>NZ_OZ257124.1:0-2400000 GCF_965278935.1 Brevundimonas sp. | reverse complement strand
ATCGTCGATCGCAAGAAGGACATGGTCATCACGGGCGGGCTGAACGTCTATCCGCGCGAGATCGAGGGGGTCATCGACGCTCATCCGTCCGTGCGCGAGTCCGCCGTCGTCGGCGTGCCGGACCCGCGCTGGGGCGAGCGGCTGGTCGCCTATGTCGTGCTTGATCAGCCGGTCGCGGCGGCGGAGCTTTCGTCATTCTGCGAGGCGGGTCTGGCGGCCTACAAACGACCGCGAGACTTCCAGGTCATCGACGCCTTGCCGCGCAACGCCAATGGCAAGGTGTTGAAGACCGCGCTGCGCGATCTGCACGCCGACCAGACCAGAGAGACCGCCTGATGGCCTATTCCTCGCTGCGCTACGAGATCGAAGACGGCATCGGCGTGGTCACCTTCGCCACGCCCGAGCGGCTGAACGCCATCAGCGAGGCGCGGCTGGACGAGCTTGAGGCCGTGCTGGCCGAGGCCCATGCGGACGAAGCCCTGCGGGCCCTGGTCCTGACGGGGGAGGGCGATCGCGCCTTCTGCGTCGGGCTGGATCTGGAACTGCTGGACCGGGCCTTCGCCGATCTGGACTGGTTCGATGCGACCGTGGCGCGGGTCGCCGGGATTATCGCCAACCTGGAGGCCCTGCCGATCCCGACCCTGGCGGCCATCAACGGCGTGACGCGGGCGGGCGGCTTCGAATTCTCGCTGGGTTGCGACTTCATCATCGTCGCCGACGAAGCCCCGTTCGGCGACGCCCACACCGATTCCGGCGTGCTGCCAGCGGCGGTGACCACGCGGCTGAAGCGCAAGGTCGGCGACCAGAAGGCCAAGGCCCTGATCTGGAGCGCGCGCTTCCTGCATGGGCAGGAGGCCGTGGACTATGGGCTGGCGATCAAGTCCGTGCCGCGCGCCCGACTGCTGGACGAGTCAAAGGCCTTCCTCAAGACCCTGACCGACAAGCCGCGCGCCACGATCGCCGCCAGCAAGTCGGTGCTGCAGCAGGGCGCCGACCTGACGCTGGCCGAGGCCGTCGCGCTCGAGCTGAAGACCTTCTCGACCTACAACCGAACCCAACCCTATGGCCGCGAGGGCTACACCGCCTTCCGCGAGAAGCGGTCGCCCAGCTGGAAGGTCGCCGGATGACCGACACGCCCACGAAGCCCGCAGAGGCCGGTTGGCCCACGCCCGCGACGGCCTGGTACACGGTCGGCGTTCTGCTGATCGCTTATACCTTCGCCTATGTGGACCGGGCGATCCTGACCATCCTGGTCGAGCCGATCCAGGCCGACCTGAACCTGAACGACACCCAGATCGGGCTGCTGCACGGGTTCGCCTTCGTCATCTTCTACGTCAGCCTGGGCGTGCCGCTGGGCTATGTGGCGGACCGGTTCAATCGCAAGCATCTGATCGCGGGCAGCGTGGCGCTGTGGAGCGTGATGACCGCGCTTTGCGGCATGACCCACACCTTCTGGCAGCTGTTCGCCGCGCGCGTGGGCGTGGGCGTGGGGGAGGCTGGCCTGTCTCCGGCCGGCTATTCGATGATCTCGGACTGTTTCCCGCCCAAGCGCCGCAGCCTGGCGCTGGGCATCTATACGATCGGCATCTACCTCGGGTCCGGTCTGGCCATCCTGGGCGGCGGTCTGGTGGTGGGGTTGATCGGGACGACGCCGTCGGTCGAGATCCCGGTGCTGGGCGAGGTCCGGTCCTGGCAGTTGGCCTTCTTTGCTGTCGGTCTGCCCGGCCTGCTGGTCGCGTTGCTGATGCTGACGGTGCGGGAGCCCGCCCGCAAGCTGAGCAGCGCCGACACGGCCGCCGTCGACTTCAGGTCGAACTGGAACGCGACGTGGAAGCACATCGGCCAGCACCGCAGCGCCTATGCCCTGATCACTGTCGGGTTCGCTTTCCTGGGCGTGCCGTTCAATGTCGCCCTGCTGTGGGCCAGGCCCTATCTGTCGCGTCACTTCGGGGTCAGCCCGGAGCAGGGGGCCTATCTGGTCGGCTTCACCATGCTGGTGTTTGCGACCGCCGGGATCATCTGCGGCAGCATCCTGTGCGACCGGATGCAGGGCAAGGGCAAGACGGACGCCACGGTCAAGATCGGTTTGGCGGCGTCGCTGCTGGTGATCGCGCCGGTCATCGCGTTTCCGCTGATGCCGACCCTGCCGCTGGCCATCGCGGCGCTGGCGGTCGTGCTGTTCTTCGGCGCCTTCGCCTATGGCGCGGCGCCGGCATCATTGCAGTTGGTGACGCCGAACCGGATGCGGGCCACGGTGTCGGCGCTGTATCTGGTGCTGGTCAATCTGGTCGGGCTGACGGCCGGGCCGATCGTCACCGGCATGTTCACCGATTACGTCTTCCAGGACAAAGGCGCGGTCGGCATCTCCGCCGCCATCGTCGGCACGGCCAGCGCCATCATCGCCGCGATCGCCTTCGCCTTGTTGTCAAAGCCGTTCGTGTGCGCCGCCGAGGCGCAGGTCGCGGCCGGGATGGCGAGGGACGCGGGTTGATGGTCAGCGAAGCCTTGATGTCCGAGGTGGGCGCCATCGTCCGTGATGTGCCACGTCAGTTGCTGATTGGCGGCGCGTGGCGAGAGGCGGCGAGCGGCGCGCGCTTCGCGGTTCTGGACCCGGCAACCGGCCGCTCCGTCGCCGATGTCGCGGACGGTGGTCCGCAGGAAGCGATCCTGGCAATGGAGGCCTGCGTTGCTGCACAGGCCGATTGGTCACGGACCCCGGCCCGCGTGCGCTCCGATATACTGTTGGCCGCGTGCCGGCGGATGCTGGTCGATGAGGAGCGTCTCGCCCGGCTGATGACGCTGGAGATGGGCAAGTCGCTGGCGGAATCGCGTGGTGAGGTTCGCTATGCTGCGGATTTCCTGCGCTGGTTCGCCGAGGAGGCGGTTCGTCTCGGGGGCCAATACAGCCTGGCGCCAGATGGTTCCGCACGCATTCTGACCACGCGAGAGCCGGTGGGACCTTGCATCCTGGTGACGCCATGGAATTTCCCCTTGGCCATGGGCACGCGCAAGATCGGCCCCGCGATCGCGGCGGGCTGCACCATGATCGTGAAACCGGCTCAGCAGACGCCGCTGTCGATGCTGGCGCTGGCCGCGATCTTTCAGGACTGCGGGCTTCCGGCGGGTGTCCTGAATGTCGTGACGACGCGCCGGGCCGCGCCGGTGGTGACGACCTGCATGGAGCATCCGGCTGCGCGCAAGGTTTCCTTCACTGGCTCGACCAACGTGGGACGCCGGCTGGCGGCCCAGGCGGGCGACCGGATGCTGCGGATGTCGATGGAACTGGGCGGGGACAATCCGTTTCTGGTCTTCGCCGACGCGGATCTGGACGCGGCGCTGGACGGAGCCATTCTGGCCAAGATGCGAAACATCGGAGAGGCCTGCACGGCTGCCAATCGTTTCCTGATCGAGGAGAGCGTCGCCGATGACTTCGCAAGGCGTCTGGCCGATCGCATGGGGGCGATGACTGTAGGACCCGGCCTTTCGGACGCACAGGTCGGGCCGTTGATCGACGCCCCCGCACGCGACCGGGTTGCGGCGCTTGTTCGCGATGCGGTCGATGCCGGAGCCGATGTCCTGACGGGCGGGTTCATGCCGGAAGGCGAGGGCTTCTTCTATCCGCCGACAGTGCTGACGAATGTTCCAGCCCATGCCGAAATCCTCAACACCGAAGTCTTTGGCCCGGTCGCTACAATTCAGACCTTCCGCGACGAGGCCGAGGCCATCGATATAGCCAATGCGACGACCTTTGGTCTGGCAGCCTATGTCTATACGAGGGATCTGGCGCGGGGCCTGCGGGTCACTGACAGGCTTCAGGTCGGCATGGTCGGATTGAACCGGGGCGTGGTCTCCACTCCTGCTGCCCCGTTTGGCGGCATCAAGGCCTCGGGCATCGGCCGGGAAGGCGGGCGTGAAGGCGTCGAGGAATACCTTTCGCTGAAATACGCCTCTATCGCGATCTGACCGGCTTCGGCGAAGCGGCATTCGGCAGGAAGCCGTGGTCATGCAAGATTGGGATGACTGCCTTGACGATTGTCGCCTCGTCACGCCTGATCCGGTCGGACGGTCCGCTGATCGCCATGACCATACTGCGGCGCCCGTCATCCGTGGGCAGCACCCATGAGACCGCCCCGACACCATCGATATACATGTCGTAGCCGGCAAACCAGCCGCGCCGACGAATGCCTTCGACGGCATCAAGTATCGCCTTGGAATCCACGGGTGGCCCGTCACCGGCGCGCGTCCTGTTGTGGCGCTCGGCAAGCCGCACGATTTCATCGTTCGGCCGCGTGGTCAGAGACGTCAGGCCTATCGTCGAATGGAACAGAGGGGCCAGCGTGCCCGGCGTCAGGTTGACCGTGATATGCTGGGGTCCCTGCGCGATATGGATGAACTGCATGTCCAGATCGTTCTGGCCGCTGATCGAAACGGACTCCCCGGTCGCCCTGATGAGGGCCTCGACCAAGGCGATCAGACTGCCATCGCCGCTGTGGACCGCGTGTTCCACCCACTGGCCCAACAGCGTCACACGGATCGTCGGGAAATAGGTTCGGTCGATCCGGTCGAACGACAGATATCCCAGAGACACCATGCTTTTCAGCAGTGCCAAGGCGCTGGACGCCGGGTAGTTCAGATGGCGTCCGACCCGGATCGACGTCAGAGGCTCGCGCAGCTTTTCGAATAGTTCCAGCACCTCGAACACGCGGGCGGCGGATTTGATGGTGGAACTGACGCCGTCGCTCATTCGAAATCCGATCTTGTTCGCAATTTGGGTTCGAGAACGCGATTTCTCGCGCCCGTCGGACCCTGTGCGACAGCATCTCGGCCGGTTTCACACAGACCCGCAAGGCCCTTCGAAGACCGATGCGGTCGTCGATGACAATGCCAAGTGAAGCAATGGTGTCACAATGACGGGCAATCAAGCGTGGCCTTGTGGCCGGGACTTTTTCAGGCCGGTCGCTTCTGAAGACAACACAGCCTTCGTGAGACGCCAAGCCTCTGAAATAACGCGAATATCCAAGCCGATCCGGTTTCGAGTGCGACCGCTGCCCGTCGGCGGACCTGTCATGCACATAGCTGTATCATAAACTCATATCCCCGCATATTGACACTTATGACCCCCCGACTGACCATCCTCGGGAACTGTTGGGAACAGGGGGAACATCTGATGACAATCAAGAAGAGCGGCGCGAAAACTCGCAGCTTATTGTTCGCAGCAACAATATTGGGGGGTCTGGGCTGGGGTGCTACGGCTTTTGCGCAGTCAGCCGCGGCGTCGGATCAAGACCAGCAGGCGACGTCGCTTGAAGAAGTGGTGGTCACGGCGCGCAAACGTGAAGAGCGCCTCCAGGATGTTCCGCTCGCGATCACGTCGTTCAGTTCCGAGGCGCTGGAAGACGCCGGTGTTCAGACCCTGCGCGATCTGTCGTATCTGACGCCGGGTCTCACCATCAACAGCGGTGGCTCCGAGTTTGGCGTCTCGCCCGTGATCCGCGGGCTGACCAACCTGAACGGCGGCGCCGGTGACGCCAACGTGTCCGTCTTCCTTGACGGCGTCTATTTGCAAAACGCGTCGGCCACCAACCTGGCGCTGATCGATATCGCGCGGATCGAGGTCATCAAGGGCCCCGTCAGCGCGCTCTATGGCCGCAACGCCTTTGCCGGCGCGATCAACTATGTGAGCGCGATCCCGAACGAGGAATTCAGGGCACGGGCCGAAGGCACGCTCGGCAACGATGGTATGCAGACTCTGGTCGGCTCGATCAGCGGTCCGGTCGTTCCGGGCATTCTCGCCGCGCGTCTCGCCGCCGGGTACGACACCTTCGACGGGAGCTACACGGACAATATCACGGGCCAAACCGCCGGCGGATTCGAGAAGAAGGACATTCAAGGGGTCGTATCCTTCACGCCGACCGAGCGTCTGAGCATCACGGCCGCGGCCTATTACGGCGACGACTTCTTTGCCCAATCCGCCCTAGGTTACAATGTCGGCAACTGCGGTGCGCGCACCGCCGCCACGGCCATCGTGCCGAACGTCTTTACCCAGTACTGCGGTCGACTGGAGCCGGATGCGCAACCCGTCGAAGTGCCGGCCCTGGCCAGCAGCGCCGGCGTCTCCGGCAACCAGCGCGAAGTCCTGAACACCAGCGTTCACGTCGACTACGATTTCGGCTTCGGCAATCTCTCCTACATCTACGGCTACAACGACATCACCCAGCAACGCCTGAACGATTTCCTCGGCCTGCGTGACGGGATCCGTTTCGAGCTGACGCCTCTCGCGCCCGGCAACCCGGCTCAGTTCGTCAATCTGCAAGAGACGTTCGGTTCTGACGGCAACAACCAGGACAGCAGCCACGAACTGCGGTTCGCGTCCAATCAGGATCAGCCCTTCCGTTGGGCGGTCGGCGGCTTCTACTTCGACTCCGAGGTCACCAACACGACCATCATCGGCGTGGATGGACGCAACATTCCCGCCGGACGGACCCTGCTGTCCGCGACGGGACGGCAATATCTGACGGCAGACGGTCGTTTCGCGCCGGGCTCGTACACGGAAAACTTCATCACCGAGACGCAGAAGTCCGCCTTCGTGGGCCTGGATTACGACGTCACGTCGCAGCTGACCGTGTCGGGTGAAGCGCGCTACACCGAGCAGGAGAAATCGCTTCTGATCGTCCGGAGCACATCCTGTCCCGCGACAGCCACGGGAGCTGCGACGGCGACCTGTGCGGCGGCCTCGGGGCCGAACGTCCAGCCGATCTATCCCTTCGGCGGTCCGGGCAGCACGACCGGCAATCCCTCGGGCTCGTTCGAGTTCTCGAACTTCCGCCTGACCGCCAAATACCAGTTCACGCCCGGCATCATGGGCTACGCCAGCGTGGCCGACGGCACCAAGGGCGGCGGGTTCAACGGCCGGGCGACGGTTCCGGACGACCTGTCGTTCGATCCCGAAACCAACGACACCTTCGAGGTGGGCCTGAAGACCTCCCTGTTCGAGAACCGGCTGCAACTGAACGCGGCGATCTTCCATATCGAAACCCAGGGCATCCAGATCTCGGGACCATCGGCCAACACGGTCACCCCCGGGCTGGTCACCAAGAACTTCGGCAGCACGACCAGCAACGGCTTCGAATTCGAAGCGGTCGCTTTGCCGCTGGAGGGCGTTCGTCTGAACCTGGGCATCGGCTACTCGGATCCGAAGTTCAACGACGACGCCTTCGACTTCGGCACTGGACCCTGTGCCCTCATCCCGACCTGCGCACCGCGGCTTACCACCATCCAGGCGCCGGCCGGCCCCCGCGCCGCGATATCGCTGGACGGGCTGCAGGTTCCCCGGACCAGCAAGCTGCAGGTCAGCACCGGCGTGTCACTGAACGGCTCGCTCTCGGGCGGGTGGGACTGGTTCGCTCGCAGCGAGTTCCGCTACGAGTCGAAGCAGTACTCTTTGCCGAACAACTACAATTATTTCGGCCCGCGTTATCAGATCAACGCACGCGCGGGTGTCGAGTACGGCAACTACACGCTGACGGCTTTCGTCGACAACCTGACGGATGACCATACGCCGGAGACCGCGTCGTATAACTCGCGACTGAACGACTTCAACGCGAACTACACCCTGTATCTGCCGCAGGGCCGGACCTTCGGGCTGAAACTCGGCTACGTCTACTGATACGCTTCCGTTGACCATCGTACGGCTTGCGGGCGTCCCCCACGGGGCGCCCGCAACGCCTTGACCAGGACGCCGCCTTGCTGAAGCCGAGACATCCCGCAGCGATCCCGATCGAGCGTGGATTCATCCGGCTGGCCCACGGCGACGTTCACTATCGTGCGGCCGGAAGCGGGCCGCTGGTCCTGGCACTGCACGAGTCGCCCCGGTCGTCGCTGTCGATGCTGCCGGTGATCGAGGCTCTGGCCGGGAGCTATCGCGTGATCGCGCCCGACACGCCCGGCTATGGCCTGTCCGATCCGCTGCCGGAGGATGCGCCGAGCCTGGATGACTTTCTGGATGTCATCGCGGGCCTGCTGGACGCTCTCGGGGTCGATCGGGTCGCGCTTTACGGAGCCCACACGGGTGCGGCCCTGGCCACGGCCTTCGCCCTGCGCGAGCCCGACCGGGTGACGGCGCTGGTGCTCGACGGGCTGTCGGCCTTTACCGGGGACGAGGTCGCGTCGTTCCAGCGCGACTATCTGGCGCCCTATGAGCCGCATTGGGACGGTCGCCATGTGATGGGGCTGTGGTCGCGGTGCCGGGACCTGTTCACCTGGTTTCCGTGGCATGAGCGGACGCAGGCGCGGCGTCTGGCTAGCGACCCCGGCGACGTCGCACCGGTCCAGCGCAGCGCGATCGGGTTCCTGCAGGCCGGGGCCCACTACACCAAGGCCTATATCCGCGCCGCGTCGTTTCAACCGAATGACGTCATCGCGAACCTGACGGTGCCGACCCGGGTGATCGCCCGGTCGGGAGACTTGATCGCCGACCATCTTGAGCGGCTGACGCCCGGTCCGCAGTGGGAGATCGCGGCTTTGGGCGAGGGGCTGGGCGAGTGGCAGGCGGCCCTGCTGACCGGTTTCGATCGTGGCGATCGGCCCGACGCGGTGTCTCTCCGTTCCGAGGCCACGGAGGGCGCGTCGTTGGTTGCGGTCGGCGAGGGCTGGCTGCATGCTCGCCTGGCGGGCCCGGTTGATGGACCGCTCCGGCTGCTGGTCCCTGGACTGCCAGGTGATCCCGAAGCCCTGATCGCTGCCGAGACCTTGGCCCATCCGGACGCGCGCCTGATCCTGCTGAGCCCGCCGGGCTGCGGCGGGTCCGATCCGCTGACGGGGCGGGATGCCGATCTTGCGGCGGTGATCGACGTCTTGGCCGAGGCTCTGTCGCGGCTGGGGCTGATCCCGGACAGTGCGGCGGGGGAGGGGGCAGGGGCGGTCATTGCGGACCTGTTGCTCCAACGGCTAGGCCTGTCGATCAAGGCTGAGCGGATCGATCCGCCCGCCTGGCTGAGCGGTACGGGGACCTTACCGGATGCGCCGCTGCTGACGCCGATGGCGGCCGCCTGGGATGGATCGCACCTGACGTCGGCCTGGTTCCAGCTCAGGGATCTGGCGCTGTACGACGTTCCGCCCGGTGCCGGGGTCGTCACCCGTCGCGCGGCCTCGGAGACGCCGGATGTGGCCCGGCTGGACCGGCTGTTCCGGGCCTATGTCCAGGGCCCCGATTGCGCGACGATCCTGGCTCAGGTGGTCGAGCATGTCCGGGCCGAGGGCTCCGACTGATGCCCGGCCTGACCCTGTACGAAAAACTGTGGGACGCGCACACGGTCGAGGATTACGGCGACGGCGTCAGCCTGCTCTACATCGACCGATCCCTGATCCACGAGGTGTCCAGCCCCCAGGCCTTCGCGGGCCTGCGCGCCACCGGCCGGCCCGTGCGTAGGCCCGAGACCCATCTCGCGGTCGCCGACCATGCCGTGCCGACGCGCCATCGCGACCGACCGATCACCGACCCGCAGGCGCGGGATCAGGTCGCGCTGCTGGCGGCGAACGCGGCCGAGTACGGCATTCGCCACCTGGGTCTGAACCATCGCGACCAGGGCATCGTCCATGTGATCGGTCCGGAACTCGGCTTTACCCTGCCGGGTCTGACCCTGGTTTGCGGCGACAGCCACACCTCGACGCACGGAGCCTTTGGAGCTTTGGCCTTCGGCATCGGGGCCAGCGAGATCGAATGCGTTCTGGCGACCCAGTGCCTGCGGCAGACGCGGGCGAAGACGATGCGGGTGCAGATCGACGGGGCGCTCGGTCGGGGCGTCACCGCCAAGGATCTGGCCCTGTTCGTCATCGCCGCCCTGGGGGCCAAGGGCGGGGTTGGCCACGCGATCGAATATGTCGGCACGGCGGTCTCGGCCCTGTCGATGGAGGGTCGGATGACCCTGTGCAACATGTCGATCGAGGCCGGGGCGCGGATAGGCCTGATCGCACCGGACGAGACGACCTTCGCCTATGTCGCGGGCCGACCGATGGCCCCGACGGGCGACACTTGGGACACGGCGATGGCGTCGTGGCGGCTGCTGTCCAGCGATGACGATGCGGTGTTCGACCGGACGCTGACGATCGACGCCGCCGAGGTGGCCCCTCGGGTCACCTGGGGCACCAGCCCGGATCAGTCCGCGCCGGTGACCGAGGCCACGCCCGACCTCGCCGACGCCGGATCGGAGGCCGACCGCGCCAAGATCGAGGGGGCGCTTCGCTACATGGGCCTGGAACCGGGGCAGAGGCTGGCCGGCCTGCCGATCGACAATGTCTTCATCGGCTCGTGCACCAACGGCCGGATCGAGGATTTGCGGGCCGCCGCCGAGGTCGCGCGTCATGGCCATGTGGCGGCGACGACGACCGCCATCGTCGTGCCGGGTTCGGGGGCGGTGAAACGTCAGGCCGAGGCCGAGGGGCTGGACCGCGTCTTCCTGGACGCCGGGTTCGAATGGCGTGAGCCGGGGTGTTCGCTGTGCGTCGCCATGAACGACGACCGACTGGATCCGGGCAAGCGTTGCGCCTCGACCTCCAACCGCAATTTCGAGGGGCGTCAGGGGATCGGGGCCCGGACCCATCTGATGAGCCCGGCCATGGCCGCCGCCGCCGCGCTGGCCGGGCGGATCGTCGATGTTCGTGAGCTGGGCTGATGGAGCGGTTCGAGCGCCTGACCGGGATCGCCGCCGCCCTGCCGGCCGCGAACATCGACACCGACATCATCTTTCCGGCGCGGTTCCTGCTGATCACCGAGAAGAAGGGGTTGGGGGCTTATGCCTTCTACGAATGGCGCACCCTCGCGGGGGGTGAGCCTGACCCGGCGTTCGTGCTGAACCAGTGTCGTTTCCGGGATGCCTCGATCTTGGTCACCGGCGATAATTTCGGCTGCGGGTCCAGCCGGGAGCAGGCCTGCTGGGCGCTGCGGGACGCCGGTATCCGCGTCGTGATCGCCACCAGCTTCGGCGAAATCTTCCACGCCAACTGTTTCAAGAACGGCATGCTGCCGGTCACCGTTTCGACAGCCGATCTGGCTCTGCTGATGGTCGATGCGAAGGCCGGTCTCAGCTTCACCGTCGATCTGTCCGCAGGCGTGCTGACCAGCCCCAACGGCCCGCCGATCCGGTTCGAGACCGAAGGCTGGCGGCGCGAGGCGCTGCTGAACGGCTGGGACGAGATCGACATCATCAACAACAGCAGCGCCGCTGCGATCGATGCCTATGAGGGGCGGGGCCGCGCGGCCACGCCCTGGCTTTACCAAGGAGACTGACATGGCCAACCCCATCATCAAGCAGAAGCTAAAGGCCAGGGAGTTCTTCGTCGCGCCGGGCCTGCAGGACATGATCTCGACCGCCGTCGCCAACCAGGTCGGGTTCGATGTCGTCTATGGCTCGGGCTACTGGCTGACGGCGTCGTCGCTGGGCCTGCCGGACGCCGGCATCGCCACCTACACCCAGATGGTGGACCGGATGTCGACCCTGGTGCGGACCTCCAACGCCGCCGTCATCGCCGACGGGGACACCGGCTATGGCGGCCTGTTGAACGTGCACCACACGGTCAAGGGATACGAGGCGGCGGGCGTCTCGGTGATCCAGCTCGAAGACCAGGAGTTCCCCAAGAAGTGCGGTCACACCCCCTACAAGCGGCTGATCCCGATCGAGGACATGGTCGAGAAGATCAAGGTCGCGGTCGAGGCGCGGGATGAGATGCTGATCATCGCCCGCACCGACGCGCGCCAGAGCGAGGGGCTGGACGGATCGCTGCGGCGGCTGGAGGCCTATGCCGAGGCGGGGGCCGACATCCTGTTCCCGGAGGCGCTGACCTCGGAAGAGGAGATGCGGACCGCCTGCGCCGCCTTCGACAAGCCGATGATGGCGAACATGGCGGACGGGGGCCTGACGCCGATCCTGTCGGCCAAGGTGCTGGAGGACATCGGCTATGCCTTCGCCATCTATCCGTCGATGACCAGTCTGGTTGCTGCGGCGGCGATGCGTCAGGGGCTGCAGTCGCTGAAGGCCACGGGCGAATACGATCCGGACAGCCTGTTCGACTTCAAGGAATTCTGCGGCCTGATCGGGTTCGAGGACGTCTGGGCGTTCGAGAAACGGTGGGCGAAGTAGAGCTTAGCCGCCAAGGAACTCGGCGCGGATCGTCTCGGTGTGCTGGCCCACGGCGGGCACGGCACCGGGGCGGAAGGGGCGGTCGGGGCTGATCACCGGCGGGGCGACGATCTCGACCGAGCCGCCGGGCGTGGCGACCGAGGCGCGGCGCAGGTGGGGGTGGTCGGCCAGTTCAAGCACCGAGTTTACCGCCCCGAAGGCGATCTTCGCTTGGTCGAGAATCTGGATCAGGGCGGCGCGAGGATGCCGGACGAAGGCCTCCACCACGATGGCGTCGAGCGCAGGCCGGTTGGCGACGCGGGCCGAGTTGTCGATGAAGCGCGGGTCGGCGGCGAGGGCCGGCTGGTCGAGCACGTCGGCGCAGAAGCCAGCCCATTCCCGCTCGTTCTGGATCGAGACCAGCAATTCGAACCCGTCGGCGCAGGCATAGGCACCGTAGGGGGCGATGGAGACGTGGTGCAGGCCCAGCCGGTCGGGATTGCGGCCGGAGGCCTCGGCCTGGAGCAGGGGGACGGTCATCCAGTCGGCGACGGCGTCGAACAAGGAGACCTTCAGGCTCTGGCCGAGACCGGTCCGGCCGCGCGCGATCAGGGCTTCGAGGATGCCCTGGCAGGCCGACATGCCGGTGGCGATGTCGCAGACCGAGACCCCGACCCGGCCCGCGCCCTCCGGCGTTCCGGTGATGGAGACGAGCCCGGTCTCGGCCTGCAGCAGCAGGTCGTAGCCCTTGCGCTCGGCATAGGGGCCGTCGGCGCCGTAGCTGGAGATGTCGCAGGTGATCATCTCGGGCCGGGTGGCGCGCAGGGTCTCGGCGGACAGGCCCAGCCGGTCGACGGCGCCGGGCGCGAGGTTCTGGACGAAGACGTCGGCGCGGGCCAGCAGGGCGTCGAGCAGGGCGCGATCAGCGGGCGATTTCACGTCGAGGACGAGCGATTCCTTGCCCCGGTTCAGCCAGGCGAAATAGGACGAGGTGCCCTCCGCCGCCCGGTCGTAGCCGCGCGCGAAATCGCCCTCGGCCCGCTCGATCTTGATGACCCGGGCACCGGCGTCGGCGAGGCGCGAGGTGCAGTAGGGTGCGGCGACCGCCTGTTCCAGGGCGACGACCAGGACGCCCTCCAGCGGACCCGGCACGGCTCAGTAGGACCGGGGCAGGCCGAGGACGTGCTCGGCGATATAGGACAGGATCAGGTTCGTGGAGATGGGGGCGACCTGATACAGGCGCGTCTCGCGGAACTTGCGTTCGACGTCGTATTCCTCGGCGAAACCATAGCCGCCGTGGGTCTGGACGCAGGTGTCGCCGGCGGCCCAGGAGGCCTCGGACGCCAGCAGTTTGGCGGTGTTGGCTTCCTCGGCACAGGGCTTCTTGGCGTCGTACAGGGCGGCGGCCTGATAGGTCATCAGCTTGGCGGCGCGGGCCTGGGCGTGGGCGCGGGCGATGGGGAAGGAGACGCCCTGGTTCTGGCCGATCGGACGGCCGAAGACCTTGCGCTCGTTGGCATAGGCGACCGAGCGTTCGGTGAACCAGCGGGCGTCGCCGACGCACTCCGCCGCGATCAGGATGCGCTCGGCGTTCATGCCGTCCAGGATGTAGCGGAAGCCCTTGCCCTCTTCGCCGATCAGGGCGTCGGCGGGGATTTCCAGATTGTCGAAAAAGGTCTCGGTGGTGGCGTGGTTGAACATGGTGCGGATCGGTTTAATGGTCAGGCCGTTGCCGACCGCCTCGCGCATGTCGACGATGAAGACCGACAGGCCCTCGGTCTTTTTCGTCACATGATCCTTGGGCGTGGTGCGGGCCAGCAGGATCATCAGGTCGGAGTGTTCGGCCCGGCTGGTCCAGACCTTCTGGCCGTTGATGACGTAGCGGTCGCCGACGCGGGTCGCGGTGGTCGCGATGCTGGTCGTGTCGGTGCCGGCGGTGGGTTCGGTGACGCCGAAGGCCTGAAGCCGCAGTTCGCCGCTGGCGATCCGGGGCAGCCACTGCGCCTTCTGCTCGGGCGAGCCGTGCCGGAGCAGGGTGCCCATGGTGTACATCTGGGCGTGCAGGGCGGCGGCGTTGGCCCCGCAGGCGTGGACCTCCTCCAGGATGGTCGCGGCGACCGAGATGCCCAGGCCGCTGCCGCCGTACTCCTCGGGGACCAGGACGCCCAGATGGCCAGCCTCGGTCATCGCGGCGACGAAGTCAGTGGGATAGGCGCGCTCGCGGTCCAGCGTGCGCCAGTATTCACCGGGGAAGCCCGCGCACAGGGCGCGGACGGCCCCGCGCAACTGTTCCAGTTCGTCTTCGCCGAGACTGGCCGCGTTCGTCATGGTTGTTCCATCCAGAGGCATGGGGATGCCTAACCCCGCCGTCCGGGGTGGCATAGACCCGGCGGTGCGGCCGCCTATGCCGATTTCTCATAGGCCTGACGGTTCATGCGGTTGCGGGCGAGGCCGCGCGGGCACAGGCTGCATCCGACAACGCGTGAAGGGGATGGCTTGAGCGATCATCGGCAGGAGTACGAGGCGCGGCTGATGAGCGCCGACGCGGCCGTGGCCCTGATTCCGTCGGGGGCCCGGGTCGCCATGGGGCTGGGCATCGCCCAGCCGCCCGCCGTGCTGAAGGCGCTGGCCGGTCGAGCCGAGGCGGGCGGGATCGCGCATGTGAACCTCTACTATCTGCTGTCCACCGCGATCGCGGGTGAGACGGTGCTGCGGTATGAGCTCACCGATCGCATCCGCCCCTACAGCCTGTTCCACGGACCGATCGAGCGGGCGCTGGAGTTGCGGGGCGAGGCGGAGGGACGGCGCGGGGTCTGGTTCGTGCCGACCGGCTTTCAGCAGGCGCCGCGCGTGCTGTGCGACGAGATCGGCGTCGACACCCTGATCACCACCGTCTCGCCGATGGACGCGGACGGGTTCTTCAGCTTCGGCACCAATATCGACTATGCCCAGCCGCTGTCGAAGGTGGCCAAGCGGGTGATCCTGGAGGTCAATCCCAACATGCCGCGCGTGTTTGGCGACAGCACCGTCCATGTCTCGACCGTCACTGCCGTCGTTGAGCATACCGCCCCGCTGCTGGGGGCCGGCAAGGCCCCGGCGACGCCGCAGGACGAGGCGATCGGGGCGATCATCGCCGGTCTGGTCGAGGAGGGCGCGACCCTGCAGATGGGGATCGGGGCCCTGCCCAATGCCGTCTGCGCCGCGCTGAAGCATCACCGGCATCTGGGCATCCACACCGAGATGCTGACGCCGGGGCTGGTCCAGTTGATGCGGGACGGCGTGGTCGATAACAGCCGGAAGACGCTGCATCTCGGCAAGACGGTGTTCTCATTCTCGATGGGCGACCGGGCGCTGTACGAATTCCTGCACGAGAACCCGGACATCGAGGGCCACCCGGTCAGCTATGTGAACGATGTCAGCGTCATCGCCGCCAATGCGAAGATGATATCGGTCAATGCGACGCTGCAGGTCGATCTTAACGGCGCCTGCTGCTCCGAACACTTGGGCGGCCGCCAGTTCACGGCCTCGGGCGGACAGCTGGATTTCGTACGCGGCGCCTATGGCTCGGCCGGCGGGCGGTCGATCATCGCCTGCCATTCGACGGCGGCCAAGGGGACGGTGTCGCGGATCGTGCCACGCCTCGACGGGCCGGTGACGACGCCGCGCAACGACACCCATATCGTGGTCACCGAGTTCGGCTGGGTCGACCTGAAGGGTCAGAGCATCGACGCACGGGCGAGGGCGCTGATCGGTCTGGCGCATCCGGATTTCCGAGACGCGCTGACGGCGGCGGCGCGTCGAGACGGGCTGATCTAGCCATGGATGATCCGACACGCCTGACCGCGACCGACGCTCTTGCGCGCATCGAGACCGGGTCGTTGACTGCAAGCGCCCTGACCGCCGCCTGTCTGGACCGGATCGCGGTGCGGGAGCCGGAGGTTCACGCCTGGGCCCATATCGCCGACGGGACGGGGCGGCGGGCTGCGGAGGTACTGGACGTCGGCCTGACACGCCGCCCGCTGCACGGCCTGCCGATCGGGATCAAGGATGTGATCCAGACGCGGGACATGCCGACGCGGCACAACTCGGCGCTCTATGACGAGCCCGATCCGACGCCGGACGCGCCGTGCGTAGCGCTGTTGCGAGCGGCCGGGGCGGTGATCCTGGGCAAGACCGCGACGGTGGAGTTCGCGGCGACCGGACGGCCGGCGCCGACGCGCAATCCGGCGGACCTGCGCTGCACGCCGGGCGGATCGTCCAGCGGGTCGGCGGCGGCGGTGGCGGACTTTCATGTGCCGCTGGCGCTGGGAACGCAGACGGGCGGATCGATCATCCGGCCTGCGGCTTATTGCGGGATCTACGGGGTCAAACCGACCTGGGGACTGGTCAGCCGCGAGGGGGCCAAGACATTCGCAACCAGCCTGGACACGATCGGCTGGTTCGCGCGGTCGGCGCAGGATCTTGGGCTGTTGTACGACGTGCTGGACTCCGAACCGGGGGGAGAGGTCGGCGTGCTCTCGCCGGGCGCGGCGCGGATCGCGGTGTCCCGGACGGCCGTCTGGAATCAGGCCGAGCCGGCGACGCGCGAGGCGCTGGAAGAGGCGATCCGGCGGCTGAAGGCGGCGGGCGCGGAGGTCGTCGAGCTGACGCTGCCCGCGATGTTTGACGACGCGATCGCCGTGCAGGCCACTGTCATGAAGGGCGAAGCGCGGGCATCATTCCTCGCCGAATATCGGCTGCATGGCGAGACGCTGCATCCCAATCTGGTCGGCTATGTCGAGAACGCCGACGGAATCAGCCGGGTCGATCTGCGTGACGCCTACGACCGGACGGCGGCGATGCGCATGGCCTTCGACGAGATCGCCGCCCCATTCGATGCGGTGCTGACGCCGAGCGTGACGGGCGAGGCGCCGGAGGGGCTGGCCTCGACGGGTTCCTATGTCTTCAACGCCCTGTGGTCGCTGATCCATACGCCGTGCGTGAACGTGCCGGGGCTGACGGGACCCAACGGGCGGCCGGTGGGGCTGACCGTCGCCGGGCCGCGTTTCGCCGACCGCCGCGTGCTGGCGGCGGCCGCGATGCTCGGCGGGCTTATCGGAGCAGAAACTCGGTGACGGCCGCGGCCGCCGCCTCGGGCTGTTCGATCACAAGGTAGTGGCCGCAGTCCGGCAGGACGATCAGCTCGGCGCCCGGCAGGGTTTCGGCGATGCGGGACAGGCCATAGCCGCTGTCGGCGGTGTGGAAGGGCGTCATCGCGTCCTCGGCGCCGGCCAGCAGCAGGGTCGGGGTCTTGACCCGATCGACATAGGGGCTGAGGTCGGTGCGCTCGATCGTCTCGGTGCCGGCGATCATCGCCTCCGGCGTGTTCTTCGAGAAGGCGGCGCGCATGGAGGCCAACTGGGCGGGGGCTTCGGGGCGGTCGTAGAAGCTGCGGGCGAAACCGGCGACGGAGGTCAGGTCGGCGACCGCCTCCATGCCGCTGTCGCGCGCCGCCCGTTTCCAGGTCGCCCGCATCTCGCGCGCCGCATTGTCGTAGCGGGCGAGGAAACAGCTAAGCGCCAGCCGGTCGATGACCTCGGGGTGGGTGGCGGCGAGCGTCAGTCCGATCATGGCGCCGAACGACGTGCCGTGCAGGTGCATCCGGCCGAAGCCCGAGGCCTCGATGAAGCCGAACACCTGATCGGCGATCCCCTCCATGCTGGACTGGGGCAGGCCCTTGCTCTCGCCATAGCCGGGCAGGTCGACGTCGATGACGGTAAAGTTTTCCGCCATCAGCGGCGTCATCTTCTCGAAATTTCGGTGCCCGAAGGCCGAGCCGTGGATGTGCAGCAACAGCGGCCCGGACCCGGTCGATTTGTACCAGATGGTTTCGCCGGTCGGCAGGTCGACGAGGGGCATGGGGCGCTCCGGTTCAGTCCAGGGTGGCCAAGGTCATCAGGGTCGAGACGTCCGGCGCGGTCTCCAGAGACCAGGCGGCCTCCAGCAGGGCGTCGATCCGGGCCGGGGACATCACGCCGTCGGCGGACTGGCGGAAGACGGCCGACAGCTCGTGGTCCGTCATCGGATTGCCGGGCGTGCCGCGGAAGGCGGGGATGAAGATTCGGTCGGTCGAGCCGTCGGTATAGACGATCTCCAGACCCGCGCCGTTGAACGTCTCTTGCGCCGCGTCGCCGATCAGGTCGGTGCGAGCGCGAAGATCCAGGATGGCCGGGTCTGTGAAGGCCGTCTCGGTCATCTCGGCGAGGGTGAACCGGCCGCGCGTCCAGGCGGCGGCGGTGCAGTGACGCAGGTCGAACCTGGCCTCCAGATCGCTGGAGGGGGCGCCGAACCGCTCGGCCCGTTCGTCGGCGATCTTGACCACGATGGGGGCGACGGCGAACCGCATCCGCTCGGGTGTGCGGCCGTTCGAGCGGGCGCGCAGGGCCAGCACGCATTCGATCGGGCCGTGGGTGATGGTCTCAGTCGGGACGGTCTTGTAGCTCTGGTTCATGATGCGCCAGGCGTCGCCGAGGGTGTCCAAGACGCCGGCGATCTTGTCGGCAGGTTCGTCGGAATAGGAACTGAGCATCCCCTTGTCGCCCTCGAAGGCGGCGGCGGGGGCGTCGAGGCCGAGACCGGCCATATGCGACGCCGTCAGGCCGTTCCGGGCGGTCATCCCCATGATGTAGGGCAGGGCCATGCTGCCCGCCGACTGGTAGAAGCCGAGGCCGGAGTTCATCGCCAGACCCAGGGCGTTGCGGATCTGGACGTCGTCGTGACCGGCCAGCAGCGAACAGGCGACGGCTCCGCCGATGGCGCCGGTGATCCCGCCGGGAACGAAGCCCCGGAAATAGCCGGTCGGCATCAGGATGACGGCGCAGGCCAGCTCGACCTCGATGCCGATGGCGAGCGCGGCCAGCACCTCGGCGCCGCTGTTGCCGTCGGTCTCCGCCTCGGCCAGCACGGCGGGCAGGACGCCCGAGACCGCGTGGTGGAAGGTCGGGATATGGGTCTCGTTGAAGTCCAGCACCTCGAACAGGGCGGCATTGACCATACAGGCCTGTTCGGGCGCCAGCCGACCGCCGAACCACAGCACGGAGGCGTTACCGCCGGACCCGGTCTTCCTGGACCAGTCGTGAAGGATGCGGACGGCGTCGGACCCGGTGGCGCCGACGGAGGCCTTCAGCTGGTTGATCAGCAGGCGTTTGGCCTCGTGCAGGGCGGTGGCGGGCGGGCCGTCCGTCCACTGTTTCCGGGCGAAGGCTGTCAGGCGTTCGGAGACCGTCATGCTCACGTCGTCGGCCCGCCTTCGGCGACCGGCCCGTACATCCACTCCAGCAGATCGACCTCGGTCTGGTGGGTGGCGTTCAGGGAGCGGATAACGGCGACGGCGGGATAGCCGCGCAGGCCCGACAGGGTGGGGCGGCCGCCGTGGTTGAAGGTGTAGACGGCCGGGGCGGGGTAGGCGTGCAGCGTCGTGACCTCGGCCGCCAAAGCCGTGCCGACGTCGCCGGCCAGCAGGGTTTCGGCCACCGCCTCGTCGGCGACGACCAGATCGATCCAGGCGTGGTACTGCATCTCGACCGGGTGGGTCTTGACCGGATAGCCGGCCTTGCGTTCGGCCTCCATGTCGGGGACTTCGAACAGGTTCAGCCGGACGCGGATGACGCCGGGCGTCCTGGCCCAGTGTTCGGCGACGGCGGTGACGGCGTCACGGAAGGCGGTCTGTTCGCCGCGCTGGCGCAGGAAGACGGCAAAGGTGGGCGCGGCGGCTGGGCCCTGAGGCGCGGGATCACCACTGGTGTCGATCAGGGTGCGGCCCTTGTCGCCCAGGACCAGATAGGTGGTGCTCTTATCGACGATCATCTCGATATCGCCGAGGATGCGGGCACGGACCTCGGGCGGGGGCGACACGCCGAACGCGTCGAGCCCGGCCTGATCGGCATAGCGGACGTCGGACAGCCACATCAGCTGCTGGTCGGCCACGGCTTGATATTCGATGCCGGCGACGGGCGCGAACAGGTCGGTGCGGACGGGGTCGAGTGGGTAGTGGCGGTATTCGTAGATGCCGGCGCGGCGGGCGATCGACGGGCTGTGGGCGTCGCGCCAGTAGGGCCGCACCAGATCCAGCGACAGCTCAGGCCGTTTCCAGCCGCAGGTCACGCGACCGATCCCGGCGCGGTTCTCCGTCTTCACCCAGTCGCTCACGCCCGCCCCCGATTACAGAACCGACGGTCACGCTCGACGGCTGACCGCAGCTAAGCGAGACCGTGCAAGAGCGGGTATCGCGAAATAATCATAGGGATAGACCAGGGCGACACGCGGGGCGGCGCCACGACGCGGCGGGCATGGGACTGCGAGTTTATGTCATTCCAGACGGGCGGCGGGCCGGATAGCTTGGCCGGGTAGCTGGAGTTTGGTCATGACCCTTTCGCGTCTCGTCGTCGTGCTGGCCGGGTTGATGGTCATGGCGTTCGCGGTCCCCGGGATCGCGCGGGCGGACGCGCCGGAACGATGTCGCGCTCTGGCGGGCGACGGGTTCGCGGCGACGCTCGACGCCCCGACCTATGTGACCAAGGCGACCTATGTGGCGGCGACGGAAGTGCGGCCCGCCTATTGCGATATCGAGGGCTATGTCGCGCCCAACGTCGGGTTCGGGATGTGGCTGCCGGCCGATAACTGGAACGGCAAAGTCATCGCGCGCGGGTGCGGCGGCTTCTGCGGGATCGTGGCGACGGAGTTCGCCTGCAGCCGGCATCTGGTCGATGGCTATGCCTGTATCCAGACCGACATGGGCCATAAGTCGACGCTGGTCGACGGGGCCTGGGCCTACAACAATACGCAGGCCGAGATCGATTTCGGGTATCGGGCGACGCACGTCTCGACCTTGGCGGGCAAGGCGATCACTGAGGCCTTCTATGAGACCGGACCGCGCTATTCCTACTTCATGGGCTGCTCGACCGGCGGGCGTCAGGCGATGGTGGAGGCCCAGCGGTTTCCTGACGACTTCGACGGCATCGTCGCCGTTGCTCCGGTGATCAACGAGACCGGGGCGGGCATCCAGCTGCTGTGGTCGGTCATGGCCAATCGGGACGCGGCCGGGAACGAGATCCTGACCCAAGCCGTGATCCCGGCGCTGCACCGCGCGGCGGTCGAGGCCTGTGACATGACCGACGGGTTGAAGGACGGGCTCATTGGGGATCCGCGTCTGTGCCGGTTCGATCCGGCGGTGATCGCCTGCGAGGACGCGGCCGGGCCGGAGTGCCTGACCGCCGCTCAGGTCGAGGCGACGCGGAAGATCTACGACGGACCGCGCGATTCGAGCGGGCGGGCGCTGTATACCGGCGGCGCTCAGCCGGGGTCGGAACTGGCCTGGATCGGGGCCTATGTGGCCAAGGACGGGGTGCCCGCCAGCTATGGTCGGATGCAGACCGAGCTGTGGCGATACATGAGCTTCTCGCCCGATCCGGGGCCGAGCTGGACCGCCGACGATTTCGACTTCGACCGCGATCCGCAACGCACCGGGCTGATGGAGGCGATCTATTCTGGCTCCAACCCCGACCTGCGCGGCTTCCAGGCCTCGGGCGGCAAGCTGATCATCGCCCAGGGGTGGGCCGACCAGTCGGTCGTGCCGCTGAACGTCGTCGACTACTATGAGACCATGACCCGGACGATGGGCGGACCGGCCGCGACGACGGCCTTCGCCCGCCTGTTCATGATGCCGGGCGCGCTCCACTGCAACGGCGGAGAGGGGGCTTACGGCGTCGATTACTTGGAGGCGCTGGAGGCGTGGGTCGAGCGGGGCGAGGCTCCGGACCGGCTGACGGGCGTCAACCCGGTGAACGCCGCCGACGTGGACTGGATGGGCATGGATGTCGGTCAGTTCACGCCCGAGCAGATCCGCTTCAGCCGCCCGCATTTCGCCTATCCCAACCGGGCGGTCTATCGCGGGTGGGGTGATGTGAACGCTGCGGAGAGCTTCGTCTCTCGCGCGCCCTGAGGTCAGGCGGCGCCGGCGCGGAAGAGGAGTCTGCGGGCGGCGTCGATGACCGGCTTGTCGATCATCCTGCCGTCCAGCCGGAAGACGCCAGCCTGACCCTGAGCGGCGTCGATGACCCGGCGGGACCAGGCGACGGCCTTTGGCGTCGGGGTGAAGGCCGCGTTGATGGCGGCGATCTGGTTCGGATGGATCGCCAACTTGCCGTCGAGGCCGAGGGCGGCGGCGGCCTCGGCTGACCGGCTCAGGGCTTCGCTGTCGTCGAGATCGAGGGTCGGACCGTCGAGAAGCGCGACGCCCGCCTCCGTCGCGGCGAGCTTGAGGGACAGACGCAGGCTGTTCAGGGCGGTCTCGTCGAACCGGGCGCCCAGCTCGGCGGCGAGATCGACCGGGCCGAGTGCGAGGGCAGAGACGTCGGGTGCCTCAGCGATGGACCCCGCGTTGCGCAGGCCGCGCGCGGTTTCGATCAGGGCGATGATCGATGGCGCGTTGTGGCTGGACAGGGCGGACAGGGTGTCGGCGATCGTTTGCGGATGCTCGACCTTGGGCAGCATGAGGGTCGGCGGGGAGGCCAGTTCGCCGAGCGCGAGGAGGTCCTTCAGGCCGTCGCGTGAGCCCAGCGGATTGAGCCGGACGATCGTTCGTGCCCGAGCGGCGGCCGACGGATCCCGCAGAAAGGCGACGACCTCGGCGCGTGCCGCGTCCTTCCCCTCCGGCGCGACCGCATCCTCCAGATCGATGCAGATCGCATCGGCGTCGGAGGCGAGGGCCTTGGCGAACCGGTCGGGCCGGTCGCCCGGCACAAACAGGACGCTGCGCAGTTGGAGCGTAGATATCGTCATGGAACGGCGAACCCGGCCTGGACCGCCGGCCGCCCCAGGACCACGTCACGCCAGCGGCGGATCGCGGGGTAGGGGGCTAGGTCGATCTCGAACATCCTCGCCGTATTGACGATGGGGATGGCCAGAGCGTCGGCGTAGCTGAAATCGTCGCCGGCTAGATAGGTCGAGGCCGCCAGCCGCCCCTCCAGCGCCGCGAAGGCGATGTCGAGGTCGGCGAAGTATTTCTTGATCAGTCCGGCGTGGGCCTCGGCGTCGATGCGGCGGGCGAAGAAGATGCCGGCGAAGGGGGAGGCGAAGCCGGTGACGACGATCGCGCCCCATTCGGCCGCTTTGGCGCGACCCTCGGTGGTGCGGGGCAGGAAGCGGCCGGTCTTCTCGGCCAGATACTGGGCGATGGCCAGGCTCTCACACAGCATGACCGGCGCGCCGTCGGGGCCGTCGTGGTCGATGATGGCGGGGATCTTGCCGAAGGGGCTGGCGGCGACGAACTCGGGCGGACGCGGCGCGCCGGGCTCGAAACCGATCTTCACGACTTCATAGTCCAAGCCCATCTCCTCCAGCAGGATCGAGACGCGGTGGCCATTGCCGGTCGGACTGGTGAACAGGGTGATCATGCCGTCGAGCTTAGCGTTCGCTGATCGGCCCGTCAGCCGCCCCTGGCCTCCAGCGACCTTGAGAGAACCGCATGTCCCTGCGCCCTCGTGTCTGTGCCGACCGGTCGGTTGCGGGCTAGTCTGCGCCAGTACGCCACCGCTGACCGGAACGACGATGAGTGAATACGACGCCTGGCTGAACCAGCCGGTGGAAACGACCGCCCGGCTGGATCCGTGGCCCGCGCGGGCGTTGAGCGCGGTGCTGGGGCGGGCGGCGGGGCCGTCGCCGGGCGACGACGGGGATCTGCCATGCCTATGGCAATGGCTGTATTTTCTGGAGACACCGGATCACGAGAAGATCGGTCCCGACGGGCATCCGGTGCGGGGCGACTTCCTGCCGCCGATCCCGCATCCTCGACGGATGTTCGCGGGCGGGCGGACGACGGTGCATCGGCCGCTGCGTCTGGGCTTCGAGGCCAGCCTGACCCGCAGCGTGGTCGCCATCGAGGAGAAGCGTCCCGGGCCGGAGGGGATGTGGCTGGTGACCATTCGCTATCAGTTCCGGCAAAACGGCGCCGACTGTGTCACCGAGGAGCGCGACTACGTGTATCTGGCGGGGGTCGCCGCCCCGTGGCGCGACGCCGGCCCCGTATCTCCGCCCGAGGCTATCTGGCGCGCCGAAGTGACCCCCGATCCGGTCACGCTGATGCGGTTCTCGGCCCTGACCTTCAACGGACATCGCATCCACTACGACAAGGATTATGCGGTGACCGAGGAAGGCTATCCCGAGCGGGTCACCCACGGCCCGCTGACGGCGATCCTGCTGGCCGAGTTCGCGCGGCGTGAAAGCGGTCGGACGGTAGCGGATCTGAGCTTCCGTGCGCGCAGCCCGCTGTTCGTTAACGGGCTGATCCATCTGGGCGGGAACCCCAAAGGCGCCGGCGCCGAGCTGTCGGCCCATGACCATCAGGGGACGCTGGCCATGTCGGTGAAGGTCAGCTTCGGGGCCTGATCAGCCTGGAAACACCTGACTCTCAATCTCGGCGGCGAGCGCCTTCAGCTCTGGTGCGAAGCGGGTGGTCAGGGCGTCGTTCGACACGCCGCGCGCCATGAACATCATCACCAGCACCGCGCGGATGCGGCCGTTCTCACACAGGGGCACGCTGATCGAGCGTTCGGCGCCGGACTGGGGCTCGATGCAGAAACCGTCACGTCGCGCAGCCTCCAACCACCGGTCCAGCGTGCCTCGCTCATGGGCCAGGGCTTGGGCCGGGTCGTCCGACGCCTGAAGCATCCGGATCAGGGCCCCACGCTCGCCGTCTTCGAGACAGGCCATGTGCATGATGCCGGAACTGACGGCGGCCATGGCGATCTCCGAGCCGGCATGGCGCTTGTGCAGCCACAGCGAGGTCGAAGGATCTGTAGTGACGCGGACGCTCATGCGCTCGCCCTGGGGCACGGCGATGGCCAGAGGCCAACCGATTTCCTTCGTCTTGGCCAGCAGCAGGGGACCGGCGACCGTGGTCAGCTGATCCTCGGCCGAGAAGCCGCCCGCGAGCGCCAGGACGCGCGGGCCAAGGCTGAATCGCTTGCTGTCGGGATCGCGGACGATGAAGCTCTCGCTCTCCAGCGTCATCATGACCCGCTCGGCCGTGGTGCGCGGCAGGTCGAGACGGCGCGCGGCCTCGGACACGGTCAGCGAGCGGTAGCGGCTCAGCAGGATCAGCGCGCGCAGGCCGCGCTTCAGCGATTTGAGCTCCTGATCCTGATCCACGGAGCGGACTTTAGTCGCCGAAGGTCCGCTTGATCCAGTCATCGATCGAATGGACGACCACCGCGCGGCTCTCGCGCATGCCGTGGGTGCCGTTCTCGAGCCAGATCAGCTCGGCCTTGCCCGGCGCTTGGGCGGCCATGAAACGATCGAGGAAGTCGGAATCGGTGAAAAGCGGATCCAGCCGTCCCACCAGTGACAGGGTCGGCACGGAGTATTCGGCGATCCGCGCCGTATGCGTGCCGACGGTACTCGGGTTGTTCAGGTCCCAGAAGGTCTGGGCCGACATCAGGGCGATCATGTGGGTCTGGCCCTCGCCGGCGTCGATGGCGGTCCTGGCTTCGGCCAGCTTGGCCTCGAAGTTCGGGTCCAGACGCGAGGTCCGCTCGCGCTCGTCGACCGTCGGGGCCATGAAGGCGACGCCCAGCACGCGCGGGTCGTGGGTCCGGGCCATGTAGTTCGAGATGTAGATGCCGCCGTTGGAATGGCCCACGGCGATCAGGCGGGTGAACCCTTGGGCCGCTATGGCGTCGGTCCAGCGCGCCATGTCGTCGGCCTGTTCGTTCATGGTCGAGGAGGCGAAGCCGGCCGTGCCCGAGATACGGAACGACGGGGTGAAGACCGTGTAACCGAGCTGAGCCAGCCGCCAGCCGACCCAGTGACCTGACGACTGCACCGTGTCCCCGGTCCGGCCATGGACGAACAGGATGGCCGGCTTGTCCGCCGCCGATCCGCCTTCGGGCGCATAGATGACGGCGGGCAGGGACGTGCCGTCGTCTGCGGTCACGTCGATGACGGTTTCGATGATCCGGGGCCGAACGCCGAGGGCGTGCTGGGTCAGGAAGGCGGCGACGTCGTCGGCCGCGCGGTCCTCGGCGCCAGCGAAATCTGCGCCAGTCTGATCATAGGAGACGGTCTGGATCGGCGCGTCGCCGACGAGGCCGGTCAGCCGTGTCTGAGAATAGGTGGGGTCGAGGCCTGCGCCGATGACCAGCGTCGGAACGGTCAGGGCGGCCAGAACCGCGTCGTTCCGCGCCGCCGCTTCCGGTCCCCAATACTGGGTGAACTGCTCGCTCGGGCCATTGTAGGGCCCCGCCGCCAGCCAGGGATCGGCGGCGACGCCGACGGCGCCGACCTCGACCGTATTGCCCGCCGGAAACCGGCCCGTGCCTGCCGCGACGGAGCGGGCGGCATAGGCGGCGGTCGCCTCGTAGTCGGGGCCGTCCAGACCGGCGCGGGGGTAGCGCCGCAGCTCGGTCAGGGGCGACAGCATGACGACGGCCATCACGCGCTTGGTCCCCGGTGCGTCGAACGGCGTGTCGGGGTTGTTGGCCAGATAGTCGGCCGCGGCGATCGCGCCATAGCCGTTTCCGGCCAGCACGAAATCCTCGTAGCCGCGCTCTTCCATGAAGACGAGGGCGGCGTCGATCTGGGGCTGGACGGCCGAGAAGGGGAACAGGGAATAGCTGCGCTGCAGCTGGCTGTAGAGGCTCAGCACCGTATAGCCGCGCGCCGCCAGCCGCTCGGCCAGGAAGCGCGTCGACTGGCCCTGGCGCAAAGGGTTGGAGCCCGGTCCGCGATCCAGCATCACGATGGCGGGGCCGTGGACGTTCTCGCCGGCGGTAGGGGTGAACAGGATGGCAGGTGTGGTGACCACGCCGACGCCGGGCGCCTGGGCCGCCTGTCCCGGCGGGGCGCTGGGCAGGTTCAGGATCGTCATCGTGACGTCAGGGTTCGGGAAGGGCGTCTGACGCGTCCGGGCCTCGGCGGGTGCGACGGCCACAGAGCTGAGGATCAGAACGATCGCCGCGAGCCTTGCGAAGAACGCGCGAAAATCGAGGAAGCGACGCATCATCGGGAAGCCTTCAAGGCGCGATCGACAGGGAGACGTAACCGCACGGGCCGATCTTGCCGCCGTGGCCGTGACTGGCGTCGGTGTCCTCGAACAGCAGGACGGATCCGGGTTGCATCTCGGCGCTGAAGGCGCGGGTCGTGATGGTGAAGGAGCCGCTCAACAGGATGAACATCTCCTTGTAGGGCGCCGGGTGCATCGGCAGGTCCATATTCGCCGGCCCGGCCACGATCTGGACGCCGCGCGTCGGCGCGGTCGGCAGGTTGAAGATGTCGATCACCCGTCCGTTGAAGGGCAGGGTGACATGCCGGGCATCGATGCTCAGCGGTTCGACCGCCGAGTCTCCGTCGGGGCCGGTGAAGACGCGATAGCCTTCGATGGTCTCCATGCCGGGCCGGAAGGGCGATGCGGCGGAACAGACCGTCCGGGGCTCACTCGCAACGGTGGCGCACCCGCCCAATGTGGACAGGCCCAGCGCGGCGACGATCATTCCAAGTCGGCGGTGAAACGCGGGGACCATGGTCGAACTCCGATGGAAACCGCCCCGACTGGAGCTGGAAAAAAGGACGGTCGCACCCGGCGCGGGCGCGACCGTCTCAGTCAGCGTGCCGGAGATCAAGACATGTTCGGAAGAGGATCCGGATGACGGAACAAGAGCCGCCGCCCGGGCCAGTCTTCAGGCCTGATCGCTCAGGCCCGATCGGAGCTTGGGGTGGCGTTTGCAGACAGGGAAGGTCGCGTTCCGCATGCGCCTATGACGACGGGGTAAGAGAGACTGGCCGCACATCCCAAATGTCACCGGATAACGGTTATCCGGCTGGGCGCGGCGTTGTCCCTTCGACCTCACGGCGTAACCTTCGCCCTCAGCATTTCCCGAGGCGGCCGCATGACCGACACCACACGGGCGAGACCCGACAGCTCCCCTTCGACGTCCCACCCGGTCGAACGCCGCCCCCGGCGCCGCTGGGCGCGCGGCGTCGACCGGCCCCAGTATCTGCGCGCCGAGGACATCGATCGGCTGGGGATCATGATGGTGGCCCTGATGTCCGAGGTGTCGGCTCTGCGCGACCGGCTCGACACTCATGAGGCCGTGGCCGAACTCGGCTCGCCGGTCACCCGCGAGGCGATCGAGGCCTACGAACTGACGCCCGAACGTCGCGAGCGGCGCGAGGTCGAGCGTCAGGCCCTCCTGAAACGCGTGCTGCGCGTCATTACCGAGGACCGCGAGGCGGCACTGGAATCCGCACCCGGAGACGCCGCATGAGCCTGTCCCTCGCCGACGCCCGCCGCATCGCCGACGCCGCGTTGGAAGGCGCGACCGAAAAGGGTCTGACGAAGGTCTCGATCGTCGTCACCGATCCCGGCGGCCACATCCGGTTCGCCCTGCGCACGGACGCCCAGGGCATCTTCGGCGTCGAGACCGCGACGGCCAAAGCCGTGTCCGCCCTGGGCTTCAACCGCGCGACCTTGGCCCTGGCGCCCCTGTTCAGCGACCAGGCGACGGCGGCCATCAACGGCGCGACCGGCGGCCGGTTCGCGCCCTTGGGCGGCGGGGTCGTCATCATCGATGGCGAGAAGCGCATCGTCGGGGCCATCGGTCTGTCGGGCGGTCTGCCCGAGGTCGATCACGCCGTCGTCGTCGCCGCGGTCGAGACCTGCGGCCTGTCCACACTCAAATGATTTCGCGAAAGGCCTGATCATGTTCCAGCAAGCCCACGCTCTTCTGCCCACGGCGACCCACGACGAGTTCGCCCGCGAGGAGTTCTGTTCGTCGCTGCGCAAGATGTTCACGACCGAGCTCTTTCCGGGCGCCAACGACGTCTATCGGCAGCGCGCCAGGCCCGCCTTCGAAGCCAGGAACGGCCGCCCGCCCAAGACCGCCCAAGAGGTGAAACGGCTGATGGACGAAAGCTTCTACTATCGCGGATCTAACCTGGTCGGTCGCGCGGTCCAGGAGCTGGTCTGGGACACGGTCGGCGAAAGCATCGAGCGCCAGCTGGACGACCTGATCGAACTGGCTCGGCCCAAACCCGATGCCAAGGGCTCCGTCCGGGTCGATCCCGACATGGAGATGCCGCGCTATATCGAGGCCGTCGATATCCACGTCATGCCGGGCAATTTCCACACCGAGATCGCGCCCGACGACGTCATGGCGGGCGCCCTCTATGACCGGGGCGTCCACGTCTTCGCCTTCGGCGGACTGGGCGACAAGAACGACGCCCTTGGCGTGGCCCAGGCCGAGGTGTTGAAGGAGAAGTTCCCGAACCTGAAGCCGCGGCGGATCCTCGATCTCGGCTGCGGGCCGGGCTTCACCACCCTGCCTTGGAGGGACGCCTTCCCGGACGCGGAGGTCCACGGCATCGACGTCGGCGCGCCTCAGGTCCGCTATGCTCACGCCCGCGCCGAGGCTCTGGGCGTCGAGGCCCATTTCAGCCAGCAGAACGGCGCCCACACCGACTTTCCCGACGGCCATTTCGACGTCATCGCCTCGATGCTGGTGACGCACGAATGCCCGGTCCCGGTGATCAAGGCCCTTTTCAAGGAGGCGCACCGCCTGCTGGCGCCGGGCGGGGTCATGCTGATGGATGGCGGGATGCCGATCCCCGAAGACCCCTACGTCCAGATGCAGACCAGCTGGTTCGGCATGAACGCCAACGAGCCCTTCGCCATCGGCTTCAAGGCCATGAACTATCCCAAGGCTGTCGCTGAGGCTGGCTTCGCGCCTCAGAACTATTTTACGGCCCAGCGCGAGCCGGTTTACCTGAAGGGTCAGTTGCCGCCGATCAGCTTCTTTGGGGCCGTGCGTGAATAATCCCGCCGAGCGGTGAGCGCCCAGCCTGCAATCCATGCACCCGGGGTACGTCGAGATAGTCGGCGGTTCGAACCCCGCCGACTATCACCTTCAAGGTCTGTAGGAAGCGCAGGCCAGAACGGCTTCCGCCATGAATGTCGGCAGACCGATAAGCGCACGGCGCCGGTCCACTTCGGCAAGATCGACTTCCGGTCCGTCGGGACGGAGCGGGTCGCCCTCACAACCATAGAGCCGGCCGTACATCTGGGGCCGACCGGCGTTGAGCTCGCTTCGATCCTTCAGTGAGGCAAAAGCGGCCGCTCCGTTGGGAAGCCGGGCGAACGCCTCAGCCGCCCGTGCCTGAAGCGCTGGACTATGGTCGGCGTGCATCGCCAGGTTGAAAGTCTGTCGCTGGCTGGCGTGAGAAAGAGCGGCGAAGTTCTCGACGGCCTGTTCGACCAGATCGGTGTGTGCCAGGTCCAGTCTGCAGCTGGCGTCCATGCGCAGCTGTAAGGTTGCTTCACCCAAATCCTCAAACCCGGTCGGGGGAGGCAGGGCATAGGCGTTGCGCGCCGTCTGGTCCGCGGCGTAGGCGCCCGCGAGTCGGCTCGCCAGATCTCCGGATTCGTGATCGGCGGCCTCGGTCTCGGAGGCGGCTAGCGCACCTGCCAGTTCTGCGAGCCGCCGCTCACCCGCAACGTAGGCTTCATACGAGGCCGACGAAGCCAGACGTTCGAGGCGGGAGCGTTCCGCTGACAGTTCCGGACTAAAGAGGTCACACCCCATTAGCAGGGTTCGATCGCCGGAATGGTGTCGCCGATCCAAGGCGGTGGAAGCCCAACGTTCGCTGCTCGCGGCATTGGCGGCCAGTTCGGCTGAGGCCCCGCCCTGCCTTATACTGGCGTACTCGGTTGCTGAAACCTCAGCCTGATACGCGGCGGCATGGACCATGCCGGGCGAGGCGGCCAGAAACAGCGCCCCGGCAAGACGGATGCCTCGCCGCCTCACGACCTAGAACCGGAAACTGGCCCGCAGCAGCAGGGTGTAGCGGACGTAGTCCTCGATCATCTCGGCGTCTGCGCTGATCGAGATCTTGCCCAGGTCGTTGCCGACGCTGAAGTGGAAGCCGGCGATCGGTCCGCCGCCTTCGATTGACTGCGGCGTCAGGGTGAACGGCGAGCCGCCCGAGGCGAAGCTGGCGATGGTTTCGCCTGGATCGACCGAGAAGTTCTGACGCCAGCCGAGGCGGACCTCGGGACGGATCCAGCCGTTCTCGCCGAAGCCGTAGCCGATGTTCACGGCGGCGACGCCGGAGAACATGTGGCCGTTGCGGTCTTCGATGTTCAGGTTGAAGCCGGGCTCCAGACCTTCCTCGGTATGGGCGTCCTCGCTCAGCGAGAAGTATTCGGCATAGACCTCGGGGCGGACGCTCAGGCGGCCGAAGTTCTTCTCGTAGGAGGCGCCGCCGCCCAGCGACAGCGTGAAGCCGTTCCAGCTGGAGGTGTTGATGAGATTGATGTTCTCGGTCACCAGCTGGCGCGTCGAATCGAAGGTGGCGTAGCCGCCCGCTGCGCGCGCCCAGGTGCTCCAGGCCTGGCCCTGGGCCCGCCAGTAGAGGCCCAGCTCGACCAGGTTGGCCGACAGGACTTCCTCGGCCTCGGACTCGGGATCCTCGATGTCCGACGAGGTGAAGGCCAGGGAGACGCCGACGGCGCCCAGTCCCGTGCCGCGCTCGACCCCGCCCGCGACGCCGAAGCCTTCGGAGCGGAAGCCATAGGTGTCGGTCTTGTCCTTGTCGGCGTAGAAATTGATTTCCTGCAGCCAGGCGCTGGTCTGGCCCGGTTCGACCGTGGCGTTGCGGCCGGTCAGGGCGCGGGTGACCGCGTCTACGCCTGAGGCCAGCGAGAGCAGGGGGCCGCCCGAGTGATCCGGCAGCAACTGCTCGAACAGATTGACGAAGCCGTCGCGGTTCGTTTGCGCCAGGAAGGCATCGCGCAGGGCGGTGCTGGTCGACAGGGAGCCGTAGAAGGAATCGAAGATCTGCGCTTCGACGGGGATCAGGTTCGCCTCGGCCGCCGTGCGGCGACGGGCGTCGATGTAGACGTCTCCGGCGGCCACGTCCGCGCCGGCGCTGACCACATAAAGATAGGGCGAGTTCGCCTGCACCGCAGTCTGGTCGATCGCACCGATGGTCAGGGTGTTTGCGTCGATGACGGTGAACCGCTGGGGGCTCGTCAGCAGGGAGTTGAACCGCACGCCCAGGCCGGCCCCGGTGGCCAGGTTCGCCGCGCCGTTGACGCGGAAGCCCGCGTTGGTGGTGGTGGCGGGATCGATCGTGACGATCAGATCGCCCGCCGCGCCGACATTCAGGCTGGTGACGGTGGTCCGGGTCAACTGGCGCGCATCCAGCGTGCCGTTGGTCACATTGATGCCCAGGCGGCCATCGCTGTCGGTGATTGCGCCCTGGACGACCGCGCCGCCGGAAATGTTCAGCTGGTCGGCCCCGGCGCCGAAGGAAATGGCTCCTAGAACCCGGCCGTTCTCAATGTTGGCAACATCGTTGCCCGAGCCGAAACGGATGTCCCCGACCACGATCGGTTCGTTCGAATCAGTGACGCCGTCGCCGTCTGCGTCCGGGTCTTCGGTCGTGGGGGTCGAGGTTTCGCCGTACTGCCGCAGGGTCACGCCGGTGGTGTTGGCCGATACGTCGATCGCCGTCGTGGTGCCTGTGATCGGGCTGTTGTTCTCGTCGGCGACGAGGATGGCCTGGATGGACCCGGCGTTCTGGATGGACGTGAGCGTGCCCGACAGGTCGCGGATGCCCGTGACGGTCGAAACACCGCCTCCGGACGTGGCGAGGATCGAGTTGTTGTTGAAGATCGTCGGCAGATTTGCGCCCGCCGCGATATCGATGGCTCTCGTCGGAGAGTTGGCGGCCGTCGAGGACACGCCGGCTGTAATGAAGCCGTAGTTGTCAAACCGGGGCGTGGAGACGCCGCTGTTGATGGCGACGGCGGTCGCACCGGCGCCTCGACCGAGGGCGGCGACCGAGCCGTCGTTCCTGATCCCGCCGGCGATGGCGACCGTCTGGCCGCCAGCGACGCCGAACCGCATCCCGGTGGAGGCGATGGTGTCATAGACGCCGTCGGCGTTGACCGTGCCCCGATTGATGAAGCCGTAGGCGTTGGCGCCTGTGCCCGCTACGCCGAGCGAAATGCCGCGCGTCGCCGACCCAACTGTCACGGCCGGGCCGCCGCCGAAGCTGTTGATCGTCAGATTTCCTTCCGACGCATCGGCGGTTCCATCGCCGTCTTCGTCGGTGGAGGCCGGGTTCGTCGAACTATCCGTAATCAGGTCGGCCGGCCGGGTGTCCAGAACCACACCACCGGCGACATTGCCGCCGATGACGACGGCGGAGCCGCCCTGCAGCAGGTCGTCGGCATCCAGCAGCGCCAGAGCTGTGTCGTTGGGCCGCTGCGTGTAACGATAGCCGGTCGCCGACATGTCGCCCTGAAGGGTCAGGCGGCCGCCGACGTCACCCTGGATGTTGACGGCGCTGGCGCCCAGGCCCTGAGCCGAGACGGGACCGCCCAGATTGACGGCGCCGGACACGTTGCCGGTCTGGGAATAGCCGATGGCGTTGTCGCCGATGGCGCGCAGCGAGCCGTAGGAGGTGACGTTACCGGTCAGACCGCGTTCGATCGATATGGCGCGCGCGTTCGCGCCTTCGACCACAACGGCGCCGGTGCTCTCGACCAGGATGTTGCCCGTCAGGGCCGTCGTACCGATCAGGCGCAGGCCGTAACGGTTGGCGCCGGCCGCGATCGGACCGTCCAGATCGCCGTCGTTGTCCGTGTCGGTATAGGTGTCGATGCTGTCCGTGACCGTGATGGTCCCGCCGATGATGATGTTGGCGGCGGTCGAGCCCGGCCCGACCAGAATCGCCGTCGATCCGTCGGCCGAGTTGGCCATCGTGATGTTGGAGCCGCTGTCCAGATCGATGTTGTTGTTCGAATCGACCGAGATCGCAGGGCCGGAGTTGACGGCGATGGAACCGCCGGTGGCGATGCGGATGTCATCGCGCGCCGTACCGGTCGCGAGGGAGGTGACGATGGGCGTCGTGCGGGCGGTCGAAATCACGACCTCGGCATGCGCTCCTGCGGCCGTCATCAGAGGGGCAAGCGCCACCGCGGTCGCAAGCAGTCTACGCATTCGGAAATTCACCCCAAGTGGACACGCGCACGGGCGCCGGGCGCCTTCTAACAGGGGCGTCGCGACCTGTCTCAAGTTTCGCGAATTTGAGGCGAATGCAAGGCCGAAAGCGATGTGTCGGACGACCGGAGGTCACTGAAAGCGTTGCAGTGCGTCCGAAAAAATGATATCACTTTTATATCGAAATGGAGGGCAAGATGACCGATCAACGCACAATCTCGCAGGAACGGCCTGCATCGACGACCAACGGGATCCTGATGCTGCTGGTCGGGATGGGGCTGATCATTCTGGGCCCCGTGAGCGTGGCGCAGGGCCCCGAGACGGCGCTCTACGTCGTCGGCGGCATCCTTCTGGCCGTCGTCGGTCTGTTTCTTCTGTGCGGTCTCTATGCGCTCCAGCCGAACGAGGGCGCGGCCATCATGCTGTTCGGCTCCTATCGCGGCACGGACCGGACGACCGGCCTGCGCTGGGTCCTGCCCTGGTACACGAGGAAGAAGATTTCTCTCCGCGCCCGGAACGTGACCTCGGACAAGCTGAAGGTGAACGACAAGCGCGGCAGCCCGGTCGAAATCGCCGCCAATGTGGTCTGGCGCGTCGAGGATTCGGCCCAGGCCCTGTTCGACGTCGACGACTATCAGGCCTTCGTGAACATCCAGATCGACACCGGCCTGCGCGATATCGCGTCCCACTACTCCTACGACCACGGTGAAGAGGAGCAGGAGGGCGTCAAGCAGGAGCTGACCCTGCGCGCCGACGCCGAGGATGTGGCCGGACGGCTGCGGGACGAACTGGCCACACGGGTCAAGGTGGCGGGCGTCGCCATCGACGAGGCCCGCCTCGCCCACCTGGCCTATGCGCCCGAGATCGCCGGAGCCATGCTGCGTCGCCAGCAGGCCGAGGCCATCCTGTCGGCCCGTCGCCTGATCGTGCGCGGCGCGGTCGGCATGGTCGAAAGCGCCCTGAAGGATCTGGGCGAGCGAGAGGTCGTGCATCTGGACGAGGATCGCAAGGCCGCCATGGTTTCCAACCTGCTGGTCGTGCTGTGCGCCGACCGCGAGGCCCAGCCCGTGGTCAACACCGGCACGCTCTACGGCTAGGGCGTGGCGAGGGTCCGCAAACCCTTCCTGATGCGCGCCTCGGCGGGCGTGATGACGGCGGTCGAACGGCTGGCGGCGGCGGAGCTGCGCTCCGTCAACGCCCAGCTGGAAATCCTGCTGAGAGAGGCGCTCGCGCGGCGGGGGATCGTCACCCCGCCGCCGGGCGGCCCCGACGACGATCAGGCTTGAGCTTCGCCGATAGCGGGTCTAGTGGCGCTTCATGGCTCGGCCCAAATCGTCCGCACGCATCCCAAAGTCCCGGACGCGCGTTCAGCGGCGGAAGCCCTCGGAGCAAGACCCCATGAGCATGACGGATCTCGACGTTCACGAAGGTGAGCTGCGGCTCATTCCCGGCTGGGACGAAGAGGTCGCCGAAACGCTCAGGGTGCTGAAGGCTTCCACCCAGGATCCGCGCCCGCGCATGGTCGACACGACCATGCTGTATGCGCCGCGCTCCGGCGGCGTGAAACGCTACCTGCTGTCCAAGAAGGCCTGGCTGGAAGCGAATCGTCCCGGCGTCGCCCACTCGCTCGTCGTGCCGGGCGCCCAGCACAAGGCCGGGCGGGACGGCGTCATCCAGCTGCACGCGACCAAGCTTCCGTTCGGCGACGGCTACCGCTGGCCGAGCTCGGTCAAACGCTGGGGCGCCTGGGTCGCCTCGATGAAGCCGTCGCTGATCGAGGCCGGCGATCCCTATACGCCGGGGCAGGGAGCCCTGGAGGCCGGCCAGCGCGCAGGGTGTCCGGTCGTCGGCTTCTGCCACTCCGATCCCGCGGGCCTCGCTGCGCTTCACTTCGGCGAATGGGCCAAGAAGCCGGTCGAGAAACGCTGGGCCCGCCTGTTCGGCCAGTTCGACCGCGTCATCTCTCCGAGCCGTTTCATCGCCCGCCGTCTGGAAGAGGCCGGCATCCGCGACATCGTCATCCGTCCGCTGGGCGTGGAGATCGACACCTTCCGGCCCGACCGGCGCGACCGCGACTGGCTGCTGAAGAAGCTGGGCCTGCCCACCAGCGCTCGCCTGCTGTGCTTCGCCGGCCGTCCGGCGCGCGAGAAAAACATCGATGTCCTGATCGAGGCGGTCCAGAAGCTGGGCGCGCCCTATCATCTGGTGCTGGTCGGGGCAGGGCAGGGGATGCCCGCCGAAGATCGCGTCATCGCCCTGCCGTACGAGCGTGACCCGAAGGCCGTGGCCCGGATCATCGCCAGCTGCGACGCCTTCGTGCACGCCAACGACAAGGAGCCCTTCGGCTTGATCGTGCTGGAGGCCATGGCCTGCGGCCGCCCGGTCGTCGGCGTCAATGCCGGCGGCGTGGCCGAGACGGTCACCAACGACGTCGGCCAGCTGTCCCGCAGCGCCGATCCCGACGATTACGCTCAGGCTATCGAGGCCTTGTTCGCACGCGACGTTGAGGCCATCGGCGCGGCGGCGCGGGTGCACACGGTCGAGACGTTCGCGTGGAACCGCGTCTTTGAAGGTCTGTGCATGACCTATGCCGAGGTCAGCGGACGGCCGGAGTTCGTGCAGCCCGGTGAGGAACTAGCGGTTCACTGAGAGTGGCTTGCCCACTTGGCGCTGTCTGCTGATCGCGACTGCCACGTTGGCGGTTTGACTGACGAAAAGATTGCAGTCGAAGGGTACGAGCAGCCATGCGCCAAGCGCACTGTATTGGCTGCCATCTGACTTCACTTGAAGAGGGGGGCGGACGCGCCACTTTCTGCAATCACAGAAAGTGGCGCGAGTGACGGGACTCGAACCCGCGACCTCCGGCGTGACAGGCCGGCACTCTAACCAACTGAGCTACACCCGCGTTTCCCGCCGCGTCGTTTCCGTCGCGGCGAGGGGCGTCGTTTAGGCGGGGGGTCGCCCCGGTGTCAAGCGACCTTTCGGGCCTTTGCGACAGTTTTCTGCACCGGCCTTCTGTCGCAGAACGCGGGCTTCCGGGACCGGCTTTTGTGCGAACCATTCGCAAGAAAAATCCTTTGGCCGCTTGGGTTTGAACCGCCGCCGGGTTGGGTCTAGAAAGCGCCGAATCCGCCGCCCTCCCTCGCGGCGTGGACCTGTCCAATGAACGCATTTCTTCTTCAGTATCTGCCGATCGTGATCTTCATCGGCATCGCCGCGATCATCGGCGTCGGCTTCATGGTCGCCTCCTTCGCGATGGCGCCGTCCAGCCCCGACTCCGAGAAGCTGTCGGCCTATGAGTGCGGCTTCAACGCCTTCGACGACGCGCGGATGAAGTTCGACGTGCGGTTCTATCTCGTGTCGATCCTGTTCATCATCTTCGACCTGGAAGTGGCCTTCCTGTTCCCCTGGGCGGTGTCGATCTTCGACCTGACCAAGGGCGGCATGATCTTCGCCTTCTGGTCGATGATGGCCTTCCTCGGCGTGCTGACCGTCGGCTTCATCTACGAATGGAAGAAGGGCGCGCTGGAATGGCAGTGATCTCTCCCACCGGCCTCATAGCCCCGTCTTCGCCGCTGCCGACCGCCTTCGGTCAGGGCGCGCGTTCGACGGTCCAGGGCTATGACCCCAAGCTGCACGACAAGTTCTTCGAGGCGGTCAACACCGAGATCGCCGAGCAGGGCTTCCTGACCGCGTCGCTGGACGACGTCATCAATTGGGCCCGCACGGGGTCGCTGATGTGGATGACCTTCGGTCTGGCCTGCTGCGCCGTGGAGATGATCCAGGCGTCGATGCCACGTTATGACCTGGAGCGGTTCGGCATGGCCCCGCGCGCCAGCCCGCGTCAGTCGGACCTGATGATCGTCGCCGGCACCCTGACCAACAAGATGGCCCCGGCGCTTCGTAAAGTATACGACCAGATGCCGGACCCGCGTTACGTGTTGTCGATGGGTTCGTGCGCCAATGGCGGCGGATATTATCACTATAGTTACAGTGTCGTTCGCGGCTGCGACCGTATTGTCCCTGTCGATGCTTACGTTCCGGGCTGCCCGCCGACGGCCGAAGCTCTGGTCTACGGCCTGCTGCAGCTGCAGAAGAAGATCCGTCGCACCGGGACGATCGAGCGATGAGCGTTCCTTCGATGAACGGCCACCTCGCGACCGTCGCGCGCAATACCGAGAGCCTGACCCCGCTGGGCCAGGAGATGGTCGCCGAGCTGCAGGTCGATGCGACCGTGGCTTACGGCGAGCTGACGATCGCCTGCCATCGCGACCGCATCGTAGAGGTCCTGACCTCGCTGCGCGACCGGTTCGGCTTCCAGCAGCTGCTCGACGTCTGCGGGGTGGACTATCCGGATCGGGCCGAGCGGTTCGACGTCGTCTATCACCTGATTTCCCTGACGCGGAACGCCCGCATCCGGGTCAAATGCACGACCGACGAGGTCCAGCCGGTCGCCAGCGTGATCGAGGTCTATCCTTCGGCCGGCTGGTTCGAGCGCGAGGCGTTCGACATGTACGGCATCCTGTTCTCGAACCATCCGGACCTGCGCCGGCTCCTGACCGACTACGGCTTCCAGGGGCATCCGCTGCGCAAGGACTTCCCGATGACGGGCTATGTCGAGGTCCGCTACGACGAGGAGCAGAAGCGGGTGGTCTACGAACCCGTCAAGCTGACGCAGGAATACCGCAACTTCGACTTCCTCTCCCCGTGGGAGGGCGCCGAGTATCCGGCCCCGGTCCTGCCGGGCGACGAGAAGGCCGTCGGCTCGGCCGGAACGCCTTCGGGAGGCAAGGCCTGATGGCTGACGGACACCCCATCGCCAACGCGACCCCCGACCGCGCCACGCTCGACGTGGTGGCCGACGACCTCGGCCACATCGCCTTCGACGACGGCCGGACCGCGCACGCGCGCGAGATGGACGACCGCAAGTTCACCATCAACTTCGGCCCGCAGCACCCGGCCGCGCACGGCGTGCTGCGTCTGGTGCTGGAGCTGGACGGCGAGGTCGTCGAACGCGTCGACCCGCACATCGGCCTGCTGCACCGCGGCACCGAGAAGCTGATGGAGGCCCGCACCTACCTCCAGAACGTGCCTTATCTGGACCGGCTCGACTACGTCGCCCCGATGAACCAGGAGCACGCCTTCTGCTTGGCCATCGAGCGTCTTCTCGAGATCGAGGTCCCGTACCGCGCCCAGCTGATCCGGGTCCTGTACTCGGAAATCGGCCGCATCCTGTCACACATGCTGAATGTGACGACCCAGGCCCTGGACGTCGGCGCCCTGACGCCCCCGCTGTGGGGCTTCGAGGAACGCGAGAAGCTCATGGTCTTCTATGAGCGGGCCTGCGGTGCACGTCTGCACGCCAACTATTTCCGTCCCGGCGGCGTCCATCAGGACCTGCCGATGGCCCTGATCGACGACATCGGCCGCTGGTGCGCCGAGTTCCCGAAGGCCCTGCAGGACATCGAGAACCTCGTCACCGAGAACCGCATCTATAAACAGCGCAACGTTGACATCGGCATCGTGTCGAAGGAACAGGCGCTGCAGTGGGGCTTCACCGGCGTCATGCTGCGCGGCTCCGACATCGCCTGGGACCTGCGCAAGTCGCAGCCCTACGAATGCTATGCGGAGCTGGAGTTCGACATCGTCGTCGGCAAGAACGGCGACTGCTGGGACCGCTACCTCGTGCGCATCGAGGAGATGAAGCAGTCGGTGCACATCATGGAGCAGTGCATCCACAAGCTCCGGAACTGTCCCGGCGACCCGGTCATGGTCGAGGACAACAAGATCGTCCCGCCCAAGCGCGGCGAGATGAAGCGGTCGATGGAAGCCCTGATCCATCACTTCAAGCTCTACACCGAAGGCTTCCACACCCCGGCCGGCGAGGTCTACGCCGCCGTCGAGGCTCCCAAGGGTGAGTTCGGCATCTATCTGGTTTCCGACGGCACCAACAAGCCGTACCGGGTGAAGATCTCCGCCCCCGGCTTCCGTCACCTTCAGGCCATGGACTGGATGAACCGCGGCCACATGCTGGCCGACGTCTCCGCCATCCTGGGCTCGCTCGACATCGTCTTCGGCGAGGTCGACCGGTGACCGACCAGACCTTCACCGCCATCCTGGTCGGGCTGTGCGCCATGGGCGGCGGCCTGATGCTGCTGACCCTGCTGGTCGTCGGCTTCTCGACGGATGCCAAGGCTGTGCGCCACCCGCAGGGTCGCGTCGGTTTGGTGAAGGACAATCTGCTGCTGATCGGGCCCGCGATCGCTCCGGTAACGATGTTGGCTCTGGCGGAGCTGACGACGCTGGACGATAGCGCCGCGTGGCTGTGGATGTGGTCTGCGGTCCTTGTCGGCATCTTGGTCTGGGCCTTCATGCCGGCTCAGCGTCGGGCGCGGGAGCGCCTGAACACCGTTCATAGGTACCCGCCGCAATGAGCGCCTTCATCGTCGATCCCGTCTTCACCCAGCTGCAGGTCATCGCCTTCGCGGGCCTGCTGGTCTTCGGCGTGCTTGTGCAATTTTTCTTCTCGCCGCGTCGTCGCGAGATCATGGGCTCGGCCAAGTTTGCCCTGGCTTCGGCGGTCATCGCGACCCCGGGTATCGCGGGCGTCACCCTTGTGCGTGGCGCGTACCGGGCCGGCTATCTGGCGGAGGGCAGGGGCTTCCTGGAGGCCAACCTGCGCTCGATCGTCTGGATGAGCGGCTTCATTTTTCTCAGCCAGATGGCCGTGCGGTTCGTGCCGCCGCTGTCCTGGCTTTCCCGCGACCTCTCGAACGCCGGCAAGGCAGTCTGGGGCGCGCGTCTGAACCGTTGGATGGGTAGAGCATGAGCGTCCGTCGTCTCGCCAAGGATCAACCCGCGTCGTTCGCCTTCTCGAAGGAAACGATGAAGAAGGTCGAGTGGTGGATCGCCAAATATCCGGCCGATCGCGCACGCTCGGCCGTGATCCCGATGCTCTGGCTGGTCCAGAAGCAGGAAGGCTGGGTCTCCGAGCCCGCCATCCGTGCGATCGCGGACAAGCTGGACATGGCCTACATCCGGGTGCTGGAGGTCGCGACCTTCTACACCATGTTCATGCTGGAGCCGGTCGGCTCGGCCGCCCTGATCCAGGTTTGCGGCACGACCCCCTGCATGCTGCGCGGCGCCGGCGACCTGATGAAGGTCTGCAAGGACCGGATCGGCCCGAAACAGACCCTGTCGGCCGACGGCAAATTCTACTGGGAAGAGGTCGAGTGCCTTGGCGCCTGCGTCAACGCGCCGATGGCCATGGTCAACGACTACTATTTCGAGGACCTGACGGCCTCGGACATGAACCAGATCATCGACGACTTCGCGGCCGGCAAGTCGCCGAAGCCCGGTCCGCGCGTCGACCGCGTCAACTCGGCGCCCGAGGGCGGGCCCCTGACCCTGACCGATCCGAAGCTCTATGACGGCGCGGCCGCCAGGCCGATCAAGAAGCTCCCGAACTCGGAGCCGGTGACGGCATGAGCCAGGCTGATCCTCAAACCGAAGCCCAGGTCGCCGCCTATCGCGCCGAGTTGCGCACCGTGGGCCGCACGCCGCGTCTCGCCGGTTTCGGCCTCGTGCTGCTGGGCGCCATCCTCGTGTGGGCGGCCCAGTCTGCGGGCGGCCTCGGCCCGACCGTCCAGATGGCCGGTTACGTCGCCCTCGGCGGCGGTTGGGCCCTGATGCTCGCCGCCATCTATCTTCGAACCCGCTATCACCGCCGTCGTCTGCGGGAGTTGAACTGAACCATGGTCGGCCTGCTTCAAGACAAGGATCGCATCTTCACCAACCTGTACGGGCTCCAGGACTGGGGCCTCGAGGGCGCGAAGAATCGCGGCTGCTGGAACGCGACGAAGGACATGCTGGACATGGGCCGCGACTGGCTCATCACCAACGTCAAGAACTCGGGCCTGCGCGGCCGCGGCGGTGCCGGCTTCTCGACGGGCCTGAAGTGGTCTTTCATGCCCAAGGAGCTCAAGGATCGTCCGCACTACCTCGTCGTCAACGCCGACGAGTCCGAGCCGGGCACCTGCAAGGACCGGGAGATCATGCGTCATGATCCCCACCTGCTGATCGAAGGCTGTCTGATCGCCTCCTTCGCGATGCAGGCCCACGCCTGCTACATCTATCTGCGCGGCGAATACGTCCTCGAGCGCGAGCGAATGGAGGCCGCGGTCAAGCAGGCCTATGAGGCCAGGCTGATCGGTGTGAACAACGTCCACGGCTGGGACTTCGACGTCTACATCCACCACGGAGCCGGGGCCTACATCTGCGGCGAAGAGACCGCCCTGCTGGAAAGCCTCGAAGGCAAGAAGGGTCAGCCGCGTCTGAAGCCGCCGTTCCCGGCCGGCGCGGGCCTCTACGGCTGCCCGACCACGGTGAACAACGTCGAGTCGATCGCCGTCGTCGGCACGATCCTGCGTCGCGGCGCCGAGTGGTTCGCCGGCTTCGGCCGCGCCAACAACACCGGCACCAAGCTGATGTCGATCTCGGGCCACGTGAACCGCCCGTGTAATGTCGAAGAGGCCATGTCGATCCCGCTGCGTCAGCTGCTGGAAGAGCATTGCGGCGGCGTTCGCGGCGGCTGGGGCAACCTGAAGGCCGTGATCCCGGGCGGGGTCTCCGTGCCGCTTATCACGCGCGAGATGTCCGAGACGGCGCTGATGGATTTCGACAGCCTGCGCGACATGAAGTCGGGCCTGGGCACCGCGGCCGTCATCGTCATGGACGAGTCGACCGACCTCGTGAAGGCGATCGCCCGCATCAGCTATTTCTACAAGCATGAGAGCTGCGGCCAGTGCACCCCGTGCCGCGAGGGCACCGGCTGGATGTGGCGCGTGCTGGAACGCATGGCCGTGGGCGAGGCCGATCCGTCGGAGATCGACCTGCTGCTCGACGTCGCCGGCCAAGTCGAAGGTCACACCATCTGCGCCCTCGGCGACGCCGCCGCCTGGCCGGTCCAGGGCCTGATCCGTCACTTCCGCCACGAGATCGAAGACCGCATCTCGGCCTACCGCTCCCGCCGCGCGAACTTCGCCGGCCACGCCATCGCGGCGGAGTAGGGGATGCGGACTGCGCTCATCCTGACTGTGGTTGTCGCCGCTCTCGCCGCCTGCAAGCCGGCGCCCGAGAAGGCCGAGCCGACCCCGACGGAGATCGTCGCCGCTGACGCTCCTGTGTCCGACGCCGTGGCCCGGACGCCGGCCGTCCTGACGGCGGTGGATCTACGCCGCGTGTGCAAGGCCGGCCTCGCCGCCATCCACGGCCAGGACGTCGCGGCGATCGAACTGACCGGTATCGAGGGCGATGCGGTCAACGCACAATGGCGCGCGCCGGTCGACGGCGGCCTGATGAAGGCCCAGTGCCGCGCCGCCGACGGTCTGGTGGTGTGGAAGCCGCTCGACCTGCCCGACCCCGCCTCCGTGCGGTGGATGAATGAGTCCGGCGATCCGGTCGTTCGCTACGCCATGCGCGGCGACGAGATCGAGATCACCCAGACGTTGCCCGATGGCACGACGCAGGCGGCCACCGAGGTCGTCCGCGCTGAAGAAGAGGTCCGCTGATGCCCGTCGCCAAGGTCAACGGCGTCGATGTCGAGTTCGAGCCCGGCATGACCGTGCTTCAGGTCGCCGAGCGCGCCGGACACGAGATCCCGCGCTTCTGCTACCACGAGCGACTGTCGATCGCCGGCAACTGTCGCATGTGCCTGGTCGAGGTGAAGCCCGGACCGCCGAAGCCCCAGGCCTCGTGCGCGCTTCCGGCCGCCGAGGGCCAGATGATCTTCACCGACACGCCGATGGTGAAGAAGGCGCGCGAAGGGGTGATGGAGTTCCTGCTCATCAACCACCCGCTGGACTGCCCGATCTGCGACCAGGGCGGCGAGTGCGACCTGCAGGACCAGGCCATGGGCTACGGCCGCGACGGTTCCCGCTATGCGGAGAACAAGCGCGCGGTCGAAGAAAAGAACATGGGTCCGACCATCAAGACCTTCATGACGCGGTGCATCCAGTGCACCCGCTGCGTGCGGTTCGTGTCGGAAGTGGCGGGCGTGCCGGACATCGGCATGATTTCGCGCGGCGAGGACGCCGAGATCACCACCTATCTCGAACAGGCGGTGAACTCCGAGCTGTCGGGCAACGTCAACGACCTGTGCCCCGTCGGCGCCCTGACGCACCGTCCGTGGCAGTTCCACTATCGTCCGTGGGAGCTGAAGAAGACCGAGACCATCGACGTCATGGACGCCCTGGGCTCCAACATCTCGGCCCAGTCCAAGGGCGCCGAGGTGATGCGCATCCTGCCGCGCGTGCACGAGGGCATCAACGAGGAGTGGCTGTCGGACAAGAGCCGCTACGTCGTCGACGGCCTGCAGGCGCGTCGTCTGGACCGTCCTTACGTCCGTGAGAACGGCAAGCTGCGCGCCGCCTCGTGGGACGAGGCCCTGAACGTCGTCGCGTCGAAGCTGAAGGCCGCCTCTGCCGACAAGATCGGCGTCATCGTCGGCGACCTGCAGGACGCGGAATCGATGAAGGCGGCGCTGGACCTGTTCCGCGCCCTGGGCTCGAACAACACCGACTGCCGCCAGGACGGCTCGGCCATGGGCTATGGCCCGCGCGAAGGCTGGCTGTTCAACACCGGCCTGCAAGGGCTGGAAGAGGCCGACTCCATCCTGCTGGTGGGCGTCAATCCGCGCACCGAGGCGCCGCTGCTGAACCAGCGGATCCGCAAGAGCTGGCTGGCGGGCAAGACCCGCGTCGGCGTCATCGGCGACGCCGCCGACCTGACCTACGATTTCGACGTCGTCGGTCGCGGCGCGAAGACCCTGGCCAAGCTGCCGAAGGCCGCCTCCGATGCCCTGTCGAACGCCGAACGCCCGGCCATCGTGGTCGGCGCCGGCGCTCTGTCGGGCCCGGACGGCGCCAAGGTGCTGCAACACCTGGGCAAGCTGGCCGCCAAGGTCGGCGTCGTAAAGGACGGCTGGAACGGCTTCAACGTCCTGCACCACGCCGCCGCCCGCGTCGGCGGTCTGGACATGGGCTTCGTGCCTGCTGACGGCGGCCTGACGGCCCACGAGATGGTTCACAAGGGCGCGCTGGACGTCCTGTTCCTGCTCGGCGCCGACGAGATCGACACCGGCCCGTCCAGGGCCTTCAAGGTCTATCTGGGCAGCCACGGCGACCGCGGCGCGCACACCGCCGACGTCATCCTGCCGGGCGCCGCCTGGACCGAGAAGTCGGGCCTCTACGTCAACACCGAGGGTCGGGTTCAGATGGGCGAACGCGCCGTCTTCCCGAAGGGCGAGGCGAAAGAGGACTGGGCCATCCTGCGCGCCCTGTCGGAGCGCGTCGGCCAGACCCTGCCGTACGACACCCTGGATCAACTGCGGACCAAGCTGATGTCGGATCATCCGACGTTCGGTCGCATCGACTATCTGGCTCCGGCCGGATCGTTCGACGTCGCCAGCCTGGGTCAGAAGGGCGACGCCGGCGATGTCGGCTTCACCTCGGCCGTGGTCGATCCATACCTGAACAACCCGATCGCGCGCGCCAGCGCGACGATGGCCGAGCTCAGCGCCCAGCGCATGTCTCCGGCCCTGCTGGCGGCGGAGTAGACGCATGGAACCGAATTTCTGGACCACGCCCATCGGCTGGACCATCGCCACGACAGGCGCCGTGCTGCTCGTCACCGTCGGCGTCCTGATCTCGGTCGCCTTCCTGCTGCTGGCCGACCGCAAGATCTGGGCGGCGGTCATGATGCGGAAGGGCCCCAACGTCGTGGGTCCGTTTGGCCTGCTTCAGTCCTTCGCCGACATGATCAAGTTCGTGCTGAAGGAGATCGTGGTCCCCGCCGGTGCGGACAAGGTCGTCTTCCTGATGGCGCCGATCATCACAGTGATCATGGCCTTTATCACCTGGGCGGTCATTCCGTTCGCCCCGGGCTGGGTCATCTCGGACCTGAACGTCGGCATCCTCTACGTCTTCGCCATCAGCTCGCTGGGCGTCTACGGCATCATCATGGGCGGCTGGGCTTCGAACTCGAAGTACCCCTTCCTCGGCTCGCTGCGGTCCGCCGCGCAGATGGTGTCCTACGAGGTCTCGATCGGCCTTATCATCATCAACGTCATCCTGCTGGCCGGGACGATGAACCTGTCGGCCATCGTCACGTCGCAGCAAGGCTGGATCTGGAATTGGTACGTGTTCGGCGGCGGCGCCGACACCTGGCCGCTGATCCTCGTCCTGTTCCCGATGATGATCATGTTCTTCGTGTCAGCCCTGGCCGAGACCAACCGCCCGCCATTCGACCTGCCCGAGGCCGAGTCCGAACTCGTCGCCGGCTATCAGGTCGAGTACTCGTCGACGCCCTATCTGCTGTTCATGATGGGCGAGTACGTGAACATCATCTTCATGTGCGCGATGATCTCGATCCTGTTCTTCGGCGGCTGGAATCCCGGCTTCCCGATCGACTTCACCGCCGACTGGAACCCCTTCCTGGTCAACCTGCTGCTGTTCGGGGTGCTGTTCCTCAAGATCCTGTTCTGGTTCTTCATGTTCGCGATGGTGAAGACCTTCGTGCCCCGCTACCGCTACGATCAGCTGATGCGTCTGGGCTGGAAGATCTTCCTGCCGACCTCGCTGGTCGCCGTGGTCATCGTCTCGGCCTGGCGCGTCTTCGCGGTGGGGGGATGATCCGCATGTTCGCTATCGCCGTCACCGCCACGACTCTGGCCGGTTGCGCTTTCCCGGCGCCCTACGAAGACATGCCCAACTCGCCCTACCAGTGGCAGCGCCGCCAGGAGGGCATCGAGCGCCAGGAAGCGGAACGCGTTCGCCTGTGCGCCATCATGAACAAGGACACGGATCGCTATCGCCGCGACTGCACGCGTCCGGGAGACCCCGTCCGATGATCACCCGTATCGCCCAGGCCGCCAAAGGCGCGATGCTGATCGATCTGGTCGGCGCGTTCGGCCTGACCATGCGCGAGTTCTTCCGTCCCAAGAAGACGGTGAACTTCCCGTTCGAGCGCGGCCCGCAATCGCCGCGCTTCCGGGGCGAACACGCTCTGCGTCGCTATGCGAACGGCGAGGAACGCTGCATCGCCTGCAAGCTGTGCGAGGCCATCTGCCCGGCCCAGGCCATCACGATCGAGTCCGAACCCCGCTCGGACGGCAGTCGCCGCACGACCCGCTACGACATCGACATGGTCAAATGCATCTACTGCGGCCTGTGCCAGGAGGCCTGCCCGGTGGACGCCATCGTCGAGGGACCGAACTCCACGTTCGCGACCGAGACTCGCGAAGAACTCTACTACGACAAGGCCCGACTGCTCGATAACGGCGACCGCTGGGAACGGCAGATCGCGAAGAATCTGGAACTCGACGCACCCTATCGCTAAACGAAGCGCGCGAATCCCGACGGGATCGCCGCCCAACCGACTGAAAGGGGCATCGTCCCTCCCATGCTGCAAGGCATAGCGTTTTATCTGCTGGCGGCGACAGCCGTGGCGTCCGGCCTTCTGGTCGTGACGGCGCGCAATCCCGTGCACTCGGTCCTGTGGCTGATCCTGGCCTTCTTCTCGTCGGCGGGGCTGTTCGTCCTGCTGGGGGCGGAGTTCCTGGCCATGCTGCTGGTGGTCGTCTACGTCGGCGCCGTCGCGGTGCTGTTCCTGTTCGTGGTCATGATGCTGGACGTCGACTTCGTCCGTCTGCGCGAAGGGTATGCGACCTACCTGCCGCTGGCCGCCATCGTCGCGGGCATCCTGCTGGCCGAGATGATCATGATCTCGATCGTGGTGGTGCAGGGCGGCGCGGCCGCTGACGCCCTGGCTCCGACCGCCGCGACGCCGGACGCCTCCAACGTCGAGACCATCGGGCGGGTGCTCTATACGGACTACATCTACTTCTTCCAGGCGGCCGGGATCGTGCTGCTGATCGCCATGATCGGCGCCATCGTCCTGACCCTGCGCAAGCGGACCACCGTCCGTCGCCAGGATCCGGGCGCCCAGACCAACCGCGACCGCAAGACGTCGGTCGAGATCAAGGGCGTCGTCACCGGCGTCGGCGTCACCGGCGAGGAGCTGCGCTGATGGAAGTCGGGCTCCAACATTACCTGGCGGTGGCGGCGATGCTGTTCACCATCGGTGTCTTCGGCATCTTCGTGAACCGCAAGAACGTCATCATCATCCTGATGTCGGTCGAGCTGATCCTGCTGGCCGTAAACATCAATTTCGTCGCCTTCTCGGCCTATCTGCACGACGTGCAGGGGCAGATTATGGCGATGTTCGTCCTGACGGTCGCCGCCGCGGAGGCCGCCGTCGGCCTCGCCATTCTGGTGACCTTCTTCCGCAACCGCGGCGATATCGCGGTTGACGACGCCAGCGTCATGAAGGGCTGATCGTGTCTCTCGAACTGCTCGTCACACTCGGCGTCTTCGCCCCTCTGCTCGGCGCCGCGATCGCCGGCTTCTTCGGCCGCCGCATCGGCGACATTCCTTCGCAGACGGTCACGACCGGCCTGTTGTTCTTCTCGTGCGCCGTGGCCTGGACGGTGTTCAGCCAGTGGACCTGGGGGCATCTGGAGCCGTTCACGGTCGTCGTCTCGCCCTTCATCACGGTGGGCGATTTCCAGTCCAACTGGTCGATCCGCATCGACGCCCTGTCGGCGACCATGCTGGTCGTGGTGACGACGGTGTCGTCGCTCGTGCACCTGTATTCCTGGGGCTATATGGCCGAGGACGACAGCCGACCGCGCTTCTTCGCCTATCTGTCGCTGTTCACCTTCGCCATGCTGGCGCTGGTCACCGCCGCCGACTTCATGCAGCTGTTCTTCGGCTGGGAAGGGGTGGGGCTGGCCTCCTATCTGCTGATCGGTTTCTGGTTCAAGAAGCCGACCGCCTCGGCCGCCGCCATCAAGGCCTTCGTGGTCAACCGCGTCGGCGACTTCGGCTTCGCCCTGGGCATCATCACCGTCTTCTGGATGTTCGGCACGATCCAGTTCGCCGAGCTGTTCCCGATGATCGCGTCCAAGGCGGGCACGGGCTGGGAGTTCCTGGGCCACACCTGGTCGGCGCTCGATCTGGCCGGCGTGCTGCTGTTCATCGGCGCCATGGGCAAGTCGGCCCAGTTCTTCCTGCACACCTGGCTGCCCGACGCGATGGAAGGCCCGACGCCGGTTTCGGCCCTGATCCACGCGGCGACCATGGTCACCGCCGGCGTCTACATGGTCTGCCTGCTGAGCCCGATCTACGAGTATGCGCCCACGGCGTCGTTGCTGATCGCCATCACCGGCGCGGTCACGGCCCTGTTCGCCGCGACGGTCGGTCTGATGCAGAACGACATCAAGCGGGTCATCGCCTATTCGACCTGTTCGCAGCTAGGCTACATGTTCTTCGCGGCGGGCGTCGGCGTCTACGAATCCGCCATGTTCCACCTGTTCACCCACGCCTTCTTCAAGGCCCTGCTGTTCCTTGGCGCCGGGTCGGTGATCCACGGCATGCACCACGAGCAGGACATGCGGAAGATGGGCGGTCTGTGGAAGCTGCTGCCGGTCACCTATGGCGTGATGATGATCGGCACGATCGCCATCACGGGTCTCGGCATTCCGGAAATCGGCGGCTTCGCCGGCTTCTACTCCAAGGATTCGATCATCGAGAGCGCCTATGCGGCGGCGACCAGCGGTCACTCCGCGGCAGGCTATTTCGCCTTCGTCGTCGGCATCTTCGCGGCCTGCCTGACCAGCTACTATTCCTGGCGGCTGATCTTCATGACCTTCCACAACAAGCCCCAATGGACGGAAGAGGCGATGGCCGCGCACGCGCACGATCACGCCGACGATCACGCCTCGCATGCGCAGATCGAGACCCACTCCGAGCCTGACGAGCACGACGATCACGCCCACGACGATCATCACCACGGCCCGCTGCATCCGCACGAGAGCCCGCTGATCATGCTCGTGCCTCTGATCGCCCTGTCGGTCGGAGCCATCGCGGCCGGCTTCGTCTTCGCTCCGAGCTTCATCGGCCACCACGAGGCCGAGTTCTGGCGCGGCGCCATCTTCAGCGGCCCGACCAACCACGTCCTTCACGAGAGCCACGAGGTTCCGTTGTGGGTGAAGTGGGCGCCCTTGGTGGTGACCCTGCTCGGCGCCTTCATCGCCTTCTACTACTACGTCCTGCGCGAAGGGCTGGCGAAGCGGATGGCGGCCAGGGAGGGCCCGCTGTGGAGCTTCCTCTACAACAAGTGGTATTTCGACGAGATCTACGACTTCATCTTCGTGCGCGGCGCCAAGGGCCTTGGAGACCTGTTCTGGAAGATCGGGGACGTGAAGATCATCGACGGGCTGGGGCCGAACGGATTCGCTTGGGCGTCGCTGAAGTCCGCCGCGCGACTGGCCAAGATCCAGTCCGGCTATGTCTATCACTATGCGTTCGTGATGCTGCTCGGCGTGGCCGGTCTGCTCGCCTTCGCCATCTACGCCTGGGGCGCATAAGATGGGTGCGATCCCCAATATCCTGAGCGTGGTCACCTTCCTGCCGCTGGTCGGCGCGGGGCTGATCCTGCTCGCCAAGCTGCTGGCGAAGTCCAATGAGGACAACATCGCCCGCTGGGTCGCCATGGTCACCACGCTCGTGGTGCTGGCCGTCTCGACGGTGCTGGTGCTGCAATTCGACAGCTCGAACGCCGCCTATCAGTTCGTCGAGAACTACGTCTGGTTCGCGGGCGCGGGCTATCATCTTGGCGTCGACGGGGTCTCGATCCTGTTCGTCCTGCTGACGGCCTTCCTGATGCCGATCTGTGTGCTGGCCAGCTGGAAGTCGGTCGAGACGCGCGTCGGCGACTACATGATCGCCTTCCTGGTGCTGGAGACCCTGGTCATCGGCGTGTTCACGTCGCTGGACCTGTTCCTGTTCTACATCTTCTTCGAGGGCACCCTCGTTCCGATGTTCATCATCATCGGGGTGTGGGGCGGTCAGAACCGGATCTACGCGGCCTACAAGTTCTTCCTCTACACCTTGCTCGGGTCCGTCCTGATGCTGCTGGCCATGCTGTGGATGGCCAACGAGGCCGGCACGACGTCGATCCCGGCGCTCAAGGAATACGCCTTCGGTCCGCAGGCCCAATCGATCCTGTGGCTGGCCTTCTTCGCCTCCTTCGCGGTCAAGATGCCGATGTGGCCCGTCCACACCTGGCTGCCCGACGCCCACGTCCAGGCGCCCACGGCGGGTTCGGTCATCCTGGCAGGCATCCTGCTGAAGCTGGGCGGCTACGGCTTCATCCTGTTCAACGTGCCGATGTTCCCGGACGCGTCGGTGCTTTACCGGCCGCTGGTCTTCACCCTGTCGGTGATCGCCATTGCCTACACCTCGCTGGTCGCCTTCCGTCAGACGGATATCAAGAAGTTGATCGCCTATTCGTCGGTCGCCCACATGGGCTTCGTGACCATGGGGATTTTCGCCGGCAACGCCCAGGGCATGCAGGGCGCCGTCTTCCAGATGCTGAGCCACGGCCTGATCTCCGGCGCGCTCTTCCTTTGCGTCGGCGTCGTCTACGACCGGATGCACACCCGCGAGATCGCCTTCTACGGCGGGCTGACGAACCGGATGCCCTGGTACGCGGCCATCTTCCTGATGTTCACCATGGCCAACGTAGGCCTGCCGGGGACCTCGGGCTTCATCGGCGAGATCCTGACGATGACCGGCGTCTATCAGGCCTCGACCTGGGCCGCCTTCGTGGCCGCGACCGGCGTCATCCTGTCGGCGGTCTACGCCCTGACCTTGTACCGCAACGTCATGTTCGGCGAGATCACCAACCCGGCCCTGGCCACGATCAAGGATATCGACCTGCGCGAGCTGGTCCTCTTCGTTCCCCTGATCGTCGGCACCATCTGGCTGGGCGTGCAGCCGGACCTGGTCCTGAACTACACCGCAGCCTCCGTCGACGCCGTCGTCAACGGCTGGCAGCTCGCGACCGGCGGGTGAGAGAATAATGCCTGACCTGTCCTACGCCCTGAACCTCGCCGCCTCGGAGCTGACGCTCGCGATCGGCGCTCTCGTCCTGCTGATGCTCGGCGCCTTCATCGGCGAGAAGTCGGCGCGGCTGATCTCCATCCTGTCGGTGGCCCTGCTGGTCGCCGCTGCGGCCGTAGCCGCCACCGGCCCCCTTGGGCAGGCCTTCAACGGCGCCTATGTGGCCGACCCTCTGGCCATCTACGCCAAGGTCGCGATCTACCTGGCTTCGGCCTTCGCCGTCGTTCTTGGCGGCGGCTGGATGCAGCGGATGAACATCGCCCGCTTCGAGTTCCCGATCCTGATCGTCCTGGCCGCCGTCGGCATGGGGATGATGGTGTCGTCCGGCGACCTGATCTCGCTCTACGTCGGGGTCGAGCTGCACTCGCTCGCCCTCTACATCCTCGCCGCCTATCACCGCGACGACCTCAAGGCGTCGGAAGCGGGCCTGAAGTATTTCGTCCTCGGCGCCCTGTCGTCGGGCCTGCTGCTGTACGGCTCCAGCCTCATCTACGGCTTCGCCGGCTCGATGCGGTTCGAGGACATCGCCGCCTATTCCGCCGCCAACCCGGGCCCGGGCCTGATCTTCGGCCTGGTCTTCCTGATCTGCGGTCTGGCGTTCAAGGTCTCGGCCGCGCCGTTCCACATGTGGACGCCCGACGTCTATGAAGGCGCGCCGACGCCGGTCGTGGCTCTGTTCGCCACCGCACCGAAGATGGCGGCCATGGTCCTGTTCGCCCGCGTCCTGTCCGAAGGCTTCCTCGGCGCCCACGACCAGTGGGCCCAGGTCCTGATTCTCATCGCCCTGGCCAGCTTCGTGGTCGGCGCCTGGGGCGGTCTGGCCCAGAAGGATATCCAGCGGCTGCTGGCCTATTCGTCGATCGCCAACATCGGCTACGCCGTCCTCGGCATCGCCGCCGGCACCGAGCAGGGCCTGCAGGCCACGGTCACCTTCATGACCCTGTACATGGTCGACACCATGGGCTTCTTCGCCATCCTGTTGTCGCTGAGCCGGAACGGTCGCCCGATCCGCAAGATCGCCGACCTCGCGGGGCTGAAGAAGGACCGCCCGCTGACGGCCCTGGCCATCACCATCCTGTCGCTGTCGGTCCTGGGCATGCCGCCGTTCTCGGGCTTCTGGGGCAAGTACTATGTGTTCGGCGCCGCCGCCTCGGCCGGCTACTGGATGGTCGCCGCCGCGGGTCTGGTGGCCTCGGTCGTCGCCGCCTTCTACTATCTGCGCATCATCAAGCTGATGTGGTTCGACGCGGCGCCAGAGGGCACGGCGCCGACCGACAAGGCGCCGGTGGAGGCCCAGTGGATCGGCTGGGCCTGCGCGGCCTTCTCCTTCCCGCTGGTGATCGTCGGCCTGACCTGGCTCGAACCCCTGACCCGTATCGCGGCGACCGGTTTCGGAGCGGGGTAGGGCGGTGACGCCGCCCATCCACGTCCTCGACGAGATCGATTCCACCAATGCCGAGGCCCGCCGCCGGGCCGAGGGCGGCGATGTCGCGAGCCAGTGGATCGTCGCCCGTCGCCAATCCGCCGGGCGCGGACGACGGGGTCGAAATTGGGAAAGCGAAGGGGGAAATCTCTTCTGCACCCTGCTCCATTTGACCCAGAAATCTCCGGCCGAGGCCGCGCAGGTCACGTTCGTCGCGGCGCTCGCCGTCGCCGATCTGCTGGACGCCTTCGCGGTTCCGGGCGTGGTCTCGATCAAATGGCCGAATGACGTGATGATCGCGGGCGAAAAGGCGTCGGGCATCCTGATCGAGTCCGGCGTCCATGCGAACGGCTCCCTGTGGCTGGCCGTCGGCATCGGGGTGAACCTGGCCCATGCGCCCGAGGGGACCGAGCGGCGCGCGACCAGCCTCGCCGCACACCTGCGCTCCGACATCGCCTATCCGCCCGCCATCGACGCCGCCGCCACCGTCCTGGCCGAGGCCTTCACCGTCTGGCAGGCGCGCTGGGAGAGCCTCGGCTTCCAGCCGATCCTCGACGCCTGGACCGCGCGCACGAACGGCCTCGACGGCCCCTGCGTCGCCCGGCTGGGGCATGAGACCATCAACGGCGTCGCCGAGGGCGTGGCCCCGGACGGCGCCCTTCGCCTGCGCACCGCCGACGGGGCCCTGCGCCTCATCTCGGCGGGCGATGTCTTCTTTGGCGCCGACGCTCACGAGAGGGCCGCCTGATGCTTCTCGCCATCGAACAGGGCAACACCAACACGCTGTTTGCGGTCCATGACGGCGACAGCTGGATCGCCCAGTGGCGCACCGCCACCGAGGCTAGTCGCACGGCCGACGAATACGCCGTCTGGCTGACCCAGCTTCTGGCCATGCGGAAGATCGACCTGGCCTCCCTGACCGGCTGCATCATCTCCAGCGTCGTGCCGCAGTCGATCTTCAACCTGCGGAACCTCGCGCGCCGCTATCTGTCGGTGGAGCCGCTGGTGATCGGCGACAATGTCGAGCTCGGCATCCCGGTACGGATCAAGAAGCCGTCGGAGGCCGGCGCCGACCGGCTGGTCAACGCCATCGGCGCGCATCTGGTCTATCCGGGCGACCTGATCGTCATCGACAGCGGCACGGCCACGACGTTCGACGTCATCGCGGCCGACGGCGCCTTCGAGGGCGGGGCCATCGCGCCCGGCATCAACCTTTCCCTCCAGGCTCTGCATGAGGCGGCGGCCATGCTGCCGCGCATCGCCATCCAGAAGCCTGACACGGTGATCGGCAAGGACACCGTGTCCAACATGCAGTCCGGCGTCTTCTGGGGCTATGTCGGCCTCATCGAGGGCATGGTCTCACGCATCAAGGCGGAGTGGGGGAGACCCATGACCGTCGTGGGAACCGGCGGCGTCGCCTCCCTGTTTGAAGGCGCCACCGAAAGCATCGACCGGTTCGATCCGGACCTGACCATCCGCGGCCTGCTCGAAATCTGGCGCCGCAATACCCATCTGACGGATACATGACCCAAGCAAAACCAAACGACGAACTCGTCTTCCTGCCGCTCGGCGGCTCGGGCGAGGTCGGAATGAACCTCAACTGCTACGGCTACGGCCCCGAAGACAATCGTCAGTGGATGATCGTCGACGTCGGCGTGACCTTCGGCGACCTGTCGACGCCCGGCGTGGACATCATCGTGCCGGACCCGTCCTTCCTCGAGGGGGAGACTATCCGTGGCATCGTCCTGACCCACGCGCACGAGGATCACATCGGGGCCTTGCCCTGGCTGTGGAGCCGGATGAAGGCGCCGCTGTACGCCACGCCGTTCACCGCCTTCCTGATCCGCGAGAAGCTGCGCGACAACGGCGTCAAGGACGTCAAGATCATCGAGATCCCGATGGGCGGACATGTCGACCTCGGCCCGTTCCAGGTCGATTTCGTCACCATGACCCACTCGATCGCCGAGCCGAACGGCCTGAAGATCACCACGCCGCTCGGCACGGTCTTCCACACCGGCGACTGGAAGCTGGATCCGGCTCCGGTCATCGGCAAGCCGACCGACATCGCCACGATCACGAAGATGGGCGACGACGGCCTGCTGGCCATGGTCTGCGACTCGACCAACGTCTTCGTCGAGGGCGAGGCGGGTTCGGAAACCGAAGCCCAGGAAGGCCTGATCGAACTGATCGGCAGCCTCAAGAAGGGCCGCATCGCGGTCGGCTGTTTCGCCTCCAACGTCGCCCGCATGGTCAGCGTCATCAAGGCGGCGGACAAGGCCGGACGTCGTGTGGCCCTGGCCGGCCGGTCGATGCACCGCATCACCGCCGCCGCCCGCCACGTCGGCCTGTTCAACGACAGCCAGCGCATCCTGACCGAGGACGAGGCCCGTCACTGGCCCGCCGACGAGATCCTTTACCTCTGCACCGGCAGCCAGGGCGAGGATCGCGCGGCCCTGTCGCGCGTCGCCGACGGGTCGCACCCCTTCATCAAGCTGGGGCTGGGCGATCACTGCATCTTCTCGTCGCGGGTCATTCCGGGCAACGAACTGGCCATCGCCAACCTGCAGGACCGGATGGCCGACCGCGGCGTGCGCCTCTACACCGAGAAGGACCACCCCGGCATCCACGTCTCCGGCCACCCCTGCCGCGACGAGATGAAACAGATGTACGCCTGGGCTCGCCCGCGCATCTCGGTCCCGACCCACGGCATGCGTCGCCACCTGATGGAGCACGCCGCCTTCGCGCGTGATCTGGGCGTCGAGGAGACGGTGACGCCGCGCAACGGCGATCTGGTCCGTCTGGCCCCCGGCAAGGCCGTGATCATCGACGAGGTGCCGAACGGCCGCCTCTACGTCGATGGCGGCATGGTGGTGACGGAGAAGGGCGAGGCCCTGCGCGAGCGTCGCCACGCCTCGACCAACGGCGTGCTGGTCGTCAGTTTCGCCATGGACAAGCGCGGCAAGATCGTCAGCGATATCGACGTGCGTGCCATCGGCCTGCCGGGCGACGAGGTCACGCCTCTGGGCGACGCCCTCGACGACCTGGCCGAGCGTGTCGAACAGGTCGTCGGCTCGCTGAAGGGCGAGGCGCGTGACGACGACGATGTGGTCGAACAGGCCGTGGCGCGGGTGCTGAAGAAGGCCTCGCAACAGATCTGGGACCGCCGCCCGATCGTCGAGACGGTCATTCTGAGGCTCTAGTCCGATGCGGCGCCCTTCGTTCGATTCCTTTCGGGACAGAGGGCGCCGCTTCAAGCACCGCGTCCGCAACGCCCGCCATTCGCTTTCGGGCTGGCGGAAGTGGGCGGTGATCACGGGGCAGGGGCTGGCGGGCTTCGTCGTCCTGTTCCTCGCGACCAATCTCGTGCTGAGCCTGTCGACCTTCCGGGGCGAGAATCCGGCGTCGCGCACCGCGCACGAACTCGGCGTCCTGTGGTTCTCGACCACGGGCGACACGCCGACCTCGGATCAGGCCTTCCGCGTCGTCCACGGCGGAGAGGTTGGCGACAATCCGACCGCCGCCGACATCCGCGCCCATTTCGAGCAGGCGTCCGAGGGCGGCACCTTCCTGCTCGATCAGGTCATGGTCGACCGGATGCAGGCGATCAACGGACGGATCGACAGTCGGGTCATGCCGCCCGGCGTCTACGTCGGCGCCCATGCGCTGGGACCGGACAATGCGCCCCTCGTGTGGGTGACCAAATGGATGGGCCAGTATCTGCTGTTTCCCCGCCACGCCTACATCCTCGTGGTCCCGGCTCAGGGCGAGGCGATCGCGTTTTCGGCAAGCCAGGAGGGCAAGTTCCCCGGCTTCACCGACCGCCCTGACCGGCTGTCGGCGCGGATCAGCCCCTACACCGACGCGGCCTACGATTTCCCGAGTTCGGGCGAGGCGCTGCACGAGATGACGATCGTCAGTCGCGACCCCGCCGTGGTCGCCACTGCTCCTGCCGCGCTCGATCTCGCGCGGCGCCGGCTGGAGGCCGAGAACCTGACCTATGGTCTGCTGGCGCCCAACTCCAACACCGTGGTCGGCTGTATCCTGGAGGGGGCGGGACTGATGCCGGCCGAGGTGCGACGATCGACCCTGCTGGCCTTGCGGGCGCCCGGCATGGGCGCGGCTTGCCCGCCGCCGGGCGAGGGGCCATAGCGGGCGCATGATCGGCAGACTCAATCACATCGGCGTCGCCACGCCCTCCATCAAGACCAGCGTCGCCCTCTACCGCGACATGCTTGGCGCTGCCTCGGCCGGGGAGCCGTTCGACCTGCCGGCCCAGGGCGTGCGCGTCTGTTTCATCGACCTGCCCAACAGCCAGATCGAACTGATCGAGCCGCTGGGCGAGGACAGCCCGATCCACGGCTTCCTCGCGAAGAACCCCAAGGGCGGCCAGCATCACGTCTGTTTCGAGGTCGAGGACATCCTGATCGCCCGCGACGCGATGCGGGCCAAGGGCGCGACCCTGCTCGGCACGGGCGAACCCCGCATCGGCGCCCACGGAACGCCCATCCTGTTCCTGCATCCGAAGGACATGGGCGGGGTTCTGGTCGAACTGATGGAAACTCCGAAGGAGGCGCACTGACATGCCGATCGGCCCGATCACCATGTTCGCCATCTACGTCGTCGTCTGGTGGACGGTGCTGTTCGTCGTCCTGCCGCTGGGCACGTCGAGCGAGACGCACGAGCCCCCGACCGACGGCAGCCAGTGGGGCGCGCCGAAGACGCCGAACCTGAAGCGCAAATTCATCACCACCACCTGGGTGTCGTTCCTGGTGTGGCTGTTCGTGATGTGGCTGGTCTTCATCGGCTGGATGCCGCTGCCGAACCTCGCGCCGCCGGTTCCCTGATCGCGACCCTGGCCGCCTAGCTTTCGCCCCTCTGTCCCGGCTAAAGCTTTCCACCCCTGACGCCTTCCGAATCCGAGACGCCCATGCGCCTGTCGCGCTATTTCCTGCCCACGCTGAAAGAGGCGCCGTCCGACGCCCAGATCGTCTCGCACCAGCTGATGCTGCGCGCCGGGATGATCAAACAGGAGGCCGCCGGCATTTACGCCTGGCTGCCGCTGGGCCTGCGCGTTCTGAACCGCATCGAGCAGATCGTACGCGAGGAGCAGGAGCGGGCGGGGGCGGTCGAACTGCTGATGCCGACCCTGCAACTGGCCGACCTGTGGCGCGAGTCGGGCCGCTACGACGCCTATGGCCCCGAGATGCTGCGCATCACCGACCGGCATGAACGCGAGCTGCTGTACGGGCCCACCAACGAGGAGATGATCACCGACATCTTCCGGGGGTTCGTGAAGTCCTACAAAGCCCTGCCGCTGAACCTCTTCCACATCCAGTGGAAGTTCCGCGACGAGCGCCGTCCGCGCTTCGGCGTCATGCGCGGGCGCGAGTTCCTGATGAAGGACGCGTACAGCTTCGACATCGACGAGGCCTCCGCCCGTCGCGCCTACAACCGCATGTTCGTGGCCTATCTGAACACCTTCGCGCGGATGGGTCTGAAGGCCGTGCCGATGCGCGCCGACACCGGCCCGATCGGCGGCGACCTGAGCCACGAGTTCATCGTCCTGGCCGACACGGGCGAGAGCCAGGTGTTCTGCGACAAGGCCCTGGTCGAGATGCCGGCGCCCGGTCCCGACGTCGACTGGAACGATCTGCAAGCCATCGTGGACGGCCGCACCTCGCTCTACGCAGCGACCGAGGAAATGCACGACGCCGCCCAGTTCGAAAGCCAGACGGCGGAAAGCGACCGCCTGACCGCGCGCGGGATCGAGGTCGGCCACATCTTCTACTTCGGCACCAAATACTCGGCCCCCATGAAGGCGAAGGTCGCCGGACCGGACGGTCAGGACACCGAGGTCCATATGGGCAGCTACGGCGTCGGGGTGTCGCGTCTGCTGGGCGCCATCATCGAGGCCAGCCATGACGACGCCGGCATCATCTGGCCCGACGCCGTGGCCCCGTTCGACGTCGTTGTCATCAACCTGCGCGCCAACGATCCGTCGGTCTGCGAGGCCTGCGAGGCGGCGGTCGACGCTCTGGAGAAGGCCGGCAAGTCGGTCCTCTACGACGACACCGACGAGCGTCCGGGCGGGAAGTTCGCCACCGCCGACCTGATCGGCATTCCGTGGCAGCTGACCATCGGTCCGAAGGGCGTGGCGGAGGGCGTCGTCGAACTCAAGCGCCGCGCCACCGGCGAGAAATCGACTGTGGCCCTCGACGCCGCTCTGGAGGCCATCGGTTGACGACGACGACGGTCACGCCCCCGCCCAAGCCTGCCGGCCCCTTCTCCGCCTGGGAGATCGGCCTGGCGCTCCGCTACCTGCGCGCCAAGCGCAAGGAGGGCGGGGTCGCGACCATCGCCATCATCTCCTTCATCGGCATCATGCTGGCCGTCGCCGTGCTGATCAGCGTGATGAGCATCATGGCCGGGTTCCGCAACGAGCTGCTCGGCCGGATGCTGAGCTTCAACGGCCATATGTACGTCCAGGGCGAGGTGCTGAACGCGCCGAACCGCGACGCCATCGTCGATCGCCTGCGCGGCGTCGAGGGCGTGATCAGCGTCACCCCCCTGACCGAGTCCCAGGCCATCATCCGCGCCGGCGGCCAGACGACCGGCGCCTTCGTGCGCGGCATCGCCCCCGCCGACCTCGATACCATGCAGTACGTCAACGCCAGCCTGTCGGACCAGGCCCGCGCCAGCTTCGGCCAGGGCGCATACGGCGGTGACAACGTCCTGATCGGTCAGGCTCTGGCCGACGCGCTGGGCCTGCGCGTCGGCGATCCGATCGAGCTCTATTCGCCGACCGGGGCGGACTCGGCCTTCGGCAATCTCGGCGGGCTGAACAAGACCTACACCGTCGGCGGCACCTATTCGTCGGGCACCGCCGACTACGACCGCGCCTTCATTTTCATGCCGCTCGAACAGGCCCAGCTCTTCTTCGGCAAGGAGGGCGTCTGGGACGTCATCGAGATGAAGGTGCAGGACCCGGATCGCGTCGGCGAATACCTCGCGCCCGTGCGTGAAGCCGCCGGGCCGGGCGGCTTCGTCGTCGACTGGCGCGACAAGCTGGCCGCCTTCTGGGGCGCGCTGAAGGTCGAGCGGGTGGCCATGAGCATCATCCTCGGCCTCGTCGTCGCCATCGCCGCCATGAACATCATCTCCGGCATCGTCATGCTGGTGAAGAACAAGGGCCGCGACATCGCCATCCTGCGGACCATCGGGGCCAGCCCGTCGTCGATCCTGCGCGTCTTCTTCATGGCCGGGGCGACCATCGGCGTGGCGGGGACGCTGGCGGGTCTGACGCTGGGCCTCTTGTTCTGCCTGAACATCGGCGCGATCCAGCACTTCCTCGAGGCCGTCACCGGGGTCCAGCTGTTCAACGCCGACGTCTATATGCTCGACGCCATCCCGGCCGAGGTCGATCCCGTCGATGTCATGTGGGTCGCCTTCTGGTCCCTGCTGATGAGCTGTTTCGCCAGCCTGCCTCCGTCGTGGAATGCGTCGCGGATCGATCCGGTGGAGGCCCTGCGCTATGAATAGCCCGGTCCTTTCCCTGCGCGGCGTGACCCGCACCTACGAGACCGCCCAGGGCGGCCTGACGGTGCTGAAAGGCGTCGATCTGGACATCATGCCCGGCGAACTGGTCGGGCTGATCGGTCCGTCCGGTTCGGGCAAGTCGTCACTGCTGCATGCCGCCGGCCTGCTGGAACGCCCCACCTCGGGCGAGGTCCGCATCGACGGCGAGGATGTGGGCCAGCTCGACGAGCGCGCCCGCACCCGCCTGCGCCTCAGCCGCGTCGGCTTCGTCTACCAGTTCCACCACCTGCTGCCGGAGTTCGACGCGCGCGACAACGTCGCCCTGCCGATGCGCATCGCCGGCTATTCGCTGGATCAGGCGCGCGCCCGTGCCGAAGAGGCGTTGAGCGCGCTCGGTCTGGCCGAACGCACCCTGCACCAGCCGGCCCAGATGTCGGGCGGAGAGCAACAGCGCGTCGCCCTGGCTCGCGCCTTGGCCAACAGGCCGCGCCTGCTGCTGGCCGACGAACCGACCGGCAACCTCGATCCGGCCACCAGCCAGACCGTGTTCGAGGCCCTGCAGAAACTGGTCAAGGACACCGGCGTCGCCGCCCTGATCGCCACCCACAACATGGAGCTGGCCGGCCATATGGACCGCGTCTTCGCCCTGAAGGACGGCCATCTGGAAGAACGTCAGGCCGAGAGCCGCGAATACTGAGAGACCGGGCATGAACACCGAAGACGTCCTGAACGAGTTCCGCGCCGCCGGCGCCCTGCGCGAAGGCCATTTCGTGCTGTCGTCGGGCCTGCACAGCCCTGTCTTCCTGCAGAAGAACCTAGTCTTCATGGACGGCGCCCGCTGCGAGCGGCTGTGCAAGGCCTTGGCCGAGAAGATCGTCGCCACGGTCGGACCCGTCGACGTCGCCATTTCCCCGGCCGTCGGGGGCATCATCCCCGGCTATGAGACGGCGAAACACCTGAACGTGCGCTCCATGTACGTCGAGCGCGAGGGCGGTTCGTTCAAACTGCGTCGTGGCTTCCACGTCGAGCCCGGCGAGAAGGTCGTCATGGTCGAGGACATCGTCACCACGGGCCTGTCGAGCCGCGAGTGCATCGCCGCCATTCAGGCCGCAGGCGGCACGGTGGTCGCCGCCGCCTGCATCGTCGACCGTTCGGGCGGCAAGGCTGATGTCGGCGTGCCGCTGGTGGCCCTGGCGTCGCTGGACGTGCCCGCATACCCCGCCGACGCCCTTCCGCCCGAACTGGCGGCGATCCCGGTCGAGGATCCGGGCAGCCGGCGGTTGTCGAAGTGAAGCGCCCGCCCGTCCGCCTTGGGGTTAATATCGACCATGTCGCGACGGTCCGGAATGCGCGCGGCGGCGTCCATCCCGACCCGGTCCGCGCCGCCGAGGAAGCGATCGGCGCCGGCGCGGACGGCATCACCGCCCACCTGCGCGAAGACAGGCGTCATATCGGCGACGCCGACATCGAGGCCCTGACCGCACTCTGCGAGACCGCCGGCAAGCCGCTGAACTTCGAGATGGCCGTGACCGACGAGATGCTGGCCATCGCCCTGCGTCACCGGCCGCACGCCGCCTGCCTGGTGCCCGAGCGACGCGAGGAGGTGACGACCGAGGGCGGGCTGGCCGTCGCTGGCCACGAGGCGCGCATCGCTCCTGTCGTGAAGGCCCTGTCGGACGCCGGCATCCGCGTCAGCCTGTTCATCGAGCCGTCGCAGGCGCAGGTCGAGGCCGCCGCCGCCGTCGGCGCCCAGGTCGTGGAGTTCCACACCGGTCGCTACTGTCATCTGCCGGCGGGCGAACGGGGCGTGGAGTTCGATCGCCTCGCCGCCGCCTGCGCCCAGGCCGACATCCTCGGGCTGGAGGTTCATGCCGGCCACGGCCTGGACTACGACACGGCCGCCGAGGTTCTGGCCATCCCCGAGATCCGCGAGCTCAACATCGGCCATTTCCTGATTGGGGAAGCGGTCTTCGTCGGCCTCGCCGCCGCCATCCGCCGGATGCGTGGGGCGATGGAAGCGGCCCAATGATCATCGGCATCGGCGCGGACCTGTCGGACATCCGGCGCATCCAGGCGTCGATCGATCGCTTCGGCGACCGCTTCAAGACCCGCTGCTTCACAGAGATCGAACGCACCCGCTCGGAGCGCAAGCCCGACGCCGCCTGGAGCTACGCCAAGCGGTTCGCGGCCAAGGAGGCCTGCGCCAAGGCCCTGGGCACCGGCATGCGCCGCGACGTCTACTGGAAGGACATGGGGGTGGTGAACCTGCGCTCCGGCCAGCCGACCCTGGCCCTGACCGGACCGGCGGCGGAGCACCTGAAACGCCTGACGCCGGCGGGCCACACCCCGCACATTCATCTTACGCTTTCGGACGAACACCCCTACGCACTCGCCTTCGTGGTGATCGAAGCCTTGCCGACGGCGTAATCGGGCTATACCGCTGCGCGGATACGAGCCGCGTTCGGCGGCCGGGGACGAGCTTTCACACGATGAGCGACAACAAGCCCGAAGACGGCGAGAAGCCCGTGGTCGACACGACGGACGCGGAATCGTCGTCAGTCGTCAGCCATGACGTCTCGCCCGACGATGTGGACCTGACCCCGGCCGAGCCCGATGTCGAGGGCGCGGGTGAAGTCGACGCCGCCGAAGCCGCCTTCGCCGCCTCTGAAACCGGTCTGCCGGTCGAGGCCGATAGCGAAGTCGCCGATCCGTCCGCGCCCGTCGAGGCCATGCCAATTGCGGCTGCTGCGGCCGCCGCCTCCCGCCCGATCTGGAGCGACGCCGGCGACGCCCCCTTCGACGACCGCAAGGTCAAGATGCCCGGGCCCGCCAAGGTCCGCGTCAGGGACGACGACGATGACGGCGGTTCGGCCGTCTCGGAGACGCTGGAAATCGTCAAGACGGTGGTCGTGGCCCTGGCCATCGCCTTCGTCCTGCGCGTCCTGCTGTTCCAGCCCTTCACCATCCCGTCGGCCTCGATGGAGCCCAACCTCTACGAGGGCGACTATATCGTCGTGTCCAAGTGGGCCTACGGCTATTCGAAATTCTCGTCGGGCCTGCCGATCAACCTGCCGCTGGGCGACGACCGGCTGTTCGGCCGCGCGCCGAACCGGGGCGACATCGTCGTCTTCAAACTGCCGCGCGACGACAAGACCGACTACATCAAGCGCGTGATCGGCCTGCCGGGCGACACGATCCAGATGATCGAGAACAAGCTCTACATCAACGGCCAGCCGGTTCAGGACGTCGTCGTCAGCGCCGGAGAGGTCAACGACATCTTCGGCCCGCGCCCCGTCACCGAGGTCCGCGAGACCCTGCCCAACGGCAAGACCTTCATGACCCAGGACTTCGGCCCCGGCGGCGATCTGGACGACACCCCCGTCTACTCGGTTCCGGCCGGCCATTATTTCATGATGGGCGACAACCGCGACAACTCGATCGACAGCCGCGTGGAGGAATCCGCAGGCGTGGGTCTGGTCCCGGACGAGAACCTGGTCGGCAAGGCCGAGATCATCATGTTCTCGTGGGAGCCGGGCGCGTCGCTGTTCAACCCTGTCAGCTGGTTCGCCAACGTCCGGCCCAGCCGCTTCTTCCGCGTCCTCGACTGATGGCGAATGCACGGGCCGAGGCGGTGACCGCGCTGGTCGATCGCATCGGCCATGTCTTCCGCGATCCCGCTCTTCTGGAGCGGGCGCTGACCCATTCCAGCGTCGGAGAGGGGGCCGACAAGGCCGCCGGAAAGCCCGCGCGCCACAACGAACGCCTCGAGTTCCTCGGCGACCGCGTCCTTGGCCTTCTGGTCGCCCGGCGCCTGCACGAGGACTATCCGTCCGCTGACGAGGGCGAACTGTCGTCGCGGCTGCACGCCCTCGTCGACAAGCACGCCTGCGGGCGGGTCGGCGAACGCCTTAAGGTCGGCGAAGCCCTGCGCCTGTCGCCCGGCGAGACCAGATCGGGAGGCCGTCGCAAGGAGGGGGTCGTCGCCGACGCCGTGGAGGCCCTGCTGGCCGCCGTCTTCCTCGACGGAGGGCTCGACGCCGCCCGGGCCATGTTCGACCGCGCCTGGGCCGAGGAACTGGCGACGCCGGCCCCGCGCGCCCTGAACAATCCCAAGTCCGCTCTGCAGGAGTGGGCGCAAGGGGCGGGCCGTCCCCTGCCGACCTACCGCGTCGTGGGTCAGACCGGCTCCGACCACGCCCCGACCTTCACGGTCGAGGTTTCAATCGAGGGCGTCGAACCCTTGACCGCTACCGGACGTTCGCGTCAGGACGCGGAGAAAGCGGCCGCCATGGCCATGCTCCAACGTGAAGGCGTGATTTGACCGATACCAACCCCCAGCAGAACCGCGCAGGCTTCGCCGCCATCATCGGCGCGCCGAACGCCGGCAAGTCGACGCTGGTGAACCGTCTGACGGGGTCCAAGGTCTCCATCGTCACCCAGAAGGTCCAGACGACCCGCTTTCCCGTGCGCGGTATCGCCATCCAGGGCGACGCCCAGATCGTGCTGGTCGACACGCCCGGCATTTTCACCCCGCGCCGTCGCCTCGACCGGGCCATGGTCGCCTCCGCCTGGGGCGGGGCCCAGGACGCCGACGTCGTCGTCCACCTGATCGACGCGGCCTCTCACATCGCCTCGGAAGGCAAGGACGGCACCGGCGCCGACCGCAAGTCCGCCGAGGACACCGAAACCATCATCGCCAATTTGAAGTCCACCGGGACCAAGGTCATCCTGGTGCTCAACAAGATCGACGGCATGCGTCGCGACACGCTGCTGGCCCTGTCGCATAACCTGTTCGAAACCGGCGTCTATTCAGAGGTCTATATGATCTCGGCCCTGTCGGGCGACGGTGTCGACGACCTGAAGTCGCGTCTGGCCCTCGGGATGCCGGAGGGGCCGTGGCTCTATCCGGAAGACCAGTCCGCCGACGTGCCGATCCGCGTCCTGGCTGCCGAGATCACGCGCGAGAAGGTCTATCTCCGGGTCCACGAGGAACTGCCCTATTCGGCGGCCGTGGAGACCACCGCTTTCGACGAGAAGGCCGACGGTTCGGCCCGCATCGAACAGACCATCTACGTCGAGCGCGAGAGCCAGCGGCCCATCGTTCTGGGCAAGGGCGGCCAGACCCTGAAATGGATCGGCCAGAAGTCGCGCGAGGAACTGACCGAACTGCTGGACCGCCCGGTCCACCTGTTCATCACGGTCAAGGTCGATCCGAAATGGCAGGACAGCCGCGCGCTGTATGCCCAGTTCGGTCTGGACTTCAACGCCTGAGCCAAACTCGCTGCTCGCGCGGATGTGACCGCGTGAACGCCGGTCCGGGGTGACGAATCGTCCTCAGGCGTTACCAAGCCCGATGTTTCATGTTCCGCGTACCGCCGGAAATCATCCCCGGCTCTTCCTCGGTCTGATCGCGGCTGTCGTCCTGATCGGCGGCGCAGGTCTCACGGCCGCCCTGACCAGCCGACCGCTGCCGACCGCCTCCGATCGTCTCGCCGCCCTGCCGCCGCGTCCGCCGGTCGAGGTCGTCGAAAGCCTGCCCCGGTTGGCCGCCCGCCTGCAACGCGAGGCCGAGGCCGGCCGCTTCATGGGCGCGGTCCTGGTCGCGCGCGGCGACGAGATCCTGTTCCGTCAGGCCTATGGGACCGCCGACGTCGCCACGGGTGCGCCGCTGCGGATCGGCTCGCGCTTCCGCCTCGCCTCGATCTCCAAACAGTTCACCGCCGCCGCCATCCTGAAGCTGCAGGACGACGGGAAGCTGACCATCGGCGACCCGGTCTGCCAGTGGATCCAGCCATGTCCCGCAGCCTGGGCGCCGCTGAAGATCCACCACCTGATCTCTCACACCTCGGGCATCCCAGACCTGATGGCTCGTCCCGGCTGGGGCAATCGTCGCACGACCCCGGCGACGCTCGACGAACTCACAGAAGATTCAAAGGCTTTCCGCCTGTCGTTCGAGCCGGGAACCAAGGTCCGCTACAACAACGCCGGCTTCAACCTGGCCGCGGCCATCGTCGAAAAGGCCAGCGGCCAGCGCTTCCCCGACTATCTGCGTACGACCTTCTTCGAGCCCCTGGGCATGACCGACACCGGCTTCGATGACGACAGCGACCTCGGCATCGTCACCGGCCACGCGACCTTCCCCGAGGGGCTGACGGCCCAGCGCAATCCGAACGTCTCGATCGTCGCCGGTGCCGGCGCCCTCTATTCGACGCTGGATGACATGCTGGTGTGGGAGCGCGCCCTGAACACCGGCCATGTGCTCAGCGCCTACAGCTACGCCCAGATGATCATGGACCACTCTCCGGCCGACCAGCCCAACGAGCGGGGAGGGCGGCCGCACCGCGCCTGGGGCTATGGCCTGATGGCCAACCGGCTGGGCACGCGCGTCACGCCCGCCTTCCAGGACTGGGAAATCTATCACACGGGCAGCTGGTCGGGCTTCCGCAACATCGAGGTCTGGCAGCCGGACAAGCGGATCGCCGTGATCGTCCTGTCGAACAACTACCACCAGCAGAAACAGGTCCTGCTGATCTCCCAGCAGGCCATGGCCGAGGCGCTCGGCCACGCTTTCCCGACGGCGCTGGCGGACGACTAGGACCGCTTCGCCGCCTTCGTCGGATCGCCCAGCTCGGCGTTCAATTCCAAGGCCGCACGCGTGAGGGCGGTGACTGTCGCCGGGTCCAGCGTCTCGCCCTCGACGAGGCTGGCCGAGGCCATCTCGAACTGGCCGCCGGCCTTCAGCTTCGGCTCACGATCCAGCAGCCGCTGACCGCGCCACAGGCCGAACAGCACCCGCTTGCCCTCGGCGCGGATCAGACAGACGGGCCCGTTCGAGAGGTAGACGAGGTGACCCCATTTGATGACCTCGTCCATCGGTCCCGCCGCCCGGACCGCGGCGCGCAGTTCGGCGACGCGGTCCTTCTGCCAGCCGTTCAGGCCATCGACATAGGCGTCGGGACTGGCCGCGAGGGCGGACTTTTCCATCAGCGCAGGATCGGGAAGACGGCCCGCACGCGCGCGTCCCGCAGCCACAGCCCGCCCCACATGATCAGGCCCAGATAGACGCTGAACAGGGTGTGGCTGAACAGAGGGTTGTCGACCCGCAGGTTGGTGGCCAGCGCGCCGCCGAGGTAACCCATCATCAGGACGGCGCCGAACGCGGCCGTGCGCGGGATCAGATAGAGCACGAGGCAGGTCAGTTCGATGATCCCGAGCAGCAGGGTCTTGTCCGGGGTCCAGCCGGACGGGCCCATGTTGGCCGCCACCACGTCGGGCATGAAGAATTTCGGATAGATCGAGGCGCCCAGCATGAACAGGGCGAACAGGCCGGTCAGCACGCGACCGGTCCAGACCATGGGAGAGGCCTTCATCACTCGAAACCCCGCATGTGGGCCGGGCGCCAGTCGGCGGACGGCACGGCGTTGATCATCCATGGGATGCCGAATTTGTCGGTGAAGTTGCCGTAGCCCGGCGACCAGAAGGTCTCGCCAAAGGCCATCTGGACCTGGCCGCCCTCGGACAGGCCGGCGAACACCCGCTTGCACTCCTCGATGTCCTTCGAATGGAAGGTGACGTCGAAGCCGTTCTTGGGCTTGTCGATGTTCGGGCCGAACTCCGGCGGGATGTCCGCGCCCATGAGCGCGTAGTCGCCGACCTGCAGCCAGCAGTGCATCAGCCATTCCTTGTAGTCCGGCTTAATCGGCATGTCGGGCGGGCCGTCGCCGAACGGGAAGGCGGCGGTGATTTCACCCCCCAGAACCGTGGCGTAGAACTCGAACGCTTCGCGACATTGCCCTTTGAAGCTCAGGCTGGTCACGATCATGGACTTGTCCGGCATCGTATCACTCCTTCGTTTATCGGTTTTCTATCAGGCGGCGGGCGCGACGTTGAGCATCCAGGGCACGCCGAACCTGTCGGTCCAGCCGGCGAAGCCGCGGGACCAAGGCGTCTCGGCGAAGGGCATCCTGACCTCGCCGCCCTCCGACAGGCCGTCGAAAACCCGGCGGGCTTCCTCCACATCGTCGAAGTGAAGCGTCACGTCGAACCCGTCCTTGGGCTTCGTCATGTCCGGCGCATAGGCGGGGTGCATGTCCGAACCCATGATCGCCTGATCGCCGACCTGCAGCCAGCAATGCATCAGCCAGTCCTTGATCTCGGGCGGGTTCGGCATCTCGGGCGAGCCTTCGCCGTAGGGCATGGCGGCCGTGATCTGTCCGCCCAGAACGCCCGCGTAGAAGTCGAAGGCTTCGCGGCAGTTTCCCGGGAAGCTCAGGCTCGTCACGATCTTCATCGTCGTCTCCTTCAGTCGGGGTTGGCGGCCAGCCAGGCTTCCAGCCGGTCGGCGGTGGAGGTCCAGCCATGCCTGTGGCCGGTCAGGCTCTGCTCGGACTTCAGCCCCTCGTGGGTGAAGTCCATCCGGGTCCGGCCGTCGGCCGTCTCGGCGAGGCGGACCGTGACCAGGGTGTCGACGGGAGGTCCGTCCTCGTGGCTCTCGTCCCACTTGAAGGTGAAGACGATCCGCTCGGGGGCGACGATCTCGCGATAGGTCCCGCCCTGCCAGAGGTCCTCTCCGGTGGTCGGCGAGCGCAGGCAGATGCGCCACTCGCCGCCGACCCGGAAGTCGGCCGTTGCGGACACAGCGGGCCATTCGACCGGCCCCATCCACAGGACCAGGATTTCCGGGTTGGACCAGGCGCGCCAGACCAGCTCGCGCGGCGCATCGAAGACGCGCTGCATGTTCAGGGTCGGGCGGCCCAAGTCCTTGGAAGCCTGGGCTTCGGCGACGAGGGTGCTCATCGGATCAGAAGGTTTTCACGATTTCGGCCAGCTGGTCGGCGACCGTGCCCCAGCCCTCGTGGAAGCCCATCTGCTCGTGTTGCTTCATCGTCTCGGCGTTCCAGTGACGGGCCGTGGCCGTGTATTTCGTCTTGCCGTCGGCGGTCGGCTCCATGTCGACCTGGGCGACCATGAAGGGCTGGCCGGCGGGCTTCCAGTCGGAGGTGAAGGCGTCGGTGGTGATGATCCGGCGGTTCGGCACGACGTCGAGGAAGACGCCCGAGTTCGGGAAGACCTCGCCATCCGGCCCGTGCATGGTGAAGTTGAAGCGGCCGCCGACGCGGGGTTCGACGATCGGATCGACGATCTTCCACGGCTTGGGCGCGAACCACTGGGCCAGGATCGCCGGGTCGGTATAGGCCCTGAAGACCTTCTCCGGCGATGCGTCGATGATCCGCTCCAGCTTCAGCTCGAAAGCGTGCGCGGCGCCGTCGGTGTCGCAGGGATTGTCGTTCGGGTGGGTCTCAGTTTCGTTTGCCATCGTCGTTTCCTTTCTGAATCTTGCGAAGATAATCTTCCAGACGGTCGAAGCTCTTGTCCCAGTAGCGGCGGTAGTGTTCCAGCCACTCGGCCATGCCCTTCATGCCCATCGGCTCCAGTCGGGCAGGGCGCCACTGGGCCTCCTTGCCGCGGGATATCAGCCCGGCCTTCTCCAGCACCTTCAGATGTTTGGAGACCGCCGGCAAACTCATGTCGAACGGTTCCGCCAGGTCGCTGACCGAGCACTCGCCTTCGGTCAGCCGCGCCAGGATGGCCCGACGGGTCGGGTCGGCCAGGGCGGCGAACTTGGCGGAGAGGGGATCGGTCTGCATGGCGGGTTTCGTGTTGAACTGATCGGTTAAATGAACCTGTCGGATCGTGTTGTCAACCGTCCGGTTAAATAGATCGACGGAACACCGCCGCCGCCGCGTCGTTCATCGGGCCAGCCCGGAGAACACCATGCGCGCCGTCGTCCTGAACTGCACCCTCAAGCCCTCGCCCGGCGTCTCCAACACCGAGGCCCTGGCCAGGGTCGTCATCGCGGAGCTGGAGAAGGGCGGGGCCGAGGTCGAGATGATCCGTCTGGTCGATCTCGACATCAAGCCGGGCGTCAGCGCCGACGAGGGTGATGGCGACCAGTGGCCCGACATCGACAGGAAACTGAAGGCCGCCGACATCGTCGTCTTCGCCACCCCGACCTGGCTGGGCCAGATGTCCAGCATCGCCTTGCGTGCGCTCGAACGCATGGACGCCTGGTTCGGGGAAACCGACGACACGGGCCGCCCCGTCGCCTTCGGCAAGGTCGCAGGCATCGTCATCACCGGCAACGAGGACGGCGCCCACCATATCGTGGCGACCATCTCCCAAGGCCTGATCGACATGGGCTTCACCATCCCGGCGCAGAGCTGGACCTACTGGCACCTCGGCCCGGGACCCGGCCCCGACTATACCGAGACCGATCAGGGCCACGACTATTCCGACCGCGTCGGCCGCAACGCCGCCCGCAACCTGATCGCCCTGTCGAAGGTGCTGAAGCCCGACACCTATCCGGTTCCGGAAAGCGGCGAAGCGGATTAGGTTCGGGCCTCACCCGCTGGAGGCCTCCATGTTCGCCGCTCTCGCCTTCGCCGCCGCGCTTCAGGCCACCCCCGAAGCCGAGGTCGCCGCGGTCCTCGACCAGTTGAACGTCGCTTCGGCCGCCGCCGACGCCGACGCCTATTTCGCCCTATACGCCCCCGACGCCCGGTTTGTCGGCACGGACGCGGGCGAGCACTGGACGCGCGAGGAACTGCGCGGCTACGTCGGCCCCTATTTCGCGCGCGGTCAGGGCTGGTCCTATCCGGCCACGTCGCGCGTCATCACCATCGCCCCGATCCAATGCCGCTGCATCGCCTGGTTTGAGGAACAGCTGACCAACGACTCCTACGGCCGCACGCGCGGTTCCGGCGTCATGCGGCTGACAGACGACGGCTGGAAGATCGAGCAGTACGTCCTAAGCCTCGCCGTCCCCAACGATCTGGCCAGCCCCATCGCCCGCATCATCAAGACCTACGAAGCGGCGAAGGCGACCGCCCCCTGATGGAATTCCACGAAGAGGCCTTCGTCCTGTCGGCGCGGGCCCATGGCGACACCGGGGTGGTCGTCGACCTGCTGACCGAGACCCACGGCCGCCACGCCGCCTTCGTCGCGGGCGGAGCGTCGCGGCGCATGAAGCCCTTCCTGCAGCCCGGCGCCCGGGTCATCGCCGATTACCGCGCCCGCACCAGCGACCACCTCGGCTCGGCCCGTCTGGAGCCGGTGGGGGAGGGACCCAGCGCCCTGTTTGACGACGGACTGGCCCTGACCGGCCTCGCCGCCGCCGCTGCGGTGGCCCAGGGCGCCCTGCCCGAACGCGAACCCCACCCCGGCGCCTTCCTGGCCTTCGAAGCCCTGATGACCGCCTTCCAGATCCCGTCCGTCTGGCCCGCCATCTTCGTGCGCTTCGAGGCGGGCCTGCTGGAGGATCTCGGCTTCGGCCTCGACCTCAGCCGCTGCGCCGTCACCGGCACGATGGACGACCTGATCTGGGTCAGCCCCCGCACCGGCCGCGCCGTCTCGCGCGAGGCCGGCGCCCCCTATGCCGACAAGCTGCTGAAACTGCCGCCCTTCATGCTGGGCGCCCAGGCGGGCCTCGGCGAGGGCGACGTCCGCGCCGGCCTCGACCTGACCGGCCATTTCCTCGAACAGTTCGTCTTCCACCCCCAGAACAAGCCGATCCCTTCGGCCCGCGTCTGGATGGTCGACAAGCTGGCGGAGCAGGGGCGGTTGTAGCGAAGATCTCCCTCCCCCTCCGGGGGAGGATGGCTGAGCGCAGCGAAGCCGGGTGGGGGGCAAGGCGAAACATCACAGGCCCGCATCTGGATCGCCCTGCCGCCCCCACCCCGTCGCTTCGCGACGACCCTCCCCCGGGGGGGGAGGGAGAGACCTCGACAGCTTGCTCGCCCGCTCCTAATCCTCCCTGCAAGGAGCACCACCCATGAAAGCCATCCTCGACCAGCTCGAAACCCGTCGCGAAGCCGCGCGTCAGGGCGGCGGCCCCGCCCGCATCGCGTCCCAGCACGCCAAGGGCAAGCTGACCGCCCGCGAGCGGATCGAGGTCCTGCTGGACGAGGGCTCGTTCGAAGAGACCGACATGTTCGTCGAGCACCGCTCGCATCAGTTCGGCATGGAAACCCAGCGCGTCCCCGGCGACGGCGTGGTCACCGGACGCGGCACCATCGGCGGCCGTCTGGTCTATGTCTTCTCCAAGGATTTCACGGTCTTCGGCGGTTCTCTTTCGGGCGCGCACGCGGCCAAGATCGTCAAGCTCCAGACCATGGCCCTGACCAACGGCGCCCCGATCATCGGCCTGTTCGACGCCGGCGGCGCCCGCATCCAGGAGGGTGTCGAGAGCCTCGCCGGCTATGCCGACATCTTCCTCCAGAACACCCTGGCCTCCGGCGTCATCCCCCAGATCAGCGTGATCATGGGTCCGTGCGCGGGCGGGGACGTCTATTCCCCGGCCATCACCGACTTCATCTTCATGGTGAAGGACACGAGCTACATGTACGTGACCGGCCCCGACGTGGTCCGCACCGTCACCAACGAGGTCGTCAGCCACGAGGACCTGGGCGGCGCCCGCGTCCATGCCGGCAAGTCGGGCGTCGCCGACGGCGCCTTCGAGAACGACCTGGAGGCCCTGTCGGAGGTCCGCCGCCTGATCGGCTTCCTGCCCCTGTCGAACCGCGAGAAGCCGCCGGTCCGCGACAGCTATGACGACCCCGACCGCGACGAGGCCTCGCTCGACACCCTGGTCCCGGCCAATCCGAACCAGCCCTATGACATCAAGGAGCTGATCCTGAAGACGGTCGACGAGGCCGACTTCTTCGAGATCGGCGCCGATTTCGCGAAGAACATCGTCTGCGGCTTCGGCCGTCTGGACGGCCAGCCGATCGGCATCGTCGCCAACCAGCCCCAGGTCCTGGCCGGCGTCCTCGACATCGATTCCAGCCGCAAGGCCGCCCGCTTCGTCCGCTTCTGCGACGCCTTCGGAATCCCGCTGGTGACCTTCGTCGACGTGCCCGGCTTCATGCCCGGCACGCGCCAGGAGTACGGCGCCCTGATCAAGCACGGCGCCAAGCTTCTGTTCGCCTATGCCGAGGCCACGGTGCCCAAGCTGACGGTCATCACGCGCAAGGCCTATGGCGGCGCCTATGACGTGATGAGCTCCAAACACCTGCGCGGCGACGTCAACTACGCCTGGCCCTCGGCCGAGATCGCCGTCATGGGCGCCAAGGGCGCGGTCGAGATCATCTTCCGCAAGGAAGCCGGCGACCCCGAGGCCCTGGCCGCGCGCGAGGCCGAATACAAGGAACGGTTCGCCAACCCGTTCGTGGCTGCCGGTCTGGGCTATATCGACGACGTGATCATGCCGCACGGCACACGGCGCCGGCTGATCCGGGCGCTACGGACGCTGAAGAACAAACAGCAGACGAACCCGTGGAAGAAGCACGATAATATTCCGTTGTAGAGAATGATCTCCTCCACCGTCATCGCCGCTTTCGCTGACGTCTCGCCTGAAGGTGGGGCGAGGGTTCGTGCAGCCCGCGCTGAGGATACGGAGCGGGTAAAGCGCATGCTCGCGGTCGGTACGTCGGACTGGGCGGACGAAGACATCGATCTGGTTATGTCACGCGCCCAGACCACTCTCGGGGGTCCCGAGACATTTAAATGGATATTGCCGGCTTGGCTGGAGCGGAGTTCAGCTAGGCCGGACGGCGGCTGGATCACGGTGTCAGAGGTGCTCGCGGACAAATTGGATCGAGCCGGATTCGACGATTGGCCTCGGGGCCAGCGGGATGTGGTCCTACCAATGTTGGCGGAGTGGTTGACGGCGCAAAAGGCCGCATGCGGCGATGAGGTCGCAGGATACGACCCAGATCAGGACGCCGTGTTGCGGCAATGGATTGAGGCGCGCAGCGTCTGACCAACCTCCTCTTCCTCTGCTCCCGCAACCGCCTCCGCTCGCCGACGGCCGAGCAGGTGTTCGCCGCCTGGCCGGGGGTGGAGACGGCGTCGGCCGGGCTGGCGCCCGATGCGGACGAGCCCTGCACCGACGAACTGGTGGAATGGGCCGACCTCATCTTCGTCATGGAACGCGCTCACCGCGCCCGGCTCCAGAAACGGTTCCGCAAGAGCCTGAAGTCCGCCCGCGTCGTCTGCCTCGACATCCCCGATGACTACGGCTTCATGCAGCCGGAGCTGGTGGCCTTGCTGGAGAAGACCGTGGGGCCGCGCCTGCGCTAACCCTGTCCTTCTCCCCTTGCGGGAGAAGGTGGCAGCCGAAGGCTGACGGATGAGGGGTCACACCGGCGAATGAAGTGAGGGTTGAACCAACGCTGAGGTTTGACATCGGCACGACCCCTCATCCGACCTCGCTTCGCTCGGCCACCTTCTCCCGCAAGGGGAGAAGGGTTAAAATAACCTATGGATGAATGGCTGCAGGGTCGCGCGAAGGACATGCGGCGGGAGCCGGTGCTCTATGAGCGTCGCCTCTGGAAGCTGCTGCGGGATCGCCGGCTGGACAGCCTCAAGTTCCGGCGGCAGGTCGTGGTCGGTCGCTATATCGCCGACTTCGTCTGCCTGCGTCACCGTCTGATCGTTGAAGCGGACGGGCCGACGCATGACGCCAGTCTTCACGATGCCGAACGCGACGCCTTCCTGCGCGAGCAAAATTTCCGCGTGTTGCGCTTCCCGAACACGGACATCGAGAACCGGCGTCACGAAGTTGTCGCGGCTATCCTTGCCGCCGTGAGCGGCGATCCTGGCTGAGGCGGCCCTTCTCCCCTTGCGGGAGAAGGTGGCAGCCGCAGGCTGACGGATGAGGGGTCGTACTGGCGGCTGGAGTGAGTTGAGCCAGCGCTGACCTTCGACGTCCGCGTGACCCCTCATCCGACTTCGCTTCGCTCAGCCACCTTCTCCCGCAAGGGGAGAAGGAAAAGGGAGCGATACCCATCAACGGATCGTCCCAATCCGCCTTTGAAATCAACGCCCGGCGCTAATTAGAGCCCGTTTGTCCATCACGCCCTGAAACGCCCGCATACTGGTCGTTCCGCGACGAGAAGGGACAGGGTCAATGAATGCATCCGGACTCGCCGGACTCGGCGAACTGTATTTTTCCAGTCCGGGTCACCGACGTCCCACCGCGACTCTGTCGACTCTGTCGAGTCTATTTTGGAGTCGCGCGGCTCAGCTCAGCCGCTTCAGCCCGGCCCGCAGCCCATCCCCCTGGCCGTCCAGACCCAGCTCGATCTCGCCATGCATCGCGCGCCAGATCGGCGTCGCCGCCGCCAGCAGGGCGCGCCCCGCATCGGTCAGCCCGACCCGCCGCCCGCGCCGGTCCTTCGCATCCACCGCCATGACGACGGCCCCCATCCGCTCCAGCGGCTTCAGGTTGGCGGTGACCGTCGACCGGTCCATGGCCAGAAGGGTGGCGATCGCGCCGATGGTCGGCGGCTCCGGCCGGTTCAGGCCGTTCAGCAGGGAGAACTGGCCCGAGGTGATCCCGACCGGCCGCATCGCCTCGTCGAACCGTCGCGACAGCGACCGCGCCGCCCGCTGCGCATGCAGGCACAGGCAGTGGTCGCGGATGTGCAGGGTGGTGGCGAAGGGCTCGGGGACTTGTGACATCGCCGCCAGTATGTTGATATCAACCTAATCGTCAATGAAGACGTCCGGGAGAGAAACCATGAACCGTGTCACCGCCTTCAAATGGGTCCCGCCGTTCGCCCAAGGCTCGGTCCGCGACATCCGCGTCCGCTGGGCGCTGGAGGAGGCGGGCATCCCCTATGGCGACCATCTGATCGGGCCCGAGGAGCAGGCCTCCCCCGATTTCCGGGCGATGCAGCCCTTCGGCCAGGTGCCCGTCTATCGCGACGACAAGGTGCAGATGTTCGAGAGCGGGGCCATCGTCCTCTATATCGCCCAGACTTCCGACGCCCTGATGCCCGCTGACGAGGCGGGCCGCGCCATGGTCCTGACCTGGCTGTTCGCCGCCTCAAACAGCCTGGAGCCTTGGGTCGGACAGCTGGCCGGCATCGACCTGTTCCACGCGCAGGAGGCCTGGGCGCAGGAGCGCCGGCCCCAGGTCGAGGTGTTCGTGAGGAAGCGTCTGGCGGATCTGCAGACGGCGCTCGGTGACCGCCAGTTCTTCGCCAACGGCGCCTTCAGCGCCGCCGACATCATCATGACCCATGTCCTTCGCGACCTGCGTCACACGACCCTTGTCGCGGAGTATCCGGCCCTGGCCGCCTATGTCGCCCGCTGCGAGGCGCGGCCCGCCTTCCAGCGCGCGCTTGCCGACCAGCTGGCGCCGTTCAGGGCCGCCGAGGCGAGACAGCCGGAGCTGGCGAAGATCTGACCGGCGACGGAGTTTACTCCGCCGCCTTCTTCGCGGCGGGGGCCTTCTTCGGTGCGGCCTTCTTCGCGGCCGGCTTCTTGGCTGCAGGCTTCTTCGCAGCAGCCTTGGGCGCCGCCTTCTTCGCCGGAGCCTTCTTGCCCTTGGACGGGGCGGCGAGGGCCCGGGCGGCCAGCAGGGGCACGGCCACGTCCATCGTCATGTCCTCGGGCGCCGTGCCCTTGGGCAGGGTCGCGTTGATCTTGCCCGACTTCACATACGGCCCGAAACGGCCGGCCATGACGTGAACCGGTTCGCCCGTCTCCGGGTGGGCGCCGAGGTCCTTGAGGGGAGCTGTGGCGCCGCCCCGGCCCTTGAACCCGCCGGCCCGCTTCTCGGCCAGCAGGACCACGGCGCGATTCAGGCCGATCTCGAACACCTCGTCGATGTCCGCGACATTGGCATAGGTGCCGGCGTGCAGGATGAAGGGACCATAGCGACCCAGACCCGCGGTGATCGGCTTGCCGTCCTCGGGGTGGTCGCCCACGGGACGCGGCAGGCCCAGCAGACGGACCGCCTGGTCCAGCGTCAGCGACGCCGGGCTCCAGCCCTTGGGCAGGGAGGACCGTTTCGGCTTCTCCTCGCCTTCCACGGCCGTTTCGACATAGGGGCCGAAGCGTCCGATCTTCAGCTGCACCGGCAGGCCGGTCGCCGGATCGACGCCCAGCTCCCGATCGCCGCCCTCGGCGCCGCCGTCGGCCGCATCGGGCGCCGCCACGGGCCGGGTGAACTTGCAGTCGGGGTAGCGCGAGCAGCCGACGAAGGCGCCGAACCGGCTGGTCTTCAGGCTCAGCTGGCCCTGATGGCACAAGGGGCATTCGCGCGGGTCCGACCCGTCTTCCTTCATCGGGAAGATGTGCGGCCCCAGGCTCTCATTCAGGGCGTCGAGGATGGCCGTGGTGCGCAGTTCGCCCGCCGCCTGGGTTGCGACATGGAAGTCGCTCCAGAACTCGCGCAGCAGCACCTTCCAGTTCAGGTCCCCGGCCGAAACCTCGTCGAGGCGGGTCTCCAGTGCGGCGGTGAAATCGTATTCGACCCACTTGCGGAAGAACTGCTCCAGGAAGGCCGTCACCAGCCGTCCCTTGTCCTCGGGATAGAAACGGTTCTTGTCCATGCGGACGTATTCGCGGTCACGCAGGGTGGTCAGGATCGAGGCGTAGGTCGAGGGCCGTCCGATGCCCAGCTCTTCCAGCTTCTTGACCAAAGTGGCCTCGGAGAAGCGCGGGGGCGGCTCGGTGAAATGCTGTTCGGTGCGGATCGCCTCGACCTTCGCCTTCGCGCCTTCCTTGAGCGCGGGCAGACGGGTCGAATCGTCGTCCTCATCGCTCTCGGCGCCCTTCTGCTTCTCGTCGCGGCCTTCCTCGTAGACGGCCAGGAAGCCGTCGAAGGTGACGACCTGGCCGGTGGCGCGCAGGCCGGTCTGGCCGTCGGGCGTCTCGACCTCGACCGTAGTCCGGTCCAGGCGCGCGGCCTCCATCTGGGACGCGACCATCCGCTTCCAGATCAGTTCGTAGAGCCGCTGCAGGTCGCTCTCGAGACGCAGGCTGTCGGGGCGGCGCGCGATATTGGTCGGGCGGATCGCCTCGTGCGCCTCCTGGGCGTTCTTGGCCTTGGTCTTGTAGTAGCGGGCCTCGGCCGGGACAAAAGCGGGGCCGAAGGTCTCGCCGATGACTTCGCGGGCCTGGGCGATGCCCTCGGGCGTCGTCTGGACGCCGTCGGTCCGCATATAGGTGATGAGGCCGCCGGTTTCGTCGACGCCCTCGTACAGCTTCTGCGCCGCCCGCATGGTTCGCTGGGCGTCGAAGCCGAGCTTGCGGGACGCCTCCTGCTGAAGCGTGGAGGTGGTGAAGGGCGGGGAGGGGAAGCGGCGGACCGGCTTCTTCTCGATCGACCGGATGGTGAAGTTGCCGGCCTTGATCGCGTCTCGCGCGGCGAAGGCCACGGCCTCCGACGGGATGTCCAGACGCTGGATACGTTTACCCTCGTGCTTCACCAGACGGGTCGTAAACGGCGGGCTGTCGGCGGCCAGATCGGCCTCGATCGACCAGTATTCCTGGGCCTTGAACCGCTCGATCTCCATCTCGCGGTCGACGACGATGCGCAGGGCGACCGACTGGACCCGGCCGGCCGACCTTGCGCCGGGCAGCTTGCGCCACAGCACCGGCGACAGGGTAAAGCCCACCAGATAGTCCAGCGCGCGGCGGGCCAGGTAGGCCTCGACCAGTTCCATGTCGAGCTGGCGCGGATTGGCCATGGCCTCGAGTACGGCGGCCTTGGTGATGGCGTTGAAGGTGACCCGTTCGACGTGGGTGTCCTTCAGCGCCTTCTTCTTGGTCAGGACGTCGAGCACGTGCCAGCTGATCGCCTCCCCCTCGCGGTCGGGGTCGGTGGCCAGGATGACGCGGTCGGCGCGCTTCGCCGCCTCGGCGATCTCGGAAAGACGTTTGGACGCCTTGGCGTCGACCTCCCATTCCATGGCGAAGTCCTCGTCCGGCTTCACCGAGCCATCCTTGGACGGCAGGTCGCGAACGTGCCCGTAGGAGGCGAGAACCTCGAAGTCGGGACCGAGGTATTTATTGATGGTCTTGGCCTTTGCGGGGCTCTCGACGATGACGAGATTCATTACGGCTCAGTCTGGGAGGAGGGGTGTGGAACGTGGTCAGGGTTGCGAACCCTGTCAACCGGGCGGAACCGTTCCGCTCATTCTCTCGTTAAGATTGTCAAAATACCTGAAGTTGTATTCATTGTCCGGCAGGGTAAGGGAGAGAGCCATGGCGGTGCAGCGCGCGAGCGAGGCGGCAGGAGAAAAGCCGAGCAGGGCGACGCAGCAGGAGGCGGCGACCGAGTTTCCGGTGCGCGAATACATCTCCGCAATGGCGCTGGAACTGGCCCAGATGGCGCGATGGGACGGCGACGACGTGCTGCAGAAACTTCTGGAAAGCGCTTCAGCACTGGCAAGCAAGCCGTTGGACCGACCTGCCACGCAGATCGTCGATCCCGGTCGGCGGCGGCCCGCCTAGATCGACGCCGATCCGCCCGGAAGCAGTGTCGCCCGTCCGGTCAGGCTGAGTTCCAGCAGGGCGGCGGCCACTTCCCCGATCGGAGCGTTCAGGGCGCGCGCGATTTCGTCCCGCGGCGTCGGCGTTGGAGACAGCAGACTGGCGACCCGGTCGAGAAAGGCGGTGTCGATCTCGTCCGGGACGCCGTCGAACGGATGGTCCGCCACTGGCTCTCGCAGGGTCCTCAGGGTCCCGAAGGCGCGACGGACGTCATCGACGCCCTCGCACAGGATCGCGCCCTGACGGAGCAGTTCGTTGGGACCTTTCGAGCGCGGATCGAGCGGCGAACCCGGCACGGCGAAGACGTCGCGCCCCTGTTCATTGGCCAGACGTGCGGTGATGAGGGACCCCGACCGCAACTCGGCCTCGACGACGATCACGCCGCGCGACAGTCCGGAGATGATGCGGTTGCGACGGGGGAAATCCCGCGCCTGGGCCCGGGCGCCGACGGGGCTTTCGGAGACGACGCAGCCCTGTTCCACGATCTGGTCGTAGAGGCCTGCGTTCTCGGAGGGGTAGACGTCGTCGATCCCGCCGCCGAGGACGGCGACTGTGCCGGTCTCAAGCGATCCGGCATGGGCGGCGGCGTCGATGCCCCGGGCCAGACCCGAGACGACGACGAATCCGGCCTGACCCAGTTGCTGGGCGAGGCCGCGCGCGATCCGCTGGCCTCCGGCGGACGCGATCCGGGCGCCGACCATGCCGACTGCTTCCCGGGAGAGCAGGGCGACGTCGCCCCGGGTCCACAGAAGAGGCGGCGGAGGATCGACGGCGGCGAGCATCGGCGGGTAGGCGTCGTCGCCCAGAACCAGAAGCACGGCCCCGACCCGATCACCGGCGGCCAATTCCTGTTCGATGTGCTCGACAGGCGGAAGACTGTAGCCGTGACCGCCGCCTTTTCGTATCAGGTCGGGCAGGGCGTCCAGCGCACGCTCCGCGCTTCCGAACCGGTCCAGAAGCTGGCGGAAGAAGACCGGGCCGACCCGTTCGGCGCGTGCGAGGCGCAGGCGGGCGAAGCGCTCGGCTTCCGGCAGGCTCACGTCTTCGCGGCCCCGATGCGGGGTTCAGCCCCCTTCAACAGGCGGCCGATGTTCTCGTGGTGGCGGATGTAGATCAGGATCGCCGTGACGATGGCCAGGACGAAGATCGGCTGGGCCGCCGGCAGGCCGAGGGCAGGTAAGGGCAGGAGGGCGTAGAGCGGCGCGGCGGCGGCGGCGATCAGGGCGGCCAGCGAGGAGTACCGCAGGGCGAAGGCGACGATCAGCCAAGTCGCGCCGGCCATCAGACCCAACGGCCAGCAGGCGGCGATCAGCAGGCCGAAGAAGGTCGCGACGCCCTTGCCGCCCCTGAAGCCCAGCCAGACGGGAAACAGGTGGCCGAGGAAGGCGGCGCCGCCGGCGATGGCTCCGGCGACCTCCGATCCGAACAGATGACGGGCGATCAGCAGGGCGGCGGCGCCCTTGCCCGCGTCGAGCAGCAGGGTGGCCAGGGCCAGGTCCTTGCGACCGGTGCGCAGCACATTGGTCGCGCCGATATTGCCGGAGCCGATCTTGCGCACGTCGCCGGCGCCGGCGGCGCGGGTGATAAGCACGCCGAACGGGATGGAGCCCAGCAGGTAGCCGCCGACGGCGACCGCCGCGAGCGTGCCCAAGGCTGGCGCCACAAGATCCTGCAACCGATTCTCTCCCCGATAGGCGTTGGCTGAGACCATGCGTCGGCCCGTCGGCGCGGGCAAGGGATGCGGCTGTCTTACGCCCGTCGATCCGGAGGGCTATGAGGACGGCCCCGATCGTACAGGTTACCCCATGACCCGTTTCCTCGCCCCCTTGCTGATGACCGCCCTTCTGGCTTCCGGGTGCGCGGCGACCCCGATGCGAAGCCCGTCGAACGCGCCGGCGCTGGCGGCCTATTTCGACTGTGTGCGACAGGGCGGCGGCGTGGGCATCTCCGCTCACCGGGCCCAGTCGGCCGACGATCAGCCGGAGAATTCCATCGCCGCCATCGAGGCGACAGGCCGGGCGATTCCCGGCGCGATCCTAGAGATCGATGCGGTCCTGACCCGCGACGGCAGGCTGGTGCTGATGCACGACGAGACGATGGAGCGGACCTCGACGGGGACGGGCCGGGTCGCTGACCTGACCTTTGCCCAGGTGCGTGCGGCGCGGCTCAAGGCAACCGACGGCCATGTGACCGACGCCCCGCCGCCGACCCTGCGCGAGGCGCTCGACGCCGCTGGTCGGGTCGAAGCCATCGCCAGCATCGACCTGAAGCCCGCTGACGAGGCGGCGACAGTCATCCTGGCGCGGGCCGTGATCGCGGAGGTACGGGCGGCGGGCGCTCAGGACCGGGTTATCCTCATCACCTATACGCCTGAGACTGCGCGCGCCGTTGCGGCTCTGGCGCCCGAGATGATGATCTCCGCCGGACTGGATGACGTCGCAGGTCTGCAAGGCCTGAGCGCGCCACAGATCCTGGCCTGGACCGGGACGCGGGAGGTGCGGCCGGCGCTGTGGCGGTCGCTGGCGGAGGCGGGCGTTGAGGCCCAGTTCGGTACGCTCGGCGCGCCGGGCCGGCGGTTGGACGACCAGTATGCCGCGGACGGCGATCCGTTGGAGTATCGGGACCTGTTCGATCAGGGCGCGGTGATCATCGCGACGGATGCGCCTCTGGTGGTCAAGTCGGTGCTGGCAACCCAGGTCGCCGCGGCTGAACGATGCCCTCGCTGAGGGCCGGTTTTCCTTAACGGCCCGTTCAGCCTGAGTTCATGCCGGGACGACGAAACTCATCCTCAAGGTCGGGCCTCGCGCGCTTCACCCCGCGCATCCCATCCAAGGAGGAGTGCTATGAAGAAGACCAATCTGTTCGTCATCGGCGCTGTGGCTCTGGCCACGCTCGCCGCCCCTGTCGCTGCGTCGGCCCAGTCCTGGCGTGGCGGAGACCGTGACCGCGACGGCCGCTACGAGCGCTGGGAGCGTCGTTCGGACCACAATCGCTGGGACGGCGGCCGCTACACGGACCGCGAACGCTACAACGACTGGCGCCGCGGCCAGCGTGACCAATATCGTGACAACCGCCGTTACTATCGCGGTGCGACCCTGCCGTACGAGTATCGCAGCCGCTGGTACGTTCGCGACTATGACCGCTACGGCTGGCGTCAGCCCCCGCGCGGCTATGGCTACTACCGCACGGACACCGGCGACGTCGTGATCGCAGCGCTGGCCACCGGCGTCATCCTGTCGCTGCTCGGCAACTAGACGCCGTCCGATTGAAGAAGAGGCCCGTCCGGAGCGATCCGGGCGGGCCTTTCTTCGTTTTCAGGCCGCATGAATCCACCCCGTCACAGAGTGTCGGGGCGCGGTCGCGAGCCGCGAAACCACGGAAACCGCATGGACCTGAGGCACGGCAAACACATTCAGTGCGTTGAACCGCGGCACATATCCCTCCGCGACATGGCCGTCCTCATCCAGAAACATCAGCACGCCGCCCTGATCCGCACGCCAGTCCGGCGTCAGGTTCAGGACGTAGGCGTAGAGCCTTTTGGCGTCGGGCAGTTCGTCCGCGTGGGCGCTGGCGAAATGACCCGGGAGATAGCGGGTCGCCATCACGTCGGCCCTGACGATTCTCGTATCGCCGGTCAGTCGACGAAAGAAATCCAGAAACGCAGGCGCGTTGACGAAGTCATGGATCGCCCGCATCGGCGCGGCGACGACGCCCCCCGCATCCAGTTGCGAACTTATGCGGATCTTGTCGAAGACGTATTTGATGTGGTCGGTGGAGGAATCGACCAGCGAATGCTCCAGCGCAATCCGGTCCGCCTCGGTCATGGCGTCCAGTTCCGCCATGGTGATGTCGACGTCCTGATCCGCCGCCAGGTGGATGCACCGCACCCAATCGTCGGCCTCGACGAGGGTCTGGTGCAACTCCCGCGCCGAGCGGGGCGTGAGGATCTCGGGCACATGCAGCCGCCGATGCGCCGCGAAGGCGTCGCGCCAAGCGTCGGGGCGCAGCGTGCCGTTCATTCGCAGGGTCGGCGGCTGATCGGCACGCATCCCGGTCTCAGAGCCCCAGCCTGGCCTTCAGAATTTCGTTGACCGAGGCCGGATTGGCCTTGCCGCCGGTGGCCTTCATGACCTGGCCGACAAACCAGCCGAGGGCCTGGGGCTTTTCGGCGACGGCGGCGGCCTTGTCGGGGTTGGCGGCGATCAGGTCGTCGACGGCCTTTTCGATGGCGCCGGTGTCGTTGACCTGGACCAGGCCGCGCGCCTCGACGACCGTGCGGGGCGAGCCCTCGCCGTTCCAGACGTGGTCGAACACTTCCTTGGCGATCTTCGAGGAGATGACGCCCTCCTCGATCAGGGCGACCAGTTCGGCCACTTGCGAGGCGGGCAGGGGGCTTTCGGAGAAATCCTTGCCGGCGGCGGCGAGGCGAGCCGACAGCTCGTTCGTGACCCAGTTGGCGACCAGCTTGGCGTCGCGGCCCTTGGCGGCTTCCTCGAAATAGTCGGCCTTGGCCTGTTCCGAGATCAGGACGACGGCGTCGTACTGCGACAGACCGTAGTCCGCCATCAGGCGGCGGCGCTTGGCGTCGGGCAACTCGGGCAGGTCGGCCTTGATGGCGTCGATCCAGGCCTGTTCCAGCTCCAGCGGCAGAAGGTCGGGGTCGGGGAAGTAGCGGTAGTCGTTCGCCTCTTCCTTGGAGCGCATCGAGCGGGTCTCGCCGGCCGTGGGGTCGTAGAGGCGGGTCTCCTGAACGATCTTGCCGCCGTCCTCGAGGATCTCGATCTGGCGACGGGCCTCGTAGTTGATGGCCTGGGAGATGAAGCGGAACGAGTTGACGTTCTTGATCTCGCAGCGGGTGCCGAGGAACTTGAAGTCCCCGGTCTCCTTGAACTTCGCGTAGTTCCCGGCGCGGCAGACCGAGACGTTCACGTCGGCGCGCAGATTGCCCTTCTCCATGTCGCCGTCGCAGGTGCCGAGATAGATCAGGATGGTGCGGATCTTCTTGACGTAGGCGACCGCCTCTTCCGGCGAACGGATGTCGGGGCGCGAGACGATCTCCATCAGGGCCGTGCCTGCGCGGTTCAAATCGACATAGGAGGCGACGGGCGACAGGTCGTGGATCAGCTTGCCCGCATCCTGTTCCAGGTGCAGTCGCTCGATGCCGACGTTGAAGAAGGAGCCGTCCTCGGCCTCGACCTCCACCACGCCCTCGCCGACGATGGGGAAGTAGAGCTGGGAGATCTGATAGCCCTGGGGCAGGTCGGGATAGAAATAGTTCTTCCGGTCGAACTGGCTCTTGCGATTGATCGCGGCGTTGAGGCCGAGACCCGTCTTTACGGCCTGTTCGACGCAATGCCTGTTCAGGGTCGGCAGCATGCCGGGGAAGCCCGCGTCGATCAGCGACACCTGCTCGTTGGGGCCCGCGCCGAAGCCGACGGCGGCGCCGGAGAACAGCTTGGCCTTCGAGGCCACCTGGGCGTGGATTTCCAGGCCCATGACGATTTCCCAGTCGCCGGTGCGGCCCTGGATCAGTTTCGAGGAGGAGAGGGTGTCGGTCATCCGGCTTTCCTAGCGCCGCGTGCGGCGCAGCGAAAGTTCCTGTCTTGAGCCTGTCGCGATTTGCAGGTCATCTGGCCGCCTCACCCTCAGGAGTGTCTCCATGATCAAGACCGTCTTCGCCGCCGTCGTTCTCGCGGCCGTTTCCACCACCGCCTTCGCCCAGACCGCTCCGGCCCAGGATCACGCGGCCCACGCCGGTCACGAGGCCCACGCCTCCGCCCGCCCGACCATCGAAAGCTCGATCAAGGACCTGCTGGCCAACCCCGAGACCGCCGCCGTGATCCAGAAACACCTGCCGGGCGTCGCCCAGCATCCGGCCCTGCCGCAGTTCCAGGACTATACCCTGGCCCAGGTCGCCCCGATGTCGGGCGGCGCGGTCACCCCGGCCATCATCGAAGCCATCGACACGGATCTGAAGGCCCTGCCGGCGACCTGAGCCGGGCGCGGTAAAATGATCCCTCCCCCTCGGGGGGAGGGAGACTGCCGGGCACACGTCATCGCTCTTCCGCTGTGAACGGGTGGGGAAGTCGACGGAGCCCGGGCGGTCGCCCGGAACCGGGATGGCCCCCTGCTTTCGCGTTACGGGGACCGGATGAGAAGTTTTCGGCTCGCGCCAAGGGCTCCGTCGCGACCGGTTCACGCGAGCGGCCGGTGACGGGCTTCGTGCAGCCTGTGGGGTTTTCGTCGCTGTCGACCCCCACGCTTTGCGCCGCTTAAACCCTGTCCGACCTAGGCCCGCGACGGGCGGAGGGTGTCAGGTCCCTCCGGGCTCCACGGTTTGTCACCCCATGGACAGTGCTGCATCAGCGCCGGTTCGTGCCTCCACGGATCCAGGTCGTCGCCGGATCAGGGTCCTCGGCCGCGCGCAGCGATACAGTTTCCCGCTCGATCGCGCCCCACCACACGTCCGGGTCCTGGGCCCAGGACGCCTTCCCCCTGCGATGGGACGCGCACAGTGTACGCCCGGTCCGGGAGGGGGCGCACAGGAAGGCTTTAAATAACCCCGGGCGTTGAAATCGTTGGGGTCCTGGGCGGATGTGTTGATGGGTATGGCACGGACTCCCTCTCCCGGTGGGAGAGGGAAAGGCCATCAACCGCCCGGGCGGACGACCATGCAGGTGACGCGGCGGGCGTCGAGGGCTTCGCAGGCGCTGCGGGCGGCGGCTTCGCTCATGCCGGTGAAGCGCGAACGATGCCAGCCGGCGACGTCGATGACATTGCGTTCGGCGCTGGAGAACTGGGTCCGGAAGCGACGATTGACCTCGGTCAGCCAGTTCCGGGCCACGGTCGCGTCGCGGAAGGCGCCGACCTGGACGGCCCAACGCCCGGCCGGGGGCGTCGCGGCCGGACGAGGCGGATTGGCGACGGCGCCGCGATTCAGGTTCGAGGCGGATCCGGCGGGCGGGGCGACGCCGCCGTTGAGGCTGGCGGTCAGGTTGCCGGTGCGGGGCGGCGCCGCGACCTCTGCGCGGCGGACCGGCGGCGCGGCGGGCGTGGCCGCGGGCGGAATCGGCGTGGCGCGGGTGTAGCCGGGCGGCGAGGGCGTCGGCGTCGGCTGGGACACCGGCGCCGGCAGGGCGGTCCAGGCCACGCTGCTGGACCCCTGGCCCTCCTCGCGTTCGGCGGTCGGGGCGCCGTTGAGGGCGGCGTAGGCGACCGGGCCGCCGGTGTCGGGACCGCCGATGCCGAAGCCGCGCGCCTCGAAGAAGGTCTGGGCCGTCTGGATTCGCTCGCCGGCGGCGCGGCGGTTCTCGACCTCGAAGCCGGTGTCCATCAGGGCGGCGACGTGGGCGTTGCGGGTCGGGCTGGAGCGGCCGCCGAGCACGATGGTGATCACGCGTTTGCCGTTACGCACGGCCGAGGCCGCCAGATTGTAGCCCGAGGCGTTTGTGAAGCCGGTCTTGATGCCGTCATAGCCCTGACCGCTCAGCAGCAGGCCGTTGGTGTTGCGGTACTCGCGACCCTGATAGTTCCAGTCGTGAAGGCCGAAGTAGCTGTAATATTGGGGATAATCGCGCATGATGGCGCGGGCGAGGATGGCCAGGTCGCGAGCGGATGTCAGCTGGCGGCTGTCGGGCAGGCCGTTCGGATTGACGTAGCGGGTCTGGGTCATGCCCAGCTCTTCGGCTTTCAGCGTGGCCATGGAGGCGAAGCGGGCCTGGGAGCCGCCGATGTGTTCAGCGATGGCCATGGCCATGTCGTTGGCCGACCGGACCGTGGTGGCGCGCATGGCGTCGTCGAGGCGGATCGTCTGACCGGCCGCGAGACCGAGCTTGGACGGGGGCTGGGAGGCGGCGAGCGGGGAGACGGTCAGGACGTCGTCGAGCGTGGCCGAACCCTTCTCCAGCGCTTCGAACGTCAGATAGAGGGTCATCATCTTGGTGACCGAGGCCGGATAGCGGCGGCTGTCGGCGTGACGGGCGAACAGGACCTCGCCCGTACCGGCGTCGACGACGATTGCGGCGTAGCGGCTGTTCTCGCCGGTCTGGGCCTGAACCCTGTGAATGCCGAGACTGGCGAGGCCGACGAGAAGCGTCAGCGCGCAGAGCCCTGCCATCACGCGGCGCATGGGGGTCGATCCGTTACGCATCATCGCCAAGCGAAGCCTCTTATTCCCGTGACGCGACGACGGCCCCCCGGCGCGACGCAAGTTATGAGTCTAGCATGAGGCCGTCAGGTTTCACGGTGGTTAAGCAGGTATCAACGCGGATTTGAACGAACCAATCCTGACGGGCGCGCTCTTCCGGAGGCCGCCTGCGGAATGTGATCGACGATCATATGTTGCAGTGCACAAGAGTCCTTGACGCGTGTTCGCACTTGCACCATATGGGCTTCATCGAGCCGGGAATCGCCCGGGGAGAGACACATTCAGCGGGCCAGCCCGCGATCCATCTGGTTCAGGAGACGATCATGACTGACACCGCCGCCACCGTGAAGAAGACCATCGAGCAGGCCACCACGACCGCCAAGGTCCAGGGCGAGCAGTTCAAGGCCCAAGCCGAACAGTTCCAGACCAAGGGCACGCAAGCCCTGCGCGAAGGCGTCGAGAAGACCTCGGCCACGATCGCCGAGCTGTCGGCCCAGTCGAAGCAGAACCTCGAAGCCCTGACCGCTTCGGCCACCGCCGCCCAGAAGGGCGCCGAGGCCCTGTCGGCCCAGGTCGTTTCGTACTCGAAGTCGAGCTGGGAAACCGGCGTCGCCGCCGCCCAGACGATCTCGCAGGCCCGTTCGATCCAGGAGCTGATCGAGCTGCAGACCAACTTCGCCAAGTCGGCGATGGAAACCTACCTCTCGGAAGTCACCAAGATGACCGAGACCCTGACCGGTTCGGTCAAGGACAGCTTCAAGCCGATCAACGAGCGCGTCACCGCCTCGGTCGAGAAGTTCCAGGCCGCTCGCTAAGGCGACCTGCCTTCCACAGTATCGCGTACTGAAAAGGCCCCCCGGAGCGATCCGGGGGGCCTTCTTCATGCGCGTCGCGGGAGGGGCTCAGTCGCGACGGGCAGAACCGGAAGCCGTGGCGCCGGCGGAGACCGAGGCGCCATTGCGGTTTGCCGAGGCGCCGGCGTTGACGCCGGCTGCGCCGTTGAGGGCGCGGGTGCGGCTGCGGGCCGGAGGATCGCCGGCGGCCGGCTGCGGGTCGGCGGCGGGGGCCGACGCCGCGGCCTGATTGTCGGACGCGGGCGCCGTCGCGTTTTCCCCGGCGGCCGGTGCGGAGACCAGGCCGCCCTGGCCGGCGCCCGAGGCGGAGCTGGAGAGCGCGCCGTCGGTGAAGGAGGAAGCGCCGTTCAGGGCGCCCGAGCCTTCGCCTCGCAGGGAACCGGCGCGGTTCAGCGCGCCCCCGAGCGCGCCCTGACCGTTGGCGGCTGCGGTTCCGGCCCGGTCGCCGGCGCGGGAGGCCGCGGCGGCAGCGCGGGCCTGGGCGGCCTGGGTGCGGCGTTCGGCGCGGGTCAGGCCGTCGGTGGCGCGATCCCGCAGTCGCGAGGCGTCGAGACCGCCGGTCAGCGACCCGGTCCCGTTGAAGGCGCCGGCGCCGGCTCCGCCCAGACCGCCGAGGCCTCCGCCCAGTCCGCCGCCGAGGCTGCCGCCCAGTCCGCCGGAACCGCCGAGGATCTGGGCCTGGGCCGCGCCGGTCAGGGCCAGGCCGAAGGCGACGGTCGCCAGGGTGAGTGTCTTCTTCATGGGAGTCTCTCCTGTGTGTCGTGGGCGGTGTTCGCCCTCACAGGGTCCAACGACCCGCCTGTCGGCTTTCATCCCGACGGGCTGAAATTTTCAGCGCGACAGCCGGCCCCGGGCGCCCATGCCGGCCGGTGCGACGCGAGAGCCGGTTCCGACCAAGCCCGCGCCATAGACCGGGTCGCGGCCGGGTTCGCCCAGATCCGCAGCCGAGTTCGCGAGGGCTGTGACGGCCCCGGCCCCGCCACCGTTGCGGGACAGAAGCCCGGCCACGATCGGGGCGGCGAAGGAGGATCCGCGCACCGTCGTCCAGCTTCCGGCCGAACCGGCGGCGGCCATGTCGGCGCCCGGCGCGGCGAAGTCGACCTGGGGGCCGCGCGCCGCCTCGGGCAGGGTCCGGTCGCGGGCGCTGACCGCCGTGACCCCGACCACGCCCTCGTAGGAGGCCGGATAGAGGGGCGGGGCGGCCGGGCCGTCGTTGCCGACGGCGGCGACCAGGGTGACGCCGCGCGCCTGGGCCCCCGCGACGGCGCGCTCTACCAGGGCGTTGCGCGGTCCGACGAGGCTGACGTTCACCACGGTGACGCGCTGTTCCACCATCCAGGCGAGGGCCTGGGCGAGACCGGTCGAGGTGCCTCCGGCGGGATCGCCGCCATAGATGTCGGCCACCAGGATGTTCTGGCCCGGCGCTCCGCCGGAGAAGGCCCCGCTGCGGCCGACCATGAGGGAGGCGACGGCCGTGCCGTGGGCGCCGACGCGGGCGGGGCCGGCGAAACCGCGCTGGGAGACGCCCGAGGCCGTGAAGGCGGGGTGGGTCACGTCGATGCCGGTGTCGATCAGGCCCAGGCGGGCGTTGATCGCCTGCGGGCCCGTCGCAACCGGACCGCCGGTCGCGCCGACGCCGGTCATCCCCGCCGGGGAATGGACATGGTTGAAGGCGATCTCGGCGTCCGGGGCGATCTCGCGCAGCCGGTCGACCGCGCGGCTCAGGGAGAGACGGCGCGGCGGGGCCAGCACGGTCGCGGTCAGGCCGAGGGCCTCCAGCGGCTCCTCGCGGAGGACGGAATAGCCGGCCGCGAGGGCTCGTGCCCGCGCCTCGGGCGACAGGTCGACGGCGACGATCTCGCCGGACACGACGGGCCAGCCCAAGGGGTCGGCCTGCAACGCGCCGTGCGATCGACGGACGAGGCCGTCCAGCCGGGCAGGCGCCTGGAGCAGGCGGTCCAGGCTATTCGGGATCAGACCGTCGCGGGTCAGGGGCAACCGATCTGTGAGTCCCGACGGGAGCGTCGGCAGGGCGGGAGCGGGCAGTCCGCCCCACTGGGCCCAGGACGGCGTCGCAACCGCGACGGCGGCCAAGGCCAGACATCCCGCCATCCGCCTTGCCGCCCTCTGTCTGACCAGAGCCATCGTCTTCCTTTCGTCCGCCCTTGCCCGGCGGCCATACATTCGTCTTATGCCATGGATGAAACGAACGGGGCCGGTCGTTTCATCCGACATGGACGAGGTAAGGGCTTGGACGAATTTCAGACGGGGCTTGTGGAGTTGCTTCCTCGCCTTCGCCGCTTTGCGCGTGTTCTGCGGACCCGTGATGCGGATGCGCAGGATCTGGTCCAGCAGACGGTCGAGCGAGCGCTGGCGTCGCGTTCGAAATTCCGCCCGGGTACGCGCCTGGACAGCTGGGCCTTCACGATCATGAGGCGGCTGGCGATAGACGAAGGCCGGTCGGTCCTGCGGTGGGGCAAGGTGGTGGCCGCCGAGGACGACGCGACTGTCCGGGTGGCGGACATAAGCCAGGCCGACGAAAGTCTGCGCGCGGACGCCCTGGCGGCGCGCGACGCCATACACGCCCTGCCGGACGAGCAGAGGCACGCGGTCGCGCTGGTTCTGATCGAGGGCCTTTCCTACGCCGAGGCGGCGGAGGTGCTGGGCGTGCCCGCCGGGACGCTGACGAGCCGGCTTGTCCGGGGCAGGCAGAGCCTGATCCAGACCCTGGCCGAACAAGGAGTGACCGGATGACCCGGCTGGACGACGAAATCCTGATGCGCCGCGTGGACGGCGAACTGGACCCCGCCGACGTCGCACGCGTCGATGCGGCCGCCGCCTCCGAGCCGGACGTTGCGGCGCGGCTGGCGGCGATGCGCGGCGCCCGCAAGGCGGCCGTGGAGGCGTTTCCGGTCGCGGTCGATGCGCGGGACCGGGACCTGGCGCGAATGATCGCGGCCTCGGGCGCGGCGAAGGCGTCCCCGTTCGTCGGGATCGGCCGCGCGCTGGCGGAAGCCTTGGCGCCGCGCCGGGCGGTGATCTGGGGCGGGCTGGCGACGGCGGCCTTCGTCGGTGGGCTGGCGCTGGGGCCGCTGCTGGACGGGCGAGCCGAGGGGGTTCGGGTCGAGGGCGGAGCGCTGGCCGACGCGGGACTGGTGCGGGTGCTCGACACACGGCTGAGCGCGGACGGCGCCGACGGGTCGGGCCGGTCGGTCGGACTGACCTTCAGGGACGGGGAGGGGCGTTGGTGCCGGACCTTCCGGGCCGCCGAGGCCGGGGTGGCGGGCCTGGCCTGCCACGCCGACGGCGAATGGACGATGCAGGTGCTGGCGCCGCTGCAGGGCTTGACGGGCGAAATCCGTCGGGCGGGGAGCGAGACGCCCGAGGCCGTGCTGAGCGCCGTCGATGCGACCATCGCGGGGGAGACTCTGGACGCCGCCGACGAGACCCGTGCGCGGGACGCCGGCTGGGGTTGAGCCTTCGGCGCGCCCGTTCACGACAGCCGTGACTGGACGCGACTACAAAAGCGGCTGACACTTCCTACATAGCGTTTCGACTCCCCCGAAATGACGGACAACGGATGCCTACCAAACGGCCAGGTGAAGGACAGGATCAGGGCTTCGGCGCTGGCACCATCACCGAGACGAAACCCAAGCTTCAGAAGCCCTCGCTCTATCGGGTGCTGATCCTGAACGACGACTACACGCCGATGGAATTCGTCGTCTATGTGCTGGAGCGGTTCTTCCAGAAGAGCCGCGAGGACGCGACCCGCATCATGCTGCATGTGCACCAGCATGGCGTCGGTGTGTGCGGCGTCTTCACCTACGAAGTGGCCGAAACCAAGGTCGCCCAGGTGGTCGAGACGGCGCGCCGTCACCAGCACCCGCTGCAATGCACTATGGAAAAAGACTGAGAGGATCTCCCCATGCCCTCGTTTTCACGTCCTCTCGAAGAGACCCTGCACCGCGCGGTCTCCTACGCCAACGAACGCCGCCACGAGTATGCGACGCTCGAGCACCTGCTGCTGGCCCTTGTCGATGACGCCGACGCCTCGGCGGTGATGAAGGCCTGCAACGTCGACCTGACCGCGCTGAAGACGGCGCTGACGCTTTACGTCGACACCGATCTGGCCGCGCTCGCCACCTCTGACGGCGAGGACGCCAAGCCAACCGCCGGCTTCCAGCGCGTGATTCAGCGCGCGGTGATCCACGTCCAGTCGTCGGGTCGCGAAGAGGTGTCCGGCGCCAACGTGCTGGTCGCCATCTTCTCCGAGCGCGAGAGCCACGCCGCCTACTTCCTGCAGGAGCAGGACATGACGCGGTACGACGCGGTCAACTACATCGCCCACGGCATCGCCAAGAAGGCGGGCATGAGCGAGCAGCGTCCGGCCAAGACCGGCGGCCAGTCGCCGGAGGAGGCGGAGGACGCGGCCGCCGTGAAGTCGGGCGGCGAGGCGCTGGAAGCCTACTGCATCGACCTCAACGAGAAGTCGCGTAACGGCAAGATCGACCCGCTGATCGGGCGTCAGGCCGAGGTGGATCGCTCGATCCAGATCCTGTGCCGCCGGACCAAGAACAACCCGCTGCTGGTCGGCGAACCCGGCGTCGGCAAGACCGCCATCGCCGAAGGTCTGGCCCGCAAGATCGTCAACCACGAGGTCCCGGCCGTGCTGGAAGGCGCGACCATCTACAGCCTCGACATGGGGGCGCTGCTGGCCGGCACCCGCTATCGCGGCGACTTCGAGGAACGGCTCAAGCAGGTCGTCAAGGAACTCGAGAACCACGAGAACGCGATCCTGTTCATCGACGAGATCCACACGGTGATCGGCGCGGGCGCGACCAGTGGCGGGGCGATGGACGCGTCCAACCTGCTGAAGCCCGCCCTGGCGTCCGGCACCCTGCGCTGCATGGGGTCGACGACCTACAAGGAGTACCGCCAGCACTTCGAGAAGGACCGCGCCTTGGTGCGTCGCTTCCAGAAGATCGACGTCAACGAGCCGACGGTCGAGGACACGGTGAAGATCCTGAAGGGGCTGAAGACCGCCTACGAGGGTCACCACAAGCTGCGCTACACCGATGCGGCGATCCGCTCGGCCGTGGAACTGTCGGCCCGCTACATGACCGACCGCAAACTGCCCGACAAGGCGATCGACGTGATCGACGAGGCGGGGGCGTCGCAGATGCTGCTGCCTGAGTCGAAGCGGAAGAAGGTCATCGGCCAGAAGGAGGTCGAGGCCGTCGTCGCCAAGATGGCCCGCATCCCGCCGAAGTCGGTGTCCAAGTCCGACACCGAGGGCCTGCGCGAGCTGGAGAAGGACCTGAACCGGGCCGTCTTCGGTCAGGACGCGGCGATCGAGCAGGTGGCCTCGGCCATGAAGCTGGCCCGCGCCGGCCTGCGCGATCCGCAGAAGCCGATCGGATCCTTCCTGTTCGCCGGTCCGACCGGCGTCGGCAAGACCGAGGTGGCCAAGCAACTGGCTTCGACCCTGGGCATCGAGATGCTGCGTTTCGACATGTCGGAATATATGGAGCGGCACACCGTTTCGCGTCTGATCGGCGCCCCTCCTGGCTATGTCGGCCATGACCAGGGCGGCTTGCTGACCGACGCCGTCGATCAGCATCCGCACGCCGTGGTCCTGCTGGACGAGATCGAGAAGGCCCACCCCGATGTCTACAACATCCTGCTCCAGGTCATGGACAACGGGATGCTGACGGACGCGGTCGGCAAGAAGGTCGATTTCAGGAACGTGGTCCTGATCATGACCACCAACGCCGGCGCGGCCGACAACGCCCGGGCCTCCATCGGCTTCGGTCGCGGCAAGGTCGAGGGCGAGGACGAGAAAGCCATCCAGCGCCTGTTCGCGCCGGAGTTCCGCAACCGTCTGGACGCGGTGGTCAGCTTCAAGGCCCTGCAGCCCGAAGTGATCCGTCAGGTGGTGACCAAGTTCGTTCTCCAACTGGAAGCCCAGTTGGCGGACCGGAACATCACCATCGAGCTGACCGACGACGCGGCCGACTGGCTGGCCAAGAACGGCTTCGACGAACTGTATGGCGCGCGCCCCCTGGGCCGGGTCATCCAGGAAAACATCAAGAAGCCGCTGGCCGACGACATCCTGTTCGGACGCCTGACGCGTGGCGGCCATGTGAAGGTCGAGCTGAAGGACGGCAAGATCGTCTTCGACATCAAGGCCGCCAGCGGCGGTCCGGTGAAGGAAACGATCGAAGGGGTGGCGGTCTGAGGACATCGGTCTCCTCCCCGTCGCGCGGCGATGGGGAGGTGGCTCGGACCGAAGCGGAGAGACGGAGGGGGTCTTGCCGCCTCCGGAACCCCTCCGTCAGCTCGCGAAGGACTCGCCGCCACCTCCCCATTCGCCAAGCGGCGAACAGGGAGGAGACAATTGCAAAAGGCCCGGGAGCGATCCCGGGCCTTTCGTTTGTCTGGGGCTGAAGCCTAGTAGCGGCGGCGGCCGGAGCCGGCCATCAGGAAGGCAATGCCGGCGATGATGCCGGTGGTCAGGAGCGGCTTGCGGCGGGCGAAGTCGAGACCGGTCTTCACCGGGCCGCGCAGGTCCTGCGGTGCGCGGTCCGACAGGGTGTCGAGCTGGTCGAGGGCGCGGCCATAGTAGTCGAGCGCCTTGCCCTTCACTTCGTCGAACTTGCCTTCGAGCTGGAGCTTGGTGTCGCCCGTGAGGTTGCCGAGGCCGCTTTTCAGCTTGCCGTTCAGGCCGCTGGCGGCGCCTTGGATACGTTCGTCGGTCATGGTCGAAATCCTTGCAGAGGGTGTGCCGGGGAGGCGTGTCGGGATAGCGCATACGAACCGCTCAGGTTCCGTGAAGATCGGTCCTTGCGAGCCCGTCCAAGCGTGGCGATATCAAGCGTGACGATAATGGCGAAACCGGGAGCGAGACGACGATGCTGAGGTTCATTCTTCAGGCGGTGGTGACGGCCTTGGGCCTATGGCTGTCGGCCTATCTGGTTCCGGGGGTCGAGTTCCTGTCGACCGGGTCGTTGATCGCAGCGGCGGTGCTGCTGGGGTTGGTCAACGCCATCGTGCGGCCGGTGCTGGTGTTCGTGACCTTCCCGCTGACGGTGATCACCTTCGGTCTGTTCCTGCTGGTCGTGAACGCGGCGACGATCGGGATCGTGGCGAGTTTCCTGGGCGGGTTCGTGGTCGACGGCCTGTGGGCGGGGGTGGGCGCGGCGGTAGTGACCGGGGTGGTCAGCTGGATCGTCGGATCGATCATTCCTGACGACCGGCGGGCCGTCGCGCGGGATTAACCCGGACGATATTGACGAGGGCGGTTTTATCCGGGTAAATCGGGGCCCATCTTTAGGAGCCGCCCATGTCCGCCGCCACAGTCCAGTCCTGCACTGCCTTCGCCGGCCACCGGATGATCGCGTCCGGATCGCCGCGGGAGGTCGTCGGCGCGGTCAAGGCGGCGGTCGAGGCGGGCGAGAGCGTGCTGGTGTTCGACGACGCCGACGCCCGGCCGGTCGAGTTCGATCTGCGCGGCGATCTGGAAGCTGTGATGGCGCGCCTGGCGCCGCCGGTCGAGGAGAAGCGCGGGCCGGGGCGGCCGAAGCTCGGCGTGACGGCGAGGGAGGTGACTTTGTTGCCGCGCCACTGGGACTGGCTGGCTGGCCAGCCCGGCGGGGCGTCAGTGGCGCTGCGGAAACTGGTCGAAGGCGCCCTGCGCGAGGCCGAGGGGCCGGACCGGGTGCGCAAGGGCCGGGAGGCGGCCTATCGCTTCATGACCTCCGTGGCGGGGGACTTGCCGGGGTATGAGGAGGCGACGCGGAGGCTGTTCGCGGGGGACGCGGCAGGGTTCGAGGCGGCGGTGGCGGGCTGGCCGGAGGGTGTGCGTCGATACTCGACAGAACTGGTGTCGCCCTAACCCACCTTCACCCGTGTCGCCGCCTCGGGGAGGTCTTCCCCGAACGCGCGCTGGTAGAACTCCGCGATCGTCGGCCGTTCCAGCTCGTCGCACTTGTTGAGGAAGGTCAGACGGAAGCTCAGGCCGAGGTCGCCGCCGAAGATGGTGGCGTTCTGGGCCCAGGTGATGACCGTGCGGGGGCTCATGACCGTCGAGATGTCGCCGTTCATGAAGGCGTTACGGGTCATGTCGGCGACGCGGACCATGGCGGCGATGGCGCGCTTGCCGTCGGCGGTGTTCCACTCCGGCGCCTTGGCGGCGACGATCTCGGCTTCGACGTCGTGGTCGAGGTAGTTCAGGGTGGTGACGATCGACCAGCGGTCCATCTGGCCCTGATTGATCTGCTGGGTGCCGTGATACAGGCCCGAGGTGTCGCCCAGACCGATGGTGTTGGTCGTGGCGAACAGGCGGAAATATCTGTTCGGGCGGATGACGCGGTTCTGGTCCAGCAGGGTCAGGCGGCCCTGGGCCTCCAGCACGCGCTGGATCACGAACATCACGTCGGGGCGGCCGGCGTCGTATTCGTCGAACACCAGGGCGATCGGGCGTTGCAGGGCCCAAGGCAGCATGCCCTCGCGGAACTCGGTGATCTGTTTGCCGTCCTTGAGGACGATGGCGTCCTTGCCGACCAGATCGATGCGGCTGACGTGGCTGTCCAGGTTCACGCGAACGGTGGGCCAGTTCAGCTTGGCCGCGACCTGTTCGATGTGGGTCGACTTGCCGGTGCCGTGATAGCCCTGGACCATTACGCGACGGTCGAAGGCGAAGCCGGCGCAGATGGCCAGCGTGGTCTGGGGGTCGAACTTGTAGGCCGGATCGACCTCGGGGACGTGGCTGTCGACCGTGTCGAAGACCGGCACGATCATGTCGGAATCGATGCCGAACACCTCGCGCACCGAAGCCTTGCGGTGGGGTTCGAACGTCAGCAGCGGATCGGGGGTCGCGTCGAGGGGAGAGGCCATGGGCCTGCGATTATCGCACCGCCGTCGGGTGGTCGAGACCCATACCGCGCTTGAGCGCCTGATCGATCAATCCGGGCACGGATGCGGCGATTAGAGGGGCGATCCGCTTGAGCGCGCGGACGGGCAGGGACTGGCCGGCGACGAAGCCGGTCAGGCCCCGAGATGTCTTGACCCAGGCGGCGTCGACGGCGTGCCGGACACGGGCGTAGTCGGCGATCCGCGACAGGTCTCCGTTCAGGGCGTCCGCGGCGCAGGCGGCGAAGACGAAAGCGTCCTCGATGCCGAGGTTCATGCCGCGTCCGCCGATGGGCGAGTGGATGTGGGCGGCGTCTCCGGCCAGGGCGACGCGGCCGACCGCCATGGTCGGGACCATCCGGTGCGAGACCTTGAAGTCGGACTGCCACAGGACCGGGCCCGCCTTCCAGCCGGCGGGCAGGCGCGGCAGCAGGTCGGCGCCGAAGCCGATTATGCGGAAAACGCCGCCCGAGAAGGGCAGGGTGATCAGCGGCCCGGCGCGCTGGAACTCGATCCGGGCCTCGTCCTGCGGCGCCCCCTCGATCGCGACGTCGATCAGATGCCAGGGCTCGTCCGAGGCGTCGCCGGGGAAGTCGAGGCCGAGCGCGTGGCGCGTCTCCGAATGGGCTCCGTCTGCGCCGAGCAGCAGTGAGGCGGTCACCGTTTCGCCTCTCGACAGTGTGACGGTGATGCTGTCGGCGGTCTGGGTCAGGCCGGTCAGGCCCGCGCCGTACTCCGGGCGGACGCCGAGGTCGGCCAGCGCCTCGGCCAGCAGGGTCTCCGTGCGGGCTTGGGGCAGGATGGTCATGGGGCGACCGGGCGCGATCCGGTCCCAGCAGGGACGGAGGGTGGCTGTCGTCCGGCCTTGGTGGGCGACGCGGATGGTGTCGATCCGCTGGCCTTCACCCAGAACGCGGTCGGCGACGCCTGTGTCCGCCAGCAACTCGAGCGTGCGCGGATTGACGGCCAGGGCCTTGGAGGTGGTCGTGGGGCCGGCGGCCTCGTCGACGATGCGGACGGCGACGCCCCGCCGCGCCAGGAACAACGCCGCCGCCAGTCCCGTGGGACCGGCGCCGACGATCAGAACCTGAAGAGACGGGGCGCTCATGGCCTCAGATTAGGCGGCCGACAGTTCCACGTCGACGTTGCCGCGGGTGGCGTTGGAGTAGGGGCAGACGGCGTGGGCCTTTTCGATCAGGTCCTCGATGACGGCCTGCTCCAGGCCGTGGTCGGTGACCTTGAGCGTAACGGCCAGGTTGAAGCCTTCGCCCCTGGTGTTGGGGCCGAAGCCGACGGTCGAGTGAATCTTCGTGTCCTTGCCGACGGGCGTGCCGGCCTTGCCCGAGACCAGGCGCAGGGCGCCGAGGTAGCAGGCCGCGTAACCGGTTGCGAACAGCTGTTCGGGGTTGGTGCCGGGACCGTCGTCGCCGCCCATGGCCTTGGGCACCGACAGGGTGACGTCGATCTTGCCGTCGTCGGTGGCCGAACGACCGTCGCGGCCGCCGCCGGAAGCCGTGGCGCGGGCTGTGTAGAGAACATCCATGGAAAGCTCCTGTGATGGGGAGCCTTAGATAGGCGTTCTCTCTCCCGGCGGGAGAGGGATGCCTTGCCTAGGCGGCCAGACCCGCCTTCTTCAGCGTCTTGTAGGCCTTGATGACGCGCTGGAGCTTGGCTTCGGCGCCGCGATCGCCCTGGTTCAGGTCGGGGTGGAAGCGTTTCAGAAGCTCGTGATAGCGCGCCTTGATGCCCGGCTTGTCGGTGCGGAGATCGAGGTCGAGGTCGGCCAGGGCCTGGCGCTCCAGCTTGCCGATCCGCAGGCCTTCTTCCTCGCGCACCGCCTGTTCGCGGACGCGACGACCAAACAGGCCGAAGCTGTCCTGCCAGGAGCCGGCGCCGGTGGTGTTGGCGGTGCCCATCTTCGAGGCGAAGGCGGCGGCTTCGCGCGAGTTCTTGCCGGCCTTCATCTCCCAGGTGGGACGGCCGCCGGTCATGGCCTCGTTTTCCTGGGCCGCGCGGACCTGGGCCTCGTTCATGCCGGCGTAGAAGTTCCAGCCCTTGTTGTACTCGCCTGCGTGCGGCTGGCAGAATTCATAGAAGTCGTTGAGCCGCTCGCGCGACTTCGGCGCCCGGGCTGTGGCGGCCTTGGTGCAGTCGGGCCAGTCGCACGGTTTCTCGCCGGGCTTGAGACGCAGGACATCGGCCTCGGCTTCGGCTTCTTCGCCGGCCTTGGGCGGTTTGATCCGCATGTCCTTGAAACGGGGCTTGTAGTCGAATGACGCTGGCATTGATCCCAGTGTAGGGTCGAATTGGTCACCATCAAGGAAACCGACATGCCGGAAGGCCCGATCGCGTCGATTATGCGGGAAAAACTGACAGCCGCGTTCCAGCCGACACGGCTGGAGCTCGAAGACGACAGCTGGAGGCACGCCGGACACCACCACGAAGGCGGCATGGACGCCCAGCCCGGCGGCGAGAGCCACTTTAATCTGACCATCGTCTCACAGGCTTTCGCAGGCATGGGGCGTGTACAGCGCCAGCGGTCCGTCAATGCCGTGCTGGCGGCGGAACTGGCCGGGCCGGTGCACGCCCTGTCGATCAAGGCCCGGACCCCCGACGAAGCCGGTGGGTGAGGAAAGATCAGCGTTCACTTCGTCTTAGAAGGTTCGTCATAGCGTCACCTCGGTTGGTTTGTGGACGCTGGGGAACGTATGGTCGGATCCGAGGACATCGGCAAAAGCCTCGACTCGGGTCGATCGGCAGGGGTCAGCGCCAGCGAGGCTGCGCAGGCCCTGACCGCGATTCTGCAAACCCAGTATCTGCGCTACATCATCATCGGCAGCTGGGCGGTCGGCCTGCTCGGCACCGTCGGCTGGGTCCCGGCCGTCGTCTGGTTCATCGGCACGATCGGCGCCGGCGCCATCCGCGGCAAGTTCGAAAAAAGCATGGCCGGCCGGGTCGACGCAGGATGGGGCCTGCTGTTCCCCGCCGTAGCCACCGTGACCACCGCCGCCTGGGCCTCCGCGCCGCTGATGGCGTGGTTCGCACCCCACCCCTTCGGACAGCCCCTGGCCGTGGCCCTGCTGATCAGCGGCTATGTGTTGGTCTTCGCCCAGCTTAGAAGCTCGCCGAAACAGGCGATGGTGATTTCGTCGCCCTATACGGCCGTAGCCCTGATCATCGCCGTCAGCCTGTGGGGCGGCCCGATGTTCTGGTCGTTCCTCAGCATCATGCCGTTCACCGCCGCCGGCATGTTCGTTCTGGTGACCATGACCATGCTGCGGGAAGAGCGAATCCGCGCCTTCCAGGAGCACCAGGCCCACCTGATCGAGGAACTGCAGGGCGCACGCGACAAGGCCGACGCCGCCAACCAGGCCAAGTCGAACTTCCTCGGCGTGATCTCGCACGAATTGCGCACGCCGATGAACGGCGTGCTCGGCGCGGCCCAGCTTCTGGGCGCGACGCGTCTGGAGACGACCCAGCGGGAGTATCTGTCGATCATCCGCAACTCGGGCGACAACCTGTTGAGCCTGCTCAACGACATCCTCGACATGACCAAGATCGAGGCGGGCAAGATGACGTTCGAGATCATCGACGTCTCGATCGACGACCTGCACCGCCGCGTGACGGGCCCGTTCGTTGCCCAGGCCGAGGCCAAGGGGCTCGATTTCCGCTCCACCTTCGTCGGCGAGACGCCGGCCGTGGTGAGGGGCGATCCCCTGCGCGTCTGCCAGGTGATCCAGAACCTGCTGTCCAACGCTGTGAAGTTCACCGACGCCGGCGTGATCGACTATCGCGTCGAGTCGACCCGGATTAACGACAGGCGGGTCGCATTCGCCTTCTCGGTGACCGACAGCGGCTCGGGCATCGCCGAGGCCGATCTTGAACGCCTGTTCCAGCCCTTCACCCAGGCCGACGCCTCGTCGACCCGCCGGTTCGGCGGCACGGGCCTGGGCCTGACCATCGCCCGCCGCATGGCTAATATCATGGGCGGCGACATCACCGTGACCTCGACCCTCGGCCAGGGTTCGACCTTCACCCTGATCGTCGAGGCGGACGTGGTCGAGTGGCAGGCCGTGACCGAGGCGGAGGCCATCGACGCCGACGTGGGCGACGGCGAATGCCTGAACGTGCTGGTGGTCGAGGATCACCCGGTCAACCGCATGATCCTGGAAGCCTGGCTGGGTTCGGCCGGCCATTGCACCGCTACCGCCGAGAACGGCCAGATCGCCGTCGATATGGCGGGTCAGCAGCGGTTCGACCTGATCATCATGGACGTCAACATGCCCGTCATGGACGGACTGAGCGCCACGCGTCTGATCCGCACCAAGGGCCCGAACGCCGAGACGCCGATCGCCGTCCTGTCCGCCTCGGCGCGGAACGAGGATCACGAGGCGGGTCTGGAAGCCGGGGCCGACGCCTATCTGAACAAGCCGATCGACTTCGCCGCCCTGGCCCAGTTAATGCAGAAGGTGCGCGGCGGCCGGCCCGGCCTGCGGGTCGCGGTCGATATGGGCGAAACAGCGGCGGCCGCCTGAACCTGAGGTGAGCGGCGTCGTTCAGACGCGGCTCAACCGCTCGATCCTAGTGTGGGGGCAAGTCGGAAGTCCCCGACCATTAGGAGTAACCGCCGTGAAGAAGTTCACCACCGCCGCACTGGCCGCCCTGATCGCCGCCGGCTCCATGGGTGTCGCCTCGGCCGCTGACGCCCAGTCGCGCCACGAGCGCAACGACCGTCAGGAGCAGCGTCAGGACCGCCGCGACGATCGCCGCGATGATCGTTCGGACCGTCGTGACGACCGTCAGGAATGGCGCCAGGACAATCGCGACGATCGTCGCGAGTACCGTCAGGAAGCCCGCAACTATGACCGCTGGCAGCGGTCGGAACGTCGCTACAACGCCGGTCGCTACAGCCCGCCGCGCGGCTATCAGGTCCGTCAGTGGAGCTATGGCCAGCGCCTGCCCAGCTACTATTCGCAGGGCTATGTCGTGAACGACTACAACCGTTACGGCCTGCGCGCTCCGCCCCGGGGCTACCACTATGTCCGTTCGGGCAATGACGTGGTCCTGGCCGCCGTCGCCGGTGGTCTGATCACCGCCGTGATCGCCGGGCTGTTTAACTAAGAGCCTACTGCTCGGCGCACGGCGCCTCGCGACTTGAGGCTCGTGTGTTGCGATCTTCGCCCCGGAGGGAGACCTCCGGGGCGTTTTCGCGTTTGGTGTTGGCTGTGCCGTTACGAGGTTGAATGCGCGCCTTCGCCGAACTGCTGGACCGCCTGGCGCTGACCGGGTCTCGGAACGCCAAGCTGGTGTTGCTGCGCGACTATCTGCGCGCGACGCCCGATCCAGACCGGGGCTGGGCGCTCGCAGCTCTGACCAGCGAACTGGTGTTCAACGACGCCAAGCCGGCGATGATCCGGAGGGCCGTGGAGGCGCGGGTCGATCCCGTGTTGTTCGGCTGGTCCTACGACTATGTCGGCGACCTGGCGGAGACCGCGGCCCTGATCTGGCCCACAGACCCCGCCTATCGACCCAACCGCGAGCCCGAGCTGGGCGAAGTCGTCGATGCGCTGGCCGCCGCCAAACGGGGGGAGGTGCAGGGGCTGATCGAGGGCTGGCTGGATGCGCTGGCGCCCAAGGGGCGATGGGCGTTGCTGAAGCTGGTGACTGGCGGGATGCGGGTCGGGCTGTCGGCGCAGCTGGCGCGGACGGCAGTGGCGATGATGCGACCGGAGACGGTCACCGAAGCGCCGGAGCCCGGGGGCGGGGAGGCCACGACGGTGCTGGAGCCCCTCACTGCCGCCGACATCGTCGAGGTCTGGCATGCGGTGAAGCCGCCTTATGCCGAATTGTTCGCCTGGGTCGAAGGGCGGGCGGAACGGCCCGACACCGAAGCGCCCGGCCGGTTTCGGCAGGTCATGCTGGCCGTCGCCATCGACGAGGCCGTGGATTTCGACAAGCTGGCCCCCGTCGACTACGCCGCCGAATGGAAGTGGGATGGCATCCGGGTGCAGGCGGTGCGCGAACAGGGGGTGTCGCGGCTGTACTCGCGGCACGGGGACGAGATCACCAACGCCTTCCCCGACCTGATGAACGCCCTGACGTTCGAGGGGGCGATCGACGGGGAGCTGTTGGTCATGCGCGACGGGGCGGTGGCGCCGTTCGGGGACTTGCAACAGCGGCTGAACCGCAAAACGGTGGATGCGAAGCTGATGGCGGCCTATCCGGCGTCGCTCTATGCCTACGACCTGCTGGGCGAGGCGGGCGAGGATCTGCGCGGGCTGCCGCTCAGAGAACGGCGCGCACGGCTCGAGGCGGTGGTCGCGGGCCATGCCGGCGAGCGACTGCATCTGTCGCCGGTGGTCGCGTTCGACAGCTGGGACGGCCTCGGTGTTCTGCGCGCCGACCCGCCGGTAGGGGCGGCGGCCGAGGGGCTGATGCTGAAGCGATGGGACAGCCCCTATGTCGCCGGGCGGCCGAAGGGGCCGTGGTTCAAGTGGAAGCGCGATCCGCACACGGTCGACTGCGTGATGATGTACGCCCAGCGCGGGCACGGGAAGCGATCGAGCTTCTACTCCGACTACACCTTCGGCGTCTGGACGACCGAGGGGACGCTGACCCCGGTGGGCAAGGCCTACTTCGGCTTCACCGACGAGGAGCTGAAACAGCTGGACAAGTTCGTGCGCGACCACACGGTGGAGCGGTTCGGGCCGGTGAGGTCGGTGCGGGCGGAGCGGTATTTCGGCCTGGTGCTGGAGATCGCTTTCGAAGGCCTGCAGCGATCGCCCCGCCACAAGTCGGGTGTGGCCATGCGGTTTCCGCGCGTCAGCCGCATCCGCTGGGACAAGCCGGCGCGGGAGGCCAATACGCTGGACGATGTGATGGATCTGCTCGACTCGCTCGAAAGCGGCGGCGGGCGGGTGGCGAAGGTCTAGCGGGGTCTGCGCCGGGTGCGCCACGCCCTGTCGACCTGATCGGTGACGCCGCACAGCTGCAGGAAGGTGACCACGGCGACCGGTGCGGCGACGGCGGCGACGGCCAGCAGGGCGAAACCCGCGGGCAGGGGCGCCGCGGCCTCGATCATCAGCGGGATGAGGCCCCAGCGCGCCGGGAAGGGCTGAACGTCGATCGCCGGCTCGGCGCGCAGGTGCGGGCAATGCTCAAGCGACAGGTCGGAGCATCGGCGGTGCAGTGGGGCGATGGCTCCGGCGTCGACGATGACCTGTTCATCGGCGATCGTGGACGGCAGGCCTGTCGCCCGTCCGGAAGCGCGCAACGTGCCGGCCGCGAGACGACGGGCGACCTGGGTGACGCGGTCGTCCGGAGCTGTCGGCTGGCCGCACATCGGGCAAAGCATTCGCGTCATGCTGAGCCGCTGACGCAGCAGATGGTTCTTCGAATATTCCGGCTTGCCGAACCCCGCCTGTTCGGCCTGGACCAGCGCCAGCTGGCCGCCGACGGACGGGCAGGGACGGACGCCCTCGATCGGTTCGGCGGTCCAGCTGGTGACCCACGGCACATCGACGCCGACGACCAGTGACGATTGACGCAAGGCCTTGCTCCTCCCCAGAAATTTGTACCCTGCGCCTGGCGATGGCTGGCGTCGAGAGGGGTTAAAAGTGAAGCTGGCGGGTTCCAAATCGGGGCGCAGGCGTTAGACCCCGCTCATGTCTTCCAGCGCCGCCACTCTCGACACCCTGATCGCCACCGGACAGCAGGCCGTCGCCGTCGATACGGTGATGTTGGCCAAGCTGACTCAGATCGCCGGGGACTTCGCGGTCAATCTGTCGATCGCCCTGATCATCTTCGCGGCCACGATCTTCGCCGCGCGCTGGGCGGCCGGCGCGACGCGCAAGGGTCTGAGTCGGGTCCGCGGCTTCCGGCACGATCCGACGGTGCTGAGCTTCGCCGTACAGGTTGTGCGGGTCATCGTCTTCCTGATCGGCTTCATCGCCGTGTTGCAGCGGCTGGGCGTGCAGACGACCTCGATCATCGCGGTGCTCGGCGCGGCGTCTCTGGCGGTGGGTCTGGCGCTGCAGGGGACGCTGTCGAACGTGGCGGCGGGGGTGATGCTTCTGGTGCTGCGGCCCTATCGTGTCGGCGATCTGGTCAATATCGGCGGGAATGTCGGCAAGGTGCAGCGGCTGGACCTGTTCTTCACCCAGCTGTCGGACGCCAACAATGTGAAGATCATGGCTCCGAACGGGAAGGTGTTCGGCGACATCATCCTGAACCTGTCGGGCCAGAAGACGCGCCGGATGGAGCTGAAGATCAGCGTCGGCTACCGCGACAGCCTGAACCTGGCCCGCGAGGCTCTGGTCGGCGCGGCGTCGAGTATCGAGGCCGTCCTGCCTGACCCGGCGCCCTGGGCCGGCGTGACCGACCTGCTGGACAGTTCGGTCGAGATGACCCTGGCGGCATGGGCTAAGTCGGAGGACTACTGGCAGGCCCGGGCCGACGTATTCCAGGCCGCCAAGGAGGCGCTGGACGCTGCCGGCATCGAGATTCCTTTCCCGCACCAGGTGGCCGTCCCCTATGGCGACGAGGATGCGCCGATCCCGAAGGCGGCGGAGGGGCTGCACGGTTTGCGCGGCCGGACGAATCCCCGCAGCGCCGGCTTCCAGACCCACCCCGACGAAGACCAGAACGAGGCCTGATCCGCGATGCGCTACGACTTTGGATCGGACAACACCGCCGGCATGGCGCCCGCCGCCCTGCAGGGGCTGATCGACGCCAATGCGGGGTTCGCCAAGGCTTACGGAGCGGACGACATCACCGCCCGCGCGGCCGACCAGATCCGTCGCCGGCTGGATGCCGATGCCGAGATCCGGTTCGTGTTCTCAGGCACCGCGGCCAACGCCATTGCCCTGTCGATGCTGGCCTGGCCGCATGAGGCCGTGCTGGCCCACAACGCCGCACACGTCTGCACCGACGAGACCGGGGCGCCCGGCTTCTTCGGTCAGGGCGTCGGCCTGATCGGCCTGCCGGGTCTGTCGGGCAAGATCGACCAGAAGGCGCTCGACGCCGCGCTGGACGAGCCCGAGGTCGGCCATCGCCAGCCGCCGGCCGCCCTGTCCCTGACCCAGTCCACGGAATACGGCGCGGTCTACACCGAGGAAGAGCTGCGCCACCTGATCGAACCGGTGAAGGCGCGGGGTTACGGCGTGCATATGGACGGCGCGCGGCTGGCGAATGCGGCGGCGGCGGGCTTCGACCTGACCCAGATCGCGCGCCTCGGCGTCGATGTGCTGGTGTTCGGCGGGGCCAAGGCCGGCGGTCTCTGCACCGAGGCCATCGTCATGTTCGACAAGAGCCTGGCCCGGCGCGTGGACAACCGTCTGAAACAGGCCGGACAGACGGCGTCCAAGGGGCGGTTCCTGGCCGGCCCCTTCCTTGGACTGCTGGAGACCAACGCCTGGGAGGACGGCGCCGCCCACGCCAACCTGATGGCCCAGAGGCTGGCGGCGGGTATCGCCATCCGCTCGCCCTATGTTCTTGCCCACCCGGTCGAGGCCAACGCCGTCTTCGTGCGCATGCCGGCCAAGGCGCATGCGAAGCTGAACGCCCTCGGCTGGGCCTGTTATCGCTTCGACGACGGTTCGGTTCGGTTCGTCTGTTCCTGGGCGACCGAGGAAGCGGCGGTGGATGAAGTCATCGAGGCCATCGCGGGCCTTTCGTGAGCCACCGGCGCAGTCCATATCGGTCGGATGGCGCGTGGTGAACGATCGGGACAACGGGGCGGTGGTGGCGGCATAGAGGCGAAGGCGCAGAACGCCGGCGTCGCGACCGAACCGTCCGTCGATCCCAAGACGATCCCGGCGCTGATGGATCTGATCCGGCTGGTGGGCCGGTCCGGCGCGCCTCAGCTCAGGGTGAGGCTGATCGTTTCGATCCTGCTGACCATCGCCGGCAAGGCGTTGGGCGTGCTGGCGCCGCTGGTGCTGGGCGCCGCGGTCAATCATCTGGCGGCGGGCCAGCCGGCGGGAGTTTCGGTCGGGCTCGCGTTCGCCGGCTTCGCGGTCGGCTGGGCTATGGTGCGGTTCCTGTCGGCTGCTGCGCCACAGCTGTCGGACGTGGTGTTCGCCCCCGTGCGGGCGGCGGCGCAGCGGACGGCGGCGACCGAGACCTTCGCCCACGCCCTGAGCCTGTCGCTCGATTTCCACCAGACCAAACGGTCGGGCGCCCTGTCGCGGACGGTGGATCGCGGATCGCGGTCCGTCGATTTCCTGTTGCGGATTCTGGCCTTCAACCTCGTACCGACCGGGCTGGAGCTGATCCTCGCCGCAGGCGTGCTGGGCGGGGCCTACGACTGGCGGTTCGCGGCCGTCGCCGTGGTGGTGGTGATCGTCTACACGGTCTTCACCTTCTCGATCTCCAACTGGCGGATCGAGCATCGGCGGACGATGAATACGGCCGACACCGAGGCGGCGGGGCAGGTCGTCGACGCCCTGATCAACTACGAGACCGTCAAGTCCTTCGGGGCCGAGACCCGCGCGGCGCTCGGCTATGACCGGGCCCTGGGCGCCTACAACGAGGCGGCGCTGAAGGCGAACAGCTCGCTGGCCCTGCTGAACGCGGTCCAGGGCCTCATCATGAACGTGGGCCTCGGCGTCATGGCCGTGATGGCCGGGTTCGAGGCGGCGGCCGGGCGGATGGGACCGGGCGACGTCACGGCGGCGGTGCTGATCCTGATCTCGCTCTACGCCCCGCTCAACATCCTCGGCTTCGCCTATCGCGAAATCCGCCAGTCCTTCATCGACATGGAGGAGATGCTGAAGGTCACGCGGCAAACGCCGCAGGTCGCCGATGCGCCGCATGCGCCGGATCTGGCGCGGCCTCGCGACCAGAAGGGCGGGGCGCTGGCGTTCGAGGACGTCTCATTCCGCCACGATGCGCGGGCCAACGGTCTGGAGGATGTGTCCTTCACCGTCCGGCCGGGAACGACGACGGCGCTGGTGGGGCCTTCGGGCTCAGGCAAGTCAACGATCGTCAAGCTGGCGCTGAGGCTGCTGGACCCGCAGGTGGGCCGCGTCGTGATCGACGGCGCGGACGTGCGCGACGTGACCCAGTCCTCGCTGAGGCGGGCCGTGGCCTTGGTGCCTCAGGACGTGGCCTTGTTCAACGACACCCTGGCGGTGAACATCGCCTTCGCCCGTCCCGAAGCGACCGGGGAGGAAATCTGGGCGGCTGCGGAATCAGCCGAACTGGCCGAGTTCATCCGCAGCCTGCCCGACGGCATGCAAACCAGGGTCGGCGAGCGCGGCCTGAAGCTTTCGGGCGGCGAGCGTCAGCGGGTAGGCATCGCCCGCGCCCTGCTGGCCGATCCCTGCATCCTGATCCTCGACGAGGCGACCAGCGCCCTCGACAGCCGCACCGAGGCCGCGATCCAGAAGACGCTGCGAAAGGCCAAGGCGGGCCGCACGACCCTGGTGGTCGCGCACCGTCTGTCGACCATCGCCGACGCCGAGCAGATCCTGGTGCTGAAGGCCGGGCGGATCGTGGAGCGGGGTGCGCACCATGAACTGGTCGCGCGGGTCGGGGGCGAATACGCCGCGCTCTGGAAGAAGCAGACGCGCGGCGCGCGGCTCGGACTGGACGGCGAGCGTCAGTCCGCAGGCTGATCGGTCGTCGGGATTTTCCGCTTCACCATCTGATCCAGATTGGCGAGGATTTCGGTGCGCGCCGCATCGGCTTGCGGCGGCAGGCTCAGGATCAGTTGCAGCGCTTGGGCGTGGACGGTGACGATCCGCCAGTCGAACGGCGCGCCCTGTTCGGCCGCATCGATCAGGTCGCACAGACCGGCCGCGGCCCTGCACAGGTCGTCGCGGTCGAACGGGCCCGCGGCGTCGATGACCGCCCGCCCGATCTCATAGGCTTCGTTCAGCGCCAGGATCGGGTCCTGACCGGCGGTGGGCGGACGCAGGGCGGCGAGGCGGGCGATGCGCTCCGCCACGATCTCCTGGCCCTGAAGCTTCAGATCGTCGAGATTCGCGCGGGCCTGTGCCATGGCGACGCCGACGCTGAGACCGCCCGGGGTGTCGATGATCGACGACAGCCGCGAGGTGCGCGGTTTCCACATGACGACGCTCATGCCGCGGGCTCCCCGGCGGCGGCCTTGTGGGACAGATGCTCGGCCAGGCGGACCATGTCGGCGCGGCGCTCGTTCTCCTTGAGCGGCCTGGACGCCTTGAAGCGGCGATCGGGCCCGGAATAATCGCCGGCCTCCAGGAACGGCCGATTGTCGCGGGCGACCCAGATGATCCGCTCCAGCACCACAGCGGCGCTGAACGGCTTGGTCACCAGATGGTTGGCGCCGCAATCGCGGACGTCCGCCACCTTCGAGCGACGCACGTGGCTGGCGGTCATGATGACCGGCACATAGGCGTTCGGCTCCAGCCCCGACCGGCGCAGCCAGCGCACCAGGCTGTGACCGTCCATCTCGCAGTCGATGATCAGCAGATCGATCGGGTAGAGCTTAAGCAGATCCATCGCCTCGGCAGGCGTCCGGACAGCATACTTCACGCGGATGCCGAAGCCCTGCAGGGCCTGGATCGTCACCTCCATGCTGAAGGGCGCGTCATCGACGACCATGACGACGGCGCCGGTCAGGTTGAAGACGGCGCTCTCGCGCAGGGGCTCATCGACGGCGCTCACGCGCGGCGCCCGGTCTTGGCCGTCGGAAATGGCATTGGGAAGGAAACTCAGGTCACTAAGGGCCTGAAAGTCGCTGTTCCCCCTCTACGCGAGGTTAACGACTCAGACGCTGCGGCCGATGGCGTAGAAGCGATCCGAGCGCTGCTTGCGCAGCTCGGCGGGCGACAGGGGCAGGAGCTGCTGCAGTTCGTCCCAGACCGCGTCGCCGACGGCCGTGATGGCCGCCTCCCGGTTCGAATGGGCGCCGCCGACGGGTTCCGGGATGATGCGATCGACGATCTTCAGGCCCAGCAGGTCGGGGCCCGTGATCTTCATGGCGTTGGCCGCGTCCCTGGCGCGCGCGCCGTCGCGCCACAGGATGCCGGCCGCGCCCTCGGGTGAAATGACCGAATAGATCGAGTGTTCGAGAATCAGTACCCGGTTCGCGGCGGCGAGGGCGATGGCGCCGCCGGATCCGCCTTCGCCCGTAACGGTGGCGATCATGGGCGTGCCCAGGATCAGGCCCCGCTCGGTCGAGCGGGCGATGGCCTCGGCCTGACCGCGCTCTTCGGCGCCCAGACCCGGATAGGCGCCGGCTGTGTCGACGAACGTCAGGACAGGCAGTCCGAACCGGTCGGCCATGTCCATCAGGCGGACGGCCTTGCGGTAGCCCTCGGGGCGCGCCATTCCGAAATTGTGGGTCAGGCGGGTGGCGGTGTCGTGGCCCTTCTCATGGCCCATGACGACGACGGCCTGGCCGCGGAAACGGGCGAGACCGCCCAGGATGGCCTGGTCGTCGCCGAACTGGCGGTCGCCGCGCAGCTCGACGTAGTCGGTGAACAGGGCGTCGAGATAGTCGATGAAATGCGGGCGCTGGGGGTGGCGGGCGACCTGGGTCTTCTTCCACGGGTCCAGCTCGGCATAGGTCTTCTTGCGAAGCTGTTCGGCCTTCTTGCGCAGGCCCTCGATCTCGGTCTCGAACGAGCCGGAGGTGGCCGACAGCAGACCGAGCTCCTCGATCTTGGCCTCCAGATCGGCGATCGGCTTTTCGAATTCGAGATAGTGCGTGGCCATGAGGCGTCCGGAAGGGGCGGGCGAAACGGCCCAGTCGCAAGGCGGCGGAACCTAGAGAGGTCAACGCATCGGAGCAAGCGGGGGTTCAGACGAACCCGGTTCGATGCGGCGTTCGATGCCGACAGCTGCGAGGAAGGCCTCGTCGTGGCTGACAACGAGAAGCGCCCCGTCGTAGGCGCGCAGGCCCGCCTCCACCGCTTCGATCGAATCGATGTCGAGATGGTTGGTCGGCTCGTCGAGGATCAGGAAGGGCGGGGGCCTGGGCCCGCCCAGCACGCAGGCGAATCCGGCCCGCAGCTTTTGACCGCCCGACAGGTCGCCGACGATCTGGAGCGCGGCGTCGGCGCGGAACATGAACCGGGCCAGGGCGGCGCGGCAGGCGTTCTCGTCGATCCCGGGATGCAGGCGGCGGAAATTGTCGCGGATCGACAGGGCGGGATCGAGGATGGCGACCTGCTGGTCCAGCATGGCGACAGGCACGGACAGGCGAACCCTGCCTGAGGTCGGGGCGAGGGCGCCGGTGATCAGGCTGAGCAGGGTGGTCTTGCCGGACCCGTTGGGGCCGGTGATCGCGATCCGCTCAGGGCCGGCGATGTGCAGGGACAGGTCGGTCAGGACGGGATGGCCGGGGACGTACCCGGCCGTGACGCGATCGAGCGCCAGCACCTCCCGGCCGATGGGCAGGCCGGTCGGGGGCAGGGTCACGGTCAGGGGCTGGAGCACCTCGATGCGTTCGCGGGCGACCGCGGCAGCACCCTCCGCCTGTTCCCGGCGGCGTTCGGCGAGGCGGGACTGTTCGCCGCCGGTATCCTCGGCGCGGTCCTTCCTCATTCCGAGCAGGATTTTGGGCTGGTCGCCCCGGGCGGCGACGGCGCGCCCGGCCTTGTCGGAGCGGGCCTTGCGTTCGGCGGTCTGCCGGGCCGCGCGGGCGAGGTCGGTCAGTCGCTTGTCGGCGTCGGCGAGGTCGCGACGGACGGCCTCAAGTTCCAGCGCCTTCCTGGCCCGATATGCGGTCCAGTTCCCGCCGTAGCGCGTCGCGCCGAGGGTGGTCAGCTCGACGATGGCGTCCATCGTCTCCAGCAGTTCGCGGTCGTGGCTGACGACGATCGCGCCGGATCGCCACCCGGACAGCAGGTCGATCACGGCCTGTCGTCCTACGCGGTCGAGGTTGTTGGTCGGCTCGTCGAGGATCAGCCAGTCGGGCTCTGCCAACAGCAAGGCGGCGAGGCCCGCGCGGGTCCGCTGGCCGCCGGACAGGGTCGCGAGACGGGTCTCCGGCGTCGCGTCCAGGCTCAGCCGCCCGAGCGCCGAGACGATGCGCGCCTCCAGCGTCCAGTCGGCGCGGGCCAGGTCGTCGGCGTCGGCCTCTCCAGCCTCGGCGCGGGCGAGGACGGCGAGGGCGTCGCGCGCCTCGAACAGGTCGGCGACGGTCTCCTGCTCATCGACCTGTACGGTCTGGCGCAGAACGGCGAGCCGGCCGTGGATCGTCAGGCTTCCGGCCTGAGGCGTCAGCCGGCCGTCGATCAGGCGCAGCAGGCTGGTCTTGCCCACACCGTTGCGCCCCACCAGCCCGGTGCGCTCGGCGCCGAAGGTGAGGTTGAGACTGGAGAAGAGAGGCGAACCGCCGGGCGGCGCCCAGGCGAGATCATTGACGACGATGGAGGCGGACATGGCTTTCCCGATGCAAGGCTTTGAGGGGCGGTTGCGGTCGGGAGGGGATCACATGGTCGCGGCGGGCCTTCGTCAGGGGCTGAGCGTCAGAGGCTAGGGGAGGGTGTGGGCGGGATCAAGGCGCGGTTCTTGAACACGCGGGCCTGAGGGCGCATCATGATCTCGGACGCATTGCGTCCCATCCGCCCCGGCAGTCATGCGCGGGGCTGAGCCACACTTGGACATCAGGTGAGGCGGAAAAGTGGAAACCCCAAAAACGAAACGCGCCCGGCGGCGCCGAGATCTGGCGCGCAAGCGGGATGAGGCCCGGCGCATCTATCCGCACGATCCAAAAGCGCGTGCAGCCGAGCATCTCAAGGTCTGCTCATGCTGGATGTGCGGCAACCGTCGTCGACAAGGCGCGTCGGAGGCGCTGACGGTTCAGGAGCGGCGAGCTTCCGCGGCGGAGCGTGAGTTTCTAGCCGAGTCCCTTACTCATCGCGCGCCAGCGGATGATGCCGGTTGACCACCTGAGTCAGGCGATCCGTCGCAACGTGGGTGTAGATCTGGGTGGTGGCGATGTCGGCGTGGCCCAAGAGCGTCTGCACCACCCGCAGATCGGCGCCGCCTTCCAGAAGGTGGGTCGCGAAGGCGTGGCGGAGGACGTGGGGGCTGACGCGGGCCGGATCGATGCCGGCGTCGGCGGCGGCCTGATCCAGCATCTGGGCGAAGCGGCGAGGCGTCAGGTGGCTGGTGGTCGTGCCGGACGGGAACAGCCAGGGACTGTCCGGGGGCTTCTCGGGCCGGGCCGCGTCGCGGACGGTCAGCCAGGCCTTCACTGCTTCCCGGGCCGAGGCGTTGAGCGGGGCCAGCCGCTCCTTGCCGCCCTTGCCGCGTACGATCAGGTAGGCGGGATCGCGGCGCACCGCCTCGACGCGCAGGGCCAGCAGTTCCGACACCCGCAGGCCCGAGGCGTAGGCCAGTTCGACGAGGGCGATCATTCGCACGCCCGAGGCGCCGTCGCGGGCGGCGGAGGCCGTCAGCAGGCCAACGACCTCGTCGCGTGTCAGGGTGCGGGGCAGGGATCGGCCCTGTTTGGGGGCGTCGAGACGGCGGGACGGATCATCCGCGCACCAGCCCTCGCCGAGCGCGAACCGGTAGAACTGACGCACGGCCGAACGCCGGCGGGCAGCGGTGGCGGCGGATAGCCCGCGCGTCGACAGGCTCGCGTACCAGGCCTCGATCGCTGTCTCGTCGGCGCCCATCAGGCCGGGGACGCCCAGCGACGCCTCCGCATCGGCGAGGTCCCGGGCATAGGCCGACAGGGTGTGGGGCGAGGCGTCCCGCTCGACGGCCATCATCTCCAGGAAGGCTTCGACCTGGGGCGTGGTCATCACAGCGATACGGTCCGTCGGCGCTGGCGAGCGGCGGCGCTTGGTGTAGAGACTGAAGCTACCATGCCTTGCCGTAACTCCTCCCGCCGAGATCGACCGTGAGCGCCAGACCCTCGGCCGCCGCGATTCCCGTCCCGACCCGCACCATAGCGCTGGTGGGGCTCATGGGGGTGGGCAAATCGACGGTGGGACGCCGGCTGGCGCAGCGGCTGGGCCTGCCCTTCGTCGACGGCGACGACGCCATCGAGGCGGCGGCGCGGATGACCGTCTCCGAAATCTTCGCCCAGCTTGGAGAGGCCGAGTTCCGGGCCGGTGAAGCGCGCGTCATGCGCCGCCTGCTGGAAGGCCCGCCGATCGTGCTGGCGACCGGCGGCGGGGCGGTGCTGAACCCCGAGACACGCGATCTGATGAAGGAACACGCGACCTCCGTCTGGCTGAGGGCCGACCTGAAGGTCGTGGCCCAGCGGGTGCAGCGTCGCGACACCCGGCCCCTGTTGCGCGGCAAGGATCCGCTGGTCGCGCTGGAGGCTATGGCCGAGGTCCGCTACCCCGTTTACCAGGCGACGGCGGATGTCACGGTCGATGTCGGCGCGGGCGCTCACGCCCAGGCCGTCGAGGCGATCCTGTCGGCGCTGAACGACTACTGGACGGGCGGAGCGACGGCATGACGACGGTTTCGGTCTCCGGAGGCTCGTTCGCGGCCTATGACGTCGTGGTCGGACGCGGGCTGCTGGCCGAGGCGGGCGCGCGGATCGCCCCGCTCGCGCGCGGGCGTACGGTGATCGTCTCCGACGAGACGGTGGCGGCGATCCACGGGCCGGCTCTGCAGGCGTCGCTGGCGGCGGCGAGCGTGACATCGGAGATCGTGGCGGTTCCGGCGGGCGAGGCGTCCAAGTCCTTTCCCGAGCTGGAGCGGCTGTTGGACCGGCTGCTGGCGGCCGGACTGGATCGCAAGGATGTCGTCGTGGCCCTGGGCGGCGGCGTGGTCGGGGACCTCGCCGGCCTGGCGGCGGCCCTCTACATGCGCGGCATCGATTTCGTGCAGGTCCCGACGACCCTGCTGGCCCAGGTGGATTCGTCCGTCGGCGGCAAGACGGCCATCGACACCCCGCGCGGCAAGAACATGGTCGGGGCCTTCCACCAGCCCCGGCTGGTGCTGGCCGACATCGACGTTCTGGCGACCCTGCCGGCGGTGCAGCTGAGGTCCGGATGGGCGGAGGTGCTGAAACACGGGCTGATCTGCGATGCGGCCTTCTTCGACTGGCTGGCCGGAGACGGGGCCGATGGCGTGCGCGGCGATCCGGCGGCGCTGGAGCAGGCCGTGGTGCGCTCGGTCGAGATCAAGTCCGGGATCGTCGGCGAGGATGAAAAGGAGGCGGGCCGTCGCGCCCTGCTGAACCTCGGCCACACCTTCGGCCACGCTATCGAGGCGGAACTGGGCTTCGAGGAGGCCGCGCTGGCGCACGGCGAGGCCGTGGCCCTCGGCTGCTGCATGGCTTTCCGGTTCTCGGCGCGGCAGGGGCTGTGCCAGGCTGCAGATGCTGAGCGGGTCGAGGCGGTGATCGCCGCCGCCGGCCTGCCGACCCGTCTGGATCAGGCGGGCGAGTTCTCTGCCGAGGCCCTGCTGGCCCGGATGGCGGGGGACAAGAAGGCGGAGGCCGGGGGTGTGACCCTGATCCTCGCGCGCCGCATCGGCGACGCCTTCACGCAGAAGTTCGCCGACGCGACGCCGATCCTCGACTTCCTGCGCGAAGAGGGCGCTGTCTAGTCGATCGCCCGGCATTCCGTCGGCTGACGACCGTCCGCGGTCCAGGTGGCGAGGATTCCCTTGCCGCGTAGCTCATAGGCGCTGGCCTTGTACCAGATGCCGTCCGCCGCTCTTTCCTGATACAAATCCACCGCCTCGCCGTTGGAGTTGCGGACCGTCGCCATGGCGCGTGGGTTGTCGAAATCGACCGATAGCCGCTCGCCGTTGTCGCACAGATAGACGGTGCGGATGACGCGGTTCAGGGCGCGGTCCTGGACCTCGGCGCCCGTGCGGCGTCGCGCGGTCTGGGCTTCGACGGCCCGCTGGCGGACGGCCTCCCCGTCGGTCGGGGCCTTGGCAGGCTGCTTGCCGCAGGCGGACAGGGCCGAGGCTACGGCCGCGATCAGGATCAGGTGACGCATCTGTCTCTCTACCGCGTAACAGTCAGGCTTGGCTAACGGGCCGAACGGAGCGCCGTTCCCGGAAGAATCCTCGCAACATCGCAGCCGCTTCGTCGGCCAGCAGCCCGCCCTCGGTCGTCGGCCGCGAATGCAGGGTCGGCTGCTCGAACAGGCGGGGCCCGTGGATGACTGCGCCGCCCTTGGGATCATCCGCCGCCCAGACCACGCGGCCGATTCGGGCGTGGCTGATGGCGCCCGCGCACATGGCGCACGGCTCCAGCGTCACATAGAGGGTCAGGCCGGTCAGGCGATAATTCCCCGTCGCCACGGCGGCCGCGCGCATCGCGACGATCTCGGCATGTGCTGTGGGATCGCAGGTCCCGACAGGGCCGTTCGCCCCGGTCGAGATGACTGTTTCGGTTGCTTCATCGACCACGACGGCGCCCACAGGCACCTCTCCGGCGTCCGCCGCCGCTTGCGCCAGGTCCAATGCCATGCGCATGAACCGCTCATCATGGCCCGCCATACCGACGACAACGACAAGAAGCCCCGCCCCAGTCAAGCCCTGAGGGCGCACAAGCCCGGCGATCGGCCCAAGAGCGGGTCCGCGCGACCCGGCTCGGCCTCCGCCGCGAGCTTCCAGACCGTGACCAAACCGCTCGAGGGCGGCCGGGGCTCGAGCGGCCGCGCCTATGCGCCCGACAAGGGCGCGCGGCCGGAGAAGCCGATCAAAGGCAAACGCTATTCCGACGACTCGAAGGGTGCGGGTCCCAAGGGTGCGAAGCCCGGCGGCAAACCCGGCAAGGACGCCGCGCCCGCCGAACCGAAACGCAGCGAACGCATCGCAAAGGCCATGGCCCGCGCGGGCATCGCCTCGCGCCGCGAGGTCGAACGGCTGATCGGCCTGGGCAAGGTGGCGGTCAACGGCCGTATCCTCGACACGCCGGCGACCCTGGTGACCCGGGACGACGTCATCACCGTGGACGGCAAGCCGATCGCCGCGGCCCAGGCCACGCGCGTCTGGCGCTACAACAAGCCGGTCGGCCTGCTGACCTCGCACAACGATCCGCAGGGACGCCCCACGGTGTTCGACGCCCTGCCCAGCGGTCTGCCGCGCGTGATCTCGGTCGGGCGACTGGACATCAATACCGAAGGCCTGCTGCTGCTCACCAACGATGGGGAGCTGAGCCGGGCGCTGGAGCTGCCTGAGACAGCGTTGGTGCGTCAGTACCGGGCGCGGGCGCGGGGACGCGTCACCCAGGCCGATCTCGACCAGCTAAAGGACGGCGTCACCGTCGACGGCGTCCGCTACGGCCCGGTCGAGGCGACCATCGACAAGGCCACGACCAAGGAAGACGGCAGTCAGGCTGCCAACCTGTGGATCAGCGTCCAGATCGCCGAGGGCAAGAACCGCGAAGTCCGCAAGGTGCTGGAATCGGTCGGCCTGACCGTCAACCGCCTGATCCGTCTGGCCTATGGGCCGTTCCAGCTGGGCACGCTGGCGACCGGCTTGGTCGAGGAAGTCGGCCCCCGCGTGATCCGCGAGCTGCTGGGCGAACACATCCGCCCCGACAACCTGCCCGAGGGCAATACCGTCGCCACCCCGGCCCCTGTGCCGGGGCGCCGGACCAGCACGCCGAAGGTGGCGGGCGTTTCGGGCTCGGCCATGTCGGACCCGTCTCGCAAGCCGAGCCGCGTCCGCGCCGCCGAGGACGCCCACGTACAGGGCGTCGAACGCGCCAACCGTCCGCCGAAGAAGGCCGGCTGGGCCAAGGCCGCGCCGCCGAACCCGCGCGGTCCCTCGACCAAAAAGGCCTGGACGCCACGCGAAGGCGCCGCAGATGGCGAACGCCCGGCGCGCGTGTTCAAGCCGCGCGAGGACAAGATCATCGGTCCGAAGTCGGCGACCTGGGCCCGTGACGGAGACAAATCCGGCAAGGCCGGGCCAAAGCGTGACTTCAAGCCGCGCGACGGAGCCGCGCCGCGTTCGAGCGGTCCCCGGACCGGCGGAAAGCCCGGCGGATCACGCGGACCCTCGCGAGGCTAGTCCCGCCGGACGCCAGTCGCGCGGGCCGTCGGCCAGCCGCTCGATGACGATCAGGACGACGACGGCGGTGAAGAGTTCAGGCCCCAGCAGGGTCCACTCGGCCTTGCGGCCCACCTCGGACGCCGCGGACATCGGCTCTCCGAACAGGGTGATCATCAGGTTGTTGCCGAGGTGGGCGCCCAGGGCGAACTCGATCCCGCCGAGCCGGATCGCGGCCCAGGTCCAGATCGCGCCCGACAGGGCGCGGGCTATGAAGGCCACCGGGTCAGGGTCGAGATGGATCGCCGAGAAGAGCACGCCGTTGATCAGGCACAGGACCACGGGATGGCGGACGATCTGGCTTGTCAGCCGGAGCAGGACGCCGCGACAGACGATCTCTTCGGCCGCCGCCGCGATCAGCAGTCCGACCACGCTGGCGATCAGGAAGAGCGGCCGCGTCCAGTCGGCATAGAGCGGATTCGTGATCGGCGGCGACCATTCCGCACCCATCCAGACATAGACGGGGAACAGGATCGCGCTGACGCAGGCCATGGCCACGAAGCCGACTCCGAGGTCCCATCCGTTGAAGCGGCGGTCCGGCCATAGAAAGTCCGACGGTGAGCGACGGTACGCCACGACCGCGGCGGCCAGAACCGCGAGGGCCACGGTGATCAATATGGTCCCGAGAAGCAGAGCGAAGACGCTTTCGTCGAGCAGCCTCGATGGCGTGTCGGGCAGGGGGCCCGACATCTGCAGATGCTCGGTCAGGCCGGGTACGAGGCGGACCAGGACGGCCAGCGCCGCGGTCGCGCCGAACACGAACAGGACCGACAGAAGGATGAACCCGCCAAACCGGAACCACGGCCGGTCGCTGGCCAGGCTCGACAGCATCGGCGACCGTCGCGCCAGGGGGACGGCGCGGATCAGGGCTTCATATGGAGACATGACCGACCGTTGCATTGCGTCGGCGTTTCGGTCCAGAGGCAGGCCATGAGGATCGTCGCCGGAAAGCTGAAAGGTCGCGCTATCGTGGCGCCGGAAGGACAGGGCACACGCCCCACGTCGGACCGGGCGCGTCAGGCTGTGTTCAACGTGCTGGAGCATGCCGCATGGGCCGAACCCCTCCAGGGTGCGCGGGTGATGGACCTGTTCGCGGGGTCCGGAGCGCTCGGGTTCGAGGCCATGAGCCGGGGCGCGGGCTTCTGCGTCTTCGTGGAGATAGACGACGACGCGCGCGGCTCGATCCGCGAGAACGCCGACGCCTACGGCCTGATGGGGGCGACGCGCGTGCATCGACGCAGCGCCGTCGAACTGGGAGTGCGACCCGGATCGGACGGAGAAGCGTTCGATTTCGCCTTCCTCGACCCACCCTACGGCAAGGGCTTGGGTGAGCAGGCGCTGCAACGGCTTCTGGACGGCGACTGGCTGAAACCCGGCGCTGTCGTCGTGTTCGAGCGCGGGTCGGACGAACCCGAGATCGACACGCCCGGCTATGACAGGCTGGACGCGCGGGACTACGGCGCCGCGCGGGTCCTGTTCCTGAGGGTCATGGCTCCGACAGCGCCCTGAGAGCGGCCTCATGCGCGGCGATGCGGCGACGGCATCCGCGCGCGTGCGCGCCGTATCCTGCGATACAGCCGATCAGCACGATCACGCCGATCAGCAGCGTCGCGACGCTTCGGTCCGACTCCGGCGGAACGAGGAGGGCGATGGCGGCGACGAAGATCAGTCCGGCCAAGCTGATCGCCACGCCGGCCCACGCCCAGCGCCGACCCAGCCTGGCCTGGCCGATGGCCGAACGCAGCACCGCCTGCGGGGTGTCGGTCAGCAAATTGGATCCGTCGCGACGCGACCAGAGCGTCATGACGAGAGCGAAGGCGACGAACAGCACGGCCGCGAGTGCGGCGGGCCAAACCAGGTCCCGGATCGCGACCGACCAGACGAGAACGGCCAGCACGACAGCGCCGCCGGCCAGTTCCACGATGAAGTTCAGTCGGGCCAGCCGGGCGCGGCGTCTTAACCGTCGGATCAGGTCCGGGTCGGGGCGAAGCGGTTCCGGCGGGCCTTCGGTCCAGACCTGGGACAGGTCGGACCAGTCGTCGGGCGGGGTCATGGCCGGGGCTCCGGGTTCAGCGTCTGGCGCAGGGCGGCCTTGGCCCGGGTCAGGCGGATCGATACGGCGTTGGCGTTCAGGCCCAGGATCTCGCTGATCTCGACGGGCGTGAACCCTTCCAGCGTCAGCAGGGCGGGCTGGCGGAGCGACAGGGGCAGGGCGCGGACGGCCTGACCCAGACGCGCCTGCAGATCACGCGCCTCGGCCGCGTCATGGGGCGTGGGGTCGGCCGAGGGGGCGGCCTCGTCCAGAGGCTGGCGGCGCGGCTCGGCGGCCTCGCGCGCGACGTGGGTTATGGCGCGGTTGTGGGCGACGCGGGCGATGAAGGCGCGCAGCGGCGCCGGCCCCCGATGGCTGGGCAGGGCGCGCCAGACGGCCAGCAGGATGTCCTGTTCCAGCTCGCGGCGTCGCTCGCGGTCGGCCTCATAGGCCGAGGCGATGCGGCGCAGCATGGCGCCGTTCTCGACCAGCACCGCCTCGAATGTCGCGTCGCGTCCCAGCGGGCGTCCTCCCGAAAAACCCGTCCTGCGATGAAAGACTCGGCGTGGCGGCGAGACTTTCAGGTCGGGCGCTGAAAAACGAAAGGACCCTCCCATGACTCTCGATGCCGAACCGACCGCCGCCGCCTCGCCGGGCGTCCTGACTCGAGGACGAGGCTTCCTGGGCGTGCTGGCGATCCTGATCGCCGTGATCGCCGTTTGCGCCTGGATTTCGCTGGGCGTCGGCCTCTATCTCGACGTGGAACGCCAGACGCGTTTCATCCTGGCGATGGTCGCCGCCCTCGCGACCGAAGGCCTCTTCTGGATCGTCGCGGCCTGGCTGGGCGTGTCCGTCTTCGAGGCGCGGCTGCGCATCTGGCGTCGCCTCACCGGACAGAAGGCCTGACGCCCTGGGACGCGCGCGACTATGGCGCCGCGCGCGTCCTCTTCCTCAGGCTGTCACCAGCCGCGTGACGAGACGCGGTTGTCGAGCTGGCTGCGCATGCGCGCCAGTCCCTCGCGGTTGATCCGATATGGGCCTCCGCCAAGCGACTGGATCAACCCCTTGGTCTTCAGCTTCTTCCACACCGACAGGGTGCAGTCTTCCAGCCGATAGCCGTCGCGGGTGATGCAGTCGGCGTTGAGGATGCGGCCGTCGGGATCGCGCTCGAGCACGATCGCGCCGCCTTGCGCCAGGGCGTGCAGCGTCCGCTGCTCCGCACGGGAGATGTTCATTGGATATGTCCGTGATGTCGTGAAGGCTCACGCCGACGCAGTCACGCCGACGGGTGATCAGAGGCTTCGACAGGCAGCGCCGTCGGCCTCAGGCCTTTCGCGCAATCTCGGACATAGGCATTCCAGAAGGGTGGATCGCCACTCTACCCTCTCCGGATCAGTCGCACCAACCCTCCAACTTGAGAGCGAGCGGTCTCACCTCTAGATTGTATATCGGTGATATGCAAAACTGCCTGATCGTTAGTCGGGGACGGTCATGTCGAGATTCATCATCCTGCCCATTGTGTTGCTGATCAGCGGGTGCAGCGCGGGCGTCTACACAGAGGAGGTCACCAGTCTGGCGACGGCGGGACGGGTGCTGGCGGCCGCTCCAGCGACCTATCAGACGGCCCGGTACGAACTCGATGTTCAGGACTATCAACTCGGCCTGATCGACGGCGCCCTCAGCGGAGAATTTCCGACAGACGATCCAGACTGCGCGACCGATATAGAGGAGGCCGACGCCGCCTACCGGGCCGCCGCCGACGCACCCGGGTCTACGGCTGCCCAGATCACGGCCGCGTTCGAACGGCTGCGGGACGTCGCAGCCTGCGGACTCGGGCCATCTGCGCCCCCGCTCTCCGGCGCCTATGTTGTGCCTGCCCAAGAAGCTTTGCTGGTCAAACGGCTTGGGGAATATCTGACCGGGCTTGAAGCCATCGTGGGCGGCAAGACTGTCACCGAGATCGCCGCAGCCCTGGCCGAGGCCAAGGCTGCAAGCAGCGGCCTGGCCACCGCTGCTGACGCCCCCGGAGTTGTCGGCGTGGCCTCCGATCTGGCGTTCGATCTCTTTGCGGCAACGCTCGAGCATAAGCGCTACGCGGCCTTGCGCGAGGCGGTCATCGCGTTTGATCCCGCATGGCGAGAAGCGGCGCCCGACATCACGGCATTTCTTAGAACCCATCATCGCAGTCTGCTCAGCGATCGCCTCAGTTCCGCACGGATCACGCGCGCGACCATGGCCGCCGCGCTGGCGCGGAGCGTGATCAACGATTGCGACGAAGCCGCCGGACGTGCGGGGTTTTCGAATGAGCAATCCACAAGCCTTCGGGCGAGTTGCAACGCGGCGACGGAAGACTCGCGTCGCGCCTTGGTCGAGTCGGTCGGTGAGGTTCCCCGCGGCTTTGCCGAACCGGCTACACTCGCCGCCTACGACCGTTTGAATCCCTTTTTTACCGCACGCAGCGCCGAGGTTCGAACGACCCTGGCCGTCGACCCCGCCACGACCGTAGCGGCATTCACGGCTGCACACGGCAAGCTGGTCGAGGCTTTGAACGATCCGGATCGGCAGACGGCCGGGGTCTTCCAGGCCATCGCCGATCTGGTCACCAGCGCGCGGGCGTTGGAACAAGCGATCGAGGGAGATGATGAATGACAGTACCTGCGGAAATTGCCGATGCCGTCATCAAGGCCAAGGCCGCTGTCGCAAAGGCTGAGACGGTGCTCATCACCGCGTTGAACGCGAACCCACGGGTCACCGGCGTCGTGCCGGCCGCACGCGACGCCCTCGCGAAGGCCAGGACGGCGGAACGGGCGGCGTTTGACGCGGAGGCCGGCGCCAACCTCGACTCGCCCGGGGTCCGAAATCTTTTGGCCGTGTTGGCCGTGATCAACGGCAACCTCAAGGAGGTCACCGATGACCTTAAGGAAACACTGGAAGACCTTCAGCGCTTCGCCAAGGTCGCCAAGGGGTTCGCCGGCCTCCTGAAAGCCTTCCTCGGCTGAACCGACGCTCCTGCCGCCGTCCACAAGAGAGCCCCTTGACCCTCACGCCGCGTGAGGCCCCATAGGTCTGTCCATGCGGAACGACGCGCGCCACACGATCCATACCGTAAGCCAGCTGGCGCGGTTGTCCGGAACCTCGGTCCGGACGCTGCACCACTATGACGCCATCGGATTGCTGAAGCCCGCGGCGGTCGGCGAGAATGGATACCGCTACTATGGGCGAGCGGAACTGATGCGGTTGCAGCAGATCCTGATCCATCGGGAGTTCGGAGTGGCGCTCAGCGACATCCCGGCCCTGCTGGACGCCGAGGACCCGGACCGGCTGACGGCCCTGCGCGAGCAGCGGTCGCGGCTGGAACAGGAAGCGGACCGCTATCGCCGTCTGGCCCGGACGATCGACCGCACGATCGCCGAACTGGAAGGACGAAAGACCATCATGGACAAGCACCTCTACGAGGGCTTCAGCCCGCAGAAACAGGCCGATTACGAGGCCTGGATCATCGACAAGTACGGCGAGCCGGCGCGCGAACGGATCGACGCCGGCAAGGCGGCGATGGCGGCAATGTCGCCGGCCGATCGCGACGGCTGGCTGGCGGAGGTGGCCGGAATGGAGGCCGATTTCGCCCGGGCGATGGGCGAGGGCGCGCGGGCGGACGATCCCGCTCTGGATCCGCTGCTTCAGCGTCACCATGCCTGGGTCGCCCGGACCTGGAAGATGGCGCCGACGGCGGAGGCCTATGCCGGGCTGGGTCGGATGTATGTCGAGAACCCTGACTTCCACGCACGCTACGAAGCGATCCGTCCGGGATTGGCAGAATGGATGGCCGAGGCCATGGATGCCTATGGGCGGCGTGCTCTAAGCGTCTGAGCCAGACCGGCGGCGCCGGCCGAGACGTCGCTCCACGTGACTTCGAAGCCTGCATCATCGCCGTAGTAGGGATCGGCCACCGACTGGCCGGGGCGTCCGGCATGGTCGAGCATCAGGCTGAGCTCAGCGGTCGCGTCGGCCGGTGCAAGGCGGTGGAGGTTGGCCAGGTTTTCCGTGTCCATCGCCACTATATGGGTGAAGCGGCGGAAGTCGGCGGCCTTCACCTGACGCCCGCGACAGGACGAGATGTCGATGCCGTGGCCCAAGGCCGTGGCCTGTGCGCGACGGTCCGGCGGGTCACCTGTGTGCCAGTCGCCGGCGCCGGCGGAATCCGCCACGACGTCGAGATGAAGGCGGCTCGCCTCTGCGCGAAAGGCGGCCTCCGCCAATGGCGAGCGACAGATATTGCCGAGGCAGACGAAAAGAACGGACGGGATCATCGACGGCCGAACAGCTTCTCGAGGTCGTTGAGCTTCAGTTCGACATAGGTCGGCCGCCCATGGTTGCACTGGCCGGAGTGCGGCGTGGCCTCCATCTGGCGCAGCAGGGCGTTCATCTCCGGCGCCGACAGGACCCGCCCGGCGCGGACCGACCCGTGACAGGCCATCGTGCCGCAGACCTCGCCGAGCCGCTCCGACAACGCCAGGGCCGCGCCATGTTCGGCCAGGTCGTCGGCGATGTCGCGGATCAGGCCCTGGACGTCGGTGTCGCCGAGCAGTGCGGGGGTCTCGCGGACCAGCACCGCACCGCCGCCGAACGGCTCGACGATCAGGCCCAGCTTGGCGAGTTCGTCGGCACGGGCGACGATACGATCGGCTTCCGCTGGATCCAGTTCGACCACCTCGGGGGTCAGCAGGGCCTGACGGACGACGGCGCCCTCGGCCATCTGGGTCTTCATCCGCTCGTAGACGAGGCGCTCGTGGGCCGCATGCTGGTCGACGACGACGATGCCGTCACGGGTCTGGGCAACGATATAGGTGCCGTGGACCTGCGCCCGGGCGGCGCCCAACGGCTGGTCGATGGGGTCCGGGACGTTGGCCGGGCTGGACTGGTCGGGCCAGGCCGCGAAGCCGGGCGGAGGGCTTTCGACCCGGACGGACATTTCGGACAGGCCGGGGATGTCCTGATTGGCGGCGGCCGGACGGTCCCAGCCGGTCCAGCCGCTGTAGCCTCCGGCGCCGAAGCTCCGGGCCGACGACGCGCTGGGGCTGAACGCTGGCCCCGAGTGCGCCGTGAACCCGGCCAGCACATTGTCGGCGACGGTGGTCGAGGCGCGGTGGCCGGCGGCATGCAAGGCGTGACGCAGGGCCCCCACGATCAGGCCTCGCACCAGGGCGGGATCGCGGAACCGGACCTCGGCCTTGGCGGGGTGGACGTTCACGTCGACGAACAGCGGATCGATGTCGAGGAACAGCACCGCCGCCGGATGGCGGTCTCGCGCGAGGAAGTCTGCATAGGCGCCGCGCAACGCTCCCTGCAGCAGGCGGTCACGCACCGGACGGCCGTTGACGAACAGATACTGATGCCCGCCGTTGCCGCGGGAATAGGTCGGCAGGCCGGCATAGCCCGACAGCCGGATGCCCTCCCTCGACTGATCGATCAGCAGGGCGTTGGCTTCGAAGTCGCGACCGAGCAGGGCGGCGAGGCGTTTGAGGCGGCCCTCGTCGCCAGGATGTTCGGCCGACAGACGCAGGGTGGTCTTGCCGTCGAGATCCAGGGTGAAGGCGACGCCTTCGTGCGCCATGGCCTGGCGCTTGATCTCCTCGGAGATGGCCATCGCCTCGGACCGCTCCGACTTCATGAACTTGAGCCGGGCGGGCGTGGCGTAGAACAGGTCGCGGACCTCGACGCGGGCGCCGTGGGGGCCGGGGAAGCCGGCGGGCGCGACCGGGCGCTGGTCGCCGCCCTCGACGGTGATCTGGTGGGCGTCGCCGCCCGCGCTCCGGCTGGTGATGGTCAGGCGGGCCACCGAGCCGATCGAAGGCAGGGCTTCGCCGCGGAAGCCGAGGGTGTGGATGCGCAACAGGTCGACGTCGCCCGCGTCATCGGGTTCCAGCTTGGAGGTTGCGTGGCGTTCGACGGCCAGGGCCAGCTGGTCCGGAGCCATGCCGTGCCCGTCGTCGGCGATCAGGATGCGCGACAGACCTCCGCCGTCGGCCTGCACCTCGATCCGGGTGGCGCCGGCGTCGAGTGCGTTCTCGACCAGTTCCTTGATGGCGCTGGACGGCCGTTCGACCACCTCGCCGGCGGCGATGCGGTTGACGGTCTCGGGCGGAAGGCGACGGATGGGCATGACGGGCTACGGTAGCGGATGAGGACGGGCGGCCCTACCCTGGCGTTGCAGATAGGCAGGATCGCCGCGATGACCAGCCGGGTCTCCTTCAGACCACGATTCCGGCGATCGAGGACGAATGGAATATCAACCGCGTCTTCCGATTGGTCGCGCTGCATGGGGTCGAGGCAGACGCCGACCTGCGTGATCAATCGAAGCCCCCGGCTGTCCCGACCGCGATCGTCAGATTGCGTGGCTTGCTCGCGGCGAAAACCGGTGTAGCGATACGCGCAGAGGTCCGCTTCGGGCCTGGGGAGACCTGTACATGACCATCAAGCTTCTGTCGGCGGCTGCCGCGCTCGCCTTCACCTTCGTCGCCTCCAGCGCCTCGGCCCAGACCGGCCCGCTGGACTTCACGCTGAACAATGGCACCAGCGAAGTCGTCGTTCAGCTGTTCATCTCCGTCCCGTCGACCAACGACTGGGAAGAAGACATCCTTGGACACCAGGTCGTCGAGAGCGGCGACAGCGTCCAGGTCACGATCGATGACGGCCTGGAAGACTGCGAATACGACATCAAGGTCGTGTTCGACGACGACACCCCCGACCTGATCGTCATGGGCGTCGACTTCTGCGCCATCAACGGCGAATCGCTGGACCTCGGCGACGGCGGCTGAAGCCTGATTTTCGGAAACGGCCGGGGCGAAAGTCCCGGCCGTTTCCAATTGCGAGATCGACCATGAAGCCCGGACCCCAGCTGACCGAGCGACAGGCGAAATGGTTCGCCACCGTGAAGGCGAACTTCGAGATACAGACCGGCCGGCCGCTGGAGGCCTGGGTCGAGATCATGAACACCTGCCCCGAGACGGCTCCGCGCGCCCAGCTGGCGTGGCTGAAGGCGGAGCACGGGGTGGGCCAGAACCACGGCTCCCATATCCTCGACGCGTTCCGACCTGCCGGAGGACCGGGCTGGGACGAGCCCGCGGAGCTGCGCGCGGCCCTGTGGAAAGACGCGGGGTCGCTGGCGATCCTGGAGGCCGTCGAGACGATCGCGGCAGGCGTCGAGGGCGTCATTTCTGGGCAACGGAAGGGCTACACCGCGTTCAGCCGCGCGGTTCAGTTCGCGGCCATCCGCCCGTTGAAGGGCGGACGGGCCCTGTTTGGGTTGAAGCTGGAACCTAAGGTCTTCCCGCGACTGTCGTCCGCTGTGCGCAAGGAAAGCTGGTCCGAGCGGCTGACCGCTGTGGTCGCGCTGGACGATGGCGCGGCCGTGGACGGCGAGATCGCCCGGCTGTTCGCGGCGGCGGCCAAGCAGGGCTGAAAAAATGTTCCAGAAGACGACTGCCGCCTACGTCATCGTAAGCGACCGCTAGAGGAGAGCCAAAATCCGCTCTCTTAGGTAGTACAAAGGTGAGCGCCGATCTTCAGGTTTCACCTTGTGCGGTCACGACAAGGACGCCAAGCTTGGCCACAGATCTTCGAGGGATTCTATGGTCTGGTTTGGGCTTCTTGCGGGCGTCCTGGCGCTGCAAACAGCGCCATCTTCAGCGGCTGATCCATCAAATCTACAAGCGCAGGTCGAGGCCTCGACCCCCTCTCAGGCAACGGCAGTTGAGGACATATTCGTCCTTGGTCGCCCCCTGTCAGAGGCGACGACGGACTTCGTGGGACGCGTCTCCGCTCCCACGTCAGGGCGCGGGGCGGCGACCTGGAGACAACGTTTTTGCATCGGCGTGGGCGGGCTGAGGCGCGAGGCGGCGAACCGCGTTATCGACCGCATCTCGGCCGTCGCACACGATCTGGGATTGGAGCTTGGGCGCCCTGGATGTCAGCCGCGCGCTTTTGTCTTGTTTGCCGAGGACGCCGACCTGGCTGCGCGTGAGCTGGTGAGAACGAGAGGGCGGCGTTTCCGGATAGGCTTGCCGGACTCCGATCTGGGCGATCAGGCGCTGGCTGATTTTCTGGCTTCCGATCAGCCGGTTCGCTGGTGGCAAAACACAGTGACCGTCAACGCCGAGACGGGCATGGTAAACCGGCATCTGCCAGGTCAGTCGCCGGTGGGGACGCCATCGGAAATTCGCACGCCGGCCGATCTCGGCACATTCGGCAGCATCGTCACCGGTTCGCGCCTCCGCAACGAGGTGCGTGACGATCTCACCCAGGTCACCATCATCGTCGATGTGGACCAGATCATCGGCATCGATGCGACCCAACTGGCCGACTATCTGGCCATGATCGCCCTGGCCCAGATCGATCCGGAGGTCGACCCGGGTCCCTACGGCAGCATTCTGGCCCTTTTCGCCCACCCCGAGGCCGCGCCGCCCGGTCTGACGGACTGGGACCACGCCTTCCTGGAAGGTCTCTACGGAGCCGAGCAGACCTCGCCCAACGCACGCGCCCGCCTGTCCGCCGTCGCCGACAGCATGGCCCACAGGGTGCGGCAACAGCAGCGGGAGCCGGAGTAGGGCGGGTTGAGGCGGAAGCCGGAGCCTCCGCCTCCTTCAGATCACTCCGCTGGCAGGTACTCGAACGGGTCGCTCGGCGACGGCTGGGTCGGGGTCGGCATGCGGGGCAGGGGCTGGTCGCGGTTGGCGGCGTTCAGCAGGAAGCTGGCCATGATGACCGCGGCCTGACGCAGGTCGTCGGCCTTCAGGTGGTCGTAGCTGTCGATCGAGGTGTGGTGGATGCGGCTGTCGTAATCCAACGGGTCCTGGATGAACTGATAGCCGGGGATGCCGACCGTCTGCATGTAGACGTGGTCGGTGCCGCCCGAGGTGCGCAGGGACACGGTCGAGGCGCCCAGGCTGTTGAAGGGCGCCAGCCACTCCTGGAAGATGGGGGCGGCGGCGACGTTGCCCTCGGCGTTGATGCCGCGGATCCGGCCCGAGCCGTTGTCCAGATTGAAATAGGCGGTCAGGTCGCCGTAGCCGTCGCGCGGCTGGATCGGCCAGCGGTGACGCCAGCTGCGGTTGATCGGCAGGGCGGCGCGGGCCGGGTCGGCGAACGGCGCGCGGGTGGCGACGTGCTGGTCGATATAGGCCAGCGAGCCGAGCAGCCCCTGTTCCTCGCCGTTCCACAGGGCGAAGCGGATGGTGCGCTTCGGACGGACGCCGAGCTGCATCAGGATGCGGGCGGCCTCCATGACCACGGCGCTGCCGGCGGCGTTGTCCGAGGCGCCGTCGGAGGCCACCCAGCTGTCGAGGTGCGCGCCGGCCATGACGTATTCGCCCGAACGATCCGTGCCCGGAATATCGGCGAAGATATTGTAGGCCTGGGTGTCCTCGTCGTGGAATTCGACCTCGCTGTTCAGCTCCAGCATCGGCGGGGTGTCAGTGCGGGCGAGGCGGGCCAGACGGCGGTAGTCCTCGGCGGACAGTTCCATGCCGGGGGTCTTGGGCGTCTGGCCGACGCGGAAGGCGTAGCCGGTGCCGTGCAGCAGGCCGCCGTCGCGGGCGGACATGCGGACGAGGGCCAGGGCGCCCTCCTGCACCAGGAAGGCGTCGAGGGCGGTGGCGAAGTCGGCGGTGGCCAGCTGGCGATCGATGGCGGCCGGCGAATACTGGGGCTGGACGTAGCTGCCGCCGGGGCGGAGCTGGTCGTCGGTCAGGCGACGGAAGGGCGCCTCGGCGGGTTCCGAACCGGGGGTCGGCTGGCTGATCATGACGATCTTGCCGCGCAGCTGGCCGCGATACCGGTCGAAGTCGGCGACCTTGGTCATCGGTGCGACGACGACGCCGGCGGTGATCGTGCCGTTGGTGCCGGGCGTCCAGGCGATGGGGATGGCGCGCAGGTCGATGACGCGCGGCTCGGTCATCCGGGCGCTGGAGCGGACGATCGACCAGCCGCGCCCGAACTCGAAGCCCTCGGTACGGACGTTCGACAGGCCCCAGTCGCGGAACTGCTGCTGGGTCCAGGTCTCGGCCTCGCGCATGGCCGGAGAGTTGGTCAGACGCCCGCCGATGTTGTCGGTCAGGTGAGCGGCGGTCTGCATGACCTGCGAATGGTTCAAGCCCTGATCCAGGATGCCGTTGACGGCGACGCGGTCGACGGACTGGGCCGAGGCGGGCGCGGCGGCCAGCGGCGCGGCGAGTGCGGCTGTAGCGAGAAGGATCAGCAGACGGGACATGGGCGCTCCGGGACGGAAATCGGTGTTTCAGGATATGGCGCGCCAAGGCGGCGCTTGGCAATCACGCGGATCGGTAGGGAGACAGTTCCTCGGTCATGGCGACGATCCCGGCTTCCACTTCGGCGCGTTCGTGCGTCAGGTACTGCGCGACCGGGCCGCGCAGGGCAGGGTCGGCGATGTAGTGGGCCGAGTAGACGGGGGAGGGCAGGTAGCCGCGCGCGATCTTGTGCTCGCCCTGGGCGCCCGCCTCGACGCGGGACAGGCCGTGGGCGATCGCGAACTCGATGGCCTGATAATAGCAGAGCTCGAAATGCAGGAAGGGGACCTCGTCCAGCGCGCCCCACTGGCGGCCGTAGAGGGCGTCGCGGCCGATGAAGTTCAGGGCGCCGGCGATGGGGGCTCCGTCACGGAAGGCCATGACCAGGGCGATGCGGTCGGCCATCGTCTGGCCGATCAGGCTGAAATACTCGCGCGTCAGATAGGGGCGACCCCATTTGCGGGCGCCGGTGTCCTGGTAGAAGTCGAAGAAGGCGTCCCAGTGGGCCTCGGTGATGTCGCTCCCGGTCAGGACGCGGATGTCGAGATCGGCCTGGGCGTCGCGGCGCTCGCGGCGGATGGTCTTGCGTCGGTTGGAGGACAGGGCCCCCAGGAAGTCGTCGAAGGTCTGGTAGCCCTCGTTGCGCCAGATGAACTGCATGTCCTGGCGGCGCAGCATCTTCGCGTCGCCCATGGCGGTCCACTCGGGCTCGGTCGGGAAGTTCACGTGCAGGGACGACACGCCGAGCCGCTCGGTCAGGGTCAGGGCGCCCTGGATCAGGGCGGCGCGGACGGTGGCCTCGTCCGTGCCCGGAGCATGCAGGAAGCGGGGGCCGGTGGCCGGGGTGAAGGGAACGCCGCCGAGGAGCTTGGGGTAATAACGGCCGCCCGCGCGCTGGTAAGCGTCGGCCCAGGAGTGGTCGAAGACGTATTCGCCCTGGCTGTGACCCTTCAGATAGAGGGGCATGCAGCCCAGGACGCTGTCGTCGGGCCCCATCAGGGTCAGGTGGCGGGGCCCCCAGCCTTCCCGCGCGACCGCGCTGCCCGAGGCCTCGCAGGCGTTCAGGAAGTCGAACGAGACGAAGGGGTCTCCGGTCGGGGCGGCGCAGGCGTCCCATGCCTCGCGACCGATGGCCGCGAGGCTGTCATGGACCTGGAGCGTGAACTCGGGTTGTGGGCTCACCGCACCTCGACGATGGCGTCCACCTCGACGGCGAAGCCGAGGGGAAGCTGGTAGACGCCGACGGCCGAGCGGGCGTGGCGGCCGGCGTCGCCGAACACCTCGACCATCAGGTCCGAGCAGCCGTTGATGACGGCCGGGATGGCGGTGAAGCCGGGGCCGGCCTGGACGAAGCCGCCGAGTTTGACGACGCGGACGACGCGGTCGAGGTCGCCGTCGAGGGCGGCGTTGAGCTGGGCCAGAAGGTTGATGCCGCAGAGGCGGGCGCCGGCATTGGCCTGTTCCGGGGTCACGTCCTCGCCGACGGTGCCTTTCAGGCCGCCCGAGGCGTCATTCGACAGCTGGCCCGAGATGTGGACCAGGTTGCCGGTACGCACGAAGGGCACGTAGTTGGCCACGGCTGCGGCGGGCTGGGGCAGGTCGATACCGAGTTCGGCGAGGCGGGCAGTGATGGACATGTCGGGCTCCATATAGGGATTGCGGGCGGTTTAGCGCGGGGGCGAGCCGGGTCGCCAGCCTTTAAGTCTTCGCCAACCGGCGTGTGCCATGATCGGCTCATGGAAACGCTCTCCCAGACCCAAGTCGCGGCGTTCAACGCCGTGCGGGCCCGCCTGACCGCCGAAGAGCGGACGCGGGTCGATATCGCCTCGGTCGAGGCCGTGGATCCGGCCGTGGCCTCGGCCTCGCACTGGAATTTCGACCTCCCGGCCCACGCCGCCGACAAGGCGATGGGCCAGGACGCCACCGACGCGATGCGTCGGGCGCTTGTCGCGACCTGGGCGCTGGAGCTGCCGGGGCGGGCGAAGCAGGCGGCCCTGCCGGGCGAGGTCATGGAGCTCTATCCCTACTGGATGGACAGGATGGCCGAGTTCCTGACGGCGGCCGCCGACACGGATGCGGCCTATGATCCGGATCACTGGGCCAAGGACGTCCGCATGGCCTTGGCGCTCAGCGTCCCGGGGGCCCTGACCCAGACCATCGACCTGTCGTCACCGATGGGGCCGGGGCAGGTGGTGCGGAACGGGCGCGAGGGGCATGGCTGGTCTCAGCTGGTGTCCTATGTGCGGGCGCAGGGCTGGAAGAAGCCCTGGCTGGAGGTCCACACCGAGAGCCGCCAGCTAGCCGATTTTAACGAGGCCGGCTGGGACCGCGCCTGGGCGACGGCGGGGGCGATCTGCAAGACGCGGCCGGAGCTGGCCGGGATGATCGGGTCGAGCTGGTTCTACGACCCGCCGCTGGAGACCATCAGCCCGCGTCTGGCCTATCTGCGGCTGAACCCGCTGAAGGGCGGGGCCTTCATCATCCATCAGGGCCCGGCGCCGATCCATTCGGAGCGGGCGAGTGCGAGCTCGCCGACGCGGAAGGCGATGATCGACAGCGGCGAGTACACGCCGAGCTCATGGCTGGTCGCCTGGCCGAAGTCGACGCTGATTCCGTGGGCGGAACAGCGCAAGGCCGCGATGGAGATGGCCGAGGCGGCCTGATAACGGATTGGACTCGAGGTGCACCGAGTCCAGAGAGTCCAATACTGCACCAGGCACGCTAAGTTCCGAACCTTAGCATTTGATCTGATAGAGAAAATTGGATGACCTCGCGATGAGGTCTTGGCCTTTTTTCGTTGTTCCGGGCGGCGGGAGTGTAGCGACCACAGACGGAAACCAGCGCGAGCCTGTCGCGCAAGCATGTGCTGAACCATCGCCTACGCTTCGCTCCGGCGCCGCCCTGTTCCGGGTCTTCGCTTCGCTGCGCCCGGAATGACGAAGAGAAGGTAGTCCCTCTCCCGGTGGGAGAGGGCTTGAGGCTCGCAGAGCGTCAGCGATGCGCCAGCCGAAAGGGTGAGGGGCGTGCCCTCACCGGTTGGCGCCAACCCCTCACCCTTTCGCACAAGGACGACGGCAAGCCGCCGTGCGCTCAAGCCCTCTCCCACAGGGGGAGAGGGGCTGGATCAGGCGTGCTTGCTGTCCCACCACCGCACCGCATCGGCGTCGCGAGCCGAGAGATCCGGGTACTCCGCTTCGGAGCCGACGTCGGGGACGCGGCGCCATGAGCGGGCGCACTTCGGATAGTCGGCGAGGGCGATGGCGACGGTGATCGCATCGCCGCCTTCGACCAGTTCGGCGCCCGAGGTGCGGAAAACCTCCGCCGCATCCAGGTCGGAGAAGGCCGCGAAGGTGCCGGCGGGGCCGGTGACCGTCGGCCAGGCGTCGAGGGCGCCGCCGATGGTCTTTTCGCGACGGGCGCCTTCGAGGGCGTCGTTGACGACCTCCAGCACCGACTGGACCGAGGCCCACCGCGCCGCTTCTTCCGGGTTCCGCCACTGATCCGGCGTCTGCGGAATCACGCGGGCGCAGTTCGTCCCGGCGTCCGGGTAGAGCGTCGTCCAGGCCTCTTCCATGGTGAAGGGCGTCAGCGGCGCCAGCCAGGCGGTGAGGCGGATGAAGACCTCGTGCATCACCGTCCGCGCCGCACGACGGCGGATCGCGTCGGGGCGGTCGCAGTAAAGGCTGTCCTTGCGGATGTCGAAATAGAGGGCCGAGAGGTCGCCGGCGCAGAACTCCAGCACCGGGCGGACGACGTCCTGGAAACGGTAGGTCTCGTAGGCGCCGCGCACCTGGAGATCGAGCTCCCACAGGCGGTGCAGGATGAACCGCTCCAGCGGCGGCATGTCGCCGTAGGGAACGCGTTCGGCCTCGTCGAAATCGGCCAAGGCGCCCAGCAGGTAGCGGACCGTGTTCCTGAGCTTGCGATAGGCGTCGACCGTGGTCTGGAGGATCTGCTTTCCGATCCGCTGGTCCTCGGCATAGTCCACCAGGGCGACCCACAGGCGCAGGATGTCGGCGCCGGATTCCTTGATGACGACGGCGGGGTCGGTGGTGTTGCCCCGCGACTTGGACATCTTCTCCCCGTTCTCGTCCTGGGTGAAGCCATGGGTCAGGACGGCGTCGTAGGGGGCGCGGCCGCGTGTGCCGGAGCCTTCGAGCAGGTTGGACTGGAACCAGCCGCGATGCTGGTCCGAGCCTTCGAGATAGAGGTTGGCCGGCCAGTGCGACGGGCGGTCGCCGACATAGCCGTGGGCCGGGTCGCGCGTCTCCAGAGTGAAGGCGTGGGTGCAGCCGCTGTCGAACCAGACGTCGAGGATGTCCTCGATCTTCTCGTAGTTGGCGGGGTCGTGAAGGCCGAGGAAATCGCTGTCGGGTTTCGTGTACCAGGCGTCGGCGCCGCCTTGTTCGATCGCGGCGACGATGCGGGCGTCGACCTCGGCGTCATGCAGGGGCTGGCCCGTGTGTTTGTCGACGAACATCGCCAGAGGCGTGCCCCAGGCGCGCTGGCGGCTGATCAGCCAGTCGGGACGGCCCTCGACCATAGAGCGGATGCGGTTCTTGCCCGCGGCGGGGTGGAAGTCGGTCTGGTCGATCGAGGTCAGGGCCGTCTCGCGCAGGGTTGCGCCCTCGGCGTGGTCCAGCGGCTGGTCCATGCGGATGAACCACTGGGGCGTATTGCGGAAGATGACCGGGGCCTTGGAGCGCCACGAGTGGGGGTAGGAGTGCTCCATCCGGCCGCGCGCCAGAAGCGTGCCGGCCTCGATCAGCTTGTCCATGACGGCGGGGTTGGCGCTGCCGAACTTGCCGGTCTTCTTGCCCTCGGTCTCGAGCACCTTCAGGCCTGCGAACAGGGGGACGGTGGGGTAGTAGGCGCCGTCGGGATCGACGGTGTCGGGCACCTCGTGATGACCGTGGGCCTTCCAGACCTCGAAGTCGTCGGCGCCGTGACCGGGCGCCGTGTGGACGAAGCCGGTGCCGGCGTCGTCTGTGACGTGGTCGCCGTCCAGCAGGGGCACGTTGAAGCGATAGCCGTCGTCGAGTTCCGCCAGCGGGTGGGCGGCGACGAGGCCGGATGGGTTGATGTCGTCCAGACGCGTCCAGGTCGCGATCTTGGCGGCCTTGAAGACCGCTTCCGCCAGCTTGTCGGCGAGGATGAGCCGGTCGCCCGGTTTGGCCCAGGGCGCGAACTCGAGACCGGTCTCCATCGACTGGACCTCATACAGGCCATAGGCGATCTCGGGGCCGTAGCTGATCGCGCGGTTGGCCGGGATGGTCCAGGGCGTCGTGGTCCAGATGACGATCGACGGCGTCTGGTGGCGGAAGGCCAGCAGGTCGTCGGGATGGTCGTCGGTCGCGGCGATGACCGGGAACTTGACCCAGATCGTGGGCGAGACGTGGTCGTGATATTCGATCTCGGCGTCGGCGAGGGCGGTGCGTTCGACCGGCGACCACATGACGGGCTTGGAGCCGCGATAGAGCTGGCCCGTGTTCTTGAACTTGTGGAACTCCTTCACGATGGCGGCCTCGGAGCCGTAGTCCATCGTGGCGTAGCGGTTCTCGAAATCGCCGGTGATGCCCAGGCGCAGGAACTGGGCCTTCTGCACCTCGATCCAGCCGGCGGCGTATTCGCGGCAGGCGGCGCGGAACTCGGCCTTGGAGACCTCGTCCTTGCGGCGGCCTTTGGCCCGATACTGCTCCTCGATCTTCCACTCGATCGGCAGGCCGTGGCAGTCCCAGCCGGGCACGAAGTCGACGTCGTAGCCGAGCAGGAAGCGCGAGCGGACGACGAAGTCCTTCAGCGTCTTGTTCAGGGCGTGGCCGATATGGATGTCGCCGTTGGCGTAGGGCGGCCCGTCGTGGAGGACATACAGCGGCGCGTTCTCCGACTGACGCCGGGCGCGCAGGGTCGAATAGAGGTCGCCCCACTGTTCCAGGATCAGAGGCTCCTTCTGGGGCAGGCCGCCGCGCATCGGGAAGGGCGTCTCCGGCAGGAAGACGGTCTCGCGGTAGTCGCGGGCGGTGGAGTCGGGAGTCTGGGCGTCGTCGGCCATGAGTCTGGTCTCGGGCAATCTGATTGGGTGCGTCGGGTGAGGTCGGCTGGAAATCCCGGCGTAAGCGAGGGCGGATGGCCCCGTCGGCGCTACGCCGGGCGGCTAATCTCGATCGGAATGATCCGGCGCGCGTCCATGGAAGGGTCCTATCAGGGCGCGGGGGCTGGGAAAAGCGCGGGGTTTCGGTAACGTCGCATTCGAACGGCGCGATCAGGCGTCGAAGGGACGAAACCACCGATGCGCACGATCCTGATGCTGACCGCCGCCACCCTGGCGCTGGCCGCCTGTGACCAGCCGACCGAGAAGGCGGAGGCCGCGCCCGCGACGACTGCGGCGACGCAGGCCGCCACGACGCCGGAGGCTTTCATCCGAAGCCTGTACGAAGACTCCGATGACAATGTGGAGATGGTGGAGGAGAGCCCGATGTGGTCGGCGCGGACGCGGGCGCTGCTGGCCGAAACCGTCCGACTGACGCAGGAGGGCGATCAGGGCTTCTTCGACGCCCAGCCGATCTGCGACTGCCAGGACGGGACGCCGGTGCTGCAGTCGGCGACGGCGACGTCCACCGGTCCGACCACCGCCGACGTGGTCGTGGTTCAGGGCTTCGCCGAACCGGGCAACGCCGTGCACCACAAGACCTACAAGCTGGTGCTGGAGGACGGTCGCTGGAAGATCGACGACATCACCTATCAGGACATGGGCGACGAGTTCGAACGCGAGCCGCTGGTCCAGCAGCTGAATGCGTGGATCGCCGAGGCCAGGACGCAGCCGGCGGCATGACAAGGAGACTGACGATGCGAAGCGTGACGATGCTTTCGGCCGCCGCTCTGGCATTGGCCGCCTGTTCTCAGGGCGAGGAGACCAAGGAGCCCGCCTCGGCCTCCGCTTCCGCGACGGCGGGAGCGACGACGCCGACAGGGCCGGTGTCGCGCGAGCAGGTCTATGCGGCGGCCGGCGAAGGCCCCGAGGCCTTCGTGCGGACGATCTACGCCCAGTACGTCAACGGTGGGCCGCAGGGCGAACAGCCGGCGCCGGGGCAGGACCCGATGTTCTCGCGCACGATGAACGCCCTGATCGGGGCGGACGTCCGGGCGGCGAACGGCGAGGTCCCGACGCTGAACTACGACCCCTTTTGCGCCTGTCAGGACCAGGGCGACTTCGTCGTCACGGCGACGGCGGTGGCCCAGTCGGACCCCAACACCGCCGAGGCCGATGTCGCCTTCACCAACATGGGCGAGCAGAAAAACCTGAAGCTCAAACTCGTGCGCGAGGGCCCGAACTGGAAGGTCGACGACATCGTCGACGGGACGGATTCGCTGCACGACACCCTGATGGCGGTGGCCGAGGCGGCGGGGTAGGCGACGGTTGTCAAAGGGCGGGCGAGGGCCGATATTGATCCCATGACCGACATCACCATGGTCCGCTCCGAGACTGGTCGCCGCGCAGGCAAGAAGCCGAAAGGCGTCACCCTGCGCCGGATCACCGCAGCCAATGGCGAGAAGGTGACTGTCCGGTCGATCGATGCGAACAGCCCGACGTTCGGCGAAGAGTTCCTGTACGTCTTCACCAAGAACGTCGAGGCGGCCCGTCGGGACAACAAGCGGCTGTTCGGATCTGCCGATGGCGTCGCCGCCGACGACTAATCCGCCCTCGCTCTGGATCATTGCCGGACCCAACGGATCGGGCAAAAGCAGCGCCTATGGGGCTGCAACCGTCGATGAGTCTGTCGGGTCGGTCTGGATCATCAACCCGGATCTCCTGACGGCCCGAATCGCAGTGGCCGAGGGCGTCGACCACGTTGCGGCGAACCGACTGTCGGTCGAGCGCATCGAGACCTGGCTATACGCCTCGATCGATACACACCAGACGATCGGCGTCGAGACGGTCCTGTCGACGGACAAATACCGCAAGCTGGTGGACCATGCGCGCAGTCGCGGCTTTTCGATCAACCTGATCTACGTCTTCCTCGACAGCGTCGAACTGAACATCAAACGCGTTCGCACGCGGGTTCAGAAGGGCGGTCACGACGTACCCGAAGACAAGATCCGCAGCCGTCGGCTTCGATCCTTCCAGCAGTTTGGATGGTTTTTCACCCATGCCGACCGGGTCGACGTCTACGACAATTCCGATGCTACGCCGCGCCGCGTGCTGGCCAGGCGCGGACAGGAGATGGTGCTTTACGACCGCCTGCCCGACGCGTTGATCGACGCGGTCGATGCCTACGACCCCGGCTTCCGCGCGATTTACGACGACTGAAGCACCGCCCGCGCCGCCGCAGCATCCGCGTCGATCTGGACCTTGAGGGCGTCCAGGCTGTCGAAATTCATTTCGCCGCGCAGCAGGGCGACGAGTTCGGTCTCGATGGTCTGGCCGTAGAGGTCTTCGGCGAAGTCGAAGAGCCAGACCTCGAGCAGGGGTTCGGCGATCTCGAACATCGGGCGGACGCCCAGGTTGGCGACGCCGTCGATGACGCGGCCGTCGGCCAGGCGGGTGCGGGTCGCATAGACCCCGTAGGCGGGGCGCATGTAGTCGGCGAGGCGCACATTGGCGGTCGGAACGCCGATTGTGCGGCCGCGCTTGTCGCCGTGGACGACCTTGCCCTCGATGGCGAAGGGGCGGCCGAGGATGGCGGCGGCGCGGGCCATGTCGCCGGCGTTCAGGGCCTCGCGCACGGCGCTGGAGGCCAGTTTGAGGCCGCCCCTGTCATCGACGCGTTCGGTGACCGCGACCGAAAAGCCGAGCTGGCGGCCGATGCGGGCGAGGGCGTCGGGCGAGCCCGTGCGACCCTTGCCGTAGGTGAAGTCGAACCCGACCGAGGCGTGGGTCAGGCCCAGACCGTCTGACAGGACATCAAGGGCAAAGGCTTCGTCCGACATCGCGGCCATGTCGGCGTCGAAGGGCAGGAGATAGAGACGCTCGACGCCGAGGGGCTCGAGCGCGCGGGCCATCTGGCCGGCGGTCATCAGGCGGAAGGGGGCGGCGTCGGGCTGGAACCAGCGGCGCGGATGCGGGTCGAAGCTGACGACGGCGAGGGGGGCGCCCAGGCGGTCTGCGGTCTCGCGGGCCGAGGCGATCACCGCCTGATGGCCCCGGTGAACGCCGTCGAAGGCGCCGAGCGCGGCGGCGGCGCCCCGCTGCGAGGCCGGCAGGTCGCGCCAGTCGCGGATCACATCGATGGGCACGGCCGGGTGTCAGTCCCTGGCGGGACGGCGGCGGCGGGGGACACGGACCGTGGCCTCGCCCTCCATGATCATGTCGTCGCCGACATAGCCCTCGGTGCGGAGGACGACGCGGGCCGACTCGGGATCGACCGAGGCCACGGTGATCTTCGCCGTCACCACGTCACCGATGCGGACCGGCTTGTGGAAGGCCAGCGACTGCGACAGGTAGATCGCCCCGGCGCCCGGCAGGATGGTGCCGACCACGGCGGAGCCGAACGAGGCCGAGAGCAGGCCGTGGGCGATCCGGCCGCGATAGGCGGTCTTCGACGCGAAGGCCTCGTCCATGTGGACCGGGTTGAAGTCGTCGGAGGCCTCGGCGAACTGCTCGATGCGGCCTTCCGTGACCTCGACCTCCTTGATCGCCACCATGCCGGGCGAGAGTTCTTCGAGGATATAGCCGCCCGAGGGGTGAGGTCCGGTGTTCATGGGCCGGTGTTAGACGCGCTTCGCCGATTTGGCGAGAACTACCACTTCAGATCGAGCGCGGCGTAGAGGGCGTAGGTCGTCTCGGGCGTCAGGAGGGCGGCGGCGCGGGCGGGGTCGATCAGGTTGTCGTCGCCGCGCGCGGCGTCGCCGTGGATGCCCTGGGCGATGAACAGGCAGTCGAGCGCCTGCTGGTTGGCGCCGAGGACGTCGGTGATGACGCCGTCGCCGATGCACAGGACGCGCGAGCGATCGACGGGACGGCCCATCAGCCGTTCGGCTTCGATGAGCGAGAGGGCATAGATCGGGCCGTAGGGCTTGCCGGCCATGGTGACCCGGCCGCCGAGCGATTCGTACAGATCGGCCAGGGCGCCGCCGCAGTAGATGATCCTGTCGCCGCGCTGCACGATGCGGTCGGGGTTGGCGCAGATCAGCTCCAGACCGCGTTCGGCGGCCTCGGACAGCTGTTCGAAATAGTGCTCGGGCGTCTCGGTCTCGTCATCGATCATGCCGGTGACGGACAGGAAGGCGGCGTCGGCGACGGTGTCGGCGCGCTTGAGGTCGAGGCCCTCGTAGAGGATGTCGTCGCGGGCTGGGCCGATGATCAGGGCCGGGCCGGGCGCGCGACGGGCCAGCTCCATCCGGGTGGCGTCGCCCGAGGTGACGAAGGCCTTCCAGCTGTCGCGCGGGACGCCGAGGCCGTCGAGCTGGGCGACGACATCGTGCGACGGGCGGGGCGAGTTTGAGATCAGGACGACGTGGCCGCCCTGTTCGTTGAACTTGGTCAGGGCCTCGCAGGCCTCGGGCCAGCTTTCGCGGCCGTTGTGGATCACGCCCCAGACGTCGCAGAGCAGAATGTCGTAGTCGGCGGCGACGGCGCTGAGGTTCGGCAGGGCGTGGGGCAGGGTCATGGCCCCTGAATAGGGCGGGTGGGTCGCAGGGGCTAGCGCGCGATGACGCCGATGGCGCCTTCGGCCGGGTCCGAGACGCCGTCGGCGAGGTCCCGAACGACTTCGCCGATCGCCTCGAAGCCGCGATGCTCGACGATCCGGATCCAGGGCGAGGCCGGGTCGACGACGCGTTCGAAGAAGGCCGCCTGATCGGCGAGGAAGCGCTCGTAGAAGGCGTGCAGGGTCCCGCGCTCGCGGTGCTGGTCCAGGCAGGTGGCGGCGAAGAAGAAGACGGGCCGCGGACCGACCAGATCGGGGTCGTCACCGGTGAAGTCGGCGCTCTGGGTCGAGCCGACGAGGCAGTCGTACTTCAGGTCGTCGCCGAAATGCGCGTGAACGCGTCGGCGCAGGTCGGGATCTCCCGCGAGGTCGAGGTAGAGAGTCGGAACACCGGCCGGCAGGGCCTCGACCTCTTCATAGCCGTGCACGGCGTCATAGGCGCCCAGACCTTCGACGAAGGCGCGATTGCGTGCGCCGGTCAGGGCGATGACCTCGACGTCGTCGTCGGCCAGACAGTGGGCCGAGCCGTAGGCGGTCTTGGACGAGGCGCTGGAGACGACGATTCGCTTCGCGCCGAAGAACCCCGCGTCTCTCAGGAAGTCGACGGCGGTGTAGGAGGTCACGAACAGGGGGCGAAACAGGGCCTCGGCGTTTTCCAGCGCCGGGGAATAGTGGCGGTCGGCCGCGCACAGGACGTAGCGGTTGTAGATGTCCGGCACGGCCTTTCGCCACGGCGAGGCGTCGGCGAATCCGCCCCTGCTGACCTTTTCGGCCTTGACCAGAAGCGTCTCCGCCATGGGGAAGTAGCCGAAGACGCGGGCGCCGACCTCGACGCCGGGCGCGCGGGAGGCTGCGACGTCGGCGAAGCCCCAGACGGGCATCATGCCGCAGGCGTCGTCGCCGGTCGGGAAGACCTTCCAGTAGCCGATGGCGTCGCCATAGGCGGCGTAGGTGATGTTGTTGGTCGTGAGGGAGAACCGGTCCAGCGCGAGGACGACATCACCTTCGGCCAGATCGGCCGGCGTCGGGTTCGGCGCGATCAGGGTCTCGCGCAGGGACGACTTCACGGTCATCAGGCGGCGGTCGGTATCGGACATGGCGCTCTCCCGGTGGTCTGTTTCGGGTGACCCTAGCGGCAAACGCAGTTGACGTAGGAGAAGGCGCGCGGCGGACGTTGGCGCGAGCGACGCGGCCTGCTAACCGACCCGCATGAAAATTCCTCGCTTAGCCTGGGCGGCCTATGGATTCGCCCTCGTCGTCATCGTGCTGGATCAGCTGAGCAAGTTCTGGATCCTGGAAGGCCTCGACCTGCGCGAAGTCGGCCGGGTGCTGATCGCGCCGCCGATCCTGAACTTTTCCTATGTCGAGAACGACGGCGTCAGCTTCGGCCTGTTCGGCGGCGGCGCCGGACGATGGGTTCTGAGCTTCTTCCCCCTGATCGTCGCGGGCTTCCTGGGCTGGTGGGCGCTGAAGGCCGAGCGGCGCATCCTCATCACCGCCATCGGCCTGGTCATCGGCGGCGCCCTGGGCAATGCCATCGACCGGATCCAGTACGGCTATGTCGTCGACTTCATCGATTTTTCGGGCACGGGGGTCTTCCCCTGGGTCTTCAACGTCGCCGACAGCGCCATCAACATCGGCGTCCTGCTGCTGATTATCGACAGCATAAGGTCGGAACGGAAGCCGGCCGTTGGCGCGGCCCACGAAAAGGCGTAATCACCCGCTCTTTCCTGCCTACACACTCGTCTGACCTGGGCGCCGAATCCGCGCCGGAGCCGAACCGACCCATGCGAACCGCCCGTATCCTGACCGTTTCCGCCATCGCCGTTTCGGCCGTCGCCCTGACCGCCTGTGGGGGTCTGCGCCAGTCCATCGGCCTGACCAAGGTCGTGCCAGACGAGTTCCTGACCGTCGCCTCCGCCCCGCTGACCGTGCCGCCGGAATACGGCCTGCGTCCGCCCGCGCCGGGCCAGCCGCGCCCGCAGGAGCTCGCTCCGGAAAGCGCCGCTCGCCAGATCCTGCTGGGTCAGCGTCAGGCCGTGACCCGCACGCCGGGCGAACAGGCCCTGGTCGTCGCTGCCGGCGCCGAGCGCGCCGACCCGCTGGCCCGCTATGTCGTCGACGACGAGTTCGGCGACCTGGCGCACAAGGAAGAGAGCTTCGCCAACCGCATCCTGTTCTGGCGTCGCGACGACGCCTCGACCCAGGCTCCGACCCAGACCCAGACGGCCCAGGGCGCGGTGACCATCGATGCCGCCAGCGAGAACGCCCGCCTGCAGGCGCTGACCGGCACGCAAAGCACGATCGTGATCGCGCCGCGGCGCTCGGGCGGATTCAAGCTGCCGGGCCTGTAAGAACCCGACATTCCAAGTCGATCAGGGGCGCGCCGGCGACGGTGCGCCCTTTTTCAATTCGGCGCGCGCTTGCGTTCGTCGCGAGACAGTCCTTATTGTGAACGGACCGCTCCCCCGGGACCTTTCGCATGACCGATCTTCGCGCACTCAGCCACCTGTCCGGCGTCGAACAGCTGCGGCTCGGGTTTCAGGCCGATGAGAACGCCGCGCCGATCGCGCGGACGCTCGACTATCAGCTGACCGAGGTCGAGGAGGGGCGGGTGGTGTTCGAGGGCACGCCGACGCGAGCGGTCTACAATCCCATCGGCACGGTGCACGGCGGCTGGATGGCCACCCTGCTGGATTCGGCCTGCGCCTGCGCGGTGCATTCGATGCTCAAGCCGGGGCAGGTCTACACGACGCTGGAGATCAAAACCGTGTTTCACCGCGCCCTGACCGAGGGCGTGCCGGTCAGGGCCGAGGGCCGGATCGTGCAGATCGGACGCCGGGCGGGCTTCGCCGAGGCGGACCTGAAGGGCGTCGACGGCAAACTCTATGCGACGGCGACCTCGACCTGTCTGGTGATGGAAGTCGGCTGACGGCGCCCGGGACGTTTGCCCCATCCGGCGACGCCCGCTAGAGCATCCGCTTCCTTGAAGCCTGCCCAAAAGACCGCGCCATGCACGATATCCGAGCCATTCGAGAGAACCCCGGCCATTTCGTCGCCGGCTGGTCGTCGCGCGGCGTGGAGGATGCGCAGGCGCTGGTCGACCAGATCCTGAGCCTCGACACCGAACTGCGCGCCTCCCAGACGGCGGGGCAGGATGCGCTGGCCAAGCGAAACGCCGCTTCCAAGCTGATCGGCGCCGCCATGGGCCGCAAGGACATGGCCGAGGCCGACCGGCTGAAGGCCGAGGTGGAGACGCTGAAGGGCGACATCGCGAGCCACGGCGAGGTCGAGGCGGCCAAGGGGGCCGAACTTCGCGGCATCCTGGCGGCGCAGAAGAACCTCGCGGCTGACGACGTGCCGGACGGCGAGGACGAGGCGGGCAATGTCGAGACCTCGCGCTGGGGCACGCCGCGCGCCGGTGGTCCGGCCAAGGATCACGCCGACCTCGGCGAGGCGATGGGCCTGCTGGACTTCGAGGCGGCGGCGCGGATGTCAGGCGCGCGGTTCGCGGTGCTGAAGGGCGGGCTGGCGCGGCTGGAACGCGCCGTCGGCCAGTTCATGCTCGACGTGCAGACGACCGAGCACGGCTATCTGGAGGTCAATCCGCCGTATCTGGTGCACGACAAGGCAATGTTCGGAACGGCGCAGTTGCCGAAGTTTTTCGACGACCAGTTCCGGGCGGGCGACGACCACTGGCTGATCCCCACCGCCGAAGTCTCCCTGACCAACCTCGTGCGCGAGCAGATCACGCCGGAAGAGGAACTGCCGCTGCGGCTGACCGCCCTGACGCCCTGCTTCCGGGCCGAGGCCGGGTCGGCGGGGCGGGATACGCGCGGGCTGATCCGCCAGCACCAGTTCCACAAGGTCGAGCTGGTCTCCATCACCACGCCGGACAAGTCCGACGAGGAGCACGAGCGGATGACGACCTGCGCCGAGGCGGTGCTGCAGAAGCTGGAGCTGCCCTATCGCCGGATGCTGCTGTGCAAGGGCGACATGGGGTTCTCCGCGAAGAAGACCTTCGACCTCGAGGTCTGGCTGCCGAGCCAGGACACCTATCGCGAGATCAGCTCGGTCTCGAACTGCGGGGACTTCCAGGCGCGGCGGATGGATGCGCGGTTCAAGCGCAAGGAGGGCAAGCCGGAGTTCGTGCACACTCTGAACGGCTCGGGTTTGGCCGTCGGGCGGACGCTGGTGGCGATCATGGAGAACTATCAGGACGAGGGCGGCAAGATCGCCGTGCCGGCCGCCCTGCTGCCGTATATGGGCGGGGCGACGCACGTCGGCTGAGGGCGGCGCTCACCGCTTTTGTGATGGGGCGTAAGGTGGATCGGGGATCGGCGGCGTCCTATCTTCGTTCCATCCGAGGAAGCCCGCGCCTCGCCGCCTGCGAGGCCGCTCGAACAGGAGTTGCTCCATGAGCCTGATCGCCGCCGCTCTTGCCCTGTCGCTGTCCGCCGCCGCGCCTGTGGCCGAGGTCCAGCCCGCCCCGACCCCGCCGACGACGTTCGAGGGCTGGATCAGCTTCTCAGGCGACGAGTTCCAGCTGGTCGAGCGCCAGAACCAGTATGTCGCCGGTCGCGAACGCCCGTGCGTCTCCGGCGCCCTGCCGCGCGACGAACAGCGCACGGCCGCCGCGACCATCGGCCGTCAGAAGGTGCGGGTCACCGGAACCCGCGTGGCATGGTCCGACGAGCTGCCCGGCCACCGGATCGACCACCAGGGCTCGAACATCCGCAACGAGTGCGGCGCCGACTTCGTGATCCTGGGCACGGACATCGCCGTCATCCAGTAGGTTGTCGCAGGGTGCGCGGGGGCGGGGATTCGGCTATTCCCTGACGACTCACCGAAGGCTCCTGATTTGCGCATCCTGCTGACCAACGACGACGGTATCGAGGCCGAGGGCCTGGCCTGTCTGGAACGGATCGCACGGACCCTGTCCGACGATGTCTGGATCGTCGCGCCGCACGAGGAACAGTCGGGCAAGGGTCGGGGCATCACCCTGACCGAACCGCTGAGGGTCAACCGGTTTTCCGAAAAGCGGTTCTCGGTCACCGGAACGCCGACGGACTGCGTCGTGCTGGCGGTCAATGACCTGATGCCGGACAAGCCCGATCTGGTGCTGTCGGGCGTCAATCGCGGGCACAATGTGGGGGAGGACTGCTCCTATTCGGGAACGGTCGCGGGCGCATTGCAGGGGATGGCCTTCGGCATCCGCTCGATCGCGCTGAGCCAGTCGCTGGAGCGGTTCCACGACGAGGTCACCGCCCACTGGGAGACAACCGAGACATACGCCCCGCCGATCATCAGCCGGCTGCTGGCCGAGACCTGGCAGGACGGGGTGGTGATGAACCTGAACTTCCCCGCACGACCGCCCGAGGATGTGAAGGAGGTCGAGGTGACGGTGCAGGGCTTCCGTCAGGCCGGGGAGATGCATGCGGTCAAGCGCACCGACCTGCGCGGGCGCGACTACTACTGGATGAGCTTTCGGGGGGCGAAGCAGGATCATGCGCCGGGCACGGACCTGCGGGCCATGGACGACGGCAAGATCTCGGTCACGCCGCTGCATATCGACCTGACGCACAAGCCGAGCGTCCACGACCTGAAGGGCGTGCTGGGCGGGGCGCCGCCGAAGAGCCTGGCCGGATGAATCTGAAGGACGACAGGGCAGGGCGGCTGATCCTGTCGCTGCGGCAGCAGGGGGTCACCGATCCCCGGGTGCTGGCGGCGATGGAATCGATCGACCGCGCCGTGTTCGTGCACGAGAAATTCCTCGATCAGGCGTGGGAGGATCAGGCCCTGCCGATCGACTGCGCCCAGACGATCAGCCAGCCCTTCATCGTCGGCCTGATGACCCAGGCTCTGGAGGTCGAGCCGCGCCACCGGGTGCTCGAGATCGGCACGGGCAGCGGCTACCAGTGCGCGGTGCTGAGCCGGTTGGCGCGCTACGTCTATTCGGTCGAGCGGTATCGCAGCCTGCTGGTCGAGGCCGAGGCCAAGCTCAAACGGCTCCAGATCGACAACGTCATCACCCGCCATTCCGACGGAGGGCTGGGCTGGCCGGAGCAGGCGCCGTTCGACCGGATCATGGTCACGGCCGCCTCGCCGAACGAGCCGACCGAACTGCTGAAACAGCTGAAGCCGGGCGGAGTGCTGGTCGCGCCGGTGGGCCGGACGTCCGTGCAGATGCTGCATCGCTATACGGGTCAGGAGGACGGCAGCTTCCGACGCGAGAGCCTGTGCGAGGTGCGCTTCGTGCCCCTGGTCGAGGGGACGGCGAAGGAGGGGTAGAGGTAGGGCTTAGGGATCAGGGAACTGGCGGTGCGCTGTCGTCCGCTCTATCCTTGCCTTCCCCAAGACCTGCTCACCAAGCCCTGATCTCTAGCCCCGTTAACCTCTCCGCCCCACTTTCGCGCGCTTTGGCGGGTTGGCTAATGAGCTGCGACGGGGCATGTCGGGCAGGGTGAACGGGGAGCGATCTGTGCGTCTTTCGAACTGGATCAGGGCGGCGGCGATCGCCTTCGCCGGAATGGCGGCCACGGCCTGCGCCAGCTATCCGACCGAGCCCGTCTATTCGACCCGGCCGATGCCGGGCTATGGCGCGCCCGGCGTGCGTCCGGCCGATCCCTACGGCGCGCCGTCCCAGCCCCAGCCGCCGGTCTATGAGGCGCCGCCGCCGATGACCGCGCCGACCGAGCGGATCGAGGGCGGAGCCCTGCCGCCGCCGTCGTCGTCGGGTTCGAACACCTATCCGCCGCCTCCGGCCTACAATCCCCCGGCCTACAGCCCGCCGTCCGCGAGCTCGCCGTCCTATGCGACGCCCAGCGCGCCGATGAGCGTCAACGCAGGCGCGGCCTATGTCATCCAGCCGGGCGACACGATCTCCGGCGTCGGGCGGCGCTTCCAGACGCCGGTGCAGAATCTGATCGACCTGAACGGTCTGGGGCCGCGCGGCGCGATCACCGTGGGCCAGTCGATCATCCTGCCCGACAGCGCGCTGGACACGGGCCCCGATCCCTATGCGACCGGGCCCGCGCCCGTCGGCGTCATGGTGCCCGAGAACGGGGTGATTCCGCCGCCCCCGCCGCCGCCCTCGGGCAATCCCGCAGCGCCCCTCGCACCGCGGGAACCGGCGGCGACGGCATCGACGGCCGTCGCATCGGCTGGATCAGCGATGTTCCAGTGGCCGGTGCGGGGCGAAATTCTGCGCCGCTTTGGTCCCGTGGGTTTGGGCGAGCGCAACAACGGCATCAACATCGGCGCCGCGGCCGGCGAGCCGGTCAACGCGGCGGCCGGGGGACGCATCGCCTATGTCGGAGAGGTCGTGGGATTAGGCCTGACGGTCATCATCACGCACCGGGATGGCTGGCGCACGAGCTACAGCCACCTCGGGTCCGCCACGGTCGATGACGGCGCTGACGTTCGCACGGGCCAGCAGATCGGCACGGTCGGCCTGACGGCGGGCGACGGTCGTCCCTCGATCCACTTCGAGACCCGCCGGATGCAGGCCGATCAGCCGACCGCCGTCGATCCGTTGACCGTTTTGCCACGGTAGAGACGCCGAACCATCACGCCGCGTTGCAATCCCGGAGTCTCGGCCCTAGGTTCCGCGCCTTGTTTTAAACGGGCGCCCGGAAGCGGCTGCCTCATCCCCCGGGGAACGACCCAATGACGCCCACTGGTGAAGGCGGCCTGATGGCCATGATCGTGCAGTTCCTGCCGTTCGTCGCGATCTTCGTCCTGTTCTACTTCCTGCTGATCCGTCCGCAGCAGAAGCGCGCCAAGGAACATCAGGCTTTGATCGCGGCAGTGAAGCGCGGCGACGTCATCGTCCTGTCGTCGGGCCTGATCGGCAAGGTGACCCGCGTCGAAGAGGCCGAGGTCAATGTCGAGATCGCCCCCAGCGTCAATGTGCGGGTGGTCAAGGGCATGATCGCCGAGGTGCGCAACCGCACCGCCATCGCCGCGAACGACGCCAAGGCCTGAGCCTCGGCTCGCTGAACCGGAAGCCCCGTCCATGATTCAGCTGTCGCGCTGGAAAGTCATCCTCGTCGTCCTGTCGCTCGTCTTCGGCGTGCTGCTGGCCTTCCCCAACGCCCTGTCTCCGGCCCAGCGCGCGGCGCTGCCGGGCTGGCTGCCCAAGAACGCCCTGAACCTGGGCCTCGACCTGCAGGGCGGATCGTATCTGCTGCTGGAAGTCGATGTGGACGCGATGCGCACCAAGCGCGTCGACAACCTGATCGAGGACGTCCGCGTCGCCCTGCGCGAGGGCGGAATCGCCACCAACCAGATCACCCGTGAAGCGGGCGGCGCCGTCGTCACCCTGGCCGATCCGACCCGTCAGGACGCCGCCTATACGGCCTTGCAGGCGCTGATCGGGCCCGCGAGCGCCGGCGGCGCGGTCGAGCGTCAGGTTCAGCGCGTCGGTCCCGACCGCGTGCGTCTGGCCTTCACCCAGGCGACGCTCGATTCGATGGGCGCGACGGCGGTGGACCAGTCCATCGAGGTCGTGCGCCGCCGCATCGACAGCCTGGGCACGCGCGAACCTTCCATCACCCGCCAGGGCGCCGAACGCATCGTCGTCCAGGCTCCGGGCGAAAGCGATCCCGCCGCCCTGGAACGGGTCATCGGCCAGACCGCCCAGCTGACCTTCCAGATGGTCGATACCGAGAACTCGGTGCAGGACGCCGTCGCCGGTCGCGTGCCGCCGGATTCGCAACTGCTGCTCGGTCCGGACGGCGTGACACCCTACCTGGTCAAGAAGCGCGTGCTGGTCTCGGGCGAGAACCTGACCCGGGCCGGCGTCGGCGCCGACCAGTCTGGCCGCCCCGCCATCGACTTCCGCTTCGACGGCCAGGGCGCGCGTCGCTTCGGCGAGACGACGGCGGCCAATATCGGCAAGCCCTTCGCCATCATCCTGGACGGCAAGGTCATCTCGGCTCCGACGATCCAGAGCCCCATCACGGGCGGGACGGGTCAGATCACCGGCAACTTCTCGATCGCCGAGGCGTCGGAACTGGTGAACCTGCTGAACGGCGGCGCCCTTCCGGCCCCGCTGACGGTCGAGGAACGCCGGACCGTGACCGCCGAACTCGGCGCCGACGCCGTCAAGGCCGGCGCTCTGTCGACCATGATCGGCTTCATCATCATCGTGCTGTTCATGCTGCTGGCCTACGGCTTCCTGTTCGGAGGCATCTCGGTCATCGGCCTGATCCTGAACGGCATTCTGATCGTGGCGGCCATGTCCCTGACGCAGGCGACGCTGACCCTGCCGGGCATCGCGGGTCTGATCCTGACCTTCGCGGTGGCCGTGGACGCCAACGTGCTGATCTACGAGCGGATGCGCGACGAGGCGCGGGCCGGACGGTCCGTGATCGCCTCGATGGACGCCGGCTTCAACAAGGCCATGGGCACGATCATCGACGCCAACCTGACCACCCTGGTCGCGGCGGGGATCATGTTCATCTTCGGCGCCGGTCCGGTCCGCGGCTTCGCCTGGACCCTGACGATCGGGGTGTTCACCTCGGTCTTCTCGGCCGTTCTGGTCTCGCAGATCCTGCTCGCCTACTGGCTGAAGATCGCCAAACCCAAGTCCCTTCCGATCGCGGAGTCGGCCCGATGACCTGGTGGCCCCTTATCAAGGTCCTGCCGCAGAAGACGAATTTCCACTTCGTCAAATACGCGCGCTATGCGGCCGTGCTCTCCATCGTGCTGTGTGTGGCGTCGATCGTCGCCTGCTTCTATCCCGGCCTGAACATGGGCATCGACTTCCGGGGCGGCGCCTCGATGGAGGTCGCCAAGCCCGCCGGTCAGACCATCGATCTCGAAGCCGTGCGCAGCTCGGTCGGCGAGCTGGGGCTGGGTGACGTCGGGGTCCAGGGCATCGCCCGTCGCGACACTAACGTCGAGGACGGCTCGACCGCCGTGCTCCGCTTCCAGATTCCGGACGGTCAGGACCAGACGACGGTCGTGAACCAGGTCGAGAGCGCCATCACCGGCGCGGTCGGCGAGGTCACCTATTCGGGCGTCAGCGTCGTCGGTTCCAAGGTCTCGGGCGAGCTGTTCACCTCGGGCCTTCTGGCCCTGGGCGTCGCGATCGCCCTGATGTTCGCCTACATCTGGTTCCGGTTCGAGCCCCAGTTCGGCTTCGGCGCCGTGGCCGGCCTGCTGCACGACGTGATCCTGACCTTCGGCCTGATCGTGCTGTTCAAGCTGGAATTCAGCCTGAACATGGTCGCCGCCATTCTGACGGTCATCGGATATTCGATGAACGATACCGTGGTGGTGTTCGACCGTCTTCGCGAGAACCTGCGCAAGTACAAGACCATGCCGCTGCGCGAGGTGATCGACCTGTCGCTGAACGAGACCCTGTCGCGGACCATCATCACCGGCGTCACCGCCGTCATGGTGCTGGCGGCCTTGGCCTTCTTCGGCGGGGAGGCCCTGTTCGGCTTCTCCATCGCCCTGATGTTCGGGATCATCGTCGGCACCTATTCCTCGATCTACGTCGGGGCGCCGATCATCCTGCTCTGGGGCGTGAAGCGCGGCGAGCTCGCCGAGGACGCAAAGCCGGTCAAGCTGGGCATGGCGTCGCGGCCGTAGGCCGCGTGACTGGTGGCCAGGTGACTGGTGGCTGGTGAGAGCTGGACCAGTTACCAGCCACGAACCACCAGCCACCTTCTCCCCACTGGCCTTTGCGGCTAAGCCTTGGGCCAACACCGACTCGGGGGAGCGAACACATGGTCAATCTGCTTTCGAATTTCAGAAACACACTGATCCTCAGCTTCGTGCTGGCGGCGGTGATGATCTTCGCCTTCTTCCGCATCGCGGAGGTGGACGCGCTGCAGTTCTGGCAGGCGGTGGCGCGCTGGTTCCACGTCGGCTTCGGCATCCTGTGGATCGGGCTGCTCTACTATTTCAACTTCGTCCAGATCCGCGTCATGCCGACCATCCCCGGCGAGCTGAAGCCCGCCGTGTCGAAATACATCGCGCCCGAGGCCCTGTTCTGGTTCCGCTGGGCGGCCCTGTTCACGGTGCTGGCGGGGATCGCGGTGCTGGGGCTGAAGGGTCACGTCTATGCGATGGAAGTGCTGAGCTTCGGCTTCGCCGGCGGTCTGGTGCAGGGCGATCAGGGCTTCACCCTGATGGGCGTCGGCGTCTGGCTGGCCATCGTCATGTTCCTGAATGTCTGGGGCATCATCTGGCCGAACCAGAAGCGGGCCCTGGGCATCGTCGTCGTGGACGACGAGAAGAAGGCCAAGGCCGCCCGCGTCGCCATGCTGGCCAGCCGCACCAACCTGTTGCTCAGCCTGCCGATGCTGACCTCCATGGCGATGTACCAGACGCTGTTTGGCTGACCCGACCTCCAGTCTCGACGACCAGGTCCGCGCGGCCGATCCCGACCGCTGGCTGTCCAGCCGGTTCGTCGGCGATCCGCAGGCGCGCGCGGACCTGATCGCCCTCTACGCCTTCGAGGCGGAGCTGATGAGCATCCCCACGCGGGTGACCCAGCCCCTTCTGGCCGAGATGCGCTACGTTTGGTGGCGCGAGCAGATGGATGGGGTCTTCTCCGGCGTGGCGCGCAAGGGCCATCCGGTGCTGGAGGCCCTGACCGATCTGGTGGGGCGTCATGGCCTGCCCCGCGACTCGTTCGACACCCTGATTGAGGCGCACATCGACCGGGTGCATGGCGAACCGCACGATCTGGACGCTTTCTACAGGGGGCCGATGCAGGTGGCTGTGCAGATCCTGGCGGGCGCGAGCCATGACGCCGAGATCGTCGAGGCCAGCAGGGTCTGGAGCCTGTCGCAGGTGGGACGAGCCGACGAGGCGGACGCGCTGCGGGTCAATGCCAACAGGCTGCTCGCATCCCTGCCTGCCGTGGCCTTTCCAGCGGTCGCCCATGCGGCGCTCAAACCGGATACGCCCGAGGCGCTCAAGCGTCTGAAGCTGACCTGGGCCACGTTGCGGGGGCGGATCTGATGGCCGTGACGCAGACCGACGTCGTCATTCTCGGCGGGGGCCACAACGGGCTTGTCTGCGCCTTCTATCTCGCGCGGGCCGGGCTGAAGGTCACGGTGCTGGAACGGCGCGGCGTCGTCGGCGGGGCGGCGGTGACGGAGGAGTTCCATCCCGGCTTCCGCAACTCGACCGCCAGCTACACTGTCAGCCTGCTGAACCCGAAGATCATCGCCGACCTCGAACTGGCCCGGCACGGGCTGAAAGTCGTCGAGCGGCGCATGTCGAACTTCCTGCCGCTGGACGGGGACTATTTCACCGCCGGTGAAGGCCGGACGCAGGGGCAGGTGGCGCGGTTCTCGACGCGAGATGCCGAGCGGTTGCCCGAATATGAGGCGCGGCTGGAGGCGGTGGCGGCGGTGCTGCGGGCGCTGGTGCTGGAGACGCCGCCGAACCTGCCGACCGGCGGCTGGCTTGAAGCCCTGCCGGAGATGCTGAGGTCGGCGTCGGTCGCGAAGCGGCTGGGCGGGCTGGACCTGACCGGGCGACGCGACGTGCTCGACCTGTTCGCCAAGTCGGCCGGCGACTGGCTCGACGGCTGGTTCGAGAGCGACCCGATCAAGGCCCTGTTCGGGTTCGACAGCGTGGTCGGGAACTACGCGAGCCCCTATACGCCGGGGTCGGCCTACGTCTTGCTGCATCACGTCTTCGGCGAGGTGAACGGGCGCAAGGGCGTCTGGGGCCACGCCATCGGCGGCATGGGGGCGATCACCCAGGCCATGGCCGCCGCCTGTCGCGAGCAGGGCGTCGACATCCGGCTGGATACGGAGGTCGCCGAGGTCCTGACCGATAAGGGCAGGGCGGTCGGGGCGGTGACGACGGCGGGCGACACGGTACGGGGCCAGGCGGTCGTGTCGAACCTGCATCCGCGCCTGCTGTTCGACCGGCTGGTCGACCCGGCGGTCGTGCCGGCGGACTTCACCGAGCGGATGAGCCGGTATGCGTCGGGGTCGGGGACGTTCCGGATGAACGTGGCCCTGTCGGAGCTTCCGCGCTTCACCGTGCTGCCGGAAGCGGGCGACCACCATACGGCGGGCATCATCATCGCGCCGAGCCTGGATTACATGGACCGGGCCCATGCCGAGGCGCGGCTGAACGGCTGGTCGTCAAAACCGATCGTCGAGATGCTGATCCCTTCGACCCTGGACGATACGCTCGCTCCGCCGGGGCAGCATGTGGCCAGCCTGTTCTGTCAGCATGTCGATCCGGCGCTTGGCGACGAACATTGCGACACGGTGGCGGACCTGATGATCGAGACGGTCGATGCCCATGCGCCGGGCTTCAAGGCCTCGGTGCTGGGGCGACTGGCGCTTGGGCCGCGCGATCTGGAGCGGCGGTTCGGGCTGGTCGGAGGCGACATCTTCCATGGCCGGTTGACGCTGGACCAATTGTTCAGCGCCAGGCCGGTGCTGGGTCATGCCGATCACCGGATGCCGGTCCCGGGTCTTTATCTGTGCGGATCAGGCGCGCATCCCGGAGGCGGCGTCACCGGCGCGCCGGGACACAATGCGGCCAAGGCGATACTTACGGATCTCAGACCTGGGCGACGCCCAAGGCCTTGAACAGCGCCGCCTTCACGGCGTCTTCCGTGAAGGGCTTCTGGATCGTCGCCTGACCGCGCCAGTGATCGGGCAGGCCGCCCTCGCCGTAGCCGGTCGAGAAGACGAACGGGATGCCCTTGGCCTTGAGCGCCTCGGCGACGGGGAAGACCTCCTTGCCCGCCACGTTCACATCAAGCAGGGCGGCGTCGAGCAGGGGATCGTCGGCGACGACCTGGAGCGCTTCGTCCACGGTGGCGATCGCGCCGACCGGGATCGCGCCCATGTCTTCGAGAATGGTCTCCAGCAGCATGGCGACCAGGGATTCGTCCTCGACCACGAGAATGCGGCGACCCGTCAAACCCTCAGACATGCTGTTGCGTATCCTTATCAAGCGGTATCGAGAATTCCGCTATAAAACCGTCGCTTGCGTAGCTGAGTTTGGCCTCGCCCGCCAGATCGTGACGGACGTTCCTTTCGATCAGCCGACTGCCGAATCCGCGTCGTACGGGCGTCTCCACCGGCGGCCCGCCCACCTCGCGCCAGACGACGTCCAGTGTCCGGCTGGTCTGGTTGGCGATGGTCCAGTCGACGAAGATCCGGCCGTCCGGCGCCGACAGGGCCCCGTACTTCGCGGCGTTGGTCGCCAGCTCGTGGAAGATCATCCCCAGCGACAGGGCCATCGCCGGGCCCAGCGCCAGGGGCGGGCCGTTCAGAACGATGCGGGTCGGGCCGTGCGCGTCCGTCTCGTGCTCCAGAACCGCCCGGAGGTCGGCGCCTTCCCAATGGCTGCGGGTGAGGAGGTCGTGGGTGTGAGACAGGCTCATCAACCGGGCCTGGAAGCTCTCGGCGAAGGTCCTGGGATCGTCGTGCGAACGGGCGGTCTGCATGGCGATCGACTGGACGGTGGCCAAGGTGTTCTTCACCCGGTGATTGAGTTCGTCGATCATCAGCCGCTGGCGTTGGGCGGCCTCGACGGTGGCGGTGACGTCGTGCCCCTGGACGAAGATGCCCACGACGACGCCTTCGTTGTTGCGCACCGGCTGGTAGATGAAATCCACGTTGCGGCTAAGGTCGTGATCCGCGCCCTCGGGGCGGAAGGTGACGAGGGCGCCCTTGCCCTCATACGGCTCACCCGTCGCGAAGACGGAATCCAGCAACTCGTAATAGCCTTGGCCGGCGAGGTCGGGCAGGGCGTCGCGGATCGACTTTCCGACCACATTCGAGCGCCCGATGATGCGGGCGTAGGCGTCGTTGTGCATCTGGAAGACGTGGTCGGCTCCCGACAGGATGGCGACGAATCCGGGCGCCTGCATGAACATCTCGACGAGGCGGTTGCGCTCCTTTTCCAGACGCCGATTGTCCTCCTGGACCGCGCGGGCCCGGTTCATGACGCCGCCGCCGAGAATCATGTCCAGCGCGCTGACGGTCGGTGCGTCGTTCCGCGCGCGGCGCAGCAACTCGAGTTCGGTGATGTCCGACGTGTGCTGGAGGATCAGCACGATCCGGCCTTCGGCGTCGTGCAGCGGCGTGTGGCTGGCGCTCCAGTAGCGGTCCTCATGGGTGATCGCGCCGTCGGGGTCGGTGACCGGGATGGCGAAGTGGATCAGCGCCAGATGGTCCCGTTCGCCGGTCGCCAGCACCTTCTCGAAGGAGGCGCGGAGTTGGCGGACGTTCTCGGCGCCGGTCTCGGTCGGTCCGCCGGTGAAGACGTCGAAGATCTGCTGTCCGATCAGCCTGTCTCGCGTGGTGCCGACGGCGGCGAGATAGGCGGCGTTCATTCCCGCGTATCGCAGGTCCGGCGTGAGCAGCATGTAGGGGTTCGTGGAGGCCTCGAACGCCGCCGCGAGGTCTATCGCCTGATCAAGTGCCCGCACGCGTACCGTCTCCCCGATCCCGGCGAGCGCGTGGCGCGAAGAATGGTTCCAGCCCACGGTGAAGTTTGTTTCATCGGCGCGCCCGGCTAAGGATCGGCGCATGTTCCTCGCAAGTCTCGCCCTGGCCGCCCAGATGACAGTTTCGCCCGTTCCCCCGGCCAATCCGCAAGTCCAGGTGGCGCAGGGGTTGCTGGTCGGACGGCAGGCAGATGCCATCGAATCCTTCAAGGGAATCCCGTTCGCGGCGCCCCCGGTCCGGGCCCTGCGCTGGCGGCCGCCGCAGCCGCCGGCGGCCTGGATCGGAGAACGGGACGCCAGCCGCGTCGGGGCGATCTGCATCCAGGCGCCGTCCAACGGCGATCCGGGCGTCGGGCCGGGGCCCGCGAGCGAGGATTGTCTGACGCTGAACGTCTGGCGCCCGTCGGCGCGCGCCGAGCCGCTGCCTGTGATGGTCTGGATTCATGGGGGCGGATACAACAACGGGTCGGGCACGCCGCCGCTCTATGACGGGACGAATCTGGCGCGGCGCGGGGTGGTCGTGGTCACTATCAACTACCGGCTCGGGCGGCTGGGCTTCTTCGATCATCCGGCGCTGGCGTTCGAGCGCGGGCCCGAGGAGGCGGCCGGCAACTACGGCGTGATGGACCAGATCGCGGCCCTCGAATGGGTGCGGGACAATATCGCGACCTTCGGCGGCGATCCCCAACAGGTCACCATCTTTGGTGAGTCGGCGGGCGGGGCGGCGGTGGCCCAGCTGATGGTCGCGCCCGGCGCGCGCGGGCTGTTCCAGCGCGCCGTCATGCAGTCGGGTCTGGGGCGGCAACGGTCGGCGCTGCTGGACGACGATCGTCCGGGACGGCCGTCGGCCCAGTCGCTGGGTGTCGCCTTCGCCCGATCGGCGGGATTGCCGAACGCAACGGCGGACGATCTGCGCGCCTTGCCCGCCGAGCGGCTGCTGTCGCCGATGCCGGCCTTCTACAGCGACAATCTGGTCGTCGACGGGACGGTCGTGCCCGAGGATGTGGTCGAGGCCTTCGCGGCCGGACGACAGGCGCCCGTGCCTCTGGTGATCGGCACGAACAGCGCCGAGTTCTGGTGGATCCGGCCGACGGACGCCGGCGCCTATGGCCGGACCGACGACGTGATGACCGACGCCGAATACAACGCCCTGGTCGCGGCCTATTCCGGTCAGGCGGGCTATGACGCCGGCGTCGTCAGCGACCTGATCTTCAACGAGCCGGCGCGGCACCTGGCGCGGCTGCATGCGCGGGCCGGGCAGCCGACGTATCTGTACCGGTTCGACGTGGTGCCGGAATCGAACCCGGAACCCAGCGGCGGCGCGACCCATGCGTCGGAGCGGCCCTATGTGTTCGACAATCTCGATACAGTGGGACGGCCGATGGGCGAGCGGGACGACCGGGCGGCGACTGCCATGGCCGATTACTGGACCGCCTTTGCAAGGGCCGGCGACCCGAACGGTGGCGACCGCCCGGCCTGGCCCGAGTTCGGCGCCGCGCCGGACCAGTTGCTGGAGTTCACCAACGACGGGCCGGTGGCGAAACCGGTCCCGTTCCCCGAGCGGCTGGATCTGATCGAAGCGTTTTACGGCCGCGTCAGGCCCTAGAGGCAGGCACCGTTGGTCCTGATCACCTCTGCATAGAGAAGGCCGCTGTCCTTGATCGTCCGCTCCTGGGTCAGGAAGTTGACGTGGGTGATGCCGAACCGCTTCGAATAACCGAGCGACCACTCGAGATTGTCGAGCAGCGACCAGGCCATATAGCCCTCGATCTTTACGCCCTTGCCGAGGGCGTCGTGGGCCGCCTTCAGGTGGTTCTTCAGATACTCGACCCGCATCGGATCGTGGATGCGTCCGTCGATTGCGTGGGGCGGGTCGTACCAGGCCGAGCCGTTCTCGGTGATCATCAATGGCAGGCCATTGGTCTGTTCATGCAGCCAGACCAGGGTGTCGGTGAGGGCAGGGGGGTAGACCTCCCAGCCGGTTTCGGTGTGGGCGTGCTGGACCTGTTTCACCGGCCGGGCGCGAACGGGCCAGGCGTCGGGCGCATTCTCGGGCACCGCGCGGGTGTACCAGTTCAGACCCATCCAGTCGGTCGGTGTCGCGATCAGGTCGAAATCCTCGGCCGGGAACTCGCGCATCGCGTCGCCGTAGACCTCGTGCAGTTCGGCGGGATAGCCGCGGCCCATGAGTGGGTCGAGGAACCAGCGGTTCATCTGGGCTTCGGCGCGCTTGCGGGCGGCCTCGTCCTCGGGCCTGTCGCTGGCCGGGTATTTGGGCTCGATGTTCAGGACGATGCCGATCCGGCCCTCGCCCACCTCGCGGAAGCGGCGCACGGCGGCGCCATGGGCGCGCAGGACGTTGTGGCCGGCGATCACCGCCTCGTAGTGCGATCGGTGGCCGGGCGCCAGGACGCCGTGCAGATAGCCGCCGTCGATGATGACCCAGGGTTCGTTGATCGTACCCCAGGTCTTCACCCGGCCCTTGAACCGCTCGAACAGAACCTGGCCGTAGTCGGCGAACCAGTGGGCGATGTCGGGGTTCAGCCAGCCGCCCCGGTCGTCCAGCGCCGCCGGCAAATCCCAGTGGTAGAGGGTGCAAAGGGGCTCGATCCCGGCCTCGATCAGGGCGTCGATCAGATCGTCGTAGAATTTCAGGCCCGCCTCGTTCAGCCGCCCCGTGCCGTCCGGCATGACACGGCTCCAGCTTACCGAGAATCGGTAGGCGGTCAGCCCCAGCCGCTTCATGATCGCGACGTCCTCGCGCCAGCGGTTGTAGTGGTCACAGGCCACGTCGCCGGTATCGCCGTCCTTCATATTGCCCGGAATGTGGCAGAAGCGGTCCCAGATGGACTCGCCCGCGCCATCGGCCATGGATGAGCCCTCGATCTGATACGCCGCCGTCGCCGCGCCCCACAGAAAACCTTCTGGAAACTGATAGTTGAGACTCATCGGAAGGCTTTCGTCAGGGGTCTGGGTGAGGGCTTCGGCAGCGTGTCGAGAAGCGATGCAGGGAGGTCACGGAGGGAGAAATCCGTCGTGTGGCCAAACTACGGCACTTGCGGGGCGCATTACCAGTGTGCGATGTAACCGATTACAGATTTTTGTCGACGGACCTTCGATAAAGGAGGCCGGTACGATCGGGACGCTTCAGGACACACTGCGTGCATCGCAACTTGACCCACAGCTCAGACGGCCGTGCGCCGATCGGACGCGCGGCATGAAGCCGGCGACGATCCGCGACGTGGCGGAACGGGCCAAGGTCTCCGTGGCCTCGGTGTCGCGCGTGCTGACCGGGGCGGGGGCGGTGACAGAGCCGACCCGGCTGAAGGTCCTCGAGGCCGTCGAAGCGCTGTCCTACGTCCCGCATTCGGGCGCCCGCAGCCTGTCGACCAGCCGCACCGACACGGTCGGGGTGATCCTGCCCGACCTGTTCGGCGAGTTCTTCTCGGAGCTGATCCGGGGCATGGACGTGGCCGCGCGCGCCAACGGCCTGCATCTGATTGTCTCCAGTTCGCATGACGACGCTTCCGAGGCGGCCGCCGCCATCCGCTCGATGCGCGGCCGCGTCGACGGGCTGATCGTGCTGTCGCCTCACCTCGATTCCGCCAATCTGGCGCACAGCCTGGCGGGCCGGCTTCCGGTGCTGCTGATGAACGGCGGGGCCAATGACGCCGGTCGGCCGTCGATGGTCGTCGACAACGTCGGCGCCGCGGTCACCGCTGTCGAGCATCTGCTGGCGCACGGGCGCGAGCGGATCGTCCACATCGGCGGTCCCGCGGGAAACCTCGAAGCGCGCGAGCGTCAGGCCGGCTATGTCCAGGCCATGACCGCCGCCGGGCGCCAGCCGACCGTCGTCGCCGGCGCGTTCACCCAGGCCTCGGGCCATGACGCGACGGCTCTTCTGCTGGCCGAGGGCGTGCGGCCGGACGCCATCTTCGCCGCCAACGACATGATGGCTATCGGCGCCCTGCTGGCCTTGCAGGACGCGGGCGTCCGCTGTCCCGAGGACGTCGCCGTCGTCGGCTTCGACGACGTGCCGATCGCCGCCCTGATGCGACCCGCCCTGACCACGTTGCGTATCGAGATCGCCGAGACGGGCCGCAGGGCCATGGACCGGCTGGTGGCCCTGATCGCCGCTTCCAACGACCCGCAGGCGACGCCCGACGCCGCCTGCGAAACCATTCGACCCCAACTCGTCGTCCGCCAGTCGTGCGGCGGCGCCTCATCCAGCATCGCCCTCAACGGAGAAACCCAATGACCCGCATGACCCTGCGCACCCGCGCGCTGGGCGCCGCCTCGGCCCTCGCCGTCGCGACGCTGCTGACGGCCGGAGCCGCCTCGGCCCAGACGACCAACGCCACCATCCGGGGCACGGTCTATGAGGGTGATGCGCCCGAAAACGGCGGCGAGATCGTCGCCCGCGAGACGGCGACCGGCTTCTCCTATCGTGGCCGGATCAATGCGGACGGCAGCTACGCCCTGGTCGGCGTGCGCCCGGGTTCCTACGAGATCACGGCGACGACCGCGGACGGTCAGGTCGCCACGGACACGGTCTCCGTCGGCGTCGCCCAGGCAGCGAGCCTGGACCTGAGCGTCGGCGCCGAGACGGCCGCAGTCAGCGACGACGCGACCAATGTCGGCGACATCGTCGTCACCGGCCGCCGTCTGGTCGAGGTCCGCACGCCGGAGAACTCGACGAACGTCACGCTCCAGCAGATCCAGACCCTGCCGCAGATCAACCGCAACTTCCTCAACTTCGCGGCCTTGGCTCCGGGCGTGCGCGTCTCGCAGGACGAGCGTGAAGTGACCATCAGCGCCGGCGGCCAGCGCGCCGAGGCGATCAACGCCTTCATCGACGGCGCCAGCCTGAAATCCAACGTCATCTCGGGCGGCATCCAGGGCCAGGATGACAGCCGGGGCAATCCCTTCCCGCAGGCCGCCATCGGCGAGTTCCGGATCGTCACCCAGAACTTCAAGGCCGAGTACGAACAGGCCTCGTCGGCGATCATCACGGCCGTGACCCGGTCGGGCACCAACGAGTTCCACGGTGAGATTTTCGGCGCCTATCGCGACCAGGACTTCATCGAGCAGGACGTCTTTTCGCGCCGCGCCAATCGGCCCGAGGCCGACCTCGAGGTGCAACAGTACGGCGCCGCTCTGGGCGGGCCGATCATCCAGGATCGCCTGCACTTCTTCGGCAGCTACGAGCACAAGCAGGAGAACCGCGCGGCCACCGTGGCCATCGCGAGCCCGACCCCGGCCCAACTGGCTCAGTTCGGCCAGTATCTTGGCGTCTTCGCGACCCCGTTCGAAGAAGATCTCTTCTTCGGCAAGCTGAGCTACCAGCCGGCCGAGGGTCACGTGTTCGACCTGAGCGTCACCTATCGCGATGAGGCCGATACGACCGGCGTCGGCGGCGCCAACTCCTTTGAACGCGCCTCCGGCCTGCGCCAGGTCACCCGGGCCGCCCAGCTGCGCTATCAGTGGCAGGGCGAAGGCTTCGTCAACGAGGCGTCGCTCGACTACCGCGACTACAACTACAATCCGACGGCCTCGAACTTCGACACGCGCGGCGCAAGCTATCGCGTCTTCGACAACGGCTACGACCCCTTCGGCGGACGGTCCATCATCAACATCGGCGGGTCCGGCAGCCGTCAGAACATCACGGATGAAGGCTTCACCCTCCGTGACGACCTGACCTTCACCGACATCGACTTCCACGGGTCCCACACCCTGAAGATGGGTGCGAAATTCTCGGCCCAGAACTACGTCGTGGACAAGGAATTCGGTCGTAACCCGGAGTTCTTCTTCGACCTGAACGGCACGGCCAGCGGCAGCACAACGGTCCCGTATCGGGTGCAACTGGGCAACCGCTTCCCGACCGTCGACCTCGATAACAACGTCTTCGGTCTCTACGTCCAGGACGACTGGCGCCTGACGGAACAGCTCGAGATCAACCTCGGCATCCGCTGGGACTATGAGGACAACGCAAACAACGTCGATTACGTCACGCCGGCCAATGTGCTGACGGGCCTGAACCAGTGGATCGCCTCGACCGACGGCGGCAAGGCGGCGGGCTACAAGCCCAGCTGGTTCAACATCAACGACTACATCTCGACCGGCAACAACCGCGACGCCTACGCCAAGGCCTTCCAGCCGCGCATCGGCTTCTCGTACGACGTCTTCGGCGATCGTGAGACGGTCATCTTCGGCGGAGCCGGCCGCTATTACGACCGGGTCAACTTCAACTTCGCCTTCGACGAAGTGGCCAAGCCCGGCGACTTCACCCGCAACGCCTTCTTCTCGACCACCGGCCGTCCGGCGGGCGTGGCGTCGGGCGCGTCCAACGATCCGATCCTCTGGCAGGCCAGCTACTTCACCGCCGCGGGTCTCGACCCCGTGCTGAACAACATCCCGGCGCGTGGCGAGGCCTTCCTGCTCAAGAACGACTTCGAGCCGCCCCGGACCGACCAGTTCAACCTGGGCCTGCGTCAGCGCTTCGGCGACTGGCAGACCGAGTTCACCCTGGCCTACGGCAAGACCGAGAACGAGTTCACCTGGCAGTATCTGAACCGCTGCCGCGAGCCGAACGCCCCCAACGACGGCGACGGCTTCGGCGACAACGGCGGCTTCTGCTCGCCGGGCGGCAGCAATCCGTACCGCACCTATCTGGTCAGCGACCACAGCAAGGAACGCGAGTTCACCGCCCTCTACGTCAAGCTCGACAAGAACTACACGCGTGAAAGCGGCTGGGGCCTGAATGTCGCCTACACCTGGTCGGACTCGCAGCAGAACGGCGGCGACGACAACTTCTGCTTCGACTGCTTCAGCGTGGCCACCTCGCCGATGCGGAACTCGCCCAACAACGAGCATCACCGCATCGTCGCCAACGGCATCGTCGATCTGCCGGCCGGCTTCCAGCTGTCGGGCATCCTGACCCTGGGGTCGGGCACGCCGTTCAACGTCTTCGATGGTACGGGCTCGCGCTTCTACTACCGTCCGTCGGGCGCCTATCCGGAACAGGACAACTTCATCATTCCGGCGGCCTTCGCTTACCGGAACCTGGACCTGCGTCTGACCAAGACCATTCCGCTGTTCGACGCGGGTGAGGTGCAACTCTACGTCGACGCCATCAACGTGTTCGACTTCTACAACTACTCCGGCTTCGACGGGGGCACGGGCTCGGCAGCTTCGCCGAACGCGCGCTTCGGCAAGCCTTCGACCGTGCTGTTCCCGACCCGGACCTTCCAGTTCGGCGCTCGCTACAGCTTCTGATCTCTCTCTCCTGAGACTGGCCGTCCCTGCGACACAGGGGCGGCCATCTTTTTTGCGGGCGACGCGGGGGCGTTGGCGTAGGATGTATGAGTATGGACCGTCGCCGTTTTCTCCTGGCTTCAACAGCCGCCGCCGGACTGTCGGCCGTCGCGTCGCCGGTGCTGGCGCAGGCCGGTCGACCGACGTCCCGCTCCCGGATCCATCCGCTGGATCCCGAAGTCGATGAACTGCAGAGGCGCACCTTCGACTGGTTCGTCCATGTCACGGACCGCGAGACCGGCCTGACGCCGGATCGCTGGCCGACCGAATCCTTCTGCTCCGTCGCCGCGGTCGGTTTCGCCCTGACCTGCTGGCCGGTGGGCGTCGAGCGTGGATGGATGACCAAGGCGGAAGCCCGCGAGCGGACCCTGATCACGCTTCGCACCTTCCACGACGCGCCGCAGGGGCCGGAGCCGACCGGCGTCATCGGCTACAAGGGCTTCTTCTACCACTTCCTCGATATGGAGACCGGCCATCGGTTCGCGCAGTGCGAGCTGTCGACCGTGGATACGACCCTGCTGCTCGGCGGCATGCTGTTCGCGGCGCGGTACTTCGACGGCAGCCATGCCGACGAGGCCGAGATCCGTCGTCTGGCCCAGGCCATCTACGACCGCGTCGAGTGGGACTGGGCGGTGATTCGGCCCAACCGCATTTCGATGGGCTGGCATCCGGAGACGGGCCACATCCCGCACGACTGGAACGTCTACAACGAGGGCATGCTGGTCCTGCTGCTCGCGATCGGCAGCCGGACGCATCCGGTCTCGACCGGGGTCTGGGACGAATGGGTCCACGCCTACGAGCAAAGCTGGACCGAACGCTGGGGCGAGTGGCATCTGCAGTTCGCGCCGATCTTCGGTCACCAGTACAGCCACATGTTCGTCGACTTCCGTGGCATCCGCGACGCCTGGATGCGGGGGCAGTCGATGATGACGGGTCAGAACCTCGACTATTTCGAGAACAGCCGCCGGGCCGTCCACGCCCAGCGCAAATACGCCGTCGACAACCCCGGCGGATGGGACGGCTATTCGGCCGACGTCTGGGGCCTGACGGCCTGCGACGGACCGGGCGACTTCAAACAGGTGATCGACGCGCGCGAGCGGGAGTTTTTCAGCTATTCCGCACGCGGTCCGGGCGACCGGGACGACGGCACGATCGCGCCGACGGCGGCCATGGCCAGCTATCCGTTCGCGCCGGTCGAGGTGACCGCCGCCCTGAAGGCGATGAAGGCCCGTTACGGCGTCGGCATCTACACCCAATGGGGCTTCCTCGACTCGTTCAACCCGACCCTGACGGAGCGGGAAGGGCGGCTGCAGCACGGGCGGATCGTGCCGGGCGTCGGCTGGGTCGATGGCGACTATCTGGGCATCGACCAGGGGCCGATCGTGGTCATGATCGAGAACGGTCGCTCCGAACTGGTCTGGCGCCACATGCACGGCGAGCCGAACCTGAAGCGTGGCTTGCAAAGGGCCGGGTTCACCGGCGGCTGGCTGGACGCATGATCCATCGCCGCGCCGCGCTGGGGCTGATGGGCGGGGCCGGCGCCGCGCTGGCGGGCTGTGCGCGGAACGACGGGATCACCCGGCTGACCTTCTGGGCCATGGGCAACGAGGGCACGAACGTGCCCCGGATCCTGCCGGCGTTCGAGGCGGCCAATCCGGGCATCAAGGTCGTGGTCCAGCCTCAGCCGTGGACCGCCGCGCACTCCAAGCTGCTGACCGCCTATGCCGGCGCCTCGCTGCCCGACGTCAGCCAGATCGGCAACACCTGGGTCGCGGAACTGGCGGCCATCGGCGCCCTGTCGCCGACGCCGGACGCGGCCGCCGACCTGCTGACCGACCAGTTCCCGGCGGTGCTGGAAACCAACGCCATCGCGGGCCGCGCCATGGCCACGCCCTGGTATGTCGACACCCGTCTGATCTTCCTGCGCACCGATATTCTGGCCCGTGCGGGCTTCGACGCCATGCCGACCGAATGGGCCGAGTGGAAGCGGGCGATGCACGCCGTCAAGCGTGTTTCGGGCGACGGAAATTTCGCAATCCTTTTGCCCGTCAATGAGTTCGAGCAACTTCTGACATTCGGTCTGCAAGGCGATCAACCATTGCTACGCGATCAGGACACGCGCGGAAACTTCTCCAGCGAGTCCTTCCAGGCGGCCCTGGCCTTCTACAAGAGCCTGTTCGACGAAGGCCTCGCCCCTCTGGCCTCGGCGGCGCAAATCTCGAACGTCTGGAACGAGTTCGCCAAGGGGTATTTCACCTTCTACTTCTCCGGCCCCTGGACTATCGGCGACATGAAGACCCGGCTGCCGCCGGAGGTTCAGCCGCACTGGACCACCGCCGGCGTGCCCGGTCCGACCGGCCCCGGCGCCTCGGCGCCGGGCGGGTCGTCTCTGGCCGTGTTCCGATCGTCGCCACATCAGGAGGCGGCGTGGAAGCTGGTCCGCTACCTGTCCGATCCCACGGTGCAGGCCGGGTTCAACGTCATCTCAGGCGACCTGCCCGCGCGCCGCTCCGCCTGGGCCACCCCGAGTGTTTCGTCCGATCCCTACATTACCGCCTTCAACGGCCAGCTGGCGCGCGCGAAGGCCGTGCCCAAGGTGCCGGAGTGGGAGCGGATCGTCACCGAGATGCAGATCGTCGCCGAACGGATGGTGCGGGGCGAGTTCACCGTTGAACAGGCCGGGGCCGAAATCGACCGTCGCGCCGACCGCCTGCTCGAAAAGCGGCGCTGGATGATCGAACAGGGGCGGGCGGCATGATCTCTCGCCGGGAACGCGCCGCCTGGGGTTTCGTCGCCCCGTCGCTGATTGCCATCGCGGTCTTCTTCGTCGTGCCGGTCGTGTCGTCGCTGCTGCTCAGCCTGACCGACTTCGACATCTATGCCCTGGCCGATCTGCGCAACATGCGGTTCGTGGGCCTGCAGAACTATGAGCGGCTGCTGACCAATCCGCTGTTCTGGCAGGCGATGAAGAACACCGTCTGGTTCAGCGTGCTGGGCGTGCCCCTGTCGATCATCGCGTCGTTGGCGGCCGCGGTGATCCTGAATGCGCGGACGATCAAGTGGCGGCCGGTCTGGCGGGTCATGTTCTTCGCTCCCTATGTCACCACGCTCGTGGCCACGGCGGTGCTGTGGAACTATCTGCTGCACACCCGCTACGGCGTCATCAACTGGGCGCTGACGAGCGTGGGCCTGCCCGCCATCGACTGGCTGGGCAATCCAGACACCTCGATCCCGGCGATCCTGATCTTCGTCGTGTGGAAGATCTTCGGCTACAACATGCTGATCTTCCTGGCGGTGTTGCAGACCGTGCCCGACGACCTCTATGAGGCCGCGCGCATCGACGGCGCCGGTCCGTGGGCGCGGTTCACCAACGTCACCCTGCCGGCTATCGCGCCGACGCTGCTGCTGGTGTCGATCATCTCGGTCGCGGGCTTCTTCCAGCTGTTCGCCGAGCCCTATGTGATGACCCAGGGCGGTCCCGCCCAGTCGACCGTGACGGTGCTCTACTTCATGTACGAAGAGGGCTTCAAATGGTGGAACCTGGGCTCGGCCAGCGCCGTCGCCTTCGTCCTGTTCCTGTGCATCTTCGCGGTGACCATGGTGCAGCTGGCCGTGTCGCGGCGGCTGGGCGGAGAGCACACGTGAAGCCCCGGACCCTCCTGTTGAACGTCGGCGTGGCCCTGATCGGGCTGATCGTCCTGTTCCCCCTGCTGTGGATGCTGTCGGTCAGCTTCATGGCGACCGGAGAGGCCGCCGTCTTCCCGCCGCCGCTGCTGCCCAGCGCGCCCACGCTCGAGCACTATCGCGACCTGTTCGTGAACCAGGGCATGGGCCGCTACATGTGGAACAGCTTCGCGCTCGCCACGCTGGCGACAGGACTGGCCCTGGCCTTCACCGTTCCCGCCGGGTACGCCTTCGCCAAGCTGACGTTCAAGGGCCGCGACCGGCTGTTCCAGTTGCTGATCGGCGCCCTCGTCATCCCGGCCCAGATCGGCACCCTGCCGCTGTTCCTGATGCTGAAGTCGATGGGGCTGGTGAACACCTATGCCGGGGCGCTGGTGCCGTGGCTGGCGTCGATCTTCGGCCTGTTTCTGGTGCGCCAGTACGCCCTGTCGATCCCCGACGAGATGCTGGAGGCCGCGCGCGTCGACGGCGCGACCGAGGGCCAGATTTTCCGCCGCATCGTCCTGCCGACGCTGACGCCGATCCTCGTGACGCTGGGTCTGTTCGTCTTCCTCGGCAGCTGGAACGACTTCCTGTGGCCGCTGATCATCCTGACCGACCAGTCGAACTATACGCTGCCGGTCGCCTTGGCGGCCCTGTCGCGCGAGCATGTGCAGGACGTCGAGCTGATGATGGCGGGCGCGGTCATCACCGTCGCGCCGGTGCTGATCCTGTTCCTCGCGCTGCAGCGGTTCTACATCCGCGGCATGCTGGCGGGCAGCGTGAAGGGTTGAGTATGCGTGTGTTCCTCGGACTGATCGCGGCATTCGTCATCGCCGCGCCAGCCCATGCCCAGTCGACGCGGACACTCGACACGTTCGAGGACCTCGCGCCCTGGACCGCCGACGCCTCGACCGACGTGACATCGACCCTGTCGAGCGTGGCCGGTCATCGCGGCGAGGCGATGCGGCTCGACTACGATTTCAACGGCCGGTCGGGCTATGCCTTCGCCGCGCGCGACCTGTCGTTCGAGGCGCCGGAGAACTACGAGATCCGCTTCTGGGTCCGCGGCGAGGGGCCGACCAACACCTTCGAGGTCAAGTTCACGGACGCCTCGGGCGAGAACGTCCACTGGCGCCAGACGACCCGCTACGACTTCCCCGACGGCTGGACCCTGTTCACGATCAAGAAGCGTCAGGTCGCCTGGGCCTGGGGGCCGAAGGCGGATCGGACCTTCCGGGGCGCGGATCGGGTCGAGTTCGTGGTCACGGCCGGCGAGGGCGGCAAGGGCTTCATCGAGATCGACGACCTGACCCTGCGCCCCCTGCCGCCGGAGCCGTCTGTCCCGCCGCGCCCGCTCGCCGAAGCGAGCAGTGAAGATGGAAACGCGATCGCGTCCCTGAGTGTGGATGACGACCCACTCAGCGCATGGATGACCGATGGGGCGGGCGAGCAGAGCCTGACGCTGGACCTCGGCTATGAGCGCGAGTTCGGCGGTCTGACCCTGCGCTGGACCGAGGGCAGGGCGGCGTCGGCCTATCGCGTCATGGCCTCCGGGGACCGGCGCCAGTGGCGCGAGGTCGCCAGGGTCCAGCACGGCGACGGCGGGACGGACTGGCTTCGCATGCCCGAGACCTCGGCCCGCTGGCTACGGCTGGATCTGACGACGCCTCAGGCGGCGCCCGGCTCTGGCCAGATGGGGGCTGGTTTCGGCACGACCGGCGCGGCGGCGACGGCCTACTCGCTGGCCGATCTGCGGATCGAACCGCTGGCCTTCGGCGCCAACGAGACCGCCTTCCTGACCGCCGTCGCGGGCCAGAGCCGGCGGGGACTCTATCCGCGCGGATTCCGGGGCGAACAGCCCTACTGGACCCTGGTCGGCGTCGACGGCGGCGGCGAAAGCGGCCTGATCTCCGAGGACGGCGCCATCGAGCTGAAGCGCGGCGGGCCGTCGATCGAACCCTTCGTGCTCGACAACGGGCGGCTGGTGACCTGGGCCGACGCGCGGATCGAACAGGCCCTGGTCGACGGGGACCTGCCGATCCCGACCGTGACCTGGACCCACGAGGACTGGACGCTGAAGGTGACGGCGATGGCCGAGGGCTCGCCCGACGCCGCCGCCCTCTACGGACGCTACGACCTGACCAACACCGCCTTGCAGGAGCGGACCCTGACGCTGGCGCTGGCGGCGCGGCCGATGCAGGTCAACGGGCCGGTGCAGTTCCTGGCCGTGCCGGGCGGGGCCAGTCCGATCCGCCAGATGCAGTGGCATGGCGGGGAACTGGTGCTCGACGACGCGGTGCGGGTGCATCCTCTGGTCGCGCCCGATGCGGTGCGGACCGCCGCCTTCGAGGCCGGCGCCGATCCCCAGAGCCTGATCGCGCGCGCCGGCGAGGGCGTTCGCGACGGCGCCCTGACCGCAGACCCCACTGGTCTGATGGCGGGCGTGATGCTGTACACGGTCACCCTGCGACCGGGCGAGACGCGCACCTTCGGCTGGGTTTCGCCGCTCGACGGGCCGCGACCGGCGCTTCCGGCGACAGCTTCAGTGGAGGCGGCGCTCGACACGATCCAGACCCGGGTCGCCGCCAGCTGGCGCGAGAAGCTGGACCGCTTCGACCTGATCACGCCGCCCGAGGGCCAGCGGATCGAGGCGACGATGAAGACCTCGCTGGCCCATATGCTGATGTCGCGTCAGGGACCGGCGCTGCAGCCCGGAACCCGCAGCTACAACCGCTCCTGGATCCGCGACGGCGCCATGATGGCCGAGGGTCTGAACCGGCTGGGCCACGCCTCGCTGTCGCAGGACTATCTGCGCTGGTACGCCCCCTACGTCTTCACCGACGGCAAGGTCCCTTGCTGTGTCGACAGCCGGGGCGCCGATCCGGTGCCGGAGAACGACAGCCACGGCGAGTTCGTCTTCCTGGCCGCCGAGACGTATCGCTATACCGGCGACCTGACCCAGCTGCGCGCCGTCTGGCCCCAGGTCGAGGCCGCGATCGGCTATATGGACACCCTGAGCGCCTCGACCCGCGTCGAGGCCAATCGCGCGCCGGACACGCGGCATCTGTACGGGCTCTTGCCAGCCTCGATCAGCCACGAGGGCTATTCGGATCGGGCGGCGTATTCCTACTGGGACGATTTCTGGGGCTTGCTCGGCTATCGCGACGCCATCGAGATCGCCACGGCGCTCGGCGAGACCGAGGCGGCCGAACGGTTCGCGGCGGCGCGGGCGGAGTTCTCGGCCGACGTGACGGCGTCGATCACCGGCACGGCCATCCATCACCGTATCGACTGGATCGCGGGCGCGGCCGACCGGGGCGATTTCGACGCCACCTCGACGACCATCGGCCTGTCGCCGGGCGGCCTTCAGGACGAGCTGCCGCAGGGTCTGCTGATCCGGACGTTCGAGAAATACTGGGAGAATTTCACGGCGCGTCAGGCCAACCGGACGGCGTGGCGCGACTACACGCCCTATGAGCTCCGCACCGTCGGCGCCTTCGTGCGGCTGGGCCAGCGCGACCGGGCGATGCAAGCCCTGGACTTCTTCTTCGCCGATCGTCGGCCCCAGGCCTGGAACGGCTGGGCCGAGGTGGTGGGCCGCGACCTGCGCGAGCCGCGCTTCATCGGGGACATGCCGCATGCCTGGATCAGCTCGGACTACATTCGTTCGGCGCTGGACCTGTTCGTCTATGACCGCGATGAAGACCACGCCCTGGTGCTGGCCGCCGGCCTGCCGATGAGCTGGATCGACAGCGCGGCCGGCGTCGGGGTGCGCGAGGTCCGCACCCCCTATGGTCCGCTGACCTACGCTCTGCGGCGTCGGGCGGGGCTGACCACCCTGACGCTGTCGCCGGGCGTGACGCCGCCGGGCGGCTTCGTCCTGCAATGGCCGGAGGGACAGGACCTGCCGGCGCGTATCCGCATCGACGGACGGAACGGGACATGGACGGGTCGCGAACTGGTCATCCCGGCCGGCGCCCGGCGCATCGAACTGCGCTGACGCTTTTCGGAGCGCCGGGGAGGAGATAGATCGTCGCCATGACCCAGACCCTCCGCCGTCTCCTCGACCTGCCCGGCGTCGCCGACCTTGAAACAAGGGCGCTGATGAAGCCCGGCTATGCCGACCCCTCGCGCCGCGACGAGTTTCCCGAGGTGGACGAGGTGCTGGTCGCCGTCTTCGGCCTGACGGCGGAGCAGGCCGAGGACGCGGCGCGTCCCGACGACTGGGACGGGATCGAACGCCTGTCGTCTCAGGATCAGGCGGACCTGTTCGAGGCCGAGGGTTGGGATGTCCGTGATGCGAAGCGCAAGCCGCTGCGCATGCTGGCTGTGATGGCAGAACCTCTGGCGCTGGCCATGCGCGGCGTGGCGGGAACGTTGCCGGAAGCGGCCTTCGTTCCGGAGCCGGCCGAGGAGAAGAGCGACTGGGGCTCCGGCATGGCCGCCGAGGCGGCAAGGTTCAGGAAACGCTAGCGCCTCCGGCCGACTACATTCCGCGCATCAGTTCGTCGGCCAGGGCCGCGGTCAGATAGCCGTCGGGGATGCGGCCGTGAGCGACCTGCCACTGCTTGAGGGCGCGGCGGGTGCCTGAGCCGATGACGCCGTCGACGACACCCGGATCGTAGCCCGCGCGCGCCAGGGCCGTCTGGGCGCCGAAGCGCTGCTCGCGCGAGATCGGACCGTCGTTGGGCCAGGTCCCGACCAGACCCGGACGCCCGGCGATGCCGTCGGCGGTCAGGCCGATGGCGAGCGCATAGCTGACCGAGTTGTTGTAGCGGCGGATGACGTAGTGGTTGGGCAGGGCGAGGAAGGCCGGCCCGCGCGCGCCCTGGGGCAACAGGATCACGCCGTTTTCGGCGGCCTCGTCCGACGACGGCGCGCCGCCGCGGGCGAGGGTCACGCCGCGCTGGGCCCAGAAGCTCCACGGACGACCGTCGGCTTCGGCCAGGGCGTAGTCGAAGTTCGCCGGAAGGGTGATCTCGTAGCCCCAGCCCTGACCGCGCTTCCAGCCGGCCTGGGCCAGCAGGTTGGCGGCGGAGGCGAGGGCGTCGGCGTTCGTGCCCCAGATGTCGACATGGCCATCGCCGTTCTGGTCGACACCGAGACGCAGGTAGTTGTCTGGCATGAACTGGGTCTGGCCCATGGCCCCGGCCCAGCTGCCCAGCAGGCCCGAACGCTCGCGGCGGCCGTCGACGACGATGTCCAGCGCGTTCTTCAACTGGTCCTCGGCCCAGTCGCGACGGCGGCCGTCGAAGGCGAGGGTGGCGAGCGAGCGGATCACATCCTTGTCGCCCTGGACCTGACCGAAGCTGGACTCGTTGCCCCAGATGGAGACCAGGATCTCGGCCGGCACGCCGAAGCGCTGGGTCACGGCCCAGGGCACGGCATCGATGCGGCGGCGGGCCTCGGCGATACGGGCGGCCGAGGCGGCGTTCGAGATATAGGCCCCCGCCGGGCGGCTGAACTCGGGTTGGCTGCCGTCCAGACGGATGACCTCGGGGTCGGGCGTCAGATTGGCCAGCTGCTGTTCGTAAAGGGCGCGACGGGCGCCGCCCTTGCGGCCCAGGAAGCCCTGTTTCCAGCCCTCGAAGCCGGCCTGATCGGCCGCCTGAACCGGCGGGGACGGCGTGGCGGGCGCGGGCGCCGTCGGGGTGGCTGCGGGTCGGGTCGGTGGGGCAGGGTTGGCGACGACAGGGGGCGCCTCGGGCAACATCGGCGCGCAGGCCGATACGGCGGCGATCAGGGCGAGGCGATAGTCGAAGCGCATGTGGCGAGGGTTTCCCGAATAGATCCGATCGGATCAAGAGCCTGCAAATAGCGCGCGAGTATGGCCGAGCGTTGCCGAGAAAGGGTGAATGCGATCTCAACCGTGTTCGATTCCGCGATCTTAGGAAATCTGCGACATTCTGTCCTCGCTCTCGGACACGGCCTGGTGGCGGAGGGGCGACGCAACGGGTGTGCAAACCCGTAGACCCTCCGTTCAACTCGGAGGCCAGGCCTCCAAGCATTCTCCTCAAGTGCGCTAACGTTCGCGACGCGGTCGCTCGCTGCTTGAGCGCGGACTCCATCACATTCGACGATGAACGCGCTACGGTGCGCCATGCTCACCGCCGCCGAAATCATCGCCCTGCTGGACCTGAAGCCCCATCCGGAGGGCGGGCACTATCGCGAGACCTTCCGCGATCCGCGCGAGGTCGACGGCCGGTCGGTGGGCACGGCGATCTATTTCCTGCTGGCTGAAGGCGAGAGCTCGCAATGGCACCGGGTCGATGCGGCGGAGATCTGGCATTGGCACGCAGGCGCGCCTCTGGAGCTCCGGATCGCCGACCCCATCGAGCGCACCGTTGTGCTCGGGCCCGACCTGATCGCCGGGGAGCGGCCGCAAGGCGTCGTACCCACCGGCGCATGGCAGGCGGCGCGGAGTCTGGGCGGATGGACCCTGGTCGGCTGCTCCGTGTCGCCGGGATTCGACTTCGCAGGCTTCGAGATGGCGCCGGAGGGCTGGTCGCCACGGGGCGAGTAGGCGTATCACGTCGGCGTGAACAGCACCGTTTCCACAGCCCCGCGCCGTTTCGAGGCGCTCGATTCCCTGCGGGGGATCTGCGCCGTGCTGGTGGTGATGTTCCACATGCCCGTCGCCAGCCACTGGCGCGACTGGAGCCTGGTCCAGCACGGCTATCTGTTCGTCGATTATTTCTTCGTCCTGTCGGGCTTCGTCATCGCGCACGCCTATGCGGAACGGCTCAAGACCGCTCGCGACGCCGGCCGGTTCATGGTCCGCAGACTGGGCCGGGTCTGGCCTCTGCATGTGCTGATGCTGGGGGCCTTCATCGGACTGGAGCTGGTCCGGCTGTGGTTCCACATCGACTTCGCCACGCCGTTCACCCGCGACCGGTCGGTGGAGGCGATCTTCGCCAACCTGCTGCTGGTCCAGGCGTGGCATATCCTGCCGTCCTTGACCTGGAACGGCCCGGCCTGGACGCTGAGCGCCGAGGTCGCCTGTTACCTGATCTTCGCCGGACTGGTGCTGGTCGCGCCGAAACGTTTCCGCTGGATCGGCGCGGTGCTGGCGATCGTCGGCGGGATCATGGTGCTGATGTTCGCCAGACGCTGGATGAACACGACCTACGATTTCGCCGTGCCGAGAGCGGTCTACGGCTTCTTCCTCGGCTGTCTGCTGCAGGGCGTGTGGATGCGGATTCCGAGGCTGACCGGCTGGGCGGCGACCGCGCTGGAAGTCGCGACCGTCGTGGCGATCTGTCTCTTCATCGGCTGGGCCGAGGGGCCTGTCACGGTCGCGGTGACCCTGTTGTTCATCGGCGTGGTCTGGGTGTTCGCGGGCGAGGACGGAGCGTTGTCGAGGGTGCTGGATCATCCGGCGCTGGTGACCCTCGGGCGCTGGTCGTTCGCGATCTACATGGTGCACATGTTCCTGCTGACGGTGATGCTGATCATCGCCCGCAAGCTGCACTGGATGCCCGGGGGCCGAAAGATCGACTTCGGCTCGGTCTGGATCAATGATCTGTTCGCCGTGGGGATGTTCGGCCTGATCGTCGTCGTGGCCGTGGCCGCACATCGGCTGGTCGAGCGTCCGGCCCAGAAGCAGATCGATCGCTGGACTGCGGTCAAACGGGAGGCCTGAGGATGGCGGAAGCGAAGACCAGGCCGACGGCTGCGTCGGTCGCGGATTTCATCGCCGGGCTCGAGGACCCCAAGCGGCGCGAGGATGCGACAGCCCTTGTCGCCATTCTGGAGGACGAGACCGGGGAGCCTGCCACCATGTGGGGCTCGTCGATCATCGGCTTCGGCCGGTATCACTACCGGTATGCGAGCGGCCACGAGGGGGACGCGGTGCTCGTCGGTTTCTCGCCGAGGAAGGCGAACCTCGTCCTCTACATGTCCGCCGACGAACCCGGGCGGACCGAGCGTCTCAGCCGACTGGGCAAGCACAAGTCGGGCAAGGGCTGCATCTATGTGAACCGCCTGTCCGACCTCGACGAGACCGTGCTGCGTGAGATGGCGCGGGTCTCGGTGGCGACCCTGAAGGCGCGCTACCCGGCCTAGGCGGCCATGCGGAAGTCGTCGTACCGGGCGTCGGTGGCGCGGGCTTCGTCCCACAGGGCGTCCTCGTCCGAGTAGCGGGCGCTGGCGCGGGCGTCGATGACGTCGACCACCTGTTCCTCCAGCCGGTCCCAGATCACCGCCAGGTCGCCGCAGCCGTCGGCCTCGCACGGGACGATCAGATAGCGGGAGGCGTTGATGGCGGTCTGGGGAGCGAAAGCGCGGGCCATGGGGTGTCTCCGGTCTCGAAGCGGTTGCTGTTGAGCATGAGATAGGACAGTGTTGCGTCAGTTTCGGACGTACCTTTCGGAGGCGGGCGCTTGCGGCACGACAAGGCGGTGATGGTCATCGAACTGGCGCGGCGCATGGCGGCCTCGGCCGAGGGGCTGACGCTGGACGAGATGGCGCGCGAGACCGGGATGGGACGACGCACCGCCGAGCGGATGCGCGACGCGGTGATCCTGCTGTTTCCGTCTGTCGAGGAGGTGTCGGACCCGCCGACCAAGCGCTGGCGCATCCGCGGCGGACTGTCGGCCTTCGAACAGGCGCCGACAGCGACCGAGCTGCTGGAACTGTCCAAGGCGGCCCAGGGGCTGCGGGCCTCGGGCGAGCCGGGCCGGGCGGCGGCGCTGGAGGGGCTGGAGCGCAAGCTGAAGTCGGCCATGCGATCGACGACGCTGAACCGGCTGGCCCCCGATCTGGAAGCCCTCGTGAGAGCCGAGACCATCGCCGTGCAGGCGGGACCCAGACCACACGCCGACGAGGCCATGCTGGCGACGATCCGGGGCGCGGTGCTGGCCCAGTCGCCGCTGGGCTTCACCTATTCGCGGCCGGGGGCTGAGGCGCGTCGGCGGTCCGTCGCCCCCTGCGGCGTCATGTTCGGCCGCGCCAACTATCTGGTCGCGGCGGACCGCGAGAGCGGCCGCATCCAGACCTTCCGCCTCGACCGGATGAGCGCCGTTGAGGCGCAGGACGGCTTCGCCCCTCCACCGCCCGGGTTCGACCTGTCGGTCTTCGCCAGCCAGTCCTTCGGCATCTATCAGGACGAGATCGAGGACGTCGTCCTGCGCGTATCGCCCGAGGGCGCGGCCGAGGCGCGCGGCTGGCGCTGGCACCCGACCCAGACACTGGAGGATCAGGCGGACGGCGGGGTTCTGGTCCGGTTCCGGGCCTCCGGCATGCGCGAACTGGCCTGGCACCTGTTCACCTGGGGCGAACAGGTCGAGATCGTCGCGCCGCAACGGCTGAAGGCGGTGATGGCCGGGGAACTGGCGGCGGCGCAGCGAGCGCTGGAGGCGACGGCCTAAGCAGCCGCGAACGGATAGGGGCTGACGGACTTCGACCAGTCGTCGACGCGCAACGGCCGGTCCACCGGCGGGGCGGCGCGTTCGGCGCAGGGGTGTCGATGACAGAGACGGCAGGCCGGGCCGATGGGGGTGACCTCGGGCGCGATCAGGTCGAGGCCCCTGGCGTAGATCAGCCGCGCCGCATCCTTCAGTTCGCAGCCCAGGCCGATGGCCAGATCGTGGGGCTCGCCGTGGCCGCCGTGACCCTGGCGATCGACGGTGCGGGCCAGGGTGAACCAGCGCTGGCCATCGGGCGTCTCGATGATCTGGGTGACGAGGCGGCCGGGCGTCCGGAACGCGCTGTGCAGCCGCCAGCGGGGACAGGCGCCGCCGAACCGGGCGAAGGGGAAGGCGCCCGAGGCATAGCGTTTCGAGACGTTCCCCGCCTGATCCACCCGCATCAGAAAGAAGGGCACGCCGCGCGCGGTCGGGCGCGACAGGGTCGTCAGCCGGTGGGCGACCTGTTCGAAGGAGACGGAAAAACGCGTCTGGAGCCGGGCGATGTCATAGCCGGTCGCCTCGGCCGTCCGCTGGAAGGCGGCGTAGGGCATCAGGATGGCGGCGGCGAGGGTGTTGGTCAGGGAAACCTTGAGCAGGGCGCGGGTCGTCTCGTCGGGAGGACGGGCGGCGTCGGCCAAAGCCGTCAGCTCGGCCTCGTGCTCGGACAGGGCCAACTGATAGGCGATGGCGAAGGCGCGCGAGGACGGGTCCAGCGTCTCGGACAGCAGCAGGCGGCGGCGGTGCGGGTCGAACCGGCGGGTCCATTCGACCATGACCTCGGCCGGCATGACGCGGACCGACAGGTTGTGGCGGGCCTGCAGGCGGGCGCGGGCCAGGGCTTCGAACCCGTCGCCGGTCTGGTTGGGGTCGAGGGCGGCGTGCAGGGCTTCGCCCAGCGTGTCGAGCTCGGGGAAATGGTTGGCGCGGTCCTGGATATGGTCGCGCACCCAGTCGGCGGGGGAGGGGCCTTCGCCGGTCTGGCCGCCGTCGATCAGGGCGGCGCGGGACCGGTCGCGCTGGTCTGAGAAGGCGCGGTAGAGGCGCAGCAGGGCCTCGGCGGCGGCGGGCGCCTCGTCGGTCAGTTGCAGCAGTTCGTGACGGGGAACGTCGAGACCCTGGAACAAAGGGTCGGAGAGGGCCTCGGCCAGTTCCGCCTCACCGGCTGCGCCCGACTGGCCGAGCTGGCGAAGGTCGACGTCGTAGGCGTCGGCCAGACGCAGCAGCAGCTGGGCCGAGACCGGTCGCTGGTTGCGCTCGATATGGTTCAGATAGCTGGGAGAAACGCCGAGATCGCCGGCCATGGCGGTCTGGGTCAGGCCCCGGTCGCGCCGCAGCCGCTTCAGCCGGGCGCCGAGGAACAGCTTGCGATCGACCGAAACGTCCATCCGCGAATGATGTCACATCATGACCTAAATAGCAATGTCATGTTGTGACATCATGACTTCAAACATGCTCTTCGACCTGTATCAGAAATGACAGCGGCGTGTTCTCTGTCCTGACCGACGCGACGTTCGCGTTGATCAGACACAGCAGAGCGCCATGACCACCTTCGCCGATCTCGTTCCTTCGCCCAAAGGCCGCTTCGACGGCATCGAGCGTCCGTACACGCCGGAAGACGTCCTGAAGCTGCGCGGCTCGGTGCCGATCACCCACACCCTGGCCGAGCGCGGCGCCAACCGTCTGTGGGAGCTGCTGCACACCGAGCCCTTCATCAACGCACTGGGCGCCGTCACCGGCAACCAGGCCATGCAGATGGTCCGCGCGGGCCTGAAGGCCATCTACCTGTCGGGTTGGCAGGTCGCGGCCGACGCCAACACCGCCGGCGCCATGTATCCGGACCAGTCGCTGTACCCGGCCAACGCCGCGCCCGAACTGTGCCGCCGCATCAACCGCACCCTGCAGCGCGCCGACCAGATCGAGCACGCCGAGGGCGGCGCCAAACGCGACTGGTACGCGCCGATCGTCGCCGACGCCGAGGCCGGGTTTGGCGGGCCGCTGAACTCGTTCGAGATCATGAAGGCCTTCATCGAGGCGGGCGCCGCGGGCGTCCACTTCGAGGACCAGCTGGCGTCGGAGAAGAAGTGCGGCCACCTGGGCGGCAAGGTCCTGATCCCGACTCAGGCGCACGAGCGCAATCTGGTCGCCGCCCGTCTGGCCGCCGACGTCATGGGCACGCCGACCATCACGGTCGCCCGCACGGACGCCGAGAGCGCCCAGCTGATTACCTCGGACATCGACGAGCGGGACCAGCCCTTCATCGACCGCGAGAACCGCACGCCGGAGGGCTTCTTCCGCCTGAAGGAAGGCACGGGCCTGGACCACTGCATCGCGCGCGGCCTGTCCTACGCCAACATCGCCGACCTGCTGTGGTGGGAGACGTCGCACCCCGATCTGGACGACGCGAAGAGGTTCGCCGAGGCGATCCAGAAAGAGCACCCCGGCAAGCTGATGGCCTACAACTGCTCGCCGTCGTTCAACTGGAAGGCTAAACTGGACGACGCCACGATCGCGAAGTTCCAGCGCGAGCTGGGCGCCATGGGCTACAAGTTCCAGTTCGTGACCCTCGCCGGCTTCCACAGCCTGAACAACTCGATGTTCGAGCTGGCCGACGGCTACCGCGACCGCGGCATGGCGGCCTATTCGGAGCTGCAGCAGCGCGAGTTCGCCAACGAGGCCATCGGCTACACGGCCACCCGCCACCAGCGCGAGGTCGGCACCGGTTACTTCGACCAGGTCGCCACCGTCATTTCCAACGGGCAGTCCTCCACGACGGCCATGAAGGAATCCACCGAGACCGCGCAGTTCGTCGCGGCCGAATAATCAACAGGAGAGACGCATATGGAACCGCTGAGCCGCCCCCAGGCCATCATCGACTTCTGCCTGGCCCCCCTGGCGCTGGACTCCGGCACCGAGGCCGAACGTGAAGTCCGCCGCCGCCTGGAGCACGTGATCAAGACCTACCAGACCAAGCTGGCCGTCGCCTCGGCGCCGACCACGGTCGATTTCAGCCAGATGCCTTCGCAGGTCATCAACGAAGCCGCCCACGGCTACGAGTAGAAAAACGAGGCCGCCGGCACGTCGCAGTGTCGGCGGCCTTTGCTGTTTGAGACTGCCAAAATTTTGGCGGTGTTGGCGGTTCAGGTCGCCGGATTTTTGCAGTTCACGCCGCCGCGGCTTTTTGCTGATTCTCACCACCGAGTTCGGCCACCAGCGCCAGCAGTTCGGCGGCGTCGAAAGGCTTGGCCAGGTGCCGATCGGCGCCGGCGGCCTGGGCCGCCGCGACGTGATCGGGCAGGGCGTTGGCGGTCAGCATGACGATCGGTGCGCGATTTCGGCCCATCGCCAGCTCGTGCAGGCGAATCTCGCGCACGGCGGTCAGGCCGTCCATCACCGGCATCTGCATATCCATCAGGATCATGTCGAAGGCCTGGGCGCGACAGGCTTCCAGCGCCTGTGCGCCGTCCTCCGCCTGGACCAGATCGATCGGAGCCTGCGACAGGATCAGTTCGACCACCTTGCGATTGGTCGGGTGGTCGTCGGCGACGAGGAGGCGCAGCCGATCTTCCGAGGCGTCGTGGGTCGTTGCGGCCGCTACCACGGGCGCCGCCGGAGCGTCGGCGACGATCAGCGGGAGGGTCAGAATGAAAGCCGAGCCGCCATCCGGCTCGCTCTCGCAATCCAGCTCGCCGCCCATCATGTCGGCCAGTTGACGGCAGATGGCCAGGCCCAGACCCGTGCCGCCGAAACGGCGCGTGATCGTGCCGTCGGCCTGCTCGAAACGGTTGAACAGCCGCGCCTTTGCGGCGGCATCGAAGCCCACGCCGGTGTCCTCGACCGTGAAGCGCATGATGGACGCGCCGACCCGGTCCTTGCCGACACAGGCGGTCAGGCTGACGAAGCCTTTGGTCGTGAACTTGACGGCGTTGGAGACGAGGTTGGTCAGGATCTGCTTCACGCGGACCACGTCGCCGCGCACCCAGACGCCCGCCTCCGGTTCGATCTCGACGAAGAACTGCAGCCCCTTGTCCGAGGCAGGCTCCCGATAGAGCTGCGCGGCGTCGTTGACGGCGCGGGACAGGTCGAAGACCTCGTCGGCAATCTCCAGACGGCCGGATTCGACGCGGGCCAGGTCGAGGATGTCGCTGAGCAGGGTCTGGAGCGAGTGGCCCGAGGACTGGATCAGATCCAGCATCTCGCGCTGTTCCGGGGCGAGGTCCGTGCGGGCCAGCGCCTGGGTCAGGCCGATGACGCCGTTGAGGGGCGTCCGGATCTCATGGCTCATGTTCGCCAGAAACTCGGACTTCGCCCGGTTGGCCGCTTCCGACGCATCCCGCGCCTCGGCCAGGGACTTGGCGTCGCGTTTCAGGTCGGTGATGTCGTTGACGACGGTGACGATGCCGCCGTTCGAGGTACGGCGGTCCTGAACGCGCAGCCAGCGGTCGCCGGCGATCTGTTGCTCCATCGTGTTCGACAGGCGGCGACGGGCAGCGAGACGCTTCTCGATCCACTCCTGTTCCTGGCCGACGGCGTCTTCGTACAGGCCGTGGTCGATGCCGAGCTGGAGCATGTCGCGGAAGCGGACGCCGACAGCCAGGGCGCTGGCGACCTCGGGGTTCACCTCGGCATAGCGGGCGTTCCAGATCAGCAGCCGGTCATCGGCATCGTAGAAGCCCAGGCCGTCCGGCATCGTGTCGATGGCTTCGCGCAGATGGTTTAGGGCGGTCGAACGGCCCCACAGCCCAAGGGCGGTGACGATCGAGGCGACGACCACCACCAGGGTCGCGCCGCCGACGACCCACAGCAGCAGGCCCGATTCCGAAATCAGGCTGGCCGTCAGAACCGAAGACGGATCGGCGGCGACGGTCATCGCCGACATGCTCCCGAAATGCAGGGTGACCACGCTCAGCACCGCGAAGGTCGTATTCGCGGGAATGCGCCACCAGCCGTCGCGCTTGACCCACATGGCGGTGCAGAGCGCCAACGCGAGGCTTAGACCCACCGCGATCGCGGCGCCGCCGTAATTCCAGGCCAGGACGCCGCCCTCGATCCGCATCGCGGCCATGCCGACGAAATGCATGGCGGCGACGCTGGTCGCCGCCAGAGCCGCGACCAGACCGCGTGTCAGTCGCGAACTGCCGTTCAGGGCCACCGCGACGCCCAGGATCATGCCGACGATGACCATGCCCAGCGACATGAGGGTCTCGCCTGCCGCGTAACGGATCAGGGCGTCGGACCGGTAGCCGAGCATGGCCAGGAAGTGGGTGGCCCAGACCGCCAGGCCGCCGACCAGACCGGCGGCGGCGCCGTAGATCATCCGCATGCGGGTCGCGCTGTTGCGGGCCATGCCGATCAGGGTGATGCAGGTGGCCAGACCGACCACGCAGACGGTCGCCGCCAGCAGCGTAAGCCGCCAGTCGTGCTGCACCACCAGGCAGTTCAGTATCCAGTTCAAACGCGCGTCTTCCCCGACATTCGCGGCCAGTTTGAGCGCCATAGGTAAAAATCAGGTCTATGGCCGTGGCGAACCCGGGCGTCTCGAATCCGCTCGCCTTTCCGGGGCGGCTCGTTCTAGGAAAAGCGAGACGTCGGAGGGGCCGCGCGTCTGACAGGAGGCGCGACGACACCATGCCGTTCGACGAGTCTCCATCTCCGGTCGCCCCGCTCGCCACCTCCAGGCTCTGGACCAACGGTGCGACCGGCGGCGTCGCCGTCATCATCATGCTGGCTCTGGCGTCGGCGCGTCCGGACGCTGCGCCGTGGCTGCTCGCCGGGGCCGCGGTCATCGGTTTCATGACGTTGATGGGCCTCAGAGCGCCGCGGAGAGTCGTGGACGAGGCATCGACGGTCGTCGCCGGCGCCAGCCTGTCCGCGCCCGAGGATGCGGGTCTGCTGGATAGCGTGTTCGAAGCCCTCGACGACCCGGTCATGATCGTCAGCGGCGGTGAGGCGGACGACATCGCCGGCCGGCGCATCGTCCTGGCCAATCGCGCCGCCCGCGATCTGCTGCGGATCCAGCGGGAAGGCGCGCTGCTGGTCTCGGCCGTCAGGGATCCGAATGTGCTGGAGGCGGTGGACGAGGCCCTGTTCGGCGGCGTCAGCCGGACGACGGACTATAACGCGGCGGGCGCGCGGACCCGGCACTGGAAGGCCTGGGTGCGACCGCTGCCGTCTCCGGGCGGCACGACCATGGCCTTGCTGGGCCTGCGCGACGAGACGGACGTGCGGCGGATGGAGCTGATGCGCGTCGACTTTCTGGCCAACGCCAGTCACGAACTGCGCACCCCCCTGGCCTCGCTGAGCGGCTTCATCGAGACGCTGAAGGGCCACGCCCGGGACGATCCCAAGGCGCGGGACAAGTTCCTCGACATCATGGCGGCCCAGGCGGACCGGATGGGGCGGCTGGTCGCGGATCTGCTGTCGCTGAGCCGGATCGAGTTGAACGAACATATCCCGCCGTCCGGAAAGGTCGACCTGCCGCGCGCGGCTTCCGACGTCGTCGACGCCGTCAGCGTGCTGTCCCAGGACAAGGGCGTCACCGTCCTGCTGGACGTCCAGCCGGGCGATGCCCGGATCATCGGCGACCGCGACGAGATCGTTCAGGTGATCCAGAACCTGACGGACAACGCGATCAAATATTCCCCGGTCGGCGGCACGGTCGATCTGACGGTTCGGCATGGGCTGGACGTCGAGGCCGCAGCCGGACCCCGCGTCCCTGGGGCGACCCGACTGTCGCTGCTGACGCCCGATCGGGAGGCCGGCGCGCGCTACGTGGTCGTGACGGTGCGCGACTACGGTCCCGGCATGGCGCGCGAGCATTTGCCGCGGCTGACCGAGCGGTTCTATCGAGTCGAAGGCCAGAAGAGTGGAGAGCGGCCGGGGACCGGGCTGGGGCTGGCGATCGTCAAACACATCGTCAACCGCCACCGCGGGGGAATGACGGTCGAAAGCGCGCCGGGCGACGGGTCGCTGTTCAACGTCTATTTCCCGATGGCGACCGCGTCGGCGAACGCGTCCGCACCAGCTTGACCGTTGAAGAACGTCGGTCGTTTACGGCGTTGCAGAACTGTCATCCAGCCGTCGTAATCCGCTGACCATCCAAGGGCAGGTTCCGCGCCGAGACGGGCCCGGATTTCCGCGCACGCTCTGATTCTCGCGCGTGCGCTCCGGGGCCTGATGATCTGGCTTGTTATTCCTCTCGTGGCGGTCTTCGCCGTGCTCGCCTATCTGGCCGGGCGCGGTCAGGCGCAGCGCCGCGCCGCGGCGCTGGATGGTCGCCAGCAAGCGCACTCGCGCCCGGAACAGCACGGTTACTACGCCATGATCTGGGTCGCCGTGCCTGCGCTGGTCGTCACGATCCTCGCCGGCGTGTTCTCGACGCCCGTCGCGCACAACCTGCTGGCGGCCGGTGCGCCGCCGGCCGTGCAGGAACTTGAGCCGTTCCGTCGTGAAGCCTTCTTCAACGACGCGCGCCTGACCGGCGAGGGCCAGCGCGCCTTCCAGGTCTGGCCGGGTGAACTCGGCGATGCCCTGAAGACGGAGGCGGCGCGTTCGGCCCGCGTGCATCAGACCCTGACCTGGGGCGGCGTCGTCGCGGCGATCCTGGCGGCGGCGATGGGGGGGCTGTTCGCCTGGACGCAGATCCGGCCGACCCTGAGGGCGCGCAATCGGGTCGAGGGCTGGATCGGCGGCCTGCTGTTCGCCTGTTCCGCCGTCGCCATCCTGACGACCGTAGGCATCGTCTTCTCCCTGTTGTGGGACAGCCTTCGCTTCTTCCAGGCCGTACCGGTGACCGAGTTCCTGTTCGGGACCCAGTGGAGCCCCCAGATCGCCATTCGCGCCGATCAAGTCGGTTCGTCCGGCGCGTTCGGGGCCGTGCCGCTGTTCGCCGGCACCTTCCTGATCATGTTGATAGCCATGGTGGTGGCGGCGCCGGTCGGGCTGTTCTCGGCCATCTATCTGTCGGAGTACGCCAGCGCCCTGTCGCGCGGCGTGGTCAAGCCGGTGCTGGAGATCCTCGCCGGCGTTCCGACCGTGGTCTACGGCTTCTTCGCCGCCCTGACGGTGGGCCCCGCCTTCCGCGAGTTCTTCAACGGCATCGGCGCGATGCTGGTCGGCGGGCCGCTCGACGGGATGGGGCAGTACCTGCTGCTGGTCCAGAACCAGATGGCCCTGGTGGCCGGCGCCGTCATGGGGATCATGCTGATCCCGTTCGTCTCGTCCCTGTCCGACGACATCATCAACGCCGTGCCGCAATCGCTGCGCGACGGCTCCTACGCCATGGGCGCCACCAAGTCCGAGACGGTGAAGCGGGTGCTGTTGCCGGCCGCCCTGCCGGGTATCGCCGGCGCGCTGCTGCTGGCTATGTCGCGGGCGATCGGCGAGACGATGATCGTGACCATGGCGGCCGGTCTGGCCGCGAACCTGACCCTGAATCCGCTGGACACCGTCACCACGGTAACCGTCCAGATCGTGACCCTGCTGACCGGCGACCAGGAGTTCGACAGTCCCAAGACGCTTGCTGCGTTCGGCCTCGGACTGACCCTGTTCCTCGTGACCCTGCTGCTCAACATCGTCGCCCAACGGATCGTCCAGACCTATCGGGAACAGTATGACTGACACCGGCGCGGACAAGATGTGGGCCCGTCTGGCGGCCGAGGACCCCGCGCGCGCCGCTCGGCTGCAGCGTGGGCTCAAGAAGCGCTATGCCCGTGAGGGACGCTTCAAGCTGTATGGAATCCTGGCCGTCTCGGTGGCGATCGGCTTCCTGCTCCTGCTGCTCGGCCGGATCATCGAACAGGGCCACACGGCCTTCTACGCCAACCAGATGACCGTGTCGGTCTATATGGACCCCGCGCGCATCGACCGCGCCTATCCGCAGGGCACCAATTTCCAGCAGATGGTCGCGCAGCAGCAGCTGGCGCGGCTCGGCGAAACCGACGATGCGCTGGGCGCGAAAGCGACGGCCTATCGCTCGCTGCTGTCGTCGGAGCTGAAGTTCCGCGCCGCCGACCTGATCCGCAACGACCCGTCGCTGATCGGCCGGACGGTGGAGATCACAGCCCCGGTCTCGGACGAGGCGGACCTCTACTACAAGGGTGAAATCACCCGCGAAACGGCCGCCGACCAGCGCCGCGTCAGCGACCAGCAGATGGCCTGGCTGGACGATCTGAAGCGCGACGGGCACGTCTCGACGACGTTCAACAGCCAGCTCTTCACCAACGGCGACTCGACCGAGCCGGAGCTGGCCGGCGTGCTCGGAGCCGTGGTGGGTTCGGCCCTGATGCTGCTGGTCACCGCCTGCATCGCCATTCCGCTGGGCGTTGGCGCGGCCGTCTATCTGGAAGAGTTTTCGAAGAAGGGCCGGATCACCGACCTGATCGAGGTCAATATCAACAACCTCGCGGCCGTGCCGTCGATCGTCTACGGCCTGCTGGGCGTGGCCCTGTTCATCAACTGGATGCACCTGCCGCGATCGTCGCCTCTGGTCGGCGGTCTGGTCCTGGCCCTGATGGCCCTGCCGACCATCATCATCGCCACCCGCTCAGCGCTGAAGGCCGTGCCGCCGTCGATCCGCGAGGCCGCCCTGGCCATGGGCGCCAGCCGCACCCAGACGGTGTTCCATCACGTCCTGCCGCTGGCCATGCCCGGCGTGATGACCGGCACGATCATCTCGATGGCCCATGCGCTGGGCGAGACCGCGCCGCTTCTGCTGATCGGCATGGTCAGCTTCGTGCCGGGCATTCCGGGCGCGATCGACGAGCCCGCAGGCGCCCTGCCGTCCCTGGTCTACATCTGGGAGAACGCCTCGGAGCGCGCGTTCCACGAGCGGACGGCCGCGGCCATCCTTGTTCTCCTCGCCTTCATGATCGTCATGAACGCCGCCGCGATCCTTCTGCGTCGTCGCTTCGAACGTCGGTGGTAAGTCAATGAAATTTCCCTTCTTCCGCAGCCCCGACGGGCGTGAGGGCGGCAGCCCTGAGGATGCTCGTCACGACGAGACCGTGCTGACCGCCGACGCGCCCCTGGCCGGCAATGTGCCGACCGTGACCTCGCCGTCCGGCCCGACAGGCCCGACCAAGATCGCCGCGCGCGAGGTGTCGGTCTTCTATGGCGACAAGCAGGCCCTGTACGACGTGTCGCTGGACATCCCGGACAAGACGGTGACCGCCTTCATCGGCCCGTCGGGCTGCGGCAAGTCGACTTTCCTGCGCACGATGAACCGGATGAACGACACCATCCAGGGCGCCAGTGTCACCGGCAAGATCCTGATGGACGGTCAGGACATCAACGCCCGTTCGGTCGATCCCGTTCTGCTGCGCGCCCAGGTCGGGATGGTGTTCCAGAAGCCTAATCCCTTCCCGAAGACGATCTACGAGAATGTCGCCTACGGCCCGAAAATCCACGGCCTGACGACCTCCAAGGCCGAGCTGGACGGCATCGTCGAGAGCTCGCTGAAGAAGGCGGGTCTGTGGGACGAGGTCGCCGACCGTCTGCATTCGGCCGGCACCGGCCTGTCGGGCGGTCAGCAGCAGCGTCTGGTCATCGCGCGCGCGATCGCGGTGAACCCCGAGGTCATCCTGATGGACGAACCCTGCTCAGCGCTGGACCCGATCGCCACGGCCCGCATCGAGGAGCTGATCGACGAATTGCGCGAGCGGTACTGCATCGTCATCGTCACCCACTCGATGGCCCAGGCGGCGCGCGTGTCGCAACGCACGGCCTTCTTCCACCTCGGCCGGCTGGTCGAGCACGGCAACACCGAGGAAATCTTCACGAATCCCCGCGAGCGGCGCACGCTGGACTACATCACGGGACGGTTCGGATGAACCAGCACACGGTCAAGGCCTACGGCGACGAACTCAACCAGCTGACCGCGGAGGTCGCCCGGATGGGCGGTCTCGCCGAGGCCCAGGTGGCGGATGCGGTCGAGTCGGTCGCGCGTCGCGACATCGCCCTGGCGCGTGCGGTCGTGGAGCGCGACGCCAAGGTGGACGCGATGCACCGCGACATCGAGAAGAAGGCCATTCGTCTGATCGCCCTGCGACAGCCCGTGGCCTCGGACCTGCGCAAGACCCTGTCGGCCATGAAACTGGCCACCGATCTGGAACGCACCGGCGATCTGGCCAAGAACATCGCCAAGCGCGCCCTGAGCCTGGCCGAGACCGAGCCGATGCTGCCCCTGACCCGCTCGATCGAGCGGATGGGCAAGCTGGTGTCGATGCGGCTGCGCGATGTGCTGGACGCCTACACGGCTTCCGAGATCGACCGGGCCATGGCGGTCTGGGCCTCCGACGACGAGGTCGACGAGCACTACAACGCCCTGTTCCGCGAACTGCTGACCTACATGATGGGCGACCCGCGCACGATCAGCGCCTGCACCCATCTGCTGTTCATGGCCAAGAACCTGGAACGGATCGGGGACCATGCGACCAACATCGCCGAGGTCATCCACTACGAGATCACCGGCGACGAGATGACCGGAGAGCGTCCGCGCTGGACGCCCGCGCCGGGCGACTGGGACGCGGATTCGGGGCATTTGCCCACGCCGACGACGGACTGACGGAGAGACCTGAGTGCAGCCCTATATCCTGGTGATGGAAGACGAGGACGCCTTGGCGACCCTGCTTCAGTACAACCTCGAAAAGGAAGGCTACGACGTCGTCGTCGCCGCCGACGGGGAGGAGGGGCTGGTCCAGATCGACGAGCGCCAGCCGGATCTGGTCCTGCTCGACTGGATGCTGCCCAAGGTGTCGGGCATCGAGGTCTGCCGGCGCTTGCGGGGTCGCCCCGAGACGCGCAACCTGCCGGTCATCATGCTGACCGCGCGCGGCGAGGAATCGGACCGGGTGCGCGGTCTGGATACGGGCGCCGACGACTATCTGACCAAGCCCTTCTCGATGACCGAGCTGATCGCTCGCATCCGTGCGGTGCTGCGTCGCATCCGGCCGGGTCTGGCCGACGACCGCGTGGGACACGGCGACATCGTCATCGACCGCGTCGCTCACCGCGTGCGCCGCTCGGGCAAGGAGGTCCATCTGGGCCCGACCGAGTTCCGCCTGCTGGACCATTTCATGCGCCACCCGGGCCGGGTGTTCAGCCGCGAACAGCTGCTGGACGCCGTCTGGGGCTCGGACGTCTATGTCGAGGCGCGCACCGTCGACGTCCACGTCGGCCGCCTGCGCAAGGCCCTGAACGTCGAGGACAGCGCCAACCCGATCCGCACTGTTCGGTCGGCGGGCTATTCGCTGGATCTGGAAGGGTAGGGGCGACGTCGCCCCTTCACAGGACGGCGTAAGTCCATAGGGTTCGCCTCCTCGCAGCCGAGGAGTCCGCCCATGCGCCGTCGCACCTTCCTGTCGACCCTGCCCGCGGGGGCCTTGGTAGCGGCGACCGGCTCCCCAGCCGCAGCGCGAACGACGGCACAAGCCAGCCCTGAGAACCCCTTCGCTGGCGTCACCATGGGCGACCGGATCACCGGCGCGCCGTTCGCGGGGCGGTCGACCGTGTGGGGCATGAACGGCGCAGCGGCGACCGCGCATCCGACCGCGACCCTGATCGGCATCGACACCCTGAGGCGCGGCGGTTCGGCCATCGATGCGGCCATCGCCATCAACGCGGCGCTCGGCTTCCTGGAACCGACTGCCAACGGCATCGGTGGCGACGCCTTCTGCATGCTGTGGGACCCGGCGCAGCGGAAGGTTGTCGGCTTCAACGGCTCGGGCAACAGCCCACGCGGTCTGTCGCTGGAGACGGCGCGGTCGCGAGCGGTGACCGGTTCTCTGCCCAGCCATGGCGCGGTGACGGTCAACGTGCCGGGGACGGTGGACGCCTGGTGGAGCGCGCATCAGCGCTACGGCAAGCTGCCTTGGGCCGACGTGCTGATCCCGGTCGCGGAACTGTGCGAGCAGGGCGTGCCCATGCCGCAGACCATCGCCTGGTACATGGAACGGAACATGGCCGGGTTCGATCGCTCGACGGTCATCGAGGAGAACGACAACCGCAAGCTCGTCTATGCGCCGGGCGGCCGGACGCCGCGCGTCGGCGAGGTCTTCGCCAATCCGCATCTGGGCCGCACCCTGAGGCTGATCGCCGAGGGCGGACGCGACGCCTTCTACCAGGGTCCGATCGCCGAACAGATCGAGCGCTATTTCCGGCGCATCGGCGGCTGGATGACCCGCGCCGATCTGGCCGCCCACCGGACCGAATGGGTCGAGCCGATCCGGACCGACTATCGCGGCGTGGACGTCTATGGCCTCGGCCCGAACACCCAGGGCCTGTCGACCAACCAGATCCTCAACATCTGCGAACAGTTCGACCTGAAGGGGATGGGTTTTCAGTCGGCGGCCTCGATCCACCATCAGGCGGAGGCCAAGCGGCTGGCGTTCGAGGACCGGGCCAGATGGTTCGCCGACGAGCGGTTCTCGCAGACCCCGGTCGAGTGGCTGAACTCCAAGGCCTATGCCGCCGAACGGGCGCGACTGATCCGGCCGGACCGGGTCATGGACCGCGCCTTCCCCGGCGACGCGCCGACGCACGGCGATACGACCTATTTCAGCGTCGCCGACAGGGACGGGATGATGGTCAGCTGGATCCAGTCCAACTATCGCGGCATGGGCTCCGGCCTCGCGCCCGACGACGGCGAGCGGCCGCTGGGCTTCATGTTCCAGGACCGGGGCGAGCTGTTCGCCCTGACCGACGGGCATCCGAACATTTATGCGCCGGGCAAGCGCCCCTTCCACACCATCATCCCGGGCTTCGCCTGCAAGGACGGAGAGCCTTGGATGGCGTTCGGCGTGATGGGCGGCGGCATGCAGCCCCAGGGTCAGGCGCAGATCATCATCAACATGGTCGACTACGGCCTCGACCCGCAGGAGGCCGGCGACAGCCCGCGCTGGCAGCACGAGGGCTCGTCCGAACCCACGGGTCAGGCGGCCGAGGGCGTCGGCGTCCTGCATCTCGAGAACGGCGTGCCGCAGGTGACGCGCGCGGGCCTCGAACAGCGGGGCTGGGTACTCGGCCCGACCGACGGCGGCTTCGGCGGCTACCAGAACGTCATGCGCCAGACCAACGGTGAAGGCCGGTGGACCTACGGCGCGGCGACCGAGATGCGCAAGGACGGCGTAGCCCTGGCTTACTGAGCCCCGGCCTGGGCCTCCACCACGTCCGGCTCCAGCTTGTAAACCGTGGCGCAGTACTCGCACGTGACGTGGATCTTGCCGTCGGGCTCGACCATCTCTGCGCGTTCTTCCGGACCGAAGGAGGCCAGAACGGCGCCGATGCGCTCGGCGGAGCAGCGGCATTGAGCCTTGAGGGCGCGGGCGTCCTCCAGCCGCACGCCGTCCTCGTGGAACAGCCGGAACAGCAGGGTTTCCGGCGTGATCGTCGGATCAACCAGTTCGTCGTCGCCCAGCGTCTGGAACAGGGCGCGGGTGCGGTCCCAGACCTCTTCGGTCGAGCCGCGGGCGTCGTCGGCGGCGATCAGCTGGATCAGGGCGCCGCCCGCGCGCCAGGTCGTGCCGATCTCGTCGGTGACGGAGCCGACGGCGAGACGGACCTTGGTCGGGATCTGCTCGGACTGGACGAAGTAGTGTTCCGCCGCCAGCGACAGGCTCTCGCCTTCGATGGGCGTAATGCCCTGGGTGCGTTCGAAATCGGGGCCGCGATCCAGGGTCATGACGAAGACGCCCTGGCCCAGCAGCGTCCTGGCGCCCGGACGTGCGAAGCCGCTGGACGCGGCCGCGACCTCTTCCTCGTCGAACCGGCAGTAGCCGCGCAGGTGACCGTCGGTGTCGTAGTCGGCGACGACGTACTTCACCGGCCCGTCACCCTGGGCCTGGACGATCAACCGGCCCTCGAACTTCAGCGCCGAGCCGACCAGGGCCGCGAGCGCGCAGGCCTCGCCGAGCAGGGCTGCGACCGGTTCCGGATAGGCGTGGGCGGACAGGATCTTGTCGATGGCGTCGCCCAGACGGACCAGACGACCGCGAACGGGCCAGCCCTCGATCTGGAAGGCGGCGGCGAGGTTGTCGGTCGGGGCGGAAACGGCGGCGGGCTCGTGATCGGTCACGGCGGGTCCTTGGCGGGCAAGATCTCGGGAACGGCGCAAGATAGGAAGCCGATGCGGCCTTTGTAAGGGCGACAGCCTGTCGGCTCGCGCGGGCGCGTTCGCGTGCTATCTCTCGCAACCGGGCGCACGGCCCGCCCGTTCTGATGCCGACACCGACGAAAGCGCAGCCCATGCCCGCCAAGCCGAATCTCAAGCCCGTCAGCCAGCAGGCCATCGTCATCACCGGCGCGACCTCCGGCATCGGTCTGGCCACCGCGCGCCGGGCGGCGAAGGCCGGAGCCTGCGTTTTTCTGATCGCGCGGGGCGAAAGCGACCTGAGGGCGCTGGTCGAGGAGCTGCAACAGGAGGGGGCGCGGGTCGCCTATGCCGTGGCCGACGTCGCCGATTACGATGCACTGGCCGAGGCGGCGGACAAGTGCCGGCGGCTGTTCGGCGGCTTCGACACATGGGTGAACAACGCGGGCGTCTCGATCTACGGCGCGATCCGCGAGACGACCTTGGAGGACCAGCACCAGCTGTTCGAGACCAACTACTGGGGCGTCGTGAACGGGTCGCTGGTGGCGGCCGAGCACCTTCGGGCGCGGCCGGACGGCGGCACGATCGTCAACGTCGGCTCGGTGCTGGGCGACGCGCCCATGCCGGTGCAGGGCGTCTATTCGGCGTCGAAGCACGCAGTGAAGGGGTTCACCAACGCCTTCCGGATGGAGTTGATGCGCGAAGGCGCGCCCGTCGCGGTCAGCCTGGTCAAGCCGGCTGCGGTGGATACGCCCTATTCGAAGCACGCCCGCAACCTGACCGGCTATGCGGTGCAGAACCCGCAGCCCGTCTATGCGACCCACGTGGTCGCCGACACCGTCCTGTGGTGCGCCTCCCATCCGATCCGGGAAATCACCGTCGGCGGGGGAGGGCGCGTCATAGCGTCTTTCTACGCCCTGCTGCCGGGTCTGGCGGAACCACTTTTCGCCCGGTTCGCTCCTAGCCTCATGCGGGACAGTGGTTCCGCCTATCAGCCGTATGACGACGGGCTCTACGACCCGACCGACGACGGCCTCGACGAAGAGGTTCACTATCCCATGGTCCGACAGTTCAGCGCCCTGGCCGAAGTTCGCAAACACCCCGGCTATACCGCCGGTTCGCTGGCGCTCGTCGCCACCGCCGCGCTGGTGACGTACCTGCTGACACAGCGGACGGGCCCGCGCCGGTTCGAGGAACTGCGCGACCGGTTCGACCCGCGCGGCTGGATCGACGCAGAGGCCCTGCGCCACCGTTTCGACGACATCTCTCGCGGCCTGACTGAGCGGGCCGAAGAAGTCAGTGACCGCGTAGGCGATCTGGGCGACGACGCCCGCCATCAGGCGAAGAAGCTGCTCAAGCGCGGCCAACGCGCCGTGTCGGACAAGCAGCGTCGCAAATACGCTCGCGACGCGCGCCGCTACGCCGAGGAAACCGGTCGTTCGGCCCGTCGCTATGCAGACGACGCGGGTCGTTACGCCAAGGATCATGCTCGTGAAGGCGGGGCGCTACTGGCCGTTGCGACTATTGCGGCGGCGATCGGCGCGGCGGCTCTGGAGAGCCAGCGGCCCGACAGTCGCGTGCGTCGCCTGACGGGGCTGTAAAAGCCCCACAAACCCGTTGCTGCGTCTGCGAAGGTCAGCGAAAGAGGGGCATGACCGCCGCTCCGACGCTGATTTTCGACTTCGATTCGACCCTTGTGCGCATCGAAACCCTCGAAGCCCTCGCAGATATCGCCCTTGAGGGGCATGTCGATGCCGTATGGATCCGCGCGCAGATCGCGTCGCTGACCGACCGTGCGATGGCCGGAGAGGTCGATTTCGGCGACGCTCTGCGGTCGCGCCTGGCCATGCTGCCGCTGACGAGGGCGCACGTGCAGGCCTTGGCCGACCGCATTCTGGACGAAGGCACGCCGTCGGTGCGGCGCAACCTTCGCTTCTTCAATGAGAACGCGGCCAGCATCATCATCCTTTCGGGCGGCTTCCGCGAGGTGATCGCGCCGGTTGCCGAGCGGCTCGGCGTGTCGCCGGATCGGGTGATCTGCAACGACCTGATCTATGACGCGGACGGCGTGGTGACGGGCGTCGACGACGCCAACCCTCTGTCGCACGAGAACGGTAAGCCGACGGTGATCAAGGCGCTGGGGCTGAAGGGGCCGGTGGTCATGGTCGGCGACGGCTGGAACGATGCCGAGGTCAAGCTGGGCGGGGCGGCCGACCGGTTCTACGCCTTCACCGAGATCGCGAGACGAGAAAAGGTCGTGGCCGTCGCCGATGGCGAGGCGAGGTCGATCGACGAACTGCTGCACGCCGAGGGTCTGGCCGGCCGCTGGTCCTATCCTCGCAGCCGGATTCGCATGCTTCTGCTCGAGAACATCCATCCCGCCGCCGTCGAGCGGCTGGAGGAGGCGGGCTACTCCGTCGAGACGATGAAGGGTGCGCTGGACGAGGCGGACCTGATCGAGCGGATCAAGGGGGTCCATGTCCTGGGTATCCGGTCCAAGACCAATGTCACCGAAGCGGTGCTGGAGGCGGCGGACCGTCTGCTCGCCGTCGCCGCTTTCTGCATCGGCACCAACCAGATCGACCTGGACGCCTGCGCGGCCAGGGGCGTGGCGGTGTTCAACGCGCCCTATTCCAACACCCGCAGCGTGGTCGAACTGGCGGTCGGCCTGACCATCACCCTGATGCGCGACGTGGTCGACAAATCGGCCGCCATGCATACTGGAAAGTGGAACAAGTCCGCCGACGGCTCGCGCGAACTGCGCGGCAAGACCCTGGGCATCGTCGGCTACGGCGCCATCGGATCCCAGCTGTCGGTCCTGGCCGAGGCTCTGGGGATGCGGGTGATTTTCTACGATCTGAGCGAACGTCTGGCGCTCGGCAATGCGAAGCGGATGCGGTCGCTCGACGCGGTTCTGGCCGAGGCCGATGTGGTCACCCTCCACGTCGACGGGCGGCGCGAGAACGCCAATCTGATCGGTGCGTCCGAGTTCCAGATGATGCGGCCCGGGACCCTGTTCCTGAACCTGTCGCGCGGCCATGTCGTCAACGTCGGCGCCCTGGCCCAGGCGATTGGCTCGGGACGGATCGGCGGTGCGGCCCTGGACGTCTTCCCGGAGGAGCCGCGCACCAACGCCGACCCGTTCGACAGCCCGCTGATGGGGCTGAAGAACGTCATCCTGACCCCGCACATCGGCGGCTCGACCGAGGAGGCGCAGGAGGCCATCGCCGAGTTCGCGGCCGAGCGTCTGCTGGGCTACCTCAATCGCGGCGACACCACCTTCTGCGTCAACCTGCCGAACGTTCAACTGACCGAGGTCTCGGGCGGACACCGCATCCTGCACATCCACAGGAACCAGCCGGGCGTCATGGCGGAGCTGAACCGCGAACTGTCGGCGGCGGGCCTGAACATCCTCGGCCAGCATCTGAAGACCGACGAACGCACCGGCTACGTCATCACCGACGTGGACCGCGACTACGACCCCCAGGCGCTGCGGGTGCTGAAGACTGTGGCCGGAACGCTGCGTTTCCGCCTGCTCCACTAGAAGCTTCCCCGGCGGCATCTTGCGCTCTCCCGAAACGGGCGCAGACTGTCGCGTAACGGTCGTGCTCAATCGACCGACGGGAGGAAGACCATGTCACGCAATCTTCGCGGCGCAGCCCTCGCTGCGCTGACGCTCGCCGCATCCGCCGCGCTCGCCACCGCCGCCTCGGCCCAGACCTATGGCCGTCTGGTCGTGCTGGGCGACTCGCTGAGCGACAACGGCAACCTGTACCTCGCCTCGGGCGGGACCCAGCCGCCGTCGCCGCCCTATTTCCAGGGCCGGTTCTCCAACGGGCGGGTGTTCACCGAACTGCTTGGCTTCAATGCCGTCAACTTCAACGGCGCCGTGACCGGCAGCATCAACCTGGCCTACGGCGGGTCGCGGACCGACAACAACGTCGCCTTCCCGCCCGGGATGCGCCAGCAGCTGACGACCTACCTCGCCCGTGGCGGCGTGTTCGGCCCGAACGATCTGGTCAGCGTTCTCGGCGGCGCCAACAACATCTTCCAGGCCCTGCCGGCCGCTGGTGCGAGCACCAGTCCGACAGCCGCGCTCACGCCGACTCTGACCGCTGCGGTGGCGGACATGAATTTCCTGGTCAATGACATCGCCGGCCGCGGAGCGGGGACGATCCTGGTGACCAACCTGCCGCGGCTGGGCATCACGCCCCAGTTCCGCACCTCGCCGGCCTCGCCCCTGGCCGACTACGCAGGCTCGACATTCAACAGCGGCCTGCAGGCGGCCCTGATGACCACCGCCGCCGCGCGGCCCGGCACGAACATCATCCTGTTCGACCTCGCCAAGGTCTCGGACACCCTGGCGGCCAACCCGGGTCTGTTCGGCCTCACCAACGTGACCGACTCCTGTTTCAACGGGGTCACCGTCTGCGCCAATCCGGACAGCTATCTCTACTTCGACGGCGTCCACCCGACCGCCGCCGGTCACCGGCTGATCGCGACCCTAGCCAGCGACTACCTCTACTACGGCGACCGCGCGGCCGGTTCGACCCTGCAGGGCGAGACGGCCTATCGGCACCGCGAGGACGCGCTGGACGCCTCCAGCGCCAGGTTGTCGGGCCATGCGCCGTGGGAAGCCGGGACCTCGATCTCGGTCGGCGGCCTCTATGATCGCTCCGAGACGGACGCGCGCGGTACGGTCGCTTCGGCCGAGTCCGACGGCGTCGGCGCAGAGATGCGCATGGAGTCCGGGACCGAGACCTGGCGCTTCGGCCTGGCGGGCAGCTGGCGCGACGCGGATGTCACGTCGGGACCGACCAGCTTCAGTCTGCAGACCCTGGCCGTGGACGCCTACGCAGGCTGGCGTTCGGGCTCGATGTTCCTGAACGTCGCCGGCGGCATCGCCAGCGACGATTACGATGACATCAAGCGGATCAGCGCCCTGGCGCCCATCGTTCAGATCGGCGAGACGCGGGGCACGAGCGCCGGGGCCCGCGCGCAGGGCGGGATGTGGTTCGACGCCGGCGGCATCGCCGTCTCGCCGCGCGTGGCCGTGACCTGGGCGAACTCGGACGTCGATGGCTACTACGAACAGGGCGCCGCGGCCTCCTATGAGTACCGCGACCGTTCGGTGACGGGCGTCACCGCCGAGGTCGCTCTGCGGGCCGAGGGCGACATGGGCGGCTTCGCCGTCTTCGTGGAGGGCGGCTATCGCGACAGCCTGGATGACAGTTCGGACGCCGTGCGCGTCGGCATCGCCGGCAACCCGGCCCAGGTGCTGTCGCGCGGCTTCGATGACCCGTTCGGCGGCTCGGTCCTGGCCTCGGCCGGGCTGAGCGGCGACCTGGGTCCGTTCGAGGTCGAGATCGGCTATCGCGGTCGCTTCGGCGATCACGCCGACAGCCATATGGGCGGCATCACCGTGACCCTGCCGCTCTAGGCGACAGCACACGGACCCATCGCGAAGCGCGTCGGCCCCGCGGCCGGCGCGCTTTTCGTTTGCGCGCGTTCCCGGGGTGCGACGCCCTGTCGTTATCCCCGCCCCAAAGTCGCCCCATGAATTGTTAATACGGCCGTTCGCCGAAGCGCGCGCCGGTCCTGGACCCGCGCCCACTGGCGTCCATTGCTTTCGAAAAGCGCCACCGAGCCGACGACTTCATGCGCCGACTGTTTCCGACCGCCCGTGCCTTCCTGACCCACTCCGGCCAGACCGCCGCCCTCATGGGCGTCGCCGTCATGGCCATGGCCATGGCGCCCGCGGACCCGGAACCCCGCATCCAGACCTTCGCCCTGCCGGAGCTGCCGCCCGTCATGGCCGTGGCCGAGCCGGCGGGTCCTCTGACGCGCCCGATGACGTTCGAGGAGCCGGTGCGCGGTTTCGCCATCAACTCCCGCTTCGGCATGCGCCGCCTGGGCGGCGAGCCGGGCGCCCGGATGCACAAGGGCGTCGACATCGCCGCGCCGCAGGGCACGTCGGTCTACTCGGCCGCCGAGGGCGAGATCGTCCGCATCGGCCACCAGCCCGAGGGCTACGGCAACTTCATCGAGATGCGCCACCCGAACGGCATGACCACGATGTACGCTCACCTGAGCCGCATCGACGTGGCGTCCGGCGACCGGGTGCTCGCGGGCGAGCGGATCGGCCTCGTTGGCTCGACCGGCTATTCCACCGGCCCGCACCTGCATTTCGAGGTCCGTCGGGGCGGTGCGCAGGTGAACCCGTCGCGCGTCGTCGGCGAGACCTTCCTGGTCGTGGTCCCGGATCCCGCTTTCGGCTGATTGATCGCCGCGACGCCGAATACGGTTTGCATGTAAAGCGTCCTTTGCTACCCCTAGGTCTGTAGTTTGACCGGGGGATGAGTATGGCGGCCTTGACGCTCGACGGCGTGAGCAAGCGCTACGGCGATTTTCAGGCGGTGAAGGACCTGAGTTTCCAGGTTCAGAAGGGGGCCATCTGCGGCTTCCTGGGTCCGAACGGCGCGGGCAAGACCTCGACCATCCGCATGATCCTGGGTCTGCAGTCGGCCTCGGCTGGAACCATCGATATTCTCGGCGCGTCCGACGGGCGCAAGGTGCGCGACCGGATCGGCTTCCTCCCCGAGGAGCGCGGCCTCTACAAGAAGATGACCCCGGTCGAGGCGATCGCCTTCTTCGGCTCGCTGAAGGGCCTGCCGGCCAGCGAGGGCAAGCGCCGTGCGCGCGAGATGCTGATCGCCCAAGGGCTGGGCGCGTCGCAGAAAAAGAAGATGAAGGAGCTGTCCAAGGGGATGGCCCAGAAGGTCCAGTTGATCGCCTCGATCGTGCACCGGCCGGAGTTCGTGATCCTGGACGAGCCGTTCAGCGGCCTCGATCCGGTCAACCAGCAGGGGCTGGAGACGGTGATCCGCGATCTGGCCGCCAACGGGGCGACGGTGCTGTTCTCCACTCACGTGATGCAGCACGCCGAGCGACTGTGCGACCAGGTCGTGCTGATGGCGCGCGGCCGGAAGGCCTTTGACGGCACGGTGACCGAGGCGCGGGCGACCTCGCGACGCTTCCTCGAGCTGGAAGGTGAAATTTCGGCCGAGGCCGTGGCGGCCCTGCCGGGCGTGACCGGGGTCGAGGTGGTGTCGGATCAAGGCGGCGTGCGTGTGCTGAAGGGCGCGCTGGCCAGCGGCGCGGGCGGGCAGGAGGCGCTGAAGACCGCCTTCATCAGCGGCCTCGATGTGCGCAGATTCGAGCTCAAGGAGCCGACCCTGCATGACGCCTTTATCGACCTGACCGGCGATCATCCCGATCAGGACCAGAGCGTGGCCCGACCTGCCGCCAAGTCGGAGGCCGTCCAATGAACCGTATCCTGTTGATCGCCCAGCGCGAGTTCCTGGCCTACGCCAAGACGGTCGGCTTCTGGCTGTCGCTGCTGGCCTTCCCGCTGTTCGCCGTGCTCGGCGGGGCCGTGCCCCTGCTGATGCGGGGCGCCGATCCCGTGCGCGCCGTCGTCCTGATCGAGGAAGGCCCGGCCGCCACCGGTCTGGCCGCTGCCGTGAAGAACGTCCTCGATTCGGACGCCCAACGTCAGGCCGAACGCGCCCGTGAAGCCGCCGAGAAGGCCGCGAAATCGTCGGGAGCGCCTCCCGGGGCCGCCGAAAGCGCGATCGCTTCGATGACCCGGTCGCGGATGCGGTTCGTCGATGCGCCCGCCGACCTGTCCGCCGCCACGCCCGGCGCGGCCCAGGACGCGATCGTGCGTCGCTATCTGACCGACGAGACGCCCAAGGAACAGCGGCTGGACGCCGTCGTCTTCCTGACCCGCACACCCGAGGGGCCGGCGGCCAGGGTCTGGGCTGCACGGGCGACCGACGACACGGTCGAGGACTTCGTGCGCCGCGCCCTGCGCGACGAGAACCGCGACACCGTCCTGCGCGAAGCCGGGATCGACCGGGCCGTGGTCGAGCGGGTCGACGCCTTCAGGCCTGAGATCAACGTCTTCTCGCCCCGGTCCGCCGGAGGAGGGGAGGTGTCGTTCAAGGACCGCCTGCCCGGCATCATCGGCCTGGCCTTCAGCTTCATCCTGTGGTCGCTGATCATCACCGGCGCCTCGATCCTGCTGAACAGCGTGATGGAAGAGAAGTCGAACAAGATCCTCGAGGTCCTGTTGTCGTCGGCCTCGGCGACCGAAATCCTGACGGGCAAGGTGCTGGGGGTGGCGATGCTGACCCTGTCGGTGCTGGTCGTCTGGGGCGGGATCGGGGCCGTCGGCCTCATCACGGCGGCGCCGTCGGTGGCCGGAGACGTGGCCGCGGTTCTGATGACCAACGGGCTGATCTTCTACTTCATCGGCTACATCGTCGGCGGCTACCTGATGTACGCGGTGCTGTTCGCGGCCATCGGCGCCTTCTGCGAGACGCCGCGCGACGCCCAGACCCTGATGGGGCCGATCATGATGGTGCTGGTCGTGCCCCTGCTGGTCGTCCAGATGGCGCTGGTGAACCCCGACGCGCCGGCGGTGAAGTTCCTGTCCTGGGTGCCCTTCTTTACCCCCTTCCTGATGAGCGCGCGGGCGCCGTCAGGGCCGCCGCTGATCGAGATCATCGGCACGATGGCGGGGATGTTCGCGGTGGCCCTGCTGATGGTGTGGCTGGCCGGGCGCGCGTTCCGGGCGGGCGCTCTGTCGGACGTGAAACTGAGCTGGAAGAGCTTCGGCCAGGCGATCAGCGGCGGCGGGCGGTAAAAGTCAGGCTTTTCCCTCCCCCTCGGGGGAGGGTCGTCGCGTAGCGACGGGGTGGGAACGGCCGGCGATCCAGATGCAAATCTCTGGCGCCTTGCCTTGCCGCCCCCACCCGGTCTCCGCTGCGCTCCGACCACCCTCCCCCGCAGGGGAGGGAGAACATCGACCAGGAATCAAAAAGGCCGCCCCGTGAGGAGCGGCCTTTGAATCTTTACCTGCGTCGCGGCCCTAGGCGCGCGGGACGCGGGGCTTCGGAGGCGGCAGCAGGCCTTCGCGCTGCATGCGCTTGCGAGCCAGCTTGCGGGCGCGACGAACGGCCTCGGCCTTCTGGCGGGCGCGCTTCTCCGAGGGCTTCTCGTAGTGCACGTGGCGCTTCATTTCACGGAAGCTGCCTTCGCGTTGCATCTTCTTCTTGAGGGCTTTGAGCGCTTGATCGACGTTATTATCGCGAACGAAAATCTGTACCAGGTTGAACTCTCCTTTGGCCGCCCGCCGCGTCCTTGAGAGGCGGGCAGACAAATAAAATCGGTTCCCGCGGACAACAGCCCGGCGAGCGAAGGCGTGCGGATACACCAAGCCTCGCCCCCTGTCCAGATCGTCACAGCGCTTCCGTGACGCTCGCGATCCCGCTGTGACGGGCGTATCATGGCGAAATGACCGAGACGCCGCACCTGTCGAACGCACCTGAAGGCGCCAACGAACCGGATTGGGCCGACCGGATGGAGCAGTCGGTGCTCGATTCGGCGCTGGAACGGGCTCCACGCCTGGGCTGGAACGCGCGACTGGTGCGCGACGCCTGCGCCGCGAACGGGTTGAGCGACGGCGATCAGGAGCTGTTGCTGCCCAACGGGCCGCGCGATCTGGCGGCCCTGCTGTGGCGTCGCCATGACGCTGAGGCGCTGGCTGAACTGGGCGATCCGGCGGGTCTGAAGATTCGGGAGCGAATCGCCCGGGCGCTGGAGACGCGGCTGGAGGTCGCCATGGCCCATCCGGAGGCCGAAAAGCGGGCGGCGGGCTTCATGGCCCTGCCGACCAATGCCGATCTGGCGCTGAGCCTGACCTGGGCGACGGCGGACGGCTTGTGGCGCTGGGCCGGGGATACGGCGACCGACTGGAACCACTATTCGAAGCGAACCATCCTGTCGGGCATCCTGATCCCGGCGATGACCCTGCGTCTGTTCAACGGCAGGGACGCGTCGGACGCCTTCGTCGCGGCGCGGATCGAGAACGTCATGACCTTCGAGAAATGGAAGGCGGGCAAGGACTTCGACGCCCCGGTGCGCAAGATCACCGAGATGCTGAGCCGGCTGAGATATCCGCAGAGGACCTAGAGTTTGGCGGCCTCGGCGGCTGCGCGGGCGTCGGCCCGGTTGTCTCGCAGCGCGGCGTCCCGGCCAGCCTGTGTGCCGAAATTATAAGAGATCACGACAAGCACGCCCAGCAGCGCCACGGCCGCCCCGACCTTGGCCAGGCGGTGCTTCCGGATTTCCGGCGTCAGGAAGAGCACGGCGGCAAGGCCGAGGAACAGGATCGGGATGAGAGTCTGAAGGGTCATGGGCCGAGTTTCGCATACCGCCGGTGCGGCGCAAGTCAGGCGAGAGGCCGCACTCTGTTCACATGCGCCATCTTGCGGCCCGGGCGGGCTTCGGCCTTGCCGTAGAGGTGGAGGCGGTGGTCGGGCCTGGCGGCGAGTTTCGACCACTGCTCAACCTCATCGCCCAGCAGATTGGTCATCTCGACCTGGGCGTGGGCCTTGGTGGGGCCCAACGGCCAGCCGGCGACGGCGCGGATGTGCTGTTCGAACTGGTCGCAGACACAGCCGTCCTGGGTCCAGTGGCCCGTATTGTGGACCCGAGGGGCGATCTCGTTGACCAGCAACTCGCCATTCCCGAGATCGAACAGCTCGATGCCGATGACGCCGACGTAGGCGAGACCGTCGAGGATGGCGTTGGCGATAGCCTTCGCCCGCTTTTCCGTCCCGGCGTCGATCTTGGCGGGTGCGTTGGTGGTGCGCAGGACGCCGCCCGCGTGCCTGTTCTCGCCCAGCGGATAGACGGCGACGGCGCCGTCACGGCCTCTGGCGGCGATGATCGATAGCTCGCGGGTGAAGGCGGCTTTGGCCTCAAGAATGGCCGGGCGACCGCCGAGTTCGGCCAGCGCCGCCCCGGCCTGCTTCGCCGACTTGATCCAGACCTGGCCCTTGCCGTCGTAGCCGTCGCGGCGGGTCTTGAGCAGGGCGGGCGTGCCGAGTTGCTCCAGGGCGGCGGTCAGGTCGTCGAGGCTGTCGACGGCGACGAACTCGACCGTGGTCGCGCCGACGGCGTTGAGGAAGGTCTTTTCGTCGACCCGGTCCTGGGCGACCGCGAGAGCCGTCGGGCCGGGCGCGACGAGGGCGCCGGCTTCGGCCAGGCGCTCGACAGAGGCGGCGGGGACGTTCTCGAACTCGAAGGTGACCACGTCGCAGACGCGACCGAAGACGTTCAGGGCCGTCGGGTCGTCATAGGCCGCGACGATCTGGCCGCGCGAGACGCGACCGGCGGGGCTGTTCTCCTCAGGGTCGAGAATGACCACGTCGAAGCCGAGGCGCGAGGCGGCCTGCGACAGCATCCGGCCCAGCTGGCCGCCGCCGAGGATGCCGATGGTCGAGCCGGGCGCGAGGGGAGGAGGAAGGGACAAGATCAGTCTTCGACGCTCTCGTGGACCGAGTCGGTCTGGGCCTCGCGGAAGTCGTCGAGGCGACCGGCGAGGACCGCGTCGTTCAGGGCCAGGATCTGGGCGGCGAGGATTCCGGCGTTCTTCGCGCCCGCCTCGCCGATGGCCAAGGTGGCGACGGGGACGCCGCCGGGCATCTGGACGATGGAGAGGAGGCTATCGAGCCCCTTGAGCGCCTTGGACTGGACCGGGACCCCCAGCACCGGCAGCGGCGTCATCGAGGCGGCCATGCCGGGCAGGTGGGCGGCCCCGCCGGCGCCGGCGATAATGACCTTGAAGCCGGCCGCCTTGGCCCCGGTCGAGAACTCGACCAGGCGCTGGGGCGTACGGTGAGCAGAGACGACGCGGGCATCCCAGCCGACGCCCAGACGGTCGAGCATGTCTGCCGCGTGCTTCATGGTGGGCCAGTCCGAGCGGCTGCCCATGATGATCGCCACCGGCGGGGTCGTCGTCGCCATGCTGTGTCAGCTCTCGCGAGGAAAGCGGCCGGTTACAGCACGCGCGTTGCGCCCGCAACCAAGGGCGTTAGCTTGGGGGCAGGCGGCGCACGCATTGAGTCGCGCCCGGAGTGGCCTCTCGACGTGACCGACGCGCCGAATATCGACCCGATCGCCGATCCCCAGGCGGAGATCGCCCGGCTGCGCGCCGAGGTGGCGGTCCTGACCGCGCGCGCCGAGGCAGCCGAGGCGGCGGCGGAGCATGACGTCCTGACGCCTGTTCTGAACCGGCGCGGCTTCGTGGCGGCGATGACGCGGACCATGGCCTACTGCACCCGCTACAAGGTCCCGGCGGTGCTGCTGTATCTGGACCTCGACGGGTTCAAGGCGGTCAATGACAGCCTGGGCCATGCGGCAGGGGATGCGGCTCTGGTCAGGGTCGCGGAACTGCTGGTGGAGAATGTGCGGGCGACCGACGCCGTCGGGCGGCTGGGCGGTGACGAGTTCGCCGTACTGCTGCTCAACGCCGACATGGATGCCGGCAAGGAGAAGGCCGCCGGGCTGAAGGCGGCGCTTGAAGGGGCGGAATTCAGCTGGGATGGGTCGGCGGCGCCGTTGGGCGGCTCGTTCGGCGTGCGGGCCTTCGCCGGGCAGGCGGATGTCGAGACCTGGCTGGCCGAGGCGGATGCGGCGATGTGGGTTCGCAAACGCAGAAGATAGTTCGTAAAAACAACTTCTTATGCGGCAATGCGCAGGCTGAGTCTAAGGCGATGCACTCTCTGGACTCGGACAGACAGAGTCCAACGTGTCCCCCTCTGCCAAGGGGGACGGGGTCAGCTAGGCGATGATGTCGGGGAGAATCCGGCTCTCGATCTTCACGATCTCGTCGCGCAGCAACAGCTTCTTGCGCTTCAGCCGGGCGATCAGGAGCTGGTCCGGGATCGGCATGTGCGACAGGGCCTCGATGGAGGCATCGAGGTCGGCGTGCTCGAGACGCAGGAGCTTCACCTCTGCATGCAGGGCGATCTCGTCGTCGGTCAGGAAGGGTTGGTCGTCGTTCATGCGGTCCCCGCGAAGGCGGGCTTATACCCGAGGCCGGGTCAGGCCGGAAGGCGTTCGGCGAGTGTCGTGAGGCCCGGGCGCGGCACGACGCGGCTCCAGACGCGGGCGACGGCGACAAGGGCCTCGATGGCGGGCCTCGGCGGGCCGGACGGGGCGGGGGCGAGAGCCTCCAGACCGGCCATCAGATGGCGTTCGGCGGCCAGTTCGACGGCCTTCACCGCCTCGCGCAGGCTCTCGCGGGCCGCATTGTCGATATCGGGGTTCGCGCCCTTCAAGGTGCGGCGCAGGGTCCGCAAGGGCGTGACAGCGGCGGCGTCCCAGGCGCGGGCGCAGTCGCAGGCCCCTTCGACGGAGTCCTCGTCGAGCGCGCGGCCCGTCGCGGCGGTCCAGCCGGCCCACAGAAGCAGGGGCACGTTCTGGCCTACGCCGTCCTGAAGCTGAAGGCAGGCCTCCTGCACGCCGGGCGCGGCATAGGCCTTCAGCGCCCAGTCCCAGAACGGGCTCTCCTGCGGGCTACCATTCGCGGCGCGAGCGCTCGCTGCTTGAGCCGCCTCGCTCATTCGGAAGTCGCGCCCTTGAGCCCGGTCCAGCGCTTCACGGGAGCCCAGTCGAGGCCGAACAGGTCCAGGGCGCGGCCGACGGATTGATCGACCATCTCGTCGATCGACCCGGGCCTGGCGTAGAAGGCGGGCAGGGGCGGGGCGATTGTCGCGCCCATCTCGGCCAGTGCCGTCATCGTGCGAAGATGGCCGAGGTGGAAGGGCGTCTCGCGCACCATCAACACCAGAGGGCGGCGTTCCTTCAGAACCACGTCGGCGGCGCGGGTGAGCAGGGTCGAGGTCACGCCGGTGGCGATCTCGCTCATGGTGCGGACGGAGCAGGGGGCGACGATCATGCCCAGGGACCTGAACGAGCCCGAGGCGATCGAGGCGCCGACATCGGCGAGCTTGTGAACGACGGAGGCGCGGCCGGTCAGGTCGTCGGCGGAGAAATCGGTCTCCTGCGACAATGTGAGCAATGCGGCGCGGGTGACGACCAGATGGCTCTCGACGCCGAGGTCCTTCAGCGCGTCCAGCACCCGGATTCCGTAAATCACCCCCGATGCGCCGGAGATTCCGACCACGAGACGGGTCGGCGGGTTCCGTACGGCTACGTTCACATCATGGTCCAAGTTGGGGGCCAGGCTCCGTCGGGTCCGGACGATTTTAAGGATCTGTTGACGTCACCGAACCGTGATTTCACAGACCCGATTTCCGGGCGCTCACTGTGTGGTCCCTTAGACATGGAGGCGCAAGCCATGACCATCGAAGCTCGTATCCGCGAACTGGGAAATCGTCACCGCCAGCTGGATGACACCATCCGGCAGGAGGTGGGACGGCCGTCCGTGGATCCGCTGCAGGTCAGGGAGCTCAAGCGAAGGAAGCTCCGGCTCAAGGAGGAAATCACAAGTCTGGAGGCCAGGGCAGGCTAGCCCCGGTCTCCATCCAGAAAACGAACGGCCCCGGGAGCGATCCCGGGGCCGACTTTCTTTGGGCGCTACGCTCGCGACGCGGTCGCTCGCTGCTTGAGCGCGGGTCTTGGGGTAGGGATCAGTCGTTCGATGTCCCGAACACCGATGCCGCCGTCGGCTCGGCGGTGCGGCGTTCGCGTTCTTCGGGGACGAACTCCGGCTCGGCGGGTTCGGCCTCGATGGGCTGAAGGGCGGCGCCGCCCTTCTTCGCGTCGTCGCGGTTCTTCTTGTCGGCGGCCTTGGAGACCAGTTCGTCCAGCACCAGCTGGCCGACGAGGCCGAGCGTCACCGGATCGACCGGCTTGATGTTGGGGCTGTTCCAGTGGGTGCGGTTGCGCACGCTGTCGATCGTCGACTTGGTGGTGCCCAGCAGTTTGGCGATCTGGGCGTCGGTGACCTCGGGGTGGTTCTTGACGAACCACATAATGGCGTCCGGACGGTCCTGACGGCGCGAGACCGGGGTGTATTTCGGGGCCGGTTTGTGGGTCTTCAGCAGCTCGGCGTGGCGGCTGACGATGGCCTTCATGCGGTAGGCTTCGTTGTCCTGGGCCTTGTCCAGCTCGGCGCGGTCCAGCTGGCCGCCGGTGATCGGATCGACGCCGCGGATGTCGCGTGCCACGTCGCCGTCGGCAATACCGCGCACTTCCAGCGGATGCAGGCCGCAGAAGTCGGCGATCTGTTCGAAGGTCAGCGAGGTGTTGTCCACAAGCCAGACCGCGGTGGCCTTGGGCATCAGGATGTCGGTCATGGGGGCAGTCCCGGAAATGAGGGGCCCGGCGTTCCCGGGCTCTGGATACGACGGCGCCCGACCTTTCGGCCGGGCGCTGATGATTTGATATAGGCTTGTTCGGAGCAAAAGAAAACGTCGTCTGTCGGCGCCATACAGCAACGGTTCATGCTGGAAGTTGAACACTGTCATATCGGACGCGTTCAGCGGCCTTAGGAACCACCAAGGAGGAAGCTCATGTCTATCGCACTCACATCTCTTGCGGCTCTGGCCATGCTGGCCGGCGGCACCCAGGAACGCGCGCCCTCGATGGACGACGGCAGCGGACCCCAGCGCGTCGCGCCGCGCGGCAGCTATGCCGACAGCTGCTCGGGCTCCTATGTGAACCAGGGCCGCCTCTATGCCGACTGCCGCGACGCGCGCGGCAATGTTCGCGGTTCGTCGATCGAGCTAGCGCGGTGCACGTCCAGCGACATCGGCAACGATAACGGCCTGCTGGTCTGCTACAATGTTCGCGGCGAGTACGAAGATCGCGGCGGCAACAACGGTGGCGGCTGGGGTAACGGCGGCAACAACGGCGGCGGTTGGGGCAACGGTGGCAACAACGGCGGTGGCTGGGGCAACGGCGGCAACAACGGTGGCGGCTGGGGCAACGGCGGCAACAACGGCGGCGGTTGGGGCGGAAACAATGGCCGCAGCGGCATCACCGTCTATGCCGACAGCAACTACCGCGGCTACTCGCAGACGTTCCGCAGCGAGGTTCCGAACCTGAACAGCTCGGGCCTGAACGACCAGATCAGCTCGATCGAGCTGAGCGGGGCCTGGGAGGTCTGCACCGACGCCTACTATCGCGGTCAGTGCCAGATCGTGACGAACAGCGTCCGCAACCTCGGCAACACGGGCTACAACGACCGCATCTCCTCGATGCGTCCGGCCCGGGGCGGCGGTCGCTGGTAAGCGGCTCGCGACTCTAGCCGACGGTCAGAACGATCTTGCCGACATGCTCGCCCGCCTCCAGCCGGAGGTGGGCGAGTTTCGTTTCGGCCAGGGGGAAGGTCGCCTCGACCGGCGGACGGACCGCGCCGGACGCGACCCAGGGCCAGACGGTCTGCTCGACGGCGGCGGCCAGGCGGGCCTTTTCGTCGGCCGAACGACGACGCAGGGTCGATCCGGTCAGGGTCGCCTGTTTCATCATGATCCGCATCAGATCGACCTGGGCGAGCGCGCCGCTGAGGGTCGCGATCACGACCCAGCGTCCGCCTGGCTTCAAGGCGTTCAGATTGGCCTCCGCATAGGCCGCTCCGACCATGTCGAGGATGACGTCAGCGCCGCCCGCGTCCCGGATCGCGGACTCGAGATCGCCTTCCGAAGCGTCGAGACTGACGTCGGCCCCGAGAGCGAGCGCGGCCCCGGTCTTCGCCGCGCCCCGCGACGTGGCGATGACGCGGGCGCCGGCCGCCTTCGCCATCTGGATCGCGGTCACGCCGATACCCGATGTGGCGCCGTGAATCAGCAGGGTCTCCCCGGCCTTCAACCTGCCGGCCTCGAACACATTGGCGAAGACGGTGAAGACCGTTTCGGGCAGGGCGGCGGCCTGGACGAAGTCGAGACCGTCGGGGATCGGCAGGGCGTGGCGCGCATCGACGACGACATGGTCGGCATAACCTCCGCCTCCCAGAAGGGCGCAGACCCGGTCGCCGACCCGCCAGCGGGATACGCCGTGACCGACCTGATCGACCTCGCCGGCGACCTCCAGCCCCATGATGTCGGACGCGCCGGGCGGGGGAGGGTAGCCGCCGGCCCGCTGGAGCAGGTCGGGGCGATTGACCCCTGCGGCGCGCACCCGGATGCGGATTTCACCCTCTCCGGCCTCCGGATCGGGCCGTTCGGAGAGGCGCAACGCCTCTGCCGGGCCTGAGCCGCCGTCGATCTCTATGACCCGCATATCCGTCCAAGCCTTGCAATCGTCCGTGTCCGGGAGCGTAAATGGGCTTCTTCGGGGTTCTGGCCAAGGAGGCGACGATGACGTTTGAGGATCTGGAACCGCGTCCGCAACGCGGGGCGGCCATGGCGGCCCTCGGTCGCGAGGATCTCGACCTGTATTCGGTCGATGAACTGGGCGAGCGCATAGAGGCGCTGGAGGCCGAGATCGCGCGGGCGCGCGCGGCCATCGCCGGCAAGGCCGCCAAGAAGTCCGCCGCCGACGCCCTGTTCAACTTCGGGAACTGATGCGGTTCCGCAGAGACCCATTCCGTGGCATGCCGGTTGCAGGCGGACGGCCTGCGGCGCCGTTCCGGCCCGATGGACCAGCGGACGTTCCGGATCACTATGAGTATGGTTGAGTTGATGGGCGACGAGAATTCCGCGCCGAACACCGCGTCACGCGCCGGAGAGATCCGCGATTTTGCGCGCTCCGAACTGTTCGAGCGCACCTTCCAGGAAGGCATGGACCTGGTCGAGGAGACCGCAGCTTATCTGGACGGCGACGGCCGTCGGGAATCCAAGCTGCTGTCGCGTTCGGCCGCCCTGGCCTACGCCGCGGAAAGCATGAAGCTGACGACCCGCCTGATGCAGGTGGCGTCCTGGCTGCTGGTCCAGCGCGCGGTGCGCGAGGGCGACATGGCGCCTGAGGCCGCGTGCGAACCGCGCTATCGCCTAAACGAACGCAAGATCGACGGCGAACCGAGCCATGCCGAGATGCCGATCGCCCTGGTCGAATACCTGGTCCGGGCCGAGAAGCTGCACGACCGTGTGCTGTATCTGGACAAGCGGATGTATCTGGATGCGGCGCCAGAGCCGGATGCGAATCCTGTGCTGAGCCAGCTGGGCATGCTGGAAGCGGCGTTCAGGGCCTAACCTCCCTCTCCCGCCGGAAGAGGGAAGAGTTTCTACGGCCCGACGTCGTTGGCGACGGTGGCGCCGTCATCGACCACGACCGGCAGGCTGACGGCGATGCCGAGGGCTTCGGCCAGCTTCTGGTCGCGGCGGTAGACGTCCTCGCGGAAGGCCACGCGGCCCTGGCCGTCGACGAAGGCGGTCCAGTAGAGCAGGCGCACGGTGATCTCGCGGCCCGTCTGGATGCGGCGCGTGTCGCGGCTGACCTGGGCGTCGTCGAACTCACCCAATAGCACCGGATCGGGCGTCAGCAGGATGCGGGCGAACTCGACCGCGTTCTGGACGCGGACGCAGCCGTGCGAGCGCTGGCGCATCGACAGGTTGAAGGCGGCCTTCGACGGGGTGTCGTGCAGGAAGATGGCGTAGCTGTCGCGCAGTTCGAACTTCACATAGCCCAGAGCCGCGGTCGGCCCGGCGCGCTGGATGACCGTGCCGTTGGAGACATACATATTCTGGCTGGCCAGATAGCCGGGTCCGCGGGGCAGGATCTCGCGACGGGCGATGCCGGCGGGCACATACCAGGGTGGGTTGGCGACGACCGAAGCGAAGGGCTTTTCGAGGCTCGGCGTCTGGGTCGCCGGGGCGCCGCAGACGACGCGGTTGGAGTGAACCGGCCGGCCGTCCTTCCAGTAGACCATGATGGCGGCGGCGGTGTTGACCTCGATCCGCTCGGGATTCAGGTCGCGCTTCAGCCAGCGGCGACGTTCCAGGTTCAGGGCGATCTGACGGGCGCGGTCCTCGGCCGAGGCGCCCAGCGAGCTCTGGGTGCCGGCGCCGATGCGGCCGTCGGCGGCCAGACCGTGACGGGCCTGGAAGCCGCGCATCGCGGTCTGCAGTTCAGGGCCATAGACGAGGCCTTGTGCCGTCAGGCGCGCGCCGTCGGCGGCCGAGAGGTCGCCCTCGGCCACGAGACGGGCGATCATGGCGGGCACGCGATTGTCGCTGGCGCCCGGCTCGATCGTGCCCGCGCGGGCCGCGAAGCGTGGCCAGCCGCCCTCGCGGATGATTCGGCGATAGCGGACGTAGCCGGCCGACAGATTGGTGTAGCCGATGTCGGTCGGGGCCAGGCCCTCGTACCATTCGACGATCTTGTTCTGGACCAGGGCGTCGTTCAGCCCGACCGGCAGATCGACGCGGTTCTTCTGCATCTCCCACAGGTCCTCGACCGTCTCGGGACGGACGCGGCCCTCTGCGAGGACGCGGGCATAGGTGATGGCGGCGGCCGTGGTGCGGATGTCGGCGCTGTCGGGATCGGCGGCCAGACCCACGAAGTCGAAGAAGTCGGAACGCGACAGGCCATGACGCTCTGCGCGGGCCGAGGCCTGATTCAGGGCGCGCAGGCGGGCGGCGTTCCACACCGGACGCCAGCCGTTCAGCTCGTAGAAGGCGCGCACGTCAGGCTGGATCCCAGCGGGCAGGCGGTCCAGCTGCGCATTGAAGGCGGCATAGTAGGGGCTGGTCGGCGCGGCGACCGCGGCCTGGGGCGGGGCGCCCATCGGAGCCGTCTGGGCCGCAGCCGAGCCGGCGAAAGCCGAAACGGCTGCGCCGAGGGTGAGTTCGCGTCGGTTCATAGTCGCATTCGCCTTGGTTCGACGCCTGGTGGAGCCCCGTGTCCACGCCCGGGTATCGAACGGGGCCATGTTATCGACGTTCCGGACAAACAAAAAGCGCCGGTCGGGTGACCGGCGCTCTTCGTGTCGTCTTTGTCGCACCGCTGTGGCGCTGGAGACTACTTCTTGATGAAGCCGCCGAACTTGTTGTTGAAGCGCGAAACGCGACCGCCGCGGTCCAGCATCTGCTGGTTGCCACCGGTCCAGGCCGGGTGCGTCGAAGGATCGATATCCAGGTTCAGCGTGTCGCCCTCTTTGCCGTAGGTCGAACGCGTCTTGTACGTGTCGCCGTTCGTCAGGGTGACGGTGATGAAGTGGTAGTCGGGGTGGGTATCGGCCTTCATGGTCGTATTCCGGTCTCTGTACGCGGTGACGATGCCGACCGTCGGTGCGTGAAAAATGAGAAAACCCGCCGAGGTCCCGGCGGGAATGAGCGGCGGCGTTTACACCGCAGGGCGTTCCGGGGCAAGAGCCGCGCATGAGCAGCCCTTCGCCGAGCCCTGACGCCTATTCCAGCACGGAGGCGGTCGGACGGCCCGGCGCCGGCGCCGTCCTGGCCGAACAGATGGGTGAGGCGGGCGCCCGGCGCGAGAAACGCAAGGACGTCCGGCCCCTGCTACGGTTGTTGCCCTATCTGATGCAGCATCGGCTGGACGCCCTGATCGCCGGCTTCTGGCTGCTGGGCTCGACGGCGGCGTCGCTGGGGCTGACGGCGACGGCGCGGGGCGCGATCGACCACGGGTTCGAGAACGGCGGCGCCGACATCAATCGCTGGTTCCTGTTCCTTGGCCTGAACGCGGTGTTCCTGGGCGTCGCGACGGCGGTCCGGTATTTCTACGTCACCAAGACCGGCGAGCGGATGATCGCGGACCTCAGGAAGTCGTTGTTCGACCGGATCCTGACGCTGGATCCCGCCTTCTTCGCGAAGATGCGGACCGGTGAGGTACTGAGCCGACTGACGACCGATATTGCTCTGGTCGAGACCCTGCTGACGACCTCGGTGTCGTTCGCGCTGAGGAATTTCCTGACTCTGCTGGGCGGCGTCGCCCTGTTGTTCGTGGTCAGCCCCAAGCTGACGGGACTGGTCCTGCTGACCGCGCCTCTGCTGATGGCCCCGATCTTCCTGTTCGGACGGAGCGTGCGGAAGCTGACCGTGCGGTCGCAGGACCGGTTCGCCAACGCCGTCGGCTTTGCCGGCGAGAGCGTCGATGCCATCGAGACGGTGCAGGCCTTTGGGCGCGTCCAAAGCGCAGTCGAGCGGTTCGGCGCAGTGGTCGAGGAAGCGTTCGGCGTCTCCATCGTCCGGATGCGCGCGCGGGCCTGGATGACGGCCGTGGTCATCGTGGTGATCTTCGGCGGGGTGACACTGGTCCTGTGGCTGGGGGCGCAGGACGTGATCCGGGGGTCGATGACGCCCGGAGCCTTGCTGCAGTTCGTGCTGCTGTCGGTGTTCACAGCGGGCGCCGTCGGCGCGCTCGGCGAGAGCTGGGGCGATGTGCAGAAGGCGTCGGGCGCCATGCAGCGGATCGACGAGCTGATGAAGGCCGTGCCCTCGATCATGGCTCCGGACGCGCCTCTCGCCCTGCCGAGCCCGCCCGAGGGGCGCGTCGCCATGGCCGGAGTGCGGTTCGCCTATCCGGGACGGCCCGATCTGCCGGCGCTGAAAGGGTTCGACCTGACGGTGCGGCCGGGCGAGACCGTGGCGCTTGTCGGACCATCGGGAGCGGGCAAGTCGACCGTGTTCCGCCTTCTGCTGCGCTTCTACGACCCTCAGGAGGGTGCGGTCAGCGTGGACGGCGTCGACGTCAGGTCCGCCGATCCGGCCGAGGTGCGGGGACGCTTCGCCTGGGTGTCGCAAGAGGCGCCGCTGTTCTCGGGATCGGCGCTGGAGAACATCCGCTTCGGCCGCGAGGAGGCTTCGGAAGACGAGGCGCGCAAGGCTGCGGAAGAAGCGCAGGCGCTCACCTTCATCGACGCCCTGCCTGAGGGGTTCGCCACGCCTCTGGGCGAGCGCGGCAAGAGCCTGTCGGGCGGACAGCGTCAGCGACTGGCGATCGCGCGGGCGCTCGTGCGCGACGCGCCGATCCTGCTGCTGGACGAGGCGACCAGCGCGCTCGACGCCGAAAACGAGCGTCTGGTGCAAGCGGCCTTGGACCAGGCGATGGAAGGTCGCACGACGCTCGTCATCGCCCACCGGCTGGCGACCGTCCTGCGGGCCGACCGGATCGTGGTGATGGAGGACGGCGTTGCTGTCGAAGAGGGCACCCACCACGAACTGGTGGCCAAGGGCGGCCTCTATGCGCGTCTGGCCGAGCTGCAGTTCCGCGAGGGGTGAAACCGTTCGGGGGCGGGACAGTTTCGCCTGAATGCTGTTCTCCCTGATCCTCGCCGCCGTCCTGTCCCAGACCCAGCCCGGAGTCGCCGATCTGGCGCCCGCGTTCGGCAACACACTGCTGTCCACCTATCCCGATGGGCGCACCGCCCGGATGTGGCTGCAGGAGCATGGTCGCTATGAAGGTCGGGGGCGACGCGGCGGCGCCAGCAGCGGAGTCTGGAGCGTGCGGAACGGAGAGGTCTGTTTCGGCCAGCGCCGACCGATCTGGTCGCCGCGCTCCTTCTGCACGCCCATCGTGCGCGGCGGCGTCGGCACGAAATGGACGGCGAGGGCCGTGACCGGCGAGACGATCCAGGTGGAACTGGTCGCCGGCCGCTAGGGTCTGGCCGCGACCGCCACGCCCGGGAAGTCGCTGAACACGGCATCGACGCCCAGCTCGTAAAAGCGGCGGATCCAGCCGGGCAGGTCGTCACGATAGTCGGTCGGGACGAAGTTGCTCTCGGCGCGGAAGGTCCAGACGATGACCTTCAGGCCTGCCGCGTGGGCATCGGCGATGAGGGTGGTCGGCGTGGCCGCAGCTCCCGCCGGGGTGCGGGGGATGATCATGGCCGTCTCGACCGCCGCCCAGTCGGCATAGGTGGCCAGTTCGGCGAGCCCCTCGGGCGTGACCATCCGGGCGTAGGTAGTGTCAGGCAGGTCGGCGGGGCCGCCGGAGGATGACATGAGCTGGGCGAGAGGTGCCTCGACCAGATCGTCGAGGGTTCGCAGCGTGCCGACTTCGAAACACTGGACGACGATGGGGCTGTCGGCGGCCGTCAGGGCGTTCGCGCGCAGGACGGCCACGAACGGCTCGATCATCGGCAGCCCTGTTTGCTCAAAATAGGTCGGATGCTTGAGCTCGGGCGCCACGCCGATGACGTGGCCCGCACGGGTCGAACCTTCGCGGGCGATGTCGATGACCTCCTGAAAGGTCAGGATCGTCTCATCGGTCCAGGCCGTGTTGCCGGGACGCAGGGTCGAGAGGCGTTCGCGTGCGCGCAGGGAGCGCAGCTCGGCCAGGGTGAAGTCCTCGGTGAACCAGCCGGTGGTCGGGACGCCGTCGATGGTCTTCGTCGTGCGGCGGTTCGCGAACTCGGGATGGTCGGCGACGTTCGTCGTGCCGCCGATCTCGTTCTCGTGCCGGACGATCAGCTCGCCGTCGCTGGACATGACCAGGTCCGGCTCGATGACGTCGGCGCCTTGTTCGATGGCCAGTTCATAGGCCGCGCGGGTGTGCTCCGGCCGTTCGCCGGAGGCGCCGCGATGGGCGATGACGAGCGGATGAGGCATGTCTTGCGCGGCGACCGGGCTGACGAGGAGCAGGCCGGCGAGGATGAACCAGATCATGCCCCGGCGGTAGGGGAGGGGCGTGACGCCCCTGTGAACCTACGAGGCCTGCAGCACCTTGCGCAGCTGCGGGTGCAGTTCGGGGTTGGCGGCGAGGATGGTGACGCCCGTCTTCGGATCGCCATCGATGTCGATCGTCGTGACAAGGCCGCCGGCCTCGGTGACGAACAGGATGCCCGCCGCCACGTCCCAGGGCTTCAGGTTGCGCTCGAAGAAAGCGTCGTAGCGACCGCAGGCGACCCAGGCGAAATCCAGCGATGCGGCGCCCAGGCGGCGGATGCCGGCGGTCCGCTGGCCGATGGCGTGGATGTCCTTGATCGACTGGGCGTGGCCGGTCTTGCCGATGAAGGGCAGGCCGGTGGAGATCAGGCTTTCCGACAGGTCGCGGCGACCGGAGACGCGGATGCGCTGGTCGTTCAGGTAGCAGCCCTTGCCCTTCTCGGCCCAGAACAGCTCGTTGGCGATCGGGTTGTAGGTGACGCCGGCGACGATCTCCGAGCTGCCGTCCGGCGCATAGCGCTGCAGGCCCACGGTGATGGCGAAGTGGGGCATGGCGTGCATGAAGTTGGTCGTGCCGTCGATCGGATCGACCACCCAGGTGTGGGACTTGTCCGTCCCCTCGATCATGCCGCGCTCCTCGCCCAGGAAGCCGTAGCCGGGGCGGGCCTTCATCAGCAGTTCGTAGAGGGTGTCCTCGGCCTTGATGTCGGCGGCGGTGACGAAGTCGCCCGGGCCCTTGCGCGAGACCTGCAGCTGGGTGACCTCGCCGAAGTCGCGCAGCATCGGCCGGGCGGTCTTGCGGACCGCGTCGATCATTACGGAAACGAGGGCGGAGGACAGGGCCATGGGTGGAATCTCCTGGTCCGTGTGTCCTGCAAAGGCGAGAGCCCGGACAGACGGAGAAGGTTCAAGGGGTAGGGCTTAGGGCTTAGGGCTTGGAGGCGGGACTAAGCCCCAAGCCCTACTCACTACGACCTATTCAGCGCGGCGGACGTATTCGCCAGTGGTCGTGTCGACGATGATGCGCTCGCCGGCCGACATGTACGGTGGGATCATGATGCGTACGCCGTTGTCGGCGATGGCGGGCTTGTAGGACGAAGAGGCCGTCTGGCCCTTCACGGTGGGCTCGGTCTCGGCGACCGTGACTGTGACCTGGTCGGGCAGGCTCAGGCCGATCGGACGGTCTTCGTGCATCTCGATGACGACCTTCATGCCGTCCTGCAGATAGGGGATCGAATCCTCGCCGACCCAGGTCTTCTGCAGTTCGATCTGCTCGTAGGTGGCGTCGTCCATGAAGACCAGGGCGTCGCCCTGTTCGTACAGGTACGAGAAGTCCTTCTGCTCGAGCGTGACGCGCTCGACCTTGTCTTCCGAGCGGAAGCGTTCGTTCAGCTTGTTGCCGGTCTCGAGGTTCTTGGCCTCGACGTTGGCGAAGGCGCCGCCCTTGCCGGGCTTGACGTGGCTGGCCTTGGTCACGACCCACAGGCCGCCGTTGTGTTGCAGGACCATGCCCGGCTTGATGGTGTTGCCGTTGATTTTCGCCATGGGAATCACAGGGGGTTGGGGCGCTGCCAATACGGCGCGCGAAATCGGGCGCGATCCCTAGAGGAAGCGCGCGATCAGGGCAAGCTGGAGCGGCTAGTGGACAGTCGCGTCGCGCGGCGCGGTCTTGCGCTCCAGGAGGTTGGCCAGGCGGACCGAGCCGCCCGTCGGAGAGGCCAGCTTGCCGGCGCCGGGGTCCAGCTTGCGCGCCTCATGGGCGAAGGCGGCGGCGAGGCCGGCGGAGGTCATGGCGCCGGCGATCTGCAGGCCCCGGCTGGCGGGGCGCAGGGCGATCCACAGGGCGTTGATCGCCTGGGCGCCGGCCCACAGAACCATGGCGCTGGTGCGGGTGGGGTTGGACGGGGCGTTCCAGACCCGGACCGCCGACAACGTGGTGGCCGAAAAGACGGCGGGCAGGATCAGGCTGAAGGCGCCACGCGGCCGTTCCGTGATCGGAGCGGCCCCGCCGCGGAGTCTGGACGAGACAGACGCGTGCGGATGGATGGTGCGAGTGGCGATGGCCGTCGCCAGCAGGGCGAAACCGACGGTCGCGGCGATACCGATGGTGACATGAACCGCGCTGCGGTCCCCGGCATTGAGGAAGTCGGCGGCGGCCTCGCGCACGTCGTCGATGGTCTCGTCCAGATCTGTCATTCGCGGCTCCTCCAGGCAGAAGCGGAATGGTCAGCGGGCGGAGCGGTTCCGGCTCAGACCCCGTCGTTGTCGGCGCGGGCCAGATCGGCCGGGTCGTGGTCATAGTCCAGCAGGTCGCCGGGCCGGCAGTTCAGGGCGGCGCAGATGCGGGCCAGAGTCGAGAAGCGGATGCCCTTCACCTTGCCGGAACGGAACAGGGACAACTGGGTCTCGCTGAGACCGACCTCTGCGGCCAGCTCGCGCGCCTTGATGCCGCGCGCGACGATCAGCCGGTCGAGGGTGACGCGGACCGGCATCAGATCATCTCGTCCAGCTCGGACTGGATGCGGTCGGCCTGATCCACCACGCGGCCGAGCAGGAACAGGGCGCCGCCGATCATGCCCAAGGTCATCTCGGCGACGTTGAAATAGGCCCAACTCCCATGCCCACCCAGCAGTCGTGAGATGTTGGTGATGCCGAACACTGCGAGCAGGCCGCCGACACCCAATGCAATGCCGACGTGGCGCAGGGCCTTGGCAAGCGTCGGCTGGATCAGGCGGCCCTTGGCGAGTTGTCCCATAGCCGACCCGATCGACCAGACGGCGAAGAGGTAGAAGGCTTGCGGCGAGGCCCAGACGAGCCCCTGAAGCCAACGATCAACACGAGGAGGGTCGCCTCGCATCGACAGCACCACCGGCGCCACAAGCGCCATGAGCACGGCGATGCCGCCGACGCTCAACACCATGAACACAGCCAGCCAGCGGAACTGACCGCACGTTCGGCGAAAACGGGTGAGGTCCTGGGTGGTCATGGCGTCGCTGAATTCCTGTCTCATCTTTAATCTTGACTTAAAGATGAGGCCTCCGCAATTTTATATCTGACTTAAACGAGGCAGGGGCGTGCGGATGGCGGCGGGGATCGAGACCGAGGGGCTGACACGGCGGTTCGGCAAGCATCTGGCGGTCGACGCCGTGTCGATGATCGTGCCGGAACAGGCGGTCTACGGCTTCCTCGGCCGCAACGGAGCGGGCAAGACCACGACGCTGAAAATGCTGCTGGGCCTGCTCAAGCCGACCGCGGGATCGGCGCGAATCTGCGGCATCGATGTCGGCCGAAACCGGATCGGGGCGGCGCGAAAGGTGGGCGCCCTTCTGGAAGCGCACGGCTTCTACGGCAATCTGACGGGGCGGGAGAATCTGGACCTCACGCGGGTCCTGTTGGGCCTGCCGCCGACGGAGATCGAGCGGGTGCTGGAAGTCGTCGACATGACCGGGAACGGGGCCCGGCGGGTGTCGGACTATTCGCTGGGCATGCGTCAAAGGCTCGGTCTGGCGCGGGCCATGCTGGGCGCGCCGCCGGTGCTGATCCTCGACGAGCCGACCAACGGGCTGGACCCGGACGGGATCGCCGACATGCGGCGCTTCCTCAAGGGCCTGCCGGCAAGGACGGGCGCGACGGTCTTGTTGTCCAGCCACCTGCTGGGCGAGATCGAGCAGATCGCCACCCATGTCGGCATCGTCCACGAGGGCCGGCTGGTGCTGGAGGGGGAACTGGCGCGGATCAGGGCGACTCTGGCGCCGGAAATCTCCGTGCGCGTCGATGACCTGGCCCGCGCCTCGGCCGTGCTCAGGCGGTTCGATCCGGACCTCTCATCGTCGGACGACGGCCTGACGCTGCGATTGTCCCCCGAAGATGATCCCGACGTCGCGGTCGCGGCCATGAACAGGGCCCTGGTCGAGGCCGGGGTCGCCGTGTTCGCCATCGGCGCCCGCGCCCGTTCGCTCGAAGGCATCTACCGCGAGGCGTCCGCCCCGGCCGCCACTAACCCTGCAAGTATGCCGGAGACCGTCTGATGCTGGCCATGCTGTCCATAGAACTCCGCAAGCTGAACCGGTCGCTGGCCGCCGTGCTGGGCATCGCCGCGCCCTCGCTGATCGCCGTCTTCGCCTTCTTCATGGTGCTGCGCGGCTCCGAGCCCCAGCCGTGGCGGATGTGGATGGTCAGTTCCATCGGCATCTGGTCCTTCTTCATGCTGCCGATGAGCGTGACCGCCCTGACGGCCCTGGTCGCCCACATGGAACATGGCCCGAAGTCGTGGGACCATCTGCGCAGCCTTCCATTGCCGCGCTGGCGGCTCTATGCGGCCAAGGCAGTGATGGTTCTGGCTGTGGTCGGGATCATGAGCCTGCTGACACTGGTTTTGACCTGGGGCGCGGTGATGCTGGCGGTGGCGATCAGGCCGGACCTGACGCCCACCGCTCCGCTGGAGGTCGGGCTCTACGCCGCGACCATGGGCAAGGTCTTCCTCGCCTCTATCCTGATGGTCGCCATCCAGCTGTGGATCGCCCTGCGCTTCGCCAGCTTCGTGCCCGCCCTTGTGGTCGGGATCGGCGGGACCTTCTTCTCGGTCGTGGCGACGTCGGCGAAGCAGGGGGTGTTCTTCCCCTGGCAGATGCCGATCAACATGCTGGCGACCGAAGCCTGGCGCGTGCACACGGCTCTGGGGCTCGGCTGTGGTCTGGGATTGGTCGTTCTCGCCCTCGCGACAGCTCATCTGAGCCGTCGCGAGGTGCTGTAGATCAGTTGCCGGTGGCGGACTTGTCCGGGGCGATCTCGGTCATGGCCGACTGCAGGTAGTTCTGCTCGCCCAGCTGTTCGATCAGCTTGAACTGGGCCTCGAGGAAGTCGATGTGCTCCTCGGTGTCGGACAGAATCTCCATCAGGATCTGGCGGCTGACGAAGTCCGAGGCGGCCTCGGCCTGAGCCACGCCGGCGACCACGGTGTCGCGACCGCCCAGTTCCAGCTGCAGGTCGGCGCCGAGGCATTCGACCGCCGTCTCGCCGATCTTGAGCTTGTGCAGGTCCTGCAGGTTGGGCAGGCCATCCAGGAACAGGATGCGTTTGATCAACTTGTCGGCGTGTTTCATCTCGCCGATCGACTCGTCATAGATGATCTGTCCAAGGTGCTTCAGGCCCCAGCTTTCAAACATGCGGGCGTGCAGGAAGTACTGGTTGACCGCCGTCAGCTCGTTGGTCAGCACCGCGTTGAGAGTGCGGATGATCGCGGGATCGCCCTTCATGGCCATCTTGTCCTTCAAGCTTGTGCAAAGAGGCCCGCCGGGCCCTGTCGATGCGTGGCATAGCACGGGAAAATCGCGAGTGATTACTTGCGAGTGTTTATCACGACATTGATATTGCGAATGATTTTGGCCCGCAGGCCGGCGCGCCTACTCGGCGGCGAGGGCGAAGGCTTCGCGGCTTTCCGAGATCATCTGGCGCATTTCGCAGACGCATTTGGCGCACTGCGCTTCACATTGATTGCGCTGGAAAACTTCGCGCGGGCGGGTCGCGCCGGCCTCGATCGCGCGCGCCACGTCGCGTTGTCTCAGACCGTTACAGTTGCAAACGTACAAGGAAGGGCCGCCCCGGAGCGTCAGTTGCGATTGGTTCGCTATAGCAGGTCTTTGGGCGATTGCAACGCGTTCGCAATGGCGAATGGTTGACGCGAGCGCCCGGGCGTCGCACCTGCGGCCAATGTCCGCGCCCGCCTGCCAGCTCTATCTGATCACCCCGCCCGTCATCGACGACCTGGAAGCCTTCACCGGTCAGCTCGAGGCCGCTCTGGATGCCGGCCCGGTCGCGGCGCTGCAGATCCGACTCAAGCCGGCGACGGACGAGGCGATCACCGCAGCGGTTCGCAGGCTGGCGCCGGTCGCCCAAGGCCGGGGCGTGGCGGTCATACTGAACGACCGCCCGGACCTGGCCTCGGCCCTCGGCTGCGACGGGGTGCATGTGGGACAGAGCGACGCCTCGGTCGCCTCCGCGCGCAGGATCATGGGCAAGACCGCGATCATCGGCGCGACCTGTCACGACAGCCGCCATCTGGGCATGGAGGCGGCAGAGCAGGGGGCCGACTATGTCGCCTTCGGCGCCTTCTACCCGACCTCGACCAAGGAGACCGCGCACCGGCCGGACCCGGACGTCCTGACCATCTGGCAGGAGACGATGGAGATTCCCTCGGTGGCCATCGGCGGCATCACAATCGACAACGCCGCGCCCCTGGTCGCGGCGGGCGCCGATTTCCTGGCGGTGAGCGCGGGGGTGTGGTCTCACCCCCAAGGCCCCGCCGAGGCCGTGCGCCGCTTTTCAGCGATTCTGGCCGGCTGATCCTGCTTCAGGGGATATTAGGAAGCGGTGGTTAAGGGTCGGGTCTCGTTCCCCGCCCAGAGTCGCCTTCAATGCCTCATACCCGCGCGATAACCGCGACCGACGTGGAGGCGATAGAGTCTGCCGCCGCCGTCGTGCGTCCGGGGCGGACGTCCACCGCGGCCGCGCTGTTCGCCCAGCCGCTGGTCCCGATGCTCACGGTTATGGGCGTGACCTTGCTGGTCATCGTGGCGATCTCGACGGCCCGCACGGCCGACATGGTCGCGGCCCTGTGGGCGGCCAACGGCCTCGCCGTGGCGGTCTGGCTGAGAAGCGGCCGGGGCGTCGGTTATGACTTCGCCTTCGGCGGACTGATGGCCTTCGGGGTCCTCGCCGGCGAGTTTCTGGCCGGCAATGGCCCGCTCCTGTCGGTCGGGTTCACCGTCATCAACATGCTGGAGATCGGGCTGGCCGTGATCCTGGCCCGGCGCTTCGCCCCCACGCTGAACCTGGCCACCGTCGAGGGCGCGTGCCGGTTCATCCTGTGCACTTCGGTCGTCGCGCCCGTCGTCGCCGGACTGGGCGCCGGGGCCTTCCTCTTCCTGCTGCGCGGCGCGCCGTTCCTGCCGACCTTCCAGACCTGGTGGTTCGGGCATGCCCTGGGTCTGGCGGTGATCGGATCGTTCATTCTGGCCCTCGACGCGCGGGCCGTTCGGGCGATGTTCAATCCGTGGCGCGCGGCCGAGACGGTCCTGACGTTCGGCCTGCTGATCGCGGTCTGCGTGACGGTCTACTTCGTCGTGAACATGCCCCTGGGCTTCGTCATGGTGCCCCTGCTCATCGTCATCGCGGCCCGTCTGAGGGTCCTGGGCGCGACCGCCGCCCTGGTGGTCATTTCCGTGATGTCCCTGAGCTCGCTCATCATGGGCGCGGGACCGTGGCGTCTGGTGATCGGCGATCTGACCGAACGCGCCATGCTGCTGCAACTGACGATCCTGTTCGGATATCTGCCGATCCTGCTCGTCGCCTCCCTGCTGGAAGAGCGCGACCGACTGTCGGCGCGGGCCAAGGCGGGACAGCTTCGCGCCGAAAAGGCCTCGGCCGCCAAGTCGCGCCTTCTCGCCAACGTGGCCCATGAGATCAAGAGCCCCATCGGAGGGGTCATCGGCATCGGAGACCTGTGGTCGACCGGACAGCTCGGTCCCGTGACCGAGACCCAGGCGGAGATGGCCGCGATGCTGGTCAAAACAGCCCGTCAGGTCGAGGCGCTGTCGCACGATCTGCTCGACGTCGCCCGCGCCGAGTCCGGGGCGGTCAAGGTCGAGATGCGCCCGACCGACATCCCGGGCATCCTCGAAGACGTGCGCCGCGCCACCGCGATGCGGCCGGAAGCCCGGACGCTGTCGCTCAAGGTCATCTGCGAAGGTGACGGCCTGGTGGCCCTGGCCGACTCCCAGCGCCTGGCCCAGGTCGTCGACAATCTGGCGACCAACGCAGTGAAATACGGCGCCGCGGGCGGTGAAGTCCTGTTCAGGGCCCGCCGGGTCTATGACGGCGTCCGTATCGAGGTCATCGACAAGGGGCCCGGCCTGTCTCCCGAGAAACAGGCTCAGCTCTTCGAGCCCTTCAACCGGCTCGGGCTGGAGCGGTCGGCGATCGAGGGACACGGCATCGGTCTGGCCCTGGCCAAGCGGCTCGTCGAGCTGCAGGGCGGGTCCATCGGCGTGGAGTCCGTGGCGGGCGAGGGCGCGACCTTCTGGATCGAACTGCCGGCCGCCTGACCTCATTTATTCACTGTCGGATGAAATTCCGCGACGGACTGTCGCGCGACTCGGGTTGCGGTAGACAGCGACGTTCCAAAGGCGCAACGCCCCACTGACTGTAAGGTCATCAGGATGCTGCCCGTGGACCTCGACGCCCTGCTGCTGTCACGACTGCAGTTCGCCTTCACCATCGCCTTTCACATCCTGTTCCCGGCCTTCACCATCGGGCTGGCGGCCTATCTGGCCGTGCTGGAGGGGCTTTGGCTGTGGACGAAGCGCGAGGCGTTCAAGGTCCTCTACCTCTTCTGGGTCAAGATCTTCGCTCTCAGCTTCGGCATGGGCGTCGTGTCCGGCGTCGTGCTCAGCTATCAGTTCGGCACCAACTGGAGCGAGTTCATCCGCCTGACCGGCGGGGTGATCGGGCCGCTGCTGGCCTATGAGGTTCTGACCGCCTTCTTCTTGGAGGCATCGTTCCTCGGCGTCATGTTGTTCGGATGGAAGAAGGTGGGGCCGAAGCTGCACTTCGCCTCGACCGTGCTGGTGGCCGTGGGGACGACCATCTCGGCCTTCTGGATCCTCTCGGCCAACAGCTGGATGCAGACGCCGCAGGGCTTCCAGATCATGGCCGACGGCCGGTTCGAGGCCACCGACTATATGCTGGTCATCTTCAACCCCAGCTTCCCGACGCGCCTGGCCCACATGCTGCTGGCCGCCTTCCTGACGACCGGGCTGGTGGTCGGCGGAGCTTCCGCCTTCAGGCTGTTGAAGGACCGCTCCGCCGGCGTGAAGACCGAGGGCTGGAGCGAGAGCCGGATTTCGCTGGTCATGGCGGTCGGGCTGATCGCCGTGCTCGCCCCGCTGCAACTGGTCGCCGGACACGCCTCCGGCGAGGTGACCCACAAGTACCAGCCGTCGAAGACCGCCGCGATCGAAGGCTACTGGGAAACCCGCGCCGATCAGCCTCTGCACCTGTTCGGCATCCCCGACCGCGAGGCGCAGAAGAACCATTTCGAGGTCTCGATCCCCGGCGTCGGCAACCTGATCCAGGGCGTGCCGAAGGACGAGGTGATCACCGGCCTGGACCGGTATGCGCGCGAGGACCAGCCGCCGCCCTTCATCCCCTTCTTCGGTTTTCGCATCATGGTGGGGCTGGGGATGCTGATGATCGGCCTCGGCGCCTGGGGCGCGGTGCTGATCTGGCGAAGGCGGATCTTCGACAGCCCCCTGTTCCTGCGCTTCGCCGTGCTGATGGGACCGTCCGGCTTCATCGCCGTTCTCGCCGGATGGATGGTCACCGAGGTCGGGCGCCAGCCGTGGGTCGTCTATGGCGTGCTGAAGACGCGCGACGCCGTCTCGCCGGTCGTCGCCAGCCAGGTCGCGACCTCGCTGATCGCCTATGTCGCGGTCTACTCCGTGGTCTTCACCGCTGGAGCCATCTTCATCCTGAGGCTGATGGCCGAGGGCCCGGTCGCCGCCATCGCCGAGCCGGATCCGCGCGGCCAGCGTCCGCCGGGCACGCCGCTGGCCAAGGCACCCGACGACACGACGCCCGACGGACCCGACGGCGTGCTGGGAGGCCCGCAATGAACCTTGATCTCCAACTGATCTGGGCCGGGCTGATCGCGATCGCCGTCCTGCTGTACGTGACGCTGGACGGGTTCGACCTCGGCATCGGGATCCTGTTCCCGTTCGCGAAATCGCCGGGTGAACGCGACGTGATGATGAACACCATCGCACCCGTCTGGGACGGCAACGAGACCTGGCTGGTGCTCGGAGGAGGGGGGCTGCTGGCGGCCTTCCCCCTGGCCTATTCGGTCCTGATGCCGGCGCTGTATCTGCCAATCCTGCTGATGCTGGCTGGGCTGATCCTGCGAGGGGTGGCGTTCGAGTTCCGCTTTCGGGCGCGCGAGCGCGGCCGCAAATTCTGGACCCAGATGTTCGCCGGCGGGTCGATCCTTACGGCGGTCGCGCAGGGGCTGGTGCTGGGTGGTTTCATCCAGGGCGTGACGGTGCGCGACGAGCGGTTCGCCGGTGGTCAGTTCGACTGGCTGACGCCCTACACCCTGCTGGTCGCGGCGGGTCTGGTCGCCGGCTACGCCCTGCTGGGCGGGGCCTGGCTGATGATGAAGACGAAGGACAATCTGCACGGCGACGCGAAGCGCTGGACGAGCGTCGCGGCCTTGGCCGTCACGGGTCTGCTGGCGGCGGTCAGCGTGGCGACCCTTCTGATCCATCCGCGCGTCGCGGCGCGCTGGGGGTTCGACCTGCATGACGGGTTCGCGCTGGAACTGGCGGATTTGCTTCCGCTTCTGCCCATTCCGCTGCTGGGTCTGATTGGTCTGGGCGTCGTCTTCGTGATGAGCCGCAAGGGCTCGCACCGCTGGCCGTTCGTGGGCGCGTTGCTGGTCTTCCTTTCCGGCTATCTGGGGCTGGCGGCCGGGTTCGCCCCCTATATCGTGCCCTATGCCCTGAACTTCCGACAGGCGGCGGCGCCCGACAATGCGCTGGGGCTGATGCTGGTCGGGACGGCGGTCATCCTGCCGCTAATCCTGGCCTACACCGCCTGGGTCTACTGGGTGTTCCGCGGCAAGATCGACGAGGAGGCCGGCTATCATCATTGAACCCGTTCCCCCACCAGACGCCGGTGAAGACGGCGGCCCCCTGTGGAAGAAGCTGGCCTGGTTCGCGGCCCTCTGCGTGGTCGGTTCGACGACCGTCGCTATCGTCGCTTATGTGCTGAGAAGCTTGCCGTTCATGGGCTGAAAGGCGATGGTCGCGCCATGTCGAACGCGCTTCTCCTCGCCGCCGTCCTGATCGCCGGATCGGGTCAGACCCAGCAACCGGCTCAGACCACTCCAACCCCACGACCCGGCAGCGAACTGACCCGCAGCCTGAACTCGGCGCCACCCGCCGGGATCGTCGCGCCGCGCCCGGGTTCGCCCGTGGCGCCTCCGGTCTCGATCGCGCCCTCTACGGGCCGGGTCGCGCCGATCCCCTCGGCCCCGGTGTCGCCGTCGCCGAGGACGCAGCCCCTGACCCCGCCCGTGGTTGCCAACCCGCCGCGCACGCAGCCGCTGGCGACGCCTGCGCCCGTGATCGCCTCGCCTGTCGCTCCGACCCGAGCCCCGGTTACGACGCCTGCGCCGACGACGGCCCCGCCAACCTCCGCCGCCCCGAGGACGTCGGCTCCCGTGACGGCCGCGCCGACGCCGCGCACGACAACGCCGACCGTAGCCGCACCGACTTCACGGCCCACGACGGTCGCTCCGACAACGGCGGCTCCGGCTCCGCGCGCGACGGCACCTTCGCCGACCGCCGTCGCTCCGGCTCCGCGAGTCACGCCGCCCGTCGCGACCGCGCCGGTTGCGGCCCCTCCGGTCTCCGCGCCGCCTCCGGCGCCGATGACGGTGCTGGATGCGCCTGCGATCCGCGCCCTGCCGTTCACGGTCGATCTTCCGGCCGGGTTCACGATCACGTCCGGCCGACCGGGTCCGAACTTCAACATCTGGACGATCCGCAGGGGCCAGCAGCCGCTGGTGATGGTCTATGCCGGACCGGCGTCGCAGTTCCCGATCTACTCCGGCGAGATGGTCGAGGCCGGCCAGCGCGCCTCTGTCGTCGCCACCGAAGACGGACGCCGCGTCGCTCTGGAGCATCTGTTCACCCGCACGACCGCGCCGCAGGAGGTCCACGTCTGGATCACCAGCGTCGAGGGCGCCGACCGGACCTTGGCCGAACAGATCGGCCAGTCGGTGGACGTGCGCTAGGCGCGTCTGACCGGCGTATCCTGCGCGCCCAGCCGCACGCCTCGCTTGCCGGCGAAGACCAGCACCTCCTGCCCCTCGGCGGCGGCCCAGCGCCGTAACTGGGCCTGATAGGGCTCTCGGCGCCAGTCATGGGGGCGGGCTGCGTCGCATTCGACGATGAGCCGCGCCCCGCCCAGTTCCGAGTGCAGGACGAAGCCCGAGATCGTCGGTTTCCAGCTGTCGTCCAGCGCCTCGGTCAGCAGCCACAGGCAGTTGAACACCCGGCAATCGTTCGGGCGGTCCTCGTAGATCGCGCAGCCGGTCGTCTTGCCGAAATGGCGACACCAGCGACCGGCGGGCTTCTCAAGGGCGGTGACGCCCATGATCTTGCAGCACAGGCCGCAGTCGCCGCAGGTCTTCATCCGCCCTCGGACCAGACCGCCAGCTCGTTGCCGGACGGGTCGCGGAAATGGAAGCGCTGCCCGCCGGGGAAGTCGAAGATGGGCTTGAGGATCGTTCCGCCGGCCGCCTCGACCTTCGCCAGCATGGCCGGCAGGTCGTGGGAATAAAGGACGGGGAGGGGCGCTTTGGGCCTGTCCGCATCGGCGTCGAAACCGCCGTCCAGACCTTGGTCGAAGGCGGCGTAGGTCGGGCCATAGTCCTGGAAGGTCCAGCCGAAGGCGGCTTCGTAAAAGGCCTTCGTCTCCGGCATGCCGGCGGAGGGCATCTCCAGATAGTCGAGTTTTCCGTCGCTTCGCATTGTCGTGATCCGATGAAAAAGCCGCCGGAAAACCGCTTGCCACGGCGCGACAGACCAAGCAATCTTGCGAACGACTCTCAAACGCAGGTGCGCCCGTGATCGTTCTGTCGACAGGCCCTGAAGCCCTTCTCCGCCTGATGCGGGAGGCGAAACCGCGTCCGACGCAGACGCCGCCGAAACCTGTGGATCGCGTGGCTAAGCGGTAAGCCAGCCGTTCCGACGTCCGAAGGCCTGGACAAGTTCGGGCCAGACGGCGGCGGGTTTTCCATCGATCAGGCGGATGCCGAAGCCGTGGCCGCCTTCCTGGAACAAATGGGCCTCGGAGGTCACCTTGCCCGCGCGGAGGGCGGCCAGCAGCTGCAGACTGTTCTCGGGCGGCACGCTGGTGTCGTCCAGCGCATGGATCAGGACCGTGGGACCGACTCCGGTCCAGTCCATTCTGTCGAGCGACCACGCGGCGATCTTCTCCGGCGTGGGCGACGGTCCCAGCAGATTGTCGCGCGACCCCGTATGGGCGAAAGGATCGGCCATCGTGGCGACCGGATAGAGCAGGATGTTGAGGTCCGGCCGATGCGACACCGCGTCAGCTGCGTCGACGGCCTCGTAGGTCGCGTCGGACCGCGCGGCGAGCAGCCCGGCCAGATGGCCGCCCGCGGACGCGCCCAGACTGGCGATGCGGGCCGGATCGACACCGTAGTTGGCCGCGTGGGCGCGGATGAGGCGGAGCGCGCGCTGGGCGTCCTGCAAGGGCGCGTTCGGCCCGGCGGCCCAGCCGTCGGCGGGCAGGCGGTAACGCAGGACGAAACAGGTGACGCCGACGGCCGCGAAGACCCGGGCGACGTCGAAGCCCTCCTTGTCCAGCACGGCCCAGCGATAACCGCCGCCCGGGATCAGAAGCAGGGCCGCGCCGTTCGGTCGCTCCGGCCGCATGACCGTCAGGATCGGATCGGTCGTGTACTGGGCGTAGCGGTCGTGGAAGGTCGGATCGGTCGAGCGCTCGGGCACGATCGGAGTGACCGTGACGGTCTCGCCGCCCGGCGCGCCCTTGGGCCACAGGCGGACAACCTCGGTCGGGTCGGCGGGGGCGAGGGTCTGGGCCTGAACGGCGCCGGCCGCTGCGGCGGTCACGGCCGCCGCGCCGAGAAGGGAACGGCGGCTGAGATCGATCATCAGGCCATTTCGACTGCGACGGCCACGGCCTCGCCGCCGCCGATGCACAGGGACGCCATTCCCTTCGACTTGCCCCGGTTCTGGAGCGCGGAAATCAAGGTGGTCAGAACCCGCGCGCCGGACGCCCCGATGGGGTGGCCGAGAGCCGTCGCGCCGCCGTTCACGTTCAGCTTGGCGTGGTCGATGCCCATCTCCTGCATGGCGATCATGGGCACGACGGCGAAGGCCTCGTTGATCTCCCACAGGTCGACGTCCTCGACCGACCAGCCGGCCTTCTTCAACGCCTTCTGCATGGCGGGGACAGGCGCGGTGGTGAACAGGCCCGGCTCATGGGCATGGGCGGCGTGCGACACGATGCGGGCGACGATGGGCAGGTTCATCGCCTTGGCCACGCTCTCGCGCGTCATGACCAGGGCGGCTGCGCCGTCACTGATCGAGGAGGCGTTGGCGGCGGTGATGGTGCCGTCCTTCGAGAAGGCGGGTTTCAGGGTCGGAATCTTCTCCGGCATGGCCTTGCCGGGCTGTTCGTCCTCGGTGACCGTGACGGTTCCCTTCCGGCCCGAGACCTCGACCGGGGTGATCTCGGCCTTGAAGGCGCCGCTCTCGATGGCCTTCAGCGCGCGGCTGAGGCTTTCCAGAGCGTAGGCGTCCTGCTGCTCGCGCGTGAACTGATAAGTCTGGGCCGAGTCCTCGGCGAAGTTGCCCATCAGCTTGCCGGGCGTATAGGCGTCCTCCAGCCCGTCCATATACATGCTGTCGACGATGACATCGTGGCCGATACGCGCGCCGCCGCGGTGCTTGGTCATCAGGTACGGCGCGCCGGTCATCGACTCCATCCCGCCCGCCACGATGATGTCGGCGCTGCCGGCCGCGAGGCTGTCGGAGGCCATCATCACGGCCTGCAGGCCAGATCCGCACATCTTGTTCACGGTGGTCGCCTCGACATGCTGGCCGAGGCCGGCGCCGATGGCCGCCTGACGCGCCGGGGCCTGCCCGAGGCCGGCCGGCAGGACGCAACCCATGTAGATCTGCTCGATCTTGTCCGGGGATACGCCCGACCGCTCGACGGCCGCCTTGACCGCCGTCGCGCCGAGTTCGGTGGCCTTCACACCGTTGAAGACCCCCTGGAAGCCGCCCATGGGCGTGCGGGCGAAGGCGACGATGACGACGGGATCGGACATGGATGGGCTCTCACGAATGACGTGGAGCGGATGTAGCGTTCACCGACGGGGATTGCGAGGGGAGGGCTCGTCGCCGCACTCAGGTCGCGGAAGGCGGCTTCCACAAAATCCACGGCGAGGCACATAGAGTGGCCCCTGCGAAGGCGAACATCGCCGCTATCATACACGCCTCGACGGCGCTCGATGCATAGCCTTCAAGCACCTTCGCAAAGACCACCCAGACCAGGCTGACGAGGAGGGCCGCCACGCCAGCCACGACCGAAAGACCCTTGATCAGAACGCGCCAGCCGTCGCGGTTCAAGATTCCGGCTCCTGCCTATCCGCTTCCTGCGAGGGCGCGCGGCGAACGGCGCGGATGAATGGAAAGGTCAGGGCGAAACCCAGGGCGACTGTCCCAAGGCCGATGACGCCTGTTCCGATCGGCCAGAAATCGACCTGCGCGCCAGTGGGCGGTTGAACGGTCAGCCAGATGCCGATCCCAATCCATGCCGCTCCGAGCAAGGCAACGGCCAAACCCGCCAAGGCCAACAGACCGAGGAGCACAAGGATCAGGAGCCTTTCGAGACTGGACGACGGCGCATCGCCCAAGGCGCGGCTGTTGAGCCAAAGACGCCAACCGATCAGAGCGGCAAAGGCTGAAGATCCGATCGCGTATAACCAAGGCGGCGCTCCAGCGGTTTGCACGCCAGGCAGGAACATGACGACCATGGACAGCAAAACCAGCGGCAGGGCGATCCAGTAGATCACCGTCAAGGCGCGCCTGAAGGATCGGGAACGCGTGAAAGAGCTCATCGCGCGTTCCCGTCCATTTAGATCACCACCAGCGCTCGGCCTTGCCGACGGCACCAGCCGCCTTCTCCAGCGCCGCGCCGACCTGAAGCACCGTCGCCTCGTCCAGCGCTTTGCCGATGACCTGAAGGCCCAGCGGCAGGCCGTTGGAATCCACGCCCGCAGGCACTGAAATCCCCGGCAGGCCGGCGAGGTTGGCCGTGACCGTGAAGACGTCGTTCAGATACATCGTCACCGGGTCGATCTGCTTGTCGCCCAAAGCGAAGGCGGCCGACGGGGTCGACGGCGTCAGGATGGCGTCGACCTGGCCCCAGATCTTGTCGAAGTCCTCGGCGATGCGGCGACGGACCTTCAGGGCGCGGACGTAGTAGGCGTCGTAGAATCCGGCCGATAGCACATAGGCCCCGATGACCAGACGGCGCTGGACCTCCTTGCCGAAGCCCTCGGCGCGGCTGGTCTCGTAGAGGTCGGTCAGGCTCGTCGCCTTTTCGGCGCGGTGGCCGAAGCGCATGCCGTCATAGCGTGCCAGGTTCGACGACGCCTCGGCCGGCGCCACGATATAGTAGGTCGGCAGGGCGTATTTGGTGTGGGGCAGGGAGATGTGGACGATCTCGCAGCCCGCGTCCTTCAGCCATTCGATGCCGTCGGCCCAGATCTTCGAGACTTCTTCCGGCATGCCGTCGACGACGTACTCGGCGGGCACGCCGATGCGCAGACCCTTGACCGACTTGCCGACCGAGGCGGACCAGTCGGGCGTCGGGATGTCGAGGCTGGTCGAATCCTTGATGTCAAAGCTGCACATGGATTGCAGCATCAGGGCGGCGTCCTCGACGGTCTTCGTGATCGGCCCGGCCTGATCCAGCGACGAGGCGAAGGCGACCATGCCGAAACGGCTGGCGCGACCATAGGTGGGCTTGATCCCGACCGTGCCGGTGAAGGCCGCCGGCTGGCGGATCGAACCGCCGGTGTCGGACGCCGTGGCGGCCAGGCACAGGTCGGCGGCGACGGCCGAGGCCGATCCGCCCGATGACCCGCCGGGCGTCAGGTCGGCGTTGGAGTTCTTCGACTTCCACGGGTTCACCACCGGGCCGAACGCGCTGGTCTCGTTGGACGAGCCCATGGCGAACTCGTCCATGTTGAGCTTGCCCAGCATGACCGCCCCGTCGCGCCACAGGTTGGCGGTGACGGTCGATTCATACGGCGGAACGAAGCCGCGCAGCATGTTGGAGCCGGCGGTCGTCTGGACGCCGTCGGTGCAGAACAGATCCTTGATGCCCAGCGGCGCGCCTTCCAGCGGCCCGGCGGTTCCGGCCGCGATGCGGGCGTCGGAGGCTTTCGCCATGTCGATCGCCTTCTCCGGCGTCGTCACGACATAGGCGTTCAGAGTCGGGTTGGCGGCCTCGATGTTCGAGACGAAGGCGCGGGTGATCTCTTCCGAGGAGAAGGCCTTGGCCTTTAGCCCGTCGACGGCGGCCTTGAGGGTCAGTTGGGTCAGGTCGCTCATGACTATTCGACCACCTTGGGCACGACGTAGAAGCCATCCGCGGATTGCGGGGCGTTGGACAGGACGGCCTCGACCCTGGCGCCGTCGGTGACGACGTCGTCGCGCAGGCGCAGCGGCTGGGCGACGTTGGAGGTCATCGGCTCGACGCCGACCACGTCGACCTCGTTGAGCTGGTCGATCCAGGCCATGATGCCGTTCAGCTCGCCGGCCAGCGGTTCCAGCCGGTCGTCGGGGGTCTTGATGCGGGCGAGGTGGGCGACCTTGCGCACCGTCTCTGCGTCGATGGCCATCACGGCTCCAGGGGAGAAGGGGAAGGGGCGGGATTAGCCGTCCGGTCCCGGAATCTCAAGGATCACGTGCGCCGGGCGATCACCGTCAACCATACGCCCTCGCGACCTTCGAACGACGAGCGCCAGTCGATGGAGAGACCGTGGCGCGCGAGGCAGGCGATCATGTCGGCTTGGCGCCAGCGGACGACCTGATAGCTTCCCTCCGCATCGGTGGTGATCTGCTCCCCCTCTCCGGTCTGGAACGACATGAGCAGGGTGCCTCCCGGCCGCAATGCCGCCGAGATCCGGCCGATCACGCCGTCGACGAGGCCCCGGCCGACATGCTGGATAACATAGAGGGCGACCAGCCCGTCCCAGGGGCCTCCCAGATCGGCCGAGATCAGATCCAGCCTTGCGACGGCCTTTCCGCGTCCAGCCTGGAAGGCGATGAAGCCTTCGGACTGGTCGGTGCGATCGACCGTCACCCCCATGGTTTCCAGAAGGTCGGCATCCCAACCCGGGCCGGATGCGACCTCCAGCACCCGTCCGCCCGGCCCGACGGCGGCGACCAGCCGCTGCAGGGCCTGCAGATGATCCGCCGTCGGCGCGTGGTCGGTCCCTGCCGCATAGCTGTCGACCGAGTTGTCGTAGCCGGCCACCGTGGCGCGGTTCAGCGCGAGATCGTCGATGGGGCCGGTCATCCGGTCACCGGGATCCACAGGGTCAGGCCGCCTTCGCCGGTCTCCGGATCGAAGGCCCGGTTGTGCTGCTCGACCACCGGACCATCGGCGAGCGATCGGCCCGTCGCCGGCAGGGCTTCGTTCCAGATCGCGGTATAGGTCTTGAAGATCGTCGACACATGGCCGGTGTGCTCGAAGACGGCGCAGGCGCGCGCCGGAATCTCCAGCCGGTCGAGACCCTTCGGGATCGTCATGAACCGCGCGACTTCGGCGGCGGCAACATAGGCGAATGCGCCGTTCTCGTCCGCCGGATCGCAGACGCCGATGGGGATGGCGTTCTCCAGCGCGTCGGGGATCTCGTCGTGGCGCGCCATGAATCGACGCCACTGCGCCGGAATTTCGACGACGGTGTCGAACGTCACGGTCCGTGCCAGGCCGACGGCGCGGATGGCGCCCGCCCGTTCGAAACGCGGCGGGGCGAGGTGCGAGCCTGCGCTCGGCCTCAGGTCGAGTGGGGCGACGAGGGCCTGAGGCTCAAGGCCATTCTCGCGCGCCGCCTCGGGCGTGACGCCGAACTGGTCACGGAAGGCCCGGGTGAAGGCCTCATGCGAACCGTAGCCGGCCGTCAGAGCGACGGACAGGATATCCGGAGCTCCCTCCACAAGCGCCCGCGCCGCCTCGCTCAGCCGCCGGGCCCGCAGGTATCGGATCAGGGGCGTACCGGTCGCGCTGGCGAAGGCAGCGGCCAGATGCGATCGTGAGACGCCGCAGGCCTCTGCAACGGCAGCCAGGGTCAACGGCTGATCGGCGTTGCGTTCGATCACCCAAAGGGCCTTGTCGACGATCATTTTCACCTCCGCCTCTTCAGCCGGTCTAGAGGGTCGCGCCGGGCGGCGCTTGATCGTTCGTCCAGCGGACTCAGGAGGCCGGCGTGACGGTCACCGCGGTCGGGACGGTGTCCTCGGCACCTTGCGTCCACTGGACGATGATCTTGCGATGACGGTCGCCGATCTCGCCCTTCGCCTGGTCATAGGTGCTCTCGTGGACGTCGAGATCGATGCGGCCTTTGGCATGGGACAGGACCGTATAGTCGAGGAAGTCGCCGATCCTGTAGACCGCCCAGCCCTCGGCGGGGGACAGGTAGAAGGCGATGTAGGTGTAGAGGCCGTTCATGGCCGGGTCGCCGCCGGCCGTGCCGAACAGCTTGGCGCTGTCGCCGGGGATCTGGTCGATCCGGACCACGCCCGCCGCCCATTGCAGCCCGTCGTCGCCTTCCGAGGCATCGGCGACGGTGAGGGTCTCCGGCGTGCCTGAGGGCGTCAGCGGCGCGGCCTGGGCCGTCGGCGCGGCGGGACCTTCCGTCGTCGTGGTCGTGGTCGTGGTCGTCTTCGTTGACGGAACGGCGTCGCAGGCAACGAGCGACAGGGCGGCGACGATGGCGATACCCGGAACCGAAGAACGCACGGACATGGATCCCTCCCGAACCTGTGATCTTCGACAGTCGCCTTTGACAGGGGGAATGGCAACGCCTACCGCCCGCTCCATGCCTGTAGTGGATATCGTCGACCTGCCCGCCGCCTGTCCGCCCGGCACCGCCTGGATGGGGCTGGACCTCGGCGAGACCACCATCGGCGTTGCGGTCTCGGATACCACCCGTCTGATCGCGAGCCCGCTGCAACTGATCCGCAAATCGAAATTTACGGCCGAGGCCCAGGCGTTGTTCAAGCTGATGGACGCCCGCAAGGTGTCGGGCCTCGTGATCGGCCTTCCGGTCAATATGGACGGGACGGAGGGGCCGCGCGCCCAGTCGTGCCGGGCCTTCGCGCGCAATCTGGAGCGGTTCCGGCCTGTGAATGTCGCCTTCTGGGACGAGCGGCTGTCGACATCGGCCGTCGAACGGTTCCTGATCGACGAACTGGACCTGTCGCGGAAGCGCCGGGCCGGGGTGGTCGATCGCACGGCCGCCGCCTGGATCCTGCAGGGGGCGCTGGACCGGGTGCGCGATCAGGCGACCTGGGCATGATCGGCCTGATCGCCGGTGTCGTGCCGGTCTTCATCCTGATCGCCCTGGGCTATGGGCTGAAGAAGTCTCAGTTCCTGCCGGACGAGACCTGGCGGCCGATCGAGAAGCTGTCGATCAACCTGCTTTATCCCGGCTTCCTGATCCCGGCGATCTGGGGCGCGGACATGGGCGGCGGCAGCGCGGGGGCGGCGGGCGGATCGGCGGTGGTGGCGGTGCTGATCGTGGCGGCGGCGACGCTGCTGGCCAAGCCGCTGATGACGCTCGACGGGCCCGCCTACACGTCCGTGTTCCAGGGGGTGATCCGGTGGAACAGTTTCGTCTTCCTGCCGGTGATCCAGGCCGCGTTCGGGGCCGAGGGTCTGGCGCTGGCGGCGGTGATGATCGCCTGCATCATCCCCGTGACGAACATCGCCTGCGTCGCCGTGCTGGCGAAATGGGGGGCAGGGCAGAGGGGGGTGACGCCGGTCGCGCTGCTGAAGGCGATGCTGGCCAATCCGATCCTGCTGGCCTGTCTGATCGGGCTGGCGCTGAACTTCGCCCATGTGCCCCGGCTGCCGGGGATTTCGGACACGCTGGAACTGCTGGGGTCCGCCGCCTTGCCGCTGGGTCTGATCATTGCGGGTGCGGGGCTGAGCTTCGCCGAGGTGGCGCGGCGGAAATACACGATCGCCGGGGTGTCGGTCGTGAAGCTGGTCGTCATGCCGCCGCTGATGTGGGGGCTGTGCATCCTGTTCGGCGGCGACAAGCTGGCGCAGGGCGTGGCCATGCTTTGCGGCGCGGCCCCGGGGGCGGCGGCGGCCTATCTCTTGGCGCGGCAGATGGGCGGGGATGCACCGCTGATGGCCGGGGTCATCGCCCTGACGACGGTGGCGAGCGCCGCACTGATCCCCTTCCTGCTGTTCCTCTATCACCTGACCTAGAAATAGCGCGGCGCCAGGAAGGTGATCGCCGCAGCGATCAGCCAGGCGACCAGACCGGACAGGATAGCCAGCCGGTAGTCCATCCGCCCCGCCGCCAGCCAGCAGACGCCCAGGAAGGTGAGATAGGCCGGGATGGTCTTGACGCCCGCCAGGCAGGCTTCTCGAAACCCGGCTGGGTCGCCCTTTGACCCCACCGCGAGCAGGGCGATGACGGCGAAGGTCGGCGCCAGCGGCAGGATGCCGGGCAGGACGTTGCCGCGCTTCGACGCCAGGACGATGAGGGCGGTCACCAGCCCGCCCACGATGGCTTTCCAGAGGACGTCCACGATCCGCTCCATGGCAATGCGACAGGTCATGCTTAGCAACAGGGCGGTGGCGTGTCGCGAAGCCTTCCCCTTGTGCGGTTCGGGTTCTATAGCCCGGCTTTGATGACCCAGCATGAAGCAGCCGCCGACCTGATCGCCGACCGGCTGGTCCCGTTCCCGAAATCGCATTTTCTCGCCGCGGCGGATCTGAACCCGCCGTTCGTGCTGAGCCTGCTCGATCTCGCGGATTCCTTCGTCGACCTGAACCGCCAGTCGACCAAGCAGCTAGACCTGCTGCGCGGTCGCACGGTCATGAACCTGTTCTTCGAGAACTCGACCCGGACCAGTTCCTCGTTCGAGATCGCGGCCAAGCGGCTGGGCGCCGACGTCGTCACAATGCCGGTGCAGGCTAGTTCGGTGAAGAAGGGCGAGACCCTGATCGACACAGCGGTCACCTTGAACGCCATGAAGCCGGACATCCTCGTCGTTCGCCACGGCGCGTCGGGCGCTGCGGCCCTGTTGTCGCAGAAGGTCGGGTGCGCGGTCGTCAACGCCGGCGACGGCAGGCACGAGCATCCGACCCAGGCCCTGCTGGACCTGCTGAGCCTGCGCCGCGCCTTCGGCGACGTCGGGGGGCTGACGGTCGCGATCTGCGGCGACATCGCACACAGCCGCGTGGCGCGGTCCAACGTGGCCCTGCTGTCGATGATGGGCGCGCGGGTTCGCCTGATCGGGCCGCCGACGCTGGTGCCCGGCGACGCCGACCGCTGGGGCTGCGAGGTCTTCCACGACATGCGCGAGGGCCTCGCCGGCTGCGATGTGGTCATGATGCTGAGGCTTCAGTTGGAGCGGATGGATGGGGCCCTGGTCCCCTCGACGCGCGAGTATTTCCGCTTCTGGGGCCTCGACCGCGAGAAGCTGGCCTGGGCCGCGCCCGGCGCCAAGGTCATGCATCCGGGCCCGATGAACCGGGGCGTTGAGATCGATTCCGACGTCGCCGACGACCTGTCGGTGTCGCTCATTCAGGATCAGGTCGAGATGGGCGTCGCCGCACGAATGGCGGTGCTGGCCTCCCTTTCCGCCCGCCTGGAGGGCGCGGCATGAACTCGCAGGCCATCATCAACGCCCGCCTGCTCGATCCGGCGAGCGACTACGACGGCCCCGGCTCGGTAGTCATCGAGGACGGTGTCATCACCCGCGTGGAGCGCGGCTCGGTGGCGGTCTCGGCCACGGACATTCTGGACGCGCGGGGCCTGTGCCTGTCGCCCGGTCTGATCGATATTCGTGTCCGCACCGGAGAGCCGGGCGCCGAGCCCAAGGAAACCCTGAAATCCGCCAGCCTGTCGGCCGCGGCGGGCGGGGTCACGACCGTGGTCATCCAGCCCGATACCGACCCCGCCGTGGACGACCCGGCCATGGTCGACTTCATCCAGCGTCGCGGCGCGGCCCTGAACCTGGTCAACGTGCGAGCGGCCGGCGCGGCGACTAGGGCCCGCGACGGCAAGCGGATGGCCGAGATCGGCCTGATGCACGAGGCCGGGGCGCTGTACTTCACCGACGGCGACCACGTCATCGCCGACAGCAGGGTGCTGCAGCGGGTCATGGCCTATGCCACGGCCTTCAACGCCCTGATCGCTTGCCGCCCGGCCGACCCCTGGCTGACCGAAGGCTCGGTGGCGACGTCGGGAGAGTTGGCCACACGTCTGGGCCTGTCCGGTGCCCCGGCCATCGCCGAACGCATCCAGCTGGAGCGCGATCTGGCCTTGGTCGAACAGACCGGCGTCCGTTTCCTGGTCGATCAGATCTCGACGGAGGCGGCGCTTGAGGTGCTGGCCCGCGCGCGGGGGAGGGGGCTGGAGGTCGCGGCCTCGGTCTCGATCAACCACCTGTGCTTCAACGAGATCGACATCGGCGACTACCGCACCTTCTACCGGCTCGACCCGCCGCTGCGTCCCGAGAGCGACCGGCGCGCCCTGATCGAGGCGGTGCGCGACGGGCTGATCGAGGCCATCACCTCGGCCCACACGCCCGCGCCCGCCGAGGACAAGCGCCGCCCGTTCGCCGAGGCCGCGCCCGGCGCCGTGGGTCTGGAGACCCTGCTGCCGGCCGCCTTGAGCCTGCATCACGAGGAGGGGCTGGATATTCTCGACGTCCTGCGACCGATGACCCACGGACCGGCGACCCTGCTGGGGCTCGACGCGGGGGTGCTGGAAGTCGGAGCGCCGGCGGACCTGATCCTGTTCGATCCGGGCGCGCCGGTGATCGTGGATGCGGCGACGCTTAGGTCCAAGTCCAAAAACTCGCCGTTCGACGGGCGCAGGCTTCAGGGTCGCGTGGAGATGGCGATCGTCGGCGGACGGGTCGTGTTCAACCACTGAGCTTCCCGAGCGCGCTGTCGTTTGAGGCGGCTCCGGTCCGATCTTCCATCGGTCGGAGGGCAGGCTCTGTCTCGCAGCTTGAGCGGTTCGTCCGTTTCGTCATGACGAGACTCAACGTGACGAAACGGGACGAAACGGACGAAATCGCCGGTGTCCGCCCTCTCCGCGAACCGTGAACGGGAAGTATAGTATTGTGGCGAACCAAGGCGCGTAAGTCGTGGGCGGCTCCCGCTGTGACTGACCAGATCGGGATTCCTGTGTCGAACAGAAAAATATGTTCGACGTGATTTCAACCCCGACGCCCACGATTTGGAGCTAGGCCTTCCGCTCCAGCGCATAGAGCGCCTCAGCCATCTCGTCGGCCTTGGCCGCGATCAGGGCCTGGGCGTCGTAGACGGCACGGTTGTAGACCGCGTGACCCAGCGTGTTGGCGAAGAAGTCCATCAACATCGACGCCTGCAGGTCGCCGATCTCCTGATCCAGCTCGTCGCGCACGAAGGCCTTGATGCGCGGGATCAAGTCGCGCTGCTCTTCCTTCGAGAAGACGATCGGCTTCATCAGGAAACCTCGGCCAGAGCTTCCTCCGCCGCCATCCAGGCGGCTTCGGCGGCTTCCAGGTCGGACTGCGACTTGGCCCGGGCGCGGGTCAGTCCTTCCAGAGCTTTCGGATTGGAGACGGCGGCGTTGGCCAGATCGTCGTCGATCCGGGAAATCTCGGCGGTCAGGGCGACGACGCGTTCCTCAGCCTTCTTGACCGCGTGGCGGAGGGTTGACGGCGAGGGGCCGGACTTCTGCTTCTGAGGTTTGGCGTTGGGAGCAGAGGCGACGGCCGCCTCTTCCTTCTTGATCTGGCTGGGCTTCACCGCAGCCTGTTTGGCGCGGTCGAGGACGAACCTCGCGTAGTCGTCCATGTCGCCGTCGAACGGTTTCACCGTGCCGTCGGCGGCCAGCCACAGGCGGTCAGCGACCATCTCCATCAGCGAACGGTCGTGGGTGATCAGGATGACGGCGCCGGTGTAGTCGTTCAGCGCGTCCAGCAAGGCCCGACGGCTGTCGATGTCCAGGTGGTTGGTCGGTTCGTCGAGGATCAGCACATGGGGGGCCTCCATTGCGACCATGTTCAGCAACAGGCGCGCACGCTCGCCGCCGGACAGGCTGTCGACCGTGGTCTCCTGCTTCTCGTAGTTCAGGCCGAACTGGGCCAGCTTCGAGCGGCGGGCGCTTTCGGGCGCGTCCGGCATCGCCCGGCGGATGATTTCCAGCGGCGTGTCGGTCGGATCCATGGCCTCGATCTGATGCTGGTGGAACCAGCCCACGCGCATCTTCTTGTCGCGGTGCAGTTCGCCGTCCGAGACGTTCAGGGCGCCCGCGATCATTTTGGCAAAGGTCGACTTGCCGGCGCCGTTGACGCCGAGCAGGCCGATGCGGTCGTCCAGGTCCATGCGCAGGTTCAGATTGCGCAGGATCGGCCGGCCGGTCTCGTAGCCGACGTTGGCGCGCTCCAGCCGGATCAGCGGCGGGGCCAGCGGGCGCGGCGGAGAGGGCAGGGTGAAGGGGGCGACGCGTTCCTCGATCGTGGTGGCGACGGGCTGCATCTTCTCCAGCCGCTTCATTCGCGATTGGGCTTGGGCGGCCTTGGAGGCCTTGGCCTTGAAACGGTCGACGAAGGACTGGAGGTGCGCGCGCTCGGCGTCCTGCTTGGCCTTGGCCGACAGCTGCAGGCGGGCCTTCTCGGCGCGGGCCTTTTCGAACTGGTCGTAGTTGCCGGTGTAGATCTCCAGCTTGCGGTTCGCGAGGTGCAGGATGTGGGTGCAGACCTCGTTGAGCATCTCGCGGTCGTGGGAGATGATCAGGGCCGTCGCCGGATACTTCTTCAGCCGCGCTTCGAGCCACAGGGCGCCTTCGAGATCGAGGTAGTTGGTCGGTTCGTCGAGCAGCAGCATGTCCGGCTGGGCGAACAGGGCGGCGGCCAGGGCCACGCGCATGCGCCAGCCGCCGGAGAACTCCGACATCGGCCGCTGCTGGTTCTCGTGGTCGAAGCCGAGGCCGGCGAGGATTTCGGCCGCGCGCGACGGGGCGCCGTCCGCGTCGATCTCGATCAGACGGGTCCAGATCTCGCCCATCTCCTCGGGCTCGGCGGTTTCGAGACGGCCCAGCAGGTCGTGGCGTTCGGTGTCGGCCTCAAGAATCGTCTCGACCACGCTCACCGGAGTAGCCGGGTGCTCCTGATCAACCGAGCCGATGCGGGCGGTCTTGGGCAGGGAGACCTCGTCGCCGTTGCCGGCCAGTTCACCCAGGATGATCTTGAACAGGGTCGACTTGCCGATGCCGTTGCGGCCGACCAGCCCGACCTTGGAGCCCGGCGGCAGGCTCACCGAGGCATCGTCCAGAAACTGGCGACCCCAGGCGTTGAACGTCAGGTTGGTGATCTGGAGCATGGCGAAGACAAACGTCCGTAGGGCGAAAATCCGCTCCTCAAGCAGCGAGCCGCCGCGCGGGGAGCGATAGGAGCCAACATCATGTTGGAAACCGGGGAGGCGGCGTCTATAAGCCCGCGACCTTCAAACTCCCAACAAGAAGTCTCCTCATGACCGACCGTACCTTCTCGATCATCAAGCCCGACGCCACGCGCCGCAACCTGACGGGCGCCATCAACGCCGTGATCGAGGGCGCCGGCCTGCGCATCGTGGCCCAGCGCCGCATCAAGCTGACCGAAGCCCAGGCGAAGAAATTCTATGAAGTCCACGCCGAGCGCCCGTTCTACGGCGAACTGGTCGGCCAGATGATCGCCGAGCCGGTCGTCGTCCAGGTTCTGGAAGCCGAAGGCGCCGTCGCCAAATACCGCGACGTCATGGGCGCGACGAACCCCAAGGACGCCGCCGACGGCTCCATCCGCAAGCTGTTCGCCCTGTCGATCGGCGAGAACTCGGTCCACGGTTCGGACTCGGAAGAGAACGCCGCGATCGAGATCGCCCAGTTCTTCACGGACGCCGACATCGTCGGCTGACGCTCAAGTCGCCAGGCTCCGCGAGCCGAGCATAGCGTAAGCTTAAAGAGGCCCGCGCCCGGAACCGGACGCGGGCCTTTCCGTTTGGTCTCCACGCTGTTCCCCCGAAGCGACCCCGGAGATTTGACTATGAAGACGATCCTCAAGATGGCCCCGCTGGTCGGCGCCATGGCTCTGCTGGCCGCCTGCGGCACCACGATGGAACAACGCGCCGCGACCGGCGCCATCGGCGGCGCCGTCGCCGGCCAGGTCATCGGCGGCAACACCGGTTCGACCGTCGCCGGCGCCGCGATCGGCGGCGTGGCCGGAGCCGCCACCACCCCGCGTCGCCCGCGCTAACGATCCCACTGAGTGGGCTCAAGCAGCGAGCGACCGCGTCGCGAGCGATAGCCCACAAAGACCGGGCTCAAGCAGCGAGCGACCGCGTCGCGAGCGATAGCCCACAAAGACCGGGCTCAAGCAGCGAGCGACCGCGTCGCGAGCGATAGCCCACAAAGACCGGGCTCAAGCAGCGAGCGACCGCGTCGCGAGCGATAGCCCACAAAGACCGGGCTCAAGCAGCGAGCGACCGCGTCGCGAGCGATAGCCCACAAAGACCGGGCTCAAGTAGCGAGCGACCGCGTCGCGAGCGATAGCCCACAAAGAAGAAAGGCCCCGGATCGCTCCGGGGCCTTTTTCGTACCTACCAGATCCGGGCCCGGGCTTCGGGGGCCAGATACTGCTCGTCGCCGGGCTCGACGCCGAAGGCCGTGTACCAGGCGTCGATGTTCCGGGGCGGGACGGCCGCGCGGTACATGCCGGGAGCGTGCGGGTCGGTCGTCACCTGCTGGCGCAGGGCCTCGTCGCGGGCGTTGGTGCGCCACACCTGGGCCCAGCCGAGGAAGACGCGCTGATCGCCGGTCAGGCCGTTCAGCACCGGCGCCGGCTGGCCGTTGAGCGACATATGATAGGCGTCCAGGGCCATCAGCAGACCGCCCAGATCAGCGATGTTCTCACCCATGGTCAGGTCGCCGTTGACGTGGGCGCCTTCCACCGGCGACAGGGCCGAATACTGGGCGCCCAGGACGGCGGCCCGCTCCTCGAACTTGGCGGCGTCCTCGGCGGTCCACCAGTCGCGCAGCACGCCGTCGCCGTCGGTCTTGCGGCCCTGGTCGTCGAAGCCGTGGGTGATCTCGTGGCCGATGACGGCGCCGATGCCGCCATAGTTGACCGCCGGATCGGCGCGCGGATCGAAGAAGGGCGCCTGCAGGATGGCGGCCGGGAAGACGATCTCGTTGCGCGGCGGGTTGTAGTAGGCGTTCACGGTCTGGGGCGTCATGCCCCATTCCAGCGGGTTCACCGGGCGATCCAGCTTGGAAAGGTTGAACTCCCACTCGAAGGCGGCCGAGCGTTCGACGTTGCCGTAGAGGTCGCCGGCCACGAGGTTGAGCCCGTCATAGGAGCGCCATTCGTCGGGATAGCCGATCTTCACGCCGAACCGGCTCATCTTGTAGAGCGCCTGTTCCTTGGTCGCCGGGCTCATCCAGTCGAGATTCTGGATGCGGATGGTCATCGCGGCGCGCAGGTTGGCAACCAGCTCTTCCATCTGGGCCTTGGACTCGGCCGGGAAGTGGCGGGCGACGTATTCGCGACCCAGGGATTCACCCAGCGAACCCTCGACCAGGGTGACGCCGCGCTTCCAGCGGGGCTGGATCTCCTGCTGACCGCTGAGGGTCTTGCCGAAGAACTCGAAGCGGGCCTGGACGAACGGGTCGGACAGATAGGGGGCGGCCTGGTTGATAACGTGGAAGGCTTCCCAGGACTGCAGGGTCGAGATCGGGGTCTCGGCGAAGACGCGGGCCATGCCGGGGAAGGCGGTGTTGTTGGCGGCGATCAGGGTGCGCTCCGTGCCGACGCCCGCTGCGGTCGCCCAGGCGGCCCAGTCGAAGCCCGGCGCGGCCGTGGTCAGTTCGGCGACGGTCATCGGGTTGTAGATCTTGTCGATCTGGCGGTTCTCAACCTGGGTCCAGTGTTCCCGGGCGATGGCGGTTTCGAACGCCAGGATGGCGTCGGCGGCGGCCGCCGGCTCGGGCCAGCCGGCAAGGGTCAGGGCTTGTTCGACATAGGTGCGATAGGCGGCCTTCTGGGTCGCGAACCTGTCTTCCAGATAATAGTCGCGGTCGGGCATGCCGAGGCCGCCCTGGACCACATAGGCTGAGGTACGGTCGGGGGTGCGCAGGTCCTCGAAGGCCTGAACGCCGAAGATGCTGGAGCCGAAGCCGTACTGGGTGCGGCCCATCAGGGTCGCCAGCTTCTCGCGGGTGTCGGCGGCGCGAACCTCGGCCAGATCGGCCTGCAGCGGCGAGGCGCCGAGGGCGTTGACGGCAGCTTCGTCGAGGAAGGCGGAGTACATCGAGCCGATGCGGGTCGCGTCGGCGCTGGCGCCCGGGTTGGCGGCGCTCTCGTCGATGATCTCGCGCAGATCGGCGTCCGAACGATCCCGCAGCACGGTGAACATGCCGTAGGAGGCCTTGTCGGCGGGGATCGGCGTATTGGCCAGCCAGTTGCCGCTGACGTAGCGGTTGAAGTCGTCGCCGGGCTTCACCGACGTATCCATGCCGTTCAGGTCGACGCCGAAGGCGCCGATCTCGGCCTGATCCTCGGACGGGATCTCGACCGGCAGGGGCGCGGTCTGGGCGAGGACGGGCGAGGCGATCAGGAGGGCGGCGCCGGCGGCGCAAGCCATGAGGCGAAGTCTGGACATGAGGTATCCCTGTGAATTTCCGGGACACTGACTCCGGCCCGGCCCGTTGTCGCGGGCAAAGCGCGATGATTACAAACTTCTAATCCGCGCCCGGCAGAAGTCGGCGAGCGCGCGGGGGTAGAGGGCGTGCTCGGCGCTGAGCACGCGCTGGGCCAGCGTCGCGGGGGTATCGCCGGCCACGACGGGCACGGCCTGCTGGTCGAGGATCGGGCCTTCGTCGACCCCCTCGGTCACCAGATGGACAGTGCAGCCCGCCTCGGCGTCTCCGGCGGCCAAGGCGCGGGCGTGGGTGTCGAGACCCGGATATTTCGGAAGCAGGCTGGGGTGGATGTTCAGCATCCGGCCCTCCCACGCGCCGACCAAGAAAGGCGTCAGCAGGCGCATGTAGCCGGCGAGGGCTATGACCTCGACCTTCGCGGCGTCGAGTTCCGTCTGGATCGTGGCCTCGTGGGCGGCGCGGTCCTTGCCGAAGGGTTTGTGGTCGACGGCGGCCGTGGCGACGCCCTTGGCCCGCGCGACGGCGAGACCGCCCGCTTCCGGGTCGTTGGACAGGACGAGCACGACTTCATACGGCGCATCGGCCATCTGGCCCGCGTCGATCAGGGCGGCCATGTTCGAGCCGGCGCCGGAGATCATCACGGCCACGCGCACGCGGCCTGTCGTCTCGCTCATCGAGCGGGAGCGGCCGCAGGCGCCGGGTCGCCGACCGAGACGAAGGCGCCGGCCGGGCCGGGATAGACGACCGGGCTTTCGAAGCCGTCGTCGGAAATGGCCGAGACGCCGAAGAAATAGTCGTCGATCGGAATGCCGGAGAGGACCAGCGACGTCGCCGTCCCGGCCGAGCGGTTGAAGGTCCACTGCGGCGCCGTGGTCGAGCGCCACCAGACGCGGTAGCTCGCCGCGCCGGGGACGGCGGACCAGCGCAGGGTCGTGTCGGGCTTGACCGCGCCTTCGATCGTCACGTCGGCCGGGACCATCGGAGCCGAGGCGAGCGCCGCCATCGTGGCGATGTTCAACCGCGCGACCTGGGCCAGATAGTCGAAGTCTACGCCCTCGATTGTGTCGCCGTATTCGACACCGTTCTCGGTGCGCAGGTCCTGGTGCTGGCGGTCGTAGTTCTCGGCGCCTTCGGAGATGCGGACGGCGGGGAAGCCTGCGCGCAGCATCTCGACCTGATCGCCGCCGCGACCGAACCGGTCGGTGCGATAGATCATGTCAACGTCGAAATTCGCCAGATAGCGGTCGGCGATGTTGTCGACGAAGCGGGCGAGGTTGCGCGACGAGGAGTCGATCTCGCCGCCGTTGTAGCGACGCCGCTCGGCCTGCAGCGCCGTCTCGACCGTCTTGGTGCCTTCGGAAAAGACGCGCACGCGGGTGGTGTCACGGACACCAGACTGGCCCTCGGAATTGCCGACGATGTCGTTGTTCAGATTGGCCTCGACGACCCAGCCCTGGGCCGTCGCATAGTCGGCCAGGATCTTGCCGCCCAGCAGACCCTGCTCCTCGCCGGACAGGACGGCATAGACCAGGGTGGCGTCGAACCGGTGCTTCGACAGGACCCTCGCGGCCTCCAGCACGGCGGCCACGCCCGAGGCGTCATCGTTGGCGCCCGGCGCGTCGGCGGTGAAGTTCATCACGTCGGTGACGCGGCTGTCGATGTGGCCGGAAATGACGATGACGCGGTTGGGGTCGCCGGTCCCGCGCTGGATGGCGAGGACGTCGACGACCTCGGTCGGCGTCGGCACGCGGGCGCCCGTGACCGTGTCGGCGGGAAGGGCGATCTCAAGGCAGTTTCCGCATTCGGAGCCGATGCGGCGGAACTCGCGCTCGGTCCAGCGACGGGCGGCGCCGATGCCGCGCGTTTCGGAGACGGTGTCGGACATCGTATGGCGCGTGCCGAACCCGACCAGGGCGGTGACGTCCGCGTGCATCCGGTCGGCCTCGACCTGGGACACGACGGTGTGCAGCAGTGGCTGCTCGACGGCGGCGGGCGTCTGGGCATGGGCCGCGGCGGGCAGGGCCAGCAGGGCGGCGAGGGCGATCAGACGCATGCGAAACTCCGGATTCGAGGCAACCTAACCACATCCCTCCGCCACCGGGAGAGGGAAGTTAGACCAGTTGCCCGCAGACGAAGGCCGCTTCGCCCGCTTCCAGCAACCCGGCCAGAACGTCCTCGGCATGGTCCGGCGCGACGATCAGGATGAAGCCCACGCCACAGTTGAACGTCCGACGCATCTCGTGGTCAGAGATGCCGCCGGTCTCGGCGAGCCACTGGAACACCGGCGGAACCGGCCAGGCGTCCCAGTCGAACTCGGCCGACAGGCCCTCGGCGATGCAGCGGGGCGGGTTCTCGATCAGGCCGCCGCCGGTGATGTGGGCCGCGCCCTTGATCAGGCCCGCCTTCATCAGCGGCAGCACCGACTTCACATAGATACGGGTCGGCTCCATCAGCGCTTGGGCCAGCGACCGGTCCTTCGCGAACGGCGCGTCGTCCGACCAGGCCAGGCCCGACCGCTCCACCACCTTGCGGATCAGGGAATAGCCGTTGGAGTGCGGACCGGACGAGGCCAGACCGATGATCAGGTCGCCTGTGTTCTGCAGATCCAGACGGGGCAGGGCGTGCCCGCGCTCGACGGCGCCCAAGGAGAAGCCGGCCAGATCGTAGTCGCCGCCCGAATACATGCCCGGCATCTCGGCCGTCTCGCCGCCGACCAAGGCCGCACCGGCCTGACGGCAGCCCTCGGCGATGCCGGAGACCACGCGCCGCGCCGCATCGATCTCCAGCTTGCCGGTCGCATAATAGTCGAGGAACAGCAGGGGCTCGGCGCCTTGGGCCAGCAGGTCGTTGACACACATGGCGACCAGATCGACGCCGACGCCGTCGTGACGACCCGTCTCGATGGCGATCTTCAGCTTGGTGCCGACGCCGTCGGTGGTCGAGACGATCAGAGGATCCACGAACCCGGCCGCCTTCAGATCGAACAGGGCCCCGAACCCGCCCAGCGACGGATCCGATCCCGGCCGCGCCGTTGACTTCGCCAAGGGCTTGATGTGCTCGACCAGCATGTCGCCGGCGTCGATGTCCACGCCCGCGTCGGCATAGGTCAGGCCGTTCGGCAACGTGTCATCGGGCTTGGTCATGGGGGGGGGCGGACCTGAATCGGGGATTTGTAGCGCGGCTCTTGCCACGGAGCGGGGGCGCGAGGCCATAGGCGGGGCCGCCGTCGCCGGCGAAAGATTCAGTTGAGAAACTGAGAGACCCGTGTAATCAAAGACTTCAGTGACCAGTAGCGCCGATGTTTCGGAAGCTCCTAGCGTCAGTTCGGGGGAGTTTTTTCGATGCACCGCTTTTCGCTCGTGGCGGGCGTGTTCGCCGCTGCCGCCCTGGCGCTCGCCGCCGTTCCGGCCGCCGCCCAGAATCTGGTCAGCAACCCGAGCTTCGAGTCGCCGGTCCTCACCCCCGGGAATGTCACGCAGGACACCATTCCCGGCGGCTGGACTGGCCAGGCCAGCGGCGGCTTCGGCTATGGCGTTTCCTACGAAGCCGGGATCCTGCTGACGCCAAACGGCACACAGTGGGCGTTCACCAACAACCAGGGCGCCACCGGGTCGATCGCCCAGCAGACCGCCAAGACCGTCGTGGCGGGCGCGACCTATACCTTGACCGCCGAAGTCGGTCTCCGCACGGACACCACGGCAGCCACCGGCACGTCGATCCAGCTCTGGTCCGGCGGCACGGTCGCCAACGGCGTCGTGACGGGCGGCACGATGGTGGCCTCACAGCCGATCGTTCAGTCCAGCGGCGCCTTCGTCTCCGGCACCGCGTCGTGGGTCGGTACGGCTCCCCAGGCCGGCCAGCTTTTGACCGTTCGCCTGCTGACAACGGGCGCGTCCGGTCAGACCGGCTGGGACAATGTCAGCCTGACCGAAGCCCTGCCGCCTGTGCCGCCGGTGCCGACGCTGTCGGAATGGGCCATGATTCTGGTCGGCTTGATGCTCGCCGGAACCGCGGTCTTGCTGGTTCAACGACGGAAACTGGAAGCCTGAAGGCCTTCAGGCGGCTGAATCCGCGCGGAAATGCGTCGGACGCTCTTGTCACAGGGGGCGTCGGCGGGGCTATAGCTTTCCAATGACGCCGATCACCACCAATGACGCGCTGGTTCAATTCTGCGCGGCCGTCGCCCAAGCGCCTTTCATCGCCGTGGACACCGAGTTCATGCGCGAGACGACCTACTGGCCCAAGCTGTGCCTGATCCAGGCGGCCACGCCTGAGCACGAGGCGATCATCGATCCCCAGGCCGAAGGTTTGGACTTGGAACCGTTCCTGGACATCCTGCGCGATCCGAAGATCGTGAAGGTCTTCCACGCCGCGCGTCAGGACACGGAAATCTTCGTCAAACTGGGCGCCATGCCCAAGCCCATGTTCGACACCCAGGTCGCCGCCATGGCCGCCGGGTTCGGCGATCAGGTCGCCTATGACGGTCTGGTCCGCCAGATGCTGCGCATCGACCTCGACAAGGGCAGTCGCTTCACCGACTGGTCGCGCCGTCCGCTGTCCGACGCCCAGCTGACCTATGCCATCGGCGACGTCACCCATCTCGCGGCCCTCTATCCGAAGCTGCGCGACCGACTGGCCAAGGAAGGCCGTCTGGACTGGGTGACGCAGGAGATGGAGGATCTGGTCGATCCGGCCCTCTACGACACCGATCCGGAGAAGGCCTGGAAACGGCTCAAGCCCAAGAAGTACAACGCCCGCTACCTCGCCGCCTTCAAGGCGACGGCGGTCTGGCGCGAGAAGGCGGCCCAGGACCGCGACCAGCCGCGCGGTCGCATCCTCAAGGACGAGGCGATCGACGAGATCGCGACCCAGACGCCGCTGGACGTCGAGGCCTTCAACCGCCTGCGCTCGGTGCCCAAGGGCTTCGGCGGGTCGCGCCTCGGCCTCGAACTGACAGAGGAACTGAAGCGGGTCATGGCCGACCCCGAGGCCCATGCGCCCAAGCTGGACCGGCCGGCCCACAACCAGCCGGCTCCGCCGTCGGTGGTCGAACTGCTCAAGGTGCTGCTGAAGGCCAAGAGCGACAACGCCGGCGTGGCCTCCAAGCTGATCGCCAATGTCGCCGACCTCGAACGCATCGCCATCGACGACAACGCTCCGGTCGATGCCCTGACCGGCTGGCGGCGTCAGCTGTTCGGCGAGGACGCCCTGAAGCTCAAGCGCGGCGAGATCGCTCTGGTCCTAAACGGCGCCCGCGTCGAGGTCGTCGAAATCGAGTAGCCGTTACGGCTGGGCCGCCGGCTGCCACAGCTCGATCGGATTGCCCTCGGGATCGTGGATCCGGGCGAACTGGCCGACTTCCGGCATGGTGTCCCACTCCGGCTTGGTGATCACCTCGATCCCGGCGGCGGTCAGGCTGGCCTTCAGCCCGTCCAGATCGTCGACCCGCAGGTTCATCATCCACTGCTTGTCGGCCGCGAAATAGTCGGTGTCCGCCTTGAACGGCGAAAAGACGGTGGGCCCGGCCTGCTGGTCCCAGACGTATACACCCTCCGGTGCCCCGACGCCGAGATGTTCGAGATACCAGGCCGCGAGGGCCTTCGGGTCCTTTGAGCGGAAAAAGAATCCGCCGATGCCGGTGACCGCCATGATCGCCTCCTGTTCGGACGCACGATGGGCCGGACCGCGTCAGATTTCCAGCTTCAGTCCCATGGCTTCGGCCAGCGCCTTGGCGCGACGGCGCGTCTGTTCACCCAGCAGAACGTCGGCATAGCCCGGCGACGCCGTCAGCTTCAGCACGCCGCCCTTCACCGTGACTGCGGCGTTGGCCAGCAACTGGGGCGAGCGCCCCGACAGATCGCAGCCCAGCCGCATGGCCAGCCCCAGAGCCCGGGCGCCGGCGCGGGCGTCGTCGCTGAGAAGCCGGTCGACGACGGCGGGCGCGGGAGTCGAGGCTCCGCCGCCGTAGCGGCCGTTGAGGGCGCAGGCCAGCCACACCCTCTCGGGATGGGTCTGGCCCGGGATCGGCGCACGCAGGACCTGATCGAACACCAGCTCCAGCCGGTGATCGGGATGCAGCCGTGCGCCCAGATCGGCCAGGCGGCAGGCCGCGGCGGCCAGTACGGCGTCGCGCTCGCGGCCGAACGCCTCGGGCAGGGCGGCGATGACATCCCCGAGCCACGCATTCAGCGCGGCCGGCATGGCCGGCGATATCCCCTGCCGTGCGCCCAGGGCCGCCGCTCCGGCGATCAGGGGGTCGGCCGGGGCCTCGTCCTGATCCAGCGTCTCGTACAGCAGCCCCTCGCGCAGCCCCCAGGCCGAGAAGGTGATCGTCTTCAGACCCAGGGTGTCGATCAGGCCCTCCAGCACCAGGGCGGCGTAGGGCAGGGTCTCGGCGCGGCGTTTGGAAACGCCGGGCAGGCGGTCCAGCGACGTCCTCGACTGCTGCGCCACCAGCCGGGACACGGCCCGCGCGTCGTCGGCGCTCATCGCGTACTGGTGGACGATGTGCAGCGGATAGTCGTTCATCGCCATGTGCAACTGGGCCAGCGACCGCCAGCCGCCGCCGACCGCATGCAGTTCGTTCGCCGGGAACCGCTTCGCCGCCGGCTTCAGCCGGTTCGCGATCGTGGCCCGCAGCCGCCCGGCGTCGAACCCCTTCGGATCGGCCAGGCTGAACGGCCCGAGCGGCAGGGTGATGCCTGATGACGCCGTCCCGCCGCCGACCTTGATCAGCTCCAGGCTCGACCCGCCCATGTCGGCGGCGACCCCGGTCGAGCGCGGCTCTCCGGCCAGCACGCCGAGGGCGGCGTATTTCGCTTCTTCTTCCCCGGTCAGCACCCGCACCCGCAGGCCGGTGGTGGCGGCGACCCGGTCGCAGAAGTCCGGCCCGTCCTCGGCCTCGCGCACCGCGGCCGTGGCGGCGACGAAGGTGTAGGCGGGACGCACCCCCTCCAGCACCGCCGCGAACCGGCGCAGCGTCGTCATCGCCATCTCGACGCCCTGCGGCGACAGCCTGCCGGTCTCCGGCAGGTCGCGGCCGAGGCCGGCCAAGACCTTCTCGTTGAACACCGTCCAGATCGCCCGGCCTTCCAGCCGGTACAGCACCATGCGGACGGAGTTCGAGCCGATGTCGATGACCGCCGCCTCGCGCGGTGTCGCGTAGAGTTCGTTCACTTACCGGGCCGATCGTAGCGCAGCGCTTCCGGCCGGGTCTTCACCTTGCGGCCCCGGCCCGACAGGCTGGGGTTGGTCATGAAATATTTGTGGGCCGAGAAGGGCCGCGCGGGGTCGGCGGGCGTGACCCGCGTGTAGCCGCCGTCGGCGCCTAGCACCCAGCTCTGGGCGTCGTCCTTCAGGTTGGCCACCATGATCTGGTCCAGCACCTGATCGTGGACGGTGACGTTGGTGATCGGCGTCATGATCTCGACCCGACGATCGAGGTTGCGGGTCATCCAGTCGGCGGAACTGATGAAGACCTTGGCCCTGTCGTGCGGCAGGTCGCGCCCATTGGCGAAACAGATGATCCGGCTGTGCTCGAGGAAGCGGCCGACGATCGATTTGACCCTGATGTTCTCCGACAGGCCCGGCACGCCCGGACGCAGGCAGCAGATGCCGCGCACCACCAGCTCGATCCGCACGCCCCACTGGCTGGCCCGGTACAGGGCGTCGATGATCTCGGGATCGACGAGGGCGTTCAGTTTGACCCAGATCGCCGCCGGCTTGCCCTTGGCGGCGGCCGACATCTCCTTGCCGATCAGCTCGATCAGCGTCGACTTCATGTTCAGGGGCGAGACGACCAGCGCCTCCAGATCCTCGGGCTGGGCATAGCCGGTGATGTAGTTGAACACCCGCGACGCATCGCGGGCGAGCACAGGATCGGAGGAGAACAGGCTCAGGTCGGTGTAAACCTTGGCCGTGATCGGGTGATAGTTGCCGGTGCCGAAATGGCAGTAGGTCTTCAAGCCGTCGCCCTCGCGCCGCACGACGACGCTGAGCTTGGCATGGGTCTTGTACTCGACGAAGCCGAAGACCACGTGCACCCCCGCCCGCTCCATGGCGCGGGCCCAGCGCAGGTTGGCCTCCTCGTCGAACCGGGCCTTGATCTCGACCAGGGCGACGACGTTCTTGCCGTTCTCGGCCGCCTCGATCAGGGCCGCGACGATCGGGCTGTCTTTGGAGGTGCGATAGAGGGTCTGCTTGATGGCGATGACGTTGGGGTCGCGCGCCGCCTGACGCAGGAACTGCACCACCACGTCGAAGCTCTCGAACGGGTGGTGGATCAGAATGTCCTTCTCGCGCACGGAGGCAAAGACATCTCCGCCTTGGTCGCGCACCCGCTCCGGATAGCGCGGCTCGTAGCCCGGGAACTTCAGGTCGGGGTGGCCCGACGGGATCAGCTCGGACATCTGGGCCAGACCCAGCATGCCGTCGACGAGCACGACGTCCTGGGGCGCCGCTTCCAGCTCGCCGATGATGAAGTCGCGCAGGTCGGCGGGCATGGCCGCCTCGATCTTGACCCGAACGACGGAGCCCAGACGGCGCTGCTTCAGCGCCTCCTCGAACTCCAGCACCAGATCCTCGGCTTCTTCCTCGATCTCGATGTCCGAGTCGCGGATCAGCCGCAGCACGCCCTTTTCCAGAACCTCATGGCCCGGAAACAGGTGCTCGATGAAGAGCAGCAGCATGGTCTCCAGCGTGACGAAACGCCGGCGGCCTTTGACCGACCGGCCGTCACCCGGCAGCTCCCAGAACCGCCGCACCTGGGTCGGCACGGGAACGAGGGCGTAGAGGGTCTTGTTGTCCCGCTCGCGTCTCAGCTTCAGGGCCAGAGAGAAGCCCAGGTTCGGCAGGAAGGGAAACGGATGGGCCGGGTCGATGGCCAAGGGCGTCAGAACGGCGAATAGCTGGCTCAGGAATTCCGGTTCCAGCCTGTCCTTGTCGGTTTTCGTGATCTTCGTCGACTTTACGACCTCGATACCGGCCGTGGTCAGCTCGTTCCGCAACTGACGCCAGCGCTTCTGCTGTTCGGCCATCAACTCGCCGGCGGCGAGGTTGACCTTTTCCAGCTGCTCGGCGGCCGTCAGACCGTCGGCGGACAGCACCCGCACCCGCTCGCGCACCTGACCCTTCAGCCCCGCCACCCGGGTCATGAAGAACTCGTCGAGGTTATTCGCCGAGATCGACAGGAATCTCAGCCGCTCCAGCAACGGGTGGCTGGGGTTGGCGGCTTCTTCCAGCACCCGGGCGTTGAAGGCCAGCCAGCTGATCTCGCGGTTGAAGAACCGCCTGGGCGAGGCCATCAGGTCCTCATCCAGGTGCAACTGGGGCGCACGGGAGGAGGGGACTTCCTCGCCCCGGGTGGCGTCGGCGATGGCGGCGTCGGACATGGGCCGGTTGTGGGGCGCGATTGTTACGGCTGCAACCCTGCTCCGTCGGGTTCTTCGAACAGATCGTTGCTGGCCCCCAGAACCTGGCGCGCCAGCGCTCGTGTGACCGGCCGATGTTCCGCGTCCAGCCGCTCCACTACGTCCGCCACAGCCTCCGCCGACCTGTCGATCCGCATCACCAGATAGTCGATCACCCCGTCGCCCGGAGTGATGCTCCGCTCGGCGAACCGGGCGGAGAGGATAGCTGACAGGACCGTGTCTTCAGGGGCCTCCATCGCCACGACCCGTACGGCGTCGAGGCGTGAGCGCAGGTCCGGCACCTCGACCTGCCAGCGCCGCGGAGACGGCCGCGACACCATCAGCAGCGCGCCGCCGTCCTGCTGGGCCAGGTTGATCAGGTGGAACAGGGTTTCGTCGTCGGCGTCCTGGGCGATGTCGAGCAGGACCGGGCGGCCCTCGAGCTCGATGGGGTCGGCCAGAGCGGCCTCGGCTCCGTTCAGGGGGATGGCCCCGACCCGTTCCGCCCAGATCGCCGCCAGATGGCTCTTGCCGCACCCGGCGGGTCCGCAGATGGCCATCACCTGGCCCGCGCTGTCCGGCCAGGCGGCGAGGGCGTCGAAGGCATAGGCATTGGAGGTCGAGCGCACGAAGGCCGTCGCGCCCTGCGGCGCCTCCCGGGTCAGGGGCAGCCTGAGCTGTTCGCGAGGGGGGCGACGTGCCGACATGGGTTGACCATAGCAGAACGGCCCGATTGTCCTGATACGGGATCATGCTGCGACGTGGACAGACGATCCGGCCCTGTGGACCGCTGCGACCGCGTCTGACGTCCAACATAAAAAGTCAGTCGACGCTCTGGAAGGCGCCTGTTCCCGGAGGGCGGGCATGGAGGCCTCTCGTCCGCGCCTTGGCGGTCTGCGGGTATAGACTGCGGAGCTGGCTCGGACGTCGGCCGCGAACGTGTAGACTCTGTCGACTCTATCGACTCCGTTTTTGGAGTCGCGCAGGTCCCGAAACCGGCGTCCGACCTTGACTTTCCGGGGCGCGGATGCGCCTTACGCCGCTTCCAATTCCCGCCGTTTCCCGGCCGATTCAGACGATTTTCCCATGCACGCCTATCGCTCCCACACCTGCGGCGCCCTCCGGTCTTCGGACGCGGGCTCCAACGTGCGCCTGTCGGGCTGGGTTCACCGCAAGCGCGACCACGGCGGCCTCCTGTTCATCGACCTGCGCGACCACTACGGCCTTACCCAACTGGTCTTCCACCCGGAGACGCCGGGCTTCGCCGCCGTCGAGCGTGTCCGCGCCGAGAGCGTGATCCGCGTGGACGGTTCGGTCGTCGCTCGTGACGCCTCGGTGGTGAACCCGAACCTGCCGACCGGCGAGATCGAGCTGCAGGTCACCAACGTCGAGGTCCTGTCCGAAGCGGCAGAACTGCCGCTGCCGGTCTTCGGCGAGCCGGAATACCCCGAGGAAATCCGCCTCAAGCACCGCTATCTCGATCTGCGCCGCGAGACCCTGCACAAGAACATCGTGCTGCGTTCGCGCGTAATCTCCTCGATCCGCCAGCGCATGGTCGGGCAGGGCTTCCTGGAGTACCAGACCCCGATCCTGACGGCCTCGTCGCCGGAAGGCGCGCGCGACTTCCTGGTGCCGTCGCGTCTGCACCCGGGAAAGTTCTACGCCCTCCCGCAGGCCCCGCAGCAGTTCAAGCAACTGCTCATGGTCTCGGGCTTCGACCGCTATTTCCAGATCGCACCCTGCTTCCGCGACGAAGACCTGCGCGCCGACCGTTCGCTGGAGTTCTACCAGCTCGACGTCGAGATGAGCTTCGTCACGCAAGAGGATGTGTTCGCCGCCATCGAACCCGTCATGCACGGTGTGTTCGAAGAGTTCGCCGACGGCAAGCCGGTCTCCCCGATCTCCGGGACCCACACCTTCACCAACGACTTCGGCCAGACGCTCGAGCACGCCGGCTTCGAGCGCCTGACCTACGAACAGTCGATGAAATGGTACGGCACCGACAAGCCGGACACCCGCAACCCGATCAAGATGCAGGACGTCTCGGAGCATTTCCGCGACGGCGGCTTCGGCCTGTTCAACAAGATCCTTGGCGCCGACGCCAAGAACGCCGTCTGGGCCATCCCGGCCCCGACCGGCGGTTCGCGCGCCTTCTGCGACCGGATGAACTCGTGGGCCCAGGGTGAGGGGCAGCCGGGCCTCGGCTACATCTTCTGGTCGGACGACAACAACGCCTGGGGCGGCCCGATCGCCAAGAATTTGGGCGAGGCCACCGACGCCCTGATGACGTCGCTGGGTCTCGGCAAGGGCGACGCGGCCTTCTTCGCCGCCGGCCTGCCGTCGGTCTTCGCCAAGTTTGCCGGCCTTGCCCGCACCCGCGTCGCCACCGAGCTGAAGCTGGTCGACGAAGAGCAGTTCAAGTTCTGCTGGATCGTCGATTTCCCGATGTTCGAATGGTCCGAGGAAGAGAAGAAGGTCGACTTCTCGCACAACCCCTTCTCGATGCCGCAGGGTGGGCTGGAGGCTCTGGAAACCCAGGATCCGCTGACGATTCGCGCCTACCAGTACGACATCGTCTGCAACGGTTACGAGCTGTGCTCGGGCGCGATCCGGAACCACAAGGCCGAGATCATGCTCAAGGCCTTCGAGATCGCCGGCTACGACGCCTCGGTGGTCGAGGAGCAGTTCGGCGGCATGCTGAACGCCTTCCGCTACGGCGCGCCGCCGCACGGCGGTCTGGCCCCCGGCATCGACCGCATCGTCATGCTGCTGGCCAACCAGGTCGCGATCCGCGAGGTCATCGCCTTCCCGCTGAACCAGCAGGGGCAGGACCTTCTGATGAGCGCGCCCGCCGATGCGCTGGAGCGTCAGTACAAGGAACTGCACATCCGCCAGGCGCTCCCGCTCAAGTAAGGCGGGACGTTCGACCGTCGCGGCTAGTGGCGGTCGGCGCTGGCGAAGTCCCGACGCGGCGACGGCGGGGCCGGGGGCGCGGGCGGGGCGACGGGCGCTCTGGGCGACGTCATGAGGCGCGATCCGCAGGTGCGGACGCTGAGGCCGCGTGGCAGGCGGGTCGTGGCGTCGCCGCAGGCCTCAGAAATCTGGGTCTGCGTCAGGCCCCGGGCGCCCGACAGATCGGCGCCCCGGATATCGGCCCGGCGCAGCGAGGCGTCGGTGAAGACGGCTCGGCTGAATGTGGCGCGCGACATCCTCGCTCCGTCCAGCTCGGCGTTGGTGAAGTTGGCGTCGCCGAAGTCGCCGCCGGCCATATTGGCTGCGTTCAGTTCGGCGTTGGCGAAGGAGGCGGCGCGTGCGCTCACGTTGGCCAGAGTCGTACCGAACAGCTCTGCGTTCGACAGATCGGCGCGCGTGAGAACGGCTCCGTTCAGGTTCGCGCCCATCAGTTCGGCGCCCGAAAGATCCGCCCGGCTGAGGTCCGCCCGGCTGAAAACGGAGCCCTGTGCCTCGGCTCCGTGAAGATTCACCTCGTGGAAGACGGCGGCGGTGAAGTTCGAGCCCTGGATTTCGGCGCCGGTCATGTTGGCGTGGGTGAAATCGCTGCCCGAGAAGTTGGAGCCGACCAGCTCGGCTCCGCGCAGATCTGCGCCGACCAAGGTCGCGCTGATGAAGGTCGCGCCCGTGAAGGTCGCGCCGGCCAGGTTGCGGCCCGACAGTTCGCAGCGGTTGCAGGACCCGCCCAGCGAGATCATCCGCGTCACGTCGCGGTCCTGAATCGAGAAGCTGACCTCGGCCGCCGCCGGAGCCGCGAGCGCCGAAAGGCCGGCGAACATCGCGAGCGCCGGCAAGGCGGCGGAGAGGCGGCTGGAAAGGGACATGGTCTGTTTCACGCCCCCTAGATGATGCCTGATCACCGGAAACCCTACTTAAATCGCGGTAAGGATGGAGGTCGTCAGCAGGTGGGAATGCGCAGGCTTCCGGGCAGGGTCGTCGCGGCGTCGCCGCAGGCCCGGTTCAGCTGGCTCTGCGTCAGGCCCGTGGCGCGCGCCAGCTGCGCTCCCGAAAAGTTGGTTCCGGTCAAGGTCGCGCCCGAAAAGCTGGAGCCTTCCAGATAGGCGCCGACGAAGCTGGCGTTGGTCAGATCGGCCCGATTGAAGTTCGAGCTGGAGAAGACGCCGCCGTAGGCCTCGATGTCACGCAGGTCGGAGCTGGAGAACCGGGTGCGGTTCATCACCGCGAGGCTGAGATCGGCCTGACGCAGTCGCGAGCCGCTGAGGTTCAGGCCGCGTGCCTCAAGACCCGAAAAATCGCCTTGAAACAGATTGCAGCCGGAACAGCTGGCGCCGCCGCGCACGCGGGCGATCTGGCCGGCGTTCTGGGCGACGGCGGGACCGACCAAGAAGATGAGTGCGGCGGTGGCGAGTATCAGGCGTTTCACAGCGGTGGTGCTCCGAAGCCGGCGAGCCGGCGGCAGTCGTCGGCTCAGGTTACTTCACAGGAGCTTACGATCTGCTGAACCCTGCTCAGCCGGGCGCCCCGACGCGGGCGAGCATGTCGCGATAGCCGTCGGACAAGGGTTCGGATCGGCCGTCCAGAGCCCGGACATAGGTCAGCGAAATCTCGGTCAGCAGCTCACCGTCGCGCAGGATATCGACGCGAAGTTCATAGCTCGAGCGGCCGATCCGGGACACGGAGACCTGGATGTCCAGCAGGTCGTCGAACCGGGCCGACGCTCGAAAGCTTGCGCGCGCGTCGACCACGTAACTCTGGCCCATGTCGGGGTAGTCGCCGCTCATGACACCGGCGGCGCGGAAGAACTCCGTCGCGGCCACATCGGCATAGACGAAATAGTTGGGGTTGAAGACGACGCCTTGGGCATCGACCTCGCCCCAGCGAACGCGGAGAGGACAGCTGAACCCCGCCACGAACGTCTATCCGCGCATTTGTGGCGCGATCCCGCAGGTGTCGCAGATCCAGGCCCCGCCGCGCTGCTGCAGCGTGAAGTCTCCGCAAGCGGGGCAGGCGTCGGCCTCGCCGTAATCGCCTGTGCGACCGGGCGTTGCCGCTTTCCGGCCGAACGGCAGGACCACGAGGTTGTCCGGCGCGTGGCCCCGGGCGAAGCCCTTGGAGATGAACCGGGCGGCGGGAACCAGTTCATCGGCCTTGCCCGAACCCAGACCATCGGCGTCCAGCGGCTCCGCATCGGCATTGGCCAGTTCGTGGCGGTCCAGATAGGACACGCCCAGTTCGCGGAAGATGTAGTCCAGGATCGAGGTCGCCGAGCCGATGGAATCGTTGCCGGTGACCCGTCCCGCGGGCTCGAACCGGGTCAGCAGGAAGGCGTCCACGAACTCGTCCAGCGGCACGCCGTACTGAAGGCCGATGGAGATCGCGATGGCGAAATTGTTCATCAGGCTGCGGAAGGCGGCGCCTTCCTTGTGCATGTCGATGAAGATCTCGCCGAGTTCGCCGTCCTCATACTCGCCGGTGTGGATATAGACCTTGTGCCCCCCGACGGCGGCCTTCTGGATATAGCCCTTGCGGCGGTCGGGCAGTTTGCGGCGGGTGCGCTCGCGCTCGATGACCCGTTCCACGACGCGCTCCGTCGTCGCGGGACGAGGCTGGGGTGCAGGTTCCGGCGTGCGGCGGGCCGGCTCGACATCCGGAAGATCAAGCACGGGCTGGTCGGAGCCCTGACGGCGCGACAGGCGGATCGCCCGACGACCCTCGGACGCGGCCTGGGTCAGAATCGCCATTGCCGCACCGATCCCCGCCCGGCTGGGCAACTCGACCGCGGTCATGTCCGCCGCGTCGCTGAACGGCTCGGCGGCGCGGGTCATGGAAGCCGCTGCGTCTTCGAGGTCGGCGAGGATGGTCTTCAGCCGCAGGGGCGCACTGGGCCAGGCGGACAGGTCGCGGCGTCCGAATGCATGTTCCGTCGCAGCGGCGATCTCTTCGGGGGCGGCCAGCAGGGCCAGCAGTCCGCCTCGGCCCAGAGCGTCCTGATCGAAGCCGAGGACGTCTCGGATGAAGCCCGCTTCCAGCACAGGCGGAGCGAAGGCCTCTTCGAGCCGCTCGACATGAGCCAGAGCGGTCTCCACCGCCTCCAGCTCCACCTCGGTGAACCCTTTCGCCGCGAGTTCGGCATGGCCGAGCATGGGCGAGCCGATCAGGGTGCGGCGGCCCAGAAGCCAGCGCTCCGCGCCTTCGAAGTCGCCGCCCTGGGCCGTGATCGCGGCGGCCAAAGTCGGGTGCAGCCGGCGCACCACCTCGCCATCGCGGGTCTGGAAGACTTCGATGCCGGAGAGCGGGGCGACGCCAAGCCGCAAATCCCGCCCGGCATCCGCCGCCAGGGTCGCGATCATGCAATGTCGGCGACCCGATGCGCTCACGGCGGCGTGGGCCTGCGCCGTTCGCAGGGCGGCCGCCCGTCCGAGCTCGCTCGTCAGGTCTGCGAGGCGGGCCTCGCGCGCTTCAAGGGCGGCCACAGCGGACTTCGCGGCGACAGGCCAGTCGGTCGCCGGGCGCAAGGTCGCAGCCAGTTCGCTCGACGCGAGGGAGGCTGCTGCGGCGAAGAGGCCGGATGCGGCGGTGAATTCGGTCGTGTCGATCGCCCCGTCGCCCTTCGCGACGAGCCAGTCGAGACCGCCTGCCAACGTCAGGACAACGGGGCGCACGGCGTGACGCCGGCGCGCGAGCCGCCCATCCGGAGCGAAACCGCAGGCGACCTCGATCTCCAGAGCCGTCGTCCACAGCCGTGCGAGGGCGTCGAGGGCCTCGATCAGGTCGGGCAGGGTGGCGGCGACTGCCGGGAGGGCGATGGCGCAACCCGGGGCGATGGCGAGGTCTGCGGCGGCCTCCGCGTCACCCAGGGAGAAGGCCACGATCAGATCGTCGGCCAGACAGCCGTCGGCCGCGGCGCGGAGCGGCGCGTCCATAGGCGAGCCGGCTTCGGACACGGCGACGACCCGCGCCGGCTTCAAAGGCTCCGGTTCGGGGGCAGAGAAGACCCGTCCCGCGATGGCGTCGAGGATGGCCGTGTCGTCGGCGCCGGCCCGGCGGGCGGCCAGGGCGGCCCGGCCGAGAGCCGGGTTGGTGGCCGGATCGGCGCAGACGGAGGTCGGGCCGTCACAGCGCCTGACCGCGTCGGTCACCGCGCGCAGGGTGCGGGCGACTCCAGACAGGGCATGGGCGGTCACACGCGCCGTGCGCCGGCGCGCCGTGTCGCTTTCGAACTGGGCGCGAACGCCGGCGTCGCCGAGATCGAAGACGGTCGCATTGCGCGTGGGACCGGTCGGATCTTCGGCCGCGGACGGCGTCCGCGCGCCTTCCAGCAGGACTGACGATGGCGCGGCGAGACCCAGAAGAACGCTGGCGACCAGTTCTGAAGCGAAGGTGTCGGCATCGATCGTGGACGGGAACACCCCGGTCGAAAGTCCCCAGGCGGCGAGGCGGGCGGACCAGCGGTCCAGAGCTCCGTCGAGAATGGCGACCCCGGCGGCCGACATGCGGGACGGTGCGCCCCCAGGGCGGGCCCAGTCCTCTGGCGACTGGTCGTACCAGTCCAGCCAGGCCTCGACGCGGACATCGCTCCAGCCGGCCGGCGCCATGACCCGAATGACGCGGTCGGCCCGCTCGATCTCACGCGCCTCGCACACGACGGAGGCCGCAAGGTCGGTCAGGAAGGGGGTGAAGCGCATTCGCAGGCCCGGACAGGATCGTTTCGTCAGCCTAGGGCGCTCCGGCCTCGCCCTGCAATAGATGTAGCGGTCAGCTCGCGGGTTACCCCCAAGATGTTGCCTGCGGTCATTTCGGCTGGGCGCTGGACGCGGACGCGGCCGGTTTCTATGATCGAGCGAGTGGATCGGGCCTCCCGCCGATCCGAATCTGTAGACTGGATAGGCCTCGTGCTCGGCAGAATCTTCGGTTGGACGTCCGGCGCGACGATCGGCACCCTTTTCACAATCGCCAAGCGCGGCGAACTGGTCGGGACCGACGAGAACGGCAACCGCTATTACCAGTCGCGCGACAACGTCAGCTACGACGGCCGCAAGCGCCGCTGGGTCGTCTACGAGGGCTATGCCGAGGCGTCGAAGGTGACGCCGGATTGGCACGGCTGGCTGCACTACACCTTCGATGAACCGCCGACCGAGGCGCCGCTGCCGCGCCGTCGCTGGGAACTGGATCACCGCCCCAACATGACGGGAACGCCGCTGGCCTGGCATCCGCAAGGCTCGCTGCTGGAGGAGGGCGTTCGCCCCGCGGCGACCGGCGACTACGAGGCCTGGAAGCCCGAATGAACCGCACAGGCATCCTGCTGATCGGCACGGCGGTCGTCGGACTGGCCGTTTCCGGCGGCGTGGTCGCCGGCGGTTGGCAGAACGCCCCGGCCCAGGACGCGACCCCGGCCGACCCCATCGGCGACGCCCTGAGGGCCGACCCGACGCAGGAAGCCGCTCCGGCCGCCGATCCGGCGCCGGCCGTGCCCATCGCCATTACACCTACGCCCCCGATCGCTACGGCCGCCCTCGATGAGGACAAGGCGGGCGATCAGGCCGACGGCGAGGATGCGGAAGACAAGGACGATGGCGAGTCCGAGGAAGACAAGGCCAAACGCCTGGCCGCCGACACGCCGGTCCCGCGCCAGCGTCGCCGCGTCGCCATCATCGAGGCGATCGACAAGATCACCGCAGAGAGCATGCGGTTCGAGGTCGAGGTCGGCGGACGGCCGGTCCGCTTCAACCAGTCTTTGATCTTCACCGCCCGCGCCTGCGAGGTTTCCGCCGAGAACGAACTGGTCTCCGACGCCATCGCCTATATCGACGTTACCCTTCAGCCGAAGGCGGTGGGCGCCGCGCCGCGTCAGATTTTCAGGGGCTGGATGTTCTCGTCGACCCCGGCGCTCAGCGGACTGCAGCACCCGATCTATGACGCCTGGGTCGTGGGCTGCAAGGCGTAGGTCACGGCTTCCGCGCCAGACAGCGGGCGGGTGAGGGCTGACGGGTCCGGTGTGGCGGGCAAGGCGTCGGCCAGGCGCTTCAGATACGCGCGCTGAGGAATTTCCAGCAGCCCGAACTGGTCCAGATGCGGGGTGCGGAACTGGGCGTCGAGCAGCCGCCAGCCCCCGAGCCTCAGACGCGCCACCAGATGCGCCAAGGCGACCTTGGACGCATCGGTTGCGCGGCTGAACATGCTTTCACCGAAGAAGGCTCCCCCGAGCGTCACGCCATACAGGCCGCCGACCAGCACTTCATCGCGCCAGCATTCGATGCTGTGGGCGTGACCTCGCATGTGCAGGTCGAGGTAGAGGCTCATGATCGGATCGTTGATCCAGGTCTCCTCCCGGCCCGGACCGGACGCGGCGCACGCGTGCAGGACGGCGTCGAAGGCCGTGTCCACGCGCACGACGAAGGGTTCGTTCCGGATCGTGCGACGCAGGCGTGCGGGGATGTGGAAGGCGTCCAGCGGGATGACGCCGCGCTGTTCCGGTTCGACCAGATAGACGCGCGGGTCCTCGCGATCCTCCCCCATCGGGAACACGCCGTGGGCGTAGCACTGCAACAGGGCGTGGGCGTCGAAGGGTTCCGGCGGCGAGAAGGCGCTGGCCGCCGGATCGGTCACGTCAGGCGTCGGTCTTCTGACGTTTGGCCCAGTTCTCCAGCCAGTGGATGTCGTAGTCGCCCGACAGAATGTCCGGCTCCTGCAGCAGCTTCTGGAACAGAGGAATGGTGGTGTCGATGCCGCCGATGACCATCTCGTTCAGGCTGCGCTTCAGGCGGGCGACGCACTCGGCGCGGTCGCGGCCGTGGACGATCAGCTTGCCGATCAGGCTGTCGTAATAGGGCGGGATCGAATAGCCGGCATAGATGGCGCTATCCAGACGAACGCCGAGGCCACCCGGCGCGTGGAAGTCCGTGACTGTGCCGGGCGAAGGGGCGAAGGTTTCGGAGTTCTCGGCGTTGATCCGCACCTCGATGGCGTGCCCCTCGAAGTGAATCTCATCCTGGGTGAACGACAGCGGCAGGCCGGCGGCGATGCGGATCTGCTCGCGCACCAGATCGACGCCGGTGACGGCCTCGGTGACCGGGTGTTCGACCTGCAGGCGGGTGTTCATCTCGATGAAGAAGAACTCGCCGTCTTCCCACAGGAACTCAATCGTACCGACGCCGAGGTAGCCGATCTTGCCGATGGCCTTGTTGACCGTCTCGCCAATGGCGATGCGCTCGGCCGCCGACAGGGCGGGTGAGGGGGCTTCTTCCAGCACCTTCTGGTGACGACGCTGCAGGGAACAGTCGCGTTCGCCCAAGTGGACGACGTTGCCGTGGCTGTCGGCCACGACCTGGATTTCGATGTGGCGCGGCTTCTGGAGGTAGCGCTCCATATAGACCGCGCCGTTGCCGAAGGCGGCCTTGGCCTCGGTCTGTGCGGTCTGGACGGCCTCAACGAGGTCGTCTGCGGTCAGGGCGACCTTCATGCCGCGCCCGCCGCCGCCCGCCGCCGCCTTGACGATCAGAGGGAAGCCGATGGCTTTGGAGGCTTCGATGGCGGCCTCGATGGTCTCGACCTCGCCGGCGGAACCAGGCACGCAGGGAATGCCGGCCTCAAGCACCGTCTGCTTGGCGCTTATCTTGTCGCCCATGATCCGGATATGCTCAGCCTTGGGACCGATGAAGGTCATGCCGTGGGCTTCCACAATCTCGGCGAAGCGGGCGTTCTCCGACAGGAAGCCGTAGCCCGGGTGGATCGCCTGGGCCCCGGTGATCTCCGCCGCTGCGATGATCGACGGGATATTCAGGTAGGATTTGGCCGCCGGAGCGGGGCCGATGCAGACGCTTTCATCCGCCAGCCGCACCCACATGGCGCCGCGATCGGCCTCGGAGTGAACGGCGACGGTGGAGATTCCCATCTCCTTGCACGCGCGGTGAATCCGCAGCGCGATCTCGCCGCGGTTGGCGATGAGGACTTTGGTGAACACGGGCTCAGGCCTCGAGAATGACGAGGGGTTCGCCGAACTCGACGGGCTGGGCGTCGCCAACCAGGATTTCCTGGACCACGCCGTCGCGGGGCGCCTGGATCGGGTTCATCGTTTTCATGGCCTCGACGATCAGCAGGGTCTGGCCTTTCTTGACCTTGTCGCCGGCCTTGGCGAACGGCGGGGCTTCGGGCGAGGCCTGCAGATAGACGGTGCCGACCATCGGTGACTTCACCGTCTCACCCGACTTCGTGACGATTGTGGCGGGGTCGGATGGCATGGACACGGGGGCGGTGGCGGCCGGAGCCGGAGCGGCCTGCGGGGCATAGGCCGGAGCGGCCGCATACTGGATCGCCGGGGCCGCGGTGATCTCGCGGGCGACGCGGATGCGCAGTTCGCCGCGCTCGACCTCGATCTCGGTCAGCGAGGTGTCGTTGAGGATATCGGCCAGTTGGCGGACCAGTGTGGTGTCGATCTCCACCGAGGGCTCGTTATCCAGTTTCTTGTCGGTCGCCATGAGAGCTATGCCTTGTGGTCTGGGTTCAACGGGCGGGCGATGCGGAGCGTTCCCGCGCCAGCCGGAGGGCGGCCTTGACGGCCAGTTCGTAGGATTGGGCGCCGAAGCCCGAGATGATGCCTGTGGCCGCCAGCGAGACGTAGGAGTGACGCCGGAATTCCTCGCGCGCCGCTGGATTGGACAGATGGCACTCGACCACGGGGATGGTCAGAGCCTTCAGGGCGTCCAGCAGGGCGACGGAGGTATGGCTGTAGGCCGCCGGGTTGATGACGAGGGCCGCAGCCTCGGTGCGGGCCTCCTGAATCCAGCCGACCAGTTCACCTTCGTGATTCGACTGGCGGAACACCACGGTCGCGCCTTCGGCCGCCGCCTCGCACAGCCCTTGGATGTCGGCCAGGGTCTCGCGCCCATAGATGTGCGGCTCCCGCACCCCCAGAAGGTTGAGGTTGGGGCCGTTCAGGACGTAGAGGACGGGGGTTTCGGGCATTCGCTCCGGACGGGTTGGCGAAGGGGCTGACCGCTTCGGTGGGGCGGCCTTTTAGCGGAACGGCGTCGCTCGTCAAAGCCGGGGTTACGCCGCACAGGTCAGGTTGACGTAACGACATGCGCATTCAAGTCAACGGAGATACGCGGCACGTGACCGCCCGGACGGTTCTGGCCCTCGTTCAGGAGCTCGGGTTCGACGTCCGCAAGGTCGCGGTGGAACGCAACCTGGCCATCGTTCCCAAGTCACTGCACGCCGAAACCGCGCTAGAAGAGGGCGACCGCATCGAACTGGTTCAGTTCGTCGGCGGGGGGTGAACCGGATCAGGCCGCCTTGGGCGCGCCGCCCGGACCCATCTGCATCCGCTCGGCGGAGAGTGTGGCCTGAGCCGCCTCATCGTGAGCCAGGGCGCGCTGAACGGCCGGGCGCGCCTCCATCCGGGCGGCGTGGGTCTGCCAGCGCGGATAGGGCGACAGATCGTAACCCGCGCCGTTGAAGCGGCCGAATACCCAGTACAGATAGGCGTCCATGGCGCTCCACGCGTCGCCATACCACCAGTCGCCTTCGCACAGGCGCTGGTCAATCAGGGCGGCGTTTTCCTTCATGGCCTCGGCGCCGACCGCCTTTACCGCTGCCGCCCCTTCCTCGCCGCCGATCTTCACCGACATGCAGTAGCGGGTCACCAGCGGGTGCAGGGTCGCCGAGCAGAAACACAGGTCGGCGATGATGCGAGCCGCAGCCATCGGCGTGGAAGCGGCAGGCAGCACCCGGCCGTCCGGGTAGGTCGCCGCGAGGTATGATAGGATGGCGACGTTCTCGGTCAGCGCCTCACCGTCGACGATCAGCGCGGGCACCTTGCCCTTGGGATTCACCGCCTTGTAGGCGGGGGACTTGTGAAAGCCCTTCATGAAGCGGACCAGTTCGTAGGTGAACGGCACGCCGATCTCTTCCAGCACGATGGTTGCGACCCGCGAACAACTGCCGGGCGCCGCGAAAAGGGTGATCTCGGCCATGTGGTCTCCCGTTGTGTTGCTCGCCTGTATTTCCTGATTACGGGAATTGGTCCCGGTGCGCAATTTCCTGCCGTCAGTTCGCCTCGAATTCGATGGGGCGCCGTCGCCTTCGGCGAGAGACGGGGCTAAGGACCGGACATGTCCTCGCCATCCCTTTCCGCCGATACCTGGACCGTGGCCGGTCGCCGCTTCAACTCGCGCCTGATCGTCGGGACCGGCAAATACGCCGACTACGCCCAGAACGCGGCCGCGGCCGAGGCGGCGGGCGCCGACATCGTCACCGTCGCCCTGCGCCGCGTGAACCTCAGCGATCCGTCCCAGCCGATGCTGGTCGATTATCTGAAGCCGGACCGGTTCACCTTCCTGCCCAACACGGCCGGTTGCTTCACCGGCGAGGACGCAGTGAGAACCCTGAGGCTGGCGCGCGAGGCGGGCGGCTGGGATCTGGTCAAGCTGGAGGTTCTGTCGAACTCGGCCCACCTCTATCCCGATATGATCGAGACGCTGCGGGCCCTGGACCTGCTAGTCAAGGACGGGTTCGACGTGATGGTCTACTGCACCGACGACGTGGTGATGGCCAAACGACTGGAGGATGCGGGCGCGGCGGCGATCATGCCGGCGGCCTCACCGATCGGATCGGGGCTGGGCATCCAGAACCGGGTCAACATCCGGCTGATCGTCGAGCAGGCGAGCGTGCCGGTGCTGGTCGACGCCGGCGTCGGCACGGCCTCGGACGCGACCATCGCCATGGAGCTGGGTTGCGATGCGGTGATCGCCAACACGGCCATAGCCGGGGCGCGCGATCCCGTCGGCATGGGGCGGGCGATGAAGCATGCGGTCATCGCCGGGCGCGAGGCCTATCTGGCCGGGCGGATGGCCAAGAAGATGTACGCCGATCCGTCGTCGCCGCTGGGCGGTCTGATCTAGGCTTGACGGAACGCCGGTCCGGCCGCAGGATGTTCCGGTAATGTTCCAAGAGAGCCCGATGCGAACCCTGACCTTGAGAGGCTATCTGGCTGTGGCCGTGATCGGCCTGTTGGTCACGGCGGGCTGGCTGGCTGCCGGGACCGTCCGCGCCCAGGAAGCCCAAGTGCGTCACGCGGTCGGGACCTTTCGGGTCCAGATGACGCCGGGCGCGCCCGAGGTCGTCGAGGCGGGACTGGGCCTGTCGCGCTACGGGCTGTCCAAGACGTTCGAAGGCGGCATCGACGGGACGGCGACGGGCGAGATGCTGGCCGGGGGCCCGCCCGGGGTGGAGACGGCCGGAACCTATGTCGCGCTGGAGCGGGTCGTCGGCACGCTCGACGGGCGGCAGGGAGCCTTCCTGATGGCCCATCGCGGCGACATCAATGCCGGGGGCTATACCCTGTCCATCACCGTGGTCCCGAACTCCGGCACGGGGGAACTGGTCGGGCTGACGGGCGACTTCGCCCTCACGGTCACCGACGACGGCGTCCATCACTACGACCTGGCCTATCGGCTTCCCAATCCCTGAGCCAATCCGGCGCTTGGAAGCGGCGTCCGGGTGGGGCAGGATCGGGCTTCGGCATGGGGGACGACGATGCGACTGAAACTGTTGAGCTTCACCGCTGTGGCCCTGTGTCTGGCAGGGCCGGCCGCTGTCGCGGATGCGACCTCGGCCACGGCGGATGCGGAGGCGAGCGCCTCCCTGCTGCAGAACCCCCGGGGATGCGGCCGGGTCGGGTCGGTGCTGGATGCGGCCCCGGAAGGCTCCATGATCATGGTTCCGGGCTTCGGCGAAGTCGCGAGCTGGCCCGTCGACACAGCCAATCCGGAGGCGCAGGCCTGGTTCGACCACGGGGTGCGGCTGCGCTGGGCGTTCGAGCACAAGGAATCGGTCCGGGCCTTCCGCCGGGCGCGGGCCATCGATCCCGACTGTGGCATGTGCGCCTGGGGCGAGGCCTGGGCGACGGGGCCCAACCTCAACGGCGGCGGCACGGATGACGACTCGCTGAGGGCGGGTCTGCGGCTGGCCCAGCTGGCGCGGCGCGAGGCCCGGGGCGCGACCCCGTTGCAGCGCCAGATGATCGACGCCCTGATCCAGCGCTACTCCGGGGCCAAGGCGAGCCGGGACGTGCGTTTCGCCCGCGCCATGGACCGGATCGAGCGCCGCAACCCCGACAGCCCCCTGATCGCCGCCATCGCCGCCGATGCCTGGATGCTGCAGGCCGACGAGTGGTTCGACGACGACGGCGCGCCCAAGGACCACGGCATCGTCCGCGCCATGCAGATCCTTGAGGGATCGCTGGCGAAGGCGCCCGACGATCCCGGCACGATCCACCTCTACATCCACCTGACCGAGTGGTCCGACGACCCGCACAAGGCCATTCCCTATGGCGAGAAGCTGGCCCGGCTGGCGCCGTCAGCCAGCCATCTGGTGCACATGCCGTCGCACACCTTCTACAGGGTGGGCCGCTACCGGGACGCCATGCGGTCCAACGTCGAGGCCGTGGCGCTGGACAAGCGCTACGACGAACTGGCGGCGCCTCCGGGCGGGATCACGGGAATGCCGCTACACGCCCACAACATCCACTTCGGCATGGGCGGGGCCCTGATGGCCGGCGGGGCGCAGGAGGGGCTGGCGCTGGCCGAGGGCTTCCTGTCCACCTATCCCGACATCCCGACGGACGCCCTGTGGCGTCAGCTGATGGCCAACGACGCCTATGCGATCTACGGCCGCTTCGGCACGCCGGCCCAGGTCGCGGCCCTGGCCGAACCGCCCGAGGACAAGCCCCTGCTGCGCGCCAGCTGGCGTTACGGGCGGGGCGAGGCGGCGGCGCGGGCCGGGGATACCGCGGCCGTCCGGGCCGAGGCCGAAGCCATCAAGGTCATCCGCGAGGGCTTCGAGATCACCGGGGGCCGGAACGAGGAGATGAAGCTCTTCATGGAGGTCTCCCAGCGGGTGCTGGAGGGCCGGGCCGCCATGCTGGAAGGCAATGCCGGGGCCGCCGTCGCCGCCTTTACCCGCGCCGCCGAGATCCAGGGCATGGAGGAGGAGGGCGGCGACCCGCCGATCCTCTGGTACCCGACCCGGCGCAGCCTGGCCGCCGCGATGCTGGCCAACGGCGACGCGGCGGGCGCGAAGGCCAAGATCGAGGAACTGCTGATCGACTGGCCGATGGACCCCTACAGCTATTTCGTTCTCGCCGAGGCCGAGGCGGCCCTGGGCAACATCGCCGCCGCCGAGGCCGCGCGCGCCCAGGCGCGGGTCGAATGGATCGGCGGGGAGATGAGCCTGAAGCTGGCCTAGGTCACGGTTTCGTCCGGTCGGTCATGACGAACGCAGGGTGACGAAACGGGACGAAACGGACGAAATCCGGATCATGCCTGCGAGGCGGCGTCAGCGCCATCCGCCGCCTCGGCCAGCGCGGCGTCGCGGCCCTCGGCGACGGCCTCGTTGAGGCGGCGCAGATAGGCGGCGCGGACGTGGTCGATGTCGCGGAAGGCGGATGCCCCGCTCTCCAGCCTCAAGTCGCAGCTATTCACGAGCTGAACCAGTTTCATCCATGTCATGGCCTGTTGCGGCCGGTCGACGGCGGCGTTCTCGGCCGCCTGACGGAAGGCGAAGCGGCGCAGCGACCGGGCGTCCGGATTGAACAGCAGGCCGAAGCGGGAGACGGTCTCGGCTTCGTCGACCTCGGCCAGGGCGGGGTCGAACTCGATCTCTTCGTCCTTGGTCCTGGGTCCGGCCATCCAGGGTGGCGGCGGGGCCATGCGCCCCGGCATGAAGTCGCGCCGTCGCCAACCCTCCACGGCGGCGCGTCGCCGGACGCTGCGCTCGGTCGTGCCGTAACGCTCGGCGACGGCGGCGGCGCTGAGGCCGGCGACGAAATCCTCGCGGGCGTGGCTCCAGGCTTCGGGGGTGAGGCGGGGCGGTCTGTGGTTGCTCTCGGTCATGCCCCGAAGTGTGCGCGCGTTTCATATGAAGGCGCGGATAAAGGCTTTCGTCAGAGCCGGGCGTTGAATTGAAAGGGTTTCGGGGAGGATGTGCGGATCACATCGGGGCGATCCGATACATTGACGGGCTCGAAAAAGAAGGGCGAGAGGGCCCGGCGTGACTTGGGACTGACACTGACAGAGTCGGCTGCAAAGCGCTTCAGGGACGGCAGCCTCGACCCGAGAGGAATACACAGCAGCGCCCATCAGGGTCGATCGTCTGCGACGGATGCGGATCGATCGCCGATGCACGCTGCCGCGCCGGAGAGACCTGTGCAGGAAGCGCCAGTATCGACCAAATGTATCCGACAATGGCGCTACCCCCGTAGGCAATCATGGGAACGGGATAGTCTCCAAACAGGGCCGCTGCGATCAGGGCCAGCCAGGTCGCGCCGAAAGCAGCGTGAGCCGATGCCGTTTCCCGACCTCGCCCCAGGCCGAGGACGGGCGGTAGCAGAAGGATGGTAACCCCGCTCCAGACTGCCAGAACGGCGATCAAACTGGTCGATTGAGCCAGATGGAACACGCCGTTCACGAACGATGTGGCGGGCGCGGCGTCGGGCCGCACCGCTGTCACGATGAAACAGGCCAGTGCGACCGACAGCGCGAGGAGGGCCATGCGGTCACTTTTCATCAGAGCAGCGGCCGCGATTCCCGCGACCATGGCGCCCGCCATGGCGCGATCTGGTTGGAGCGCGACCGCGATCGCCCCCAGAAGGAGGCCAGAGGTCGTCATCAGGTCGCGAGATCGCGCAAAGGCCACCAGCAGGAAGGGGAGACCGATCAGGCCTGGTTGAAACACCAGGCCGCCCAGGGATAGCCACCGCCGCGCGTCAGCCGCCTCGTCGCCGAAGACTGCCGTCAGAAGCAGGATCAGGCCCGTCGTGATCGCAACAACGCCTGCGAACGGCGTCGTGACCGGATCACGCTGTCGGAAGGGCAGGACGATGATGAGTCCCGCAATGAGCGCCGTCAGATTGAGGATCAGATACGGCGCGGGCGCACCCGCCTCCGCAAGGAAGACAAGTCCCAGGCCTGTGGCCGCGACTGCGCACGTCAGCGCCGCCTCGCGGAATCCCCACAGTGGTCGCCGGGTCGCAAGGTCTTCCGGATTGGCCACTCCCGGTGTCAGGGCCGACCGCACCGCATGGCCCAGCGCCTCACGGACGACCCAGACGCCACAACTAATGACGAAGGCCATGGCTGCACCTGTTCGTTCGATCGAGGCCGCTTCCTGCGCCATCGCCTCGCCCCAGTCGCGCAGACCAGAGGGTAGCAGGCGGCAGATGGCGCGGATGATCCGCTCAGCCACGGTCATACGGGTCGTTCGATCAGCGCCGACCTTGCCGAACCGAGCGGGGGGTTATCCAACGCGAGGCGGCGCCCCGAGGCGGTAAGTCGGTAGGCGTGCCTCGGTGGCCGTCCGGGTTTCGGCGGCAACCACTGCGCCTCAAGATGATTCTGCTGCTCGAGGCGGATCAGCAACGGATAGAGGGTCCCGGATTTCACCTTGGCCCTGCGGCAAAGGTCGTAGCCGTGGGACCATGCCGGCCCGGCCTCGGCCAGCAGTGACAGGACCGACCGGGCAGCCGGCGACAGGGATCGAGAACGGATCATCCGGGCAATTCTACATAGATCGAATAGCGGTCAAGTGAGTGTCAGCGACCGTCCTGTCGCTGCGCACCCACCAGTCTCGAATGAGGGCATTGACTCCAAATCTACTTAGGTAGATTTGTTTCGAGCCCGCCGTTTCGGGACGAGTGTTCCCGCGTCTGAAACACCCGGGCTGACGACGAGGAGCCCACGCGCGTGCCACTGGACTTTCGAGAGAGCCGACACATGTCCGCACGAAATCTGCGCATCCTGAGTCGACCCCTGGCGTGGGGTGTCGTCGCGCTGGTTCTGGTCGTCCTGCTCCATAACGCCTGGTCACAGCTGACCCGACCCTGGGGCGCCCAGGCCGTTGATTTCCGACCCGCCGTGGAGACCTGCGGCGCGTCCGGTTCGCTTCGCTACTGCATCTACCGGGCCGCCCAGGGGACGAACGGAAACGTTCTCTACCACCTGCACGGCCGCGGTCTGGATGAGCGGGTGTGGAACGATGACACCTATCTGACGGCGATGCTGCAGGCGCAATGGCAGGACCGTGGAGCAGTGCCGCCCACAGTGGTGACCCTTTCCTATGGGCCGACCTGGCTTCTCACGCCCCGGGGGAAGCGTTCCGAAAGCGGCTTGCTGGAGGACCTGATGGGCCGCCTCCCGGACATCGAGTCCAGGACGGGCGCGCCTCGCCGCCGACTTCTGATGGGCGAGTCCATGGGCGGCCTGAATGTCTTGATCGCAGGCCTGTCTGAACCTCGGTCATTCGACAGGATCGCGGCCCTCTGCCCCGGGGTCTACGCGGACTCGCCCTTCGGTTCACTGGCGACGATGCGGGCGGGGATCGAACGAACAGGCGCCAACCCAAAGATGGCTTTCGGAATATGGCTACTCGCGCGGAAGTACATTGCCGACGAAACCGAATGGCGCCGCATATCCCCTCTCTCGCTCATCGAGCGGGCCGGACCGGACTTCCCCGCGCTTTATCTGTCGAACGGGCTCTACGACGCCTATGGCAACTACGAGGGAACCCGGTTGTTGGCAAAGCGGGCGGCGGAGCGCGGCATGCGTACAGAGTGGCGGCCTCTCTACGGTGGTCACTGCGCGACGGACATCGCTTCCCTGGCCAGTTTCCTGGCCGACTGATTTAACTCCTGACCCGCCCCAACTACCCCGCCTTGGCCGCCGCGATCGCCGCCGCGACCTCCTGCGGGTTGATGCTCGCCGTAGTCTTGCCGTTGATCAGGAAGGTCGGGGTGCCGACGAGACCGAGGGTGGCGCCGATGGTGTGGGTGTCGGCCAGAAGCCGGTCCGTGCCGGTGTCGCGGATGACGGCTGCGGCCTGGTCCATCGCGACGCCGTTGGCGGCGAGGACGGCGTCCACGGCTTCGCGCGTCAGGCCGCTCGTGGCCATCAGGGCCTGGTGGACGGCGAGGTATTTGCCCTGGCGATGGGCGGCGAGGGCGGCGCGGGCGGCGTAGTTGGAGGTGGTGTCGTCGCCCCGGTCCAGGATGGGCCATTCCTTGAAGACGAAGCGGACGTCGGGGTTGGCGCGGATCAGGGCCAGATAGTCCTCGGACACCGCCTTGCAGCCCGGGCAGCGGTAATCGAAGAACTCGACCACGGTGACCTTGGCGTCGGCGGGGCCGAAGGCGGGGTCGCGCGGGTCGGGGGCCATCAGGGCGGCGTTGGCGGCGACGGCGGCGTTGATGGTGTCGACGCGGGCGCTTTCCGCCCGGGATTCGAATGCGGCCTGGACCTCGGTCATGACCTGGGGGTTTGCCAGCAGATAGGCGCGAACCTTGCCGCCGAAATCTCCGCCGTTGAAGTAGGGGGCGGCGGACAGGCCGAGGGCGACGACCGATACGGCGACGGCGATCGCGCCGCCCCGGCCGCCGGCGAACCAGACGAAGGGATCGCGTGCGGTCGGCTTTGCGTCCGTGGCGGGGACGGGGGCTTCGTCGGTCATGAGGCTCTCGGAATGGGGGTCAGGCGCCGGGGGGAATGACGGTCTGCTGGCGTTCGCGACGACGCTCGTTGCGCCTGTCGACGTCGGCGATGTCGTCCATGGTGGCGCCGGAGGCCAGGACGATGTCCATGGCGCGCCGCCATTCGTTCGAGCCGCGAGGGAGCATGTCGCGGGCGCGCAGGGCGAACTGGGTCGACTGTTCCTCAGCCCCGGCGGCGAAATAGTATTCGGCCGAGGCCAGACGCGCCTCGCCCTCCTTGCCCTGGGAGGCATAGGCCTGACCCAGCAGACGCCAGGCGAGGGTGTTGTCCTCCTCACGGGCGACGGCGCGCTTGAGCTGGTCGACGGCCTCCTCGAGGTTGGCCGGGTCGTTGGTCTCGATCAGGGCGTGGGCCAGGTTGATGCGCAGCAGGGGGGCGTCGGGCTTGAGCCGGACGGCCTCGCGGTGGGCGTCGATGGCCTCGGTCGCGCGGCCTTCCTCGAACAGGATCTGGCCTTTGAGCTCCCAGAGATAGGGGTTGTCGACATCCTCGGCGATCAGGGCCGCCGTGGCGTCGAGCGCGCGCTGGGTCTGGCCGTCGCGATACCAGGCGATGGCGCGGGCATAGCGGGCGGGGAAGGCGGTATCGCTTTCCTGATAGGCGCGCAGGGTTTGGGTCGGCGGATCCATGAAGGCGTGGATCTTGGCCAGGATCAGGGCGTGCTGGGCCAGCCGTTCGGGGCTGTCCTGGTGGCCATAGTGGGCGGCGGCCTCGACCGGGCGGCGCAGGGCCTCGATCCGCTGACCGGACAGGGGGTGGCTGCGGAAATAGGGGTAGCGGCGGGCGTCGGAGAAGACTTCCTGGCTGCGGAAGTTCTCGAAGAACTCGACCAGGCCGCGACCGGATTCGCCGGCGGCCTCGAGCCCGCGCGCGGCGGTGATGTCGGCCTCGCCCTCCTGGCCCTGCATGTAGCGCAGGGCGTTGATCGTGCCGAAATACTGGCCCGAGCCGACCAGGGCCATGCCGGCGCCGGGTTCGCCCGCCGCGATGGCCAGGGCGCCCAGGGCCATGGACATCAGGAAGGGCTGCATGCCGGCGGCCTGGGCGCCGTCGCGCAGCGTATGGCGATTCTTCACGTGGCCGGCCTCGTGGGCGAGGACGCCCAGAAGCTCGTTGGGGTCGCGGGTACGCAGAATCAGGCCTGTGTTGACGCCGATGATCCGCCCGCGCGTGGCGAAGGCGTTGAGTTCCGGGTCATTGATCAGCAGAACCTCGACCTCGGACGGCTCCAGACCCATGGCCGAGAAGACGGGGTCGGTCCATTCGCGGATGATGCCCTCGACCTCGGTGTCCCGGATGGTCGACTGGGCCGAGGCGGGGCCGGCCGCCGCCATCACGAGGACGGCGGCGGACGCGGCGACCCACCCGAGGACGGAGGACGCGACGCGGGTCGGCCGGATCATGGCGAACTCCTTCGAACGGCGCCCCCGCCTCATGCACCTAACCTAGGCGCGGTTGATCACAGACGCCACCATCCCCGTTTCGGTTTCGCGGGCGGTGCGGTGATCTGGTTCGGATCGGCGGCGATGATCGCGCTGAGATCGGCCTCGGGAGCGGGAGGGGCGACCTGTTCGGCGACGACCAGGGTCTCCGGCGCGACGGGTTGCGGTTCGACTTCGGGTTCTGGCGCGGGTTCGGGCGCGGCCTCGACGAAGGCGATCTCCGGCTCCAGCGGCGGGGCAACCTCAGCGACCTCGGCGACCTCGGCCGTTTCGACACCGGTCTCGACGGTCGAGGCGGCGGTCTTGCGACGGACGCGACGACGCTGAGGCTCGGCGGCGATGACCGGGGCCGGCGCGTCCGACGCGGCGTCAGGCAGGATCACGGCCATCGGCGCATCGGGATTGCCGTCGGCGGGCATGCCCTCGTTGGTGGCGCGACCCTCGACCTTCAGGTCGTGCGGCGTGGCGCGTTCGCCGCGACCCCGGCCGCGACGACGACGACGCGAGCGACCGCCTTCGCGATCTCCTGCGGTCTCGCCTTCCGGACGCTCGCCGATCCGCTCCTCGACATCGTGAGCGGCTTCCGCCGTGTCACGCGCCGGTGCGGCCGGGCGTTCGGCGCGGGGGGCGGGGTTGATCGGGTCGAACCAGACATAGGGATCGTCCAGCGACGGGGTGCGGCCGCGGACCCAGAAGAAGGATCCCGTCCCAGCGCCTGCGGTGTCGCCATCCTCGCGGATGCGACGTCCGCCGCGACGGCCGCGACGGCGGCGACGACCGGCCTCGCTGTCATCGTCGTCGGCGGCCAGACCCTCGACCTCGGCGTCGGCGGCCACGGGCGCGGCCTCCTCGTCGCGACGACCGCCGCGACGGCGACGGCCCCGGCCACGACCGCGATCGCCGTCCGAACGCTCTGCGCGCTCGGCCCGCTCGCGCGGTTCGTCGTCGTCGGAATCCTCGCGATCCAGGGCGTCTTCGTCGTCGTCGGCGATGAAGTCCTCATCGTCGTCGTTGTCGTCTTCGTCCTGCCAGGCGTTGTCGTCGAAGTCGTCTTCGAGATCGGCCAGAGTGACGGCGGCCTCGGGGGCCACGAAGTCCTCGTTGGTCTCGGTGCGCTCGATGGCGCTCTCGCCCTGACCCATGCGGTCGTCGATCTGGATGATGACGGCCAGGCCACGACGCTCCAGCAGACGCTGCAGGTAATCGCGCTTGTGGTTCAGGATGTAGAGGGCGACGGCCGAGGAGACCTTCAGATTGATCGAACCCGCGCCGTTCTTGCCGGCCTCGATGTCGACGGCGCGCAGCACCATCAGGGCGGCGGATTCAGCCGAGCGGACGCGACCGGCGCCCTGGCAGTGCGGACAGACCTCGGTGGCGCCTTCCAGCACGCCGAGACGGCGACGCTGGCGGCTGATCTCCATGAGGCCGAAGCCCGAGATGCGGCCCATCTGGATGCGGGCGCGGTCGTGGCTCAGCTCGTCCTTGAGGATGCGTTCGACGGTCCGGTTGTTCTTGGACTCGTCCATGTCGATGAAGTCGATGACCACAAGGCCGGCGAGGTCGCGCAGGCGCAACTGGCGGGCGGCCTCGACGGCGGCTTCGCAGTTGGTCTTGAAGGCCGTGGCCTCGACGTTGCGTTCCTTGGTGGCGCGACCCGAGTTGACGTCGATCGCGACCAGGGCCTCGGTCTGGTTGATCACCAGATAGCCGCCGGACTTCAGCGGCACGACCGGCTGGTGGATCTGCGTCAGCAGTTCCTCGATGCCGTTGGAGGCGAACAGAGGCTTGGAGCCCTGATAAAGGTGCACCTTCTTCGCCTGCGAGGGCATGAGCACCCGCATGAAGTCGCGCGCTTCCTTGAAGCCCTCGACGCCCTCGACCTGGATGCCGTCGAAATCCTTGTCGAACATGTCGCGCACGGCGCGGCGGACGAGGTTCTCTTCCTCATAGATCAGCGACGGGGCGTGAGAAGCGAGGGTGGTCTCGCGAATCGTTTCCCACAGACGCAGCAGATATTCGTAGTCGCGCTTGATCTCGGCCTTGGTGCGTTTGGCGCCGGCCGTGCGGATGATCAGGCCCATGCCGCGCGGCACGTCCAGGGCCGCCGCGGCGGCCTTCAGGCGCTTGCGGTCCGAGGCCTGGGTGATCTTGCGGGAGATGCCGCCGCCCTTGCCGGTATTGGGCATCAGGACGCAATAGCGGCCGGCCAGCGACAGCCAGGTGGTCAGGGCCGCACCCTTGCCGCCGCGCTCGTCCTTGACGACCTGGATCAGCAGGATCTGGCGGCGCTTGATGACGTCCTGGATCTTGTAGCGGCGCATCAGGCGACGCTTCAGGCGTTCCTCTTCGGCCATGCCGCCTTCGGAATCGCCGTCGTCGGAGTCACGGGCGTGCTCGTCGTCGTGATCGTCCTCGGCCGAATGGGCCTCGGCCATGATCGCGTCGCGGTCGGCGGCCGGGATCTGGTAGTAGTCGGGGTGGATTTCGTTGAAGGCCAGGAAGCCGTGGCGATTGCCGCCGTACTCGACGAAGGCGGCCTGCAGGCTGGGTTCTACGCGGGTGACCTTGGCGAGGTAGATATTACCGCGAAGCTGGCGTTTGGTCTTCGACTCGAAGTCGAATTCCTCAACCTGGCGGCCGTCCACGATAGCGACGCGGGTTTCTTCCGCGTGCGCTGCATCGATAAGCATCGTCTTTGACATTGAAGGTATCTCTCTGGCGCGCTCTGCCGGGGCCGGAATGGGCCGTGGCGGCTCGCCGAACGGGGTAAGGGGCGGACGCGTGCGTCATCCCGTCGTCGCGGCGATGGCCGAATACGACTGCGACCGGCCCGAAGGGGGCTGTCGGTTCACGGGAGAGGCAGGCGGAGGTGCCCATGGGTTCTGGTCGGTCCTGGACCCGCGCCGACAGGCGTCGCAAGGTCCGGTTCGGAATAGGCCCGGCTTGTTCGATCGATGGGCCAGTCAGTCAGTGACCACGGTCAGAGACAGGGGGCGACACGATCCGCGAAGGCGGGACGTCGGCGCCGCGCCGGGGCCTCGCCAAACCGACAAAGCGGCGGCGCGATCGTTCGCGGACGGATACAAGCATAAGCATCAAGTCACGGAATGGAAAGGCAGCGCTCCGATTTAGGTCGTGGACGGCGGAAAAGCGTCGCCGCTTAACCCAATCCAAACCGAGCCCTGTCACAACACTGGCAACGATAAAGGTGGGTCCGCCGTCAGAATGACCGGTCGCAAATATTTCAACCTGTCCGGATGGGGCCCGCGCGAGTGGGCCATGACGGCCCTCGCCCTCGTGGTGCTGGGCGTCGTGCTGCTGGTTTCGACGCGCGGTCTGGCCGCCGGGGCCACCGGCGACGTGCGCGGCGTGCGGTTCGGCGGAGACGTGCAGCGCACGCGGATCGTCATCGATCTGGACCGCTCCGCTCGCGGCGAAGTGGTCGAAAGCGGGGATCGCGGCTCGGTCGTCCTGACGCTGGCCGGGGTCGGGGCCGGGCGAGGCGTCGACGGCGCCGGCTCGGGCCTGGTGCGCGACTGGCGCGTCAGTGCGTCCGGTACGGCCTCGCGGGTGCAACTGGGTCTGGCCCGGACCGCGCGGATCGAACGCCGCTTCCTGCTGCCGCCCGGCGACGGCGTGGCCCACTACCGCTATGTCATCGACATCGCCGCGACCGGCTCGGCCGCGATTCCGGCGGCCGAGCGTCAGGCGCCGCGCCCTGAACAGCGGCGGACCGAGCGTCCCCTCATCGTGATCGACGCCGGACACGGCGGTCATGATCCCGGCGCCTTGGGCGCGCATCGGACCGAAAGCGCGGTCACCCTGGCCGCCGCCCTGGCGCTGCGTGACGAACTGAACCGCACCGGCCGCTATCGCGTCATGCTGACCCGCGAGACCGACGCCTATGTCGACCTGTATCGCCGCGTACGGATCGCGCGTCAGGCGGACGCGGACCTGTTCATCTCGCTGCACGCCGACGCCGGCGCCGATCCGGCCACGCGCGGCGCCTCGGTCTATACCCTGTCCGAACAGGGCGCGACGCGGGCCGTTCGCGAGGTCACCCGCACGGACGACTGGCACCGCGACCTGCACCTGCCCGGCCGCGACCCGTCCGTGGACCGCATCCTGCTCGATATGACCCAGCGCGCGACCCAGAACCGCTCGGCCCAGTTCGCCCGTGTCCTGCTGACCCATCTGGAGGCGGCCAACCACCCGCTGCTGCGTCGCAGCCATCGCGACGCGGGTCTGGCCGTGCTTCTGGCTCCCGACGTGCCGGCCGTGCTGCTCGAGATGGGGTTCATCACCAATCCCGACGACGAGCGCGCTCTGGGCGATACGGCGCAACGTCGCCAGCTGGTTCGCGCCGTAGCCGAAGGCATCGACCGGTATTTCCGCGAGCCCACGGCGCCGCTGCAACTGGCGTCGAACGGGGTTTCCGGCGGCCAGCCCTAGGGCCTGCGTCCAAAGCTGACGCAGCGCCCCGTGCAATCGCACACCGATCGCCTACATCGGCCGTATGCGACTGAGGGTCATCGATCTGGAAACGACCGGCGGGGACCGGGCCTCGGAGATCATCGAGGTCGGGATCGTCGATGTCGTGCGGGACGGGAAGGGCTGGACGGCCCGCCCGCCGGTGTCGAAGCTGTTCCGGCCGAGAGGTGAGATATCGTTCCACGCCATGGCCGTGCACCACCTGACACCTGAACATTTCTGCGATGCCGATCCGCACTGCGACGAGTACGCCTTGCGCGCCATGTTCGCCGATCTGGGCCCGGCCGACGTGATGGTGGCGCATTCCGCGCGGTTCGAACGCAGCTTCATCGCCGATACGGCGCATAGCGGCCTGCCCTGGATCTGCACGGTTCGGTCTTCGAAACAGGCCTGGCCCGAGGCGCCGGGCCATTCCAACCAGATTCTGAGATACTGGCGCGGGTTCCGGCTGGATCCGGCACTGGCTGACCCGGCCCACCGGGCGGGACCAGACGCCTGGGTCACCGCCCATATTCTGATGGATCTGCTGAAAGACCATTCGGTCGATCAGATGATCGAATGGACCGCCGCACCGCGCGAGATGGCGGTCGTTCCCTTCGGCAAGCATCGCCGCAAACCCTGGTCCGAGGTGCCGCCCGACTATCTGCGCTGGATGGCGAGCCAGACGGACATGGACGCCGATGCCGTCGGGGCGGCGCGCGCCGAACTCGAACGGCGAAAAGTCAGCTAGCCCCGTAGGACGACGCGGGCTACATCGGGCCGAGCGCGTAGTCGGAGAAGTCTTGGTGAAGGTTGCCGAACGGTGGTTCGTGATGGCGGGCATCGGCCTTTTGGGCGCGATCGCGCTCGCAGGGCTGATCGTGGCGGTTTACGCCGCCTGGCTGTTCCATGACCTTCCCGATGCGTCCGAGCTGGCCGACTACCGGCCGCCGACCGCGACGCGGGTCTATGCCGGCGACGGCACCCTGATCGGCGAGTTCTCGGACGAGCGCCGCATCTATGTGCCCTACGAGCAGATCCCGACACCGGTCGTGCAGGCCTTCCTGGCCGCCGAGGATCGCAACTTTTTCCAGCATGGCGGCATCGACGTCTCGGGCCTGGGCCGGGCGATGTTCAAGAACGTCTTCAACTTCGCAACCGGGCGTCGTCTCGAAGGCGGTTCGACCATCACCCAGCAGGTCGCCAAGAACGTTCTGCTGACCAATGAATCGACGATCGGCCGCAAGCTGAAGGAAGCCATCCTGTCCAGCCGCCTCGAGGCGACGCTGTCCAAGGAGCAGATCCTCGAACTGTATCTGAACGAGATCTTCCTGGGCTACCGGTCGTACGGCGTGGCCTCGGCCGCCTACAACTATTTCGGCAAGTCGCTGAACCAGCTGACGCCGGACGAGGCGGCCTTCCTCGCGGCCCTGCCCAAGGGGCCGAACAACTACCATCCGAAACGCCACCCCGAGGCGGCCAAGGGCCGTCGCGACTGGGTGCTGGGCGAGATGGCCCAGAACCAATTCATCACCCAGGCCCAGTATCAGGAGGCGATCGCCCGCCCCCTGAACACGCGCGCCGCGCCGCGCAGGGCGGAATACCAGGACGCCGACTTCTTCGTGGAAGAGGCGCGCCGTCAGGCCGCCGCCAACCCCGAGTTCGGCGCCCAGCTGAACGCCGGCGGCTTCTACATGCGCACCACCCTGGATCCGTCGCTGCAGACGGCGGCGCGCGACGCCCTGATGCGCGGGCTCGAGAACTACGACCGACGCCACGGCTGGCGCGGCGCATGGGGCACGACCGATTTCGCGCCGGGCTGGCAGGCCGTGGCCCTGCGACAGGCGGCCCCGCCGGAACGCCGCGAGTGGCGCGCCGCCGCCGTCGAGAGCGTATCGGGCAACACGGTCCAGATCCGCACCGCCCGCGACGACACGACGGGGACCCTGATCGCCGGCGACGCCGCCTGGGCCAACGCCAATCGTCCGCTGAAGCGCGGCGACCTGATCTTCGTCGAACCCCGCAACGGCCAGTTCGCCCTGAAACAGGTTCCGGCCGTCAACGGCGCCATGGTCGCCATCGAGCCCCAGTCCGGCCGCGTGCTGGCGATGGTCGGCGGCTACTCCTACGCCCTGTCGAGCTTCAACCGTGCGACCCAGGCCCAGCGCCAGCCCGGTTCGTCGTTCAAGCCCTTCGTCTATGCTGCGGCGCTGGAAGGCGACTTCACGCCCGCCTCGATCGTGGTCGACGGGCCGATCAGCTTCGCCGGCGGGCCGAACGGCCGTCGCTGGACGCCGGAGAACTACAGCCGCCGCTACTATGGTCCCTCGACCCTGCGTCGCGGGCTGGAGCTGTCGCGGAACGTCATGACCGTGCGGCTGGCCAACACCATAGGCATGGACAAGGTCGTCGATCTGGCCGCCCGCATGGGTGTCGCCGACAATCTGCAACCGAACCTCTCGGTGTCGCTGGGGGCGGGGGAGGTCACGGCCTATCACCTGACCGCCGCCTATGCCGCCTTCGTCAACGGCGGGCGGCGCGTCGATCCCTATCTGATCGAATACGTCCAGGACCGGGACGGCGAGACCATCTATCGCGCCGACCAGCGCCGCTGCCGCGACTGCGGACGGGCCTTCTCGGGTCAGGCGTCGCCCTTCCTGGAGCCGCGCGGGACCCAGGTGATCGACCCGATTACGGCCTATCAGATCTCATCCATGCTGGAAGGCGTGGTCCAGCGGGGCACCGCCGCCGCCGCCCGCGGCCTGGGTCGCTGGGTCGGGGGCAAGACCGGCACGACCAACGAGTACCGCTCGGCCTGGTTTGTGGGCTTCACCACCGACATCGTGGTCGGGGTCTATATCGGCTTCGACGACAACCGGTCGCTGGGATCCGGGGAGGCCGGCGCCTCGGCCGCCGTGCCGATCTTCATCGACTTCATGGAGGATGCCCTGCGTGAACGTCCGGCCCGTCCGTTCGTCCGTCCGCGCGGCGCCATCTTCCGCAGTGTGAACGGCATCGAGGAAGCCTTCCGCCCCGGCACCGAGCGTCGCCGCGAGGAAGAGAACCGCGAGACCGGTCCGGCCGTGCCGGAAGGCCCCCAGAACTACAACGAGGTCATTCGTCGCGAGCAGGAAGCGGCCGCCGGGATCACGTCCGGACCGTCCGCCCCCCCGCCGACCGCGCCCCCTGCGCCGAAGCAGGAGCCGGCGGCGGATCTGGACGGGCTGTTCTAGGGGAAAAGGGCTTAGTCGGTGGGGCTTAGGGCGTAGGAAGGCGGGCTGACCAAGCCCTGAGACCTAAGCCCTACGACCTCTTTTGCTCTTCCCCCGCAGCCCGACGCGCTCTATCTCCGCCCCTCCGCACCGTAAGGATTTGCACATGAGACCGGATGTCGAGGCCATGAAGGCCGACATCGAGCAGAGCGTCGCTCTGCTCAGGAGGCGTCTTTGACTGGGATGTCGCCAACCGAAAGCTCGATGAGCTGAACGCCCGGGTCGAGGACCCGACCCTGTGGGACAAGCCCGACGAGGCACAGGCGGTCAGCCGCGAACGCTCGCAGCTCGAGGCCAAGATCAACACCGTCAAGGCCATGGAGCGCGAGCTCGAGGACGGCGTCATGCTGTCCGAAATGGCCGAGGAGGAGGGTGACGAGGCGACGCTTGATGAAGCGCGCGGCCAGTTGAAGGCCATCAAGGACCGCGCCGCGCGGGCCGAGCTGGAAGCCCTGCTGTCGGGCGAGGCCGACGGCAACGACGCCTATCTGGAAGTGAACTCCGGCGCCGGCGGCACCGAGAGCTGCGACTGGGCCGGGATGCTGCTGCGGATGTATTCGCGCTGGGCCAAGGCCCACGGCTACGAGGTCGAGATCGAGGCGATGGAAGACGGCGATCAGGCCGGCATCAAGTCGGCGACCATCCTCGTCACGGGTCCGAACGCATACGGCTGGCTGAAGTCGGAGTCGGGCGTGCACCGTCTGGTGCGCATCAGTCCGTATGACGCAGCGGCCAAGCGGCACACCTCGTTCGCTTCAATCGGGGTCTCGCCGGTCGTGGACGACACGATCGAGATCGACATCAATCCGTCCGACGTGCGTACCGACACCTATCGCGCGTCGGGCTCCGGCGGTCAGCACATCAACAAGACCGATTCCGCCGTCCGCCTGACGCACATCCCGACCAACACCGTCGTGGCCTGTCAGGCCGGGCGATCACAGCACCAGAACCGTGAACAGGCGTGGAAGATGCTGCGCGGTCGCCTGTACGAGCTGGAGCTGCAAAGGCGCGAGGCCGCGGCCCAGGCCATGGCCGACGCCAAGACGGACATCGGCTGGGGCCATCAGATCCGCAGCTACGTCCTGCAGCCTTATCAGATGGTCAAGGATCTGCGGACCGAGGTCGAGACCTCGGACACCCAGGGCGTGCTGGACGGCGACCTGGACGCTTTCATGGGCGCGGCTCTCGCCCAGCGGGTCGGCGAGACGCGCGGATCCACCGTCGACTAGCCAGGGAAAAGGGCGGCTCCCGCGAAGGAGCCGCCCTTTTTGTCATCTGATGGGCCCGTGGATCAGACCGACTTCAGGTCGATGATCTGCGGTTTGTCCTCGATCGGGGTTGCGGCCATGACCGGGGCGGGCGGGGCCTCGAACTCGGAGGCCGGGGCCGGAGCGGCCGGACGCGGAGCCGGGGCGACTGGGGCCGGAGCCTCGCGGCGGCTTTGCAGGACGCGGCCCTGGAAATAGGCGCCGATGTCGATCGACAGCTGCTCGGCGGTGATGTCGCCGTCGACGTAGGCGGTCGAGACCAGCTTGACCTGCTTGCCGTTCACGGCGCCGACGATACGGCCGCGAACCTCAAGATAATCAGCGGCGACGTTGCCTTCGATGGCGCCGGTCTCGCCGACGATCAGGCGGCCGACGCGGACGTCGCCCTTGACCGAACCGTCGACCTGGAGGTCGCCGGCGCCCGAGACATTGCCCTCGAACTGCAGGTCCGACGACAGGGTCGACAGGCCGCGCGACGAGGCGATCGGCGAGGGCGCCGGAGCCGGCGCAGCCGAGCGGCTCATGCCGGGCGACGGCAGATCCGGCAGCGGCGGGATCGGCGGCGCGTTCGACGGACGGTCCGGCGTGGCGGGGGCGGGGGATCTGGTCTTATTGAACAATCTGGTCTCCTGCTCGGAAGAAGCGGGCGGGGTTCTGGGGTCGGCCATCCATCCACACTTCATAGTGCAGGTGAACGCCGGTGGAGCGTCCTGTGGTGCCCATGGCGCCGATCCGCTGGCCCAGCGCGATGCGCTGGCCGGGCTGGACGGCCATGGCGTTCAGGTGGGCGAAGCGGGTCTTGAAACCGCGACCATGGTCTATCTCAACGGTGTTGCCATACCCTGAACGAACGCCGGCGAAAGACACGATGCCGGGAGCGGTGGCGTAGATCGGAGTGTTCAGGGGCGCGGCGAAGTCCTGACCCTGATGCACCGCGGGGCGGCCGTTGAACGGATCGAAGCGGACGCCGAAGCCCGAGGTGGTGCGGGCCTGGGTCGGGCGATCGAACGGCAGGTGTTCGGCGGCGTCCGCCAAGTTGCGCATCTCCGACAGGTTGTCGGCGGCGTGGCGGATGCGGACGGCGAAGGGCTCGTCCACGTCGAGGATGGCAGCCAGGGCCTGGGGATCCCGAGCTTCGACCAGCGGGCCGCCCAAGGCGGATCCCGAGGCGGCGCCGTAGGCGGCGGGGTTCAGTCCGGCGAGCCGGAAGGCCAGGCGGAGGCGTTCGGCGCGGGTCTGGGCGAAGTCGCCGGCGCGTTCGATCAGTCGCTCCTGATCCATGCGGACGGCGACGATGCGCTGGACAGGGCGGGCTGCGGCGGCGCTGAGGGCCGGGGCGGGGGCCAGAGCGGCCTCGGCGCCGTCGACGCCGTGGAACATGCTCATGACATTGGTCAGGGCCGCGTGGCGGCGCTCGACCATCTGCGCCATTTCATCGAGGCCGCCCGTGGTGGCGGACATGCGGACGACGGCGGTCTCGAGGCGGGCCTGCAGGTCGGCGTTGAGGCGTTCGGAGGCGGCGCGGGCCTGCACGACCTCGGCGTCGGCCTGGGTGCGGGCGATCATGTCGAAGATGAAGCCGCCCGAGGCGACCAGGGTCCAGGCGGCGGCGACGACGGCGACGCTGGCCATCATCATCTGCTTGCCGCTGGTCAGAACGTAGCCGCGGATATCGTCTCCGCTCGACCGCAGGTAGACATGCCGCTCGGGAAACCATCGCTGGATCAAAGAGCGCCTGACCACCCCTTGTTCGTCATTCATTTCAACACGCCCCCACGTACCGGGGAGCGTTATCCGTGAAGTGTTGCCAGACGGCAATACCGTTCACGTAATGTTAACCACGTTGCCCGTCTCAGGTGGTGAAAACGAATCTGTTCGGGCCCAGATTCGCGCGCCGGGCGTAATCCGATAGACTGTCGAGCGGCACAGCTAGTCTTAACAGACCGGTCCGCAGTCGGATCAAAGCTCTTTCGCGGCTGCGAGAACGGCCTCGGCATGGCCCTTGACCCGAACCTGACGCCAGACCTTGCGGACCAGACCCGTGTCGTCGATCAGGAAGGTCGCCCGTTCGATGCCCATATACTGGCGGCCGTAGAGGGTCTTCTCGACCCAGACGCCCCAGGCCTCGGTGACGGCTTCAGCCTCGTCGGAGCCGAGGACGACCTTGAGGTCGTGCTTGGCCTTGAACCGGTCGAGCTTCTTCACCGGATCGCGCGAGATGCCGATGACCTGAACGCCAGCGGCCCTGAAGGCGTCGATGTGGGCCGAGAAGTCGATAGCCTCGTTGGTGCAACTCGGCGTGTCGGCCTTCGGATAGAAGAAGACGACGGTGGGGCCGGAGAGGGTCGCACGGCCGCCGCCGTCGGCGGGGATGTCGAACGCGGGGGCTTTCGAGCCTTCAGTGATCTCGGTCATGGCGATCAGACCGGCCGGACCAGCATGAGCTTCTTCTTGCCCGCCGCCAGCTTGATGACACCGTCGGCATTGACGTCGGAGGCCTCGATAAGCCGCGCGCCGTCGGCGATGGCCTCGTCGTTCAGGCGCAGACCGCCGCCCTGGGCCAGGCGACGCGCCTCGCCGTTTGAGGCGGTCAGGCCCGCGCGGGTCGCGACGGCGGCCAGCATGGCGCCGATGACCTCGGTCGAGGGCAGTTCGACGGTCGGCAGATCGGCCGACAGCGTACCTTGCTCGAATGCGCCTTCCGCCGCCGCCCGAGCAGAAGCTGCTGCTTCCGCGCCGTGCAACAGGGTCGTGGCGGCATCGGCCAGCGCCTTCTTGGCGTCGTTGATCGCGGCGCCTTCCAGAGCCTCGAAGCGGGCGACTTCGTCGAGCGGCATGTCGGTGAACAGACGCATGAAGCGGCCCACGTCCGCGTCCTCTGCGTTCCGCCAGAACTGCCAGTAGTCGTAGGGGCTCAGCTGTTCAGCGTTGAGCCACACCGCGCCTTGGGCCGTCTTGCCCATCTTTCCGCCCGACGCCGTGGTCAGAAGCGGCGTGGTCAGGCCGAAGGCGGCCTTCTGGTCCACGCGGCGCACGAGGTCGACGCCCGAGACGATGTTCCCCCACTGGTCCGAGCCGCCCATCTGAAGGGTCACGTTCTGGCGGCGGTTCAGCTCCAGGAAGTCCACCGACTGCATCAGCATGTAGTTGAACTCGAGGAAGGTCATCGGCTGCTCGCGCTCCAGCCGCAGCTTGACCGAGTCGAAGGCCAGCATCCGGTTGACCGTGAAATGGGTCCCGTAGTCGCGCAGGAACTCGACATAGCCGTACTTCGACAACCATTCGTCGTTGTCGATCATGATTGCGTCGGTCGGGCCGTCGCCGAAGGTGAGGAATTTCTCGAACACCGTCTTGATGGAGGCGATGTTCGACTGGATCGTCTCGTCGGTCAGCTGCGGGCGCGAGGCGTCCTTGCCGGTCGGGTCGCCGACCTTGGTCGTGCCGCCGCCCATGATGACCACGGGCCGCCCGCCGGCCTGCTGGAGACGGCGCAGCATCATGATCTGGATCAGGCTGCCGACGTGCAGGCTGGGCGCCGTGGCGTCGAACCCGATGTAGCCGGCGACGACGCCGGCTTTCGCCGCCGCATCCAGCTCGGCCGGATGGGTGATCTGATGGATGTATCCGCGCGCCTGAAGCGTCTGCAGGAAGTCGGAGGTAAAGGCTGGATCGCTCATGGTCGGCTCCGTTAGCAGGGGGGCCAGCGGGCGTCATCCGTTTCCGGGAAGAGCGCGCCGCCGACGGGGCGGCGCGAATGTTCGCAAGCCGCTCGCTAGCTCAGCGAGCGATAATACAGGCCTGTCAGGGCACGGGCGGCGGACATGGGCGTTGGAATATGGCGGCCAAGCGGAGCCGTCAAGCGAGGGATGCCGTCATGCAACCATCTCCGGCCCAACAGAGACGCCGCGTCCGGATGGGGCGACGACTGGACTATCTCAAGTCTCCCCACATGCGGCACGCAATGGCGATGTTCCTCATCGGCGGCGGTATGGGTGTGGCGATGACCGTCTACATTCAGCGGCGGTGGGAACTCTACAGTTCGTCCGGAACCATGACGATGGTCAGCATGGTGATGGCTGCGGTCCTGTTGCTCATCTTGGGTCTGACGGCGGCCCGGCGCTATGGCTGGGCCTGGGCCGCTACCCTGATCCTGCCGCCGGTCCTGTTCTTTGGGGCCCTGCACCTGCTGGAGCGCCACCCGCCTGCGCCGCCGATGGGATAGATTGACGCCGGGGCAGGGCGCGTTATCGGTGGCTGATGCATGCCACGCTGATACCCTTCCCGGACGCCGTGGCTGAATACCCGAAAGCCATATCGGTCGAGTTTGAACGCGAAGGCGTCTCGTTGTGGCTTCGGTTCATCGTCGATGACAACCCGGACTTCATCGCCTGGCCCGATGACGCGCCGCCAGGACGGGCGGACCAGCTTTGGAAGCACACCTGTTTCGAGGCATTCGTCGGCGCCGATGACGGATACCGCGAATTCAATCTGTCGCCTTCCGGCCTTTGGGCCTCCTATCGCTTCGACGATTACCGCGTCGGGATGCGAGAGGCGGGCGAGGTCGCGGTCGTGGCCGGGTTGGACGGCGGATCGGACTATGTCGCGCTGGAAGGGCGGATCGAACTGCCGATCGGCGCTCGACGGCTGGGCCTGTCGGCCGTGATCGAGACGGTCGATGGCGCGAAGACCTATTGGGCGCTGGCCCATCCGTCCGATAAGCCGGACTTCCACCATCCTGATTCCTTCACCCTGGACCTGCCATGAAGTTCGGCATCGACCGCCTGCTCTCCGAGCCAGACCTGCAGGCCGCTCTTAAGGGCAAGCGGGTGGCGCTGGTGGCGCATCCGGCCTCGGTGACGGCGGATCTGACCCATTCGATCGACGCCCTGATAGCGGCGGGCGTGCGGATCAGCGCCGCCTTCGGGCCCCAGCACGGGATGAAGGGCGACCTGCAGGACAATATGATGGAGAGCCCGGACGAGACCGATCCGGTCCACGGCTTCCCTGTCTTCAGCCTCTACGGCGAGGTGCGTCGTCCGACCGGCCAGATGATGAGCACCTTCGACGTGGTGCTGATCGACCTGCAGGACCTGGGCTGCCGCATCTACACCTTCATTACGACCCTGCTGTACGTGCTGGAGGCTGCCGCCGAGCACGGCAAGGAGGTCTGGGTGCTCGACCGGCCCAACCCCGCCGGACGGCCGGTCGAGGGCACGACCCTGGCCGCGGGCTGGGAGAGCTTCGTCGGCGCCGGGCCGATGCCGATGCGGCACGGGATGACCCTGGGCGAACTGGGTCATTGGTTCATCGATCACTTCAAACTCGATGTAGCATACCGGGTCGTCGAAATGCAGGGTTATGACCCCGAGGCGGGGCCGGGGTTCGGCTGGCCGCTGGGCGAACGGGCGTGGATCAACCCCAGCCCGAATGCCCCGAACCTGTCGATGGCGCGCGCCTATCCCGGCACGGTGATGGTCGAGGGGGCGACCGTGTCGGAGGGCCGGGGCACGACCCGGCCGCTGGAGCTGTTCGGCGCCCCCGACATCGACGCCCGCGCCGTCATCGCCGAAATGAAGGCCTTCGCCCCGGAGTGGGTGCAGGGCTGCGTCCTGCGCGACATGTGGTTCGAGCCGACCTTCCACAAACACGTCGGCCAGCTGTGTAGCGGCGTCCAGATCCACGTCGAGGGCCCGCATTACGACCACGCCGCCTTCCGGCCGTGGCGCGTTCAGGCGCTGGGGTTCAAGGCCATCCGGCGGCTGTATCCGGACTACGACCTGTGGCGGGATTTCCCCTATGAATATGCGTTCGGGAAGCTGCCGATCGATGTGATCAACGGCGGTCCGGCGCTGCGCGAATGGGTCGATGATCCGGCCTCGACGGCGGCCGATCTCGACGCAATCGCCGGGCCGGACGAGGCGGCGTGGATCGAGACGCGCAAGCCGTTCCTGATCTATTGAGTCAGCCCGGCGCCAGAGAACTGATCGTCATCGCGACGCCGGACGAGGAAGCTATAGCCAAGATCGTCGAGGTGCAGCGGCTGGCCACCGGCTACTTCGGATGGGTCAAGCCGCAGAAGCCCGAGACGCTCCACATGACCATCTGCCCGCTTGGCGAATGGGACGGTGAGCCTGCTTCGCTCACCTCGGCGAGGCGAATCTGCGCTGACGTGCAGGGGCGGCAGTCGACAACGACGCTTGTGCGAGGCCTGAGTTTCAACCTCAAGCGCAAGAAGCCCTACGTGTTGGCGGCGGCCAAGGCACACCCCGACCTTTTGAGCCTGAAGCACCAGATCGTGGATGCGCTGCGAGCTTCGGAAACTCGAGGAGAATCCAAGAGCCTCACCCCACACGTCAGCCTCAACTGGGGCCATGGCCTGGTCCCGGAACATCCGTTGAAGCAGCCGATCGAATGGCGGACGCGCGGCATCGACCTGATCATCAGCTATATCGGCGAAGCCCGGCATAAGCTGGTCGAGCGTTGGCTGTTCAAGGATTGACGCCTGGCGTGGGCCTCAGGCCGGCTTTTCTTCCAGGCGTTTGTCCAGATACAGGCCCACGCGGCGGTCGACGGCGTCGATGTGGTCCTGCCAGAAGTGGCTGGCGCCTTCTTCCAGCTCGTAGTCGATGACGATGCCCTTCTGGGTGCGGAGCTTGTTGACCACGCGCTCGACCTCGACTGGCGGCACGATGGTGTCGGCGGTGCCGTGCAGGAACAGGCCCGAGGCCGGGCAGGGAGCCAGGAAGCTGAAATCGTACATGTTCGACGGCGGCGAAACCGAGATGAAGCCGTCCGTCTCCGGGCGGCGCATCAGAAGCTGCATGCCAATGTAGGCGCCGAACTGATAGCCGCCGACCCAGGTCTGGGTGGCGGCGGGGTTGTTGGACTGGAGCCAGTCGAGTGCCGTGGCCGCGTCGGCCAGTTCGCCGATGCCGCTGTCGAACTCGCCCTGCGATTTGCCCACGCCGCGCGAGTTGTAGCGCAGGGTCGCGAAACCGCGCTTCTGAAACAGCTGATAGAGGGTGACCGTCACCGGGTTGTTCATGTGCCCGCCCGCCTTGGGGTGCGGGTGCAGGATCAGGGCGATGGGCGCGTTGGCGCGCTTGCCGGGGGAGTAGCGGCCTTCGATGCGACCGGAGGCGCCGGGCAGGATGACTTCAGGCATGGGGCTCTGGAATCCGTTCAACTTTGTCGTTTCGGGCCCGCCGAATACTTGACCGCAGGGGTAGGACTTTCTAAGTCCCGTCTGCGTTCGGCCGCCTCGCGAAGCGGCGGGTCATAGCACAAGACCCCTGAAAAGCGCGCGATTTTTGAGGATGGGCGATGCGACTGTCGACCAAGGGACGATACGCCGTGATGGCGATGGCCGATCTGGCCCGGCATGGCCGGTCGGAAGCCGGCGAGGGCCGCGCCGTGTCTCTGGCCGAAATCGCCACGCGGCAAGAGATTTCATTGAGTTATCTGGAACAGCTGTTCGCCCGCCTGAGAAAGGGCGGCTTGGTGCGTAGCGTGCGCGGTCCGGGCGGCGGCTATCGTCTGGCCAAGACGGCCGGTGAAACCGTGGTGTCCGAAATCGTCCTGGCGGTCGACGAGCCGATCCGGGCGGTGCGTTGCGCCGCCCACGGCACGCCGCGCGGCTGCATGCTGGGCGGCGAGCGCTGCATCACCCACAATCTGTGGGAGGACCTTGGCGACGAGATTCATCGCTATCTGTCCAGCGTGTCTCTGGAGGACGTGATCCTGAACCGCACCAGCCGGCGTCCCGCCGCGAGTGAAGTCGGGGTGGCGGCATGAGCGGCGTCTATCTCGACTACAACGCCTCCGCCCTGGTGCGGCCCGAGGTGCTGGAAATCATGGCTGAGGCTCTGGCTGACAACGGCAATCCGTCGGCGGTGCATGCCGCAGGTCGCCGTGCGAGAGCGCGGGTCGAGACGGGGCGGGCAAGGGTCGCTGAACTGGTCGGCGCCGACCCGACAGCCGTCATCTTCACCTCCGGCGGCACGGAGGCGAACGCGCAGGCCCTGCAAAGCGCGATCGCGGCCGGGTGCGAGCGGCTGATCGTCTGCGCCACCGAACATCCGTGCGTGGTCGAGGCGGCCATGGCGTCGGGCAAGTCGGTCAAGCCGCTGCCCGTCGACGAGCGCGGCGTCATCGATCTGGTCAAGCTGGGCCAGTTGCTGAACCAGACCGGCGGCCGGGCCGTCGTCGCCATCCATCACGCCAACAACGAGAGCGGCGTCATCCAGCCGATCGCCGAGGCGGCGCGTCTGGTCCGGGCGGCCAAGGGCTGGCTGCACGTCGATGCGATCCAGTCGGCGGGCAAGATCCCGGTCGATATGCGCGCGCTCGGCGCCGACAGCCTGACCCTGTCCGCGCACAAGCTGGGCGGGCCGCAAGGCGTGGGCGCCCTTGTGCTAGGGGAGGGCGCGTCGGCGGTTCGCATTCTGCATGGCGCCGGACAGGAACGCGGCCTGCGCGCCGGGACCGAGAACGTGCCGGGTATCGCCGGTTTCGGCGTCGCCGCCGACTGCGCCCGGCGCGATCTGCCGAAGGCCGGGGCGCACCGTCCGTGGCGCGACGCGGCCGAGGCGGCGGTCGAGGCGGCCGGAGCGACGATCATGGGCAAGGGGGCGCCGCGTCTGCCCAACACACTTTTCCTGGCGGTTCCCGAGTGGGACAGCCCGCAGCAACTGATCGTCATGGATCTGGACGGCGTCATGGTTTCGGCCGGCAGCGCCTGTTCGTCGGGCAAGACCAAGCCCAGCCGCGCGATCGTCGCCATGGGGCGGCTGGATCTGGCGACCGGCGGCGTGCGCGTTTCCGGCGGGTGGGGCACGACCGAGGCCGACTGGATCAGGTTCGCCGAGGCTTGGGTCATGGCCTATTCGCGCCAGCAGGTTCGCGCCGCCGGGCGCACGAAGGAAGTCGCGTAATGGCCGCCGTTCAGGAAACCATCGACGCCGTCGCCGCCCTCGAGAAATACGAGCACGGCTTCACGTCCGACATCGAGACGGAATACGCCCCGCGCGGCCTGAGCGCCGACATCGTCCGCTTCATCTCCGAGAAGAAGGGCGAGCCGGAGTGGATGCTGGAATGGCGTCTGGCCGCCTATGAGCGCTGGCTGGCAATGGAAGAGCCGACCTGGGCCGCGGTGAAGTACGAGCCCGTCGATTACCAGTCGCTGTTCTACTACGCCGCGCCGAAGAAGAAGGACGGGCCGAAGTCGCTGGACGAGGTCGATCCGGAAATCCTCGAAATCTACAAGAAGCTGGGTATCCCCCTGAGTGAACAGGCCGTGCTGGCCGGCGTCGAGGGCGCGCCCCGATACGCGGTGGACGCCGTTTTCGACAGCGTCAGCGTGGTCACCACCTTCAAGGCCGAGCTGGCCAAGGTCGGCGTGATTTTTATGCCGATTTCCGAGGCCTTGCGCGAATATCCTGATCTGGTTCGGCAATATCTGGGATCGGTCGTCCCGGTCTCCGACAACTATTTCGCGGCGCTGAACTCGGCGGTCTTCTCCGACGGGTCGTTCGTCTACATCCCGCCGGGCGTGCGCTGCCCGATGGAGCTGTCGACCTATTTCCGCATCAATGCGAGCCAGACCGGCCAGTTCGAACGCACCCTGATCATCGCCGACAAGGGCAGCTACGTTTCGTACCTAGAGGGCTGCACCGCCCCGATGCGCGACGAGAACCAGCTCCACGCGGCCGTGGTCGAACTGGTCGCGCTTGACGACGCCGAGATCAAATATTCGACGGTCCAGAACTGGTACCCAGGCGACGCCGAGGGCAAGGGCGGCATCTACAACTTCGTCACCAAGCGCGCCGACTGCCGGGGCGACCGGTCAAAGGTGTCGTGGACCCAGGTCGAGACCGGCTCGGCCGTGACCTGGAAGTATCCGTCCTGCATCCTGAAGGGCGAGGAGAGTTCGGGCGAGTTCTATTCGATCGCCATCACCAACGGACATCAGCAGGCCGACACCGGCACAAAGATGATCCACCTGGGCAAGAACTCGAAGAGCCGGATCATCGCCAAGGCGGTCTCGGCCGGCAAGTCGGACTCGACCTATCGCGGCCTGGTCTCAGTGCATCCCAAGGCGACGGGGGTGCGCAACTTCACTCAGTGCGACAGCCTGCTGATCGGCAAGGACTGCGGCTCCCACACCGTGCCCTATATCGAGGCCCGCAACGGCTCGGCCCAGCTGGAGCATGAGGCGACGACGACGCGCCTGTCGGACGACCAGCTCTTCTACGCCCAGCAGCGCGGCCTGTCGCAGGAAGAGGCGGTGGCCCTTCTGGTCAACGGCTTCGTCCGCGACGTGATGCAGAAACTGCCGATGGAGTTCGCCGTCGAGGCGCAGAAACTGGTGGCGATCAGCCTTGAAGGGAGCGTGGGGTGATGACCTCACCCCGCCTGACCAAGGCTGGTCGCGCCGTCTGGTTCATCCGACCGCCGCAGTCCGACGGAACGATCCGCCCGGTTACGGCCCAAGGGTGGACGACGATGGGGCTGGCGCTTGCGCTTGTGTTGCTCTGCGGTCTCGGCGCTATGGTCGGCATCGCCCTGACCCAGGCCGCCTGGCCGCTGATCACCGCTTTCATTATCGCCGCCGCCGGTCTCGGCGCGTTCGGCGTCCTCGCCTACCGCCACACAGAATGACTTCAATGCTTTCGATCCAGAACCTCCACGTCTCCGTCGGCGACAAGCCGATCCTCAAGGGGCTGACGCTCGACGTTCCCGCCGGAGAGGTGCACGCCATCATGGGGCCGAACGGTGCGGGCAAGTCCACGCTCGGCTACGCCCTGTCGGGGCGGCCCGGCTATGAGGCGACCGACGGCGCCGTCGAATGGCGCGGCGAGGACCTGCTCGATCTCGACCCGGCGGCGCGGGCTGCCAAGGGCGTCTTCCTGTCCTTCCAGTATCCGATCGAGATCCCCGGCGTGCCGGCCCTGACCTTCGTGCGCACGGCGCTTAACGCCCAGAAGCGCGCGCGCGGCGAGGACGAGGTCTCGGCGCCCGACTTCCTGAAGCTGGTCCGCGCGGCGTCCAAGGCGCTGAAGATGGACTTCGACATGCTGAAGCGGCCGCTGAACGTCGGCTTCTCCGGCGGTGAGAAGAAGCGGATGGAGATCCTGCAGATGGCCCTTCTGGAGCCGTCTCTGCTGATCCTCGACGAGACCGATTCCGGCCTCGACATCGACGCCCTGCGCATCGTGTCGGAGGGGGTCAACGCCCTGCGTTCGCCCGACCGCGCCATGCTGGTCATCACCCACTATCAGCGCCTGCTCGACTACATCAAACCCGACCGGGTCCATGTGCTGGCCGCCGGCCGCATCGTCGCCTCGGGCGGCCCGGAACTGGCGCTGCAGCTGGAGGCGGAAGGGTACGACAAATACCTGCCCCAAACCCTCGAAAGCGCCGCGTGACCGTCCAGCCGAAGATCGACCTGACCGACGCCTCGACCTTCCCGTCGCGGCGGACTGAGGCTTGGAAATACAGCGACCTCCGCCGGTATCTACGCGAGGCGCCTGAGCCGTCGCCGGCGACCGAAGTGGGCGCGGCCGGACCGTTCAGCGACCTCGGTGGCGAGGCGATCGTCTTCGCCAACGGCCGGGCGCAGGGCGTCACCGACTTCATCGCCTCGGGCGAACAGACCTTGGGTCTGCGCTTCGTTTCGAACGCGACCGGGACCGGCCACACGGCCTCGGCCCGCGTCGTGGCGCGGCCGGGCGCCAAGCTGCTGCTGCTGGAAACGCACGAGGGCGCGGGCTCGACCTATGTCGCCCACAACCGGCTCGACATCGACGTCGCCTCGGGCGCCGAAGTGACCCGGATCGTCCTGATCGAGGAGCCCGAGGACGCGATCTCCGTCACCGACATCGACGTGAAGGTGGCGAAGGGCGGGACCTATCGCCAGACGACCATCACCACAGGCGCGAAGCTGCAACGTCAGACCACGACTTTGGCTCATGGCGGGGAGGGCGCGGACGTTCGCATCGACGGCCTCTATGCCTTGACCGGTTCGCGCCAGTCCGACCTGACCAGCGTGGTCAGCCATCAAGGCGCGAACGGCGTCACCTCGCAACTGACCAAGGGCGTCGTCTCCGAGACCGCGCGTGGGGTGTTCCAAGGCAAGATCGTCGTCGAGCGCGGCGCCGACGGGACCGATGCCCGCATGGGTCACCACGCCCTGATCCTCGGCGAACGGGCCGAGATCGACGCCAAGCCGGAGCTCGAAATCTACGCCGACGACGTGCAGTGCGCGCACGGCAACACGATCGGCAATCTGGATGAAAGCGCCCTGTTCTACATGCAGCAGCGCGGCATTCCGGCGGACGAGGCGAGGGCGCTTCTGACCCAGGCCTTCCTGTTCGAGGTTGTCGACCGGATCGCGCACGAAGACGCGAGAGAGGTGGTGAGGTCATGGCTGACGGCTCGACTCTAAACCGCTTCGATCCCTACGCAGCGCGGGCGCAGTTCCCGATCCTGTCGCGGACGGTAAACGGCAAGCCGCTGGTCTATCTCGATAGCGCCGCCTCGGCGCAGAAGCCGCGCGCGGTCATCGACGCCCTGACGGCGGCGATGGAGAGGAGCTATTCCAACGTCCACCGCGGCCTGCACACCCTGGCCAACGAGACGACCGAGGCCTTCGAACAGGCGCGCGAGACCGTCGCCCGTTTCCTGAACGCCGAAAGCGCCGACCAGATCGTCTGGACCAAGGGGGGGACCGAGGCGGTCAACCTCGTCGCGGCGGGGCTGGGCCATACGCTGACCGCCGGTGACGAGATCGTCGTCACCCAGATGGAGCACCACGCCAACATCGTGCCCTGGTCGATGCTGCGGGACCGGCTCGGGGTCGTGCTGAGGTGGGCGCCGGTTCTCGATGACGGCTCGTTGGACATGGCGGGTCTTTCGGCGCTGATCGGGCCGAGGACGAAGCTGGTCGCCGTCACCCACATGTCGAATGTGCTGGGCACGGTGAACGATGTCCGCGCCGTCGCCGATCTGGCTCATGCGGAGGGCGCGCTTCTTCTCGTCGACGGCTGCCAGGGCGCGGTACATTGCAGCCCCGACGTTCAGGCGCTGGACTGCGATTTCTACGTCTTCACAGGCCACAAGCTGTACGGCCCGACCGGGATCGGCGGTCTCTATGGCAAGCGCGCCGCGCTCGAGGCCCTGCCGCCGTATCAGGGCGGGGGCGAGATGATCGGCTCGGTGACCGAGGACCGCGTGACCTATGCGGCCGTGCCCCACCGGTTCGAGGCCGGAACGCCGCCGATTCTGGAGGCCATGGGCCTCGGCGCGGCCCTGGAGTGGTTCATGGCCTTCGACCGTCCGGCGATCGCGGTGCATGAGCGCGCGCTCTATGACCATGTCGTCGCGCGCCTGTCGGGCCTGAACTGGCTGCGGATCATCGGCGAGGCGCCGGGCAAGGGTGCGATCCTGACCTTCGTGGTCGAGGGCGCCCACGCCCATGACGTGGCCCAGATCCTGGACCGGTACGGTGTCGCCGTGCGAGCCGGGACCCATTGCGCGGAGCCTTTGGCCGCAAGATTCGGCATCACGTCGAGCGCGCGGGCCAGCTTCGCCCTATATAACACCACAGAGGATGCAGATGCCTTCGTGGACGCGCTGATCAAGGCGCGGGAGTTCTTTGTGTGAGCGAGATGTCCCCCGAAACCAATGACCAGCCGATCAGCACCAGCGAGACCTTCGCCGACACCTGGGCGGAGCCGCAGAAGGCCGCCCTGCCTCAGGCCGAACTGGACCGTCTGACCGACGAGCTGATCGCAGCGCTGAAGACCGTCTACGACCCGGAGATCCCGGTCGACATCTATGAGCTGGGCCTGATCTACAAGGTCGACCTGTCCGACGACCGCGACGTCCTGATCGACATGACACTGACGGCGCCCGGCTGTCCGGTGGCCGGCGAGATGCCCGGCTGGATCGAGGACGCGGTCATGAAGGTCGAAGGCATCAAGTCGGCGCGCGCCAATCTGGTGTTCGATCCGCCGTGGGATTCCTCCAAGATGAGCGACGAGGCGAAACTCGCCTTGAACATGTTCTGAGGACGCTATGACAGACCTTCAGACCGCCGCACGCCCCCGCCGCCCACGCCCCAAGGTCGTGACCCTGACCGACGCCGCCGCAGAGCGCGTGCGCGAGATCATGGCCAATGCCGAGAAGACCTACGTGGGCTTGCGCGTCGGTGTGAAGAACGGCGGCTGCGCCGGTCAGGAATACACCTTCGCCTACGCCGAGGAGGTCGCGCCGCTCGAGGAGGTCGTCGAGGACAAGGGCGTCACCATCCTGATCGAGCCCAAGGCGATCCTGTTCCTGATCGGCTCGGAGATCGACTACGAGACGACGAAGCTGGCGTCGAAGTTCGTGTTCCGCAATCCGAACCAGACCGACGCCTGCGGCTGCGGCGAGAGCGTGACCATCATCCCGGCGGCGGCGCTGGACGCCGACTGACATGATCCGTCTCGAAGGGGTCACGAAGCGCTATCGCAGCGCGGCGGGCGAGCGCGTGGCGCTGGACGCCGTCGATCTGCACGTCGACAAGGGTCAGGTCTTCGGCGTGGTTGGTCGTTCCGGCGCCGGCAAGTCGACCCTGATCCGCACCATAAACCGGCTGGAGACGCCCGACGCCGGTCGCGTCTTCGTCGGCGACCAGGATATCACGGCGATGAAGCCGGCCGAGCTGCGCGCCGCACGCCGCCGGATCGGCATGATCTTCCAGCATTTCAACCTGCTGAACGCCAGGACCATCGCAGAGAACGTCGCTTTCCCCCTGCAGCTCGAGGGGCGTCCGGCGGCCGAGATCGAGCGGCGGACGGCGGAATTGCTGGACCAACTCGGTCTGGCCGAACACGCGAAGAAGCATCCGGCCCAGCTGTCGGGCGGTCAGAAGCAGCGCGTCGGCATCGCCCGCGCCCTGGCCTGCGGGCCCGACGTCCTGCTGTGCGACGAGGCGACCAGCGCGCTCGACCCCGAGACGACCGACGAGATTCTGGGCCTGCTCGACGGGCTGAACCGCGACCTCGGCCTGACCATCGTCCTGATCACCCACCAGATGGAGGTGGTCCGCCGCGTCTGCGACCGCGTCGCCGTTCTCAAGGACGGGCGGCTGGTGGAGGAGGGGGCGACGGCCGATGTTTTCCTGCATCCGCAGTCGCTGGTGACCCGCGCCATGCTGGCCGAAGGCGAGGGCGGCGAGACCCACGACGCCTCGGTCGTTCCGGCCGGCGGGCGGCTGGCGAAACTGACCTTCCGGGGCGGTTCGACCTATGAACCGGAACTCAGCCGCGTCGCGCGCTCGACCGGAGTCGACTATTCGATCCTGTCGGGCCGCATCAGCCGCATCCGGGGCGAGCCCTATGGCCAGATGGTCGTGGCCTTCACCGGTGGGGACGCCGATGCGGCGGTGGCGCAACTGACCGCGCGCGGCGTGGTGGTGGAGGCGCTGTGATGGACTTCTTCGTCAACATCGACTGGCCCGAGATCCTGCGGGCGACGCGGGACACCCTGCTGATGCTGTTCGGCGCGATGGCTCTGACGGTCGTGTTCGGGATCCCGCTGGGCGTGCTGCTCTACCTGTCCGGCAAGGGACGGCTGGCGGCCAATCCCGTGCTGAACGGGGTGCTGTCGCTGGTCGTCAACATCCTGCGCTCGGTGCCCTTCATCATCCTGCTGATCGTCATGCTGCCGGTGACGGTGCTGCTGGTCGGGACGTCGCTGGGCGTGGCCGGAGCAATCCCGCCGCTGGTCGTCGGGGCCGCGCCCTTCTATGCCCGCCTCGTCGAGACGGCGCTGCGCGAGGTCGACAAGGGTGTCGTCGAGGCGACCCAGGCCATGGGCGGCTCGACCTTCCAGATCGTCACCCGGGCCCTGCTGCCCGAGGCCATGCCCGGCATCATCGCGGGCGCCACGGTCACGGCCATCGCCCTGGTCAGCTACACGGCCATGGCCGGCGTGGTCGGCGCGGGCGGTCTGGGCGACTTGGCGATCCGCTTTGGCTATCAGCGCTTCCAGACCGACGTCATGGTGGTGACCGTAGTTCTGCTGCTGGTGCTCGTACAAATTCTGCAGATGATCGGCGACCGTCTGGTCGCTAGGGTCTCGCACCGCTGATTTGATGACCTGAGAGTTCCCATGCTTCGACGCACCCTGATCCTCGCCGCCGCCGCGCTGGTCCTCGCCGCCTGCGGGCAGGGGGCCGAGAAGGCCGCCGATGGATCGTCGCCGCTGATCGTGGGCGCGACGGCCGTTCCGCATGCCGAGATTCTGGAGTTCATCAAACCGACGCTGGCGGCGGAAGGCTTCCCGATCGAGATCAAGGTCTTCAACGACTACGTTCAGCCGAACACCCAGCTGGCCGAACGTCGCATCGACGCCAACTATTTCCAGACCAAGCCCTATCTGGACGAGTTCAACGCCGCCCGGAACGCCGATCTTGTGACCGTGGCGGGCGTCCACGTCGAGCCGCTGGGGGCCTACTCACGCAAGCACAGGGCGCTGGCCGATATCCCGAACGGCGCCGATGTCGCCCTGCCGAACGATGCGTCGAACACCGGCCGGTCGCTGCTGCTGCTGCAGTCGGCGGGCCTGATCACCCTGCGCGATCTGACGAACCCGCTGCAGACGGTGCGCGACATCGCCACCAACCCGAAGAACCTGACCTTCCGCGAGATCGAGGCCGCGACCCTGCCGCGTGTACTGGATCAGGTCGATCTGGCGGTGATCAACACCAACTACGCCCTCGACGCCGGCCTGAAGCCGAAGACCGACGCCCTGGCGCTCGAGGGCGGCGACAGCCCCTATGTGAATTATCTCGTCGCCCGGCCTGACAATCAGAACGACCCGCGCATTCAGGCCTTGGCCCGGGCCCTACGCAGCCAGGCGGTAAAGGACTTCATCGCCACGAAGTACGACGGCGCGGTTGTGCCTGCGGCCTGACGCGTGGCCTACGATCCCGACTTCGGCGAATGGGTGCGCGAGCATTTCGCGGCGCTGGGTCCGCTGGAAATCAAGCGGATGTTCGGCGCGGGGGCTGTCTATGCGCACGGCCTGATCTTCGCCCTGCTCGACGACGGGATCGTCTGGCTGAAGGTCGACGAGATCAACGAACCGTTGTTGCAGGCGGCCGGGTCGCGTCAGTTCACCTATCCGACCAAGGATGGGGAGACGATGACCATGGCCTACTGGTCGCTGCCCGAACCCGCCCTCGATGATCCGGACGAGGCCGTCGACTGGGCGCGTCAGTCGATCGACGCGGCGCTGCGAAAGGCGGCGGCGAAGAAGCCGCGCAAGCCGAAGGTCAAGCCGTAGGCGTTGCCTTGGCCGCCCGAACCGCTTCGTCCGGCGCAAGTACGCGGACGTTCGGCACGACCGGTCCGCCGCGCGCCTCGGCGATCAGTTCGGCGGTCCGGTCCTCGACCACGGCTTCGAGGCGGGCGAGGAACTCGTCCTTGTCCAAGCCGGTCGGAATGGGATCGAGGAACTCCAGCGTCGCCGTGCCCGGGTGCTTCGCATACTCTTCCTGCGGCCAGAACAGGCCGAGGTTCGACGCCAGAGGCACGACCGGCATGTCGAAGTCGCGGTACATGTGCCAGACGCCGGACCGGTAGCGGAACTTCTCCCCGACCTTCGCCAGATTGCCTTCGGGGTAGATCAGAATCTTGCGGCCCTCGGCGTGGGCCGTGGCGCCGCTCTGTTTCAGCGAATCGCGGGCTTCACGGCCGCCGCAGTTGTTGACGACGATGGCGCCGAGCTTGCGCAGCACCGTGCCCAGCAGCGGGAATTTTTCCAGGTGGTCGCCTGTCACGAAGGCGAGGTCGTCGAACTGGTCATAGGTGGCGAAGCCGTCGCCCCAGCTCTGGTGTTTCGAGGCGATGATGAAGGCGCCGGTCGGCAGGCGCTCCTTGCCGCGCACCTCGATCCGGATACCCGCCAGCACCCGCATGGCCTGAACCATGCGCTTCACATAGCGGCGGATGATCCAGCTGGTCGCGCCGCGCCCCGGGGCGAGGGCCGCGAAGGCCGCCGCCGAAGCGTACGCGATCGACAGGAACCAGTAGGCGACATTGAACGCAAAACTTCGCATCCGGTCAGCCTAGCAGACTGTGTTGATCAGGTTGACCAGATTGGCGTCCGACCTTGACCGGTTTGATCAGGCCGCTTCTTCCAGCCGTTCGCCGTTGGTGACCTTGTTCCGGCCGGTTCGCTTGGAGGCGTAGAGGGCCTCGTCGGCGCGGTCGAGCAGGGAGGAGCCGCTCTCTCCCGGACGACGCTGGGCGACGCCGGCAGAGATGGTCACGGCGCCCAGCTCGTCGTTGGTCGAGCGACGGCGCAGGGCCCGGGTGCCGACTTCCTCGCGCATGGTGTTCAGCGCGGCTTCGACAACGGAGGCGCTCTCCGACGGGAAGATGATGGCGAACTCTTCGCCGCCATACCGGGCGGCGACGCGGGGGGCCTTGGAGACGCGGCCGATGACGCTGGCGACGTAACGCAGGACCTGATCGCCGGTCTGGTGACCCCAGGTGTCGTTGAAACGCTTGAAATGGTCGATGTCGATGACGGCGAGGCTCATCGTCTGGCGCTTCTTCTCGGCCTCGTCGCAGGCTCGCAGCAGCTCTTCGTCGAAGGCCTTGCGGTTTGCGAGGTTCGTGAGCGCGTCCGTCATGGCGTCGCGGCGGACCTGTTCCAGGTGTTCGCGCAGACGGGCGACCTCCTTGGTGGAGGTTTCCAGACGCTTCTCAAGGGTGGCGTTCTCGGCCTGGACCTGGCTCGTGGCCTTCGTCAGTTTGGAAACCACGCCGAGCAGGGCGGTCGGCTCGGACGCGCCTTCCAGGTGGGCCGAGGCGCCGGCCAGGGTTTCGCCGTAGGCCGCCTGCGAGCGCTGGGCCTTGGCGATGGCTTCCGAGACGGTCGACAGTTCGCGGTTCAGGACGGCGCCGGCGTCGCGGATCTCCTCGGAGAGGCGACCACGCGGCAGGTATTCGGCGGCCAGCATCTCGGCCGTGCCTTCGGTGAAGGCGTCGCCGGCGGCCAGAAGCCGCATCATTTCCTGGCCGAGCGCCCCGTCGGGGTCGCCCAGATAGTGGATCCAGAGCTCGAAGTTGAGCGGGGTCGGCCACACGCCGGCACGCTCCATCTCCTCGACCGCCTTGCGGGCGAGGCCGAAGGCTTCGGGCCCACGGAGCGTGGTCTGGACCTGTGTGGACATTCTGTTTTCCCGACCGGCGTTCTTTAACAAACGCTCTACAGGCCGGACCCTAGCCCCGCGATCCGTAACGCCGGGTTAAGCGGAGCCGCAAAATCGGCAGCACAGAGGTAGAATTCAACCTTTACGCGTGGTCGGTCGACGCAGAAATGCCGGTATGTCTCCCCCAAAACCGGCGCCTTCGCGAGCGGGCGGGGCATCGCGTTCGGTGCGGCCGCCGGGACGGCGATCGGCCTGGCGCAGGCGAGGTTCGACGGCGGGCTTGGCCTCCTGTGTCGCCACCGGGGCGGCGACTTCGACCGGTGCGACTTCGGCGGGTGCGGCCTCGACCTGAACGCTGTCGGCCGGCCTGGAGGAGCGACGGCTGCGGGTGCGGCGGGCCGGAGCAGCGGTCTCACCTTCCGGCGCGGCGGCGACCTCGGCGACCGGAGCCGCTTCCGCGACCTCGGCGACCGGTTCAGGCGCGGAGCGGCCGCCACGGCTGCGTCCGCGGGCGGGGCGACCTTCGGCGCGTTCTGCCGGACGGTCCTCGGTGCGACCTTCGGGGCGAGCCGCAGCGGGGCGACGCGCGCCGCCGAGGTTCGACCAGTCGATGTCCAGGACCAATTCCTCGGGGGCCATCTTGATCAGCTTCAGGACCTTATCCAGGCCCTTGTCGTCGGCCGGGGTCACCAGCATGAAGGCTTGCCCCAGCTTGCCCGCGCGGCCGGTCCGGCCAATCCGGTGGACGTAATCGTCGGCGTGGTGCGAGACGTCGTAGTTGAAGACGTGGCTGACGTCCGGGATGTCCAGACCGCGTGCGGCGACATCGGAGGCCACCAGAATCTTGAGCGCGCCCGAGCGGAAATCGGCCAGCGTTTTGGTACGCAGCGACTGGTCAAGGTCGCCGTGGATCGGCGCGGCATCGAACCCATGCTGTTTCAGCGACTTGGCGACGACGTCGACTTCGGATTTGCGATTGCAGAAGACGATGCCGTTCTTGACGTCGGCCCGTTCCATCAGGGCGCGCAGGGCGGCCCGCTTCGCCTTGGGATCCGACGAGGGAATGCGGACCAGATACTGGGTGATGGTCTCGGCCGTCATGGCCGGCCGCGAGGCCTCGATCCGGGTCGGATCCTTGAGGAAAGCCTGGGTCAGACGCGTGATCTCGGGCGGCATGGTGGCCGAGAAGAACAGGGTCTGGCGCTTGGGCGGGGTCAGTTTGAAGATGCGCTCGATGTCGGGGATGAAGCCCATGTCGAGCATGCGGTCGGCCTCGTCGACGACCATCAGCTCGACGCCCGTCAGCAGCATCTTGCCGCGTTCGAACAGGTCGAGCAGGCGGCCGGGCGTCGCGATCAGGACGTCGACTCCCTTGTTCAGGGCGGCGACCTGGTCGCCCATGGAAACGCCGCCGATCAGCAGCACCCATGAGAGCTTGGTGCCCTTGGCGTACTTCTCGAACGACATGGCGACCTGGTCGGCCAGTTCGCGGGTCGGGGCCAGAACCAGAGCGCGAGGCATCCGGGCCCGGGCGCGACCCTTGGACAGGCGTTCGATCAGGGGAAGGGTGAAAGCGGCGGTCTTGCCGGTGCCGGTCTGGGCGATGCCGAGCACGTCGCGGCCGGCGAGGGCCACGGGAATGGCCTGGGCCTGGATCGGGGTGGCGGTCGTATAGCCGGTGTCGATGACGGCTTGCAGGGTCGTGGGCGAGAGGCCCAGTTGGGAGAATTCGGTCATGCGTCCTTAGGACAAAGGCCCGGACACCAGGGGCGCCGGGTTGGGACTGTTCGACCGATGCGAGACGGATCGGTCGGGGAGGCCGCGCCATCGTGGCGTGGCGGGGGATACGCGGAACCACCCTGTCTCTGGGCGAGCGGGTGGCGCGGTAAGCCAGTCCTGTCCCGAACGTGGGCCGGATATAGAAGCCCCCTCGCAAGAGTCAAGTATTCCCAAGCCACAGTCACGCTTGGCAATTCCTGAACGAACGTTAATATTGGCGTCGGGGATTGGGATGCCGCGTGAGGGTAGGGCATGAGGAAATGGATCGGCGCCCTGGCGCTGGCAGCCGCCGTGGCGGCCCCGATGACGGCCTCGGCTGAAATCGACGAGACCTTCGGCAACACCGTCCTGTCGCGCTACCCGGACGGCGGCTGGGTCAAGCACTGGTTCGATCGCGACGGCACCTATTCGGCCGAGTTCTCGGACGGGCGACGGCTCGCGGCGCGTTGGCGCGTCGAGGGCGAGCGCGTCTGCCTGAACGGTATCCGCCCGGCCTTCATGATGATTTCCCGCTTCTGTTCGCCGATGATTCAGGCCGACGTCGGTGAGACCTGGGTGTCTCGAGATCCGTTGGGGCGGCGGGTGACGAACGTCCTGCAAAGGGGACGGTAGGTACCGGCAGAAGATATTACCCGGGAAATATTGACGACAGCATTTCCTCCGGGTAAATCCTCCCGACGAACCCGTGACAGACCGGAGTTCCGGGAGGCGACGCCATGCAACAAGATCTGACCCAAGGGTCGATCACCGGGAAACTGGTGGGGATGGCGGGGTTCATCGGCATCGGGCTGGTGTTCCAGACCCTGTATTTCATCATCGACCTGTATTTCGTCGCGGGCTTGGGCGCGGCGGCCATCGCCGGCGTCGGACTGGCCGGCAACGCCTTCTTTCTCAGTCTGGCGCTGGCCCAGATGGTCGGCGTGGGCGCGCTGTCGCTGATCGCCCGCTCGATCGGGGCCAGGGATTTCGGCGCCGCCGAGGGTGTCTATCGTCAGGCCATGATCCTGTCCCTGGGACTGGGCGCGATGACCCTGGTCGTCGGCTATCTGCTGGCTGAACCGGCGCTGGCCACCATCGCTGCCGACGCGGAGACCACGGCCATGGGCAAGGCCTATCTGTTCGGATTCCTACCCGCGCTGGCTCTGAGCTTCCCGACCAATGCGATGGGATCGGCGCTGCGGGCGGCGGGCGTGGCGCGGCCCACCATGTTGCTGCAGTCGGGGACGGTCGTGCTGAACGCCGTCCTCGCGCCCGTACTGATCGCGGGCTGGGGCACGGGACTGCCGTTGGGCGTCTTCGGCGCGGGTCTGGCCAGTTCGATCGCCGCTGGCATGGGCTTCCTCGGCATGCTGTTCGTGTTCGGCCGGTCCCAGACCCTGATCGCCCATCCGCTGAAACTGCCGAAGCCGGACTGGAGCGTCTGCCGCCGGATCGTGGGCATCGGCCTGCCGACCGCGGGCGAGTTCCTGCTGATGTTCGTCATCACGGCCGTCGTCTACGGCGTCATCCGCCAGTTCGGCAGCGAGGCCCAGGCCGGGTACGGCGTCGGTGGGCGGGTGATGCAGTCGATCTTCCTGCCGGCCATGGCGGTGTCGTTCGCCGTGGCTCCGGTGGCGGGCCAGAACTTCGGTGCGGGCCGCGCGGATCGCGTCCGGCGCACGGTCAGGGATGCGGCGGTGCTGTCGTCAGGACTGATGCTGGTCCTGACCCTGGTCTGTCAGGTCTGGCCGCACGCCATGATCGCGGTCTTCGCCCATGATCCGGCTGTGATCGACGTGGGGGCCATGTTCCTGCGGATCGCCTCGCTGAACTTCCTGGCGACCGGGCTGATCTTCGTGGCCTCGGGGACCTTCCAGGCGCTGGGCGACACGCGGCCGGCGCTGTGGGGGAGCTTCAGCAGGCTCGTGACCTTCGCCGGGCCCGCCATCTGGCTAGCGGCCCAGCCTTGGGCGCGGCTGGAACACATCTGGTATCTGTCGGCCACCTCTGTCGCGCTCCACTGTCTGGTGGCGCTGTGGTTCCTGCGCGATCAGTTGAGGCTGAAGCTCGCCGGGCTGACACCGCGCGGGGTGACGACCTCGGCCTGAGGTCAGCGGTCGGTGTCCACCAGATGGATGCGATCGCCCTCGACGGCGTACAGCCGGTCCCGGCTGATAACGACGTAGATCGGCTTGCCGAACTGCAGTGACAGGAAGACATGGGTCTCGACGGGGCCTGCGGATACGATCTGGGACACGACGACTGCGGCCGGCCGGCCCTGCGGCCCGGGCGGCGGGTTCGCATTCATGTTCAGGCAACCGTTCGACAACTGGTCACGATGCAGCATCGTCCGGCCGTCGGCGCTGATCTTGAACCTGTAGTGGCCGCCGACCGGCATGACGCCCTGTTGGGTCGTGCTGGCCAGAAGCCAGACCAGCCAGTCGTCGCTGTCGGGATCACGGGCGACGACGGAGTTGTACTGGCCGCACCGCAGCGCGCCGATGTTCTCGGCCGCCGTCTGGCGCGCGAGGAACCGGGCCTGGGTCTCGCCGGTCATGGTGGTTTCGGCGGCGGGCGTCGGGGCGGCGGCGGTGCGACCCGTTACCGCGATGTCCCAACCCGGCGCGACCCCGTCTCCGTCAGCCTTAAGGAATCGAACCGTACGCGTCGCGCCGTCGCCCAGCACGACCCAGCCGCGGATCGTGGACTGTTCCTCGGCCGTGAGGGTCGGGATCAGGGCATCCGTCGCCACCCAGGCGGCCGTGTCCTGAACATAGATTTCCCGGCCCATGGCGCTGACCTTGGCCTGCGACCATTCCTCGACCGGGACAGGGGCGGGCGCGCGTTCAGCGCTCTGGGCCAAGGCCGCGGCCGGGACTGACAGGATCGACACGGCCAAGGCCGAACGCAACAGAAGACGCATGCGCACACACTCCATGAGTGCGCTCAGCCTACACCTATACGTCGAGATCCGCCTGCGCGAACTGCGCGTTGTCCTGGATGAAGCGGAAGCGGGCGTCGGCCTTCTTGCCCATCAGGCGTTCGACCAGATCCTCGATCTCGTCCTCGGACTCCGGGACGGTGACGCGGGCGAGGGTGCGCTTCTTCGGGTCCATGGTGGTCTCCTTGAGTTGGGACGCCATCATCTCGCCCAAGCCCTTGAAACGGCCGATCTCGGTCTTCTTGCCCTTGAAGACGGTGGCGATCAGCTCGTCGCGGTGGGCGTCGTCGCGGGCGTATTCCGACAGGGCGCCCGCGCTGATCCGGTAGAGCGGGGGCAGGGCCATGAACAGCCGCCCTTGGCGGATCACCTCGGGCATGGAGCGATAGAAGAAGGTGATCAGCAGGGCCGCGATATGGGCGCCGTCGACGTCGGCGTCGGTCATGATCACGACCCGCTCGTACCGCAGCGCGTCGATGTCGAAGCGCGGTCCCGGTGTGACCCCGAGCGCGAGCGTCAGATCGCTGAGCTCGATGTTCTGGCGCAGCTTGTCGGCGGTGGCCGAGGCGACGTTCAGGATCTTTCCGCGCAGGGGAAGGATGGCCTGGGTCTGGCGGTCGCGCGCCTGTTTGGCCGAGCCACCGGCCGAGTCGCCCTCGACGATGAACAGTTCGGTGCCGTTGGCCGACTGACGGCTGCAGTCCGACAGCTTGCCGGGCAGGCGCAGCTTGCGGGTGGCCTGGGCGCGCTGGACCTCCTTGTCCTTGCGACGACGCAGACGATCCTCGGCGCGCTCGATGATGAAGCCGAGCAGAGTGTTGGCCTGACGCGGGTTTTCGGTCAGCCAGTGGTCGAGCGGGTCACGCAGCAGGGCCTCGACCAGACGCTGCCCGTCGGCGGACGAAAGACGGTCCTTGGTCTGGCCCTGGAACTCGGGATTGCGAATGAAGACGCTGATCAGGGCGCCGGCGTTGGCGATGACGTCCTCGGCCGTGATCTGGGTCGCGCGCTTCTCGTTGGTCAGCTCCCCATAGGATTTCAGGCCGCGCACCAGGGCGGCGCGGAAGCCGGCTTCGTGCGTGCCGCCGTCAGGGGTGGAGACGGTGTTGCAGTAGGACTGGACGAAGCCGTCGGCCTCTCCGAAGCCGATCGGCGACCAGGTCACAGCCCATTCGACGGCGCCGGTCTCGCCCTTGCGTTCAACGCGGCCGGAGAAGGTCGGGGTGACGGTCTCCAGCTCGCCGATCCGCTCGGACAGGGCGTCGGCCAAGCCGTTGGGGAAGTGGAAGGTGGCGATTTCGGGCGTGGCGTCGGTGATCCGCTCGGGCGCGCAGGTCCATTTGATCTCGACGCCGCGGAACAGATAGGCCTTCGACCGGGCCATGCGGAACAGGCGGGCCGGCTTGAAGGCGGCGCCGACGCCGAAGATTTCCGCGTCCGGATGGAAGCGGATCAGGGTGCCCTTCTTCTTCGAAGGCTGGACCTGCTGGATCGGCCCCAGAGGGATGCCGCGCGAGAAGGACTGTTTCCACTCGAAGCCGTCGCGCCAGACCGTGACGTCCAGAACATCCGACAGGGCGTTGACGACCGAGACCCCCACCCCGTGCAAACCGCCCGAGGTTTCATAGGCTTTGCCAGAGAACTTGCCGCCGGAGTGGAGGACGGTCATGACCACCTCCAGCGCCGACTTACCCGGATGCTTGGGGTGCGGATCGACCGGGATGCCCCGGCCGTCGTCGCGGACCGACAGCACGCCGTCGGCGTCGAGGTCGACGGTGATCAGCTTCGCATGCTTGGCGACCGCCTCGTCCATCGCGTTGTCGAGGACTTCGGCGAACAGGTGGTGCAGGGCGCGTTCGTCGGTGCCGCCGATATACATGCCGGGCCGTTTGCGGACGGGCTCCAGCCCTTCCAGCACCTCGATCGAGGAGGCCGAGTAGGATCCCGGGACGTGGGGCGCGACGGGCTGGGCGGGCGCGGCCGCCTGAGGCTTCAGGGCCGATTCCGGCGCGGGCGCGGGCGTGGGTTCCGCAGCGACCGGCTTCGGCGCTTCGGGCATGTCATCGAAGAGGGACGGGACGGTGGACGCGGGCATGGGCGGAGTGTGCGGCGATTCGGGGAGCCGTCTGGTAGGCCCGTGACCGCGCGGTAGCAAGCGGCGCGCGGACCGGATCGGGCTCGAACGCCAGGGCGCGCGCCAGTATCGCCAGCAGCAGGGTCCAGGGCAGGTTGGCGTGGCTGAGCAGCACGCTCTCGGACAGGCTCAGAAGCAGGAACACCAGCAGGTAGCCGACCGCCCAGTAACCCTCGCGGGCGCCCGAGCCGGGGATGCGGAAGACGGTGACGACGGTGGCGATCCCGACCGTGATCCCGACCGTGATCGCGCCCGGCCAGCCGAGCTGGATCAGCAGGTCAATCCATCCGTTGTGCGCCGACGGCACCGGCCACTGGGTCTCGGCGCGGATGAAGGCGGCGGGGACGGAATCCTTGCCCCAGAATGCCTGGTAGCCGAAGCCGGTCCATGGCCGTTCCGAGACCTCCCGCATCAGGGCTTCCCAGATGTCGGTGCGGCCGGTCAGTGACGGATCCTTGCCGAGCGCCTTCAGCACCATGGCCGGGTCTGTGATGAAGACATAGGCCGCCGCCGCCGTCAGGACGACACCGAACCAGATGGCGACGATGGAGAAGGCCGCGCCGCCGCGGTTCATCGCCCACAGTCCTCCGACCGCGCCGACGCCGAGCATCAGACAGAGGAGCGAGGTCTTGGACTGGGTGGCCAGCACCAGCACGGCGCAGATGGCGAGGGTGATGGCGGGGAGCAATCGTCGCCGGTCCCCGGAGGCGAGGCAGGCGGCGGCGGCCACGGCGCCGGCCGACATGACCAGGCCCATCTGGTTCTTCTCGTACCAGAGCCCGCGCCACAGGCCGGCGTTCTCCAGATGGTGCACGCCGATTGCGGGGAAGGCGAAGACCATGACGAGGCTTCCCAGCCCCATGATCAGGGCCGAGATCATCAGCATGCGGGGCAGGTGACGCCCGTGGAAGGCGACCCCGAGATAGATGGCGAAGGCGCTGGAGATGGCCATGGCGATGACCCGTCTCTGGGTCACCCCGGGATCGATCGACCACCATTTCGAGGCGAAGGCCTGCAGCACCAGAATGGCGAGGATCAGCCAGGCGGGCCAAGCCCGGACGAGCACCGCCGGACGCAGGGCGATCAGGCCGGCGATGACGGCATAGACCGGTAGCCAGACGAGACGCAGGATCGGCGTCTCTTCCTGCGTCGGGGCGAAGACCGGGCCGATCAGGGCCTGGGTCAGCATCATGATGACGACGATGGCCGCCGCCTGTTCCCACAGGGGCGGGCCGGGGTCGTTGATCTCAAGAGATTCGCCGGACGGTCGCACGACCCGCAGGGTCGGCCATCGCCGCTAACGAAGCGTTAGCCGAGGCGCGCGAGCAGCACGTCAAGGCGGGCGACCGCATCCGGATCGCCGGCCCGCGTTCCGCGCAGAGCGCGCAATTCGGCCGTCAGCTCGTCGCCACAGCGCAGTTCGTCCATGCGGGCGTTGACCTGGCGGTCGCGCTCCGAGTTGTCGCCGCCGAATTCGCCGGCGAAGTGGTCGCACATTACACTGCGCCATTCGAGGGCCGCGAGCGGATCGGCGGGTGCGGTTTCCATCGGGTCGTAGCGATCCTGGAGCACCGTCCAGGTCGCGTCTTCCGTCGAGAGGGCCGCCACGGGCGCCCCCGGTGCGGCGGGCTCGGCCGGCGCCGCCGGTTGGGCGACCGGCTTGCAGGCGCCAAGGACCAGAACGGTCAGGCCGAGAATGAGAATACGGGACATGGCTGACCCTCCTTCACCAGATTGAGAGATGACAGTGGCGAGAAAGCCCGACCTTGGGAAGGTCAGCCGCGCGCCAGCAGCAGGTCGAGGCGCGCGACGGCGGTCGGATCACCGGCCAGCGTCTCTCGCAGTTCCCTGATTTCGCCGGTCAGTTCGCTTCCGCAGCGCAGTTCGTTCATGCGGGCCTTGATGGCTTGATCCTGAGCGGAGTTGTCGGCGCCGACCTCTCCGGTGAGGAACGCGCAGCGCACCGAGCGCCAAACCACGGCATCGACAGGCTCTGACGGCTGGATGTTGACGCCCAGGAACCGATCGACCTCGGCCTGCCAGGCCGCGTCTGCGGCTGAGACCGTAACCGGCACGCCCGGAGCAGGGGAGGCCGGCTCTACCGCGACTGCAGGCTCGGCGACAGGCCCGCAAGCGGCGAGGCCTGTCATGATCAGGCAGACGGCGGCGATACGGAGCATGGTGTCTTTGGGGCGAGGCGTCGATCAGCCGGCGTTCCGCGCGAAATAGACTTCGAGACGCGCCAGGGCCGCGGGGTCGCCCGCACTGGCCGCCTTCACCGCCAGGGCGTCTTCGTCCTGGCTAAAGCAACGAAGCTCTTTCAGTCGCGCGTCTATCTGGTTGTCGATCTCGACGTCGCCGCTCATTTCACCGGCGAGGTAGTTGCAATGCACCTCGCGCCAGTCGAGTTCGTCGATTGGGTCGGTTGGCTTGTCCGAAACCTGGATCCATCGGTCATCCAGCGCGTCGTGGGCGGCGTAGTCGAAAGCGGCGGGCGCGGGGGCAGAAGATGCCTGGGGCGTAGCCGCCTCGGTGGGCGTCGCCGGCTTGCAGGCGACGAGGATTACAGCCGACAAGCCAATGGCGATAATCCGAGACATGGCGAGCCTCCCCAGGCTGTTGAATATCCAGCATGATCGTAAACCGGGGCCGTGAAAAGGGGGCGCTGGACGAGGGGCGTCAGGCGCGGCAGGGTCGCGATCGAAACGGGGGACGTTCCATGACCAGCCTGCTGCGCCGACGCGACGGCCATCATGCGCGGGTAGGGTTCGTCGAGCTGTTCTTCGACCTCGTCTTCGTCTTCGCCATCACCCAGATTTCCCACACCCTTCTGGCCCACCTGACGCCTCTGGGTGCGCTGCAGGCCGCGATGACGGCGGCGGCGGTGTGGTGGGCGTGGATTTACACCAGCTGGGTCACCAACTGGCTCGACCCCGAGCGGATCCCCGTGCGGATCGCCCTGTTCGCCCTGATGGGGGCGGGGCTGTTGTTGTCGACCTCCTTGCCCGAGGCGTTCGGCGCGAAGGGGCTGTGGTTCGCCGTCGCCTTCGTCTCGATTCAGGTCGGGCGGACGCTGTTCATGCTGTGGGCGGTGCGCGGCGATGTCGTCCTGCGGCAGAACTTCCGGCGCATCCTGTGCTGGGTGTCGCTGTCCGGCGTGTTCTGGATCGCGGGCGGGTTGGCGGAGGGGCAGACCCGGCTCTGGTTCTGGCTCGCGGCGCTGGCGATCGAATATGTCTCGCCGGCCCTGTCCTATCGTGTGCCCGGATTGGGCCGCGCCGTCACCGCAGACTGGACGGTCGAGGGCGGCCACATCGCCGAGCGGGTCGGGCTGTTCGTCATCATCTGCCTGGGCGAGTCGGTGCTGGTGACCGGCGCGACCTTCGCTGGCTTGACCTGGACGCCCGAGGTGGTCTGGGCCGCTGCCGTCGCCTTCCTGGGCACCCTGGCCATGTGGTGGCTCTATTTCAGCGCCTCGCACGACGCCGCGTCCGAGGTTATCGAAAAGGCCGCCGACCCCGGCAAGCTGGCCCGCCGCGCCTACACCTACTGCCCCATCCTGATCGTCGCCGGGATCATCGTCACGGCCGTCGGCGACGAGCTGTCCCTGATGCATCCGACGGGGCACGTCGCGCCCGAGGCCGCCGCCGTCCTGATCGGCGGTCCGCTCCTGTTCATGATCGGCGGCCTGCTGGCCAAGCTGGCGGTGTTCGAGACCTTGGCGATGCCGAGGGTGGTCGGGGTCGTGGCGCTGGCGGCGCTGTGGCTCGTCGTGCCGATGACCACGCCGCTGGGGCTGGCGGCCATGACGACGGCGGTGATGGTCGCGGTGGCGGCGTGGGAGACGCTCGTGAAGCTAAGAGAGGCCTAGTCGCCGGCCTTCTCCACGAAGGTGTCGATGACCTTCTTCTCGCCGGCCTTTTCGAATTCAACGGTCAGCTTGTTGCCTTCGATCACGCGCACAGAGCCGTAGCCGAATTTCTGGTGGAAGACGCGCTGGCCCTTCACGAACCCGGAGCCGGATTTGGGGTCGGCGGTCGCCACCAGCCGGCCTTCGCCTTCGATTACGGTGTTGCGGGCGGGGCGGGCGCCGGGCGCACGCGATGCGGTGACGGCCTGGGCGCGTTGCCAGCCGGGGGAGGTGTAGCCGGCGCCGAAGACGGGGGTCTCGTCCCAGCGGGATTTCGCCTCCTTCATGCCGGCCGAGGCGCCGTAGTAGCCGGTGTCGCTCTGCGCCTCCACGTGGGCGATGGGCAGTTCATCGACGAAGCGGCTGGGCAGTTGCGAGGTCCAGCGGCCGTAGACCAGACGGTTGGCGGCGAACGAAATCCGCGCGTCCGACTTGGCGCGGGTCACGCCGACGTAGGCGAGGCGGCGTTCCTCTTCCAGACCCTTCTCGCCCTTCTCGTCCATGCTGCGCTGGCTGGGGAAGACGCCTTCCTCCCAGCCGGGCAGGAAGACCAGCGGGAACTCCAGCCCCTTGGCGCCGTGCAGGGTCATGATCTGCACTGCGTCCGACGACGGGCCGCGATCCAGATCCATGACCAGTGACACGTGTTCGAGATAGGCGCCGAGGGTCTCGAACGATTGCATCGCCTGGGTCAGTTCCTTGAGGTTGTCGAGGCGGGTCGGACCGGTGACGCGGTCGGCCTTCTGCATGTCGACATAGCCGCTCTCTTCCAGCACCGTTTCGGTCAGCAGCCAGTGGCGGGTGTCGGCCGCCAGCGCCCGCCAGCGGTCGAGATCGCGCACGAAGGTCGACAGGGCCGTGCGGGTGCGGGCCTGAAGCTCGTCCGACGTGATCAGATCGCGCACGGCCGTCATCGCCGAGACGCCGTTGTGGCGGGCGATCTGCAGGATCTTCTGAACCGAGGTGTCGCCGATGCCGCGCTTGGGCACATTGACGATGCGCTCGAAGGCCAGGTCGTCGTCCTCGGACTGGATCAGGCGCAGATAGGCGTGGGCGTCGCGGATCTCGGCGCGCTCGAAGAAGCGCGGCCCGCCGATGACCGTGTAAGGGATGGCCAGCAGTACGAACCGTTCCTCGAAGGCGCGCATTTGAAACGACGCGCGAACAAGGACGGCCATGTCCTTGTATTCGATGCCGTCCCGTTTCGCCGTCTCGATCTCGTCCGCGATCAGCCGGCTCTCGGCCTCGCCGTCCCAGACGCCGCGAACCCGCACCTTGTCGCCGGTCTGATCCTCGGTCCAAAGGGTCTTGCCGAGCCGGTCGCGGTTGGCGGCGATGAGGCCGGACGCCGCGCCCAGGATATGGCTGGTCGAGCGGTAGTTGCGCTCCAGCTTGACGATCCTGGCGCCAGGGAAGTCCTTCTCGAACCGCAGGATGTTGTCCACCTCGGCGCCCCGCCAGCCGTAGATCGACTGATCGTCGTCGCCGACGCAGCAGACGTTGCCGGTCGAGGATGTCAGCAGCCGCAGCCACAGATACTGGGCCACATTGGTGTCCTGATACTCGTCGACCAGGATGTAGCGAAATCGCTTGCGATATTCCTCAGCGATGTCAGCGTGTTTCGACAGAATTGTCAGGTTGTGCAGCAACAGGTCGCCGAAGTCGCAGGCGTTCAATGTCGCCAATCGCGACTGGTAGGCTGCGTAGAGGGTTTGGCCCTTGCCGTTGGCGAAGTCCTCGCCCGGCGGGAGCTGATCGGGTCTCCAGCCGCGGTTCTTCCAGTGGTCGATCAGGCCGGACAGCGACTTGGGCGTCCAGCGCTTGGTGTCGATGTTGGCGGCCTCGAGCAGCTGTTTCAGCAGCCGCTCCTGATCGTCGGTGTCCAGGATGGTGAAGGTGGACTTGAGCCCCACCAGTTCGGCGTGCCGGCGCAGGATCTGGGCTGCGACCGAGTGGAAGGTGCCGAGCCAGCGCAGCCCCTCGGCCGACGGGCCGATCAGATGGGTGATCCGCTCGCGCATCTCGCGCGCGGCCTTGTTGGTGAAGGTGACGACCAGCAGTTCCCACGGCCGGGCGCGGCCGGTCGCCAGAATGTGGGCCAGGCGGGTAGTCAGGACGCGGGTCTTGCCCGTGCCCGCGCCGGCGAGGACCAGAACCGGTCCTTCGGTCGTCTCCACGGCCTCGCGCTGTTCGGGGTTCAGACCGCTCAGATAGTCGGGCGTCTCATGCGTGACGCCGCCGGGACCGCGCGAGCGCGCGAGGTCGGAGATGCGGGGGGCGGGAAGGGAGTCGGTCAAACGGGCGGTCTCGAAGGCAGACGGGATTCGGAGAACATAATGAGCACATGAGGCAAAGTCAGGCCCTCGCTCCTGTCCGCCACCGGAACCGGCAAGCGTGACCGGTGTTCCGTCGGCTCAGGGGAAGCTACCAAGAGGGAAAACCAATGGCTGAGAACACAAGCAGCGGCGGCGGCAATACGGGCCTCGCCTTCATCGTCGGGGCCGTCGTGGTCGTCCTGGCGATCGTGGCGTATTTCGTCTTCGCACGTGGCGGCATGGGTGGAGACACCCGGGACGTGAACGTCGACGTCAACCTGCCTTCGGTCGAAGCGCCGGCCGTCCCGAAGGCGGGCTGATCGCATGACCGATCCGAACATGCCCCCCGAACGCGTCGTTGTCGTCGAGCCTCCGCGTCAGACGACCGTCAACGTCCAGCCTGAGCGGCGGGGCGGCGGCGGGGCCATGGCCTTCATCGTCGGCGGCCTGCTGGTCGTTGTGGCTGTGATCGCCTTCTTCGTCTGGAATGGCGGAGGCATGGCGGCGCGGGATGCGGCGGACACCAACGTCGATGTCGACGTCAACCTGCCCGCTCTGCCCGAGGCGCCGAAGATGCCCGACCTTCCGAACGTCGAGCCACCGACCCTGCCGTCGCCGGGCCCGGCGCCTTCGAACTGACCATGAAAACGCCCGCCAGGATGACCCGGCGGGCGTTCTTCTGTTCCGGGACGGCCTAGCGTAGCTGGTAAGTGACCGTGGCCACGACACGGATGCGCTTGTCCAGCGAGGTGGATTCGTTGTCGACGTCCTCGCGGGCGAGGATTTCGAACGAGCCCTGGGTTGCCTGTTTGATCGGGCCGAGCGGAGCGCCGGAATCCTTGGCGAACTGTTCGGCGCCCGAACGGGCCGAGGCCGTCGCCTCCGCGATCATGGTCGGCCGGACGTCGTTCAGCTTGGTGAAGACATAGGTCGGGGCGGTGAAGTCCAGCAGGACGCCTTGACGAACAAGGTCGTTCAGGGCGCGCTCGGTCTGGGCGACGCGGGCGACGTCCGTGGTGCGGACCGTCACGCTCTGGGCCACGATATAGTGGGGCGTGCCGTCGGACGGGGCGTAGCTCTGCGACTGGGTGTCGGTGACCTCCAGACGGCCGATGGTGATGATGTCGTCGCCATAGCCCTGGGCCCGCAGGAAGGTGCGGACCTTGGTCAGGTCGCCGTCGATCTGGGCCTGGACGCCGGGCAGTTCCTCGCCGGCCACGGTGAAGCGCAGCGACAGGATGGCCAGATCGGCGGTGACATTCCGCTCGGCGACGCCGCGCACGGTGACCTGGCGGTTGCCGGTGTTGGCGTTGACCACGCCCCCGCCGACAGCGATCCCGGCCCCGATCAGGCCGATGGCGATGAGGCCGCCGATGATGGCGGGCGGGATGAGGCTGCGGTCGATCTGCACGGCGGTTGCTCCAGGATGAGGAGCTCAGGCTGCGCCTTAAATTCGGCGTTCGCCAATGACCCTTTCTGACGCCGCGAAGTCCAGCGCCAGAAGCCGGCAGGCGGAGGCGAGGGGACGGCGGCCGCGCGTCTCGTCGACCCAGGTCAGGAAGCCGGCGTGGCTGAGCCCGCGCCCCTCCGCCATCCGGTCCAGAACGGCCCAGAACTCAGGCTCCAGCGCCACGGAGGTGGCGTGGCCGGCAAGGACGACGGAGCGTTTCTTGAGCACGAGGTCTCCGGCGAGGTGGTTTGGAACGAAGAGTCGGTCGCGACAGGATACCCGACTTCGCGGGAAGTTTTCGATGACGATGGACGCCGCTGTCGATCCCGACGAGTTCCCGGTCCTGAAGCCACTGGAGATGGCGCGGACGCGATTCGGCATCGATCCGCCCACCGTCTACGCCGCCGCGCCAACGGCGGATCGCGCGGCGCTGAAGCTGCGCGCCTGACATAAGCCGGACTTGTCGGCAGTCGTGGGGATCGGTGTTGCACCTCTCCCGCCGGGAGCGCATCCGGGACAATCCTCTCCCCCCGTGTTCCGTGAGCCCGCCTTGACCCTATCCGAGCTGCGCAGGCCTTCCGCCGGCGTTCTGGCCGTCGCCGGCGTCGCCATCTGCGCGATCATCTGGGGCACGACCTGGTATGCCATCACCTGGCAGCTAGGCGTGGTCGATCCCGTCGCCTCCCTGACCTGGCGGTTCGGTTTGGCGGCTCTGATCATCCTCGTCGGCTGCGCGGCGACGGGCCGCTCGCTGAAACTGACCCGCAGCCAGCATCTGGCGGCGCTGGGGCAGGGGGCGTTCGTCTTCGCCATCTCCTACACCTTCACCTATGCGGCCGAGGGGCATGTCACCTCGGCCATCGTGGCCGTCGTCTTCGCCTCCCTGGCCTTCCTGAACCTCGTCCTGTTCCGCATCGTGGTGCGTCAGAAGGCGTCGCGCGAGGCTTGGATCGGCGCGACCCTCGGCATCGTCGGGGTGGCGGTCCTGTCGGGCGGAGAGGCCATGCGCGCCGGGTTCGACGCCCGCGCCCTGACCGGCATCGGTCTGGCGGTTCTGGCGGTGAGCAGCTCGGCGATCGGCAACTACTACTCATGGAAGGGCCAGCAACTCGGAACGGCGATCCTGCCCCAGACCGGCTGGGCCATGGCCTACGGAACGGCAATGCTGGTCCTCCACGGACTGGTCACCGGCGCGCGTTTCACCATCGACCTGTCGCCCGGATACCTGATCTCTCTGGCCCACCTGTCGATCCTGGGATCGGTCGTGGCCTTCCTCGTCTATTTCGCCGTGGCCCGGGCGCGGGGCTATGCCCTGGCCAGCTACATCTCGGCCCTGACCCCGCCGATCGCCATGCTGGTGTCGGTGATGTTCGAGGATGCGCGGTTCGGCTGGACGGCTCTGATCGGCCTGTTGTTGGTCTTGGCCGGACAGGCCCTGCTGATCCGGGCGCCGAAGGCGGTCTAGCGGAACCAGCCGCGTTTTTTCGGCTTCGGTTCGGCCTTCTCCGCCGTCTTCGCCTCGCGCTCGGAGGCTTCCTGTTCGCGGCGTTCCCGCATGGCCTTCGCCTGCCGGATCGCGATCAGGGCGATCAGGCCGTGGCGGGGTCGGGACGAGGTCCCCGGTGTGTAGGTCGCGCCCATGGTCAGTCCTCGATCCTGGTCTGATCCAGAAGCCGCGACAGCCGCTCCCGTTCCGCTTTCGCGGCCTCGCGCTGGGCCTTGGTCAGGCCGTGCGTGACGCGATTGGCGGCGGCGCCGGCTTTCGCGGCGGCCTTGTCGCGAGCCTTCCGGGCGCGGTTCAGATTGACGATCTCGGCCATCGGTCCTCGCAACCGGCTGCAGCAAGCGGCGTTTCAGGGTCTCACCATTCGACAGGAGACACCCGATGGTAGACCTCACCCTGATCAAGGAACACCTCGAAGTCGTGGGCTCGGACGGCGGCCACGTCGGTCGCGTCGACCACGTCAACGGCGACCAGATCGAACTGGCCAAGCTCGATCTCGCCGGAGGCTTCAAGCACCACTACATCCCTACCAGCTGGGTCGACTATGTGGACGACGACAAGGTCCGCCTGAGCCTGACCCAGGACGAGGCCAAAGCCCAGTGGACCGAGAAGCACTAGATTCCGCTACCGCTATGGTCGCGACGCGGTCGCTCCCGGCTTGAGGCGGGTTACTACGAATTCACGAGGGCCCCGCTGATATCGGCGGGGCCTTTCGCCTATCTATGTGCGGTCGGCGAACCGCCGACGGGGAGAGACGCGCGTGATCCGACTGATCCTGAACATCCTGTGGTTCATTCTCGGCGGGTGGATTTCAGGCCTGCTGTGGTTGATCGGCGGCGCGGTCCTGGCCTTGACGGTCGTCGGCCTGCCGTGGAGCTTCGCGGCCTGGCGGATCGCCAGCTATTCCTTCTGGCCGTTCGGTCGCGAGGTCGTCTGGGGCGGCGAGGCCGACGGTAAGGGCATCGGCTGTTTCGGCGTGGGCCTGAACATCATCTGGTTCCTGTTCGCCGGCTGGTACATCGCCCTGTCCCACCTGCTGATCGCCTTCGCCGAGGCCATCACCATCATCGGCATCCCCTTCGCCCTCAAGGATCTGGAGCTGGCCAAGCTGGCCCTGGCCCCGGTCGGCGCGACGATCCGCGACAAGCCTTGACCCGAAAGCGGCCGGGGAGGAATTTGGCGGCGTAGTCTTGTGACAGGAGTCCGCCATGCTGGTGTCCACCGTCCTCGCCGTTTCGCTGGCGTTCTGGCTTCAGGCGGGTTCCCCCGCCCGGGAACCGGCCGCCGCTGAACCGGCCACACAGCTTCCCGCCGTCGAGACGCAGGCCGAGGTCGCAGAGCCCGAGGAGCCGCGCGTCATCTGTCGCACGGAGACGATCGTGGGCAGCCGCATGCCGTCGCGAATCTGCATGACCGTCGAGCACCGCGACCAGCGTCGCCGGGAGTCACGCGCCCTGGCCCAGAGGCTGGACGTCCAGAACTCGAACCGGGGCCGGATCTACGCGCCCGGCTCGCGAGGCGGCGAATAAGACCGATCAATCGTCCTTGGGAAGGACGTCCAGCAGATCTCGCGCCGGGTCAAGAAGCTTTTCGTGACTTGGTAGTGGTCGGTGTCCTCGTACTCGATGCGATCAAGGTCGGTCTCTTCGGGTGGAATTTCAGTCTGTGCAGCGACCTGACAGCTAGCAGGTTGACCGGATAGACGCCCTCGTCCCACCCTCGCGCCGCTCGAACAGCGCCTCGATCCATTACGGGCGGATGAGGGCGGTCAGGCCTCGACTCCCCGCCATTCCAGAGGGTCGGGCAACGGCACGGCCGCATAGTCGATTTGCAGAACCCGTCGCCGCCGGTCGCCGGAGGATCGCGCTGACATATGCAGGATTGGAGTGGAATAGGCCCAGACGTCGCCCGGCTCGGCTTCGCAGATGAGGGTGGCGCCTTCGCCCGCCCGCTCTGCCGCGAGATTGGCCGCGACATATCCGAGCCGGTGAGAGCCCATGGCCACGATCAGAGGTGCATTCTCCGCGTCCACGGGATCCAGATGTAGTCGCAGCGTGACCATCCCTTCCAGAACCTCTATCGGGGGCGCGACATGAAGGGCACCGTCCTTGGTAGACCACGGGCCGAAGCCGGGCGTCTCGTGCCGTTCGCGCACGGAAATGGTCCGATCCTGATGCCAGCCGACGATCCAGTTGGTGTCCGGGCTCTTGTCGAACAGCAAAGTGCGAACCGGCATGGCTGCAGAACCGATCAACCCCGCTGCGATCCGCCCTACGGCGCCGTCGGCTGCAAGGATCGCCCCTACACCCGGCTCGACCTTCAGACGAGTTCCCGGCCGTCCGGTGATTTGGGGCTCCATCCTGGCGGCCAGCGCTGCCGCTTCGGTCGCGCTCAGAACGCCGCTGAAATGCAGCGCCCCGTCACGACCGAAATCCAGTTCACATGCCGTCGTCATAGCCTCATCCCGGCGAGATCATCTTCTCCGGCCGCACCGCCTCGTCGAATTCCGCGTCGGTCAGATAGCCGCCGCCGACGGCCTCCTGACGCAGGGTCGTCCCGTTCTTGTGCGCCGTCTTGGCGATCTTGGCGCAGATGTCGTAGCCGAGCTTGCCGTTCAGGGCGGTGACCAGCATCAGCGAGTTGTTCAGGCCGCGCGCGATGTTGTCCTCGCGCGCCTCGATGCCGACGACGCAGTTGTCGGTGAAGCTGATCGCCGCATCCGCCACCAGCCGGACCGACTGCAGGAAGTTGTAGGCCATCACCGGGTTGAAGACGTTCAGCTCGAAATGCCCCTGAGAGCCGGCGAAGGTCAGGGCGGCGTTGTTGCCGAACACCTGGATGCAGACCTGGGTCAGGGCCTCGCACTGGGTCGGATTGACCTTGCCGGGCATGATCGACGACCCCGGCTCGTTCTCCGGCAGGGCCAGTTCGCCCAGACCCGACCGCGGGCCGGAGCCCAGGAAGCGGATGTCGTTGGCGATCTTGAACAGGGACGCCGCCACCGTGTTGATGGCCCCGTGCGAGAAGACCATGGCGTCGTGAGCGGCCAGGGCCTCGAACTTGTTCGGGGCCGTCATGAAGGGCAGGCCGGTGATGCCGGCGATCTGTTCGGCGACCTTCTCGGCGAAACCGATGGGAGCGTTCAGCCCCGTGCCGACGGCGGTGCCGCCCTGGGCCAGCTCCATCAGCGCCGGCAGGGTCTGTTCGATGCGGGCGATGCCGTTCGCGACCTGCTGGGTATAGCCGCCGAACTCCTGGCCCAGCGTCAGGGGGGTGGCGTCCTGCGTATGCGTCCGGCCGATCTTGATGATGTGAGCCCAGGCCCTGGACTTGGCGTCGAGCGCAGCGTGCAGGTGCTTCAGGGCCGGCAGCAGGTCGTTGACCACCTGTTCGGCGCAGGCGACGTGCATGGCTGTGGGATAGGTGTCGTTCGAAGACTGGCTCATGTTGACGTGGTCGTTGGGGTGGACCGGTTTCTTGGAGCCCATCTCGCCGCCCAGCATCTCGATGGCGCGGTTCGAGATCACCTCGTTGGCGTTCATGTTCGACTGGGTGCCCGAGCCCGTCTGCCAGACGACCAGGGGGAAGTGGTCGTTCAGCCTGCCCTCGATGACCTCGTTGGCGGCGGCGACGATGGCGTTTCCGACGGTCGCGTCCAGCTTGCCCAGCGCCATATTGGTCTCGGCAGCGGCGCGCTTGACGATGCCGAGGGCGCGGACGACGGGCAGGGGCTGTTTCTCCCAGCCGATCTTGAAGTTGCCGAGCGAGCGCTGGGCCTGGGCGCCCCAGTATTTCGAGTTGTCGACCTCGATGGGGCCGAAGGTGTCGGTTTCGGTGCGGTACGAGGTCATCGCGGCAAGGCTTTCGTCAGGCGTGGCGGGAGGATGCGCGGCGGTGTAGCACGAGGGAATGGCCGGGCAAGCGGCCGGGGCGACGGAGGCCAGGATGAGCGTGATCAAAAGTACGGCCGCAGCTCTGGCGGCTACGATTCTGGCGGCCGGACCGGCTTCAGCCCAAGCCGACCATGCCATGGTCATCCTGCATTCGAGTTTGGGCGACATCGTTGTCCGGCTCGACGCCGAGCATGCGCCGATCACGACCTGCAACTTCCTGCGCTATGTCCAGGAAGGCCGCTATGCGGGAGGCAGCTTCTTCCGCACGGTCGTGGCCGAGACCAACGACAACCCCAATCCGATCGATGTCATCCAGGCCGCGACAACAGCCGGAAGCGACGATCCTGGCCTGGGTCCGATCACGCTGGAGCGAACGCTCGATACGGGCCTGCGTCACTCGGCGGGCGCGATCTCGATGGCGCGCGACGGCCCGGACACGGCGACCTCAAGCTTCTTCATCGTGGTCAAGGACACGCCGGCGCTAGACTTCGGGGGCGGGCGCAATCCGGACGGTCAGGGCTTCGCGGCGTTCGGTTCGGTCGTCTCGGGCATGGAGATCATCCAGGCGATCCATTCGGCGCCGGCCCATGACGAGCAGCTGACGAGCCCGGTGCTCATCGGCGCCGCCACCTTGGCCACCGTCTTGCCGACGGCCTGCCGCTCGTGAACGACGGCTGGATTGTCTCCGGAAAGGTCCGGGCGCGCGAGGAGGGCGATGCCGTCGTCGTCATGATCGACGGCCTGACCACCCAGGCGAAATACTACAAGCCGCTGGTCTACGAGTTCTTCCGCAAGGAATGGCGCGGCTCGCGGCCGGCCTATGGCGACTTCGTCGTCGAGATCGTCATGGAGCATGTCGGCGATCCGCCGTGGATGGATCTCGACAACTTGGCCAAGGCCTTGCTGGACGCGATCAAGGGCTATCTGTTCCACGACGACGCCCAGGTGGCGCGTCTGCTGGTCGAGCGGCGCGAGGGCGAGCGCGAGCGGATCACGATCCGGGCGTTTCCGCGGAAATCCTAACCCGGCGGGTGGGTGAACCGCAGGGTCGGCAGCAGCAACTGCATGCCGGCGCCGATCGAGACCTGTGGCTCCGACCCGGGGGCGAGCCCTTCGGCCTCCTCGCGGGCCTTGACGCAGGCCCGGGTGGCGTTGGCCAGGGCGATGAAGTCGCTCGCCGTCGGCAGGGACGAGATCACGCAGGCGTCGAAATAGGGATAGGTCGCGTCCTCCGAGCAGCCGAAGGACGACCGGTCGCGCCGCGCTGCCGTCATGATCATCCGGTTGGGCGCGGCCAGCGAGTCGACGAATATCCCGGAGAAGCAGGCCGAGATGACCACGACGGTGGGCCGGTCCTGGCATAGTTCGCGGACCAGGGTGACCATGCCGGTCGGGGTCAGCTGTTGGTCCGGCCCGAAGACCATGAACTCCGGTCCGCCGTGGGACGTGAAATAGAGGAAGCAGCCGCGGGTGGCGCGCAGAGTCGCCGACCGCATGCTTTGGACCGCCTCCGCCGCCGTGGTGACGGGCGTGACGTCGGGCCGCAGTGTGGCGTCGTACATGTCGGCGCGCGGGAAGCCGGCGGCGAGGAAGCCCGAGGTCAGGTCTCGCCGGGCGTTGTCGAAGGCCCGGATCGGATCGCCATGGCTGGTGCGCCAGTCGGCGGCGACGATGGCGGCGGCCCAGCCGTCGAAACGGCTCGGCGTCTGGGCGTGGGCGACGCCGCCCGCGAACCACAACAGGATGACGATGACGGCGGATCTCAGCACGCGGCCCTCCCAGACTGGGAAAAGCTTAGCGCGAGCGTGCGGCTTGAAAAGCCTACTTTTTCCGGAACTGGTCCAGCGAAACCACCTTGGGCCCGTCGTCGCCGGAGGGCGGCGTGTCGGTACGCGGCGGTGTCGGCAACTCGGCGACGGGTTCCGGCACGGGCTCGGGAGCCTCGAACTGCAGCAGGAACTGGACGCTCGGGTCGTAGAACCGGGTCACGGCCGTATAGGGCACGGTCAGCACCTTGGGCATGCCGCCGAACTTCAGCATGACGGAGAACAGGTCGTGCTCGACGGCGAGGTCCCAGTATTGATGCTGCAGCACCACCGTCATTTCGTCGGGGTATTTGGCGACGACGTCGGGCGGCACGGACACGCCGGGCGCGCGGGTCTTGAACGTCACATAGAAATGGTGCGCGCCGGGAATGCCCGAGGGGCTGGCGGCGCGTTCGAGCGCGGAGCGGATCACCCCGCGCAGGGCGTCCTGCGCGAGCTTCTCGTACTGCATCTCGTCGATCGGCGGCGCGTCTTCAGCCATGGAAACCCTCGCTAGCGGCGCGACAGATAGCCGGGGAGGACGATGCAAGGAAGATGGCTTGTAAGGAAAGTGCCAGGGGTTCTGTTGGCAGGCCCCCTGGCGGCCCCGCCTAAGGATCTGAACCCCTAGGACTTAAGATTCGAAATCAACCGAACCGCATTACGCGGCGAGGCGGACTTCTCCAGCGAAGTTATCGTTCGCAGTTAGAAAATGGCCCGATACGGTGGGCCAGGACGAGCGAAAGCAGTCTTCTTTACACGTCCGTCGATGCTAGTCGGCCCCATGCTATCCCGCCGATAACGCGGAGGAAGAGATGGTGGAGCCGCCGGGAATCGCACCCGGGTCCGGTCCGCTTATTACAAGCGCGTTTATCGCCATATCCGGGGCAAGCCCCGGCAAGACCAATATAGGGCCACATCCCCTTGCATCCAAGTTACGAAGTGAAGTCTCTTCGCGAACAGGGGGATCGACCATGGACGCGGACGGCAGGCTGGAGATCGCGGCGGGGTTCGCCACGGCCCTGGGGCCGCGCAAGGACAATCAGGATTTCGGCGCCGTGCACCTCGGCACGCCCTCGGAACAGGCCCTTCACGGCATGCTGGCCATCGTCGCCGACGGGGTCAGCGGGTCGAAGGCGGGCAGGGTGGCCTCGGAACTGGCGGGCCGCACCTTCATCGACGGCTATCTGGACCAGAGCCCGCTGAAGGGCGTCGCGGCGGCCGGGGTGGCGGCCCTGTCGGGCTACAATCGCTGGCTCCACGCCAAGGGGCGGTCCGACCCGGAGATGGCGGGCGCGGCGACGACCTTCACCGCCCTGGTCATGCGCGGACGGGAGGCGACGACCCTGCACGTCGGGGACAGCCGCGCCTGGCATTTCCGCGACGGCGTCCTGACACGACTGACCGAGGACCATGTGCTGGCCCAGCCCGGCCTGAGCCACGTGCTCTATCGCGCCATCGGCATCGAGCCGGACCTGAGGCTCGACGTGCGAGCGGTCACGCTGAAGGCGCATGACCGGCTGCTGCTGACCACGGACGGCGTGCACGGCGTGGTGTCGGAGGAGGAGCTGCAGAAACTGCTGGCCCGCCGCGCCTCGCCCGAGGCCGACGCCCAGGCGATCGTCGACAAGGCCGGCGAGGAGGAGACGCGCGACAACGCCACCGCCATCGTCATCGACGTCATCCGTATCGGGGCGGTGGATCAGGACGCGATCGGTGCCGAGGCGGCCGGCCTCGCCATCGAGCCGCCGCCGACCGTCGGGGACAACGTCGACCGCTTCCGGCTGGAGAGGCTGCTGTCCGACGGCAAATACACCCGCGTCTTCGTGGCGAAGGACGAGGAGGGCGGCGGCACGGTGGTACTGAAATTTCCCAAGCCTGCCCTGCTGTCCGAGAGCGGCGCCCGCGGCGCCTTCCTGCGTGAAAGCTTCATCGGCCGCCGCATCGACAGCCCGTTCGTCGGCAAGACCCTGACACTCGACATGGGTCGCCAGAGCCGCCTCTACATCGCCCAGCCCCTCTACGTCGGCCGCACCCTGCACGCGAGGATCGCCGACGAACCATTTGATATTCCCAAGGGTGTGGATCTATCGATCCGCCTGTCGCGCGGCGTGGCGGCCCTGCACCGGCTGGGTATCACCCACCGTGACATCAAGCCTGACAATATGATCCTCGAGACCAGCGGCGGCGTGAAACTGATCGACCTTGGCGTCGCGCGCCTGCCCCGGATCGAGGAATTCGCCGAGGCCGAGACCCCCGGCACCCTCGGTTACAAGGCGCCGGAGATGTACGCCGGCAACAAGGGCGACGCCCTGACCGACCAGTATGCACTGGGCGTGACCCTCTACCGCATCTTCACCGGCGACTATCCGAGTGGCCAGGAGGAGGACTTCAATCGCATGAGGTTCGAGAAGCCGACCCGACCCTCGAAACACCGCCCCGACATGCCCGCCTGGCTGGAGGCGGCGATCCTGCGCACGCTGGCGGTCGAGCCCGGCGACCGGTTCGCCGACGTCGAGGAACTGATCCACGTTCTGGAAAGCGGCAGCGCCGTCGCCGTCCCCCCGAGACGCGAACTGTCGCTGATGGAACGGGAGCCGGTGCGCTTCTGGCAGGGAGTCAGCGCGCTGTTGCTGGTGCTGCTGCTGGCGTCGTTGATGGTGGGGTGAATCTATCCCGGCTGCGGTCTAGTGATAGATCACCATCGCCCGGCGGATCGTCACACGCTCGACGCGTTCGCGTCCGTGCAGGGTGACGAACCAGGAGTCCCTGTCCTGGTCTGGCCCCATCGCGATCTCAACCGACGGATAGACTCCCTGCGAAGGTGGCAGGGCGTATCGGCTTCGCACCCCGTTCACGACCGGCTCCTCCCGATAGCGGTCCGTCATGGGGCGGGCGTCGTACAGGGCTGACAACGGCAGGCTGGCCAGGGCCGCGCGGGCTCCGGGGCAGGGACGTGGGCTGGTGCTCTCGCAGGACAGCTCGAACGGCAGCGGCTCGTCCGCCGCCGCCAACCGCATGGCCTCGGCAAGGCGAACAAGAGCGTCGCGCTTGATCGTCTCGTCCTCCGGCCGGGTTCCGATCCAGCCCGTCTGGGCGTCGCAGATATCGCGCGTGGCCTCGCGGGGATATGTGGGCGCGAACTGCGCAACCGTCTCCAGCGTGACCTGCATCGCGGTTGTCGCGCTCTGGACCATGATCGGGCTCAGTCTCGCTTGATAGGAGGATCGCCGACACAGGCCCTCGCCGACGGGCTCTGCCGCTCCCCACCAGTAGCCTGTGTAGTTGCCGGGCGGCCCGCCGGCGCGAAACCAGCCGCCGACGACACTGGACAACATCGGAGCAGGGATGAGCCGTTCGGCCGCCTGCGGCGCCGTCCAGGTCCTGACCTGATCCAGCGTCGGCGCCTCGGAGGGCGTGCCGGACGCCTGGAAGAGAATGGCCGCCAAGAGCGCGAGTATCGTCATTTCTCCGTCCGACGTCTCTACCCTGCGGGCAAGACCCTATGTCGGCGAGGCTGCGGGTGAAAGGCGGGATATCAGCGGATGCGCTGCTCGACGGCTCTTGCAAAAAGGAGCATTTCACGATCAACCAAGGCTGGCGATCGTGTCGGCGTCAACAAGCTGCGGCAGACCGGCGACCCGGGTCCTCGACGAACGATCTGAGCGGATTGGCCGGCGTGTGGGGGTTGGAATGCAGGACCTCTATCGCACCGACAATGTCGTCGTTCGCAGCATTCCCGCCTCGGACACGACGCGCTGGGTCGTGACCTTCGACCATTACAGCATCGGCCACGGGTTCGAGCGGTCAGGCTTTGGCGAGGCGTTTCTCCAGGCGGTCGGACTCTCCGCCATCCACGTGATGGGGGTGAGAGAGGACTGGTACCAGTATCCTGAAATGCCGAAGGCGATGGAGGCGGTGCGGAAGGCGGTCGCCGGCGCTGATCGCGTCCTGACCTATGGTTCGAGCATGGGCGGGTATGCCGCGATCCGGTTCGCCGACGCCGCGGGAGCGCACGCGGTCCTGGCTATTTCCCCGCAGTATTCGATCGATCCGGCCAAGGCCCCGTTCGAGGATCGCTGGCTGCAAGACAGCCGCCGGATCGCCTGGCTGCCGGAGATCGATGGGCCTATCTCGTGCAGTGTCCGGCCGGTCGTTGTGTTCGACCCCACCGGCAACGATGGCCGACATGCCGCCCGGATCGCGGGCGACATCGCGTTTCAGCCGCTCCCGCTTCGACATGTGGCCCATCCGGCGACCACCTTCCTGGCGGAGGCCGGGCTCCTCCAGCCTCTGCTCTTTGAAACCCTGTCCGGCGAGATCGATATCGCCGACGTCAGGCAGAGGACGCGGCGGCTGCGCAAGACCAGCGGCGTCTATGTCTCGACCTTGGCGGCGGCCCAGCCCCCGCACCGGCCGCGTCTTGCCCTGGCGCTGGCGGAACGCGCGGTGGCTGTCAGTCCGAACAACGGGATCGCGATGGCCAATCTCGCAAAACTGCTGTCGCGGGACGGACGGCACGAAGACGCCATCCGCCTTCTGGAGGATCTGGTCGCCTTGTACAGCCGGGACACGACCTGTCTGGTCCACTACGCGGACAGTCTGCTCGCCGCGGGTCGCTATGCCGAAGCGGTGGCGATCGGGCGCGAGGTGCTCGAGGCCCTTCCGCATTTCGCTCACCTCCATAGCTGGGCGGCGCTGCAACTGTGGTGCGCAGACGATTATCAGGGTGCCATCGCCGCTGCGGAGCGCGCTGTCGCGCTGGCGCCCGGGGACGATCAGTATCCGCGTCTGCTGGCGGCCTATCGTCGGGAAACCCTGGTCCGCGATCCGCAGTCTTCTCAGGGGATCGCCGGCAGGCTGACCGGATGGTGGAGACGCGTCAGAGGCATGGGGGCGGGTCAAAGCGCTACGGCGGTTAAAAGCGCGCCCATTCCCGACACTGATTCCTGAACCAGGTCAGCTAGCGTTTGGCATTGTTGCGGGTGGCGCAGGTCGTCGCCTCCGCGGCGGGCGCTGAAAGGCGACGATTGACGTGCCTGAGCGACAATTGTAGCGTCTGCACGACAAATGCGGAGCCGACATGTCGCAGACCGAAACGCCGACCCCCACGGACGCCGAACTGGAGGTCCTGAAATGCTTCTGGCGCGACGGCGATCTGTCGTCGCGAGAGGTGCATGACCGGATCGCGGTCCAGATGGACTGGACCCCGTCCACCACCCGCACCGTTCTGGAGCGGATGAGAGCCAAGGCCCTGGTGTCGCGCCGCGATGTGCATGGTGTGGCCGTCTATTCCCAGGCCCGGCCCAAGGTGGAGGTCCTGACCGGGCTGATGCGGCGGTTCTCGGCCCTGCTCGACATGGACGAGGCGCTGCCCGCCGCCGCCTTCACCGGCAGCCAGCTTCTGAACGATGCGGACATCGCCGAACTGGAAGCCTTGCTGAACGCGCCGAAGCGGGAGGCGGGCGATGGGAACGCCTGAACTCCTCGCCCTGTCGTTGGGGCTCTCGCTGCTTCTGGCCGGCGCGGCATACGGGCTGGTGCGGCTGTTCGAGGCGAGCACGCCCGATCCTGTGCTGCGCGAGACCGCCTGGGCGATGGCCCTCTATCTTCCCGCCTTGCCGATCGTCCTCGTCGGAGCCGCGCTGCTCCTCCCGCCGCCGACCTTCGCAACGCCCATCGAGCTCGAAGGCCCGGCAGTCGCCCCCGCCATGATCGAGATCATCGTCCAGCAGGGCGCCGCCGTCGGCCCCATCGGCGAACCTCTGGCCTTCGGCGTATTCGCCCTGGCCGGCTTGCTCGCTGTCATCCGGGTTATCTGGCTTGCGAGGCGCACGGTGCGCCTGCATCGCCTGATCCGCGCCTCGGGCGAGGCCTCGCCCGCCATCCGACGGATCGTTGAAGACACGGCCGGTCGTCTGGGCGCGCCCACCCCGGATGTCCGCATCCGCGCGGCCGGAGGCGAGGCCCTGATCGCCGGACTGCTCAGGCCCGTCCTCGTCCTGCCCGCCAGCCTTCTCGAAGCGCCCGATCCGCAAGCCCTGCGCGCCGTCTGCGCGCACGAACTGGCGCACCTCAAACGCGGCGATCATCGCGCCCTGTGGATCGAGGAGGCGCTCCTCGCGGTCCTGGCGTTCAACCCGATCCTCCGGATCATTCGCGACCATCGCTCGGCCGCCCGCGAGGAGGCCTGCGACGCCGCGGCCCTCGCTCAGGCCGGCGAAGACGTCCGCAGGCTCTACGCCCGCTCTCTCCTCGACGCGCTTCGCGCCTCGCCCAAGGGCGATGACGCGCCCGCACTCACGTTTACCAGCAGCAGAAGGATACTCGTCATGCGTCGCCTGAAAGCCATCCTGTCCCCGGTCCCGACCTCGGGGATTCGCCAACGCCTGACCGTCCTCGGTCTGGGTGTCGCCGTCGCGGCCGTCGCCGGTACGAGCTCGCTCGCCCTCGCGGTTCAGCGAGAGGCCGTGGCCGCGCCGCCGCCTGTTTCGGTCGTCACCGCGAGCCGGCCGGCTCCGGCGCCCCGCGCGGTCGCCACCCCCACGCGAGTCACGCCGTCCGTCGCTCCGAAAGCGATCGTCGCGCCCGCATCAAATGCGGAACCAGCCCCGCGTGCCGCACCCGTCCCGGTCGCCCAGATCCAGCCGCGGGTGATCACCAATCCGAGCTGGGTGCAGCACCCTATGCCGTCGTATCCCGCCGCCGCTCTCGAGCAGGGCTTGACCAGCGGGCAGGCCGACCTGTCCTGCACGGTGGAAGCCGACGGTCATGTGTCCGCCTGTACGGTCGTCAACGAGAATCCCGTCGGCGCGGGTTACGGCGCCGCTGCTGTGGCAGCCGCAGGCAGTGCGCGGCTTTCACCCCGTAGTGTCGATGGCGCCGGGGTCGGTGGGACGGTCCGGTTCTCCGTACGCTTCACGATCAGGGCCGAGTAACCGGACAGGGCCTGGCGGCGCTCGCCGTCAGGCCCTGGCCCAATCCCGTCAGGGGGCTGGCGTAGTGCCTCCGCCGCGGCTGGCGGCGTTGATGGTTCGATGAGCCAAGAGGCGCTTCGGATATTTGCAACTGGCGATACTAGGTTTCGGACGAGCCAGGTCTCCACAGTGCCGACGCGATGGTGACGGCCCCGATAACGAGCGCGGCGACCCCTACGACGATCGCATGGAGTTGGACCGCGTCCGCCTCGAAGGGGTCTGGCCAGAAAAGCAGTGGGCCACGGATGAACGCTGCGCCAAACGAAACAGCTACCAGTCCAAAGACGACGACAAGTCCGCCCGTTATGACCCGCAATTTCATGGCGTCCTCCAGACGATCATTTCGCAATCTATGCGGGCAGGATGCCGAGATGGCTACCCCGTTTCCATCCGTCACCGCAGTTTGAGCTTCTGCTTTCGCCTAGGCCCTCTCCCAGTCCCGGCACTGGTTCCTGAACCAGGTCAGCTGGCGTTTGGCGTAGTTCCGGGTAGCCTGCTGCAGCGTATCGGCGGCCTCGGCGCGTGTCGCCTTTCCGGCCAGCCAGGCGGCGATCTCGCGGACCCCCACCGCCTTCATGGCGGGCAGGCTCGGGTCGAGGTCGCGGGCGATCAGGGCCTCGACCTCCTCGACGGCGCCGTCCTGCATCATCATCAGCACCCGCGCGTCGCAGTTGGCGTAGAGGGTCTCCCGCTCCGGCTCGAGCACAAGCCGGTCACAGGTTCCGGGCTTCAACAGAGGCGTCGTCCCGGCCTGCCAGTCCGACAGCGACCGTCCGGTCGCGCGCGCGACGGCGAAGGCGCGGGTCAGACGCTGACGGTCCCCGCTCTCGATGGCGGCCTCGGCGGGCGGATCGAAGGTCGTCAGGCGCAGGCGGAAGGCGGCCTCGCCCTCGGTGTCATACAGCGCCATCGCCTCGTCTCGGGCCTCTGTCGGCACGTCGGGGATGTCCGCCAGCCCCTTGGTCAGCGCCGAGAAGTACAGACCCGTCCCGCCGACGATCAGGACCGGATGACCCTGGCTGGCGAGTTCGTCGATCAGGGGTGTGACGGCCCGGGTCCAGCGGCCGACCGACCAGGCCTCCGCCGCATCGACGGTTCCGTACAGGTGATGCGGCGCCAGCCGCTCCTCGTCGCGCGACGGACGGGCGGTCAGGACGCGCAGATCGGCGTAGAGCTGCTGGCTGTCGGCGTTGATGATGGCCGCGCCGCTCGCCCGGGCCCGCTCCAGCGCCAGGCGCGACTTTCCCGAGGCGGTCGGGCCGGCGAGCAATGTGATGGACGGTCGGGACACGGGACGCTCGCGCAGGCAGGGGGATGGCGATAGAACGCGCCTCCGCCCCCTGCAACCGGGACACAAGACCTTGATCGATCGCGCCTCCGTCGAAGCCGTCCTGAACGCCATCCTTGATCCGGAGACGGGCAGGGGGCTGATCGACGCCTGCGTGCCGAAAGGCCTGATGGTCGCCGAGGATCGCGCCGGCTTCGTCATCGAGGTCCCCGCCAACCGCACCGCCGCCTGGGCCCCCGTCCGCGACGCCGCCGAGGCGGCGCTGAAGGCCATGCCCGGGATGGCGCGCGTCTCCGTCGTCCTGACCGCCGAGACCGCCCCCGTCGGACGCAAGGCCTCCCTGTCGCCCGCCGCCGTCGAACAAACGCGGGCGAAGGCCCCCGTGCCGACGGATCGCCCGGCCCACGTCCGCCGTGTCCTCGCGGTCGCCAGCGGCAAAGGCGGGGTGGGCAAGTCCACCGTCGCCGTGAACCTGGCGGCGGCCCTGGCCCGGCGCGGCCTGTCGGTCGGCATCCTTGACGCGGATGTCTACGGCCCTTCGCTGCCGACCATGCTGGGCCTGTCCGGTCAGCCGGCCTACGAGGACGGCGCCATCGTTCCCCACACAGCCCACGGCATGAAGGCCATGTCCGTCGGCCTGTTGACCAGGTCCGACGACGCCATGATCTGGCGCGGGCCGATGGCGTCCCAGGCGATCACCCAGATGCTGACCCAGACGCGCTGGGGGACGGAGACCGCGCCGCTGGACGTGCTGGTCGTCGACCTGCCGCCGGGCACGGGCGACGTGCAACTGACTCTGATCCAGAAGACGCCGCTGGACGGGGCGGTGATTGTCTCGACGCCGCAGGAGGTCGCTCTGGCCGACGCGCGCCGGGCGCACACCCTGTTCCAGCGCGTGAAGGTCCCGACCCTGGGCCTGATCGAGAACATGTCTGGCGATGTCTTCGGCCGCGGCGGGGCGGAGGCTGAGGCCGGTCGGCTTGGCGTCGATTTCCTCGGCGACCTGCCGCTGGACGCGTCGCTGCGTCAGGCAGGGGATGCGGGGGCGCCGCTGTCCACGGGCGAGATCGCGGGACGGTTCGACGCCGTGGCGGCGAGGGTCGCGGAAAAACTCGGGGTCTGAGGGTTTTCAAAGGCAACGGGAACGGCCACCTTGCCGGTTCCAGTCCTCCCCCTGCGAGACCCCCGATGAGCGTCGACACCCTGTTCCGGCCCTTCACGATCAAGGGCCTGACCCTCCCGAACCGGATCGTCATGGCTCCGATGACCCGGTCCTTCTCCCCGAACGGCATCCCGACCTCCGACGTCGCGGCCTACTACCGCCGCCGGGCCGAGGGCGACGTCGGACTGATCATCACCGAGGGCACGGTCGTCGAACGGCCCGCCGCGCGCAACGACGCGGCCGTTCCGGTCTTCCACGGCGAGGCCCTGCCGGAATGGAAGAACATCGTGGACGAGGTCCACGCCGCCGGCGGTCTCATCGCGCCGCAAATCTGGCATGTCGGCGCTGCGCGCGGCCAGGGCGCCGAGTGGCAGCCTCTGGGTCAGGTCGACAGCCCCTCGGGTCTCGTCGCGCCCGGCAAGCAAAAATACGAGCCGATGACCGAGGAGGACATCGCCGACACCATCGCCGCCTTCGGCAAGTCGGCGCGAGCATCGCGTGAGCTCGGTTTCGACGCCGCCGAGATCCATTCGGCCCACGGCTACCTGATCGACCAGTTCTACTGGTCCGGGCTGAACGCACGCGGCGACCGCTGGGGTGGGCCGTCGATCGCGGAACGGGCCCGGTTCGGGGTCGAGGTGGTCAAGGCGGTCCGCGAAGGCCTGGGCCCCGACATCCCCCTGATCATCCGCCTGTCGCAGTGGAAGCAGCAGGACTACGACGCGAAGATCGCCGAGAACCCCGACCAGATGGCAGAGTGGCTGCTGCCCCTGTCCGACGCGGGCGTCGATGTCTTCCACTGTTCCCAGCGCCGCTTCTGGGAGCCGGAGTTCGAGGGCTCGGACCTGAACTTCGCCGGCTGGGCCAAGATGATCACCAAGAAGCCGACGATCAGCGTCGGGTCGGTCGGTCTGGACGGCGAGTTCATGGCGGCTTTCCGGGGCGAGGGGTCGAAACCCGCCTCGCTGGACGGCCTGATCGAACGGATGGAGCGGGACGAGTTCGACCTGATCGCCGTCGGCCGCGCCCTGCTGGCCGATCCGAACTGGGTGCTCAAGGTCCGCGACGGCCGGGAGGACGACCTGACTGACTTCGAGCGCAGCCATATGGCGGTGCTGCACTAGGCTGGTGGCTGGTGGCTCGTGGCTGGTTTCAGCTACGTGCGGTCCGTGTTGTGGGCTAGGATCGACCAGTCACCAGCCACCCAGCCACCAGTCACCTCATGACCGCCGTCCTGATCACCACCGTCTGGCTCAGCCTGATCATCGGCGCGCGTTACCTGCTGGTCGCGGGCGGTGTCTGGTTGCTGACCTGGGGCCGCGCGTCAGGCCTCGGGACCCGGCTGAACCGCGAACGGCCGTCACGCAGGTTGATGCTGCATGAGATCAGATATTCCCTGCTCTCCACACCCATCTACGCCTTCCCTGCGGCGGTGGCGCTGGAGGCCTGGAAGGCCGGCGGAACGAAGCTGTACCTCGATCCGGGCGCATACCCTCTCTGGTGGCTGCCCGTCAGCTTCGTCCTGCTGCTGATCGTTCAGGACACGCACTACTACTGGACGCACCGGCTCCTGCATGACCGCCGCGTGTTCGTCTGGGCGCATGCGGCGCATCACCGGGCGCGCGATCCCAGTCCCTTCGCCAGCTTCGCTTTCGACCCCGCCGAAGCCGCGCTGACGGCGTGGTTGCTTCCGGTGCTGGCGTTCGTGATCCCGCTGAACATCTGGATGCTGGCGGTCATGCTGACGGTGATGACGGCGACGGCGGTCATGAATCACTGCGGCTGGGAGATGTGGCCGGATCGCTGGGTGCGGGGACGGATCGGCTCACAGCTGATCACCGCGACCCATCACAGCCGCCACCACACCCATATGAAGACGAACTACGGGCTCTATTTCCGTTGGTGGGACCAGCGGTGCGGCACGGATGCGATGCCTGAGAGAAGGGAGTAGGGCTTGGGTCTTAGGTCTTGGTCAGATCGCTTTTTGCCTAAGCCCTAAGCCCTAAGCCCTAAGCCCTAAGCCCTAAGCCCTAAGCCCTAAGCCCTAAGCCCTAAGCCCTAAGCCCTAAGCCCTAAGCCCTAAGCCCTAAGCCCTAAGCCCTAAGCCCTAAGCCCTAAGCCCTAAGCCCTAAGCCCTAAGCCCTAAGCCCTAAGCCCTAAGCCCTCACTGAGGCTCCACCACCACTGCCGTCCCATAGGCCAGCACTTCCGTCACGCCCGGCATGATCTCGGTGGCGTCATACCGCAGCGCCAGGATCGCATTGCCGCCCGCCGCCCTCGCGTGTTCGACCAGATGCTCGAACGCTTCCTGCCGCCCGACCTCGGCCAGTTTCACATAGGCGCCGACGCGGCCGCCCAGCATCGACTGGACCCCGCCGATGGCGTCGGAGACGACGTTGCGCGAGCGGACCGTGATCCCGCGCACGACGCCTATGTGGCGCACGACCTTGTGGCCGAAGATCTCGTTGGTGGTGGAGGTCATCATGGCGGGCGGCTCCTGTCTCAGATGCGCTCGAGGATGCGGAAGGCGAAGGCGTGGTCGTCCTTCTCCCCCGCATCATGCCGCTCCGAGGCGACCTCGCGGAAGAGGGATTCGTCGAAGGCGGGGAAGAAGGTATCGCCCTCCGGCTCCGCCTCGATCTCGGTGATATAGAGCCGTTTCGCGCGCGGCAGGGCGGCCTCGAACAGGGCCGCGCCGCCGATGACGCAGACCTCGTCGACTCCATCCTCCTCGGCCGTCTCGCGCGCGATATCCAGGGCGTCGGCGAAGCTGGAGACGACGACGGCCCCCTTGGCCTTGCCCGATTCCTCATAGGACAGGTCGCGCGACAGGATCAGATTCAGCCGGCCGGGCAGGGGACGCAGCGGCAGGCTTTCCCACGTCGCCCGACCCATGATGCAGGGCTTGCCCGTGGTTATCTGTTTGAATCGCTGAAGGTCCGATCGCAGCTTCCAGGGCATGTCGCCGTCCATGCCGATGACGCCGTTCCGGGCCCGGGCGACGACGAGCGAAATCTGGGGAACTGCCAAGCTGCTGGATCACTTTTGACGGGATTGATCCCTTCAATGGACGCGAGGCGCCCCATGAGCAAGTACGTCAAACCGGTCATTGTCGGCGGCATCGTCGCATTCGTCATCGCGGGAGGGCTCAGCTTCTTCGTCGCCGCCGCCGGCGGGGACGCCGGCATGATCCCGGCACTGATCGGCGGGTTCTTCGGCATTTTCACCGCCTACATCATGGCCAACCTGGTCGGGAACCAGAAGAACGTGGCCGCCAGCGACGCCGACAAACAGGCGGCCGTCGCCTTCCAGCCCCAGCCCGGCAAGGCCATGCTGATCGTCATGCGCGAGGGCTTCGTCGGCAAGGCTGTGGGCCTGAACGTCACCGTGGACGGCAAGGTCGTCGCCCAGATCAAAAGCCCGCGCTTCATCGCCGTGCCGCTGGAGGTCGGACAGCACGAGATGGAGGTGGCGTTCGGGGGCCTCGCCGGCCAGCAGAACCGGCCGGACACCGAGCGGTTCGGAACCGGCGCCGGCGAGGTCGTGGTCTATTCCGCCAAGGTGAACATGGGCGCGCTGAAGAATTCCATCATCCTGCAGCGCATCAACGCGAGCCCTGAACTGTCTGCCAAGTTGCGAGGCATGACCATGACGGCGGCGATCGCCTAGACGCCCGCCGCCGTCGGTCGATTAATCGTTCGGATCGGCCACTTTCAGCCGAAACAGCAGCGCGCCGGGTCCTGCGGCGCCGCTAGGCCGGCTGACCGTCGGTCTTCGGCTCCAGCCAGTGCAGCCATTTGTCCTGCATCGCCTGCTCGAGATCGATGCCGGCGCGATCGCAATAGATCAGCAGCATGCCCAGCACATCGGCCGCCTCGTCGGCCAGCGCCGCCGGATCGGCCTCGCCCCGCGCCCGGCCGGACTGGCGTAGATGCTCGGCGGTCAGCTCGCCGAGCTCCTCCTGCAGCTTCAGGATGGCCCAGTCGCCGGAACGGTCGATACCGTGCTCGGCGGCGTAGATATCGGAGATGCGGGCGACCTTCTCCGACAGTTCGGAAAGGATCATACGGCCACGGCCGCCTTGATGTGCGGGTGCGCCTCATAGCCCGACAGAACGAAGTCCGACGGTTCGAAGGCGAACAGGTCACGTTTCGGCGCGATGGTCATCGTTGGCAGGGCCAAGGGCTGGCGGGTCAGCTGGAGTTCGGCCTGTTCGAGGTGGTTCGAATACAGGTGGGCGTCGCCGAAGGTGTGGACGAAGTCGCCGGGCTCCAGCCCCGTGACCTGGGCCACCATCATGGTCAGCAGGGCGTAGGACGCGATGTTGAACGGCACGCCGAGGAAAACGTCGGCTGAGCGCTGGTACAGCTGACAGCTCAGTTTCCCGTCGGCGACGAAAAACTGGAACAGACAGTGGCAAGGTGGCAGAGCCATGTCCTCGATATCGGCCGGGTTCCAGGCCGAGACGATGTGGCGGCGGCTGTTGGGATTGGTCTTCAGCCCCTCGACCAGGCGGGCGATCTGGTCGATCGAATCGCCGTTCGGCGCGGCCCAGGACCGCCATTGCTTGCCGTAGACGGGACCGAGTTCGCCGGCCTCGTCGGCCCACTCGTCCCAGATCGAACAGCCGTTCTCCTTGAGCCAGCGGGTGTTGGTCTCGCCGCGCAGGAACCACAGCAGCTCCACGATGATGGAGCGCAGATGCAGCTTCTTGGTGGTCAGAAGGGGGAAGCCCTTCGACAGATCGAACCGCATCTGGCGCCCGAACACGCCCAGCGTCCCCGTGCCCGTGCGGTCGTCGCGACGCACGCCATTGTCGAGGATGTCGCGCAACAGATTTAGGTACTGGAACTCCGGATGGTCCGCGGGCGCGGCGCCGATACCGTCCTGAAGGTCACTGAGCTGGGCTACGGCGTTCATCCCGACAGTGTGCCGGTGATTCGTGTCCCGCGCAGCGAACCGATACGGTTGCTCACAGGAATTTGGCCCACACGCCGTGCTTCCCGAGTCCAATCAGCCGCCGAAGCCGCCGCCGTCCAAAAAGGCCTGTTCTTCAGCCGTCGTCTCCCGGCCCAGCGCCCGGTTCCGGTGCGGGAACCGGCCGAAGCGAACGATGATGTCGCGGTGGACGTGCGCGTACTTCAGCACCTCCGGCATGTCCGCGGCCAGGCGAACGGCCTCGTCCTGATCGGCCAGAACCTCCGAGTGCTCGAAAGGGGTGACGAAGAACTGGCGGAGATCCGGATCTAACGTCTGGGCATATCCGCGATCCCAGGCCTGGCGGGCGTACATCAAGCCCAAGGCGTCCGTGGCGAACTGGTGCGCCGTGCCGCGATAAGAATTTCGCGGGTACTGATCGAGCAGAATCATCAGGGCGAGCGCGCCCTCGGCCGTCGCCATCCAGTCGTCGAGTTCGCGCCGCGCGGCGGCCCAGTGCAGGGCGCGTCCAGCGTCGCGGAACGCCCGGTCGAAAACCTCGTCCTTGGCGTACCACTTGTCGGGACCGGCCTCTTTCCAGAAGGCGACGACGGACGAAGGCGTTATGAGGACGGTCATGACCCAGTCTCTACCCGCACCCCTGCCTGTTTTCCATGATCGCGACTGCGACCTGTCGATCATCCGGGGCAAGCGGGTGGCGATCGTCGGCTACGGCAGCCAGGGACGCACCCACGCGCTGAACCTTCGCGACTCGGGCGTCACCGACATCGTCGTCGGGCTGAAATCCGGCTCAGCGACCCGGGCGAAGGCCGAGGCCGACGGCTTCCGGGTGCTGACGGCCGGGGAGGCGGCGGCGAGCGCCGACGTGGTCGCCATCATGGTCTCGGACGAGGCCCATCGCGACCTCTGGCGCGACGAGATCGAGCCCAATATCCGGCCCGGCTCCGCGCTGATCTTCGCCCACGGCCTGTCGGTCCGGTTCGGCCTGGTGACGCCGCGCGCCGACATCGACGTCATCCTCGATTCGCCCAAGGGCATCGGCCCGCGCATCCGCGATCTCTACGAAGCCGGGGAGGGGGTCTTCTGTCTGTTCGGCGTGCACCAGGACGCGACCGGCGGAGCGCACGCCTTGGGCCTGTCCTATGCGGCGGCTCTCGGCTGTGGGCGGAAAGGCATTCTGGAGACCACCTTCGCCGCCGAGTGCGAAAGCGACCTGTTCGGGGAACAGGTGGTGCTGTGCGGCGGCGTCGGCGAACTGATCGACGCCGCCTTCATGAAGCTGGTCAACGCCGGCTATCCGCCGGAGGTCGCCTGGTTCGAATGCGTCTATGAGGTCAAGCTGGTCACTGATCTCATGTACGAACGGGGCATCGCCGGGGCCTTCGCCAAGATCTCGAACACGGCCGAGTACGGCGCCTATCTGACCGGGCCGCGCGTGATCGGCGAGGCGTCGCGGACGGCGATGGACGGGGTTCTGGCCGATGTGTGCGATGGATCGTTCGTGAAGCGGCTGATGGCCGACTACGACGCCGGCTCGCCCGAACTGCTGGCGCGGCGAAAGGCGCTGGGGGAGCGTACGATCGAGACCGTGGGCGCGCATCTGACCGGCGTCGCCGCGAAGTCAGGCTGACCGCAACCGCACGCCGGTCCCGGCGTTTCCTCGATCGGAGGTGACACCATGGAAATCCTGACCGGAGTGATTGTTCTCGCGACCCTGTGCGGGCTCGTCGGGCTCGCGTTCCAGCCGCTGGAAGGGCCGCGACACTTCCGCGATTCCAACGTCGATGGCGAACCGGACTGAGGGAGGGGCGGTCGGGTCCGCCGGTAAATCCAATGGTCGGAGTGGCAGGATTCGAACCTGCGACCCCTGCGTCCCGAACGCAGTGCTCTACCAGACTGAGCCACACTCCGACTTGGAGGCGGGCTTATAGCCACGGCCTCCGGAGCCTGCAAGCGCCCTTCTGAGCCTTTGCAAAATAGTCCGGAAACCGGGTGTTGCATCCCCCGCGGCCTTGGCGTATTCGACCGCCTCCCTAGGGCCCAGGCCTCGGGGCGCACCGGTCCTGCTGGGGAATGGTGTAATGGTAACACTCCGGTTTTTGGTACCGTCATTCTAGGTTCGAGTCCTAGTTCCCCAGCCACCGCCTTGCACCAGACAGCAGCGATCACGCGGTCAGGCCGGACCTGACCGCGCCTCTGCGCGTCCATCCTGGAAAATCAGTGCGTCGTATCGGGCCGGATGGGCAGGCGCACACGGATGCCGACGCCGGCTCCGGCGGCGGATTCGATCACCATCGCGCCGCCGAGATGGGCGATCAGCCCCTCCACCAGCGCGAGGCCGTCTCCCTTGACCAGATCGTCGGCGCCGACGCCCGAATCGCGCACCACCAGGCTGACGCCGTCGGACGCACGGGAGCAGGCGATGGCGATCGAGCCGCGTCGGTCGTCCGGGAAGGCGTGGCGCACGGCGTTGGACATCAGTTCGTGCACGATGATGGCCAGAGGCACGGCATGGCTTTCCGGCAGATCGATCGTATCCGCCCGCAGATCGATGCGCACGCCGCGTCCTTCGCCGTTCCGTCGCCAGAAGCCTGCCGCATCATCCAGATAGGCGGCGAAATCGACCGAGCCGCTCTCCACGACGCGGCGATTGATCAGCCCCATTGCGGCGACCACGTCGCTGAGCCAGGTCAGGTGGCGGCGGCTCTCGGGGTCCTGAACGCTGCGCAGGCGAATGCCGACCAGCGCCTGAAGCAGCTGGTAGCCGCCCAGCAGCCGTTGCTCGAGCTCGGCGATCCTGACGTCCGCGTCCGCGGTCATTCGCCCCCCAAGGCGTAAAAACTGGATATTTCGATAGCCCCCGAGAACCATTTCGCCAAGCGCGCGTTTCCATTGTCCGGTAGCCGACACAGTAACCTTACGACCGTCGGAAGACCGCTGGGGAGTGGATTGCAACAGACGTCTGACCTGCGGGTCATGATCGTGGAGGACCAGGCCATTCTCGCGATGGAACTGGAACTCGTGCTCGGCGACGCCGGGTGCGACGTCGTGGGCTGCGCCATGGATCGGGCGAGCGCGTTCGACATCGCCGCGCGGGAACGACCAAGTCTGGCCCTGGTGGACGTAAACCTCCTGGACGGATTGACCGGTCCGCAGATCGCGCATCGGCTGGTGTCCGAATACGGCACGGCCGTTATCTTCCTCACCGCCAATCCCGAGCAGATCCCGGACGGCTTCGCAGGCGCGCTCGGCGCGGTGTCCAAGCCGTTCGACGAACAGACGATTTGCGCCGTGGTGGCCTTCGCCCGGCGCTTCATCCTGAAACAGACTCTGGGCGATCCGCCGAGGCGATTCCGCCTGGCGCCATGGCTGACCACGCCGCCGGCGGACATCGCCCCGCACTGACCCGCGTCAGTCGATCTTCAGCCGCACGAAGACCATGCTCCCATCCGGGTCGCCGCCGTAGGACGGCTCCAGCCCCAAGGGCACGCGATTGATGGCGTAAAGCGCGCCGAGGCCGAAACGAACGCGCGGAGCGATCGTCCAGTCATGAACGGCCCCGACCGACGCCTTGGCGACGGTGAAGAGTTCGCCGTGACCCCCGCCGGGACCGGGCAGGAGTTCGCCGGTCTCGATCCGCTCGGCGCGGGCGAAGACGGTCCAGCTGTCGTCGGGGCTCCAGGCGCTTTCCAGAAGCCAGGCGTCCTTCGACTCGTCGTGGTCGTTCGTCTTTCGGCCCCAGGCGAGGGTCGAGGACCACCAGCCGTCCGGACCCAGACGACGCGTGTGGATGGCGCTGGCGGAAAGTTTGGTCTCGTCCTCTCCGGGCTCCAGCTGTTCCGGCGCCGTGACGTCGGCGTAGGACGCCTGCAGGGCCCACTCCTGCGACGGGTTCCAGGACGCTCTAACCGACCAGCTGTCGAACTCCGGGCGCTCGATGTCGTAGCGGTCCTGATCCGGCTCGCGGCCCCGGAAGGACGAGGCCTCGATCTTCATCGTGTCGTGGACCCAGCCGAGCGTGGCCACCCCGAAGACAATATGGGTCGAGTCCAGCCAGTGATGGGTGATGGGGGCCTCGGGCGAATCCATCGCGCTCATGCGGTGCATAAAGGCCGGCGGTCCAAAGGCCGGTTCGCCGGGCAGCCCGATGTAGGCGAAGACGCTGTCCGTGTCGGACAGACGCCGCGCATAGCTGGCGGACAGCTCCATCACCAGCTCATGCGGATGCTGGCGATCGATCAGGGGATTGACGCCGTCGGCGGTCTCTCCGGCGGCGAGCAGGAGCGGATAGCCCTCCTTGCCCATCAAGGGGTCGGGGCTGAGCATCGCGCGCAGGTTCAGGGTCGAACCGTCGGAGAAGTCCCGTCGCGCCGAGGTCATCAGCATGCCGGAGACGAAGGGCATGTCGTCGCCGCGCGGACCGGACTGGCTGTCATATGTCAGGTTGATCTGGGCGTGGCTCATGATCGACCAGTCGCCTTGCCGGACATGGATGCCGCCGTGTTCGGAGGTGTCCGGCTGCCAGCTGGTGCCCGAAGCGTCGCGGGACATGGGCCAGGCGCCGAGGGCGCTGGTCATGGCGTGCTCTGCGCCTTGGTCCCCTCCGGGCAGGGTCGACATGTCGTGAGCGGAGTGGTCCGTCGGCGGCGTCGCGGGCGTCCGTTGCGGCATGGCGTGACCCGCGTGCGGATCGGCCGCCCGGGCGGGGGCCGGAGCCTGGGTCGGCTGTGCGGTGTGGCCGGAATGATCCTGGGCCTGAGCGGCCGAGGCGAGGACGAGGAGAGAAGCGCCGGCGCTGAGCGCGGCGAGGGTTCGGGCAGCCATCATGGCTCCTTGCAAAGAGAGGTCGGCGTGGCGGTCCGTGCGGGCCGCCGGCTTGGTCTTTGGAAGGGTCAGGCCCTGGGCGGGCCGGTGTCCGGGCTCGGGCGACGGCCGGTCGGCAGAACGCGCAGGGCCGGCTGGGGCAGGGTGGGACGGGCACCCATGCCGGTGCGAAGCGGCGGGACGATCGTCGGCGCGGCGATGCAGGCGACGCAGCAGGCCATGCTCTTCATCGGCCGCTCGGGCGAGGAGGCGGGGGCGTCGGAGGTCATGCCCGCCATGTCGTGACAGGGCGGCGTCTCCGTCGACGCGGCCGCCGGCGAGACCGCGCCGAGCAACAGGACGCCGAACGCGCCGAGCAGCAGCAACAGGGTCCGGGCGAGCGCCATGGCGTCTTTCTAGGCCAGACCGCCGGTCAGGTCGATGCCCGGCGCGGTCGGCGGGGCGCCCGTCGGATCGAGGTCGAGCTGCATCAGATGAACGTCGATCCAGCGATCGAACTTCCAGCCGACCTGATGGTAGGTCCCGGCCCGGATGAAGCCGAGCCGTTCGTGCAGGGCTATCGACGCCTGGCTGGTCGCGCTGTCGCTGATGGCGCCGATGATATGGCGCAGGCCCAGTGCGCGGGCGCGGTCGATCAGGGCGGACAGCAGGGCTGAGCCGACGCCGTGGCCACGCGCCGTCGCCTCGACATAGATCGAGCCCTCGACGCCGTAGCGATAGGCCGGGCGCGGGCGGAACGGCGAGGCGTAGGCATAGCCGGCGAAGGCGCCGTCGACTTCTGCGACGAACCACGGCAGGCCTTTGGCGCGCACAGCCTCGAAGCGGACGGTCATCTCGGCCAGCGACGGCGGGTCCAGTTCGAACGTCGCCGTGCCGGTCAGGACCTCGCGGCCGTAGAGGGCCGCGATGGCGGGGAGATCGGCGGGGGTCGCCTCCCGGATCACGCCGTCTCCCACCCCTTGTGGATCGCCCAGACCGCGAAGGCGTAGTCGTGGGCGACTTCCTTCAGGTAGTCGAACCGGCCCGAGGCTCCGCCGTGACCGGCCTCCATGTTGATCTTCAGCAGCACCGGCTTGCCCGAGGTCGTCGCAGGCCGCAGCTTCGCCACCCACTTCTCCGGCTCCCAGTAGGTCACGCGCGGGTCGGACAGGCCGCCGGTGGCCAGGATGGCCGGATAGGCCCTGGCCTCGACGTTGTCGTAGGGGCTGTAGCTGGCGATGTAGTCGTAGGCCTCGACGTCCTCGATCGGATTGCCCCACTCCGGCCATTCCGGCGGCGTGAGAGGCAGCGACACGTCCGACATCGTGTTGATCACGTCCACGAACGGGACTTGGCCGATGACGCCGGCCCAGAGTTCGGGCCGCATGTTGGCGACCGCGCCCATCAGCAAGCCGCCTGCGGACCCACCCTGGGCCACGATGCTGCCGGCACGGGCGTAGTCGCGGCTGATCAGATGATCGGCGGCGGCTGTGAAGTCGGTGAAGGTGTTCTTCTTGGTGAATTTCCGGCCGTCCAGGAACCAGCCCCAGCCCTTGTCGGAGCCGCCGCGGATGTGTGCGATCGCGTAGATCCAGCCGCGATCGACCAGCGAAAGCCGCCCCGTCGAGAAACTCGCCGATATCGGAATGCCGTAGGAGCCATACCCGTAGAGGAGCAGGGGTGCCGATCCGTCGACGGGCGTGGTGCGGCGACGCAGCACCGTAACCGGCACCAGTTTCCCGTCCGGGGCCGGGGCGTTCAGCCGTTCCACGACATAGTCCGCCGGGTCGTGGCCGGACGGCACCTCCTGCACCTTGCGCAAGATCCGCTCGCGCGTGAGCAGGTCGTAGTCGTAGGTCGAGGTCGGCGTCGACGGCGAGTTGTAGCCGTAGCGCATCGTCGTGGTTTCGAACTCCGACGCCCCGGCCAGCGACAGGGCGTAGGCGGGTTCGTCGACCGCGATCTCGTGTTCGTCGCCCACGCGGCTGCGGATGACGATCTTCGTATTGGCGTCGGCGCGCTCCTGGCGGGCGAGGAAGCTTTTCACCAGGGCGACGCCCTCGATGAAGCGGCCGGGCGTGTGAGGGACCAGATCCTCCCAGCTGGCGCGGCCGGTCAGTTCGGTCGGGCTCTGGACGATCTTGAAGTCGATGGCGTCGTCGGCGTTGGTGCGGATGACCCACCGGTCCAGCCAATGATCGACGTCGTAGCGGATGCCGACCTCGCGCGCGGCCATGACCTGGGGCAGGCCCGTGGGGCGGTCACCGGAGATGGAACGGGCCTCGGACGTTTCCTGGTTCTGGATCGAGATGATGATGAAGGCGTCGTCGGAGGTGCGCTCGACGCCCATGAACATGCCGTCGTCGGCTTCTTCATAGACCAGGGTCGTCTCGCCGCCGCGCGCCGGACGACGGAAGATCTTGTCCGGGCGGCCGTTGTCGTCGCGGTTGGTCCAGAAGATCCAGGAGCTGCAAGGCGAGAAGGTGAAGTTGCCGGTCGCCGACTGGATCGGATCGGGCAGGACCTCTCCGGTCACGAGGTCCCGCGTGAAGATGTGATGCACCTCCGACCCCTGCGCGTCCTCGGCGTAGGCGAAAAGGGTGTGGTCGGGGCTGTGTTCGACGGCCGAGACCTCCGAATAGGCCTTGCCCTCGGCCAGCAGGTTGCAGTCGAGCAGCAGCTCGGGCGTCGGGGCGACGATGAAGTTCTTCGTCACCTGGCGGCCGTCCTCGATCCAGCTTCCCTGCCGCTCGACGCGCATGTAGCGGGGATGCTGCTCGCCGGTGCGGAACTCGGTGAAATACTCCCACGGACCGTCGGGCGAGGGGACGGAGGAGTCATCCTCCTTGATGCGACCCTTCATCTCCTCGAACAGCTGGGCCTGCAGCGGCAGGGTCGAGGCCAGCATGGCTTCGCGGTAGGCGTTCTCGGCCTCCAGGTGTTCCTTCACGTCGGCCTTGATCAGGGCCGGATCGCGCAGGACGGCCTGCCAGTTGTCGTCCTTCATCCACTGGTAGTCGTCGGTCCGGGTGCGCCCCAGCTGTTCGATGACGACGGGAATTTTCTTGGCGACGGGCGGGGCAGGCGACATCTGGGCTCCGGGGGAACGGGCGAGGGCGGGAGAGCCGGCCAGTACGGCCGAGGCGGCGGTCGTTGCGACGAATTCGCGGCGGTTCATCGTATCGCTCCCCTGTAAGTCACCGACGCAGCTTGTGCGACCGGCATAGGCCCCGTCAAATAGCCGCGCGTATCAAGAAGGCTCGTCGATGATCGAAGTCCCGCCCGCCAAGGACGCTGCGCCGCCGCCGGTCGTCGCCCATGTCTGGGACCTGACGGTCGGCCTGATCGAGGCGACGGTGCAGCTTGATCAGCCGTCGGGGCCGAATACGCGGACCGTGGGCACGGGCTTCCTGATCCAGGCGCCGAGGCCTGACGGGACGCCGCGGGTGGTTCTGGTGACCGCCGCGCACGTCTTGGAACGGATGCCGGATCCGGACGCGAGGATCGGCTGGCGCACAGCGCTCGGCGACGGGACCTGGCGGTTCGACCCGGAGCCCCTGACCATCCGGGACGGGGAGGGACACCCGCTGTGGACCCAGCATCCTGACCGTGACGTCGCGGTGATGGAGGTGCAGGCGCCGGAGGCCTTCGCCCGGGCGGCGATCCCGCTGGGCTGGCTGGCGGACGAGAACGCCTTCGACGCTTGGCAGGTAGGCCCGGGGGACGAGCTCCTGTCGCTGGGCTTTCCCCGGGGACTGTCGGCCAACCGGGCCGGCTTCCCGATCCTGAGGGTCGGGCGGATCGCGTCGTATCCGCTGTCGCCGGTGAGCGCCTTTCCGACCTTCCTGCTGGATTTCACGGTCTTTCCGGGCAACTCCGGCGGGCCGGTGTTCTGGACGCCGAGCGCGCGGAAGCGGCCGGGCACGACCGAGCCGGAAAACGCCTTCATCGCCGGCCTGCTGAGTCAGGAGGTCCGGGTCAACGACGAACAGCTGGAGATCGGCGTGGTCACCCACGCCGTCTATGTCCGCGAGGCGATCGAGATGCTGGACCGCGCGGAGCCCTAGGCCCCCAGCGCTTCCCGACTGATCCGCGACAGCAGGTCGCCGCCCTGGCCTACGGCCGCAAGGCGGCTCGATGCGTGGCCCAGGATGTTGGCGGCATAGACCTCATAGAGATCCAGCTTGCCCTGCAGCCAGGCCGGATCGCCGTCGTTGGCGTCAAGGCGAGCCTTTGCGGCCAGCGCCCCCCTGGCCAGCATCCAGCCGCCCACGACGTCGCCCATCAGCTTCAGATAGGCATCGGCGGCCGCCAGCACGTCCGCGCCGCGCGCCGCATCGGCCTTGGCGTCGAGCAGCCACAGCGTCGCGTCCTCGACCGCGCCGATGGCGGCGGCGAAACGCTCGACGGGCTTGCCTTGGTAGATGGCGCCCAAGGCCTTCAGCGTCACCTTCATCTCGGCGATGACGGCCTTGGCCGAGGCGCCGCCGTCCTGCGACAGCTTGCGGCCGACGAGGTCCATCGCCTGGATGCCGTTGGTGCCCTCGTAGATCGGGGTGATGCGGGCGTCGCGATAGTACTGGGCCGCGCCGGTCTCCTCGATGAAGCCCATGCCGCCGTGGATCTGGACCCCGTCCGAGGCCACGTCGCAGCCGACGTCGGTGCCCCAGGCCTTGGCGATAGGCACGAACAGATCCTCGCGGCCCTTCCACGCCTTGCGCTCGTCCTCGGAGGCCGCGTGCCGGGCCAAGTCGGCGGCGACGCCCGTGGCGAAACAGATGGCGCGCGCGGCCTCGATCTTCGCCTTCATGACCGCGAGGGTGCGGCGGATGTCGGGGTGATCGATGATCGGGGCGTTGGCCTCGCCGGTCCAGATCGAACGGCCCTGACGGCGGTCCAGCGCATAGGCTAGCGCATGCTGATAGGCGCCCTCGGCCACGCCGACGCCCTGTACGCCGACTGCGAGGCGGGCGTTGTTCATCATGACGAACATATGGGCCAGGCCCTGGTTCGGCTGACCGACCAGTTCGGCGCGGGCGCCCTCATAGCTCATCACGCAGGTGGGTGAGGCGTGGATGCCCAGCTTGTGCTCGACGCCGACGGGGCGGAAGTCGTTGCGACCGCCCAGCGACCCGTCGTCCTTCACCTCGAACTTCGACGCCAGGAACAGGCTGATGCCCTTGGGGCCCGGAGGCGCATCCGGCAGGCGAGCCAGCACGAGGTGGACGATGTTGTCCGTGGCGTCGTGGTCGCCCCAGGTGATGAAGATCTTCTGGCCGTTCAGGGCGTAGGTCCCGTCGCCGTTCGGCGTCGCGGTCGCCGTCAGGGCGCCGAGGTCGGAGCCGGCGCCCGGCTCGGTCAGGACCATGGCCCCGGTCCATTCGCCCGAGACCAGCTTCGGCAGATAGGTCGTCTTCTGGTGCTCGGTCCCGACCTGTTCCAGCGCCTCGATGGCGGCCAGCGACAGCATGGGACAGAGGGCGAAGGCCATGTTGGCCGACTGGATCGTCTCGTAGGCCGCCAGTTCCAGCGCCTTGGGCAGGGCCTGCCCGCCCGCCTCGACCGAGGCGGTCAGCCCTGTCCAGCCGCCCTCGGCGAACTGGCGATAGGCGTCGGTGAACCCGGGCGCGGCGGTGACCGAACCGTTGGCGTATTTCGCGCCCGCCAGATCGCCCGGGCGGTTCAGCGGGGCCAGGACCTCTTCCGAGAACTGACCGGCGGCTTCCAGCACCGCGCCCATCAGGTCGGCGTCATAGTCGGGATAGGCGCCGGTGGCGGCGACCTGGTCGATGCCTGCGATGGCGGTCAGGCTGAAGGCGAGATCCCGGACGGGCGCGCGATAGGTCATGGCGAAAGTCTCCGGTCGGGCTGAAATCGTCTTCTTACACAAGTCACGCAGTGCGTCAGACCTTCTTGCGACGATGCCGTCGCGTCAGGCAAGGGACCGCTTGGCCTTCGCCTTTCGCGGCGCCAAGCTGTCGCCAGTCCGAGATGTGGGAAGATGCATGGCCGAACCGAGAAACCGCTATTCGATCGTGTCGCTGGCCTTCCACTGGGGACTGGCCCTGCTCGTGCTGGCCCAGGTGCTGCTGATCACGGCGCATGAGGCGACCGACGGGCCTGTGTCGAGGGAGTTCGTTCAGGTCCACAAGGCCCTGGGACTGTCTGTCCTGGTCCTGACCCTCGCGCGAATCGGCTGGCGGATGGCCAATCCGGCCCTGCCCATGCCGCCGGGCACGCCGGGCTGGCAGACGTTCGCCGCCAAGGCGACTCACGTCCTTTTCTATGTCCTGCTGATCGGCATTCCGATGTTCGGCTGGGCGGCCTCAAGCGCCGGCGGTCGCGACATCCACTGGTTCGGCCTGTTCGACTGGCCGCTGCTGCCGATCACCCAGAGCCGCGATCTGGCCGGAACCTTCATGGATCTGCACAAGGCGGCGGTGAAACTGCTCTACGTTCTTCTGGCCCTACATGTGCTGGCGGCGCTCAAGCATCATTTCGTCGACAGGGACAATGTCCTGCATCGGATGATCCCCCTGATTCCCCGGCGGCCCTGAGATGCGTCTGGCCCTGATCTCACTGCTGATCGGGGCCGCCTGCCTGGGCACGGGCGGGAGCCGTGCGGAGGTCGAACGCTGGGTTGTCGTGCCCGGCGATTCGGCGATCACAATGCAGGTCGGAACCCCGGTCGGAGCGCGAACCGGAAGGTTCACGCGCTGGACGGGCGATATCCGCTTCGATCCCGAGGCTCCCGAAACGGCGCAGGTGGCTATCGAGGTCGAGGCGGCGTCGCTGAGGATGGATGATCCACGGCTGACCCGGACCGCGGCCGGGCTGTTGGACAGCAGCCGCTATCCCAGGATCGCCTTTCGCCTGACCGGACTGGAGCCGGCGGTCGGCTCTCGTTTCACGGCGCACGCCGACATCACGGTGAAGGGCGTCACCCGACCCGTCACCTTCCCCGCGACCTTGCGCAGCGATGGGCGGACGGCGCAGATGACCGGCGGCTTCTCGCTGGATCGGGCGGCCTTCGGCATTGGAACGCGTGGACCGTGGAACGGACTGATCGGACGACAGGTGAGGGTGGACGTGTCCCTGGCGACGCGCCCGGTCGGCTGAACGGCGTCGAGGGCGCCGTCGCGGCGCTGAAGGCCGGCGAGCTTCTGATCCTGCCGACCGAGACGGTCTATGGACTGGCGGCGGACGCGGGGAATGCAGAAGCAGTCGCGAGAATCTTCGAGGCCAAGGGAAGACCACGCTTCAACCCTCTGATTTCACACGTCGCCGATGCCGTGGCGGCCGAACGGATCGCCGTCTTCGACGACGCCGCGCGCCGTCTGGCCGAGGCCTTCTGGCCGGGACCGCTCACCCTTGTAGCGCCGTGTCGCGACACCATCGCGGTCAGCGACCTGGCGCGGGCCGGGCTGGACAGCATCGCTGTGCGCGTGCCGGGCCATGTGAGGGCACGCGCCGTGCTGGACGCCTTCGGCGGGCCCGTGGTGGCGCCCTCGGCAAATCGTTCGGGACGGCCCAGCCCGACGACCTTCGCCGACGCCATGGACGAAACTGGCGGGTTCGCGTCAGCCGCGCTGGACGGCGGACCCTGCGCCGTCGGGGTCGAGAGCACGGTCGTCTCCGTACTGGGCGGCCGGGTATCCCTCCTGCGGCCGGGATCGGTGACCCGCGAGGAGATCGAGGCCCTGGTCGGGCCGCTGGACGAAGCGGGCGAAGGGCATCGCTCGCCGGGCCGGCTGACGCGCCACTATGCGCCTTCGGCGCCCGTGCGGCTCGGTGCTGACGCGGGCGGAGAGGACGAAATATTCCTGGGCTTCGGACCGGGCGTCGGATCCGGGAGGTGGAGTCTGAGCCCTTCCGGCGACCTTCGCGAAGCCGCCGCCAACCTGTTCCGACTCCTGCGGGCTGCCGACCGCGAGAAGCCCGCAGGCATCGCCGTGGCGGACATTCCCCTCGTCGGTCTGGGTGAGGCAATAAACGACCGGCTCAAGCGCGCTGCGGGCTTCGTGGGTTAGACTCAAGCGCCTTTTTCTTCTTTTCCGATATCAGCTTGTTATTACAAGATTTTGATATCGTTCGGTTGCACTCGCTGGACTCGATTTTCTGGAGTCCAAAGTGCAAGCGGGGGTGGATCAGCCGAACCGGGCCTGCAGATCCACGCTTGACCGCACCCCGACCTCCGCCGCGCAGCTCTCCAGCCACTCGTCGGCGGCCGCGCGACCCCGCTTCTTGAGGTCGTTCAGGAAGGTCCACTCCGTATTGAACTTGGACCCCAGAGACAGGTCGCCGAGCCAGCCGTCCGCCTCGATCGCGTGCATCAGAATGTGCCGATACTGGTCGCGGGCGGACGGGGTCAGCCGGCCCTCCTCGATCAGCTCCTGAACGAAGGCCACAGCGCGTAGCTCTGCGACCAGAGGCGCGTTGAAGACCACCTCGTTCAGCCGGTCCATGATGTCGCCGGCGGCCTTCGGCGTGTCGTCGCGCTCGAAGGCGTTGAGCGTGATCAGCAGCACGTCGTCGGGCGTGTCCTGATAGAAGAGCGGCCACAGAGGCGGATTGGCCAGATAGCCGCCGTCCCAATAGGGCTCTCCGTCGATCTCCACCGCCTGGAACAGGTGCGGCAGGCAGGCGGAGGCCAGCAGGACCTGATCGGTGATCTCGGCCGAGGTGAAGACCCGGCTCTTCGCGTGGCGGACGGCCGTGGCGGCGACGAAGAACTTCACGTCGGAGTGGCGGACAGCCTCGAAATCGATCGAGGCCTGCAGGACCCTTTTCAGCGGATTGTGGTTGAAAGGATTGAACTCATACGGCGACATCGACATCGCCAGGGTCTCCGACGCGCGCCACAAAGGCGAGTCCTTCAGCCAGGTCGGCTGGAGCGCATTGGACCAGATCGAGGTGTCGCCGAAGACGTTCTTGCCGCCCGACTGGTTGGTCTCTCGCCACAGCTTGTCCAGCGCCTGCCGAGCGCCTTCGGGGCCCCCGGTGGCGAGGCCGGACACCAGCGCGGCCCCGTTCATCGCTCCGGCGGAGGAAGCGGTGACGGCCTGAATGTCGACGATGTCGGCTTCCAGAAGCCGGTCGAGCACGCCCCACTGGAAGGCGCCGTGCGCGCCCCCGCCCTGCAGCGCCAGACAGATGGGGCGGCGACCGCCGGCGGGCGATTCAGGCGCGGCGGGCGCCGGGGTCGACTTGCGTTTGAAAAGCGCCATCGTCCCCCGACAGTCGTCCTATTGGGCGGTCCAGCCGCCGTCGATCGAGAAGCTGGCCCCGTTGGCCGAGGCCCCCAGATCGCTGACCAGATAGAGGAATATGCCGGCCAGTTCGTCGGTGGTGACAAACCGCTTGGTCGGCTGAGCCGCCAGGATCACATCCTTCAGCACCTGTTCCTTCGATATGCCGCGCGTGCGGGCCTGATCCGCGATCTGCTTCTCGACGATCGGAGTTTCCACGAAGCCGGGGCAGATGGCGTTGCAGGTGATGTTGTCCTGCGCGACTTCCAGAGCGACGGTCTTGGTGAAGCCGAGGACGCCGTGCTTGGCCGCGACATAGGCTGACTTGAACGGGCTGGCGACCAGACCGTGGGCCGAGGCGACATTGACGATCCGCCCGCGGCCCTGGGCCTTCATGATCGGGATGGCGGCGCGGGTGGCGTAGAAGGTCGAGGAGAGGTTGATCGCGATGATCTTCTCCCACTGGTCAGACGGGAATTTCTCGACCGCCTCGACGTGCTGGATTCCGGCGTTGTTGACCAGGATGTCCAGCCGGCCGAGCTGATGTCTGGCGTATGCCACCATGTCGGCGACCTCGTCGCCCTTGAGCATGTTGGCGGCGTGATAGCGCACCCGGACGCCGCAGCTGGCCTCCATCTCGGCGCGGATTCGCTCGATCTCCGAGGGATCGCCGAGGCCGTTCAGGACGACGTCTCCCCCACGAGAGGCGACCGCCCGGGCAAGGGCCAGGCCGATGCCGGAGGTCGAGCCCGAGATGACGGCCACCTGGCCCTTGAGGTCGTTGGGATCGCGATAGACGGGGCGCTCGGTTTCCGAGCCGTCCTTCTTGCCAGGCCACTGAAACATCGGGTCGTTCACTCTCGCTTCTTGCCCCTGTCCGCGCGGATCGAGCGCGTCGCGGGGTCTCTGGTTTGCCGGGACTCTAGCCTTTCGCGACTGCGAAGGCGACCCGGGTCTCAGGAATTTCCCTGCCTGGTGAATATCCAGTCCGTCTCGGTCGAGGCTGCCTTCTGGAAGCGGTAGCCGTCGCGGTCGAATGCCTTCAGATCGCCGGCGGTTTCGATCCGCTCGTCGATGGCGAACCGGGTCATGGTCCCGCGCGCCTTCTTGGCGAAAAAGGAGATGATGCGGCTCTCGCCGTCCTTCTCTTCCCGGAAATGCGGCGTGACGACCGGTAGTTTCAGCGCCCTGGCGTCGACCGCGCCGAAATATTCCTGGCTGGCCAGGTTCACCAAGGTCGGGTCGGTTTGCCCATCGGCGTCGGCATTCAGCTGTTTCGAGATCCGGTCGCCCCAGAAATCATAGAGGCTGGATCCGCGCCGGGTCTTCAGCCGGGTGCCCATCTCAAGTCTGTAGGGCTGGATCCGGTCCAGCGGACGCAGAAGGCCGTAGAGGCCGGACAGGATTCGCAAATGATCCTGGGCGAAGGCGAGGCCGGCCTTGTCCAGGGTCCGGGCTTCCAGCCCCTGATAGACGTCGCCGGCGAAGGCGAAGGCGGCCTGGATGCCCGTATCGAGCGCATCGGGATCGAAAGCCTTGAACCGCGCCTGGTTGAGCTTGGCCAGATCGGTGGAAATGCCCATCAGCCGGCGCAGGTCCGCCTGGGTCTGGTTGCGGGCGGTCTTCGACAGGGTCGCCGTGTCGTCGATGAAACGCCGATGCGTGGCCGCGACGTCATGCGGGGGTTCTGTGAAATCCAGCCGCTTGGCGGGCGAAAGCACGATCAACAAGGGCGGGGGCTCCGTTCGTCCGTCGCGGGTTTAGGCGCGTTCGACGACGGTTTGAAGGGCGAGATCTAGAACAGAACCGCCGGATTCATGATCCGCTGGGGATCGATGGCCTTGCGGATCGCTTGCATGGTCGAGATCTCAAGCGGCGACTTGTAGCGGCGGGCCTCGTCGGTCTTCAGGCGACCCAGGCCGTGTTCCGCCGAGATCGAGCCTTCATAGCGGGCCACGACGTCGTGGACGACCTTCGATCCGGCCTCCCAGCGACCGAGGAAGGCCTGCAGGTCGCCGCCGGGCGGGCACAGGATGTCGTAGTGCATGTTGCCGTCGCCGACGTGGCCGAAGGCGGAGACGCGGGCTCCGGGTTCGAAGGCTTCGACGGCGGCCGTGGCCTCGTCGAGGAAGTCGGCGATCCGGCTGACGGGGACCGAGACGTCGTGCTTCCAGCCGCCGCCCTCGGGCCGTTGCGAGGCTGACTGCTCCTCGCGCAGCTTCCAGAAGTCGCGGACCTGGGTCTCGTTCTGGGCGATAGCGGCGTCGGTGATCAGGTCTTCCTCGAAGGCGGCGGTCAGGATGCGCTCCATCCCGGCCTCGGCGGCGCCGGGTTCGCCGGAGGTCAGTTCGATCAGGGCGTACCAAGGCTGGACGCTGTCGAGCGGTTCGCGGACGCCGGGAATGTGTTTGATGGCGAACTCGACTCCGATCCGCTTCATCAGCTCGAACGCCTCGACCCCGCCGCCGGTCTCGGCCTTGGCGCGCGCCAGGAGCTGAATGGCCGAATGGGCGCTGGCCAGACCGACGACGGCCGTGGCGCGGCTGCGCATGATCGGGAACAGCTTGAGGGTTGCGGCCGTGACCACGCCGAGGGTGCCCTCGGCGCCGATGAGCAGCTGTTTCAGATCGTAGCCGGTGTTGTCCTTCCTCAGCCGCTTCAGGCCGTTGAAAAGCTGGCCGTCGGGCATGACGGCCTCAATGCCCAGCACCAGGTCGCGCATCATGCCGTAGCGCAGGACGGCCGTGCCGCCGGCATTGGTGGAGATCACGCCGCCGATCGTCGCCGTACCCTCCGCCGCGAGGCTGAGGGGGAAGAAGCGGTCCGCTTTGGTCGCCAGCTGCTGTGCCTCCAGCAGGGTGATCCCGGCCTCGACCGTCATGGCGTCGTCCAGCGGCGTCACGTCGCGCACCGCGCGCAGGCGCCGCGTCGTCAGGAGGACCTCGCCGAAAGGCACCTGGCCGCCGACAAGGCCGGTGCCACCGCCCTGGGGGGTAATGCCGACGCCATGGCGAGCGCAAATTTCCACCGCGCGGGCGACGTCTGCCGTCGAACCCGGCTTGAGCATCAGGGGCGTATGCCCTGTCCATTTGTTGCGCCATTCGCCGACCCAGGGCGCGATCTCTGCCGGGTCTTCTGTCCAGCCGGACGGGCCGAGCACGGCTTTCAATTCGTCGAGGGCGGCGGGGGAGGGAGGGGCCATGTCATCTTGTCTCAAAGCGTGGCCGCACATGCCAGTCAAAAGAGGGGCTAGAGTCCGCCTCATGAGCGATTCCTCCCTGACCCCCGTGCCCGCCGTCGGCGTTGTCTGCCTTCGCGGCGACGAGGTTCTGCTGATCCGGCGGGGGACCCCGCCGCGCATCGGCGAATGGAGCCTGCCGGGCGGCCGCATTGAGCCCGGCGAGCGGGCGGTCGATGCGGCTCTGCGCGAACTACGCGAGGAGACAGGCGTGGAAGCGCGCATTCTCGGCCTTGTCGATGTCGTGGACGGCATCTTCCCCGAGGCGGGGCGACACTATGTGCTGATCGACTACGTCGCGGAATGGACGGGCGGGGAGCCCGTCGCGGGTGACGATGCTGCCGAGGCCGTCTTCCTGCCAGTAGAGGCGGCATTGGCCGCCGTGGCTTGGAACGAAACGCGGCGCGTCATCACCCGGGCCGTCATGTTTCGGCAAGCTTGACGGCACTGTCAGGTCCCGTCACTTACCTAAGAGCGCTGCAAAGCCGACACATTTTGACGACGGCTCGGACGATTCTGTCCTGGGTCGCTCTCTTTTAACTTCGGCCGGCATCCCGCCGGCCTTGGGGGGACTACACAGATGAAGACCAAACTGTTCATGGCGGCCTCGACCGCCGCCATCCTGTTCGCGACCGGCGCCATGGCGCAGGCCACGATGACCGTCACCAACTCCGGCGAAGTCGCCATCACCGAACTGGCGATCTCCGGAACGTCCGTCGAGGACTTCGGCGACAACCTGCTGGACGAAGAAATCGCACCGGGCGACGGCGTTGAAGTGACCTTCGACGTCGGCGACGACTGCGTCCAGGACGTGATGGCCACCTACGAGGACGGCGATACCGAAGAGCTTTACGACATCGACCTCTGCGAAGGGGGCGACATGGACGTCGAAGACGACGACGTCGATGAAGAAGATCCGAGCGAAGACGAGGAAGAAGACGAAGACGAGGAAGACGAAGAAGAAGGCGACGAGGAAGAAGAAGACGAAGAAGGCGACGAGGAAGAGGAAGAGGAAGAGGAAGAGTAATCTTCCGACCCACCTTTTGCGACGCGGCGGCTCCCGGGAGGGGGCCGCCGTTTTCGTTTGTGGCGTGAACCGGCGGGGCGGGGTAGCTTCGCGACCAGGAGGATCCCGAATGCCCTATTTCGCCGTTGTGCTGCTGGTTTTCGCAGTCATCTTCGTCTTCAGCATCGTCAAGATCGTGCCCCAAGGCCGCGAACTGACGGTCGAGCGGTTCGGCAAATACACCAAGACCCTGAAACCCGGCATCAGCATTCTGATCCCCTTCGTGGAGCGGATCGGTCGGCGCATGAACATGATGGAGCAGGTCCTCGACGTGCCCCAGCAGGAGGTCATCACCAAGGACAACGCCATGGTGAAGGTCGACGCCATCGTCTTCATCCAGGTCATGGATGCGCCCAGCGCGGCCTATCGGGTCGAGAACCTGCCTTACGCGATCACCCAGCTGTGCTCGACCAACCTGCGCACCGTGGTCGGCTCGATGGACCTGGACGAGGTCCTGTTCCAGCGAGACAACATCAACTCGCGTCTGCTGACAGTGATTGACGCGGCGACCGAGCCGTGGGGCGTCAAGGTCAACCGGATCGAGATCAAGGACCTGACCCCGCCGGTCGACATCACCAACGCCATGGCCCGCCAGATGAAGGCCGAGCGTGAACGCCGTGCCGTCATCACCGAGGCCGAGGGCGAGAAACAGGCCGCCATCGCCCGCGCCGAGGGCGCTAAGCAGGCGGCGATCCTGGAGTCGGAAGGCCGCAAGGAGGCCGCCTTCCGCGACGCCGAGGCCCGCGAGCGCGCCGCCGAGGCCGAGGCCAAGGCGACCGCCATGGTGTCCGAAGCCATCGCGCGCGGCGACGTCAACGCCATTAACTACTTCGTCGCCCAGAAATACGTCGAGGCCTTCGCCGAACTGGCCCGCAACCCGACGGCCAAGACGGTTATCGTGCCCGCAGAGATGGGCAGCCTCGTCGGCACCCTCGCGGGCATCGGGCAGCTGGTCGGCCTGGCGAAGGACCAGCAGGACATGCCGCGCCCGCCCGCGGCCGCGCCGACGCGTGCCAGCCGGGCGGCATCTGTGCCGCCGACGACCTGAGGGAGGACTGACCATGGATGCCATCCTCGACCTCTACGCGACCCAGCCGTTCTGGATCTGGCTCGCCGTCGGCGTGCTGCTGCTGGCCGTGGAGGCGGCGCTGTCGACCGAGTGGCTGCTTTGGCCTGCGGTCGCGGCGGGGGTGGTCGCGGTTCTGACCGCGCTGGGCCTGCGCATGGGGCTGGCCGTCGAGGTCGGGCTGTTCGCCGTGCTGACGATAGCGGCGACCGCCCTGTCGCGCCGCCTGATCCAGCGCGTGAACCCCGACGACCATCCGGACATCAACGACCGCGACCTGCGCCTCATCGGCCAGCGCGCCCGGGTGGTTCAGGCGTTCGTGGAGGGGCGGGGGCGGGTCTTTGTCTCGGGCGCCGAATGGGTGGCTCTGATCGACGGCGACGCCCCGCCCGTGGGCGACAGCGTCGTTGTTGATAGGCTGGAAGGTCCGTCGCTGAAGGTCCGCCGGGAGGCGTGACCGGTCAGCCGATGCCGGCGACCGCGCCGACCTCATCGCGACAGGCGCCTGAGGCGGCGTTCAACTGGTCGGTTTCCGCCCCGGCCAGCCGTTCGAGTTCGGCGATGTCCTGAGCCGTGACGACGCCGGCGTCCAGAACCTCAACCTGCTTGTTGTAGAGCGCCACCCGCTTCTCGCTGGCGGCATAGGCGGCGTCGCTGATCTCGTCGGGGAAGACCATCGTCATCTGCAGGTACTGTTGGTAGATCGACGTGGAAACGGCGTCGCCGGCCTCGAGGCGCGCGGTGATCTCCGCGCGCGCGTCGTCGTCGATCGGTCCCTCGGTCAGGGCTGCGGCCTTCTCGCTGTCGGAAGCGGCGCGTGCGGTCAGCTCACTGAACTGCAGGCAGGTCGACAGCTGTGTCTCGAAGATCTTCTGCCTGGCTGCCGTGCGCGAGACATCCAGCGCCTGGACGGCGGTGAACATTGACGCCGCGGCGACGATCATGGCGGAGATGGCCGAGACGGAGGCGATCGTGCCCTCGACGGAGACCCGCTGGGTCTTGCCCTTGGAGCCGTTCTCGATCGGATCGGTTTCGGGTGGAATCGGGGTCACTTCGGTCATGCGGCGACCTGACCTGATCCCGGGCGTTGCGGCAAGACGTCGTTCGGCGGTCGTCGGGAAACGTCAGGCCTTGGCGGCGCGCATTCGGTCGATGCCGAGATTCGCCAGCTGATCCGCGCGTTCGTTGAGCGCGTGGCCGGCGTGACCCTTGACCCAGTGCCACTTTACCTCGTGCCGGGAGCGGGCGACGTCGAGGCGCTTCCACAGGTCGTCGTTCTTGACCGGCTTCTTGTCGGCCGTCTTCCAGCCGCGCGCCTTCCAGCCGTGGATCCAGCCGGTGATGCCGTCCATCACGTATTTGCTGTCGGTATGGAGGTCGATCTTGCAGGGCCGGGTCAGGGCCTCCAGCGCCATGATGGCGGCGGTCAGCTCCATGCGGTTGTTGGTGGTCAGCGGTTCGCCGCCGCACAGCTCCTTGGTCTTGCCGGACGCCTGAAGAATGGCGCCCCATCCGCCAGGGCCCGGATTGCCCTTGCAGGCGCCGTCGGTGTGGATTGTGACGTGACTCATTCGCGCGGACTTACAGGTTCCCTTGGCGCGTCGCCATCCGCTGGACTATAGGGACCGTATGTTTGACGCGGGCCGCTTTCGGCCCGTTCGAGGAGAGTCTTTCCGTGGGCAGCTTCAGCATCTGGCATTGGGCCATCGTCATCGTCGTCGCCGCCCTGCTGTTCGGCGGCAAGGGCAAGATCTCGAACCTGATGGGCGACGCCGCCAAGGGCATCAAGGCCTTCCGCGAGGGCCTCAAGGACGACGACAAGGCCGGTCCGTCCGATGGCGTGTCCAGCCTGCCGCGCACCGACGCGGAAAAGGAAGAGCTGAAGCGCTAGGTCCGGTTCGGGAAAGAGCCTGACGCATGGGCGGCCTTGGCCCCGGGATCGGGGGCCTCGAATATCTGGTGATCGGCATCGTGGCGCTCGTGGTCGTCGGACCCGAACGGCTGCCCGGAATGCTGCGCCAGCTCGGCAAGATGGTCGCCAAGGCGCGCGGCATGGCCAACGAGTTCCGCGCCAGCTTCGAAGACATGGCCCGCCAGTCGGAGCTCGACGAGTTGCGCAAGGAAGTCCAGGCCCTGCGTGACGGTCAGGGACCGGTGGGGCAGGGGATGGTCCGTCTCGGCGACGAGGCCAACGCCGCCTTCAAGGACATCAAGGCCGAGCTGGAGGCCCCCACTTATGTCGAGCCGCCGCCGCGTGCGGTGATGCTGGATCAGCCGGAGTTTCCGGAACCTTCGACCACGCCTCCGATCGTGACGACCGTGCCGGCCACCGCGGCGAAGGCGCGCAAGCTGCGTGCGGCGACAGCCAAGGTCGCCTCCGCCCCGGCGACCAAGCCGCGCGCGAAGCCTGCCGCCAAGTCGCCCGCCAAGACCGCCACACCCAAGCCGGTCAAACCCCGCGCGCCGCGTAACTCCAAGCTCGACCTATGACCGACCGCGACGAAGCCGAGATCGAGGCGTCGCGGGCGCCGTTGATGGAACATCTGATCGAGCTGCGCGGGCGGCTGATGTGGTCCGTCGCGGCCTTCTGTCTGGCCTTCCTGCTGTGCTTCTTCTTCGCGGCGCAGCTGCAGATCGAACTGATCAAGCCGTTCCAGGCCGCCGCCGCCGTTCACGCCGCCGCCGTGGCCAAGGGCGAGCACGCCAATCCGCTGGACCTTCTGGCCATTACCGCCGGTCTGAGGCCGTTCCCGCCGGGCGGACTGGCTGCGGTTTCGCTGATCGCGACGGCACCGCTGGAGCAGCTGTTCACCAAGATGAAGATCGCCGGGTTCGGCGCCATCGTCCTGGCCTTCCCGATCCTCGCCTATCAACTCTACGCCTTCGTGGCGCCGGGCCTGTATCGCAACGAGAAGGGTGCTTTCCTGCCTTTCCTGATCGCGACGCCGGTCATGTTCTGCCTCGGCGGGGCGTTGGTCTATTACGTCATGCTGCCGTTCGTGATGCTGTTCTCCCTGAGCCAGCAGATCTCCAGCGAAGGCATCACCGTCCTGCTGACGACCAAGATCTCGGACTATCTGAATCTGGTGACATCCCTGATCCTTGCGTTCGGCCTGTGCTTCCAGCTGCCGGTCGTGACGACCCTGCTGGGCATGGCGGGCCTGATCAGTTCCAAGCTGATGAGCGAGGGGCGTCGCTACGCCATCGTCGCCGTGGTCGTTCTGGCCGCCGTCGTGACGCCGCCGGACCCCATCAGTCAGCTGATGCTCGCGATCCCTCTGGTGCTGCTCTACGAGGTTTCGATCTGGTGCGTGCGGCTGATCGAACTGCGTCGCAAGAAGGATGAAGATGCGGACGGTTTGGCGGCCGCTTGATCGGATTCCGCCGTGCCGTCCCCTGGAGTCTGGTTTTGCTCCGCGTCGCGGCGGGGCCAGGACTGGTGGGACTTGCGCTTGCGGGAGAGGACGGGGCCTGTGCCGTTTTGCTCTCGCTTGGGGTGCTGTCCGATATCTTCGATGGTGTGCTGGCACGCCGTTGGAATGTGTCCACGCCAGCGCTGCGGACATGGGACAGTCGAGCCGACGTCGCGTTTTGGGCGTGTGCGTTCGGCGCCTTGATTGTCTCCCGGCCCGACTGGCTGGCGGTGCTTTGCCCCGCCATCGCGCTCTTTGTCGCTCTAGAGGCCGCGAACCACGGCTTCAGCTTCTACCGGTTCGGGCGGGAGGCGTCGCCGCATCACTATCTTTCGAAGGCGTTCGGACTGGCGCTCTGGCTCTTCGTGGGGACGGCTTTCGTGACCGGTCGCCTTCAACCCCTTTTCGGCGTCGCCGCAACGATCGGGGTGCTGTCTCAGGTTGAGGCTTTCCTCATCACGGCCCGGCTACGGGCATGGCGATGTGACGTGCCGAGCGTCTTCACGCTCCGACCCTGAAGCAAAAAGGGCCGGACGTCGCCGTCCGGCCCCTCTCGTTGCGATCCGGCGATCCGATCAGCAGCTGTAGTACATGTCAAACTCGACCGGGTGCGGGTGGAGGGCCAGGCGCATGACCTCTTCCATCTTCAGCTCGATGTAGCTGTCGATGAAGTCGTCATCCATGACGCCGCCCTTCTTGAGGAAGGCGCGGTCCTTGTCGAGGCTCTCGAGTGCTTCCTTGAGCGAGCCGCAGACCTCGGGGATCGAGTGGCGCTCTTCCGGCGGCAGGTCGTAGAGGTTCTTGTCGGCGGGACCGCCCGGATCGATCTGGTTCTCGATCCCGTCGAGGCCGGCCATGAGCAGGGCCACGAAGGTCAGATAGGGGTTGCCCATCGGGTCGGGGAAGCGGGCTTCCAGACGCTTGGCCTTGGGGTTCGAGGTGTGCGGGATACGGATCGAGGCCGAACGGTTGCGGGCCGAGTAGGCCAGTTTCACCGGGGCTTCGTAGCCGGGCACCAGACGCTTGTAGGAGTTGGTGGTCGAGTTCGCGAAGGCGTTGATGGCCTTGGCGTGCTTGATGATGCCGCCGATGTACCACAGACATTGTTGCGACAGGCCGGCGTACTTGTCGCCGGCGAACTGGGGCTTGCCGTCCTTCCAGATCGACATGTGGACGTGCATGCCCGAGCCGTTGTCGGCGAACATGGGCTTGGCCATGAAGGTCGCCGACTTGCCGTAGGCCGCGGCCACGTTGTGGATCACGTACTTATACAGCTGAAGGCGGTCGGCCATGGTCAGCAGGTCCGAGAACTTCAGGCCGAGTTCGTGCTGGGCCGGGGCCACCTCGTGGTGATGCTTCTCGGGGTTGAGGCCGAGGTCGCGCATGACGCCCAGCATCTCGCCGCGCAGGTCCTGGCCCGAATCGACCGGGTTGACGGGGAAGTAGCCGCCCTTGGGGCCCGGGCGGTGGCCCATGTTGCCCTCGGTGTATTCCGAGCCCGTGTTGGCCGGCAGCTCGATCGAATCATAGCTGTAGCCGGTGTTGTGCGGCTGGGTGTTCCAGCGGACATCGTCGAAGATGAAGAACTCGGCTTCCGGGCCGAAATAGACCTGATCGCCCACGCCCGAGGACTGGACATAGGCCAGAGCCTTCTTCGCCATCGAGCGGCTGTCGCGGTTGTAGGGTTCGCCGGTGTCCGGGTTCATGACGTCGCAGAACAGGAACATCGTGGTCTGCTGGTAGAAGGGATCGATGTAGGCCGTTGTCAGGTCCGGCATCAGCAGCATGTCGCTCTCGTTGATCGCCTTCCAGCCGGCGATCGAGGAGCCGTCGAACATGGTGCCCTCTTCGAGGAACTCCTCGTCGACGAGGTCGATGTCGAAGGTGACGTGCTGCAGGCGACCCTTGGTGTCGGTGAAGCGGACGTCGACGTATTTCACGTCCTTGTCCTTGATCTCCTGCAGGATTTTCTTGGCCGTGCTCATAGTCGATGATCCTTTTTCGTTTCTTCTGGGGAGGAAGCGTTACTGACGACGCTCAGGCCTAGACGGCCTGGGCGCCGGTTTCGCCGGTGCGGATGCGGATGACGTCGATCACGTCGGAGACGAAGATCTTGCCGTCACCGATCTTCCCGGTGCGAGCTGCGGTCTGGATGGCCTCGACCACGGCCGGGGCGAGGTCGTCGGCGACGACCACCTCGATCTTGATCTTCGGCAGGAAGTCGATGACGTACTCGGCGCCACGATAGAGTTCGGAGTGACCCTTCTGGCGGCCGTATCCCTTGGCCTCCAGCACAGTCATACCCTGCACTCCGATGTCCTGGAGCGCTTCCTTCACGTCGTCGAGCTTGAACGGCTTGATGACGGCTTCGATCTTCTTCATGGGCGACCCCGAGGCGGCATCAGGTGGGCCAGACGCTCGGGAACCAAAGGGACATCGCATCGCAGCATAAGGCAAGGGGCGATTTGCATTTTCGTCACCGAAGCGCGTTGAGGGAAGCATGAGCGAAACCAACGACCCGACCCTGTGGCGCGCCGACCTGCCGTGGCCCGGGCCGGATGCGCACAAGCATCAGCGCGGACGGCTGGGCGTGGTGTCGGGCGCAATGCTGCACACCGGAGCGGCGCGGCTGGCGGCGCGGGCGGGTCTGAGGGTCGGGGCCGGTCTGGTCAGGATCCTGTGTCCGCCGGACGCCGGGCCGGTGATTGCGGGGGCGGTCGAGGCGGTGATGGTGTCGGACTTCGACACGCCGGAGGCCTTGGCGGAACTGGCCGGACCGCTGGATTGCGTGGTGATCGGACCGGCGGCGGGGCTGACCGAGGCGACGGCGCAGAACCTCAAGGCGCTGGCGGGGACCGGGGCGGCGCTGGTCGTCGATGCGGATGCGCTGACGCTGTTCAAGGGTCGCGCGGAGGCGCTGTTCGCCTGTCTGGACGCAGCCGACGTGATCACACCGCACGAGGGCGAGTTCGAACGGGTGTTTCCGGGCCTGCTGGGGCAGGGGCGGGAAGTCGCGGCTGTCGAGGCGGCGCGGCTCAGCGGGGCGTACGTGGTCCTGAAAGGGCGGGAGACGGTGATCGCCGCCCCGGACGGGCGATGCAGGATCAACGGGAACGGTTCCCCCTGGCTGGCGACGGCGGGCAGCGGCGATGTGCTGGCCGGGCTGATCGGCGGGCTGATGGCGCAGAAGATGGAGGCCTTCGAGGCGGCGTCGGCCGCCGTGTGGATGCATGCGGATGCGGCCGGGCGGTTCGGGCCGGGTCTGACGGCGGAGGATCTGCCGGGGTTGATCCCGGCGGTGCTGCGCGATCTGGCGTGACCGCGGTCGCGATCCACAGGGCCAGAACAAAGAGGAAACATTTGGCTTGAGGCCGGCGGTGGAGCGTGGTTCGGTGGCGCGAGGGAGCCCGACATGCGTGACATCCGTACCGACTTCTACGAGCCGCGAAACCGGGGGGAGCCGGGCGCGCGACTGGTCGTGGCCTGCGCGGCAAAGGGATGCGAGCGGGCGGCGCTGATGGACCCGCGTCCGGTGTTCGGGTCGCGGCGCTTCTGGCCGGTCTCCGGCCGGTCCGGGCGGTTCCGATGCACCTGCGGATCGAGGGAGACGCAGCTCAGCTACACCTCCAACACAGCCCAGAAGGATGGGCCGATCTCGATGGCTGCGATGCGTCTGTGGCTTTGACGCCGGTTGCCTCGGTGAGCGGGGTCGCCTAGGTCCGTCAGGTGAGCCTTGAATCCCTTCCCGATGAGGTCGCCGGGGGCGACGTGACGGCCTATCGCAAGGCGCTGGGCGCCTTCGCGACCGGGGTCTGCGTGGTGACGGCCGACAGTTCGCTGGGGCCGCTCGGGATCACGATCAACTCCTTCACCTCGATCTCGCTGACGCCGCGCCTCATCCTGTGGTGCCTTGATGAGCGGTCGGAGCGCTGGCATGCCTTCTGCGAGGCCGAACGGTTCTCGATCCACGTGCTGGATGCCCAGTCGGAGGCCCTGGCCCGCCGCTTCGCCAAGGGAATCGGCCTGATGGAGGACCACGAGTTCCAGCGGGTCGGGGATGCGCCGCCGAGGCTGGGGGCCGCCGCGGCGCGCTTTGACTGCAAGACCCACGACCGGGTGCAGATGGGCGACCATATGATGATCATTGGCGAGGTCGCGGGCTTCGAGTCCTCCGACGCGGCGACCCTGACCTACTTCCGCGGACGCTACGGGGTGGCGGGGGGGCATACGGCATGAGGATCGGTTTCGCCGGGCTGGGCGTCATGGGCGGGCCTATGGCGCGCCATCTGGTCAAGGCCGGGCATGAGGTTGCGGGCTACAACCGGTCGCCGGACAAGGCGCGGGTCTGGGCCGAGGCGAACGGCGGTATGTTCGCCGGGACCGTGGCCGAGGCGGCGACGGGTGCAGACGTGCTGGTCCTGTGCGTCGGCAACGACGACGACGTGCGTCAGGTCGTGGGCGAGGCGCTCGCTGCGCTGAAGGCGGGCGCCGTCATCGTGGATCACACCACGACCTCGGCGAAGGTGGCGCGGGAGATGAGCGAGCTGTGCGCCGCCTCGGGTGTGGCCTTCATCGATGCGCCGGTGTCGGGCGGGCAGGCGGGGGCCGAGAACGGCCAGCTCAGCGTCATGGCGGGCGGCGACGCGGAGGCGCTGGAGACCGCTCGGCCGGCGGTCATGGCCTATTCCAAGGCGATCCAGCACATGGGGCCTTCGGGCTCGGGCCAGCTGACGAAGATGGTGAACCAGATCGCCATCGCGGGTGTGGTCCAGGGTCTGGCCGAGGCGGTGCATTTCGCCAAGGTGGCTGGGCTCGATACCGACGCCGCCTATGACGCCGTGTCCAAGGGGGCGGCCCAATCGTGGCAGATGGACAATCGCTGGAAGACGGCGGCGAAGGGCGAGTTCGAGTTCGGCTTCGCCGTCGACTGGATGCGCAAGGATCTGGGGCTGGTGCTGGACGAGGCGCGGGCGAACGGGGCGGTGCTGTCGCTGACGGCCTTGGTCGATCAGTTCTATTCCGAGGTCCAGGCCATGGGCGGGAACCGCTGGGATACGTCGAGCCTGAAGGCGCGGCTAAAGCCCTGAGGCGGATTGGACTCGAAAAAGCCGAGTCCAGAAAGTCCAAATCGCTGAGAAAGATAGCATAAGCGACTGATTTTGCAGCTTTATCCTGTTGCACCCAAGATGCACTCTGGACGGCTTGAGTCCAAACGATTTGCTGGAGAACGACGATGAGCCTGCGTGTCGCCATGATGCTCGTTGTGCTGCTCGTCTGGTGCGGTCAGGCGCATGCCCAGGCCCCGCAGATATGGACGCCGGCCGAGGGCGATGTCGCGATCGGCGACCTGCCGATGGCGCGGGGCGAGACCCTGATGAACGCGCGGATGCACTACCGGACGCTGGGCGAGCCCCGGCGGGATGCGAGCGGCCACGTAACCAATGCGGTGATGCTGCTGCACGGCACGGGCGGGACGGGCGCGACCTTCCTGTCTCCGCAGTTTGCGGGCGAGCTGTTCGGACCGGGCCAGCCGCTGGATGTGACCCGCTACTATGTGATCATGCCCGACGGTCTGGGCCATGGCGGGTCGTCGAAGCCCAGCGACGGGCTGCGGGCGCGGTTCCCCGAGTATGGCTACAACGAGATGGTCGAGGCCCAGCGGCGGATGCTGGTCGAGGGGCTGGATGTCGATCACCTGCGGCTGATCCTCGGCACCTCGATGGGCTGTATGCACGCCTTCGTCTGGGGCGAGGCGCATCCCGATTTCGCCGACGCCCTGATGCCGATGGCCTGTATCCCGACCGAGATCGTCGGCCGCAACCGGCTGTGGCGCTCGATGGTCAAGGACGCCATCCGGGCCGATCCGGCCTGGCGCGGCGGCGACTATGTCGAACAGCCCGTGCAGGGGCTGAGGACGGCGGTGGACCTGCTGCTGCTGGCCGGCGGGGCGGTGATGCCGATGCACCAGGACCTGGCCACGCCCGAGGCCGTCGACGGCTATCTGGCGACCCAGCTGGAGCGACGGCTGCCGACGCTGGACGCCAACGACTTCTGGTATCAGGTCAATGCGTCCTGGGACTACGATCCCTCGGCGGGGCTGGAACGGATCACCGCGCCGGTGACGTGGATCAACTCGGCCGACGACTTCATCAATCCGCCGGAGCTGGGTCTGGCCGAACGGTTCGCGCCGCGGATCGCCAACGGGACCTATCGGCTGATCCCCAACAGTCTCGACGGCAAGGGTCACGGCACCCACACCTGGGCGCGGTTCTGGAAGGACGATCTGGTCGCCCTGCTGGCGCGCAGCGAGCCCTAGGGCGTGATCCGGAACGACCAGGCGAAGTCTTTGGACTGGCCCTGGACGCTGACGTTGCGGATCGCGACGTCATAGGTGGCGCCCGGCTGCAGGCCCTCGGCGGCGAACTGCAGACTGTTCGGCAGACCGTAGGCGTTGTTGTCGAACGACACGCGACCGACCTCGATTGCGGAGCCGCCTCTCTGGCGCACCGAAACCTGGGCCCGGGCGTAATCGACCTGTTCGCTGGACGTCTTGTCGCGGAGGTCGACGAGGACGGAGAAGGAGAGCAGGGCGCGCGGGTCCCAGAAGCGGGCCGGGTAGTCGCCGAAGGGGTATGCGATGAAGCCGCCCTCGATGGGCGCTGGCACGATGCGGTTGCTGCCGATCACACGCAGGGCGGCGCCGTCCGTTCGCCGTCCGTCTGGCAGGATGCCGGCGACCCGGCCGAAGCTGATCGAGGCGAGGAAGGGATCCAGAAGCCAGCGTCTGTGCCCGATGCTGCCCGGGTTCATGTGGCGGACATCGGTCATCCAGCCCGTGACCATCTCGTCCATCGAGACGAAGATCAGCCTCTCGGACGCCAGGCCGCCGAAGATGTTGCTCAGTCGCGCGCCCGTGGCGCCGGCTTCGCTGAAGCAGCGCCACCAACTGCCGGGATAGTGCGACAGGCTGCCGTTGGCGGCGAAGACGAGGGCGGCGGCGACGGCGGTGTCCTCCGCCGCCGGTTCGGAGGTCACGGGGGCGAGGCCATGCAGGGCGCGAACCTCATTGACCCTGGCGGTCAGGGTCGTGATGACCTCGGGCCTCAGACGGCCCGCACGACACTGCTCGATGTCGGGGGCCTCAGTGTAGAGAGCAGCGGCGCGGGCGGCGAAGTCGAGGTTGCGATCCTGGGCGAAGCCGGGCGCGGCGAGACAGGCGGCCGCCAGCGGCAGGGCGGCGAACAAGCGCTTCATCAAGGAACGACCTGTTCCCGCCAGGCCTGAACGATGGTGATCTTCGGCTCCAGCATCTGGCCGCGCATGAAGCCCTCGCCCTCGGTCGGGGAGGTGGGGCTGGCAAGGATGGCGCGGACGACGTCCATACCCTGAACCACCCGACCGAAGACGGCGAAGCCGTCGGGATCGACCGAGAAGGAACGGCCCGCGTCGTAGGACAGGGTCGGGCCGACCGAGACGAAGAAGTCGCCGGTCGCCGTGCCCGGCGCATAGCGGGCCATCGAGACGGCGCCGTCGATATGACTGAGGCCCGTCTGGCTGGTCGGCTCGTGGGCGATGGGCGGCAAGACCCGCTCGGGATCGTTGTTCACCCCGCCCTGGACCAGACCCATGCCGGGGCCGGACTGCATGGCCCGATAGAAGGTCGCGCCGTCGAAGCGGTGCTCGTCGACATATTTAAGGAAGTTGGCGGCCGTGATCGGGGCCTTGGTGATCTCGACCTCGATGACGATGCGGCCGGCCGAGGTTTCCATCTGCACGTGCGGCAGGGCGGGCGCGGGGGCGTCCTGGGCGAGGGCGGGGCCGGCGAGACCGGCGGTCAGGGCGGCGAGGAGGAAGGCGCGTCTCAACATCGGGACAGCCTAGCGCCTCACTCGTAGAAGTCGACGCGGCCCGTGGTCATGTCCTTGACGGCGGCGACGATCCTGACCGTGCCGGCCTCGACCGCATCGGCAAGGGCGCCGTCGGCGGAGTTCAGTTTCCGGGCCACCCAGCGGGCGTTTTCCTCGACCGCGGCGCGGGCGGGGTCGGCGGGCGACGTCCGACGCGCGGCGAGCACGGCGGGGATGATAGGCACGATCATCTCCTCCAGCGAGGGATCCAGTGGCGCGCCGTCGACGATGGCCTCGGCCGCCGCGACTGCGCCGCAGCCGGAGTGGCCCATGACGACGACCAGGGGCGCCTTCAGATGCTTCACCGCATAGACGATGGAGGCGAGGCCCCGTCGATCCACGGTGTTGCCCGCGACCCGGATGATGAAGAGCTGCCCGAGGCCCTGGTTGAACAGGATGGTGGGCGGGGTGCGGCTGTCGGCGCAGCCGACGATGACGGCGATCGGATGCTGGCCGCCCTGAAGCGGCTCCAGATCATGGGCGGTGACGTGGCCGAGGCTGGTCATGCCGGAGACGAAGGCGGCGTTGCCGTCCTTCAGGAGCTGCAGGGCTTCGTCGGGCGTCGGCGCGGTAGCGACGACCGGCTCGGGCGCGGGTTCGGGCTCGACGCTCAGGACGGGTTGGAGAGGCGAGGCGGGCGGTTGGGGCGAGGCGACGACAGCATACGGACGCAATCGCGTCTTGCGACCAAACCACAGGAATCCCATCGCTCAGTCTCCGGCGCGTGCGTTAACCCATTTCTGCCGAACAGAGGTCGATCAGGTCAAGTGAAGGATGCGGGAGGACGCATCGGCGTCAGCCTGCGTGCGATCCAGCGATAGAATCGGCAGGGCAGCGAGGTCCCAGGCGCGGCTGCCGACAGGCCGGCTTTGCAGACGGCAGATGCCCGGCCCGGTCAGGAACGGGAAGCCGAGGCCGACCGCCAGTTCACGCTCGGCTCGATACCGGACGTTGGTCAGCCCCGGCCAGATGCGTCGGCGTCTGTATTCCGGCGCATGAGCGGCGAAGCGCCTCATCGCGGCCGTGCGCACCTCCTGGCTGGCGTTGGGAAGGACCAGGGTGACACTGGTGACCGTCTGCTCGACCAGTTGCCTGACCTCGAACTCCGGATCCTGTGTGCGAAGGTCGAGGCTGGCGAAATGGCCTCGCAAGGTCTCATGGATGACCTTGAGCGACTGGAACGACGGCGCGCGAGGGACGTCGTAGACGGTGGCGGCCAGCCGGGTGCGAGTCTCGGCGGGGAGTATGCCGAGAAGCTCGACGTAGTGGGCGCGCTGGGTCGGGCGGACGAGGGTCGAGAACGACACCGGTACGTAGAGCGGGGTCGTGACCGGGAAATCGAGCAGGAAGCGCAGCGCCGTCAGGACGCAGCCGCCGTCGAACGATTCGGAGTCGAGGGGCAGGTGCTCCTCTCCGTCGACCGCGCTGTAGTAGGTGGCCGCCCGGGACGGGGTGCAACTGATGACATCGCCGACGAAGGCGTGGCCCCGGGGAAAGTAGATGCCCTGGGCCCCGTCGATCGACGGCCCGAAGTTGAAGTCGTCGATGGGCCCCTTCGGCGCGCGGGCGTCCTCGGGGACATCGACCAGCGATCCGTCCGCCGCGATGCGACGCAGCCGTCCGCCCTTCGGCAGGCGACCCGGGTCCTCCATGGCTAGAACCACCTCTTCGGCGGACGAGGCGGTGAAGGCGCGGACGGCTTCCGTCTCGCCCTCGAACAGGACCAGTTTCACCGCGTCCTCGACACCGGTGCCGAACAGCCGCTCCTGAAGCTCGGTGGCCAGATGGGCGAGCTCGACGGTGTCGAGCTCAGCCGAGCGCGGATCACTGAGCAGGTAGCAGTAGTGGGTCAACTGGTCGGCGGTGCGGGGACGAACCCAGCGGACCTCGAGAAAGATGGTCGTGTATTTGGCGACGAGCGGGCCGAGCGTCTCCGCAGGCAAATCGGTGCGATTTGCGTCCACCATGACCCGCAAGCACGAAACTGCCGTCATCGTCTTCCCTTCGCCCGAGTCTGTGGCCGGGGGCGGGTGAAGATTTGGCGAAGGAGCTTTGCTGTTAGCGGCCCAGCAGTCTCGCGGCCTGGGGCGCAAAGTAGGAGAGGACGCCCGCGCAGCCCGCGCGCTTGAAGCCGTGCAGGGTCTCCAGAATGGCGCGGTCCTGATCCAGCCAGCCGTTGGCGATGGAGGCCTGCATCATCGCGTATTCGCCGCTGACCTGGTAGGCGAAGGTCGGGATTTTGAAGGTCTCGGAGACGCGCTGGACGATGTCGAGATAGGGCATGCCCGGCTTGACCATGACCATGTCGGCGCCTTCGGAAATGTCCATCGCGACCTCCTTCAGGGCCTCGTCCGAGTTGGCGTAGTCCATCTGATAGGTCTTCTTGTCGCCCGTCAGCATCTTCGCCGAGCCGACCGCGTCGCGGTACGGGCCGTAGAAGGCAGAGGCGAACTTGGCGGCGTAGGACAGGATCAGGGTGTCGTGGAAGCCGTTGGCCTCCAGCGCCTCGCGGATGGCCTGGACCCGCCCGTCCATCATGTCCGAAGGGGCGACGACGTCGGCGCCGGCGTGGGCCTGGATGAAGGCCTGTTCGGCGAGGCGGTCGAGCGAGGCGTCGTTGACGATCCGTCCGTCCTCGACGACGCCGTCGTGGCCGTGGTCGGTGTAGCAGTCCAGCGCCACGTCGCACATGACGCCGATCTCGGGCGCCGCGTCCTTGATGGCCTTGATGCAGTCGGGGATCAGGCCGTCGGGGTCTGTCGCGCCCGTACCGATCGCGTCCTTGGTCGCGGCGTCGACGTTGGGGAAGAGGGCGACCATCGGGATGCCGAGGTCGCGCGCCTCGACGGCGGCGGCGGCGGCGGCTTTCGGTGACAGGCGGAAGACGCCGGGCATGGAGGGAACGGGGACGCGGTCCTCGGCGCCGTCGTGAACGATCAGGGGCCAGATCAGGTCGGACGGTGTCAGGGTGGTCTCGGCCACGAGGCGACGCACCCACGGCTGGCTGCGCAGGCGGCGGGGACGGGCCATGGGGAAGGCGGCGGGCGCGAAGGGGACGGTCATAGGCGGTGTCTACATTCCTTCTCCCGCTGCGAGAAGGATGCGGCTAGAAGCCCAGAGAAAACGACCAACCGGGAGACACCATGGATTTCGCCCTCACCGAGGATCAGCGCGCCATTCAGGACGCGGCGCGCGCCTTCGCCGATGCGGAGCTGGCGCCGCATTCGGCCGAGTGGGACGAGACCAAACATTTTCCCGTCGACGTCATGCGGCGCGCGGCCGAGACCGGGTTCGCGGCCATCTATGCGGCCGAGGAGCACGGGGGCATGGCTCTGGGCCGGGTCGAGGCGGCCGTGATCTTCGAGGAGCTGGCGCGCGGCGACGTGTCGACGGCGGCCTTCATCTCGATCCACAACATGGCGACCTGGATGATCGACCGGTTCGGGTCGGACGACCTGCGCGGCCGCTTTGTGCCGGGGCTGGCGACGATGGAGAAGATCGCCTCCTACTGCCTGACCGAGCCCGGTTCCGGGTCGGACGCGGCGGGGATGCGGACCAGCGCGACGCGGGACGGCGACGACTGGGTCCTGAACGGGTCGAAGGCCTTCATCTCGGGCGCCGGGACGTCGGACGTCTATGTCGTCATGGCGCGGACGGGCGCTGCGGGGCCGAAGGGAATCTCGGCCTTCGTGGTCGAGATGGGGACGCCGGGCCTGAGCTTCGGTGCGCAGGAGAAGAAGATGGGCTGGAACGCCCAGCCCACGGCCATCGTCCAGTTCGACGACTGCCGGGTGTCGGCGGCCAACCTGCTGGGCAAGGAGGGCGACGGCTTCCGCTATGCGATGATGGGTCTGGACGGCGGGCGACTGAACATCGCGGCCTGTTCGCTGGGCGGGGCGCGGCTGGCGCTGGAGACGGCCATGGCCTACGTCGCGACGCGCAAACAGTTCGGCAAGGCGCTGGCCGAGTTCCAGAACACCCAGTTCAAACTGGCGGACATGGCGACCGAACTGGAGGCCGCGCGGCTGATGGTTCTGCGCGGCGCCTGGGCCATGGACACGCGTCACCCGGAGGCGACGAAGTGGTGCGCCATGGCCAAACGAATGGCGACCGACGCCTGTTTCCAGATCGCCGACGAGGCTCTGCAACTGCACGGAGGCTACGGCTATCTGAAGGACTATCCGCTGGAGCGGATCGTGCGCGATCTGCGGGTCCACCGCATCCTGGAAGGCACCAACGAGATCATGCGCGTCATCACGGCGCGCGAGATGATGCGGCAGTAGGAATGGCCAGGATCAAGAAGGAGGCGACCGCTGCGCCGGATGCGCTGTGGGCCCTGTGGCGTGACGTGGTCGCCGAATTCGGCCTGCGTCGGATGGCCTGGTCGCTGATGCGGTCGAAGACGGGCTGGGGCATCTATGGCGCGGACATGGCGTCCACGCTTCGAGCCACGCCGATGGCGGAGGGCGCGATCACGCGAATGAGCGATGTGCCGCCGCGCGAGATGGAGCGGCTTGCCGGTCTTGCGGGGATCAATGCGAGGCGTGGCGAGGCGATGTGGCGGCTGGCGGTGCTGATGTATGTCACCGTGCCGGTCGGCGTCTTCCTGGCCGGGCTGGAAGGCGTGCCTGAAGTCATCAAGACCGTGGTCGCCGGTCAGGCCTTGATGTTCGGGGTCTTCGTCATCCTGCTGACGCTGTGGCTCCTGGTCTATTTCGCCAACTACTGGCGCGCGAAGCAGATCGAGGCGGTGATTGATCTGGCGCGACTTGAGCGGGGATTTTCGCTCGGAGACATCGGCGATGAGGGCGGCGCCAATGTTTGATGGAGACAGCGTGAGCGAAGCGGAAGTCATTACCGGGATCGAGGGTTCGGTCGGCCGCATCACCCTGAACCGGCCGAAGGCGCTGCATGCGCTGAACCTCGGCATGTGCGAGGCGATGACGGCGGCGCTGCTGGCGTGGCGGGACGATCCGGCCGTGATCTCGGTGCTGATCGATCATGCGGGGGAGCGTGGATTCTGCGCCGGGGGCGACATCCGCATGATCGCCGAGAGCGGGGCGACGGATGCGGTCGAGGCGAAGGCCTTCTTCCTGACCGAGTACCGGCTGAACCACCTGATGGTCGAATATCCCAAGCCGATCAGGGCGATCGTGGACGGGATCGTCATGGGCGGCGGGGTCGGGATTTCGGAGCCGGCCGGGGTCCGCATCGCGACCGAAAGGACGACCTATGCCATGCCGGAGACGGGGATCGGCCTGTTCCCTGACGTGGGTGGCGGCTGGTTCCTGCCAAGGCTGCCGGGCGAGGCGGGGACCTGGCTGGCCCTGACGGGGGCGCGGCTGAAGGCTGCGGATACGGTGGCCCTGGGGATCCATACGCATTTCGTCGAGACGGCCGGGGTCGAGGCTGTGAAGGCTGATCTGCTGGCGGACGCACCGGGAGCCGTGACGCGCCATGCGTCCGATCCGGGGCCGGCCTCGCTCGCGCCGTATCGCGAGGCCATCGACCGGCTGTTCGCCTTCGACACGGTCGAGGACATCTTCGCGGCGCTGGAGGCCGACGGGTCGGACTGGGCGCTGGCGCAGCTGGCGATCCTGAAGACCAAGTCGCCACAGTCGCTGAAGGTCACGCTGCGACAGCTGCGGGTCGGTCGGGCGATGAAGACCTTCGCCGAGGTCATGGCGATGGAATACCGGCTGGGCGGGCGGGTGGTGCGGTCGCACGACTTCCAGGAGGGGGTCCGGGCCGTGATCGTCGACAAGGACAATACGCCCAAGTGGTCGCCCGCGACGCTGGAGGGCGTGACCGACGCCGACCTAGACGCCCTGTTCGCGCCTCTGCCCGCCGATGAGGAATGGACGCCGCTGACCTGAGCGCTTGCATCCTGTGAAGCTCTCGCGCGTATGTGCGCAGAACCGCTGTTCGAGGATCCTCCCATGCTGAAATCGTCGCTGCTGATCGCCGTCGCCGCCGTCACCTTGGGGGCGTGCGCGCCGATGATGTCGGGGGAGACGCCGGCCGATCCCGCCGAGCGCCCTTCGGCGGTCCTCAACGACTACGCCCTGGCCATCGCCGATCCGCTGCGGCCGGCCGGCGAGGTGGCGCGCGATCCGCTGCGGAAGCCGGCCGAGATGCTGGCCTTTATCGGCATCCAGGGCGGCGAACGGATCGCGGATGTCCGTCCGGAGGAGGGCTATTTCAGCCGTCTGTTCGCCCGCGCCGTGGGGCCGGAGGGCCGGGTCTACGCCTATGTGCCGAACCAGACGGCGGCGCGCGAGAATGCGTTCGGCGACACCCTGGCGACCGACTATCCGAACGTGACGCGCATCACCGGCGCGCTTGAGGAGTTCAGCTTCCCCGAGCCGCTGGACGTGGTCTTCATGGGCCAGGAATACCATGACTTCGTCATCGACCGCTTCAACGTGGACGTGGCGGCGATGAACCGGGCGGTGTTCCGCGCCCTGAAGCCGGGCGGCCTCTATGTCATCCTGGACCACCAGGCGGCGGCGGGGGCGGGAACCTCGGTCGTCGGCACCCTGCACAGGATCGAGGCCTCTGCGCTGCGAGCGCAGGTCGAGGCGGCGGGCTTCGTCTTCGACGGCGAGACCAGTGCGGTGCGTAACCCCGAGGACGACCACAGCCTGTCGGTCTTCGACGAAGCCATCAAGGGCCGCACCGACCAGTTCGTCTACCGGTTCCGCAAGCCGGGCTAGACCTCGCGCGTCTCGAACATCTGCATCGAAGCGCCGCCCGTGGCGAAGCCGGCGACGTCGGCCGCGGCCGCCTGACCCTGCGGACTGGCGAAGGCGGCGGCGATGTTGGCGAGGCTGTCGAAATACAGGATGGCGATCATATGGGCGTCGGAGGGACCCTCCGGCGTCATGACCGGGCCGTCGCTGACCTCGTAGCGTCGCAGACCCGGGATCGCCTTGGCGAGCGGGATGTGGACGTCGCGATAGTGGGCGTCGAAGGCCGCGGGGTCGGCGGGCTTTCCATAGGTCACGACGAGCTGGGCCACGGGCGTCTCCTTGCGTTCATGCCCAGCGGTATCATGAATTCGCAGACAGGAAGCCGCCTTCCGCTGACGCCGTTCGCCGGACGCGATACAAGCCGGAGCGCGCCGTGAGAGCGCCAAGGGAGAGAACCATGCGTCGTTCGCTGATCCTGGCCATTTCGGCCGCCGTGCTGATCGCCGCCGGAGGCTTCGCACCCGCGCCGCAGGACGCCGGAGACTACGTCGCCGTGCTGGCGGATTCCGATCGTCCCGAGGCCGACACGGCCCGCGATGCCGCGCGCAAGACCGCCGAAACCCTGGCCTTCGCCGAGGTCGAGCCGGGCGAGACGATCGGCGACATGATCATCGGCGGCGGCTACTTCACCCGCGTCTTCGCCAGCGCCGTCGGCGACGGGGGCCAGGTCATCGCCTGGCAACCGGCGGAGTTCATCGCCTTCCAGGCCAGCTATGGCGAATCGATCACGGCGGCGGACGCGATGGACAACGTCTCGGCCATCCGCTCGCCGATCGGGGCGCCGGAGTTCCCGGCCGGGATGGACCTGATCTTCACGGCCCAGAACTATCACGACCTGCACCTGCAACCCTTCCCGGCGGACACGGCGTCCAAGGTCAATGCGGCGGTGTTCGCGGCGCTGAAGCCGGGCGGTCTCTATGTCATCGTGGACCACGCGGCGGCGGCGGGCGCGGGCATCGGCGTCGCCCACACCCTGCACCGGATCGACATCGCCGACGTGAAGCGCGAGGTCGAGGCGGCGGGCTTCGTGCTGGACGCAGAGAGCGACATCCTTGTGAACCCCGAGGACCCGATGACGGCCAACGTCTTCGACCCTTCGATCCGGGGGCACACCAGCCAGTTCATGCTGCGCTTCCGCAAACCCGCCTGACGGTCCGCCGCGAAGCTGAGGGATCGCAATGAGCGCCTACTGGATCGGTGTCATCGTCGGCGCGGTGATCTTCACCTATCTCTGGAGCCGTCTCTGGCTATGGCTGGTCGGCAGGGTCGTGAAGGCGGACACGAGGCGTGTGGTCACCGCCTACGGCATTGCCTGGCTGGCCGCCGTCGTGCTCGGCGCGTTCGGGTTCGCCGACGATAGTGGTCCGGCGTGGCTGCGGGCGCTTTCGATCTACACCCCGTCGCTGGCGTTGTGGCTTGTCGTCGATCTGCTGGCGAGGCGAGGACGGAAGGGCTAACGGTCTCGGAAAATCCTCGGAGAGACTGACATGACTGCCGCCACCAAGATCGCCTTTATCGGCCTGGGAAACATGGGCGGGGGTATGGCCGCGAACCAGGCCAAGGCCGGTCATGCGGTGGCGGCCTTCGACCTGTCGGCGGCGGCGCTGGAACGGGCCGAGGGCGTGGGCTGCATCGCCAAGAGCTCGGTCGCGGACGCGGTGCGCGACGCCGATGTCGTCATCACCATGCTGCCCGCCGGACCGCATGTGCTGAAGGTCTATTCCGAGCAGATCATCGGCGTGGCGCCGTCCTCGGCCCTGCTGCTGGATTGCTCGACGATCGACGTGGACACGGCGCGGAAGGTGGCGGGTCTGGCGAAGGAGGCGGGCTACGCCTTCGCCGACGCGCCGGTGTCGGGTGGGACGATGGCGGCGGACGCCGGGACCCTGGCCTTCATGGTCGGCTGCGACGAGGCGGAATTCGCCCGCATCGAGGCGGCGCTGGAGCCGATGAGCCGGGCGACGTTCCGCGCCGGCGACCACGGAGCCGGGCAGGCGGCCAAGATCTGCAACAACATGATCCTGGGCATCACCATGCTGGGCACGTGCGAGGCGATCGCCCTGGCCGAGAAGCTGGGTCTGGACCCGGTCAAGATGTTCGACATCGTCGCCAAGTCGTCGGGCCAGAGCTGGTCGACCACGACCTACTATCCGTGGCCTGGGCCGGTGCCGACCGCGCCGTCCAACCGCAACTATGACGGCGGCTTCGCCACGGCGATGATGCTGAAGGACCTGAAGCTGGCGCAGGACGCGGCGGCGAAGTCGGGCGCCTCGACGCCGTTGGGCGCGCAGGCGGAGGCTCTGTTCCAGCTGTTCGACGGCCTGGGATACGGCGGCCGGGACTTCTCTGGCATCCTGCAGATGCTGCGCGGCAAGCTGGACGAGTTGCCGAAGGCCTAGCCTTGAAACTTTTGTGGATCGTCCAACTCAAAGCTGAGGGCGGAGGCCGGAACTTCAACGTCTTCGTAGAAGACGCTGACCGAACTTCAGCAGAATCCACCGCCGAGACAGCTCTCCGCAGTGAAGGGTGGGCGGACGTGGAAGTCATCAGGTCTGGCACGCTCAGCGAAGACAAGCTGGCGACAGGCAAAGATGTCCTTCGTGAAGCTGCGGCGGCGGCTCGGCAGTTTGGTTGGGCAATTGTTCGCTACAGTCGGGACAGCTGAGCGCTGTTGAGAACCGTTATCAATTAAGGGTTTGCGGCGTTTTGTCCTTGCCTGTGCGTGGACAGCGGGGGCCAATCGGCGCATTACGCCGCCATCTTTTCCGGCCCGGCCGGAGCCCCGAAAGAGCGCTTCGCTTGTTCGACTACACTGCCGCATTCCAGTCCGCCGTCGACCAGGTGAAGGGCGAGGGGCGCTACCGCGTCTTCGCCGACCTGAAGCGCGTGCGCGGTCAGTTCCCGAAAGCCGTGCGTCGCCGTGAGGACGGGTCCGAGCAGGACGTCGTCATCTGGTGTTCCAACGACTACCTCGGCATGGGGCAGCATCCGGTCGTCCTCGACGCCATGCAGGCCGAGCTGGACGCCGTGGGCGCCGGCGCCGGCGGCACACGCAACATCTCCGGCACCACCCGGTCGGCCGTGGATCTGGAGGCCGAACTGGCGTCCTGGCACCAGAAGGAAGCCGCACTTCTGTTCACCTCGGGTTATGTGGCCAACGAGGCGACGCTGACGACACTGCAGCGCATCCTGCCCGGGCTGATCATCTTCTCGGACAGCCTGAACCACGCCTCGATGATCGCGGGCATCCGGAACGGTGGCTGCGAGCGCCACGTCTTCCTGCACAACGACCTGAACCACCTCGAGGAACTGCTCGCCGCCGCGCCGGCCGATGCGCCCAAGCTGATCGCGTTCGAGAGCGTCTATTCGATGGACGGCGACATCGCCGACCTGGCCGGCACGATCGCGCTGGCGAAGAAATACAACGCTATGACCTATCTCGACGAGGTCCACGCCGTGGGCCTCTATGGCGCGACCGGCGCGGGCGTGGCCGAACGGGACGGCGTTCTGGACGGTATCGACATCGTCGAATGCACCCTCGGCAAGGCCATCGGCGTCATGGGCGGATACATCGCCGCCGACGCGGTGATCGTGGACGCGGTCCGGTCGTGGGCTTCGGGCTTCATCTTCACGACGTCGCTGCCGCCTTCATTGACGGCCGGCGCCCTGGCCTCGGTGCGACATCTGAAGACGCACCCGGAACTGCGCGACGCCCATCAGGAGCGCGCCCAGACCCTGAAAGACCGCTTCGCCGCCGCCGGGATCCCGGTGATGCCGAGCGAAAGCCACATCGTCCCGGTGTTCGTCGGCGATCCGGTCCACGCCAAGATGATCTCGGACATGCTGCTGGAAGACTTCGGCGTCTATGTTCAGCCGATCAACTATCCGACCGTGCCCAAGGGGACGGAGCGTCTGCGCTTCACGCCCTCGCCGAACCATGACGACGGCATGATGGATGCGCTGGTGACGGCGATGGACAAGCTGTGGACCCACTGCCACATCGCCCGGATGCCGGTCGCGGCGTAAGCCGATTTCCGGCTACCGCGGATTCGCGGTATGCTGACGCCATGAACGTCCATCAGCCGATCCCGGAAACGCCGGTCGAGGAGGAAGACTTCTTTCTCATGTCGAACCTGCGCCCCAAGCACACTGGTCTGCCGATGACGGTCTGGGTCAGCCACAAGGGGCACGCTCGACACGACGCCCGGGTGAAGGTGAGCCGGACGCCTGGCGACAAGATCGACATCGAGGACATGGCCGTCGTCGGCATTCGCCCGACGCCCGCCCTGATCGAGGGTAACCTTGATGCGGTGAGCCTGAAACAGGTCCAGCAATGGATCGGGCTCAACGAGGCTGTTCTGATCGGTTTCTGGGACGGTGAACTTGATACCGTCGAGATGCTCCAGGGCCTGAAGCGGCTTTGACCGACGGGTTGGGCGAGGTCATCGTCGAGGCGATCCGCAACGGGACTTATCTGAAGGTCACCGCGGTCCATGTGGCGACCGGCCGCGAGGCGACGGCCGTCGGTCCCGCGCACGAGCCCAAGGCCGTCGAACGTCTGGCCATAGCCAAGCTCAAGCGGCTTCTCGACGCGTCCTGACACAAGATGTTGTGGTGAACGGACGCGGGGACTAGACAGGCGGCCTCCCGTTTCGTCAGCCCGGACCCTGCCCGTGACCGCTCCCTTCATCCACGACGCCTATTTCTCCAAGGGTCTGGCCGAGGCCGATCCGGAGGTCTTCGCCGGCGTCACCGGGGAGCTGCACCGCCAGCAGGAGCAGATCGAGCTGATCGCCTCCGAGAACATCGTCTCCCAGGCGGTGTTGGACGCGCAGGGCACGGTCCTGACCAATAAATACGCCGAGGGCTATCCCGGACGTCGCTATTACGGCGGCTGCGAGTACGTCGACATCACCGAGAATCTGGCGCGCGAGCGGGCGAAAGAGTTGTTCGGCGCGGCCTTCGCCAACGTCCAGCCGCACTCGGGCGCCCAGGCGAACCAGGCGGTCTTCTTCGCCCTGCTGCAGCCCGGCGACACCTTCCTGGGCATGGATCTGGCGGCGGGCGGACATCTGACGCACGGGTCGCCGGCCAACCAGTCGGGCAAGTGGTTCCGGCCGGTGACCTACAAGGTCCGCGAAGACGATCACCTGATCGACTACGACCACGTCGCCGAGATGGCGCAGAAGGAAAAGCCCAAGCTGATCGTGGCCGGCGCCTCGGCCTATAGCCGCCACATCGACTTCGCCCGCTTCCGCGAGATCGCCGACAGCGTGGGCGCCTATCTGTTCGTCGACATGGCCCACTATGCGGGTCTGGTGGCTGGCGGCGCCTATCCGAACCCGGTGCCGCACGCCCACGTGGTGACGACGACGACGCACAAGACCCTGCGCGGACCGCGTGGCGGCATGATCCTGTCCAACGACGTCGAGCTGGGCAAGAAGATCAACTCGGCGGTGTTCCCTGGGCTGCAGGGCGGGCCGCTGGAGCATGTCATCGCCGCCAAGGCCGTGGCCTTCGGCGAGGCGCTGAAGCCCGAGTTCAAACTCTATGCGAAACAGGTCGTGGCCAACGCCCAGGCGCTCGCAGGCGTTCTGGTCGAGCGCGGTCTGGCGATCGTATCGGGGGGCACCGACAGCCACCTGATGCTCGTCGATCTGCGGCCCAAGGGCGTGACCGGCAAGGCGACGGAGGCTCAGCTCGAACACGCCCTGATGACCTGCAACAAGAACGGCGTGCCGTTCGACACCGCGCCGTTCACCGTAACCTCGGGCGTTCGTCTGGGGACGCCGGCCGGCACGACGCGCGGCTTCCGCGAGGAAGAGTTCAAGCAGATCGGTCACTGGATCGCCGACGTCGTCTCCTCGATGAACGGCGGGGACGAGGCCGATCCGGCCGTGGTCGCCGACGTCGCCGGACAGGTTCGCACCCTGACCGCCCGCTTCCCGATCTACGGATAAGAGCCTGAGATGAAGTGCCCCTTCTGCGGCAACGCGGACAGTCAGGTGAAGGACAGCCGCCCGTCGGACGACGGCGCGGCCATCCGTCGTCGCCGGTCCTGTCCCAACTGCAACGGGCGCTTCACGACCTTCGAACGGGTGCAGTTGCGCGAACTGGTGATCCTGAAGCGGAACGGGCGGCGGACTCCCTTCGACCGCGACAAGCTGGAACGGTCGCTGGCCATCGCGCTGCGCAAACGTCCGATCCAGCCCGAGCAGATCGAACAACTTGTGTCGCGGATCGTGCGTCAGCTCGAGAGCCTGGGCGAGACCGAGATCCCGTCCAGCGTCGTCGGCGACTTCATCATGAAGGGGCTGAAGGGCGTCGATGAGGTCGCCTATGTCCGCTACGCCTCGGTCTACAAGGACTTCCGGGCGACCGGGGACTTCGCCCGCTTCCTCGGGGACGAGGGTCTGGACGACGATCAGGGATCGTCGGGGCGCTGATGAGACCGCGCATCACCTGGAAGGTCGCCACGTCGCTGGACGGGCGGATCGGCACGTCGACGGGCGAAAGCCAGTGGATCACGGGGCCGCAGGCGCGCGAGCAGGGCCATCGGCTGCGGGCCCTGCACGACGCCGTGCTGGTGGGCGTGGAGACGGTTCTGGCCGACGATCCGCGCCTGACGGTGCGACTGCCGGACGGAGAGACGGGCGCCGATCCTCTGCGGGTCGTGCTGGACTCGCGGTTGCGGACGCCGTCTTTCGCCCGGCTGGCCAAGGCCGGGACGCTGATCCTGACGACGCGGGAGCCCATCGCGGTCGGCGAAGCGGAAGTCCTGAAGGTCAAGGGCGACGCCCAGGGACGTCCGACGGTCGATGCGGTGCTGGACACCCTGTCCACGCGTGGCGTGAAATCCCTGATGATCGAGGGCGGCGGGCGCGTCGCGGCCTGTTTCGTGACAGCGGGCGTCGTGGACGCGATCGAGTGGTTCCGGGCGCCCATCCTGCTCGGCGGAGACGGTCGGCCGGGGGTGGCGGCGCTGGCGCTGGCGCGTCTCGCGCACGCTCCGAAGTACCGGCGCCTTGCGGCGGAGCCCATGGGTGACGACCTGTGGGAACGTTACGAGAGAGCTTAAGTGTGTTCACAGGCATCATCAATGACATCGGCCGGGTGCGCTCGGTCGCCCAGACGGCGCGTGATCGTCGCTATGAGGTCGAGACGGCCTGGGACGTTTCGGGCATCGACCTGGGGGCCTCGATCAGCCACTCGGGCGTCTGCCTGACCGTGGTCGAGAAAGCCGATGGCTGGTTCGCCGTCGAGGTTTCGGGCGAGACGCTGGACAAGACGACGCTGGGCGGCTGGGCCGCCGGCACGCCGGTCAATCTGGAGCGCGCGACGAAAGTCGGCGACGAGCTGGGCGGCCATATCGTTTCGGGCCATGTCGATGGTCTGGGCACCGTCGTGGAGATCACGCCGGAGGGCGGATCGCACCGGATCGTCATCGAGGCGCCGGAGCCTCTGCACCGGTTCATCGCAACCAAGGGCTCGATCACCGTGGACGGCGTGTCTCTGACGGTGAACGCGGTCGAGGGCCGCCGCTTCGGCCTGAACATCATTCCGCACACGTGGGAAGCGACGACGCTGGGCGCCCTGAAGGTCGGGAGCGCGGTCAATCTGGAGATCGACATGCTGGCGCGATACCTCGCGCGGTGGCAGGAGACGGCGTGATGACCAACACAATCGCCGTGGCCCACGACATGTTCGACAGTCCGATCAGCCCGATCGAGGATATCCTGGAGGACGCCCGCAACGGCCGTCCCTACATCCTCGTCGACGCTGAAGACCGTGAGAACGAGGGCGACATCATTATTCCGGCCCAGTTCGCGACGCCGGACCAGATCAACTTCATGATCCGTCAGGCGCGGGGACTGGTCTGTCTGGCCCTGACCGCCGACCGCGCCTCGCAGCTGCGTCTGCCGCCGATGGCCGCCGACAACCGCGAGAGCATGAAGACGGCCTTCACCGTTTCGATCGAGGCCAAAGAGGGCGTGACGACCGGCATCTCGGCCGCCGACCGCGCGCGCACGATTCAGGTGGCGACCGATCCGTCCCGGGGGATGGACGACCTGGTTTCGCCCGGTCACATCTTCCCGCTGGTCGCGCGCGACGGCGGCGTTCTGGTCCGCGCCGGCCATACGGAAGCGGCCGTCGACATCAGCCGCATGGCGGGCCTCAACCCGTCGGGCGTGATCTGTGAGATCATCAAGGACGACGGCGAGATGGCGCGCCTGCCGGATCTGATCGCCTTCGCCCAGTTGCACGGGTTGAAGATCGGCACCATCGCCGATCTGATCGCCTATCGCCGCCGGACCGAGCGGTTCGTCGAGCGGATCATGGATCAGCCGTTCGAGAGCGTTCACGGCGGACCGTTCCGTCTCATGCTGTATCGGAATACGATCGAGGGTCAGGAGCACGTCGCTCTCGTCCACGGCCGGATCGAGCCGGGCAAACCGACGTTGGTGCGGATGCACCAGGTGGACTTCGCCGCCGACCTGCTGGGCCATGTCGAGGATCGCCAGAGCTATATTCCCGACGCGCTGAAGACGATCACCGCCCATGACGGGCCGGGCGTCGTCGTCTTCCTGCGCGACCCGACACTGCAGGGGCTGGCCGAGCGGCTGGCGGGCGTCGACAAGCCGGCTGCGGTCGACCGCAGCCTCAGAAACTACGGCGTGGGCGCGCAGATCCTGCTGGATCTGGGGGTCAGGGACATGATCGTCATGAGCTCCACGCGCCCCGAACCCGCCGCCATCGAGGGCTACGGCCTGCGCATCGTCGGCTGGCGCGACATGGACGGAGAAGACCAATCCTGAGCGATCCCCCCCGCGTCCTCATCGTCGAGGCCCGCTTCTATGACGAACTGGCCGACGCGCTTCTGGAAGGCGCGAAGGATGCACTGCGTTCGCAGGGCGCCCAGTTCGACGTCGTGACCGTTCCCGGCGCGCTCGAGATCCCGCCGACCATCGCCCTGGCCGAGGAGGCCGGGAAGTTCCCGACCGCGCCGCGCTATGACGGCTATGTCGCGCTGGGCTGTGTGATCCGGGGCGAGACCTATCACTTCGAGATCGTTTCGGATCAGTCGGCGGCCGGGATCATGGCCCTGGGCACGCGTGGCGCGATCATCGGCAACGGCATCCTGACCGTCGAGGACGAGGACCAGGCCTGGGCCCGGGCGCGTCTGTCCGAGGGCGACAAGGGCGGCGGCGCGGCGCGCGCCTGCATGGACCTCATTGCGCTGAAGAAGCGACTGCGCGTAGGGCTCGGGGAATGACCGAACCCAACTCCATCCAGGCCGTCCTCGCCCAGCTGGCCGAGAACGAACGCGCCCAGGCCGAACCGCAGCTGACCAGCCGCCAGCGCCGCGCGCGCACCGTGGCGCGTCTGGCCGCCGTCCAGGCCCTGTATCAGATGGAGCTGGCCGGGGAGGGCGTCGAGACCGTCATCACCGAGTTCTCGAACCACCGCTTCGACAGCGACATCGAGGGCGAGCCTCTGGCCGAGGCCGATGAGGCCTATTTCGCCGACGTGGTGCGCGGCGTGATCAACGACCAGAAGGACATCGACACGGCCGTGAAGGCCCGTCTGGCGTCCAACTGGCGGATGGAGCGTCTGGACGCGACCTTGCGGGCCCTGCTGCGTTGCGGCGCCTGGGAGCTGATGCACAAGACCGATGTGCCTAAAGAGATCGTCATCGACGAATACGTCGAGCTGGCGAAGGCCTTCTTCGACGAGGCGGAAGCCAAGTTCGTCAACGCCGCTCTGGACGGCGTGGCCCGCGACGTGCGCCCGAAGGCGTAAGGCATGGCCGCGCTCGACGCCGCCGGCGAATTCGAGACCATCAAGACGCTGTTCGCCCCGCTGGCCCATCCGGACCACGCCTGGGGCCTGACCGACGACGTGGCGGTGATGCCGACGCGGGTCGGAGCCGATCTGGTCCTGACCAAGGACGCGATCGTCGAGGGCGTGCACTTCCTGCCCGACGACCCTCTGGACACGGTCGCGCAGAAGCTTCTGCGGGTGAATCTGTCGGATCTGGCGGCCAAGGGAGCGGAACCGTTCGGCTATTTGCTGGCCTGTCACTGGTCCCCGCGCTGCGGCTGGCCGGAACGGGAGGCCTTCGCGGCGGGGCTGGCGGCGGACCAGAAGACGTTCGGCATCCATCTGCTGGGTGGGGATACGGTTCTGACGCCGGGGCCGGCTTCGTTTTCGGCGACCATGCTGGGCTGGGCGCCGAAGGGCGGGTCGGTGACGCGCGGCGGGGCCAGGCCGGGACACGGAATCTACGTCACCGGAATGATCGGCGACGGCTGGCTGGGGCTGCAGGCTGCGCGCGGGCGACTGTCGCTGGAAAAGGAACGGGTCGAGGCCCTGGCGGAACACTATCGGCGGCCGGCGCCGCGTCTGGCCTTCGGTCAGGCGGTGCAGGGGCTTGCCACGGCGATCATGGACGTCTCCGACGGGCTGATCGCCGACCTCGGGCATATCGCGGCGACGAGCGGCGTCGCGGCGTCGGTGCAGCTCGAACTGCTGCCGCGGTCGGCGGCGGCGACGGCCTGGTTCGACACGCGGATCGATCAGGAGGCGGCCCTGGAGAGTCTGGCGACCGGCGGCGACGACTACGAGCTGTTGCTGACGGCGCATCCGTCGGACGAGGCGGCGCTGAAGCGAGAAGCGGACCGGCAACTGCTGCGTCTGACCCGCGTCGGTACGGTGTCGGCCGGACGGGGCGTGACGGCGACCTATCTCGGCAAGCCGGTCGAGATGCGGAAACCGGGCTGGACCCACGACTGAAACGAGCCCTGCTCTCCGGGTCGCTCCGGCCGGGATGACAAAGCCTCGGGCGAAGCAACGGAATCTCAATCGGTCGGCGCGATAAGGGTCGCATGCGCCGCAGAGACATCTTCGCCCTCGGAACCCTGGCCCTGGCCGGAACCGCCGCAACAGCCGCATCCGCGTCCGATGCACCTTCGGGCGGCGGCGCGCAGACGCTGAACATCGCCGGCGTGGGTCTGCCGATCATCGCAGGCGGCCGGATCCGCAACTATGTCTTCGTGACCATCCGCCTGACGCTGGGCGCGCACGCCACGCCCGAGCAGATGCGCGCCAAGGAGCCGTATTTCCGCGACGCCCTGGTCCGCGCCGCGCACCGGACCCCGTTCGTCCTGGCAGACGACTGGACCCAGGTCGACGCCCCGGCGGTTTGCGCCATGCTGATGCGGGTCGCGCCGTCGATCTCGGGCGCCGGCTCCATCGCCAGCGCCGAGGTCGCGCTCCAGGCGCCGCGCCGCCGCACGGGCGTCAGGGCGTCCTAGGACGCCACCGCTCGCCGCGCGGTCGCTCGCTGGCTGAGCGCGGACCGCCCCCGTTCCCGAAAAACGCTGGTTGCGTCGCTCCGACGCAGTTGTAAGCTTCCCCGGCAATTCCCGAGGGACGCGCTACTGCGTCCAGACTGCGCACGGGGGGACCGGAAGGCGGACAGAGGCCAAAAGGCCCGCCGCGCCAAGGGTCCGCGCGCCTAATGCTTTAGGTATGGAAACGCCAATGACAAACTATCTGTGGCTAGTGATAGCCGCCGGTGCGCTGGGGGTCCTTTACGGACTGATCCAGACCGCCAGTCTGATGAAGGCCGAAACCGGCAACGACAAGATGCGAGAAATCGCAGCGGCCATTCAGGAAGGCGCCTCGGCCTATCTGAAGCGCCAGTACACCACCATCGCCATGGTCGGGGTGGTCATCCTGATCATCGCCTATCTGCTGATCGGCCAGTACGCCGCCATCGGCTTCGTGATCGGCGCGGTCCTGTCGGGCCTGGCCGGGTTCGCCGGCATGCTGATCTCGGTCCGCGCCAACGTGCGAACCGCACATGCGGCGTCGCAGAGCCTGTCCAAAGGTCTGGACCTCGCGTTCCGCTCGGGCGCCATCACCGGCATGTTCGTGGCGGGCGGCGCCCTGATCGGCGTGGCCGGCTACTACGCCGTGCTGACCGAAGGCCTGGGTCTCGAGTCGACCGGCCGCGAGGTCATCGACGGTCTGGTGGCCCTGGGCTTCGGCGCCTCGCTGATCTCCATCTTCGCGCGACTGGGCGGCGGCATCTTCACCAAGGGCGCCGACGTCGGCGGCGACATGGTGGGCAAGGTCGAGGCCGGCATCCCCGAGGATGATCCCCGCAACGCCGCGACCATCGCCGACAACGTTGGCGACAACGTCGGCGACTGCGCCGGCATGGCCGCCGACCTGTTCGAGACCTATGCGGTGACCACGGTCGCCACCATGGTGCTGGCGGCCATCTTCTTCCGCGGCCAGCCCTATGTGGACGTGATGATGCTGCTGCCGCTGGCCATCTGCGGCATCTGCATCGTGACCTCGATCATCGGGTCGTTCTTCGTCCGCCTCGGCAAGTCCAACAACATCATGGGGGCGCTGTATCAGGGTCTGATCGTCACCGGCGTTCTGTCGGTCGGCGCGGTCTGGTGGGTTATCACGACCCTGGTGACCGGTCCGGTCGTCACGACCGGCGGCCTTCAGATCGAGCCGATGAGCCTGTTCTGGTCGGGCCTGGTCGGTCTGGCCGTCACCGCCGCCATCGTGGTGATCACCGAGTACTACACCGGTTCCAACTTCCGCCCCGTGCGGTCGGTCGCCAACGCCTCGGTCTCGGGCCACGGCACCAACGTGATCCAGGGCCTGGCCGTGTCGCTGGAGTCCACGGCTCTGCCGGCGCTGGTGATCATCGTCGGCATCATCGTCAGCTTCCAGCTGGCGGGCCTGTTCGGCATCGCCATCGCCACCACGACCATGCTGGGCGTGGCCGGGATGATCGTGGCGCTCGACGCCTTCGGTCCCGTGACCGACAACGCCGGCGGCATCGCCGAGATGGCGGGTCTGCCGGCTGACGTTCGTCACGTCACCGACGCCCTCGACGCCGTGGGCAACACCACCAAGGCCGTGACCAAGGGCTATGCGATCGGTTCGGCGGGCCTCGGCGCGCTGGTGCTGTTCGCGGCCTATACGTCCGACCTGCAGTATTTCGCCTCCAACCCGGCGGACTATCCGTTCTTCGCCAACATGGGGGTGGTCGCCTTCGACCTGACCAACCCCTATGTCGTCGTAGGCCTGCTGTTCGGGGGGCTGCTGCCCTTCCTGTTCGGCGGGATGTCGATGATGGCCGTGGGTCGCGCGGCCGAGTCGGTCGTGGAAGAGGTCCGTCGCCAGTTCCGCGAGAACCCCGGCATCATGACCTACGAGGTCAAGCCGGAGTATGGCCGGGCGGTCGACATCCTGACCCGGGCGGCGATCCGCGAGATGATCGTGCCGTCGCTCCTGCCGGTGCTGTCGCCCATCGTCCTGTTCACGGCGATCCTGTTCATCTCGGACAAGGCGAATGCGTTCGCCTCGCTGGGCGCCATGCTGATGGGCGTCATCGTGACCGGCCTGTTCGTGGCCATCTCGATGACCTCGGGCGGCGGCGCCTGGGACAACGCCAAGAAGGTGATCGAGGAGGGCTTCACCGACAAGAACGGCGTCGTCCACGGCAAGGGCTCCGAGGCGCACAAGGCCGCGGTGACCGGCGACACGGTCGGCGATCCCTACAAGGACACGTCGGGCCCGGCGGTGAACCCGATGATCAAGATCACGAACATCGTGGCGCTGCTGCTGCTGGCGGTGCTGGCCAGCGGGAACATCGGCTGACCGTCACGCTGAGCTGAAAAGACGAACGCCCCGGAGAGCGATCTCCGGGGCGTTTTGTTCTCCACTTTCCCTCCCACTCGGGGGAGGGTGGTCGGAGCGAAGCGAAGACCGGGTGGGGGCGGCAAAGCAAAACCCCGCCGGCTGTGTCTGGATCGCCGGCCGTTCCCACCCCGTCGCTTCGCGACGACCCTCCCACTCGGTGGAGGGAGAGGTCGGTGATCAGTCCGGACGGCGCTGGCCGGGGACGTCTTCGTCGGTGCGGGGCAGCTGGCCGCGGCCGACGTTGCCGAGGAGCTGTTCGAGGATGGTCAGTTCACGACCGCGGGTCGGGGTTTCGCGACGTTCCATGGCGATCTGCTGGCCGTCGTCGAGGTTCAGGTTGCGGACCTCGGTGACCTTGTCGTCGGTCTCGCTGAAGGTGATGGCGGTGACGCTGCGCTGGGACACCTGCGGGCGGTTGTAGGTGTACCGCTCGGTCGTCTGGGAGATGTAATACCAGATGTTGTCCTCGAAGGTCGAAACCGCCGAGGGCGAACCGAGTTGAGCCAGGACGGTGGACTTGGTGTCCGTGCCTGTGACGATGTCTTTCGGATTGACGTCGATGACCTGGAAGCCGTGGTTGCCCACGACGGGCGCGCATGCGACCGCCAGGGGCGCGAGGGCGGCCAAGACGGCAAGACGAACGACGATCTTATTCATGGAGACGGGCGCCTGGGACGAAACAAGGTCTTTGACCTAACCGGACCCGCGTCCTAGTTCAACGGCGCGGCGGAAAAGGGGCCGTATACCGATGCTGAAGAACCTGTTCCGAACCCGATCCGCCGAGCGCATGGGGCTGCCGCTGTATACGGCCGCCGTCGCGCAGGCCCGCGATCCGGGATTCTATACCGCCCTGGGCGTCAACGACGAGATCGACGCCCGGTTCGAGCTCTACACATTGCATGTGCTGCTGCTGGTCCTGCGCCTACGCGACGAGACGGGTGCAGAAGCCGAACGCGGCTCCGAGGCGGCGCAGAACCTGTTCGACGTCTATGTCTCCGCGCTCGATAACGCGCTGCGGGAGCTGGGCGTGAACGACGTGACCATGGCCAAGAAGATGCGGCGGCTGGGCGAGGCCCTGTACGGCCGGATGACCGCCTATGAGACGGCGCTGCGGGCCGGGGACGCAGGCGCGCTGTCCGACGGACTGGCGCGCAACGTCTATGCGACCGAAGACGCCGGCCACGCGAACGGACTGGCGGCCTACGCCTTGGCGGCACGTGGGCTGCTGGGGAAACAGGCCATCGACACGGTGCTGACCGCGCCGGTCTGGCCGGAGGTCAAGGCATGAACCCCGGACATCGTCTTCCCTTCAGCCAGGTCGTGCGCATCAACGAGATCGGCGCAGGTCTCGAGCGGCATCTGGTTCCCGATGAAGACGCCCGGAAACGCGTCATCAAGGCGCTGGATCTGGCGTCCCTGTCTGTGTTCGAGGCCGATCTGAAGGTCTCGCCCGGCCGCATGGGCTGGACCCTGTCGGGCCGGGTCGTGGCGACGCTGGAACAGGTCTGCGGCATCACCCTGGACCCGCTGCCGGTCGAGGTCGACGAACGATTCTCCGTCGATCTGGTCGAGGCGGCCGAGCCCGAGCCGGACGAGATCGAGGTCACCCTCGACGACGATGCGCCCGACGTGATCGAGGACGGCCGAATCGACCTCGGTCAGTACGCCGTCGAGCAGCTGGCGCTGGCGCTGGACCCGTTCCCGCGCAAGCCGGGCGCTGAATTCGTCCAGCCGGAAGAGCCTGCCGAGATCTCGCCCTTCGCCGTCCTCAAGGCGTTCAAGCCGAAGGACGACGACGGAAAATCCTGACGTGCGTCGGCGCCGTTTGCATCCGCACGGCGCGGCGGTATCCTGTGATCAGCAGAACGCGCCGCAACGTCGGCGCACCGGAGTTTCCGACCCCTTGCCAACCCCCACATTAATTTCGCTGGACGCCATGGGCGGCGACCATGGCCCGCCCGTCGTCGTCGGCGGCATCCGAGACTACATCCGCCGGCATGGAGGGGAGGGGGTCTCCTTCCTGCTGCACGGGGACGAACAGGCGATCGTCGCGGAGCTGGCGAAGCACAATCTGACGGCGGACGTCTGCGACATCCGCCACACCGACAAGAAGATCGCTTCGGACGAAAAGCCGGCCCAGGCGATGCGGCGCGGCAAGGGCTCCAGCCTGTGGAACGCCATCGAGGCGGTGAAGTCGGGCGAGGCCGGGGCGATCGTTTCCGCAGGCAACACCGGCGCCCTGATGGCCATCTCCAAGCTGATCCTGCGCATGTCGACGCCGGGACTGGAGCGGCCGGCGATCGTGGCCAGCTGGCCGACGCTGCGCGGCGTCACGGCCGTTCTGGACGTCGGCGCCAATATCGAGAGCGACGCCGAACAGCTGGTGGAGTTCGCCATCATGGGCGAGGCCTTCCACACCGCCGTGCACGGCGTGGCCAGGCCCACCATCGGCATCCTGAACGTCGGATCCGAGGACATGAAGGGCCACGAGGAGGTCCGCGAGGCCGCACGCATCCTGCGCGAGGGCGGTCTGGGCCTGAACTATCACGGCTTCGTCGAGGGCGACGACATCGCCAAGGGCACCGTGGACGTCGTCGTCACCGACGGCTTTACCGGCAATATCGCCTTGAAGACCGCCGAGGGCGTGGCCCGCTTCATCTCCAGCCTGTTAAAGGAGGCGCTGACCTCCAGCCTGCAGGCCAAGTTGGGAGCCTTGATCGCCATGCCGGCGTTAAAGGCGATGGGCCAGAAGATCGATCCGAGCGCCATCAACGGCGGCCCCCTGCTGGGTCTGAACGGCATCGTGGTCAAGAGCCACGGCGGCGCGGACGCCAAGGGATTCGGCAACGCCATCCGTATCGCTGTCGATCTGGCCCGCAGTGACTATATGCAGACCGTCGGCGCAAATCTGGGCCGATTGGACGACGTCATGCACGCCCCCGCGGCCCCCCAATCCCAGTCCCAAGAGAGCGTTTCGTGAGTGTTATCCGCAGCGCCGTCACCGGCGTCGGCTCCTATCTGCCGGAACAGGTCGTGAGCAACGCCGACCTGGCCGAGTTCGTCGACACTTCGGACGAATGGATCATCGAACGCACGGGCATCCGTCAGCGTCACAGGGCGCGCGACGACGAGCCGACCAGCGACCTGGCGGCCGAGGCGGCCAGGCGGGCGCTCGCCGACGCCGGCAAGACGGCCGCCGACGTCGACATGATCATCGTCGCCACGACGACACCCGACATGACCTTCCCGGCCACGGCCTCGATCGTCCAGCGCAAGATCGGCGCGCCGGTCTGCATCGCCTTCGACGTCCAAGCCGTCTGCTCCGGCTTCGTCTATGCGCTGAGTGTAGCCGACGGCTTCGTCGCGAGGGGCCTGGCCAAATGCGCCCTGGTCATCGGCGCCGAGGAGATGACCCGGCTGATGGACTGGACCGACCGGACGACCTGCGTCCTGTTCGGCGACGGCGCCGGCGCCATCGTGGTCGAGCCGCGGGAGGGGCAGGGGACCTCGGCCGATCAGGGATTGCTCGGCTTCGCCCTGCGCTCGGACGGGACCAAGACCGATCTGCTCTATGTCGACGGCGGACCATCCAGCACTGGAACCGTCGGCCATCTGCGGATGGCGGGCAATCAGGTGTTCCGCCACGCTGTGGTGAACATCGCCGAGGCGATCACCGCCGCCTGCGCCGCGTCAAACATCACCGTGCCCGAGGTCGACTGGTTCGTTCCGCATCAGGCCAACCAGCGAATCATCAAGGGTGTCGGCGACCGCCTGGGCCTGGACGAGCACAAGGTGATCTCCACGGTGGCCATGCACGCCAATACCTCGGCCGCCTCGATCCCCCTTGCCCTGGACGCCGCGATCCAGGACGGGCGCATCAAGAAGGGCGATCTGGTCCTGCTGGAGGCCATGGGCGGCGGTTTGACGTGGGGCGCCTGCGCTTTCCGGCTGTAACGCCGCACTGAAACAGCCACGCTGACCTTTGACTTCGCCCGGTTTTCGCCGTTTATGGGGATGTCGGGATCAAAGGGGACGAACCGTGGGCGAACTGCAAACCTTGACCCGCGCAGACCTGTGCGAGGCGGTGCACGAAGAGGTCGGCCTGTCACGACAGGAATGCTCCAGCATGGTCGAGCGGACCCTGGAGCTCATCGTCGAGAGCCTCGAGCGCGGCGAGACCGTCAAACTGTCCGGCTTCGGCGTCTTCCAGGTGCGCGAGAAACGCGCGCGCATGGGTCGCAACCCCAAGACGGGCGAGCCGGCCGCGATCAATCCGCGCCGCGTCATCAGCTTCCGCGCCTCCCAGATCATGAAGTCCCGCGTCCACGGCGCCGGCGCCTGATGGCCAAGGGCCCCGACGCCTTCCGGACGATTTCGGAGGCCGCCGAGGCTGTTGGCGCGCCACAGCATGTGCTGCGGTTCTGGGAAACCAAGTTTCCCTTCGTCGCCCCGGTAAAGCGTGCGGGCGGCCGGCGATTCTATCGTCCGCAGGACATCGTGGTGCTGAAGGCCATTCGTCGGCTGCTGCACGAAGAGGGCCTGACCATCAAGGGCGTGCAGCGTCTGCACAAGGATCAGGGACTGGCGCGTCTGGCCGCCTATGGCGATGCCGGCGCCGGTTTCAGCATGGACGCCGAAGCGGGCCCGGCGCCCGTGCCTTCGAGTGAGCCGGCTGCGCCGACTTCGGGAGGATCCGAACGCGAGCTGCGGGCGATTCTGGCCGATCTGGAGGGCGCCCGGGCGCGTCTCGACGCCGTTCTGGCGGGCTGAATCAGGCCTTCGGACGTCGGCGGCGTTTTCTCGTTTGCGGCGACGCCCACCCGCCGCTATAGGACCGGCCTCTCGGAGCGTGGCGCAGCCTGGTAGCGCACTTGACTGGGGGTCAAGGGGTCGCAGGTTCGAATCCTGTCGCTCCGACCATCTTCCTTTTCAGGAAAATGAGTCGGCTGAAGAGGGGTCGCTTTCGAGCGGCCCCTTTTTGCATTCTTGGTGCGCGACCGCTCGCCGCGCGGCGGCTCGCTGCTTGAGCGCGTTCTTCAGGCGCTCCCGCTCGCGACGCGGTCGCTCGCTGCTTGAGCGCGTGATCGCTACCGTTTCTTCAGAAACGGTTTCCCCTCGGCCCAGGACATCAGCGGCAGCAGGGGCACGCCCCACAGCGTGCCGGCGAGGCCGTAGAACAGCAGGGTCGCGACCGGATGGTCCGGCACATGGGCGCCGACGGCGACGACCAGCCAGACGTAGAAGCCCAGGAAGACCAGGATTCCGACAGAGGCGATCGCCCGGCGTCTCCGCAGCCCCATCAGCGGGTGTTCCGGAACAGGTAGTAGGTTCCGAGGGCCAGGACCGACCCGGCGCCCGACCACAGGGTCCAGCCGAACTCGTCCATCGTCGAGACGCCGAAGACCCGCACCGCCAGGAACCAGCCACAGGCCGCGCCGGTGAGGGCCACCAGCGAGGCTGCGAACAGCCCCCGTCGCCCGGTCAGCAGGTCGGCGATCCAGGCCAGGACGAAGGCGCCCACGATGGCGATCACGATATCGGCGTATTCCAGCAGTGATTCCAAAACGGCGGGCTCCCCAGCGGGCCGGCTTGCGACCTCGCGTCATGACTTCGGACTTTGATCTCGCCACGATCCGGGGGCATACCGCCCCGGTCGCTACGAGAGGCGGCACTGTATCCGTTGGAGCGTCAGGCGTCGAATGAGCCGTTTCAGAAGTCGGGACCAGTCGAAAGCCGTCGCCGTCTGGCTGTTCGTCTGCGCCGCCATGGTCTTCGCCATGGTGGTCATCGGGGGGATCACCCGGCTGACGGGATCGGGTTTGTCGATCACCGAATGGAAGCCGATCATGGGCGCCGTGCCGCCGATGACCGCCGCCGACTGGAACGACGCCTTCGAGAAGTACAAGGCGATCCCGCAATACGCCCAGGTCAACGCCGGCATGTCGCTGGGCGAGTTCCAGGGCATCTTCTGGTGGGAGTGGCTGCACCGGCTGGTCGGGCGACTGGTCGGCGTCGTCTTCGCCCTGCCGTTCTTCGCCTTCCTGGCCTTCCGCCTGCTGTCCGAGCGGTCGTTCCTCGGCCGGATGGCCATGCCGACGCGGCTGATCTGGCGCTGCGCCGTCCTGCTGGCGCTGGGCGGGCTTCAGGGCCTGATCGGCTGGTGGATGGTGTCTTCAGGACTGTCCGAGCGGGTCGACGTCGCGCCCGAACGGCTGGCGACGCATCTGGGTCTGGCTCTGGTCATCTTCGCGGGCCTGATCTGGACCGGTCTGGAAGCCTGGTCCGGCGAGGAGCATTCGCGCTCGCCCGCGGGCTGGAGCCGGGGCGCCGCCATTCTGCTGGGCGCGGTCTTCGTGCAGTGCCTGCTCGGCGGTCTCGTCGCCGGGGCCAAGGCGGGCTTCATCTATACCGACTGGCCTTTGATGAATGGCGACATCATCGCCCCGGTGGAGTGGGGGCTGGGCGGACTGGCCTTCCTGCACGACCACGCCCTGGTGCAGTTCAATCACCGGATCTTCGCCTACGGCCTGCTGATCGGCGGGACCCTCTATGCGGTCCAGGCCTGGCGCTGGCGGCTGGCCGAGGGGCTGGGCGTTTCGGCTTTCCTGCTGGTCGGCGCGCTGTGGCTGCAGGCGGCGCTGGGCATCGTGACCCTGATCAACGCCGTGCCGATGTGGCTCGGAGGCCTGCATCAGGCGGGGGCGGCGGTCGTTCTGGCGCTGGCGACGGCCAATCTGTGGCTGGTTCGGCGGTCCCAACCCCGGCTTTTCATGTCCGGACCGCGCCGATAAGCGTTCAAATCGTGCGGTATTTTAATACCGTTACAGGAAAACCGTTCTAAAACAGCGTAGTATGGTGAATTGCGCGCGGAAACCGGCATTGACGCCTGTGGACGTTTCCCCTACTAGCGCGCCTTCGCTCGCTTCGGCCCGTCCGGAGCGACCCCGTTTCGCCTCCTGTTCTAGGAAAACCTCACATGCTGAAGAGCACCACGGCTGCCTTGAAGCCGTCCGAGGTCGAGAGGAAGTGGATCCACATCGACGCTGAAGGCGTCGTCGTGGGCCGTCTCGCGACCTTCATCGCCATGCGCCTGCGTGGCAAGCACCTGCCGACCTACACCCCTCACGTGGACTCGGGCGACTACGTCGTCGTGACCAACGTCGACAAGGTCGTGTTCACCGGCAAGAAGCTGACCGACAAGGTCTACTATCGCCACACCGGCCACCCGGGCGGCGTCAAGTCGACGACCCCGCAGAAGGTCCTGAACGGCCGCTTCCCCGAGCGCGTGCTCGAGAAGGCCGTCGAGCGCATGATGCCGAAGGAAAGCCCGCTGGCTCGTGGCCAGATGACGCACCTGCGCCTGTTCGCCGGCTCGGCTCACGAGCACGACGCCCAGCAGCCCGAGACCATCGACTTCGCCGGCCGCTCGGCCAAGAACACCCGGAGCATCTGAGCATGACCGACGTCACTCAAGAAACCGCGACCGGCTTCGACGCTCTGAAGAGCCTCGGCGTTTCGGACAACGGCTACGACAACTCGGCCCCCGTCTACGTCCGCAAGGTCGACGCCCAGGGCCGCGCCTATTCGACCGGCAAGCGCAAGAACGCGATCGCCCGCGTCTGGGTCATGCCGGGCACCGGCAAATTCACCATCAACGGCAAGGATCAGCTGCAGTATTTCGCCCGCGAAATCCTGCGCATGATGATCGCCCAGCCGCTGGTCGTCTGCGGTCGCGAGACCGAGTTCGACGTGGTCTGCACCGTCGAAGGTTCGGGCCTGTCGGGCCAGGCCGGCGCCATCCGCCACGGCCTGTCGCACGCCCTGACGCATTTCGAACCGGCCCTGCGTCCGGTCCTGAAGCCGCACGGCTTCCTGACCCGCGACAGCCGCGTCGTCGAGCGCAAGAAGTACGGCCGCGCCAAGGCTCGCCGTTCGTTCCAGTTCTCGAAGCGTTAAGCCGTTTCGCGAAAGCGATTACGAAACGGGGCGCTTCGGGAAACCGGAGCGCCCTTTTTCTATGGTGTCACTATGAAACGGATCGCAGTTACCGGAGCCGATAGAGATCCATCAGGCGCCCATTTCCTCAACGAGGCCGCGCTGGCCGATTGCGGTGGCGTTGTGCTCGGCGAGCGGATCGTCATTTTCCTTATCGACGCCCCACTTGAGTGCGACGCGATCGTTCAGATCTATCCTGGGTGGGAGCCCCATCTATTCGGCCGCGAGGTCGGACAGTGGCGCGATCCCGCCGGAGTCCCAAGCGAATGACCCACACCATCTTCATCGACGGCGAGGCCGGGACCACGGGGCTGGAGATCCGCCAGCGGCTGGAGGGGCGCGCCGATCTGGAGTTCATCTCCCTGACCGGCGACCTGCGCAAGGATCCGACCGCGCGGGCCGAGGCGCTGAACGCAGCCGACGCCGTAATCCTGTGCCTGCCCGACGAGGCGGCCCGGGAAGCCGTGGCCATGATCGAGAACACCACGACCCGGGTCATCGACGCCTCCACGGCGTTTCGGGTCGCCACCGGCTGGACCTATGGCTTCGCCGAGATGGACGCCGTCCAGCGAGGCGAGATCTGCGGATCGCGCCGGGTGTCGAACCCCGGCTGCTATCCGACCGGCTTCATCGGTCTGATGCGGCCGCTGGTGAAGGCCGGGCTCGTGCCCGCCGACTGGCCGGTGACGGTCAATGCGGTGTCGGGCTATTCCGGCGGTGGCAAGGTGATGATCGCCGAGTTCGAGGGTGGGGGCGCGCCGGCCTATCGCGCCTATGGCCTGTCGTTGCAGCACAAGCATGTGCCGGAGATGACCAAACACTCGGGCCTCAGGCACGACGTCCTGTTCACGCCGGCTGTCGGCGCCTATCGCCAGGGCATGCTGGTCGAGGTTCCGCTGCAACTCGCGGCGCTGCCGGAGACGCCGTCAATCGACCGCCTGCACGGCGCCCTGGTCGAGGCCTATGAAGGCTGCCGCTTCGTCGAGGTCGCGGGCCTGGACGAGACCGCAGCGATGACGGGTCTGGATCCCGAGGGCCTGAACGGCACCAACAGCATGCGGCTGCACGTGTTCGGGAACCGCGACGGGTCACAGGCGCGGCTGGTCGCCCTGCTGGACAACCTCGGCAAGGGGGCGTCGGGCGCGGCGGTGCAGAACCTCAACCTGATGCTGGGTCTGGACGAGGCGACGGGGCTCGGCTGAGACTTGAAACCTCGCGGGTCTTGCCGACGTATACAGGATCATGACCCACGCCCTGACCACTTCCCGCCGGACCCTGCTGCTCGGCGGCGTCGCGACCGCCCTGGCAGCCTGTTCTTCGCCGGGGCAGGCCGATGCGTCCGAAGCCCAGTACGCAAGCTCGCCGTTCCGCCGGGTGACCGACGCCCAGTGGCGCACCCGCCTGCCGGGGCTGAGCTATGACGTCCTGCGCCACGAGGCGACCGAACGGCCCTTCACCAGTCCGCTGAACGACGAGCACCGGGCGGGGACCTTCGTCTGCCGGGGCTGTGAGCTGCCGCTGTTCCAGTCGCGGACCAAGTTCGACTCAGGCACCGGCTGGCCCAGCTTCTACGCCCCGATCGACGGGGCTCTGGGGACAAAGCAGGACCTCGCGATCGGCTTCCCGCGCACCGAATACCACTGCGCCCGCTGCCTGGGGCACCAGGGCCATGTGTTCGACGACGGGCCGCGTCCGACCGGCAAACGCTACTGCAACAACGGCGTCGCCCTGACCTTCAGGCCAGCCTAGGCCCGTCTGGCCTTAAGGGCGGACTCGACTGTCACCCCGGCCATGACCGAGGCGATGATGATCAGCAGGCCGTAGTCGTTCCCGGTCCAGATCAACGGCACGCCCGCGAACAGGATCACCAGCATCGGAAAGCCGCCGGCCCAGGCTGCCGTGGCTGGCGTGTCGAGGTTGATCATCGGCGGCGTCACCCGGCCCGTCCGTCCCGCCAGCATGCCGTTGCCGACGACGAAGGCGATGACGCAGATCACGGCGATGACCGGATACTTGATCGCCCCGCCCGGCGCGCCGAACACGGTCGCCGTCGTGATCAGCAGGATCAGGGCGATCAAGGTCGAGACCGCCAGCAGGAAGTTGGGCTCCAGACGCTTCAAGACTTCACTTTCACATAGGAGCCGGGGGCCGGCTCAATGGGCTTCAGGGGGCCCCTGTTCGGGTCGCGGGCCGGGATCAGGTCGCCCGACTTGTCGGCCAGCCACGCCGCCCAGTGGTTCCACCAGCTGCCCGGATGCTCGACGGCGCCCGCCTGCCACTCGGCGAGCGAGCCGGGCAGGGCGGCATTGGTCCAGTGCTGGTACTTGTTGGCGCTCGGCGGGTTGATCACCCCGGCGATATGGCCGGATCCCGCCAGGGTCAGGGTCACGGCGGCGTTCGAGAAGGCCTTGGCCGAGCGATAGACCGAGTTCATCGGCGCGATGTGATCCTCGCGGCTGGCCTGGAAGTAGAGCGGGATGGTCACCTTGGACAGGTCGACCTTGACCCCGCCGATGGTGAACTCGCCCTTCGACAGCTGGTTCTGGCCGTACATCGACCGCAGATAGTCGAGGTGCAGCTTCTTGGGCATGCGGGTCTGGTCGGCGTTCCAGAACAGGAGGTCGAAGGCCGCCGGCGACTTGCCCATCAGATAGTTGGACACGAAGAACGACCAGATCAGGTCGTTGGCGCGAAGGGCATTGAACGTCTCGGCCATCGCCGCGCCCGGCAGGACCCCGCCCGCCGCGTCCATCTGCTGCTCGACCTCGTTGAGCCAGTGCTCGTCGGTGAAGAGCAAAAGGTCGCCGGCCTCGGCGAAATCGTGCTGGGCGGCGAAGAAGGTGGTGGCGGCGACGCGGCCGTCCTTCTTCTCGGCCATATGCGCCAGGGCGGCGCCCATCAGGGTCCCGCCGATGCAGTAGCCGACGGTATTCACGGTCTTGGAGCCCGACTGTTCCAGCGTCTTCTCGACCGCGCGATAGATGCCCTTTTCGAGGTATTCGTCGAAGCCGAAGTCCGCCTTGTCCTTGTCCGGATTGACCCAGGAACAGACGAAGACGGTGAACCCCTGGGCCGACAGCCAGCGGATCAGCGAGTTCTCCGGCTGCAGGTCCATGATGTAGAATTTGTTGATCCACGGCGGGAAGATCAGCAGAGGGACGGCGTGTTGCTTCTCGGTGGCGGCATCGAACTGGATCAGTTCGAACAGCTCGTCGCGCCAGACGACCTGGCCCGGGGCGGTGGCGACGTTCTCGCCGACGACGAACTTGCCGTAGTCGGCCTGGCTGATCTTCAGCTTGCCCATGCCGCGTTCGAGATCGGCGGCGAAGTTCTGCATCCCCTTCACCAGCGATTCGCCGTTCGATTCCTGCATCGCCTTCAGGGCGGCGGGGTTGGAGGCGAGGAAGTTTGACGGTGAGAAGGCGTCGGTCAGCAGTTTGGTGAAGAACTCGGCGCGCCGCTTGGTGCGCGGATCGACATCCTCGACCGACGAGACCAGGCCGTTCATCCAGTCCGAAGTGACCAGATAGGACTGACGCATCATGTCGAACATGGGGTTCTCGGACCAGGCCGGGTCCTTGAATCGCTTGTCCCTGGACGGGGCCGGAGCCTCTTCGCCGGCCGCGCGGCGCGTCGAGGTGGCCCACAGGTCCATGTAGCGGTTGAACAGATCAGCCTGGGCCGCGAACAGCTTGTCCGGGCGCGAGGCCAGGCTGGTCATGACCGAATTCATCGCCGGTCCGACATTGAACGGGTCGGGCGACAAAGCGGCCGGGCGATCCGCCTGCGACAGGGCCGCCTCGGCGATCGCCGACTGGGCCGTCATCGCCGCCCTGGCCAGGTTCAGCGACAGGGTCTCCAGCATCTCGCGCTGGTCGGAGCCGGGCAGGGCGAACGGGTTATCGGCCGTGGCCGTGGGCGTGGGCTCCGGCGTCGGGGCGGTCAGCTTCGCTTCGGGAGGCGGCGCCGTCTCGGCGACCACAGGCTTCGGCTTGGGCGCACGGGGCCTCGCGGAGGTCGGGCGACCGGACTTGCGCGGCGCCTTGGCGACGGCCAGCGGCTCGGGCGGGGTCGTCGGTGTCTTGGCCATGAGGTCCTCCGCGCGCTTCCGTTATGACGCCGGACGTGTGCTCCGCCCTTCCGCCTGTCATGATCATGGCATATGACCGGCCCCGAGATGAACGCGCATCAGGCGAAAAAGATATTCGGCGGTCTGGCGATCGCCTCAGCCGTTGTCGGACTGGGCGGATGCGCGGGCGCGTTCAACGCCGAGACGGATGCGGCATCGCCCATCGCGCCGCGCGTTCAGGCCCTGGTCGACGCCAACCGGGCCTATCCGCGCTGGGAGGACTTCCCCCGCTCGACCGATCCTCTGCCGGAGCCGGTCGAGGTCGCTTCGCGGGTCAACAGCCTGCGGGGCAGCGGCACGGACCTGGCCGCCGAGGCCGCGCGCATCGACTGGCAGCTTGGCGATCCGGCCGTCTTCGCCGCAGAGGTCAACAGCCGCGTCGACGCCCAGGCCATCGCCCCCGCCACGGCCGAGACCCAGGCCGAGGTGGAAGCCTTCGCCGCCCGCACGCGCCAACGCGGCGCGGCCCCGCCGCCCGTCGACCGGGGCCCGGCGCCCCGCTGATCTTCATTCCTATCGCCCGGTCGACAGAATCCGGGGATCATCTCTCCTCAGGAGCATCTCGACATGGCTGACACGGCCCCCTTCGCCTCGACCCTCGCAGCAGACGCCGCCATGGTCACCGAACTGGCCGCGATCGCGTCTTGGGCCCAGATCGGCCGAGGCGACGAGAAGCACGCCGACCAGCTGGCCGTCGACGCCATGCGCACCGCGCTGAACAGCCTCGACATCGACGGCAAGATCGTCATCGGCGAGGGCGAGCGCGACGAGGCGCCGATGCTCTACATCGGCGAGAAGGTCGGCACCGGCAAAGGCCCGGCCATCGACATCGCCCTGGACCCGCTGGAAGGCACCACCCTGACGGCCAAGGCCATGGCCAACGCCCTGACGGTACTGTCGATGTCAGCCGGCGGCGGCATGCTGCACGCGCCCGACACCTATATGGACAAGATCGCCATCGGGCCGGGCTATGCGCCGGGCACCGTCGATCTGGACATGAAGCCGGGCGACAATGTCCGCTCGCTGGCCGCGGCCAAGGGCGTGCGGCCCGAAGACATCACCGTCTGCGTCATGGACCGTCCGCGCCACGAGGCCCTGATCGCGGCCCTGCGCGAAGTCGGCGCCCGCGTCATGCTGATCACCGACGGCGACGTGGCCGGCGTCATCCACACGGCCGAGCCGGAGACGGGCATCGACCTCTATCTGGGTTCGGGCGGCGCGCCGGAAGGCGTTCTGGCGGCCTCGGCGCTGAAATGCGTCGGCGGTCATTTCCAGGGCCGTCTGCTGTTCCGCAACGACGACGAGCGCGCCCGCGCCCAGCGCACCGGCGTGACCGACTTCGACCGCAAATACGACCTGCACGAGCTGGTCTCGAAGGACGCCGTCTTCGCCGCCACCGGTGTGACCAAGGGCGCCATGCTGGACGGCGTTCAGATGGGCAATGGCTTCGTCACCACCCACACCCTGGTGATGGATTCCTCGACCCGCACCGTGCGGCGCATCCGCACGACGCGCCCGCTCTGATGGCCGACGGAGCCTCGGCCTCTGGTCTGACGCCGGGCTTCCTCGACGTATCGCGCTCGCTCTCGGGCCGCGCTTGGCGGCAAAGGCCGGCCGAGGCCTCGGTCATCCGCGCCCATATGCAGAGTCTTGGCCTGTCGGAGCCCCTGGCTCGGGCGCTGGCGGCGCGGGGCGTGCTGGCCGATCAGGGTGCGGACTTCCTCGAACCCACGCTGAAGCGGCTGTTCCCCAATCCGTCCTCCTTCATGGACATGGACGCGGCGGCCGAGGCCATCGTCTCCGCCATGCAGACCGGCGAGGCGATCCATGTCTTCGCAGACTACGACGTCGACGGCGCCTCCAGTGCGGCGCTGCTGGTGCGCTGGTTCCGGGCGCTCGGCGCCGATCTGCCCATCTATGTTCCGGACCGGCTGACCGAGGGCTATGGCCCCAGCCCGCTGGCCTTCGACCGGCTTAAGGCCTCCGGCGCCGATCTGGTCATCACCGTGGACTGCGGCGCAGCGGCCAACGAGGCCATCGCCCATGCCTGCGGGATCGGGCTGAAGGTCGTGGTCATCGACCACCACATGATGCGCGAGGAGCCGCCGCAGTGTCTGGCGGTCGTTAACCCGAACCGGCCCGGCGATACGTCGGGTCAGGGCAATCTCGCGGCGGCAGGTGTGGTCTTCGTACTTCTGGCCGCCCTGAACCGGGAGGCCCGCAAGCGCGGCCTGTTCGAGACCACGCCAGAGCCCGACATCCGCCAGTGGCTCGATCTCGCCGCGCTCGGCGCCATCTGCGACGTGACGGGCCTGACGGGCTTCAACCGCGCCCTGACGGGGCTGGGCCTGAAGGTCATGTCGAACTGGGGCAACCCGGGCCTGAAGGCCCTGCTGGCCGTCGCCGGTTCAGAACCCGGCCCGGCCAAGTCGAATCATGCCGGCTTCATCCTGGGGCCGCGCATCAATGCCGGGGGACGAATCGGCCGGGCCGACCTCGGCGCCCGCCTGCTGTCGACCGACGATCCGCTGGAAGCCCAGGCGCTGGCGGAGGAGCTGGACGCCCTCAACATCGCCCGCCGCGAGGTCGAACGCGAGGTCACCGAAACCGCCACCCGCCGCGTCGAACAGACCGGCCAGCACGCCGACGGATCGGCCGTCGTGGTCGTCTCGGGCGACGAGTGGCACCCCGGCGTCGTCGGCATCGTGGCCGGGCGGCTGCGCGAGCGCTGGCGCAAGCCCGTCATCGTCATTGGTGTCGATGCGATCGGCAATGTCGGCAAGGGCTCGGGCCGCTCCCAGCCTGGAATGAATCTCGGCCGCGCGATCCAGGCGGCCTGGCGCGAGGGCCTGCTGCTCGCAGGGGGAGGGCACGCCATGGCGGCGGGTCTGACGATCAGGCCCGACGGCATCGACGCGCTGAGGGATTTCCTCAACGCGGCCATGGCCGGCGAACAGGTCGATGCGGAAGCCCTGGACTGGGTCGAGGTCGACGCCCTGATCGAGCCCGGTGCCGCCTCTCGCGCCCTGTTCGAGGATTTCGAACGCCTGGCCCCCTTCGGTCCGGCAAACCCCGAGCCCCTGTTCGCCCTGCATGGCGTCCAGGCGCGCGAGCCGGTGCAGATGAACGGGGGGCACGTTCGTTGCCGCCTTGTCGGGGCCGACGGCGCCTCGGTGAAGGCGATTGCCTGGCGCTGCGCCGATCTGCCGACGGGCCGCGCGCTTCTGGCGGGGCAGGGCGGTCTCAATGTCGTGGGTCGTCTGAAAGCGGACGACTGGAACGGCCGCAAGGGCGTGCAGTTCGAGATCGAGGACATCGCCGATCCGCGGATGGCGACTTAGTTCGAAACGGCGCTTGCGCCCCCCGGAATCGCCCGCTATATCGCCGCTTCCCCGCGCAGCGGTCCCTTCGTCTATCGGTTAGGACGTCAGGTTTTCAACCTGAAAAGAGGGGTTCGACTCCCCTAGGGACTGCCACGCGGGGCATTCCATCCCATCGTCATTCGCCGACCGTCGTCGCCCCCGCGACGCGCAGGATCGTGTCGTCGATGCGTGTTTGCGTCGAGACCCCGCGCCAGTTCGTTGCACGTTCCGGTCCCAAAGCGGTTGAAACCGGCGTTTTTCGATTTTCCCGCGTTCACAGAACCGTGTTAAACGTGAACCGTTCGCAGGGAGTGCGCGGACGGGGGGCTTGAAGTGTCTGACTACGAGGGGCTGGACGCGCCGGACACGGTCCGGATCGCCGGCCGGATTAAATGGTTCGATGCGGGCAAGGGCTACGGCTTCATCGTGCCCGATGACCCCGGCCAGACCGAGGCCAAGGACGTTCTGCTGCACATCAGCAGCCTGCGCGACGGCGGCTGGGAATCGGCCGGCGAGGGCGCGCCCATCGAATGCGACTGCGCGCGCCGTCCCAAGGGCTGGCAGGTGGTCCAGGTCCATGATCTCGGCGCAGGCGAGGTCGAGGCTCACGTACGACGCTCCGGCTACGAAGGCCTGCGGGCCGATCCCCGGTCCATCCGGGAGCCGGGCGATACAGAGGCCTCCGGCGCGCTCGAGACCGCAACGGTGAAATGGTTCAATCGCACCAAGGGCTACGGTTTCGTGGTGCGCGCGACCGATCCGGGGGATATCTTCGTCCATATCGAGACCCTGCGTCGCTGCGGACTGGACGATCTGGTCCCCGGCGAAACGGTCGCGGTGCGATTCGCCGAAGGCCCCAAGGGTCTGGTGGTCGCGGAAATCAGACCGGGCGACTGATCGGTCGCCCCGAAAGGGCGGTCATGCTGTCGAGACGTTTGCTCATTGCCGGATCTCTGGCGTTCGGCCTGGCCCTGTCCGGCTGCGCCAAATCCTCTGCGCCGGTCGACGAGGCCGGCCGTCCGCTGGAAGAGCTGAAGATCGTCACGGCCTCGGGCGAGCACGAACTCCTGGTCGAGATCGCCGACGACGAGCCCGAGCGCGAGCGCGGTCTGATGTTCCGACCCCCGCTCGCCGACGACCGCGGCATGCTGTTCGAATTCCCGGATTCCGCCGAGCGATCCTTCTGGATGCGCAACACGCCGAGCTCGCTGGACATCATCTACATCGATCCGACCGGCTCGATCGTCTCCATCGCCCACCACGCCACCCCCTATTCGGAGGCGCCTCTGCCCTCGAACGGGGCCGCGAACGGGGTGCTGGAGGTCCGCGCCGGCCTGACCGAACAGATCGGCGCCAAGCCCGGCGACAAGATCGTCCACCCGTTCTTCAAGCCCTGACGCCATTCTTGCATTGCACCCCATTCTTCCTTGCAGGTTGGCGCGGTTGCTGGCAGACCCCTCCGCCGGAGTGTAGCGCAGCCTGGTAGCGCATCTGGTTTGGGACCAGAGGGTCGGAGGTTCGAATCCTCTCACTCCGACCATTGTCTTGAGTGGCTACCGCTCGACGCGCGGCGTCTCGCTACTTGAGCCAAGGGTTTTGTTGGCGGCTACGCTCGCGCCGCGGGCGCTCGCTGCTTGAGCCGCGGGAGTTTCCCGCTAGCCCGAGTTCTTGCCATGCTGGCCCGCATCTACCGCCCCGCAAAGACCGCCATGCAGTCGGGCAAGGCCAAGTCGAAGGACTGGCGTCTGGACTTCGAGCCGGCGTCGGCGCGCACCATCGATCCGCTGATGGGCTGGACCAGTTCTTCCGACATGAACGGCCAGGTCCGCCTGACCTTCGAGACGAAGGAAGACGCGGTCGCCTACGCCGAGCGCCACGGCATCGCGTTCCGCCTGCACGAGCCGCAGGAGCCGCCGGTGATCCTGAAGGCCTACGCCGACAACTTCGCCACCGCCCGCAAGCAGCCCTGGACGCATTGATTCAAGGGGGGCGGCTATCGCTCGCCGCGCGGCGCTTCGCTACTTGAGCCGCCTTCTTTTTTGGCTATCGCTCACGACGCGGGCGTTCGCTACTTGAGCCGAGACGCAATTCTCCAGACACGCGCCCATAGCTCAACCGGATAGAGCACCCGCCTTCTAAGCGGGATGTTGCAGGTTCGAGTCCTGCTGGGCGCGCCATCTCGATCGCAAGGACACCCATGGCCGAAATCCGCAATCAGGTTCTTGAAGGCCGTCAGCTTCTGGACGGAAACACTTTCATCGACTGCGAATTCAGGAACGCCCAACTGGTGTTCAAGGGCGTGGAACAGCCCGGTTTCGCCAACTGCAAATTCACCCAGAGCCGATTCGTGTTCGAGGATAATGCGGCGGTGACGGTGAACCTGCTGCGCGGCATGCTGCGGCCAGAGACCGGCATGCGGTCGTTCGTCACCGGCATGATCCCCGAGATCGGCGCCTAGGCGGGCTCAACGCGGCAGATTGAAGCGGATGACGAAAGTCACCACGCGCCCCGGCGCCGTGGTTGCATCGACAGGCAGGCGGGCGTCCCGGGTTGCGCGTTCCGCCGAGGCCTCGAACCCGTAACCACCCGGAGCGACCATGTCGGTTCGGCAGTCTTCCACCCGACCGCCTGTTCCGGTGACGCAGTTCAGGCCGACGATGCCCGACATGTGATCTCGTATCGCTCGATCGGGGTAGATCGGCTGGGGCAAACGATCCCAGCCCTCGGTCAGGAAGACATGAGGCAGGGCGTCGCGAGGGTCCTCCGTAGGCGCTCCGCACCGCTCTAGCACTGTTGTTATGGCGTCCGCCGACTGCGGGAGGTCCAGATCGTACCGCAGGGAGCGTCCGTCGGAAGCGGGGACGCGGATAGACACCCGGCGTGACGCAGCCAGTCGCCGTGCCGTGAGCAGCGGATCCATGGAATGGATGACGCCGCCCACCTGCAGGGAAAGCCAGCTTTGTGGCTGGAAGGCTTCATCGTCGAAGCTCAGCTCGAGGCGGCCGGGTTCGGCAGGCGCCTCCGCTCCGGCCAGAAAGGTCTCGACCTGGCCCCCGGCGCATCGGATCGCGAGAGCCTGTCCGCCGGCGTAGCGAACGCTCGCCATTGCGATACCCGGCCTTTCGGTCAACTCCCAGCTGTCAGGGACGGCGTCCTGGAGCGCGACAAGACCGATGAGCGCGGCGATGATCGGGGCGGCCAATGACATTCAGAGAACTCCGGAGTCGCGCGCCAGTTAGGCGGACCGATCCGCCCAGAGCAACAATCCTCGCTCCAGATCCGCGATCAACTCCGTCGGATCCTCCAACCCCACATGCAGCCGCAGCAATGGCCCCTCCAGCACAGGCGGAGCCTCGCGGAACGCCATCTGGGGCGTCTCGAACGTGATCAGGCTCTCGAACCCGCCCCAGGAATAGCCGAGGCCGAACAGGCTGAGCGCGTCGAGGAAGGCGTGGGCGGCCCTGGCGTCGCCGCCCTTCATCACCACTCCGAACAGGGACGCCGCGCCGCTGAAATCACGGGTCCACAGGGCATGACCCGGATCGCCGGGCAGGGCGGGGTGCAGCACGCGGGAGACCTCCGGCCTGCCCGCCAGCCAGTCGGCCACCTGCCTCATCGAACGCGCCTGTTCCGCATAGCGAAGGGGCAGGGTGCGGAGGCCTCGCAGGGCCAGCCAGGCGTCGTCCGGCGAAACGCACAGGCCGATGTCCTCATTGGCGTCGGCGATAGCCTTGATGACCGCCGCGTCGTTCGCGCACACCGCCCCCAGCATCAGGTCCGAATGGCCGCCGGCGTATTTGGTCAGGGCCTGGACGCTGACATCCACGCCGTGGGCCAGAGGCTTGAACGCCAGTCCGGCAGCCCAGGTGCTGTCCATGACGGTCAGCGCCCCGCGCGCCCGGGCGGCGGCGGCCAAGGCAGGGACGTCGATCATCTCGAACGTCAGCGACCCCGGCGATTCGATCAGCACCACCCCGGTCCGGTCGGAGATCATCGCGGCCGCTTCCTCTGCCGAGGCGTCGGCGGGATGGAAGCGGGCAGTGACGCCGCGCGCGGCCATATGGCGGGTCAGGAAGCGCCGGACGGGGCCATAGACGGCGTCCGTGGTCAGGATCTCGTCGCCGGGCCGCGTCAGGGCCATCAGCGGCAGGGTCACCGCCGCCAGCCCCGACGGCGCCAGCCAGCAGGCCCGTGCGCCCTCCAGATCGGCGACGGCCCGTCGCAGCGCGTCCTGCGAGGCCGTCCCGTCGATGCCGTAGAGCGGACCAAGGCGATCGTTTCGCATGTCGCCGACGGCGTCCGACAGCAGGGTCGAGGCGCGCTCGATCGGCGGATTGACCGGACGGCGTCCGCCCCCGCGCCGGGTCGCCGATGCGATCAGCCGGGTGCGGTCGGAAAGCGGGTCCATGGCGGCCTCAACGGGTTGCGAACGAAGCCCCAAAGGCCTCTAAAGCAGCGGGGGCGCAAGAGGCGGCGGCAAGCGAGTCGCTGTCGCAGCGGACGCGGGACGGACCATGGGCGAACGAGCCGGGGCTTTCTGGATGCGACTGGCGGGCCTCGCGGGCCTGACCCTTCTGGCCGCCTGCGGGCGCGGCGAACAACAGACCAACGAGCCGGCGGTCCAGCCGACGACCGGCGCGACCCGGACCGCCGCCGCACCGGTCGAAAGTCCGACCCTGACCGCGATCAAGCGACGCGGACGGTTGAACTGCGGCGTCAATCAGGGGCTGGTCGGTTTCGCCTACACCGACAATCGGGGCGAATGGCGCGGGTTCGACGTAGACTTCTGCCGCGGGCTCGCGGCGGCCATCTTCGGGGACCCGGACGCTGTGCGGTTCGTGCCCCTAACGGCCGAGAACCGGTTCCAGGCCCTGGCGGACGGGCGGATCGACGTCCTGTGGCGCAACACCTCCTGGACGATGGAACGCGATACCAGCGGCCAGTTGGCCTTCGCCGGGGTCAACTACTACGACGGCCAAGGCTTCCTCGTTCGCCGCTCGCTCGATCTGAACAGCGCCTCGGAACTGAACGGCGCCCGCGTCTGCGTCCAGGCAGGGTCGACCAGCGCCCTCAACGCCGAGGACTATTTCCGCAGCCGGGGCATCGACTATCGCGCCGTGGTCCTGCCGACCGAGGAGGCCGCGCGTCAGGCCTACAGCCGCGAGACCTGCGACGCCTTCACCGCCGACGTCTCGGCCCTCGCGGCGGCCCGCACGACCCTCGCCGATCCCCAGCAGCACGTCGTGCTGTCGGACGTCATTTCGAAAGAGCCTTTGGGCCCGGTTACCCGACGCGGCGACGAGCAGTGGACCGCCGTGGTTCGGTGGACCCTCAACGCCATCATCCTCGCCGAGGAACTGGGCGTGACCCAGGCGAACGTCGAGGACCGGGCCGAGAACGCACACGAGCCCCAGGTTCGCCGCCTGCTGGGCGCGGAAGGCGACTTCGGCCCCCGCCTGGGCCTGTCGAAAGCCTGGGCTGCGGATGCGATCGAAGGCGTGGGCAACTACGGCGAAATCTTCGAACGGAACCTCGGTTCGCAATCGCCTCTCGACCTGGCCCGCGGGTTGAATGCACAATGGAACGCTCGACCGGGCGGCCTGATCTACGGCCTGCCGGTCCGATAATGATCTGGCGCGAGCGCGGGAACGCGTTCGGCGCTTTCGGGGGACGAATGGATACGACGAAGAAGGGCGGCATTCCGCTCCACTGGCTGATGCTATTCGGCTTCGTGATCGGGCTGGGGGCGGGTCTGTACGTCAACCAGTACGTCGGTCCGGATGTCTGGTGGGTCGAGTGGGTGACGTCCAACGTCACCGGTCCGGCGGGCCAGATCTTCCTGCGCCTGCTGTTCATGCTGGTGATCCCATTGTTGTTCTCCGCCCTCGTCGTCGGCGTGGCCGAGATGGGCGACCTGAAGTCTCTCGGTCGCGCGGGCATCAAGACCTTGCTCCTGACCATCCTCGTGTCGGGCATTGCGGTGCTGATCGGCCTGGGCATGGTCAACTATTTCCGCCCCGGCGACGGCGTCGATCCGGTGCTGGCGCAACAACTGCTGACCCAGGGCGCCGAAGGGGCCGCAGCCATCGTCGAAAAGGCGCCCGAGAGCGTCCAGTTCGGCAGCTTCTTCCTCGACCTGATCCCGTCGAACATCTTCACGGCGGCGTCTGAGAACCAGATCCTGCCGGTCATGATCTTCGCCCTGCTGTTCGGCATCGGCCTAGTCATGGCCAAGAGCCCCAACACCGACAAGCTCCAGCACGTCATCGAGGGCATCCTCGAAGTCACGATGAAGCTCATCAATCTGGTGATCAAACTGGCGCCGATCGCCATCGCCTGTCTGATGTTCAACCTGGCCGCCCTGTTCGGCTGGGATCTGATGGTGCGGCTGGCGGCCTATGTCGGAGTGGCCGTGGGCGCGATGGCGATCCACATGTTCGTGGTCTATCCGCTGGTCGTCTGGATCGGCGGCGGCATGAACCCGATCACCTTCTTCAAGGGCGTTCAGCGCCCGATGATCGTGGCCTTCTCGACGGCCTCGTCCAACGCCTCTCTGCCGGTCTCGCTGAAGGCGGCCGAGGAAGAGCTGAAGCTGCCGCGCAAGATCGCCCGCTTCGTCCTGACCGTCGGCGCCACGGCTAACCAGAACGGCACGGCCCTGTTCGAGGGGGTCACCGTCCTGTTCCTGGCCCAGTTCTTCCAGATCGAGCTGTCGCTGACCCAGCAGATCGTCGTGATGCTGGTCTGCATCCTCGGCGGTGTGGGCACGGCGGGCGTTCCGGCGGGCTCCCTGCCGGTCATCGCCATGATCCTTGTCATGGTGGGCGTACCGGCCGAAGGCATCGGCCTGATCCTCGGCGTCGACCGCTTCCTCGACATGTGCCGGACCGTGCTGAACGTCACGGGCGACTTGGTGCTGGCCACCGTCGTCTCGCGTGGCGAGAAAGACGATCCGGTTCCGCCGAAGCCCGAGACGCCGCCGACCGTCGCGGCCGTGGCCTGAGGGATCAGGGGCCGGTGACGACCTCCGTGTCGTCCCGGCCGCCCCATTCGGCCCAGGACCCGTCGTAGAGCACGCCCTCGCGCCCGAGGAGGGTCAGGGCCAGCAGCGGCACCGCGGCGGTGACGCCGGAGCCGCAACTGGCGATCGGCCGGTCCGCCGGCCCCAGTCCCCGCGCCGCGAACGCCGCTTCCAGCGCCTCCGGCTCGCGCATCAGGCCCTCTGAGGTCAGCAGTTCCCCGAACGGCAGGTTCACGGCGCCCGGCATATGACCTGCGCGCAGGCCGGGACGCGGCTCCGGGGCGGCCCCCGCGAACCGTCCGGCCGCACGCGCGTCCAGCACCGGCTCTCCGCTGTCAAGCGCGACCCGGACACGGTCCACGTCTGCGATCATCTCCGGGCGCGGATCGGCCTTGAAGGTCGCAGGCGCAGGCGACGCCGCCCCGGTCTCCAGAGCTCCGCCCATCCGGATCCATGCCGGCAGACCGCCGTCGAGCACCTGGACCCGGGCGCAGCCCATGGCCCGGAACATCCACCAGGCGCGGGCCGCCGTGAACAGGCCGAAGGTGTCATAGACGACGATCCGGTCGGTCTCTGACACGCCCAGTCGACCGACCTGCTCGCCGAAGTGATCCGCCGACGGCATCATATGGGGCAGGGGGTTTACCTGATCGGATATCGCCTCCAGATCGAAGAAGGCCGCCCCCGGAATATGCCCGGCTTCAAAGATCGGCCGTGCAGGCGTGCCGTCCAGATGCCAGCTGGCGTCGAGAACCTTCAGGTCCGGATCGCCGAGCGCGGCGAGGAGTTCGGATGCGGAAACGAGGGGAGACAGACTGGCCATGACCCAGACTACCACGGCCGCGACGGGCATGCTGCGTCTGGTACTGGGTGACCAGCTGTCCGACAGCCTGTCCGCCCTGAGCGGTATCGACCCGGACCGCGACGTCGTCCTGATGGCCGAGGTCAAGGACGAGGCCACCTACGTCAGACACCACAAGCAGAAGATCGCCCTGATCTTCGCCGCGATGCGGAGCTTTGCGCTGCGGCTCGAGGCGCGCGGCGTGACCGTTCGCTATGTCCGCATCGACGACCCGGCCAACACCGGGTCGATCGTCGGCGAAATGCACCGGGCCTTGGAGGGGCAGCCTTTCGGAGCGGTCGTGATGACGGAGTGCGGCGAATGGCGCCTGGCCGAGGCCCTGGCCGCCTTCGCCGAAGTCGCGCGCGTCCCGGTCGACATCCGCGAGGACGACCGGTTCATCTGCTCGCACGACCGCTTTCGCCGCTGGGCCTCCGGAAAATCCTCGCTGCGGATGGAGTTCTTCTACCGCGAGATGCGACGCGAGACCGGCCTTCTTCTCGACGACGGCCAGCCGGTCGGCGGCCAGTGGAACTACGACGCCGAGAACCGCAAGAAGCTGACGAAGGGGCTGCGTCCGCCCAAGCGGCTGCGCAGCCCGCCTGATGCGGTGGCGCGTGAAGCCATCGCCGACGTCGCCCGCCTGTTCCCCGACCACTTCGGCGACCTCGACGCCTTCGGCTGGCCGACGACCTCGGAACAGGCCGAGACTGTGCTGGCGGACTTCCTCGCGAACATCCTTCCGGGCTTCGGCGATTGGCAGGACGCGATGGCGCACGGCGAGCCGTGGATGTGGCACGGGCTGATCTCGACCTCCATCAATCTCGGCCTGATGGACCCGCTCGACGTCTGTCGCCGCGCCGAGATCGAATACCGCGCCGGGCGCGCACCCCTGAACGCCGTCGAGGGCTTCATCCGCCAGATCATCGGCTGGCGCGAGTTCGTGCGCGGCATCTACTGGCTGAAGATGCCCGAGTACGCCCGGCGGAACTTCCTGGACGCCGACCGGGTCCTGCCCTGGTTTTACTGGTCGGGCGAGACGGACATGGCCTGCGTCGCCGATGTGGTGTCGATGACCCGCAGCCACGCCTACGCCCACCATATCCAGCGGCTGATGGTGACGGGCAACCTCGCCATGCTGCTGGGCGTCCATCCCGACGAGATCGACGACTGGTACATGGTCGTCTACGCCGACGCCTATGAGTGGGTGGAGATGCCCAATACGCGCGGCATGGCGACCTTCGCCGACGGCGGCATCATGGGGTCCAAGCCCTATGCGGCGTCCGGCGCCTATATCGACCGGATGAGCGACTACTGCGGCGGATGTCGCTACGACGTGAAAGCCAAGGCGGGTGAAAACGCCTGTCCGTTCAATCGCCTGTACTGGGGCTTTCTCGAACGGAACCAGCACCGGCTGCGCGACAACATCCGCCTCGCCATGCCTTATCGCACGCTGGAGAACTTCGGCCCGCAGCGTCGCGCCGAACTCCTGGCCGAAGCCGAAGCGGCGCGAACGACATTGGGTGCGATCGTCAGACCTTCCTGACGGTCAATCGTCCGGAAACGCCTCGCCCGACGGCTTGATGGCCTTCAACGCCGCCAGAGCCCGCGCGCGCGCCTCGGCATGATCGACCAGCGGCCTGGGATAGGTCTTGCCGAGCGTGACGCCGGCGTCGCGCAACACCTCGGCCGGTGCGGCCCAGGGCGCGTGGACGAACTTCGCCGGGACATTGGCCAGTTCGGGCGCCCAGCGTTTCACATACTTCCCGTCCGGATCGAACTTCTCGCCCTGGGTCACCGGATTGAAGATCCTGAACCAAGGAGAGGCGTCGGCGCCCGACCCGGCCACCCACTGCCAGTTCTGGCTGTTCTGCCCCAGGTCGGCATCGACCAGCGTGTCCCAGAACCACGCCTCGCCCTTCCGCCAGTCGATCAACAGGTGCTTGATCAGGAATGAGGCGACGATCATCCGCACACGGTTGTGCATGATCCCTGTGGTCCAGAGTTCGCGCATTCCGGCGTCCACGATCGGATAGCCGGTCTGGCCTTTCTTCCAGGCATTGAACCCGGCGCGATCGGTTCGCCACTCCATCGCGTCGTATTCGGGCCGGAAGGCGGTGTCGGGCAGGGTCGGGAAATGGTGCAGCAGATGCGCCGAGAAATCGCGCCAGATCAGTTCGCTGGTCAGCTTTTCGGCCTGCGCCGCCTGAACCTTGCCCGCGCTCGCCGCGTCATGGACGGCCCGCCACACCTGCCATGGGCTGATCTCTCCGTAATGCAGATGCGGCGACAACCGGCTGGTCCCCTCACGATCCGGCCGGTCGCGATCCATGGCGTAAGATTTCAGCGCGCCGGACGCGAAACGGCCTAACGCCACCGTCGCCCCGGCTTCTCCGGGCTCACCGAGAAACCCCTTGGACCAGTCCGGCTTCGTCGGATGGAGGCCCCAGTCATCGATGGCGTCGCTGTCCAGATTCGATGGCTTCTCGAAGGTGCGGGGTCCCGTCGTGTGCGGCGGCGGCTCGGCCTGGGCCCTGAGCGCCTTCATGAAGGGGGTGAAGACCTTGTACGGCCCGCCTGTCCCGTTCACCACCGACCCCGGCCGCGCCAGCAGCGCGCCGTTGAACCCCTTCACCTCGACATCATCGGCTTGCAACGAATGGGCGATGTCGGCGTCGCGAGCCCACGCGTCCGGCTCGAACAACCGGTTCATCAGCACGCAGGTCGCGCCCGTTTCCTCGATCAGGCGGCGCAGTTCGGCCTCCGAATCACCGCGTCTCAGGATCAGGCGCCCGCCGCGCTCCGCGATGGCGCCCGACAGCGCCCTCAGCGACTTGTCGAGCCACCACAGCGACGCCCCGCCGATCGGTCGAACCGCATGCCCTTGGTCGAGGATGTAGACCGGCACGATCGGCCGTCCGCTGGCGTGCGCGTGGTTCAGCGCCGGATTGTCGGCCAGACGCAGGTCCTGCCGGAACCACAGGATGATGGGCGACTGGTCCTGAGTGGTCACGCCTCGGATCTCCGTGGTAGGTTGAAAAAACAGGCCCGCGGGGCCACCTGACCGCCCCATAGGCGTGGCATTGCCAACGCGCCACCCGCCAGAACGTCCCAGAGAAAAGGCCCGCCCGTGAGCGCTCCCAATTCCGTCATCACTCTTTCCGGAAACGGCATCAAGACGCCGGTCGTCATCGGCGGCGGCGCCCGCATCGCTCTCATCGCCGGCCCGTGCCAGCTGGAAAGCCGCCAGCACGCCTTGGAGATGGCCCACGCCCTGAAGGAAATCGGCGAGCGGCTGAACGTCGGCATCATCTACAAGACCAGCTTCGACAAGGCGAACCGCACCTCGGCCGGCGCCGCACGCGGGTTTGGTCTGGAAGGGTCGCTGCCGATCTTCGCCGAAATCCGCGAGGCCCTTGGCCTGCCGGTCCTGACCGACGTCCACACCGAGGAACACTGCCGCATCGCCGGCGAGGTCGTGGACGTGCTTCAGATCCCCGCCTTCCTCAGCCGCCAGACCGACCTGCTGCTGGCCGCCGCCGCCACCGGCAAGGCGATCAACATCAAGAAGGGGCAGTTCCTGGCCCCCTGGGACATGAAGAACGTCATCGCCAAGGTCGTCGGCGCCGGCAATCCGAACGTCATGGCCTGCGAGCGTGGCGCCAGCTTCGGCTACAACACCCTGGTCAGCGACATGCGCGCCCTGCCGGTGCTGCGCGAGATCGGCTGCCCGGTCGTGTTCGACGCGACCCACTCCGTCCAGCAGCCGGGCGGGCAGGGGACGTCTTCGGGCGGCCAGCGCGAGTTCGTGCCGGTCCTGGCCCGCGCCGCCGTCGCCGTCGGCGTCGACGCGGTCTTCATGGAGACCCACCAGGATCCCGACCACGCCCCGTCGGACGGCCCCAACATGGTGCCCCTGAACCAGTTCGAGGGTCTGGTCGCCGAACTGCTGGCCTATGACGATCTGTCCAAGGCCCGGATGGCGAAGGCCGCCTGAATCCGATAGGCCAAGGCGATGGTTGATCGCACCCTGGACCTCGGCGCCCTGCAAAGCCTGCTCGATCGCGCGCGCGACCAGACGGTGGCCTGCGTCGGCGACCTGATGCTCGACCGCTATGTCTATGGCGAGGTCAGCCGCATCTCGCCCGAGGCCCCGATCCCGGTCCTTCGCTCGCGCCGAACGGTGTCCATGCCCGGCGGTGTCGGCAACGTCGCCCGCAACGTCGCCGCTCTCGGCGGTCTGGCCCGGCTCGGCGGCGTCGCGGGCGCCGATGCTGCCGGCGAGGAACTGGCCCGACTGGTTTCTGCGGAGGACCGGATCGAGGATTTCATCGACCGCACCGGCCCGGCGGGCACCGTCGTGAAAACCCGCTACGTCTCGGGCGGCCAGCAACTCATGCGGCTAGACGAAGAGGAGGTGGCCGTCGGCGCCTTCGCCCGCGAGGACGTGTTTGCAAATGCTTCCGCCATTCTTCTATCGGACTACGCGAAGGGCGTTGTCACCGAACGGCTGATCCGCTCGGCCCTCTGGCAGGCGCAGCAGACGGGCGCCGTGGTCATCGTCGATCCCAAGGGCCGAGACTTCGCCCGCTACGGCGCCGTCGATCTGATCAAGCCCAACGCCTCCGAACTGGCCGGCGCCACCGGCCTGCCGGTCGAGACCGACGCCGAGATTGAGGCGGCGCTGGAGGCTCTTCTGGCCGCCACGACCGCGAAAGCCATCGTCGTCACCCGCGCCGGCAAGGGCATGAGCCTGATGCGGCGTGGCGAGACGGCGCAACATTTCCCCGGCCGTGCCCGAGAGGTGTTCGACGTCTCCGGCGCTGGCGATACGGGTCTGGCGGCCCTGGGTCTGGCGCTAGGCGCGGGCGCCTCGCTGGAGCAGGCGGTGCAACTCGCGATCCTCGCCTCGGGCGTCGTCGTGGGCAAGAGCGGCACGGCGGTCGTCAGCCCGGCTGAACTGATCGAGGCAGAGATGAGCCAACACGCCGGCGCGGCCTTGGCCAAGGTCACGGCGCTCGATGACCTCGCCGCCGAGGTCGAGGCCTGGCGCCGTCAGGGGTTGAAGGTCGGCTTCACCAACGGCTGTTTCGACATCCTCCACCGCGGCCACGTCGCCTACCTGGCGCAGGCACGTAGCTGGTGCGATCGGCTGGTCGTGGCGCTCAACACCGACGCCTCGGTAAGCCGGCTCAAGGGCGACGGCCGCCCCGTGAACGACCTCGACAGCCGCGCCGTGGTCATCGGCGGACTCGCCAGCGTCGACCGCGTCACCTCTTTCGACGATCCGACTCCGCTCGCCCTGATCGAACGCCTGCGCCCCGATGTCCTGATCAAGGGCGCGGACTACACCCGCGAAGGCGTGGTCGGCGGCGATCTGGTCGAGAGCTGGGGCGGCGAGGTCCGTCTGGCCGAATTCGCCGACGGCTATTCCACCACACGGACCATCGCGAAGATGACCGAGAGCGCTCTCGGGGAGGCCGGCTGATGCGCCGCATGATCGTGGTCACCGGCGGCGCCGGCTTCATCGGCTCCAACATCGTCTCGCGCCTGTGCTCGGAGGATCGCTGGGATGTCGTCGTCTGCGACAGGCTGGAGGACGCCAATCTCGGCAAGTGGCGCAACATCGCCAAGTCGGCCATCGCCGACTTCTGGCAGCCGGAGGAGCTGTTCCTGCAGCTCGAACGCCATGCCGGGCGGGTCAGCGCCGTCGTCCACATGGGCGCCATCTCTTCGACGACGGAGCAGGACGCCGACCTGATCCTCCGCACCAACTTCAGCCTGTCGCGCGACATCTGGGACTGGTGCGCCCTGAACGACGCGCGGATGATCTACGCCTCATCGGCCGCCACATACGGCGACGGCGAGGCCGGGTTCGAGGACGCCGACGATCTCGCCTCGATCTCGAAGCTTCAGCCCCTGAACGCCTATGGATATTCGAAGAAACTGTTCGATCAGTATGCCGTGCGCGAAGCGTCTCGCGATCACGCCCCGCGCCAGTGGGCCGGCCTGAAGTTCTTCAACGTCTACGGCCCCAATGAGGACCACAAGGGCGGGATGAAGTCGGTCATCGCCCAGATCTGGCCCAGGGTCACGGCCGGCGAGACCGTCAGCCTGTTCCGCTCCCATCATCCCGACTACGCCGACGGCGGCCAGCTGCGCGACTTCGTCTTCGTCGACGACGTGGTCGATATCATCGACTGGCTGCTGTGCACTCCCGAGGTCAGCGGCATCTTCAACGCCGGATCGGGTCAGGCCCGGTCCTTCCTCGATCTCGCCAACGCGACCTTCGCCGCCGCCGGCAAGGAGCCTGCGGTCGCCTATATCGACATGCCCGAGGTCATCCGCGACCGGTATCAGTACTTTACCGAGGCGAAGATGGACCGCGTCCGCGCCCTGGGCTTTGGCGGCCAGGCGACACCGCTGGAAGAGGGCGTGCGTCGTTACGTCCAGTCCTTCCTGTCGCAACCGGATCCCTATCGGTGAGATTGCCGCGGCTGACCTTCTGGCAGGGGGTGGGCTGGCTCGGGTTCGCCCTGGTGTTTCTGATCGCGGCCGCCGTTGCGGTCTGGCGCGGCGATATCCTGAAGGCGGGGCTCGACCCCCAGGTTCCGTTTCAGACCTACGAGCCGCCGCCCGCGCCTGACTACAGCCAGACCAGCGCCTGGGCGATGCGCGAGATGCGGGCGCCGACCTCGGGACCAGCCGCGATCTTCTTCCTGCATTCGACCACCTTCGACGGCGGCAAGGACTGGAACGGGCCGATCGGCGACCCGGAGGCCGACGCCTATCTGGAACGGGTCGTGATCCCGAACTACGCGGGACCCTTCGCCAAGGCGGGGGCGATCAGCCTGCCGCGCTATCGTCAGGCCTCCCTTTACACCCGCCTGACCCTGCGCGACGACGCCCGCGACGCCCGCGCCTTCGCCTATGGCGACGCCCTGGCCGCCTTCGACACCTGGCTGCAGGCCCACCCGGGCGGGCCGCTGGTTCTGGCCGGGGTGGAACAGGGCGGTGAACTGATCGACAGGCTGGTGCGCGAACGTGTGGCGGGTGACCCGGCTCTGCGGCGCAGGGTCGTCGCCGTCTATCTGATCGACGTCATCGTCGCCGCTGACAGTCTCGCGCCCGCCTTCCCCGCCTGCAGCACGGCGACCAGCGTCGGCTGTGTCGTCGGCTGGTCCCAGGTCGGAGACCAGAACGAGGGCGCCGCACGCCGCCGCCTTCGCCGCGCCCTGGTCTGGGACGACGCAGGCCGACTGGTCGACCTGAACGGTCGGACGGCGCTTTGCGTCAATCCGGTCAGCGGCGCCACGGGCGATACCGGGGTTCCGGCCCGCCTGCATCATGGCGCGGCCAACGCTACCGGGCTCGAATGGGGGGTTCGCCCCGCCTTCATCGACCGAGCCGTGGCGACCCGATGCCAGGACGGCATCCTGCGTCACACCGAGCTGACGACGGAGTCGTTCAAGGAGGTGGGTAACTGGGCTGACCGCAGAAAAGCGCGCCAGTACAATCTGTTCTATGCCGATATTGAGGCCGATGTTGAGCGTCGTCTGAATGTCTGGGCGGCCTCCAACACCCCCTAGTCGAGACCCGCCCGGTCGGTCTTCCAGTCGAACAGGGCTTCGAGCACCTTGATCGCCTCGCCGCGCGGACTGGTCAGATCGGGGTCTCGCCCCAGAGCCAGCCGCGCATCGTCGGCCGCCGCCAGCAGCAGCGACCGGTGCCGGATCGGGTCGGCGAACCGATAGGCCGGGAAGCCGCTCTGCCTGAGCCCCAGAGGGTCGCCGCCGCCCCGCAGTCGGAAGTCCTCCTCCGCGATCTCGAACCCGTCTTCGCTTCGCCTCAAAGTCTCCAGCCGCTCCCTGGCCGTATCCCCCAGTCCTCCATCCTGACCGCCGTACAGCAGGATGCAGGCGCTCGACTTTGCCCCGCGCCCGACCCGGCCGCGCAACTGGTGCAACTGGGCGAGGCCGAACCGGTCGGCGTGCTCGATGACCATGATCGTGGCGTTGGGCACATCGACGCCGACCTCGACGACCGTCGTCGCCACCAGAACCGAAATCCGTCCGTCGGCGAAATCGGCCATCACGGCCTCCCGCTCTGCGCCAGGCATCTGCCCGTGCGCGAGCCCGACCTCGACATTCAGGATACGTCGCAGATCGCGAGCCCGCTCCTCGGCCGCCGCCAGATCGCTCGCCTCGGATTCCGCCACCAGAGGGCAGATCCAGTAGGCCTGCGCACCGCTTTCGACCGCCGCCTTCAGCCTCTGGGCCACCTCGCCGATGCGGGCGAGGGGCAGGACGGCGGTGGAGATCGGCGTGCGTCCGGGCGGCTTCTCCATCAGCCGGCTGACCTCCAGTTCTCCGTACTGGGTCAGCTCGAGCGTGCGGGGGATCGGCGTCGCGGACATGGTCAGCAGGTGAACCCCGCCGATGCGCGGATCGCCCTTGGCCTGCAGCCGCGCGCGCTCGTTGACCCCGAACCTGTGCTGTTCGTCGATGACGGCCAGGGCCAGCCGGTCGAACCGGACGGCATCCTGGAACAGGGCGTGGGTGCCGATCGCAACCTTGGCCTCGCTCGACGCCAGAGCCGCCAGCCGGTCGCGCCTTTCGGCCGGCGTGTCGCGTCCGGTCAGCAGGATCGTCGGCGCACCCGCCGCCTCGAGCATCGGCGCGAGCCTCTGGTAGTGCTGGCGCGCCAGGATTTCCGTGGGCGCCATCAGGGCGGACTGGAAGCCCGCGCTCGCCGCATCGGCCAGGGCGAGCGCCGCCACCGCTGTCTTGCCCGAGCCGACGTCGCCCTGAAGCAGCCGCCCCATCTGTTCGCCCGAGGCTAGGTCGCGTCGGATCTCAGCCAAGGCCTGAGCCTGCGCACCCGTCAGGTTGAAGGGCAGGGCGGTCAGCAGGGCATCCGACACCTCACCCGGCGCGATGATCGGCGAGGGCGTGATCTGCCGCGCCCGTTTCCGCCTCGCCAGCGCCAGTTGGTGCGCGAACAGCTCGTCATAGGCCAGACGCTGACGCGGCGCGGCGTCCGGCGCAAGGTCGGCCTCGCCCGTTGGCGCATGAAGGGCCTCGATCGCCGCATGCCAGCCGGGCCAGCGCTGCTTCGCCAGCCAGGCCGCGTCCTGCCACTCGTCCAACTCCGGTGCGGACGCCAGGGCGCCCAGCGCCAGCTTGCGCACCACCCTCGACGTCAGGCCCGCCGTCGCTGGATACACGGGCTCCACGGCCGGAATGTCCTCGCCCTTGTCCAGCGCCACGATCCAGTCGGGGTGCACGATCTGCACCTCGCCGTTGAACCGCTCGACCTTGCCGGACACCAGCCGTCGCTCGCCCTGGGGCAACTGCCGGTCGATATGTTGCGGACTGCCGCCGAACCAGATCAGGTGGACGAAGCCCGTCTCGTCGGACGCCCGCACCTTCAATGGCACGCCCGGCCTCCCCGGTGCGATCATCCGGTCGACAATGACGTCGAAGATCCCGACCTCACCGTCGACCGCATCGGCTGCGTTTGTCCGCCGCCGCGTGATCACCCCGGCCGGCGCCAGGAACAGCACATCGCGCACCAGCGGCCCGGCCAGCTTTTTGATCAGCGGTTCGACCTTGGCCCCCACCCCCTTCAGGCTGGTGACCTCCGCGAACAGGGGAAAGAGAATCTGGGGCCGCATCGATGCTGACATTAGACGGCGCCGCGCCGCTGGCGAAACGGGAAGCGGAACGCTATCTGGAAGCCACTGTTGAATGACTGGACCGGGCAAGGATTCTTGTGGCCGATAACGATGCGTGTGCCGAACTTCACCAGCAGCGGCTGGGCCGGATCACCTTCCGGGCGTGGCGGCGCGGCTTCCGAGAGGCGGACCTCGTGCTCGGCCCCTTCATGGAACGCGAGGGCGCGACCCTGAGCGACACCGACCTCGACCAGCTGGAGGCCCTGTTGGCCGAGGACGACGATCACGAACTCTACGCCTGGATCATCGAGACCAAGCCGACGCCGCCTGAACACGACACCATGCTGATGACCAAACTCCGAACCTTCATGCGCGCCCATGTCGCCGCCGCCGTCGCCGATGGAGCCGGCTGATGGACGCTCAGATCAAAAGGACCGACCACGAACTGGGCGGCGCGCCGGAGGGGCTGGATGCGCTCATCGTCGCGGATCGTCTGCGAGCGACGGGCGGCGTCGGCGTCTTCGTAGCCCGCGACTTCTCGCGCTCGACATCGTTCGTTCAGGCGCTCAGCTTTTTCGCCAAGGACATTGAGGTCGTTGAGTTTCCGGCCTGGGACTGCCTGCCGTATGACAGGCTCAGCCCGACGTCCGGCGTCTCTGCCGAGCGAATGGCCGCGCTGACGGCCCTTGCCAAGCGCGGCCTCGACGATCGCAATCCCATGCTGGTTGTCACGACCGTCGCGGCGGCGATGCAGCGAACCCCGCCGCGCGAGGCGACCTTCGCCGCCAGTTTCGAGGCGCGCGTCGGTCGCGACCTCGATACGGCCGCGCTCGAGACCTACTTCACCACCAACGGCTACATGCGCGCCTCGACCGTCAACGAGCGCGGCGAATACGCCATTCGGGGCGGGGTCATCGACGTCTTCCCGCCGGGGTTCGAAGAACCGGTCCGTCTCGACATGTTCGGGTCGGAGCTGGAATCGATCCGCACCTTCGACCCGGCGACCCAGCGTTCGACCGGCCAGCGCAAGGCGGTGTCCCTGTCGCCCGTGTCCGAGGCCCTGCTGGATGCCGAGACCATCAGCCGCTTCCGCACCGGATACCTGAACCTGTTCGGCGCGCCCGGCGACGATCCCCTCTATGCGACCATCAGCGAAGGCGCCCGGCGTCAGGGGATGGAGCACTGGATCCCGCTGCTCTACGACCGGCTGGAGACCCTGTTCGACTATCTGCCGGACGACGCCTCACTGTTCCTGGATCATCAGGCGGAGACCGCGCGGGCTGAGCGCTGGAACCTGACCCGCGATGCCTATGAGGCCCGGCAGGAGGCGTCGAAGGCCAAAGGCGGCGCCGCCAACCGCGCCCTGCCGCCGGATCGCCTCTACCTGCCCGACGCCGACTGGAACTCCGCGCTCGCGGGCCGCGCCGTGCGTCGTCTGTCGCCGTTCTACGCGGCCGACGAAGACGCGGGCGGCAATCTGGGCCGGACCTTCGGGGCCGAGCGGGCCCAGGACAGCGTCAACCTGTTCGAGGCCGTCGCCGATCACGCTGCGAAACTGAAGGCCCAGGGCAAGCGCGTCCTGTTCGCCTCCTGGAGCGAGGGCTCGTCCGACCGGCTCGGCGTCATGCTGGCCGACCACGGACTCGAGCATGTCGTCGCCGTGCGCGACTGGGCCGACGTCCAGAAGGCGTCGAAGGACCTCTATCTGCGCGCCGTCCTGCCGGTTGAGCACGGTTTCACGACGGGCGACCTCGCCGTCATCTCCGAGACCGACATTCTCGGCGACCGTCTGGCGCGGCCGAAGCGCAAGCGCCGTGCGTCCAACTTCCTCGCCGAGGCCTCGGCCCTGACGACCGGCGACCTCGTCGTCCACCTCGATCACGGCATCGGCCGCTACGAGGGGCTGAAGACGCTGGATATCCAGGAGGCGCCGCACGACTGCCTCGAGCTCCTTTACGCCGGCGACAGCAAACTCTATCTGCCGGTTGAAAACATTGATCTTCTGACGCGCTACGGCTCCGAATCTGACGGCGTCCAGCTCGACCGCTTGGGCGGCGCGGCGTGGCAGGGCCGCAAGACCAAGGCCAAGGCCCGTCTGCGGGACATGGCTGAGGGTCTTATCGCACTCGCCGCCAAGCGCGCCCTGCGGGTCGGGGAGGCGGTCACCCCGCCGGCCGGCCTGTTCGACGAGTTCTGCGCCCGCTTCCCCTACGAGGAGACGGACGACCAGCTCAACGCCATCGGCGACGTGCTGGAGGATCTCGGCAAGGGCGTGCCGATGGACCGGCTGATCTGCGGCGACGTCGGTTTCGGCAAGACCGAGGTCGCCATCCGCGCGGCCTTCGTCGTCGCCATGTCGGGGCAACAGGTCGCCATCGTCTGCCCGACGACGCTTCTGGCCCGCCAGCACTTCAAGACCTTCTCCGAACGGTTCGCCGGCTGGCCGATCAAGGTCCGCCACCTGTCCCGCATGGTCACCGCCAAGGACGCCGCCGAGACGCGCGCGGGCCTCAAGGACGGCAGCTTCGAGATCGTCGTCGGCACCCACGCGGTCCTTGCCGAACAGGTCGGCTTCAAGGACCTGGGCCTCGTCATCGTCGACGAGGAGCAGCACTTCGGCGTCAAGCACAAGGAGAAGCTAAAGAGCCTCCGCGCCGACGTTCACCTGCTGACCCTGACCGCCACGCCGATCCCGCGCACGCTTCAGATGGCCCTGTCCGGCATCCGCGAGATGTCGATCATCGCCACCCCGCCGGTCGATCGCCTGGCCGTGCGGACCTATGTCGCCCCTTGGGACCCGGTCATGGTCCGCGAGGCCCTGTTGCGGGAGAAATATCGCGGCGGCCAGGCCTTCTACGTCTGCCCGCGCCTGTCGGACCTGCCCGGCATCGAGGAGTTCCTCCGCGTCCAGGTGCCCGAGATCAAGTTCGTCGTCGGCCACGGCCAGATGTCGCCGACCCAGCTGGAAGACGTGATGAGCGCCTTCTACGACGGCTCCTATGACGTGCTGGTCTCGACCACGATCGTCGAAAGCGGCATCGACATTCCGACCGCCAACACCCTGATCGTGCACCGCGCCGACATGTTCGGCCTGGCCCAGTTGCACCAGATCCGCGGCCGTATCGGCCGCTCCAAGGCCCGAGCCTTCGCCTACCTGACCACTGATCCGAAGCGGCCGATGACCCTGTCGGCCGAGCGTAGGCTGCAGGTGTTGCAGTCGCTCGACAATCTGGGCGCCGGCTTCCAGCTCGCCTCCCACGACCTGGATCAGCGCGGCGGCGGCAATCTGCTGGGCGACGAACAGTCGGGCCATATCCGCGAGGTCGGCGTCGAACTGTACCAGCAGATGCTCGAGGACGCGGTCGCAGAACTGCGCCAGAACGGCGAGGGTGGCGTCGTCGATCGCGGCTGGTCTCCGGCCATCAACGTCGGCGCAGCCGTATTGATTCCAGAGGATTATGTCTCAGACCTCAACGTTCGTCTCAGCCTCTACCGCCGCCTGTCCGACGCCGAGAACACCGAGACGCGCGAGGCTCTGGCCGCCGAACTGATCGATCGGTTCGGTCCGCTGCCGGACGAGGCGAAGCAGCTGCTCCGCATTGTCGGCATCAAGGCCAGTTGCAAGACGGCCTGTATCGAGCGGATCGATATCGGGCCCAAGGGCTGCGTCCTGACCCTGCGCGACAACACCTTCCCGAACCCCATGGGGCTGGTTGGCCTGATCCAGAAGAACCACGCCTTCTGGAAAATCCGCCCGGATCAGAAGATCGTCGTGAAGGGCGACTGGCCCACGCCCGAGGATCGCCTGAAGGTCGCCGAACGGATTACGACCGATCTGGCGCGGGTCGCCGGGGCTTGAACGAGGTCACGGTCCGGTCCGCGACAGACGCCGACTGGCCGGCCATCTGGCCCATCGTCGAGGTCGTGGTGCGGGCAGGGGAGACCTACACCTACCCCCGGGACCTGACGCAGACCCAGCGCCGGGCGATCTGGATGCAGACCGCGCCGGGCATCACCCTCGTGGCGGTCGACGACGATCAGGTGCTGGGCAGCGCCAGGGTCACGCCGAACCAGATGGGGGGCGGCTCCCACGTCGCGAACGCCAGCTTCATGGTCGGGCCTGCCGCGCGGGGCCGGGGCGTCGGGCGGCTGCTATGCGAGGCTGCGCTGGATCAGGCCCGCTCAGCCGGCTTCCGCGCCATGCAGTTCAACGCCGTCGTCGAGACCAATACGGTGGCCGTCGCGCTGTGGAAGTCGCTGGGCTTCGACATCGTCGGCACGGTGCCGGAAGCGTTCGATCATCCGACGAAGGGCTTCGTCGATCTCCACATCATGCACCGCCGGCTCTGACCCCGAGGCTAGCGCTTCACCCGATAGTGCAGGTGGGTGGCGAAACGGGTCGCCCGCGCGGACACGGGCTCCAGCTCCGCCGTCAGCCCGTCCCACAGCCGCTCGCCTGCGCCGAGAACGATCGGCGCCATCTGCAGATGCAGGTCGTCGATCACCCCGGCGTTCAGATAGTGCCGCGTCGTCGAGACGCCTCCGGCGATCGCGATCGATCCGTCCCCGACCGTCGACCGCGCCGCCGCCAGGGCCGCGTCCGGTCCGTCGGTGATGAAGTGAAACGTCGTGCCGCCCTCCATGACCAGCGGCTCGCGCGGATAGTGGGTCAGCACATAGACCGGCGCGTGATAGGGCGGATTCTCGTCCCACCAGCCGCGCCAGTCGCCGGTCCATTCGCCCCGGATCGGGCCGAACATGTTGCGGCCCATGATGAAGGCCGAATAGTCGCAGATCGCCTTCATCTCCCCGGCGTTGTTCTCGCCGTCCAGGAACATCCAGCGATGCAGGTTCTGGCCGCCCACGCCAAGCGGCGTCTCCAGCGTCTGATCCGGACCGGCCCCGAAGCCGTCCAGCGAAATCGTCATATGCGCGCCGACGCGACCGGCCATGGCGAACTCCCGTTTTGATCCCCGGGCCCGACTATGCGCGTCCCGATGGCTCTGTCTATCCGGTCAGGCGAGCTCGGCCAGCATGTCGGCCGAGGCGCGTTCCAGCACGGCGGCGGCGCCTTCGCCCGGCATCAGTTCGGCCACTCCGACGCTGAACTCGACCACGAAGGGCGTCCGGTCGGGACCGGCGTCGAAGGCCGTGCAGCCGATGACCGCCGCGATCCGCTCCACCGCCAGTCGCGCCTGCGGTCCCGGTGTGGCGGGCAGGGCGAGGGCGAAGACCTCGGGAGAGAGGCGGGCGGCGGTATCCTCGACCCGGACCAGACGCGACACCATCGCCCCGATCTGGGGCATGGCGCGATCCAGCCAGCCGCCCTGGCGCGCGCGGGTCAGGCTGTCGCTGTCCGACACCCGGAGCACGCATACCGACAGCGGGCGACGCCGCGCCGAGGCCGCCTCCGCGACCCGGCCCAGATGGCTGGCGAACAGGTGCCGGGTGAACAGGCCCGTCGACGGATCCATGATCCCCGCGCCGCGCGCGCCTTCCAGCGCCTTGCGGATGGCCAGATGGCGACGATGGGTCTTCGCCAGGTCCAGGACGCGCGCGGCGGCCTCGGGCTCCGGCGTATCGGCGGCCGCCACTTCCGAGAAGCCCCGGTTGTAGAGTTCGCTGAGATTGATCTCGCCTTCGGACCGCAAATAGAGGGCCAGCGGGATATGATAGAGGCGCGTGTTCCGCTTCATGCCCGAGGCGATGGACAGAGCCGGCGCATGGTCGGGCGCGCCCCACAGGACCGCGGCGTCGAAGGCGCTTTCGTGCAGATAGTCGAAGGCTGTGTAGGGCGTCGGCGCCGCAACCACCTCGGCCCCGGCGGCCGTCAGGGTGTTCGACAGGGCGATGAACCGATGATCCGGCGCCCCGGCGATCAGGATTCGCACCGGGCTGTCGTCCGGCAGGCCGGGGTCCAGCATCGCGCCGTGGAGGGAGAATGTCGCCTGACGCAGGCGAAACTCCTCCTCGGCGATGGCGGCGCGGACCAGCTGTTCGATGCGCAGGGCGGCCTGGGCCGGGTGAGGGGGCTCGGCCATCGTCAGGTCGAATCTCGCCCCCGAAAGTTCGGCCGCCCTGGGCCCGAGGGCGATGATCGGCAGACGACGCGCGCCGGCGGCGAGTCTGAGCGCCTCCGGCAGGGCCGATATTTCGGGATGGTCGGCGTCGAGGACGGCGGCTTCCAGCTTGAAGTCGGTCAGGGCCGCCACGGCTCCCGCGCCCGATCGGGCCGTCATCGTGCGCCAGCCCAGTGAATCCAGCCCCCGGCAAAGGGCGCCGATCCGCTCATCCGTCTCGGCGACGACCAGAACGCGTGGATCCGAACCCAAAATCGATGACTCCCCCTGCGCGACCGGACGGCCGCGGCTCCTGCACGAAGCGCGCGGACCATACCGATGCGCCCCGGTGCGGCGCAACGGGCCAGATGCCCGCGACGGGGGAAAACGACGAAGGGCCGCCGCTTCCAAATCGGGCGTTTTCCGCTAGAGTCTTCCATTGGGCTACGGCGGGAACCGGCTTGAGCGGACACACGAAAGAAATGACGTCGCCCGGATTCTGGGTGCGGCTATCGGGGCGGGCGTTTGCCCGCAGCTGGGGCCGGGACGTCATGCTCTACACGGGCGGGGTGTCGTTCTTCGCCCTGCTGGCGGTCTTCCCGGCGATCGCCATCCTGATCGGCTTCTACAAGGCCGTGCTCTCGATCGCGCAGGTCAGCGAGCAGGCGGCGGCCTTGGCCGACGTCATGCCTCACGCCGCCCGCGCCATCTTCCGCGCCGAGATCGAACGGCTGTCGAACGCCTCGGCGCGCGCCGTCTCGACCCAGAGCGCCTTCGCCCTGATCGTGGGCGCCTATGCCGCGCATCGGGGATTCAAGGCCTTGCTGGCCGGTCTGAACCTCATTCATGACGAGACGGAGCCGCACGGCTTCTTCAAATTCAACTTCCTGGCCTTCGTCGTGGCCGTGGTCGCCTTCGCCCTGTTCACCATCGTCTCGGGCGCCGTGGTCACCGCCCGCCTGCTCGAGCACGCCGGCCCCGCGGTTTCCCAAGGCGGCCTGCCGTTCAACGGCCTGCTGCCGGCGGCCGGGCTCGGTCTGGGACTGACGCTGCTCTACCGCTACGCCATGTCGCACCGCGATCCGGTGGCCTGGTTCCCGTCGATCGTCGGCGGGTCGGTTGCGACCATCCTGTCGATGCTCTCGTCCTGGCTTTGCGCCATCTATGTCGAGCAGATCGCCCAGCTCGGCGCGACCTACGGCTCGGTCGGCGCGGTCGTGGTCCTGCTGATCTGGCTGTCTTGGAACGTCAACGCCATCTTTTACGGCGGCGCCTTCGCCACCGAGATGGAGATCGCCGACCGCTCCAGAGGCGCGCCGGACATCGCGCCACAGGACAGCCCCTCCGTCGTCAATCTGTCGGAGCGGCGCGCGTCTCGACGGTAAGGGTCAGGACGCCGTCGGCTTCCTCGACCGACACGACCCGCCCGCCCAGGCCCTGCATCAGATAGGGCACGTCGATCCGCGCCATCGGATCGGTCGCCAGCAAAACCAGACGCCGCCCCTCCAGCCCCTCGGCCGCCTTCCTCAGACGCAGGCTCGGAACTGGACAGCGATGGCCTCGCGCATCGACGACGATCTCGCTCACGCCGCCTCGCACGCCGCCAGCAGCAGACCAAGCGCGACCCGGACGCTCTCCAGCCGCACCTGTTCGCGGCCGATATCGCCGAACCGCCGGGCCGCGTGCTCGAGGCCCTCGGGACCCGCGCAAGCGAAATGCACCAGACCGACCGGCTTCTCCGCCGATCCTCCGCCCGGCCCGGCTATTCCCGTGATCGACACGGCCAGGTCCACGCCTGCCGTCACCCGTGCGCCGCCCGCCATTGCGCGCGCCACCGGCTCCGACACGGCGCCGTGCGCCTCCACGGTCTCGGCCGGAACGCCCAGCATCTCGGACTTGGCCGCATTGCTGTAGGTGACGAAGCCCCGGTCGACGACGGCCGACGAGCCTGCCACCGCCGTCAGAGCCCCCGCCACCAGCCCGCCGGTGCAGCTCTCCGCAGTCGCCACGGTCCACCCGCGCGTCGAGGCGGCGGCGATCACCGAGGCCGCCAGTCGCTGGATATCGTCCGGGAACATGCGTCTTTCCGATCCGTGCGCGAGTCAGTCTAGGCTCGCCCTAGCGCGCCCGTCTGTCGATTGCACGCGCGCCAGACCGGGGACCCCATGACCGACGCAGCCCTGCCGGAAGACGCCTCGCCTTCGACTGGGGATGGCGACCGCGTGACGCCGATCCTGTTCGCCGTGGCCATCTTCACCTCGGCGGCCCTGGTCTTCGTCGTCCAGCCGATGGTGACCAAGCTGGTCCTGCCCATGCTGGGAGGCTCGCCCTCGGTCTGGAACACGGCCATGGTCTTCTTCCAGACGGCGCTGCTGGCCGGTTACGCCTACGCCCACGGGCTGCAACGCATCGGCTCGATGCGGACCCAGATGGCCGTCCATCTGGTCCTGCTGCTGCTCGCCGCCCTGTTCCTGCCGCTGAAGATCAGCGGCGTCCTCGGCGATCCGGATCCGAACGCTCCCATCGGCTGGCTGCTGGCCACCCTGGCGCTTTCCGTCGGCGCCCCGTTCGCCGTCCTGTCGGCGACCGCGCCATTGCTCCAGGCCTGGTACGCCCGCGTCCGCGCCGGCCACGCCGACGGCCAGAATCCCTATGTCCTCTACGCCGCCTCCAACCTCGGCAGCTTCCTCGCGCTTCTCGCCTATCCGCTGCTGATCGAGCCGCTGATGAGCCTGTCGGGCCAGCGCGCGACCTGGAGCGGGGGCTATGCGGCCTTCATGCTGATGATCGTGGCCCTCGCCTTCGTCGCCTGGCGACGTGGCCAGATCGGCGACGCGCCGGTCGCCAGCCTCAAGGTCAGCCCGCCGATTCCGTGGCGCGAGAAGGTCATCCTCGTCCTTCTGGCCGCGGCCCCGTCCAGCCTGATGCTGGGCGTCACCGCCCACCTGGCCACCGACGTTGCCTCGGCGCCCTTCCTCTGGGTCATTCCCCTGGCCCTGTATCTGCTGACCTTCGTCATCGCCTTCCAGGACAAACCGTGGATCCCGCTGCCGATCACCCTGGTCATCGCGGCGGCCGTCAGCCTCGCCTGCATCGCCTTCACGGCCTTCCGCACCGGGGACTGGATCCTGATGTTCGGGCTCCATCTGGGCGCCTTCTTCCTGCTGGCCCTGATGTGCCACCAGAGGCTGGCGGCGCGGCGTCCCCCGCCGGACCGGCTGACGGAGTTCTATCTGCTGATGTCGCTGGGCGGTGTCGTCGGCGGCGCCTTCACCGCGCTTCTCGCGCCGGTCCTGTTCGACGGCGTCTGGGAGTACCCGCTGGTCCTGGTCCTGGCCGGTCTGGCCCGCCCCCTGAACAAGGCGCCGATCAGAAACTGGGAAGTCTATCTGTTCGTCGGCGCGGTCCTCGCCACCGGCCTGCCGCCGTTGCTTTCGGCGGTGTTCCAGGCCGACTGGGGTTTCGCCTGGTGGTTCAACAACAACGTCTCGGACAACATGCCGGGCCTGACCCAGTTCATCATGCTGGGGCCGATTCTCGCCGGCTTCCTGCTCAGGGACCGGACCCCGGCCTTCGTCGTGATCGCCGGCCTGATCGCGCTTTCGACGGCCTATATCGCGCGCGGCTATGACGCCGCCTTCACCGACCGCAGCTTCTTCGGTGTGATGAAGATCGGCGTGACCCAGGACCCGCGTCTGGGCGGCCAGGTCAACATCCTGATGCACGGCACGACCCTGCACGGCGCCCAGCCGCGCAACCCGTCCTTCGCCTGCATGCCGACCCTCTACTACGCCCCGGCCAGCCCGATCGGTCAGACGACCCAGATGCTGCAGCTTCGCCGCCCGGCCCTGAAGATCGGCGTGGTGGGGCAGGGGTCCGGCGCCATGGCCGGCTACAAGCGCGCCGCCGACGAGATGAAGTTCTTCGAGATCGATCCGATGGTGGACCGGCTGTCGCGCGATCCCCACTTGTTCACCTTCATCTCCGACTGCGCAGACGGGCCGATCGAGACGGTCCTCGGCGACGCCCGTCTGACGATGGCGCGCGAGGCTCCAGGCACCTACGACCTCTTGCTGATCGACGCCTTCTCGTCCGACTCGGTTCCGACCCACCTGCTGACGGTCGAGGCCATCGAGGGCTATCTGAAGCTGCTGAAGCCGGACGGGGTGGTAATCCTCCACCTGTCCAACCGCAACCTCGACATCACCCTGCCGGCGGCGGCGGCGGCCCAGCGTCTGGGCGCGGCCAGCCTGCACCAGCTCTATCAGGAATCACCCCTGGCCCCCGACATGGCCGAGGCCTCGACCGAGGCCCTGATCCTGTCGCCGACCGCGGCGGGGCTGGCCGAGTTCCGCGAGCAGCGTCAGTGGCGCACCCTGGCGCCGACGGACGTCCGCCCGTGGACCGACGACTATGTGAACCTGTTCGGCTCCCTCTGGCGTCACTTCAGGCAGTGACGCCAGCCCTCTGATCAGGCAGGCAATTCGATCGTCGCGATGGCGGAGGCGGCCAGGCCTTCCTCGCGCCCGGTGAAGCCCATCTTCTCCATCGTCGTCGCCTTCACGGAGACGGCGTCGAGCGGGAGGTGCAGGATTTCCGCGAGCCGCTCCCGCATGGCCTGACGGTGCGGCTTCACCTTGGGACGCTCGCAGATCAGGGTCACATCGACATTGACCAGCCGACCGCCACGCGCCGCCAGCCGCTCGACCGCATGGATCAGGAACTGGTCCGAGGCCGCGCCCTTCCACTTCGGATCGGTCGGCGGGAAGTGGTCGCCGATGTCCCCGTCGCCCATGGCGCCCAGGACCGCGTCGGTCAGCGCGTGCAGCCCGGCGTCGGCATCCGAATGACCGATCAGGGTCTGGCTGTGCGGGATCTCGACCCCGCACAGCCACACGCTGTCTCCCGGCCCCCAGCGGTGGGCGTCGAATCCCTGACCGACGCGCGTCTGCTTTGCGATCAAGGCCTCGGCCATGGCGAAATCCTCGGGATAGGTCAGTTTCATCAGTCGCGGATCGCCCTGGACGAGGCGAACGGTCCCGCCGTCATGCTCGACCACGGCCGCATCGTCGGTGGCCGCCGAGCCTTCGGGCCAGGCCGCGTAGGCGGCGATCAACCGGTCGGCGCGGAACGCCTGGGGCGTCTGTGCGCGCCACAGGCCGTTCCGCTCCACGGTCCCCTCGATGCTGTCCGTCCCACGCTTCAATGTGTCGGAGACGGGCAGGGCGGCGATGGCCCCGTCCGCCCCGGGCAGGGCCTCCAGCAGCCGGCGGACCATGTCGGCGGAGAGCAGCGGACGCGCCGCGTCGTGCACCAGCACCGGCCGGTCCGCCGCCCCCGTCAACCCCTCAAGCCCGGCGCGCACCGAATCCGCCCGCTCGACGCCGCCCGCCACGGCCCGCCATTTCTCCAGTCCGGCCAACGCGTCCGCCGCGCGCTCGAACCCGTCGGCGGAGACCACCACGACGACCTCCTCGGCCCCCGCCTTCAGCAGCGCCTCGACCGACCAGCGCACCACGGGCTTGCCGCCCAGCGGCCGCCACTGCTTGTCGCCCCCGGCCCGGGAGCCCGAACCGGCCGCCACTACGATCGCTGCAAAACTCATGTCCGCCTTCTAAGCGCCGGGTTCACGGTTGACGAGGGGCCAGGCTTCGCGTGTTGACGGACGGATGAGCACAGGGATTCAGATCGGCGACGTCGCCATTCCCGGCCGGGTTCTGATGGCGCCCATGACGGGCATCACGGACCTGCCGTTCCGTCTGCTCGCCAGCCGCCTGGGCGCCGCCTATGTCGCGACCGAGATGGTGGCCGCCGCAGAGCTGGCCCGCGCCCGACCCGACGTGGTCCGCCGCGCCGCCGTCGGGGACGGCCTGCCTCTGACCGTGATCCAGCTGGTCGGTCGCGATCCCTCCGCGATGGCCCAGGGCGCGCGCATGGCGGAGGCCGCGGGCGCCGACATCATCGACCTGAACTTCGGCTGCCCGGCCAAGGAGGTGACCGGTTCCGCTTCGGGTTCGGCCCTGATGCGCACGCCCGACCTCGCGGGACGGATCATGGCCGCGGCGGTGGCCGCGACCTCGCGCCCCGTCACCGTCAAGATGCGCCTCGGCTGGGACGATGACACGAAGAACGCGCCGGAACTGGCCAAACGCGCCGAGGACCTCGGCATCAAGGCCGTGACCGTCCACGGCCGTACCCGCCAGCAGTTCTACACCGGCAATGCCGACTGGGACGCCGTCGGCGCGGCCAAGGCGGCCGTCTCCATTCCGGTCATCGTCAACGGCGACATCATCACCGCCGAACAGGCGAGGGAGGCGCTGGACCAGTCCGGCGCCGACGCCCTGATGCTTGGCCGCGGCGTCTATGGCCGTCCCTGGCTGGCGGCCCACCTCGACCGCGCCCTGCGCGACGGTACGGTCCTCGTTGAGCCCGACCGCCGGGAACGGTTCGACATCGTCGTCGCGCACATGACGGCCTCCTGCGACTTCTACGGGGCCCAGCTGGGCCTGCGCATGTTCCGGAAACACCTCGGCTGGTACGTCGAACAGGCGCCTTGGCCCGCCGATCCGGACGAGCGCCGCGCCGCTAAGAGCCGGTTGTGCCGCCTCGACGATCCGATTCTGGTGGCCGACGCTCTCGCGGATTTGTGGGATTTGCCCGCACCTTCGCTGTATTTCAGCAACTCTGCTGTTGAAGTTTCGCCACAGGTGGTTGAAGCTTCCGGGACATGACGGACACGCCCGCCACGCTTCCGGCCACAGAAGGCGACCCTTCCTTCTGGGGACGTCTCGCGGCCGGTCGGGCGCGGGCCGCCTTCGGCGCCGCCTATGTCATCGCCTTCCTGATCACCGGCGCGGCCATCTGGCTGGTGGCCGTGGCTCCCGGCGCCGGCGCGGGCGACGACGCCCGATCGACCGCCAGCCGCGCGGTCCTGTTCATCCTTCTGGCCAATCTCATCCTGATCGTGGGTCTCGCGACCATCATCGGCGCGCGGGTCATGCGCCTGTCCCAGCGGCGGCGCGAGGATCCGGGCGCGCGGTTGCATTTGCGGTTCGTCGCCCTGTTCTCCCTCGTCGCGGTCGTCCCTGCGGTCCTGATCGCCCTGGTCTTCGGTCTTCTGGTCAATCGCGGCGTGGACCAGTGGTTCAGCCAGAACGTCCGGTCGGCCGTCAACAACGGCGCCTCCATCGGCAGGGCCTATGTCGCCGACGTGAACGGCGGGCTGGAGCGCGACTTGGGCACGATGGCCAACGAACTGGGCGGGGTGCGCGGCGCCTTCGACAACCGGATCCAGTTCTCCAGCGCCCTGACCCAGATCGCCGATTTCTTCGGCTATCCCGCTGTCTACATCCTCGACGGCCAGGGCGAGGTTTTGGCGCAGAGCGATCTGCCGGACGCCCCCGCCTATGTCGCACCGCCGCGCGAGGCGTTCGAGACCGCGGCCGAGGGTCAGGACGTTCCGCTCGCGGTCACCGAGCATCCGGACACGATCCGCGCCCTCTATCCGCTGCCGGACTACGGCGACGCCTATCTCTACGTCGTGCGCCCGCTCGCACCCGGACTCGTCGCGCGGATGCGCAACGGAGAGGAATCGATTCAGGGCTACCGCGTCGCCGAGGAGAGCCGGGCCCGCATCCAGGCGGCCTTCGCCCTCAGCTATCTCGAGACGGCCCTGCTGGTCCTGGTCGGGGCTGTCTGGCTCGGCATGTCGGCGGCCAGCGCCATATCCGCCCCTATCGGTCGTCTGGTGATGGCGGCGGATCAGGTCGCGGCCGGCGATCTCAGCGCCCGGGTCGAACCCGACGGCGCACCCGGCGAAATCTCCACCCTGTCGCACGCCTTCAACCGGATGACCGGCGACCTCCAGGCCCAGCAGGCCGCGCTGAAGACCGCCAGCGACGAGGCCCAGGATCGCAGCCGCTTCATCGAGACCGTCCTGTCCGGCGTCAGCGCAGGCGTCATCGGTCTGGACAGGCGCGGGCGGATTTCCGCCATCAATGACAGCGCCTTGCAGCTGCTCTCCATCTCGGAGGTTGAAGTGCGCGGCAAGGCCCTGGCCGATATTGCGCCGGAGCTCGGCGATCTGGTCCGTCGCGTCGAGGCCCATATCGAGGAAGACATCGACGTCGCCCGCGAGGGCGAGACCCGGCGTCTGCGCGTGCGCATCGAGGGCGGGGTCGGCGGCGAGATGGTGCTGACCTTCGACGACATCACCCGCCTGGTCACGGCCCAGCGCAACGCCGCCTGGCGCGACGTCGCCCGCCGGATCGCCCACGAGATCAAGAATCCCCTGACCCCGATCCAGCTCTCGGCCGAGCGTCTGAAACGCAAATTCCGGCCCGGCATCAAGGACGACGTCGAGATCTTCGACCGATGCACCGACACCATCATCCGCCAGGTCGGCGACATCGGCAGGATGGTCGACGAGTTCTCGTCCTTCGCCCGCATGCCGGCCCCGCGCTTCACCAACGAGAACCCGGCCGAACTGCTGCGCGAGGCCGTCTTCGCCCAGCGCGTCGCGGCGCCCGACCTGCCGGTCGACCTGGTCGAACCCCTGCCCAAGGCCAAGATGAAGGCGGATGGCCGCATGGTCGGTCAGGCCCTGGCCAACATCCTAAAGAACGCCGGCGAGGCCGTCGCCGCCCGCCGTCTCGCCACGCCCGCCGAAGAGGCCCGGACCGCCATCATCGCCCGGCTGCAGATCGAGAACGACATCGCCACCTTCATCATCGAGGACGACGGCAAGGGCCTGCCCGTCCGTGATCGCGACCGCCTGACCGAGCCCTACGTCACCACGCGCGAGAAGGGCACGGGCCTCGGCCTCGCCATCGTCAAGCGCATCTGCGAAGACCACGGTGGTGAGCTGAAACTGTCAGATGCCGACAGCCTGCACGGCGCCAAAATCTGCCTGATCTTTCCCCTCAACCCCACCGGCAAGGCCGGGCGTGAAACGGAGCCTCGCGGCGCCGACGCCCCGGCGGCTGAATAGCGAGGCGATATGCGTTCCACTGGCGCAGACATACTGGTCGTCGACGACGAGGCCGACATCCGCGACCTGGTCTCGGGCCTGCTGGAGGACGAGGGCCACTCGGTCCGCGTCGCCTCGAGCTCCGAGGAGGCCCTGGCCGGCATCCGCGCGCGCAAGCCCAGCCTGATCGTCCTCGACATCTGGATGCAGGGCGGCGGCATGGACGGGCTGGAGCTGCTCGATCTGGTCAAAACGCTCGACGCCGACCTGCCCGTCGTCATGATCTCGGGCCACGGCAATATCGAAACGGCCGTCAGCGCCCTGAAGCGCGGCGCCTACGATTTCATCGAGAAGCCGTTCAAGTCCGACCGTCTGGTCGTCGTCATCGAACGCGCCCTCGAGTCGGCCCAGCTGAAGCGCGAGAACCGCCGCCTGCGCGCCGTCGCCATGACTCCCACCGGACTGATCGGCCGCTCGGCCGCGGCCCAGGTTCTGCGCACCACCATCGTCAAGGTCGCCCCCGCCAACAGCCGCGTCCTGATCTCGGGTCCTCCGGGCTCGGGCAAGGAGCTGGTCGCGCGCCAGATCCACGATGCGAGTCCCCGGGCGAAAGGCGAATTCGTCGCCATCTCGGCCGCCGGCATGACTCCCGAACGCCTCGACCTCGAACTGTTCGGCGAGGAAGGCCACGATGGCCGGCCGCGCAAGATCGGCGTGTTCGAACGCGCCCACAACGGCACACTCTATCTCGACGACGTCGGCGACATGCCGCGCGAGAGCCAGAGCCGCATCCTTCGCGTCCTCGTCGAACAGCGCTTCCGTCGCGTCGGCGGCGAACAGGACGTCCAGGTCGACGTCCGCGTCGTCACCTCGACTTCGCGCGACCTGAAGACCGAGATCACCGAGGGCCGCTTCCGCGAGGACCTGTTCCACCGCCTCAACGTCGTGCCGATCCGCGTCCCGCCGCTGTCGGAGCGCCGCGAGGACATCGGCGAACTGGTCGAATATTTCATCGAGACGCTCAGCGTGTCCCAGGGCCTGCCCCGACGTCGTCTGGGCGATGACGCCATCGCCGTGCTCCAGGTCCACCCCTGGCCGGGCAACGTTCGTCAGCTGCGGAATAACGTCGAACGGTTGCTGATCCTCGCGACCGGCGACCTCAACGACCCGATCTCGGCCGACATGCTGCCTCAGGAAGTCGCCTCGACCAACTCGGGCGGCATGGGCGCCGAACGCACCATCGCCCTGCCTCTGCGCGAAGCCCGAGAGGTGTTCGAGCGCGAGTATCTGGCGGCGCAGATTATGCGGTTCGGCGGAAACATCTCGCGCACCGCCGCCTTCATCGGCATGGAGAGATCGGCCCTGCACAGGAAGCTGAAGTCGCTGGGCGTGTCGCCCTCGCGCGGTGGGGAAGAAGACGAAGGAAGCATCGACTGATGTCACGGGTCGCCTATGTGAACGGGGTCTACCAGCGCCACTCGGAAGCGACGATCCACGTCGAGGATCGCGGCTTCCAGTTCGCCGACGGCGTCTACGAGGTCTGGTCGGTGTTCGACGGCCGGATGGCCGATTTCGAAGGCCACATGACCCGCCTTCACCGCAGCCTGAACGAACTGCGCATCGACATTCCGATGTCGGTCGAGGCCCTGACCCGCGTCCTGAAGGAGACCATCCGCCGCAACCGCGTCCGCGACGGGATCGTCTATCTGCAGGTCACGCGCGGTACGGCCCGTCGCGATCACCCGTTCCCCGCGCCCGGCACCCCGCCCAGCGTTATCGTCACCTCGAAATCCCTGAGCTCGCGCAAGTCCGACGCCCAGGCCGCCAAGGGCGTCGCCGTCGTCACCCATCCCGACATCCGTTGGGGCCGCTGCGACATCAAGACCGTAGGCCTCCTGCCCAACGTCCTCGCCAAACAGGCGGCCCGTGACAAGGGCGCCTACGAGGCCTGGATGGTCGACGAGATGGGTCTGGTCACCGAGGGCTCCTCGACCAACGCCTGGATCATCGACAAGTCGGGCAAGCTGCGGACCCGCGACACCCAGGCCAATATCCTGAAAGGGATCACCCGCACCGCCATCATGGCGATGATCGAGGAGGAGGGGATCGAACTCGACGAACGCCCCTTCAGCGTCGACGAGGCCAAGGAAGCGAAGGAAGCCTTCTTCACCGCCGCCGGCGCCTTCGTCATGCCCGCCGTCTCGATCGACGGCGTCAGGATCGGCGACGGCAAGCCCGGCCCGATCGCCACCCGCCTGCGCGCCCGCTACCTCGAAGAGGCCAAGCAGGACTCAGTCTAGCCTTCTGCCCTCGGGGCGAGGATGCCCGCCGGCGCCCGGCGATACGGACGTTCGCACCGCCCGTCCGAGGTGGTCGAAACTGCGGGATTGGCGGCGTTATATTCGATGAAGGCCATAGGCGTGTCCCTAGGGACGGCGACCATTGCGGTGCAGTGATCTTCGTCGTTGCCACAGTTCGCCGTGATCACTTTCAGCGGCCAGGGGCGGGCGCCGTGATACAGGCACACCGGCAGCAGTTCCCCGTCGCGCAGTTCCGCCCGCGTCGTCAGGACAGGCAAGGGCAGCATTCCCGTCGGCAATGCAGCCATTGGCGGCGGGGGAATGCTGGACCCGTCGGAGGTCTGGGCTGCGGGTCGGGGACCCGCGCTGGCCGTCATCAACAGGACGATCGCGCCAACCGCCGCCACTCCGATTGATCGACCAGTCATCCGAGCTTCTCCCGTTCGGACGAATCGCCCTTGCGGGTCATGTTCCATCGCCGATTGAACGACGTCCATCGCAACAGGCAAGGCGCGATCCCGACTCCAAGGCGCGGAAATCGGTTACCGCGACTGTTGCGACGCGAGAGCGCCAGCGTCTAAGGTGGTCAGGCCGGGCGTTCGATCCGGACCCGCGCTCTCCCCGACGCGGTGAAAACCAAGAAAGAACAGGACCAACCTGCCATGTCGCAAGACAAGCGTCAGAACCTTCAGGACACCTTCCTCAACTCCGTCCGCAAGACCAAGACCCCGCTGACCATCTTCCTCGTCAACGGCGTCAAGCTTCAGGGCATCGTGACCTGGTTCGACAACTTCTGTGTGCTGCTCCGTCGCGACGGCCAGTCCCAGCTCGTCTACAAGCACGCCATCTCGACGATCATGCCGTCGGCGCCCGTGCAGCTGTACGAACCCGACGCCGACGAGGACTGAGACCGGGCCTCAACGGCTTGATTTCAGGGCCCCGCGTCCCATCTGGATGTAGCGGCGGCGAGCGGCTTTCGGCTGTTCGAACGACCCGGACGGAGTGTACGCTCTGGACGCATTGGACGGTGTTCGCCGTCCGCGCCGCGCCTGACCTCAACCGATAGAGACCCCTTGAACTCAAAGCTCATCGACCATTCCGTGCCGCTCATCCGTGCGGTCGTCATCCATCCCGACCTGGGCGAGCGCGCCTCGCGTCCGGCCGAGGAACGGCTGGAGGAGGCCGCCGGCCTCGCCCGCGCGCTGGACCTCGACGTCCGCGCCGAGGAGGTGGTGCGTCTGCGCAAGACCACGCCCGCGACCCTGTTCGGGGCCGGCAAGGTCGAGGAACTGGCCGCCCTGATCCGCGCCGCAGAGGCCGAGGCCGCCGTCGTCGACTTCGACCTGACCCCGGTCCAGCAGCGCAATCTGGAAAAGGAGTGGGACTGCAAGGTCATCGACCGCACCGGCCTGATCCTGGAGATCTTCGGTCGCCGCGCCCGCACCAAGGAAGGCCGTCTCCAGGTCGAACTGGCCCGGCTCGACTACGAGCGTTCGCGCCTCGTCCGCACCTGGACCCACCTGGAGCGCCAGCGCGGCGGCACCGGCTCGACCGGCGGCCCCGGCGAAACCCAGATCGAGCTCGACCGCCGCCTGATCGCCGACCGCATCGTCAAGCTGAAGGGCGAGCTGGAGGAGGTCCGCCGCACGCGCGGCCTGCACCGGAAACAGCGCAAGAAGGCCCCGTTCCCGGCCGTCGCCCTGGTCGGCTACACCAACGCCGGCAAGTCAACCCTGTTCAACCGGCTGACGGGGTCCGAGGTTCTGGCCAAGGACCTGCTGTTCGCCACCCTGGACACGACCCAGCGCACCATCCGCCTGCCTCAGGGCCGCCCGGCCATCATCGCCGACACCGTCGGCTTCATCTCCGACCTGCCGCACGAACTGGTCGAGAGCTTCCGCGCGACCCTCGAAGAGGTGGGCGAGGCCGACCTGATCCTGCACGTCCGCGACATCGCCTCGGCCGACAGCGCCGCCCAGGCCAAGGATGTCGAGGAGGTCCTCAAACAGATCGAACAGCCTGAGGGCAAGCCCCGCCGCATCCTCGAGGTCTGGAACAAGACCGACCTCCTCGACCCCGAGGCCCGCGAAGCGGTCGAGGGCCAGGCCGCGCGCTCGGGCAACGCCTCGGTCGCCGTCTCCGCCTGGACCGGGGAGGGGATCGAGACCCTGCGTCAGGCCATCACCGACCTGATCGACGACGACCCCGAAACCGAACTGATCCTTCAGCCCTCACAGGGCGAGGCCCTCGCCTGGCTCTACGAGCACGGCCGGGTCACGGCGCGCGACACGGATCCGGAGGGGCGGATGCTCCTGACGGTGCGGCTGGACCCGCAGGCCATGGGCCGGTTCGAGCGGCAATTCGGCCCGGCCTGAACCCCGGTCCCAGCGCCGGCGCCAGAGTCGCCTGCCGGACGTTCGGACGGCAAAAGCTGCTGACATCGCTGGAAAATCACCCACCCCCGGCGCCTTTGCCCTTGCCATGCATTAAGGGGCCATGACGCCGTCAATCGCTTTCGTAGGAGCCGGGCCGACAACCCTCTACGCCCTTCACGCCCTCCTGTCCGAAGGCCGGGTCGCCGCGCGGATCACCGTGTTCGAGGCCCGCGCGTCCGCGGGGTCGGGCAGCCCCTACAGTCCCGAGTGGAACGACCGGGCCATGCTGTCGAACATCGCCAGCCTCGAGATCCCCCCTCTCACCGAGACCCTGGCGGACTGGCTGGGCGCGCTCCCGGACGCCGAACTGAAGGCGCTCGATCTCGACCGCGCCACCCTCGACGAGCGCACCTTCGTGCCCCGCATCGCCTTGGGCCGATATTTCGAAAGCCAGTTCGCGACCATGGTCGAACAGGCCCGCGCGGCCGGCGTCGCAATCGACATCAGGACCGGCTGCCGCGTCGTCGACGCCGCGAACCGCCCCGACGGCGTCGAACTGACCTGGTCGTTCCCGCCGTCGCGTCGCACCACAAAGGCTGTGTTCGATCACGTCGTTCTGGCCACGGGTCACCAGTGGCCGTCTCGCCAACACGTCCGACCCGGCTACTTCCTCAGCCCCTGGCCCGCGTCCGTCCTCGCGGCCCTCCCGGCGACGGAGGTCGGCATCCGCGGCTCCTCCCTGACGGCCATCGACACGGCGGTCGCCCTGGCGGGATCGCACGGCGCCTTCGTCCGCCATGACGGCCGGCTGGCCTACGAGCCCGCGCCGGACGCCGAGACCTTCCGCATCACCATGATGTCGCGCAAGGGCCTGCTCCCGGAAGCCGACTTCTACTTCCCCCTGCCGCACGCGCCGCTGGCGATCTGCACACCGGAAGCGGTCGCGGCCCTGATCGACCAGCGCCGCCCCGACCTGCTCGACGCCGTCTTCGATCTGTTCCGCAGAGAACTGATCGCCATCGACCCCGACTATGCCGCCGAAGCGGGCCTGGCCGACGCGACGCTCGAGGCCTTCGGCGAGGCCTATTTCGCGAAACGCGCCGCCACCGACCCCTTCGTGTGGGCCGCCGCCAATCTGGAGGAGGCGAGGGCCAACCACGCCGCCGAGGTCACCGTTGCCTGGCGCGACGCCATCCTGCGCATGCACGAGGTCGTCGCCGTCATCGTCCCCCATCTCGACGCCGAACAGTTCGACCGCTTCAACCGCGCCCTCAAGCCGGTCATCGTCGACGTCTACGCAGGCGTCCCGCATAAATCGATCGAACGCATGCTGGCCCTTCACGCGGCCGGCAAGCTTCAGGTGACGGCGCTCGGCGACGACCATTCGATCGACACCCATTGCCCCGAGGGCGGCACCACGGTCACGCTGGGCGGGACCACCCGTCACTTCCCGGTCTTCATCGAGGCGACCGGTCAGCGCGCCCTCAGCGCCATCCAGTTTCCCTTCCTGTCGCTGCTCGAACAGGGCATCGTCCGCGACGAGGTGGCCAACGACGCCCCCGACGTTGTTCGCGGCATCGCCGTCGACGACCTTTTCCGCCCGGTCGACGCGCCCCTGCCCATGGACCGGCTCTTCTGTCTGAGCCTGCCCTTCCTCATGGGCCGCCATCCCTTCGCCCAGGGCATCACCAGTTCGCATGAAATGGGCGGGATCGTCGGCCGCCGACTCGCGTTTGTGCTCGATACCGCTAAGCCTGTGCGTCAGCCCGGCACAGCCGCGGCCTGACGCGAGGACGAATGAGACTGTTTGCGATCTACATCGGCGGCGAGCATCCGGGCGCGAACATCGAGGTGCACGACATGCGCTTCGTCGTCGCCCCTGAGATCGAAGCGACCTACGCGACCCTGCTGGCCCAGTGGTGGGGGAAGGCCGGCAGTCTCCACGTCGATTGCTGGTCGGAGATTTCGCAGGCGGACGGCTACGAGATCAGCCTCCGCCCCGAGCCCTTCGAGGGCCCGGAACGACTCTACTACGTCAACCTCGGCGGCTACGACGGCGTGAACTTCGCCGAACAGCACCGCAACGTCTTCGTCGTCGCCGACAGCCTCCCGGCTGCCAAGGCCCGCGCCATCCAGCGCGCCGCCGACTGGACCGACGCCCACCGCGACGAGATGTACGAGGCCGAACAGGCCTTCGCCCTCGACGCCGCCGCCGAGGCCCGGCGCCTGCACATCCACCTGACCCCGACCCTCATGTCCGGCGACCCGACCTTTACCTGCCATTACACGCCGTTGAGGTGAGGGGCGGCGACTCGAGACGATATGCTTTCCGCCCTAGGTCAGGCCTGACGCTGCCCACCCCGGAGCCCGGATCCCAACGTCTGCTATCGGCTTCAGCGGCTATGTCTGTTCCCGACCCATAGCGGTCGTTCCTGACCAAGCTTAGGCTTCGTCAGGTTCTGACCCACTTGCAATCATCAAAGGCTCGCTTGCGCTGCCATTGGCGAGCTGCGTAGCGCTGCAGCCAGTACAAAACGCTGAGGCCGCATGTGCCGTAGCGACGGCTCGCGTGGCAGCACAAAGGGGGCTCCCGACCAGCCATGTGGCGTTCTGCGGCGACATCTCCGAAACCGACAGCCCTGCTGGTTAATAGGGCATGGCGCTGCGCGGTCACTGCTCGGAGGAGCTGTGTAGCAGCACGAGTATGGGCTGGTTTGCCGTCCAGAAGGCGACCAGCGGCGTATTCGAATGGGACGTGGCCGACTGGACGCTCGGACATGCCGTAGCCGATAGCGCCCGGAGTCCGCTTCCTACTCGTAGATGACTATCGGCTCACAACCCAAAGCCGCCACCCAAAGGTCAGCGTTCAAATCATATCGCTCAAGCCCGTGGCAATTCCAGAACCGGGCGCCGCGATCATCGTTGACCACCTCGCAGAAATCTGCGTTTCCTCACCCAGCATGGTGATTATCCCGTGTTTGTTCAACCACATGGGGGAAACCGTGTTCAGATCTATACGGACGGCAGTCGTGGCTGTCGCAGCCTTACTGTCGCTGACGGCCACAGCAGCGTGGGCGGAAACCCTGAGCGCGCCAATCGCTGACGTCGTGCGCTCGGATGGTCTGAGCTACAACGGAGGCGGCGGCGCCGCCGGAGCCGATCATTTCACGGGGTTCTCGGTCGGGTCCAATCCGGGGATCGAGGGTCGAGGTTATTTCATCTTCACGATCCCCGTGGGCCAGACTGTCACTGGCGCGACGCTCGAGTTGAATGGGGCCATCGTGGACAACGCGCCTGCGGCCTTCACAATTCATCCCGTGACAGCGAGCGCTGCGACGGTATCTGCTCCGCATAGCGCAGACGCCGCAGGCATCGCAGTCTTCACCGATCTGGGCGATGGGGCCGCCTATGGAGGTGGAACCTATACGGCTAATGGCCAGACCCTGCAGTTCACCCTCAATGCAAGCGCGATCGCCGCGATCAATGCGGCTCAAGGGGGGACCTTTATCGTTGGCTTCAAAAAGACGGTGGACGCCACCCCTGGTGCGCAGGATGGGATTTTCGCCGGGTCTCAGAATAGCCTTCCGCGTAACTTGATCCTGACGCGCGCAGCGCCAGCGCCCGTGCCGACCCTGTCGGAATGGGCAATGATCCTGTTCGGCCTGGCGCTGGCGGGTAGTGCGGCGCTCTACCTTCAACGTCGCCGTCAGTTCGTCTAACGCAGCCTTGTCGACGCGGACGGCCCCGCTGGAAACTGCGGGGCCGTTTGCATGTCCGCTTTCGACCTATTGCGGACCTTGACCAGATGATCCCCGCTCCCTTGTCGTAGAGGTAGAGAGCGACCGCTCCTGGCTGGTCGCTGGCCTACGAGATTGCCGCTTCGGGAGAAACGTCCTCCAACTCGTCGTAGGTCAGATCATCAACGGTGGAAGGCTGCTGGTCCGCATCCTCACAGCTATTGTCGTGAGACGTAGCCTCGATGATCACGTTGACCTCTCGCTAGCGGTAGGGACGCTTTCGGCGGTCTATGATGTTGTAGATCATGCTTTCGATTTAACAGTCGCCACCTGAGCGAGGCAACGTCGGCTTCCCACCCCTAGCGGACGTTCTTCAGTCCGCTTCTGGCCACACTTCGAAGGTGCGGTTTCTGGCGGTGAGCCTATGACCGCTATCGAACCGTAGCGGACCTAGGCGCTTGCTCACATACTACCCGCATGGAAAGTCGCCATCGGTTTCGCTTCAACTCCCCGTCCCGCTGGTTTCGACGTGGGGTCGGGGGCCTCCTGCCAGCGTCATGGGAAGGATGGCTGATATTCCTCGTCCTCATCGGGATCGGGATGATGGTCACGTTTGATGCGTTTGTGATGGCTCCGTTCAAGCACTAACGCTGAGGTGCAAGGGGCCACAATCGACCCATTGCCGACGTCCTGATGCGATTGCATGGCTGCTTGGAGAATGTGAGCCCCAATGGCGAAGGTCTACATAATCGACGGCTCGCAGTTCGGGACGCTGGAAGAGTTCTTCGAGCAGATCAGTCTTATCCTTATTCCGGGAGTGGACTGGGGCCACAACCTGGACGCCTTCAACGACATATTACGCGGAGGGTTTGGCACCCCTGACGACGGCTTCGAAATCCATTGGACACACTCCAACACATCACGCACGCGGCTCGGCTACGCCGAAACGGTGAGACAACTCGAAGCCCGTCTCGAACGTTGTCACCCCTCGAACCGACCGAACGTCTCACAGCAACTGGCAGAAGCCCGCAACGGCATCGGCAGCACTGTCTATGATTGGCTCGTTGAAATCATCGCGGTGCATGGATCGGGCGGCGATGAGGCGGACGATAACGTGCGCCTAAGCCTCATGTGATGTCCGCTTTCCACCCTCATCGGACATTCAGATTATCGGCTACGCGCCTGAACGTCCGCTTCTGACGCATCGGCATGCCAGGCTCCCGCCATGACCTCCGACACGCAACTCGATCCCGCCGGCGACGGTCTCGGCGGCAACTATCTGGATCATGCCCGGCGGGAGTATCTCTCCGGGGTGAAGGCGACGACGGTCTGTCAGCGGTACGGCATGTCGCTCAGTTCGTTCCGCATGCACGCGCGGGCCGGGGGCTGGCGGCGGATGGACCAGCCCCAGTGCGAGGCGCCGCCCGAGTTCGGCGAGTACCATCCCGACGACAACGTCAGCTTCGCCGACCTGGCCGACCAGGCCTTCCTGAACATCCGCCGGGCGCTGGGCGCGGGGCGGGCGTCCGAGGCCTCGACCTGGATGCGCGTCTACGACAGCCTCGCCGACCGCGCCCGCTCCGAGGTCATGGCCGAGCTGCCCGACATCACGCCGCCCTTGCTGGAGTCCAGACACCAGCCGCTGAGGCTGATCGCAGCCGAGGATACGAATATCAATAATTTGAATGCACTGGCTGAAACTTCCGACATTTCGTCAGAGAATTTGGACTCGTTGGACTCGGTGTCCCCGGAGTCCAGATCGGCCGCCTGAGCCTCAGGGCTCGTATCGCACCAGCGGCGTATCCCCGCGCAGGTACAGCGGGTGTTTCGGGCTCCCGTCGCCATTGGTCCCGAAGCACCACAGGGCCACCCCGTCCGCCCGCATCGCCTCGATCAGGGCCGCCCCCGCCGGCGCCAGCGCCTTGTTGAGCTTGCCGTGGCACAGCACCACGAGGTCCGCCCCCGCCGCCGCCTTGCGGATCGCCGGCAGGTTCTCCGACGACGAGGCCTCCACCCCCGGCGCCAGCAGCATCTTGGGGTCCGTGGCCCGATAGTCGCCGACATTGGCCTTGACCATGGCCTCGAACCCCTCCCGCCGGGCGAAGGTCCACTCCCGCGCACAGGTCGGGTCGTTGACGCTGGCGTCCGCCGTCGAGGGATTCATGCCCACGAACAGGATGTAGCGCTCCGGGAACTCCGCCCCCAGCCATCGCCGCATCAGCTGGCGATACCGCCCGTCCGCGCTGAAGGTTGCATCCCCGTTGACGCCGGGCATCAGCGACAGCCGCACCTTGCCGCCGGGGTCGTGCAGGTCGGCGGTCACGCCCGCTCCGCCGCCTTCGCCGCGTCCCACAGGCCGTCCATCTCGGCCAGATCGCTCTGCTCCGGCGTCCGCCCGTCCTTGGCCAGCTCCGCCTCGATGAAGCCGAACCGCCGCACGAACTTCGCATTGGCCCCGCGCAGCGCATCCTCCGGCTCCACCCCCAGTTTCCGCGCCAGATTGGCCACCACAAACAGCAGGTCGCCCATCTCCTCGCGGGCCTTGTCCAGGTCCCCGGCGGCGATCTCGGCCCGCAGCTCGGCGACCTCCTCGTCCAGCTTGTCGAAGACCTCGTCAGTCGAGGGCCAGTCGAACCCGACCCGCGCGGCCCGCTTCGTCAGCTTCGCCGCCCGGTGCAGGGCGGGCAGGCCCACGGGCACGTCGTCCAGCACGCCGTGCTGCGCCTTGCCGGCCCGCTCCGCCGCCTTGATGTCCTCCCAGCGCAGCTTCTGGGCCACGCCGTCAGGCTTCGCCGCCTCGTCGCCGAACACATGGGGATGGCGCCGGATCAGCTTGTCGCACATGGCCTCGGCCACGTCGTCGTAGGCGAACAGTCCCTGTTCCTCGGCCATCCGCGCGTGGAAGACGACCTGGAACAGGAGGTCTCCCAGCTCGGTCTTCAGCTCGCCCATGTCGCCCCGCTCGATGGCGTCGGCGACCTCGTACGCCTCCTCGATCGTATAGGGGGCGATGGTCGCGAAGGTCTGTTCGACGTCCCATGGACAGCCGCCGTTGGGGTCCCTCAGCCGGACCATGATCTCCCTGAGCCGTTCCGTCGGGCTCATGCGTCGCGGGCCTCCAGCGCGCGCCGGATCTCGTCGTGGCGGGCCGGCGTCAGCGGATAGTTCTTCAGCAGCAGGGCCGCGCTGGCCAGCAGCAGGCCGGGCAGGGCGATGAACAGGATCTGGAGGATCAGCAGCGAGCTTGCCGTGTTGCCACCCACCGGCGGTACGGCCTGGAAGCCGACCCACTGCAGGATCAGATAGGGGATCAGGGCCACGACGTGCCCGACCTTGGTCGTCGCCGACAGGATGGAGAACATTAGGCCCGTCCGGTCCACGCCGGTCTCCAGCCGCACCTCGTCCCCTACGTCCGCCATCATGGCCCGGAGCAGGAACAGACCGGCCGCATAGGGCAGGCCCGCGATGAACATGGCCACGGCCGTCACCGCGAAGTTGCCGCCCGGAACCAGCGTCGCCCCGATGTAGAAGGCCGCGAACACAAGACTGGCTGCGGCCAGCGCCCTGTCCTTGCCGATCCGTGTCGCCAGCCAGGCCCAGAACGGCGCGCCGACCAGGCCAGCCACAAAATAGAGCAGCATGAACAGGGACGCCTGGGTGTGGTCGTAGCCCTTGATCTGGCCGAAGAAGAAGAACAGCAGCGACCCCGTGATCCCCGGCGCCACGCCCAGAACCACGTCCGCCAGAAGCAGCTTCCGCACCGCCTTGCGCTTGAACAGCTCCAGATAGGCGCCCAGCCCTCCGTGCGGCGCGGCGCCCGCGTTGACCGGCTCCGGCACGGCGAACAGGGCCAGGGCGATGGTCACGGGCAGGGCGATCAGGATGGCCCAGCCCATGATCCGAACCCCGTCGGCATAGTCCCCGATGCCCGTCTGGATCACCACCGTCGGCAGGATCAGGATCAGGATCACCCCGATGATGTTGAACACCTGCCACCAGCCGTAGACGCGGCTCCGCTGGTCGTACTCGGGCGCCAGGACCGAGGCCCAGCCCAGCTGACCGAGGGTCCCGATCGAGAAGCCGAGGTAGAGGACCAGCAGCCAGGCGAACAGATAGACCGGCCCCGCGCCCGGCTGGACCACCACGAACATCATGAAGGCCGCCAGCATCAGAATAGGCGTTGAGGCCACCATCCACGGGCGGTAGCGGCCGAACCGGGTCTTCGTCCGGTCCATGGCCCAGCCGATGAAGGGGTCGAAGGTGATGTCGATCAGGCGCACGGCCATGAACACGGCGGCCACGACGCCCAGCTCCAGTCCGACATGGGTGGCGTAGAACTCCGGCAGGGTGACCGGAAGGGCCACGCCGAACGCCGCCAGCGGCAGGCAGACGGCCGAGAAGGCGGCGAGGACGGCGTTGCTGCGCCGGGGCGACCTGGGGGTGTCGGACATGCGGAAATCCAGCGGCGTCGCCTTGAGTCGGCGGACGGTCCCACCATGCCAGTTTTGACGGCGGCGGGAGAGGGGCCTTGCTTGCGCCGCAACCGTCAGGCTTCCTCTCCCCATGCGCGTGGGGATGGCGGGATTGATCGTGGCGGCGGCCCTGGCCTGGGGCCTGCCCGACGCCGCCTCAGCCCAAGGACGCTGCGAGACCCAGCGGCAGGTCTGGGCCGATCAGGCGGTCGCCAACGCCATCTCTCTCTATTCGCTGGAATGGACGCCCTTCGGGGCGACCGAAGTCGGCTGGGGGACCTATCTGCCTCTGTTGCAGAAGGAACTGGGCACGGACTGCGAGCCCGGCACATCCGACTTCGCGGCGGCCCTGGCGGCCTTCCAGGCGCGGTATGGGCTGCCCGCGACGGGCGGCTTCGATCAGGCGACCTTCGAAGTGCTGAAGGGCGTGCTGCAGGAGCGGCGGCCGTTCGTGATGGCCCGGGTGCGCGACGAGTGCCCCGATCCGCCGCCGCTGCGCGAGCTCGGCTATCTGGAAGCGCCCGAGGAGCATGCCGACCGGCTCACGCGGCTGCTCAGGCGCGACGCCTTGGACGCCTATCGCCGGATGGTGGCCGCAGCACGGGCCGAGGTTCCGGAGGTCCGCAACGACCCGGAGCTGCTGCAGATCTTCTCGGGCTTCCGTGATCCTGAGGCGGATGCGGCCCGGTGCGCGGCGGAGCGGAACTGCGACGGGTTGAGGCGAGCCGTCTGCTCCCCGCACCGGACCGGGACGGCGGTCGATCTCTATGTCGGACAGCTGCTGGGGATGGGCGTGGATTCGACCAATCCGGCCAGCCGCCAGTACATGAGCCAGGGCGCGACCTATCGCTGGCTGGTCCGGAACGCCGGCAGGTTCGGCTTCGTGCCCTATATCTACGAGCCCTGGCACTGGGAGTGGGTCGGGGTGTCTGCGGCCTACGGCACGCCGTGAGGGCGCTGACCGAAGGCGAGAAGCGGCTGGCGCAGGGCGAGTTCGGCGAGGCGCTGGAGTTGGGGACCATCCGGCTGGCGGCGACGCTTTGGCCGTTTGATCGGGCCTTCGTTCCGGGGCGCTGGTTCGGGCGAGACTGGGTCCTGTGGCCGGAACGGAGTCTGCCCGGCGACTTCGCCGTCGCGCCGGTGGCCCTCCAGGCCGTGCTGATCCACGAACTGGTGCATGTCTGGCAGGCCCAGCAGGGGGTGAACCTGTTGGCCGGGAAGATCAGGGCAGGGGACGGCCCCTCGGCCTATGGCTACCCCAAGGCGCCCTGCGGCTGGGAGGCGCTGAACATCGAGCAGCAGGCGATGGCGGTGGAGCATCGCTTCAAGGCCAGCCGGGGGCTGCGGGTCCCCGAAGAGGCGTCGCATTATGGAGGCCTGTGTCCGATCGGATCGAAATCCGGGCCGGGGGCTTGAACCGGCGGAGGGGATCGTTACATCTGTCACTGCAATAGTTGCAGAACGAAGACAGGAACGACCATGACCAAGGTGCTGGTTCTCTATCACTCGACCTACGGCCACATCGAGCAGATGGCGGAAGCCGTCGCCGAGGGCGCGCGATCCGTTGCGGGCGTCGAGGTCGATATCCGCCGCGTTCAGGAGACCGTGCCGGAAGAGCTGGCGATCCAGTCGCACTACAAGCTCGACCAGAAGGCGCCGATCGCCGACGTCAACGAGCTCGAAAACTACGACGCCATCATCGTGGGGGCCGGGACGCGGTTCGGCACGGCGGCGGGCCAGATGCGCAATTTCTGGGACCAGACCGGCGGCGTGTGGTTCCAGGGCAAGCTGGTCGGCAAGGTCGGCGGCGCCTTCACCTCGTCGGCGACCCAGCACGGGGGCAACGAGACGACCCTGATCGGTCTGATCCAGACCCTGATGCACCACGGAATGGTGGTCGCGGGCCTGCCCTATGCCTTCGCCGGCCAGATGACGCTGGAAGAGATCTCCGGCGGCTCGCCCTATGGCGCGACGACCATCACGGGCGGCGACGGCTCGCGTCAGCCCAGCGCCAACGAACTGGCCGGCGCGCGTCACCAGGGCGAATACATCGCCGGACTGGCGAAGAAGCTGACGGCCTGACCGATGCGTCAGCCCGCCGTCTTCTTTGGTCACGGTGCGCCGACGAATGCCCTGGGCGGTCCCTATGCGGACGTCTGGCGCGAGGTCGGCGAGGCCATCGGCAAGCCCAGGGGCGTTGTCATGGTCTCGGCCCACTGGGAGACGCGCGGGCTCGGCGTGACGGCGCAGGCGCGACCCGAGACCATCCACGATTTCGGCAACTTCGGCCCGGAACTGCATGCCATGCAGTATCCGGCGCCGGGGTCGCCCGAGCTGGCCCGGCGTGTCGCGGAGCTGGCCGGCGCCCGGCCGGTCGAGATGTGGGGGCTGGATCACGGAACCTGGTCGGTGCTGGTCCATGTCTGGCCCGAGGCCGACGTGCCGGTCGTGCAGCTATCGCTCGATCGCGACCTGACGGCGCGCCAGCACTATGAGCTGGCCAGGCGGCTCAAGCCCCTGCGCGACGAGGGCTATGTCGTCGCCGGCAGCGGCGACTTCGTCCACAACCTGAGAACCTGGAAGCGGGACGGAGGTGAGGCATGGCCCTGGGCGACCAGTTTTAATGACGCGGTCAAGTCAGCGTTCGAACGCGGCGACCACGACGCCCTGATCGACTGGGTCGATCTGGCCGAGGACGCGCAAATGAGCGTGCCGACGGACGAACACTATCTGCCGCTGCTCTATGTGGCCGCACAGCAGGAGGAGGGCGAACCGGTCACCTTCTTCAACGACGTGATCGAGGGCGGCTCGATCTCGATGACCGGTGTACGGATCGGCTGATTTCGTCCGTTTCGTCATGTCGAACGCAACGTGACGAAACGTGACGATACGGACTAAATCAGCTTTGGATATCGCCAGATCAGGAGCTTACGCGGAGCTCTGAAAGCGATGCGACGGCTACTCCGGACGTAACAGCCAGTTGCGGATGCGGTTTTCAAAGACCCGGCCACGCAGGTGGTTACGGCCTCTCGCCTCCGCAAGGCCGAGATATGAAAATATTCTCAGGCGGCTGATGTGGCGGGATCAGGCCGCCTCGGCCAGATCGACCAGCGACTGGATCGCGACATAGTCGGTCTTGCCCGTGCCCAGCACCGGCAGTTCGCGGACCCTGACGATCTTCTTCGGCACGGCCAGCTCCGGAGCCCCGTGCGCCCGGGCCCATTCGGCGATCTTGCCGACGTCGGCGTCGCTGCGCTCGGTGACCAGGACCAGCTTCTCGCCCTTGCGGCTGTCGGCGATGGAGATGACCGCGTGGCGGTTGTCGGGCCAGACGGCCTGGACCAGACCCTCGACGGCGCTCAGCGAGACCATCTCGCCGCCGATCTTGGCGAACCGCTTCACCCGCCCGAGGATGGCGATATAGCCGTCCTCGTCGATGTCGACGATGTCGCCGGTGTCGTGCCAGCCGCCGTCCAGCGGATCGATCCGGGTCGGATCGTCAGGCGACATATAGCCGGCCATGACGTTGGGGCCGCGCAGGAACAGCCGCTTGCCTTCGTGGATGCCCTCCACGGCCTCCAGCCGCGCCTCCATCCCGGGCAGCAACTGGCCGACGGTGCCGGGACGGTTGCGGTCGGGATGGTTCACCGCGACCACGGGCGCCGCTTCGGTGGCGCCATAGCCTTCGAGCAGCTTCACGCCGCCGAACTTGGTGTTGAACAGGTGGTGGGTCTCGTCGCGGACCTTCTCGGCGCCGCCGACCACGAACTGGAGCGTGCGAAAGTCGTCGGGGGAGGCGACCCGCGCCCACTGGTTCAGGAAGGTGTCGGTGGCGAACAGGATCGAGGCTTTCACCTCGGCCAGCAGGGAGACGATCTGTTTCGCGTGCAGGGGCGAGGGGTACTGGAAGGCCTTCATCCCCTGAAGCAGCGGCAGGATGACCCCGCCGGTCAGGCCGAAGCAGTGGAAGGTCGGCAGGGGGTTGAACATCACCCAGTTCGGGTCGAGGTCGATGTGGGTCGCGACCTGACGCGCATTGGCGACGAGGTTCTTCTGGCTCAGCAGCACGCCCTTGGGCGCGCCGAAGCTGCCGGAGGTGAACAGGACCACTCCCGGATCGTTCGGCGAGGTCTTCGCTCGGAACCGGCTCGGCATCATCCCGGCCATCAGACCGAACAGCTTGTCCTGCAGGCCGATGCTCTCGCGCACGTCGTCGAGCCAGACGATCTCGGCGACCTGGCCCAGGGCCGCGACCAGATCGTCGAGCCTGGCCTGTTCGACGAACCGCTTGGCGCAGAGGATCTTCTTCAGGCCCGAGGCCTCGATCGCCGCCTTCAGGTTCCGCTCGCCGGAGGTGAAATTCAGCATGACCGGCACGCGCCCATAGGCGTGCAGGCCGAAGAAGGTGACGACGACGCCCATCGACGACGGCAGCAGGATGCCGACGCGCTCTTTCGGCTGCGTCATCGCCGCGATCTTGCGGCCCAGGACGAAGGCCGCGCGAATCAGGCCGGTGTAGGTGAGGGGTTTCCGGTCCTGGTCCTCCAGGATTTCCTTGTCGCCGTACCTGGCGCGCGCCGCGATCAGGGCGTCGAACAGGGATTCTTCGCCTGCCGATGGGTCGAGGCCGGGCCTAAGCAATACGCGTCTCCTCCGGGGGGCTCTCGCGTCGCCCCCTCGCTGTCAGGGGGGCAAACTAGTTAAGCCGCCCCGCGATGAAAAGATGCGTTACGCGGCGTGAGCCTCAAGGGGGCGGGTGATGGGCAAGCCTGTGATCGCGCTGATCGGTCAAGGCGCCCGTTCGCCGGCCACGTGAGGCCCTGGCTGCACCAGCCGCCGCGCTGCCGCACTTCACGCAACAGCTTGACACCCAATATATCGTTGTTTTTAGGAATCGCATCGTCGGGCTCATGCTGTGCCGCGCGTAGGGAGAGTCCAATGAAGTCTGCATCCAGCCTTGGCTGCGCTCTGCCCGTCGAAGTATGCGAATCTGACGACCCATCCGCCCTGCGGCGGGGGCGCTCCGGAACGGGTGTCATGACGTTGGTCGCCACGGTCATGGCGGCCATCAGTCTTATTCTTGTCGCCCCCCCCCGGCGGCCCATTGCCCAAACCATTACCGAGGTCTCCCCGCCCACGCCCAGCAGTTCCCCTTACGATATCGCGGCGGGGCCAGACGGAGCCCTTTGGTTCACGCAGCTATACGGCAACAGCATTGGCCGCATCACCACCGCCAGTGTCATCACCGAATTCCCTCTGCCAACCGCTAACAGTGAGCCTACCGGCATCGTGGCGGGGCCCGACGGAGCCCTGTGGTTCACTCAGGGCAACGGCAATCGGATCGGACGCATCACCACAGCCGGCATAATCACCGAGTTCCCCCTGCCAACCGCCGGCAGCGGCCCTTCCGGCATCGCGGCAGGGCCCGATGGAGCCCTTTGGTTCACGCAGATGAACGGCAACCGTATCGGCCGCATCACCACCGCCGGCGTGATCACTCAGTTCCCCTTGCCAGCCTTCAGCAGGCCTCTAGGCATCGCGGCAGGGCCAGACGGAGCCCTGTGGTTCACGCAGCGAACCGGCAACAGCATTGGCCGCATCACCACCGCCGGCATCATCACCGATTTCCCCCTGCCGACGGCCGGCAGCAACCCTTTCGACATCGAGGCGGGGCCGGACGGAGCCCTGTGGTTCACGCAGGAAGACGGCAACAGCATCGGCCGCATCACCACCGCCGGTGTGATCACCGAGTTCCCCCTGCCAACCGCAAACAGCTTCCCCATCGGGATCGCGGCAGGGCCAGACGGAGCCCTGTGGTTCACGCAGCGAAACGGTAACAGCATTGGCCGCATCACCACCGCCGGCGTCATCACCGAGTTCCCCCTGCCAACCGCCAACAGCGTCCCTGCCGGGATCGCGGCAGGGCCGGACGGAGCCCTGTGGTTCGCGCAGTTCACCAGCAACCGCATCGGCCGCATCACCACGCCCGTGCCGGCCCCTGTGCCGACCCTCTCGGAATGGGCTCTGATACTGTTGGGGCTGATACTAGCGGGCGGTGCGGTGATGGACATCCAACGGCAACGGCGACCCGCTCAGGCGCACCAGGAGCTCCTGAACGGCCCTGCTGGTGACGGCGGGACCGCTCGCATGTCCGCTTCTCACCCTGAGCGGCGATTCAGCAGGTTCATTTCAGGTCGGGTCACCGCAGAAGCGTGGGTCCCCCGCACACCGACACACCCCGTGACTTGCCTTCCGGGGGCGGAACGACGACATACCGACTTCAAGTCCCTGGAGCCCGGCCCGCCTCGATGGTCACCCTCATCGACACCCTGACGCGCAAGCCGTCGGACCTGCGTCACCCGGAGAAGCAGAACCGGCCCGAGACGGCCGTGCTGCGCAAGCCCGACTGGCTGAGGGTCAAGGCGCCGGGATCGGGCCAGTACAATGCGACCAAGGAGATCGTCCGCTCCAAGGGGCTGGTCACCGTCTGCGAGGAGGCGGCCTGCCCGAACATCGGCGAGTGCTGGAGCCAGAAGCACGCCACCCTGATGATCATGGGCGACACCTGCACGCGGGCCTGCGCCTTCTGCAACGTCAAGACGGGTTTGCCGCAGCCGCTGGATCCGGAAGAGCCGGGCAAGGTCGGTCTGGCGGTGTCGCAGCTGGGCCTGAACCACGTCGTGATCACCTCGGTGGACCGGGACGACGTCTCGGACGGGGGGGCGGCCCACTTCGCCGAGGTGGTTCGCCAGATCCGCCTCCAGGCGCCGCAGACGACCATCGAGATCCTGACGCCCGACTTCCTGCGCAAGGACGGGGCGGCCGAGGTGATGATCGACGCCCAGCCGGACGTGTTCAACCACAACCTGGAGACCGTGCCGCGGCTCTATCTGAAGATCCGGCCGGGCGCTCGCTACTTCCACTCCCTGCGTCTGCTGCAGATGGTCAAGGAGCGCGACCCGAACCAGTTCACCAAGTCCGGCATCATGGTCGGCCTGGGCGAGACCAAGGAGGAGGTCATGCAGGTGATGGACGACATGCGGTCCGCCGGCGTCGATTTCATCACCATCGGTCAGTACCTGCAGCCGACGCGCAAACACGCCGCCATCGACCGGTTCGTCACGCCCGAAGAGTTCAAGGCCTATGAGGCGATCGCCCGGGCCAAGGGGTTCCTGATGGTGTCGTCGTCGCCTCTGACGCGGTCGTCGCACCATGCCGGGGACGACTTCGCCCGGCTGAAGGCGGCGCGTCTGGCGCAAACGGGACGCTGATCGCGGATTGGCCGTCCACCGCGTCACCCGAACTCTGCCCTATACGCCCGCCCAGCTCGCCGATCTGGTGGCGGACGTGGAGACCTATCCGCGCTTCGTGAAATGGGTGTCGTCGATGCGGGTCTGGAACCGGCGCGAGGAGGCGGCGGGCGTGTCCGTTCTGGACGCCGAGGCGGCGGTGGGGTTCTCGTTTCTGAAGGAGCGGTTCTCGACCTGGGTCCGGCATGACCGCAACCTGCCGCGGGTCGAGGTCGGCCTGTTGCGAGGACCGTTCCGGCACCTGAAGAATCGTTGGGATTTTCATGAGACTTCAGAGGGTACGCGGCTGGAGTTCATGATCGACTTCGCCTTCAGGAGCCCGATCCTGAACGCCATGCTGAACGCCAATTTCGACTTGGCCGTCGGCAAGCTGATCGAAAGCTTCGAGGCCGAGGCGGCGCGTCGCTACGGGACGCCGCAATGACGGATTTCGACTTCGATGCGGTCGTCGTGGGCGCCGGGGCCGTGGGTCTGGCCTGTGGACGCGCGCTGTCGAAACGGGGGCTGAACGTGCTGGTCCTCGAGAAAGAGCCGCACATCGGTCAGGGAGTGTCCTCGCGAAACTCGGAGGTCATCCACGGCGGGCTCTATTATCCGACCGGGTCGCTGAAGGCGACGTTCTGCGTCGAGGGGCGGCGGGCGCTGTACGCCTATCTGGAGACGCGCAAGATCGATTACCGCAAGTGCGGGAAGCTGGTCGTAGCGACGCAGGAGGATGAAGTCGGGCTGATCGAGACGATCTTCCAGCAAGCGACGATCAATGGCGTCGAGGGGCTGGAGCATCTCAGCGGGCAACAGGCGCGGGCGATGGAGCCCGAGCTGAACGCCCACGCCGCCATCCTGTCGCCCGAGAGCGGCCTGTTCGCCAGCCACGACTACATGCTGGCCCTCGAAGGCGAGATCAAGGACGGCGGCGGATCGGTCGTGGTCTCGACGCCGTTCGAACGGGCCGAACCGCTGCCGGGCGGCGGGTTCACGATCACGGCGGGCGGGGAGGGCGGGGCGACCCTTACCTGTCGCCTTCTGGTCACCGCCCCCGGTCTGTCGTCGCAGGACGTGGCGGGGCGGATCGAGGGCTTTCCGGCGGACCACATCCCCAAAGGGCATTTCGGCAAGGGCGTCTATTTCCGCCTGACGGGCAAGGCGCCGTTCGACCGGCTGATTTATCCGCCGCCCATCGCGGGGGCTCTGGGCACCCACTATCGCAAGGACCTGGGCGGCCAGGCGGTGTTCGGGCCCGATCTCGAATACGTCGAGACCGAGGACTATTCGGTCGATCCGGCAAGGGCCGAGGGGTTCGCCACCTATATCCGCCGCTTCTGGCCAGGCCTGCCCGACGGCGCCCTGACGCCCGACTATGCGGGGATCAGGCCCAAGCTGCATGGGGCGGGCGAGCATCAGCCGGACTTCCAGCTGCGGGGCTGGGACGATCATGGCATCGAGGGGCTGGTCGCCCTGTTCGGCATCGAGAGCCCGGGCCTGACCAGTTCGCTGGCCATCGGCGAGGCGGTCGCGGATATGCTGGATGCCTGACCTGACCTTCCGCCCGGCGACGTTCGACGATGTCGACCGGTTGCAGGCCTTCGTCCACGCCGCCTATCGCGGCGACAGCGCCCGGCGCGGCTGGACCCACGAGGCGGATTTGCTGGACGGGCAGCGGACGGACGTCGAGGCGCTTCGGGCGATGCTCGACGACCCGACCTACGTCATCCTGCTGGCGGAACGGGGCGAGGCGCTGGCGGGCTGCGTCTCGGTCAACTACAAGGGCGACGGCCTGGCCTATCTCGGCATGCTGTCGGTCGATCCGTCGCGTCAGGGCGAGGGTCTGGGCCGCAGGCTGATCGCCGCCGCCGAGGCGGAGGCTGCCGACCGATTCGGGGCCCGTCGCATGGAGATGACCGTCATCGTCCAGCGCCGCGAGCTGATCGACTGGTATGTCCGCTGCGGCTACGCCGGGACAGGCGAGACCCGGCCGTTCCCGGCGGCTGATCCGCGATTCGGTCTGCCGCGCCGGGACGATCTGGCGTTCACGGTTCTGGCGCGCGACCTGTTCGCCTGAGCCTCAGACCGGACGAGGCTGGCCGAGGCCGAGGCTGAAGATCACGATCAGGGCCAGCACCCAGGCGAAGGGCGAGAACAGCAGGATCCACGCCGCCCGCTCGCGACGGAGCGCATAGGCGACCCAGGCCAGCACCGGCCCCAGCACGATGGCGACCGGGAAGGTCAGCATCGTGTAGATGAAGACATAGATCATGGTGTTCACGCCGGCGTCGGTCGCCATCACCGACATCATCCCCATCATCGCCGCCGGGATGATCGCCAGAACCGCCACGACCGATCCGATGATCAGCCACAGCTTGAGGGTCTTGCTGCGGGGCGGGCGAGGGGCGTCGGGCTCGGTCATGACGGCATTTGACGCGGTCGGGTCGGGGACGGCAAGGCTTGCTTCAGCGGGGTTGAACTTCCGTCCGGCTTGGGGCATAAGCCCGCGCTCGCTGGCGGCTCTCTCGAGGGGCCGCCGCTTCTGTTTTTTGCGTCAGGCCCTCCCGGGAACCGGCGCCGTATACGAGATCGAGACGGACATGGCCGTTCCTAAGCGCAAAGTATCGCCCTCGCGTCGCAACATGCGCCGCGCCCACGACGCCCTGGGGACCAACCCCTACACGGAAGACAAGGACACGGGCGAACTGCGTCGCTCGCACCACATCGACCTGAAGACCGGCACCTATCGTGGCCGTCAGGTTCTGACGCCGAAGGAAGACTAGTTTTCGCCAGTCGGGCCGTGGCCTGACGACGAAACCGTGAAGTTTGCGGCGCGCGGGTCAACCGCGCGCCGTTTTCATGCGTTTATGCCGCTCCACATCGAGGAGTGATCGCATGATCCGCACCCTGTCCGCCGTCGCCGTCTCCGCCCTGCTGCTCGCCGCCTGCGGTCAGCCCGCCTCCGAGCCCGCCACGGCCCCGGAAACTCCCGCACCGACTGTGCCCGCCACCCCAGCGCCCGACGCCAACGCCCTGACGGCTGGCGGATACGGTCCGCTGCGCATCGGCATGAGCAAGGCCGAGGTGATCGCCGCCGTGGGCGACAAGTTCAATCCGAGTCTGGTCGGGGGCGCCGAGCCCGACGTCTGCGACCAATGGCGTCCGGCCCGTTCGCCGGAAGGCGTTACGGTGATGCTGGAGAACGGCATCCTGACCCGCATCTCCGTGGCCTCGCCCTCGACCTTGAAGACCGATCGCGGCTTCGGCGTCGGTGACACCGCCGCCGCCATCAAGGCGGCCTATGGTCCGCTGGCCGTGTCCCAGCCGCACAAGTATTCGGCGCCGCCTGCCGAGGACATCTTCATCTGGACCACGGGCGGCCCCGCCACCGCCGGCGAATATGTCCAGGACGCCGCCGCGCGTGGCGTCCGCTACGAGATCGACGGCGAGGGAAAGGTGTCCATCATCCACGTCGGCGGTCCCTCGATCCAGCTGGTCGAGGGCTGCTCGTAACCTCCGGCTGAGCCGAGGTTGGCGATTCGCAGGCGTCGGGCTAAACCCCGACGCCTGCACTCCCTCGCTCCTCGAAGGCCTCCCCATGACCGACATCGCCGACATCGTCGCCCGCCAGATTCTCGACAGCCGGGGCAACCCCACGGTCGAGGTGGATGTGGTCCTGGATGACGGCTCGTTCGGCCGCGCGGCCGTGCCCTCGGGCGCGTCAACCGGCGCCCATGAGGCGGTCGAACTGCGCGACGGCGACAAGGACCGCTGGGGCGGCAAGGGCGTCCAGAACGCGGTCGACGCCGTCAACGGCGAAATCTTCGACGCCCTGTCGGGCATGGACGCCGAGGACCAGCGCCGCATCGACGAGGCCCTGATCACCCTCGACGGCACCGAGAACAAGGGCCGTCTGGGCGCCAACGCCATCCTCGGCGTGTCCCTCGCTGTCGCCAAGGCCAGCGCCATCTCGGTCGGCCTGCCGCTGTTCCGCTATGTCGGCGGCATCTCGGCCCGCGTCCTGCCGACCCCGATGATGAACATCATCAACGGCGGCGCCCACGCCGACAATCCGATCGACATCCAGGAGTTCATGATCCTGCCGACCGGCGCCGAGAGCTTCTCTGAAGGTCTGCGCATGGGCTCGGAGATCTTCCACGCCCTGAAGAAGCAACTGAAGGACGCGGGCCACAACACCAACGTCGGCGACGAGGGCGGCTTCGCCCCGAACCTGGCCTCGGCCGAAGAGGCCCTGAGTTTCATCACCAAGGCCGGCCAGGCGGCCGGGTATCTGGCCGGCGAAGACTTCCACCTGGCGCTCGACGTCGCCGCGACCGAGTTCTTCAAGGACGGCGCCTACAACATGGCCGGCGAAGGCAAGATCCTGGGCGGGGAGGGGATGGTCGCCTACCTCGCCGACCTGTGCGAGCGCTTCCCCATCGTCTCGATCGAGGACGGCTGCGCCGAGGACGATTTCGAGGGCTGGAAGCTGCTGACCGACGCGCTCGGCGAACGGGTCCAGATCGTCGGCGACGACCTGTTCGTCACCAATCCGGCGCGTCTGGCGGCCGGCATCGGCGAGGGCTTGGCCAACTCCATCCTGATCAAGGTCAACCAGATCGGCACGCTTTCGGAGACGCTGGATGCGGTCGATATGGCCCACCGCGCCGGCTACACGGCCGTCATGAGCCACCGTTCGGGCGAGACCGAGGACTCGACCATCGCCGACCTGGCCGTCGCCACCAACTGCGGACAGATCAAAACCGGCTCGCTGGCCCGTTCGGATCGCACGGCCAAGTACAACCAGCTGCTCCGCATCGAGGAGATGCTGGGCGACCAGGCGTCCTACTACGGCGACGGAATGCTGCTGAAATAGGCGACAGGAAAGGGCGGGCGTCATCGGCGTCCGCCTCTTCGCTCAAAACGACGCGTTTCTACGGCAAAGCTAGGGTTTGTTAGGCATTTCCGGTCACAAACGATCAACTGTGACCACGCTCAGAAGGAGCGTTCGTGATGCCCGAACGGATGAAGCCCTACTCGTTGTCCGCATTCCTCTTTTTGCTCGTCGTGTATCTGGGGGTCCAGGCGCTGACGGGGGAACGCGGGCTGCTCAGCGGAACGGCGCGCGATGCGCGGCTGGCCCAGCGCGAGGCCCAACTCACCACCCTGACCGAACAGCGCGCGGACCTGGAGGTTCGCGTCCGTTACCTGCGGACCGGCAGCCTGTCGCGCGATCTGCTGGAAGAGCGGGCCCGCGCCGTGCTCGGTTTCAGCGATCCGCGCGACTATGTGATCCGCACCGTCGCCACCGCGCCGACCGCCCCGGGCGCAAACCTCTCCTGAACTCTTGTTACAGCCAAGGCTGCGTGCTTTGCCTTTGGGGAACGAAGGCTGCTACAGCCGCTTTCCGTAACGACAAGAGGCCCGAACGGCGCGTTTCGCCATGGGCTCCACCGGGAGATGCCGGATGGCGAGAGCCGCCCAGAAGACCACGGATTCCAAAGGGTCCGCCAAGATTCCAAATGCGCCGACGGCGTCGAAGGAGGATCTGCTCAGGTACTATCGCGAGATGGTCCTGATCCGCCGCTTCGAGGAGCGGGCGGGCCAGCTGTACGGAATGGGTCTGATCGGCGGCTTCTGCCACCTCTACATCGGCCAGGAGGCCGTGGCCGTGGGCGTTCAGGAGAGCGTCAAACAGGGCCACGACAAGATCATCACCGGCTACCGCGATCACGGCCACATGCTGGCCGCCGGCATGGACCCGAAAGAGGTCATGGCCGAGCTGACCGGTCGCTCGGGCGGGTCATCCAAGGGCAAGGGCGGGTCGATGCACATGTTCGACGTGCCGACCGGATTCTATGGCGGCCACGGAATTGTCGGCGCCCAGGTGGCGCTCGGCACCGGCCTGGCCTTCGCCGGCAAGTACCGCGGCGATGACTCGGTCGCCTTCATCTACTTCGGCGACGGCGCCTCGAACCAGGGTCAGGTCTACGAGAGCTTCAACATGGCCCAGCTGTGGAAGCTGCCGGCCATCTACATCATCGAGAACAACCAGTACGCCATGGGCACGAGCATCGAGCGCTCGTCCTCGACGACCGAGCTGTACATGCGCGGCGCCAGCTTCGGCATCCCGGGCGAGCAGGTGGACGGCATGGACGTGCTGGCGGTCAAGGACGCGGTCGAACGCGCAGTCAAGCGCGCCCGCGAAGGCGGCGGCCCCTTCATCCTCGAAGTGAAGACCTATCGCTATCGTGGTCACTCGATGTCGGATCCGGCCAAATACCGGTCAAAGGACGAGGTCGACGAGGTCAAGAAGACCCGCGACCCGATCGACCACGTCAAGATGCTGCTCGAACAGGCCAAGGCCACCGAGGACGAGCTGAAAGCCATCGACGCCGAGGTCAAACAGATCGTCGCCGAGGCGGTCCAGTTCGCCCAGGAAAGCCCCGAGCCCGATCCGTCCGAGCTTTATACCGACGTCTATGTGGAGACCGCAGCGTGACCGACATTCTGATGCCGGCGCTGTCGCCCACGATGGAAGAGGGCAATCTGACCAAGTGGCACGTGAAAGCGGGCGACACGGTCAAGGCGGGCGACGTGATCGCCGAGATCGAGACCGACAAGGCCACGATGGAGGTCGAGGCCGTCGACGAGGGCGAGATCGCCGAGATTCTGGTGGCCGAGGGCGCCGAGGGTGTGAAGGTCAACACGCCGATCGCGCGGATGGCCGGTGAAGCCGGCGCGGCCGCCCCGGCCCCCAAGGCTGCCCCGGAAGCCGACAAGGCCGAGGCCGAAACGCCCAAGGCCGCCGCAGAGGGCAAGACCGGTGATCCCGAAAAGGCGCCGGCACAGTCCTCGACCCCGAAGGTCGAACTGCGCGATCCGGAAATCCCGGCCGACGCCAAACTGGTCAAGACGACCGTGCGCGACGCCTTGCGCGACGCGATGGCCGAGGAGATGCGCCGCGACGAGAACGTCTTCCTGATCGGCGAGGAGGTCGCCCAGTACCAGGGCGCCTACAAGGTCAGCCGCGAGCTGCTGCAGGAGTTCGGCGACCGCCGCGTGGTCGACACCCCCATCACTGAGCATGGCTTCGCCGGTCTGGGCGTCGGCGCGGCGATGTCGGGCCTGCGCCCCATCGTTGAGTTCATGACCTTCAACTTCGCCATGCAGGCGATCGACCACATCATCAACTCGGCCGCCAAGACCCTCTACATGTCGGGCGGCCAGATCCGGGCGCCCATCGTGTTCCGCGGTCCGAACGGCGCGGCCAGCCGCGTCGGCGCCCAGCACAGCCAGGACTATTCCGCCTGGTACGCCCAGGTGCCCGGACTGAAGGTCGTCGCCCCCTATGACGCGGCCGACGCCAAGGGCCTGCTCAAGTCCGCGATCCGCGACCCGAACCCCGTGGTCTTCCTCGAACACGAGATGATGTACGGCATCGAGTTCGACGTGCCGGACGTCGAGGACTATCTGGTCCCGATCGGCAAGGCCAAGGTCCGCCGAGAAGGCACGGACGTGACCATTACGGCCCATGCCCGCATGGTCGGTTTCGCCCTGCAGGCCGCCGAACAGCTCGAGGCCGAGGGCATCTCGTGCGAGGTCGTCGACCTGCGCACCCTGCGTCCGCTGGATCACGAGACCATCGTCGCCAGCGTCAAGAAGACCAGCCGTCTGGTCTCGGCCGAAGAGGGCTGGGGTCCGATGGGCGTCGGCGCCGAGGTCGTGGCCCGGGTCATAGAACACGCCTTCGACTATCTGGACGCTCCGCCGCTGCGTGTGCACCAGGAAGACGTGCCGCTCCCCTATGCCGCCAACCTGGAAGTCCTGTCGCTGCCCGGCGTCGACAAGATCGTCGCAGCCGTGAAAGCGGTGATGGCGTGAGCACCGAGCCGTCCGAGTTCGAGCTGACGGTGCCGGACAGCGTGGCGGCCGACGCGGAGGCCATCGAACTGATCCGCATCTGGTGGTCGAAGAACGAGCCCGTCATGTCGGTCATGCCTGCCTTCGACGACCCGGCAAAGTTCGGCGAGCTTCTGGCGATCGCCGCGAGGCACATGGCGTATGGATATGCTGTGCGTCACGGCCACGATGAGAAGACCGCCTATAACCGAATTCTCCAGGGGCTCAGCGACGTGATCAAGGCCGACAATGTCGCCACCGTCGCCGAACCCGCCACCTTGAAGGGGGGCAACGCCTGATGACCGACATCCTGATGCCCGCCCTGTCGCCCACCATGGAAGAGGGCGTTCTGGCCAAATGGCACGTCAAGGCCGGCGATGTCGTCAAGGCCGGCGACGTGATCGCCGAGATCGAGACCGACAAGGCGACCATGGAGGTCGAGGCCGTCGATGAGGGGACGATCACCGACATCCTGGTGGCCGAGGGCTCCGAGGGCGTGAAGGTCAACACCCCGATCGCGCGTCTGGCGGAGGAGGGCGGTTCGACCGCTCCCGCGCCGAAGGCCGCCGAACCGGCCAGGGCCGAGGCTCCGAAAGCGGAAGCCGCAGCGGCTCCGGCCGCGAGCGCGCCGGCCCCGGCCAAGTCCGCGCCCGCTCCGGCGGCGTCGAAATCCGGCGAGCGCGTTTTCGCCTCGCCGCTTGCCCGTCGTCTGGCGAAGGACGCCGGCCTCGACCTGTCGACCCTCAAGGGCTCGGGTCCGCACGGCCGTATCGTGAAGTCGGACGTGGAGGCCGCCGGCAAGGGCGGCGCCCGCCCGGCCGCCGCGCCCGCAGCCGCCGCCTCGGGCATCGAGGCCCGCAAGGTTCAGTCGCTCGCCGACATGGGCATTCCGGACGGCAGCTACGACCTCGTTCCGCTGGACGGCATGCGCAAGGCCATCGCGCGCCGCATGGTCGGCTCGATCCAGAATGTGCCGCACTTCCCCCTGACCATCGACGTCGAGATCGACGCCCTTCTCGCCGCGCGCGCCAAGGTCAACGGCCTGCTCGAAAAGTCGGGCGTGAAGGTTTCGGTCAACGACTTCGTCATCAAGGCCGCCGCCATGGCTCTGAAGGCCGTGCCGGAAGCCAACGCCAGCTACTCGCCGGAAGGAATCGCCCTGCATCACAACGCCGACGTGGCGATGGCGGTGGCGATCGACGGCGGCCTGATCACCCCGATCATCTTCAAGGCCGAAACCAAGACCCTGTCGCAGATCGCTGTAGAGTCGAAGGATCTGGCCAAGCGCGCTCGCGAGCGCAAGCTGAAGCCGGAGGAATTCCAGGGCGGCACCTTCTCGGTGTCCAACTTGGGCATGTTCGGCATCAGGCAGTTCTCCTCGATCATCAACGAGCCCCAGGGCGCGATCATGAGCGTGGGCGCGGGCGAGCAGCGTCCGGTCGTCAAAAACGGCCAGCTGACCGTCGCGACGGTCATGACGGTCACCGTCACCTGCGATCACCGCGTGGTCGACGGCGCGACCGGCGCCCGCTTCCTGCAGGCGTTCAAACCCCTGATCGAAGACCCCGTCACCATGCTGGCCTAGGCCGATGCCCTCGATCTACGATTTCACCGCCACCGGCATCGACGGGACCGAGGTCTCGCTGGACCGCTTTCGCGGCAAGGCTCTGCTGATCGTCAACACGGCCTCGAAATGCGGTTTCACCGGCCAGTACGCCGGGCTGGAGGCTCTGCACCGTCAATACGCGGACCAGAAGTTTGAAGTGCTGGGCTTTCCCTGCAACCAGTTCGGCGGCCAGGAGCCGGGCAAGGCGGCCGAGATCGCGTCCTTCTGCAGCACGACCTATGACGTCGACTTCCCGCTGTTCGACAAGGTCGAGGTCAACGGACCGAACCGGCATCCCATCTACGACTGGCTGACCAGCCAGAAGAGGGGCTTCCTCGGGAGCCGCGACATCAAGTGGAACTTCACCAAGTTCCTGACGGACCGGGAGGGCAGGGTGGTCGCCCGCTTCGCGCCCCAGGTCGAACCCGCGGCCATCGCGCCCGAAATCGACAAGGTAATCTAGGCATGGCTGACTTCGATCTCATCGTCATTGGTTCGGGTCCCGGGGGCTATGTGGCCGCGATCCGAGCCAGCCAGCTGGGCCAGAAGGTCGCCATCGTCGAGCGCGAGAACCTGGGCGGCATCTGCTTGAACTGGGGCTGTATCCCGACCAAGGCGCTGCTCAAGTCCGGCGAGAAGTTCGAGAGCCTGTCCCACCTGAAGGAGTATGGCCTCAGCGCCTCGGGCGCGACGTTCGACTTCGACGCCATCATCCAGCGCTCGCGCGGCGTCGCGGCGACGATGAGCAAGGGCATCACCTTCCTGATGAAGAAGAACAAGATCGAGGTCATCGAGGGGTCGGCGAAGCTGGAGAAGGGCGCGGCGGCTCCGAAGGTCGTGATCGCCCTGAAGGCCGGCGGATCGCGCACGGTCGAGGCCAAGGCGGTCATGCTGGCGGTCGGGGCCCGCGCCAGGGCCATCCCGCAGATCGGGCTGAAAGCCGATGGCGACAGGATCTGGGCCTATCGCGAGGCCCTGGCGCCCAAGACCATGCCGGCCTCGATCGTGGTCATCGGCTCGGGCGCAATCGGCATCGAATTCGGCAGCTTCTACAGGGCGCTAGGCGCTGAAGTTACCGTGGTGGAAGCGGTCGATCGCATCATGCCGGTCGAGGACGAAGAGGTCTCCAAGGCCGCCCAGAAGTCGTTCGAGAAGCGTGGGATCAAATTCCGGACGGGCTGCAAGGTCACGAAGGTGTCCAGGGCCGGGAAGGGCGTCCAGATCGCGATCGAGGCCGGCGGCAAGGCCGAGACGCTGGAGGCCGAGGTCTGCATCTCGGCGGTCGGCATCACCGCCAACACCGACGGCATCGGTCTGGAGGCCTTGGGCGTCAACATGGACCGCGGCCACATCACCATCGACGGCCACTGCGCCACGAACGTGAAGGGGCTGTACGCCATCGGCGACTGCGCCGGCGCGCCCTGGCTGGCGCACAAGGCCTCGCACGAAGGCATCCACGCGGCCGAATACATCGCCGGCTACAAGACCCCGAACGTCGTCTCGCCGATCGCCGGCTGCACCTACGCCCAGCCGCAGGTCGCCTCGGTCGGTGTCACGGAGCAGGGCGCGCGCGAGGCCAAACGCGATGTCAAGATCGGCCGCTTCCCGTTCCGGGTGAACGGCAAGGCCGTGGCGGCCGGTGAGGTCGACGGGTTCGTGAAGGTGATCTTCGATGTGAAGACCGGCGCCCTGATCGGCGCCCACATGATCGGCCATGAGGTCACCGAGATGATCCAGGGCTATGTCACCGCCATCACCATGGAAGCGACCGAGGAAGACATCCACGGCATCGTCTATCCGCACCCGACGATGTCCGAGGCCATGCACGAGGCGGCGCTGGACGCCTACGGGCGGACGATCCACCTGTGATGGTCGCACCGTTCGCGAAGGTCACCGAGACCAACGGCCGGGTTCATTGGGTCAATCTGACTCATGTTCGCGAGTTGATCGTGAAACCGGCCAAGGGCGACCGGCCGGTGCTGACCGAGATCAATATCGACAACAACGCGGTGGCGTCGGTCTTCACCGTCGTGGAGACGCCGGAGCAGATTCTGGCGCAGACAATCGGCTGAGCCTCAGCGCTTCTTGCCCAACTCGGCCGCGATGTCCTTGACCATGCGGCCGGCCTTGCGGTGGGCGGCGGTGATCTGGTCGCGGGTGACGCCCCAGCGCTTCATCCAGTATTCGACGGCCTGACGCTCGGAGAGGTCGAGACGGTCCTTGTCGATGAAGCCGCGTTTGTCCTTGAGACCGGCCATGAGGGCGTTTCCTGTTTGCGCCTAAGATATATTATGCGAAATCTTGGGTGGGTCAGAGCGGGATACTGGCGGTCCAGCCGTCGAACCCGACCTCGATATTGGCCGGAAGAAGCGCCGACAAGGCGTTGTAATCCAGATCGATATGCAGGTTCGTCAGTACGGCGCGCTCGACGCCGCTGCGCGCGATCCAGGCCAGCGTCCGATCGACATGACTGTGCGTCGGATGGCTCGTCCAGCGCAGCGCGTCGACGATCCAGAGACGACATCCGGCCAGGGCCTCGAACGCCGCACCGTCCAGGTCGTCGATGTCGCTCGAATATGCGATCGGCCCCATGCAGTAGCCGACCGACCGGATCGGCCCGTGACCCTGATCGAAGGTCACGACCGGCACCGCGCCGCCGGCGCCCTCGACCGACCAATGCACGCCGTGGTCCGGGATGTCGCAGAGGTCGAGGATGGCCGGATAACCCTGATGGCTCTCGAAGATGTACGGGAAGCGCGGCACGAGCGCGTCGCGCGTGGCGGCATCCATCCAAGCCGGAATCTTCTTGCGACGACGGATGGCGAACACCCGCAGGTCGTCGATCCCGTGCGTCTGGTCGGCGTGGTCGTGGGTGTAGAGGACCGCATCGATGGACTTCACACCGGCTCTCAACATCTGCTCACGAAGGTCTGGTGACGTATCAATCAGGACAGTCGTATCGCCATCGGCACCCCGCCGCCGGATCAGGGCCGAACAGCGGCTGCGCCTGTTCTTCGGTTCCGAGGGATCGCAGACGCCCCAGTCACCGTCGCCACGCGGCACGCCGCCGGACGAACCGCTGCCGAGGATGGTGATCTCCAGCTCGCCGGTCACGGCCTCGGGATCCTGTCGAACAGGCTGAAGAAGGCGTCGGTGGTCTTCGCCTCCGCCTCCTCCCGCGACCAGCCCCGGATGTCCGCCAGGGCCTGCAGCACATGGCCGATATAGGCCGGCTCGTTGCGACGGCCCCGATGCGGCACGGGCGCCAGATACGGACAATCGGTCTCGACGATGATCCGGTCGGCGGGCATGGCGCGGACCACCTGACGCACGTCCTCGGCCGCCTTGAAGGTCGCTATGCCTGACACCGAGAACCACGCGCCCATTTCTGCAGCCTGTTCCGCCAGTTCCGCGCCACTGGTGTAGCAATGCATGAGGAACCGGAACGGCGCCCGGGCCTGTCCCTCGCGCAGGATCGCGGCCATCTCGGCGTCGGCCTCTCGCGTATGGACGATCAGCGGCAGGCCGGTCGCTTGCGCCGCCTCGATGTGGACGCGGAAGACATCGGCCTGAACCTCGCGCGGGCTGAGGTCGTAGTGGAAGTCGAGGCCGCATTCGCCGATGCCGACGACGCGCGGTCGCCGGGCCAGGGCGATCAGGTCGTCGGCCGTCATCGCCGTATGATCCTTCGCCTCGTGCGGATGGGCGCCGACGGTGCACCAGATGTCGGGGTGCGCCATGGCCAGGCCGTGGGTCGCCTCGAAGGTCGAGAGCTTATCGGAGATCTCGACCATCATCTGCACGCCGGCCTCGCGGGCGCGGGCGATGACGGCGTCGCGGTCCTCGTCGAACTGGACGGCGTGGAGGTTCACATGGCTGTCGATCAGCATCAGCCCGCCATCCGTTTGACGCGCGCCAGATCGGCCAGGGCCCCGGCCAGCAGGTCGCCCTTGTCGAGGTTGATCGCCGCCGCCCGCTCCGGCGCCTCGGTCAGCCGGGTCCACAGATCCGCCCAAGCCGCCCCCTGCCCCGACTGCGCCAGCGACCGGGCCTTCACGGCGGCGGCCAATCGGTCCAGCAGGGCCTCGAACCGCGCCTGACCCTCCGCGCCGCGGAAGCCGTCGGCGAGCGACAGAGCTTCGGCGCGATCCACCGGCCCCTCATCGACCCAGCGGCGCGCCAAGCGGTCCAGTTCGAGGTTGGCCGCCGTCGCCAGAGACAGGGCCGCGCCGGGAGACCCCCGCGCCATACCGGCGATGCGGACGGCCTCGTCACGGTCCAGTTCGGTCTGGCGCGCCAGCAGACCGGCGACCTCGGGCTCGGGCCAGGGTTGGAAGGTCAGGCGGCGGCAGCGCGAGCGGATCGTGGCCAGCAACCGGCCCGGCGCATGGGTGACCAGGAACAGCACGCCACGCTCGGGCGGTTCCTCCAGAACCTTAAGCAAGGCATTGGCAGCATTCAGGTTCAGATCGTCCGCCGCATCGATGATCGCCACGCGATAGTCGGCCCGCGACGGGCTTTTCGAAAAGAACTCCGGCAGGTCGCGGGCCTGATCGACGGAGATCGACTTCTTCGTCTTGCCGCCATCCACCAGCCGTTCCAGCACCAGCAGGTCGGGATGGGACTGGGCGGTGATCAGCTGGCTGACCGGATCGGACGGCCGGGCACCGAGCGGTCCGCGCGCCGGGTCGGGGGCGGCGCCCAGCAACCGCCGCGCGGCCCTGTAGGCGAAGGTCGCCTTGCCCAGACCCTCGGGGCCGCAAACCATCCAGGCGTGGTGCAGCCGTCCGCGATCCAGGGCGTCGAGAAAGGCGGTCTCGGCTTCCGGCGACGGGACCAGGTCGAAACGGTCGCGCGGGTGCTCGCTCACGGCAGGATCGGCTCGATGGCGCGCCAGACGCGTTCGGATACCGCATCCGGTTCGCCGGTGGCGTCGATGATTCGACAGCGCTCAGGATGTTGAGCCGCCACGGACAGGAAGCCGTCGCGCAGGCGGCGGTGGAACGCCAGCCCCTTGGTCTCGAACCGCGTCTCCGCCGCGCCCCGCGCCAGCGCACGCTCCAGACCCACCTCGACCGGCAGGTCGAAGATCAGTGTCAGGTCCGGCTGGTCGTTGGCGACGATGACGGCGTCCAGGGTTTCGATGAACGCGGCCGGCGCGCCGCCGCCGGCGCCCTGGTAGGCGCGGCTGGAATCGGCGAAGCGATCGCAGATGACCCAGCGCCCGGCCTCCAGCGCGGGCCGGACCGTCTTCTCCAGATGGTCGCTGCGGGCCGCGAACATCAGCAGGGTCTCGGTCAGGGCCGACCAGCGGCCGGCGTCGCCGTTCAGGGCGATGTGACGAATCTCCTCGGCGCCGGGAGAACCGCCGGGCTCGCGCGTGTGCACGACGTCGATACCGCGCGCCTTCAGGCGGGCGACCAGTCTGGCGGCCTGGGTGGACTTGCCGGTCCCCTCCCCGCCCTCAAGCGTTATGAATTGTCCTCGGGTCACCGGCGCACAATGGCGACCCGGACGGCCGGGGCCAAGGGCGCAGGCGGACTAACGCGCCGATATCAACAGGGCGTCGGCGAATCCTTCGGCCACGACCGACTGGCGGGCGCGTTCGGCGGCGTTGGGGTCGTTCCACGGGCCCATCAGGACGCGGAACATGCTGTCGTCGCTCGCCGCCTGGACGCGGGCGGACGAACCGATTCTCCCCGCGACCGCCTGGGCCTGCGGCTGATCGCGATAGGCGACCACCTCAAGCCAGTATCTCTGCCCGGCATCGACGGGCGGCGCGGCGACGGGAGATGGAGGCGGCGGCGCGGCCTCGGCGACCTGCAGCACCGTTCCACCGCCGAGACGCGGGGCCCGGCCGAGATAACGGACCCGCACCTCCCCGACGCCGCGATTGAGCATGTCCAGCGCCTCGGCCGCGCCGCGTGACAGGTCGAGGATCCGGTTATCGACGAACGGCCCGCGATCGTTGACGCGCAGGACCACGCGACGCCCGTTGGCCAGGTTGGTCACCTCGACCAGACCCGGCAGAGGCAGGGTCTTATGCGCGGCGGTCAGGGCGTGCATGTCGAACCGTTCGCCGGTCGCCGTAGGCCGTCCATTGAACTGGTCGCCGTACCAGGACGCCAGCCCGACGACATCGTAGTTCGGCTGTTCCTCCGGCCGATACCAGACACCCCGGATCTGATAAGGCCGCATCGTGCCTGACACGATCGGCGCAGGATCGGTCACAACGGGCGCGGCGTTCGGCGCGGACCGCGACGGGCGCGGCCCCTCGGCCAGCCGCGTCGGCCCGTTCGTCGCGCCCGCACTGGCGCAGGCGGCCAGCAGCGCCGTCACAGCGACGACGACCGAGGCCCGGGAGACGCGGCGGAGGAGAACGGGCGACATCGACATGGCGAAATCATCGCCGAACCGATTTCCGTTTTGGTTAACGGGAGATGCGCTGCTATGCCCCCTCTCCAGCCGGACAGGTGGCCGAGTGGTTTAAGGCAGCGGTCTTGAAAACCGCCGTAGGTGAAAGCCTACCGTGGGTTCGAATCCCACCCTGTCCGCCATCTCTTTCAGAGACAGCGGCATGTCCACGCTCCAGCTCGACCTCGACGACCGCATCCTGTGGATCCGTCTGAACCGGCCCGATCAGCTGAACGCCTTCGACGTGGCCATGGGCGACGAGCTGGAGGCGGCGTTCCGGGACGCCAGCCGCAACGACGACGTCGGAGCGGTGATCGTCACAGGGAACGGCAAGGCCTTCTGCGCCGGCGCGGATCTCACGCGCGAAGGCAATGTCTTCGCCCTCGACGAGGATGCCCGGCCGGACATGGCGATGCTGCGCGAGCGGTTCGACGATCCGGAGGTGGTTCACGGCATTCGCGACAAGGGCGGGCGGGTCACCCTGGCCATTCATGACTGCAGGAAGCCGGTGATCGCGGCGATCAACGGCGTGGCGGTGGGGGTCGGGGCGACCATGACCCTGGCGATGGATTTCCGCATGGCCTCGACGGCGGCGAAGATGGGGTTCGTCTTCGCTCGTCTGGGGCGTCGTGCCCGAGGCCTGCTCGACCTGGTTCCTGCCGCGTCTGGTCGGGATGCAGCAGGCGCTCGAGTGGTGCATGACCGGCGACATCTTCGACGCCGAGACCGGACGCGCGGCGGGTCTGCTGCGGTCGGTGCACGAACCCGACGCCTTGCTGGCCGATGCGGAGGCCTTCGCGCGGCGGCTGATCAAGGACCGGTCGCCGGCGGCCCTGGCCGTGACCCGTCAGATGCTGCGCCGGAACGCCGCCCTGCCCGACCCGGTCGAGGCGCATCTGGTCGAGACCCTGGCGATGTTCGATCTGAGCCGTTCGGACGGCAAGGAGGGCGTCGCGGCCTTCATGGAGAAGCGCAAGGCCGTCTTCACCGACGAGGCCTCCGCCCTGCCCGGCGATCTGGAAGCGCTGTTCCCGGAGTCCTCGGCGACCTGAGCGTCAGACCAGCCGGCTCTGCACGACCGCCGCCTCGATGAAGCTGGCGAACAGGGGGTGGGGTTTGAACGGGCGGCTCTTCAGCTCCGGGTGGTATTGGACGCCGATGAACCACGGGTGGTCGGTCCGCTCGACCGTCTCGGGCAGGACGCCGTCCGGCGACAGGCCGGCGAAGACCAGGCCCTTGTCCTCGATCGCGTCGCGATAGTTGATGTTGACCTCGTAGCGGTGGCGGTGCCGCTCGCTGATCGCGGTCGTGCCATAGATCTCCGCGATCTTCGATCCGGGCGCGAGAGTCGAATCATAGGCCCCCAGACGCATCGTGCCGCCCAAGTCGCCGCCCTGCGTCCGCAGCACCCGCTGGTTGCCCTGGGTCCATTCGGTCATCAGGCCCACGACCGGCTCTTCGGTCGGGCCGAACTCGGTCGAAGAGGCCCTGGGATAGCCGGCCTGGTTCCGGGCCGCCTCGATCACGGCCATCTGCATACCGAAGCAGATGCCGAAATAGGGGATGTTGCGCTCGCGGGCGAACCGGGCCGCCTCGATCTTGCCCTCGGCCCCGCGCTCGCCGAAGCCGCCGGGGACCAGGACCGCGTGGGCGCCCTGCAGACGATCCTCGCAGGCCTGACGGTCGCCTTCGAAGGTATCAGCCTCGACCCAGTCGATGTTGACCTTGACCTGATTGGCGACGCCGCCGTGATGCAGGGCCTCGATCAGGGATTTGTAGGCGTCCTTGAGCACCGTGTACTTGCCGACCACGGCGACGGTGACCTCGCCGTCCGGCTGCAGCCGGCGACGCACGATCTCGTTCCAGCTCGACATGTCCGGCTCTGGCGCATCCGTGATGCCGAAATGGGCCAGGACCTCGGCGTCCAGACCCTCGCGGTGATAGTCGAGCGGCACCGCATAGATGTCCTCGGAGTCCATCGCCTGGATGACGCCGGAGGGACGCACGTTGCAGAACAGGCCGATCTTGCGCTTCTCGTCCTCGGGGATCGGGAATTCGCAGCGGCACAAAAGGATGTCGGGCTGGATGCCGATCGACCGCAGTTCCTTGACCGAGTGCTGCGTCGGCTTGGTCTTCATCTCGCCGGCGGTCTTGATGAAGGGCAACAGCGTCAGGTGGACGAAGCAGCTCTGGCCGCGCGGCAGGTCCTGACCCAGCTGGCGGATGGCCTCGAAGAACGGCAGGCCCTCGATGTCGCCGACCGTGCCGCCGATCTCGACCAGGACGAAGTCGACATCCTCGCCGTCGTCGGTGAAGGCGGGCGTCAGGCAGAAGGATTTGATCTGGTCGGTGACGTGCGGGATCACCTGCACGGTCGCACCCAGATAGTCGCCGCGACGTTCCTTCTCGAGGATGGTCGAATAGATGCGGCCGGTCGTGATGTTGTCGGACCGGGCTGCCGAGACGCCGGTGAACCGCTCGTAGTGGCCCAGGTCCAGGTCGGTCTCTGCGCCGTCGTCGGTCACGAAGACCTCGCCGTGCTGGTACGGGCTCATCGTGCCCGGATCGACGTTCAGATAGGGGTCGAGCTTGCGCAGGCGGACCTTGTAGCCGCGCGCCTGAAGCAATGCGCCGAGAGCCGCCGACGCCAGCCCCTTGCCCAGCGAGGAAACCACGCCGCCCGTGATGAATACATATCTAGCCACGGGGGATCACCTTAGCCCTGATTCGGGCTGTCGCTGCGGATCGGGGTGCGATCAGCTGTTGAAAACAAAACTCCGCCCCGGAGCAGGTCCGGAGCGGAGGTGTTGGTGGCGGGAGGAGCGGCGGAGGGTGTCCCCGCCGTCACCTTATTGCGCCGGCGTGGACGGGGCGCCGCCGGCCGTCGGCAGGCTGCGCTCCAGGTCGTCGAGCGACGGCGCGGCCGGAGCGGCGGGAGCCGTTTCAGCGGGGGCGGTCTGCTGGCCGGCGGCCGGAGCCGAGTCCAGGGCGATGGAGCCGACGGCGTCGGCGTCCACGACCGAACGGCTGGCGCGCTCCATGTTGCCGACGATGGTCAGGCTGATGGCGCAGACCACGAACAGGCCGCCGAGCCACCAGGTCGTGGTGGTCAGCAGGTTGCCGGCGCCGCGGGCGGTCATGAAGCCCGAGGGCCCGCCGCCCATGCCCAGCGCGCCGCCTTCGGAGCGCTGCAGCAGGATCACCCCGGACAGGGCGATCGAGATGATGATCATGGCGACGAGGAGAATGGTCTGGAGCATGGGTGCTTACATGTGTGGCGGACGACCGCCGATCAAGCGGCGGCGTCTAACATCGAGGGAGGGATTAGGGAATAGGGACGAGGGATTCGGCGAACACCGCGCGTCGCGTCCCGGATCCCCGGTCCCTGATCCCTGACGCCGTCAGGCGGCCCGGATGATGGCCAGGAAGTCGGCCGCCTTCAGCGATGCGCCGCCCACGAGCGCCCCGCCCACCTCATCCAAGGCGAGAATATCGCGGGCGTTCCCCGGATTGACCGAGCCGCCGTAGAGAATCGGCGCCGTGCGCCCGCCGTCGCCCAATCGTTCGATCATGGCGTCACGCGCGGCGGCGTGGATTTCGGCGATCTGGTCCAGCGTCGGCGTCAGCCCCGTGCCGATGGCCCAGACCGGCTCGTAGGCCAGAGCCCAGTCCTGCCCTGTCAGGCCGTCGTGCAGCGAACCGAGAATCTGGCCGCGCACGATCGCCGCCGCTTCTCCGGCTTCCCGCTGCGCCAGGGTTTCGCCGACGCAGATGATCGGCATGAGCCCGGCCTGCAGGGCGGCGCCGACCTTGTCCGAGACCAGGGCATCGCTTTCGCCAAACTCCTGACGGCGTTCCGAGTGGCCGAGAATGACCATGGTCGCGCCGGCGTCGACCAGCATCCCGGCCGAGACTCCGCCGGTGAAGGCGCCTTTCGTCTCCACACGGCAGTCCTGCCCTCCGACCGCGATCGGGCCGCCGTCGATGGCGCGGACCATGCGTTCGATCAGGGTCGCGGGCGGGCACAGGCCGGCACGCGCCGAGGCCGGCGTCGCCTTCAGATCGGCCAGCATCTCTGCGACGGCGCCTGCCAGATCGGCGGCCAGGCCGTTCATCTTCCAATTGCCGACGATCAGCTTCACGGTTTGTTTCATGCGCTCTGTCTAGGCGCCGTCTCACGAGATGCCAAGCCTGCGGCGAGTCTCGCTTGCGGGGCGACGGCCCCCTCCCCTATACGGCGCGGTGGCGCGCTTCGCCGTCCGACCGTCAGGCCCCTTCGATGATTTCCCTGTTCCGCGACTTCGCCAAGTCCAAGTGGGCTGTCGCCCTGTTCGTCCTGCTGATCATCAGCTTCGCCGTCGTCGGCGGATCCCAGACGGACGTGTTCAAGAGCCTGGGCGCCCAACATGTGATCTCGGCCGGCGACCGCTCGGTGGACGCCAACCAGTTCCGGGCCGACTTCGAGCGCATCCGCACCAACGCCTCTGAACAGGAAGGCCGCCCCCTGACGACCCAGGACCTGGTCACGGCCAACGTCCACATCCGCTACCTTGAAGCCCAGACCCAGCGTCTCGGCTTCCTCGAATGGGCGCGAAAGGTCGGCATCCGCCCGGATGAATCCCTGATCATCAAGCGCATCCGCGAGATCCCCGCCTTCTTCAACCAGGTCACCGGCGCCTTCGACCAGGCCCAGTACGAACAGACACTCGCGCGCCAGAACTACTCTCCGGTCCAGCTGGAAGACGAGTTCCGCGATACCGCCGTCACCGAGCATTTCGGAAGCGCCGTCCAGGCCGGTCTCCGTTCACCCCGCATCTACGGCGCGCTGGTCGCCGGTCGGGCGCTGGAGCTGCGTGACGGCCGCTGGTTCAACGTGACCCAGGCCATGGCCGGAACCGCCAGCGCCCCGACCGACGCCCAGCTGAACGCTTTCATGAACGAGAACGCCACCCAGCTGCGTCGCCCCGAATTCCGTATCGCATCGGTCGTCCTGTTCAACGACGCGCCCGGATTTACCCCGCCCGCGATCCCGGAGGCCCGCATCGTCGAGCGCTTCAACTTCCGCAAGGACGGTCTGTCCACGCCCGAACGCCGCACCTTCACCACCCTGACCGTGGGCGATCGCGCCGCGGCGGACCGTATCGCCGCCGCCCTGCGCGCCGGCCAGTCGCCGACCGCCGTGGCCGAGGCCAACCGCATCCAGCCCGCCGAGTACGCCGCCCAGCCGCAGAGCGCCGTGCCGGACCCCGCCGTCGGAACCGCCGTCTTCGGCCTCACGAGCGGCCAGGTCTCGGCCCCGATTCAGGGCCGTGTCGGCTTCACCGTCGCAAAACTGGTCTCCGTCACCCCCGGCGCCCCCGCGACCCTGGAAGGCGTTCGTGAGGCCATCGTCAACGAGTTGCGTGAAGAGGACGCCAAGGCCCGCATCTTCAGCCGCGTGGAGGCCTATGAGAAGGCTCGCACCGACGGCAAGCCGTTGGCGGACGCCGTGCGCGAAGTCGGCGCACGCATCGTGCAACTGCCGCCCTTCACGCAGGATGGCCGCCTGCCCGACGGCCAGCCGATGAACGCGCCGCCGCAGATCCTCCAGAACGCCTACGCCCTGTCGAAGGGCGCGGAGTCCGACGTGATCGACGCCGGCCAAGGCCAGTATTTCGTCCTGCGCCTCGATGACATCCGGCCCGCCGCCCTGCCGACGCTGGCCGATATTCGCGCTCCGCTGGCCCAGCAGTGGATGGCGCGTGAGAACGCCCGCCGTCTGACCAACAAGGCCGAGGAACTGGCCGCCCGCGTGCGCGGCGGCGAGGACATCGTCGCCGTCGCGGCCTCGGCCGGCGCCACCCTGACCACCCGTGCGGGCGTGCAACAGAACGCGGAAGCCCAGGCCGCGCTCGGCGACGGCGTCCTTGGCGGCCTGTTCGGACAGGGCCGCGGTCAGGTCTTCACCGGCCCGGCTTCGCAGTCGGCCTTCGTGGTCGGTCGTGTGGACGCGGTTCGCGCGCCCACGGCCGCCCTGGCCGCGCCCATCGCCGACCAGATCCGTCCCCGTCTGGCCCAGGAACTGATCAACGGCGCCGGCGAGGCCCTCGTCCCCGCCGCTGCCCGCTCCGCCAAGGCCAGCAACGACCCCGCCCGCGCCATCGAGGCCCTCGGCGTGACGGCTCCGGTCCCCGGCGCGACCCCGCCGACCGCTCCCGCTCAATGAGTCCAGGCGGCGCGGAGCCTGATCGCGCGGAGATCGTCGCGGGACTGACGCAAGGCCGGCCCCAGGTCGTCGTGCGCCGGATCGTCGACGACCTGGAGACCCCGGTCTCGGCCTATCTGAAGGTGGGCTGGGGTCGACCCCACGCCTTCCTGCTGGAATCGGTCGAGGGCGGCGCCCTGAACGGCCGTTATTCGATCCTGACGCTCGAGCCCGACGTGGTCTGGCGCTGCCGCGACGGTGTGGCCTCCATCGCGCGCGGCCCGGACGTGGCGGCCAGACGCTATTCGAGCCAGGCCGGCGGCGCACTCGACAGCCTGCGCGCCCTGATCGCCGAGACCCGCTTCGATCTGCCGGACGGCCTTCCGCCGATGGCCGCCGGCCTGTTCGGCGTCTTCGGCTACGACATGGTGCGCCTTCTGGAGCCGTTGGGCGCCCCCAATCCCGATCCGCTCGACCTGCCCGACGCCGTGCTGACCCGGCCGTCGGTCGTGGCCGTTTTCGACTCCGTGAAACACGAGATCGTCGTCATGGCCCCGGTCTGGCCGGGCATGTCGGACGCGGCCGCAGCCGTCGGCGCCGCCGAAGCCCGCCTCGACGACTTCGAGGCCCGCTTGCGCCGTCCCCTGGTCGCCCGGGGCGCGGCCGAACCGACCGACGCGCTCGCCTTCAGGTCTCCGGTCGACGCCGCCGCCTATGGCGATCTGGTCGCGACGGCCAAGGGCTATATCGCGGCCGGCGACATCTTCCAGGTCGTGCTCAGTCACCGGTTCCGGGCGCCTTGGACGGGCGATCCGTTCGCCTTCTACCGCTCCCTGCGCCGGCAGAACCCGTCGCCCTACCTGTATTTCCTCAACTTCGACGACTTCCAGCTGGCCGGCTCAAGCCCGGAGATTCTCGTCCGACTCAAGGACGGCGGCGTCACCATCCGTCCGCTCGCCGGCACCCGCGGACGCGGCGCCACGCCAGAGGCCGACAAGGCGCTGGAGGCCGAGCTTCTGGCCGATCCGAAAGAACGCGCTGAGCACCTGATGCTGCTGGACCTGGGCCGCAACGACGTCGGTCGCGTCGCCGCCCCGGGCACGGTCAGGGTGACCGAAAGCTTCGTCGTCGAGCGCTACAGCCAGGTCATGCACATCGTCTCCAACGTCGAGGGCCGGGCCCACCCGGACATCGACGCCGTCGACGCCCTTCTGGCCGCCCTCCCCGCCGGCACCCTGTCCGGGGCGCCCAAGGTCCGGGCCATGGAGATCATCGACGAACTCGAGACCGAGAAGCGCGGCGTCGGCTACGGCGGCGGCGTCGGCTATATTTCGGCGGGCGGAGAGGCGGACATCTGCATCGTCCTGCGCACGGCCATGTTCGCCGACGGCCAGGTCTTCGTTCAGGCGGGCGCCGGCGTCGTCGCCGATTCCGATCCCGCCGCCGAGTTCGCCGAGACCGAGGCCAAGGCCCGCGCCCCCATGCGCGCCGCCGAGGACGCCTGGCGGTTCGAACTGGGCGCGCCGCTGAATACGGCGGGCGAAATCTAGAAGGTCTGGCTGCCCGGCGGCGGTCCATCCTCGATGGCCACGCCCGGCCCCAGGATCATCACCCCTGCCAGCAGCACGGCCGCGCAAGCCGCCAGCGACGCCGCCGCCAGCGTTCCCATGAGGCCCGTCCGGACTTCAGGCTCGCTCAGCACCACGCGGGCGGCGTCGATCTGGGTCTGGGGGTCGCTCATGGAATCGTCGGCTCCAGTGGAAGCCCCGATTTCGGCCCGGGAAGGTTAACGGTCCGTATTCGCGCGCGCTTGCTTGGCGTCGGCGCGACCAGCCTCTAGAAGCGCAGCCATGATCCTCGTCGTCGATAACTACGACAGCTTTACCTACAACCTCGTCCACTACCTCGCGGAGCTGGGCGCGCAGACTCATGTGGTGCGCAACGACGACCTGACGACCGAGGAGGCCTGGGCGCTGAAGCCTGAAGCCGTACTGCTGTCGCCCGGCCCGTGCGCCCCCGATCAGGCGGGCATCTGCCTGCCGCTGATCGACACCGCGCCGCTCGACATGCCGATCCTGGGCGTCTGTCTCGGCCATCAGGCGATCGGACAGGCCATGGGCGGCCATGTCATCCGCGCCAAGGCCCTGATGCACGGCAAGACCTCCCCGATCCTTCACGAAGGCAAGGGGATGTTCGCCGGCCTGCCCTCGCCCTTCACCGCGACCCGCTACCATTCGCTGGCGGTCCAGCGCGAAACCCTGCCCAACAGCCTCAACGTCACGGCCTGGACCGAAGACGGCGAGATCATGGGCTTCCAGCACCACGAACGGCCGCTCCACGGCGTCCAGTTCCACCCGGAATCCATCGCCACCGAACACGGCCACGAGATGCTGGCGAACTTCCTCGATCAGGCGGGCGTCAAGCGTCTGGCGATGGTCTGAGCCCATGGCCGAGGGTGGTTTCAAGCCGCTGCTGGCCAAGCTGGTCGACGGCCGGACACTGACCTCGGAAGAGGCCGGCGACTTCTTCGCCGCCTGTCTGCGGGGCGAACCCACCCCGGCCCAGGTCGCCGCCGCCGTCACCGCCCTGCGCATCCGCGGCGAGACGGTGGAGGAGATCGCCGCCTTCGCCCAGGCCATGCGCGACGCGGCTGTGACGCTCGACCACCCGTACGACGTCATCGACACCTGCGGCACGGGCGGCGACGGGGCGCATACGTTCAACATCTCGACGGCCGCCGCCCTCGTGCTCGCCGGCGCGGGCCTGAAGGTCGCCAAGCACGGCAACCGGGCGATGAGTTCGAAATCCGGGTCGTCGGACGTGCTGGGCGTTCTCGGCGTCGACCTGACGGCGGGCCTTGCGCAGCAGCGTCAGGCGCTCGACGAGGCCGGCATCGCCTTCCTGTTCGCACCCGCCTACCACGGCGCCATGCGTCACGTCGGGCCGGTCCGCGCCGAGATCGGTTTCCGCACTGTCTTCAACCTGCTGGGGCCGCTTTCCAATCCCGCAGGCGCCAAACGTCAGGTCATGGGCGTCTACGATCCGCGTCTGCTCGAACCCCTCGCCGAAGTCCTCGGCCGCCTCGGCGCGACGCGCGCCTGGACCGTCCACGGCCAGGGCCTCGACGAACTGACCACCACAGGCCCGACCGACGTGGCCGAATGGAAGGACGGGCGGGTGCGCCGATTCGAGGTCACGCCGGAGGACGCCGGCGTGCCCCGCGCCGACATCCAATCCCTGCGTGGCGGCGACGCCGAAACCAACGCCGAGGCCCTGACAGCCTTGCTGGCTGGCCAGACCGGTCCCTATCGCGACGTCGTCCTGCTCAACGCCGCCGCCGCCCTCGTCGTCGCCGACAAGGCTCCCGACCTGAAGGCCGGCGTCGTCCTGGCCGCCGCCGCCATCGACGACGGCAAGGCGGCCGAAGCTCTCGCCGGTCTGGCCCGCATCACTTCGACCCCGCCGCCCATCGCCGAGCTCATATGACCGACGTCCTCGACCGCATCGCCGCCTACAAGCGCGTGGACGTCGCCGCCCGCAAGGCCGCCCAGTCGCAGTCCGAGATCGAATCCCTGGCCCTGATCGCCGGCATGCCGCGCGGCTTCCGCAGCGCGCTGGAGCGCCGAGCCGAGCCCGGGCGTCCCGCCCTGATCGCCGAGATCAAGAAGGCCAGTCCCTCCAGGGGCCTGATCCGTCCCGACTTCGACCCGCCCGCGCTTGCTCGCGCCTATGAGGCCGGCGGCGCGGCCTGCCTGTCGGTCCTGACCGACGGTCCCAGCTTCCAGGGCGCCGACGACTATCTGGTCCAAGCGCGGGCCGCCGTCGCCCTGCCCTGCCTGCGCAAGGATTTCCTCATCGACCCCTGGCAGGTGGCCGAAAGCCGGGCCCTGGGCGCCGACTGCATCCTGATCATCCTGGCCATGATCGACGACGTCCTGGCCGACGAACTCCTGTCCGAGGCGCGCCGCTTCGGCATGGACGCCCTGATCGAGACCCACGACGAGGACGAAATGGCCCGCGCCGCCGACCTCGGCGGTGACCTCGTCGGCATCAACAACCGGTCGCTGCGGACCTTCGAGGTCGACCTCGGCGCCACGGCCCGCCTCGCCCCACTGTCGCCCAAGGGATCGCTGCTGGTCGCCGAGAGCGGCATCTTCAGCCCGGCCGATGTTGCGGAGGTCTCCGGCGCAGGCGCTACGGCCATCCTCGTCGGCGAGAGCCTGATGCGGCAGGATGACGTGACGGCGGCCACCGAGACCCTGCTGGCCTGACATCTGCGGACTCCGCGCGATTGGCCGCCTTAGCCGCTCTATTTCGCGGTGTTGGCTGTTCACCTCCAGAAATTTTTGCAGTCGAACTTTCGGCGTTGCCAGCGCGCGGCGGTGTGCATTGACCGCAATCTGAGGGGCCAGGCACGGCGGCCGATTTGCAGTCGACAGGCCCGCCCACCGTTAAGTTGACATTAGGCAAGAACACTTACAGAACATCGACAACGGTTCACGACTTGTTCTGAAGGCGATTCCCACCATGCTGACGCGCAAGCAGCACGAGCTCCTGATGTTCATCCACGAACGGATCAAAGAGACTGGCGTGTCTCCCTCGTTCGACGAGATGAAGGAGGCGCTGGATCTGGCGTCCAAGTCGGGCATCCACCGGCTGATCACGGCGCTGGAGGAGCGCGGCTTCATCCGCCGCCTCGCCCACCGCGCCCGCGCCCTTGAGGTGACCAAGCTGCCGGAACAGGCCACGACCGGTCCCGTGCGCGGCCGCGCCGGCTTCACCCCGGCCGTCATCGAGGGCGGCGGTCGTTCAGCGCCGTCGGAACCCGCCAACGACACCCGTGAACTGACCCTCGTCGGCAAGATCGCCGCCGGCGTGCCCATCGCGGCCCTGCAAGGCGACAACGGCCGCTATCAGGTGCCCGAATCCATGCTGGGCGCGGGCGAGCACTACATGCTGGAGATCGAGGGCGACTCGATGATCGAGGCCGGCATCCTCAACGGCGATCTGGTAGTCATCAAACGCGTCGACACCGCCTCGTCGGGCGAAATCGTCGTGGCTCTGGTGGAAGGCGAGGAGGCGACCCTCAAACGCCTGCGCAAGAAGGGCAATTCCATCGCTCTGGAGCCCGCCAACCGCAACTACGAGACCCGCATCTTCGGCCCTGACCAGGTCGAGGTTCAGGGCAAGCTGGTCGGCCTCATCCGCCAGTATCACTGACGCCCGCATCCGCAGCATCGGGATTCCCGATGCGGCTCCAGGGCCGGTCGCCGCGCACGTCGGCGGCCCAGACCGCGCGCCAGCCCTGAGTGGTGCGCCATAGTTCCACCGAGCCGCCGCGCTGATAGTCCAGCCCGTCCAGCACCAGCCGGCCGTCGCAGGCCGGCGGCAGGGCGTTCACCACGGCTCGAACACTGACCAGCGGAGCGGCTGCACAGAGTGAGGCGAGTTGCTCGCCATCCGGCGCGGTCTTGCCCCACCACAGGGCGACCGGGCCAGACGCGCTTCCGACCGGGGCGCAGCTTGATCTCGCACAGACCCAGCCTTCATCCGGCCGGGGCTCCAGCGTCAGCCCCCGCCGCCGTGACCACAGGTCGGCCGCGAACTGGCGTACGCCCGGCCGAACCACGACGGCCTTTTTCGCCTCGCTGAAGGCCGCGTTGGTCCCGCCGTCCCCGATCCAGACCGTTGGTGTCGGCGCACGCGGCCAGAGCAGCACCGCGCAGGCGAACGGCAACCCCAGCCAGCGGAGCCTCCCCTGCCACAGACACAGGAACAGCACGCCCAGGAAAGAGATCGGCAGCACATAGTCGGGCGCGCTCGCAATGGTCTTCACCGCCCCCGGCAACCCCGCTGTCCAGTGGCCGATGGCCAGCATCAGATCGACGCCCTTGCCCGCCACCCACAGGAACGGCCCGCCCAGCCCGACCGGCTCCAGCAGCGCCCCGAGCGCCAGCGCCGGCATCATGATGAAGTCCGCAATGGGCGAGGTCGTCAGATTCGCCACGAGTCCATACATGGCCGCCCGATTGAAGTGCTGGACCGCGAACGGCCCCGTCGCCGCCCCCGCGACCAGACTGGCCGTCACCGCAACGATCAGCCAGTGCCGCACCGACTGGAAGGCCGCGATGGGCCAGGGAACGGACAGCTCACGTGTCCTTGGCGGCCACGCCTCCGACAGAGCGACCAGGGCCGCCGTCGCCGCGAACGACATCTGGAACCCCGGCGTCACGATGGCCTCAGGCTGCAGCATCAGCACCACCATGGCCGCGACCGCCAGCGCATGCATGGTGATCGCGGGCCGATCGAGGAGTATCGCGGCAAAGGCGATCGAGGCCGTTATGGCGGCGCGCTCCGCGGGCGCGGGCGCGCCCGAAAGCACCAGATAGCTCCACACGGCGACAAGTCCGACGACCGCCGCCACCTTCTTTCCCGACACCCTCAGCGCCAGCCACGGCCAGGCGGCGACGCCGAGCCGGACGAGAAAGAACGTGAACCCGCCGACGATGGCCATGTGCAGTCCGGAGATCGACAGGATGTGCGCCAGGCCGGAATCCCGCATCGCGTCGAGATCCTCGCGCGCGATCCAGGTCTCGTGACCCGTCGTCATGGCGGCGGCGATCCCGCCTGTCCGCTCCCCCAGTCGGTTGACGATCCGCTGCGCCAGGGCGAACCGCGCGCCGTTCACCGCCATCGCGAGTCTCAACCGCCAGGGTGGCGGAGCCAGTCTCGCTGCCCGTGTTTCGCCCAGCGCGAAGGCCGTGCCGCCCAGCCCCTGGAACCAGGCGTTGCGCCCGAAGTCGTAGGCGCCCGGACTGGCCGGAGGCGGCGGCGGATTGAGGATGGCGAACAGCCGTATAGCCTCGCCCGGCCTCGGGGGCTCGCCTTTCACCGTCGCCCTCAGCCGGATCGGCGTGGCTTCCGCCTCCAGCCCCCGGATCCGCACCGGCGCGAGAACGACCCGATGGCCCCGATCACCGGGACTGTCGACATCGACGACCCAGCCCTCGACCACGGTCGGTTCGGCCATTGCCGGTGCGATAGGAGCAGCGACCTGATCCGTCCGCAATTTGGCCGCCGCCAATCCCAGGAACAGACAGGCGACCAGCATCAGCGGGAGGGTGACCGCCCGCCCGCGGCCGGTAACCTTGGCGCCCAGCCACACCCCGGTCGCCAGCAGCGCCGCCAGGGCCAGCGGCCACAGCGGCGGTTCCGACCTCAGCGCGAAATAGATCGCCGCCCCGCCGCCGAACGCCACCGGCGCCCAAAGCCGCCACCGCAGGGCTTGGGCCGATACCTCGTCCCTGGCCCACGCACGAACGCGCGCCGACAGGCTGGGCTTTGCCGCATCGGGGGGTATAAGGGCGGCCCGTTCGGACCCCTCTCCCATGCCCACAGATTCCTCCCCCCAGGTCGTCACCCGTTTCGCCCCCTCGCCCACCGGCTACCTCCACATAGGAGGCGCGAGAACGGCGTTGTTCAACTACCTTTACGCGAAAGGTCGCGGCGGCAAATTCCTCGTCCGCATCGAGGACACCGACCGCGAGCGCTCGACCGACGACGCCGTGAAGGCGATCTTCGACGGCCTGAGCTGGCTTGAGCTGTTCGCCGACGAGGAGCCGATCTTCCAGTTCAGCCGCGCCGACCGCCACCGGGAAGTCGTCGACCAGCTGCTGGAGCTCGGGGCCGCCTATCGCGACTTCACCTCGGCCGAAGAGACCGGCCGTCTGCGGGACGAGGCCAAGGCCGAACGCCGCACTTTCGAATCGCCCTGGCGCGACCGCACGCCGACCGTCGTCGACCTGTCCCAGCCGCACGTCGTCCGCTTCCGCCGGCCCCTGCCCGGCCGTGTCGTGGTGCCCGACGCCGTCCAGGGCGAGGTCAGCTGGGGCAATGAGGACCTTGATGATCTGGTCCTGCTGCGTTCGGACGGCGCCCCGACCTACAATCTGGCCGTCGTCGTCGACGACCACGACATGGGCGTGACCCACATCATTCGCGGCGATGACCACCTGAACAACGCTGCGCGCCAGTCGCTGATCTATGATGCGCTCGGCTGGACCCGGCCGGTCTTCGCCCACATCCCGCTGATCCACGGCCCCGACGGCGCCAAGCTTTCCAAGCGCCACGGCGCCCAGGCGGTCCATGAGTACGCCGAGATGGGCTATCTGCCCGAGGCCATGCGCAACTATCTGGCCCGGCTCGGCTGGGCTCACGGCGACGACGAACTGTTCGGCGACGAACAGGCGCGCGACTGGTTCGACCTCGACGGCGTCGGCAAGGCGCCGGCCCGGCTCGACTTCGACAAGCTGGCCCACGTCAATTCGCACTGGCTGCGTCTGGCCGCCGATGAGCGTCTCGCCGGCATGACGCTCGACGCCCACCTGGCCAAAGGGGCGGCTCTGAACGAAGGCGACGAGGCCCGGCTCCAGCGCGCCATGCCGTTCGTGAAGGATCGCGCCAAGACCCTGCTGGAGCTGGCCGATCAGACGGCGTTTGTCCTCAAGACCCGGCCGTTGGAACTCGACGAAAAGGCCCGCGCCCTCCTGGCCGGAGAAACCGCCGAACGCATCGCCCGGGTTCGCGCCCGCCTCGCCCTGTTCGAGAGCTGGGACGTCTTCGCACTGGAGGCCGAGCTAAAGGTTTTCGCCGAGGAAGAGGGCGTCGGCTTCGGCAAGATCGGTCCGCCGATGCGCGCCGCATTGACCGGCGGCTCCGCTTCTCCCGACATCGCGAAAACTCTGTCGGCCCTCGGACGCGAAGAAGCGCTCGGGCGCTTGGATGATGCGCTGCAACAGACTAAGTGAACGGGCATAACCATAGCGGCCCGGGTTCTCCCGTCCGGGCCGAACACCATCGATAAGGGCGCCTGATGACTGAAGCCTCGAAATCCGCCGGCACGGCGACTCTGACCTACGGCGAAAAGTCCGTCGAACTGCCGGTTTTGTCCGGCACGACCGGCCCGGACGTCATCGACATCCGCAAGCTGTACGGCGCGACCGACGCCTTCACCTTCGACCCGGGCTTCACGTCCACGGCCGCCTGCGAAAGCGCCATCACCTACATCGACGGCGACGCCGGCGTCCTGCTGCACCGCGGCTATCCGATCGGCCAGCTCGCCGAGAAGTCGAACTTCATCGAGGTCTGCCACCTGCTGCTGCACGGCGAACTGCCGACGGCCGCCGAATATGCGGCGTTCGAGGAGACGGTGACGCGGCACACCATGCTGCACGCCCAGTTCGACCAGTTCTTCCAAGGTTTCCGTCGCGACGCCCACCCGATGGCGATCATGGTTGGCGCCGTCGGCGCCCTGTCGGCCTTCTATCACGACAGCCTGGACATCCATGACCCGGTCCAGCGCAACATCTCGGCCATCCGCCTGATCGCCAAGATGCCGACGATCGCGGCCCGCGCCTACAAATACCACATCGGCCAGCCCTTCGTTTCGCCGCGCAACGACCTGTCCTACGCCGAGAACTTCCTGCGCATGTGCTTCGCCGTTCCGGCCGAGGACTATGTGGTCGACCCGAAGATGGCCCGGGCCATGGACCGGATCTTCACCCTGCACGCCGATCACGAGCAGAACGCCTCGACCTCGACCGTCCGTCTGGCTGGTTCGTCGGGCGCCAATCCGTTCGCCTGTATCGCCGCCGGCATCGCCTGCCTGTGGGGCCCGTCGCACGGCGGCGCCAACGAAGAGGCGCTGACGATGCTCAAGGAGATCGGCACCCCGGACAAGATTCCGGAGTTCATCGAGGGCGTGAAGGCCAAGAAATACAAGCTGATGGGCTTCGGCCACCGCGTGTACAAGAACTACGATCCCCGGGCGACGGTGATGAAGCAGTCGGCGGACGAGATCCTCGACCTCGTCGGCGCCGAGAACGATCCCCTGTTCCAGGTCGCCAAGGAACTGGAGCGGATCGCCCTGTCGGACGAATATTTCATCGAACGCAAGCTGTTCCCGAACGTCGACTTCTATTCGGGCATCACCCTGTCGGCGATGGGCTTCCCGACCTCGATGTTCACCGTGCTGTTCGCCCTGGCCCGCACCGTGGGCTGGATCGCCCAGTGGGAAGAGATGCTGGCCGATCCGGCGCAGAAGATCGGCCGTCCGCGCCAGCTCTATACCGGCCCGACCGAGCGCGACTACGTGCCGATCCAGAACCGGGGCTGAACCGGAAGACATCCAGAACGCCGGGGCCCGCGCCCCGGCGTTTTTCTTTGTCCGGACACGATCCGCGGCCTGTCCGGACACGACTTCGCTGGCCTGAGGACCGGATCGCGGCTCGACTGTCGCCATGACCCAGACCTCCGACACCCTGAACACGGAAATCCCCACCCCGGCCGACGCCTCGCCATCCGGCTTGGCCGAGATCGTCGACACGGTACGCACCATCGGCGTGGCCCTCGCTGCCGCCATCGCGATCCAGACCGCGGCCTTCCAGCCCTTCACCATCCCCTCGGCCTCGATGGAGCCAGGCCTGGTGGTCGGCGACTATCTGGTGGTGTCCAAGTTCGCCTACGGCTGGAGCCGCGCCTCCCTGCCCTTCAACCCGCCCCTGCCGTCGGGACGTCTGTTCGAACATCTGCCGAAGCGCGGCGACGTGGTCGTCTTCCGCCGCCCCAGCAATCCGCAGGAGAGCTGGATCAAGCGCGTCATCGGCCTGCCCGGCGACACGGTGTCCGTCTCGGACGGTGTGGTGACCGTCAACGGCCAGGTGTTGCCTCAGCGGGCCCTCGGGCCGGGCCTCGACCTCGATCAGCCCGGACGGCCGGTCGAACAGATCGAGGAACGTCAGGCCGACGGCCGCGCCTATGTCACCTTCGACGGCGGCCCGGGCGCCGGCGACGACCGCCCGGCCCAGGTCGTGCCGGAGGGCCAGCTGTTCGTCATGGGCGACAACCGCGACAACTCGCTGGACAGCCGCTGGTCGGGCGACGTGGGCGTCGGCCTGCTGCCCGTGACGAATGTGGTGGGCCGCGCCGAGGTCGTCGTCGCCTCGTGGAAGCCGGGCGCCGCGATCTGGAAGCCGTGGACCTGGTTCAATCTGCGCCCGGGCCGGCTGGCCCACCGAATTCGCTAGGACCTAGTCTTCGGCCTTCAGGCGGGACATGCCGATCAGGGCCAGCACCGTGATCGCCGCCGTCGCCGCGAGATACAGCCCCACGGCCGGCACGCCATAGGTCTTGGCCAGCGAGGTCGCCGCATAGGGCGCCACCGACGCCCCGGCGATCCCTGCCAGGTTGAACGCCATCGACGCACCTGTGTAGCGGACCGCCGCCCGGAACGGTCGCGCCATGGCGGCGCTGAGCGGCCCGTAGGTCGCGCCCATCAGCGCGAATCCCAGCGAGAAGAAGATCAGCAGTCCGGTCAGCCCCGCGTTGAATAGCGGCGCGATCAGGAAGCCGAACAGGCCGATCCCGATCGAGGCCGCGATGAGCACCTTGATCTGCCCGAACCGGTCCGCGGCAAGGGCCGAGATCGGAATGAAGGCCCCGAAGAAGATCACGCCGACCAGCTGCGTTGGCAGGATATCGGCGCGCGTGAAGCCGAGGCTCGTCGTCGCCCAGCTCAGGGCGAAGACTGTCATCAGATAGAAGAGCAGGAAGGTGGTCGTCGCGCCCAGCGTCCCCAGGATCAACGCCCCCTTGTACCTGGCCAGCAGGGTCAGGACCGGCGCCTTCACCCGTTCGGCCCGCTCGATGACCCGGCTGAACTCCGGCGTCTCGGTGATCCGAAGCCGAACCCACAGGCCGACGATGACCAGAATTGCGCTGGCCAGGAACGGCGTCCGCCAGCCCCAGCTCAGGAACGCCTCCTCGCTCATCGTCGTGGTCAGCACGATGAAGGCCCCGGTCGACAGGATGAAGCCGATCGGCGCACCCAGCTGCGGGAACATGCCGAACCAGGCCTTGCGTCCCGGCGGCGCGTTCTCGGTCGCCAGCAACACGGCCCCGCCCCATTCGCCGCCCAGACCCAGTCCCTGTCCGAACCGGCAAACGGCCAGCAACAGCGGTGCGACCACGCCGATCTGCGCATAGGTCGGCAACAGACCGATGGCGATCGTCGACAGTCCCATCGTCATCAGGGCCGCGACCAGCGTCGCCTTCCGTCCGATCCGGTCTCCGAAATGGCCGAAGATCACCGCGCCCACCGGCCGGGCGAAGAAGGCCAGGGCGAAGGTCGCGAACGACTGCAGTTGCGCCGTCAGAGGATCGCCGCCCGGGAAGAACAGCGCCGGAAACACCAGCACCGCCGCCGTGGCGTAGATGTAGAAGTCGAAGAACTCGATCGTCGTGCCGATCAGGCTGGCGAACAGGACGCGGCGCGTCGAGGTCGTGCTGGGCGGGATCAGCAGGGTGGGTTCGGTCAACGGCGTGTCCCCTTGTCGTTAATCCATCGATGCGACGACGACCGTCGATCGGTCAAGCGGTTCAGGTTCCGCGCGGCTTCACCCGGTTGGTCGGCGGCGCCTCGGCGGGGTTCTCGGGCCACGGATGCCTCGGATAGCGGCCGCGCATCTCCGAGCGGACATCCTTCCACGACCCGCGCCAGAAACCGGGCAGGTCTTTGGTCATCTGTATCGGTCTGCGCGCCGGCGACAGCAGGGCCAGGGTCAACGGCACGCGTCCGCCGCCCACGGCTGGATGGGTCGTCACCCCGAACAGCTCCTGCACCCGTATATCCACGCGTGGCCCGCCCTCGGCGCCGTAGTCGATCCCCGCCGACCCCAAGGGCGTCGTCAGCCGCTGCGGCGCCAGTTCGTCCATCGCACGACGCCGATCCCACGGAACCAGCATCTCCAGACCCTGCGCCAATGCCTCGTCCCTGATCTGCGACAGGTCCTGAACGCCCTCCAGCAGCGACCACAGCCAGTCCTCGCGCGCCGTCAGCAAGGTCGCGTCCGAAACCTCGGGCCAGTCGCGGTCCAGCGAATGCAGGAACGCCAGCCGCGCCCGGAACCCGCTCGACCGCTCGCCCCATTTTAAACCCGCCAGCCCGTTCGCCTCGACCTCGTCACGCAGCGCCTGGGTGATCGCGGCCCGGTCCGGCGCCCCGGTGATCTTCTCGTCGAACACGATGGCCCCGACCCGCCGGATACGGCGCATCACCATACGGCCCGACGGCTCGCGCACCAGCCGATCCTCGGTGGTCAACCGCGCGTCCAGCGAGGAGGGATCCAGCGGCGCCGCCAGCCGGATGCGATCCCTCGCCTCCCCGCCGCCCAGATCGCCGACAGCGAGCCACGCCTCGCGCGCCAGCCCTTCCGCCGCGTCGAGAAACGCTCCACGCCCCGACGCCAGCAAGACTTCGCCCGGCTTGCCCCGCGCCCTGGCCACCCGCTCGGGAAACGCCTCGGCGAGCAGGTCCCCCGGCGCGATATCACCCCCGCCTCCTCGCCCGCCCGCCGCCTTCGCCCAGCGCTCGACCAGTTTCCGCGCATCCTGCGCCCGCGCCGACCGGTCCCGTTCGAACCCGCGCAGGCGATCCCTCAGATCGACATCGTTCCCGCCCAGCCCCGGCTCGCTCAGCACCGCCGCGATCCGCGCCCCCAGCGCCGCATCCCCGCGATCCGCCGCCACCGCGACCAGATGCGCCAGCCTCGGCGCCAGCGGCGTCCGCGTCAGCCGCCGCCCATGCGCCGTCAGACCGCCCTGCGCATCCAGCGCCCCCAACCGCGTCAGCACCGTCCGCGCCTCGGCCAGCGCCCCGGCCGGCGGCGCATCGAGTAGCGCCAGCCCCTCTGTCGTCCGCGCCCCCCACCGCGCCAAATCCAGCGCCAGCCCGGTCAGGTCCGCTTCGAGAATTTCCGGCCTCTGATGCGGGATAAGCCCCCGCGTCGATTCCTCGTCCCACAGCCGGTAGCAGACCCCCGGCTCCGTCCGCCCGGCCCGGCCCCGCCGCTGCTCGGCCGACGACCGGCTGACCCGCACCGTCGCCAGCCGCGTCAGCCCGCTCGACGGCTCGAATCGCGGCACACGCGACAGGCCGCAATCGACGACGACCCGCACGCCCTGAATGGTCAGGCTGGTCTCGGCCACCGAGGTCGCCAGCACGATCTTTCGCCGTCCCGAAGGCGACGGCTCGATCGCCCGATCCTGCGTCTCCTTGTCGAGCGCGCCATACAGGGCGACCACATCGACCGACGGATCCCGCAACCGCTCGCCGATCCTCTGCGCCGTCCGGTGGATTTCGCCCTGTCCCGGCAGGAAGGCCAGCACCGACCCCGACTGATCGCCCAGCGCCGTCAGACAGGCTCGCGCCGTCGCATCCTCGATCCGCTCGACCGGATTGCGACCCAGATAGATCGTCTCCACCGGGAACGCCCGCCCCTGCGCCTCGATCACCGGCGCGCCATCCAGAAGCCGCGACACCCCAGCGATATCCAGCGTCGCCGACATGACCACCAGCTTCAGGTCGTCCCTGAGCACCGACTGGCTGTCCCGAGCCAGCGCCAGCCCCAGATCGGCGTCCAGGCTCCGTTCGTGAAACTCGTCGAACAGGACCGCCCCCACCCCCTCCAGACCGGGATCGTCCAGAATCATTCGCGTGAACACCCCCTCGGTGATCACTTCGATCCGGGTCCGCGGCCCGACCCGGCTCTGCAACCGGGTGCGATAACCGACGGTGTCGCCGGCCTTCTCGCCCAGTGTCTGCGCCATCCGCTCCGCCGCCGCCCGCGCTGCGAGCCTGCGCGGCTCCAGCAACAGAATCTTCCGGCCGTCCAGCCACTCCGCGTTCAGCAGGGCCAGCGGCACGACCGTCGTCTTTCCCGCGCCCGGGGGCGCCGCCAGCACGACCGCCGGATTCGCGGCGACCGCGACCTTCATCTCTTCCAGCACGGCGTGAATGGGCAGGATCATCGCGGCTCAAGTAGCGCAAAGCGCGATAGCCCCAAGAAAAAAGCGGCTGCACTGGCGCGGCGCCGCCCTGCGACCAAGGAATGCGCGGCCAAACCCCCACTTCGGGGGTCACGAAAGCGTTGCGGGTCCTTCATGGATCGGAAACCGCGTTGCGCCTGCGATAATCCGTCGCTAGCGTCCCGCGCTGGAAGGCGGCCCGGGGAGGGTTCGCCGTGTTTTCGTATCGAGGGGGCGCGACGTATGTCCGCAGATGGCCTTAGGCCCAAGGGGAACCAGCTGTTCCTCAGAAAATCCGTAGCGCAGATCCAGAAGGAAGCCTCCAAGAGCGAGCTGAAGCGCACGCTCGGCAAATGGAACCTGATGAGCCTGGGCATCGGCGCCATCATCGGCGCCGGCATCTTCGTCCTGACCGGTCAGGTGGCTGCGGCCAACGCCGGTCCGGCGATCATGCTGTCCTTCATCGTCGCCGGCATCGCCTGCGGCCTCGCCGGCCTCTGCTACGCCGAACTCGCCTCGACCATGCCGGTCTCGGGCTCGGCCTACACCTACGCCTACGGAACCCTGGGCGAGGTCTTCGCCTGGATCATGGGCTGGCTGCTGGTTCTCGAATACGGCGTCGCGGCCTCCACCGTGGCGGTCGGCTGGTCCGGCTATGTCGTCTCGATTCTGCACGACTTCGGCATCAGCCAGCAGATCTTCCCGATGATCCAGTACGCCGGCGGCGAGGGTCCCCAGTGGGCCACTCCGCTGGTTCAGCTGGTTCAGGACGCGGGCGCGACATCCTTCCCGCTCACCGGCACCTTCAACTTGGTCGCCGCCATCGGCATCGCCGCCGTCTGCGGCCTGCTGGTCCTGGGCGTTTCGGAGTCGGCGAGCATCAACAACGTGATCGTCGTCATCAAGATCATCGTCCTGCTGACCTTCATCGCGGTCGGCATCGGCTATGTGAATCCGGCCAACTGGGTGCCCTTCATCCCTGAACCGACCGGGGTCGCCGGACAGTTCGGCGTCGGCGGCATCTTCCGGGGCGCCGCGATCATCTTCTTCGCCTACGTCGGCTTCGAGGCCGTCTCGACCGCCGCCGCCGAGGCCAAGAACCCGTCCAAGGACGTGCCCTTCGGCATCCTGGGCGCCCTGTTTGTCTGTACCCTGATCTATATGGCCGTCGCCGCCGTCATGACCGGCGTCGTCCCCTATCTCGAGCTGGCCAGCCCGGCGCCCGTCGCCGTCGCCATCGACCGGATGAGCCTGGAATGGGCCAACACGCCCATCATCCTGTCCAGCGGCCAGCCGCTGAACCTGATCAGCTTCATGATCAAGATCGGCGCCATCACCGGCCTGAGCTCGGTCATGCTGGTGCTCTGCTACGGCCAGACGCGGATCTTCTACACGATGGCTCGCGACGGCCTGCTGCCGCGCGCCTTCGCCGTGATCCATCCGAAGTTCCGCACCCCCTGGATCGGCACCATCCTGCTGGGCCTGCTGATCGCCATCGCGGCGGCCTTCCTGCCCATCTCGATCCTTGGCGACCTGGTGTCCCTGGGTACGGCCACGGCCTTCTCGATCGTCTGCCTGAGCGTGATCTTCCTGCGCATCAAGCACCCGGAGATGCCGCGTCCGTTCAAGGTCCCGGGCGGCATCTTCACCGCGGTTCTGGGCATCCTGGCCTGCCTGTTCCTGGCCAGCCAGAACCTGATCCCGATGTTCCAGCATGCGGCGGAGGACAATCCCCTCCCCCTCATGCTGCTGGGCGGCTACGCCGTCGTGGGCGCGATCATCTACGGCGCCTACGGCTTCTGGAACTCGAAGCTCGCCAAGGGCATCGACATCACGGAAGACGTGGGTCTCGAAACCGCCGCCGAGGCCATGGGCCGCGGCGTCGACAACACCAAGGACTGATCCCGCCTCACTGCGGAATCGAGAAAGGCCCGGGAGCAATCCCGGGCCTTTTGTCTTTCGGGCATTCGCTGAACCGGAAGCCCTGCGCTCAAGCAGCGAGGCTGCGCGAGCCGAGCGATAGCGCCCTGGAAATGCGCTCAAGCAGCGAGCCGCCGCGCGGCGAGCGATAGCGCTCTACAAAAAATGTTGGTGCGGATGAGAGGACTCGAACCTCCACATCTTGCGATGCCAGAACCTAAATCTGGTGCGTCTACCAGTTTCGCCACATCCGCGTGGCGGCGTGTCTAGGACCTGACGGGGCCTGCGACAACCTTCCTGTCAGTTCAGTCTGGGCTAACTGATCCGCCATCCCCTAGGACGGCCGCCGCTCGAACCGGCCGGGCGCGCGTGACTGCCCGGCGAGATCGATCCATGACGCCCGGAGCCATCGCCGTCCTGTCGCTCAGCATGTCCACGGACGCCTTCGCCGCCGCCGTGGGCCGCGGCGCCTCGCATCGTCCGTCGTGGCGGTCGGCGGTCAAGGCCGGTGCGGTGTTCGGCGTGATCGAGGCCATCACCCCCCTGATCGGCTGGGGCCTCGGTCTGATCGCCGCCGGCTTCGTGCAGGAGGTCGATCACTGGATCGCCTTCGGTCTTCTGGCCGTCGTCGGCGGCAAGATGATCCATGAGGCCTCGAAGCCGGCCGACGCCGATGCGCCGCCCACCCGCGCCGGTCCCTGGGCCCTGATCGCCACCGCCGTGGGCACCAGCATCGATGCGGCGGCCGTCGGCGTGGGCCTGGCCTTTCTGGGCGCCAACATCTGGGTCATCGCCCTCAGCATCGGCCTGACGACCTTCGCCCTGACCACGATCGGCATGCTGATCGGCCGCAGCATCGGCGCCCGCTTCGGCAAGATCGCCGAACTCGTCGGCGGTCTGGCCCTGATCGCCCTGGGCACGACGATCCTGCTGGAGCACCTCGGCTTTCTGGCCGTCTGAGGCCCGACCGAAAGGTCGCATTAACCTTGATCGTCGAGGGTCCGGGTCAGTCTCCGCAGCCCCACCGAGTCGATGAACGCCGCCGAACGTCCGATCATCATCAAGAAGATCAAGAAGGTGTCCGGCGGCGGCCACCACGGCGGCGCGTGGAAGGTGGCCTACGCCGACTTCGTGACCGCGATGATGGCGTTCTTCCTCCTGATGTGGCTGATCAACACGACCGATCCCGAGCAGAAGAAGGGCATCGCCGAATATTTCGCGCCTGCCAGCGTCTCGCAGACCACCTCCGGCTCCGGCGGCATTCTCGGCGGCACCTCGCTCGGCGAAGACGGTTCCAAATCGTCAGGCTCCATGTCGGTGCTGGAACAGCAGGCCCCGGAGGCGCCCCAGGACGCTCCCGAGGAGAGCGGCGCCAACGCCCACCTCGCGGCAGCTTCGGAAGAGGAACTCCGGCAGGAGATCGCCGCTCGCGAGGCCGCCGAGTTCCAGTCCGCCGCCGAGAGCCTGCGCCAGGCCATGCAGCGCATGCCCGAACTGGCGGAGCTGTCGAAACAGCTGATCATCGACCAGACGCCCGAGGGCCTGCGCATCCAGCTGGTCGATCAGGAGGGCCGCTCGATGTTCGAGCAGAACTCGACCCGCCCCAATGCCCGCGCCCAGGTCCTGCTGCGGGCCATCGCCGGGGTTGTGAACCGGTTGCCGAACCGCATCTCCATCTCCGGCCACACCTCCGCCGTCGCTGGATCGGGGCGCGCCTCGGTCGCCAGCGACTGGCCCCTGTCGGCGGGCCGCGCCGACGCGTCGCGCGCCATCCTCCAGGCCGCCGGCGTCGATGCCGACCGGGTCTATTCGGTGGCGGGCAAGGCGGGCTCCGACCCTCTGTACCCCGACGATCCGTCGCTCGCCGGCAACCGCCGCATCGCCATCGTCCTGTTGCGCGAGGCGCCCGTCCTGCCCACGGACACAAGCCTGTGAACATGAGCCTGATCCGCCGAGGGAGGATTGCTTCGCAATCCAGCCGACGCGGTGAATCGGGCTCCAGAAAAGGCGAGAGCGCTTCTCACGCTCTGGCGCCGTTCGGTTACGGCGCGAACCCGCTTGCGGCCCGGCATCGAATAACGCCAAATCGTCCGATGGAAACGGCCCTGCCTTACGCCGGACGAAATCGGATGCGGACGTAGAGACGTGACGCAACACGTACCGACACGCCAGCTTCGCTTCTTCATGACGGCGGTCGCGCCCTGCCCCTACCTGCCCGGCATGACCGAGCGGAAGGTGTTCGCCAACCTGCCCTTCTCGGACGGCGCCCACGTCAACGACGAGCTGACCCACGCCGGTTTCCGCCGCAGCCAGAACATCGCCTACCGCCCCGCCTGCGAGGGCTGCGACGCCTGCGTCTCCGTCCGCCTGCCCGCGCCGGAGTTCGTCTTCTCGCGCGGCCAGAGGAAGGTGCTGGCTCGCAACGACGACCTGTCGCGCGACCTCGTCGAGGCCGAGGCGACCCAGGAGCAGTTCGCCCTGCTCAAACGCTACCTTGCCCATCGCCACCCCGGCGGCGGCATGACCGACATGACCTGGCCCGACTATATCGCCATGGTCGAGGACACGGCGGTCCGCACCCATCTGATCGAATACCGCCTTCCCTCCACCGACGAAGGCCCCGGCGATCTGGTCGCGGTGACCCTCGCCGACCTGCTGAGCGACGGGCTGTCGATGGTCTACAGCTTCTTCGATCCGGAGATGGTCAAGCGGTCGCTGGGCGTCTTCGCCATCCTCGACCATGTGCGCCAGGCCCAGGCCGTGCGCCTGCCCTTCGTCTACCTCGGCTACTGGGTCGAGGGCTCTCCCAAGATGGACTACAAGGCGCAGTTCCGTCCGATGGAGGTCCTCAAACCCCTCGGCTGGACCCGGATCGACTAGGCTTTCCGCAGCCGAACCGGGCTGCCCGGCCCGCGCACGATCACGCCCCTGGCCTCCAGATCCAGTTGCACGCATTTGGCCCACCAGCCGGCCGTCGCCCCGCCCGGGAACAGATCCTCGGGCAGTCTCGGCGTCAGAGCCGCCTTGATCTCCGCCGGCGTCATTCCCGGCGCGTCGGAGGTCAGCACCGCCAGATAGGCGTCCCGCGTCGCCTCGTACTTGTCCGCATCGACCGACTGGACGTGCCCGGGGCTGATGACGTTCTGAACCTCGATCTTGCGCCGCGCCATGGACGGTCCTCTCAGCTGTAGGGAACGGCGGTGGAGGCTGTCTGCGGCACGGCCGTGTCCGCGGGCAAACCCGTCTCCAGCAGGTCCGGATCCCACGCCCCGGGATCCCGCCCGCCGCCGAACTTGACCAGTGCCGCGATCCGCTTGTCGATTGACGGATGGGTGGCGAACAGGGCGTCGGTGAACCCCTCCCGCTCATTGTCCAGGAACATGCCCTGCACATCGTCCGGCGCCTGCAGCTTCGATCGCCCCGACACCTTGCGCAGCGCCGAGATCATCGAGTCCGGGTTTTTGGTCAGCTCGACCGCCCCCGCGTCGGCCACATACTCCCGCGTCCGCGACAGCATCAGCCGGATGAAGATCGCGAACAGATAGCCGATGGCCGCGATGGCGAACCCGATCAGGATCAGCGGCCCCGAGTTCTTGTTGCTCTTGCCGCTGCGGACATAGAACAGGCCCCGGAACACCAGCTGGCAGATGACGCTGATGATCCCCGCGAAGATCGAGGCGATCACCATGGTCCGCACGTCCTTGTTGATGACGTGGGTCATCTCGTGCGCCAGCACCGCCTCCATCTCGTCCCGGGTCAGGGCGGCCATCAGTCCTCGAGTCACCGTGACGCTGTAGTGGTCCTCGCGAATGCCGGAGGCGAAGGCGTTCAGACTGTCCGAATCGATGATCCGCAGCGTCGGCGTCGCCATCCCGCGCGAGATCGCCAGATTCTCCAGCAGGTTATAGAGCTCCGGCTCGTCCTGCCGTTCGACCTTTCGCGCGCCGGTCATGACGTCGATCATCGCCTGGTTGCCGAACCAGGCGATGGCGAACCAGATCAGGGCAACCACGACCGCCAGAGGGATCGTCCCCACCAGCATTCCGACCGCATAGTTGATGTCGTCGCCCAGCGTCCCGCCCGAGTTGGGCAGGAAGCCGAACCCCATCAGCACCAGTTCCAGCCCGAACAGGACCACCACCAGCATGACCGGAAACCCGATCAGCAGCAGGGTCGAGCGGGTGTTGTTCGCCCAGATGTGGGTCTGGAGACCGACAGCGGCCATGTGGACCTAGAACTTCACCGACGGCGGGGCGGCGGTCATCGCGGCGCGGTCTGCGGCGTCCACCTGGAAGAAGGGTTTCTCGGTCCCGAAGCCGAACATGCCGGCGAACAGCACGGTCGGGAACTGGGCCCGCACGGCGTTGAACTCGGCCACGGCGTTGTTGAAGAAGCGGCGCGCGGCGGCCAGCTTGTTCTCGATGTCGGTCAGCTCGCGCTGCAGCTCCAGAAAGTTGGTGTTGGCCTTCAGGTCCGGATAGGCCTCGGCCACGGCGAACAACTTGCCCAGGGCGCCGGTCAGCATGTTGTCGGCGGTCACCTTGTCGTCGACCGTGGTGGCCCCGGCGGCGGCGGCGCGCGCCTGGGTCACGGCGTTCAGGGTTTCCTGCTCGTGGGTGGCATAGCCCTTCACCGTCTCGACCAGGTTGGGGATCAGGTCGTTGCGCTGCTTCAGCTGCACGTCGATGTCGGCGAACGACTGGTCCGCCTTCTGGTCCAGAGCGACCAGCTTGTTGTAGCTCCCCATGACCACGAAGATCAGGATGACGACGATAACGCCGATGACGATGAGTGCGGTCATGATGGGTCCCCTGCGATGACGGCGATTATCGCGCGAAGGGCGAACGCCGGATAGTGAAATCGGACGGCTGCACCCCCAACTGAACCTGATGACCTTCCTCGAGCGCCTCGGCGTCGCGACGCCCATCATCCAGGCCCCGATGGCCGGAACCTCGACCCCGTTGCTGGCCGCCCGCGTCTCCCAGGCCGGTGCGCTCGGCTCGATCGCCGTCGGCGCCGTCGACGCGGCAGGCGCGACCGCCATGATCCGCGAGGTTCGGTCCCTTACCGACCGCCCCTTCAATGTGAACATGTTCGTCCACGCCACGCCCCGACGCGACGCTGCGATCGAGGCGGGCTGGCTCGATGCCCTGGCCCCGACCTTCCGATCCTTCGGCTGCGAGCCGCCGACAGCCCTGAAGCCCGCCTACGCCAGCTTCCTCGACGACGAGGCGATGTTCGCCGCCCTCCTCGTCGCCGCCCCGCCGGTGGTCAGCTTCCACTTCGGCCTGCCCCGCCCGGATCAGGTCGTCGCCCTGAGACAGGCTGGGTCCATCCTTCTCGCCACAGCCACCACTCTCAAGGAGGCCCGCGCTTGTTTGGCGGCGGGCATGGACGCCGTTGTGGCTCAGGGCTGGGAGGCCGGCGGCCATCGCGGCGCTTTCGGCCCCCAAGCCGAGGACAGGAGGCTTGGCATGGCCGCCCTCACCCGCGTGCTCGTCCGCAACGCCGGCCTGCCTGTCATCGCAGCGGGCGGCATCATGGACGGACGCAGCATCCGTGCGGTCCTCGATCTGGGCGCCGTGGCGGCCCAGCTCGGCACCGCCTTCATCGCCTGCCCCGAGAGCGCCGCCGACGCCGACTATCGCGCCCTGTTCCTCAGCGACGCGGCCGCCCACACCGAAATGACCGCCGCCATTTCCGGCCGTGTCGCCCGCTCCCTGCCCAACCGCTTCACTGCCCTTGGCCGGACCCTGACCGCGACCGTCCCGGATTACCCCGTCGCCTACGACGCCGGAAAGGCGCTTAACGCCGCCGCCCGGGCGGCCGGAGAAATGGGCTTCTCCGCCCAATGGGCCGGACAGGGGGCGCCCTTGGCCCGCGTCCGTCCTGCGTCCGAACTTGTCGCAACCCTGCTCGAAGAGATGCAGGCCGCCTGATCCGGACGGCCTGTCTTGCGGGTCCCATCCCGCTCTTTTGTTCTTGCTTTGTTCCAACGCGGAACATAACTTCCTCTCATGTCTCCCGCTCCCCAGCTGAAGAAAGGACGCGGCGCACGCACCAACGCTTCCGGTCGGTTCGAACCCGTCGTGCACGAGGATTTCGACGACGGCTGGACCGCGGATGACGCGGCGCCGGAGCCGCTCCGGACCACCCTGACGCCCGAACACGCCCGCAAGATCATCACCACCAACACCAGTCCCGACATCGGTTTCGACCGCTCGATCAACCCCTACAAAGGCTGCGAACATGGCTGCATCTACTGCTACGCCCGTCCATCCCATGCCTGGATGGGCCTATCCCCGGGCCTGGATTTCGAGAGCCGGCTCTTCTTCAAGCCAGAAGGGCCGCGTCTCCTGGAACAGGAACTCGCCGCGCGCCGGTACGTCTGCAAACGCATCCACATAGGCGGCAACACCGATCCCTATCAACCGGTCGAGCGCACGCAGAAGATCACGCGCGGCCTGCTGGAGGTCCTGCAACGGTTCAACCAGCCCTTTTCCATCATCACCAAATCGAATCTGATCACCCGCGATGTGGATATCCTGGGCCCGATGGGCCGCGACGGTCTGGCCAGCGCCTTCGTCTCGATCACGACGCTGGATCGCGATCTCGCCCGCACCATGGAGCCTCGCGCCGCGACGCCCGCGCGCCGCCTCGATGCGGTGAAGCGCCTGGCCGATGCGGGCGTCCCCGTCGGCGTCGGGTTCGCTCCCGTCATCCCCGGCCTCAACGATCATGAGCTGGAGGCCGTGCTCGAAGCCGCCGCGAAGGCCGGCGCCACCACGGCCATGTACGTCACCTTGCGCCTGCCGCTGGAGATCAAGACCCTCTTCGCCGAGTGGCTGGCCGACGCCCGCCCGGATCGCGCCGCCCGTGTCATGTCCCTCGTCCGCCAGACCCGCGGCGGCAAGGACTACGACGCCGACTGGTCCCAGCGCATGAAGGGGACCGGCCCCGTCGCCGACCTGATCTCCGCCCGCTTCAAGGCGGCTGTGAAGCGCTACGGGCTCGACGGGCCCAGGCACGATCTCGATGTGACGAAGTTCCGGGTCCCGGCGGACGCGCGCGCGCAGCTGGAGCTGTTCGGCTGACTTTCGTCATCCCCCGACAAGGCGCTCTTCGCGCCGCAGACCGGGGGACCCGGCGGCGCGCTGCACACCAGCACGCCAAAATGGACTCTCCCGCCGGCAGGACATCAGGCTTCTCCACAAAAGATCGTCTCAACGACCTGTATCAGAACGACATCCTCTGAATTGCACTCAGTGGACTCGGTTTTTCCGAGTCCAAGGTCCAATGGACCCGACTCGCCCGCACCGGCACCCTGACCCCATGCGCGATTCCCTCTTCCGTCGATCCTGACCGCCATGCCCGGCTTCTACGAGTTCTTCGCCGGCGGCGGCATGGTCCGCGCCGGCCTCGGCGCGGGGTGGGACTGCCTGTTCGCCAACGATTTCGACGCCCGCAAGGGCCTGACCTATCAGGCCAATTGGGGCACGGGCGGGGAACTGACCGTCGGCGACATCCGCGCCCTCGACGCAGCAGCCCTCCCCGGCCGCCCCGACCTCGTCTGGGGCAGCTTTCCCTGCCAGGACCTGTCCCTCGCCGGCCACGGCGCGGGCCTCGCCGGAGAGCGCTCCGGGACCTTCTACGCCTTCTGGGATCTCGTTCGCGGCCTCGCCGCCGAGGGCCGCGCGCCCCGCCTCGTCGCCGTCGAGAACGTCTGCGGCGCCCTGACTTCGCGCGGCGGCGCCGACTTAGAGGCCATGTGCCGGACCTTCGCTGAGGCCGGCTATCGCTTCGGCGCCCTGGTCATCAACGCCGATCGGTTCGTGCCCCAGTCCCGCCCGCGCCTTTTCGTCGTCGGCATCCAGACCGCCGCCGACATCCCCGAGGGCCTGACCTCGCCCGGCCCGATCGCTCCCTTCCACACGCCGGCCGTCGTCCGCGCCACGGACCGTCTGCCCGACGACCTGCGCGCCTCTGCTCTGTGGTGGAACCTGCCCTCGCCCGAGCGCCGCGCCTCGACCTTCGCCGACCTGATCGAGGATGCCCCCGACAGCGTCGCCTGGCATACCCCTGCCGAAACCGACCGCCTCCTGTCGCTGATGTCCCCGGTCAACCGCGCCAAGGTCCAGGCCGCTCAGCGCGCCGGTCGCCGGATGGTCGGCGGCGTCTACCGCCGCACCCGCACCGACTCAGCTGGCCAGAAAGCCCAGCGCGCCGAGGTCCGCTTCGACGACGTCGCCGGCTGCCTGCGCACCCCGTCGGGAGGCTCCAGCCGCCAGACCATCCTGGTCATCGACGGTCCCCGAATCCGCTCGCGCCTGATCTCGGCCCGCGAGACCGCCCGCCTGATGGGCCTGCCCGACACCTATGTCCTGCCCCGCAGCTACACCGACGCCTACCACCTGACCGGCGACGGCGTGGTCGTCCCCGTCGCCCGCCACCTGGCCCGCTACCTGTTCGAGCCGCTGGTCGGAACCGCCGCCGCCTCTGCGAAAGCCGCCTAGCGCCGGAACACGCCGACCAGCTCGACGTGGGCCGACCACAGGAACTGGTCCACCGGCGTCACCGTCTCGAGCCGAAACCCGGCGTCGATCAGGACCCGGGCGTCCCGGGCGAATGTCTGGGGATTGCACGACACCCCCACCACGACCGACGCCTTCGTATCCTTGATCTGGGCCGTCTGATCGATGGCCCCGGCACGCGGGGGGTCGAACACGATGGCCTCGCAGCCCTTGAGATCGTAGGGCGACAGCGGCCGCCGGAACAGGTCGCGCGCCTCGGCCGTGATCTGCTTCATCCCCTTCGCCGAGCCGATTCCCTGTTTCAGCGCCGCGATCCCCGCCGCCGAGGCGTCCGCCGCGATGACACTGGCCACCGTCGCCAGCGGGAAGGTGAAGGTCCCGGTCCCGCAGAACAGGTCCGCCACCTTCTTCGCCCCCTTCACCGCGGCCACGGCCCGCTGCACCATCGCCGCCTCCGCCTCCGGCACCGCCTGCAGGAAACCGCCCGCCGGCAGGGGCACGGTCGCCGGCCCGAACTGAACCCGGGGCTGACGCGCCATCATCAGGGTCTCGCCGGCCATGCTGAGCCGCGCGACGTCCGCCTCCCGCGCCGCCCGGATCGCCTGCATCTGCCGGTCCGCCGACAGTCCTCCCGACTTCCGCTCCACGCCGGTCACGTCGATGTCCAGCCCATCCAGAGTCCAGGTCACATGCAGGGTCGGCGCCGACTTCGGATGCTCAAGAAACGCCGCCGCCACCTTGGCCAGCGCCGGAAACATCGCCACCAGCCGGGGATCGGCCACCGGACAGCTCGACACCTCCACCAGCCGCCACGACTTCCGCGCCTTGAACCCGAGCACGACCCGCCCGTCCTCCAGCCGCCGCGCATGCAGGGCCAGTCGCCGCCGCGTTCCCGGCGGCACCGCCACCGTCGCCTCGACCTCCGTCTCGATCCGCTCGCGCGCCAGGGTCGACACGACGAGATCCCGCTTCCAGTCCAGATAGGGCCCGCTGGCCCAGTGCTGCAGCGAACACCCGCCGCAGTCGCCATACTGCGGCGACACCGGCGCGATCCTGGCGGGGCTGGCCTCGAGGATCTCGGGCGTCTCCATCCGCCCGTCGACGACCTCGCCGCGCACCGTCTCGCCCGGCAGGGTCAGGGGCGCGAACACCGGCCCGGCGGGCGTATGGGCCACGCCGTCCCCCTGCCCGGCCACATGGGCGATCTTCAGCGTCATGGTCATCGGCGGCTTCTAGGGCCTGATCCGGAAAAGTGTGAGCGGTTTTCCGATCAGATCAGGCCCAGCGAAAGAGGTCTCAAGGCAATCCGAAACCTGAACGAAGATGAACGACCCGCTCAAAACGCGTTCAGGTTCGGTGGCCCATACGTGGATCCAACAAGACGCCGGACCTCCCCGGCGCCGAACAGGGGTTCTCTCAAATGACCGCCTTCGTGAAGTCCGCCGTCGTCGCTGCCGCCCTCGCCGCCGCCGCGACCCTCGTTCCCGCCGCCGCCTCGGCCCAGTCCTACGGATACGGCAGCAACTACAACCAGGGCTACAGCCAGTCCTACAACGACCGCTATCAGGACCGTTGCCAGACCTACGGCCAGGGCCGGACCGGTGCGGGCGCCCTGATCGGCGCAGGCGTCGGCGCCGTCGCCGGCTCGCAGGTTTCGGGTCGCGGCAACCGCACCGAAGGCTCGATCATCGGTGGCGTTCTCGGCGCCATCGTCGGCGCCCAGGTCGGCCGCTCCTCGAACGACAACTGCCGTTCGGACAGCCGCTATTCGCAGGCCCCGACCTATTACAGCTCGAACGATCGCTACAACGATCGGGCCTACGCCTCGAACCGCTATGACGATCGTGGCTACCGCGACGACCGTCAGGACTACCGTCGCGACGACCGTCGGGACAGCCGCCGCTACGAGAACGGCTACGAGGTCTCGGCTGACGGACACTACTATTTCGATCCGCGCCGCGGCTGGCTGCCGCGCTGATCGACCAGGTTCGCGGCGTCGATATTTTTCAGCCCCCCTGTCGATCGACGTCGTGACGGGCCGCCGGTGGAGCAATCCACCGGCGGTTTCTCTTTGTGTTGAATGGTTGCTAACGCTCGCGACGCGGTCGCTCACTGCTTGAGCGACGGGTCGGGTCTCTAGGCGGCCCGGCGGGCCCAGAGCAGGAATTCGATATTGCCGTCGCCACCGGTGATCGGACTTTCGGCTGTGGCCCTAACGGTCCAGCCGACCATCTTGAGCCAGTCCGAGACACGACGGACGGCGTCGAGATGCGCCTGCGGATCCTTGACCACGCCTTTCTTGCCGGCGTCCTTGGGTCCGTCGCCCTCGAACTGGGGTTTGACCAGGGCGATCAGGTCGGCGTCTTCGGCCGCGAGTTTCAGAGCGGCGGGCAGCACCTTGGCCAGACCGATGAAGCTGGCGTCGCAGACGATCAGGCCAGGCATTTCCGGGATCAGATCACTGTCCAGAATCCGGGCGTCGGTCTTCTCCAGATTGACCACGAGAGGATCGCCCGAGACCTTCGGATGCATCTGGCCCTGACCGACGTCGACGGCGAACACCTTCGTCGCCCCGCGCGCCAGACAGACCTCGGTGAACCCGCCGGTCGAGGCGCCGACGTCCAGCACCACCCGACCTTTGACCTGCACAGGCCACAGGGTCAGGGCGTGATCCAGCTTCAGTGCCGCGCGCCCAACCCAGCCGTGCGCTTCCACGACGGTAACGACCGCATCCTCGCCCACCCCCTGCGAGGCGGCGCGCGCGGGCTGGCCGTCGACGGTCACGCCGCCGGCCTCGATCGCCGCCTTGGCCCGCGACCGGCTTTCGACCAGACCACGGGAGACCATCAGATGATCCAGCCGGGTCCGGGGTCCGAAGTCAGCCAAGATCGGCCAGCCGGGACAGAGCCGCTTCCAGCCGCGCCTTGCCCGCCTCGGCCTCGGCCAGCTTGGCGCGCTGTTCGTCGATCACGGCCGGGGCCGCGCGTTCGACGAAGTTCGGGTTGCCCAGCTTCTTCATCACATGGCCCACGTCGCTCTCGAAGGCGGCGATCTCCTTGGTCAGGCGGGCGCGTTCGGCCGTCAGATCGATGATCCCGGCCAGCGACAGAGCCGCCGCCGAGCCGCCCGACACGAAGGTCACAGCCCCGGCCGGCGCCGCATCCGCCGACGCCACTTCGGACACCCGCGCGAGCGTCAGGATCAGGTCGCGGTGCCGCGTGGCCCTGTCCGACGTGGGCGCGTCCGGAGCGACGAAGGTCAGCGGCGGCTTGGCCCCCGGCGGCACGTTCATCTCGGCGCGCAGGCCGCGCACCTCCCCGACCAGATCGACCAGCCAGCCGATCTCCGCCTCGGCTTCAGCGTCGATGAAGGCGTCCGGCAGCACGGGCCAGGCGGCGCCGATCAGGGTCGCCTCGTCGCGTGGCGCACCCTCCTTGCCGAGTTCGGCCCACAACTCCTCGGTGATGAACGGCATGACCGGATGCAGCAGCTTCAGCGTCTGGTCCAGGGTCCAGGCCGTCATCGCCCGCGTCTCGGCCTTCGCCGCCTCATCGGCGCCCTGGAACACCGGCTTGGCCAGCTCCAGATACCAGTCGCAGAAGACGTTCCAGACGAACCTGTAGAGCGCCGAGGCTGCGTCGTCGAAACGCCCGCCCTCGACCGCTTCCGACACGGCGCGCTCGGCCTTGGTCAGCTCGCCGCGAACCCAGCGGTTGATCGTCTGCTCGACGGTCGCCGGGTCGAAGCCGGTGACGCGGACCGCCTCGTTCATCTCGGAGAACCGGGCGGCGTTCCACAGCTTGGTGCCGAAGTTGCGATAGCCCTCGATCCGCTGCTTCGACAGCTTGATATCGCGCGTGCCCGACAGGATGGCCATGGTGAAGCGCAGGGGATCGGCGCCCAGCTCGTCGATGATGACCAGGGGGTCGATGACGTTCCCCTTGGATTTGCTCATCTTCTGGCCCTTCTCGTCGCGGACGAGGCCGTTGATGATGACCCGCCTGAACGGGACCTCGTCCATGAAGTGCAGGCCCATCATCATCATCCGGGCGACCCAGAAGAAGATGATGTCCGCCGCCGTGACGAGGTCGCTGGTCGGATAGAACCGCTCCAGATCGTCGGTCTTCCCCGGCCAGCCCATGGTCGAGAACGGCCACAGTGCCGAGGAGAACCAGGTGTCGAGAACGTCCTCGTCCTGCGTCAGGGCCTTGCCGCCGGATTGGGCGACAGCCTCGGCCTCGGTCTCGGCGACGTAGATCTTGCCGTCGGCGTCGTACCAGGCGGGGATGCGGTGCCCCCACCAGAGCTGGCGCGAGATGCACCAGGGCTCGATGTTGCGCAGCCACTCGAAATAGATCTTCTCGTAGGACTTCGGCTCGAACACCGTGTCGCCAGTCTCGACCGCCTTCAGCGCCGGCTGGGCCAGGGTATGGGCGTCGACGTACCACTGGTCCGTCAGCCACGGCTCGATGACCACGCCGGAACGGTCGCCGTGCGGCACGACGTGCCGGGTCTTCTCGATCTCGCGCAGCCAGCCTTCGTGCTCGGCGCGGGCGACAATCGCCTTCCGGGCAGCAAACCGGTCCAAGCCTTGAAGCTCTACGGGGATATAGTGGATTTCGTCCTGCTGCTCACGGGACCAAGCACTCTCCTCGCCGGAATCATTGTACTCGCCCTCGGCCTGCTCGAATTTCGAGTCAACGAGGTGGGTGCCCACGATCCGGGCGAAGGCGTCCAAGACGTTGATCGATGGAAGCCCGGCACGCTTGCCGACTTGGAAGTCGTTGAAGTCGTGGGCCGGGGTGATCTTGACCGCGCCGGATCCCTTGGTCGGATCAGCATACTCATCGGCCACGATGGGGATATGGCGGCCCGTAATCGGCAGCACGACCTTGGCGCCGACGATTGAGGCATAGCGCTCGTCATCCGGGTGCACGGCCACGCCGGTGTCGCCCAGCATGGTCTCCGGCCGGGTCGTGGCCACGACGATGAAGTCGCGCGTCTCGAACTCTGTCGCCTTCCCGTCCTCGTCGAACGCGATCGGGTGTTCGTAGGTCACGCCGTCGGCCAGCGGATAGGCGAAATGCCAGTAGGCGCCCTCGACCTCGCGCTGCTCGACCTCCAGGTCCGAGATGGCTGTCTGGAACTGCGGGTCCCAGTTCACCAGTCGCTTGTCGCGATAGATCAGTCCGTCCTGATGCAGCTTGACGAAGACCTTGCGGACGGCGGCGTTCAGCCCCTCGTCGAGCGTGAACCGCTCGCGCGACCAGTCGCACGACGCGCCCAGGCGACGCAGTTGCTGGACGATGGTCCCGCCGCTCTCGGCCTTCCACTCCCAGATCTTCTCGACGAAGGCCTCGCGACCCATCTCCCGGCGTCCGACACTGCCAGCGGCGGCCAGCTGCCGCTCGACCACCATCTGGGTGGCGATGCCCGCATGGTCCGTGCCCGGCAGCCACAGGACCGACTTGCCGCGCATCCGGTGATAGCGAGCCAAGATGTCCTGCAGGGTGTTATTCAGCGCGTGGCCGATGTGCAGCGACCCCGTCACGTTCGGCGGCGGGATGACGATCGAATAGGCCTCAGCCGCTCCATCCGTCTTCGGCGAGAAGGCGCCGGAGGCCTCCCACTGGGCGTAGAGGCGCGGTTCGGCGGCGGTGGGGTCGAAGGACTTGTCGAGCATGGTCATCTCTTTTTCCCTATCGCTCCGCGCGCGGCGCGTCGCTGGATAAGGGAGGCCTCAAATGCGAAGGGGCGGCCCGTGAGAGCCGCCCCTTCTGGTCTTAGTCGCCGGTGGCGAGCGGGGCTAGCCCGCGCTGCGGGAGATGCGTTCGACTTCCTTCTTTACCGCCGCCTCGACGATGCCGGGCAGGTTGGCGTCGAGCCAGTCCTTCAGCATCGGGCGCAGCAGGCTGCGGGCGAGGTCGTCGATGGTCGGGCCGACCCCGCCGGTCGGAACCGGCTCGGGTTGACGGAAGGCGGCGGACAGGCCGGCGAAGGCGCTGGCGGACGCCGCGGCAGCGCTTTCGCCGACGAGGGAGTCGTAGGGCACGGACGAGGTGCTGGGCTCGGACTCGCGGGCCGCCGGACGTTCCGGCTCTGCGAAGGAGGTCGGGAAGGGCTCGGGTTCCGGGTCGGCCGGGGCGGTCACATCCAGATCGCCGATCGTCTGGGCGGCCGGGGCCTCATAGCGGTCGGTCAGGTCGAGAATCTCTTCTTCGGGTTCGGGCTCCTGGATCGACGGAGTCTCGTCCATCAGGGCGGGCGAAGCCTCTTCGACGGGCTCCGGTTGCGGCGTCGGGGCCGCTTCGGCGGCGGGCGCGTCGTCTTCGGAGATGATCCGGCGGATCGACGCCAGGATCTCCTCCATCGTCGGTTCCTGGGCGGTGGTGTCGGTCATGATCGGGCCTTCGAAGAACCTGCGCCGACCGTTCCGGGCCCACGCGTGACGAACAAAGTGGATCGGAGCCGACGTTCAGCCCTGCCCCATTCATTTCGTCGCATCAACGCCCGTGGGAATCAACGGCCGTTTTTCGCCTTGCTGGTTAATCCGCAGGCGTCAGTTCGAGTTCGGCGCGGTCCGGACGATCTCGCCGTCAAGCTGGGTGTCGATCGGCGCGTTCTCGGTGTCGTTCGCCGGGGTGATCGGCGGAGCGGCGATGCGGTCCAGGGTCTCGACCAGGACGTCCCACGGCACGGCGCCGCGAAGGCGGACGCGTTGGGCATTTGCGGCCGGATCGTAGATTTCGATGGCCGGGTTCAGGTCCTCGCCGCTCAGCCGCCCCATCGAGGTCAGCAGCGACGCCTGGGCGACATAGAGATTGCGCTTGGCCACGGCGAGGTTGATCTCGGCGTTGCGCAGCTCCAGCTCGCCGTTCAGCACGTCGAGGGTGGTGCGCAGGCCGACCTGCTGCTCCTGACGGACGCCCTCGGCGGCCACCCGGGCGGCGCTGACGCCGGCGACGCCGGCCTCGAGCTGAGACCGGTTCGAGACGACCTGGGCATAGGCGCTGGAGACGCCCTGCAGCACGGAGCGCTTCTGGCGATCGATCTCAATCTTGGCGGCATTGGCCTGTTCCAGAGCCTGGGCCACGCGCGAGCTGTTCAGCCCGCCGGTGAAGAGCGGCACCGAGAGGCTGACGCCGGCCTGGAAGGTGGTCGTGCGATCCGACAGGTCGAAGCCGCTGATGGGCGTCGAGCCGCCATAGGAGCTGGAGAGGCCCACGGACGGCAGATAGGCGGAACGGGCCTGGGCGTGACGGGCCTCGGCCTCCTGCAACTGGTACTCGGCGGCCAGCAGGCTGGGGTTCTCGGCCAGGCCGATGTCCAGGGCGACTTCGAAGTCCGTCGGAACGCCCGGCAGGGCCGGCGGCGTTTCCAGATTGGTCGGGGCCTGGCCGACGACGGCGGCATAGGAGGCGCGCGAGACGGACAACTGGGCCTGGGCGCCGGCGAGGTCGGCTTCCGACTGGGCCAGACGGGCCTCCGACTGCGAGACGTCGGTGCGGGTGATTTCGCCGACTTCGAACCGGGCGTTGGACTCGTCCAGCTGGCGGCGCAGGACCGACAGATTGGCTTCGCGGATGCGCAGGATTTCGACGTCACGCTGCACGTCGACATAGGCCTGGATTACGGCGCCCAGGACCTGTTGTTCGATGCTGCGGAGGGATTCGCGACCGCTCAGGACGGAGGCTTCGGCGGCGTCGATCCCGCGGGCGATACGGCCGCCCGAATAGAGGGTTTGATCCACGCCGATGCTGGCGCCAACCGAATCCGTCTCGTTGATGTTGTTGCTGGGCGGGGTGTCAAAGGGGCCGGTGAAGAGGCCGTCGCCGTTCAGATCGACTCCCGGCGAGTTCGGCGAGTCGGTGCGCGTGTAGCGGCTCGAACCGCTGACCGACACGGTCGGGCGCAGACCGGCGCGGGCCTGGGGCACCGCCTCGTCCAGGGCGCGCTGTTGGGCGCGCTGGCCCTGAAGCGTCGGATTGGTGCGGTAGGCCAGGGCGATGGCCTCCTGCAGGGTCTCGGCCCACGCGGGGGCGGCCACACCCGCCGTGACGGCGATCAGGGCGACGGAAGCAAGTGCGCGCGAGCGTTTGAACATGACAGTATCCCGATGGGCGTCGCAGACGGCGCCGATATCTCTTCGCAGGCCTAGTGCGTGACCGCCTACAGCTACGCCAGTTAAGTTTTTTTCACGCGACCGCCACCGCACTCCGTCGAAATCGCGTCAATCAGAGGGCGAATGCGGGGGCCGGTGTCATTTCAGCCAGCACCGGCGGGGCGGCGTCGAACAGTTCGCGACGCGAGACGCCTTCACGCCCCTTCACATACAGAACCGCCCGGCCATTCGGGCCCGGACGCTCGACGACCGCCAGACGGCCGCCGACACGCAGCGCCGCCAGCCAGGCCGTCGGCCGAACCGTCACAGCGCCTTCGGAGACGATGATGTCCCATTCGCCGCCGGTCGGCTGGCCCAGGGGCGCCACGACCCCGGCGACACCGGCATCGGCGAGGGCCGGTCCGACGACGTCGAGAACGGACTGGTCCGCTTCCTGGGCCGTGACCGAAACCTTCATGGCCGCCAGCACGGCGGCGGCGTAGGGGCCCGCGATGGCGAGCGCCGTCTCGCCTTCGCGGGCGTCCAGCGCTTGGATCAGTTTGGAGACCTCGCGGACCTGCATCAGGCGGCGACCGGCGGCGATCTCGACCTCGACCTCGCCATAGGCGGCGAAGGCCTGGTCCGGGGCGCAGAACCGCTCGCGCGGCACGGTCATCAGAGCGGCCTGAAGGGTGCGGTCGGTGACGTCGTTCACCCGGACCTGGGAGTCCACCATGACCTTGCGAGCGGCGGCGTAATCCATGTGACGTGGAATCCCTGAAGCGAAAGCGACCGGCCCGGCCGGAAATCTGGCGCGCTTATAGGTCCGTGCGCCGCATGCGACAATCGCGTTGCAGCAACAGAGGCGATCTGATAGCGAACGCCCCTCGCGATCTGGGGGCCTTTCAAAAAGCCCTATGGCCTGATGGCGGAGTGGTGACGCAGAGGACTGCAAATCCTTGCACCCGGGTTCGATTCCCGGTCAGGCCTCCATCGCGATCTCGTTGAGATCGATGATGATTTTCAGATCGGCGCGGTCAGCCAGCCGATCGCGCCGGCGCCGCCGACAGCCGCTGCCACGACGCCGATCGCCACTGCGATCCGCACATTGCGGCTCATGAACCCCAGAATACCAGCCATGTCGTCCTCCCCGGACGTCCATAGCGGCATGGAAATCAACGTTCATCAAGGTGTATGAAGCGTTAACGCGCTGAAATCACGCGACTGTCAGCGAATCGACACGGTGGTCATCTGGTAGAGGGCGAGTGCGCTGGTCACGGCGACATTGAGGGAGTCGAAACCGCCCGCCATCGGGATGCCGACGGTCCTGACCCGCGCCATGATCTCCGACGGCAGGCCCGGTCCCTCAGAACCGACCAGAACGGCCTTCCGGCCGCCGCCCGCCAGCCCGGCCAGTGGCTCCGTCGCGCCCGGCGACAGGGCGATCACCTCGAACCGCGCCGACTGCAGGGCGCCGATCAGGCTTTCCAGCGACGACGCGCTGGCGCCCGGCGTCCTCAGCACCGCCCCCACGGAGACGCGGATCGCCTTGCGATAGAAGGGATCGCAGCAGCGCTCGTCCCTCAGCACCGCCGCCGCCCCGAACGCCGCCGCGTTCCGGAACAGGCCGCCCATGTTGTCGTGATTGCCGATCCCGGCGCAGGCCAGGACCACGCAGTCCTCGGGCAGGGTCGCCAGAACATCCTCGACCGTCCGCTCGACCGGCTTCTCCCCGAGCGCCAGCAGGCCGCGATGCAGGGGAAAGCCGGCGATCGCATCCATGACCGCCTGCGACGCCGCATAGACCGGCGTCTCGCCGGCTGCCGCGATCAGTTCGCCCTGCGCCTCAACGCGATTCGCCGCGATCAGCAGCGACCGCGCCCGGCACAGGGACGCGGGCGACAGCAGGGTGCGGATCACCACCTCCCCCTCCGCCACGAACAGCCCTTCGCGCCCCGTCAGGTCGCGCTCGCGGATGTCTCGATAGGCCGCCACGCGGGGATCGGCGGGATCGTCGATGAACTGAACGCTGTTGGCTGACATTTCCCGTTGCACAATCAAGAAGGCCGCTGCTATAGGCCCGCCTCCCGAGCCCCTGTTCCGCGGTAGCTCAGTGGTAGAGCAGCCGACTGTTAATCGGCTGGTCGTAGGTTCGAATCCTACCCGCGGAGCCACTCGGCGCTTTAGCCCGATTTCGATACGGCGCTACCGCCTTTCTGGCGGACATACAGGCACGACAGACCCACCAGCGCCGTCCGGTCGCTTTCCGAGGCTTCGCTCATGATTCCGCGCCCCGCGACGATCGGCATCGATTTCGGCACTACCAACACGGTCGTGGCCCTGACCTCGGGCGACGGCGACGCGGTCGTCATTCGCTTCGAGGCGCCCGGCGGCGATCTGGCCACCTTCCGCTCGACGCTGAGCTTCCAGCTTCATCAGGGCGCCGACGGCGCGACGCCCGAGCGCGTGGTCGAGGCCGGTCCCTGGGCCATCGAGGCCTATGTCGAGGATCCGCTCGACACCCGCTTCATCCAGTCGTTCAAGACCTTCGCCGCCAGCGCCGCCTTCACCGAGACGGTGATCGACAACCGCCGCTACGGGTTCGAGGACCTGCTGTCCGCCTTCCTGCTGCGGGTCCGCCACCATGCCGGCGCAGCGATGGACGACCTTCCGCCTCGCGTGATCGTCGGCCGTCCGGTGACCTTCGCGGGCGGCTCGCCCAACGCGGACCTCGCCCTTGAACGCTATCAAAAGGCGTTCGAGCGACTGGGCTTCACCGACATCCGCTATGCCTATGAGCCCGTCGGCGCGGCCTTCTTCTTCGCCCGCAACCTGACCCAGGCTGCGACCGTCCTCGTCGCCGACTTCGGCGGCGGCACCAGTGACTTTTCTATCGTCCGTTTCGAACCGTCTCCCGACGGGCTGCGGTCGACGCCGCTGGCCCGGTCCGGCGTGGGCGTGGCCGGGGACGCCTTCGACTACCGCATCATCGACCAGCTTGTGTCGCCGGCCCTGGGCAAGGGTGGTTCGTACCGGAGCGTCGGCAAGGTCCTGCCCATCCCCCAGCGCTACTACGCCGCCTTTGCCCGCTGGGATCAGTTGGCCCTGCTGCGGGCCTCGCGCGACATGAAGGACATCCGCAGCCTCGCCCGCACCGCTGTGGAGCCCGACAAGGTCGAACGGCTGATCGAGGTGCTCGACGACAACCACGGCTATGCCCTCTACCAGGCCATCTCGCGCCTGAAGATGGACCTGTCGCGCGATGAGGCCGCGACCTTCGTCTTCGACGCCGGGTCCATTCGCCTCGAAGCCCCGGTCGCCCGTTCGGAGTTCGAAGCCTGGATCGCCCCGGAACTGGCGGCCATCGAGGGCGCGGTCGACCAGGCCATCGATCAGGCCGGTCTGACCCCTGACCGGATCGACCGCGTCTTCCTGACCGGCGGCACCTCCTTCGTCCCGGCGGTGCGCGACATCTTCCACCGCCGATTCGACCCGGCGAAGATCGAGACCGGCGGCGAGTTCGAATCGATCGCCTCGGGTCTGGCTCTGATCGGGCGGGAAACGGACCTCGATCTCTGGACCGAGACGCGCCGACGGGACATCGCAGAGGTCACCGGATAGGGTCGGCCCGACCATGACCGAACAGATCTCGCCCGCCCTCGCTCGACGCATGGCCCTGGCCGCCCAAGGGTTTGGCAAAGCCCGTCCTCCGACCGCCGGAACGCGCCAGTTCCGCGACACGGCCCGGCGTCTGGGCGTGATCCAGATCGATAGCGTCAACGTCGTCAGCCGCACCCACTACCTGCCCGCCTTTTCTCGCCTCGGCGCCTATCCGCGCGAGATGCTGGAGGCCGAGGCCTGGGGCAAAAAGCCGTCCCTGTTCGAATACTGGGGCCATGAGGCCTCGCTGATGCCCATCGAAACCCAACCACTGGTGCGATGGCGAATGGAGCGGGCGCGCGACGGTCACGGCATCTGGACCGGCCTCAACCGCTTCGGCCGAGAGCGGCGCGACTATATTGACGGCGTCCTGGCCGAGATCGAACGGCGCGGCCCTGTCACCGGCGCCGACTTCGCCACCGGTCCACGCGGCAAGCCCGGCTGGTGGGAATGGTCCGACGGCAAGCGGGCGCTGGAATGGCTGTTCTGGGCCGGGCTGATCACGACGAAGACCCGGCGCGGCTTCGAGCGGGTCTATGACCTGACCGAGCGGGTCATTCCGTCCGCGATCCAGAACCTGCCCACACCGTCCGAGGCCGACGCCCAGCGCGACCTGATCCGCATCGCTGCCGGAGCCATGGGCGTCGCCACGGCCGCCGATCTGCGCGACTATTTCCGCCTGCCGGTCGAAGGCTTCAAGGACCGCGTCGCCGAACTTGTCGAGGAGGGCATCCTGACGCCGGTCTCGGTTCCCGGCTGGCGCAACACGGCCTATGTCGCCCCGGACGCCCGCCGTCCGCGAAAGATCGAGGGCGCCGCCCTGCTCTCCCCCTTCGACAACCTGATCTGGTTCCGCGACCGGACCGAAAGGCTGTTCGACGTCCGCATCCGGCTGGAGATCTACACCCCGGCGCACAAGCGGGCCCACGGCTACTACGTCCTGCCCTTCCTCGAGGACGAGTCGATCACCGCGCGGGTCGATCTCAAGGCCGACCGTCAGGCCGGCGTCCTGCTGGTCCAGGCCGCCTGGCGCGAGCCGCTGGCGACGCCGGAGACCGCCTCGCGGCTGGCGGGTGAACTGGTCCGGATGGCGGGCTGGCTGGGTCTGCAGCGGGTCGAGGTCAAGCCGCGGGGCGCCCTCGCCGAAGACCTTCTCGCCGCCCTGCCCGGCTGAAGGCAAAGAAAAAGCCCGACGCGGACGCCGGGCTGAAAAAGTTCGGTGATGGTGGGTGTCCTCGAAGAGAACGCCTAACGGTTGAGCCGAATTGGTTAACGGATCGTTGCCGACCTGTCGGGGAACCAGGTCGACTGGCGGCCGCCTCCGGGGCTCGACCAGGCGATGCTCCAGCCCGCTCCGGACCGTTGCAGCGTCTCGGGCGTCGTCGCCCCGCCCGGAGCCGGCGCATAGGCCCTTCCGTCGATGGTGATGGGTGTCGAGCCGTCGCCCGACCCCGCCAGCCGCCAGCGTCCCGCCTCGTCCGCCGTCACCGTGCGCTGGGCGCTACCCTCGACAACGACCGCGCTGCGCGGCGCCGCCCGTCCGGAGACGAAGGCCGCCCGCCCGTCGGTGTCCACGGCGTCCAGACCGGCGCCGGCGTCCAACCGCTGCGTCGGCGCCCCGATGGCCAGGAGAGCGATCGGGGCCGAGGGGTCCGCCCCGATCAACAGGCGATAGGGCGCAGGGAACCCGGCCTGACCCACCCGGGCCTCAACCAGAAACAGGGTGTCCTGCGCCGGGCGCGGCACCCGCAGCTCGAACCGCCCCTCGGCATCGGCGCCGACCGCATAGGCCAGGTCGCCGGCTCCGCTGACCACGACCCGCCCCAGAGGAGACGCCTGCCCCCGCACGATCAGCTCCCGCCCTGATGCGGCGACCGCGTCGATCTCTGGCGGCATGACCCAGCCCGATTCCTGCGCCGTCTCGGCGGCCGGCTGGACCCGCTCGCCGCAGGCCGAAGCGGTCAGCGCGGCAAGCACGGCCAATGTCGATGCGATCGGTCGTTTCATCCTGTCCGCCGGGTCTGTAGGACTGTTCGCCCAGATAGACCGGCGCGACCGGCCTGTCTCCAATCTTGCGTCTCGTTTCGAGGGTTCATGTCGGCGTCCACCCCCACCATCGCTCCATTTGAAGGCCAGTCGGTCTGCCTGTTCTGCGGCTCTTCCGACGCAGCCGATCCCGTCTACACCCGCGCCGCCGCCGAGTTCGGCGCGGCGACGGCGCGTGAGGGCTGGCGCCTCGTCTATGGCGGCGGCGGCGTGGGCCTGATGGGCGCCTCGGCCCGGGCGGCGCACGAGGCCGGCGGCCGGGTCGTCGGCATCATGCCGGCCTTCCTGCGCAGCCGCGAACGCCTGTTCGACGAGGTCGAGACCATCGTCGTCACCTCGATGCACGAGCGAAAGCAGTTGATGTACGACCAGTCGGACGCCTTCGTGGTCGCGCCCGGCGGCATCGGCACCCTCGAAGAGGTCGTCGAACTCCTGTCGTGGAAGCGGCTGGACCTGCACGGCAAGCCGGTGATCTTCCTCAACATCGGCGGCTTTTGGGAGACCTTCTTCGCCCTGATGCGCCAGAGCGTGGAGACGGGTTTCACCCCGCCGTCCTTCCTTCAGGCCTGGACCGTCTGCGACACGGTCGAGGAGGCGATCGCGGCGATGCGACATGCTGACGCTTCTCCGGCCTTGAAACATGATCAGCGATAAGTAATCATCGCTAAGTCAGCGCCTCGGTCCGTTCTTTTTGAAAACTCGGATTGACAGTTTCTAATAACAACGCACTATGCCGGTGTTGACGCTGGACCGTGTCGGTCCGTTCTCTGCACCGGAGTTTCCCATGCGCGCCGTCCTCCCCCTGCTCGCCCTCTGCGCCGCCTTCGCCGCGGCTCCCGCCAGCGCCCAGTCGACCGCCCCGACCCGCGTGGTCCTGGCCGACGCCTCGCGCGTCCCGGCTCGCGCCACGATCATCGACGGCGCCAGCTGGCGCTGTGAAGGCCAGACCTGCACCGCCACGGGCGGCGCCAACCAGCCCGCTCCGCGCGCCTGCCGCCGCGTCGCCGCCCGCTTCGGCGCGGTGACCGAGTTCTCGTACCGCGGCACCGCCCTGACGGCCGAAGAACTGGCCGTCTGCAACGCCTAGAATTCAAAAGGGGCGGCTCACCGAGCCGCCCCTTTCCATTTCTACCTAGGCGACTTCGCCCTTCAGCCGCTTCTCGATCCGTTCGCGCCCGATCAGTGGCACGATCGTCGCCATGTCCGGCCCGTGCGGCTGGCCCGTCAGGATGTGGCGCAGCGGCATGAACAGGGCTTTCCCCTTGGCGCCCGTGCTTTCCTTGACCGCATTGGTCCAGGCCGACCAGGCGCCCGCGTCGATGACGTCCGGCAGCACGGCCAGGGCCGCCGCCGCGAAGGCCGGATCCTCGATCACCGGCGTGACCGGCCCACGCACCATCCGCGCCAGATCGATGACGTCGGCAAATTTCGTCAGGTTGCCCCGCACCGCATCCCAGAAGGTTTCCCCGAGATCGCAGTCCAGCGCCTCCAGTCGCGCTTTCGCGGTCGCATAGGGCATGGCGTGCAGCGCCTGGGCGTTCAGCCGGTCCAGGTCCTCGGTGTCATAGCGCGCTGGCGACCGGCCCATCTTGTCGAAGCTGAAGCCCGCACCCAACGCCTCGATGCTGTCGGCGACCTCGAGCGCATCGGACGTGCCGATCCGGCCCAGATGGCTGGTGATGGCGATCGGCTCATAGCCCTGGTCCCGCATCTCGGCGACCGACAGCGACCCCAGTCGCTTGGACAGGGCCGCGCCGTCCGCTCCGACCAGCAGCGGCATGTGCGCGAACTTCGGGACCTCCGTCCCCAGCCCAGCCGCGATCAGCGCCTCGAAGATCTCGATCTGGGCGCCGGTGTTGGTCGTGTGGTCCTCGCCCCGGATGACGTGGGTGATGCCCATGTCGATATCGTCGACGACCGAAGGCAGGGTGTAGAGATAGAGGCCGTCCTCGCGGATCAGCACCGGGTCAGACATCGAGGCCGTGTCCACCTCGGCATGCCCGCGCGACAGGTCCTCCCAGGCGACCCGGCGACCGTCCAGCTTGAAGCGCCAGTGCGGCTTGCGGCCTTCGGCCTCGAACGCGGCCTTCTGCTCGTCGCTCAGGGCCAGCGCGGCCCGGTCGTAGATCGGCGGCAGGCCGCGCGACAGTTGCACCTTGCGGCGGCGATCCAGCTCTTCTGACGTATCGTAGGCGGGATACAGACGCCCGGCGGCCTTCAGGCGCTCGGCGGCGTCATGATAGCGATCGAACCGCTTGGACTGATTGTAGCGCTCGTCCCAGAGGAGGCCGAGCCAGGTCAGGTCGTCCTCGATCCCCTGTTCGAACTCGGGCGTCGAACGGGCCAGATCGGTGTCGTCGATGCGCAGGACGAACGAGCCTCCTTGCCCCTTGGCGAACATCCAGTTGACCAGAGCGGTCCGGACGTTGCCGACATGCAGCTTGCCGGTAGGAGACGGGGCGAAACGGACCTTGACGGACATGGGAGGCGTGACCTTGAAAACGAGGCGCGTAGGTCGGTCACGCAAGCCCCCAAGTCAAGGATGAGCCCGTTTGCCCCGACGGTGCGCTTTTCGGCTTTTCCCGCAACGATCTTGCGGCATAAGGCGACGATGACCGCGCCTGCCTCCCTGACCGTCGATCTGAACGCCCTTTCGCACAACTTCCATGCGCTGGAGGCTGTGTCCGGCGTGCCTGTGCATCCGGTGGTGAAGGCCAATGCCTATGGCCTCGGCGCCGTTCCGGTGGCGAAACGCCTGCTGACCGAAGGCGCACGGACCTTCTTCGTGGCGCGGCTGAACGAGGGAGTCGCCCTGCGCGAAGCTGTCGGTCCGGACCCGACCATCTATGTGCTGGACGGGTGCGTGGGCGGTGCGGCAGGGGCGCTGAAGGCCGCCAACCTGCGCCCCATCCTCAACCACGCCGACCAGATCATCGCGTGGAATTCGATCGGCGGCGGCGCGTGCGGGCTGCAGATCGACACGGGCATGAACCGCCTCGGCTTCCGGCCCGAGGACGCGCCCGGGCCGTTCGGCGGGCTCGAAATGGTGATGAGCCACCTCGCCTGCTCCGACGATCCCGCCGAGCCGATGAACCGGCGTCAGCGCGATGCGTTCGCCGCCGCATCAGCACGCTACCCCGACGCTCTGAAGTCGTTCTCCAACTCCGGCGGCTGCTTTCTCGGCCCAGACTATGCCTTTGACGTCGTTCGCCCCGGCATCTGCCTCTACGGCGGCGGCCCTGAGGGTCGACCCGATGGCCGCCTGAAGGCCGTCGCCACCCTGACCGCCGAAATCCTGCAGATTCGCGACCTCCCCGCCGGCGAGAGCGTCGGCTATTCGCGTGGCTTCATCGCCGACCGTCCACGCCGGATCGCCACCTGCGGCGCGGGTTATGCCGACGGCGTCTTCCGCAGCAACTCCCCCGGCGGCCGGGTCTGGGCCGCCGGAGCCCTGCGCCCCATCCTCGGCCGGGTCTCGATGGACGTCATCGCCGTCGACGTCACCGACGCCGACGTCAGCCTCGGCGATCACGTCGAACTCTTCGGCGCCAACCGTCCGGTCGATGACGCCGCCGCGGCCGCCGGGACGATCAGCTACGAACTGCTGACCTCGATCGGGAACCGCTGCGAGCGGGCATACATCGGCCGGGCGGACTGAGGGCACGACAGTTTCGGTCGCACCCACCAAGACGCCCTCTGCCCCGCCGCCCGCTCTTCCTGTAAGCCGTCGCCCATGGCCAGAGACGGTGCGATCTATGTTTGTCAGTCCTGCGGGGGCGTCCACGGCAAGTGGTCGGGCCAGTGCGGGTCCTGCGGTCAGTGGAACACCATCGTCGAGGAAGGCCGCTCCGCGTCGCCCCCCGGCGCGCTGAAACCCGCCACGACGGCAAAGGCGCGCGGGCTGCAGTTCGAATCCCTGCTGTCGGAAACGCCTGAGCCGCCGCGTATCGTCACCGGCGTGACCGAGTTCGACCGCGTCTGCGGCGGCGGCGTCGTTCCGGGCTCGGCCATCCTGCTCTCCGGCGACCCCGGCGTCGGCAAGTCGACCCTGCTGCTCGACGTCGCCGGCCGCGCCGCCCTGTCCGGCGCTCGCGTCGCCTACATCTCCGGCGAGGAGGCGATCGAGCAGATCCGCGCCCGCGCCAAGCGAATGGGTTTGTCCGAGGCCCCGGTCCAGCTCGCCTCCGCCACGGCCCTGCGCGACATCCTCGGTACGTTGAAGCGCGAGAAGTTCGACATCGTCATCGTCGATTCGATCCAGACCCTGTGGTCCGACGCCCATGAGGCCGGCCCGGGCTCGGTGACCCAGGTCCGCGCCTGCGCCGGCGAACTGGTGCGCCTGGCCAAGGCCGGCGGCCCCGCCGTGGTTCTCGTCGGCCACGTCACCAAGGACGGACAGGTCGCCGGCCCCCGGGTGGTCGAACACATGGTCGATGCGGTCCTCAGCTTCGAGGGCGAGCGCGGCTATCCGTTCCGCATTCTGCGCGCTGGCAAGAACCGGTTCGGCGCCACCGACGAGATCGGCGTCTTCGAAATGGGCGACGCAGGGCTTCGCGAAGTCTCCAACCCCTCCGCGCTCTTCCTCGGCGAGGGCAAGGACCGCGCGCCGGGCGCCGCCGTCTTCGCCGGCATTGAGGGCAGCCGCCCGGTGCTGGTCGAAATCCAGGCCCTGGTGTCCAAATCCGCCTACGGCACGCCACGCCGGGCGGTCATCGGCTGGGAAACCGGCCGCTTGGCCATGATCCTGGCGGTGCTCGAGGCCCGCTGCGGCTTCGGGTTCGGGGATCAGGACGTCTATCTGAACGTCGCAGGGGGCCTGCGCATCAACGAGCCCGCCGCCGACCTCGCCGCCGCAGCCGCCCTGATCTCCTCGGCCACCGGCATGCCCCTGCCCCAGGGCTGTATCGTCTTCGGCGAGATCAGCCTGTCGGGAGAGGTCCGCGCCGTCGGCCGCGCCGAGGCCCGCCTCCGCGAGGCCCAGAAACTCGGCTTCGACCAGGCCCTGTCGCCGCCCCTGACCGTCAAGGGCGGTGGCGTTCTGGTCACGGGCGTCAGCCGATTGACGGAAGCCGTCGAACGAATCTCGCAGAACAGGTATTGATGTCGGTGGTCCGCACGGGAACCGAATGACCGGCTTCGACGCCTTCGCCATTATCGTCATCCTCGCCTCAGCCGCCGCCGGCTGGGTTCGCGGCGGCACGCGCGAGCTGATCACCCTGCTCAGCTTCGTTTTGGCGGCCTTCATCGCCCTCGTCGCCCTGCCCCTGACGGCGCCCTTGGGGCGTGCTCTGGTAAACCCCGACTGGGCTGGCTCCATCGCCGCCGCCGTCGCGTCCTTCCTGCTGGTCTATTTCGGCATCCGCATCTTCGGCTCGATCCTGTCGAAGCGGGCGCAGGCCCACCCGACCCTCGGCGGTATCGACCGACTGGTCGGCGTCTTCGTCGGCGCGGGCCGGTCACTGGTGCTGCTGGGCGCTATCCATCTGGTCATCGTCGCCGCCATGCCGGGCGAGCGCACGCCCCGCTGGCTGTCGGAGGCGACCCTGCGTCCCGTCAGCGCCGGCGCCGCCCGCGCGATCCAGATCATCCTGCCCGGCATCGGTCGCGGGGCGGACGCGATCAGCCCCGTTGTTGATTCGTCCGTCCGCAGAGGCTTTTCGAACGATCAAGCCTTGCCCTCGCCCCAAACCAGCCCTAACTCGCGCCCGTCCGCCCCCCAGTAGAATTTCGCCTGTCATCGGAGCCCCCACGATGCGCAGCTTGCCTCACGACATCCAGCCCCCGGTCGTTCACCGGGAGCACTATCGAGACGCGGATGACGACCTTCCGCGCCTGGAATGCGGCGTCTGCGGCGTCTGGGGCGCCGAAAAGGACGAGGCCTCGGGCATCGTCGCCCTCGGCCTCCATGCCCTTCAGCATCGCGGTCAGGAGGCCTGCGGCATCGCCTCGGTCAACGCCGAGCGCTTCCACACCGAACGTCACATGGGCCATGTCGGTGAGGCCTTCGGCGGCACCGATCTGGCCAAACGCATGCCCGGCCCGGCGGCCGTGGGCCACACCCGCTATTCCACCGCCGGCGGCAGCTTCCTGCGCAACATCCAGCCGATGTTCGCCGACCTGGACCAGGGCGGCATCGCCATCGCTCACAACGGCAACCTGACCAACTTCCACTACCTGCGGAACCAGCTGGTCGGCGAGGGCTCGATCTTCCAGTCCACCTCGGACTCCGAAGTCATCCTCCACCTGATCGCCCGCTCACGGAAAGCCAAGATCGTCGATCGCTTCATCGACGCCTTGGCCCGGATCGAGGGCGGCTACGCCCTGGTCGCCCAGACCCGCACCAAGATGATCGGCGCCCGTGACCCGCTCGGCATCCGCCCTCTGGTTCTCGGCAAGATCGGCGAGGCCTGGGTCATGGCGTCGGAGACCTGCGCTCTGGACACCATCGGCGCGACCTTCGTCCGCGATGTCGAGCACGGCGAGGTGGTCGTCATCGATCACGAGGGCCTGCGCTCGCTGAAGCCGTTCCCGGCCCGCGCGGCCCGGCCCTGCCTGTTCGAATACGTCTACTTCTCGCGACCCGACAGCGTCGTGAACGGTCGCTCGGTCTACGGCGTGCGCAAGCGCATGGGCGAAGGCCTGGCCCGCGAGTTCCCGATCGAGGCCGACGTCGTCGTGCCCGTGCCCGACTCCGGCGTCCCCGCCGCGCTCGGCTACGCCCAGGCTAGCGGCATTCCCTACGAGATGGGCATCATCCGCAGCCACTATCTGGGCCGGACCTTCATCCAGCCCAGCCAGGGCGCCCGCCAGAAGGGCGTGGCGATGAAGCACAGCCCCAACCGCGCGGTGATCGAGGGCAAGCGGGTCGTCCTGATCGACGACTCCATCGTGCGCGGCACCACCTCGGTGAAACTGGTCCGCGCCGTCCGCGACGCCGGCGCGACCGAGGTCCACCTGCGCTCGGCCTCGCCGCCGATCCTCTGGCCCGACTTCTACGGCATCGACATGCCCGAACGGGACCAGCTGATCGCCGCCAACAAGACCATGGAAGAGATGCGCCAGATGCTGGAGGTCGATTCGCTCGGCTTCCTGTCCGTCGATGGCCTCTACAAGGCCATGGGCGAGACGGGCCGCAACGACGCTGCGCCCCAGTTCACCGACCACTATTTCACCGGCGACTATCCGACCCGTCTGGTGGACCGGGAGATCGAGGAAGGCGGCCGCGACGTCATCGGACGGCAACTTTCGCTGCTCGTCAGCGCTTAAGCTTCCATGACGAACCTCGGCTATTTCACTCTCGACACCCTCGACATCGCCAGGGCCAAGGCCTTCTACGGCGCCCTGTTCGGCTGGACCTTCGATGACGATGTGTCGAAATCCACCTACGCCCACGTCGCCGACAGCAATCCCCCGTTCGGCTTCACCAAGGTCGAGCGTCCGCGCGACCATCCCAATCTGTATTTCCGCGTCGATGACATCGCGGCGACCTGCGCCCGGGTGACCCAGCTCGGCGGCAAGGCGGCCATCCCGGCGGAAAGCCCCACGGGCCTCAGCTGCGCCGTCAGCGACGATCAGGGTGTCTGCTTCAGCCTGTGGCAGGCCGGCGAAGGCTACTAGGCGGCTTCCGCCCGTCCGGTCGCCGCGCTATCAGGCGCGATGACTTCCGACCTCCCCCTGAATGATCGTATCGCCCTCGTCGTCGGCGCCTCGCGCGGCATCGGCTACGAGGCCGCCCTCGCCCTCGCCGTCGCCGGTGCCCACGTCGTCGCCACCGCCCGCACCCAAGGCGCGCTCGAGGAGCTCGATGACGCCATCTACGCCGCCACCGGCCGCCACGCGACGCTCGTGCCCTTCGACCTGATCGACGGCGGCGGCATCGATCGTCTGGGCGGGGCTATCTTCGGCCGGTTCGGCAAGCTCGACATCTGGGTCAACGCCGCCGCCACTTTGGGCGCGCAGGGCCTGACCCCGGTCAGCCATATCGACCCGCGCGGCTTCGCCAAGATCGAGAAGACCAACTTCACCGCCACCTATCGCCTGATCCGTTCGCTGGAGCCCCTGCTGCGCGCCTCCGACGCCGGACGCGTCATCCACCTGACCACCAGCCTCGCCCGCGAGCCCAAGGCCTTCTGGGGCCTCTATGCCGCGACCAAGGCGGGCGCGGAGGCCCTGATGCTGGCCTGGGGCGACGAGATCGAGAACACCAGCGTCCGCATCAGCGTCCTCGACCCGGGCCGCATGCGCACCCAGATGCGCGCCCAGGCCTTCCCCGGCGAAGACCCCATGACCCTGCCCGCCCCCTCCGAGCTCGGCCCCCTGATCGTCGAACTCGCGCGCGGCGACCTGACGCCGCCGTCGAAGGTGTCGTTCAAGGAGTGGAAGGCGGACCTGCCCGCCGACGCCCTGATCTAGGCGCCGGCGGCCACGGTCGTCAGCCTTCGATGAAGGCCAGCAGTTCGGCGTTGACCTGATCGGCATGCGTCGTCGCCATCCCGTGCGGCAGACCCGGCAGCACCTTCAGCACGCCCTTGGGCAACAAAGTGGACGAGATCATCGCCGAGTCGGCGATCGGCACGATCTGGTCGTCGTCGCCGTGCAGGACCAACACCGGGATGTCGATCGACTTCAGGTCCTCGGTGAAGTCCGTCTCCGAGAAGGCCTTGATGCAGTCCCAGTGGGCCTTGGTCCCGCCCATCATCCCCTGACGCCACCAGTTGTCGATCACGCCCTGATCCACCTTCGCGCCCGGCCGGTTGAAGCCGTAGAACGGACCCGTTGGCACATCGACGTAAAACTGGGCCCGATTGGCGGCCAAGGCCGCGCGGAAGCCGTCGAACACCTCGATCGGCAGGCCGCCCGGATTGGCGTCGGACTTGACCATGATCGGCGGCACCGCCCCCATCAGCACGGCCTTCGACACCCGCGACGTGCCATGACGCCCCAGGAAGCGGGCGACCTCGCCGCCGCCGGTCGAGTGGCCGATCATCACCGCGTCCTTGAGGTCCAGCGCCTCGAACAGCACCTTCAGGTCGTCGGCATAGGTGTCCATCTCGTTGCCGGCCGCCGTCTGGGTCGAGCGGCCGTGCCCGCGCCGGTCATGGGCGATGACGCGGAACCCCTTGTGCAGGAAGAACAGCATCTGCGTGTCCCAGTCGTCCGCCGACAGCGGCCAGCCGTGGGAGAAGACGATCGGCTGTCCCGTCCCCCAGTCCTTGTAGAAGATCTCGACGTTTTCGGCGGTGGTGATCATCGGCATGGGGAAGCTCCTGACTGAGGGAAGCCTCACCCTATCATCGCTCTCGCAAAAGCGGCCTGACCAATCTCGTCACCTTTGGTTTCATGCGAGAGCGTGGATCAATAGATAGGTTCGACATCCCAACTGGTCAGCTTCAGCATTGCCAGACCAACCTCGCGTTCAATCCCCTCTTCAGGAGACTGGTATCTTCGGTAGCGATACCCTCGCTCTGGATCGCTAACTTCGATGATCCATTGAGCGCCGTCGACGCAGCAGGAACAACCGGCATCGGGCTGATCTAGCAGAGCAGCCTCCCGAAAGGCGGTCTCGAACTGATCGATTTCAAGGGTGCCCATCCGCCGAACCCGCTCGGCGGCGATGCTCGGCGTGCCATCCTCCGTGAAACCTGCCCCGCCCGGCCGTCTCTTGGCCGTCAGTTGTTTGCTACCGTCCGGTAAGTCATCGATCCTAACCACGATCGGGTCATGAAAACTCCTCAACCAAAGGAACCGCACGGAACGCAGCGCCGTAATCGGACGGTGGTAGAGGGAAGGTTCCTGGAAATCAGCCAGCTCGCCTCCAAACCACTCGCCATAGAATTCGTCTTGCACGGTCTGTCGTTCGACCTGGCCGTTATAAAATCGGCAATCGTTTTGGAGGCCCATAAGCCTCTCCGGAAAATAGTCAGTCTGCCGAGTGCTGTACCAACCGGCGAACAGGGCTGATGCGAGAACCAGCAGGGTCAGCAGCATCGCCATACCCCGCGTCATCGTCGTCTCCCTACTTTTTCGGCGCGTGCTTCTGCCCGGTCCGCACCCGACCCGACCGCGACACCTGCCTCGCCCCGCCGCGCGCGCCCTTCTGGATCGCCACGGATGAACCGGCCTTCTTCGACGCGCTGTTCTTCACTGCGCCGATGATCCGCGGCTTGGCGACGCGGGTCTTCTTCTGCTCCAGCGCCTTTCCGGGCAGGTGGCTTTCTTCCTCGGCCTTCTTGCGGACCGCACGCGGCGCGGTCTTGGCGTCGCCCTTGTAGCGTTCCGGCCCCGACTTGGCGCCGCCGGTCGCATAGGGGTTCTCCGACCCGCCCTTGACCGTGAGCCGGATCGGCACGCCGGGCAGGTCGAAGCTCTCGCGGATCGAGTTGGTCAGATAGCGGATGTAGTGGTCCGGCAGGTTGCCGCCCCGGCTGGCGAACAGCACGAAGGTGGGCGGACGGGCCTTGGTCTGGGCCATGTATTTGGTCTTGATCCGCTTGCCGTCGACGGCGGGCGGCGGGTGCCTCTGGGTCGCCAGGGACAGCCAGTCGTTCAGGTCCTTGGTCTTGACCTTTACCGACCAGGTCTCGTGCGCCTTCAGCACGGCCGGCATCAGCCGCTCGACGCCGCGCCCCGAGTGGGCCGACAGGGCCACGAACGGCGAACCCTTCAGTTGCGGCAGCTTGTCCTCGGCCAGCCGCTTGAGCTCGGCCATCTTGGCCTGCGGTTCCTCCTCGAGGTCCCACTTGGCCGCGACATAGACCAGGGCTCTGCCCTCGCGCTCGACCAGGTCGGCCAACTGCAGGTCCTGCACGTCGAAGGCGTTGTCCTTGTCCATGACCAGGACCACGACCTCGGCGAAGGTGATGGCGCGAATGGTGTCGGCGACCGACAGCTTCTCCAGCTTCTCCTGCACGCGGGCCTTGCGACGCATCCCGGCCGTGTCGACCAGACGGATGTTCTGGCGCTCGTATTCCCAGTCGACCGAGATAGAGTCCCGCGTGATCCCCGCCTCGGGACCGGTCAGGAGACGATCCTCGCCGATCAGGCGGTTGATCAGGGTCGACTTTCCGGCGTTCGGACGACCGATGATGGCGATACGGATCGGCTTGTCGGGTTCGTCGATCTCTTCGATGAAGATGTCGGCGCTGGCCGTGACCAGGGCGGCGTAAAGGTCCGCCATTCCCTCGCCGTGCTCGGCGGAGATGGCCACCGGCTCGCCGAAGCCCAGGGAGTAGGCCTCGCCCACGCCGCCGCCGCTTTCGCGGCTCTCGGACTTGTTGGCCAGCAGGATGACCGGCTTGGACTGATGACGCAGGCGTTCGGCGAAGATCTCGTCAAGCGAGGTCACGCCTTCGCGGGCGTCCATCATGAACAGGATGACGTCGCCGTCCTCGATCGCCAGCTCGGTCTGCTCGCGCATCCGGCTTTCCAGGCTGTCGTCGGTGACGTCCTCGTAGCCCGCCGTGTCGATCAGCGTCAGGTCCATATCGCCGAGATTGCCGTCGGCATAACGACGGTCACGGGTCACGCCCGGGCGATCGTCGACGAGCGCGAGGCGCTTGCCGACCAGCCTGTTAAACAGTGTCGACTTGCCCACATTGGGGCGGCCGACGATGGCGAGCTTCAGTGCCATGTCGGCCTTCTAACGCAATTCGTGGATTCTGCTCAGCGAATGCTGATCAGTTCGCCGTTGTTGGTCAGCACCAGCAGGGCGCCGTTATAAGCCGCCGGCGCGATATAGACCGGGGCGCCGAGGTTCAGGGTCTGCTGCAAGGCGCCGGTCTTCGGATCGAAGGCCACGGCCTCGCCATCCGAATTGACCAGAACCAGCCGGTTCGACGCCAGGATCGGACCCGACCATTCCGGCCGCACGGTGCGGTCGAAGAAGCCCAGGAAGCCGCCCACCTGACGCACCCGCCCCTCGTTCAGGTCGCGCGTCCAGTAGACGGCGCCCGAGTCGCGGTTGACCAGGGTCAGTTCCCCCGCCTTGGACACGACATAGACGACGTCGCCGGCCGGCAAGGGCGCGTTAACGCCCGCGACCGGCAGGGTCCACTTCGGCTGGCCAGTGCGGATGTCCATGGCCTGCAGCACGCCGGAGTGGCTGACGGCATAGACGAAGCCGCGCGAGATCACCGGACGACCGGCGATGTCGCGGATCTCCGACAGGGCGCTGGTGCGGCTGGTGCGCGAGAGCACCTGGTTCCAGACGGGCTGGCCGTTGGAGGCGCGCAGGGCGACGACCTCACCCGAAGAGAAGGGCGCGATGACCGTGTCGCCGCTCACCGAGGGGCTCGACGCGCGCAGGACGCGGGCCGGCTCGACGATGCCGCGATACGACCAGTCCTGCAGGCCGGTCGTGGTGTTGAAGGCAATGATCTGGTTGTCGACGTCGACGACGTAGACGCGGTTGCCCGCGACCGTCGGCGCGCCGTGGATCGGCACATCGACCGGCTGTGTCCAGACGACGGCGCCCGTCGCGGCGTCCAGCGCCGTCATGGTACGGTAGCCCGAGGCGACGAAGACCTTGCCCCCGCCGACGGCCACGCCGCCGCCGAATCCCCCGCTCAGCGAGCCGCCGCCCTGGGTGACGAAGGGGATCGGCAGACCGAAGGCGGAAACCCCGCCGGCCGCTTCCCGACCGGTCGGCTTCACATCGGCCTTCCAGACCACATCGCCCGTCGCGGCATCCACGGCCGTGACGGTCGATTCGCCGTCCATGACGAAGACCTTGCCCGCGTCGGCCACGACCGGCGCCATCACCTGACGCGTGCGGGCGGAGCCTTCGCCGATGCGGCGACGCCAGCCGATGGTGAACTGCGGCGCGGCAATCACATGCTCGATCGAGGCCTCGGCGTTTCCGCCCGGCATCGGCCAGGAGGTCGCGGCCACGGGGCCCGGGATGAAGAAGTCGCGCCCGGCCAGACCGGCCGAGGGAGCCAGTTGCTGCTCGAACGACAGGATCGAGATCCGCTGCCCCTCGCTCGCCGTGGCCTGGGGTTCCTTGTCCTCGCCCAGACCGAACGGCAGGATGCGCCGGGCCGAGGCGCAGGACGCCAGAGAGGCGGCCAGCCCCAGGACGATGGCGGTCTTCAGTACGCGCGTCACGGTCGTCATCCGAACTCCGGTCGTCATCAGGCGGGTCTTCACTGTTGGGCGGCCTGGGCGGCCTGAGCGAGTTGTTCAGGGCTCGGGGCCGGCGGAGCGGCCGGCGGGGTGACCGACTGGGCCGCGACGATGGCCGGCAGGCCTGCGGCGACGCCCGTGTCGATCATGCCAATGGCGGCCTGGGCACGCTGACGGACCGAATCAGGCACGTCCTGGCCGAGCGTCAGCAGCACGAACATTTCGCGCGCCTCGGCGGGCTTGTTGAACTGCAGGCGGGTCATGCCGAGGGCTTCCTGGGCGAAGGGCAGCATCGGCCGGCCTTCCTTGGTCAGGGGCTCCAGCTTCGCTTCCAGCGCTTCGAGGGTCCCGCCGTTGTCCATCATCAGCAGGGCCGACTTGTAGACGGCGGTGTCGTGCAGGAGCGGATCGCCCGAAGCCTTGGCGGCCTCGTCGAACAGCTGGATGGCGTCCGGAATGCGGTTGGCGGCGACGGCCAGGCCGGCGCGCTGCTGCAGGGCCAGAGCCTTGTAGGCGCCGTTGCCGGACTTCTCGGCCTCGGCGAAGGCGGTCTCGGCGCCGGCCGAGTTGCCGGTCTGCAGGGCCTCGAGGCCGCGCTGATAGGCGATGGAGCCTGCGTTCGCGCGGCTCGTCTGGAAGCTCTGCCAGCCCCACCAGGCCAGTGCGGCGACCAGGGCCACCAGCAGAATCCCGCCCACGATGGGCAGCCAATTGCGCGCCAGGCGCTTGAGGCGTTCGGAGCGGATGTCCTCCTCGACCTCTTCAAAGACATCAGTCACTAGCGGAGCCGCCCCAAAAAACGCTGAAAAGCCAATCGGCGCGGACCCTAGAGGGTCGCCCTCGCCCTCGCAACGCCTCTTGAAGACAAGACGGGGACTACGGCAGAGCCGGCTTTTTCGAGAAGTAGGTCTCGACTTCGGCAGGAAAACGGCGGGCCCTCACATCGGCCGCATAGGTTTCGACCGCCCGGCCTATCTCGCCGCGCAGATCGGCGTATTTCCGGACGAACTTCGGGGTCCAGTCGAACAGGCCCAGCATGTCCGGCGTGACCAGCACCTGCCCGTCGCAGGCCGCCGAAGCCCCGATGCCGATGGTGGGCTTGGCAATCGCTTCGGTGATCTCGCGCGCCAGCCCTTCGGCCGTCCCTTCGATGACCACCGCGAAGGCGCCGGCGTTCGCCGTGTCATGCGCCGACTGCAGGATGCGCGCATGCTCCGCCGCCTCCCGCCCCTTGGCCTTGAACGAACCGTCGATGTTGATGGACTGCGGCAACAGGCCGACGTGGCCCATCACCGGCACGCCGCGTCGGACCAGATATTCGATGGTGGCAGGCACGTCCGGCCCGCTCTCGACCTTCACCGCCTGCGCGCCGGTCTCTTTCAGGATCCGGACGGCGTTGGCGTAAGCCTGCTCGACCCCGGCTTCATAGCTTCCGAACGGCATGTCGATGACCACCAGGGCCCGTTTCGCGCCCCGCATCACCGCCTGACCGTGCAGGATCATCATCTCGATCGTGACCCCGACCGTCGAGGACATGCCGTGCACCGCCATCCCGACGCTGTCGCCGACCAGCAGGACGTCGCAGTGCGGATCCAGAATCTCGGCCGTCGGCGCGTCATAGGCGGTCAGGACGACGATCGGCTCCCCGCCCTTGCGTGCGGTGATCTCCGGAACCGTGATCCGTTTCACGACGTCCTGTTTCTGGCTCGACATAGGCTCTCCGCTGGCAGCGGCGGAGAGATAGGCGTCCGGATCGATCCCGTCGACCCGGACGCTCTGACTCAGACGTCCTGCGACAGCCGGACCACGCCTGCGGCGGCCACCGCGATCAGGGCTCCGGCGGCGATCCAGAACATCTGCATCGCTCCCATCGACCCGATCGTCATGTTCGCCAGCCCGAGCTGCGACAGGCCGGAGCCCACCGCGTCCTGGACGTTCAGGCTGACGTTCTGAAGACCCTGGCCGATGACCCGCCCGGCGACAGGCGCGCGGTCGTCTGACAGATGCAGGTTCAAGTTCATCGATTCCTTCACCGCGATCACCCCGCCGATCAGGCCGGCGACCGTCAGGGCCAAGGTGCGCACGCGGCTGGAGGAATGCAGTTTCGTCTCGACGTCGGCGGCGAACAGGCTCGCGTCGGCCATCTGGGGCGAGCGGGCGAACAGCCGCTCGATCATCGGATCGAATTCATCAGCCGACATGGGTCGACCTCCCCGACTGTCCGACATCCGGCGAAAGCCGGGCGCGGAGTTTATCCAGACCACGTTTGACATGAGACTTCACCGTTCCAAGCGGCAGATTCATGGCGGCGGCGATCTCGGGATGAGACAGCCCCGCGCCATGGCACAGGGACACGCAGAGACGTTCCGTTTCGCTGAGCGATTTCAGCGCTTCGTCCAGGTCGATCAGGCCGGCCTGATCGGGTGCGGGAGCGGACTCTTCCTCCCCCGGCTCGATCTCGGCGACGTAACGGGCGTCCCTCGCCTTGCGCTTCAGATAGAGGCGCGCGGCGATCCGCTTGACCCAGGCGGCGAAGGTGCCTTCGCCTCTGAACTCTGCGCATTTCTCGAACGCCTGCAGGAAAGCGTCCTGCGCGACATCGTCGGCCTCCGACCCCTGCGCTCCCATGCGTCGCAGCAGGGACCGCACGGCCGAGCCGTGGCGGCGGACCAGTTCGCCGAACTCGCGCCGTCCACCCGCCGCCGCAAGGGCGGCGAGTTCGACGTCGTGATGGTCCATCAGGGCCTTGGGCATGACAGTTCCCCCTGTCGTACCGGACTCAGTCCTTGTTCTTGTTGAAGAAGCTCAGGACGATGAAGGCCAGACCGATCATGCCGGGGATCGCAGCGATGCCGACGATCGGCGCTACGGCCTTGGTTTCCTCGAAACCACCAATGAAGTTGAAGGCCGATCCGAACAGGGCGATGCCGATGCTGACAGCCAACAGGATCACACCGACGCGCATGTCCTTGGCGGCAGTGGCAGGCGCCTTGATGTTGTCCTTCGACAGGGCTTCGATGACCTCGGGCGGCAGGGGCTGCCCCTTCTCGATGGCCGCGCGCAACGTCGCCTGCATCTCCTTGCGTTCCCTGCTCTTGAGGATGGCGGGAACGACCACGATCGCGATGACCATGATGAAGGGAGCCAAGGGGATCAGTACTTCCATGCCGTCCATTATTCAGTCCTTTGAATATCTCGGCCGAGCCTGATGCCCGAGCCTTCTGATCACAAGAGGCTGCGGCGAGCCTGAACAGATGCGATTTCCGACATGAAATCTTCGTAACCCGGCGTCTGACCCCGATGGGCCCCTGCCCGGCCCACTGGCGCACCGACGAAGACCCTCCTAGCCTCCCGTCCGCCCCTGCGCTCCCGGAGTTTGTTATGTCGATCCGCCTTCTGCCGCTCGCCCTGTGCGCCGTCCTCGCGACCGGGTGTTCGCCCCGAACGGACACGATCGACGAGACCGGGACCGAAGTCGTTCCAGCCGAGACCCGGCCCCAGGTCCTGACCGCCGACCACGTCCTGAACCTGATCGCCGCCGACGGCGCGGGCCACACCCTGGCCGTCCTGACCGGCCCGGCCGATCCTTCAGGCTACGACAAGGTGACCGCCGGCGTCGCGACCGGCGACGGCCAGTGGCTCCAGGTGGCCCAGGCCTTCCGGCCCCTCGCCGACGGACTGTACGGTGAAGGCCTGTCCGACGCGCTCTACCAGGCCCTGACGAAGAACGCGCCGGGCGTCCTGGCCGTCCTGAAGGCCACGGGCGGCGCCAGCGAACTGACCTGCGAGAGCGGAACTGAGAACGCCACAGCCGTCGCGGCCGTCACCGCCGTCACAGATCCGGCGCTCGCCGAGGTGAAGCAGGAGTGCCTCGGCTATCTGAGCGGCCCCATCGAAGGCTAGGCCCGCCGCAGCCGCCGCGCCGAAGCCAGCAGCACGACAACACCCAGACCCGTCAGGCCCAGGATGGCGGCAGCCGGCGCCAGGGTCTGGCCCAGCCCCTCGACCACCGGCCCCATCATCGGCCCCACCGCCCAGCACAGGACGATGGCCGCGATGGTCGAGGGGATCAGGGCGCCCACGGTGGCGAAAGCCCGCCGGCGAGCGACGCGCTCGGCCACCCCGGCCTGAAAAGCGAAGTCGCGCGCGGGCGGCGTCGCCTCGGCGAAGAATGCGTTCAGCCGGTCCTCAGGCGTCATCGGAACCTCCCGTCAGCACGGCCAGCAACCGCGCCCTGCCCCGCGTGACATGGGACTTCACGGTCCCCAGCGGCAGGCCCAGCGCCTCGGCCGCTTCCGCATGCGACCAGCCGTCGGCCATACACAGGGCGACGCAGGCCCTCTGATCGGCCGGTAGACCGGCCATCGCATCGGCCAGCGCCAGCCGGTCCTCTTCCGAAATCCCCCCGGACGGCGCCGTCTCGTCCAGCCACGACCGGTCGCGCGCCTGCGACCTCAGCCCCGACCGTATCCGGTCCTGCCCCTTGCGCCAGGCGATGCCGAACAGCCAGGACCGCAGCCCGGCCGGATTCTTCAGCCGCCCCAGAGAGGCCCAGGCCGTCACGAACACGTCCTGAGCCAGGTCGTCCGCCTCGTCCCAGTTGCGCCCAAGAAGCCGTCTCAGAAAGGCGCGCACCGGCGCCTGATGCCGCTCGACCAGCCGCGCAAAGGCGGCGTCCGAGCCGGCGCGCGCCGCGCGAACCAGCTCGGCATCCCCCAAGGAGCCTTGCATCATCCTGTCCCCCACGGACCGACATCAGTCCCGGCGGCGTCGACGGCCGAGCAGGCTCGAGACCAGCGAGGCCGCGGCCAGGGCGCCCATCACGAAGGCCACGATCAGGAAGGCGTCCCCCGCCCCGTAAATGTTCGACCAGCTGGCGTAGCCGAAGCCCACGGCCATAATCCCGAACAGCACGACGGAGAACCAGTTGCCGTCGTCCATCCGCGTGGAGGGCGTGTACTCGTGGCGATCGTCGAGCGGCTGTTCGACGATCTTCAGCAGGCTCTCCGGCGGCTGCTCGCCCCGGTCGGCATAGGTCTTGATGATCTTCAGCACGTTCTTCTGGCGGTAGTAGTTCACCATCGCGTTGAAGCCGCCGAAGATGAACCACCCGAGCGGGAACAGAAGCCACCAATAACCTTGGAACAGTTCGACCATCGTCCTTCACCCCCTGTGCGCCGGCCCGTCGCCCGCGCTTTCACAGGGTAGTCGGCGCCGCCTCCACGAATGGATGCACGGCGGCGAAGAAAATGTCATTGAGGTCCAAGGTCCAACCGGAGAACCGCCATGAGCCACGTCACCTATCGCATCGTCGAACACGACGGCGGCTGGGCCTACAAGGTCGGCGACACCTTCTCCGAGACCTTCCCCGACCACGACGCCGCCAAGGCCGCCGCCGTCCGCGCCGCGCGCGAGCAGAAGGTGTCGGACGACAATGCGATGATCGAGTACGCCGACATCAACGGCGACTGGGTCACCGAACGCGCCGACGGCCACGACCGCCCGGAAACCGACGTCGAGGGCTGATCACTGTCTTTCGCTCATTCCCCACCTGAAGAGCGGCGCAAACGGGCCAGGGCGGGGATGGGCGGAGCTGCGGATTCAGGATTTATTTCCTAAATCTCCCTTGCGGTAGCGACACCACCGCACCATGTCATCGATCAGGTCTTTGACACGTCAACATGCCTCGACGCCGTTCGTCCGAATCTGATCGGCACGCCAGGACGCCATCGCTGACTTCGTTGGTGATTTTTCCGACTTCGTCCGTTTCGTCGCGTTTCGTCACGTTGCGCTCGTCATGACGAAACGGACGAAGCTCAGCCCGCGAACGTCGCCTCATAGATCTCCGGCTTGAATCCGACGATCGTCCGGTCGCGCAGGTCCAGCACCGGCCGCTTGATCATCGATGGGTGGGCCAGCATCAGAGCGATGGCCTTGTCGGCGTTCAGGTCCGCCTTGTTCGCCGCATCCAGCGCCTTGAACGTCGTGCCGTTCCTGTTGAGCACGATCTCCCAGCCATGCTCGGCGACCCAGCCCTCCAGCGAGGCCCGGTCGATCCCCGCCTTCTTGTAGTCGTGGAAGGCGAAGGCCCGGCCGTGCTGGTCCAGCCAGACCCGCGCCTTTTTGACCGTGTCGCAGTTGGGGATGCCGTAGAGGGTCGGAGTCACCGGAACTTCCTCAGGCCTCGCGGCCCCATCCGGCCGGCCCCGGCGCGCTTGCCCAGCCAGTCCTTCCAGTCCGGCCAGTTCCGGCGACGCCCGCCGCCGTCGACCCACTCCGGTCCGGCCTCGCCGATGAAGACCGCGATGTCAGTCAGTCCGCCCTGTTTGAACGACTGCAGCTTCACCCCCTTGCCGCGGCCCATCTCGGGCAGTTCCTCGGCGCGGAAGATCAGGGTCTTCAGGTTCTCGCCGATGGTCACGATGTGATCGCCTGTGATCCGGATCACGGCCAGCAGGTCGCCGTTCAGGACCTGTTTTCCGCCCCGCTTCTGGGCCAGCAGCTCATCCTCCGGGGCGATGAAGCCGTAGCCGGCCTTCGACGCCATCAGCAGCTTCGACCCCGGCTGATGCGCCAGAACCGCGACGATCCCCGCGCTCTCCTCCAGGTCGATCATCAGCCTCAGCGGCTCGCCGTGCCCGCGTCCGGAGGCCAGCTTGTCAGCCCCTACCGTGAAGACACGCCCATCGGACGCAGCCACCAGCAGCTTGTCGGTCGTGAAGGCCGGCACGAGGAAGCCGAGCGAGTCGCCCTCCTTGAATTTCAGCTCCGACGGGTCCTCGACCTTGCCCTTCACCGCCCGGATCCAGCCGCGCTCGGACAGGATCACGGTGATCGCCTCGCGCGGAATGAAGGCCTCGGCGGGCACGAAGGCGGAGGCGTCCACCGCCTCGGCGATCGTCGTACGCCGCGGCGAGACCAGGGCCTTGCGCGTCGCCGCCAGTTCCTGGCCGATCTTCTTCCACTGTTTGGCGGGCGAGGACGACAGCGCCTGCAGGTTCGCAAGTTCCTCAGCCAGCGCCTTGTATTCATTCTCGATCGCCATCTCCTCGATTCGCGCCAGCTGACGCAGACGGGTGTCGAGAATGTAATCGGCCTGGACTTCGGTCAGGCCGAACCGCGCGATCAGCACGGCCTTGGGCGTCTCCTCCTCGCGAACGATGCGGATGACCTCGTCGAGGTTCAGGAAGACGATCCTGAGCCCCTCCAGCAGGTGCAGCCGCTTCTCGACCCGTTCGATCCGCCATTGCGACCGCCGGTTCAGCACCTCGCGCCGGTGATCGAGGAAGGCCTGCAGACAGGCCTTCAGCCCCATCACCCGAGGCGTGCCTGTCGCGTCCAGCACGTTCATGTTGACCGGGAAGCGGATTTCCAGATCCGACAACCGGAACAGGCTCTCCATCAGGCTGTCGGCGTCGATGTTGCGGCTCTTGGGCTCGATGACGACGCGGATGTCCTCGGCCGACTCGTCGCGCACGTCGCCCAGCAGCGGAGCCTTCTTCTGCTCGATCAGCTCGGCCAAGGCTTCGATCAGCTTGCCCTTCTGGACCTGATACGGGACCTCGGTGATGACGATCTGATAGCCGCCCCGCTCCAGCGGCTCCCGCTCCCAGCGTGCCCGCAGACGGACCCCGCCCCGCCCCGTCTCATAGGCCTCCAGGATCGAGGCGTGCCCCTCGACCGCCACGCCCCCGGTCGGGAAGTCCGGCCCCGGCACGATCTCGGCCAGCTCTGAGGTCGTCGCCTCGGGCTTCTCCAGCAGCAGGAGACAGGCGTCGATCAGTTCCCCCACGTTGTGCGGCGGGATCGAGGTCGCCATGCCCACGGCGATGCCCGACGATCCGTTGGCCAAAAGGTTCGGGAACCCGGCCGGCAGGACGATCGGCTCCTCGTCCTGATCGTCATAGGTGGGCCGGAAGTCCACGCAATCCTGATCGATTCCGTCCATCAGCAACACCGCCGCCGCCGTCAGCTTGCACTCGGTGTAGCGCATGGCCGCGGCGTTATCGCCGTCGATATTGCCGAAGTTCCCCTGTCCGTCGACCAGCGGATAGCGCTGGGCGAAGTCTTGGGCCAGGCGGACCAGGGCGTCGTAGATAGAGGCGTCGCCGTGCGGGTGATAGGTGCCCATCACTTCGCCGACGACCTTGGCGCACTTCCGCGCCGCCGCCTGCGGGTTCAGCCGCATCTGGTGCATGGCGTACATGATCCGCCGGTGCACAGGCTTGAACCCGTCGCGCACGTCCGGCAGCGCCCGATTGGTGATCGTCGACAGGGCGTAGGCCAGATAACGCCGCGACAGGGCGTCGCCCATCGGCTCGTCGACGATGCGGCCGCCTTCGGGCGGAGGGGTGTGGATGGTCATGGGCGGTCGAATCACTCAGGCGAAGGCCCAAGTCTAGTCACTTCCTCAGCCGAGAGCGCGGAACCAGCGGTCGATCAGCACCGCCTCCGCCCGGCGTGCGGCGGTCCGTTCCCCGGCCTCGGCATCGACGCCCCACTGACGCTCCTGGAAGGCTTCGTCGATCCGGCTGATTTCGAAGGCATCCTCCCCCGACAGCGCCCTGCGCTGCATCGCCAGTCCGAGGATCGCGCTCCCCAGCAGCGGCACAGCCATGGCCAGGGCGGTCAGGCGGAAGTCGTCGAGTTCCAGCGCCAGCTCCCGCACGGTGGCGATGCTCTCCGGCGGCTGCTCGACATGGACGATCCCCGAGGTCGGCTGGACCACGACGCCCAGTTCGCGCTCCGCCCACTCGCGCCACGGCGCCCAGGCCTTCGCCTGTTCCGCCACCAGCGGCGTCGGGTGTTCGGCGAGGTAGCAGAGCAGGTCCGACCCGACATAGGCGGCGATCTCCTCGGCCACCGGCTCGCGCGTGACGGCGACCCGGTCGATGGCCGTGGCCGCGATCCGCGTCGCCGGCATGGTCCCCGGCTCGATGAACTCCCCCTGCGCGCCCCACTCGTCGGCGACCATCCGCGCGGCGGCCTCGGTCGGCAGCAGGAAGCGGTTGTGTGCCGGCGTCTTGGGCGCGCGCCCGTCAAGCAGAACGACCCAGCCGCCCGCCTCTTCCGCGGCTGCGGAAGCCTCCTTCCAGAAGCGCTTCAGCCGCTCCTCGGATTCGCGGAATCCTTTTTTGGCGGCGACCATGGGGTCGAGCGGCGGGATATGGCTCATGCGAAGGCTCGTGCGGCAAATCGGTCCAAAGCGGCTTCGAGATCGTCGAAGTCGGTGGCGACATGAAGGGCGCCGGCGGCGAACTGTTCCTGAGGCGTATGAAAGCCCCAGGCCACGCCCTGAGGCAGGACCCCGGCCGCGACGGCCATCGAGATATCGTGCGCCGTGTCGCCGATCATGACTGTCGAGGCCGCGTCCGCGCCACAAGCCGTCATCGCCGCATGCAGCATGGCCGGATCCGGCTTGCCCGGCCCGTCCTCGGCGCAGTGGGACGAGACGAAGATCTCCGCCCACCCTGCCCGCGCCAGGTTCCGCGCCACGCCGCGCCGGTTCTGACCCGTCGCCAGCGACAGCCGCCAGCCGTCTTTATGCAGGCGGCGCAGGGTCTCCATGGCGCCCGGATACAGCGGCTCCTCGTGACCGGAGGCGTAGAGCCGGTTGAAGCTCGCCCGGAACCCCTCGGTGAACCGCTCCAGTTCCTCCGGCGTCAGGCCCGGCTCCAGCACCGCCAGGGCGTGCGGAAGGCTAAGACCTACGATCTGACGCACCCGATCATACTCGGGGTCGGGCAGACCCAGCTCGCGCGCGGCATCCGTCGCCGCCTGAAGGATGGAGGCGCGGCTGTCGACGAGGGTGCCGTCGATGTCGAAGACTGCGAGCGGCCGGGTCATCGCTGACGCTTCACGCCCTCGAAGGGGTCGTAGTCGGCCTCGCTCTCGTCGAAGCCGAAATGCTGGAATCCGGCGCGCAGTTCGGCGCTGATCGGCGCCTCGACGATCAGCTTGCCGCCGGACGGGTGATCCAGCTCGATCCGCCGCGCATGCAGTTGCAGCTTCAGCGGGCCGCTGAGTTCGGTGGATTTCTCGTCGCCGTATTTGGGATCTCCCAGAATGGGGTGGCCGATTGCCTTCATGTGGGCCCGCAACTGGTGCGTCCGCCCGGTGAAGGGCCGCAGCGCCATCCACGAGGCCCGCTGGCCCGCATGACTGATGAGGGCGAAAGCGGTCTCGGCAGGCTCGGCGCCGTTCTCCTTGGGCTCGGCCGGGCGCATGATCTCGTAGTCGTTGATGCCGGACTTCTTCAGATGCAGGTCGATCTGGCCCGCGTTCGGCTTGGGCATCCCCATGACGATGGCCCAGTAGGTCTTCTTGGCCTGACGCCGTGCGAAGGCGCCCGCCAGTCGCTTGGCCGCCTCGGGTCCCTTTCCAAGCAGCAGAACGCCCGAGGTGTCGCGGTCCAGCCGGTGCACCAGACGCGGCCGGTCCATGCCCTCGCCCCAGGCCGACAGCAGCCGATCGACGTGGCGCGTCGTCTTGGTCCCGCCCTGGACCGCGAGACCCCAAGGCTTGTTCAGGGCGATGACCAGGTCGTCCTCATAAATGACCATCGACTTGGCGAAGGTGATGTCGGCGGGGGTAAGCGCCATATGCTCGCCGGGCGCCCGGACGATCGGCTCGGGGATCGGCGGCACGCGCACGGCGGCGCCGGCGGTCAGTCGGCCTTCGGGCTTGATGCGGGCGCCGTCGACGCGGATCTGGCCGCCGCGCGCCATCTTCTGAACCTGGATGTTGGACAGATGCGGCCAGCGTCGGCGGAACCAGCGATCCAGCCGGATGCCGTCCTCGGCCTCGGCGACATAGAGGATCTGGGCCTCGCGGGCGCCGACCGGGCCCTTGGGCGCAGGGGCCTCGGGCGCGGTGTCGTTGGGGTCATAGCTCACAAGGCGTCTCCGAATTCGCGGCGGGCCAGCATCAGTCCGGCCATCAGGGCCGCGACGGCCAGCACCACCGACAGCAGGACATAGGCGCCCGCCAGACCGTATTCACGCCGCTCGATCATCAGAGCCGTCTCGAGCGAGAAGGCCGAGAAGGTGGTGAAGCCGCCGAGCACGCCCACGGCGGCGAAGACGCGCGCCGCCTCCTGCCCTGCCCCGGCCCTGAGGCCCATCCAGCCGACCAGCAGGCCCATGGCCAGACCGCCGACGACATTGACCGTCAGCGTGCCCCAAGGCCAGCTAGACGCGGGAAACAGGCGAGCGGCGCCCAGTCCCACGCCGTAGCGCGCCATGGAGCCCAGCGCTCCGCCGAGGGCGACCAGAAGAAGTCTTGTCATAATCGGGGCCTTATAGCGCGACGCAGCCTCGCGTCACCTGACCGAAACTTCACTTGCCGCGTTACAGGGTTAACGGCGATACCCAAGCTTCGCGTTGGGAGGGAAGCCTCTCGCCCCGCGCTGTCGTTGGCATCAAAGTCGCGCCGTAGTTCGCAAGGGTCACACCGTCCGTCATGTCGCACGACGATCATAACGCGCCGCATCCGACAGTGGAGCCGATCCCGCACTTGCCGGAAGCGCCCCTCGCTGCGCCCGCCGACACCATTCCGCGCACCGCTCCGCCCGCCACGCCGCCGCCCCAGCCGAACCCGACGATCTCGGACGACGGAATCCTGAGACCCATTCAGGAAAGCGACTATTTCACACTGGATCCCGCCGCGATCGCGGTGATCTCGGCCAATATCGACCAGTATTTCAACCAGCCGCTGGATATCTTTCCGTTCTGGGAGACCGAGAACAAGCCGGACCGGTTCCACGTCCTGTTCAATCGCCAGATCGAGGAACGCTTCCCCGCCGACGCCGACATTCGCGGCCGGATTTACGGATATGGCCGTCGCGTTTTCAATGCCTTGCGGGTGCATGTGATCACCAAGCGTCTGACCCAGGGGCTGTCGCTGGTCGCCTTTGCGGCGATGGCGATCCTCGGGCCAGGCCTCTTCGCCGAATGGACCGGCGGTCAACCGCAGGGGCTGGGCCTGGCGGTTCTGGGCATGCTGATCACGGTCGGCATCTTCTTCGGCGTCTCCTCCATCCTGTTCGTCCAGTACCGGTTCCGGCTGGAGAACGATTCCTACGAACTGTCCCGCGAGGTGGTTCAGCGGACCCGGGAGCTGCAGAACCTGTTCACCAACGCGCGGGCGCTGTCCGATCAGGCCGAGACCCAGTTCGCCACCGACGGCAAGGGCTGGGGCCAGCGTGCCCTGTTCCTCACGCGCCTTGTCATGTGGATCGGCGCACGCATGGAATATCTTGAGAAATTCGCCCAGATGACCCTGTGGCGGACCCGCCGGGAACGCTACTGGATGCGTTGGGTCGGGCGGATCACGACGCCGTTCGTGCTGCTGGTCTGGCTTGCCGTCTTCGCCTTCTGGCCCGCCCCCGCCGCCAACGAGGTCGGCTTCCGGATCCTGCAACTGGTCGCACTGGCGATGGGGCTGCTGGTCTCCTGGCTCTCCTACTTCAACTGGCAGACGCCGACGGCGGCGGTGAAGGACAAGCTCGGCGTCGACGGCTGGGTCCGTTACGCCTCGCTGGACGTCGACAACACGATCGGCGACCAGGTCCGGCGCGACAAGGAGCGCCTCGTCGAATACCGCGCCCTCACTCGCGGCCGCTGAGCGAGTAGCGCACCTCCCGCGCTTCATAGGCCTCGCCCCGGTCCGGGCGAGCGCCGCGACCGAGTCTGATTTCCAGCACGGTCGAGGTCGCGGACGGGCCTTCGAAATTCAGACCCACGCCGACGCCCACGCCGGACGACGAATAGCGGTAACCGCCGTAACGGCCCGAACCGCCGCCATAGCCGACCGAGACGCTGGGCCGGAAGCCGCCGGCGCTGTCGGGGCGGCCGTCGACATAGCGCTGGGTCACCTCGAACCAGTCATAGCCCTGTTCGATGGTCAGGTCGGCGGCGCGCAGCAGGGCCATGTCGGCGACCGGACCGGGCGCGCCGACGCCGTTGTAGCTGACCCGGTAGCGGTCGCTCTCGATCCGCTGTTCCGAGTATCCCTGCCCGTTCGGCCCGCGCTGGGGTCCGTAGGGGGCTAGGCTGGCGCAGGCGGCGAGGCTGAGGGCGGCCGTGGCGATGACGAGGGTGCGGATCATGGGCATAGTCCTTTCTCCAGCTAAGCGCTGCGGGCGGTAGAGGCGTTCCCGACGAACGAGACTCCGGAAATTCGAGTCCAGATAGTCCACAGAGTCCGGTTGGCCGAACCCGAAAACGCCCATGGTGATCCTCTCCGCACGAAAGGGATCAGTATGGGGGCGTTTCAGGGTGTGATGGGTAAAAGAGCTCTCGTCAGGGCCGAGCCTTGATTTGATTGAGCAAATCGACGCGTCCGTTGATGGGTACCGCTTGGCTTCCTTCTCCCCTTGCGGGAGAAGGGTTCAGATTTTCAGCCCCATCGCTTCGGCCAAGGTCCGGAAGTCTTCAGGTGGTTCTGCGGTGACCGTGCGTTCGCCGCCGTCGGGGTGCGGGAACCTCAGCGATGCAGCGTGCAGCATCAGTCGGGGCGCGCCTCGACCCGCCGCCGTCAGGGCGCCGCCATAGCGGACATCTCCGACCAGGGGGCGGCCGACGTGGGCCATGTGGACGCGCAACTGATGCATCCGGCCGGTGAACGGTTGCAACTCGACCAGGGCGCCGTCCTCGCTCGACGACAGGGTGCGATACTTGCTGCGCGACCCCTGCGCGCCCTTCGCGTCGAAGGCGGCGACGCGCATATAGCTTTCACGGCCGATTTCCTGACGGACCAGGGGGAGGTTGATGTCGCCGCTCGCGGGTTCGGGCGCGGCCGAGACCAAGGCCAGATAGGTCTTGGTCAGTTTGTGGGCCTGGATCGCCTTGCCGAGGAAGCCGGCGGCGGGTTTGGTCTTGGCGGCGAGGATCACACCGGAAGTGTCGCGATCGAGCCGGTGCACGAGATCCGGCCGCTTGCCGTTCGAGCGCGCGAAGGCCCAGAGCAGATCGTCCAGGGTGTGCACCTGGATGCGGCCGCCCTGGCTGGAAAGGCCTGCGGGCTTTGCGAAGGCGATCGTCGAGGCGTCCTCGTGGATGACCCACGAGCGGACGGCGGCGATTTCTTCGGGCGACAGGGTGACGGGGGTGCGGTCGGACACCCCCGCCGGTTAGCGGAGAACGCCGCGCTTGCCCATGGCCCAGGCGTACCAAAGCAGAAGGGCAGCGATCACGGCGATGATCCACGGCATATACGCCATGACGGCCAGTTCAGGCGGAAGGCCGGGCATGGGGTTCATCAAGCCGAAGATCAGGCTGGTGACGGCGCCGATCACGGACAGGGCGAAGGCGTGGACCGCCCATTTCATCCGCAACAGCAGCAGAACCGAGCCGGTGATCGCGCCCCAGACCCCGAGCGTCCAAGGCACATACATCCACGTCGGCATGGCGTTGAAATAGTCGATCATCGGCTGGGTCATGCCCGAGGCGCGCATATAGGTCTCGCCCTGGGTATTGGTCATGATGAAGTCGTATCCGCCGAACGCATTCCACAGCAGGCTCAGCACGCCCACCAGCCACAGATGCCAGGGCGTCTTCATTCCGTCAGCCATCGTCCCCTCCCAAGGATCCCTTGAACGGCGAAGCTATGCCGGTCGCGGGCGTTCGACAATGAACAGCGATCACTCAGCCTTTGACCGGATATCCGCCCGCTTTCGGGCCCAGCGCTCCAGCCGCGCCTTGATCTTCTCTTCGTGGCCCTCGCCCTTCGGCTTGTAGAAGGTCCTTCGCTCCATCTCGTCGGGGAAGAAGTTCGCGCCGGAGAAGCCCTCCTCCGTGTCCGGGTCGTACTGGTAGCCCTTGCCGTAGCCGAGCGACTTCATGAGCTTCGTCGGGGCGTTGCGGATGTGGGCCGGCGGCATCAGGGAGCCGGTTTCGGAGGCCGCACGTTTCGCGGCCTTGAAGGCCTCGTAGACGGCGACGGACTTGGGCGCCGTCGCCAGATGGACCACCGCCTGGGCCAGGGCCAATTCGCCCTCGGGACTGCCCAGGAAGTCGTAGGTGTCCTTGGCCGCATTGGCGACCATGATGGACAGGGGGTCCGCCTCGCCGATGTCCTCGACCGCCATGCGAACGATGCGGCGGGCCAGATACAGAGGATCCTCGCCGCCGTTCAGCATCCGCGCCAGCCAGTAGAGGGCCGCGTCGGGGTCAGAACCGCGCACCGATTTATGCAGCGCGGATATGAGGTTGTAGTGCTCCTCCCTCGACTTGTCGTAGGCGGGCGCGCGGCGTTGCAGGGTGCCCGCAAGGGCCTGGACGTCCAGCACGGGCTCGGGCGGCAGGGCGAACAGGGTCTCGGCCATGGTCAGCAGGTAGCGGCCGTCGCCGTCGGCCAGGGCCGTCAGGGCGTGACGCGCCTCGGGCGTCAGCGGCAGGTCCTGCCCCTCCTGCGCCTCGGCGCGAGAGAGCAGCAGATCCAGCGCCACATCGTCCAGCCGCTTGAGCACGAAGACCTGGCTGCGCGACAGAAGGGCGCCGTTGAGCTCGAACGACGGGTTCTCGGTCGTGGCCCCGACGAGGGTGACGACCCCCTCCTCCACGAACGGCAGGAAGCCGTCCTGCTGGGCGCGGTTGAAGCGGTGGATTTCGTCGACGAACAGCAGGGTGGACTGGCCGGCGGCGCGGCGCATGCGGGCCTGTTCGAACGCCTTCTTCAGGTCGGCGACGCCGGAGAAGACGGCCGAGATCTGCTGGTACTGGTACCCCGCGGCCCTGGCGAGCAGGCGGGCGATGGTGGTCTTGCCGGTGCCGGGCGGCCCCCACAGGATCATCGAGCCCAGACGGCCGGCCTCGATCATGCGCCGGATCGGCCCGCCTTCGCCCAGCAGATGATCCTGCCCCACCACCTCGTCGAGCGTCGCGGGACGCAGGCGGTCGGCCAGCGGCGCGTCGGGGGGATGGATGCCGGAGGCTTCGAACAGGTCGGTCATGAACTCTCGGATGTAGGCGTTCGCAACGCCGATTTCACGCGTTAGTCTGGCTACGAAGGAGAACGCCATGACCGATGCGCCGACCCCCATGCCGGGCGTGACCCCGCATATCACCATCCCGTCGCGCGGCGGCGAAGCGGCGCTGGAATTCTATGGCCGGGCGTTCGGAGCGGTCGTCCAGTCGAAGATGCTGGCCGAGGACGGTGAGCGGCTGATGCACGCCCACCTGATCATCAACGGCGGCGGTCTGTTGCTGCACGACGAGTTTCCGGAACACGATGGCAAGATCGACATCACCCCCGTGGGCGTAACACTGCATCTGGAGGTCGATGACGCCGACGCCTGGTGGGATCGGGCGCTGGCGGCCGGGGCTGTGCCGGTGTTTCCGCTTTCGGACCAGTTCTGGGGCGCACGCTACGGCCAGGTAAAGGACCCGTTCGGCCATTGCTGGTCCGTGTCCGGCCCCGTGAAGGCAGGTTGAGATGACCCATGTCCCGCCCGATCCGCCAGTCACGCCCTATCTGATGGTGCACGACGGTCCGGCGGCGGTGGAGTGGTACTGCGCCGCCCTGGGGGCCGAGGTCACCGCCCGCTACGATCAGGACGACGGTCGGGTGGGACACGCCAGCCTGTCGGTCAACGGCGGGGTCATCTACCTCGCCGACGAGTTCCCCGAGGTGCAGGACCGCATCGGCGCGCAGGCCCCGCGGACCTTGGGCAGCACGACCGTCTCGATCGCCCTGGCTGTCGACGACGTGGACGCCTGGATGGCGCGGGCCTCGGCCAGGGGCGCGATCACGATCCGTCCGGCCGAGGACGACTTCTATGGCCGCCACGGCAAGATGACCGACCCGTATGGCCACGTCTGGTCCTTCATGGGACCGAAGACGGGGATTTAGCCAGCGTAGCCGACCCGGCCGGTCATGACCCGGCCCTGACGCTGGATGGTCACCTCGGATCCGCGCGAGCCCCGGCGGACGGCGGCGATATCGCGCACAGGCCGGCCATCGATCTGGGTCACCACGTCACCGGGCTGGAAGCCGTTGGCGCGCGCGGCGGTTCGGCCCCCGACATTGGTGACGATGGCCCCGCTGGCGAAGGGATCACCGCCCAGCCGGTCGGCCAGCGCCGGATTCAGGACCGCGATCTCGGCGCCCGCGAAGGGACCCTGCTGGATGACCTCACCATCGCCCTTGGCATCGCCGGGCAGAGGCTGGACACGGGCATTGAGGGTCTGGCTGCGGCCGTCGCGGAGGACGGTGACGGCTACGGCCTCGTTGGGGCTCTTCGTGCCGACGCGGAAGTTCAGGCCTGCCTGATCATGGACCTCGGCGCCGTCGAGCGCGGTGATGACATCGCCTTCGCGCAGGCCCGCGCGTGCGCCCGGCCCACCCGAATAGATGGCGGTGACGATCAGGCCCTGAGGCCGGGCCATGCCCAGCGAGCGGGCTATATCGGACGAGACGGTGTCGCCCTTCACGCCCAGCCAGGGACGAACGACGGCCGTCTCGCCGCCCAGGGCCGAATCGACCACGCGCCGCACCATCGAGGCGGGCACCGCGAAACCGACGCCCGCGGACGAGCCCGAGCGCGAGAAGATGGCCGTGTTGATGCCGATGACGTCACCGTCCATGTCGACCAGCGGCCCGCCGGAGTTGCCCGGATTGATGGCCGCGTCGGTCTGGATAAAGGAGCCGCTGTCGGAGATTCCGGTCTCCGTCCGGTTCAGGGCCGAGATGATGCCGTTGGTCACGGTCTGGCCGACGCCGAACGGATTGCCGATGGCCAGGACGAGGTCGCCGACCTCCTGTTGCTCGCGGTCGTCGATGGCCAGGACGGGCAGTTGCTCCGTGACGCCCTGAAGCTTGAGGACGGCGATGTCGGAGCGTTCGTCGGCGAGGATGACCTCGGCCGGATACTCGCGCCGGTCGTTGAGGACGACGCGGATCTGCTGGGCGCCCTCGATGACGTGGTTGTTGGTGACCACGATGCCGTCGGAGCGGACGATGACACCGGAACCGGCGGATTCCGCCACCCGCTGCTGGGGCATGCCGCCGCCGAACATCTGGAAGAAGGGGTCGGCCTGGACCCGCTGGATCGAGCGGGCCGAGATGTTGACCACGGCGGGCGCCGCCTCGCGCACCACCGGGGCGAAGCTCTGCTTCATCGAGGTGGAGTCGGTGGGGGTCTGGCGCTGGGTCAGTTCGGCGAAGACGCCGTCCTGGGCCCTGGTGGAGTTGGCGTTGCCGCAAGCCGCCAGCGTCAGGCAGGCCGCGAGGGCGATCATCGAGGTCTTCATTGCAGTCCGGAAATGAGCCATGTCGAGGCCTGTATATCTGTCCTGCTTTCGGGCTGGATCAAGGCGCGCGCGTTGCAGCCTCGGCGCGTTCGGCCTTCACGCCCACGCGCCAGCCCAGCAGACCCGCCGCGGCCAGCACGACGGCGGCCATGAAGAAGGCCGTGCCCGGATGCGGCAGCCAGGCATTGGACCCGGCCGACATGGCGTAGACCCAGCCGAAGAACAGGGGCGAGGCGATGCCCGCGATGGAGGCGACAGAGTTGTTCGCGCCCTGGAGCTGGCCCTGTTCGTCGTCGCCGACCTGACGCGTCATCAGGGCCTGCATGGTCGGCATGGCCAGACCCCACAGCGCGTTGGGCAGCATGGCCAGCGCGAACCAGACGCCGTTCGGGGCCCAGCCCATCATGGCCATGCCGATGGTCCCGCCGACGAAGCCGACCAGCATGGTGTTGCGGTCGCCCAGCCGTTTGGTGACCGGCCCGACGACCGTGCCCTGCATGACCATGTCGATGACCCCGACGCCGGCCAGCAGCAGCCCGACCTCGCGCGGCCCCCAGCCGTAGCGGTGCATGGCGTAGAGGACGAAGATCGCCGAAAACACGTGGTGGGAGAAGTAGAGCAGGAAGTTCACCGCCGCGAGGCCGGTCAGCTCCACATGCCGCAGCAGCAGGCTCATGGCGCCGATGGGATTGGCGCGCCGCCAGCTGAAGGCCATTCGCTTCTCGACCGGCAGGCTCTCGGGCAGGATGAAGAGGCCATACAGGAAGGCAACCCCGGACAGGACGGCGGCGAACCAGAAGGGCGCGCGCGGGCCGATCTCGCCAAGGAAGCCGCCGACGACGGGTCCCAGGACGAAGCCGCCCGAGAAGGCCGCGCCGATCAGACCGTAGGCGCGGGCCCGGTTCTCCGGCGCGGTGATGTCGGCCATGTAGGCGTAGATGGCCGTAAAGCTGGACGATGTCAGGCCGCCGAGGATCCGCCCGACCGCCAGCCACCACAGGTTCGGCGCCAGGGCCATCAGCATCCAGTCCAGCGCCAGACCGGCGCAGGAAATCAGGATCACCGGACGGCGTCCGTAACGATCCGACAGAGAGCCGATCACCGGCGAGGCCAGGAACTGCATCGCGGCCCACATGGCCACGAAGGCGCCGTTCCAGATGCCGGCCGAAGCGCTGGAGCCCGCGAACTCCTCGATCAGCGACGGCAGGACCGGCATGATCACGCCCATCGACAGGATGTCGAGCACCGCCGTCACGAAGATGAAGGCGATGGCGGCCTTGCGCGCCTTGGGATGCAGGATCGACATGGGACGGCGGATTTAGCCGACCGGAGGCGCGATGTCTCGGGGCGGGCCGCTCAGGACAGCCGGTCGCGGAATTCGGTCCAGTCGAACTCGCGGACAAGCCGCAGGGCGTCGGTGTCGGAGTTCCACAGGGCGATGGCCGGCAGGGGCACGCCGTTGAAGGTCGTGGTCTTGACCATCGAATAGTGGGCCTGGTCGAGGAAGGCGATGCGGGTTCCGACGCCCGGCGGCGTGGGGAAGCGATAGTCGCCGATGATGTCGCCGGCCAGGCATGACGGGCCGCCCAGGCGCCAGGCGAGGCCTTCCTCAGCCTCGCCCAGCATCGCCGGGCGGTAGGGCGCCTCGATAACGTCGGGCATGTGGCAGGTCGCAGAGATGTCGGTGATGGCGACCGGCAGGCCGTTGTCGAAGGTGTCGAGGACCTCTCCGACCAGGATGCCGGCGTCGAGCGCGATGGCCTCGCCGGGTTCGATATAGACCTCGATGGCGTGGCGTTCGGCGATGGTCCTGAGGAAGGCGCTCAGGCCCTCGCGGTCGTAGTCGGCGCGGGTGATGTGGTGGCCGCCGCCGAGGTTCAGCCAGTTTAACCCGACGAGCGCGTCCGCGATCCGGGGCTCCAGCGAGGTCCAGATGCGCTGCAGCGGCTCGAACCCCTGTTCGCAGAGGGCGTGAAGGTGCAGGCCGTCGACGCCCCGCAGGTGCTCGGGCTTCAGCTGCGACACCGGGAAACCCAGCCGGGATCCGAGTTGGCAGGGATCGTATTTGGCGACCTCCGCCTCGGAATGTTCAGGGTTGAGACGCAGGCCGATGTCGAAGGTCTCGCCGGCCGCGCGGGCTTCGGCGATCAGGTCGGCGAAACGCGCGATCTGGGCCGGGGTGTTGAAGATCACCGTGTCCGACAGGCGCAGGATCTCGGGCAGTTCTCCCGCCTTGTAAGCGGGCGAGTAGGTGGTCAGGTGGCCCTTGTAGAACTCCCGCGCCAGGCGCGCCTCCCACAGGCCCGAGGCGCAGACGCCGTCCAGGTATTCCTCGACGAGATCGGCCAGCGACCACATCGAGAAGGCCTTGAGCGCCAGCAGGACGCGCGCGCCGCCCGCCGCCCCGACGTCCCTGAGGATGCCGAGGTTGCGACGCACCGCCGCCTCGTCGACCACGAAACAGGGCGACGGCACGCGGCCGAGGTCGAAGCGGGCGAACGCGCCGGGCCCGCCCGCCTTCGTCTCCATGGCGCCGGAAGGGGTGTGCATCGATCAGAACGCCAGCGGGGCGTCCAGTTCCTGCACCTTCCAGGGCAGGCCGTGCTTGTTCAGCATGTCCATGAAGGGATCGGGGTCCATTTGCTCCATGTTGAACACGCCCGCGCCTTTCCACTGGCTCGTCAGGATCATGGCGGCGCCGATCATGGCCGGCACGCCCGTGGTGTAGCTGACGGCCTGGTTGCCGGTCTCGGCATAGGCCTCTTCGTGGTCGCAGATGTTCTTGACGTAGACCGTCTTCTGGACGCCGTCCTTCATGCCGGTAGCGATGGTGCCGATATTGGTCTTGCCCCTGGTCAGCGGGCCCAGCGACGACGGCTCGGGCAACAGGGCCTTCAGGAATTCGATCGGGATGATCTCGCGGCCCTGGAAGGTCATCGGCTCGATCGAGAGGATGCCGATGTTCCCGAGCACGTCGAGGTGCTTCAGATAGGAGTCTCCGAAGGTCATCCAGAAGCGGATGCGTTTGATTTCCGGATAGAACTTGGCCAGCGACTCCAGTTCCTCATGGTACATGAGGTACATGTTCTTCGGCCCCACGGCCTCGAAGTCGAACACCTGTTTGTTGGTCAGGGCCGGGCCCTCGATCCACTCGCCGTTCTCGAGGTGTCGCGACGGCGCGGTCACTTCGCGCAGGTTGATCTCGGGATTGAAGTTGGTCGCGAACGGCAGGCCGGTGTCGCCGCCGTTGCAGTCGAGGATGTCGAGCGTCTCGATCGAATCCAGCAGGTGCTTCTTCGTGTACGTCGTGAACACGGACGTGACGCCGGGATCGAAGCCCGACCCGAGAAGAGCCATCAGACCGGCTTCCTTGAAGCGATCCTGATAGGCCCACTGCCACTTGTATTCGAACTTCGCCTCGTCGCGCGGCTCGTAGTTGGCGGTGTCCATATAGTGGACCCCGGCCGCCAGGCAGGCGTCCATGATGTTCAGGTCCTGGTACGGCAGGGCCAGATTGACCACGAGCTCGGGCTTCACGGCATTGATCAGGGCCGTGGTCGCGGCGACGTCGTCGGCGTCGATGGCTGCCGTGTCGATGGTTACGCCGGTGCGCTCCTTGACCGAGACGGCGATGGCGTCGCACTTGGACTTCGTCCGCGAGGCCAGTGTGATGTGCGAAAAGATGTCGGCGTTCATCGCCATCTTGTGGACGGCGACGGAGCCGACGCCCCCCGCCCCGATTACGAGAACCCTGCTCATCTCATGCACTCCTGAAGTCTGCACCGCCTGAAACCCGTCACATCGACGCGTTGGGAGGGGGTCCTATACGAGGATGGCGTTTCTCGTAACCGTCTGCGGGCCTGTTTTGCATCGGCAGGCGTCGATATCGCGACGACAAGGAACAGAATCCGGCCCGTCGAACCTGTCGGAAGCTTAATCCTCCACACGCTTGCCGTGCGGGATTGGCCGGGCGATGGTCGGGAATGACCGCAGTGATCGAAACCCGGAACCTGACCAAGACCTATGGCGCGGTTCGCGCACTGGACGGGTTGAGCCTGACCATTCCGCGCGGCGGGGTCTACGGCGTGCTGGGACCGAACGGGGCCGGCAAGTCGACCCTGTTCCGCATCCTGCTGGGCCTGATCCGGCCGACCGACGGCGAGGCCTCGGTCATGGGCGGGCGCATCGGCGACGTCGCGGCCTCGCGCCGCATGGGCTCGATGATCGAGACGCCGCGCTTCCCGCCCTTCATGAGCGCGCGCCAGGTTCTGGTCTGGCTGTCCGCCGCCCACGGATTGAAGCCTGATGCGGCGCGGGTCGCCGGCTGGCTGGAGCGTGTCGGTCTGACCGAGGCCGCCGACCGCAAGGTGCGTGGCTTCTCCGTCGGCATGCTGCAGCGGCTCGGCGTCGCCGCCGCCCTGATCACCGAGCCGGAGCTGGTCATTCTCGATGAACCGACCAGCGGCATGGATCCGCCCGGCATTCAGGAGATGCGCGCCCTGATCCGGTCGCTGTCCGAGAAGGACGGAATCACCGTGGTCCTGGCCAGCCACCAGTTGCTGGAGGTCCAGCGCGTCTGCGACCGCGTCGCCATCCTGAACCGGGGCAAGCTGGTCCGCGAAGGCGCCGTCTCGGAACTGACCGCCTCGGGCGAGCGACTGCGGCTGTCGGTGACGCCGATCTCGAAGACGCTGGAGATCGTATCCAGCCTGCCGGGCGCCTCGGGCGTGCTGGAAGGCGACGCGGTTCTGGCCACCCTGCCCCGCGCCGACGTCCCTGCCCTGCTGCGCGCCCTGGTTCAGGGCGGCGTCGACATCGACGAGGCCCGATGGGTCGGCGCCGATCTGGAGAGCGTCTTCATGGTCGAGACCGGCTCCGTGCAAACTCCGGAGACGATCCATGCTGGCTGATTCCGTTCTCTCCGAACTGTACCGCCTGTCCCGCAACCGCATGGCGGTGTTCTGGTCGGCGCTGTTCGTGCCCATCGGCTTCGCCATCGGCGGCATCGCCTTCAACGTGATCACCCGGTCGAAGATAGCGGAAATGACCGCCGACATGGCGCCCGGCGCCGCCTCGTTGATCGCCGTGACCAACCTGGGTCAAGACCTGGTGCAGTGCGCGGGCATCGCGGCCAACGGCGCCATTCTGGTCTTCATGCTGATCGGGGCGGCGACCCTCTACGCGGGCGACTACCGCTGGGAGACCTGGCGGCTGATCAGCGCGCGTAACAGCCGCCTCAACCTGATCCTCGGCAAGGTCGGCGCCTTCAAGGTCCTGACCTTGGCGGCCATGGTCCTCTTCCTGATCGGGGGCATGATCTTCTCGATCAGCGGGGCCCTGATCAACGGCCACGACATCACCTTCAGCATCGACGGCGGAGATGCGGGCGACTTCGGCCTGCTGTTGCTTCTCGGCTATATCCGCATCGTCCAGTACGCGATGATCGCCCTGCTTGCGGGGGTCTTCACCCGGTCGTTGCTGGCCGCCCTGTTCGTGCCGGTCGTGCTCGGCTTCGCCCAGAGCCTGCTGGGCGGCCCCGGCCTCGCGATCCTGCAGTGGGATCCGACGAGTTGGCAGTCCATGCTGCTGCTGCCGGGCCTCGCCTTCGAAGGCCTGAAGGCCATGATCACGGCCGGCGTCGGCGCCCCGTCCGCGCCCGAAGGCCTGATGCTCAAGGCGATCGTCAGCCTGGCCCTGTGGACGCTGGTCCCACTGGCGGGCGCCATCGCCTGGTTCAATCGGCAGGACCTGTCGAAGGAATAGGCGGTGCCGGACTGACGGCTCCTTCCGCGACCAGCCAGTCGCGGAAGGCGTCGACGGAGGCGTCCGGATGGCCTTCGGGTCGCAGGAAAACGAACTTCGACGGCCGCTCGGCGAAGCCGAAAGGCGCGACAAGCCGCCCCGTAGCGATGTCCGGCGCCACGAAGGCCCAGGGCGCGATGGCTGCGCCCAGCCCGGCGGCGGCGGCCTCGATCATCGAGTTGTTGTGCTGGAACTCTCGCTCCTGAGGCGCCGGCGGCAGGCGCAGCCCGACCAGTTCGCTCCAGACGTCCCAGCTCTCGCGGAAGGTCGAGGCGTGCAGGCGCGGCAATCGGCCGAGGGTCTCGATAGACATGCCCGCCGGCGTCACGTCGGGTGCGCCTACGGGGCCCTGATACTGGGGCAGAAAGGGCGTGACCTCCTGCCGCTTCGCCTCCTGGCCCGGGTTGAAGATACGGATCGCGCCGTCGATCCGCGTCCTGGCGAAATCGACGGCGGCGTAGGACTCCGAAACCCGCACCCGGATCTCGGGGTGCTGGGCCATGAATCCCGGCAGGCGCGGGATCAGCCATTTCAACGCGAAGGTGCCGAGGCAGGAAATCTCGATCTCGCGCCGTTCGTCGCGGCGCGCGGCATCGACGGCGTCGCTGATCGTCGCGAAGGCCCCGGTAAGCCGCCCGGCGAGTTCGGCTCCGGCGGGGGTCAAGGTCAGGCGGTGACGCGGCCCGACGACGAGGGCGACCCCAAGCTGGTCCTGCAGCGCCGCGACCTGACGGCTGACCGCGCCGTGGGTGACGCAGAGCTCGGCCGCCGCAGCGGTCATCCCGCCATGCCGCGCGAAGGCCTCGAAGGCGCGGAGCGCATTGAGTGGCGGCGGGGCGGCGGGCTTCATGTGACCTCAGCTCACAGACTGAGGTCCGTTTAATCGATTTCGGGACGGAGGCAATTCGGGTTGAACCTGATCGATGCCCCTGTTCGACAAAACTCCGCCCCCGCCCCGCCGCACCCTCTGGGACCGCGTCGGATATGCTCTCGTCGCTGTCGCGATCTGGGGGGCCGTCCTCTACTGCGCCTTGGACTAGTAGGGCGCGAGGCTCAGCGCACCAGGGCCTGGAACTCGACGAAGGAGACGACGCCGTCGTGGTTGGCGTCCATCCGGTCGAAGGCCGCGCGCGATCCCGGCAAGGCCTGGGCGATCGACGGGGCCGCGACCGCACCGATGACGATTCCTGCGACCGCCGCCGCCAGGGCCTGCCAGCCCTTCATCGTCCGTCGCGCCCTGTAGGCGGTCGGAGCTTCATTCTCGATCATGCCGCGCACGACTTCACTGGCGGTCAGGCCGGCCGCCCGGCAGCGTTCCATGAAGGCGAGCTTCGAGGCGTGCGGCAGCCGGATTTCGAGGGTCTCGCTCTTCTTTGGCGGTCGGGGAGAAGTCATTCGACGGTCATCCAGCAAGGATCAGCGGACGGAATCTAGGGCGGATGCGCCGTTTGATCCAGAGGCCCCCGCGATGACCTTCAACACGGCCTCGGCGGCGAGGGCTGACGGATCGTCGCCGCCTCGACCCATATAGTCCAGCGCCTCCGTCTGGCGCCGCGTCTGGGCCGCGCGGGCGTCCGGATTGCGCAGCAATCGTCCGACCTCGGCCGCGACCTTCTCGGGCGTCGCGTCGGTCTGGATCAGTTCGCGCGCGATTTCCTCGTCCGCCGCGTGGTTGAACAGGGTCGCGTACCTGCCCGTGAAGAAGGGCTTCATGATCGCATAGCTGAGCGGCGCGAACCGGTAACCGATGACCATGGGCGCGCCCGCGAGCGCCAGCTCGGTCGAGACCGTGCCGCTGGTGGCCAGGGCCACGGTCGCGGCCTTCATCGCCGCGTACTTGTCCGCCTCGGTCACCACGTGGGTGCGGAACGGCCAGGCGGCGATCCGGGCCGTGACGTCGTCGGCCACGGTGCCCGCGACGACCACGGCGACCTCAAGCCCTGGATCGGCGGCCTTGAGCGACTTGATCGCCGCCTCATAGACGGGCGTCATGAGCCGAATCTCGCTCGGCCGGCTTCCGGGCAGGACGAGCAGCAGGCGCGCGTCGGGCGCGATGCCTCGCGCGGCGCGGAAGGCGGCCGGATTGGCCGCGCCCATGTCGACATGCAGAGCCTGCGACCCGACCACGGTCGTCGCCAGCCCCTCGCGCTCGAACCACGGTGCGTCGAAGGCGTAGAGGGCCAGCAGGTGATCGACGGCGCCCGCGAGCGTCCTTGCTCGTCCCGGCCGCGACGCCCAGACCTGCGGCCCGACGTATTTGATCAGGGGCACGCCCGGCAGCACCTCGCGCAGGGCCTTGGCCACCCGGATGGTGAAGCCCCAACTGTCGATCAGGACGACCGCATCGGGCCGCTCGCGCACCGCCAGGGCCACGGTGTCGGCGACCCGCGCCTTGACCCGGCCATAGGCGCGCAGACCCTCAAGCCAGCCAAGGATCGACAGTTCGGCGATGTCGAAGGGGCTATCGACGCCCTCGGCCGCCATCTTCGGTCCGCCGACACCGACGAAGGCGGCATCCGGCCGCAGCGCCCGCAGCGCCTGCGCCAGACCCGCGCCCAGCGCATCGCCCGAGGCCTCGGCGGCGACCAGCATGATCTTCACGGCCGGTCCTCGCCCCAGACGAACAGGCCCAGCCGATCCGCCGCCGCGATGATCGCGTCCCGGTCGATCAGGATCAGCTTGCCCGCGACCCCGCCGACGCCCGCCAGACCGGCGGCGGCGGCCATCTCGATAGTCCGGGCCCCGATGACCGGCATGTCCACACGCAGATCCTGGATCGGCTTGGGCGCCTTGCCCAGAGCGCCCTTCCGGTGTCCGGCCGCGCCGCGCAGGTCTGCGGGCAGACCCGCGACGCGCCCGAGCATGGCGTCGGTGCCCTCCTGCGCCTCCACCGCCAGCACGAGCCCGTCACAGACGACCGCACCCTGACCGATGTCGAGTTCGCCCGCTTTTTCCGCGACATGCAGGGCCTTCCTGAGATCGAACAACTGATCCTCGTCGGGCGTCATCCGTCCCAGAGCGCCGACCGGCAGGGTCTCGCCGCCGAGAATGTCATCGGCGCCCTCGATGGCGTAGCCCTCGGCCTCGAACACCGACAGGATCTTGCGCAGCAGGGCGTCATCGCCCTTCGTCGCCGCCGCAATGATTCCGGGCAGCACCATCGCCCCCTTCAGATCGGGCTTCAGCGCCTTGAAATCGGGGCGGTTCACCGTCCCCGCGAAACAGACCGCCGTGCAGCCCGCCGCCTTCAACGCCGAAAGCACCTTGCCGATCTCGGCGATGCCGGCCTCCAGCCCCGGATAGCGGATCAGATGGGGGTCGGCGAAACTGGTCAGGCGCACGACGAGCAGCGGCCGGCCCTCGGCCTCGCACCGGGCCGCGATGGCCAACGGCAGGGCCCCGCCGCCCGCGATCAGGCCGAGCCGGCCGCGCGTCGGCATCTCAGTCGCCCGGCAGGCAGAGCGGACGCTTCGAATCTTCCCGAATGAAGGTCACGATCTCCATGATCTCGACGAGATCGGCGTATTCGGTTTCTACCTTCTGCAGCCGGTCGGCAAACACGCCCTCGCCCTCGAACAGATCGCGGAAGGCGGCCAGCAGACGGCGCACGGCGTCCTTGCCGTAGCCCTTCCGCTTCAGCCCGATCAGGTTCAGTCCGTGCAGCTTTGCGTGATTGCCCCAGGCCGAGCCGTAGGGGATCACGTCGCGCGTCACCGCCGCCAGACCGCCGACGATGGCGCCCTGCCCCACGCGGCCGTTCTGGTGCACGGCGCACAGGCCGCCCAGGAAGACCTTGTCACCGATTCGCGCATGACCGCCCAGGGTCGCGCTGTTGGCCATCACCACATTGTCCCCGACGATCGCATCGTGGCCGACGTGGGCGCCCGTCATGAACAGGCCGTTGGAGCCCACGCGCGTGACGCCCGAACCCTGCGGCGTGCCCCGGTTGAAGGTCGCATGCTCACGGATCGAGTTGTCCGATCCGATCTCAAGCCGGACGGTCTCGCCCTTGTAGCCGTTGTGCTGGGGGTCGCCGCCGATCACGGCGAACGGATGGATGACGGTGCGGGCGCCGACCGTCGTGTCCTGCTGCACCACCACATGGCTGACCAGGGTGACCCCCTCGCCCAGGACGACGCCCGGCCCGACCGTCGACCACGGCCCGACGACGACGCCGTCGCCGATCACGGCGTCGGGGTGCACCAGGGCGGTGGGATGAACGCTCACGTGGCCGGCTGGTCGACGGTGACCACCATGGCCGCAAAATCGGCCTCGGCGGCCAGTTTGCCGTCGATGAAGGTCTCGCCCCGGAACTTGAAGATGTCGCCGCGCTGCTTCGTCACAATGACGTTCATGCGCAACTGATCACCGGCCGTGCAGGCTTCCGGAAGCGGACGCCGTCGATGGACATGAACATGATGACCTTGCCCTCGACCGCCACGTCCAGGCTCTTGGACATCAGCAGGGCTCCCGTCTGGGCCATGGCCTCGACGATCAGCACACCCGGCATGACCGGATCGATGGGGAAGTGACCCGGGAAGAACGGCTCGTTGTGCGTGACGTTCTTGATGCCCGTGATCGAGGCGCTCGCCACGAAGGCCTCGGCCTTGTCCACCAGCAGGAACGGATAGCGGTGGGGCAGCCGGCGCATGACCTCGGCGTAGTCGATCGTCACCCCAGGCTCAGTCATCCGTCCGCTCTCTTTTGCGCCCCGCCTGTTTGGACACCCAGACGATCTCGCGCAAGAACTGACGGATCGGTTTCGCCGGATAACCGGACCAGGTCTCGCCCGACGGAATATCGCCCAGCACGCCCGCACCGGCGGCAACGCGCGCCCCTGCGCCGATGCTGAAGTGGTCGCCGACTCCGGCCTGGCCACCGAACATGACGCCGTCGCCGATCGTCACCGACCCCGAAATCCCCGTCTGACCCGCGATCAGGCAGTTCCGCCCGATGACACAGTTGTGGGCGATCATGACCAGATTATCGATCTTGCTGTTCTCGCCGATCACCGTGTCATCGAAAGCGCCGCGGTCGATGCAGGTATTGGCGCCGATGGTCACGCCGTCCTGAATGATCACACGCCCCAGTTGGGGCACGTCGACGGGGCCGGTCGCCCCGCCCGCTGCACCGAACCCGGCCTCGCCGAGGCGGGCGCCGGCATAGATTTTCACCCGATCGCCGATCAGGGCGAAGCGGACGGTGACGTTCGGGCCGATGTCGCAGTCGCGACCGATCTGCACGCCCGTTCCGATCACCGTATTGGCGCCGATCCGGCTGCCGCGTCCGATCCGTGCGCCCCGCCCCAGAACCACGCCGGGCTCGATCACCACAGTGTCGTCTTCGCAAACCTCGGCGGCACCCGTTGCGGTCAGGCTGACAGGCCGGTGCAGGGCCACCGCGGCGGCGGCCCAGGCGGCCTGGGGCGTCCTAGATACGATTACGGCCGCACCGGCCGGCGCGGCCTCCACCGCTTCACGAGGCACGATCACGCAGCCTGCGGCCGTGGATCCCAGGGCCTGAAGGAATTTCCGGTCACCCAAGAAGGCCACGGCCTGCCCGTCGGCCGTGGCCAGAGGCGCGACCCGCGCGATGCGGACATCCGAAGCGCGAACGACCTCGCCGCCCGTCAGGGCCGCGAGGTCGTCAACGCCGAGCGGGCTCAGCGTATCGAAGAAGCGGGCGTCGGGCGTCATGCCCTGCGCCTTACTGGGCCGCTTGGGCCGGGACCGGCAGGCGGTTGAAGCTCAGCGTCGGCAGGCTGGTGTTCAGGCGCTGGATGACCACGTCGGTAACGTCCATGGCCGGATTCAGGATGAACACGCTCTCCCGGTCGAGCAGGATGCCGCAGCCGCGCTCCTGATAGACGGCGACCAGAATCGGCTCGACGGCGGCCGAGATCAGGCGGCGCTGTTCCGACAGAGTGTAGCGCAGCTCGTCCTGGCGGGTCTGTTCCAGGGTCTGGGCTTCGGTGATGCGGGCCTGCAGGGCCGTGCGGCGAGCGCCGTCCGGATCAGCGGCGGCGCCGCCCTGTTGCAGCGAGTTGATCTCGGTCTGGATCGACATGCCGTACGGGGCCAGTTCGCCCTGAACTTCGGTCGCCAGCTGCTCCATGCGAGCCTGAACGGCCTGACCGGCGGTCGACGTCGCCAGCAGGCGCTGGTTGAAATAGACGCAGACGCCCGGAATCGCGGGGCCGGGGTTCTGTGGGCCTTGGGTCTGGGCGACAGCGGTCGAGGCGACGAGCGAGGCCAGGGCGAAAGCGCCGATAGCGAGGATTTTCATAGGTAACCTTCTAGGGCCAAAGGGCCCGGGCTTAGAACTGGGTTGAGGTCGAGAAGCGGAAGGTCTCGGTCCGGTCGTACTCTTCGTTGCTCAGAATCTGGCTGAAGTCGAAGCGGATCGGACCCATCGGCGACTTCCAGTGAACGCTGAGGCCGGCAGAGGCCCGCAGCGACAGATCGTCGGCGATGGAGGTGTCCGGCAGGCCGTTGGTACCGAGAGTGTAACGGTTGTCCAGCACGCCCAAGGTGCCCACGTCGGCGAACAGCGAAGTCTTGATGCCGTACTGGGCCGGCAGAACGTTCGGCAGGGTCAGCTCGATGGTTCCCACGGCGTAGAAGTTGCCGCCCAAGGCGTCGTTGGTCGTGAGGTCGCGCGGCCCCATGCCGGCGTTCTCGAAGCCCCGGAAGCTGTTACCGCCCTTGAAGAAACGGTCGTTGATGCGAACCGCGTCTCCGGCCCAGCCCGAAACATAGCCGGCGGAGCCCGCGAGGGTGACGATCCAGCTCGGCGTGATGCCGTAGTAGACGGTCGCATCGACTTCGGTCTTCACATAGTTCACGTCACCGCCGAGGCCGGCGAAGTCCTGACGCAGCGAGCCGGTCCAGCCGCGCGTCGCGCGCACCGGGTCGTTCCTGCGGTCAACCAGCAGGGTATAGCCGACTGACGAGTTCAACGAAGCGCCGACCTGTTCACACAGGGCGGACGAACCGGAACCGTTGGCGCCGCAGTAGCCGACCGGCACCAGGATCTCGTCGTCCTTGATGAAGTAGCGCGTCGACAGGCGGCTGTAGCCGTTCAGCGGATAGGTCAGACGCAGGCCTGCGCCGGTCGACCGGTAGTCGAACGAGGACTCTTCCTGGAAGTCGTAGCGCGAATGGAACAGGTCGAACCCCGCGCCGATATCGCGGCCGAGGAAGCGCGGCTCGGTGAAGCGGAAGTCGATCTGCTGGCGCAGCGATCCCCATTCCACGCGGGCGACGACGTTCTGGCCCCGACCGCGGAAGTTCCGCTCCGAGATGCCCAGGTTGACCACGAAACTGTCGACCGAGCTGAAGCCGGCGCCGACGGACAGTTCGCCGGTCGGCTGTTCCTCGACGGTGACGTTGACGATCGACCGGTCCGGGGCGGCGCCGCGCGTTTCATCGACAGTCACTTCCTTGAAGAAGCCCAGAGCCCGCAGATTGTTGCGCGACCGCTCCAGCAGGGTGCGGTTGAAGGCGTCGCCCTCGGTCAGCATCAGCTCGCGGCGGATGACCGGGTCGATGGTGCGGGTGTTGCCGATGACGTTGATGCGATCGACATAGACACGCTGGCCTTCCGACACGTTGAACGTGACGTCGATGGTGTCGGTGTCGGGGTTGGGCCGATACGTCGGATTGATGTCGACGAAGGCGTAGCCCGCCGAGCCCGCCGCGAAGGTCAGGGCATCGACCGAGCTCTCGATCTTGTCGCTCTCGTACAGGTCGCCCGTGCGGATCGGTAGCAGCAGTTCCAGGAAGTCCGCGTTGAGGCGGTCGTTCTGGGTGACGACCTGGATGTCGCCGAAGTTGTACTTGTCGCCCTCATCGACCGTCAGGGTCATGGCGAAGGCGCTGTCGTCCGGCGCCAGCTCGGCGACGGCCGAGGTGATGCGGAAATCGTAGTAGCCGCGGTTCGTATAGAATTTCCGCAGCTGTTCCCGATCGTAGTCGAGACGACCCGGGTCGTAGTTGTCGTTCTTGGTGAACAGCCGCCACCACTGCGTCTGCTTGGTCACCATGACCTCGCGCAGTTCGCTGTCGGAGAAGGCGCTGTTGCCCAGGAAGGTGATCGACTGGACGCCGGTCTCCGGACCCTCGTCGATCTCGAAGATCAGGTCGACGCGGTTCTGTTCGAGCTGCACCAGCTTGGGAGTCACCGTCGCCGAGATGCGGCCCGACAGTCGATAGAGCTCTATGATCTTGCCCACGTCCTCCTGGACCCGGGCACGGGTGTAGATGCCGCGCGGCGCGATGGTGACTTCCTCGCGCAGCTTGTCTTCGCTGATCGCGCCGTTCCCCTCGAACACGACCTGGTTGACGATCGGGTTCTCGACGATGCGAACGACCAGATCGCCGTTGGGCTGCAGGCCGATCTGAACGTCGGCAAACAGCTGGGTGCGCGTCAGGGTCCGGATCGCGACGTCCAGGATGACCGGATCGATCGTGTCGCCCGGCTGGATCGGCAGGTAGGACAGGACCGTCGTCTGGTCGATCCGCTGATTGCCCTGGACAATGATGCGGTTGACCACGCCGGTCTCGGATGGCGCGGCCTGCTGGGCGGCCGGAGCCGGCTCAGCCGCTGCGGCGGGCGCGGTCTGGGCGAGTGCCGGCGTGCCCGCGACAAGCGCCAGAAGGCTGGCCGTGGCTGCGCAGGTCCTGCGCAGGGTGCGGTCACCCGTAGTGGAAGCGGCGCGGAGGTCGTTCAGGATCATGCGGGAAACCATCGGGGGCTGGCGTCGGCTCAACTGACGAGCCCGCCGAGGAATTGGAACACGTTCGACTTCTGCAGGTCGTTCCACGTGGCGAACAACATCAAACCCGCCAGCAAAGCAAGACCGACCCGGTACCCGGCCTCCTGAACGTTGGCGGCAACGGGTTTCTTCGCCACAGCCTCATAGGCGTAGAAGACCAGATGTCCGCCATCCAGAACCGGGATGGGCAGGAGGTTTAGAAAGCCGATTCCGATCGAAAGTATGGCGGCGAAGCTCGTTAGCGTCAGCAGAAGGTTCAGCGCCATGGCGCCGGGGTCGGGGTTGGCGGCCACCGCCGCGTTGGTCAGGGCCCCCGACGCCTTGGCGATGCCGATCGGTCCGCTCAGCTGGTCGCCAGACTCGCGGCCGGTGAAGATGCGTCCGAGATAGGTCAGGGTCGTGCCCAGGATGTCGCCCGTCTCGCGAACGCCGCGACCGACGGCCTCGACCGGATTGTAGCGAATGTAGCGCGTCGTCCCCGGTGCGCTGGTCAACGACAGGCCGATGCGGCCCACGGTGACGCGACCGGCGATGGGATCGGTCTCGGTTCGACGAACGGGCGTGGCGACCAGCTGGATCTGGTCCCCGTTCCGTTCCACGGTGAATCGCAGGGCGTCGCCGCTGGACAGGGTGACCTTGCGGGTCACCTCCCCGGCGTCGCCGATGACCCGGCCATTGATCTCGGTGATCAGGTCGCCGGTCTGGAAGCCGGCGGCGGCGGCGGGCGATCCCGTCGCGACCTCGGCCACCTGGGCCGGCCGCAGCCTGTCTCCGATCGCCGAAAACAGCAGGGTGAAGATGAAGATGGCGAGGATGAAGTTGGAGACCGGCCCGGCGGCGACGATCAGCATCCGCTGCCACACCGGCTTGAAGTGGAAATAGTCGCGCTCGGCACCGACACCGTCTCTGGCGATGATCTCGGACTTCAGAGCGTCGAGACCCCGGCTGTCCGGGACGCTGGACGCATCCATGTCGCCAGAGAATTTCACATAGCCGCCCAGCGGCATCCAGCCGACGCGCCATTCGATGCCGTGCCTGTCGATGCGGCTGAAGAGGGCCTTGCCGAAGCCGATGGCGAACCGGTCGACCTTCACTTTGAAGGCGCGCGCCACCAGAAAGTGGCCCAGTTCATGGATGGTGACGATAACCGTCAGCACCAGCAGGAACGGCACGACGTAGATCAGGGCCTGTCCCAGCGCGTTCAGCATGCCGTCTCCGTTCCCACCTGGCCGAATGGCTCAGGCGGCGAGCGCCAGATCCCCGACGATTTCGATCGCGACCCGGCGGGCGCGAGCATCGAGCGCGAGAGCGCCGGCGCAGGCATCGTCGAAATCGGCATCCGCCCCCGTCTTCGTCATCCGATCAAGGGTTTCGGCGACGACTGCGGCAATATTGAGAAAGGCCAGACGGCGGTCAAGAAAGGCCAGGGCCGCGACCTCGTTGGCGGCGTTGAAGATGGTCGGCGCCCCCCTGCCCGCCTCCAGCGCCTCGCGGGCCAGACGCAGGGACGGAAACCGCTCCGGATCGGGCGCTTCGAAGGTCAGGCGGCCCAGTGCGGCGAGGTCGAGCTTAGGAGCCGGCCAGGCCATTCGGCCGGGCCAGGCCAGGGCGCAGGCGATCGGCGTCTTCATGTCGGGCGGCCCCATCTGGGCCAGGGTCGAGCCGTCGACGAACTCCACCAGGCTGTGAATGATCGATTCGGGGTGAACCACGACGTCGATCCGGTCGGCCGGCATGTCGAACAGATAGGCCGCCTCGATCATCTCCAGACCCTTGTTGGCCATGGTGGCGCTGTCGACCGAGATCTTGGCCCCCATGCTCCAGTTGGGATGGGCGACGGCCTGCTCGGGCGTCATCGAGGCCATGTCGGCCCGCGACGTCTTGCGGAAGGGACCGCCCGACGCCGTGAGGATCAGGCGCGCCACACGTTCAGGGGCCTCGGCCGGGAAGACCTGGAAGATGGCGGAATGTTCGGAATCGACCGGGATCAGGCGCCCGCCGGACGCCGTCACCCGCTCGATCAGGGCCCGGCCGCAACAGACCAGACTTTCCTTGTTGGCCAGGGCGAGCGTCGCACCGGTCGCGGCGGCGGCCCAGGCGGACTTCAGCCCCGCCGCGCCGACGATGGCCGCCATGACGAGGTCCGTCGGTCGCGTCGCCGCCTCGACCACGGCCGCCTCGCCCGCCGCCACGGCGATACCGGTCCCGGTAAGGGCCGTTCGCAACGCCTCCAGCCGGTTCGAATCGGCCGTCACGGCGACGGCGGGACGCCAGCGGCGCGCCTGTTCTGCCAGTCGCTCGATGTTCTTGCCGCCGGTCAGGGCGACCACCTGGAATGCGCCTGTCCCGGCCTTCTCGGCCTGATCCATCAGGTCCAGGGTCGAGGCGCCCACCGATCCGGTAGACCCCAGCACCGTCACGCGACGCCGGATCACGTGCCCGCGCCGAAATAGTTGGCAAGCGTCCTGCCGACCGCGACGACCACGATGGCGAACATCAGCCCGTCCACTCGATCCATCAGCCCACCGTGGCCGGGAATCAGATTGCCCGCATCCTTGACCCCGAAGCGTCGCTTCAGCGCCGATTCCCACAGATCGCCGGCCATCGTCGCGAGGGCGGCGGCCAGTCCAAGGAGCGCGCTCCATTCGATCGAGCGCACCCCCGCCTCGGGCAGGGCGGCCATGGCGGCGCCGGCCACAGTGCCGGCCAGCAGGCCGCCGATGAAACCGGACCAGGTCTTGTTGGGCGAATAGCGCGGCCACAGCTTGGGTCCGCCCACAGCGCTTCCGACGAGGAAGGCTACTATATCCGAGGCCCAAGCGACGACGAAGGCCAAGGTCACCCAGTAGAAGCCGACTGCGGTGTTTCCTTCACGCAACCAGATCAGCAACAGCGCCGGCCAGCCCAGATAGAGCACGCCATACGCCGCATCGATTCCCGACTGGCCGCGCAGCTTGGCGAACACGCCTGCCGCTGCGCCGCCGAAGACCAGCAGCACAAGGCTAAACGACAGGGCCTCATTGGGTTGCGACAGCAGGGTGGCGCAGAGCGCGAGGGCGACAGCCGCCGCGATGGCCTTCCAGTCGGCCGGCGCGCTCATCTTCGCCCATTCCATGGACAGGACCACGCAGGCGATCAGCAGGACGCCGAGAATCCAGGGACCGCCGAACCAGACCGCCAGCAGGGCCACAGGCGCCAGCACCAAGGCCGAGGCGGCGCGCAGGCCCATGTCGCGCACCTTGAACGCCATCAGTTGACCGCGAGCGCCGGCTCGACCGCGATGGCGCCGAAACGTCGGTCGCGCTGCTGGTACTGGCGCACCGCATCAGCGAGGGCCTCTGTTCCGTAATCGGGCCACAGTACGTTCTGATAGACCAGTTCGGCGTAGGCGGCTTCCCACAGGAGGAAGTTCGACAGACGCTGCTCACCCGAAGTCCGCACGATCAGGTCCACGGGCGGTCCGCCCGCCGTCGACAGGCCCAGCCCCAGGGTCGCCTCGTCGAGCGGTCCGTTCGCCTGTCCGGCCAGCAATCGGTCCACATAGGCCTGGGCCGCATCCACGATGTCCGCCCGGCCGCCGTAGTTGAAGGCGACCTGCAACAGAAAACGGCTGTTATGCGCAGTCGAAGCTTCGGCCCGTTCCACAATGGCGGCGATGTCGGCGGGCAGCCCCGTGCGGCGCCCCAAGACGCGCACCCGCACCCCCTCGCGCTCCAGCCGGGCCAGGTCGCTGGCCACATAGGACCGGACCAGCCCCATCAGGTCGGAGACCTCTTCCGCCGGACGCCGCCAGTTCTCGGTCGAAAAGCCGAACACCGTCAGGCATTCGATGCCGAACTTCGGCGCCACCTGAACGGTACGCTTTAACGCCTGGACACCTTCGCGGTGGCCCATGGCCCGGGGCAGACCGCGAGCCTGAGCCCAGCGACCGTTGCCGTCCATGATCAGTGCGACATGCCGGGGCCCCGCTTCCGGGGTCGGCACGCCATTGGGGGCCGTCATCCGCTATCCGTTCTGCCGAGGTTCGAGCACGAGCCTCAAACCTGCATGATCTCAACTTCCTTGGTCTTCAAGGTCTCGTCGATGCGCTTGATGGCCGCGTCGGTGTCCTTCTGGACCTCGGTCTCCATCTTCTTCTGTTCGTCCTGGCTGATGTCGCCCGCCTTCTCGGCCTTCTTCAGGTCCTCGTTGGCGTCGCGGCGCACGTTGCGGACGGAGATCTTCTGCTGTTCGGCATACTTGCCGGCCAGCTTGGCCAGCTCCTTGCGGCGCTCTTCGGTCAGGGGCGGCACGGGAATACGCAGGGTCTGGCCATCGACGATGGGGTTGAGACCGAGGCCAGCGGCGCGGATGGCCTTCTCGACCGGCCCGACCATCGACTTGTCCCAGACGCTGACGGAGATCATGCGCGGCTCGGGCACCGAGATGGCGGCGACGGCGTTCAGCGGCGACGACGAGCCGTAGGCCTGGACCTGCACCGGATCCAGAAGACCGGCATTGGCGCGGCCGGTCCGCAGGCCCTGGAACTCCTCCTTCAGCGAGGTCACGGACTTGTCCATGCGGTCGCGGTAGGTCTTCAGATCAGGCTTGGCCATCGGGGTCTCCTCGTTCGTTTCTCTTGTCAGGCCGCTTTGGGCGGAGCGTCACTGATGACAGTGAACGTTCCCTTGCCTTTCAGCACCTTGCGCAGTGAATCTTCCTCACGGATCGAAAACACCACGATCGGAATCTTGCTTTCGCGCATCAGGGCGATGGCGGCGGCGTCCATGACCTTCAGGTTCTGCGAGAGCACGTCCTGATAGGTCAGGTGGTCGTAGCGGGTCGCGGTCTTGTCCTTCTTCGGATCAGCGGAATAGACGCCGTCCACGGAGGTTCCCTTCAGCAGGGCGTCGCAACCCATCTCGGCGGCGCGCAGGGCGGCGGCCGTATCGGTGGTGAAATAGGGGTTGCCGGTCCCGGCGGCGAAGATCACCACCCGGCCCTTCTCCATGTGGCGCACCGCGCGACGACGGATATAGGGCTCGGCGATGGCGGCCATCGGGATGGCGCTCTGCACCCGGGTGTCGACGCCGATCTTCTCGAGCGCGTTCTGCATGGCCAGGGCGTTCATGACGGTGGCCAGCATGCCCATGTAGTCGGCGCTGGCCCGCTCCATGTCCGCCGCCGCCGTCGACAGCCCACGGAAGATGTTGCCGCCGCCGATGACGAGGCAGACCTCGGTACCGCCCTTGACCACCCGCGCGATGGCGGCAGCGACGGTGTCGACCGTGTGCATGTCGATGCCGTAGCCCTGCTCGCCCATCAGGACCTCGCCGGAAACCTTCAGCAGCACCTTCTTGTATCTGGGGGCGCTGTCAGTCGGCATGGTGGTCTCGCTTCGCGGGAATCGGGCGGGTCTTTATAGACGAAGGGCGCGTCCGGCTTCAAAGCCGAACGCGCCCCAAGTGTCACGAAGTCTTTGTGCTTAAGCTTGCGGAGCCATCATCGAGGCGACTTCCGAAGCGAAGTCCGGTCCCTCGACCTTCTCCACGCCTTCGCCCAGAGCCAGACGGACGAAGCCGGCCAGGTGCAGGCCAGGCGCGCCCAGTTCCTTGCCCGTGTCCGCGACCAGTTGTTCGATGGTCACGTCGGGATTCATGACGAACGGCTGCTTGGTCAGCACCACATCCTTCTGGAACTTGTTGATCTGGCCTTCCACGATCTTGGCGATCATGTTTTCCGGCTTGCCTTCTTCCTTGGCCTTCTCGGTCAGGACAGCGCGTTCCTTCTCGACGGCGGCCGGGTCCAGATCGTCCGTGTTCAGCGACAGCGGCGCGGTCGCGGCCACGTGCATGGCGATCTTGCGGCCGAGTTCGCGCAGGGCGACCTTGTCGCCGCCGCCGTGCAGGGCGACCAGCACGCCGATACGGCCCAGGCCCGGAGCCACGGCGTTGTGGACGTAGGAGGCGACGACGCCTTCGTCGACCGACAGGCGAGCCGCGCGACGCAGCTGCATGTTCTCGCCGATGGTCGCGATCATGTTGGTGACCTCGGCCTGGATGGTGTTGCCGTTTTCCAGCTCGGCGCCGTGCAGCGCTTCGACGGTGTGGTGCTCCAGGCCCTTCTGGGCGAAAGCCTTGGCGGCGTTCTGGAACAGCTCGTTACGGGCGACGAAGTCCGTTTCCGAGTTGAACTCGATGGCGGCGCCGACTTCGCCCTTGCCGTCTTCCTTCGACGCCACGGCCACCAGGCCCTCGGCGGCGACGCGGTCAGCCTTCTTGGCGGCCTTGGACAGGCCCTTGGCGCGCAGCCAGTCGATCGCGGCGTTTATGTCGCCGTCGGTTTCCTGAAGCGCCTTCTTGCAATCCATCATGCCGACGCCGGACTTGGCGCGCAGTTCCATGACGAGGGCGGCGGTGATCTCGGCCATTTCTGGTCTCCTGAGGTCTGTATCGAATGCATGAGCGGCCGGGCTTGGATTAGCCCGGCCGCATGTCAGTTTTGCGGACGGTCCGGATCGCCGGACCGATCCGATCAGGCGTTGGCGGGCTCTTCGGCGGCCGGCTCTTCAGCAGGCGTCTCTTCGCCCGAAGCGGCCAGCATTTCCTCGGCGACGGCTTCAGCGCCCGCGGGGGCGGCGTCGGCTTCGACCGGGGCCGAGGCCTCGGCCAGCATCGGCTCGACGGGGTTCTCCGACGCGCCCAGATCGACGCCCGAGTGGGCGGCGCCGGCGGCCAGACCGTCGAGGACGGCGTCGGCGATCAGATCGCAGTAGGTCTGGATGGCGCGCGCGGCGTCATCGTTGCCCGGGATCGGATAGGTGATGCCGTCGGGATCCGAGTTGGTGTCCAGGATCGCGATGATCGGGATGTTCAGCTTGCGGGCCTCGAGGATCGCGATCGCTTCCTTGTTGGTGTCGATCACGAACATGATGTCGGGGATGGAGCCCATGTCCTTGATGCCGCCCAGGGAAAGCTCCAGCTTTTCCTTTTCGCGCTCGAGGTTCAGCAGTTCCTTCTTGACCCGGCCTTCGCCGCCGCGCTCCAGCAGGCCTTCCAGCTCGCGCAGGCGGGCGATGGAGCCCGACACGGTGCGCCAGTTGGTCAGGGTGCCGCCGAGCCAGCGGTTGTTCATGTAGTACTGTGCGCAGCGCTTGGCGGCCTCGGCGACCGGCTCGGCGGCCTGGCGCTTGGTGCCGACGAACAGGACGCGACCGCCCTTGGCGGCGACTTCGCGCACGGCCACCAGAGCCTGGTGGAACAGCGGCATCGTCTGCGACAGGTCGATGATGTGGATGTTGGAGCGCGAGCCGAAGATGTAGCGCTCCATCTTCGGGTTCCACCGGTGCGTCTGGTGGCCGAAGTGGGCGCCTGCTTCGAGCAGGGTGCGCATGGAGAAGTCTGGCAGAGCCATCTTTGGAAGTCCTTTTTCCGATTATTCCGCCGCAGACGGTGAAAGGACCGGATGGCCCCTCGGAACGGAGCGCTTCAGGATTTCTCCCCGAAACGCGCCACGCCTGCGTGTGAAGTGGGCGGGCATATAGTCGGGGCGGGCCGGAAAGGCAAGGGAAGTCCTCAACATGAAGAAGGGCGGCCTTTCGGACCGCCCTTGGTATCATACCGGGATGATCCCGATCCTACATCGCATCCAGCATCTGCCGGGCGTGGTCACGGTGCATCGTCACCTTGGGAATGATCTCGGTGGCGAGCGCAGCCAATCCCGGAGTTTCGGTGTGGTCCTTGAACCCGTTGAGCAGGGTCAGGGCCTCGTTGTGAGCCGCGACCTGCTGGGTCAGCCAGACCCGGTTAAAGTCGGCGGGAGCAGCGGCATTCAGATTGTCGATCAAACCCTGACGGCGCTCGTCCAGCGCCGTGGGCAGAGCGGTGTCAGCCGCTTCTGTCGGAGCGATGGTCTTCAGCTTCGTGCTTGAGGCGGTGTGGTCGGTCTTGATCATGCCAGCCAGCTCGTCGATTCCGGCCGTGGACGACCTGGTCATCGCGATATCGGCCGCCGCCAGCTCGTACATGTCCGAGGTCGCCAAGGCGGTGACGAAGCCGCCCGCCGTATTGGCGCCCAACGTCGCGGCCGAGGTCTGGCCCACCGGGCCGGAGACAGCGTCCTGCGCCGCGTTGACCGTCGCCGCGGCGTCGTCGGCAGGGTCCTCCGAACGGCTGCAGGCGCCCAGCAGGGCGAGGGTGGCGGCGCCGGCGAGAAGCATGCGTGTCATGGGAACAATCCTCCGTGGTTCGCCGCCCGTAACCGGACTGGACCCGCATCGTTCCTGTGTCGGAAAGCGGACGTGAACGTTCGCCGACCCGCGCCCACCTCAGAGAGGCGTAGCCCTAGTTCTCCGCCGCGAGGGCCACGAGCATGCGGTCCATCACCTCCGTCGCCGATCCGGCGGTCGAGGGTCGGTCGTTGGCGTAGACAGCGAACACCAGCGTCCGCCCGGTCGCCGTCGTCAGGAAGCCCGCCAGGGCGTTGACGCCATTCAGACTGCCGGTCTTGGCGAAGATCCGCCCCTCCAGCGGCGTGCCGACGAAACGGCGCGCCAGCGTCCCGTCCCGCCCGCCGACCGGCAGGATCGACCGCCACGCCTCGCCCCAGGGCTGGCTCATCGTCCAGCGCAGGAAGTCCGCCGTCGCACGCGGGCTGACGCGATTGTAGACCGACATGCCCGAGCCATCGTGCAGGTCGAAGGCAGCACGCGGCACGCCCGCCGCCGCCATTTCCGCCTCGACCACAGCCAGACCGTCGGCGTTTGACCCCGCCCCATCGATCAGCCCCAGCCGCCGCAGCATCAGCTCCGCATACAGGTTCTGACTGTTCTTGCCGATGCGCTGGAGACTCAGGGCTACAGGTCGACGAGCCAGCCGCGCGATCTCGACACCTTCCACCGACGCTCGCTCGACCGGCCGGGTTCGAGCCGTCGGATCGTCCGAAAGGGCCAGCGGCCGATGCCGCGCCCTGGTCTCTCCCTCGACCACCACGCCGCGTTGTTCGAGCAGGCGCCGAAACCGCAGGGCAGCCGTCTCCGCTGGATCGTCGATACCGATCCGCAAGGTCAGCGGAGCCGAGCCGACCGCCAGCCGCCCGTAGAGCCGCACCACATCGGACCCCGGCTGTCGCTCCAGCCGAAGATCGCCCTCACCCTCGGCCGCCGTGGTCGCCTGGCTCTCAAGCGGCAACAGGTCGTCGCCCGCGCGCCAGATCACCCGCACCGGGGCGCCGACCACATCGCCCGGCGCAGCCTCCGCCACCACCACATTGTCGTTCACGGTCAGGGCCGAGACCGCCGTGCCGAACGACGTCTGCATATCGTCCCAGCTCCAGCCGGGCCCCCAGCGCTCGTCGGGAAACAGCCGGTCGTCGCCGACGACATCATCGACGCGCCGCGTCCGCGCCGCCACGGCGTCAGCCAGGTCCGACAGACAGGTCTCGACGCAGGCCGGGCCATCGCCCAGCAGCGGATCGCCCGCCCCGACCAGAACGATGTCGGGCGCACCGTCCCCGTCCGACTCCAGCCTGACCGAAGTTCCGTCGGGGGCGGACGCATCCAGCCCCTCCAGGCGGGCGAAAGCCGTCGCCGTGGTGAAGATCTTGGTGTTGGAGGCCGGGATGAAGCGGTCGTCCGCCCGCACCTCCGCCACTGTCTCGCCGTCGGCCGTGACCGCCAGCAGGCCCCAGCGCGTGCCGCCCAGCCCGGGATCGTCCAGCAGGACGACCGCAGACGGATCGCCCGGCCCGACCCCCGGGGACGCGCAGGCGCCGAGCAACAGGCCGGCCGCGAGCAGAACTCCCCGCAGGCCCGCCTTCAGGCCTGTCCGGCCGGTCTCAGATCTGATGCAGCCCATCGTACCGCATTGTCGGCGTCACGCTGAACGGCGCGATGTCGGTCAGGCAGCGCACATTGACGGCGACATTGACCTTGCCGTCAGGCCCCGCGCCTTCGCCGTGGGTCTCGACGCCGCAGGTCCTGCAGATGAAGTGACGGATCTTGCGGGTGTTGAAGAGGTAGTCCTGAACCGCGTCCTCGCCCTTCAACAGGCGGAAAGCCGCAGGTTCGACGAAGGTCAGCCAGACCCCGGTGCGGAAACAGTGGGTGCAGTTGCACTCCACGACCACGGACAGGTCCGTATCGACCTCGAAGGCGACGGCACCGCAGTGGCAACTTCCGGCGTGGGTTTCGACAGTCATCGGCGTCTCCTCCAGATCAGGCGTCTTCGAGCATCAATACGCCCGGCGCCGACTTGAGCGCGCCCCGCAGCGCCCCGTCCAGTCTGTATCGGCCGGGCAGTCGCACCTCGACCTCCCGCCGGCCGTCCAGCGACGCAATCAGGGTGATCTCGCCGCCCCTGCCCTGCGCCTTCGCCCGCTCCAGCCGCGCCTGGATGGCCGACGGATCGGTCGACCGCGCCGAGACGTGGACCCGCAACCCCACCGAGGCGTCGTCGACGAGGGCGTCCAGCTTCGAAACCCCGTCGCCGAAGAATCGCACCTCCCCGTCCGAGGACTTGGCCCGCACCCGCACCATCAGGGCGGCGCCGACCTCAAGCAGTTCGCGGGATTGTCGAAGCTGTTCCGGGGGGAACAGACATTCGAACTCGCCGGTCGGGTCCGAGAAGGTGACGAAGGCGAACTTCTCGCCGGACTTGGCGCTGGCCCGCTCCTGACGGCGGCGCACGACCCCGGCCATCATGAAGGCGTCGTGGCCCTGCTCAGCGCGCTGCACCGCCTCGGCGACGAAGGTGACGCGTTTCCTGCGCAGCGCCCCCTCCATATCCTCCAGCGGGTGGCCGGACAGGTAGAAGCCGACGGCCGAAAGCTCCTGGTCCAGCCGTTCCGGCCCGACCCAGGGATCCATGCTCCTGAGCCGCGGCCGGGACGCCGCCGCCTGATCTGCACCGAACAGCGAGACCTGCGACGAGGTCCGGTCCGCCGCCACGCTCTGGCAGTAGGCCATCAGCACATCGGCCTGTTCGAACAGCTGACGCCGGTTCGGATGGATGCTGTCGAAGGCGCCGGCCTTGGCCAGGCCTTCCAGGGCCCGCTTGTTGACCGCGCGCGGATCGACCCGTTCGAGGAAGTCGAAGATGTCGGCGAACCGGCCGCCCGTCTCGCGCACCTCGACGACGTGTTTCATGGCCTCGAGGCCCACGTTCCGGATGGCGCCGAGCGCATAGAGGACGGCGCCCTTGCCCTCGTCGTCCCAGGCCACGTCGAAGTCGGCGGACGAGGTGTTCACGTCGGGCGCCCGAACCGGCACCTCGAACTTCCGCGCATCCTGATAGAAGACTGCCAGCTTGTCGGTGTTCGACAGATCCAGCGACATCGAGGCGGCGAAGAACTCGACCGGGTGGTTCGCCTTCAGCCAGCCGGTCTGATAGCTGATCAGCGCATAGGCGGCGGCGTGCGACTTGTTGAAGCCGTAGCCGGCGAACTTGGCCACCAGTTCGAAGATGCCGTCGGACTGCTGTTCCGGCACGGACTTCTCGGAGGCGCCCTTGATGAAGCGCGCCTTCTGGATGTCCATCTCCTCCTTCTTCTTCTTGCCCATGGCGCGTCGAAGAAGGTCGGCCTCGCCCAGCGAATAGCCGGCCAGGATCTGGGCGATCTTCATCACCTGTTCCTGGTAGATGATGACGCCGTAGGTCTCGGACAGGGTCTCCTTCAGCGACGGGTGCAGATAGTCGACCTCGGCCCGGCCGAATTTCCGGTCGATATAGGTGTCGATCATCTCCATCGGCCCCGGCCGGTAGAGGGAGATCAGCGCGGTGATCTCCTCGATCGAACCGCAGCGCATCTTGCGCAGGGTGTCGCGCATGCCTTGGGATTCCAGCTGGAACACCCCGACCGTCTGGCCCGAGGCCATCAGTTCGTAGGTCTTGCCGTCATCCAGCGGCAGCAGGTTGAAGTCCTGCGCCGCCCCGCGCCGGCTGAGATATCCGTGGGCGCGATCCAGCACGGTCAGGGTCTTGAGGCCGAGGAAGTCGAACTTCACCAGACCGGCCGGTTCGACCCATTTCATGTTGAACTGGGTCGCCGGAATGTCCGAGCGCGGGTCCTGATACAGAGGCGTCAGCTCGACCAGGGGCCGGTCGCCGATGACGATGCCGGCGGCGTGGGTCGAGGCGTTGCGGTAGAGGCCCTCCAGCTCCAGCGCCGTGGCCAGCAGGTTGGCCACCGACTTCTCGGCGTCGCGCGCCTCCTTCAGACGCGGCTCGATCTCGATCGCCTGCGCGAGGGTTGTCGGATTGGCCGGGTTGTTCGGCACCATCTTGCAGAGCCGGTCGACCTGACCCAGCGGCATCTGCAACACCCGGCCGACGTCGCGCAGCACGGCCCGCGCCTGCAGTGTGCCGAAGGTGATGATCTGGGCGACCCGGTCCTTGCCGTAACGCTCCTGAACGTAGGTGATCACCTCCTCCCGCCGCTCCTGACAGAAGTCGATGTCGAAGTCGGGCATGGAGACCCGTTCGGGGTTCAGGAACCGCTCGAACAGCAGGCCGAACCGCAGGGGGTCCAGATCGGTGATGGTCAGGGCCCAGGCGACCAGGGACCCGGCGCCCGACCCCCGGCCCGGCCCCACGGGGATCCCGTGCGACTTCGCCCATTTGATGAAGTCCGACACGATGAGGAAATAGCCGGGAAAGCCCATCTGGGTGATGATCCCGACCTCCCACTCGAGTCGGGTCCAGTAGTCGGCCTCGGGCGCGGACGGCGTCACCTGCTTCAGACGCGCCTTCAGACCCTCGCGGGCCTGGTGCATCAGCTCGTCAGGTTCTGTGCGGCCGTCACCGGCATCGAAGCGCGGCAGGATCGGCGGGTGCGTCTTGACCAGGAAGGCGCAGCGGCGCGCGATCTCGATCGTGGTGTCGCAGGCCTCGGGCAGGTCGGCGAACAGGGTCCGCATCTCCGCCGCCGTCTTGAAGAAATGCTGATCGGTGATCCGGCGCCGATCCTCTTGGCCCGTGAAGGCGCCGTCGGCGATGCACAGAAGGGCGTCGTGTGACCTCGCCTGGTTCTGTTTGGCGTAGTGGACGTCGTTGGTCGCCGTCAGCGGCACGTCGTTGGCATAGGCCCATTCGACCAGACCGCGCTCGCCCGCCGCCTCGTCCGCCAGACCGTGGCGTTGCAGTTCGACATAGAAGCGGTCGCCGAACACCCCGGCCATGGTCGCCAGAACCTGCCCCGCTTCGGCGGGCTTGTTCTGCACGAACAGGGGATCGACCGGCCCGTCCGGTCCGCCGGACAGGAGGATCAGCCCCTCGGACAGTTCCGCGACCCGGCTCCAGGCGACATTGGGCTCGTCGTCGCCGGCCAGCAAATAGGCTTCGGAGGACAGGGCGCAAAGGTTCCGCCACCCCTTCTCGCTCTGACAGATCAGGACGACGGTCGGGGTCTTGGCCCAGCGCTCGCCGCGCTTTCCGCCGATCCCGGTGACCGGCAGCGCACAGGCGATCAACGGCTGCACGCCCGCGCCCTTGGCGGCTTCCGAGAACTCCAGCGCCCCGAACAAGTTGACCCTGTCCGCCACGGCGACGGCCGGCATGCCCACATCGGCCGCCAGCCTGCCGACCTTGCCCGCCTTGATCGCGCCTTCCAGCAGCGAATAGGCCGAGCGCACCCTCAGATGGACAAAACCGGCGTCTGCGGGCGTATCGGTGATGGCCTGATCCTCAAGAGCAGGCCGGAGGCGACTCATCTCGCCAACAGGGCGACCTGCCACACCATCCAGACAAAGCCGCTGCACGATGCAAGCGACAGCGCTTCCCGAACCACTCTCGTCATCGCCTTATCCCCAGATTGCGTGTTCCGGTATTGTTCTATGTTGGCAGTTTGTTCTCGTCAACAGGCTTCTGAACAAGATGGCGACGCGGGCTGTGGAAAGGCCTAGGTCGAGGCGGACGCTCGCGTCGCCCTCCCGGCGGCAGGCGTCAGGAGTATCGGCCATGGCCAAGGGTCAAGTGAAGTCCAACAAGGAAGTCCGCAAACCCAAGGCCGAGAAGCCCAAGCCAGCCGTGTCGGTCGGGACCTCGCCCTTTACCCAGCCGCCCGGCAAGAAGTAGCCGTCAGCCGCGCGAGCGTTCGACCGTATCCACGTTCGGGTTGGCCCTCAGCGCGGCGATGATGCTCGTCGCGTGTTTGGCATCCGCCACCTCGACGTCCAGGTCGACGTCGAAAAAGTCCGACTGCCTGTGCGCCATCCTGAGGTTCAGGATGTTGCCGCCGGCCTCGCCGATGACCGTGCAGACCTGACCCAGCACGCCCGGCGCGTTCTGGATCGTGGCGCGCAGGCGGGCCGTGCCGACCACCCCCTGCTCGGCCTGAGGAGTCCATTGCAGGTCTTGCCAGACGCTGTCGTCATCGGCGAAATCGGCCAGCTTCTGGCAGTCGATGACGTGGACGGTCAGCCCCTTCTCGGGCTCCAGAATGCCGACGATGCGGTCGCCGGGCACCGGGGTGCAACAGGCGCCGAAATGGATGCTGACACCCGGCGTCAGTCCGCCGCCGCGCACGAACAGCCGCGCCTGGGCGTCGCCGATCTTCTTGCGGTCCGTGCCCGTCGTCAGCGTGCCCTTCAGCGAAGGGAACAGGATTTCGACGACCTTGTTGGCCTGGATTCGTCCCCGACCGATGGCGTCGAACAGGTCTTCCTGCGTCCCCGTGGCCAAGGTCTCGACCACAGCCTTCAGCGAAACGTCGGACAGCGACTTCCCTGCACGCGTCAGGGCCTGTTCCAGCGTCGTCTTGCCCAGCTTGTGGAACTCGTCGCGCTCCGACGAGCGGATGTGGCGGCGGATCGCCGAGCGCGCCCTGCCGGTCACGGTCAGGCTACGCCAGTCGGCCGGGGCCTCGCGCTTTTTGCCGCGGATGATCTCGACCACGTCGCCGTTCTGCAGCGCCGTGCGCATCGGCTTGAGTTCGCCGTTGATCTTCACACCCACGGCCGTGTCCCCGACCTCGGTGTGGACCGCATAGGCGAAGTCCAGCGCCATCCCGCCACGCGGCAAGGTGATCAGGGCGCCCTTGGGCGTGAAGACGAAGACCTGGTCGAGGTACATCTCGAGCTTGGCGTGCTCGACCCAGTCCTCGCCCCCCTCCCCGTGCTCGATGACCTGCACGAGGTGACGCAGGTTCTGCAGCGGGTCGCGGCCGCCGTCCTTCTCCATCGCCTCGGGGTCGAAGCCGTAGGAATGGTTCTTGTAAGCCCAGTGCGCCGCCACCCCGTCCTCGGCGACCCGGTCCATGGCCTCGGTGCGGATCTGCATCTCGATGCGCAGGCCGCCGGGGCCCACCACGGTCGTATGCAGGGAGCGGTAGTTGTTCGACTTGGGCGTGGAGATGAAATCCTTGAACCGCTCGGGCACCATCGGCCAGGAGCGGTGGATCACGCCGAGCGCGCGGTAACAGTCGTCCTCGGCCTCGACCAGCACACGGAAGCCATAGATGTCCGACAGGGACGAGAAGCCCACTGACTTCCGCTGCAGTTTCCGCCAGATCGAATAGGGCGTCTTCTGGCGGCCATAAACGCGCGCAGCGATGCCGGCTTCCGACAGCACCTGCTGGATTTCCGACGAAACCACATCGGTTGCATGCCCGTGCTCGAGCTTCAGCGCCTCCAGCCGCCGCTCGATGGCGGTCCGGGCCGTGGGGTTCAGATGCTCGAACGCCAGCTCTTCCAGTTCCGACGCGATGGAGTGGATGCCGATCGACCGACCCAGCGGCGCGTAGACTTCCAGCGTCTCGCGGCTGATCCGCTCGCGCTTCTCCGGCTTGACGTACTTGAGCGTCCGCATGTTGTGCAGACGGTCCGCCAGCTTGACCAGCAGCACCCGCACGTCGCGGCTGATGGCCAGGATGAACTTCCTCAGGTTCTCGGCCTGACGGGTGTGCTCGGCCTGAAGCTCAAGCCGCGACAGCTTGGTCACGCCCTCGACAAGAACCGCGACCTCTTCACCGAACATGCGGGCGATGTCGTCGCGCGTCGCCGAGGTGTCCTCGACCACGTCGTGCAGCAAGGCCGTAACGATGGTGGCGGTGTCGAGCTTGTAGTCGGTCAGGATGCCCGCGACCTGGATCGGGTGGGCGAAATAGGGGTCGCCCGAGGCCCGCAGCTGCGAGCCATGCATCTTCATCGCATAGACATAGGCCCGGTTCAGCAGCGCCTCGTCGGCGGTGGGGTCGTACGCCTTGACCGCCTCGATCAACTCGAACTGGCGCAGCACCGGAATGCGTTTCGCCGCCGGCTGCGGGGCAGCCGACGGCGAAACGGTGTCATTGGCAATGTCGTTCGCAGGCGGGGTCGAACCCGACCGCGCCGGGAGGATGGTGATACCGTTGGCGGGTTCGGCCGTCAGTACCGCTCCTCCTGGCCGCCGTCCCGGTCGCTTTGCAGCGCGCGGATCAGCTCGGCCTCGGCCATGTTCATGTGCTGCGGCTCGGCCAGCAGACCGACGATTTCCGCCTCGTCCTCAGCTTCCGTGCGCTCGTCGACGCGTTGCAGGGCGACCACGACGGTCTCCAGCAGTTCGGCGGGGACGACGGTGTCTTCCGCGATCTCGCGCAGGGCGACGACCGGGTTCTTGTCGTTGTCGCGATCGATGGTCAGCGACGCGCCGTTGGCGATCGCGCGGGCGCGGTTACCGGCCAGCAGGACCAGGCCGAACCGGTTCGGCACCTTCTCGATGCAGTCTTCGACAGTGACGCGAGCCATGAATTACCTCGGGCGGGGGGAGAACCGCGTTGCATACAGATAGGCATGCGTTTGTGCAACGCCACAGGGGCCGTTTTACGGCGTTGAGCGCTTCTCTTGCTCGCGCCGCTTCCTTTGATCGTCTCGATACTGCCTCACACCGGGCGGTGCAGCAGAGCAAACGGTGTGGCCCTCACCGTATGTATTGCAGATCATGCCTGGATCCGCCGAATGCGCGCTACCGAAGGGATCGACGCTTCTTCGCACTGATTGTGACCAGATCAGAAGCCCGACCACGGCTACGATTGCCGCAAGGATCATCAGTGCGACCCGCGCCTCGACCAGCCAGAGCCACCAGAGTCGGAGCCTCCATGAAAGGCTGTTCAATGCGCAGGCCGCGCATCAGTACCAACCGTCGCGCTTGAGGCGAGAACGCTAGCGAGACCGCCGGCAGGGTGCTCCCACCCCGGCGCGATCTCCGCCAGCGGGCCCATGACGAACAGCCGATCCGCCGCGCGCGGGTGCGGCAGGATCAGCCCGTCGCAATCCCCCTGCTCCCGCCCATAGGCGATCAGGTCGAGGTCCAGAGTGCGAGGCGCATTGGCCGCCGTGCGCCGACGCCCGAACGCCTCCTCGATCCGCCCCAGAGCCGCCATCAAGGCATGCGGATCATGCGCCGTGCGCACGATGGCGACGCCATTCAGGAATGGCGGGTCGGTCGGGTCGGGCCAGGCCTGCGAGGCCCACCAGCTGGAGCGAGCCACCACGTCGATACCTTCACACCGGAACCGGGCCAACGCCGCCTCCAGCGCCTCGCGGCACGAAGCCCACACCCCCTTGTCATTGCAGCCCAGCGCGACGATGACGGCCGCATCCAGATCCAGGTCGTTGTCGATATTGACACTGACCGCGTCAGGCTCCGGGACCATTTCTGACGAGACGATTTCCATGAGACTCTATCCGAACGAACGCCTGGCCCTCTTCATCGACGGGGCGAATCTGTATTCGGCGACCAAGGCCCTGAACGCGGACATCGACTTCAAGAAGATGATCGACGCGCTGCGGGAAAAAGCCGTCCTGGTTCGCGCCCATTATTACACGGCGGTGACCGAGGGCGAAGAGTTCTCTCCGATCCGGCCTCTTATCGACTTCCTCGGCTACAACGGCTTCACCTTGGTGACCAAGCCGGTGAAGCGGTTCACGGACGCCCAGGGGCATACCCGGACCAAGGGCAATATGGACATCGAGATCGCCGTGGACATGCTGGAACTGGCTCCGAACATCGATCACGCCATCCTGTTCTCCGGCGACGGCGATTTCCGCCGGCTGGTGCAGGCGGTGCAGGCGAAGGGCGTCCGTGTCACTGTCGTCTCGACGCTCAGGAGCCAGCCGCCGATGATCGCTGACGACCTGCGGCGTCAGGCCGACGACTTCGTCGAACTGGCCGATCTGCTTCAGGAGTATGGCCGAGCCCGCTCGCCACAGACGCAGCCGACGGTGCGGACCTTCACCCCCGATTAAGCGACTGTTGTTCGCCGGACACACCGAATCGGCGAGTCCGCTTGACGCTCCATCCGCCCGGAACACTGCGGCGTAGCTTCCGTTCCGGGGATCAGAGGGAGCGGTTCAATGCGCAAACAGAAAAACAACAGGGCCCAGTTGTTCACATCGGGCGAACGCAGTGTCGCGGGGCTGGCGATCCTGACAGCCGTCGTGGTGACCCTGTCCGGTCAGGTCGTCGAGGCGATGATGCGACCATCGCTGGGTCTCTATGACACCCACCGGACGACGGTCGCCTCGGTGCAGAACGTGGTCGACGCCCGGCCCCTCGGCTGACCTCAGCCCTTGTCGCGCATGAGCCGGGCCTTGTCCCGCGCCCAGTCGCGATCAGCCGAAGCTTCGCGTTTGTCGTGAAGTTTCTTGCCCTTGGCGAGCGCGATCTCGAGCTTCGCCTTGCCGTCATCGTTCAGATATAGTTTCAGCGGGATGATCGTCTGGCCGTCCTTCTGGACCGCGCCGATCAGCCGATCGATCTGCTTCCTGTGGAGCAACAGTTTCCGCGGCCGACGCGGCTCGTGATTGAACCGGTTGGCCTGGGCGTACGGAGGGATGTCGGCGTTGATCAGCACGATCTCGCGCCCCTCGACCGCCGCATAGCTTTCGGCGATATTGGCCCGGCCCATTCGCAGGGCCTTGATCTCGGTTCCCAGCAGCATGATCCCGGCCTCGAGATTGTCCTCGAGGAAATAGTCGAACCGCGCGCGGCGATTCTCGGCGATCAGCTTGGCCTTGGTGATCGGCGCCTTGACGGTGGCTGCGGCCTTTTCCTTCGTCGTGGCCATCAGAGACCCGCCGCCGCCATCGCCGCATCGATCGCCGGCTTCACCGCGTCGCTGGTCGGGACCAGCGGCAGGCGCATTTCCTCGGTACACAGACCCAGACGCGACAGGGCGTACTTCGCCGGCGACGGCGAACTGTCCAGGAACAACGCCTTGGCCAGTCCGCTCAGCCGGTCCTGCCATGACAGGGCCAGGGCGCGATCTCCGGCCTGGATGGCGTTCCACAGAGCGACCATCCCCTCGGGCGCCACGTTGGACACCACAGAGATGATTCCGCCGCCGCCGTGGGCCAGGTATCCGGGGAAGCTCGCATCGTCGCCGGTGATCAGGGCGAAGGATCCACCGATGTTGACGCGCATCCAGCTCGCCCGCCCCATGTCGCCGGTCGCATCCTTGATGCCGACGATGTTCGGATGCGCCGCCAGCGCGGCCACGGTCGCATCCGCCATGTCCACACCCGTCCGGCTGGGCACGTTGTAGAGCAGCAGCGGAAGCTCCACCGCATTCGCGATGGCTTCGAAGTGGGCCTGCAAGCCCGCCTGCGACGGCCTGTTGTAATAGGGCGTGGCGATCAGGGCGGCGTCGGCCCCGACGGTCTTGGCATGCCGGGTGTAGCCAAGGGCCCTGTCGGTGGCGGTCGACCCGCAGCCGGCGATGACCCGCACCCGCCCGGCCGCGACCCGGACGCACAGTTCGACGACCTGGCGATGCTCGTCGCCGGTCAGGGAGGCGCTCTCTCCGGTCGTGCCCATGGGCACGACGCCGTGAACCCCGGCGGCGATCTGGCGTTCCAGCAGAGCCTCGAAGGCGGCTTCGTCCACGTTTCCGTCACGAAGTGGTGTGATCAGGGCGGTGATCACGCCCTTGAACAAGGGGGCGGTCATTGAAACAAGTCTACCTTGCGTGGGGATTGGCGACGGGCGCCTGAACGAGACGCGAAGAGGGTAGGTTGCCGGGCTCAAACCCGCAACCGGGATGAATGGGGATCGGACACATCATGCTCGCGACCAGCCTCGCGGCCGTACTGGCCGTTCTCGCGCCGATTCCGCAAACGGCCGACCTGAACCGCCAGCCGACCCCTTATGTGGCGGGCCCTAGCGGCTATCAGGCCCGCATTCTCAGCGACGCCGACACGGCCTCCTTCCGTCAGGGTCTGGCCGCCGCCCGCGCCCGCGACGTGATCGGCACGCAGAGCGCCATTTCCCGGATCGGCGATCCGACCGCCCGCAAACTGGTCGAATGGGCGCTGGTCGACACCGCCGCCCCCCAGTTGTCCTACACCGAGCTGTCCAACGACGTTCAGTCCCTGCGCGCCTGGCCCCGCGCCGAGGCCCGGATCGCGGCCGGCGAACAGGCGCTGGAACGCGCGGGTATGGGCGCCGACGCGACGCTCGCCTTCTTCGGCTCCTCCCGCCCGACCACGGTCCAAGGCGCCATTGCCCTGGCCGACGCTCTGGATCAGCGCGGTCGTTCCGACGAAGCCCGGCTGCTGATTCAGGAGTGGTGGCAGACCCAGTCCTTCGACGAGGCGACCCAGGCCCGCATCCTGACCCGTTGGGGGTCGACGCTCACCCAGCGCGACCACGACGCCCGCCTCAACATGCTGCTCAGCGGCCCCCACGGCCCGGCGACGCGCGCCATGCTCAATCTGGTCTCTCCGGAGCGCCGCGCCACCGCCCAGGCCGCCATGACCCTGCGTAGCGCCTATTCGGCCGACAGCGTCGTCGCCAACCTGTCGCCGTCGCAGGCGATGGACCCGGCCGTCGTTCTGGAGCGTGTCCGCATCCTGCGCGCCGCCAACCGCCAGTCCGAGGGTTTCGCCCTCCTTTCCGCCCTGCCGCCCGCCCCCCTGCACGCAGACGGCCAGACCGCCCTGTGGAACGAGCGCCGCAACTACTTCCTCGACGCCCTGGAGCGTCGCGAATGGCGCGCGGCCTATGACGCCATGGCCGGTCACGGCTTCCCCTCGGGCGAACGCAAGGTCGACGCCGAGTTCTTCGCCGGCTGGGTCGCTCTGACCAAGCTCGGCGATCCCGCCCGCGCAGCCGGTCACTTCGAGGCCCTGCGCCAGTCGTCCTCGACCCCGATCACCCAGGGCCGCGCCCTCTACTGGCTGGGCCGCGCCGCCGAGGCCCAGGGCGATCAGGCCCGCGCCCAGGCCTTCTATCAGGGCGGCGCACGTCACATTCAGACCTTCTACGGCCAGCTGGCCGCCGAGAAGGCCGGGATCACGATTCTGACCCTGCCCCCCGAACCCGTCCCGACCCGGAACGACGTCGGCGCCTTCGAGGCCAACGAGGTCGTCCGCGCCGCCCGCATCCTTGGCGAGACCGGCGAGATGAGCCTGTACCGCGTCTTCGCCTATCACCTCGACGACACCTTGCCGGGGATCAACGATCTCGCCCTGCTGATGGACATGACGCGGGGTTACGGCGACGGCTTCGGCGCCATGATGGTGGGTCGCGCGGCCAGCCAGCGTGGCTTCCTGCTGCCCGAGCGCCAGTATCCGATCCGCATCCCGCCCGAGGTCGCGGGCGCCGCTCCCCTGCCCTTCACCCTTGCGATCACGCGTCAGGAATCCAGCTTCGATCCACGCGCCCGTTCCGGCGCCGATGCGCGCGGCATGATGCAGTTCCTGCCGTCGACCGCCTCGGGCGTCGCCCGTCGTCTGGGCATGAGCTACTCGGCCGAGCGTCTGTGGGACCCGGATTACAACATGACCTTGGGCAGCTATCACCTCGGCGAGCTGATGAGCCAGTTCCGGGGCTCCATGCTGCTGACTACGGTCGGCTACAATGCCGGTCCCGCGCGCAGCCCACAATGGGTCGCCCGTTGCGGCGATCCGCGCGGCGGCGTCGCGGGCGGCGGTGTCGACCCGGTCGATTTCATCGAGTGCGCGCCCTTCACCGAGACGCGCAACTACATGATGCGGGTGATGGAAAACATGGCGGTCTATAAGGCCCGCCTCAACGGTGGCTCTGCCCCCCTGACCACCTCGGCCGACATCGCCCGCGGCGCCGGCGGGCCCCAGCCCTATCAGCCCTGATCACGGCTTCAGCAGCCCCGTGAACAGGGCGTCAAGCATGGTCCGGGTCAACAGGCTGCGGTCAACCCAGTTGAAATAGGGCTTGGTGATCATCAGCGAGACGACGCCGTGCACTCCGGCCCACAGCGTCTGGGCCGTCGCGCGTGCGTCGCCCCTCAGATGGCCCGCCGCGCCGGCTTGCTCGACGATGGCCTCAAAGGCCCGGAACAGGTCACCGCCCAGCATCTGGGCCGCGCTCTGGGCCCCGTCTCGCGCCTCGATGGGCCGGGTCAGATAGGTCAGGCGGTAGGCGTTGGGGTTCTCGAAGCCGAAGTCGACGTATGCCTCCATCAGCCTGCGCAGGATGACGTCCGGTGACCCGCCCTCGGCGATGACCGCCGCGTTCGCCGCCTGCAGCCGAGCGAACGCGAGGCGGCAGATTTCGTGCAGGATTTCGCTCTTCTCGGAGAAGTGCATGTAGAGGGCCGTCGACGACAGACCGACCTCGTCGGCGATCCGCCGGATCGTGGCGCCCTCGTATCCGACCTCGACGAAAATGCGCTCCGCCGCGGCGAGAATCTCGGCCCGGCGCGCATGTCCCTCGCCTTTCGGCTTACGGGTCGAGCGGGTCGAAGCGTTCGAGGACGTTACGGTTTCAGCCGACACGCTGAGCCCCCTGAAGGAGAACCGGCGCGCCAACGGGGCCCGCCTCGTCCCTGCATAGCCCCATTGCCGCGACGGCGCCAACGGCTTGCCCGAAGCACAACCTTGAGATACTTCGTTAACCATGGCGCGTATCGGGGGCGGCACGCATATCGCGAGAAGCGGATATCCCTATCGCGCGGATATGCGGTCGTGGAGCCTCGGCCAGTCCGTCATCGTCGCGGTCGGGATCGGCGTCCTGGGATGGAGCATCGCCAGGAATGGCCCGGCCACGGGCATGGCGCTCATATTCCTGGCCCAGCTGGTCTTCCTCGCGGCAGCAGCGTGGCGTGTTCTGCTGATTTTGGCGAGCCTCCGCCTCGATCCAGAGCCGGAGCCCGCGATCGACCTGCCGCGCTACACCATCCTCGCGGCCCTCCTCGACGAGGCGGAAATCCTGCCCCAACTCGTCGAGCGCCTCGACGCGATCGACTATCCCCGCACACGGCTCGAAGGCTTCCTGCTGCTGGAGGACCACGACCATTCGACCCAGGCCGCGGCCGCCGCCTGTGTGATGCCCGGCTGGTTGACGGTGCTGATCGTCCCACCGGGCGGTCCACGCACCAAGCCCGCCGCGCTCAACGCCGGGCTGGCCGCAAGCTCGGGCACGCTCCTGACCGTCTATGACGCCGAGGACGATCCGGATCCGCAGCAGTTGCGCGAAGCCGCCGCCCGTTTCGCCGCCGATCCAACGGGCCGTCTGGCCACACTCCAGGCGCCACTGCGCATCCGTCCGCCCGCCGGCTCCGAGAGGTCCTTCCTTGGTCGCCAGTTCGCGGTCGAGTACGCCGCCCTGTTCGAGGTCACCCTGCCCGCCATGGCGCGGCTCGGATTTCCGTTTCCGCTCGGCGGCACCAGCAATCACTTCAGCGTGCAGGCCCTGCGAGCGGTCGGCGGATGGGACGCCCACAATGTGACCGAGGACGCCGATCTGGGCTTTCGCCTGTGGCGCAGTGGCTACCGCCTCGGCACCATGCGTCGTCCGACCTATGAGACGCCGCCCGGCGACATGGTCGACTGGCTGCCCCAGAGAACGCGGTGGCTCAAAGGATTCATGCAGACCTGGGGCGTCCATACCCGATCGCCTGTGGGCATGGGCTGGCGGGGGCATCTATCCCTGATGATGACCCTGGGGCTGTCGCTCCTCGCCGCCCTTGCTCATGCCCCATCCCTGGCCTGGCTGATCGCCACCATCGCCATTTCCACTGTGGCGGGCCTGCCGCCGGAGTCGCCCTGGTTCGCCCTGACGGTTCTGGTCGTCGGGATGGCCGCCGCCTGGATGAACGGAAAGATCGGCGCGAGGCGGGCGGGCGTGCCCTGTACCATCGTCGATATGATCGTGGCGCCCGCCTACTGGTCGCTGCTCACCCTAGCGTTCGGACACGCCGTCTGGCGCCTGGCGGCTGAACCGTTCGCCTGGGACAAGACCCGACACCGCCGCGATCCGGCCATCGACGTCGCGGCCCTGGCTGAGGTCGAAGCTGGACGCGAGGCCGCCTGAGGGCCGGGCTCGTGGTCGGCCTAGCGGGACTCGCCTCGCGGTTCCGCCGATGCCCTGACTCCAGGCCGGGCTTGATTCCGGAGCCCGATCCGACCGGAAAACCGCTTACACTTTTCCGGATCAGCCTCTAGAGCCTTGCCGATGCCGCCCGTCCTCTCAACCTTGCCAGAAACTCTCGTCACGCGCGGCTGGTCGGATTACGCCCTGCTGGACAGCGGGGACGGTCGCAAGCTGGAGCGCTACGGTCGGCACACGGTCGTCCGGCCTGAACCCCAGTGCTTCTGGAAGCCTCGTGACCCCGGCGCCTTCGAGCGCGCCAACGCCGTCTTCGATCCCCAGCAGGAGGAAGAGGATGCCGGTCGCTGGCGCTTCGACGAACATGGCCCGATCGACGCCTTTCCGCTCGGCTGGCGCGACGTGAAGTTCGTCGGCAGGTTCACCCCGTTCCGCCACCTCGCCTTCTTCCCGGAGCAGGCCGCCAACTGGGAATGGCTCGACGCGCGCATCCGCGCCCTGCAACGCCCCAGGGTTCTCAACCTGTTCGGCTACACCGGCGTCGCCTCGCTCGCGGCCGCCGCCGCCGGCGCCGAGGTGACCCATGTCGACGCCTCGAAGAAGTCGGTCGCCTACGCCCGCGAGAACGCCGAACTCTCCGGCCTGTCCGACAAGCCGATCCGCTGGATCGTCGAGGACGCCCGCAAATACGTCGCGCGCGAGGTCCGTCGCGGCGCCAGGTACCATGGCATCATCCTCGACCCGCCGAAATACGGACGCGGCCCTACGGGCGAGGTCTGGCGCCTGTTCGAGGACATGCCAGGCCTGCTCGCCGACTGCGCCGCCCTTATGGCCGACGACGCCGACTTCCTGCTGCTGAACGCTTACGCCGCCCGCATCTCGGGCCTGTCGCTGGCCCACCAGATGAAGGAGGCCACGGCGGACCGCGGTGGACGCATCGACTGGGGCGAACTGGCCCTGTCCGAGGACGGCCCCGACGCCCGCGCCATCGGCCTGAGTTTCTTCGCCCGGTGGTCGAAGTGACCGAACGCCTCATCACCTCCCTGACCAACGACACGGTCAAGGCCGTCCGCGCCCTGCACATGCGCAAGGAGCGCGAAGCGACCGGCGAGTTCCTCGCCGAAGGCCTCAAGTTCATCGGCGAAGCCCTCGACCAGGGCCGCGCGCCGAAGATTCTGCTCGTCGGCATGGAGGCCCGCCAGCATCCCCTGCTCGATCGCGCCACGGCCGAGACTCTGAAGGCCGGCGGCGAGATCGTCGTCGTGACCCACCCGATCCTCGAGAAGATCAGCCGTCGGGAGAATCCCCAGACCGTGCTCGGCGTCTTCGAACAGGCCTACACGCCCCTGTCGGCCCTGAAGCCCGAGACCGCCCCCTGCTGGGTCGCGCTGGAGCAGGTCCGCGATCCCGGCAACCTCGGCACCATCATCCGCACCGCCGACGCGGCCGGTTGCGGCGGCGTCATCCTGATCGGCGACTGCGTCGATCCGTTCTCGGTAGAGGCCGTCCGCGCCACCATGGGCTCGGTCTTCGCCGTGGCCATCGCACGGTGCACGCCCGAGGCCTTCCTCGCCTGGCGCGAAACCTGGCCCGGCAGCGTCGTCGGCACCCGGCTGGACGCCACGGTCGGCTATCGCGACGCCGCCTACGCCAGACCCAGCCTGATCCTGATGGGCAACGAACAGGCAGGCCTGACCGATGCCTTGGCCGCCGCCTGCGACGTCAACGTCAAGATCCCGATGCGTGGGCGGGCGGACAGCCTGAACCTCGCCATCGCCACGGGCGTGATGGTCTATGCGGTGACCGACTAGGCGTTCAGTCTTCGTCCGGCGCGCCCAGCGGGAAGTAGTCGCGGTAGGGTCGCGCCTCGTCGAGCGCCCGGGCATAGGACGGCCGGGCCAGCAGACGACGTCGATAGGCCCAGAGATGGACGTGTTCCTTCGGGATCGAATGGGTCCAATGAGCGTAGAGCAGGCCCGGCGCCGCTCCACAGTCGGCCAGGGTGAAGGCCTCGCCCGCCGCCCAGGTCCGGTCCGCCATGACGTCGTTGAGCCAGGCGTAAGCCGTGTCCAGCCTGGCCTTTGCCTCGGTGACAATGAGGGGGTCGCGATCGGCCTCGGCGCGAATGGCGTTGTAGATGATGCGCTGCTGGTTGGTCTGAATGTGGTTGTCGAAGACCCGATCCATGAACCTCGCCTCCAGCGCCAGATCCGGTTCGGTCGGGATCATCGGCGTCGCTGGGGAGATCTGGTCAAGGCGTTCAATGATGATCGAGGCTTCGGCGAAGCGGCGGTCGCCGTCCTTCAGCACAGGGAACTGGCCGAAGGGCCAGAGCGCCTTCAACTCGGCCATCGCCCCCTCGCTATCAAGCATGCGCTGCTCGAACGGCAGGTCCTTCTCGTAGAAGGCGACGATGGCTTTCTGGCAGTAGGAGGAAAAGGGGTGGCTGTAGAGTATCAGGTCGGTCACAGGCGCTTCTCCATCCAGACATTGCAACGGGCGTACGGCGTCGGCTGTGGCGGCAGGTCAACGAAACCGAACCGGTCATACAGGGCGATGGCGTGGGTCTGGGAGCTGTTGGTTTCCAGATACAGGCGCGGCGCTCCGGCGGACCGGGCGTGGGTCTCGCAGGCCTCTAGCAGCCGCCAACCCAGGCCGAGGCCCTGCGCGTTCGATGCAACCGCCATCTTGCCGACCTCGAAGCCGCCGTCCGGCATGGCCATCAGGGAGCAGCAGCCGACCGCCTCCCCGTCCCGCTCGGCGATGAAGATGACGCCGCCCTTCGACAGGATCGAGCCTTCCGGGTCGTCCAGCACCAGCCGGTCCTTGGCCTCCAGAGCGTAGCCGCCAGCAAGGATCCAGTATTCGTTGAGGGCGATCCAGGCGGCGGCGTGGTCGGGTCTGTAGGGGACGATCGAGAGGCTCATCGGCCCCACCGTGCACCGGCGCGCGGAAAAGCAAAAGGGCGACCCGATCGCTCGGGCCGCCCTCGATAGCTCTGGCCTGGCGTCGAAGCTTACGCTTCGTCGTCACCCTCGATCGCATAGACCGGACCGGAGTCCTGGCCCTTGGCGTCGACGTCGCGATCGACGAACTCGATCACGGCCATCGGGGCGTTGTCGCCGTGGCGATAGCCGGCCTTCATGATGCGGATGTAGCCGCCGTTCCGTTCGGCGTAGCGCGGGCCGATCGTTTCGAACAGCTTGCCGACCTGGGTCACGTCACGGACGTGGCTGATGGCCTGACGACGGGCGTGCAGATCGCCCTTCTTGCCGAGGGTGACCAGCTTTTCGACGAAGGGGCGAAGCTCCTTGGCCTTGGGCAGGGTGGTCGTGATCTGCTCGTGCTTGATCAGCGACGCAGCCATGTTGGCGAACATGGCGGTCCGGTGGCTGGCCGTACGGCCGAGCTTGCGATAGGCGGCGCCGTGGCGCATCGGGGTCTCTCCTACTCCGGTCCGGGTTTCCCTCTTCAGGGACCTTGGACCGCATTCATTCTAACCGCTCCGATGACCGACAAACGGTCCGGGCGGAGGGTTGAAACTAGATCTGGTCGTCGAACTTCTTGGCCAGGTCTTCGATGTTCTCCGGGGGCCAGTTCGGCACATCCATGCCGAGCGACAGACCCATGGAGGTCAGCACTTCCTTGATCTCGTTCAGCGACTTGCGGCCGAAGTTCGGGGTGCGGAGCATCTCGCCTTCGGTCTTCTGGATCAGGTCGCCGATGTAGACGATGTTGTCGTTCTTCAGGCAGTTGGCCGAACGAACCGACAGTTCCAGCTCGTCGACCTTCTTCAGCAGGGCCGGGTTAAACGGCAGATCGGGCTTGCCGTCCGTCGCTTCCACAGCCTTCTTCGGCTCGTCGAAGGTGATGAAGATCTGCAACTGGTCCTGCAGGATGCGCGAGGCGTAGGCCACGGCGTCCACAGGCGAAACGGCGCCGTTGGTTTCGACTTCCAGCACCAGCTTGTCATAGTCCAGCGACTGACCCTGACGGGTCGGCTCGACGCGATAGGCGACGCGCTTGACCGGCGAATACAGGGCGTCGACGGCGATCAGGCCGATCGGGGCGTCTTCCGGACGGTTGAACTCCGAAGCGACATAGCCCTTGCCGTTCTGGACGGTCAGTTCCATGCGGATCGAAGCGCCGTCATCCAGGGTGCAGATAACGTGGTTCGGGTTCAGCACCTCGATGTCCGAAGGGACGTCGATCTGCCCGGCGGTGACCGGGCCGGGGCCGGTGGCCTTCAGCGTCATGCGCTTGGGGCCTTCGGCGTGCATGCGCAGGGCCAGCTGCTTGATGTTCAGCACGATGTCGACGACGTCTTCACGCACGCCTTCCAGCGACGAGAATTCGTGCACGACGCCATCGATCTGGATGGCGGTGACGGCGGCGCCTTGCAGCGACGACAGCAGCACGCGGCGCAGGGCGTTGCCCAGCGTCACGCCGAAACCGCGTTCCAGAGGCTCGGCCACCAGACGGGCCTTGCGTTGGGCGTCCGAGCCGAGCTCGATCTGCGGCTTCTCGGGACGAATCAGTTCTTGCCAGTTTCGTTCGATCATGGGTGTCCCTCGAATGGAGTTCGCCGGCCCCTCGCGTCCTCGTCAGGTGCGTACAGGGCCGGCGTGAGATGGGGAGGCGTAGTCGGTGTCGCCTAGACGCGGCGGCGCTTGGGCGGACGGCAACCGTTGTGCGGCATCGGAGTGACGTCGCGGATGGTCGTGATGGTCAGGCCGACCGACTGCAGGGCGCGGAGCGCGGACTCGCGGCCGGAACCCGGACCCGAAACGTTGACTTCCAGCGTCTTGACGCCGTGTTCCTGGGCCTTCTTGCCCGCGTCTTCGGCGGCCATCTGGGCGGCGTACGGGGTCGATTTGCGCGAACCCTTGAAGCCCATGTGACCCGCCGACGACCACGAGATCGCGTTGCCCTGGGCATCGGTGATCGTGATCATGGTGTTGTTGAAGGACGCATTCACGTGGGCGACGCCCGAGGTGATGTTCTTGCGCTCGCGCTTCTTTACGCGACCCGGTTCCTTGGCCATGTGTCTGTCTTACTTCTTCTTGCCGGCGATCGGCTTGGCGGGGCCCTTGCGGGTGCGGGCGTTGGTGTGCGTGCGCTGGCCGCGGACCGGCAGGCCCTTGCGGTGACGCAGGCCGCGGTAGCAGGCCAGGTCCATGAGACGCTTGATGTTCATCGACGTCTCGCGGCGCAGGTCGCCCTCGACCGTGTGATCCTTGTCGATCGTCTCGCGGATCTGCAGGACTTCGGCGTCGGTCAGCTGGTTCACGCGGCGCGAGGCCTCGATGCCCACCTTGCCGGTGATGTCCTTGGCGGCGGCGGGGCCGATGCCATGAATGTACTGAAGCGCGATTTCCACGCGCTTGTTGGTCGGAATGTTGACGCCAGCAATACGGGCCACGTAGCTCTCCAGATGCGCGTGATCAGACGCAGAAACCGCTCCGGTCAACAGACCAGGAGCGTGCGCGTCTTTCGCGGAAGCCGGCCTTATACAGGTGATTCAGTTTCCGTCAACGGGTCCGGTCTCGGGTTCGGCGTCCTGGGGCGGTGGAAAGGCGATCGCGACGACGACCGGCCGGCCGTCGACGGCTCGACCGGCTCGCACCTCGGGCCGGAAACGGAACTCGCGCGCGCGCCACAGGGCGGCCTGACGATGGCCCGAGGGTCGGGGATGCTCGCCGATGATCCGGCAGCGATCCAGGCGCTGGGTCAGCCGGATCCGGCAACGCAGGACCACATGGGAGCGATCGGCCCGCACCAGCGAGGCGGATTCGACGTCGCGCGTGATGATCGCCAGGGCCGGGCCCGCGACCAGGACCGCGGCGCTGCCGCCGCCCGCGCCCGGCCTCTCCCCTGCGCCTATACCGTCACCCACGCCGGTTCCCGCGCCGGAAGACGCTGACGGGCTGATCACAGGCGCGACGCCCAGCACCAGAGGCTGCAGCGACGCCGGCTCAACGGGCGCGGTCAGTTCCACGGCATCGAGGCGCGGTTCAGGCGCGAGGTGAACGGTCGAGGGGGCCGAGACCGCTCCGCCTCCGGAGATCGGGCTGTCGGAGTCTGGGCGCGGCGGGGTCGGTGGCCGCAGCATGACGACGTCGATGGCCCGGGTGGTCGCCTCGGGCAGGACGGGAACCACGCTGATCCCCAGCCAGATCAGGATGCCGACATGAAGCGCCGCAACAGCGGCGCCGATGGCGAACCGTCTGCGACTCTCCACATTGATCGCCACACTGCTTATCGCGCCCGGCCTTTCCCAGCGAACCTCGAATGCTGGAACGTGGTCGCGAAACGGTCAAGCCGCTGGTGAGCAGTGCCAGCAAGCCTCCGCGCCGATCGGGCTGCCCGGAGGCGTGGGTGTCTCGACCCGGTTGGCCTCCAGCAACTGGTCCAGCCTTTCGCGGTCCTGCAGCAGGGCGCCGAGCCAGCGATCGTGGGCCCGTTGGACGGGATCGGCGTTGCGCGAGGCAGCCAGACGGCCGGCCAGGGCCTCGAGCCGGTCGGACACGACCGCCGCCGTGGTGGCTGAAACCTCGTCTGACCGCAGCAAGCCGGCGAGTGTCAGAACCGTGCGGGCCTGAACGCGGCGCGCGGGTTCGGCGAGGCGGCCGGAGACGGGCGCAAACACGGCCGTCATCACTGCGTCGATGGTCTCGGTCAGGGTGAGGGTCGATGGGTCTCGGCGGCCCATGTCGGTCAGCCGCTCGACCAGTTCGGGTGCGAACAGGGCGTTGAGCGTAACGTCGGCCGCCGCCTCGGCCGCGCTGCCGACGTCGAAGGCCCGGCCCTGACGCGTGGCGAAGACCTCGATGTCGTGCTGAGGATCGTTGTCGCCCGATTGCTGGGCCGCCAGCAGAGCCAGCAGCGGATCGGGCAGATCGAGGGCGGCAGGCGACAGGGTCTCGATCAGGCTCGCCAGCGCGGCGCGCTGGGTCGCAGCGGGGATGGGCGTCGCCGCCTCATGCCCGTCGCCCGTGACGGGATAGGCGTAGTCGATGCCGCCGACGAGCTTTGCGACCGCGTCCACCTGGTAGCGGTGATAGAGATAGATGGGCACGAGGCGCCGCCGCAGGTCATTGACGGCCGAACCGGCGGGCAGGTTGTCCAGCCCGAAATGGTCCAGGGCCACGCGGCGGACCTGCATCAGGTGATCCAATTCCGCGACGGGGTCCGAGCCGTTGTCCCACAAACTGCCCCAGGCCTGGGCGTCACCGCCGACGCGAGCGTCCGGATCGGACACGAAGCGCCAGGTTACCGCCCCGGCCGAAGCCCGGCGGTCCAGTTCGGCCTGCCCTACGTCGGCATAGAGCCAGTCGATGGCGAACCGGTCCCAGCCCCCCATGCCGACGGCGTAGGCGTCGTCGAAGTCCAGATGGTCGCCGTTCACCGCGATCTGCGGAACCGGATAGTCCATCACCGAGGCGCGTCCCTGGGTCGAGGCGGCGAAGTTGTGCAGCAGGCCGATGGCGTGCCCCACCTCGTGGGCCGACAACTGGCGGATTCGGGCGAGCGCGATGGCCTGAGGATCGTTCGGGCCGCCCCGCCCCGTCTGGTCGGCGCCGACGAGGCCTTCGAAGATCAGCATGTCCTGACGGATGCGGAGCGAGCCGAGAAGGACGCTGCCCTTGACGATCTCGCCCGTACGCGGGTCCACGACGCTCTGGCCATAGGACCAACTGCGGGTCGCACGGTTGACCCAGTTGATGACGTTGTAGCGGGCGTCCAGAGGATCGACGCCCTCGGGCAGGACCTCGACCCTGAAAGCGTCGATGTAGCCGGCCGCGTCGAAAGCCTGCGCCCACCAGGACGCGCCCTCCACCAAGGCCGAGCGAATCGGCTCGGGAGCGGCGCGGTCGACGTAGAAGACGATCGGCTCGACCACGGTCGAACGGGCGGCCGAAGGATCGGTCTTCACCAGCCGGAAGCGGTTGGCGAGGCGACTGACGATGGGTTCGTCCAAAGGGGCTGAGAAGTCGGTCACGACGGTGCTCAGCGCGCCCGTGCGCGGATCGTAGGGACGCGGGGCGTAGCCGACGTCCGGTAGGCGGATGAAGCTGTGGTGGACGGTGAAGGTCACCAGCCGGGAGTCCGGCGCGATCTGGCGCAGCACGGGACCCGGGCCGTCGACCGAGAAGGTCAAGCGGGCCTCCAGCTCGACATTGTCGGGGAAGGCTCTGGCTTGCGAGGCGTCGATCATGGTCAGGTCGGCGACAGGTCGCAGGGTTCCCTGGCCGGTCTGGGCCAGTGTCGGGGCGATACCGTGAGCGTCACGGGTGATGAATCCGGAGATGTCGACGAGAACCGAGCCGTCGGGCGCCGTGGCGACGACGTCCCCCGCCCAGATCGTCGAGCCGACGAAGGCGTCCCGTGCCGCCGCCTGTTCGTCGGGCGATCCGGCCGGCGCGCGATAGCGAGGGTCCTCGAACTCCGCGACGATGCGCTTGCCGATACGGCGGAAGGCCAGAATGTTGGTCGGGCCGATCTGGGCGCGATCCAGTCCGGTGACCGCCGAACCGACACCGGTGCGCAGGGCCGTATGGTGGATGACCCGGGCCAGGGTCCCGTCAGCCGCGGGGGCCGGCAGTTGCAGCAGGACCTTGCCCGAGGCCGGGTCGGTGAACAGGGTCAGCAGGCCGTCCTGACGCATCAGGCCGTCGATGCTCTGGACATAGGTGGCGGGCGTGGTCTGCGCCGCCGCAGGAACCGAAACGGCTCCCATCGCCAGAGCCAGGGCGATCGCCCTCGCCGTTCCGCCGAACCTCAAAGTCATGAATGCCCCCAACGCAAATCTGCGGCGCATCTGGGGGTGATTGCCGGGCGGCTGTCAAACCGCCGGGGGCCTACTGGCGGCCGAAGTTGACCGTGACCGTGACGCGGAAGCCGTCCACCGGCCGTCCCGACGCCATCGTGGGCGGACGAAAGCGGAAATGGGTCTCGGCCACCCGAACGCCGGCGTCTCCGAAACCGAATCCGGCAGGCGACTCATCAACGACGCGGCAGCCTTCCAGACGGGTATCGGCGCGGATGATGCAGTTGACCGCACTGCGCCCCGCGCGCCGCTGACGACGCGCCTCCGGCGGCACGAAGGCGAGAATCTCGCCACTGGAGGCGCCGCGGAGAATGATGGGGCCCGCGCCAGAGCCGGGACCGTCTCCCTCGCCGGTTCCCGAGCCCGTGCCGCTCCCCTCCCCGCCCTGACCCAGGCCGGTGTTCAGGCTGGCGGTCGGCGAGGCTCCGACGACCAGCGTCGGGATCGGCGCAGGCGTCGGCGGAATGACAGGGAGTTCAGGCGGTCGCTCGGGCGGCTTCGGTGTGACGTGCACGCGCGACGGCGCGGCGGGCGCCCCTCCTCCGGGATCGACCTCGGCCGGCGTCGGGGGCGGTGGTGGGGGCGGCGGGGTGACCGGACGGAACAACTCGACCTCGATCGGCGCGCGAACAGGGACGTCGATCGACGCCACCCGTCCCATGCCGACGGCCGCAAACAGACCCGCATGGACCAGAACGACCAGCGCCACGGCGCCGGCCCGGCCCACACGTCCCGACCGTGGAGAGGATGGAGAATGGAACACGCTCGCTTCTACCATGCCCGGCTGAACGCACGGGCACGGCGAAGGCTCAGCTCCGGTTCAGACTCAGGAAGCGTCCAGCGCCGTGTCGATGGCGGCGGCCACGGTCTCGATCGAGCCCATGCCGTCAACCTCGGTCAGCAGGTCCCTGTCGCCATAGTAGGGCAGCAGGGGCGCGGTGTTGCGATTGTAGGCTTCCAGGCGGACCTTGAAGCTTTCTGGATTGTCGTCCGGACGGCCCTGGTCGGCGTAGCGTTTGGCGACGCGTTCCAGAAGCGCCGTGTCATCGACCTTGAGGCGGACGACGCGGTCGATCTGCTTGCCGAGTTTGGCCAGCATGGCGTCGAGGGCTTCGGCCTGGGCGATCGTGCGAGGAAAGCCGTCGAAGATGGCGCCGCCGGCGTCTTCGGCTTCTTTCAAGCGGGCTTCGATCAGGGCGATGACGATGTCGTCGGCGATCAGACCGCCTTGGGCCATGATTTCCTTGCACTGCCGACCCAGCTCGGAACCCGAGGCGATCGCTTCGCGCAGCATGTCGCCGGTCGACAGCTGGACCATGCCGCGCTGTTCGACCAGCCGCTTGGCCTGGGTGCCCTTGCCGGCCGCGGGGGGCCCGAACAGGATAAGGTTCATGTTCAGGCTCCCCCGACTTCTTCTTCTAGCGGCGGACGGGCGCGGGCGCGCCGCGACCGCCACGACCACGCAGGCGGGCCTTCTTGATCAGGCCTTCGTACTGGTGAGCCAGCAGTTGGGACTGGATCTGCGCCACGGTGTCCATGGTCACCGACACGACGATCAGGATCGAGGTGCCGCCGAAGTACAGGCTGTTGCCCATCTGGGCGACCATCAGCTCCGGCAGGAGGCAGACGGCGGTGATATAGGCGGCGCCGATGACGGTCAGGCGGGTCAGGACGTAGTCCAGATATTCCGCCGTGCGCTTGCCCGGACGAATGCCCGGCAGGAAGCCGCCGTACTTCCTCAGATTCTCGGCCGTGTCTTCAGGGTTGAAGGTGATCGAGGTGTAGAAGAAGCAGAAGAAGATGATCAGGCCGGCGTACAGGGCCATGAACAGCGGCTGGCCGTGGCTCAGCTGAGCGGTCACGAGCGGAAGCCAGCTCATCCATTCCGGCAGGTCCGCCGTCGCCGTCATCTGCGCGACCGTGGTCGGCAGAAGCAGCAGCGACGAGGCGAAGATCGGCGGGATGACACCGGCGGTGTTCACCTTCAGCGGCAGGAACGAACGCTCTCCCCCGGCCATACGGTTGCCTTCCTGGCGCTTCGGATACTGGATCAGAAGGCGGCGCTGTGCGCGCTCCATGAAGACGATGAAGACGATCGTGGCCACGGCCAGAACGACCAGGAACAGCAGGGCGAAGGCCGAGATCTGACCCTGCTGGGCCAGGCCCAGCATGCGGGCGACCGTGCCCGGCAGGACCGCGACGATACCGGCGAAGATGATCAGCGAGATGCCGTTGCCGACGCCGCGCGCCGTCACCTGCTCACCCAGCCACATCAGGAACATGGTGCCGCCCGTCAGGGAGACGACCGTGGTGGCGATGAAGAAGATGCCGGGCTCGTCGATCAGGCCGGGCTGGGCGTTGAGGCCCGCCGCGATGCCGAAGGACTGCGCCAGAGCCAGGAACACCGTCAGGTAACGGGTGTACTGGTTCAGCTGCTTACGGCCGCTTTCGCCGCCTTCCTTCTTCAGCTTTTCCCACGGCGGATACACGCTGCCCATCAGCTGGACGATGATCGAGGCCGAGATGTAGGGCGTCACGTTCAGCGCGAAGACGGCCATCCGTTCCACGGCGCCGCCCGAGAACATGTTGAACATGTCCAGGACGCCGCGCTGTCCGTCCGGATCCTGGAAGAACTGCAGGAAGGCGGCGGAGTTGATGCCCGGGATCGGCACATAGGTGCCGATGCGGTAGACGAGAAGCGCGCCAAGCGTGAACAGCAAACGCTTGTGAAGCTCGGTCGCTTTCGCGAACGAGCCCATGTTCATATTGGCGGCGAGTTGTTCGGCGGCCGAAGCCATATGTCGTTACCCCGACTTGTCAGTACGCGGCGTCCGATCCGCTTCCGAATCCGACGCCTTCGTCCAGATAGGCGAAGGGCGGCCCCTTAGCGAGACCGCCCCCCACGCTTTATTGGATTAAGCCTTGGCGGCCGTGCGGGTCGTGCGAGCCGAGATCTTGTTGGCGTCGCCACGAGGAGCCTTGGGAGCCGGAACCTTGCCCTTGGCCAGGTTGCGCTTCTCGACGCGGGCCGCAGCCTTGGCTTCAGCAGCGATACGCTCCTGAACGACCGAGCCGCCGGCGGCTTCGATCGCCTTCACGGCGCCGGCCGAGGCCGACCAGACGACCAGCGTCAGGGCGGACTTGATCTCGCCGGTGCCCAGGATGCGGACGCCGTCCTTGACGCGACGGATCACGCCGGCGGCGACCAGGGCGTCGCCCTTGATCTCACCCTTGGCGTCCAGCTTGCCGGCGTCGATGGCGTCTTGCAGACGCCACAGGTTCACTTCGGCCAGCTTCAGCGCGTTCGGATTGTTGAAGCCGCGCTTTGGCATACGCATGTACAGCGGCATCTGGCCGCCTTCGAAGCCGCCGATGGCGACGCCCGAACGCGACTTCTGGCCCTTGACGCCGCGACCGGCGGTCTTGCCCTTGCCCGAACCCGGGCCACGGCCGACGCGCATACGCTTCTTGTGGGCGCCTTCGTTGTCGCGAATTTCGTTCAGTTTCATGTGCCTGATCCTTTCGGGTGCTAGCGCCCGCTGGAGACAGCGGACTCGGCTGTTGGTCTCAAGTGGGAACGGCGAAACGAGCCGAACCCGGAACTTCAAGGTCGCGCGCTATAGCGGCTCCCCGGAAAGCAGTAAAGGCGACTCTCGCGAGCCGCCCTCACCGATCGCCCCGCCTCCCCCGAAGGGAAGGAAAAGGCTTACTTCTCGACGATCTCGGTCAGGTGGGCGACCTTGGCGATCATCCCGCGAACCGAGGGGGTGTCTTCCAGCGTGGACTCGCGGCCCATGCGGTTCAGACCCAGGCCCACCAAGGTGGCGCGCTGGTCGTTCTTGCGGCGGATCGGCGAACCGGTCTGCTTGACGGTGACGGTTTTCTTCTCGGCCATGCTCAGGACTCCACGGCTTCGGCTTCGACCGGCGCCGAGGCGCCGTCGTTGCGGCGGCCCATCAGGTCGGAGACCTTCTTGCCGCGCTTCGAAGCGACCTGGCGCGGCGAGGACTGGACTTTCAGAGCCTCGAACGTCGCACGGATCATGTTGTAGGGGTTGGACGAGCCCGTGGACTTGGCCACGACGTCGTGGACGCCGAGGGTTTCCAGGACTGCACGCATCGGACCGCCGGCGATGACGCCGGTTCCCGGAGGGGCGGCGCGCATCATGATCTTGCCGGCGCCCCAACGGCCAGCGCCGTCGTGGTGCAGGGTGCGGTTCTCGCGCAGGGGAACGCGGATCATCGTCTTCTTGGCTTCTTCGGTCGCCTTGCGGATGGCTTCCGGCACTTCGCGCGCCTTGCCGTGACCGAAACCGACGCGACCCTTGCCGTCACCGACGACCATCAGGGCTGCGAAGGAGAAGCGACGGCCGCCTTTGACGGTGGCCGCAACGCGGTTGATGTGGACCAGCTTTTCGACGATGTCCGAATCCGGACCATCGGCGACGGGGCCGTTGCGGTTGTCGCGACGATTGCGGTCGTTGCCGCCGCCGCCACGTTGAGGTGCTTGCGCCATCTGTGCGGTCCTTAGAAGTTCAGGCCGGCTTCACGCGCGGCATCCGCCAGCGCCTTCACCCGTCCGTGATAGATGTAGCCGCCGCGGTCGAAGACCACATCGGTGACGCCCTTCTCGATGGCGCGCTGGGCGACCAGCTTGCCGATCGCGGCAGCGGCCTCGACGTTGGAGCCCTTGGAGGTGCCGGCCTTGTCGCCTTCCAGCGACGAAGCCGAAGCCACCGTGATCCCCTTGAGATCGTCGATGATCTGGGCCGAGATGTTCTTGTCCGAACGGTGCACGGACAGGCGCAGGCGACCATTGCCCATCGCCTTGAGGCGACGACGGTTGCGCTCGGTGCGGCGGACGGCTTTTTGCTTGAGAGTCGTTGCCATGACTTACTTCTTCTTGCCTTCCTTGCGGCGCACCTTCTCGCCGGCATAACGGACGCCCTTGCCCTTGTAGGGCTCCGGCGGACGCAGCTTGCGAATGTTGGCGGCCAGTTCGCCGACGACTTGCTTGTCCGGGCCCGAGATCTTGATCTCGGTCTGCTTCGGCACCGCGAAGGTCACGCCGGCCGGAGCCTTGACGTCCACTTCATGCGAGAAGCCGAGTTGCAGCGACAGGTCGTTGCCCTTCATGGCGGCGCGGTAACCGACGCCGACCAGCTCGAGCGTGCGCTCGAAGCCTTCGGTGACGCCGACGACCATGTTGTCGAGCAGCGTGCGCGACAGACCCCACATCGCGCGAGCGCGCTGGGTGTCGGCGCGGATCGCCAGGTTCAGTTCGCCGTTTTCCTGGGTGACTTCGACTTCCTCGGCGACCGACCACGAACGCTCGGCCTTGGGGCCTTTCACGGTCACGGTCTGGCCGTCGATGGTGACGGTCACGCCTTTCGGCAGAGTGATGGGACGTTTTCCGATACGGGACATCTTAGTAGACCCTGCAGAGGACTTCGCCGCCGACGTTGGCGTCGCGAGCGGCAGCGTCGGACATGACGCCCTTCGAAGTCGAAAGGATCGAGATGCCCAGGCCGTTCTTGACCGGCTTCAGGTCGGTGATCGCCGAATAGACGCGGCGGCCCGGCTTGGACACGCGAGCGATTTCAGCGATGACCGGCTGGCCGTCGAAGTACTTGAGCTCGATCTCGAACTGCGGGAACTCGCCGGGGTTCTGAACCAGCGAATAGCCGCGGATGTAGCCTTCGTCCTGCAGCACGTCGAGGACGCGCTGGCGCAGACGGGAGGCCGGGGTGAGCACTTTCGAACGCTTGCGCATGGCCGCGTTCTTCATGCGAGCGATCATGTCGCTCAGGGGATCGTTGATCATCATGTCTGTCGCTCCCCTTACCAGCTGGACTTCGTCAGGCCCGGGATCTGTCCCAGGTTGCCGAGTTCGCGCAGCGCGATCCGGCTCATCTTGAGCTTGCGATAGAAGGCCCGCGGACGGCCCGTCACTTCGCAGCGGTTGCGGATCCGGACGGCGGCCGAGTTACGCGGCAGCTCGGCCAGCTTCAGGCGGGCGTCGAAACGCTCTTCCAGAGGCAGGCTCTCGTCGTTGGCGGTCGCCTTGAGGGCGGCCCGCTTCGCGGCATACTTCGCAACCAGGGCCTTGACGGCTTCGTTGCGGTTTACGGCGCTTTTCTTTGCCATTTTGCTTTTCCCTTCCCGCTCAGTTCTTCACGAACGGGAACTTGAACTCGGTCAGAAGCGCGCGCGCCTCGTCGTCAGTCCTGGCCGTGGTGCAGACGATGATGTCCATGCCCCACATCTGGTCGATCTGGTCGTAGTTGATCTCCGGGAACACGATGTGTTCCTTGAGGCCCATGGCGTAGTTGCCGCGACCGTCGAACGACGTCGGCTTGAGGCCACGGAAGTCCTTCACGCGCGGCAGGGCGATCGTGATCAGACGGTCCAGGAACTCGTACATCTGGTCGCCGCGGAGGGTGACCTTGCCGCCGATGACCATGCCTTCGCGCAGCTTGAAGCCGGCGATGGAGTTGCGAGCCTTGGTGGCCACGGCCTTCTGACCGGCGATGGCGGTCAGATCCTTGAGAGCCGCGTTGGCCTTCTTGGAGTCGGCGACAGCTTCACCGATGCCCATGTTCAGGACGATCTTGTCCAGACGCGGCATCTGCATCGGGTTGGTGTAACCGAACTTCTCGGTCATCACGCCCTTGATGCGGTCGTTGAACTCGGTCTTGAGCCGGGGGGTGTATTTGGTATCGGCCATCAGATGACGTCTCCGGTCGTCTTGGCGAAGCGAACCTTCTTGTCGCCTTCCATGCGGAAGCCGACGCGGCTCGCCTTGCCGTTGGCGTCGGCGATCGCGACGTTCGACAGGTGAAGCGACGCTTCCTTGTTCTTGATGCCGCCCTGGGGGTCACCCTGGGTCGGACGCGTGTGGCGCTGGACCATGTTCACGCCCTGGACCAGGACGCGGTTTTCGGTCGGCAGCACCTTGGTGACTTCACCGGTGCGGCCCTTGTCCTTGCCGGCGAGGACGACGACGCGGTCGCCCTTTTTGATCTTGGCGGCCATGGTTACAGGACCTCCGGGGCCAGCGAGATGATCTTCATGTGGTTCTTGGCGCGCAGTTCGCGAGGAACCGGGCCAAAGATCCGCGTGCCGACCGGCTCGTTTTGCTTGTTGACGATGACGGCGGCCGACTTGTCGAAGCGGATGACCGAGCCGTCCTTGCGCTGGATGTCCTTGGCGGTGCGCACGACGATGGCGCGAACCACTTCACCCTTTTTGACGCGGCCACGAGGAATCGCTTCCTTGACCGAGGCGACGATAGTGTCGCCCACCGAGGCGTAGCGACGCTTAGCGCCGCCGAGCACCTTGATGCACATGACCCGGCGGGCGCCCGAATTATCGGCGACCTCCAGGTTAGTTTGCATCTGGATCATAGTGTCAGATCCCTCTGATTACGACGCCGAGGCCGGGGTGTCCTTCGAGAGGACCTCCCAACGCTTCAGCTTGGACTTCGGGGCGCACTCGACGATGCGGGCGATGTCGCCCTCTTTGAAAGCGTTCGCTTCGTCGTGGGCGTGGTACTTCTTGGACAGGCGCACGATCTTTTTCATGACCGGGTGCAGCAGCGTGCGTTGGACGACGACGACGACGGTCTTGTCGCCCTTGTCGGACACGACCACGCCTTCGAGAATTCGCTTGGGCATAGTGGTTTCCTTACGAGGCCGACCGCTTCTCACGCAGAAGCGTCGAGATGCGGGCGATGTCTTTGCGAACTTCACCAACGCGGTGAGTCTTTTCCATCTGGCCGGTGGCGGCCTGGAAGCGCAGGTTGAATTGCTCTTTCTTCAGCGAGAGCAGCTGGTCGCCCAGCTGGTCCGGCGTCTGCGAGCGCAGATCGGCGATCTTGGTCATCAGGCGACGTGCTCCACGTGCGCGATACCGGCGTCCAGGCGGGTGACCACCTTGGTGCGGACCGGCAGCTTGGCGGCGCCAAGACGCAGCGCCTCGCGGGCGATGTCGTCGGCGACGCCGTCGATTTCAAAGAGGATCCGGCCCGGGTGGCAACGCGCCGCCCAGTGATCCACGGCGCCCTTGCCCTTGCCCATGCGGACTTCGGCAGGCTTGCCCGAGACGGGAACGTCCGGGAAAACGCGGATCCAGACACGGCCCTGACGCTTCATCTGGCGGGTGATCGCGCGGCGGGCCGCCTCGATCTGACGCGCGGTAATGCGTTCCGGCTCGAGCGTCTTCAGGCCATACGAACCGAAGTTCAGCGAGAAGCCACCCTTGGCGGCGCCGTGGATACGGCCCTTGAAGGCCTTCCGGTACTTGGTTTTCTTAGGCTGCAGCATGTTCCTTAGCCCTCACGGCCACGGCGGGGACCACGGTCACCGCGCGGGCCACCACGTTCGCGACCTTCGTTGGACGACGGACCGGCAGCTTCCAGAGCCCAGCGCTTGTCTTGGGCCATCGGGTCGTGCTCGAGCACTTCGCCTTTGAACACCCAGACTTTGACGCCGATGATGCCGTAGGTCGTCTTGGCTTGAATGAAGCCGTAGTCGATGTCGGCGCGCAGGGTGTGAAGCGGCACGCGACCTTCACGATACCATTCCATCCGCGCGATTTCCGCGCCGCCGAGGCGACCCGACACGTTGATGCGAACGCCCTTGGCGCCAAGGCGCATGGCCGACTGCATCGAACGCTTCATGGCGCGACGGAAGGCGATCCGGCGTTCCAGCTGCTGCGCGATGTTCTCGGCGATCAGCTGGGCGTCGGTTTCGGGCTTGCGGACCTCGACGATGTTCAGGTGAACTTCGCCTTCGGTGCGGGCCGAGATGTCCTTGCGGAGCTTCTCGATGTCAGCGCCCTTCTTGCCGATCACGACACCCGGACGGGCGGCGTAGATCGTCACGCGGCACTTCTTGTGCGGACGCTCGATGATGATGCGCGAGACGCCGGCGGCGTTCAGGCGCTCCTTGAGCCACGTGCGCAGCGCCAGGTCCTGGTGCAGCAGACGGGCGTAGGTCGGGCCGTCGGCGAACCAGCGGCTGTCCCAGGTACGGTTCACGCCGAGGCGGAAACCGATCGGATTGATTTTCTGACCCATATCAGGCGGCCTCGCCGGCTTCACGGACCACGATGGTGATCTCGCTGAACGGTTTCAGGATACGCGACGAGCGACCACGAGCGCGGCTCGCGAAACGCTTCATCACCAGGTTCTTGCCCACGAAAGCCTCGGCGACGACCAGGTTGTCGATGTCGAGGTTGTGGTTGTTTTCGGCGTTCGACACGGCCGAATACAGAACCTTGCGGACGTCGTCCGAGATGCGCTTGCGGCTGAACTCGAGTTCGTTCAGCGCCTTCTGCACCGGCAGACCACGGATCGAGGCGGCGACCAGGTTCAGCTTCTGGGGGCTGATCCGGACGTTCACCAGCTTGGCGCGGGCTTCGGTCAGACCGACGCGACGGGGATTGTTGGTCTTTGGCATCTTACTTCCGCTTCGCTTTCTTGTCCGCGGCGTGGCCGGGGAACGAACGGGTGGGCGAGAACTCGCCCAGCTTCATGCCGACCATGTCCTCGTTCACGTGCACGGGAACGTGCTTGTGACCGTTGTGGACGCCAAAAGTGAGGCCCACGAACTGGGGCAGGATGGTGGAGCGGCGCGACCAGGTCTTGATCACGTCCTTGCGGCCTGACGTCGAAACGGCGTCGGCCTTCTTGAGCAGATACCCGTCGACGAACGGGCCTTTCCAGGAGGAACGAGCCATCTTTAGCGAGCCTTCTTAACGTGGCGGGTACGGATGATGAACTTGTCCGTCGCCTTGTTCTTGCGGGTGCGGGTGCCCTTGGTGTCCTTGCCCCACGGCGTAACCGGGGTGCGACCACCAGAGGTCCGGCCTTCACCACCACCATGCGGGTGGTCGATCGGGTTCATGGCGACGCCGCGAACGTGCGGACGGAAGCCCATGTGACGAACGCGACCGGCCTTGCCGAGGTTCTGGTTCATGTGGTCGGCGTTCGAAACGGCGCCCACCGTGGCCATGCAGCCGTCCAGAACCATGCGCAGTTCGCCGGAGCCGAGGCGGATCTGGGCATAACCCTGATCGCGACCCACGAGCTGGGCATAGGCGCCGGCCGAACGGGCCAGTTGAGCGCCCTTGCCCGGCTTCATTTCCACGCAGTGGATGATGGTGCCGACGGGGATCGCCCGCAGCGGCATGGCGTTGCCCGGCTTAACGTCCGTCTTCTCGCCGGCCACGATCGTGTCGCCCGCCTTCAGGCGTTGCGGCGCGATGATGTAGGCCTTTTCGCCGTCCTCATAGGTGATGAGGGCGATGAAGGCGGTGCGGTTGGGGTCATACTCCAGCCGCTCGACGGTCGCCGTCTGGAACTTGCGACGCTTGAAGTCGATCTTGCGATACAGGCGCTTGGCGCCGCCGCCGCGGAAGCGAACGGCGATGCGACCGCCCTGACCACGTCCGCCCGACTTGGTCAGGCCTTCGGTCAGCGACTTTTCCGGACGGCCCTTGAAGAGCTCCGAGCGGTCGATCAGCACCAGGGCGCGACGGCCCGGCGAAGTCGGATTGTATGTTTTCAAGGCCATCTGATTAGAGCCCCGTGGTGACGTCGATCGACTGGCCGTCGGCCAGCGTCACGATCGCTTTTTTGATGTCGACCCGACGGCCCATGATGCCGCGGAAGCGCTTGGTCTTGCCCTTTTGAACCAGGGTGTTGACCTTCAGGACGTTGACCTTGAACAGGCTTTCGACCGCAGCGGCGATCTCGTCCTTGGTCGAGGTTCCGGCAACGCGGAACACGACCTTGTTTTGCTCCGACAGGATCGTCGCCTTCTCGGTGATGATCGGCGACAGGATGGTGTCGTAGTGTTTGGCGGTGGGTTGGGCAGCCATTACGCGGCGTCCTTCTCGGCTTGCTCGCGACGCGACGGCTTGAAGTCGGCGTAGCGGGCTTCGATGGCTTCGACGGCGGCCTTCGAGAGCACCAGCTTGTCGGCGCGCAGGATGTCATAGACGTTCAGGCCGGCGTTCGGCAGCACGTGGATCTGCGGGATGTTCCGCGAGGCCAGCGCGAAGTTCGCGTCGACTTCCGGACCGGCGATGATCAGCGTGCGGGTCCAGCCCAGCTTGCCGAAGGTCTCGCGCAGAGCGGAGGTCTTGGCGTCCTTGACAGTCAGGGCGTCGACGACGACCAGGTCGCCGGACTTCGCCTTGGAGGACAGGGCGTGACGCAGGGCCAGGGCGCGAACCTTCTTGGGAAGGTCAAAACCGTGATCGCGAACGATCGGGCCGAAGGCGCGCGAACCGCCGACGAACTGGGGCGCACGACGCGACCCGTGACGAGCGCCGCCGGTGCCCTTCTGCTTGTACATCTTCTTGCCCGTACGAGAGTTCTCGTTGCGGGTTTGAACCTTGTGGGTGCCGGCGCGGCGCTTGGCCAGCTGCCAGTTGACGTAGCGGGCCAGAAGGTCGCCGCGAATGTCGGTGATGCCGAAAACGGCGTCCGACAGTTCAACGTCGCCCAAGGCCTTGCCGTCGAGGTTGATGCTCGAAAGTTTCATGCTTCACCGCCTTCGACGGTTTCGACCGCTGCCGGCTCTTCAGCAGGCGTTTCGGCCGGAGCGGCTGCAGCGCCGCCCTTGGTCTTGAACGAGCCGGGGAACGGCAGATCGGCGTGCGTCTTCTTGTGCGCGTCGCGGACCTTGACCCACGAGCCCTCGTGGCCGGGGACAGCGCCCTTGACCAGGATCAGGCCGCGCTCGGCGTCGACACGGACGATGGTCAGGTTCTGGGTGGTGATCGTCTCGTTACCGAGCTGACCGGCCATCTTCTTGCCCTTGAACGTCTTGCCCGGGTCCTGACGCTGACCGGTGGAGCCCAGCGAACGGTGCGACAGCGACACGCCGTGCGTGGCGCGCAGACCGCCGAAGTTCCAGCGCTTCATACCGCCCTGGAAGCCCTTGCCGATCGTCTCGCCCTGGATGTCGACCTTCTGACCGACGACGAAGTGGTCGGCCGTCAGGGTCGCTCCGACGTCGATCATGGCGTCGTCCGACACGCGGAACTCCATGACGACGTGCTTGGGCTCGACTTCCGCCGTGGCGAAGGTCGTGCGTTGAGCCTTGTTGGTGTTTTTTGCCTTCTTGGCCCCGGCGCCCAGCTGCAGGGCGACGTAGCCGTCCCGCTCCTGAGTGCGTTGGCCGACGACCTGACAGTCGTCGAGCTGAAGCACAGTGACCGGAACGTGCGCGCCGTCTTCGGCGAACACGCGGGTCATGCCCAGCTTCTTGGCGATCACGCCCGTGCGCATATCGGATCCCGCCTTTGTTTCTTTAAATCTTGATCTCGACGTCCACGCCGGCGGACAGGTCGAGCTTCATGAGCGCGTCCACGGTCTGCGGGGTGGGGTCGACGATGTCGAGGACACGCTTGTGCGTGCGGATTTCAAACTGCTCGCGCGACTTCTTGTCGACGTGCGGCGAGCGGTTCACGGTGAACTTTTCGATCAGGGTCGGCAGCGGGATCGGACCACGAACTGTGGCGCCCGTGCGCTTGGCCGTATTCACGATTTCGCGCGTCGAAAAGTCGAGGACGCGGTGATCGAAGGCCTTGAGCCTGATGCGGATGCTTTGATCCATATCGGTCGTATTTCCCAAGCAGGCGAACCTGCGTCCTGTGAACCATTTCAAAGACCGGAGCCCAAGGGTCGAGACCCTTCAGGTACGCACTTCGCAAAAACGATTGGCCCACGCAGTCCCCCGCGAAGGCCATGAAGTCCCAAGAAGCTGCAAAGAACAGGTACTTAGGTCGTTCCTGCGAACTGCGTCTGCGGTTTCCCGCACAGCCAGTCCAACAAGAGTTGGCGCTTATGCCGATTGATTCCGTTTTCGTCAAGCGCGCGAAGCCTTGTCGACCAAGCTTTCTGGCCCCTGAACAGGTAGAGACGGCCCAGGGGTTCCACCGCCCCGGGCCGTCTCCTTTTCAGCAGACCGAGTTCAGGAGACTCAGTTGCCGATCCGCACCCGCCCGCTGCCCATGACGGACTGGGAGACCGAGCCCTGGACGGCCGCGACACGCACGTCACCAGAGCCCATGACGCTGGCTTCGACGCTGGCGGCGCGGCCGGCGATTTCGACGTCGCCGGAGCCCACGATGTTGGCTTCGACCGTCCCGACGTCGCCGCTGCGCACCCGAACGTTTCCGGAGCCGGCGATACTGGCCTCAACCGAGCCATGCACGGTGGCGGCGCTCACGTCGCCGGACCCCGCGATGTTGGCCTCAAGACTATTGGTCGGGCCGACGAGGATGTCGCCCGAACCGGCGAGGCTTGCGGAAACCGATTCCGAGCTGCCGGCGCGGATCGAACCCGATCCGACGAGGGAGACTTCCAGCGGTCCTGCGACGTTGGCCACGGTCCAGTCTCCGCAGCCGGCATTGCCCAGTTCCACGGAAGTCGCGCCCCGCCCGACAAAGCCGAAGACTGCAGCGTCGCCTTCTATATTGACGTCGACGCGGGGCGGGGTGCGGATCACGATCAAGGGCGCGGCTGAAAGCTCGACCCGACCGTGGCCGCGTAGTTCGACGGACGCGCCCTCCCCCGGCTGGCGGGCGTTATCCGCGCCACCATGGCAGTTGCGAATCGGGTTGCGACCCAGGCCGCCGTCGATGCGGATTTCGTTACCGACGCGGGTCACGGACGGGCGAGGCAGATCGGCCGAGCCGTCTTCGATCTCCACCGCCACGTCGGTGCGGTTTTCGACGATGACAACCATACGGGCAGCAGCGCGACGGACGCTCACTTCCGCCCCGTCCCTGGCCGAGGCGGGGGCTGCGGCGCCGAGGGCGGCCAGCAGGGCGACGGATGCGGCGGTGACGAAGGCTTTCATGACGTGGGTTCCTCTCCTGAAGTTGAGACGAACCTGACCGCAGGATGAACGGAAGTCAGTTTAACTCGACGTCATGACCTCGAATTCACCTGCGGGACCTGCGAACGCCCCTCTGTCAGGCCACAGCGGCCTTTGCGTGAATTCCCCGTAAGGCTTCGTCTCAGGTCTGCAGCGCCCCTGCCCCGTCGGCCGCGCCCACTTCAGGGGTGAAATCGCGTTCGAAATGTTCGATCCGGCTCTTGAGTCCGCCCACGCGACGCAGCGCGAGGGAGGCGGCCCAGCGGGCGGCGAGTTCGGGCGTCGACATGCCGTCGGTGAAGCGCGGGCGCCCTCCCCGGCTGCGGATCACGGCGTTGGTGTAGATGGCGCCGTTCCGGAACCGCGTGGGCCAGGTCTGGAAATCCATCGACAGGGAGACGCAGAACCTGTCGAGGTTCTCGACCCGGTGCGGGGCATAGAGCGGCCAGGTCAGGGCCTCGCCCGGCTCGAGGTCCATGACCTGTGCGTCCGCCTCGAAGGCGCGGGTGTAGGGCAGTTCCTCGGTCGTCTGGCGGGCCACGACCTGCTCCATCGCCTTCTCGGGCAGATGGGTCTCGTCACCCGGGTATATAAAGAGGCGCTTGCGACCGCGCAGGTGGAACAGGATCACCCCGGCGGCGTCGAAATGGTAGGGCACCTTGGCCACCGGCGACGAGATGATCAGTTGGCCGGCGTTGGTCACGGCGCGCATGCCGGGATAGGTGGCCTGGATCTTCCGGAACTCGCCCATGGCGGCGGTCCACAGATCGGGACAGCCCGCCTCCGCCTGACGCAGGTTGACCCACAGCCGTCCCGCCTGGATCGCCGCCAGCAACTGGTCCCCGGACAGGCCGCCGCGTGCGCCGGTCCTCAGGGAGACCTGACCGTCGTCGTCGTAGTCGTACAGGTTGATGTCGAAGAGGTCGGCCGGATAGCGGTGCAGGATCTCCGCCAGGGCCTCGTCGGTCGCGAAGCCCTGGTCGACGAGGGCGTGCGGGTGCTTCTTCGCCTGATCGATCGGACCGGGATAGCGGGTGCGGCGGCCAAGGTCTGCAGGTGTGGCTGTCTGGGTCATGCTCATCTCGATCAGGCGGCGTGACGAGCGCCGCTCACCTTCTTCATGGCCGCACCGGCGGCGGCGACCGCGCCCATCAGGCGGTTGGCGGGCGTGATTTCACAGGCCTCGATGGCGGCCCATCGGCGACGGACGCTGGTGCGAAGCCGCTCGCCCTTGCCGCCCGCCGTGTTCAGCAGGCCGACGGCTGCGTCCGACAGCATCGCGCCGACACCCGGCTTGAGGATCACGGCCTCTCGGACCGTCTGGGTCGCGTTGCAGAAATACTTCTTGTAGCCCTCGCCGCCGAAACCGAAGTCGAAGACGCGGAAGCCGGCCGCACAGCCCAGCCGCATCGTATCCATGGTCAGCAGGATGCCGGGCGAGCAGCGCGCGAGTTCGGGCTGATAGGCAGGGAACCAGAAATGGTAGCGGTCGCCGGCGTGCAGCGAATATTCGATCGCCGTCAGCTTGTCCCCGGCCCACAGCACGGCCATCGAGGCGCCGAAATCCTCGTGGTCCGAGGCCATCAGGGCGTGGAGCAGGTCGCGGGTCCAGCCGCAGGCGAAGATGTCGTGGCGACCCGTCCGCGCATACTGGTCGCGCTTCAGCCCGATCAGTTGATCCAGCAGGGCGGGATCCCTCAGGCCGCGTTCGACCCGGATCGGACCGAGTTCGGTTTCCAGGCTGCGGCGGGCCCGCTCCTTGTCCTTGAAGTATTTGCCCCAGGTCTGGCGGCGCTCGGCGTACCAGGCGTCGAACCCCTCCTCGGGCGTGACGGTCATCAGGGTCTCGCGCAGCTCGCCTGCGCCCGACGGGCCGACCCAGGCCGAGACGTTCAGACGCGGCGCGTCGAGCAGGGCCGCGACGGTCGACAGCGAAGGCGCCTCGCCCGGCATGGCGATGACGCCATGATAGTCGTTCATCGGCGCGCCGAGCGGCTGGATCGCCGAGCCACGCCGCTGGTGGGGGAAGTAGCCGATGGTGCGGCCACCCTGGGTGAAGATCGCCACGGCTGCGTCCGGGCTGATCCGGGCGGCGATTTCGGTGAACTCCCAGCGGAAGTAGGGACTGGCCAGATCGGGGTTGGCGTCGACCATGGCGCGCCACAACACCCGGTCCGCAACCGTCAACTGGTCCGCCTTGACGACCTCGATCTGTAGCGTTCCGGGCATGCAGGTCTCCGACCCACGCCTTCGAGCAAGGCGCGTTCCTGTCGCAGGTCTAGCCGACGGGCCGTTTCGGGACGGTGTAATGGCGTGGTGAACGAAAGGTTGGGGAGCCTGCGGCGTGGCTGGAGCGTTGGGGTGGCAACAGGAGCCTGACCATGACCGACCCCGCCCGTCCGCCGCGCCAGACCGAGAACGAGAACCAGCGCCCCGCCGGCGACGGCCAGCCGCCGCGCCCTGCGACCGAGCCCGTTGGTTCGAAGGGATCGAGCAACTCGGGTGAGACGGCGACCGACCCGGCGACGGGCAAGCCGAACGGATAGGCCTTACGGCGGTCCGGTTTCCTCCCTGTTCGCCTCCTGGCGAATGGGGAGGTGGCGCGGCGCAGCTTCGCGCCGTGACGGAGGGGGCGACAGAATATCTGACGTAAGGGCTGGCGGCCTCACGTCCGGCGAGACCGTGTCGCCCCCTCCGTCCGCTCGCGAATGGCTCGCGGCGACCTCCCCATCCTTCGGACGGGGAGGAGAAGGCTTCGTCGTCCGCACCAGTTCGCCGTCCCGGGTGATCCGGAAGCCGGCGACCGGCCCCTGCTCCTCCAGACTCTCCGCGAATTCAGAGTCCAGATAGTCCACAGAGTCCATTTCGGCCGCCTCGGCCGCGATATCCCAGGCGCGCTGGCGGATGTGGTATTTACGGACCTCTTCCTCCTCGGCCCAGCGGCGCAACTCGGCTTCGCGGACCGAGATGATCTCGGCGACCTTGTGCCAGCGCATGAACTCGGCGGAGTCTCCGCGCAGGACGGCGCGCGTCATCCGCCCCTCCGCGACGCCCGAAAGTTCACCCCATTCGATCAGATCGAGGTTGCCGCCGATCCGCTCTTCGAGAAGACGGCCCTCGTCCTGCGGATCGAGCGACTGCGGCGGAATCCAGGGCTGGTCCGAGCGTCGCCAACCCTCGCGAGCGGCCCGGCTGCGCAGGGCTGACAGGCTCACCCCGTGCCGCCGGGAACAGTCCGGCCCCGACATCCCCGCCAGATAGTCCGCCTTCACCGTGTGCCAGATGTCCAGCGGCGCCGTCTGTCGGCCGCTGCTCGTCGTGTTCTGATCCATGTCCGCGCCTCCGCAAAAGGGATTGGACAGTGTGAGGGGGTTTCAGGGGGATGGTGGGTATAAAGGCCTTAATCAGAGCCGGGCCTTGTTTGGATTGGAGAAATTGGGGGATGTGTTGATGGGTATCGTGTGATTTCCTTCTCCCCTTGCGGGAGAAGGTGGCAGCCGAAGGCTGACGGATGAGGGGTATGCTTCACCGGATGGGGCCTAACAGGTGAAGGCTCTGTCTGCTGACGCCTGCCCCTCATCCGCCCCTGCGGGGCACCTTCTCCCGCAAGGGGAGAAGGGCAAAGAAAAGGCCCCCCGGTTCGCACCGGAGGGCCTCTTCAACTCAGTGGTCGGTTGGACCAGTCTTTTCTTACTCGACGATCTTGGCGACGACGCCGGCGCCGACGGTGCGGCCGCCTTCACGGATGGCGAAGCGGAGCTTCTCTTCCATGGCGATCGGCGTGATCAGCTCGACGTTCAGCTCGGCGTTGTCGCCGGGCATGATCATCTCGACGCCTTCCTTCAGGTGAACGATGCCGGTCACGTCCGTGGTGCGGAAGTAGAACTGCGGGCGGTAGTTCGTGAAGAACGGCGTGTGACGGCCGCCTTCTTCCTTGGTCAGGATGTAGGCTTCGGCGAGGAACTTGGTGTGCGGGGTGATCGAGCCCGGCTTGCAGAGAACCTGACCGCGCTCGACGTCTTCACGCTTGGTGCCGCGCAGCAGCACGCCGACGTTGTCGCCCGCCTGGCCCTGGTCCAGCAGCTTGCGGAACATTTCCACGCCCGTGCAGGTCGTCTTCTGGACCGGACGGATGCCGACGATCTCGACTTCCTCACCGACCTTGACGATGCCGCGCTCGACGCGACCCGTGACCACGGTGCCGCGGCCCGAGATCGAGAAAACGTCTTCGACCGGCATCAGGAAGGGCAGGTCGACCGGGCGTTCCGGCTGCGGGATGTAGGCGTCGACGGTTTCCATCAGAGCCAGCACTTGCTGTTCGCCGATTTCCGGGTTCACGCCGTCGGTCGCGGCCTTGGCCGAACCCATGGTGATCGGAATGTCGTCGCCCGGGAACTGGTAGGACGAAAGCAGCTCGCGCACTTCCATCTCGACGAGCTCCAGCAGCTCCTTGTCGTCGACCAGGTCGACCTTGTTCATGAACACGACCAGGGCGGGCACGCCGACCTGACGGGCCAGCAGGATGTGCTCGCGGGTCTGGGGCATCGGGCCGTCGGCGGCCGACACGACCAGGATCGCGCCGTCCATCTGGGCGGCGCCGGTGATCATGTTCTTCACATAGTCGGCGTGGCCGGGGCAGTCGACGTGGGCATAGTGACGGTTGGCCGTCTCATACTCGACGTGAGCCGTGTTGATCGTGATGCCGCGGGCCTTTTCTTCCGGCGCGGCGTCGATGTCGGCATAGGCCATGGCCTTGGCGCCGCCGGCCTTGGCCAGCGTCATCGTGATGGCGGCCGTCAGCGTCGTCTTGCCATGGTCGACGTGACCGATGGTGCCGATGTTGCAGTGCGGCTTGTTACGTTCGAACTTTTCCTTGGCCATGGCCAAACTCCTGATGGCCCGGGTTGAGGGGCGCTGGGTGCTATCAAAAACCTGGAGCGGGTAGACGGAATCGAACCGACATATTCAGCTTGGAAGGCTGCTGTATTACCATTATACTATACCCGCACGGAAACCACGGCAGTCCTTTGTTTTCACAAAGAAACTTCCGCAGCTGATCCTCATCGGAAACCGTCTCGTCCGGGTCGAAAACGCGTGGTGGGGGAAGCAGGACTCGAACCTGCGAAGCTTACGCAGGGGATTTACAGTCCCCCCCCTTTGCCGCTCGGGACATTCCCCCAACGCGCCTTATCGATCCGTCCGAAACCGTCCCTGACCGATCTTTCGACCGGCGTCGGAACAAAAGGCTTCAAGGTCGGGACACGCCTGAGATAGAGGGAGCGCCAGACCCGAAAGCCCTAGGGCTCCAAATCGGAGGGCGTCTTATAGTGTCGAGAAATCCAGAACGCAACGACCGGAAATCGGGCAAAAAAGGGCCCGGTAATTCGGGCGAGCGGAGCCGTAAGGGCGGGGCTTTCGACGCCCCCAAGGCCGGTCCCGACCGGGGCGGCTGGAACCCCAATCCGCCGACCAAGGGGTTCAGCACCGCCGCGCCGCGCGCCGGCCGGGGCAAGGTCGACGCCGACGGCTTCGTCTGGGGCCGCCATCCTGTGCTGGCGGCGCTGGAGAACCCGGCGCGCAAGGGCATGGGCCGCCTGCTGGCGACCGCCGATCGCGCCGCCGAACTGGAACGCGAGGGCATTCCCAACGGCCACAGGGTCGAGGTGATCGACGGGCCGGCGCTGGAGCGGATGCTGCCCGCCGGAGCCGTGCACCAGGGGCTGGCGTTCAAGGTCCAGCCGCTGGAAGGCGTGGCGCTGGAGGACTTCGCCGATCCGGCCGAGGGAATCATCGTCATGCTCGATCAGCTGACCGATCCCCAGAACGTCGGCGCCATCTTCCGGTCGGCGCTCGCGTTCGGGGCGAAGGGAATCATCGTGCAGGACCGGCACTCCCCGGTGCTGGCCGGCGCCCTGGCCAAGGCGGCGGCGGGGGCGACGGAACGCCTGCCCTGCGCGCGGGTGACGAACCTGTCGCGGGCGCTGGAGCGGCTGGCCGATCTGGGCTGGCGGGCCGTCGGACTGGACGGGTCGTCGGAGGAACTGCTGGAAACCGCGCTGGATCACCGGCCGACCGTTCTGGTCATGGGATCCGAGGGCGACGGTATCCGCCGGCTGGTCGCGGAACACTGCGACGTGCTGGCCAAGATCCCCATGCCGGGGGGATTCGAGAGCCTGAACGTCTCCAACGCCGCCGCCGTGGCCCTTTATGAAGCGTCCAGGAAGCAACGGTCGCTTGATTAACCCCAACCCCCTGCCCTAACAGCGCCTCATGGAATTCCTCAGCTCTCCCGAATTCGCCAGCCAGCTGTCCGCCCTGGGCAAGGTTCTGGCCATCGATCTGGTCCTGGCCGGCGACAACGCCGTGGCCGTGGGCCTGGCCGCGGCCGCCCTGCCGCAGGAGCTGCGTCGCAAGGCCATCCTGATCGGTCTGGCCGCCGCCGTCGTGCTGCGGATCGTCTTCGCCCTGGTAACGGTCCAGTTGCTGGCCATCATCGGCCTGCTGATCGCGGGCGGGGTGCTGCTGCTGTGGGTGTGCTGGAAGATGTGGCGCGAGCTGCAGGAGGCCGCGACCCACGATCAGGCCGAGGCCCAGGCGGAACTCGAGCTGGCCATCGCCATCGAGCACGGCAAGGGGCCCTCGCCCGAGGAAATGGGGCTGAAGCGCAAGACCTTCGGCGCGGCCCTGGTGCAGATCCTGATCGCCGACGTCACCATGTCGCTGGACAATGTGCTGGCCGTGGCCGGCGCGGCGCACGATCACCCGTGGATCATGGTCTTCGGTCTGGTGCTGTCGATCGGCCTGATGGGCGTCGCAGCGACCTATATCGCCAAGCTGCTGAGCAAGTACCGGTGGATCGGCTACGTCGGTCTGGTCATCGTCCTCTACGTGGCGGTGCACATGATCTGGGACGGCTATCGCTCGACCGTGGTCCGGGCCCTGGCGGTGGAATCGCACAACGCGTCGGCGCCGGCCTTCCTCGATATCTCGGCGGAAGAGGTCCGGAAGTCCTGCCGGCCCGAGGTGGGCGAGAAGCTGACGATCTGTCTGGCGCAGACGGCGATCGCCAAGCCTGACGGGGCCTGACGCGGCCGGGGGTGCGGCTTCCCCGACCACGACGCCGGCCCTAGGGTCGCGAGGCGACGATCAGCGGAATGGGTCCGGCCGTCGCCAGCCTCAAGGTGTGTGCGATGAGCCTCGTTCTGTTGTCCCTGCTTCTGGCCGGCCCGCTGGCCTCTGCCGCTGAGCCCGCGCCGCCCGCGGCGCCCGCGCCGATTGCTCAGGGCGCGATGCGCAACGTCCCTGTCGGCGATCCGCAGCGCGGCGTCCTGCTGGACACCATCCGGCCCGGCATCCAGGCACGCGTGGGCCAGCCGGTTCAGTTCATGGTCGACACGCTGAGGATCCAGGGCGACTGGGCCTTCTACGCCGGCAGCATCCAGCAGCCGAACGGACGCCCCATCGATTTCTCGCGCACCTCCTACGCCGAACAGCTGGAGGAAGGCATGTTCGACGGGCCTGGGACCTATGCCCTTCTGCAACGCACGGGCGGCCACTGGCGGTTGGTCGATTTCGTGGTCGGCCCTACAGACATGTACCACTACGGCTGGCCTGAGGAGTACGGCGTGCCGATGAGCCTGGTGGAGTAGTCAGACGCCGCGCAGCCAGCCGGTGATCGACACGCGGTCGGCGCCGGCGGACAGGGCGACCTGGGTCACCGAATGGGGCGCGGGGACCTTGAGCAGGTTCAGGGTGTTGAAGCGCGGGGTGAAGGCCTCGCCGACATTGCCCTCTGCGTCGTGGAAGGCCAGAAGGCCGCCCCAGTCGATCCGCCAGCCGGGCGTCAGGCCGAGGACCCAGGCATAGAGGCGATTCTTGCCGTCGGCGGTGTCATCGTGCTCGGTGAGGAAGTGACCCTTGCGGAAGCGGGTCAGCTGGGCGTCGGCCATGGCAATGCGGGGCTCTCCCGTCGCCTGTCGCATGAGGCCGAGGAAGGCCTCGCCGTTCAGGAAGGCGACGAGATCGGCCCAGACCGGCTCGGCGGTCCCGGCTTCGGCCATGTCGTAGATCGGGTGGTTGTCGAACAGATACTGGAAGTCGTCGGTCGCAGCGGCCTGAACCGCCTGCCCCAGCGCCTGACGCTGCTGCGGCTCGAGCGAGTGCAGCCAGGCGCCCGGCAGATCGACGTGGCCGGTCGAGCGGCGGGTGACGACGTTGAAGTCGGGGTGGGCCGCCTCGGCGCGGAGGTGGTCGGCGTAGACGTCGGTCAGCAGGTCGTGCAGTTGGGCGCGGCCGGTGGCGGCGAGGCGCGCACGCACCGCCGAAAGGGTCGCCGGCGAATGATCCGCCAGCGCGGGTCTCACTGGGCCCCTCCGAACCGCTCGCTCCACTCGGTGACCTGAACGTCCTCGATCTTCCTGAACAGGACCTCGGCGGCGGCGACGGTCTGGCCGCGCGGGAGCTGGTCCAGCAGGGCGGCGTCGATGGGGGGCCAGCTGAGATCGGTCTCGCCTACGGCGGCGGCGATCTTCTCCGCCGAGAACGGCATGACCGGCGCGGCGATGCGAGCGAACAGGGCGACGAGGTTCAGGCCGGTGCGGACGCCGACGGCGGCGCGATCGACATCGGTCTTGAAGGCGGTCCAGGGGGCGGCCTCCTGAAGGTATTCGTTGCCCAGCACCCAGACGGCGCGCAGGGCCTGGCAGGCCTTGCGGAACTCCATCGCCTCGAAGGCCTCGGTCGCCTCGGCGATGCCGGCGCGGATGTCGGCTTCGAGCTTCTGTTCCAGCGGGCCGGGTTCGCCGCCGTCGGGGACGACGCCGTCGAACTTCGACTCGGCGAACTTGACGATGCGGTTGACGAAATTGCCCAGCACGTCGGCCAGGTCCTTGTTCGTCGTCGACTGGAACTGCTCCCAGGTGAAGGCGGCGTCCGACCCTTCCGGCCCATAGGCGGTCAGATGCCAGCGCCAGTAGTCGGCGGGCAGGATTTCCAGCGCCTGATCCATGAAGACGCCGCGCTTCTGCGACGTCGAGAACTTGCCGCCGTACCAGTTCAGCCAGTTGAAGGCCTTGAGCGTGTCGACCGTCTTCCACGGCTCGCCGGAGCCAAGGATGGTCGCGGGGAAGCTGACGGTGTGGAAGGCGACGTTGTCCTTGCCCATGAACTGGACGTAGCGGACGTCGTCGGCGCCCTCGTCCGTGCGCCACCAGTCGCGCCAGGTCGTGCCGTTCGCCTGCGCCCATTCTTCGGTCGCGCCGATGTATTCGATGGGGGCGTCGAACCAGACGTAGAAGACCTTGCCCTCCATGCCGGGACGCGAGCCGCCGTCGGGACCGACCACGGGCACGCCCCACTTGAGGTCGCGGGTGATGCCCCGGTCGATCAGGCCTTCGTCGAGATGCTTGAGTGCGATGGAGCGGGCCAGGGTCTGCCAGTCGGTCTTCGAGGTGATCCAGTCGCGGATGCGGCCCTCGATCTTCGTCTGCAGCAGATAGAGGTGGCGGGTGTCGCGGACCTCGAGGTTGGTCGAGCCCGAGACCGACGAGTAGGGGGCGATCAGGTCGGTCGGATCGAGCAGGCGGCCGCAGTTGTCGCATTGATCCCCACGCGCGCCGACGTGGCCGCAGTGGGGGCAGGTTCCCTCGACGTAGCGGTCGGGCAGGAAGCGGGCGTCGTCGATCGAATAGATCATCCGGTCGACGCGTTCCTCAATCAGGCCGTTCTCCTCCAGCACCTTGGCGAAATGCTGGGTCAGGCGACGATTGGGCTCGCGCGAGGAGCGACCGAACCAGTCGTAGCTGAGGCCGAAGGCCTGACCGGCCGCCTTCTGGATCTCATGCTGTTCGTCGCAATAGGTCTGGACGTCCTGACCGGCGGCGGCTGCGGCCAGTTCAGCCGGAGTGCCGTGTTCGTCGGTGGCGCAGATGTAGAGGGTCTCGTGGCCCTGGGCGCGCTTGAAGCGGGCGAAGACGTCGGCCGGCAGCATGGAGCCCGCGAGATTCCCCAGATGCTTGATGCCGTTGATGTACGGCAGCGCCGAGGTGATCAGGATGCGGGACATGGATTCCGTGGCTGGTGGCTGGTGGCTGGTGGCTGGGTGGTTAGTGGCGAGTGATGGGGCTTACCGCAAGCCTCACCAGCCACCCGTCACGAACCACTAGCCACCGTGGCGGGCACGCCGCGCGATCCGGACGAACCGGCCGGTCAGCAGGGTCGAGGACGCCAGACTGGCGATGATGACGGCCCAGACGAGGCCGTCGACGCCGATCCGGTGGGCCAGGAACCAGCCCAGCGGCATCATGATCCCGCCATAGGCCGTGAAATGCATGATGGTCGGCCACCAGACATCGCCGGCCGCCCGGTTCGCCTGGGCCGCCACGACCTGGATGCCATCGGCCACGAAGAACAGCGTCGCCAGCACAACGGCGGGCGCGGCGATGGCCAGCAGCGCCGGATCGCGGTTGTAGGCGCCGACCAGCAGGTGGGCGCTGGGCCAGACCAGCAGGGCGACGATCAGGGTCAGGCCCGTGACAACACCGATCCCCACCAGCCCGGCGCGCAGGACGGCCGCGCTGTCGCCGGCTCCGTAGGCCCGGCCCACCAGCACCGCCGTGGCGGACGAGAGACCCATGGGCACCATGAAGACGACCGCCGAGATGTTGAGCACCACGGCCCAGGCGGCGGTCTCGTTCGCGCCGATCTGGCCGGCGATGAAGGTCATGGCGGCGAAGGCCGCGACCTCGATGAAATAGGAGGAGCCGCCGCCATAGCCGATCTTGCGCTGCTCGCGGGCGGCCTCCGGATTGGGCCGGGGCCTGGTGAACACGCCCAGAGCCCGCGCCTCCGGCAGGCGCAGGATGTAGATGACGAGGAATATCGCCAGGGCCGCGCGCGCCGCGAAGGTGGCCCAGCACGAGGCTGTCGCGCCGTGCAGGCCGATGCCCAGAATGTCCGGGACCAGCAGCAGGTTGAGCGCCAGATTGACCGCATTGGCGACCCACATGGCGACCATGCCGGGCTTGGGCTTTCCGAGCGCTTCGAGGAAGAACTGAGCCCCGACGGAGACCAGATAGGCGGGCATCGACAGGGCCAGGACAATCAGGGCCGGTCCCGCGCCCTCGGCCAAGCCGGTGTCGAGGTGCATCTGTCGCAACAGCCAGGGGCCGACGAAGATCAGGGCGATGCAGGCGGCGATGCCGAGTTGCAGCGCGTAGACGATGCCGCGCCGCAGGACCGCGCCAACCTCCAGCCGCCTCCCCTCGCCCAGCATCCGGGCGGTCATGACCTGGACGCCGAAGAGCAGGCCCACGGCCGTGACGACGATGATCGAATGGGGCGCCCAGGCGAGGGAGTGGAAGGCGAGTTCCCGCGAGGCGTAGTTGCCGACCACGATGGCGTCGGTCAGCCCCATGGTCATGATGCCGATGCGCGCCAGCACCACCGGCCAGGCCAGGGTCAGAAGTTCGCGGGTGGCGGAACGGGTGGAGGGGGAGAGCATGGTCGGAGGGACTTGGGATTAGGGACTAGGGATTAGGGTCAAGCGGGTCGATTGGGCCGGTGGCTATAGCCGCTTCAGCCACCTAGTCCCTAGTCCCTATTCCCTCGCCCCTACCACGCCCCCATCTCGCGCAGTTGTTTCGCCAGATCCTCCGGCATGTCGCCGGCGTCGAGGGACGACAGGTCCGGCGGCGCGTCCTTGGGCTCCAGATAGCGCCAGCCCTGGAAGGGGCGACGGGCCTGGGGCGCGGTGCGGATGACCTCGGGCGAGAGCTTGATCAGGCACATCGACGCCTTGCCCTCGCCCTTGGTCGAGACGTCGAGGATCGGCATGCGGCAGGTGACCGAGCCCTTCATCACCCAGAACAGGGAACCGCCGTCCTCGAGTTCGGCGGCGCGTTTCGGCGTCATCCGGGTGTTGACGGTCAGCCACTGGCCCTTGGCCGCGCGGCGTTCCAGTGTTTCCACGTGGGCGACGCCGACGCACAGCTTGATCATGTGGAGAGGCATGGGCGGGGCATACATCGCCGAAGCGATACAGGCGAGCGCGGCTATTCCTTCTGCAGTCGCTCGCCCCACGCCACGAGCGCGGCGCCGTTATCGGTCATGGATTTCGCACAGCGTGTTCGACTCTGCTCAAGATCAGCAATGTCGACTGTCCTGAGGTATCTCTCGATGCGCGCGAGCCAATCCACATCGGGCTCACGGCCCTGAAGCCGGCCCAGGTGGTACATCATCCCGCCGGTCATACCGACCAGCAGGGCCGAGGCTTCGACCTCGCCCGCGACCACCGCATTCGCGTCAGCGCCGCTCTGACCTGCGATCATCGCGAACAGGGAGAAGCATTGCACATCCTCAAGCGCCTCGCCGCCCAGCGGAACGATCTGGGCCTGGACCGGTGCTCCAAAGCCTGAAAGGCACAGGCTCATCCCGATGACGGCCAGACGTTTCATGCCGACGCCTCGATCTTGGCGAGCACCGCGTCGGCCGTCACCTGATCGCCGACCGCGAAGCCGATCTCGCCGACGACGCCGTCGAAGGGCGCGGTCAGGGCGTGCTCCATCTTCATGGCCTCCAGCACGATGATCGGCTGACCCTTGGTCACTGTGTCGCCGGCCTTGGCAGGGGTGGCGACGATCTTGCCAGGGATGGGCGCGCGGAGGGAGCCGTCGGAGGCGAGACCGCTTGCCGCGCCGGTCAGGCGCGGCAGAAACTCGAATGCATCTCCATCCTCGAAGACCACAACGCGCCCGTCGCCGGTCTGTGCGCTCGAAGTCTGCTCGTTGTCGATGAAGACATAAGAGGGCGTTCCGATCGCTTGGAACGTCTCGCCGTCCAATTCGACGTCGAACGTAGAGTGGCGCGGCGCACCGTCGCCATGAACACCCCACAGGTTCGCGCGGACCGCGAAACCGTCGCGATAGAGCACGACGGGCGTCCGTGGGGGAGCATTCATCCGGAATGCAAACAGGCCGTCCGTCCACGGAGACAGCTCATTGGAGCGCAGAGCTTCGTCAGCACGCAGTCCTACGGTGGCGAGCGCTGCGGCGGCCGTCCGCGAAGACGGCGAAGTGGAAATCAGATCTGCCTCTTCCGCCGCGATGAACCCGGTATCCACATCCCCCGCCACGAAGCGCGGGTGTTCCAGGCATCGAACCAGGAACCCGGCATTGGTGCGTACCGGCCAGACCTCAACCCCGGCGCAGGCGTCGGCGAGGGCTTCGGCGGCGGCCTCGCGGCTGGTCTCATGCACGATCAGCTTGGCGATCATGGGATCGTAGAACTGGCTGACCTCGCCGCCCTCGAACACCCCGGTGTCGATGCGGATGTCATCAGGCAGGACGAAATGCTCGAGCCGACCGATCGAGGGCAGGAAGCCGTTGGCCGGGTCCTCGGCGTAGAGGCGGGCCTCCATGGCCCAGCCGTTCAGGGGGATGTCGGCCTGTTTCAGCGGGACGGGCTCGCCGGCGGCGGCGCGGAACTGCCATTCGACCAGGTCGACGCCGGTGATGGCCTCGGTGACCGGGTGTTCGACCTGGAGACGGGTGTTCATCTCCATGAACCAGATGCGGTCGGCGCGGAGGCCTTCGGAGGCATCGGCGATGAACTCGATGGTGCCGGCGCCGATGTAGTTCACGGCCTTGGCCGCCTTCACGGCCGCCGAGGTGACGGCCTCGCGCGTAGCGGCGTCCATGCCAGGCGCGGGGGCCTCCTCGATGACCTTCTGGTGGCGACGTTGCAGGGAGCAGTCGCGTTCGTAGAGGTGGACGACCTCGCCGTGGCTGTCGCCGAAGACCTGAACCTCGATGTGGCGGGGCGACAGGATGTATTTCTCGATCAGGACCCGGTCGTCGCCGAAGCTGGACGCCGCCTCGCGCTGGCAGGAGGCCAGGCCGTCGAGGAAGGCCTCGCTGGCATCAACGCGGCGCATGCCCTTGCCGCCGCCGCCGGCGACCGCCTTGATCAGAACCGGATAGCCGATGGCGTCGGCCTCGGCTTTCAAGCGCGGGGGCGACTGGTCCTCGCCCATGTAGCCGGGGGTGACGGGGACGCCCGCCTCGACCATCAGCTTTTTCGCCGCATCCTTGAGGCCCATGGCGCGGATCGAGGCCGGCGGGGCGCCGATCCAGATGATGCCGGCCGCCATGACGGCCTCGGCGAACTCGGCGTTCTCCGAGAGGAATCCGTAGCCGGGGTGAATGGCCTCGGCGCCCGTGGCCCTGGCGGCGGCCAGGACCTTTTCCGCGACCAGATAGGATTCGCGGGCCGGCGCCGGGCCGATCAGAACGGCCTCATCGGCCTCACGGACATGCAGGGCCTGGGCGTCGGCCTCGGAATAGACGGCGATCGTGCGGATCCCCATCCGTTTGGCGGTGCGGAAGACGCGACAGGCGATCTCGCCGCGATTGGCGACCAGGACGGACTTGAACATGGACGCTCTCTATTCCGCCCAGCGGGCCGGGCGCTTTTCGAGGAAGGCGCGGACGCCTTCCTGGCCCTCGGGCGAGACGCGGGCGCGGGCGATGCGTTTGGCGGTCTCCTCCATCAGGCCGTGGTCGATGTGACGGCCTGCGACGTCGCGGACCAGACGCTTGGCCTCGCCCATGGCGCCGGGGGCGTTCTGGGTCAGGCTGTCGGTCAGGAAGGAGACGAACTCGTCCATCGAGCCCTCGGGCAGGACCATGTCGATGATCCCGGCGTGGGCCGCATAGTCGGCGTCGAAGATGTTGGCCGTCAGGAACAGCTGTTTGGCCCGACGCGCGCCGACGGCCTCGATCACATAGGGGGCGATGGTGCCGGGGATCAGGCCCAGCTTGACCTCGGAGAAGGCGAAGCGCGAACCCTCGACCGCCACAGCCATGTCGCAGGCGCAGACGATCCCGGCGCCGCCGCCCATGGCCGCGCCCTCGACGAGGGCGACCGTCAGGGCCGGGATGTCGTGCAGGGCCTTGAGCATCTTGGCCAGCATCATCGCGTCTTCGCGATTGTCGCTCTCGGACCAGTCAATGGCGTCGCGCATCCAGTTCAGGTCGCCGCCGGCGCTGAAGGTGCCGCCTGCGCCGCGGATGAAGACGACGCGCACATTGTCGGCGCCGTGCAGGGTCTCGAACGTCTCATAGAGCGCCGCGACGGTCGCGGCGTCGAAGGCATTCTTCTTGTGCGGGCGGTTGATGGTGACGAAGACCACGCCGTCGGCGTTGCCGTCGACCTGGATCAGGTCGTCGTTGGCGTCGGGCGCGGGATCGGGCACCAGGGGCTGGGCGATCGAGTTGATCTCGGCGGCCTCGGCATCGGTGATGTCCAGGGCGTTCAGGTCGGATTCGGTGGGTTTGTCGGTCATGGAAGACTCCTCAATCACATCCTGAACACGCCAAAGGTCGTGTCGGGTATCGGCGCGTTCAAACTCGCCGAGATGGCCAGGCCCAGAACGTCGCGGGTCTGGGTCGGGTCGATGACGCCGTCGTCCCAGAGACGGGCGGTGGCATGGTAGGGATTGCCCTCGTCCTCGTATTTCTGACGGACGGGCGCCTTGAAGGCTTCGGCCTGCTCCGGGGTCCAGCTGTCGGCGTCGCGGTGGACGGTGGCCAGCACGGCAGCGGCCTGTTCGCCGCCCATGACGCTGATCCGGGAGTTCGGCCAGGTGAACAGGAAGCGCGGGCCGAAGGCGCGGCCGCACATGCCGTAGTTGCCCGCGCCGAAGGAGCCGCCGATCAGGATGGTGAACTTGGGCACATTGGCCGAGGCGACGGCGGTGACCAGCTTGGCGCCGTCCTTGGCGATGCCGCCGGCCTCGTATTTCCCGCCGACCATGAAGCCCGAGATGTTCTGCAGGAAGACCAGCGGGATCTTCCGCTTGCAGGCCAGTTCGATGAAGTGGGCGCCCTTCAGCGCGCTTTCGGAGAACAGCACGCCGTTGTTGGCGAGGATGGCTACCGGATAGCCCCAGATGCGGGCGAAGCCGCAGACCAGGGTCTGGCCGTAGAGCGACTTGAACTCCTCGAACTCCGAGCCGTCGACGATGCGGCCGATGACCTCGCGCACGTCATAGGGGGCGCGGACGTCGTCGGGGATCAGGCCGTAGAGTTCGGCGGGGTCGAGGGCCGGATCGCGGGGCTCGCGCACATCCATGTCGACGCGTTTGACGGTGTTCAGGTGGCCGACGATGTCGCGGACGATCTCCAGCGCGTGCTCGTCGTTCTCGGCCACATAGTCGACGACGCCGGACTTGCGCCCGTGGGTCTCGGCGCCGCCCAGTTCCTCGGCGGAGATGACCTCGCCGGTGGCGGCCTTCACCAGCGGCGGGCCGGCCAGGAAGATGGTGCCTTGGTTGCGGACGATGACCGTCTCGTCCGACATGGCCGGGACATAGGCGCCGCCGGCGGTGCAGGAACCCATCACGCAGGCGATCTGGGGGATGCCCTGGGCCGACATTCGGGCCTGGTTGAAGAAGATGCGGCCGAAGTGGTCGCGGTCGGGGAAGACCTCGGCCTGGTGCGGAAGGTTGGCCCCGCCGGAATCAACCAGATAGACGGAGGGCAGGTTGTTCTGCTCGGCGATTTCCTGGGCCCGCAGGTGCTTCTTCACCGTCATCGGGAAATAGGCGCCGCCCTTCACCGTCGGGTCGTTGGCGACGATCATGACCTCGCGGCCCGAGACGCGACCAACGCCGCAGATCATGCCGGCGCCCGGAGCCTCATCGCCATACATGCCGTTGGCGGCGAGCTGGCCGACCTCGAGGAAGGGCGAGCCGGGATCGAGCAGGCGTTCGACGCGGTCGCGGGGCAGCAGCTTGCCGCGCGAGACGTGGCGATCGCGGCTGGCGTCCGATCCGCCCCTGCCCGCCTTGGCCACCCGCTCGCGCAGTTCGGCGTTCAGGGCGGTGTTGTGGGCATGTAGCGCCTTGAAGCTCGGCGAGTGCGGGTCGATGGCGGAGTTCAGCTTCGGCATGGGGCGAGGTTTAGGGGGGAATAGGCGGTGCGTGAACCCTCTCCCAAAGGGAGTTATTTTCGCAGCAGCCGATCCCGTGCCGCGTTCAACCGCGCCGCCAGACCTTCGGTGCCTCCCTGATCAGGATGGGCTCGACCCATCAGCCTGCGCCAGGCGGCGTTGACGGCTTCAGGCGTCGCATCGGCGCTCACGCCGAGTATGGAGCGCGCCTCGGCGTCGCCGATCGCCTCCCGTCGCACCGGGACCGACCGGATCCGCGACGACAGCACGAGCCACAGGCCCGCCCCGACCAGTCCGCCTCCGAAGATCCACGTTCCCTTCGCCAGGGCCAGGGCGCCGCCCGCGATCAGGGCCGCCGAGATCAGGGTGGCGGCGACGCGCCATTGTCCGCGTCGCGGACCCTCGGTCTGGCGTCCGAGGCGGATCAGCGCCCAGACCACGATCCCGGCGAGGACCAGCCAGATCAGACCCATGGGTGAACCGGGGTCAGGCCGCCGCGTCCAGGGCTGGCAGGGCGGCGGCGTCGAGGCCCAGCGACTGCATCAGGTTGCGCATTTCCTGACGCGCGGCGACGTGGGCCAGAGAGACGGCCACAGGGCGCACCTCGTTCGACAGGTCGGCGACGGTCAGGCCGAACGGGAAGAGCTCACGATAGATGACCCGGTCGCGCAGTCCCGGTCCGACGCGGAAGCCGACGCGCTTGGCAAGTTTCTGCATCTTCTCTTCGAGGCGGCGGCGGTTGCGGGCCTCGGCAACGGCGAGGCGGTTGGTGATCACGACCCAGTCGATGGCGGCGTGGCGGCCTTCCTTGATCGCCCGATGCTTGCGCGCCTCCCAGACGCTTTCGGAGTAGGTCGAGGGCTTGAGCAGGTCGAGGGTCACGGGATCGACCGTGCCCAGCATGTCGAAGTCGACGAAGCTGTCGTTCATCGGGGTGACGATCTGGTCGGCCCGGGCGTGAGCCGCGCGCGACAGGGCGGTGTCGCCGCCGGGGGTGTCGATCAGGATGACGTCGGCATTTTGAGCCTCTGCGAAGGCGGCTTCGAAGCGGGCGATCTGTTCAGCCTCGTCCGCCTTGGCCAAGGCCTTGCCCTCGCCAAGGTCGGGCTCGACCGGCATCGGGAGGGTCACGCCGTTGGCGGCGGTCCATGCGGCGCGGTGGGCGAAGAAGTGCGACATCGACCGCTGGCGCAGGTCCAGGTCCAGTATGGCCACCCGCCGGCCCGCGTGCAGCAGGCCGCAGACGATGTGGATGGCCAGGGTGGATTTGCCCGCCCCGCCCTTTTCGTTGCCGACGACGATGACCTGAGGCTGCGTCATGATCCGATGATCCGAAAGCTGGCGACGACCGACTCACTCGCCGGTCGCCATGGTTCGCCAGAATCGGGGGAGCCGCCGCTTCCGTCAACGAAAGGTTAAAAGACGGCTGTGGGCATTCTTGTGCTCTAGCGCTCGCGACGCGGTCGCTCGCTGCCTGAGCGCGGGGTCACCCCCGGCGCAGACATCCCAGCCGGGCCGCATCCGCCGCGCGGCAGACGGCGCGGGCGGCGTCGGCGGGGGCGACGACCTTGAGGCGGGTCAGGCTGCGGCCGTCGACCTCGACCGCTTCGAACGTCGGGGACAGTTCGGCCACCCCGTGCCCGGCGTCGGCGATCCGGCTCCAGGCGCGTCGGGCCGCGGCCGGGCTGGCGAAGGCGCCGAGTTGCAGGGTGGTGCGCTGGATGGCGCGTTCGACGGGCGGAGCGATTCGGTTTGTCGGCATCTCGGCCGAGACGCGCTGGACCACGGCTTCGGCGACCATGGGCGCGGCGGCCCCGATCAGGGCGGGTGCGGCGCGTTCGACCGCGCCGCGCAGACCGGCGTCACGGGCATCCCAGAGATCGTGCGGATCCATGACCTCGACTCGCAAGGCGCCGGGGTTCACCACCGTCTCGGTTACGGCGAGCGCCGGACGAAGCCCCGTTTCGGCGGCGGTGCGCACGGGCCGGGTCCCCCCGTCGAGCGGGATGTCTGCCACGGCCTGGGCCATGGACTCAAACCGGTGCGGGTCGCTCTCCACCAGGCTGCACGACGAGGTCGCGAGGCCGGCGAGACCGAGGAGCACTGGACGAAGCATTCTGCTGGGCGTCATAAGCCACTCTTAGCCCGGCAGGTTTTTCCGCCCCGTGCACGAACAGCCTTAAGTCGAACGGTTAACCCGGTAAGCATGACTGAGAACGCTCCTCCCCTTCCCATCGCGCGAACCGTCGAAGCGTTGCGTCAGACCGTGCGCGAGTGGCGACGTCAGGGGTTCACCGTGGGATTCGTGCCGACGATGGGAGCGCTGCACGCGGGCCATCTGACTCTGGTGCGCGAGGCCGGGCGGCGGGCGGACAAGGTGGTCGCCAGCGTCTTCGTCAACCCGACCCAGTTCGCGGCGCACGAGGACCTGGGGACCTATCCCCGGCGCGAGATGGAGGATGCAGCACTGCTGGCCGGGGCGGGCTGCGAGCTGCTGTTCGCGCCGACGGTCGGCGAGATGTATCCGGACGGCTTCGTCACCTCGGTCAACGTCGGCGGGCCGTCGCAGGGGCTTGAGACGGATTTCCGGCCGCACTTCTTCGGCGGGGTCGCCGTAGTGGTCGCCAAGCTGCTGAACCAGGTCCAGGCCGATGTCGCCGTGTTCGGCGAGAAGGACTACCAGCAGCTGATGGTCGTGAAGCGGATGGCCCGTGACCTCGATATCCCGACCGGGATCGTCGGATCGCCCACGGAGCGCGACGGGCATGGCCTGGCCCTGTCGTCGCGCAACTCCTACCTGACCGAGGCGGAACTGGAGATCGCGCGCAGACTGAACGGCGTGCTGGCCGAGGCTGCGATCAAGGCGGCAGACCGTCGGCCGTTGGCGGCGGTGGAGCTCGACGCCTATGCCGATTTGCTGAAGGCCGGGTTCGAGCGGGTCGACTATGTCGCCGTGCGACGGGCTGACGATCTGGCGGCCTTCCCGAACGGTGTGGTCGACGGGCCGGCGCGAATCCTGGCGGCGGCCTGGCTCGGAAAGACACGGCTGATCGACAACATGGCCGTCTGACCGGGCGGTCTGATCGCCCACAGCTTGACCACAAACACTGCCGCATGTTCCCTCTCGCCGAACGGGGGAATTCAAAATGATCAGATCCGCTATCGTCGTCACATGGGCCGGCGCCGCCCTGCTTTCCGGATGCCAGCAGGCGAGCGTGAAAATGACGGACAGCTCCGACGGGCCGCACGTCATCGCCGCGAGCGACATCGAGGCCGGGCGCTATGTCGTGCTGGTCGGCGGCTGCAACGACTGCCACACGCCACAGTACGCCACGACCGGCGGCGCCCAGCCGCCCGAGAGCGAATGGTTGAAAGGGTCGACCGAAGGCCATACTGGACCGTGGGGCGTAAGCTACGGCAAAAACCTGCGCCTGACCGTCGCCGGCCACTCCGAAGACGAATGGGTGCAGTTGCTGGCCACCGGAACCAGCCTGCCGCCCATGCCCTGGCCGAGCGTCCGCGCCATGTCTGAAGCCGACAAGCGCGCGGTCTATCGCTACATCAAGTCGATGCCGGGCGATCCGGGCCAGCCTGCGCCGGCCGCTCTGCCGCCCGGCGCGACGCCACCCGCGGCCTAGCCGATCGCCCCGACACAGCCCTCGGCGTCGCCGGGGGTGAGGTCGGCGTCGGTCAGGGCCAGGGTCCAGCCGTGGTGGGTGTTCAGGCCCCAGCGACGCGCGCCGCCGCCGTCGCCCGCATCGCCGCCCGCCGAGACCACGACACGACGGCCCTTGGGCAGGGCGGCCGGATCGATCTTTCCGACGGCCAGGGAGGTCGGCTGACCGCCCGCAGAGCCGAATCCGTCGAAGACGCTCAGGCTCGACCAATCGCGGCGCAGGCCGACCCACCAGGAGTCGTCGGTGTTCACGGCCAGGACGGCCACGCCCTTGCCCTCTGCGGCGAAGGCGAGTGCGGCCTGCGGATCGCGCACCATGCGGATCGAGGCGGCCGTGCCGAAGCGGTGACGGGCGCCGTCGAAGGCGCGGGTCGGGTCGGTCGGAGCCCAGACCTGGACCTGAAGCTGGCCTTGACGCGCCAGACCCCAGCCGACGATCTCGCGCCAGAGGCCCTCGACGGCCTGAAGATTCTCGGGATCGGCTTTGGCCATGACGCGGCTGAGGACGGTCTGTTCGCGGTCGGGGCGCAGCTTGGTGTGGGGCCCATGGGGCGCGTCCTTGGCCAGACCCACCTTGGCGGCGATGGCGAGACGGCGCTGGAACAGGGTCAGCAGCTCGTCATCGACGAGGTCGATCTCGGCGCGCAGGGCGGCCAGAGCCATCTGTTCGGGCGACATCTCTTCGGGGTTCATGTCGGGCCAGACTTGCTGGAGGTTCGATTGGGGCATGGAATTCGGGCTTTCACGGGATGCATTTCGATTGAGGGCGAAGGGGTGCGCCGCCGCCCCGGTTGAGGGCGGTCGCCGGCGAGGCTGTCAGGAGCGGGGGTCGCTCAAGGCCTCAGCCGGCGTATCGAAAGCCGTAAAAATAGGAGCCAAAATAGCAGGCAGCCGCGCGCGAACGGAGCGAAAGGGTCGAAAGCGAAGCGCGCAGCGGGGACATGGGTCGAACCGGTTGTTCGGATCGGTGGCGATCCGTCGGCCCTTAAGACACGCAACGATCGTGCGGCGTCAACCCGGTTCGCGGGCCAGAAGAACAAATCGCGTGCGGTTGTCGTCGGAATCCTGAAGGTCGTTGCGCAGAACCGTCAGTCCATAGACCTCGGCGGCGGCAATGGGAGCGATGGCGGCGCGGGTGCGGTCACCCAGCTCGGCGACCTCGCGGGCGGCGCCGGCGGTGTCGAAGGCCTCGACGATCTCGAAACCCATCTCGGCCAGGGTCCGGGTGCATTGGCGCAGGGCGATGGGGTGGCTGGCGACGGTGCGGATCTGTTCGATCGCCGTGCCCTCGATGGCCACCAGGGCCATGCGGATCGGCCGCCAGGCATCGCCCACGACGGGCAGGCCGGCCTCGGCGACGAGGGTCGCGGCGGGCTCGACCGAACCGATGGTCGAGTTCTCGACCGGGATCAGGGCGCAGTCGCAGTCGCCAGACTTCACGGCGGCGATGGCTTGTTCGAAGGTGTCGAACGGGACGTGCTCGTCCCACGGCCGCAACTCGATACAGGCTTCGTGGCTGAAGGCGCCGGGTGCGCCCTGGAAGGCGGTGCGCCCTCCCCGGTCGTCGTGATCCGGCCTGCCGACAGCCTCGGTGGTCATGCCGCCTTCGACTTGTTCAGCCGGCCGGACTTGAGACGTTCAGCCACCAGGAAGGCGAGTTCCAGCGCCTGATCGGCGTTGAGGCGGGGGTCGCAGTGGGTGTGATAGCGGCTCGACAGGTCGTCCTCGGACACGGCCTGAGCCCCGCCCAGGCATTCGGTCACGTTCTGGCCGGTCATCTCCAGATGGACGCCGCCGGGGTGGACGCCCTCGTGCTCGGCCACCTCGATGAAGCCCTTTACCTCGCCCAGGATGCGGTCGAACGGCCGGGTCTTGTAGCCGCTGGCGGCCATCAGGGTGTTGCCGTGCATCGGGTCGATCGACCAGATGACCTTCTTGCCGTGGTCCCTGGCGGCCTTCATCAGCCTGGGCAGACGGGCATGAACCTTGTCGTGGCCGAAACGACCGATGACGGTCAGACGGCCCGGGATGTTCTCCGGGTTCAGGGCGTCGATCAGAGGCAGCAGGTCGTCCGGCTCCATCGTCGGGCCGCATTTCACGCCAATCGGGTTCTTGATGCCGCGCATGAACTCGACGTGGGCGCCGTCCAGCTGACGCGTGCGCTCGCCGATCCACAGCATGTGGGCACTGGTGTCGAACCATTCGCCCGAACCCCCGTCCAGACGCGTCAGGGCGCTCTCGACGTTGAGAAGCAGAGCCTCGTGCGAGGTGAAGACCTCGACGCGAGACAGGTCCGGATGGGTCTCGGGCGTGACGCCGACCGCCTCCATGAAGGCCAGGGCCTCGGCGATCTTCTCGGCCAGTTCGCGGTACTGGGCGCCGACGCCGCCGTCGGCGAAGCCCTGGGTCCAGCGATGGATGTTATAGAGGTCGGCATAGCCGCCGCCGGCGAAGGCGCGCAGCAGGTTCAAGGTCGAGGCCGACTGGTTGTAGGCCTTCAACAGGCGCTGGGGATCGGGGATCCGCTCTTCCGGTGTGAAGGCCGAGCCGTTGATGTTGTCGCCGCGGTAGGACGGCAGCTGGACGCCGTCGATCTCTTCCACCGGCGAGGAGCGCGGCTTGGCGAACTGGCCGGCGATGCGGCCGACCTTCACCACCGGCTTGCGGCCCGCGAAGGTCAGGACCACGGCCATCTGCAGGATCAGGCGGAAGGTGTCGCGGATGTTGTCGGTCGAGAACTCCTTGAAGCTCTCGGCGCAGTCGCCGCCCTGGAGCAGGAAGGCGTCGCCGCGTTCGACCTGGGCCAGTTTGGCAGTCAGGCTGCGAGCCTCGCCCGCGAACACGAGCGGCGGCATCGCGCGCAGTTCGTCCTCGACGGCGGTCAGGGCGCGCGCGTCCGGATAGTCCATCGGCATGTGCACGATGGGTTTCTGTCTCCAGCTTTCGGGTGTCCAACGCGTATTCATGGGTAGTTCCTTACCCTTGCGGGCCGTTCGGGACAATGAATGACCTGTCCGAAACCTCAGTTTGATGCGGGCCCCGGTGCGGCCGGAGCAAGAGGCGGGGCGTCGACGACGGTCAGGTGGGCGACCTCGATCGACACGACCGAGTGGACCCAGATCGTCTTGTCGGCGCGGCGGATGACGTAGTCGGTTGTCGGGCTGTTGGTGTTGTCGCCCAGCGCGCTGAGCAGTTCCTGGCGCATGGTCTCCGGCAGGGCCGAGGCGGCGCTTTCCGGAACCTGGCCCGAGCCGACCTTGACGCCGCCGGCCGCCAGCACCGCCGTTTCCACCGCGCGCTCGACCTCGGTGCGCGACAGGGTCTTGCCGTCTTCGGCGCCAATACGGGTCCAGTGAACGTCGCCCTCGACGATCTGGAAACGATCGCCGAGCCAGATGGGGAACTGCGTCGCACGAATGTCGCCGGACTCTTCGGCACGGTAGCCGGCGGGGGCCGCGAAGTACGGCGAAGGCGCGAGATCCGCCGTCGACAGCGGGACCGAGGCCAGATCGAAATCGGCGTTTGCTGCTTCCGCAGGCGCGGTCGCCGACGTCGCGGCCGCCTCCCCTGCCGTCTTGTCCGCCGGCGCGGGCTCTCCGCAGGCCGACAGGGACAGGGCGACGATGCCGGTCAGGGCGACGAGGCGAAGGGACATGGGAACTCCTGAAACGAAGGGCGGCGATCAGCGGACGTCAGCCCGCGCTCGTCTCTTGCGACTGTTTGACCTTCAGGGTCACCAGTTCCTCGGCCATGGTCGGGTGGACTGCGCAGGTGGCGTCCCACTGGGCCTTGGTCAGGCCGGCCTTCACGGCGATGGCGGCCAGCTGGATCATTTCGGGGGCCTCGGGGCCGACGATGTGGACGCCGACGACGCGGTCGGTGTCGGCGTCGACGACCAGCTTCATCAGCACCCGTTCGTCCGATCCGGTGAAGGCGTACTTCATCGGCCGGAAGCGCGTCACATAGACATCGACACCCTTGGCGCAGGTGTGGCGCGCCTCGCTCTCGCTCAGTCCGACGACGCCGACGGGAGGCTGGGAGAAGACCGCCGTAGCCACGGCTTCGTAGTCGAAATGCTGCGGATTGTCCTTGTAGACGGTCTCGTGGAAGGCCACGGCCTCGCGGATGGCGACGGGGGTCAGGTTCATCCGGTCGGTGACGTCGCCGATCGCCCAGATGTTCTCCGCAGTCGTCTTCGAGAGCGTATCGACCTTGATCGCCCCCTTCTCGTTCAGTTCGACGCCGGCGGCTTCCAGACCCAGGTCCTTCACGTGCGGGACGCGGCCGGTGGCGAACATGACGACGTCGGTCTCGATCTCCATGCCGTTCTCCAGCACGTTCACCAGACCGGTTGCGGTCTTTCTGATCTCGGCGTGCTGACAGCCCAGGATGACCTTGATGCCGCGCTTCTCGATCTCGCCGGCGAGGTGGGCGCGCACATCGTCGTCGAAGCCGCGCAGGATGTTGGGGCCGCGATAGATCAGGGTCGTCTCGACGCCGAGCCCGGCGAAGATGCCCGCGAACTCCACCGCGATATAGCCGCCGCCCGCGATGAGGATGCGTTTGGGCAGTTCCGGCAGGTGGAAGGCTTCTTCCGAGGTGATGGCGTGCTCGATGCCCGGCAGTTCGTCCGGCATCCAGGGGCGGCCGCCGGTGGCGATCAGGATGCGCTCGGCGGTGATCGTCTGGTTCTTGCCGACGATCTCGACGGTGTGGGCGTCCTTCAGGACCGCGCGGCCGTGGATCAGCTCGACGCCGGCCTTGCCGAGGTTGGCGGCGTAGATGCCCGACAGCCGGGCGATCTCGACGTCCTTGGAGTGAATGAATTTCGGCCAGTCGAAACTGGCTTCGACGCTCCAGCCATAGCCCTCGGCCGTCTCGAACTGGTGGGCGAAGTCGCTGGCCATGACCATGAACTTCTTGGGCACGCAGCCGCGGATGACGCAGGTGCCGCCGACGCGGAACTCCTCTGCGACCGCGACCCTCTTGCCGCCCAGACCCGTCAGTCGCGCCGCGCGCACCCCGCCCGAGCCCGCGCCGATGACGAAGAGGTCGTAGTCGTAGTCGGCCATGGCGATCTCGAACCGGACGGGAAAACACAGTCCGAAGCGTCCGAAGCGTCCGGAGAGGCCGGACGTCGCTGGCGGCGTCGGCGGATGGATTTAGGCGCCGTCGATAGCCGGGACAAGCGCCTTGCAGGCTTCAGCCCCAGGCCGTCGCGCCGCCCGGCATGCGGAACCGGAAGGTCGTCTCGCCGGCGTCGGACGTGACCTCCAGCATGCCGCCGTGCGCCTGGGCGATCTGGGAGGCGATGTAGAGGCCGAGGCCCAGGCCGTCGCGATTGCCCTTGTCGGCGGCTCCGCGATGGAAGGGCTCGAACAGGCCGGGCATGACGTGGTCCGGAATGGGATCCCCCGGATTGGACACCGACAGTTCGAACAGGCCGTCTCGGACCACGGCGATGACCCGTATCTCGCCCTCGGGCGCGCCGTGGGTCAGGGCGTTGCCCAGGAGGTTGGACAGCAGTTGGCCCAGCCGGTCGCGGTCGACGGCGACCTCGTCGGTGATGGAGAGATCGGTGGCGATGGCGCGATGCGGATGGGCAGAGCGCATCTCCTGCACGACCTGCTCGAGAGCATCCGCCAGATCGGCGTGCGGTCGGGGCTCGACCGACACGCCGCCGCCCAGCCTGCCCCGAGCGAAATCGAGAACGTCGTCGATGAGCCGTCCCATGCGGGCGTGGCTGGCGCGGACGGCGCTGATGATCGACTGGGCCTTGTCCGGCAACTCCATCCGCTGGAGCAGCAATGCGCCCGCATCAGCGCCGGCCAGCGGGTTGCGCAGGTCATGGCCGAGAACGGCGATGAACTGTTCCTGCAAGACGCTGGCCGCCGCCTGGTCCAGCAGCGCTGTTTCCGACGCCGCGAGCCGCTCGTCGGCGTCCAGTTGGGCTGCGATCAACTGAGCGAACAGTTTGAAGGTCTCGACCGTCTCCGGCTTCGACACATGGTGTGGATCGGGGTCGATGGCGCACAGGGTGCCGAAGACCCTCCCGTCCGACCGGATGATCGGCGTCGAGATGTAGCTTTGCAGACCATAGAGACGCGGAGTGTGGTGGTCGGCGTAGCGAGGGTCCTCGGCCGCGTGGTCGAAGACGATGGTGTCGCGTTCCGAGCGCACCGCGTCGCAGAGGGTGGTCTGGACGTCCAGCTGGCCGCCGACGGCGAGGCCGAAGGCGATCTCGTCGCGCACGGCGCAGGCCGTCCATTCGGTCTCCGTCACCCGCGCGACAGCCGCGAAGCCCATGCCGGTGACCCGACAGCACACCTCGAGGATCGACGGCACCGTGTCGATCCGCCCGATGGCGGTGATGGCTGGGTCGTCGCGCTCGGTCATGGCTTCGCTGAAGTTCAGCTCACCCTAGAGGCGATCAAGCTCCAGTGTAAGGACTTAAAGCGTCGACGGAAATGTCGCTTTCCGGACACGGCGACCGCGGTGATTCCGCCGCAGTTGAACGTCCGCCTATCGGTGTTAGCGTAACACCCGGGACCTGTTCAGGAGAGACGCCGTCATGCTTACGCTCGCTGCCCTGGCCGTCATGGCCACCCTGTCGATCGAGGGCGACGCCAACGCGTCGAACCGGCCGCTCCAGGTTGCACCGCAAGCCGCCCATATGGGCGAACCCGTCCGGCTTGAGGACATCGAGGTCACAGGACGTCCGCTGACAACCCTGATCGACACCTTCGTCGCTGAAGTCGCGGCGCCGGCCGGTCGTCGGAATCTGGCGCGATGGGACCGTGAGGTCTGCGTGGGTGTGGTGAACCTCCAGGACGCGCCAGCCCGATACATCACGAATCGCGTTTACGCCGTGGCGGAGGATATCGGCCTGCGACGCGGCGCGCCCGGCTGCCAGCCCAATGTGGTCATCGTCGCCTCGGCCGAGCCAGACGATCTGGCCCGGACCGTGACCGCCGAACTGCCGCGCGCGTTCCGACCCGGGGGGCCGGGCATGGATCGAGGGGGCGCGGCTCTGGAGCGGTTCCGGCGTTCGGATGACGCGGTCCGCTGGTGGACCGTGAGCATGCCGATCGACTCCATGACCGGACAGCGCGCGGTTCGCATCCCCGGCGAATGCAGCGGAAACTGCAGCGTTACCGGTCAGTTCGCACCCAACATCTACATGCTGGCATCCCGCGTCACGACCCAGATCGTCGATGAGATCGTCAAGACCGTCGTCATCCTGGACATCGACAAGGTCGCCTCCGTGACGTCGCAACAATTGGTCGACTATGTCTCGATGATCGTCTTCGCCCAGGTCGATCCGGAAGCTGACACAAGCGCCTACGCCTCGGTCCTGAACGTGTTCGAAGCGCCCGACGCTGCCGCGGGCCTCACGCAGTGGGACCGGGCCTATCTCGAAGGACTCTACCAGGCGCAACGCACCCAGCGTGGCCCGGGGGCGGCACGCGACGAAATCGCCGCCTCCATCCATCGCGCCCATACGAGGTTGAGCAGCATCGAGGAGTAACGACCGTGCGCAACCGCGTCGCGGTCAGGGCAGCCGGATCTCCACGCCCGCGTCCGTACCGATGATCGCCTCGTCGGCGAGGTCGAGGAACAGGCCGTGCTCGACCACGCCGGTGATCAGCTTCAGATCGTCGGCGAGGCGGACCGGGTCGTGGATGGCCTGGCATTTCGCATCGTAGATGACGTTGCCGCCGTCGGTGCGGACCACGCCGCGATCGGCCTGGCGCAGGCGGGCCGGCATCTGGATGTCGTGATCGATCAGGACGTCGGCGATGCGGTTGCCCGTGGTCTTGTGACCGAAGGCGACAACCTCGATCGGCAGGGGGAAGGCGCCCAGGACCGGCACCACCTTGGCGGCGTCGGCGATGACGATGCAGCGGGTGGACGCCTCCCACACCAGCTTCTCGCGCAACAGGGCCGCGCCGCCGCCCTTGATCAGGGCCAGGCCCGGACCAACCTCGTCGGCGCCGTCGACGGTCAGGTCGATCTTCGATACATCCTCCAGAGTGACCAGCGGCAGGCCCAGTTCACGGGCCAGATCGGCGGTCTTCTCCGACGTCGGGACGCAGCGCAGGCCGGTCAGGTTGCGGGCGGCCAGCGCCTTGACGAACCAGGCGGCGGTGGAGCCGGTGCCGAGCCCGACGACCATGCCGGCCTCGACACGAAGGGCGGCGGCCTCGCCGGCGATCTGTTTCTGGTGGTCGCTCATTTCCTCGCCGCCTTCTTCGCTTTGGCCTTGTCGCGGAAGGCCGCGCCGGCGCCGGCCTTGTTGACCTGACGTCCGCGGGCCAGGGCCAGGGCGTCGGCGGGCACGTCCTCGACGATTACCGAGCCCGAGCCGACGATGGCGCCCGCGCCGATGGTGACCGGCGCAACCAGAGACGAGTTCGAGCCGACGAAAGCCCCCTCGCCTACCGTCGTCAGGGCTTTGTTGAAGCCGTCGTAGTTGCAGAAGATCGTGCCGGCGCCGATGTTCGCGCCCGCCCCGACCGAGCCGTCGCCGAGATAGGACAGGTGGCTGGCCTTGGCGCCCTTCTCCATGCGGACGTTCTTCACCTCGACGAAGTTGCCGACCTTGACGTCCTCGCCCAGATCCGCGCCGGGACGCAGGCGGGCATAGGGTCCGACTTCGGCGCCGGAGGCGATGCTCGCGCCTTCCACATGGCTGAAGCTGCGGATGCGGGCGCGCTCGGCGACGCGTGCGCCGGGTCCGAAGACGACATAGGGCTCAATCGTTGATCCCGCGCCGATCTGTGTGTCCCAGGCGAAGTGGACGGTCTTCGGATCAACCAGGGTGACACCCGCGTCCATGAACGCTTGGGCCATGTCCTCTTGGAACACCGATTCCGCGATTGCGAGTTCGTTCTGGGAGTTTACGCCCATGACCGCGTCCTCGCCCGCCATGACGACCCGGGTCGGCTCACCTCGCTTGCGGGCCAGTTCCACCACGTCGGTTAGGTAGTATTCGCCTTTGGCGTTGGCGTTGGTGACCTCGGCCAGCAGCGAGAACAACAGACCGACTGGCGCGGCCATGACGCCGGAATTACAAGTGGTTATGTCCAGAACCTCAGGCGACGCCTCCTTGGCCTCGGTGATCGCGGTCAGGGTCTCACCGTCCATGACGAGCCGGCCGTAGGCTCCTGGGAAAGCTGTCTCGAAGCCGATGACGGTGACGCCGTCATGCGTCTCGAACACCGCCTCGATGTCGGGGGCGCGCAGCAGGGGAACGTCGCCATAGGTGACCACGACCTGGCCGATGAAGTCGCCGAGCACGGCCTCGGCGGCGCGGACGGCATGGCCAGTGCCCATGGGCGGATCCTGAACCGCGACGGCGTCCTCGCCCAGCCGCGCGACGACATGGGCCCGGACCTCCGGCGAGTGGGCTCCGACGACGACGACGATCCGCTCGCAGTGCAGGGCCTGGGCCGCGTCGATGGCGTGATCCAGCATGGCGCGGTGGCCGACGGGATGCAGCACCTTGGGCAGGGGCGACTTCATCCGCGTCCCCTGGCCGGCGGCGAGGATGATGGCGGCTCTCGGATGGGGAGTGGTCATGAATCGGTCCGGCGGCTAGTCACGGCGCGAGGTCTAACCCATCGGGCGGCCCGACGGGAGACGACTGATGATCGAACGCGACCTTGAAGGCTGGACTCTCGCCTTCGACCTGGACGGGACACTGGTCGAAACGCACGAGGATCTGGTCGGCACCCTGAACCGGATGCTGGCCCTCGAAGGCCTGCCGCCCGCCCCGATGGAGAGCGCGCGCGAGCTGATCGGCGGCGGGGCCCGCGCCCTGCTCAAGCACGGGTTCGAGCTGGCCGGAGCCTCGATCGAGCGCGCCGCCGACCCCGATCTGTTCGACGCCTTCATCGCCGACTACATCGAGCACATCGCCGACCACTCCGCGCCGTTCGAGGGCGTGGTCGAGACGCTGGAGACCCTGGCAGAGCGCGGTGCGACCCTGGTCGTCGTGACCAACAAGCGGTCGGACCTGTCGGAACTGCTGCTGAGCAAGATCGACCTGACGAAGCATTTCGCCGCCATCGTCGGCCCCGACCGGGTCTCGGCGCGGAAACCCTCGGGCTGCCATCTGGTCGAGGCAGTCAAGTCCGTCGGCGGCGACCCGGAGCGCGCAATCATGGTCGGCGACGCCTCGCCCGACATCGCCTGTGCGAAGGATGCCGGCGTGCCGTCGATCGGCGTGACCTTCGGCTATACCCCGATCCCGATGGAAGATCTCGAGCCCGACGTCATCGTCGACGCCTTCGAGGATATCGAGGAGGCCGTCGATATGATCGTGGTGGATCACTATGTAGCCAAGGCGCTTCAAGGCGCCTGACGCCAGACCCACCGCCGGAGACCGACAATGAACCTCGCCACCGATACGATCCTCATCACCGGCGGCGGCACCGGCATCGGCCGAGCCTTCGCCGAGGCCCTGCACGCGAAAGGCGCCAAGGTCATTGTCGCCGGTCGTCGCGCCGAGGTGCTGGCCGAGGTCGTCGCCGCCAACCCCGGCATGGCGTATGAGGTGCTGGACGTCGCCGATCCCGCTGCCATCACCGCCTTCGCCGCCAAGGTCATCGCGGGCCATCCCGACCTGAACGCGGTGGTCAGCAATGCCGGAATCATGAAGCGCGAGAGCCTGTCGGACGCGTTCGACCTGTCGATCGTCGACGACATCGTCTCGACCAACCTGTTGGGCACGATCAGGCTGGCGGCAGCCTTCCTGCCGCATCTGCTGACGAAGCCCGCCGCGACCTTCGTCACCGTGTCGTCGGGCCTGGCCTTCGTGCCGATGGCGGCGACGCCGACCTATTCGGCGACCAAGGCGGCGATCCATTCATGGAGTCAGTCGCTGCGGGCGCAACTGGCCGGGACCTCGGTCAAGGTCGTCGAATGGGCCCCGCCGGCGGTGGCGACCGATCTGATGCCGGGCCAGGCGCAGAATCCGAACGCCATGCCGCTGGCCGACTTCATCGCCGAAAGCGTCGCCCTGTTCGAGGCCTGCCACGAAGAGATTCTGGTCGAACGGGTGAAGTTCTTGCACGGCGCGCTGGCGACCGGAACCTACGATCAGGTCTTCGCCCGGATGAACGGAACCCAGTCGCGCTTTCCCTGATCCCGTGCCGGATCGGCACCAACGTTTCTAACGCCCGACGAAGATTCGCTCGGTGCCTCGCCTGTTGCGGTTTCCGGACGCCGTGCCCACACTCCGGTCTCCTCCCCCGGATCAGTCGCCGCCATGCTTGCCAGATTCTTCGCTATCCCCCTGTGGCAGCGCACCGCCGCAGGGTTCGCCCTGGGCATCGTCGCCGGACTGATCCTGAGGGACCAGGCGGAGGTCTGGCTCCAGCCGATCGGCGACATCTATCTGAACCTGATCCGGATGGTGGTCGCGCCCCTGGTGCTGTTCACCATCGCCTCTTCGATCGCCAAGCTCGGCGAAGGCGCAGGGGCGATCCGGCTGGGGGCGCGGACCATCATGTGGTTCGCGATCACGTCGTTGCTGGCGGTGCTCGTCGGGTTCGCCTTCGGGCACCTGATCAATCCGGGCGTCGGTCTGGCCAACCTGCCGCTGGGCGAGGTGCGCGAGCGGGAGATCCCGACGCCGCTGGAGGTGCTGATCGGCATCGTCCCGACCAATCCGTTCGCCGCCCTGGCCGAAGGCAAGGTGCTGCAGATCATCTTCTTCTCGGCGCTCGTCGGGGCCGCGCTGGTGGCGCTGGGCGACCGGGCGCAGACGGCGCGCAGGTTCGTGGACGAGGGCGCGGCCATCGTCTTCCGCATCACCCGCTGGGTGATCCAGCTGACACCCTTCGGCGTTTTCGGCCTGATCGGCTCGGTGGTCGGCGGCTATGGCTGGGAGGCGCTGCTGCCGCTCGGCAAGTTCATTCTCGCCATCTATGCGGCCTGCCTGTTCCACATCCTGATCGTCTATTCGGGCCTGCTGAAACTGCACGGGCTCAAGGCGACGGCCTTCTTCCGGGGCGCGTTCGCGGCCCAGCAGACGGCGTTCGCGACCTCGTCGTCGCTGGGCACACTGCCCATCACCCTGCGCCAGACGGTGGAGCGGCTCGGCGTGCCCCAGGCCTATGCGGCGTTCGCCGTGCCGCTGGGCGCCAACGTCAAGATGGACGGCTGCGGCGCCATCTATCCGGCCATCGCAGCGATCTTCATCGCCCAGTATTTCCAGATCGAACTGAGCCTGACCCAGTACGTCCTGATCGGGCTGACAGCGGTTCTGGGGTCGCTGGGGACGGCGGGCGTGCCCGGCACCTCCATCGTCATGCTGACCCTGACTTTGTCGACGGCGGGTCTGCCGCTCGAGGGGATCGGCTATATCGTCGCCATCGACCGGATCATCGACATGATGCGCACCGCGACCAACGTCACGGGCCAGATGCTGGTCCCCGTGCTGGTGGCCAGGGAAGAAGGTATCCTCAACCAGGGCATCTATGACGGCCATGTCGCCTGGCTGCCGGGCGACCCGGATGCGGAGACGCCCGAAGGCGTGCGCGCGGCGGGCATCTGAGACTTGCCCTTCGGAAAGGAGCGGGCTATGTCCGCGCCTCCCCGCTTCTGGCGGGCCCGAGATGGATGCTTAGCTCAGCGGGAGAGCACCTCGTTCACACCGAGGGGGTCGCAGGTTCAATCCCTGCAGCATCCACCATTCTCCCCTACTCCCGAGACGCCGCCGTAGCCTGACGCACGGCCTCGAACTCGTTGCCCGAGGTCCAGGCGGGCCAGTCGCGACTGTCCGCCAGACCCAGCCCGACGCGATAGAGCAACTGAACGTCCTGGGCCGCGCCCTCCATCGACCAGTCGGAGGCCCATTCGTCGGTCGGCTGGTGATAGCGGTCGCGGACATAGGCGCGGCTGGCGTCCGAAGCCCCGGTAAAGCCGGCGGCGGCGAACAGGGCCGGGACGCCCATCTTCGCCAGCGGGAAATGGTCCGAGCGATAGAAGGCCCCGACCTGGGGCGCGGGATCGGGAATCAGCGACCGTCCCTCCTCCGACGCCAGATCGGCGAGCAGGTTCTGGGCGTCGGTCTTGCCGAAGCCGATGACGACGATCTCCGACGACGCGGGACCGGGCAGCAGGCTGTCCATGTTGATGTTGACCACCGTGGTCTCCAGCGGAACCAGCGGATGCGCCGCATAGTAGTAGGCGCCCAGCAGACCCGCCTCCTCCGCCGCCCAGGAGACGAACAGAACCGAGCGGTCGGTGCGCGGCGCCTCGGCGTACAGGCGCGCCAGCTCCAGCACGGCCGCGACGCCCGTCGCGTTATCCACGGCGCCGTTATAGATGTCGTCGCCCGCCGCATTGGCCACGGCGCGGCCGAAGGCGTCCCAGTGGGCGCCGTACATGACGGTCTCGTCCGGATGGCGGGTCCCGGGCAGGCGGGCGGCGACGTTGCGGGTCGTCAGGCGGCTGAAAGTCTGGCCGAAGTCGAGCGACATCGTCACGCCGTCCAGCGCCACCGGGCGGAAATCGGACGACTGGGCCGCCGTCTTCAACGTCGCATAGTCGAGGCCCGCCGCCGTCATCAGCCGCGCCGCCTGCGCCTGCTGGATCCAGCCCTGGGCCTGGACCCGCTCACGCTCCGGGTCGGCGCGGACGATGTCGAGGCCGGGGGCGGTGGAGGAGTTCTGCAGCGTGTTCCAGGGATAGCCCGCGCCCGCCGTCTCGTGGATCACGAAGACCGCCGCCGCGCCACGACGCGCCGCCTCCTCGAACTTGTAGACCCAGCGGCCGTACCAGGTCATGCCCTGGCCGTCGAAGCGGTTGGCCGTCGGGCTGTCGGCGGCGACCTCGAAGTCCGGGTCGTTGACCAGCATCAGGACGACCTTGCCGCGCACGTCGACGCCCTTGAAGTCGTCCCAGCCGCGCTCGGGCGCCGAGACGCCGTAGCCGACGAAGACCACCGGGGCGTCGGTGATGGTGATGTGGTTCTGCGGCCTGTGGCTGTTGGCGATGATGTCGGTCCCGCGCTGGAGCGTGATCGTCTCGCCGCCGGCTCTGGCGGTGATCACGGCCGGTCCGTCCTGGACGAAGCGGTTGATCGGCACGGTCTGGAAGTATGTGCCGTCGTCGCCTGCGGGTTCGAGGCCCAGCGTCCGGAACTGTTCGGCGATCCAGGTCACCGACCGCTCCTCGCCCGGCGTGGTCGGGGCGCGGCCTTCGAAGTCGTCGCCCGCCAGAACGGCGACGGCGGCGTTCAGCCGGTCAGGATCGACCCGCCCCTCCTGAGCTGCGGCTCCAGATGCCGTAACCAGACAGGCGGCGAGGACGGCGAGACGGACACGGGACACGGGCGGCTCATTCACTGACGACGGGCGTTCGACCCTGACCCACCCGCCCCGCCCTGTCGAGCGGTGTCCGCGCCTCGAACCTCGCGGCAGGGATGGCGCGGACGCGGGGCGCGACGCGAACTGCTGCAGTCGGTGGACGCCTGTGGGTCGCCGACCGGTTCCCGAGACTAGAGGATCCCCAGCGCGCGGTAGAGAGGGACGGTCTGGTCGAGGAAGCGGCGCGCCATGTCGCCGAGCGCGGACAGATTGTCCTCGCGGCTGACCATGTTCTTGCCGTTACGGGCTGCGCGCTCGTTCGTCGTCTGGAACACCTCCCAGACCGACAGGGCGATCTCGTCCGTCGTGCGGGCTCCGGCCAGCCAGGCGCGCAGGAACAGCTGGGCCGACCGGGGTGTCAGGATGCCCCCACCGGTCGCGGGCGAGGCCATGTGCTTGAGGTGCGGCCCCGTGACGGCGCGGTCGAGGACGAGGCCGTTGTAGGCGTCGCACCGCGCGCGGATGTCCGGCGTGAAGGTTTGGGCCGGGCGCAGAACGCCCATGCCGACGAGATTGATCAGGGCGGCGATGACGTCGCTGCGCCTGAGCGCCGACATGCCCGGCGTGGCCATCAGTTCGGCCGTGGTCTTCGGGCGGAAGTCGTCGGACGCCAGGGCGACGGCCAGGGGCCCGTAGGTCGCTTCGGACAGGACCACCTCGCCCTGCGTCCCCGTGAGCTGGAAGTCGATCTCGTCGAGGCCGCAGGCGAGGACGAAGGCCTGGGCGTCGAGCCGCGCCGTCTGTTCGGCGGGTGAAAGCGTCCGGGCGGCCTTCGCGAAGACGTCGGGGCGGAACTGCTGGTTGACCAGGAAGTCGCGGACGGATTCGCGCAGGACCGGGTCCTTCTGGCGATCCAGCAGGGCGACGCCGGCGGGCGGCAGGTGGATGGCGTTGACCCGGTCCAGCAGACGGGCGGAGGTTACGAAGCCCAGGTCGGCGTCAGACAGCGCCTCCGCGACGTCCGAGAAGTACGGGACGTGCCAGTCGGCATTCAGATACTCGTGGCCCAGATACTGGGCGCCGACCTTGCGCAGGGAGGCGGCGTGGCTGGCGGCGGGGCGGTTCTCGGCGAAGAAGCGGCCGTCGGCGGCGGCCACATCCTCCATGAACTCCAGCGCGAACTCGATACGGGTTTCGGGTTCACCGCCCGGCCGGGCCGCGTGGCCGAGTTTCAGCAGGTGGCGCACCGGCGAGCGGGAGGCCCAGCCGGGCTGGCAGTTGTAGCTCAGATAGACCACCCCGCCGGGTTTCAGCCGGTCGCGGATCAGATCGACGATCGTCCGCCGGCTGGCGTCCGAGACCCAGCTCCACACGCCGTGCAGGGTGATGACGTCGAACAGGGGCAGGTCAGCCCGCGCCGCAAAGGTCTCGAAGTCCTGGGCGTCGAGGTGCAGCGCGCCGTCGAACGAGGCCGCCAGCGTCCGGGCGTGCTCGACGTGGGCCGGATTGATGTCCACGCCCCAAAAGTCCCCGGCGTTGGCGGCCGCGTGGACCGCCAGCGACACCCCCTGCCCCATGCCCAGTTCGAGATAGGTCGGCGCCTCCGGCACGGCGACGTCGACGCCCGCGATCAGGCCGCAGAACCGCAGATGGGCCGGTCCCAGCTCGTGATAGTAGCCGGCCGTGTATTCCAGCTCGGCGTAGTGGCGATCGGGGGCGCTCATCCCGATCCCATGCACCAGACCGGCCCCGCGAGGCGAGACCCGTTCGTCAGGAAGCGGCGGGCTTGTTGGCCAGGCACCAGGCCGAGGTGACTTCCATCTTCTCGGGCGAGGCGTCGTCCTCCACGGCGACCGAGCTGGCGTAGTACTGGGCCACTTCGTCCGGCGTCATCGACTTCAGCGCCAGACCCTCCCAGTCGTTCAGGGCCGCGCGGACGGCCGTGACGTCGCCGGGCGGCGTCTGGGCCTCCAGGGCCGTCTGCTTCAGCGCCAGATAGGCCATGCAGGCGACCGCCTGATCGACGCCGGTCGAGCCGCTGACGACCTCGGCGACGGGCGTGGCCGGGGCGGCGGGGGCCTCGGCCTTCTGCTGGCAGGCGCCGAGCGCGAGGAAGGCGGCGGCCAGTGCGGCCGAATGGATGATCATGACTCTACTCCTGGTGGATACGGGTAAGCTCAGTGCGAGCCCGCGTTGGAACCGTTCGAGGCCAGACGCAGGACCACGTCGTCGACCTGCACCCCGCCCCGGTCGATGACCAGGTTCTGGTAGTTGCGCTGGCCGTCCATCGTCTCGGATTCGACGTTCTCGACCTCGGCGACGAACTGTCGGCGCAGATAGGTGGCCAGCTCGCCGGCCGTGACCATGCCGTCGCCATCGACGTCGCCTGCTCCGGCCAGACCGGTGCGCAGGAAGTGGGACAGATAGCCGCCGGCCTCGAACTTGTCGGCCACGGCGCTGGTCAGGTCTTCCTCTGACGAGAACAGCCCCATGACGCCCGGTCGATCCACGACGTTGCGTGCGAAGCCGCCGGAGAAGCAGCTGTCGAGCACCAGCAGCGACAGACGGGTGTTCAGTCCGTCGAACAGCTGGGCCATTTCCTGATCGGTAATCTCGCCGTCGCGCAGAACGATGGACTCCGTGCGGCCGTCCGGTTCCTGGGCGCTGGTCTGGGCGTCTTCCTGGCTGCCGTGGCCGGAGAAGAAGAACAGGAACAGGTCGTCGGGGCCGGCCTGACGCGCGACCTGCTGGAAGGCGCGACGCACGCCGCCGACCGTGGCCTCGGCATTGGTCAGCACCACGCTGGACGGGTTCAGAACCCCGCCACGCTGGAGCGTTTCGGCCAGCTTCTCGGCATCTTCGTCCGTGTACGGAAGGTCGTTGGCGACATCGCCGTATTCCGAGATACCGACCATGATGGCGAAGACGCGCGGACCGCCCTGAACCGAGGCCTGGCGCGGAGATCCCTGGCTGGGGCTGACGGAGAAGCGGTAGGACCCGGTCTCGCCGGCGGCGAAGGAGGTGACCATCACCTGATACTCGCCCTCCTCCTGAAGAACCGTATCGAGACGGCTGTTGGTGCCGTCCTCGCCATCGTCGTTATCGATCTGCTCGCCTGAGGGCGTGGTCAGGATGATGTAGGCGTCAAAGGCCGAGGAAGTCAGCTCCGCCGCCACCCGCTGGCCGCGACGGCCGGAGAAGGTGAAGGTGTCGACGTACTCGCCGCTGTCGAGCTGCTCGTCGCCCGACTGAAGCGCTCCGCCCACCGTGTCGCCGATCGAGATGTTGCCGCCGCGCACGTCCTGACGCCGGCCGCGGTCGTCGACGTAGGAGTCCTGACGCGGGCGCCCTTGCGAGGCTCGCCCGTCTGCCGGGAAGACGCCGAGGCGATAGGCCCCGGCCTCGCCCGAAGCATAGCTGGTGGCGGTGATCTGATAGTCGCCGTCCTGCGGCAGGGTGACGAACAGGCGGCTGTCCAGCGCGCCGTCGCCGTCGGGATCGTCGTCGTTGAACTCCGACAGGCCAGGACCCTGGATGGCGAGGTAGGGGTCGAATGCGGACGACGACAGGCGCAGGTCCAGTTGCTGGCCGCGACGCCCGCGCAGGGTGTATGTGTTGATGTATTCGCCGCTGTCCAGCTGGCGAGCGCCCTGTCCCAGCTCGCCGTTGACGGTCTGGCCCAGCTGGATGGAACCGTCGGCCTGACGCGAAGGCGGCTGATAGTTCTGCTGCGGCGGACGCCCGTTGCCCGCGTAGGGCGCACGACCGCCCTGTTCGGCCAGGATCTGGTAGCGGCCGGTCTCGCCCGAGCCGAAGCTGGTCGCCGAGACATTGACGACGCCGTCGGCGACGGCGGTGAAGGTCAGCCGGCTGTTGCGGCCGCCACGCTGGCCCGGATCGTCGTCGTTGTCCTCGCTGAGACCGCCCGCGCCGCGCACCATCAGGTAGGAATCGAAGTCGCTGGCGTCGAGGCTGATCGTGTAGGTCTGGCCACGCCGGACCTGCAGTTCCCAGTCGTCGGCGAACTCCCCGGCCTGAAGCGTGCGATCGCCCTGGGCGAGCACGCCGGAGGCCGACCGGCCGGGCTGCAGCATGCCGCCGCCGGCATTCTGGGCGCCGCGACCGCCGCTGGCCTGGGCATAGGCGCCGCGCCCGCCGGCATTGCCGCCGCCGCTCATGGACAGGCTGTAGCGACCGCTTTCACCGGGCTCATAGCTGGTCGCCGTGATGCGATAGGTCCCGTCGGCGGGTAGACGCACGTCCAAGCCTGCATTGGTGCCGTCATCGCCCGAGTCGTCGTTGTCTTCCTCGAAGTCGCCCGGTCCCCGGATCATCAGATAGGCGTCGAAGTCGTCGGAGCGCATCACCACCGAAAGGGGCTGACCCGCCCTGCCCTGAACCTCATAGACGTCGACGAACTCGCCGGTGTCGAGCTGATCGTCGCCCCGCGACAGGTCGCCCTGGACCGATCCGCCCGGCTGCAGCCGCTGCTGGGCGATGGCCGGCCCTGTCAGCAGCGGTGTGGCCGCCAGCGACAGAGAAAGAGCCGTGGAAAACAGGACGTTGCGCATGACGACTCTACCCCCGGAAAGACAGCGGGACATTGCCTACTGTCCAGCCTGATGTCACGGGCTCACGGAACAGGGGTCAGATTTCGACACCTTCCCGCCGCATCACCCACATTCGGCCTTGTTCGCGGAGCAAAAGCCCCGCCCCGCGGAAACTGCGGAACCTCCCCAGACGACCCCGCGCCGCTCGCCAATTCGGGCCCGGCGCCCTACGGAACCGACATGCCCTTCCCCGCCAGCCATCCTGCGCTCGACCGCGCCCTGTCCGAACGCGGCTATGCCGAGCCGACACCGGTGCAAGCCGCCGTGCTGGAGGCGTCCCAGGCCGAGGACGGGACCGGCCGCGACCTTCTGGTTTCCGCCCAGACGGGCTCGGGCAAGACCGTCGCCTTCGGCCTGGCCCTCGCTCCCACGCTGCTGGGCGATGCGGCAAAGTTCACCGACTTCGGCAATCCCCTGGCCCTCGTCATCGCCCCCACCCGCGAACTGGCCCTGCAGGTCTCCAACGAGCTGACCTGGCTCTACGCCCAGACCGGCGCGCGGATCGTCTCCTGCGTCGGCGGCATGGATCCCAAGACCGAGCGCCGGGCGCTGGAACGCGGCGCCCACATCGTCGTCGGCACCCCGGGTCGTCTGCGCGACCACCTGGAACGCGGCGCCCTGGATCTGTCGGAAGCCAAGGCCATCGTTCTCGATGAAGCCGACGAGATGCTGGACATGGGCTTCCAGGAAGACCTGACCTTCATGCTGGACGCCGCACCGGCCGAGCGTCGCACCCTGCTGTTCTCGGCCACCCTGGCCCGCGACATCGTCCAGCTGGCCAAGACCTATCAGCGCGACGCGCTTCGCATCGACACGGTCGCCGGCAACAAGTCGCACGCCGACATCGAGTACAAGGCCATCCGCGTCGCCCCGAACGAGATCGAACTGGGCGTCGTCAATGTGCTCCGTTACTTCGAGGCCCCCGGCGCCCTGGTGTTCGCCAACACGCGCGAGCGGGTGAAACACCTGACGTCCAGCCTGCGTGAACGCGGCTTCTCTGTCGTCGGCCTGTCGGGCGAACTGACCCAGAGCCAGCGGTCCGAAGCGCTGCAGGCCCTGCGTGACGGCCATGCCCGCGTCTGCGTCGCCACCGACGTCGCCGCGCGCGGCCTCGACCTGCCCGACCTGGGTCTGGTCATCCACGCCGAGATCCCGGTCAACAAGGCCGGCCTGCTGCACCGTTCGGGCCGCACCGGGCGGGCGGGCAAGAAGGGCGTGTCCGTTCTGCTGGTCAGCTACACCCGCCGCCGCAAGGTCGAGCTGATGCTGCAATCGGCCTCGATCGTCGCCGAATGGTCGGGCCCGCCGTCGGCCGAGATGATCCTGGAGAAGGACCGCGAACGCCTGCTGGCCGATCCCGCCCTGACCGCGCCGGTCGAGGACGAGGAAGCTCTGGAGCTCGGCCGTCTGCTGCTGGAGCGCACGACGCCCGAACAGGTCGCCGCCTCCCTGATCCGCCTGTACCGCCAGAAGCTGCCGGCCCCGGAAGAGGTCTATGACGACGAGCGGATGAAGCGCGCCCAGGTCAGCGGCGTGAACGATCGCGGCCAGGCCGACGGTCCGTTGCGCGACTTCGCCCGCGGCGGCGACATGGTCTGGTTCCGCATCAACATCGGCCGCGACAAGAACGCCGACCCGAAGTGGCTGCTGCCGACGCTGTGCCGCCTCGGTCACGTCACCAAGGGCGACATCGGCTCGATCAAGATCTTCGATCGCGAGACCAAGTTCGAGATCACCACCGCCGCCGAGGCCAAATTCCGCGCCGCCATCGCCGCCGGGACCGAGGACGGCGTGACCGTCTCCGACGCCGTCGCGCCGGGACCCAAGGAACGCCCCGCCAGCCGCTGGGACAAGAAGCCCGCAGGCGACGGCGGTGATCGTCCGGAGCGCAAGCCTTGGGCGAACAAGACCGAGGGCGACCGCGCGCCTCGCACGGACAAGCCGGCCTGGAAGCCCCGCGAGGATGGCGACAGGCCCGCGTGGAAGCCGCGAGAGGACAAGCCGGCCGGTGAAAAGAAGCCCTGGGTCAAACGCGACGCCGCCCCGGCCGCCGACGGCGAACGGCCCAAATGGGTCAAACGGACGCCTGACGCACCGACGCCCGAAGGCAAGAAGCCCTGGGTGAAGAAGCCCTTCGCCGAGAAGAAGCCCTGGGCGCCCGCCTCCGACGCCGCTCCGGCCGCGCCCGGCGACAAGCCCTGGAAAGGCAAACCCAAGGGCGGAGACCGTCCCTGGGCCGCCAGGGACGCCCACGGCAAGCCGGCCGGCGACAAGAAGCCGTTCAAGGGCAAGAAGAAGCCGAACGGGTGAAGACATCTCCCTCCCCCGCGGGGGAGGGTCGTCGCGCAGCGACGGGGTGGGGGCGGCTCGGCGACGAGCCGCCTTTTCTCTGCGCGGTGTCTGGATCACGCGGTCGCCCCCACCCGGTCTCCGCTTCGCTCCGACCACCCTCCCCCAAGTGGGAGGGAGAACGACGAAAGTGATTGGGCGCCTCCGCGTAACCGCTTACAGTTCCGGCAAAAGACCACCCGGGACTGGAGACACCATGGCCGACGTCGCCCTCAGCGGCATCAAGAAGAGCTTCGGCGCGACCGAGGTTCTGAAGGGTGTCGATCTGACCATTGCCGACGGCGAGTTCGTGGTCTTCGTGGGTCCGTCCGGTTGCGGCAAGTCCACCCTGCTGCGCGTCATCGCCGGCCTGGAAGAGGCCGATCAGGGCGAGGTCTCGATCGGCGGGCGGGTGGTCAACGCCCTGTCGCCGTCCGACCGGGGCATCGCCATGGTGTTCCAGTCCTACGCCCTCTATCCGCACATGAGCGTGCGCCAGAACATGGCCTTCGGCCTGACGTTGGCAAAGACCGACAAAGCCGAGATCGACCGCCGTGTCATGGCGGCCGCCGAGACCCTGAACATCGTCGACTACCTGGATCGGAAGCCCAAGGCCCTGTCCGGCGGCCAGCGTCAGCGCGTCGCCATCGGCCGCGCCATCGTGCGTGAGCCGGAGGTCTTCCTGTTCGACGAGCCCCTGTCGAACCTCGACGCCGCCCTGCGGGTGCGCATGCGCTACGAGTTCGCGTCGCTGCACGAGCGGCTCAAGACGACGATGGTCTACGTCACCCACGACCAGGTCGAGGCCATGACCCTGGCCGACCGGATCGTGGTGCTGAACGGCGGGGTGATCGAACAGGTCGGGGCGCCGATGGAACTCTACGAACACCCCCGCACCCGCTTCGTCGCCGAGTTCATCGGCAGTCCGAAGATGAACATGCTCCCGGCCGAGATCGTCGAGGCCTCCGCGAGCGGGGCGACGGTGCGGACGGCAGCGGGAGAGACCGTGCATGTCGGCGTCGACGCGGCCTCGGCCACCAAGGGCCAGTCGGTGATACTCGGCGTTCGGCCCGAGCATCTCACCCTGTCAGGCCCAGGCGACGCGATCCAGGTCAAGGCGGCCTTCGTCGAGACCCTGGGCAATGCGACCTATGCCTACGTCTCGCAGACGGGATCGAGCGAGACCCTGACGGTGCAGTTGTCGGGCGACATCCGCCCCTCGGTCGGCGAGGCCCTGACCCTGCATGTCGACCCGGCGCGCGCGCACCTGTTCGACGCGGCCGGAGCGGCGTTCAGGCGGCTCTGAGAACCGCCCCTACTCCTTCAGACGCCAGGTCGCGCCGGTCGGACCGTCCATGACCACGACGTTGAGCGCCGTCAGCCGGTCGCGGATCCGGTCCGCCTCGGGCCAATTCTTCTCCGCCCGCGCTGTCACCCGTTCGGCCAGCAGCGTCTCGACCTCGGCCTTCAGCTTGTCGTCCGCCCCGCCTTCGAACCAGGCGTCCGGCGACGACAGCAGCACCCCCAGGATGCGACCGCACGCCATCAGCTCGGCCTTGGCGATGCCGACCGCCTTGTGGTCGCCAGCGGTCATGGCCCGTTCGATCTCGCTCGACAGGGCGAACATTGTCGCCATGGCGCCCGGGGTGTTCAGGTCATCGGAGATGGCTTCCAGGAACTCCGGCGACGGCATGTCGCCGAGCGCATCGACGCCCTCCGCACGACGCAACGCCCCGTACAGCCGGTCCAGATTTTTGCGCGACTGGTCCAGCAGCCCCTGATTCCAGTCCAGCGGCTGGCGATAGTGGGCGCTCAGCAGGGCCCAACGGACCACCTCGCCAGGAATCGCCTGCACCAGATCGTGCAGCAACAGCACGTTGCCGATCGACTTGGACATCTTCTCCGCGTCGACGGTCAGGAAGCCGTTGTGCATCCAGTAGCGACTGTATTCGTCGTGCGAGGCCTCGCCGTGCGCGTGACCGTGAGCGCAGACGCCCTGCGCGATCTCGTTCTCATGGTGCGGGAAGACCAGGTCGATGCCGCCGCCGTGGATGTCGATGGGCAGGCCGAGCGTCTTCTCGATCATGGCCGAGCATTCGATGTGCCAGCCCGGCCGCCCGTCGCCCCAGGGCGAAGGCCACGAGGGCTCGTCCGCCTTGGACGGCTTCCACAGGACGAAGTCGTGCGGGTTCTTCTTGTAGGGCGCGACCTCGACGCGGGCGCCGGCGATCATGTCGTCCAGATTCCGGCCCGACAGGGCGCCGTAAGCCGGATAGGACGACACGTCGAACAGCACATGGCCCTCGGCGGCATAGGCGCAGCCCTGGTCCACGATCTCGCCGATCTGTTTGATGATCGCGTCCATATGGTCGGTGACGTGCGGCGCGATGTCCGGCGGAGACACGTTCAACAGGCCCATGTCGGCCAGATAGGCGGTCTCGTAGCGGGCCGTGACCTCGCCGATCGGCACGCCTTCCCGATGCGCCTTCGCATTGATCTTGTCGTCCACGTCCGTGACGTTGCGGGCATAGATCACGCTGTCGGCGCCATACTCGCGCCGCAGCAGGCGGACGAGCACGTCGAACACCACCGGCGGCCGCGCATTGCCGATGTGGGCGTAGTCATAGACCGTCGGTCCGCAGACATAGAGGGTCACCCGCTCGGGATCGCGCGGGACGAAGGCCCGCTTCTCGCGTTTCAGGGTGTCGTGCAGATAAAGCGTCATTTCGAAGCGATGCAGTTCGTTTTCTTGCGGGACTTGCCTCGCGTCCCATATAGCCGTGTCAGCGCCGCGAATAGCCGCGCTATCGAATAGGGAGAGCGACGCGCGTCAATCCGGGACCTTCGTTCCGGCGCTACTGGTCGCTGAAAATCTGAGTATGGACGCCCACGCCTCCAGGCCGACCCTCGTCGGCAACGATCTGATGACCAAGCCGAGCCGCGAAGAGGCCTTGGCCGCCGTTCGCACCCTGATCGCCTGGTCCGGCGACAATCCCGATCGCGAGGGCCTGCTGGACACGCCAAAGCGCGTCGTCGACGCCTATGGCGAATGGTTCGAGGGCTATTCCGCCGACCCGGCCAAGGAGCTGTCGCGCACCTTCGAGGACGTACAGGGCTATGACGACATGGTGCTGCTGCGCGACATCGAGGTCGAGAGCCACTGCGAGCACCACATGGCCCCCTTCCTCGGCAAGGCCTACGTCGCCTATCTGCCGACCGAAAAGGTCGTCGGCATCTCCAAGATCGCCCGCGTGGTCGAGATCTTCTCCAAGCGTCTGCAGACGCAGGAGACCCTGACCCAGGAGATCGCCAAGGCTCTGGAAGACAACCTGACCCCCGCCGGCGTCGCTGTCCTGATCGACGCCGAGCATCAGTGCATGACGACTCGCGGCGTGCACCACCGTCACGTCTCGACCATCACGACCCGTTTCACCGGAGCCTTCAAATCGGACCCGGCGCTCGTGGAACGCTTCCTGAAGCTGGCCAAGGGCTGATCGATAAATCCTCCTTCGCCCCCGGCGGAGGAGGATTTCTCCCCGTTCGGGCGAAAACCGCGCCCAGGGAACCGACTTCCTTCCGAGACCGCTTTACAAGCCTCGCGGCAGACGCCAAGAAACCGTCCGAACCGTAACGCGTCGCTCGCGCCCCGCTGGCCGAGCCTCCATGGAGAATCAACGCATGGGCTCCAAGCTCGCAGGTCCCGCCGGCCAGGGTGGCAAGACCATCTCCCAGAACGCGGACATCAACGTCACGCCGTTCGTCGACATCATGCTGGTGCTGCTGATCATCTTCATGGTCGCCGCGCCGCTGGCCACCGTGTCCATCCGCCTCGACCTGCCGCCGGCGACGCCGCCGACCGGTGAAGAGCCGAAGGAACCGGTCTACATCACCATCCAGGAAACCGGCTCGATCTTCATCGCCGAGCAACAGACCACGATCGACACCCTCGCCGCGGACGTCTGCGCCGCTCTGGGCGGCGGTTCGCCGGCCTGCCAGGAAGAGCGCGTCTTCGTCCGCGCCCAGCCTGAAGTGAAGTACAACGCCTTCATGGAAGTCATGAACGACCTTCAGGCGAACGGCTTCTACAAGGTCGGCCTGCTCAACGAAGACATCGAATAGGCCCAACGCCTCTTCGCACCGATCAGGGCCGCGTCTCGAAAGGGACGCGGCCTTTTTCATCGGCCATGGGATATCTATGGTCACGCCATGACCCCGGCCGATCTCCACGCCCTCGTACTGGCCTTCCCGGAGACCGAGACCGGCACGTCCTACGGGAAGCCGTCGTTCAAGGCGGCGGGCAAGTTCTTCACCCGGATCCGGTCCGAGGATGACAGCGTCGTCGTCTACGTCGACAGCCTCGACCACCGTGACATGCTGATGGAGGCCGAGCCCGCCACCTTCCACATCACCGACCACTATCGCGGCTACCCGATCGTCCTCGCACGTATCGCCACGGTCGATCCGGTATGGCTGCGCAAGACGCTCGAGGCTCGCTGGCTCAAACTCGTGCCGAAACGGGTGTCGAGGGCCTGCACGCCGATCGGGTGACTTCGCGCACTGGCAGGACGGAACCGTCGCCCCATATCGGACCTTCACCGTGTCCCGCCGCCGGAGCCGCCCGATGCCGAACGACCAACTGTCCCTGACCCTCGATGGCCTGACGATCCCGCAGCTCGGTTTCGGCACCTGGCAGCTGGAGCCCGCCGACGCGCGGCGGATGGTCGCCGAGGCCCTGCGCATCGGCTACCGCCACATCGACACGGCCTGGATCTACAAGAACGAGGCCGCCGTCGGCGACGGCATCCGCGACGCGATCGAGGCCGGCGTGGTCGCCCGCGAAGACATCTGGCTGACCACCAAGATCTGGGTCGCCCATTTCGAACATGACGCCCTGCTGCGTCAGGCTGAAGAATCGGCGACCAGCCTCGGCTTCACGCCCGACCTCCTGCTGCTCCACTGGCCCAAGACGACCCCGACCTTCGCCGAGACCCTGGGCGCCCTGAACGAGGCGAAGGACAGGGGCCTGACCCGGTCGATCGGGCTGTCGAACTTCCCGTCCGGCCAGTTCCGCGAGGCGCAGCGCCTGTCTCCCGCGCGGTTGATCACCAACCAGGTCGAATACCATCCCTATCTGTCGCTGAAGACCCTGCGCGCCACGGCCGCCGAGCTCGGGTCCTCGATCACCGCCTGGTCCCCGCTCGCCCAGGGCAAGATCGCCGACGATGCCGTGATCGGCGAGATCGCCCGCGCCCACGGCAAATCCAATGGCCAGGTCACCCTGCGCTGGCTGATCCAGCAAGGCGTCATCGCCATCCCGCGCACGCTGAAGCCCGAGCGCGCCGCCGAGAATTTCGACATCTGGGACTTCCGGCTCTCGGACGAGGAGATGGCCCGCATCCACGCCCTCGCGCGCCCCGACGGCCGTCTCGGCGACTGGCTCGACAAGGACTTCACCTGGGATCAAGAATAGCGGCCAGGCGCGGCGGTCAGACCGCGCAGGGAGGTTCGCTATGGGCTCTGTTCTCGGCTTTCCCGGCATCGATCCGCAGGATGCGGCCATTGGCGCCCGCCTCAAGCGCTGGCGCGAACAGCGCGGGGTCGACGTCGATGCCGTCGCCGCAGCGCTGAAGATCAGCCCGGAGGAAGAACGCCGCGCCGAAGCCGGCCGCGCCCACCTGACCACCCTCCAGATCGCCGCGGCCACCCGTCGTCTGCGCCTGCCGGTGTGGGCGCTGGTTTCCGACAGCCCGGCCTACTGATGATCCAGAGGATGCACGGCGCGGCGCGCGGCTGGCGCATCCTGTTCGCCGTCGTCGGCTGGGCCGGCCTGATCGGACAGTACGCCCTCTCGATCGAAGCGGGCACGAGGTCGGTTTTCGGTTCGACGGTCGTCTTCTTCAGCTATTTCACGGTGCTGACCAATGTGCTGGTCGTCCTGGCCCTGACCGCTCCGGCCCTGTATCCCGACAGCCGTCTCGGCCGCTGGACCGCGAGCGAAGGCGCCCGCGCCGCCGTGGCCATGTATATCGCGGTCGTCGGCCTGATCTATCACACGCTGCTGGACGCGACGTGGAACCCCCAGGGGCTGCTGTTCTACGTCAACCAGGTCCTGCACACGGTCATGCCGATCGCCTTCGTGCTCGACTGGCTGCTGTTCGTGCCCAAGGGTCGGCTGCGCTGGATCGATCCGGTGAAGTGGCTGGCCTGGCCCCTGCTCTACGGCGTCTGGACCGTGATCCATGGCCAGCTGATCGACTGGTATCCCTACTGGTTCATCGACATCGGCGAGCTCGGCTGGGGTCGGGCGGCAGTGAACTTCGTGGCTCTGCTCGCCTTCTTCCTGGCGCTCGGCCTGCTCGTCACGGCGATCGATCGCGGCCTGAGCGCCCTCGGCAAGGGTGACAGTTCCCTCACGCCGTCCTAATCGGGGCCGATGGCCTACAAATCCCTGCGCGACTTCATGGCCCAGCTGGAGGCCTCGGGCGAACTGGTCCGCGTCACCGAACCCGTCTCCACCGTGCTGGAGATGACCGAGATTCAGACCCGGCTGCTGAGGAACGGCGGCCCGGCGGTCCTGTTCGAAAAGCCCGTCATGCCCGACGGCTCGATCAGCCCGATCCCGGCGCTCGCCAACTTGTTCGGCACGGTCAAACGCGTCGCCATGGGCGTGACCCTCGACAAGAAGTCCCGCACCACCGCCGCCGAACTGCGCGAAGTCGGTGAACTGCTGGCCTTCCTCAAAAACCCGACGCCCCCACGCGGCCTGTCCGACGCCATGGACATGCTGCCCCTGGCCCAGTCGGTCATGGCCATGCGCCCGAAGGTGGTGAAGTCCGCGCCGGTGCAGGAGGTCGTCCTGAAGGGCGACCAGATCGATCTGACCCGTCTCCCCGTCCAGACCTGCTGGCCCGGCGAGCCCGCCCCCCTGATCACTTGGGGCCTCGTTGTCACCAGGGGCCCCTCGGACGATCGCGAGGACGACTTCAACCTCGGCATCTACCGCATGCAGGTGCTCGGCAAGGACAAGGCCATCATGCGCTGGCTGGCCCACCGCGGCGGGGCACAGCACTATGCCCGGCACAAAAAGAAGAAGACCGGCCCGCTGCCTTGCGCGGTCGTCCTCGGCGCCGACCCGGGCACCATTCTCGCCGCCGTCACCCCGGTGCCCGACACCCTCAGCGAATACCAGTTCGCCGGCCTGATGCGGGGCGCCAAGGCCGAACTGGTCGCCTGCAAGACCGTGCCCCTGATGGTCCCGGCCCAGGCCGAGATCGTGCTGGAGGGCCATGTCCTGCTGGACGAGCACGCGCCCGAGGGTCCCTATGGCGACCACACCGGCTACTACAACTCGGTCGAGACCTTCCCCGTGTTCCAGGTCAGCGCCATCACCATGCGCCGCGACCCGATCTATCTGACCACCTTCACCGGCCGTCCGCCGGACGAGCCAAGCGTGCTGGGCGAGGCGCTGAACGAGGTCTTCATCCCGCTGTTGCGCGCCCAGTTCCCGGAGATCACCGACTTCTGGCTCCCGCCCGAGGGGTGCAGCTACCGCATCGCCGTGGTGTCGATGAAGAAGGCCTACCCCGGCCATGCCAAGCGCGTGATGCTGGGCGTCTGGAGCTATCTGCGCCAGTTCATGTACACGAAATGGGTCATCGTCGTGGACGACGACATCGACGCTCGCGACTGGAAACAGGTCATGTGGGCCATGGCCACCAAGATGGACCCGGCCCGCGACATCACCCTGATCGAGAACACCCCGATCGACTATCTGGACTTCGCCAGCCCGGAGAGCGGCCTCGGCTCCAAGATCGGCCTGGACGCCACCGACAAATGGCCGCCCGAGACCAAGCGCGAATGGGGCGAGGAAATCCGCATGGACGCGGACGTCATCGACCGCGTCAGCGGCATGTGGGACCGCCTCGGCCTGCCCGGTGACGGAACGCCGATCTGGAAATGAGAACCCGGGCGTGATCCAGCCGTTGTCATCCGGACACGCGAACCGGAGACGACGATGACCGAAGTTCCCTTCTCGATGCTCGCCGCCGTCGCCACGGCCGGACTGATGGCCGCAGGCTGCGGTCCCACGCCGGACAAGGCCGATGACCCGGCTCCCGCGCAAGCCGGCGCCACGACCGGGGCGGATGCCGGCACGGCCGCCGCCGCCCGCCTCGGCATCGACATTCCCGACCCGCTGGGAAAACGTGGAACGGACACGCCATCGGCTCAGGCGAGCCCGCCGAACGAAGCCGCCATAGCCCGCCAGATCATGGCCGATCCGGCGTCCTACAAGCCCGAGAACTACGTCTATGTCACCAAGGTCCTGTGGGAGCGCGGCGACCGTCAGCAGGCGGCCTTCTGGCATTTCCTGTTCCAGATCCGCACCGCGCCTTGGCTGCCCTATAACCCCGACCTGGGGCCGTTCCGGAGCGGGGTGAACGCCAGCATCGGGGCGCGGATCAATGAATGGCTCGGTTCGGACTACGACGCCTGGCTGGAGACCACCCGCCGCGCCATGTCCTACGAACGTCGCATTCCCCTGTCGCCCGAACGGCCCGCCGGCCTGTCGCAAGCCGAATGGTCGGCCGCCGTCGAACGGGCACGCGCCGGCTGGGCCGCCGACTTCCGCGAGATCACCGGCCCGACCGGTCCCACCAAGGCCGCGCTGGAGGCCCAGCGCCGCTCGAACGGTCGCTATGTCGGGCCCTTGCAGGACCCGGGCGCCCCCCTGCCCGCTGACTGGCGTTAAGTCCCACTGCGGTAAAGCCCGGACATTCGCTCGATCGACTCAGCCATCGCCGTCCTGAGTTCAGGCGGCGCCACGACCTCCGCTTCCGGACCGAGCCTCAGGAAGTCGACCGAGGCATGGACAATGGATTCGATCGGGACAATCACCTCGACCCACGCTCCCTCAGCGGGCGTCTCCGTCTCCGCCACGATGGCCGCATAGGCCGAGCCCAGCCGCCGCAACCGCCGCAGCCCTTCGGTGGTCAGCCTCAGCCGCGCCTCGCCGGTGAACAGCCCGGCCTCGAACCGGGCCGAGGTCGCCGCCCACCAGGATGCGAGGTCGAAGTCGGCGGGTCGGTCGAACCCCACCTCGCCGACCTCCAGCGTCAGGATGTTCGACACGCGATAGGTCCGGGGCGCCGCCTTCGCCTCCCCCGCCGGTCGCGCCGCCAGATACCAGACCCCGCCCTTCAGGATCAGGCCCAGCGGATCCAGCGTCCGTTCGACCGGCCCGCTCCAGCGTTCGTAGCGCACCGCGACGCGGCGCTGGCCCCAGACGGCCTGGGCCAGTTCCGGCAACCGGTCGCCGCCCGTCTCGCCCTGATACCAGCCCGAAGGATCGAGATGGAACCGTCCGGCCATCCGCTCGGCCGCCGCCTGACGCTCGGGCGGCAGGGCGGCCAGCAGTTTGAGTTGCATGGTCATCAGGGCCTCGGAGAAGCCCATCGCCGCCGCCGGCCCCGCCAGCCCCCCGAGGAACAGGGTCTCGGCCTCCGCATCGGTCAGTCCCGTCAGCCGGGTGCGATAGCCGTCCAGCAACTGGAACCCGCCCTCGCGCCCACGGTCCGCATAAACGGGCGCTCCGGCGGCGCTGAGCTGATCGATGTCGCGATAGATGGTCCGGACCGAGACCTCGAACTCGGCGGCCAGGGCGCCCGCCGTCGTCCGTCCCCGGGTCTGGAGGATCAGCAGGATCGACAACAACCGGCTCTGGCGCATTTCTTCAGCCTAGCCGATAAATCCTGACATGGAATGACAGGTTACCCCGTCTATCCCTGCGTCATCGCCGCAGGAGCCTTCCATGACCGCCCCTTACCCGCCCGCCGTCCGCGACTTCGATTTCATTCATGGCCACTGGACCATCGCCAACCGGTGGCTGAAGACACGCGGCGTCGGAGCGCAGTACTGGGACGTCTTCGCCTCGACCGCCTTCTGCGAGCCGCGCCTCGACGGCCTCGTCAATGTCGAACAGATTTCCTGCCCCGAGCGCGGCTGGACCGGCCTGTCCCTGCGCAGCTTCGACCTCGAACAGGGCGAGTGGGCGATCTGGTGGATCAGCACGGCCAGCGGCCAGTTGCAGCCGCCGGTACGAGGATGCTTCCACGACGGCGGCTGTGTGCTCGAAGGTCCCGACATGGACGGCGACCGACCCATCCTCGCCCGCTACATCTGGTCCGATATCGCGCCGGAGACAGCCCGCTGGACCCAGGCCTTCTCCTATGACGGGGGCGCGACCTGGGAGGCCAACTGGATCATGGACTTCACGAGGACCGCCCGATGAGCCCGGCCGTCATCGAACTGCGCCAGTACACGCTTCACCCCGGCCGCCGGGACGAACTGATCGCCCTGTTCGAACGCGCGCTCGTCGAGACGCAGGAGGCCGAGGGCATCGACCTGATCGGCCAGTTCGTCGACCTCGACGACCCCGACCGGTTCGTCTGGGTGCGCGGTTTTCCGGACATGGAGCGCCGCGAGGCGTCGCTGGACCGGTTCTACTCGGGTCCGGTCTGGGCGGAACACAGGCAGGCGGCCAACGCGACCATGATCGATTCCGACGATGTCCTGTTGCTGAGGCCCGCGGCTCCCGATTCCGGATTCGCGCCCGCCGACCGGCAGGTCTCCCCGCCGGGCGATGCAGTGCTTGTCGTGGGCGTTCACGATCGACCCGACGGCGGCGATCTGCGCGCGGTCGTGGAGACCGCTCTCGCGGCAGCCGGGCTGACGCCGCTGGCCGTGCTGGAGACCGAGCCGTCGTCCAACACCTTCCCCCGGCTGCCGGTCCGGACGGATGGTCCGTATGTCGTCTGGTTCGCCCGTTCGCCGTCACCGGGCGCGGCGAAGGCTGCGGTTTGCCGGATGAAATCCGATCCCGTCCTCGGCCCGTCGCGACAGCACCTCAGGCTGAGCCCCACGCCCCGGTCGAGGCTTCGACCCTGATCGGGGTGGAGGGCCGAATTGCTGCGCTGCAATGCAAAATGTGTCCGGATTGCGATTTTCGCATGACAGAGCCGTAATCTTCCGGATAGCGTCGGGACCTGTATTCCGGAGCAGCCTTATGAAATTCGCAGCCGTCGCCCTCGTCATCGCCCTCGCCGCTCCGGTGGCCGCCTCCATTCCCGCGACAGCCGAGGCCCAGGTTCTGGCCGGCCGAGGCGGCGACACCCGCCGTCTGCGCGAAGCGCCCCGCGCCACCCTGAGCCCGCGCGAAGAAGACCGTCTGTTCGAGGCCGAACAAGCCGTGTTTGATCTGCAGGCCGAGATTGAAACGCTGGAGGCCGTGGCTGCCCCGACCCCGGAACAGATCGCCAGCCTGGAAGACCTACGCGAGCGGCTCGAGGACGAACAGGGGATCGTCGACCGCCTGACGCGCAAGCGTAACCGTCGCGGTTGATCGCCGAACGGGGGTGACCGCCCCCGCCGCCTTCGCTAGCGTCCCCTCAAGGCCGGGCCGGGGGATTCTGTGAGCGCGTTCGAATTCTTCTTCAGCTTCTACGGCCTGCTGCTCGGCCTGTCGGTCGCCGAATTGGTCGGCGGGCTCTCCCGCGTGTTGCATGAACGCCAGAGAGTGCGGTTCGGCTGGCTGACGCCGCTGCTGGCCCTGTTCGTCGCCATGGATGTGGCGACCTTCTGGAGCCAGGCCTGGACTATCTTCCGGGGCGCGCCGTTCAACCTGGCCCTGTTGTTCGTGGGTCTGGTGGTGGCCGCCACCTTCTACATCGCCGCCAGCGTGACCTTCCCGCGTGTGACCGCCGAGGGGGTCGAGGAACGCATCGACCTCGACGACCATTTCTGGGCGCATCGGCGGCTGATCTTCTCCTGCATCCTTGCGGCCAATCTGATCGTCGTGACGATCTTCATCAGCCTGATGCTGGCGGACGCGAGCTTCGCCACCCTGTCGTCGCCGCGCCTGTGGATCGGTTTCGTCGTGTTCAGCCTCGGCGCCGCGGCGGCGGCGTTCGCACCACGCCGGTTCGCGAGCTGCGCCCTGATCCTGCTCGTGACCTATAGCCTGTTCAACGTGGCACGGTCCGCCGGGGTCCTGCTTGGGGACGGCGGATGGTCGCTGCCCGCGCCGGGGGCTTGAGCATGGGCAGTTTCGAGTTTTTCTTCAGCTTCTACGGCCTGCTGCTGGGCCTTTCGGTCGCCGTGATCGCCACGGGGGTGGCCACGGCCATCCAGCACCGGAAGAAGGTCCGCATCGGCAAGCTGACGCTGCTTCTGGCCACCTTCGTCGCCCTCGACATCGCGACCTTCTGGGACAGCGCATGGACCAACTACCGGGACTTCCCCTTTTCCTACGGCCTGCTGGTCGCAGGCCTGGCGATCGCACTGACCTATTTCATCGCTGCCACCCTCGTCTTCCCGCACGCGATCGAGGACGGGGATTCGCTGGACGACCATTTCTGGGCCAACAAGCGGATCGTGCTGCTGCTTCTCGTCGCGGCCAACGCCCTGGCCATGGTGATGACCCTTCTGGGCAATGTCGGAAAACCCGGCGTGCAGCTGCTTCTGATCAACTACGCCGTCAACATGGCCCTCTATCTGGCGCTGGTCGTCCCCGCCGCCTTCGCGAAGAGAGCGCGCCTGGTTTTCTGGACGCTGGGGGCGCACGTCGTCATCTATCTGTTGATCGCGGTGGCGACCGGCGTGGCGCCGATGTTGCCGACGCCTGCGCCGGTGGCCGCCGGCGCGGCGCCCTGAGCCGGAGCGTTTTTCGTGCTGGCGGTTTCACGATAGGAAGGCCGTCATGCGCGCATCCATCATCGCTCTCGCCCTGCTTGCCCTGGGAACTCCGGTCATGTCTCAATCCGTGCCCAACACCGCCCCGTGGGACCAGCCCTTCCTTCCGCCCGCGCTGGAGTGGAACGGGGCCAGCCGCGACCTCCTGGCCGACGCCTCCAACCCCTGGATCACCGACTTCGAGCGCGACCCGGCGCACGACTTCAGCCCCGACTACGCCGCCACCCGCGCCTGGTTCGACCGGCTGGACTTGGCGTCGGACCTGATCCGCATTCAGCAGTTCGGCGTCTCGCCGGAAGGGCGTCCCATCTACGCCGTCATCGCCTCGAAGGACGGCGCCACGCTTGATCCCGCGAAGCCAGTCCTCCTCGCCCAGGCCGGCATCCACCCCGGCGAGATCGATGGCAAGGACGCGGGCATGATGCTGCTGCGGGACATCGCGTTTGGCTCGAAGGGCGACCTTCTGGACCACGCCAACCTGGTCCTGATCCCCATCCTGTCGGTCGACGGCCACGAGCGGGCCTCGCCCTACAGCCGGCCGAACCAGCGCGGACCGCGCATCCAGGGCTGGCGCAACACGGGAACCAACCAGAACCTGAATCGCGATTTCATGAAGCTGGACCAGCCGGAGATGCAGGCCCTGCGGACCTTCATCAACGCGGTGAAGCCCGACCTCTACCTCGACATCCACGTCACCGACGGCATGGATTACCAGTACGACGTCACCTACGGCTTCAATGGCGAGTTCGACGCCTTCAGCCGCTCGCCGTCCAGCGCCCGCTGGCTCGATACGGTCTTCAAGCCCGCGATGAACGAGGCGCTGGAGGCCGAAGGCCATATTCCCGGCCCGCTCGTCTTCGGCATCGACGACCAGAATCCGCGCGCCGGCCTGAACGACGGCGGCCTCGGCGAACGATTCTCGAACGGCTGGGGCGACGCCGCCCACGTCCCGACCATCCTGATCGAGAACCACAGCCTGAAGCCCTACGAACAGCGGGTTCTGGGGACCTACGTCTTCATCGAGGCCTCGTTGCGCATCCTGGCCGAAAACGTCGCGCCGCTCCGCGCCGCGATCACCAGCGACCGCGCCCTGCGCCCGGCCGAAGTGCTCGCCAACTTCGAATCCGACCCGGTCCCGCACCAGACCCGCGCGTTCAGGGGCGTGCTGTACGAGACCTACGACAGCCCCGCCTCGGGCCGTCAGGAAATCCGCTGGCTGGGTCGCCCGGATCCCGAACTGTGGCAACTGCCCTACTACGGCTCGCGCGCCGGCATCCGCCTGCGGCGCCCGACAGCCTACTGGGTCCCGGCCTATCGCACCGACATCATCGAACGCCTGCGCCTCCACGGCCTGACGGTGGAGACGCTCGACGCGCCGCGCACCGTGTCCGTCGAGATGCTGCATCTCGACAACCCGACGCTCGCTCCCCGGCCCAACGAGGGTCACGTCCAGGCGACCGTCACCGAGGTCACGGCCGAGCGTCGCGACTGGACCTTCGCCCCCGGCTCCGTCCGCGTGCCGACCGATCAGCCGCTCGGCGACATCGCCGTCCTGCTGCTGGAGCCGCAATCCAGCGAGAGCTTCTTCGCCTGGGGCATGTTCCCCGAGGTGCTGAGCCGCGTCGAGTATATCGAGGGCTACGCCATCGCCCCCCTGGCCGAGGCCATGATGGCCGCCGATCCGGCGCTGAAGGCTGAGTTCGAGGCCAAGATCGCGGCCGAGCCCGAGTTCGCAGCAGACAGCGACGCGCGATTGGCGTGGTTCTACGAGCGAACCCCGTTCTATGATGACCGCTACCGACTCTATCCGGTCGGACGGGAGGACTAGACAATGCCTGACATGACCGCCGCACAGGCCGCCGCCCTCTGGAGCGGCCTGTTGATCCTGCTGCTCATGATCCTGTCGGTGCGGGTCGTCCTGCAGCGACAGAAGCACCGCGTCGTCCTGGGCGACGGCGGCAACGCCGACCTGACTCTGGCCGGGCGCGTGTTCGGCAATGCCGCCGAGTATATTCCCGTCTGCGTCGGCGCCCTGGCCGTCCTGACCCTGCTCGGCATGCCGGCCTACGCCATCCACGCCGTGGGCGGCGTCCTGTTCCTCGGTCGGGTTCTGCATGCGACGGGTCTGACGGCGGGAAAGCCGACCCCGGGGCGGCTGATCGGCATGATCCTGACCTACCTCGCCCTTCTGGCGGCGGCCGGCATGTTGATCGTCCACGCCTTCGTGGGTTCCCCTCACTGACCGTCTTGCGGATCGCCGGGTTCGCCCCACATCCGATCCGGTCCTGAGATCGTCCTCGCGCATTGGACTCTGTGGACTATCTGGACTGGAATTCGTGAGTCCTCGGCTCCGACCGACCCGACCCAGCGGACGATCTGGACTCCGTTTGCCGGTCTTGCGGCCCGTGACATTGCGGCCCGGCCCCCGGTCCGCCATATCGGGCCATGCCTGACAGCCTCCCCGCTTCCGACCTGCTTCACGAGATCGTCGCCGCCGCCCTGAAGGCCGGGGCCGATGGCGCGGAGGCCGCCACCGCCGAACGCGCCTCGCTCTCCGTCGGCGTCCGCAACGGCGCCCTGGAAGACGTCGAGCGCGAAGAGAGCCGCGATCTGGGTCTGCGGGTCTTCATCGGCCGGCGTCAGGCGACCGTCTCCGCCTCGGACCTCTCGGCCGCGACCCGGGAAAGGCTTATCGAGCGCGCCGTCGCCATGGCGAAACTGGCCCCCGAGGATCCCTACGCCGCCCTGGTTCCGGCCAGTGAGTTGGCGCGCGGCCCCTTCCCCGACCTGCAGCTGTCCGACACGGCCGAGCGCAGCGCCGCCGAGCTGGAACAGGTCGCCCGCGAGGCCGAGGCCGTCGCCCTCGCCGTCACCGGCGTCTCCAGGTCCGAGGGCGGCCACGCCAGCACCGCCTCCAGCCGCTGGCGTCTGGTGACCTCCGAAGGGTTCGACGGGGCCTATGCCTCGACGGGCTTCTCGCTGGGGGTCGGCGTCATCGCCGAGAAGGACGGGGCCATGGAACGCGGCGGCGAGAGCCGTTCGACCCGCTGGCTGGCCGACCTGCCCGGCCCCGACGGCATCGGCGCCGAGGCCGGCCGCCGGGCGGTCGAGAAACTGGGGCCCCGCAAGATCGCTTCGACGGCCGCCCCCGTGATCTTCGAGCGCCGCGTCGCGACCCAGGTCCTGTCGCCCCTGCTCGGCGCCATTTCCGGCCCGTCGATCGCCCGCGGCCAGTCCTTCCTCAAGGACCGGATGGGCCAGCAGGTCCTGCCTAAGGGTCTCAGCCTGATCGACGATCCGTTCCGCGTCCGCGGCATGGCCTCGACCCCGTTCGACGACGAAGGCTCGCCGGTCGAGCGGCGCAATCTGGTCGATGACGGCGTCCTGACCACCTGGCTGCTGAACCACTCGGCCGCCGCCCAGCTGGGGTTGAATAGCACCGGCCACGCCTCGCGCGGCCTCGTCGGCCCCTCGGGCGTCTCGACCCACAACCTGCACCTGACGCCGGGCGAAGCCGACCTGAACGGCCTGATGGGTCAGGCGGGGATGGGCCTCGTCATCACCTCGATGTTCGGCCCGTCTCTGAACGCCAACACCGGCGACTGGTCCGCCGGGGTCTCCGGCTACTGGTTCGAGAACGGCGAACGCGCCTACCCGGTCAGCGAGATCACCGTCGCCGGCAATCTGGCCGACCTGTGGATTCGGCTCGTGCCCGGCTCGGATCTGGAGTTCCGGGGCGGCTTCAACAGCCCGTCCCTGCTGTTCGACGGCGTGGCCATCGCCGGAAAATGAGCGATCTCGTCGCTGATCTCGCCCTGATCAAGGAGGCGGCCCTCGCGGCCGGCGCCTTGGCCGAGGCCGAGCGGGATCGCGGCCTGAAGATCACTCACAAGGACGGCGGCTCCCCGGTCACCAACGCCGACATCGCCGTCGACGAGATGCTGAAAGCCCGGCTGCTGGCCGCTCGCCCGGACTATGGCTGGCTGTCGGAGGAGACCGCGGACACGACCGACCGCCTGTCGCGACGCCGCCTGTTCGTCGTCGATCCGATCGACGGCACCGTCGCCTTCCTCAAGAACCAGCCCTGGTGGTGCGTGCCCATCGCCGTGGTCGAGGACGGCCGGCCCGTCGCCGCCGTCATCCATGTGCCCGCGACCGGCGAGACCTATGAGGCCACTCTGGGCGGCGGCGCCCGCCTGAACGGCCGTTCCATCTCCGCCTCCGACGTAGATGCGCTCGACGACGCGGCTGTGCTCGCCGACGCCCGTCTGATGGAGGGGCCACACTGGCCCGAGCCCTGGCCGCCGATGCGCTACGAGAAACGCAACGCCCTCGCCTATCGTATGGCTCTGGTCGCCTCGGGCGCCTTCGACGCGGCCATCGCCCTGACGCCCAAATGGGACTGGGACGTGTGCGCCGGGGCCCTGATCGCCGGCGAGGCGGGCGCCAGGGTGTCGGACCACCACGGCCATCCCTGGCTGTTCAACCGCCCGGATCCCCGCCAGGCCAGCCTCGTCTGCGCCGCTCCGGCCCTGCACCCGTTGATCCTGCGGCGCACAACGCCTATCCCGCTGGCGACCTGATCCCTCCCCTCTGCGGACCCGCCCCATGACCGACGCCCCCAACACCTCCGACCCCCAGCTGCTTCACCTCGTGATCGGCGGAGAGCTGCGCCACCTCGACGCCCCGGTATTCCGCGACCTGTCCAAGGTCGAGTTCGTCGGCGCCTATCCGAACTACGCCGAGGCCAAGGCCGCATGGAAGGCCCGCGCCCAGGCCACGGTCGACAACGCCCATATGCGTTTCTTCATCCTGCACGCGCACCGTATGATCGATCCGCGCGGCGAGGCCTGATCGTCGCACCGGGAACCGGAGCCGGGACGCCCGCGCTCTAACGGTCTAGGCTGCGCCGACAGAAGGAGCGCTCGACATGATCCCGACCCTGATCGTTCTGGGCCTGCTGGCGCTGGGCGTCGCCATCGTCGCCTTCGCCACGCGACGTCCCGCGACCCGACAGGACGTCGTGGTCGACAATGACGTCGCCTGGAACGACCCCATCACGCCTGGCACAGCCGCCCCGGCCGAGGCCGACCCCTTCGCCCACGCCCCCGCGCTGACGCCAACGTCGGACGCCGAGCCGGCGTCGGCGAACGCGATTCCTGCGGAGCGCGCGTCTTGACCCTGTTCGGCACGACCCTCGACGGCGCCCAGATCGCCGCCCTCGTCGGCCTTCTCGCCACACTGGCCCTGTGGCTGATCGTTCTGGGTCGAGAGCGTGGCTATGCGAAGTGGTTCCGCCAGTGGGAGGCCGACCGCAAGGCCCGTCTCGACGCCGAGAACGGCGTCGAGCCCGACCGGAAACGCGAGCCGACCGGCCCCTGGGGGTGATCTACTCCCGCCTGAGCAGCTTCTCGGTCAGCATCGTCCCCCACCAATTGGCGCGGAAGGTCTTGCGCATCGCCCGGGGGTCGTAGGCGTCCGACTCGACCCAGTCCATGAAGCCAACCCCGGTCGGCTCGACCTCGTTGACGTAGGTCTCAAGGAAATGGTCCAGCACGCCGGTCAGCCCCTCGCGGCTGTGCAGGTATTTCTTCGACAGCTCGTTCATCGCCTTCGAGATCGGCTCCCCGAGGTGAAAGTGGCGATAGAAGACCGCCATCAGGCCGGCCCGGTCCGCCCCCGACTTGCAGTGGATCAGGACCGGATATTCGATCGTCCTGAACAGGTCCCGCGCGCGCCGCACCCGGTCCTTCTCGGGCGGATCCCGCGAATCGAGCGGGGCGTCGATCAGGGTCAGACCCAACCTCTCGCATGCCGCCTTCTCCAGCCAATAGTAGCCCTCGTCCCGCTCGCCGCGCAGGTTGATGACGGTCTTGATGCCTCGTTTCGCCCAGCCTTCAAGCTGCCGAGGCGACGGCTGGTTGGTTCGCACCAGATCCGGCCCCAGCCAGTGGGCGTTCGAAAACGTCAGACGAAGAAAGGCGTGGTCATTCCAGAAGAAGTCCCGCTCCGCCGCGCGCCGCCCGGCCTCCGTGCTCACATCAAATCGCGCCATCCGGGGAGACATAGTCGGACGGCGCGGCGGCGTCATCGCTTGACTTCCGCTCTTGCCCGTCCGACCTCGGGCGGATGACCTCGCCCGCCCCGACCGTTCCGCAGGAGGACGCCGCCTCGCGTCCCCTGATCGGCCGCATCTGGCGCGACTACCTGTCCCACAGGAAGGCGGCCCTGATCGTGTCGCTCATCTGCGCGGCGGTGGCTGGCATCAGCAACGCCACGATCCTGCAACTGGTCCAGGCGGCCGTGGATGGCATGTTCCTGGGCAAGCCCGTCAAGCTCGCGGGCCTGTTCCTGATTGCGCCGGAACACGCCTTGCTCGCCATTCCAGCGGTCATCGTCGGCGTCGGCTTGGTCTGGACCGTTGCGGCGTTGGGCCAGGCGGCGCTCGTCAACCGCATCGGCCACGGGATCGTCGGCGACATCCAGGTCCGGCTGTTCGGAGCCATGATCCGCGCCGACCTCGCCCGCCTGCGCAGCCAGCATTCCGGAGCCTTCGTCTCCAGCGTTCTGTTCGACGCCAACCTTGTGCGCGAGGCCTTCACCAACGGGATCGTCGGCTACACCCAGCACGGTCTGACCCTGATCGCGGTCATCCTATACATGGGTTGGTCCGACTGGCGGCTGACCCTGATCGTCCTTCTCGGCGCGCCCATAATCGCCCTCGTCATCCGCCGCTTCGGCAAGCGGATGCGCAAGGCCACGACCGGAGCCATGGTCGAGACCGAGAACCTGTCGACCGCCCTAATGGAAAACCTGGATGGCGTGCGCCTGATCAAGATCGAGAACCGCGAGGCGGCCGAGCAGGCGCGTGTCGCCGAAGTCGTCGATCGCCGTCAGCGCCACGTGATCAAGTCCGCCGACAGTCGCGCCTTCGCTGGCCCCTTCTCCAATTTCTTCGCCATGCTGATCGTGGCCGCCGTCATGGCCTATGCCGGCTGGCAGGCGCGCAACGACCAGATGACCATCGGCGCCTTCACCGCCTATGTCGCCCTCCTGATGTCGGCGGGGCAATCCTTGCGACAGGTGACCAATCTGCAGACCACCATGGCCGAGGGTCTGACCGCCGCCCGCAGTCTGTTCGGCGCCCTCGACATCGATCCGGAGATCCGCGAGGCCGCGTCGCCCAAGGCCCTGCCGCCCGGTCGGACGACCATCGCCTTCGACGACGTGTCGTTCAGCTACGGCGCGGCGGCACCGACCATCTCGGACGTGTCCATCACCGTGAAGCCCGGAGAAACGGTCGCCCTGGTCGGCCCGTCCGGCGGCGGCAAGTCGACCCTGCTCAGCCTGCTGCCGCGCTTCTACGACGTCACATCCGGCGCCGTGACCATCAACGGCGTCGATCTGCGCGAGCTCAGTCTCTCGGACCTGCGCGCCCGCATCGCCCTTGTGACCCAGGAACCCTTCCTGTTCGACGACACCATCGCCGCGAACATCGCCTACGCCCGCCCCGAGGCGACGCCGGAACAGATCGCCGACGCGGCCCGCTCCGCCGCCGCGCACGACTTCATCACCGCCCTGCCCGAGGGCTACCAGACCCGCGCCGGCGAAGGCGGGATGCGTCTGTCGGGCGGCCAGCGCCAGCGCATCGCCATCGCCCGCGCCTTCCTGAAAGACGCGCCGATTCTCCTTCTGGACGAGGCCACATCGGCCTTGGATACCGAAAGCGAGACGCTGGTTCAGGCCGCGCTGGAACGCCTCATGGCCGGTCGATCAACGTTGATGATCGCTCACAGGCTGTCCACCGTCCGGCATGCGACCCGCATCGTGGTGCTGGAGGCCGGCCGCATCGTCGAAAGCGGAAGCCACGCGCAGCTGGTCCGCAAGGGCGGCCTCTACAGCCGCCTTGCCAAACAGCAGTCTCTGGACGGAACGCCCGCCGTCGCCACGGTCGCCTGACGTGCGGCCGCTCCGCAACCCCGTCATCCAGTCGATCCTGTCGTCCGCCTTGGCCGCCTGGATGAAGTTCTGCTTCGCCACCATCCGCTGGACCTACGAAGGCCGCCAGCATGCCGAACAAGTCTGGTCCGACGGCGGCGGCGTCCTGTGCGTCTTCTGGCACTCCCGCATCGGCCTGTCGCCGGCCTGCTGGCCTCTGGACGCAGCTCAACCCGCCAAGGCTTTGATTTCTCTGAGCCCGGATGGCCAGTTCATCGCCAAGGCCGTCGCTCTGCAAGGCTTCCCCGCCGTGCGCGGCTCCTCCGCCAACAAGGACAAGGCCGACGCCGCCAAGGGCGGCTCTCGCGCGCTCCGCGACGGCCTGAAACAGCTCAAGATTGGCGCCCTGGCCATCACCCCCGACGGCCCGCGCGGCCCGGTGCGGGTCATGGCCGAGGGCCTGCCCCTGATGGCGCGCATGTCGGGCGCCCCGGTTCTTTTCATCGGCATGAGCTGCAAGCCCGCCGTCCGCCTGAACAGCTGGGATCGCGCCGTCCTGCCCCTGCCGTTCGGCAAGGGCGCCATCGTTTACGACGTCCGTCGCTATCCGGAGGGCGCCGACCTCGCCGATGTGACCGGCCCGTGGACCGAGTTGCTCACCGCCGTGGAGGCCCGCGCCGATACGATCACGGGGCTGGAGCGGCTGTGACCCTGCCCCTCCTCGCGTATCGCCTCCTGACCCGGGCGCTTGAGCCCCTGGCGCCTCGCTTCCTCGACGCCCGGGTCAGACAGGGCAAGGAGGACCTGGTCCGCGTCGACGAGCGCCTCGGCGTGGCCGGCCTCGCCCGACCCGACGGCGACCTGATCTGGCTGCACGGTGTCAGCGTCGGCGAAACCCTCTCCCTGCTCCCTGTCGTCGAGCGGGTCGTGAAGGCGCGCCCCGACCTGACCGTCCTCGTCACCTCCGGCACGGCCACCTCGGCCGAGTTGCTTGCCCGACGCCTCCCACCCGGTGTCATCCATCAGTTCGCTCCCGTGGACGGCCCCGGCGCGGTCGCCGCCTTTCTCGACCATTGGCGTCCGTCGCTGGGCGTCCTCGTCGAATCCGAGCTTTGGCCCAACCTGATCCTCGCCGCCCGCGACAGGAACATTCCGCTGGCCCTCGTCAGCGCCCGCATCACCGAAAAGACCGCTGCCGGATGGGCGCGTTTCCCGGCGTCCGCGCGCGAACTGCTCTCCGCCTTCCGGCTCGTCATGCCACAGGACGACACCTCGGCCGTCCGGCTGCAGAACCTCGGCGCCCGTGTCGACGGCCAGGTGAATCTGAAGCTGTCCGGCGCGCCCCTGCCCCACGACGCCCCGGCCTTCACCAGCCTCAGCGCCGCCATCGGCGACCGGCCCGTGGTCGTCGCCGCCTCGACCCATGAGGGTGAGGAGATCGCCATCGTCCGCGCCCTCGACCATCTGGCCGAGAGCCTCTGCCTGATCCTCGTCCCCCGCCACCCGGACCGTGGGCCCGAGATCGCCACAGCCCTGACCCGCGACGGCTACCGCTTCGCCCTGCGCTCACGCGGAAGCCAGCCGAACGCCGGGACCGACATCTATGTCGCCGACACCTTGGGCGAACTCGGCCTGTTCCTGCGGCTGGCCGATGTGGTGGTCATGGGCGGCTCGTTCGGCTCCTTCCTGGGCCGCGAACCGTGGGGCGGACACAATCCGCTCGAGCCCGCGCGACTCGGCAAGCCCGCTGTCGCAGGCCCCGACGCCTCGAACTGGCAGGCGGTGACCGCCGACCTGGTCCATGCCGGAGGGCTCCAGCTCGTCGCCACGCCCGGCGACCTGCCCGGGGTCGTCGCCCCCCTGCTCAGCGACCCTGCCGCCGCCCGCGCCATGGGAGAGCGCGCCCGTCGCGCCGCCGCCGACGTCGGCGCGGGCCTCGACCGCCTTTGGGATGCCCTTCAGCCGCTGCTGCCGGCATCCCGGCACGGTCGGGGCGCGCCGCGATGAAACTCTCCACCCCCCGCTGGTGGTATCAGCGCGACGGCCGCCACGGCCGCGTCGCCCGTACGCTGTTGAAGCCCGCCTCTTGGATCTGGGCCGTCGCCACGGCCCGCCGCATCGCCCGCGCTCAACCCGTCGATGTCGACGTTCCTGTCATCTCCATCGGCAATCTGACCGTCGGCGGCTCCGGCAAGACCCCGGTGGCCCGCGAAGTCCTGCGCCTTCTGCACAAGGGGGGCATCGACGCCCACGCCCTGTCGCGGGGCTATGGCGGCAGGCTGACCGGTCCGCTCCGCGTCGATCCCGCCAGCCACACCGCCGCGGACGTCGGCGACGAACCCCTGATGCTGTCGGGAGACGCGCCCGCGTGGATCAGCGCGGATCGCGTCGCCGGCGCCCGTGCGGCGGTCGATGCCGGCGCCCGGGCCCTGGTCCTTGATGACGCCCACCAGAACCCGGCCCTGAAGAAGACCCTCAGCCTGATCGTCGTCGACGGCGAGACGCGCGAGGAGGAATGGCCCTTCGGTGACGGCTCGGTCTTTCCGTCCGGCCCGATGCGCGAACCCCTGGCCGCCGGTTTGACCCGCGCCGACGCCGTCGTGGTCCTGCTGCCCGCCGACAGCCCGCCCGCAGATCCCGATCTGCTGGCCGTCTTCGGCGCCCTGCCCACCTTCATCGCCCGGCTGGAGCCTGCCGACGCGCCCCCGGCCGGCCCCCAGGTCGGGTTCGCCGGCATCGCCAAGCCGTGGAAGGTCGAGCGCGCGCTCAAGGCCGCCGGCGCCGACCTCGTCGACTTCGCGCCCTTCCCCGACCACGCCGGGTACCGGCCCGAAGACCTCGCCTTCCTCGCCGACCGCGCCGCCGTCTTCGACGCGGGCCTGGTCACCACCGAAAAGGACTGGGTCCGCCTGCCTCCCGACTGGCGGACCCGTGTGGTCTCATGGCCCGTCGCCGCCCGGTTTGAGGACGAGGAGACGTTCGCGGCCTTCCTGGCTCAGTCGTTGCGGTAGACGACGCCGCCCTTCATCACGAAGGCCATATGCTCCAGCGTCGTGACGTCGGTCAGGGGGTCGCCCTGAACCGCCACGATGTCCGCAGTCCGTCCCGGCGCGATCAGCCCGGCCTGATCGGCGATGCGCAGATGCTCGGCCGCCACCACCGTCGCCGCCTGTATGGCTTCCAGCGGCGTCAGCCCGGCCCGGACCAGAAGCGCGAACTCCTGGGCGTTGTCGCCGTGGGCCGAGACGCCCGTGTCGGTGCCGAACGCGATCCGCACCCCGCCGTCATGCGCCCGCCGCGCCATGTCGAGCATCTTCGGCCCGACCTCCAGCGCCTTGGCCGTCTGGGCCGGAGTGAAGAAGTTGCCGGGGCTGGACGCGATGCGCGCCACATAGTCTCCGGCCAGCAAGGTCGGCACCAGATAGACCCCCTCGCGACGGAACAGCCGGATCGACTCGTCGTCCAGATAGGTGCCGTGTTCGATCGAGTCGCCGCCGGCCCTCAGGAAGGCGTTGATCCCGTCCACCCCGTGGGCATGGGCCGTCACCTGACGCCCCATCCGGTGCGCGACCTCGACGATGGCGGCCAGTTCGGCGTTGGTGAACTGCTGGGCCAGACCCGCCGCCGTGTTCGACAGCACGCCCCCGGTCGCGGTGATCTTGATGATGTCGGCGCCCGACCGGACCTGGGTCCGAACCGCCCGCATGCAGTCTTCCGGCCCCGAACAGACGCTCTCGGGTGACAGCATGTGCATGATGTCGTCGGTGTAGCCATTCACGTCCCCATGTCCGCCATGGATCGACACCGCCGAACCCGAGGCGATGATCCGCGGCCCGGGCACGTCGCCGCGTGCGATGCCGTCCCTTAGGGCGAAGATGGCGTCGTTGTCCGCGCCCAGGTCCGCCACCGTGGTGAAGCCGGCGCGCAGGGTGACCCGGGCATAGCCCGCTCCGACCATGGCGCTGTCGGCGCTGTCGCGCGTCACGGCCTGAAGGCGCGCGTTCGGGTTCTGCTGCGAGGTCAGGTGCACATGGCTGTCGATCAGGCCCGGCAGGACGAAGGAATCACGCAGATCGACGACGTTCGGACCCTCGCCGACGAAACCGTCGCGGATTTCCGTGATCTGGTTCCCGACGATCACGAGAGTTTTATCTCGCAGCACAACACCGGTCTCAGGGTCGGCCAGAAGCCGCCCCGCCTGAACGAACGTCGTTTCCCCATTCGCGGGAAAAGCCTGTGAGGCGGGGCTCTGCTGCGCCTGCGAAGGCGTGGCGAGCACAAGAACCGCAGCGGCGGCCAGTGCAACGAACTTCATAAACCTCTCCCTGATACTGTGGCTGCACCATACGCGTCGGCGGATTTCGGCCAAGGCTCCGGTTGAACCCGGCGGCGCATTTGTGAAAGAAGTCATCGCTTCGGCATAACCGCTACGAAGGGCGTCGCATGCGGCTATCGAGACGGGGCATGATTCTGGGTGGTTCGGCGATGCTCGCCGGCTGCGCCACCGCACCTGCCGCCGTCGAGATTCCGATCGTGCTGGCCGCCGCGCCGCCGCCGCCGCCCCTGCCGCGCATCCCCCAGATCACGCCGCCGCCACTCGATCCCCAGCGTCTGGTTCGTCCCGAGCTGATGAGCCGGGCCATGGCCGCCCTGGACGTGCACAGCCACCGCATCACCCTGCGCGACCGGATGTATCTGGTCGATTTTCAGAAGTTCTCGGGCGACGCCCGCATGTTCGAGGTCGACCTGATCGGCGGCCGCGTCACCGCCTTCCGCACCTGCCACGGTCGCGGCTCGGATCCGGAACACTCCGGCTTCGCCCGCCGGTTCTCGAACACCCCGGAAAGCTACATGTCCTCGGTCGGCGCCTATGCGACCGCCGGCGCGGGCTGGGGCGCGCAGCAAGGGCCGAACGTCCTGCTGGACGGGCTGGAATACTCCAACAACATGGCCCGTGACCGCGCCATCATCGTCCACGGCGCCGACTATGCGGATCCGGAATTCCTGGCCCGCGAAGGCAAGCTGGGCCGCAGCTACGGCTGCTTCTCCACCGCTCATACCGATCTGCCGATGCTGCGCGAGCGCATGGGCGAAGGCCGCCTGCTGTTCGCCTACGCGTAGGCGCTATTCGCGGTCCAGCGCGCGCCAGCCGATGTCGGTGCGGCAGAACCCGCCCGGCCAGTCGATCTTCCTGACCGCCGCATAGGCCCGCTCGCGCGCCTCCGCGATGTCGTCGCCCTGGGCGCAGACGCTCAGCACGCGCCCGCCCGACGCCACCAGGGTCCCGTCCTCGCGGCGCTGGGTGCCCGCGTGGAAGACCTGGACATGCGGGCCGAAATCCTGATCGGCGCCCCGGATGATCGAGCCTTCGATCGGGCTGTCGGGATAGCCCCGCGCCGCCATGACCACGCAGATGACCGTCTGCGGCTTGAACTCCGGTTCCGGCAGCCGCGACACGTCCCCACGTGCACAGGCCAGCAGGTAGGGCACGATGTCCCCGGCCATCCGCATCATCAGGACCTGGCATTCCGGATCGCCGAAGCGGGCATTGAACTCGACGACCTTGGGCCCTTCGTCGGTCGACATCAGCCCGACGTAGAGCACCCCCTTGTAAGGCGCGCCCTCGGCCGACATCGCCTTCAGCGTCGGCTGCACGATCCGGCGGTTCGCCGCCGTCACCATGGCCTCGTCGAAAACCGGCGCGGGCGAATAGGCGCCCATGCCGCCCGTGTTGGGACCCAGATCGCCATCGAAGGCGCGCTTGTGGTCCTGTGCGCCGCCGAACAGGACTGCGCGCTTGCCGTCGCACAGGGCAAACAGGGAGCCCTCCTCGCCCTCCATGAACTCCTCGATCACGACGCGCGATCCGGCCGAGCCGAACCGGCCGCCGAGCATCCGCTCGATCTCGGCCTCGGCGTCACGCCGGTCGGGGCTGATCGCCACCCCCTTGCCCGCCGCCAGACCATCGGCCTTGATGACGTACGGCGGCTTGAAGACTTTCAGAGCCTCCTTGGCGTCCTTGACCCGGTCATAGACGCCGTAGTGGGCGGTCGGGATCTCGTGCCGCTCCAGGAAGGCCTTGGAGAAGGCCTTGGACGTCTCCAGCTGCGCCGCCTTGGCGCTGGGTCCGAAACAGGGAATGCCGGCGGCGTTCAGCTGGTCCGCCAGCCCGGCCGCCAGCGCGACCTCTGGGCCCACGACGACCAGTCCGACCTTCAGTTCGCGCGCCAGTCGGGCCAGGCCCTCGGCGTCGTCGGCGCGGACGTCCGGCACGCATTCGGCGACCTTGGCGATGCCGGGGTTTCCCGGCGCGCAGAACAGCCGGTCGACCAGCGGCGATTGCCGCATTTTCCAGGCCAAGGCGTGTTCGCGCCCTCCCGATCCGACCAGCAGGATATCCATGCGGGCGGAATGGCCGTGCAGGCCCCGCCGGTCAAGGCCGCAGACGCTCAGAGCAGGCCGGAAACCACATAGACCAGGACGCCGAGCATGAAGATCAGCCCAAGGATCACCCAGCCGCTGACCGCCGGACCGTTGCTTCGCCGGGACAGTTCGCGTTCGTCCGGATTTTCCTCATCGCGGGGCGGGATGCGATCATCGTCGTTCATGCCGCCGACTATAGGCCGAATGCAGCGGTTCCCGCACCCCCGGCGCGACGCTACACTGGCGACATGACCGACGACTATGTCTTCGCAGGCCCCGCCGACGCCGAGCCGGCCGCCGCCCCGCGCGACAACAACCCGCCCCTGTCGATCTCGGAACTGTCGTTCGCCCTGAAGCGGACGCTGGAGGACCGGTTCGGCCATGTCCGGCTGCGGGGCGAGGTCTCCAAGGTCAATCGGCACGCCTCGGGCCACATCTATCTGACGCTCAAGGACGACAAGTCCGCCATCGACGGCGTGGTCTGGAAAGGCTCCGTGCGCGGCCTCGGCGTCCAGCCGGAGACGGGGCTCGAGGTCATTGTCACCGGCAAGATCACCTCCTACCCGGCCCGGTCGTCCTACCAGATCGTGATCGAATCGATGGAGGCCGCCGGCGCCGGAGCGCTGCTGGCCCAGCTGGAGCGGCTGAAGATCAAACTCAGCGGCGAGGGCTTGTTCGACCCGGCCCGCAAGAAGGCCATACCTCTCTATCCCCGCACCATAGGCGTGATCACCAGCCCGACCGGCGCGGTGATTCGCGATATCCTGCACCGGATCGCCGAACGCTGGCCGTGCCGCGTCATCGTCTGGCCCGTGGTCGTTCAGGGCGACGCCGCAAGCGGACAGGTGTCGAACGCCATCCGGGGCTTCGATGCGATGAGCGCCGACGGACCAATCCCGCGCCCCGACCTGCTGATCGTCGCGCGCGGCGGCGGCTCGGTCGAGGACCTGTGGTGCTTCAACGACGAGGGTCTGGCCCGTACCGTGGCGGCGGCGACCATTCCGATCATCTCGGCCGTGGGGCACGAGACCGACACGACCCTGATCGACTTCGTCTCCGACCGCCGGGCGCCGACGCCGACCGGCGCCGCCGAACTCGCCACGCCGGTCTTGGCCGACCTTCGGGCCTTCGTCACCGATCTGGAACGCCGTCTGGACCGCGCCGGCGCCCGGCTGCTCGAAGATCGTCGCGTGCGCCTACGCTCAGTGGCGCGCGGCCTGCCCGCCCGTCCCGAAGAACTGGTCGCCCTGGCCCAGCAGCGCCTCGACCACGCCTCAAGCCGTCTGGCCTCGGGCCTCGGCCGCAACACCGAACTGCATCATCGGCGTCTGGTCAGCGTCGGCGGCCGCTTCGCGCAGGCCCTGCTGGACCGCGTCATCGAGCAACGAGCGGCCCGACTGGAGAGTCAGTCAACGCGTCTGGTCGCAGGTCTGGGCGCCAACGCCGCCGTGCACGAGCGCCGCCTGCTGCGCGTCGCCGGCCGGTTGACGCTCGACCCGATCCACCGTCGGCTGGATCAGCGGGTCTCACGACTGGAGACGGTCTCCGCCCGACTGTCCCGACCTGTCCCGCAGTCGCTGGAACGCGCAGAGACCCGCCTCGCCGCCCTCGCACGCGCTCTGGCCACCCTCGATCCGAAACGCCCCAAGCCAGGCTTCGCCCGGATCGACGACGAGACCGGCGCGATGGTCTCCTCGGCTGCCGCCCTGTCGCCCGGCCAGGCGGTGACCCTGGTATTCCCCGATGGCTCGAAGGGTGCGTTGATCGATGGCGACGGCGCGCCTCGGCCGAAGCCGGTCTCGAAAGCCAGGGTGGCGCCTGCGGGACAGGGTGATCTGTTCTAGTCAGTGGTCTGCAACCGACGAAGCGGCTAATCTTACCTCATGACCTCCGCCCCCTCCCCCGCGACACTTCACTACGGCGACGGCGAATTCGCCGTACTCAAGCCCGGCCCCTTCGTCCTGTGCGCCGTCACCGGCCGTCCGATCCCGCTCGAGATCCTGCGCTACTGGTCCGTCGAGCATCAGGAACCCTATTTCGGCCCGACCGAAGCCCTGTCGCGGATGGTCGATCAGTGAGTCCTTCGCGGCGCGGCCTGATCCTGGGCGCCGGCGCCGCGACCCTCGCAGGCCCCCTACTGCCTGGACAGACCTTCGCCCAGACGAACGATGGCCTCACTCTCAGCGGCCGCTTCGTTCAGGGCGGATTCGTCATGGGCCGGGCCGCGCCGCGCGCCATGGTCTTCGTCGACGGGGAAGCCCTGACCACCGCCTCGGCCGCCGGCCTGTTCGTCGTCGGCTTCGATCGCGACGCACCGCCATCGGTCGAGCTTGAGGTTCGCAGCCCAGGCCGCGTCGCCCGGCGCACCCTCGTCATCGCGCGCGGGGCCTTCCCCTCGACAAGCATCAACGGCCTGCCGCAATCGACGGTCGCGCCCTCCGACCCCGCCCTCCTCGCCCGCATCCAGCAGGAGATCGCGCTGAAGACCGAGGGTTTCGCCAGCCGGACGGACGCCGACGACTTCCAGTCCGGCTTCACCTGGCCGCTCGATACCTATCGCGTCACCAGTCTGTGGGGCTCTCAACGCGTGCTGAACGGCACGCCCGCCCGGCCGCACTACGGCATCGATCTCGCCGCGCCCACCGGGTCGCCGATCCGGGCGCCCGCGAACGGGGTCGTCACCTTTGCCCGCCCGGGCATGCATTTCGAAGGCGGCCTGACCCTGATCGACCACGGCCAGGGCCTGATCACCGCCTATCTGCATCAATCGCGGATCGACGTCCTGCCGGCGCAGCGAATCACGCGCGGGGATGTCATCGGTCGGGTTGGAATGACCGGACGCGCCACCGGACCCCATCTGTGCTGGCGCATGAAATGGCGCGATCGGAACTGCGATCCATCTCTCATGGTGGGACAATCGGCGCCGGAAACCGGTTACGCGAGCCGCTAGAGCCTTGTTCCGCGTGGACCTTGCCGCGCTTTGCCCGTAGAATCGCCGATTAGACCGCCTTTGGGGGCGGCGTTCGGCCTGTGACCAAATGTCTGCCCTTCAATCGCTCAACATCCTGCTGGTCGACGATAACCAGCACATGCGAGCCATCACCTCCGCGATCCTGCAGTCGGCCGGCATCCGCAACATCCGTGAGGTGTCGGACGGGGCCATGGCGCTCGACGTCGTGCGTGATCACCAGGTCGATCTGGCCATCGTGGACTTCAACATGTTCCCGCTGGACGGTGTGGAGTTCACCCGCCTGGTCCGCAACAGTCCCGACAGCGCCAACCCCTATCTGCCGATCATCATGATGACCGGTCACTCGGAAAAGCATCGGGTGGTCGAGGCGCGCGACGCCGGGGTGACCGAGTTCGTGGTCAAGCCGATCACCGCCAAGGCCGTCTTCGACCGGATCCAGGCCGTGATCCTGCGCCCCCGGCCCTTCGTGAAGACCGACGACTATTTCGGCCCGGATCGGCGCCGCACCTCGACGGCGCTGCACTACAAGGGTCCGCGCCGTCGTTCGACAGACCTGGCCGAGGCCGCGTCGACGGACATCGACGGCTCCGACAAGGTCTGACGCGCCTTCAGTTCGGGACGCTATCCCGCTTCAACTCGGCTACCTTGTAGGCCCCGCGATAGATGTGGGCGTGGGTGTATTCGCGCGTCAGCAGCAGGCGCATCTGCGCCAGATCCCTGGCGTCGCGATCGTCGAACGCATCGACGTTTTCGATGATCGGCGGCGTGTCGACGCCGTCATGGAGCCGAAAGACGTAGCAGGGCATAACTGGGCCTTCAGGCAGTGAGACGCCCATATTCCAGCGATTTGAACGGCGTTCTATCGGCTAGGCGACAGTGCGCAATCTGACAATTGCCAGGCCGGCTATTCACCGACTCGCATAATGCCGTCGGCAATCCCTTTGGTCGCCCCGTAACACTCGCAGGCGGAGGCCTCGAGGATCTGCCGATTGAGCACCGTCACCCTACCGCGCGAATAGGCGATCGCACCTCGTCGGGTCAGATTCTGGGCCGCCTCGTTCACCGTTGTCCGCTGCGATCCCAGCATATTGGCCAGGAACTCCTGCGTCATCTGCAGCACGGCGTCGTTGGCCCGGTCATGGGCTCGCAGCAGCCATTTGGCGAAGCGTCGCTCGGACGTGTGGACCGCATTGCAGGCGGTGGACTGTTCCAACTCCCGTTGCAGGGCGGCGTCGTATGTGGCCATCACCACCCGCAGGCTCTGGCTGCGGGTCGCCAACTCCCGCATGCGGCGCGCCTCGACCTTGCGAGACTTGCCGGCCATCTGGGCCACATAGCGAACTGCCGTCTTTGCCGGAATTTGCCAGGCCGTAGAGCCGATGAAGCCCTCACGTCCGACCATATAGGCCTCGACGCTGCGCCCGTCGGCCATCAGCGCCACGGCAGAGACGATGCCTTCGTCGATGAAATAGATGTTCTCAACGAAATCTGCTGGCTCCATGAAAACATGGCCCAGATGAAAGTCGAAATCAGTAGCAATAGGGGTAAGCAGGTCGCGATCCTCGACGCTCAAGCCGTCGATCAGGATATTCCCACGCGAAATCATAGCCATGTCGGCTGATAGGCTTACTGCTCCATGGCCGTCTGTCGAAAATTGACACAAGCGAGAGCGTATTCTCGCCTTCTAGTCTTTTTGAAGTCTTCAAAGATAGTTAAATCGCGTCAGACGAAGAAATCGGTCGGTACGATTCCGAGCATGACAAGACTCACCAATTCCTATGAATCGTAGTGGCGAGAAGTATTTCCGCCGCCCTTGAATAGAAGCTTGGCCGAAAACCGCCGCATGTTCGGCCAAGACCATCACGATCATCAGGCCGGCGTTGGCCTATTCGGCGTCTTCCAGCTGGCGATACACGCGGTCCGGCCACCGCTTGTGGACCCAGAACCAGTCCACCGGATGCTCGCGCACCCTCTCCTCGATGAAGGTCGTGATCGCCTGCACCCCGCGCGCGATGTCCCCCGCGCGGTCGCCGGTGTTCGCCAATTCGATCGGTTCATGCGCGGTCACCCGGAACCGCACGCCGGGCAGCCGCACCACCGACATGGGCTGCAGCACCGTCCCGAACCGTAGCGCCAGCCGGCTCGGCCCCGGCGCCGCGTTCACCGGCTGGCCGAAGAACATCACCTCCGGCCCTTCCGAGAATTTCTGGTCGTTCATCAGGGCGACGCTCTCGCCGCGTCCCAGTCCAGCCAGCAGCTCCCTCGCCCCGTCCCCGCCCTTGGGCGCGAAAAGCTTCACGCCGTAGCGCGCCCGCGCCGCGATGATCTGGGCGTCGACATAGGGGTTGTTGGCCGCGCGGTAGGTCACCTGAACCGACACGCCCGAGGCCACCAGCACCGCCGCCATGGTCTCGATATTCGCCAGGTGGCCTGACACGAACACGACCGGCCTGCCCGACGTTCGAATGGCCTCCAGTCGTTCCGCCCCGACGATATCGATCCGCCCCGACGCGGGGGTCAGCTTGTCCATCACCGCCGTCTCGGCGAAGGTCCGGCCGGTCTGCTCCCACTGCGACAGGGCCAGCCGCCGACGCTCGTCCTCGCCCATCCCGGGGAAGGCGATGCGCAGGTTGCGCAGCACGGTCTTCTGCGTCCCCGTGAGCGGCCCCAGCGTCCGCAGCACCCGGCCGCCGAAGTTCGACGCCGCCTCCAGCCCGATCAGCCGCATCAGGCCGATGAAGCCGGCGAACAGCGCCGCCTCCAGTCGCCAGATCAGGTCCTGACGAAATCCCGGGCCCTTGTCGGCCTCACCAGGCAATCGTCAGCCCGCCGTCCACCACCAGGGTCTGGCCGTTCACATACGACCCGGCCTTCGAGCACAGATACACGGCCGTGCCGGCGATCTCGTCCGGCTGGCCGATGCGCTTCATCGGGTTCGGCTCGACCGTGACCTTGAGCACCTCCTCGTTCTCCCACAGATAGCGGGCGAAGTCGGTCTGGATCAGGCCCGGCGCGATGCAGTTGACCCGCACGTTCGACGGTCCCCACTCGACGGCCAGGTTCCGCGCCAGCTGCATGTCGGCCGCCTTCGACACGTTGTAGGCGCCGATCAGGGCGTTGCCGCGCAGGCCGCCGATCGACGAGATGATCACGATCGCCCCGTCCTTCCGCTCCAGCATCTGCGGGGCGACCATCTGGGTCAGCCAGTGGTTGGCCAGGACGTTGTTGTGGAAGATCTTCTCGAACTGCTCGTCGGCGATTCCCGCCATCGGCCCGGCGTAGGGGTTGGACGCCGCGTTGCAGACCAGGATGTCGATCTGACCCCAGGCGGCGGTCGTCTCGTCGACCAGTCGCTGCAGATCCTCCTTGGAAGCGATATTGGCCGGTATCGCCATGGCGCGGCCCTCGCCGTACCTGGCGTTGATCTCCTGGGCGACCTCTTCACAGGGCCCGGCCTTGCGCGAGGAGATGACGACTTTGGCGCCATGCTCGGCCATCCGTTCGGCGATGGCCTTGCCGATGCCCTTGGAGGAGCCGGTGATGATGGCGACCTTGCCGCCCAGATCGAACAATTCCATGCGTATCCCCTGTTTCACGCGCGGTTTCTTCGGCCACGCCCTAGCTGTTTCGTCCTGATACCCCGATACTCGGACGATTCCATCCGGGAAGTCGGACTTCACCGTTCCCATGCGCGCACTGACCAACGGCTTTCTGTTCTTCGGCTACGTCTTCCTGGCGATGACGGTCGGCGCCTTCCTGTGGCGCGCAGGCCTCGGCATCGGTCCGGGGGTGGCGGCGACACTCGGCGTCCTCGGCGTCCTGACGGCCGTCCACGCCATCTTCACCGGCATCGGCGAACGCAAGGCCCTGCGCGCCGAGATCGGTCAGGTCCGCGAGGCCCACCGCCTGCTGGCCGACGCGATGGAGCAGACCCAGACCGCGCTCGGCGACCTGGCCTCCGCGATCGAGGCCGGCGCCCTGTCGCGCACCGACGAACTGACCGGCGAGGTCCGCATGCTGGAGGATCTTATCCAGCAGATGAGCCTGTCCATCGACGAGCGGCTGAAGGTCGCCCCCATGGTCGCGCCCGACAGCGCCGAGGCGCGCCGTCATCACCAGTCGAACCTGCTGCTCAAGACCGTTCACGACGCTCTCTCGGAGAACCGCGTCGACCTGTACCTCCAGCCCGTCGTGACCCTGCCCCAGCGCCGGACCGTCTTTTACGAGAGCTTCACCCGCCTGCGCGACTCGACCGACCGCGTCATGATGCCGGCCGAGTATCTGTCGATCGCCGAGGGCGAGGGCTTGGTCCCCGCAATCGACAACCTTCTGCTGTTCCGCTGCGCCCAGATCGTTCGCCGCCTCGCGCGTCAGGACAGGAAGGTCGGCGTCTTCTGCAACGTCGCCCTGTCGTCCTTGGGCGACGAGACCTTCTTCCCGCAGTTCCTGGAGTTCCTCAGCGAGAACCGCGACCTGAACCAGGCCCTGATCTTCGAACTGGGTCAGGCGACCTTCGACGCTCGCGGAGCCGTCGAGGCGCGTAACATGGCCAAACTGGCCGATCTCGGCTTCCGCTTCTCGATCGACAAGGTCCAGACCCTCGACCTCGACTTCAACGACCTGCAGCGCTCCGACGTCCGCTTCGTGAAGGTCGCCGCCGACCTCTTGATCGAACAACTGCTGGACCTAGACGGCGGCTCGCCGATCCCGTCGCTGCGCGACATCCAGGCCGCCGACTTCGCCCAGCTGACCCGCCGCTACGGCATCGAGGTCATCGCCGAAAAGTGCGAGTCGGAACGTCAGATCGTCGACATCCTCGAGCTCGACATCTCGATGGGCCAGGGCCACCTGTTCGGCGAGCCCCGCGCCATCAAGGAAGCCGTCCTGGCCGAGACCGACCCGCCCGCCGACTTCGTGCGGTCCACGCTGATCTCGGCCGAGAAGCGCAGGCGCTACGCCTAGGTCGAACCTGATGACGCTGCACGCCCCGTACGACCCGTCCAACACCTTCGCCAAGATCCTGCGCGGCGAGATTCCCAGTGTGACGGTGTGGGAGGACGACGCCGTCCTCGCCTTCATGGACGTCTTCCCCCAGTCCGAGGGCCACGTCCTGGTGATCTCCAAGACCTCCACCGCCCGAAATCTGCTGGAGGTCGAGCCCGAGACTCTGACGACCCTCGCGGCCGCAACCCGGCGCACCGCGCGCGCGGTCGAAAAGGCCCTGTCTCCTGACGGCTTCTCGATCATGCAGTTCAACGGTGAGGCCAGCGGCCAGACCGTCTTCCACCTGCATTTCCACATCATCCCGCGCTGGGCCGACCGCCCCCTGAAGGGCCACGGTCAGGCCGGCATGGCCGATGTCGAGGAGCTGAAGGCGACCGCCGCGAAGATCGCAACGGCGCTGGACTAGAACGGTCCCCGGAACACGAACCACGCCCCCAGGAAGATGAAGGCGAACCCCACCCCGTGGTTCAGCGTCAGCTTCTCGCCCAGCACCGTCACCGAGAAGACGGCGAAGACCAGAAGCGTGATCACCTCCTGCATCGTCTTGAGCTCGGCCGCCGAATAGACCTGATGCCCGATCCGGTTCGCCGGCACCGCCAGGCAGTATTCGAAGAACGCGATGCCCCAGCTGACGATCACCACGATCCACAGCGGCTTGGAACCGAACTTCAGGTGGCCGTACCAGGCGAAGGTCATGAAGACGTTCGACAGCGCCAGCATGACCACGGGCAGAATGTAGGACGGGTTCGGCATGTCGTTTGATAGCTTGCGCCACGGCCCGCACGCCAGCTAAACCCCGCGCCTGATCCCTTTCAGGGCCGGCTTAGCTCAGTTGGTAGAGCGCCAGTTTTGTAAACTGGATGTCGCGGGTTCGATTCCTGCAGCCGGCACCACCTTTTCCATCCCTCATGTTCGAGAGCGCTTGCGCGGCTGAGCGGAATGCTAGCCGCGCAGGCGCGTCCGTCACGCGCAACCGCGGGGATGCGCATCCGGCACGCACTCTTTGAAAGGTTGTTTTCTTCGGCTATCTCTATCCAGAGGTGCAGTCTGGAACTGCCGCGGCAAAGCTGCCGAATGAAGCGTCATCCGAGAGCCGGACAGTCTGGCCGCAGCCCTGCCCACCCATCGGGCATCGAGGAAGGTCCGGCCATGCGCTTCGAGGAAGCAGAGAAGATCGGCCAGTTGCTGGCGGCGCTTCCCGGGGACATCGGCCCCGTCATCGAGCTGGGGTCGTCGACGGCGATGTTCCGCACGGTTCAGCAGCCCCATATCGACCGGTTCATCCATGCGCCCCTGCGAGCGCGCGGCGTGAAGGTTGTTCACACGGATCTGCGGGACGGCGACGGCATCGATGTCAGCGGCGATATCTACGCGTCCGATGTCCGGCAACGCCTGACGTCACTGGATGCGAGAACCGTACTCTGCTGCAACATCTTCGAGCACGTGACCGACCGATCGAACTTCGCATCGATCTGCGACGAGATCCTGCAGCCGGGCGGGGTCATCATCCTGAGCGTCCCCTACCGCTACCCGTACCATCTCGACCCTATCGACACGATGTACCGGCCCGCGCCGACGGCGCTGGTCGACCTCTTCCCTGACTATCAGGTTCAGGTCGCAGAACCCGTGATCGGCGGATCATTCTGGACGGACCTTGATCGGCGCCCCCTCGGCGTTATCCAATCACTGGCCCGCGCGCTTTTTCTCAGAGGGGGTTGGCGAGAGAGTCTTTCCCGCCTTCACCGGCTGACCTTCCTCTTCAGGCCGTATCAGGTGTCCGTCGCGGTCCTTCGGAAACCCTGAAACCGCCGGCGACCCGACCGCCCGTCAGGCGCAGGTTGCGTCTGCGATCACCTGCAGCCGTCCGGCCCGGATCGCCTTGAACCAGCGCGCCTGCTCGGCTCCGATCAGCCGCCCCAATTTGCCGGGCCGCGCCCAGTGGCTGCATCGCGCCTGCTCGACCTTGAATCCGCTCACCGACAACAGGTTGCCCAAGGCCATGGGCGTCCAGGTGAACAGGTGCTGATCCGGGTCGCTCGCCGCCCATTCGCGATGCTCGCGGTTCAGGAACGTATTGTCATAGGGCACGATCAGACGAAGACGTCCCGAGGGGCGCAAGACGCGGCGAAGGCCGAGGAGCACCGCCTGCGGGTTCGGGACATGCTCCAGCGCATGGAAGCTGATCGCCACATCGATGCTGGCGTCCTCGATCTCGTCGAGATGGCTCACTACCCGATCAAGTACCTTGTGCGCTTCGGCGCTCGACACCTCACTGACCTCGACCCCGATCCGCTTCGCCGCCGGCAAGGCCGAGAGTATGCCGCCCGTCGCGCAGCCGAAGTCCAGGACCGTATCGGAGGATGTGCTGACGCCTTCGAAATAGACCGCGCGGACCTGCTGTTCGGCGGCTGAACGCCCGCTCGCGCGGCGCGAATGGTAGTCCGCTCCCCCAGTGCCCGTGTAACGCTCTATCGCGACCGACATGACGCACTCCTCAAAAGATGGTCCAGCATAGGCCATATCCGATGCCCAGGCTGTGTTCGGAGACCCACGGTTTTCAATCGTTTTGCGACGCAGCAACGCGGGTAGACATGACCTCGAGGGTCCGCCGGGCCACCTCGTCGATCCCGAACTGTCCCGCGATGTAGCGATGGGCCTTCGCCGCCATGACGCCACGGCCGGCCTCGGGGAGCGTCATCACCCGCTGCATCAACCGCGACAGTTCCGCAGGGTCCGCCGTCGTCGCGACGAAGCCGCGTTCGCCGTCGGCGACCAGATCCCGCACGCCGCTCGCCTCCGCGACGACGGGGATGAGCCCATGCGCCATCGCCTCGAGCAGCGAGTTGGACTGGCCCTCGGCCTGGGACGCCGAAAGGAAGAAATCGTTCTGCGTCAGATAGGGCTGAACGTCGTCCTGCCTGCCCGGCAGGTGAACGAACTCCGCGATGCCCAGACTGGACGCTCGCTCCGCGACGGTCCGGAGATCGGAGCCGGCCCCGACGATGGTTAGCTCGGCGACGCATCCCCGAGCCAGACATAGCGCCAGCGCCTCGACGAGCACCGGCACGTTCTTGTCCGGCTCGATACGCCCCGTGTAGAGGAACCGGCGCCCGGTCCTGGCCGCCTGGAGTCTCTCGAACACGTCGCGTGTCGGCGCCTGGACCCCGTTCGATATCTCGATGATCTTGTCGTCCGGAACGCCATAGCCCTTCAGGTCCGCGACGATCTCGCGGCTGTTGGCGACAAACCCGTCGGCGTGGGCCCGGATCAGGCGCGCGATCAGACGTCCGTAGCCCCCCTTTTTTGACTCCAGCGCCTTGAAGTCGCCGACCTCGCCTCCGCCGCCGAGCTTGATGAACAGCGGCTTTCCGAGCGCCATCCTCGAGACCAGCCCGGGAAGGGCGTGAAGGCGGGCATGGAACACATAGACGGCGTCTATGTCGGTTCGCCGCCGCACCCAGGCGAACACCCGGGCCGTCCAGGCGAGGGTGGACCCCATGCGACGGCCGCCGAAATTGGGATAGTCCCGCAGCCTCATCGTGACGCTCACGCCGAAATCGGTCTCGACTTCGGCGGAATCGGACAGCCGGCACGGCGCCACGATGGTCACCCTGGCGCCCTGTGCGGCCATCGCCCGCGCCAGAAGTTCGGCCTGTCGCTCCGCCCCCCCGTAGTTTTCGGTGAAACAGCCCGGAACGATCAGCGCAATGTGCAAGGTTGGTCGCTCACGGATCGAGCCTTGAAAGTTCATGTCCAGGCCCCCACCCGGCGGACGACGGCGACGACGGATCGCGTGAGATGATCCCGGGCATTCGACCATTCCTGGCCAATCCAGGCCCTCGGAGCGGTCGCCAGGAACAGGGCGACGGCCAGCAGTCCGACGCCGCCGCCGAAAAGGTGTCTGACCCAGAACCAGGTCTCGGGGACCGCCATCGCAGCAAGGCTGTCGACGATCCCGAAAATGGCGACCGGCACAAGCGCTCTCGCATGCAGCCGAAGCAGATCGCCTGTCGTGATGGCCACCAGCGACGCGGCGTAGCCCACAGAGATCAGGTAGTAGATCCACATCGCCGCCGACAGGAAGCCCGCGACCGGCAACAGACCGAACAGGCCGCCGATGAAGGCGGCGCCGACCAGCAAGACCGCCTGAATGGCCGACCGCACGGCGGTCCCGGTCGATCCGCCCATTCCGAAGGCGACGCTCTCCGTCACCTTGTAGGCGCACCGGGGCAACAGGCCCAAGGCCAGCAACTGCAGGATCGGGATCACCTCGGTCCAGGCCGGTCCCAGCAAGAGCCGGACGATGGCCGGCGCATGCAGCGCGGCGGCCACGGCTGCGAGCCCGAAGATCGGCAGCCCCAGTCGCAGGGCGCTCGCCATGTAGGTGGCCGCGCGCCGGGTATCGCCCCTCAGATGCGCGAAGGCGGGAGAGAGCACACGCTGCAGCGGCGTGGAAATCAAGGCGTTGATGATTTCGACCAACCGCCAACCCCGGCTGAACAGGCCCAGGGACAGGATGCCGAGGGTCCGGCCCACGGCGATATTGGCGCCGTTGTTGGCCGCCCAGCTCAGCAGCTGGGACAGGGCGTAGGGACTGCTGTCGCGGACGACGGCGACGGCGCCGCGTGGAGATATCCGCCGCCACGGCTTCAGCCGCGACTGGATCACGTTCAATCCCGCTTCGATGGCTCCGGTGACGAGACTGCCCCACACGAGGGACCAGACGCCGAAGCCCAGAAACGCCAGCGCGATCGACAGGGCGAACTGGCCGACCAGATAGGCCACGGTGTTGGAGCCCACCAATCCGCGAAAATCGCCGGTGCGCTGCATGACCGCTCGCGGGATCGCGCCGATCCCCCGCGCCACGACGACGAGGCTGCTGAACGCGATGGTGATCGCGATCCCGTTCGCCGAGTAGAAGCCCTCGATCAGCGGAGAGACCGAAACGATCGCCGCCGCCAGCAGCACCGAAAGCGCGACCACCGACCAGAAGGACGTCGCGATATCCTGCTCGTCGATCACTTTGGCATGGATCAGGTTCAGGCCGAACGCGCCTTCGAACATGGAATCGGCAAAGCCGATAACCGCGAGCGCAGCCGCCATCATCCCGAACTCCAGCGGGGTCAGCAGACGGCTGAGAACGGCTGTCCCGATCAGCGACAAGGCCATGACGAGCAGGCGCCCCAGGACCAGCCAGCGTACGCCGGCCAGCATGTGCCTGCCCACGCCGGGTTCGTGCGTCTCTTCGCTGCCCTGCAAGTCGCTCAACCGGCCCTCATGCTCCGCAGGGCCAGATATCTCTCGCCCGCTGCAGCCCAGCTGTACCGGCCTTCCAGCCCGACCTTCGCCGCCTCGGCGCGCGTGACCCAGTATGATGCCGGGTGGGCGAAGAAGCGCTCGATCGCCGTCGCGATGGCCTGGGGCGTGCAATCTTCGATCTCGACGCCCGCCATCCCCTCGCGAAACAGGTCGGTTATCCCCCCGGAAGTCGTGGCGATGACGGGACGCCGACCAGCGGCGGCCAGCAAGGCCACGCCGCTGTGGGACTCGAAATTCCGGTAAGGCAGCAAAAGCGCGTCGCACTCCGCAAAAAGCCCGGCGACTCTCGCATCGTCGACATAGCCGAGCTCGGTCCGAATGTAGGGTTTGCCCGAGGCGCGTTCGGCGACGGATGCGAAGTAGGCCTCCTCGCCCTGGGAAGCCGGCCCGGCGATGGTCAACTGGACGTCCACACCGGCTTCCCGGGCCAGTTCGACGGCCTGGACGGCCTCGGTGACCATCTTGTTGGCGCGGATCGTTCCGAACAGGAGAAGGCGGCGCGACCCGTTCAGGGGCGGCGCGTCGAGCGTGGGCATGCCCTCAGGAATGACGCTGATGGTTTCGGACCGCAGGCGATAGCCGTCGCACAGCGCCCGGCGGGTGGACCCGCTGAGCACCACGATCTCCGAAGCGAGGCCATACAGGGCTTTCAGCATGAGCCGTTCCAGCGCGCCGATCAGGGCGTTGCGTCCAACGTGGGGCGTCGGATCGTGGACAACGACGACCACGCGCGCCCCGCTCAGCCGAAGCACGGCGACCAGAGGCAGTGTGACGGGGAGAATTTCCGCCGCGGTTATGATGAACCGACGGGTGCGCAGACGGGCCTTCAGCACCTGGCCGACACCGGATGCCATTCGCCGAACCGTGGCGACGACCCTCGCCGCCATCGAGCCCCGTCCCCCCAGCCCCCGGGGCGTCCGCATCTGAACGACATCGGGATGGCTGACGACGAAGCCGGCCGCCTCTGGCGGAGGCGCCACAAGGAAGGTCGTCACGCCCTGGCCCGCGATGGAATCGGCCAGCTTCCGGGCAAAGGGACCCGTTGAGTATCGCCAGCTCCGCGTGAAAATGCAGAGCGTCCCGTCGGTTGTGCGGTCCCCACCATCCCCATCCATGCCGACGACCACCCCGGATCCACCCCCCTTTGAGCCTCTGCCTGCGGGAGCGTTCTGATCAGGCAGCAAATGTTGCGGCGCCGCAACCATCTTTCCAACCCGATCCGGCCGTCAGGAGCGGTTCAGCTCGTTTTCAAATCTGCCGCAGGTTGAAGCTTGGCTTGATCTTTGAACGGTCACTGACATAACTGGGTTCGGGCGGTCGGGTGAGGTCCATGGGGGGCAAAAAGAGCGGATCGCGACAGCTCTGGCTGGTGCTGCTCATGGCCGCCTCATTTGCTGTGGTGTTTCTGTTTCCCGCGCCTCGCCAGCGGGTTGGAACGGTAGCTTTCGCCGCCGCGACCGCACACGACGCCCAGGTGGCGGTCGTGGGCAATTCCGTCGTCACTCACGTCTCCAAATGCGATGCCGATCGGCGCGCCATCCCGGCGATGCTGCAGGACGCCCTTGCATCGGAGGTTGTGGATCTGAGCTATGGCGGGGAGCCGCTGGCGGAGTCGATCAACTACGCCGCTATCGCGCTGCAGCAACCCCGGATCAGAACGGTCGTCCTCTATCTCGGACAGGGATCGCTGGCCAATCCCGACCCCAACGACTGGCAGACCACCGCCTTCTTCGGACTGGTGGCCGGTCCGCTTCGGGTGAACGACCTGTCGGCCCGCCTGTCACGGGGCACGGGGATCACGCCGGGCGCGGCGACGGCCCGGCTTCCGTTTCGCTATGAGGGTGTCGACTACCCCGGCTACGACCAGATCCAGATGACCTGGTTCGCCGATGAAAAGGCGAGGCAGGGATGCCCCGAGACCCTTGGACACGACCGGCGATTCATCGAGGCGAATTTCTGGACCAATCTGGTGCGACCACAGCCCTACTGGCCCCTGCTGGAAGACATCGGCGATCTCCAGCGACAGGCCGACGCACGGGGCAAGCGGCTCGTCGTCCTCTTCCTGCCCAATGACATGGCCGGCCTGCGGACTCTCGACGCCGGACTGGCGGCCCAGGTCGATGCCCGACGTGCGGAGATCGTCCGGCGGGCAGCCGCATTCGGCGTGGCCGTGACCGAGATCGCTCCCTTCAGCCCCGACCAGTTCGCGGATCGATGGTGCGCCTGCGGGCACCTGTCTCAGTCCGGACGGCTCGCCGTCGCCGCGGCGACCAAAGACGTGCTGGTGAACTGAGTGCTGTTCAACTCCTACGCCTTCATATTCATCTTCCTGCCCCTTGCGGTGGCGGGCTATCTCCTAGCGCTCAGGATGGCCGGGCCGTTCGCCGCGTCGGCGGTGGCCCTGGCATTCTCGGCCGGATTCTATCTGTTCGGCGAGCATCACCACCAGTGGCTGATCTTCGTCTCCATTGCGTTCAACTTCGTGGTCGGCCACGCAATTCTGGCTGCGGGACCTCGCACGCGAAAGCCGTGGCTGATCCTCGGGCTGGTCGCCAACCTGGGCGTCCTGTTCGCGTTCAAATATTCCGGCTTCTTCGTCGGCCAGATCAATCTGCTGCTGGGCGCGCAAATCCCGGATCCCGGCCTGTCTCTGCCGATCGGGATTTCGTTCTACACCTTCACCCAGATCGCCTTCCTCTGCGACTGCTACGCGCGTCACGCCGACAGAACCGATCCCGTCCGGTACGGCCTGTTTGTCACCTATTTCCCCCATCTGATCGCGGGACCGATCCTCCACCATCGCGAGATGGTCCCGCAGTTCATGCGGAGACGCATCACCCGCCTGCCGGTTCGCCTCTATGCGGGCGTGGGCATGTTCGCTCTGGGGTTGGCGAAGAAGACCCTGCTGGCGGATCCCTGCGGCTGGATCGCCTCCGAAATCTTCGCATCGGCGGAGTTGGGCCCCGTGCAGTTCGTGTCCGCCTGGGTCGGCGCACTCGCCTATACGGGTCAGATTTACTACGACTTTTCCGGTTACTCGGACATGGCCATCGGCATCTCCTACATGATGGGGATCCGCCTGCCGTACAACTTCAACTCCCCCTATAAGAGCAGGAGCATCGTCGAGTTCTGGCGGCGCTGGCACATCACCCTGTCGCGCTTCCTTCGGGACTATCTCTACATCCCTCTTGGAGGGTCCAGAAAAGGCAAGGCCCGCAGGTACCTCAATCTGGCGGCCACCATGGTGCTGGGCGGGCTCTGGCATGGAGCGGGCTGGACCTTCCTGGCCTGGGGCGCGATCCACGGCGGCGCCCTCGCCCTCGCGCACGGCTGGCGCGACCTGCGGATGCCCCGCGTGCCGTCCTTCCTGAGCTACACCCTGACGCTGTTTCTGGTCGTCATGGCCTGGGTCCCGTTCCGGGCGCCGACCATGGAGATCGCCAACACCCTGTGGGCGGGAATGCTGGGCCTGGGCGGCTTCTCGTTCCCGGCGCTCGGGCCGCTCTCCCCGGTCTACGAGGCGCTGCACATCGTTCCGGGTCAGATCAGCTTCGGCGTCCCCGACCTGCTCCTGATTGGAACCGCCTTGTTGCTGGCCGCCGTCGCCCCCAACAGTCAGGAGCTGATGCGTCGCTTCAGAATGGGGCTGCAGTCCCCGGGCTACGAGATCGCCGGACGCACACGGGGCGTCTCCGTGCGCATGACCTGGCGATGGGCCATCCTGATCGGCGTGCTGTTCGCGGTCGCGGCCCGGAGCATCGGCGGCTACAGCGAGTTCATCTACTTCCAGTTCTAGGCCGGGGTCGAACCTCCGCCGTGGCTGACCATGCCGACGAACCGGCGATGATCGCTCAGCACCCGTTTGCCGGGCGCGTCCAGATCGCGGAAATGCCCGTTGTCCAGAATGTCGTCGAACAGGACGGTCGCGTCCGCCGACAGACGCGGTGACACGATCTCCAGCGCGTAGTCGCGCCCCGCTTCGGTCTTGTCGCTGTCGTAGTGGAACAGATCGATGCTGGTCACCTGATCCACGATCTTCGGCAGGTTGATCCGGTCGCCTTCGACGAAAAGTCGCCACCGGCCGCGCAGAGCCTCAGGCACGAGGACGCCGATCTCCTCGACGCTGGCCCCCTGCCGGAAATACGGCAGGTCGCTCGACCACAATTCTCCGTGGCCGTTGGCCTCCAGCGCCGAGAGGAAGGCCGTGCTGGACCAGCCGGCGGCGACGCCGGTTTCCACGATAACCGACGGGCGACGCAGACGGACGATGAAGTAGAGCAGCGCATAGGCGCCGCCTCCCCCAAAGCGAGTCTTCGCCGAGGCAAGCTCGGCGGTGGCCCGGGCCACGAGGTCCTCGCCGAACCGGGACGCCTCCGCCCACAGTTCGGGTGAGATGCTCTCGGCCCATTCGGCATAGGACTCGGCGACCGACCGGCACCACTCCAGCACCTCGGCCCGGTCGCGCGGCTCGCCGACCGAACCCATCTTGGCCATCAGCTTCTGGCCGATCACCTTCCAGCCGTCGTCGCGGACGGCGAACTTGAGCGTGTTCAGGAGGTCCTTCACTCGAACCCCCGCGCGGATGGTCGGCTGTAACCAGCGTCGATCGGAGTCATCGAAGTTTCCCCAGCAAGTCCATGTAGATAATCAGCGGCATGGAAGGGCTCTCAGCTCGGCCGCAAAGGCCTCGTAGCGCCGGCCCACGGCATCGGTCCCGAAGCGCTCGGCCACGACCGCGCGGCCTCGCCTGGATATCTCCATCCGACGTTCCGGCGCTGCCATGAGACCTTCGATCGCCGTGGCGATCGTCTCTGGCTGGAGGTCTTCCAGAATGTCGACGGCGCCGTCGGTCCCATAGTCCCCCACGCCTCCGACCAGGGGCGCAGCCGCCGGAATGCCGGCGGCCATCGCCTCCAGCAGCGCGATACACAGGCCCTCATGGCGGCTGGACAGCACGAAGAGATCGGCCCCCTGCATCCACCAGTCGCGCACATGTCCCATGAGGTGAACGCGATCCTGAAGCCCCAAGCTCTGGACGAGCGCTTCGTAGCGGCTGCGTTCCCTGCCCTCGCCGTACAGGCGCAGCGAGACGTCATGCCCTCGATCCACCAACTGTCGAACGGCGTGGAGAAGCGCGGCCTGGTTCTTGACCGCCGTGAGCCGCCCAGCATTCACGATCCGGAACGGCCCCGCCCCCGTCGCGACCGGGGCCGACGTGACCGGCTGGACGGAAAAGCTCGCCAGCGGCAGGATGGTTCTGCGCGCCGCCCTCCGGCTGTATAGGCGCCGCGTCGCCTCCTCCGCCGTGGCGTCGCAGTCCGCGAGCGTCCAGTCCACCACGGGCGACGTCAAACGATAGGCGAGTTCATAGACCGGCTTGGCCAGGTGGGTGTTGTGCTCGAACGAGGCGATCACCGGCACGCCCCGCAACCGACCGACGATCCGCCCGATGATGTTGGCCTGCGGCAGCGCCAGGACGATCGCCGAGGGGCTCACGGCCCCCAGCAGGCGCCACAGCCGCCATGCCCCCGACACCAGATGCCCCACTTTCATCCGCCCGGCGTCATGCATCGCCACGACCGGGACACCCAGACCTTCGAGGTCCTTGATGAAGGCGCCGGAGCCGCGAACGAACGAGACCATCGTCAACGCGACTCCCTCGAAGGCGCCGTTCCGCGCGAGGGTGAGCAGGCCTTGCTGCGCTCCGCCACGATCGAAATCGTTGATGAGCCAGACGACCCTGCGCGCCTGCGGATCGTCGCCCAGCCGCATCTCGGGCCCGGTCCGGCTTTCGGAGGTGCTGGGCGACATCTCCATGCCCTCAGCGATAGCCGAGCTGCGGACGGCGCGGGACCGGAACCCTCTGAGTATTGCCGGCCGGGGCCACTCCCGCCGAGGATGATCGGCGACGCACCGCCACCTCGTTGATCAACGCCGGATACAGGGTCACCAGCAGACCGACGATGAACATATGCGTCCCGCTGCCCTCGAACAGGGCGTAGAACACCAGGGGCGCAACGAGGACCGCGAGGAGGATGAAGGCCGAGTCGCGAGGGAGCCGCCAGACGTAGACGAGCTGACGGCAACTCTTCAGGTTGGCGCGGATACTGACGATCCAGAACGAGAGATACAGCAGAAGCCCGACAAGGCCGTTCTCGACGAGCACACGAAGCGGCTCACCGTGGATGTTCACGCGCAGGAAGGTGGGGACGTAGTAGAATTCCCGCGCCAGCCGGTCGGTATAGCCGTTTGTCCCCGTACCGATGATCGGACTCTCGGCGATCAACTGCTTGCTCAGGTTGACGGCGAAAAGTCGCTGGGAGTTGCTGAAGGACTGCGGCGTCCCCCCGCGGACCACCGCGTCAAAGCTGTTCCGGGAATCGAAGGGATCGATGAACGACTGCAGCTGGGTGGCCATATAGGCGTTGCTCGCGGCGAGGAGCGATATCGATGCCGCAGCCGCCGCGCCGACGAGCAGGATCGGCGCCGGCGAGAACCGCCCCTTGGCCAGGAAGGCGGCCGTGATCAGGACGTAGATCCCCAACGCCTTGCGCTCACCCGAGAGGAGGATGATCACGCCCAGGAGCGCCCACAGTCCGATGTACAGGCGCTTCCTGCTCCGGTCAGCGAACAGCAGCGCGCAGCCCAGCGCGGTCGGCAGGAAGGTGAAGGTCGTCTTGGGATCATCCAGCCGCTTCCAGCCCGTCAGGAAGCCATGCTGGAGGTGCCACACGACGCTCCAGGCCGTCACGGCCGCCATGCCGACCAGCAGGAACATGCCGATGCGCTTCAGGTTCAGGACCGGAAGCAGGGCGATGACGCAGCCGCCGAACGCCAGGATGATCGTGACCTGCAGCAACTCCCTGATCCCGTTCTCGGACGACACCAGGAAGGCAGAGATCGCGTGCCAAGCCGCATAGGCGCCGAACAGGTAGAAGCCGGCGACCGGTCTGGGGCGCGTGGGCAGTCTCGGCGCGATCACCGCGGTCATCGCGCAGAGGACCACGACCATCAGGTCGAAAGGCCGCAGTTGCACCGGCCCGGCGCTCATCTTCAGAGGCAGGAACAGGCTGAGAAGCGCCAGGGAAATGAGGCTGTTCACAGCCATCGCCTTTGGCATCGGTCACCGTCGGCGGCGCGGCGATCACAGCTCACGTCGATCCCCCTGCACGCAGCCATCCGATTTCTGAACCTGGCGCGTGTCGCGGCGCAACGAACATCTGGCTCGGGAAAATCATTGGTATCAAGGGTTGCCGGGCCGCCACACGGGTCCGGGAGGTGTCGGCTCATGCGGCCCGGACCTGTCGATAGGCTTCCTCGACCGCCGCATCCATGCGCTCAGGGGACCAGGCGTCCACATCGACGCCAAGGGCGCCATTCGAGAGCCGCCGCCTCAGCACGGCGTCGCCGAGCAGCCGGGCCGCGGCCTCGGCGGCCGCGCCGATGTCGTCCGTCGGGGTGACGATCGCGCTGACGTCGTCCGTCACAACATCCCCTATCCCCGGCAGCAGGGAGACGACGGCGGGTTTCCCGGCCGCAGCATACTGCACGAGCACGCGCGGCAATCCCTCTCTCAGCGACGTCAGGAGGCCGATGTCCGCCATGGCGATGATCGCTTCGGGATCGGAGCGGTGGCCCGCGAACCGGATCCGGTCGCCCAGCCCCATCTCTTCGACAAGCGCCTTCGCTTCTTCCAGCGTCTCCCCCCTTCCCGCGAACAGAAGCCGCCAGTCCGGCAGTCCGGCGAAGGCCTCCGGCACCGCCCTGATGAACTCGAGCTGCCGCTTTCGCGGCTCGAACGTCGCGAGCATGACGGCGGTCGGGGGACGATCCTGGCCGGGCTCCACGGCGAGAAGCGTCCGCCAGTCAGGCGGCGGCCCGGCCGTTTTGAAGCGCTCGACGTCCATCGCGCTCATGGCGACGAAATGCTTCTCCGGTCGCCCCAGCCCCCGCCTCACGCACTCGTCGCGAACCGATGGGCTGACACTGATGAAGCCATGCGTGAACGGCGCGCAAAGCCATTCCGCCGCGACGTAGACCGCTTCCTGCACCGGTCCGACGTTCACGAACGGAAGGATGTGGATGCCGTGGATCACAGTCGGCGTTCGGGCCAGCCTTGCGGCGACCCGGCCGAGGACGCCGGCCTTGCTCTGGTGGGTGTGGACGACGTCTGCCCCGACCTCCCGGAACAGGTCACGAAGGGCGCGGACCGCCGCGATGTCGTCCGCGGGAGAAATCCGGTGGAACATGCGGTCGACGGTGCGGACCTCGACCACCCCGGCCGCCTCCTCCCGCGCCGCCGGATCGAAATCGGCGCCGTGCACCAGGATGACGCGGTGCCCTGCCGCGGCCTGGGCGCGACAGCTTCGGAGCGTGTTCTCTTCCGCGCCGCCACGCATGAGGCGGGTCATCACATGGACGATGATCATGATGAACGCGCGCGCCCGAAACCCATCCCGGTCGGTGAGAGGCGAAGCCCGTCGCGTGGCGGACGCCTCATACCCACAGCCCCCCGGACTGTTCCGCCCACTTGCACAAGGCCGGTGCGAGCTGGCCTTCCCGGGCCCTGTTGCGCTCGGCCAGCCAACCGGGCCGGATGTCCGTCGAGCGAACGAGCTTGGTGACCCTGTCGGGGTGAATGCCGAGGTTGAGCGCGGAGATCGGCTTGAGGGCCGCAGCGGCGGCGTTCACGATCGCCCGGGGTACGGTCACGGTGCGCACACGGGGGAAATGCAGGGTGAAGGCCTCGACGATCTGCTCGAGCGTGTACCGGTCCGGATAGCAGCCGTTGAAAAGGACGTATCGCTCGTTCAGGCCGTGGGCGTAGAGGAGCGCGTCGACGAGATCCTCGACGTAGAAGCAGGCCTTCACCGTGTCCCTGCGGCCCGGATAGACGAACAGTCCCGCCCGCATGAGCTTCGCCAGGCGCGTGAAGTTGCCGCCCTCCCCCGCACCGAAGATGACGGCGGGTCTGCAAACCACGAGGCGGCGGTCGTCCTGCTCGTCGAGCCAGGCGCGGAAAATCGCCTCCGACAGCCATTTGGACCAGCCGTAGGAGGACTCCGGAGCCGGTGGCGTGCCTTCCAGCTTGGGATCCTCGCCGGGACCGTAGACCGAGATGGAGCTGGTGAAGACGATGTCACGGACACCGCGCTCTCGGGCGAAGGCCGTGATCGCGGTCGCGCCACCGATATTCGTGTCGTAGTATTCGTGGTCGGGATGACCCGGCGTCGTATGCACAGCCGCCAGATTATAGATCGTCGAAATCGTCCCTTCGATCTCGAGGCGTGACAGATCGCGAACGTCGGCGACGACATAGTCCACGCCGGCGATCACGCTCTTCGGTTCACGAAGGTCGACACTGACCAGCCGGCCGGAATGATCGGCGGCCAGCCTCCGGAGCAGATGGGTTCCGATGAACCCGCTCCCTCCGAAGACGACAATCTTCTCGGTCATGCTCCCCCCGGCGCTGACGCAAAGCCACCCCGACGAGGGGCGCATGGCAGACGGCTGGGATTACCTCGGGTTGTCCTTCCCTTCGGCCCAGCCCGACCGCTCGGGAAAACATACCCGCAATATGTTGCGTTGCAACACAATAAGATCGGCGGTTTTCGAAATAGCGCCAGTCACTATGAACGGCGCTCGAACGCCTGATGTCGAACCGTCTAAATCGATTTCCAGAGCTTGAAACCGACCATCCTGTCGGAATACGCGACAACGATCCGTCGTTACTTCTGAACCGCGAAAGCCGAATTCCAGCTTCCGCAGACGCGGTTTCGCCCCGATATCTAGAACAGACGTTCGCGGATCCGGATCGTGTCTCCGGGCGCGACACGGGTCGACGTCGTCAGGGGAACTTCCTGCTCGCGGTCGGCGTCAGCCCGCTTGAGGAACACCCGTCTGTTGTCCGCGCGATAGGTGAAGCCTCCCGCGGTCGCGACGGCGTTCAGCACCGTCAGACTGTTGGTGTAGGGGTATTCACCCGGCGTATTGACCTCGCCCAGGATGTAGAACGGGCGATAATTCAGCACCTCGGCGCTGACCCTCGGCTCGGTGATGAAGCCGTTGCGCAGGGCCTGGGCGACCTCGGCCTGGAACTCCGAGATGGTCAGTCCGCCCGCCTGGGTTTCCCCGATCAGCGGCAGGGAAATCTTCCCGTTGCCGCCCACGAGGAACTCACCGGTCAGTGCGGCTTCGCCGAAGACCGTCACGCGGACCTTGTCGGCGACGCCGAGCCGATACTCCTCCAGCAGTCGGGTCACCTCGGGATCGTTCTCGGAACCGGCGGTGACGCCGGACGCCATTACCCCCTGGGCGCATGACGACAGGGCCATCGCCAGGACCAGCCCGACCATGGCCGCCCACACCACTCGAAACATTCGATCTCTCCCGCAGAACCCAAGCCTAACCCGGCTTCACATCGCCCGTCACCACCCAAGGACGAACATCCACCTTGGCCGTGGCCAGGCGCCGATGTTATCTGCACGGCGTGGAAGGGGGATCCCGCTTGGTCGAAAAAGCAAACTGGCGCGTCGCGGCGGCGATGCTGCTTGGCGTGTGCGCCGCAACGGGGTGTAGCGCAGCGGCGATCGCACTGGCCTGGCCGGAAACGCGGATCGCCGGATGGATGGGACTGGCCCCCTTTTTCGAAGCCCGTGCGTCGCGCAACGCCGCCGGGGCCGCCGATCACCCGCACATGGCCCGGCTCGCCCGGGTCGAGACGATGGCGTCACTGGGCCAGGCCGCCGCGAACCCGACCGCATGGCTCCGCCTCGCCTATCTGGACAGCCTCGAACCCTCTGGCCTTGGCGAAGCGGGCAACCGGGCCCTTGCGGCGTCCTACGCGGTGTCGCGCTACGGCCCCGACGACACGCCGTGGCGGCTGAGCTTCGCGTTCAACCATTGGGCCCGGCTCGATCGATCCAACCGGTTGCTCGTCCTCGAAGAACTCAGGGCAACGCCCTACCCGTATTCACCGGGCGACCTGCAGAACTCGGTGTCCGATCCGGCCGGCCGCCTTGCGCTTGCGCTCACCCTCGAGACGATCCGCCAGACCCGCGAGAACGGACGGGCAGAGTGGCCGTAACCTCGACAGCGTAACCTTAAGGACACAGCCCCTGTCGATCCGATGTTGCGGCGCGAAGGGGACGCCCTTCATGGTTTAAAAACGACGCTATATGGAATAGCGTTATCCGAACGTTGGCGGGGGGCCGGTATGAAGCAGAGCATTCTGACGGCGCGTGCGCTGGTCGCCGCCGGGCTTGTCGCCCTGTCCGCAGGGATCGCTTTCGGCGCACCTCAGGTTGCAGGGGTCGTCCAGGACGGCGCCGGATCCAGCATCACCGCAGAGGCTCTTGCGGCCCAGATCGTCACCGCGTCGGAGACAGCCGCGACCGAAGCCGCCGCCGGCGTCGATACGGCGGCGATCGCCAACGCCGCCAGCGCCGAAGCCGCAACCCTCGGCCTGTCGCCGGAAGCCACCGCGGCCTTTGTCCAGGCGGCGGTCACGAACGCCATCAATGCTGCGGTGACCACGGCCGTCCAGAACGCCATCGCCGCCACCATCAGCGCATCGGGGGCGACCCAGGCGGTCGCGACCGCGGCTGTCGCCAGCGCCTCGGTCACACTGGCATCGTCGCCGATCATCGCGGCTGTGTCGCCCGGCGCCGCCGCGGCCGTCGCAGCCGCCGTCACGGTCGTGGCCGCTGCGGTCCAGAATGCTGCGGCGTCGACCAGCCAGCCGTCGTCCACGAACACGACCACCAGCAACACCCCTCCTCCGGTCGTCACGGTGGTGGTCTACCGCGGCTAGGCGTGATCGCCCGGGGTCGTTCGCCGATCGTCGCTGTGTGGTTGCGTTGAACTCCGCGTGCCTCCCCTGACTCCGTCGCCAGTCCATCGAGGATAATATGTTCCACGTCCTGAAGAGTATTGCCGTATCGGTTTCGGCCGGATCGCTGGCGATGGTCTCGGGCGCGGCCGATGCCCAGATCGCGCCGACGGCGAGCGGCCAGCTCGCCCAGACCCAGGACGCTGCCGTCGACAACTTCTCGCGAAGCCGCAACACGTCGGTGTCCCAGAGGACGCGGCCGGACTACGAGGCGCTGGGAATCCGCGCCGGCGCCTTCCTTGTCTATCCTCGACTGGAACTGTCGGCGGAGACCAACGACAACATATATGCAACGGGCGCCGGCGAGGTCGATGACACGATCCTGCACGTTCGACCGGAACTGGCCGTCGAGTCCGGCTGGTCGCAGAACTTCCTGTCCGCCTACGTCCGGGGCTCGATCAACCGCTACGGCGACAACGAGGACGAGAACACCGAGGAGTTCGGCGTCGGAACCGCCGGCCGCATCGATGTGACGCGTCAATCCAACATCGGGTTCGGCGCCGACTATGTCAGCACCTTCGAGCCGCGCACCGCCCCCTCCGCCCCTCGCAACGCGGTCGCTCCGACGGAGCTCGACACGGCCCAGACCTACGTCAGCGCCTCGCGCTCCTCCGGCAACGTCAAACTCACGGGCCGGGCCGACTGGCGATCCTTCGACTATGCCGACGGGCGCGACGGCCTCGGGGCTGTGATCGACCAGGACAACCGGGATCGCGATGTGGCCAGCCTGTCCGGCCGTGTCGATTTCGCGATCAGTCCGGACACCGCCTTCTTCTTCCAGGCGACGGGCAACCAGCGGACCTATGACGTGGCGTCGACGGTCGCGGCGCCCAACCGGGATTCCAGGGGCGCCGAGTTTCTCTTCGGAGCCAATTTCGAACTCAGCGCCGTCGTGCGTGGCGAGGTCGCCGCCGGTTATATCGAGCAGAGTTTCGACGAGGCCGTCTTCGACGACGTCGAGGGTTTCGGAGCCCGGGCCCAGCTCGAATGGTTTCCGTCCGAACTCACGACCGTCAATGTCGCGGCGGGCCGGACCATCGAGGACACGCCCCTGACCGGGGTGGGAGCCTTCGTCTCGAGCAGCACCAGCATCGGGATCGATCACGAGCTGCTGCGCAACGTCATCCTCAATGCCAGACTCACCTGGAGCCAGGACGAGTACGAAGGCGTGGATCGCGAAGATACGCGCCTCGGCGCCAATATCGGCGGCACCTATCTGATCAACCGCAATCTGGGTGTGAACGCGAGCTTCTCGACCCTGGACACCGAATCCAGCGGCGCCGCGCGTGACCAGGACTTCAGGGTCAACAAGCTCGCCATCGCCCTCGTCGCCCAGTTCTGATCCCGGACCCGGTCCGGCCGTCACAGTGAAACGCGTAAGATGAACCAGCCTTTCGAGTCCCGCGGCCTGAACGCCCGGCCTGTCGGGGACGATCCCGGATTTGACGACGGTCAGGCTTGGTCGGGCGGCGCCGGTCCGCGCATCTTCGACATCCACCGCCTCGTGGCCACCTTCCGACGCCGGCTGAAGCTGTTCCTCGCCATCGCGCTGCTGGTGTTCGTGATCGCCCTGGTGGTGACCCTGAAGGCGACGCCGCTCTACACCGCGACGGCGAGCGTGATGATCGACAATCGAACCGAACAGATCGTCGACTCCCAGGCCGTCCTGTCCGGCCTGCCGGCGGACACGGCCACGGTCGATACCGAAGTGGAAGTGCTGAAGTCCCGACAGCTCGCGGAGCGTGTCGTGGACGCGCTCGATCTGGAAAACGATCCGGAGTTCAACAGCGCCCTGTCTCCTCCCGGCCTCGTGGACCAGATCACCGACGGCATCGGCGCGATGTTCGCAGCCGCAGCGCCCGACAGGGCCAGGACCCAGCTGACCGAAATCGAGGCCCAGAGACAGCGTGAGCGCGTCGTGGACACGGTTCGCTCGCGCCTAGTAATCCGTCGTGTCGGCCTGACCTATGTCATGGGGGTCAGCTTCACCTCGCCCGACCCGGCCAAGGCGGCCCGGATCGCCAACGCCTTCGCCCAGAACTATCTGCTCGAACAGTTGCAGGCCAAGTTCGAGGCCACGCGTCAGGCCAATGCCTGGCTCAACACCCGGCTCGACGATCTGCGCGGCGAAGTCATCCAGGCCGAAGCCGCCGTCGAACAGTATCGCAACGCCAACAACCTGCTCAGCGCCTCGGGCGCGACCCTGACCGAGCAGGAAATCTCGACCTACAACACCCAGCTGGCGACGGTGCGGGCCCAACAGGCCGAAGACGAGGCCCGCCTTTCCACCGCCCGCGCCCAGATGGCGCGGGGATCGACCGGCGACGACGTCGGAGAAGCCTTGGGGTCCACCGTCGTCCAGCAACTTCGGGCGCGGCGCGCCGAGGTCAGCGGTCGCGTTGCCGACCTGTCCAGCCGCTACGGTCCCCGTCACCCCGACATGGTCCGAGCGGATCGCGAACTCGCCGACATCGACAGCCAGATCCAGGCCGAGATCGGGCGGATTGTTTCCAACCTCGAGGCGCGCGTTCAGGTCGCGCGCCAGCGCACGGCCTCCATGCAGGGCAGCCTGTCGGGCGCCCGGGGCGCCCTGGCGGCCAACAACAACGCCGGGGTCCGGTTGAACGAGCTCCAGCGCAACGCAGAGGCGTCGCGCACCCTCTATCAAGGCCTGCTTGACCGGTTCAAGGAAACCACAAGCCAGGAGGGGCTGGAGGAATCCGACGCCCGCATCGTCTCCAGAGCCATCATCCCGGCCAGCCCGAGTTCGCCCAACGTGCCCTTGAACCTCGGCCTCGGTCTGGTGCTCGCCATGGGCGCCGGTCTGGCGGTGGTGGTTCTGGCCGAGATGCTCGACGCGGGCCTCGCCACCGGAGAGGACGTCGAGAACAAGCTCGGCATGCCCCACATCGGCTCGGTCCCGCTGGTATCCTCTGTCGCCGACGGCAAGGATCGCCATCTCAGCCCCGCCGACTACCTGCTGGAAAAGCCGCTTTCAGCCTTCGCAGAAGCCATACGAGCCCTTCGGACCTCGATCCTGTTTTCGCGCGTGGGACACCCTGTGCGTCTGATCGCTGTGACCTCGACCCTGCCGGGCGAGGGCAAGACGACGACGGCCGTCTGTCTTGCGCGGTCCGCCGCCCAGGCTGGCCAGAGGGTGGTGATCATCGACTGCGATCTGCGGCGTCGTGCGGTCAACAAACTCCTGGGAATCGAACCCGAGGTCGGATTGCTGGAGGTGCTGAACGGCACCGCCACACTCGAAGCCGCCCTGTATTGCGACAACGCATCGGGCGCATACGTGCTTCCCCTGACCCACACCAGCTTCACGCCCAAGGACGTCTTCAGTTCCCAGGCGATGGACACTCTTCTCGCGCGCCTCGGCGAGCGCTTCGACCTCATCATCATCGACACCGCGCCGGTGCTGGCCGTGGCTGACACCCGCATCCTCGCGGCCAAGGCCGATACGGTCGTCTTCCTGACCCGCTGGCGCGCCACCCCGCTGAAGGCGACCAGCAACTCGCTCAAACTTCTGGACAAGGCGGGCGCCCATGTCGCCGGCGTCGCGCTCGTTCAGGTCGATATGAAGAGCCAGGCCCGCTACGGCTACGGCGACGCCGGCTACTACTACGGGGCCTACAAGTCGTACTACACGGCTTGATACGAATGGGTCCGCGCGTGCGCTCGGCAGGATCGCGGGGATCGAGGCGTCCCTCGTGGATGCGATCGACCGCGTCATCCGGATGGCGCATGGCCGCGCTCGGCCTGGTTCCGGCGACCATTTTCCTGGGCCATTTCTTCTACGGCGCGGCCCTCGATCTGCCGGCTCTGGTTCTGTTCGCGGCGTTGTCGGCCATACTGTCGATCGCGTTGATTTCCGGGCAGGCGCGAGCGGACCTGGCGCGCCTCACGCCCACGAAATCCGTCCTTCTGAGCTTCGCGGCCGTTGTCCTCGTGGCCGCCTGGACCCTGACGCCCGCCACGCCCGGAGGCCCGCATCCGGTCTGGGAGTGGGCGGGGATGTCGCCGGCCTCCACGATGAACAAGTCGGCGACCGTGATCGAGATCCTGAAACTGCTGGGCCTCGGCAGCGTCTTCACCTTGGGCTGTCTGCTGGGGGCGACATCGGAGAGAGGACGGGCGGCTTTCGGCCTGATCCTGGGCCTCGGGGGCCTCTATGCGATTTTCAGCCTCGGACTCTTCCTCGGCGGCGGCCAGATCGCCTCGGGCGGCGGACGTCTCGCTGGCGGCTTCTACACGCCCAATGTCGCCGGCACGCAGTTCGGCGTCCTGGTCGTCCTGTCCCTGGCCTGGATGGTTCGACAGTGGCGCCACGCGTCGGGCCAGACGCCGACAGGCCGCGTCACCGTGCTGGCGCCGGTGGCGGCCCTGCTCATCCTCTTCTTCGCCTGCCTGCTGCTGACCGCATCGAGGGCCGCGATAACGGCCACCGGCGTGGCGGCCGTCATCTTCCTAGGCTGGTCGGCGCTGGACAATCGCCGATCCCGCTGGCCCCTGCTGGCGCTCGGCAGCCTGCTGGTCGTGGTGGCGGTGCTCTTCCTCGTTCAGGGCAACACCCTGTTCGCAGACCGTTTCGGCGCTCTGGCGCAGGGCGACGACACGCGCTCTGCCGTAGCGGCGGCCCATTGGCGCGCCTTTCTGGACTCTCCGCTGCTCGGCTACGGGCTCGGCACCTATCCCCAGGTCAACAACCAGATCATGACGGCCTCGAACGCAGCGGCGCTGTCGGTCAGCGTGGTTCAGCACAACGCCTATCTGCAGTGGCTGGAAGAGGCGGGCCTTCTCGGCGCGACGCCGATGTTCGCCCTGATCGCGGTCATCCTCGGGGCGACCGCCTGGCGAGCGGCGCGCCGTCCCCGAAACCGGACGCTGGTGGCCGGTCTGCTGGCCGCCTCAGTGGTCGTTCTCCTTCATGCCGCCGTCGATGTCCCGCTGAACACCCCGTCGTTCGAGGCCTTCTGGTCCCTGCTGCTCGGTCTGGGCTTCGCCCTGTCCCAGACGCAACCTCGACGGACCAGCTAGGCGGCGCCCGGCAATGAGATTGCTCGCCTTGTCCGTGTTTCTGGAACGCTTTGGCGGCCGCAACGGCCATGTTAGGCGTGCGGCGCATCATGGGTCTGGCGGGGAGCGCCGATGACGGTTTCAAGGCTGACCCCGGATCCGGACATGCCGGGAACCCTGGCGCGTCGCGTCGCGGCCGTCGCCGGGCGGGTCAAGGTTTGGGCCTCGACCGAAGTGGGCGGCTGGATTATCGTCGGCGTGCTTCTTGTATGCGCGCTCGCGGCTGCCGGCGCGGCCGTCATCCTGCCGAAGATCAACGCCGTCAGGCCCGCCCTGACCGCCGAAGCCGCACTGGATCCGACGTCGGGATCCGGGCCGGAGCAGATCGTCGCGGACTTCACCCTCGCCCCCGAGGCGGTTCAGGATATCAGCCAGGATGCCGCGCGCGCCTGGAATGCGGCCCTGCCCTTCTCGACCGATACGGTCCGGCCGTCGGCGCCGTTCTTCGCTCCGGTCGCCGACACCGAAAGCTATGGCCGCGCCCTCGATTGCCTGACGACCGCCATCTATTACGAGGCCGCGTCCGAAAGCGCTGCGGGCCAGGCCGCCGTCGCCCAGGTGGTGCTCAACCGCGCGCGTCACCCCGCCTACCCGCGAACGGTCTGCGGCGTCGTTTTCCAGGGATCCGAACGGACCACCGGGTGCCAGTTCAGCTTCACCTGCGATGGAGCCATGGCCCGCCCGCCGTCGATCGCGGGCTGGCAAAGGGCCAGGGCCGTGGCCGCGGCGGCCCTGAACGGCCACGTCGCGACGGCCGTCGGCACGGCGACCCACTATCACACCGACTGGGTCGCGCCCTACTGGGCGGCCCGGCTGTCCAAGACCGTCAAGATCGGGACCCATATCTTCTACCGCTGGAACGGCGCCTGGGGCCTGCCGGGAGCCTTCCGCGGTGTCTATGCGGGCGCCGAGCCCGTCGTAGCCAAAATGGCCGGCCTGTCCACGATAGCGTTCGAAACCCCGGCGGAGGTGCTGGACGCCTTTGTCCCCCTGCCCGTCCCGACGGAGGCGGATCATGGATCGCCGACAACGCGGCTGGCGTCGCGGCTTTCGCTCCAGGACGGCGAGGACGCATCGACTGAGGCCGGTGTCGTCGAGACCTCAGAACCTCCCCTCACGACGCCGGAGCCCCCGGTCGCCCGCCCGGTGGTGCTTCAGCGAGACGCGCCGATCATGGCCGACCCGCTGGCCAACCCCAGCGCGGCGCAGCCCCGGCAACGCCAACGCATCGCTGCGCCGTCAGGCTGGTAACCTGACCGACGATCAGGCGGACGCCCGGGTCGCCGCCTCGACCCAGACCAGAGGCTGACCGGGCGCCTGCCGCTCCAGCCAATCGTAGGGCGCCTCGTTCCACAGCAGGACCCAGGGCGTCAGGTTGTCCAGAACCCGCTCGCCCTCTGGAGTCGCCACCAGCAGGACGGCGTGAAGTTCGCCGCCCCGCGTGCGGACGATCGCGATCGACATCGCCGCCGGGTCCACCCCGTCCTCGATCAGCGTACGACGCTTCGCTAGGACATAGTCCTCACAGTCGCCGACGGCGCCGCGGCCCTGTGGCGACACCCAGACGTCCGCCCGTCCGTGAGCGTCGGCGTCGGACGCCCGGCGGATCGCCCGGTTGACGCGACGGGTCACCGTCTCGAGGCGCTGGACCGTGACCTCGGCGACCGGCAGGACCGGCGCCGTCGTCGCCACCGGCGGGGCTGCGCGCGACGGCGGCTTGGACGTCGTGACCCGCCGGTGTTTGCGACGGTCGTCCTTGAGGGCGCGAATGTCCTGACGCGTCGGTTTCAGGCGACGTGCGTCGACGGGCGACCGCTCCACGACGGCGACGGACACAGGGTCAAGGTCGATGAGCGGAGCGACCGGAGGCGCGACCGTCGGCGCCGGAATGGCCGCAGGCGCGCTGGTTACTCCCGCAGTCTGGAAGACGGCGCTCCATCGCGCGCGTCCAGCCCAGATGCGAACCTCGGCAAGCAGGGTGTCGGTCGGTCGGGCCACGGCGAGGCATTCGGACGGCGTGCGTTCGCACATCTCCACGAAGCCCGTCGGCGCGGACGACACCGCCCCCAGCGGCATCGCCACCGGCTCGCCGTCGCTGGCGCAGGCCGTTCCGCAGGCCAGACCGAAGAGAACAACGGCCAAAGGAGCGGATCGGCCAATAATCTGGAAGGTCATGCGGGGCCTCATTTTCTGAGGCCATTACTGCACGACGACTTATAAGGTTCGGATTATAGACTTGGTGCAGACTATGTTGAGGCGTTTGGTTTCCCGCGATTAACCTTACTGCCAATCAACTATACACAGGAGACAAGTTCCGCGATGTCTTCATCGATTTCTGGTTTCGCGCCAAGGCAAACCCGGTCCGGCTGTTCGCAGGCGTGCAGGTTGCTTGCAGGCCGATCGCCTGCCGGGCTGACAACCGTTGGGTCTTCGTTCGGCGCGTCCCGGGGCGGCATCGAAACGAGCAGTCGGGATGGCTCGCGTCAGCGTTCAGATCAAAGCGGAAATCGCCAACACCGCGACAGCCCAGAACAGGGCCGAGCCGCCGATCATCAAGCCGTAGCCGAACCGACGCGACCAGCGGCGCGCATCGCGGCGCCGGGTCAGGCCGGTCTGGCTCGGGAAAGGATGGGTCACGCTCGAACTCCGGAGATCGATCTCGCCCCCTGCTTGCGCCAGGCCGGGTTGCGACGCCCGTAACGCATTGGGTTAAGAGCGGTTCATCCCTCAGGTTGTGTGTTCTGCGGGACACGGACCAGCGTTCCCTGAACGTCAGATGCCGGAGTCTATTGCGCCGCAACATCCGACCACGCTTAACTCCACATTAATCATACCCTTGGGGCAGGGCGATCTCGGCATGTTTGACGGCGTTGTTTCGCACCGATCGCGTTCGGCTGTCGTCTATGGGGACGGCGGCGCGCACTGGCGACCTCGGTTCGGGCGCTCGGTCCTCTGCCAGTCGCTCAAACGGGCCTTCGACGTCCTGACGGCGTCCCTCCTTCTCCTGTTCCTGTTGCCGGCCTACGCCCTGATCTCGCTGGCGATCGCCCTCGACAGCCCGGGTCCGATCCTGTTTCGCCAGCAACGCACCGGCCAGCACGGGCGGATCTTCAACATCTACAAGTTCCGCTCGATGACGGTGGCCGACACCGGCGTGTCCGTGATCCATGCGACGCGGGACGACGCCCGGGTGACCCGCGTCGGAAGGTTCCTTCGCGAGACGAGCCTGGACGAGGTGCCCCAGCTCCTGAACGTGCTGCGCGGCGAAATGTCTCTGGTCGGTCCGCGTCCGCATGCGGTGGAACATGACAGGCACTACGCCGGCATCCTGCCAGACTACGACAGACGCTTCACCGTCCGCCCCGGCCTGACGGGGCTGGCCCAGATCCAGGGCCTGCGCGGCGAGATCCAGGACATCGGCAGCATGGCCCGCCGGGTCGACGCCGACGTCCTGTACGCCAGTCACTGGAGCTTTCTCGGCGACCTGGCGATCATGGTCCGGACCGTACCGCTGCTGCTCGCACGGGTGAACGCCTACTAGCGTCCCGCCCACCGGATCGCCCGGACGGCGTTTTGACGGCCGGCGTCAAACCATGCGAAACGCGGTGACGCTGGCGTCCGAGCGGGATGTCGCGGGTTCGAATCCCGCAGCCGGCGCCACCTCCTTCCGGGCCTCCTCCCCATGGCCGAACGCGCGATCAACAAGCTGGGACACCGCATCGGCGCGCGGGGCGGAAAGACGCGCGCCGCGATTCTGGACGCCACCCGCCGTCTGCTGGACCGCCAGCACCTGGGCGAGATCCGGGTCGCCGACGTGGCTCTCGAAGCGGGCGTATCGCCCTCGAACTTCTACACCTATTTCAAGACGGTGGAGGAGCCGGTTCTGGCCCTGTGCGAAGCGGCGGCCGTCGACTTCGCCCCCCTGTCCAAACATCTGGAAGGCGACTGGTCGACCGAGAACGCCTTCGCCGCCGCCCGCGCCTACGTCATGGACGTGCTCCTGATCTGGCGCGATCACGGCCCGGTCCTGCGCATCGAGCATATGCTGGCCGACAAGGGCGAGGAGGGCTTCGTCGAAGCCCGCGTCCGCCGGCTGCGCCGCGTCCATCTGTCCCTGGAACGTCGCATCGCCGTGGCCCACGCCACCGGCTACCACGCGCCCGGTCTGGACCCGCGTCTGACCTCCTACGAGGTGGCCAACCTGGTGGAATCGGTCGCCGCCGGCTTCGACCTCATGCGACGCGGGGACACCCCGCCCGACGCCATCATCGACACCACCGCCCACATCGTCGTGAAACTCGTGACGGGGCGCTGAGCCGGCGACCGAAACTGACGCATCGGCATGCCAGGCAACGGGTCAATGCCGGTCTTTGACATCGCCGCCAGCGGGGGCTCGACGGACTCGGCGGACTCTTTTTTCGAGTCCGGCTTCCGCCCCCGGACTCGCCGGACTCGCCGGACTGTTTTTTAAGAGCCCGGGTCAGGCCCCGAACGGCCCGTAAAGCCAGGTCAGCCAGATGCCGATCGCCAGGAAGGTCCCGAACGGCAGCTTCCGGGTCATCTCGACCTTCCTGCGCGTAATCAACAAGGTAAGCACAATACTGAACCCGACGGCGCAGGCCCACAGCAGCACCGTCGGCAGCCCCGTCCACCCGACCCAGGCCCCTGCCCCCGCGAACAGGATCGGATCTCCCCCGCCCAGCCCCTCGCGGCCCCGCACGCGGCGATAGACCTCGGCCAGCAGCCACAGGATACCGAACCCGACCACGGCGCCGACCATCTGCGGGATCGGCCAGCCCCGGGCCAGCAGCGCAGCCGCTATCAGCCCGGTCCCGATCAGCGGCAGGGTCAGCTCATCCGGCAGCCAGAAGTTCTCCGCGTCGATCAGGGCGATCAGCAGCAATTGCCACCCCAGCACCGCCGTCGCCCCAACCATCAGCCAGCCGCTGTCATGGCCCCACAGCGCGGCCCAGACTCCGATCGCCGCCGCGCCGCATTCGATCAGGATATAGCGAGGCGACACCGCCGCCCCGCACATCGCGCACCGGCCGCGCTGCACCAGCCAGCTGATCGCCGGAAGCAGCTGCCACGGCTTCAGCGTCTCGCCGCAGCTCATGCAGTGCGACGGGGTGACGACGATCTCCTCGTCCCTCGGCATGCGGACGGTGACCGCGGCGATGAAACTGCCGAAGATCAGGCCCAGCAGGCCCATGACGATGGCGAAGACGGCAGGCGACATGGCCTCTCCTTAGCCGTCAGCCCCCTCCGAGCGCCACCGCGATCCGATAGGTGATCAGGGACGCCAGATAGGCCAGGGCGAACATGTAGACGACCATGACCCACATCCACTTCCAGCTGTTCAGCTCGCGCTTCACCACGCCGAGCGTCGCCACGCACTGGGGCGCGAAGACATACCAGGCCAGGAAGCTCAAGCCCGTCGCCAGCGACCACTGCGCCGCCAGGGTTGCGCCCAGCAGGCTGCCCGCGGTGTCGGCGTCGGCGATCGAATAGACAGTCCCGAGCGCGGCGACCGCCACCTCGCGCGCCGCCATCCCGGGCACCAGGGCCACGACCATCTGCCAGTTGAAGCCGATGGGGGCGAAGATGGGCTCCAGCGCATGGCCGATCATCCCCGCAAAGGAATAGTCGATGGCCGGCTGGGTCGCGCCCTCGGGCGGATAGGGGAAGGTCGAGGCGGCCCAGACGACGATCATCAGGGGCAGGATGATCCGCGCCGCGCGCTCCATGAAGATCTTGGCGCGAAGCCACAGATTGAACAGGACATTCTTCGCGTCCGGCAGCTTGTAGGCCGGCAGTTCCATCATGAAGGGCTCGACCGCACCCCTCCAGAAAATCTTGCGAATCACGAAGGACACCACCAGCGCCGACACGATGCCCGCCGCGTAGAGGCCGAACATCACCAGCCCTTGCAGATTGGCGAATCCCCACACCGTCTGCTGCGGAATGAAGGCCCCGATGATCAGGGTGTAGACCGGAATCCGCGCCGAGCAGGTCATCAGGGGCGCGACCATGATGGTCGTCAGCCGGTCCCGCTTGGCGTCGATCACCCGCGCAGCCATTACGCCCGGAATGGCGCAGGCGAACGAGGACAACAGCGGAATGAAAGCCCGCCCGTGCAGCCCGGCTCCACCCATGATCCGGTCCATCAGGAAGGCCGCCCGGGCCATGTAGCCGAAGTCTTCCAGCAGGATGATGAAGGCGAACAGGATCACGATCTGCGGCAGGAAGACGAGCACGCCCCCCACCCCCGCGATCACCCCGTCGACGATCAGGCTCTGCACCAAGGGCCACACCGACCCGCTGTCGGGCACAATGGCGCTGACACCCGCGCCCAGCAGGCCGAAGCCCGCCTCGATCGCGTCCATCGCCGGCGTCGCCCAGGCGAATACCGCCTGGAACATGACGAACAGCAGGGTCATCAGGATGACCAGGCCGGCGACCGGATGCAGCAGGACGCCGTCGATCTTGCCCGTCAGGGTGTCCGGCCGCTCGGGCGGACGAACCGCCGCCCGCATGATCTGCTCGGCCCGCCTGTGCGCCCCGCGAATGGCCTCGGCGTCCGGCGCCGTCCAGGTCTCGCCCTCGGAGACCCAGCCCGGACCCGCCGCCGTCTCGATCTCGCCGACCAGTTCGTCGATACCGCGCTTCCTCGTCGCCACCGTGGTCACGATCGGCACGCCCAGTTCGGCCCGCAGTTTCTCGAGGTCGATCCGCAGGCCCTGACGCTGGGCGATGTCGTACATGTTGAGCGCCAGAACCATCGGCCGCCCCACGGCCTTGAGCTCCAGGATCAGGCGCAGCACGAGTCTCAGGTTGGTCGCATCGGCCACCGCCACGATCACATCGGGCACAGCCTCGCCCGCCAGCCGCCCCAGGACGGCGTCGCGCGTGACCTCCTCGTCCGGGCTGCGGGCCCGCAGGGAATAGGTCCCCGGCAGGTCCAGGACCGACATCGACCGTCCCGACGCGGCCAGCACCCGGCCTTCCTTCCGCTCGACGGTGACCCCGGCGTAGTTGGCGACCTTCTGGTGGGCGCCGGTCAGGGCGTTGAACAGGGCGGTCTTGCCCGAGTTGGGGTTCCCGACCAGGGCGACCCGCACGGGCCGAACAGCGACGTCCATTATTCAGCGGCTTCCGGCAGGGTGGTCAGGTCGACGGTCAGGCTGGCCGCTTCCTTGCGGCGCAGGGCGACGCGCATGTCGTCAACCTTCAGCGCCATCGGGTCGCGCCCGAACAGGCCCTCGTGCAACAGCTCGACGCTCGCCCCTTCGACCAGACCCAGTTCCAGCAGACGGCGCTCCAGTTCGACCTCTTCCACCTGATGGTGGCAGTGGGCGCCGACCGAGACGATGACGCCGCGGTCGCCCACCCGGGCGTCGCTCAGCTTGATGACATTGGACATGGACGCTCACCTGAGGCGAACCGCTCGCCTCTTGGGCAGCGGCTCGTTACCTGCGAACGCTTATCAGGCGCGACAACACCCCGTCCAGTGCGACCTATTCCGCCGCCGCCGGTATCGGATCGTTGGCGGTGGTTTCCTGCGCCTCCCACTCCTCGATCTTGCGGGCCGTGTATTCGGGCGACCGGGTGAAGCGGGCGAGCGCGCCATAGATCACCGGCACCACGAACAGGGTCAGCAGGGTCGAGAACATGGCCCCGGCGAAGATCACGACGCCAATGGTCTGGCGGCTCCCCGCCCCCGCACCCGACCACAGAACCAGCGGCAGGGCGCCGAAGGCCGTGGCGATCGAGGTCATGATGATCGGACGCAGGCGCAGCGACGAACTCTCGACGATGGCCTCCTTGATCGACCGGCCCTGATCCCGCAGCTGGTTGGCGAACTCCACGATCAGGATGCCGTTCTTGGCCGCGATCCCGATCAGGATGATCAGCCCGATCTGCGAATAGATGTTGAGGCTGGACCCGGCCATCAGCAGGCCGAATAGCCCGCCAGCCGCCGCCAGGGGCACGGTCAGCATGATCACCGCCGGGGTGATCCAGCTCTCGAACTGGGCCGCCAGCACCAGGAAGACGAGCAACAGGGCCAGGCCGAAGGCCCAGGCCACGGCGCCGCCGGCCTCCTGCTGATCGCGCGCCGCGCCGCCGTACTGGATGCTCACCACGCCCTGCGGTTGCCTGGCGACCTCGGCGTTCATGAAGGCCACGGCGTCGGCGATCGTCGTGCCCGGATTCAGATCGGCGCTGATCGTGATGGCGCGCTGACGATCGAGGCGCCGGCGATCCGGCGTATCGCCGGACGTCTGGGTCGTCACAACCGAGGACAGCGGCACCAGGACCCCCGAACCGGCTCCGACGTACAGCGTCTCCAGATCACTGATCGACCTGCGATCTGCGCGCTCGGTCTGCAGGATCACGTCATATTCCTGGCCGCCCCGGATATAGGTCGTGGCCAGTCGGGAGCCGAACATCGTCTCCAGGGTCCGGCCGATCTCCTGCGACGACACCCCGAGGGCGGCCGCCTTCTCGGGATCGACGTTCACCAGCAGGCGCGGCGCGTTGGGCTCATAGTTCAGACGCGGACGCGAGAAACCGGGATTGTCCTGGGCCGCCGCCAGCACGGGCTGCAGCCAGTTGTAGATCTCCTCGTATTCCTGGCCCGTCACGATCATTTCGATCGAGTTGCCGGCTCCGCCGCCGCCGCGCTGGAAAGCGCCGGGCACGGAGGCATTGACCTGGGCTCCGGTCTGGCCGCGCAGCTTGCCGTTCAGTTCCTGGGCGATCTCGTCGGCCGAGCGATCGCGCTCGGACCAGTCCTTCAGGATCAGGGATGCGTTGCCGGAATTATAACTGCCCCCGCCGAAGCCGGGAGACGAGATCAGGAAGCTGTCGACCTCGCCCGCGTCCTTGTACTCGGCCAAGATCGGCTCGAGGCCCATCATGATCTGCCGCGTATAGTCGAACCCGGCCCCTTCCGGCCCGGCGACCCGGATCTGCACCCGGCCGCGATCCTCGGGCGGCACCAGTTCGTCGGGCAGGGTCAGGAACATGCCGGCGGCTCCAGCCCCGACCAGAAGGATCAGCAGGGAGACGCCGATCACGGCCAACCGCTTGCCGACCATGGCGTCCAGCGAATGGGCGTAGGAGGTCTTCAGCCCGTCCATCGCCTTGTCGACGTTTCGCGCCAGCCAGCCCGAACCGGCGGCGGGTTTCAGAATCTTGGACGCCAGCATCGGCGACAGGCTCAGCGCCAGGAAGGCCGAGAAGGCCACGGCCGCGGCGATGGCCGCCGCCAGCTCTACGAACAGACGACCGACGTATCCGGGCAGGAACAGCAGCGGCGCGAACACGGCCAGCAGGGTCACGGTCGTGGCGATGACGGCGAAGAAGACCTGGCGCGTGCCGCGCTCTGCGGCCACCAGCGGCGGCTCTCCGTGGTCGAGACGACGCTGGATGTTCTCGGTCACCACGATGGCGTCGTCGACCACCAGGCCGATGGCCAGAACCAGAGCCAGAAGGGTCAGCAGGTTCAGCGAGAAGCCCAGCGGCGCCAGGACGATGAAGGTCGATAACAGACAGATCGGGGCCACGATTGACGGGATCAGGGCCGCCCGGAAACTGCCCAGGAAGATGAAGTTCACCAGCGCGACCAGCACCATGGAAATGCCGATGGTGATCCAGACCTCGTCGATCGCGTGGGAGGTGAAGACCGAGTTGTCCGAGCCGACGACCAGTTCGGTTCCAGGCGGCAGCGTGCCCTGCAACTCTTCCACCAGGGCCGTGACGCCCTTGGAGATTTCGAGGTCGTTGGACTGGGCCTGACGCGTCACGGCCAGACCGATCTGGTCCAGACCGTTGCCGCGGAACAGGCGCCGCGCTTCGGCGGGGCCTTCCTCGACGCGGGCGATGTCGCCCAGACGGGTCACATAGGTGGCGCGGGCCTGCAGGGCGCCGGTCGCGCCCGAACCGTTTGGAATGGAGCCGGTCGAGACCGCGCCCGAGGCGCCGCTGGATCCGATCGAGGCCGAACCGGCCGTGCCGATCGGAAGCTGGGCGAAGTCCTGCGGCCGCGCATAGGTGCGGGCGACCCGGACGGTATAGTCCTTGTCCGTCGACTCCAGCGCGCCGGCCGGCAGTTCGACGTTCTGGCTGGTCAGGGCCTGTTCCACGTCCGAGACGGTCAGGCCGCGCGCGCCCATGGCGGCGGCGTCCAGCCAGATGCGCATCGCATAGCGCTGCTCGCCATAGATCTGCGCCTGGGCCACGCCCGGCACCGTCGCCAGACGGTCCAGCAGGTTGCGGTCGGCATAGTCGGTCAGTTCCAGCCGGTTCATCGACGACGACCGCAGGAACAGGATCATGATGGGCTGGCTGTCGGAGTCGGCCTTGGACACTTCCGGCGGCTGGGCCTGATCCGGCAGGCGGCCCTGTACCCGGGCGACCCGGTCGCGCACGTCAGAGGCGGCGACGTCGATATCACGGTCCAGAGCGAATTCGATGGTCACGTTCGAGCGACCGTCGCGGCTCGACGAGGTGATCCGCTCCACGCCCTGGATGCCGGCGACCTGCTGTTCGATCGGCTCAGTGATCCGGTTCTCGATGACCTCGGCCGAGGCGCCCGCATAGGCGGTCGACACCGAGACGACCGGCGGATCGACGTCCGGAAGTTCCCGCACCGGCAGGAAGAAGAAGGCCGCCGCCCCGATCACGCACAGCACGATCGCGGCCACGGCCGCGAATACGGGCCGGCGGACGGAGAGGTCGGAGAGCATCATCGCGCAGCCGCCGGGGCCTGGGCGTTCCCCTGACGCGCGCTGTCGCGACCGCCGCCGGCTCCGGCGACCGTCACCGGCGCGTTGGGCTGGATGCGGTTCAGACCCGAGCCGACGACGTGGTCGTTGGCCGACAGACCGGAGAGGATCTCGACGAAGCCGTTCTCGACCGCGCCGGTCTCGACCGTCACGCGCTGGGCCGTCGAGCCGCGCTCGCCCGCCGCGATGCGATAGACGAAGGCGCCGTCGCCTTCGTACTGGATGGCGGACTCAGGCACGGACGCGCTCTGGCGCTGGCCCTGCTGGATTCCGACCCGCATCAACATGCCGGGGCGGATGCGCCCGCCGGGATTGGGGAACTCGGCCCGGGCGGTGACGGCGCGGGTCGTCTCGTTGATCCGCGTGTCGATCAGGGCGATCCGGCCCGAGAACTGCTCAGAGCCATAGGCGTCGGCCGTGGCCACGATCGGCAGGCCTTGGCGCAGCACGCCGAGGTAGCGTTCCGGAACCGGAAAATCGACGCGGATCACAGAGGTGTCGTCCAGGGTCGCGATCACCGCTCCCGGGCTGATCAGGGTGCCGGCCGTCACGGTCGACAAGCCCAGGGTCCCCGCGAACGGCGCCCGGATCATCCGGTCGCCGCGACGCGCCTCGGCGGCCGACAGCGAGGCCTGCGCCGTTTCCAGCGCCGTCTCGGCGTCCTCGGCGGAGACCCGGGGGGCGACCCCACGCTCGGCCAGTTCCCTGAACCGGTCGTATTCGCGCTGGGCCTGGGCCACCTGGGCGCGGGCCTGGATGATCGAGGCGTCCTCCTCGCGGGCCTGCAGCTGGACCAGAGGCGTCCCCGCCGCCACGCGCTGCCCGTCGCTGAACAGGACGGCGGTAATCAGTTCGGAGGTGCTGGAGGTGACGTTCACCGAGCGACGCCCGCGCGCCACGCCGAGCACATTGATCTGGTCGCTGAAGGGCCGCAGCGTCACAACGGCCTCGGAAACGGCCTGTCCGCGTCCACCGCCGGGGCCGCCCCGGCCGCCGCCCGGGCCGCCCGCGCCGCCCTCATCGCCCGCGAACGCGACCTTCAGCAGCACGGCGACGATCATCAGACCGAGCACGGCTGCGGCGATGACGAGGAACAAATGACGTCTGATCACGCGGCACGGTCTCTGTAAGCAAGCGAGCGGCCCGGAATAACCATTCCGCCTCGCGTAGCAACCTAAAGAGTTTGTAACGTTCGCCGTTCCGGTTTCCGTCGCGCCAATCGACAGGCGCCGCGATTTCTCAGAAGCGGCGCCAGAGCGCGATGACCGCCCCCTCCGCGAGCGGCGTCTCCCGTCCCGCCACGGTTCTTCGCCAGCCGGCCTGCAGGCTCCACCGGCCGAGATTGCGCACCACCGAAGTCTCGACCGACAGCCAGCGCGCGCCGCCGTCGTCGGTCACTCCACCGAACGCCTGCCCCAGCACCATCCAGCCCTCGCCGAAGTGGCTCCCGATCGTGAAATCCGCCCGCGTCTCGTCCGGCAGGCCATCGCGCATCCGCCTCGCCGCCTGCACCTCGACGAAGGATCGGGCCGGCCCCCATCCGCCGGTCAGCCCCCTGCCCGGTCCGCCCAGCGACCGCCCGGCGGACACCCGGACCTCCCAGTCCTGCTCGCCCACGCCCGGCGCGGCATAGCCAGCGTTGCGCCCGTCGCCTGACTGCGAATAGCCGGCGTAGAGGCTGACGGCGTTGCGATCGTCGCGGTACGCCTGCCACGTCAGCCCGAGCTCGACCGGGCCCCGCCCGTCGTAGTCGACGAAGGCGTCCTCGCCCGACTGCCAGTCGCCCTTGAACTGAACCGTGAGCGTCTCGGTCAGCCCGTATTCGGCGAACACGCCGACCGATCGATCCTCTCGCTCCACGGGCAGAGGCCGAATGGAGCCCGTGGGGTCATATCCGTCCTTCGCCCGCATCACCTCGGCCTTGACGATCACCTGCCCCTTGCCCTTCGGCTGGGTCCAGGCGTTGGCCGAGGCGGACGTGGCCGCCGTCGCGAGCAAGACACCCGCGAGGCAGCGATGCAGCATCAGGCGTCGTAGCCGGGCGATTTCCGGTCGATCAGCCGCAGCGCGCCCGGCCAGGCCAGGGCGGAGATGAAGCTGATCCCCCGGCCCTGCTCTTTTGTCTCGGCCTGGGCGGCGTCGGGCGCCATCAGCACATGCTCGCGTCCGCCGGACAGGGCCGCGACCTGCTGGGCGCAGGCCCGCTCGAGGAAGAACATTCCGACCCACGCCGCCGCCGCCGTCTGACCGACCGCCAGCGTCCCGTGATTGCGCAGCAGCATCAGCGGCTTGTCGCCGAGATCCTGCACCAGCCGCTCGCGCTCGTCATGGTTCAGCGCCAGCCCCTCGTAGCCGTGATAGGCGACCTGATGCTGCAGCAGGCAGGCATTCTGGCCGATCGGCAGGAGTCCTTCCGCCTGGGCCGCGACGCCGACGCCAGCGACCGTGTGCAGGTGGATGACGAAATGCGCATCCTCGCGCGCCGCATGGATCGCCGAATGGATGGTGAACCCGGCCGGATTGATGAAGTTCTGCGTCTCCTGGACGATGTTCCCGTCCAGATCGACCTTCACCAGCGAGGAGGCGGTGATCTCCTCGAAATAGAAGCCGTAGGGGTTGATCAGGAAATGGTGTTCCTGCCCCGGAACCCGCGCCGAGATATGGGTGAAGATCATGTCATCCCACCCGTGCAGGGCGACCAGCCGGTACAGGGCGGCCAGATCGACCCGGACCTGCCATTCCTCGGCCGAGACCCGGGACTTCAGAGATTGGGCGGCGCCGTCGGCCATGCTGACTCCTCCATCGCCTCTTGGCGGGCGAGGTCGGCACCGTCGCGCCAACCTCCGGTCGGGTCAAGGTGAACGGCATTCAGGGTTGATTAACCGAGTTTTCACCACCCGCGGCCAAGGTGGTCGTGTCGGATGCTCAAATCCGGCCGGAGTTCGCCGTGACCGCTGTCGTTCAGCTACAGTCTCATCGCCCCTCGGACGTGGAGACCCTGTCTTCCGCACAGCACCTGCTCGATCTGGCGCGTGGCAAAGGCGTGGACGATCGCCGTCGGCTGCTGCTCGGCATCGCCGCCCTGTGCGACGCGACCCCGCCCGGAGCCGAGGCCTCCCCCATACTCGGCGAGATCTTCATGGTCATCGCCCGTCAGGCCGAGCGCGATATCCGCAAGGCCCTGTCCGACAGCCTCGCCTCCGCCGAGTGGGCCCCGCCGGCCCTCATCGCCATGCTGGCGCTGGACGAGATCGAGATCGCCCGCCCCGTCATCGCCCGGAGCCCGCTTCTCAAGGATCAGGACCTCCTGCGCGTGCTGGTCGAGGCCACCATCGAGCATCAGATCGAGGTCGCCCGTCGCCCCCGCATCAGCGGTCGCGTCGCCGACGCCATCATCGATCGCGGCGAACCCGCCAGCCTGACGGCGCTGGCCGGCAACAAGACCGCCGAGGTCAGCGAAGACGCGCTCGGCCGCATGATCGAACAGTCGCGCCGCATCGCCGCCCTGCGTGCGCCCCTGACACGCCACCCGCGTCTGAACGACGCCTTGGCGACACAACTCTATCAATGGGTCGGCCAGTCCCTGCGCGAGGCCATCGGCGAGCGTTTTCGGGTCGACGAAAGCAAATTGGCCGAAGCCATCGAGGCCGTCGTTCGTCCGGCCCCGCTCCAGGGCGCCGAACCGCTCGGCATCGAGGCCGCCGAAGTCACCGATCCCGAGGAGATGGAACGCCGTCTCGTCGCCAAGCTGCAGAGCGCCGGTCAGTTGCGGGCGGGCTTCCTGATCCGCGCCGTCCGCGAGAAGCGCCTGAGCCTGTTCGAGCATGGCATCGCGGCCCTCGGCGGCTTCCCGATCACCCATATCCGCGCCGCCATCGTGCGCCCCAGCCCGGACGCCCTGTTCCTGGCCTGCGCCGCTGTCGGCATCGACCGCGCCGTCTTCCCGGCCGTGCTCGAGGAGATCCGCAAGCTGAGCGGCGGCTGGCCCGGCGACGGCGACGAAGGCTATGCGGGCCGCATGACCCTGCCGCCCTCGGCCGCCATGCGCGAGTTCCGCGCCCTGATGGGTCACATCGGCGGGTGACGATCCGTCACGGCGTTTGACTTACCTCGCCGGCTCCGCTTCTCGTGGTCGGGTGAGCATAGACCCGTCTTCTCTTCGCATCGCCTTCTGCGCCAGCGACCGCCCCGAGGCCCGGCAGGCCCGCGAACGGCTGTCCGAACGCTATGGCCATGTGCCCGAGGCCCAGGCCGACGTGATCGTGGCCTTGGGCGGCGACGGCTTCATGCTGGAGACGATGCACGCCAACCTGATGCGCAAGATCCCGGTCTACGGCATGAACCGGGGCTCGGTCGGCTTTCTGATGAACGACTACGAGGAAGACGATCTGCCCGGGCGTATCGCCGCCGCCGGCCGCGCCGTCATCCACCCGCTGCAGATGGACGCCTGGACGGAAAGCGGCGCGGTCCACACGGGTCTGGCCATCAACGAGGTCTCCCTGCTGCGCCAGACGCGTCAGTCGGCCAAGTTGAAGATCAGCGTCGACGGCAAGGTGCGGCTGGAGGAGCTGGCCTGCGACGGCTGCATGGTCGCAACGCCCGCCGGTTCGACCGCCTATAACCTGTCGGCGCACGGCCCGATCATCCCTCTGGACGCCCGCATGCTGGCCCTGACGCCGATCAGCGCCTTCCGCCCGCGCCGATGGCGCGGCGCCCTCCTGTCCCACCGCGCCAAGGTCGAGTTCGAGGTGCTGGAAGCCGACAAACGCCCGGTCAGCGCCGTCGCCGACGGCCTCGAGATCCGTCGCGTCGTGAAGGTCGCGGTCAAGGAGCGCCGCGACGTCGGCCTGACCATGCTGTTCGACGCCGGCCGATCGTTCGAGGAACGCGTCCTGGCAGAACAATTCACCGGCTGAGCTCAGGTCACGGGTTCTTAAGGGGCCTGGTGCATCCTGCGATCCTAGGTCTTCAGGAGTTCATCGTGAGCAACCCGGCTCAGGTCATCCGTCCGCCCAACATGCTGCGCGCCAAGGTCGGCGGCGGCTTCGGCGGCATCAACGCCGACGCCATCGCCAAGGCCGAAGAGGCCCTGAAAGCCATGTCGAGCCAGTTCGGCCAATGGCTCCAGGACGAGATCACCAAGCTCGACGCCGCCCAGGCCGGCATCCGCGCCAACGGCTACAACGCCGAAACCGCCGAGGCCCTGTATTTCCGCGCCCACGACCTGAAGGGTCTCGGCGCAACCTACCAGTATCCGCTGGTCACCCGCCTCGCCGGTTCGCTGTGCAGGCTGATGGACGATCCGATCAAGCGCCTCGACGCGCCGATGATGCTGATCGACGCCCACATCGACGCCATCCGCGCCGTCGTCCGCGACCAGATCCAGACCGACGACCACCCCACCGGCCGCGTCCTCTCCGAAACCCTCGAAGCCAAGGTCGCCGCCCACCGGGCGGGCTAGGCTGCTGTTCCCTCTCCCGTTGGGAGAGGGTTTGAGCGCACGGCGGCGATAGCCGTCGTCCTTGCGCGACCCGAAGGGCGGCGCGCAGCAGCCAAAGGGTGAGGGCCGAGCCTCACCTCAAAACGCACGACCCTCACCCTTTCGGCTGGGTACGTCGCTCCGCTCTGCGAGCCTCAAGCCCTCTCCCAACGGGAGAGGGTTTTGCGTTGACACCCATCAACGCACCGTCCGAATCCGCCTTTGAAATCAACGCCCGGCCCTGACGAAAGCCTTTATGTGAGGCGCCCTTCAAATCGCGCGTACACTGTCATCATCCGGCCTTTGACAATCCAGGTGAGCAGACGAACGCAAGGCGTAAGGCAACTGACGAAAGGCGCACAAAACCCCTGCGCCAAGGCTTTAATTTTACTGAGAACAACGAAGCATTTCGTCCGTTTGGTCACGTTTCGTCACGCTACGCTCGTCATGACAAAACGGACGAAAGGGGTCAGGCCGCGTTCGCCGCCGTCATCCGACCCGGGCTGGCCGCCGGCTGATCCAGCCGCTCCATCAGATAGGCCAGGTCGTCCCGCGGCGCGTTCGGGCGCTGGGTCAGGAACCGCTCCAGCATCCGCTCGCGGAACGCCTCGCCGGACGTATCGGCCCCCTCGGCCGACAGCTGACGCCAGGTGTCGACGCCGGCCCGGAACGCCTGGAACAGGCGCGGCGGCAGACCGGCGCGGTCGTAGATCGCCTTGAGCCCCAGCGGCCCGGCGTCATGCACCATCAGCCAGGCCCGTTGATGCGGGGTCGAGGACAGTTCGGCGACCCCATGTTCGAACAGGGTCATCTTGCCCCGCGCGAGAGCCCGCAACAGCAGCGACGCCGTCAGGGCCTTGCGCGTATTCAGCTGGGCCACGAAGGTCGCGAGGTCTGCGCTGGCGCCGGCCTGGTCGATCAGATCGACGGTCGCGCGCTCGCGGGCGAAGTTGGACAGCCGGATGGCCGTCTCCGGAGCCACGGCATGGCGGGTGATCAGATGCTCGCGCACGGCGTCCGACGCCAGCGCCACCAGCCGTTCGGTGATGTCCAGCGGCAGGACCTGGCGATAGGCCAGCGCCGCCACGATCTCGGGCGTGTCGCCGAACCGGTCGACCACCTTGCCCATCGCGCCTTCGGAAATGTCCGCGTTGTCGTTGGACGCCAGGGTCCGTACCGCGGTCTCGCAGCCGTCGGAGCTCAGCACATCGGCGACATCCCGCGACACCGTCGGGCGCGCGGCGATCGCGACCTGACGCACAGCCGAGCCGGCGCGTACGATCTCGATCAGGTCCTCGTCGCTGAACACGGGCGAAGATCCGATGATCGGCAGGGCGATGGAATCGACATCGGACGCCAGAATCCTCGCCACGTCGCGCGGCAACAGATCCGAGCTCTTCAGCGTCACCGCCAAGGCCCGGCGGACCAGTTCGGCGGCGTCGTTGGCCAGCACACGCATGATCTTCTGGGCCGCCTCGCGGTCCTCGTCGGTCAGGTCCGCACGGTCGATGCTGCGGCACAGCTTGTGCGCGGCCGAGGCGCGTTCGTCGTCGTCGGTCGCCTTGATCAGGCGGCGAATGTCGAACTCGGTCAGGCGGGCGCGGTGGGCGGTCATGGGGTTCTTCTGGCGAGTCGCGGTCGGACGACGTCAGGGTGAGCCTGCAGGCTTAACGCCCGGTTTACTATGGGCTCAGACGCCCGATTTGACGTCCGGTGAGAAGGCCCCGCCGAAGCCGCCGCCCTTCCCGTCCCCGTCCTGGCCCAGCAGCAGGGCCAGCAGGCTCTGATCCTGTTTCAGCCGGTCCAGACGCGCCGCCAGGGCCTGATCCTGTTCGCTCAGCAGCGGCGCCTGCGGACCGACGGGAGCGACCACTCCGCCCTCCCCGGCCGTCCGCTGCAGATTGGCGTGCACCTCGGCCACCGTCGCCGCCCGCCCGTCGCGATAGAAGATCGACCGGTTGGCCGCCGCCGCCTGAGGGAACATGGCCGCTGCGCTGGATCCCGGACGGGTCTGCATGGCCTCCATGATCTGGGCCGCCCCGGCCGGGCCCAGAAAGTGAGCGGCGTAGAGGTCGCCGGCGCCCGGCTCCTGCCCCGTCCGGCCGCGCAGATAGGCGGCGTTGGACGCCGTCAGCTCTCCGGCCATGGTGGAGGCGGCCTGCGGATCGAACCGCAGGTCCAGCACGACATTCCGCGCCGAACCCTCGACGCGCCAGCGCCCGTCCGATCCGCGATGGATCAGGTCGGCGTACTGGCCGTATCCGTGCTTGGCGCCGTGCTGCTTGACCGTCGCCAGCCAAGTCTGCTCGATGAACTGGAACAGGCCCGAGGCGGATGACGTCGGCGCCTTGGCGTTGGGGTTGAACGAACTCTCCCGGCGTGCGGTGCGCATCAGGAAGTCGTAGTCCACGCCGGTGCTGCTGGCGGCGCGACGAATCGCGGCCTCCACCCCTCCCGACGCTGGAATCGCTCCGACGCTCATAGCGGGAGGCTCGGAGATCATGGTTAATCGAGCGTTAATGTCCGTTAACGGCGTCGCTTCCGCACCACACAGTTTCCTGATCGACGTTCAGTCAGAAACGGTGGTTTCGGACGCCCCAATCCCGCCACGGACCGCGCGCGTCATTCTCCCGTGGGTTGCTGGGGAGCGGCATACAAGAGGGAAGTGACGGCCATGATGATACAAACCGCGGGCGGCCCCGGACTGGTCAGCCCCATCGACTTCGGCGAGCGGCGCAAGCCCCTGCCCCGCGCCACCTGGATCGCGATCAGCGTGGTCGCCCTGGCCCACATCGGGGTCGGCACGGCGCTCTACTACCAGCGCTTCGAGATCAAGATGCAGCCGGACCCGACCGAACCCCGCGTCGTCGATACCACCATGTTCCGTCTCGAGCGCAAGCCGCCGCCCGTCGTCGCCACGACGCCGCCGGCCCCGAACCCGCCGGTTCACCGCCCCGAGGCGCCGCCCACGAACGTCGAGACCCTGCACACGGTCATTCCCGACATCCCGACGGCCGCGACCGGACCGGTGATCAACACCACCGTCCTCGTCGATCCGGCGACCGCGACCGGCACGGCCAGCGAACCGGCCGTCGAGACGCCCCGCGGCCCGCCGGTCATCCGCTCGCCGCAGTGGATCAGCCGTCCCACCGGCGACCAGCTGACCCGCGCCTACCCCTCGCGCGCCATCAACGGGGAGGTCGAGGGTTCCGCCACCCTCAGCTGCCGCGTCCAGGCGGCGGGCACGGTCACCGGATGCACGGTCGTGTCGGAAACGCCCGGAGGCTACGGCTTCGGCCGTTCGGCCCAGCAACTGGCCCGCTACTTCCGCATGAGCCCCCAGACTGTGGACGGCCAGGCGGTCGACGGCGCCCAGGTCAGCATCGGCATCCGCTTCGCCCTGCCGGAGGACTGAACCTCAGACCCTTTAAAATGACTGGGGACCAAACCTCAGCGGGTCGAGGGCGGCCGCATGCGATCCGCGCGGCCGCCCTTCGATTCCGTCCGCCACGACCCGTGCGACCAAGGGCCCCAACAGCCACCCGTTCCGCCTCGGCGCCAGCGCCAGGTGCAGTCCATCCCCGACCGGCCCAGCCAGCGGCAGGCCATCCGGCGTCGCCCCGCGCACGCCCCCGCGCCATTCGACATCCGGTGCGGAAGCTCCTGACAGGCGCGTGGCGACCTCAACCAGCCTCGCCGACGCCGCTGGATCGGGCGCCGTCTCCCGGCTCCCGTGAACCATCGTCGCCCCGATCAGCGACCCAGCCGCCGCCGGCGCCACATAGCCTCCCACGCCGCGCACAACCCGATCGGTCAAGCGCGCACCGGTCCGCCCGATCTGGCCGGCGATCGGCTCGATCGCGTCGATGACGCCCGCGACCACGTCCGGCAGGCCCGGCAATGTGGCGGCGACCCCGGTCGCGACGATCAATTGGCGAGCGTCGATCGGACCCGCCGTAGTCCCGACACGCCAGCCTTCCGGCGTGCGTTTGGCGCTCCGCGCCTCGGCGACGACGAATCTCTCGCCCAGCCCGACCCTCAGCCTCTCGAGGGCGGCTTCCGCGTCGATGCGGATGTCGCTTTCGGCGCGGACGACATCGCCCTCCGCCTTTACCCGGAAGCCCAGACGGCTGAGCGCTCCGGCGACCTCACCCGCATCCGACCCGCGCCACTCGGCGGATGTCCTGTCCAGCAGAAGTCCCGACCGCGCCGCGAAGGCCGGCCAAAGTGCCGATGCGTCCCGCAACAGGGCCGCACGCTCCGCATCGGCGCCGTCCAGCAGGCTCTCGAACGCAGGAGCGATCATCCCGGCCGCGACCGACGAGGCGTTGGGCCCGCCCGGATCGACCACGCGGACGTCATGCCGGCGCGCGGTCAGCTCGGCGGCAACCGACAGGCCCAGCACGCCGGCCCCGATCACCACGATGTCACAGGAGAGATCCGCCACGGCCGGTCCTTCGACCGGCCGGGCGGGGATTTCAAGCCTTACTCAGCGGCCAGTTCCGCCGAACGCAGGTCGCGCGCCGCGTCCAGACGGTCCACCAGCGCATCGTACTGGCGCCACAGGGCGGTGGGCAGGCGGTCGGCGAATTGGGCGTAGAACTCGGGGATCAGGGCGGCTTCCTCGGACCAGACGTCGACGTCGACGTCGAGCAGGGTCGAAAGGGCCTGATCCGACAGCGACAGACCGTCGAGATCCAGGGCGGCGCGGGTGGGCACGCGGCCAACGGCCGTGTCGGTCGCTTCGGCCTTGCCGTCGAGTCGCTCCGAAATCCACTTCAGGACGCGCGCGTTGTCGCCGAAGCCGGGCCAGACGAAGCGGCCGTCCTCGTCCTTGCGGAACCAGTTGACGAAGAAAACGCCCGGCAGTTTCGCCGGATCGGCCTTCTCGCCGAGGGCCAGCCAGTGGGCGAAATAGTCGCCCATGTTGTAGCCGCAGAAGGGCAGCATCGCGAACGGGTCGCGACGCAGGGTCCCGATGGCGTTCTCGGCCGCAGCCGTGCCCTCGGAGGCCACGGTCGAGCCCATGAAGACCCCGTGCTCCCAATCGAAGGCCTCGGTCACCAAGGGCACGGCCGAGGCGCGACGGCCGCCGAACAGGATGGCGTCGATCGGCACGCCCCTGGGGTCCTCCCACTCCGGCGCGATGGTCGGGCACTGGGACGCGGGCGCGGCGAAGCGGGCGTTCGGGTGGGCGGCGGGCTCGCCTGAGGCCGGGTCGTGAGGCTCGCCTTTCCAGTTGGTCATGCCCTCGGGCGCGTCCTTCGTGAGACCTTCCCACCAGACGTCGCCGTCGGCCGTCAGGGCCGTGTTGGTGAAGACGGTGTTGGTCGCCAGCGTCGCCAGGGCGTTCTGGTTGGTGTTGCGGCTCGTGCCGGGCGCCACGCCGAAGAAGCCGGCTTCCGGGTTTACGGCGTAGAGACGCCCATCGTCGCCGAAACGCATCCAGGCGATGTCGTCGCCGATGGTCTCGGCCTTCCAGCCGGGGATCGAAGGCTGCAGCATGGCCAGGTTGGTCTTGCCGCAGGCCGACGGGAAGGCGGCAGCCATGTATTTGGCCTGCCCCTCGGGGTTGGTCAGCTTGAGGATCAGCATGTGCTCGGCCAGCCAGCCCTCATCGCGGGCCATGACCGAGGCGATGCGCAGGGCGTAGCATTTCTTGCCCAGCAGGGCGTTGCCGCCGTAGCCAGAACCGTAGGACCAGATCTCGCGCGTCTCGGGGTAGTGGACGATCCATTTGTCGGCATTGCAGGGCCACGGCACGTCGGCCTCGCCCTCGGCCAGCGGCGCGCCCAGCGTATGCACGGCCGGCACGAAGACGCCGTCCTCGCCGAGCACGTCGAGCGCTGGCTGGCCCATCCGGGTCATGACGCCCATCGACACGGCCACATAGCCGCTGTCGGTGATCTCGACGCCGAGGGCGCTGATCTTCGATCCCAGCGGCCCCATGGAGAAGGGCACGACGTACATGGTCCGTCCCGCCATGCAGCCGTCGAACAGGCCGGCCATGCGTTCGCGCATCTCGACCGGATCGGACCAGTTGTTGGTCGGGCCGGCGTCCTGTTCGTCTCCGGAGCAGATGAAGGTGCGGCTCTCGACGCGGGCGACGTCGCGCGGATCGGACGCTGCGTAATAGCCTCCGGGGCGTTTGGTCTGGTCGAGGGCCTTCAGAGTGCCCTTGTCGATCAGGTCGGCGATGATCGCGGCCTTCTCGGCCTCCGAGCCGTCGCACCAGTGGACGCGGGCAGGCTTGGTCAGGGCGGCGATCTGTTCGACCCATGCGATCAGGCCATGGTGACGGGTCGGCGCCGGGCGAAGGCCCGGTACGGCGGTGCTGGATTCCACGCGAACTCTCCTGATGCAGGCCCGGCTGGTCTGTCGCCGCCGTGGCCTTTTCCGAATGTTACAAGGCCTCACGGGCTGTAACAGCCGCAAAGACACCTACAGCGACGTAACGTCAACCGTTGCAAGATTTCGCCCCGTCCCACCCCGCCCATGCACGCCGATGGGCCGAATCCGGTCGCGCTCGGGGTCCGGCGGCTGTATCCCGGGGCCGTGCAGACGCTCGATTCCGTCCAGACCGCCGCTCCGCAAGGCGCCCTCGCCTCTCCCGCCGTGGCCCGCAACACCGCGCCGATTCTCGAGATTCTGCGCGCCCACCTGCCTGCCCGCGCCCATGTGCTGGAGATCGCGTCGGGTTCCGGCGAGCACGCCATCGCCTTCGCCCGCGCCCTGCCCGCCGCGACCTGGACGCCCAGCGACCCCTCGCCGGAGGCCCGCGCCAGCATCGCCGCCTGGACGGCCGAGGCCGGCCTGCCGAACCTCGCCCCCGCCCTGGCTCTGGACGCCGCCGATCCGGACGGCTGGCCCGAGGTCGATGCGCAGGTCATCTTCTGCGCCAACATGGTCCACATCAGCTCCTGGGCCGCGACCGAGGGGCTGATGGCCGGCGCGGGGCGCGTCGTGCCAGATCCCGGCGGCCTGCTGATTCTCTACGGCCCCTACCGCGAGACCGATGTTCCCCTCGCTCCCTCCAACGCCGCCTTCGACGAAAGCCTGAAGGCCCGCGATCCGGCCTGGAGCCTGCGCGAACTGGACGACGTCGTCGCCGTCGCCAAAGCCCATCGCCTTCATCTGACCCGCCGCGTCGAGATGCCCGCCAACAACCTGATGCTTCTTTTCCGCCGCGCCTGACCGGAGTTCCGACCATGAAAGCCCTGATTCTCGCCCTGGCGCTCGCCGCCGTCGCCCCGGCCGGCCTTGCGCCCGTCGCCATGGCCCAGACCACGTCCGGGATCTCCAAACAGGCCAGCCCGCCGTCCTATGGCGCGCCGATCTCGCTGGCCGCCGCCGAGGCTTTGATCGACCGGGCCATCACGGCGGCGCGTACCGGCGGTCACCGGATGGCCGTCGCCGTCGTCGAACCGAGCGGCGAACTGGTGGCTTTCGCCCGGATGGACGACACCCAGTACGGATCGATCTACGTCGCCCAGAGGAAGGCCTCTACGGCGGCCCGCTATCGCCTCGCGACCTCCACGATGGAGGAGCGGGTCCTGGCGGGTCGCACCGTCAGCCTGGCCAACGACGATTCCCTGCCGATCGCCGGCGGCATTCCGATCATCGTGGACGGCCATATCGTCGGCGCCATCGGCGTGTCGGGCGCCTCGGCCGCCGAGGACGCCGCCGTGGCGACCGCCGCCCTCGCGGCCGACTGAGCACGCATTGGCCTTTTCCCGCACCTATGACGGCGCCGAGCCCAGCCGGATCAACAAATGGCTGGGCCAGTCGGGCGTCTGTTCGCGCCGCGAGGCCGACGCCCTGATCGCCGACGGCCTGGTCTCCATCGACGGACAGGTCGTCACCGACGCCGGTCGCAAGATCGAGGCGGGCCAGACCCTGACCCTGTCCGAGCGCGCGACGACGGCGCTGGCGGCGGGCGTGACCATCGTGATGCACAAGCCGATGGGCTACGTCTCGGGACAGCCCGAACCGGACAAGATCCCGGCGGTGCGGTTGCTGACCGACGCCAACCGCATCGGCGACGGCGTGACGCCTGCGGCCGACGCGTCCCTGCCCCCCATCGGACGGCTCGACGAGGATTCGCGGGGGTTGCTGATGCTGTCTTCTGACGGCGTGGTGGCCAAGGCCGTGATCGGGCCTGAGTCGAAGCTCGACAAGGAATACCTCGTTCGCGTCGCCGGCGACGTCACGGAGAAGAAACTCAACCTGCTGCGGCACGGCATCATGCTGGACGGGCGCCAGCTGAAGTATGCGCGGGTGTCGCGGATGGAGCAGCAGCGACTGAAGTTCATCCTGACCGAGGGCCGCAACCGCCAGATCCGGCGGATGTGCGAGCATGCCGATCTGGATGTGGTGGACTTGCTCCGTGTACGGATCGGGCCGATCCATCTGAACAATCTGCCCGAGGGCGCATGGCGGATGCTGACCGCCGAGGAGCGAGTGGCGCTGGTGGGGTGAGCGGCGCGACTCCAAAATAGACTCTACAGACTCGACAGAGTCGCGCTGCGTTCAGGCTCGTGGGTGCGACGTGTCAAAGACCGTTCTGGTGAAATGGCGATGCTGTCGCGGGGCGCAAGGTCGTGAGAGGAATTATTTCCTTCGATCAGTGCAGCTTCGGTGCATCCCCGCTTTCGCGGGATGCACGGTACGAGAAGCGTGGTCAGTCCGCGTCGGTTTCCCTTGAGCCGATGTTGACGGCCGTCGGCGCACCCGCCAGCGCCGCATCCAGCCGGTCGCGATCCAGCCCGCCTTCCCAGCGCGCCACGACGATGGTCGCGACGGCGTTGCCGATGAAGTTCGTGAGCGCCCGGCACTCGCTCATGAACCGGTCGACGCCGAGGATCAGGGCGATGCCCGCGATCGGCACGGTCGGCACCACGGCCAGGGTCGCGGCCAGGGTGATGAAACCGGCGCCGGTCACGCCCGCCGCACCCTTGGACGACAGCATGGCGACACCCAGAAGCAGGACCTGCTGACCCAGGGTCAGGTCGATGCCGCAGGCCTGGGCGATGAACAGGGCCGCCAGGGTCATGTAAATGTTGGTGCCGTCGAGGTTGAACGAATAGCCCAGCGGCACGACCAGACCGACCACCGGCTTGTCGCACCCGGCCTTCTCCATCTTGTCGATCAGGCTGGGCAGAGCCGCCTCGGACGACGAGGTGCCGAGGACCAGCAGCAACTCCTCCTTCAGGTAGCGGATCAGTTTGAAGATCGAGAAACCGTTGACCCGGGCGACGGCGCCCAGAACCACGACCACGAACAGGGCCGAGGTCAGGTAGAAGGTGGCGACGAGGGCCGCGAGGCTGATCACCGACTCGATGCCGTAGCGGCCGATGGTGAAGGCGAAGGCGCCGAAGGCCCCGATGGGCGCGGCCTTCATCAGGATCGCCACCAGCTTGAAGAAGGCCTCGGACGTGCTTTCCAGCAAGGTCATCACCGGCCGCGCCCGCTCGCCGATGGCGGCCAGAGAGATGCCGAACAGGATGGCGAAGAACAGCACCTGAAGAATGGCGCCGCCCGCGAAGGCCCCCACGACCGTGTCAGGGATGATGTTCATCAGGAAGCCGACGATGGTGCTGTCGTGGGCCGCGGCGCTGTAGCCCTGGACCAGACCCTGATCGAGGGTGGCCGGATCGACGTTCATGCCGGCGCCGGGCCGCACCACATTGGCGACGATCAGGCCGACCACGAGGGCCAGAGTCGAGAAGGTCAGGAAATAGGCGAAGGCCTTGGCGGCGACGGCTCCGACCTTTCCGAGATCCCTCAGGTGGGCGATGCCCAGGGCGACGGTCAGGAAGATCACCGGGGCGATGATCATCTTCACCAGCTTGATGAAGGCGTCGCCGAGGGGTTTCAGACTTTCGCCGAAGCTCGGCCAGAAATGGCCGATCAGGGCGCCGAGACCGATGGCGACCAGCACCTGGAAATAGAGGTGGGTCCAGATCGGCTTCTTCGCGGGCGGGCCGGGCGTCGGTTCGACCGCATCCGGGACGGCGACGCCGGGCGCCGCCTTGATCGCGCGGGGTTTCCGGGGACGCGGGGTCGCAGCGGAGGTCGTCGGAGTGCGGGCCATTCGGGTCTCTTGTCGATTCCCGTGGACCCTAGACGAGGCGGTCCGGCGCGGCCATCAGCGTGGCGTGCGTCGAACCGCCCGTCGGATCATTGATCTTCGGCCCGAGCGGCCAGTTCGTCGGCGTTCCGCTCCATCTCGGCGGCCTGTGCGGGCATCCGGCGACCCGCAGCGATCAGTTCGGCGTCGGTCACCGTGTTGCCGCGGGCGGCGTTCTCGCGGATCTGGCGGGCGCGGTAGACCGGGTCCTCCAGACGGCGGCTCTCCTGCCGCAGCTGTTCGGCGCCGCGACGCATGTTGACGACGCCGGCGCGCATGTTGACCCGAGCGTCGGCGCGGGCCTCGCGGGCCGCCGCCATGGCGTGAGCGCGAGCGCGGTCGGCGGTGGCGCGGCCCTCGGCGGCGTGGGCGAGGCCGATCGCGCGGGCATGCTCGCCGGCGGCGCGAGCCTGGTCGGCGGCGAACCGGGCGGCGCCGGCCTGTTGGCGAGCCCGGTCGGCCTGCATGCGCTCACGGTCCGCCTGGCGACGGGCGATTTCGGCGGTGCGGCGATGCTGATCGGCCTGAAGACGGGCTTCGGTCGCGGCCTGGCGGGCTTCGGCGGCGTCCTGAAGAGCTTCCTCGGCGCGCTCACGTTCCTCCGGGGTCAGATCCTCCCAGTTGCGGCCGTTATAGATGTGGACATGCTGGCGGCCGGAGGCCGAAGGCGCGGGCGGGGCCGGCGGCGCCGGGGGAGCCGGAGGCGCGACCATGCCGACGGGCGCGGGCGGAGCCGGAGGCGCGGGCGGAGCGATCAGGGACGGCGGCGCGGGCGGCGCGGGCGGCTTAGGGGCCGGGAAACCGAAGGCGGCCAGGTTGAAGAAGCCCGTGCGAGTTTCTGCGGTCGGAGCGACGGCGGCGGCGGCGCGGGGCTCGGCAGGGGCGACCTGGGCGATGACGGCGGCCGAAGCGGGGGAAACCGGCGCGAAGACGGCGTGGACGGCTTGAGGCGCGCGGGAATGCAGCTCCAGAGCGGCGATCGGGGTGGCCACGGCGGCCAGGGCGGCGACGGCGGTCAGGATGACGACGGGGCGACGTGCGGGGGACTTGTCGGTCATGAGAGCAGCAATCCTTCGGGTCAAGAAACGGCCGTCGCCCGCCATCGCGGTCGCGGCCAATGTGGGAGTTTGCGGGCCCGAGGCGGCGGCGAGGCCGATCAGGGCGCGGGCGTAGGCGTGACGATCCACCTGTCCGACGGCGACGGCGTCGGCCGCCTCCTCGGAGTGTTCGATCAGGCTGCGGTGCAGCACCCAGACCAAGGGATTGAACCAGAACAGGGCGAGGGTCAGACGCGACAGGACGAGGAACAGCCAGTCGCGACGGCGGATGTGGGCCACCTCGTGGGCCATGACGGCGGCGGCCGTCTGGGGACGCGAGAGAGTGGCCGGGTCGATCAGGACCGCGCCGGGGGGAAGGCCCCAGCTCAGCGGGCTGGTGATCCGGTCGCTGGATTTCAGTTCCGGACGGGCGGTGGGCGCGAACGTGCGCAGGGCCTCGGTCCAGATCTCGGCCTTCACCGGCTTGCCCGCCTCGGTCCAACGCGAGAGGGTCCAGACCCCGAGAGCGAACCGGCCGGCGACGATCAGGGCGCCGACGGTCCAGACGAGCGCAAGCGTCTGTCCCAGCGACGGCAACAACAGGGCGCCGGAGACGGTCACACCCTCCACAGGATGCAGGTCGCCGCTCCACAGGGCCAGCGGCGTGGCGGCCTGAGCGGTCGCGGGCAGCAGGGCGAGGCTCAGCGCCGGGCCGAAGGTCATCAATGTCGGCAGGGCCAACAGGATGCAGACGGTGGCGCGCAGCACATCGACCCGGTCCTCGGCGCGACGGGCGACGGTGGCCGACAGGGCGAGGCCAAGGGCCGCGACGACCGACGACTTGGCCAGAAGGGCGACCAGAAGGGCGGCGCTCACCGGTCCCGCTCCCGCGCGGCGTCGAGCAGCTTTTCCAGCGCCTTGATCTCGGAGGGCTTCAGCGGCTCACCCATGCCCAGAAGGGCCGTGGCGGCACTGGCGGCGGACCCGGCGAAGAAGGTGTCGACCATCCGCTTCAGTGCGCCGGCGGCGACGGTCTCAGTGCGGGGAACGGGCCGATAGTCGAACCCGTCCCCGCCCGCCGCCCGCGACACCAGCCCGCGATCTTCCAGTCGCTTCAGCAGGGTCCGCACGGCGGAATCGCTCAATGTATCGGGCATGGCCGCACGCACGGCGGCGGCGGTCGCGACCTCCAGACGACAGAGGAGTTCGAACACCTCTCGCTCCCGCCTCGGCAGCCCCTCGATCATCGCCCGCACTCCTGTATTGACGCTACATTTGTAGCGCTACATTTGTAGCGGATTGAGGCGGGATTGGGGCGGCGAAGATGAAGCTTTGGACAGGCGTCAGGTCAGCGGTTGATCATGGCTTGGGCGGCCGGGGTGTAGCGCTCCCCGGTCAGGGGGATATCGCCCAGCCGGTCCTCGATGGCCTGAAGGTCGGCCGCCGTCAGCTCGACCTCGGCGCCGCCAAGATTCTCCTCCAGCCGATGCAGTTTGGTCGTGCCGGGGATGGGCACGATCCAGGGCTTGCGCGCCAGCAACCAGGCCAGAGCGATCTGGGCGGGCGTCGCGCCCTTGTCGGCGGCGATGAGCTTGAGCTGTTCGACCAAGGCGAAGTTGGCGTTCAGGTTGTCGGCGTCGAACCGGGGCACGCTGGCGCGGAAGTCATCGGCGCCGAAGGTCGTCTGAGGCGTGATCGCCCCGGTCAGATAGCCTTTGCCCAAGGGGCTGAACGGCACGAAGCCGATTCCGAGTTCTTCCAGCAGGGGCAGAATTTCCGCCTCCGGCTCGCGCCAGAACAGGGAGTATTCGCTCTGCAGGGCCGCCACCGGCTGCACCGCATGGGCGCGACGGATGGCGTCGACGCCGGCCTCCGACAGGCCGAAATGCTTGACCTTGCCCTCTGCGATCAGGTCGCGGACCGTCCCGGCCACATCCTCCATGGGCACGGAGGGATCGACGCGGTGCTGGTAGAACAGGTCGATGCGGTCGGTGCGCAGCCGCTTCAGCGAAGCTTCCGCCACCTGACGGATGCGCTCGGGCCGGCTGTTCAGCCCGCCTCGACGCTCACCGTCGTCGCCGATATCGAAACCGAATTTGGTGGCGATCCGGACCTGGTCGCGCACGGGTTCCAGCGCCTCGCCGACAATGAGCTCATTGGCCCAGGGACCGTAGACCTCGGCGGTATCGAAGAAGGTCACGCCCTTGTCCACGGCGGCGCGGATCAGGCTGACGCCGGTCTTCGTGTCCGTCGCCGGGCCATAGCCGAAGCTCAGTCCCATACAGCCGAGACCAATGGCGGAGACCTCCAGACCGGAGGCTCCGAGAATACGGGTTTTCATGATGTCAGTCCTTGGGGAAAAAGGCGTCGTCGAAGATCAGGCCGCAGGCGCGTCCAGCGAGGCCATGTCGATGACGAAGCGGTAGCGGACGTCGGACTTCTCCATCCGGTCGAAGGCGTGGTTGATCTCGTCCATGCGGATCATCTCGACGTCGGGATGGATGTTCTTCTCGGCGCAGAAGTCGAGCATCTCCTGGGTCTCGCGGATGCCGCCGATCGGCGAGCCGGAGACGCGGCGACGGGCCATCAGCAGAGGCAGGGTCGACATCTCGTCCATCGGGCCCAGCTGACCGACGATGACCAGGGTCCCGTCGATGTCGAGCAGCGGCATATAGGGGTTGAGGTCGTGCTTCACCGGCACGGTGTCGATGATCAGGTCGAGGCTGTTGGCCGCCGCCTTCATCGCCGCCTTGTCGGACGAAACCAGCAGTTCGTGCGCGCCGAGCTCCTTCGCATCGGCCTCCTTGTCGGCGGTGCGGCTCAGCACCGTGACGTGAGCGCCGAGACCGGCGGCCAGCTTGACCGCCATGTGGCCGAGGCCGCCCAGGCCGATGACGCCGACGCGGCTGCCGGCCTTGACCCCCCAGGTCTTCAGCGGCGACCAGGTCGTGATGCCGGCGCAAAGCAGAGGCGCAGCCTTGGTGATGTCCAGCGCGTCCGGCACCGACAGGACGAACTCCTCACGCACCACCAGATGTTTGGAATAGCCGCCGTAGGTCGGCTCGCCCGTGATCCGGTCCTTGCCGTTGTAGGTCTGGGTGTTGCCGTGGCGGCAGAGCTGCTCCTCGCCCTTGTCGCACTGGTCGCAGTGCTGGCAGCTGTCGACCATGCAGCCGACGCCGACGCGGTCGCCTTCCTTGAACTTCTTCACGTCGGAGCCGACGGCGGTGACGACGCCGATGATCTCGTGGCCCGGCACCACCGGATAGGACGACCAGCCCCAGTCGTTGCGCGCCTGGTGCAGGTCGGAGTGGCAGACGCCGCTGTAAAGGATCTCCATGGCCACATCGTTGGCGCGCAGTTCGCGACGATCGAACTCCCATGGCGCCAGCGGGGTCGTGGTGGACTGGGCGGCGTATCCGATGGTCTTCATGGGGCGATCCTTCACGGCTGGCGCGGCGAAGGCCTGAAGCCCTCACCGTCGATGACGGCAAGATAGGCCGCGACCGGCCGCCCGATTACCCGCTATGATCGGCATGATCCTATGAATGGAGATCATGAATGAAGCGGGACGAGCTCGGCGACCTCGCCGCCTTCCTGGCCGTGGCCGAGGAGCGCAGCTTTACACGCGCGGCGGCGCGACTGGGCCTGTCGCAGTCGGCGCTGAGCCACACGATCCGGCGGCTGGAGGCGCGACTGGGGCTGCGCCTTCTGATCCGCACGACCCGCAGCGTGACCCCGACCGAGGCCGGAGAACGTCTGAGCGAGGCCCTGCGTCCCGCCTTCGACGGCATCGATGCGCGGATCGAGGCGCTGAGCGCCCTTCGCGACCGGCCCTCGGGAACCATCCGCATCACATCAGGCGAACACGCGGCCCAGACGGTGCTGTGGCCGGTGCTGGAGCGGTTCCTGCCCCTCTATCCCGACGTCCGGGTCGAGATCGCCACCGACTACCGGATGATCGATCTGGCCGAAGGGCGGTTCGACGCCGGTGTGCGACTCGGCGAGCATCTGGCCGAGGACATGATCGCCGTGCCGATCGGACCGGACATGCGGATGGTCGTCGTGGGGTCGCCCGCCTATTTTGCCGCACGACCGGTCCCACAGACGCCGCACGACCTTACGGCTCACGCCTGCATCAACCTGCGTCTGCCGACGCGCGGCGGCCTCTATGTCTGGGAGTTCGAGAAGGACGGACGGCCGCTGAACGTCCGCGTCGACGGCCCCCTGATCGTCAACGACATGGACCTGGTGGTCTCGGCGGCGCTGTCGGGGCTGGGCCTGTCCATCGTGATGGACGACCAGATCACGGAGGCGGTCGCGGACGGGCGACTGGTCCGCGTGCTGGAAGACTGGTCCCCGCCCTTCCCTGGCTATCACCTCTACTACCCCAGCCGCCGCCAGCCGACGCCGGCCTTCACGGCGCTGGTCGATGCGCTGAGGTATCGAAGGCCCTAGGGCGGCCTAGTGGTTGGCGGTCAGGACCACGCCGACGAGCACGGCCGCCCAGTGCACGCTGGCGGCGGCCACGACATGGCCGTGCCAGATGGCCCGGAACCACTTGAGCTTCTTGCGCACGTAGAAGACCGCGCCGGTCATGTAGAGAGCGCCGCCGATGGCCAGCAGCATCAGGGCGATCCAGGAGCCGTGGGCCACCATCGGCTGGAAGGCGATGACCACCAGCCAGCCGAGCGCCATGTAGATCGCGACCCACAGGCCCTTGCCGATGCCCGGCAGAAACAGCTTGCCCACGGCGCCCAGCAAGGCCAGGCCCCAGACCGTGCCGGTCATCGCCCAGGCCCAGGCCCCGGTCAGGTTGTGGGTCGTGAAGGGGGTATAGGAGCCCGCGATCATCAGGAAGATGCCGGCGTGATCCAGCCGACGCAGCAGCGGCCGCCACTGCGGCTTGGCGAAGTTATAGGCCGTCGAGAACCCCAGCATGGCCAGCATGCCGAGCGCATAGACCCCGACCGCGACGACCAGTCCCAGATCGCCCCGCGCCACCGACAGACCCAGCAGCACTCCGCCGCCGAACAGTGCGAAGGCCAGCCCGGTCAGATGCACGACCAGATCGGCGCACTTCGCGCGTGGCGTCGGATAGTGTCTGGGCGGCAGGGGCGTCGTTGTCATAGCTCAGCCTGGAAGAAGGCGTTCACTGTCGCCCCTCCTCAGATCATGCGCAAACGAAATGGGCGAAATGGGGCGGCGTCATCGGCGGGGTGAGCGCGGACTTTCTACGCCCGGACGACGGGTCGACGCAGACCTGGCCCAGGTCACCGCGCAGTCGAGCCAACAGCGCGTCGATCCCGAAAGGCCCTCGACCTTGGTCGCCGGAGCCGATCCAACGCCTCGCCCTCAGATATTCGGGAGCCAGAACACCATAGCCGCCATGCCGATCCCCGCCGCCATGGGCAGGGTGAGCACCGCCATCAACGCGGCCATCGCCCACTTCGGCGCGGCCGACCGCTGGCGCCGGACCGCGAAATAGAGCTCGAGGACGAGCAACGGGAAGAGGTAGCAGGCGAACTTGAGGAATGTGCCGACCGGTCCTTCGAGCCGCTCCCCCAGACCTTCGGTTCCGATCGTCAGGATCCACATCATGACGCCGACCCTGAGGAACCAGACGCCGCTCATCGCGAGGAACAACCGCAGGGCCCAACGCCGATGAACGTCGATCCGTCGCGCCATGGCGTTCCTGACCGTCATCCAGGCGAATCCCATGATCAGCAGCGCGTTCAACGTGAGAGGCGACGATCCCAGGAGTGTATCGTCCGCCTCGCGACGCCCCCAGATCAGGTAAAGGCCGCCGAGGCCGATGATGAAACCCAGGACGACATAAGCTCGCCCGGTCCAGCGATGCAGTCCGGGCATTCGCTCCCGCAGGGCCGGGATCAGTTGAAGCGGACCAGCGGTCGTGACGACGAACGCCAGCGCGACGTGGGCCGCCATGGCGAACAGGCCGACCGTATCGCCGGCGACCACCCGGCCGGGAACAACCTCGTTCCAGGCCTGAAGGTCTCCTCGCAAGGACGTGCCCCCGTAGAACAGCGCGATGTAGATCGCGAAGAACGCCTGCCCCGTCACCGCGACGACAAACCAGAAGATCGTAGACGCCGTCAGCACGCCGTCGGCTCCTGGCGCACCGCGCCGGCCAGCGTCCGGCCGCGTCGCAATGAAGGGGCTTTCTCCCGGGGTCTGATCTTGTCTGTCGATCACGCTCGTACTCGGTCTGGCTTGCCGATCGCGCCGCCAGCTCCGCATGGACCATCCGTGCGGCCCGGCTGCGACCCTGGTCGCGGTGGGCGGACCCAAGCTCTAGCGTTTCACGACGCCGATGAGACCGTCCGGGAACGGAATACAGTCATTCATAGATGGATAGGTCGACGCCGCTTGGGGCAGACCGCTATCAGCAGGGCGGTCGCCAGCGTCAGCATGATCAGCATGGGCGCACTCAGTCCGAACAGCTGATGACCGTCGCCTCCCGGGCGCGAGATGGCCCCGCCGTACAGACCTTCGAGGGCCGAGGCGAGGATCAGAGATCCTGCGATGGTCAGGCTCAGACCTGCGGCCAGTCGTTCTCGTCCACGCGCAACGGCCAGCCAGAGCGCCAGAACCGCCAGCCCGGCATTGGTCAAAAGCTGCCAGGCCTCATGAAAGCGGGCATGGGCGGGCCAGTCCGGGCTTAGCAGATGGGTCTCATTCATCTCCAGCATCGGAATCAACACCACGAAGACGATCGCTGACAGCGTGACGATCCCGGAACGCCAGCCCGACCTGGCGCGCGTCGCGTCGTTCGCAGTCGGGCGGAATTTATAGGAGAAGATCGACATGGCTACGGCTCCCTGCCGTGACGATGCCTTCGCCCCGCTTGCTTTCACCAGCACCACGCGTGAAGCAGACCTATGCAAGAACGTATCGACTGGCGGTCCCTTCGCTTCGACTGGAACCATGCGAGAGCCTTCCTCGCAACGGCCGATCTCGGCTCCCTGTCGCGTGCCGCCGCGGCGCTGGAACTCAGTCAGCCCACGCTGAGCCGGCAGGTCGAGGCCCTGCAACAGACCCTCGGCGTCGTATTGTTCGAGCGCGCCGGGCGAGGCCTTGTCCTGACTCACGCCGGTCTGGAACTGCTGGATCATGTCCGCGGCATGGGCGAGGCCGCCTCGCGCACCAGCCTGGCGGCCGACGGTCGCACCCAGACCCTCCAGGGGTCGGTGGCTGTCGCCGCAAGCGATGTCTACGCCACGACCCTGTTGCCCGATGTCGTGGCCGAAATCACCAGACGGCATCCGGCCCTCACGATCGAGATCGTCGTCGCCAATGACCGCACCGACCTGAGGCGGCGCGAAGCCGACATCGCCATCCGCAGCTATCCGACCGAGCATCCCGATCTGATCGTGAAGCGGCTAGCGTCCGACGAGGGTGGCTTCTTCGCATCGCTGGACTGGCTTTCACGCCACCCGACGCCAGTCAGGCCTGCAGATATGGAGGGCGTCGACATGATCGGCTACCCGGGCCAGAACTGGCTCCTGAAGGGTCTGCGCGAGCTGGGCTTTCCGATCTCCGAGCAGCAAATGCGGATCGTGTCCGACTCTCATCTGGCGCAATGGGCTCTGGTCAGGGCCGGAGCGGGCGTGGGAATAATGACCCTGCGCGTCGGAGACGCCGATCCGACCATGCGGCGACTGCTGCCGGACCTCCCGCCTCTCGCCTTCCCTGTCTGGTTGGTGACCCACCGGGATCTTCGCACGAGTCTGAAAGTCCGAACCGTGTTCGACATGCTCGCCGTCGGTCTGGCCTCGGCATGGCCGGTCCAGGCTCAGGTTACAGCCCGCAAGGCGACATAGGCCGCGACGCAGAGGATCAGGCCCGCAAAGAGCCTGCGCCCGAGCATGGCGTTCGTTCCAAGTCGCCGGGCGACAGGCAGGCCCCCGATCGTGCCCACCACGCCGCCCAAGGCCATTCCCGCGACCAGACCCGGATCGACCCACCCCGACAGGGCATAGTTGCCCGCCGTCGTGGCGCCGAACGCCGCCACGCTAAGCAAGGATGTCGCTTGGGCGGTGGCCAGGCTCATGCCCGTGGACGCCATCAGACCCGGTACGATCAGAAAGCCCCCGCCGATGCCGAAGAAGCCCGCGGCCGATCCGACGCTCGCGCCCGCCAGACCGACGCGCGGGGACATGGCCCAGTTCAGTCTCGGCTCGGCGCGGGCAAGGACGACCTTGGGACGCAGCATCGACAGACCCACCGCCGCCATGGCGAAGGCGAAGATCAGCAGAAGCTGATGCCCGTCGATCCTCTTGGCGAGCGATGAGCCGATCCAGGCGCCCGTCGCTCCGGTCACGGCGAACAAGGTCGCACACGGCCAACGGACCCGCCCTGCGCTTGCGTGCCCGGCCAGCGCCGTCAGGGCGTTCAGGGAGACCCCCGCGGCCGAGACGCCGATGGCCACGTGTGGATCATCGACGCCCACGACGTAGAGCAGGAGCGGAACCGCCAGGACCGACCCACCGCCGCCGAACAGCGTCAGCAGAAGCGCCACGACGCCTCCGCTCAACGTCGCCAGAAGCAGTGAAACCAGATCCGTGGTCATGGCCTCATCCGGCCTTCAATGTGGTCCTGTTCCAGGGCATCGCGCCGAGAACCTTCGCCATGCCGCAAAATCCCGTAGCCCCCGCGAAGAACAGCCCCGCGCCGACGAAGGCCGAGAGACCCCAGAATGCGGGATGGATGAGCAGACCGAGGGCCGCACCGATCAGGATCAGGCCTCCGGCGGTCATCTGCACCTGACGCATCAGTTCGATGGGCTTCGACGCATCGGCTTTGATCGCCAACCCTTGCGCCTTCCACGCGTCGAGCCCCCCTTCTAGGACGAAGGCCGGGTTCGACACGCGAGCGGCCAGACGATCGCAGTGGACGCCGGTCCGGTTGCCCGTCCGACAGGTGTAGATCACGTCGCAATCATCCGGGACCGTCAGCGCGACCCTATCGAAGCTCGACAACGGCGCATGGATGGCGCCCGGCACATGTTCCCGGGGGAACTCGTCGGGCTCGCGAATGTCGATCAGGACCGCGGACCTGGCCTTCAGGCGGGCCGCGACATCGGCAGGCTTCAGGGCGGTCAGGATCGGCATCGGTTCACACCTTTTCGAAGGACAGGGGAGGACAATAGATTTCGGCCAGGACGGCGATGACCTTGAGGACCGCCGGCTCGGCGATGCGATAGAAGATCGTGGTGCCGTCACGCCGGGTCGACACCAGCCGCTCGTCCCGCAGCTTCGCGAGATGCTGGGACAGGGCCGACTGGGAAAGCCCGACCAGAGGCAGCATCTGGCCGACCGCCATCTCCCGGTCCCCGAGCTGGCACAGGATCATCAGCCGCTTCTCGTTGGACAGGGCGCGAAGCAGACCCGCCGCCTCGCCGGCGCTGGCCTGAAAGCGTTCGAGTCCGATGGCGTCGAGGTCGATCATGATGTCGATATATTCTCATTTGCTAAATAAGCAATATCTAATGTATTGAGACCCTGAAGGGAGCCTCGTATGGTCCAGCATCCTGACGTCCGGGGGTTTTTCGACCCCGTAACCCACACCGTGACCTATCTGGTCAGCGACCCGACGACAGGCATCGCCGCCATCATCGATCCGGTCCTCGATTACGATCCCGGTACGGCGCGGACATCGACCCGCTCGGTCGATGCGGTCACGACCGCGCTCAAGGCGAAGGGGCTCACTCTGGGCCTGGTTCTGGAGACGCACGCCCACGCCGATCACCTGACCGCCGCAGATCATCTGAGGGTCGAACAGGGGGTGGCGATCGGCATCGGCGACCAGATCACCAAGGTGCAATCGACCTTTGCGCCCCTTTTCAATGCGGGCGACGTGACCCCGGATGGAACGGCCTTCGATCACCTCTACGGCGATGGTGACGTCTTCATCCTGGGATCGCTGACGGTCGAGGTGATCCATACGCCGGGCCACACGCCCGCCTGCGTGAGCTATCGCATCGGAGATGCGGTGTTCACGGGCGATACCCTGTTCATGCCCGACTTTGGGACGGCGCGGACCGACTTTCCCGGCGGCGACGCACGGACCCTCTATCGGTCAATACAGAGACTGTTCGATCTTCCGGGCGAAACCCGGATGTTCGTCGGCCACGACTATCTGCCGAAGGGGCGTGGCGACTATCGGTTCGAGACGACCGTCGCCGAGCAAAGACACGCCAACATCCATGTCCGACGCGGCGTGACGGAGGACGCCTTCGTGACGATGCGCGAGGCCCGGGATACGACGCTTGATACGCCCGCGTTGATCCTGCCTGCGATGCAGGTGAACATCCGGGCCGGAGGCTTGCCGCCTCCCGACGTAGACGGTCGGCGCTATCTCAGACTGCCGCTGAATACGCTGTAGTTCGGCGCCGACGTTCTGGCCCTGTGCAAGTCCGTGGCTGTTCGACGGCAGCGACCGATCGCCAAACAAGCTGCAAGTCGTGGTCACTACGGAAAAGTGACAATCCCGTTGCGGTCACGGAGGTCCACCGTCGTTTCCTTATCGAGGGCTTGGGGATAGGCCCAGCACACAAGGGGGTTTCGGATGTCACGCAAGAAGAATGCACTGTTCATGCGCGGTGCAATGATGGCGCTGGCTGTGGCCGCGTCGTCGGTCGCGGTCACGTCGGCAAGCGCACAGAGCGCCGGCGGAGATCGGGAGATTTCCGTCTCGATCACGTCCCGGAGCCTGTCCGATGCGCTGCGCCAGCTGGCCGAAGTCTCGGGTCTGCAACTGGTCTATGACACCCGCATCACGGACGGAAAGACGGCTCCGGCCGTGTCCGGAACGATGACGACGCGCGCCGCCCTGGCCTCCGTGCTGGCCGGATCGGGGCTCAGCTTCCAGTTCTCGGGCGATCGCACGGCGATCATCACCGGGACCACAGCCGCAGGTACGGCCGCGGGGCCCGACGACGGCGTGAGGGAGGTCGGGATCGTCAATGTGGAAGGCGTCGCCGGCCTGATGCCTTTCGGAGACGTGGCCTCCCCGATCAACGGAGTGAACGGCTCGCGTGACGTACAGGCCACCGAAGGCACGGGCAGCTACACCACCGGCGCGGTCGCGATCGCCTCGAAAATCCCCCAGACCCTGAGAGAGACCGCGGCCTCGGTCAGCGTGATCACCTCCCAACAGATTCAGGATCAGGGCCTGATCACAGCGAGGGACATTCTGGAAAAGATCACCGGCGTGACGGTCACGACCGCCGGCAACTCGGAGGAGTTCCAGTTCTTTTCCAGAGGGTTCGCGATCGAAACCTACACCGTCGACGGTGGAGCGCCCCTGCTGACCGGGATCAACAACCGGCCCATCCTTGATATGTCCCAGTATGACAGCATCCAGCTGGTGCGCGGCGCAGAGGGCCTGTTCGGCGGCTACGGGGATCCAGGCGGCACCATCAACCTGATCCGCAAGAAGCCTTTGGACCACAACCAGATCACCTACGACCAGGCGATCGGATCCTGGAACAACTTCCGCGAACAGTTCGACATCACCGGCCCCCTGACCGACGACGGCAGGCTGCGGGGGCGTTTCGTCGCGGCCCGTACGGACCGGGACTATTTCTACGACGTGGCGGAAGGGCACAAGACGTCCGTCTATGGCGTCGTCGACTACGATCTGACCCCCGAGACGCTGCTGACCGTCGGCGCCAACTACATCCGTGAACGGAACATCCCGAACAACGGCGGGCTGCCGCGTTATCAGGACGGCACGGCGATCGACTTCCCGAGATCGACCTGTTTTTGCGTGCCGTTCTCGTACGACGATGTCGATCGCACGGAAGTCTTCGCCACCGTGGACCATAGCTTCAGCGAGAACTGGTCGTCACGGCTGAACATCAACTATGGCGATCAGGACACAGAGGCCCTGTACTACACCAGCGGCGCAGCCATATTCCCGTCGTCCACGGCCCCCTCGGGTAGCCTTTCGGGATATTTCACCCGAAACCCGGTTCGACAACTGGCCGTCGATTTCTCGACTTCCGGCAAGTTCAACCTCTTCGGTCGGGAACAGGGGATTGTGGTCGGGGCCAGTTCGCAGGCCATCAACTCTGACGGAGGCGAAACGCTCTTCTACCCGAGCCGCTCGATCCCCAACATCTTCGCCTTCGACCCCGGCTCCTACACTGAACCGCCGAGGCCGGGTGGCGAGCCTGAATACGCCTCGGTCAAGGGCAGACGTAATATCTACTCCGCCTATGCGAACCTGAACCTCGAGTTGATCGACAATCTGAACGCTACGGTCGGACTGAGGTGGAACTCCTTCCTCGACAACGTCACGTCCAGGGAAGATTCCGACTTCGATCCGAGCACGCCGAACACCATCGTCACCCGCGGCAAGATCAGGGAACGCAGCTTCCAGGATCCGACGATCGGCCTGACCTATGACTTCCTGAGCAACTTCACCGCCTATGCGACCTATCAGTCGATCTACAGGCCTCAGACGCAGGACAATGCGCGAGCGTCCCTGCCTGACGAACCCCTGCCGCCCATCACCGGCTTCAACCAGGAAGCCGGGCTGAAGTGGGAGAGCCCAAGCGGGAGACTGAACGCTTCGCTGGCTGCCTACAGCACCGAACAGAACGGCTTCGTCACCGCAAACTGCAGCTACCCGCCGCCCGACTATAATCAGGTCTGTGTCGGCACCAGCCCCATCGTCAGAGACTACACCAGCGAAGGCGTCGACGTAGAGGTGGCGGGCGAAGTCATCCCCGGTCTGCAGGTTTCACTGGGGTACACCTATAACGACAACCGCCTGGTCGAAAACGGCGGTCAAACCGACCGGCGCAAGAGCAGCTACACGCCCCGCAATCTGTTCAAGAGCTGGGTCAGCTACCGGCCTCAGGAAGGCCGGTTCGACCGATTCATCTTCGGTGGCGGTGTACAGTGGCAATCGAGCGCCTTCTTCCGGGGCTTTGTCTGCACACTCGATAGCGCCCAGGCGGCTTGCGACTATTCCAGGCCGTTTGTCCCGCTTGAATATACCACGGACGCCTACGCGACCTACTCCGCGCGCATTGGATACAGGCTGACGGATCGCGTCGAGATTGGCCTGAACGGCGAAAACCTGAGTGACGTGAATACTTACGATACCAACCCCAACCAAAATACATACGGCTATAATTACTACATAGAGCCGAGAAGCTTCATGGTCTCCCTGCGCGCCAGGTGGTGATCGCAACCGGTCGCCGTCTGGAACGGGTTCGCGCTCCGGACGGCGACCTCCATTTCCAAACTCCGCCCCATAATCAAATCTCGAGAAGAGTTGTTTCGTCGATGAAGCGTCACAAGATTTCCAGCGCCCTGCAGCTTGCCCCGGCGGCGGCGTTGACAGCCTCGTCGGCGTCAGCGGCGCCGGCCATGCCCAGGATCGACTTTGTCGATCCGATGGGGTCCGCCTTCACGCAGGGGCATGATCTTTCCCCCGTGGGAATGTTCATGGCGGCCGACGTGGTCGTTCAGGCGGTCATCATCAGTCTGCTTGTCGCTTCGGTCATCACCTGGACGATCGGATTGATGAAATGGGCGGAGCTGAAGGGGCAGCGTCGTCGGCTGCAGGCGGCGATGCGCAAACTCATCGCTGCGCCGGACATCGCCTCGATCGGGGATACGGGTTTTGGCCCGGTGTCGGACATGATCGTCAGTGCCGAAGACGAGATCGCGGCGTCCGGGCGTAGCGGCGTTTCGACTCCGGGCGAGGGCGTGAAGGACCGTATTGCGCTCCGGCTTGATCGGCTCCATGCCGCCGTCCGTCGCCATGCCGGGCGCGGAGTCGGCATCCTGGCCATCGTGGGGTCCAGCGCGCCCTTCGTCGGCCTGTTCGGCACGGTCTGGGGCATCATGAACGCCTTCATCGGCATCGCCCAGTCACAGACGACCAATCTGGCCGTCGTCGCCCCGGGCATCGCCGAGGCCCTGCTGACCACGGCGATCGGACTGGTCGCGGCCATCCCTGCGGGCATCATGTACAATGTCTTTGCGCGGGCTCTGGCGACCTATGTCGGCGAAGTCGGAGACGCCAGCGCCGCCGTGCTCTGTCTCGCCGCGCGCGAGATCGACCGCACGCAGGACAAGGGCTGATCGACGATGGCCTTCCATATCCATCACGACAACGAGGGTGATGATTTTCCCGTTTCGGCGGAGATCAATGTCACGCCGTTCATCGACATCATGCTCGTCCTGCTGATCATCTTCATGGTGGCGGCCCCGCTGGCGACGGTCGACGTTCCGCTGGATCTTCCGGTCTCCAGCGCGGAGGCCCAGCCCGCTCCCGCCGAGCCGATCGTGATGTCGATCCAGCCGGACCGCAGCTGGTATATCGGCGACCGGGCCATCGATCGCGCGGCGCTGGGGGCGGCGATCGATGCACGCTCCGACGGGAATCACGATGCCCGCATTTTCGTTCGCGCGGACAAGACCATTCCCTATGAGGCCCTGATGGAAGCGATGGATGCCTTGCGCGCGCAGGGTTATCTGAAGATCTCGCTGGTCGGCCTCGACGGTGGCGACGCGACGTGATCCTCAGTCCGGACATTTCGGATCGGCCAATCTGGGGCCGATCCCTGGCGATCGTCGGGGGCGCCCATCTGCTGGCGATCGGTCTGCTGTTCGTGCGGATCTCGCCGACGCTGGATCTGAGCAACGAGATGCCTGCCATCGCGGTCGAGATGGCGTCTCCAGCGGCCATTCCGGCACCCATGCTCGATGTGCCGACGCCGCAGCAGGTCGAGGCCCCCGAGCAGACGCCGCCCAAACCCCGCGAGCCCAAGGAACTGCCCTTTGACCCGCCGCCCGAGATTCGCCAGGCGAACCTCAATCCGGTGGTCGTCTTGCCGTTGAGGACCGAGGAGCGACCGCGTCCGGAGGACTCGACCCCACTGCCGCCGGCACCGGCCACAACCCAGGCCGCCGCACCGGACCTAAGACCCGCCGAACGAAACACCGCTCCCCTGACCGGCGGGGCCTCCGCCGGCCGGGCGACGGCATCAGACGTCTGGGACGCACGCGTCCGTGCCCGGATCGAGTTGACGAAACGCTATCCCGGCCAGGCAGCGCGCCAGGATCAGGAGGACAATGTCAGCGTCCTGATGACGCTGGACCGAAACGGGCGGTTGCTGGATGCGAGAATACGCAACAGCCGGGGCTTCGCCCTGCTGGATGAGGCCGCGCTGGATGCCGTTCGCCGCGCCGCGCCCTTCCCTGCACCGCCCGAAGACATCACCGGCGAGCGGATTCGGCTCTCGGTCATCGTTCGCTTCTACAAGCGGGGTCGATAGCCATCGATGTTCCGGTCCGCGAAGAGCTCAGCCGTGGCGCTTGATCGGGACGATCTGGTCGATCTCTATCTTGAACTGCGCCCCAGGCTGGAACGGGTGATCGCGCGTCGGACCGGTTCGCTGTCCCTGGCTGCCGACCTGGCCCAGGAGATGTTTTTCAAGATCGACACCATCCGGGCGGTGTTGCCGACGCGAACCGATGCCGAGCGTTATTTTCTGCGCGCGGCGGTGAACGCATCGCTCGACCATCTGAAGATCGAGGCGCGGCGCCGGGCGATTCTGCAGGACGAGGGCGCCACCCTGGCGACATCGACCCCCTCCTCCGAGCGCGGGATGCTGGCGCGCGAGGACTTGCGGCGCGTCGAGGCGGCTCTGTCCGAACTACCCGAAAAATGTCGGACCGTGTTCAGGATGAGCCGTTTCGATGGCCTGTCGCACGCGCGGATTGCGGCCGAACTCGGCGTCTCACAAAGCCTGGTCGAGAAGTACATGGTGCGCGCCCTGCTGCACTGCCGCACCCGCCTGGCGGAATGATGAAGCAGATTGCGGTCGAAGCGGTGGCGGGTCGTTTACAGTGACAAAGAACGGAAAAACGAAAACATAGTGGCTGGATCGTCCGACAACATCATCCGATTTCCCGGCGAACCTGTCGCCGAGGTCGAGGCCGCCGCCGCGGCCTGGATGGCCCGTGTGACCTCCGGATCGCTGAGCCTGGGCGAGCTGGCCGAGTTCGAATTCTGGCGCGCCGCCTCGCCTGATCACGACCGCATCTATCGCGAGATGGAGACGATGTGGGACGGTTTGGGGGCGGCTGCCGGATCGACGCCAAACACTCCCTATCGTCGCGTGATCGCCGGGCTGCGTCGGCCTGACCGCTTTTCGGGATGGGCTGTCCGATTGGGTCAGATCGCGGCCGGCCTCGTCGCCGTTGTGATGGCGTCGCAGTATATGTCGACCTGGCGCTACGAGTACCACACCGAGCCGGGCGAGATCCGCGAGGTGACGCTGGCCGATGGATCCGTCGTCCATATGAAGGGCGGCACCGCCCTGGAGGCGGATGTCTCCGAGACGGGCGCTCGGACGATCGAACTCGCTCGCGGCGAGGCCTTTTTCGAGGTCGTCCATGACGCGTCCCGTCCGTTCACGGTGACGGCGGGCAGCGGCGCCATCCATGACATCGGCACGGGTTTTTCGGTCGAGCGCGATGGCCGCTCGACACACGTCGCCGTCGAGCACGGGGTGGTTGCGGTCGTCGCAGGTGGGCGTTCCGACATCCTGACGCCGGGCCAGCAGGTCTCGTTCAATCCCTACGACATGGGCCGAAAACAGGCGGTCGATCCCTCCGTGATCTCCGCCTGGCGACGCGGTCTATATGTGGCGGAAGGCAAGCCTCTGGGCGATGTGCTCGCGCAGATCGACGAATACCATTCCGGTCGCATCGTCGTGACCAGTCGTGCTCTGGCCGCCCGACGGGTCAATGCGGTGGTCCAGTTCGATCATGTCGATGCCTGGCTGGATGCGCTCAATGAAACCAGAGGCGTCTCGGTGCGCCGCTGGGGCCCGCTAGTCATCGTCGGCGATCGCCGGCCCTAGGACGTCACTTCCCTATCCTTGCCGGGACCCCGACCCGTTGACGGGCGGACGACGGCTTATGCCTCGAACGAAGGTCGCCTCCCCATGTCCCGATCGCAAAGCATCGCCCGCCTCTGTCTGAGCGCTTCGCTGGGGGCGCTGATGATGTCCGCCGCCTGTGCGCCGATAGCCAACTCTGCGATCACGGTTGCCCCGGTCCGAGCCGCAGACCCGACGCCTGTCGTCAATCCACCGGTCGTCTTCGCCCAGACCCGGAGCGATCTCGCCGCCGACCCGGCCGCTCGTTTCGGTCGCCTGGACAACGGCGTGGGGTACATTCTCTACCGGAACGGCACACCGCCCGGGACCGCATCCGTCTGGATGAGGATCCAGGCCGGATCGATCATGGAGCAGGAAAACCAGCGGGGACTGGCCCACTTCATCGAGCATATGGCGTTTCAAGGCACGACCCATGTAGCCGAGGGCGGGATGGTCAGATTGCTCGAGCGCGACGGCCTTCAGTTCGGCGCCGATACCAACGCATCGACCTCGTTCTTCGAGACGGTCTATATGCTCAACCTGCCGACCGTCGCAGACCCGGTCGTCGATCACGCCCTGTTCCTGATGCGCGAAACGGCCGGCGAGATCACATTCGATCCCGACGCCATCGATCGGGAACGCGGCGTCGTGCTCAGCGAGGAACGTGCGCGGGCCAGCGTGGCCATGCGCGCCTTCACCGCGGAACTGGAGCAACTCCTGCCCGACGCGAAGTACCCGGAGCGCATGCCCATCGGGCTGGTCGATGTTCTGAGAACTGCGCAGAGGCCGGCTTTTGTTCAATTCTACAACGACTTCTACCGCCCGGAATACACCACCCTGATCGTCGTGGGGGACGTCGATCTTGATCGGGTCGAAGCCGAGATTCGCGACCGCTTTTCGAGCTGGCGGCCTGGGCCTCAGTCGTCCAATGCTCTCACCGATTTCGGCTCGGCGACGCCGCCGACGCAGCCGCAGGCCAAGGTCTTTATTGCTGAGGGCCTGAACGACACGATCTCTGCGACCTGGGTCAGGCCTCCTGACGACGGCGTGGAAACTCGGGAAACGAGTTTTCACGATGCCCTGTTCGCGATCGCCACCACTATCCTGAACGAACGCTATGGACGCCAGGCCAACGCCCCGGAGACGGCTTTCGCCGGAGCCAATTTCCAACGACAGGGCATTCCCCGGACGGCAAGTCTGAACGCGCTGAACATCAGCCCCAAACCCGGGCAGGATCGCGCGGCCTTCGAGCAGGCGATGGCGACATTGCGCGCCTATCTGGCCGACGGCCCGACCCAGGATGAACTGGAACGCGTGCTGTTGAACGCCGAGCGCGCTTACACAGAAGGCGTCGCGTCGGCGGCGACCACGCAAACCCAGGTCATAGCGGGACGTATCGTCGAGACCCTGGCGCAGCAACGCGTTCTCCAGTCCCCTTCGCAGACCCTCGCCGAGATCAAGTCCTGGATGCCACGGATCACGCTGGCAGTCATCCGGTCTGAGCTGGCCCGGATCAATCCGGCTGATGCGCCGCTGCTGTGGCGCCAGGGACGTTCCGCCGGATCTTTCGACGAGGCGGCGATGCTGGAAGCCTATCGCACCGCGATGTCGGTTCCCGTAACCACCATCGCCACGCGTCAGAGCGAAGTCTGGCCCTATACGACGTTCGGAACGCCGACCGCCGTGGTGTCACGCGAGTCCCTGCCGGACGTCGATGCGACGCGCGTCACATTTGCCAACGGCGTCGTCCTGACGGTCAAACAGACGGATTTCGAGAACGACGCGATCTACGTCACCGTCAAGGTGGGCAATGGCATTACGGGCGTGCGGCCCGATCAGGCGGCGACCCTGTTCATGGCCCGTCGGCTGGGCCTTGGCGCCGGGGGTCTCGGTCAAATTTCCGGTGACGACATCGCGGAAGCCCTGGCTGGAAAAACCTACGGACTGGGATTCTCGATCGGCGACGACGCCACGACGCTCAGCGGTGCGACGACCCAGGCCGATCTGGATGTGCAGATGCAGGTTCTGACGGCCTTCATGACCGATCCGGGTTTTCGACCGGACGCGCTGGACCGCCTCAAACTCGGTCTGCCGGCCTCCTATGACGCCGGGCGCGCCTCTCCCGACGGCGTCTACGCCTTGATGGCGCGTGGGGATCTCTACAGTGACAATCCGTTGTTCAGCACGCCGTCGCAGGAGGAAGCGCTGGCGGTGACCAACGACGATATTTCAGCCCTGATTAAAGAGCAGTTGGGCCATGGTCCGGTCGAAATAACCATCGTCGGCGACATCACCGTGGAGGACGCGATCCAGCAGGTCGCGCCGACACTCGGAAGCCTGCCGCCGTCGACCATGGCCGTCGCTGAGCATGGTGCGGATCGGCTGCGGTTCCCGACCGGGAACCTGCATGAGGTTTACACTCACTCCGGTCGGGCGGACCAGAATCTGAGCGTCATCGCCTGGCCGACGACCGACTTCTACGCCGATCCGCGGCGTGCGACGGCGCTGGATTTGCTGGCTGCGGTTCTGACGGGGCGCGAGCTGGAGGAAGTGCGCGAGAACCAGGGCGCGACCTATTCCGTTTCCGCCAGCAGCATCATGTCCGAGCATTTTCCCGGGTTCGGCTTCATCATCACGCGGGCCAGCGTTCGCCCCGAACTGGACGACGCATTCCACGAGGCGGTGTCTTCGATCGTCGCCGAGCTGAAGGCGCGGCCAGTGACGGAGGATGAGCTCACGCGCGCGCGCCAGCCTCTGATCGACAGCCTGAGAAACGAGAGGAACTCGAACGGCTACTGGTTGGCGCTGCTCTCAGGCTCACTCCGGGAACCCCGCCGGATTGCCACGACCGAAGCGCGGGCGCGCGACCTGTCGAGTGTGAGAGCGGACGAAATCCAGGCCCTGGCGGAGACCTACCTCGACATGACCAGGGCTTTGAGAGTTCAGGTCAAGCCCGGCGACCATCCAGGCACACGATAAGGGAAACAGGCCCAGGTTTTCCTGACGTCAGCGGACTGCACCGCGCCAGAGGCACTCTGACGCGGGGTAGTCCGTCATTCCCACTCGATCGTGCCCGGCGGCTTCGACGTCACGTCATAGACCACCCGGTTCACGCCCCGGACCTCGTTGACGATCCGGGTCGCGCACTTGCCAAGCACATCCCAGGGAAACTCGAAGAAGTCGGCGGTCATGCCGTCGGTGGACGACACGGCGCGCAGGGCCAAAACCTTTTCGTAGGTCCGCGCGTCGCCCATGACGCCGACGGTCTTGACCGGCAGCAGGACGGCGAAGGCCTGCCAGATCTTGTCGTAGAGGCCGGCCTTGCGGATCTCGTCGAGATAGATGGCGTCGGCCTGTTGCAGGGTTTCGACGGCCTCGGGCGTGATCTCGCCCGGGATGCGGATGGCCAGTCCCGGTCCGGGGAAGGGGTGGCGGCCGACGAAGGCGTCGGTCAGGCCCAGTTCGCGACCCAGGGCGCGGACCTCGTCCTTGAACAGTTCGCGCAGGGGCTCGACCAGCTTCAGCTTCATGTAGTCCGGCAGGCCGCCGACGTTGTGGTGGCTCTTGATGACGTGGGCCTTGCCGGACGACGAGGACACGCTCTCGATCACATCGGGATAGAGGGTGCCCTGGGCCAAGAATTCGGCGCCCTCGATCTTGGAGGCCTCGCGGTCGAAGATCTCGATGAAGACGCGACCGATGGTCTTGCGCTTGGTCTCGGGGTCCGACTGGCCGGCCAGTTCGCCGAGGAATTCTTTCGACGCATCCACGTGGATCAGCGGGATGTTGTAGTGCTCGCGGAAGAGCGTGGTGACCTGGCTGGCTTCATCTTTCCGCAGCAGGCCGGTGTCCACGAAGACGCAGGTCAGTTGATCGCCGATGGCCTCGTGGATCAAGACGGCCGCGACCGAGCTATCGACGCCGCCTGACAGGCCGCAGATCACCTTGGCCGAGCCGACCTGCTCGCGGATCTGGGCAATCTTCTCGTCGCGATAGGCGGCCATGGTCCAGTCGCCCTTTAGGCCGGCGATGCCGTGGGTGAAATTCTTCAACATTTGGTGGCCGCGCGGGGTGTGCATCACCTCCGGGTGAAACTGGACGCCGTAGAAGCGGCGGGTCTCGTCGGCGATGACGGCGTAGGGCGACCCGGCCGAGGTCGCGACGACGTCGAAGCCTTCGGGGATGGCGACGATCTTGTCGCCGTGGCTCATCCAGACCGTCTCGTCCCCGCCGATGGGGGCCAGGCCCTCCAGCAGGGGCGAAGACTTCTGCACGGTGATTTCGGCGCGACCGAACTCGCGGGTGTGGCCGCCCTCGACCTTGCCGCCCAGTTGTTCGCACAGGGTCATCTCGCCGTAGCAGATGCCCAGGACCGGCACGCCCGCCTCGAACACGGCCTGTGGGGCGCGGGGGCTGCCCTCCTCATGCACGCTCTCGGGGCCGCCCGACAGGATGATGGCCGCCGGGTTCATCGCGGCAAGCGCGGCTTCGGCTTTGTTCCAGGGATGGATCTCGCAATAGACGCTGGCCTCGCGCAGGCGACGCGCGATCAGCTGGGTAACCTGGCTGCCGAAATCGACGATCAAGACTTTCTGGTGATCGGTTGAAGTCATCGTCTGTTCCCCTGATTTTCGAGCCAGACCCGTCGCTCGACAGTCTCGTTCAGATAGCAGTCCGCGAAGGCCAGAGAGGCGCGAATGCCGCCGCCCGCGGTGCGGCGAGCCGTGGCGCAATAGTCGTCGCGCACACGGATCCAGGCGCGCTGCGTGTCGCGCATATTGGTCCAGCGGGCCTCCGGCGTATTCGCGCGCATGCGCTGATAGACGGCGTTCAGCCGGTCGTCCTGTCGCCAGGTCTCATCCATCAGGCAGGCCAGCCGTCGCTCCTGCGTCGTGGCGGTGGCCATGCACTGGATATGGAAGCGGGACATCTCCGCCTCGATCTCGGGATCGGCCTGGGCCGTGGTCAGCGCCGCGACGGCGAACAAGGCGATCATGCGGTCTCCGGGGCCTCGGCGGTCAGGCGTTCGAATTCGGCTTTCAGCAGGTCCAGCGCCTCGGCCAAACCTTCATCGATGACGGCCAGCGTATCGGTCCAGTCGGACAGGCCGGTCAGGTCGGCCTTGCCGTCCGAGATGCCGCGCAGGCCCATGACCGGCAGGCCGAATTTCGCGGCGGCGCGGACGACGGCATAGGTCTCCATGTCGACCATGTCGGCGTCGATGTCGTCATAGGCTTCGCCGGTGACCACACTGCCGCCGGTCGCGAGGCGAGCATAGGGCTGACCCGCCGGGCCGCTGGCGAGCGTGAGGACGGCAGGCTCGTCGAGGAAGGGGGTGACGCCCTTGGCGAAACCGATCGCCGACGCGTCCATGTCGCGATAGGCGACCTCGTCCACCCAGTAGACGCGGCCGTGCTGCAGCGTCTGCGATCCGGCCGAACCGAGGGAGAGGATCAGGTCGGGCAACCGCCCTTCCCGCTCCAGCATCGCGAGGACGGCCGTGGTCTCGATCGCCGCCTCGACTGGGCCGACGCCGGTGATCAGCGGCCGGATGCGCGCCTTCAGGGCCGGGCCGTACTCGGCATGGGCCGCCATGACGCACAGGGCCGTCAGCGGGCCAAAGGGCGTCAGGTCCCAGGCCGTGGTCGCCTCAGCGCTCAACCGAGCCTCGCCTCGAGCCAAAGGGTGCGTTCGACGGTCTTGCGCAGGACGCACTGGGCCATGTTCACGCGGGCGATCGAGCCCTGCCCTGCCTCGGCGGCGCAATCGCTGTCGCGCACCGACAGCCAGGCCCGCTGAGAGCGACGGAAGCCGGCGGCTGCGGTCGGGTTGGATTGCGCCATCAGGGTGCGATAGGCGCGGTTCAGATCGGCGTCGCGGCCAACGAGCTCATCACTGTTGCACTTGACCATCTCGACCGTGGTCTCGGCGACGTTCAGGCAGCGGTCGTAACGGGCCGAAAGCCGCGCATCGATCTCGTCGTCGCTCTGGGCGAAGGCGGGTGCGGCGCACAGACCGGCCAGGGCCAGTCCGAGCAACAGGCGGGAATTCGGCATCAGGCGGTCCGTTCGTAGATGGCGGCGAAGAAGCCGTCGGTTTCGGTCGTCGCAGGCGACATGCGCAGACGATGACCGCCCTGGGCCAGTTCGGCCAGCGTGTTGCGGCCGGCGTCTGTGAAGGCCGACGAGGACAGCGCATCGGCGATGGCGACCGGCGCGAACGCCGGGTGGTCCTCTTCGAAGTGATCCAGCGTGGCCTCGTTCTCGACCCGCAGCATGGAGCAGGTGACGTAGACCAGACGCCCGCCCGGCTTCACCAGCTTGGCCGCCCGCGCGAGGATGGCGATCTGCAGCGAATGCATGCGGTCCACCTCTTCGGGCTTCAGGCGCCAGGCATCTTCGGGGCGACGACGCCAGGTGCCCGACCCGGTGCAGGGCGCATCGACGAAGACGACATCGGCGATGCCGACGATGTCCTCGACTCCGCCGCCGTTGGGGCCGAGGTGGATCAGCTCCGCCTCGACGCCGGCGCGGGCCAGACGGGGCCGGATGTTGTCGAGCCGCTTCTGGACCACGTCGCAGGCGATCAGCCGGCCCTCGGCCCTCGCGATCGTCGCGGCTTTAGGCTTCGACTTCGGCGCATCGACCCAGCCGGTCGGTGTCCAGATCTTCTCCGGTTCGGCAGGCGCGGCCTCGACGCGCGAGGCGCCGACGGCCAGACCCTGCATGGCCAGACCGAGGGTCTTGCCCCCGCCCCCGGCGCAATAGTCGACGACGGTCATGCCGGGCTGGACGCCGGCGAGCCAGCAGGTGATCTGGCTGCCCTCGTCCTGGATCTCGATGCGGCCCTGCTTGAAGGCCTCAAGCGCCTGGACGTTCGGCGGCGGCTCGGACTGCAGGCGCAGACCGGCCGCGGACCACGGCGTGCGTTTCGGCGACAGACCGGCCTCGCGCAGCTCGGCCTCGACCTCGGCGACGGTGGCCTTGGCGAGATTGACGCGCAGGTCGATCGGGGCGCGCGGCAGCATCAGACCCGCGGCCTCCTCCGCCCAACGGTCGCCGAAAGTGGTCTTGAAGTCGTCGACCACGAATTCCGGCAGGCCGGCGGCGACCCAGCCGGGGACCTCGTCGCCGGTCAGGCTGATCCGGCTGCGTTCCTGTTTCGACAGGGGCTTGGGGCCGTATCCGTCGCCGGAGTGGAGCGCCTCGATCTCCTCGATCGACAGGCCGTCGATCAGGCTGAGCGCCCCGATGATCAGGGCGCGGCCGTCTTCACGCCCGCCCATGGCCCAGACCAGACGGCCACGCGCGCGCGTGACCTTGTAGACCTGGTCGGCGATGGCCCGGCGGTCCTTGGATCCCGCGTAGCGGTTCTCGGTCCCCCAGGTCTTCAGAACGGCCTCGGCCGGGGCCTTGCCCGCACTGATGCGGTCGATGATGGCGGCGGCGGCGGCGAGGCGAGCGGCTGGGGTCACTTAAGCTTTCAGACGAAAAGGGCGGCGACGATCATCAGCAGACCGGCGAGCGATGCGAGGAAGGCCAGGCTGCGCACGCCCGTCACGCCAAAGGCGTACAGGGGCACATAGACGACGCGGGCCCAGAAATAGAGGGTAGCGCCCCAGTACGTCAGAAATCCGTCCTCGCCCGCGACGTGGGCGATGAGCACGGCGCCGAGGAACAGCGGCAGGGTCTCGTAGAGATTGGCCTGCGCCCGCTCGAGACGACCGGTGACCACGTTGGACGGCGGCACGGCCGCGTCGCGGGGTCCGGCGTTCCACTTCGTGCCGTGCTGAAGCGTCCGGCCGGTGGCGGGCAGGAAGATCTGCACCACCGCCAGCAGGATGGTCAGGGCCGCATAGGTCAATTCGGGCGTCATATTGAACATGGTGGCTACCCCTGCCGATAGTTCGGCGCCTCGCGCGTGATCATCACGTCGTGGACATGGCTTTCGCGCAGGCCGGCGCCGGTGATCCGGACGAACCGGGCCCGCTCCTGGAAGTCCGCGATGGTGGCCGCGCCGACATAGCCCATGGCGGCGCGCAGGCCCCCGACCATCTGGTGCAGAACCGGGGCGATCGGCCCCTTGTAAGGGGTCTGGCCCTCGATGCCCTCAGGCACCAGCTTCTGGGTGTCCTCGACCTCCTTCTGGAAGTAGCGGTCGGCCGAACCGGCCCCCATCGCGCCCACCGAGCCCATGCCGCGATACGACTTGTAGCTGCGGCCCTGGTACAGGAAGACCTCGCCGGGGCTCTCGTCGGTGCCAGCGAACATCGAGCCCATCATGGCGACCGAGGCGCCCGCCGCGATGGCCTTGGCCAGGTCGCCCGAATACTTGATCCCGCCATCGGCGATGACAGGCGCGCCCGAAGCCCTGGCCGCGCGAACCGCGTCGATGATGGCGGTCAGCTGAGGCACGCCGACGCCCGCGACGATGCGGGTCGTGCAGATGCTGCCCGGACCGATGCCGACCTTGATCGCGTCGGCGCCCGCGTCGATCAGGGCCCTGGCCGCATCATAGGTGGCGATATTGCCGGCGATGATCTGGAGCCGGTTGTTCTCGCGCTTGATGCGCTCGACGACCCGCGCGACCTGGGCCGAGTGGCCGTGGGCGGTGTCGATGACGACCACGTCGCAACCAGCGTCGGCGAGAGCCATGGCCCGTTCGTAGCCCGCGTCCCCGACGGTCGAAGCCGCCCCGACCAGCAGGCGACCCTGGTCGTCCTTGGCCGCGTGCGGGTGGGCCTGGGCCTTCTCGATGTCCTTCATCGTGATCAGGCCGGTGGCGCGATAGTCCTCGTCGACGACGATGACGCGTTCGATCTTGCGGGTGCGGAGAAGCTCCCTCGCCTCTTCCTTGCCGGCGCCCTCACGCACGGTGACCAGATCGCCCGTGGTCATCAGTTGGGCGGCGGTGTGGCTCGGATCGGTGTCGAACCGCATGTCGCGGTTGGTCAGGATGCCGACCAGCTTGCCGTTCGCGTCGACCACCGGGAAGCCGGAGATCTTGCGGGCCGCCACGATCGCGCGAACCTCGCCCAGCGTGGTCTCGGCTCGGATCGTCACCGGGTTGATGACCATGCCGCTCTCGAACCGCTTTACCTCGCGGACCTGATCGGCCTGCTGCTGCACCGTCATGTTGCGGTGAAGGATGCCCAGCCCCCCTGCCTGGGCCATGGCGATGGCCAGCCGGCTTTCGGTGACCGTGTCCATGGCGGACGAGGTCAGCGGGATGTTCAGCCTGATGTCGCGAGTGAGCCGGGTCGAGACGTCCGCGTCTGCGGGCATGATCTCTGACGGACCGGGTTCAAGCAAAACATCGTCGAAGGTGAGCCCTTCGCGAATCTCCATGGGAGTCTCCGTTTTGCGGGCCGCCTATCCTCTTTCGCGGGTGCGAAGTCAACCATCACAGCGCGCATCCGCCTCCTCGCCACATTCGTAACTTTTTTCAGCGGAGCTTGAAACTTTCAGCCTGAGCTAACATTTAGGGACTTGATGGTCGTCAATCTCGCCCGGTCCGTCCGGAGCCTCGCGCTCAAGATCGCCTCCTACGGCGTGATGCATCTGGTCGTGGCCATGCTGGTGGCGTTCGCCATCACCCGCGACTGGCGCATGGCCCTGGCCATCGGGGTGGTCGAACCCTTCTTCCAGACCATCGCCTATTCCTTCCACGATCGCGTCTGGCACCGGATCGAGCAGCGCCGCATGGGCAGTTCGATCGAGGAGACGGCCGAGGCCTTCACCGCCCGGCTGAACGTGATGGACGCCGACGAACAGGCCCGGACGCGCGGCCACCACGGCCACGTTCACGGCCTGCCTTCGCTGAAAAAGATCGCGGTCAAGACGCTGACCTACGGCGTCATGCATTTCGCGGTCGCCGTGACGGTCGCCTTCGCCATCACCCAGGACTGGCGCACCGCCCTCGCCATCGGCGTGGTCGAGCCTTTGGTGCAGATGGTCTTCTTCGCCATCCACGACCGCATCTGGGCCGCCCGCGAAGCCCGCCGGGCCATTCAGCCAGCCTGACCTAACGCTTGTTCAGCGCCACCAGATAGACCTCCGACGACCCTTTCCGGCTGGCGGCGGGCTTGACGTATTTCACGTCCTGGAAGTTGGCGCGCAGGTCGGCCAGCACATGGCCCGCGTCTCCGCCCTGGAAGTTCTTCGTCACGAAATGCCCGCCCGGTCGCAAGGTCCGGATCGCGAACTCCGACGCGATTTCAATCAGGGCGATGATCTTCAGGTGATCCGTCTGGCGATGCCCGACCGTGTTGTGCGCCATGTCCGACAGCACCAGATCGGGCGGTCCGCCCAGGGCGTCGATCAGTTGCTGGTCCACGCCGGGCGCGGTGAAATCGGCCTGGATAAGGATTGAGCCCGGAATCGGCTCGATCGGCAGCAGGTCGACGCCGACCACCGACGTCGCGCCCCGATTGACGCAGACCTGGATCCAGCCGCCGGGCGCGGCGCCGAGGTCGATGACCCGCGAGCCCTTCTTGACCAGCCGGAACCGGTCGTCGATCTCGCTGAACTTGAACGCGGCCCGGCTGCGCCAGCCTTCGGCGCGCGCTTTCTCGGACCACGGATCGGCCAGCTGGCGCTTGATCCATTCGATGGACGAAATCGACTTCTTCTCGGCCGTCTTGATCTTGCCGCCCATGCTGCGGCCGGCGGCCGTCCCGCCGGTGGGCGGACGGACCATGCGGCGCCTTTGAGGGGCTTGGGGCGCGGGTTCGGCAGGCGCGGGTGTGGGCTTTTCGTCGTCAGTCATCGCTCCCACATAGCGCCCACGGCCCTCAGCGGCTATGACCCCCGCCAATCATCCGAAAATGGAGCGCCACATGGCCGACCAGACCCTGACCCTGACCCTCGACACCGGTGACGTCGTCATCAAGCTGCGCCCCGACCTGGCGCCCGGCCACGTGGCCCGCATCACCGAGCTGGCGAGCGAAGGCTTCTACGACGGCGTCGTCTTCCACCGCGTGATCTCCGGCTTCATGGCCCAGGGCGGCGATCCCACCGGCACCGGCACCTCGGGCTCCAAGAAGCCGAACCTGAAGCAGGAGTTCTCGTCGGAACCGCACGTCCGCGGCGTCTGCTCGATGGCCCGCACGTCCAATCCGGACAGCGCCAACTCCCAGTTCTTCATCTGCCTCGACGACGCGACCTTCCTGGACCGCCAGTACACGGTCTGGGGCGAGGTGATCGAAGGCATGGATCACGTCGACGCCCTGCCCAAGGGCGAGCCGCCTCGCGCGCCGGGCAAGATCGTCAAGGCGACGGTCAACTAGGACTTTCGGAAAGGCGGCCTTCGCGGGCCGCCTTTTTCGTCTTCAGTCGCCGCCGTACCAGCTCAGCTTCACGCCCGAGAAGCTCTGGTCGCCGATCCGGATCGTCGCCGTGATCGCCGGCTCCTCCGATCCTCCCAGATTGCGCCGCGCGGTCGCCAGCGTCCCGGCGTTCAGCTGGCCGTCGAAGCTGATGCGGTCGCCGTTCGAACCTGTGCCCGTCATGCGGATACGGCCGTCGCTGACCGAATAGGAATCAGGCAGAACCCGCTCGGTCGTCTCGCCGGGCGCCAGGAACTCCAGCATCACCGGCGCGAAGGTCGCGGACCGTTTGCCGTTCTCCCAGTCGGCGAACTCCTGCGCCTGGCCGACGAACAGATGCGTCAGTGTATAGTCGCCGGGTCCGATCTGGGCCTCGCCGACCTGGTAATAGCCGGAGAGGTCCTCGGTCTGGCTGTGCGCGAAGGCGTCGCCGCGGGCGGGCGCGGTCGCGGGCGTCTCGACGCCCCGCTCTGCCGGCTTCGACGGCGTGTTCACGAGGTCGCAGCCGGCCAGCGTCAGGCCCACGGCGGTCAGAAGGACGATCGTGCGCATGCGGCTCTTCTCAGGGCAGACGCAGCAGGACCGGCAGCCAGCCGGCGGCCTGGGCCATATCGACGCTTTCGAAGATCGGGATGGCCAGCAGGAAGACCAGCCCGTCGCGGATCGTCGTCAGGAAGAAGCGCGGCTTGATGCTGAGGTTCTCCTCGTCGCGCCATTTCGAGAAGTCGGGTCCGCACCGGGGTGTCCTGGCCATATAGGCTTTGTAGGCGTCTCCGAACTCGGCCGACAGCCAGGCCTCTTCCTTGGCGATGGTGAAGTGGAAGACAACGACGGCGATCAGGACGAACAGGCCGGCGATGACCATGCTTCCAGTCTGCGCGCCGACGCCGAAGGCGCCCGCATAGCTGAAGACGTAGAGCGGGTTGCGGCTCAGCGAATAGGGGCCGGTGGACACGACCTCCGCCTTCTTGCGCCCGCCGATATAGAGCGAGCACCAGGCCCGGCCGACGATGCTGAGGACGATGGCGCCGAGACCGACCGACTCCACGGCTTCGTGGGTCGGGCCGTCACCCCACCAGGTCGCGCTGAACATGGCCAGGACGACGACCGCCAGCAGGGACAGGCCGATGGCCCACTTTCTGATCTTCTGGATTCGCTGAAGATCGAACGCGTCGGTCGTTACCGTCGTCATAGCCGCTTCCAAGCCCCCTCGGTTATCCGCCGACGGAAGCGCGGATACCGGTGTCGGTGCAAGGAGTATCTTTGCGATTGAAAATCGTCTGCCGTCGTCAGCGATCCAGACCGCGATCCAGCGCCTGGAACGACGACCAGGACAACTCCACCGCGCTCTGGAACACCGACGGCGTGATGCGCTCGAAGTCGTCCGACGGGCGGTGATAGTCGGGGTGGTAGTTCACGCCGAGATACAGGAACGGCACCTGGGCGTTGAAGAAGGCGCCCTGGTCCGACGCCTCGACCCAGTTGTCCTCGCCGGTGTCCTGCGGCGTATCCTTGCCGAAGGCCAGGGACACCGCGCCGTTCGCAGGAATCCCCTCCAGAATCGGCCGGAACGTCGGGTGCTGATAGGTGCCCGTGACCCACAGCTTGCCGTCCGTCTCGGCCCGCGCGATCATGTCGAAGTTCAGGTTCATGGCGATGGACGACAGCGGCACCGGCGGCGCCTGGACGAAATGTTTGGCGCCCAGCAGGCCCCGTTCCTCGCCGTCGAAGCCCACGAAGATTACGCTGTGCTCCGGCTTCGCGGCCTGCAGGCGGGCGGCGATCTCCAGCATGGTCGCGACGCCCGAGGCGTTATCGTCGGCGCCGTTGTAGATCTGGCCGCCGTTCACCCCGACATGGTCGTAGTGGGCGGTCACGACGATATAGCGATCCGGAACCCGCGTGCCCTCGATCAGGCCGAGGATGTTGACGCCGTGGAAGGTCTTCGGTCCTTCGCGCGTCCGGCCCTGGGCCTCGAACGGCTGCAGCCGGCCCATCGGCGGGGCGGTGACGCCCAGCGCCTCGAGCCGCGACACGATATAGGCCCGCGCGCGCTCGCCGCCCGGCGCGCCGGTGTCGCGTCCCTCCATGTCGTCCGCCGACAGGATGCGCACATCGGCCATCAGCTGGTCGTAGTTGACAGGCGTGGCCACCGGCGCCTCGACGGGAGTCTCGGCCGCGGGCGGCGTCTCGGTCATGCCCGCGCAGCCGGACAGGATCAGGGCGGCGACGGAGGCCAGGGCGGCGGCGCGAAGGGATCGGGACATGGAGACTCTCTGGATACGTCCTTTCCGGAATAGCCCCGGACGACCGCCGCGTCCGGTTAAATTCGTGTCATCCGCCCGGCTGGCCGCGACCGCCCACGGTGCTAAACCGATGCCATGGCCGAACCGACCGTCGAATCCCTGACCAAAGCCGAAGCGGAGGCCGAACTGGCCCGGCTTGCCGCCGAAATGGCGCGCCACGACGCCCTGTACGCCGAGGCCGCGCCGGAAATCTCCGATGCCGACTATGACGCCCTGCGCCTGCGCAACCTCGCCATCGAGGCCCGCTTCCCCACCCTGATCCGTGAGGATTCGCCGTCGAGAAAGGTCGGCGCGCCGGTCTCCAGCCAGTTCGCCGAGGTCCGACACGGCGTGCCCATGCTGTCGCTCGACAACGCCTTCGACGACGGCGACGTCACCGACTTCGTCGCCCGTATCCGCCGCTTTCTGAACCTGCCGGCCGACGAGGTGATCGCCTTCGTCGCCGAACCCAAGATCGACGGTCTTTCGGCCAACCTTCTTTATGTCGACGGTGAGCTGAAGGTCGGAGCGACGCGCGGCGACGGCCGGACCGGTGAGGACGTGACCGCCAATCTCATCACCTTGGGTGAGCGCAATATCCCGCGTCGTCTGCACGGTTCCGGCTGGCCCGCCCGGCTCGAAGTGCGCGGTGAGGTCTACGCCCCCAACGACGGATTTGCCCGGTTCAACGCCGAGGCCGAAGCCAGGGGCGAGCGGACTTACGCCAACCCTCGCAACTTCGCCGCCGGGTCGTTGCGCCAGAAGAACCCAGAGGTAACGGCGGAACGGCCGCTCGAGTTCTTCGCCTATGCCTGGGGCGAGCCGGTCGAGGGCTTCAGCGAGACCCAGTCCGACGCTCTCAACAAGCTGAAGGACTGGGGTTTCCCAACCAATCCGCGCTCTGTCCGCGTCGAAGGCGCCGAGGCCCTGATCGGCATCTATCACGGGCTCGAAACCGACCGCGCGGGTCTCGGCTATGACATCGACGGCGTGGTCTACAAGGTGGACCGGCTCGACTGGCAGAGCCGCCTCGGCTTCGTCTCGCGCAGCCCCCGCTGGGCCATCGCCCACAAATTCCCGGCGCAACAGGCGACGACGGTGCTGCGAGAGATCGAAATCCAAGTTGGACGAACGGGCACGTTGACGCCCGTCGCTCGACTGGAGCCAGTCACGGTGGGCGGCGTGGTCGTCAAGAATGCGACCTTGCACAACGAAGACGAAATCCGCCGCAAGGATGTTCGCGAAGGCGACATGGTCGTCCTCCAACGCGCCGGGGATGTGATTCCCCAGATCGTGCGAGTCTTCGAGCCAAAACCTGAAGAAGACCGTTCAGAACCCTACATCTTCCCGACCCATTGCCCGGTCTGCGGCTCAGAGGCCGTGCGGCCCGACGGAGAGGTGCGGAGGCGCTGCACCGGCGGCCTGATCTGCGCCGCCCAACGCTTGGAGCGTCTTAAGCATTTCGTTGCCCGCCGAGCGTTCGATATCGAGGGGCTTGGCGAACGTCTTCTGGAAATGCTGCTCGCAGCCGGACTGATTTCGCGACCTGGTGATATCTTCCGGCTGCACGCTATCGAGCCGCAGCTTCGTGAGGTTTTCCTGGAGCAGCGCAAGGAGCAAGCCCGCCTGCGAGAAGCCGAAACCGGGGTCAGGGTCGCGAAGTCGATCAGCGACGACAAGCGCACGTTCAAGGAGGTCGATACCCTTCTTGAGAACATTGAGGCGCGGCGCACGATTTCACTGGACCGCTTTCTCTTCGGCCTTGGTGTTCGTGACATCGGCGAGCAAACCTCGATCGCTCTCTCTCGTGCTTATCAAACTTGGGAAGCGCTTGAAGCCGCCGTTGATGATGCGGGAAAATGTCCACCCGGACCCGGCTGGGATGCTCTATCTGCCATCCAGGGCATCGGCTCAGTGAACCAACAGGCCATCGTGGACTTCGGAGCTTCGTCGCAGACGACCGACCCTTGGCCAGAAGCGCAGCTTCCCGAGAAGATCGGCAAAGCTGTTAGCAAGCTCTCGAAAGTGGTCCGCAAAACACTCGCGGACCATTTCGGCTCGTGGGATGCGTTTGGTCAGGCGGCAGTTGCAGCTTCGTCGCAAGCACCCGGATCAAGCTTCTTGGAGCTCGCAGGGATCAAGGGTGTCGGCGACGTGGCCGCCAAGGCCTTGATCGATTTCTTCCACGAACCGCGCAACCGCGCCACCGTGGCAGACCTCGCATCCGAGTTGACGATCGAGGCCATCGAACGCCCGCCCACCGAAGGCAATGTTGCCGGAAAAACTGTTGTCTTCACGGGATCGCTCGAACAGTTCACTCGGGAAGAAGCGAAGGCGCGGGCGGAAAAGTTGGGCGCGACCGTTTCCGGATCGGTCTCCAAGAAGACGGATATCCTGGTCGCCGGACCCGGGGCTGGATCGAAGCTGAAAACTGCGACGGAGCTTGGCATTCAAGTTCTATCAGAGCAGGAATGGCTCGACCTGATATCAACCGAAGGTTCTTCCTAGCTCATGCGCGCCGTGGCGATCGATTTCGAAACCGCGAATGAAACAAGAGCGAGCCCATGCTCGATCGGACTGGCGTGGATCGATGACGGCGCCGTGACGGACGTCGAACATCACTTCATCAAGCCGCCCGGGATGCGGTTCGCCGGTTTCAACATCGCGTTCCACGGCATCGGTCCTGAGCACGTGAAGAACGCCGATGAATTTCCGGCAGTGCTATCTCGCCTTGCCCCTCGCTTGGCGGGAAGAACGGTACTCGCACACAACGCCTCGTTCGATATGAGCGTCATCCGAAGCACGTGCGACCACTACGGTATCAGCTACCCCGAGTTCGACTACCTCTGTACGGTCAAGATCGCTCAGCAGGCTTGGCCGGCGCTATCCGCTCACAAGCTGAATTTGGTCTGCGACCACCTTGGAATCGACTTCAACCACCACGACGCAGCGGAAGATGCTCGAGCCTGCGCGACCGTAGCCTTGTCCGCCATCCGCGTAGTGGGCGCGACCTGCTTCTCCACGTTGGCGGCCCTGACATCGGTCGAGCCGGGGCGGATGTATCGCACAGACTACTCGCCATGTTCTTCGCCCTATCGCCCTCGGCCTCGTGCGGACGCGCCCATCAGGCCGTCGCCGAGGCTAGTGGACCTCAACGTCGAACTTGGCCCTCTGACGTTCGTGTTCACAGGCGAGCTGCAGAAATTCACGCGCTCAGAAGCGAAAGACCTGATGGAAAGCCTCGGCGCCAAGGTCTCCGGATCCGTGTCGAAGAAGACCAACTACCTCGTCGCCGGCCCCGGGGCCGGCTCCAAACTGGCCGACGCCCAGAAGCACGGCGTCGCCGTCCTCACCGAAGACGAGTGGCTGGCGCTGATCTCGTGATCTCCTCCCTGTCGCGCAGCGATGGGGAGGTGGCAGCGAGCTCTTCGCGAGCTGACGGAGGGGGCGACCCGATACCGACGGTCAGGGAGTCCAACCTTCAACGCCGCCTCGCCCCCTCCGTCACGTCGCCAGGAGGCAACGCGCCACCTCCCCATTCGCCAAGCGGCGAACAGGGAGGAGACTCGTTCAACGGTTCAGCGCACTCCGGGCCGCCTCGGCATAACGGTGGCCGGCGGCCGCGTTCTTCGGGAAGACGGCCTCGATCGCTTCAACGTCCTCGGCGGTCAGGGTGATGTCCACGGCCGCGGCGTTGTCTTCTAGCGTCGCGATCCGGCGCGTGCCGGGGATCGGGACCAGATGATCCCCTTGGGCCAGCACCCAGGCGAGGGCCAGTTGCGCCGCCGTCACGCCCCGGTCGTGGGCGATCCCCTTCACGGCCTCGACGAGATTGAGGTTTTTCTGGAAGTTTTCGCCCTGGAAGCGCGGATTGGACAGGCGGAAATCGCCCGGTTCGAGGTCGGCGATCGACTTGATGTCGCCGGACAGGAAGCCGCGTCCGAGCGGGCTGTAGGGCACGAAACCGATGCCCAGCTCACGCACGGTGGCCAGAATTTCGTCCTCCGGCTCGCGGCTCCACAGCGAATATTCGGTCTGCAGCGCCGTGATCGGATGCGTCGCGTGGGCCCGGCGGATCGTCTCCGGCGCAGCCTCGGACAGGCCGAGGAAGCGGACCTTGCCCTCGGTCACCAGCTCGGCCATCGCCCCGACCGTCTCCTCGATCGGCGTGTCGGCGTCGACGCGGTGCAGGTAGTAGAGATCGACATGGTCCATGCCGAGGCGAGTCAGGCTGCCCTCGATCGCGCGGCGCACATTGGCGGGCGAACCGTCGACCTTCAGGGCCGTGCGGTCGGCGTTGTAGCCGATGCCGAACTTGGTCGCGACGAAGGCCTTGTCACGACGGTCGGCCAGAGCCTTGCCAACCTGGATCTCGTTGGTGTGGGGGCCGTACATCTCGGCCGTGTCGAACAAGGTGACGCCCAGCTCCAGCGCGCGGTGGATCACCGCCGTCGCCTGGGTCTCGTCCGACGGCGTGCCATAGAAAGAGGCCATCCCCATGCACCCGAGGCCGATGGCCGAGACTTCGGGACCGTTCGGTCCGAGACGACGGGTCTTCATGAGGCGATCTCCTGCGGGTGGTGAAACCCTGAAATCGGGTCTCACCTCAGAACGCGCAAGGCCTCAAAGCGGCGCGCACTGCGCTTCCAGCCAGGCCTTCACCTCGCCGTCCAGCAGCGGCCCGACCTTGGCCAGTGTCTCGGCGTGATAGGCGTCGACGTAGGCCCGCTCGGCCTCTGTCAGCAGGGCGACGTCGATCAGCTTGCGGTCCAGCGGCGCGAACGTCAATTGCTCGAACCCATGCATGGGTCGCTCGCCGCCGGGGATCGGCTCGGGCGCGGTGACGACCTGCAGCGTCTCGATGCGGATGCCCCAGTGACCCTCGCGGTAGTAGCCGGGCTCGTTCGACAGGATCATGCCGGTCAGCAGCGGTTGGGTGTTCACCGCCTTGGCGATCCGCTGCGGGCCCTCGTGGACGCCCAGATAGGAACCGACGCCGTGGCCGGTCCCGTGGTCGTAGTCGAAGCCCGCCATCCACATCGGCGCACGGGCGAGCGCGTCGAGCTGGTGCCCGCTGGTCCCGACCGGGAAGCGGATGACGGCCATGGCGATGTGGGCCTTGAGCACCAGGGTGAACATGCGGCGCTGGTCGGCCGAGGGTTCGCCAATCGCCATCGTCCGGGTCACGTCGGTCGTGCCGTCCAGATACTGGCCGCCGCCGTCAACCAGCAGCAGGGAGCCCGGCTCCATCTTGCGCAGCGTACGGGTGACCGGCTTGTAGTGCGGCAGGGCGGCGTTCGGCCCGACCCCGGCGATGGTGTCGAAGCTGAGGTCCTTGAGCGCACCCGTCTCCTCGCGGAACCGCTCCAGCGCCTCGACCACGCCTCGCTCGTCGGGCAGCTCGACCTGGGCGACCGTGTCGACCCAGTGCAGGAACCGCGCGAGGGCGGCGCCGTCGCGGATATGGGCCTGACGCGACCCCTCGATTTCGACGGCGTTCTTTGCCGCACGCGGCAGGGCGCAGGGATCCATGCCGCGAACGACGGTCGCTCCGACCAGTTCCAGCCGGTCGAAATACCAGGCCGAGGACTGGGCCGGATCGATCAGGACCTTGAACCCCTTCATCCCCTCCAGCCCCTGACCGAGCGCGTCGGGGTTCATCAGGGTGACGTCGTCGCCCAGCCAGCCGGGCAGTTCGTTGGTCACCTTGGCGGGATCGAGAAACAGCATGGCCGTGCCGTTGGCGGCGACGATGGCCTGAGCAAGCGGCAGGGGCGAACGGATCACGTCCCCGCCCCGCACATTGAACAGCCAGGCGATCGACGACGGCGCGGTCAGGACGACGGCGTCGGCGCCGGCCGCCGCGACGGCCTCGCCGATGCGCTTGCGCTTCGAGGCGCTGGTCTCGCCGGCGTAGCGATCCTCATGCGGCACGACCGGAGCGGCGGGCTGGGCCGGCCGCGCCTCGGCCCAGGCGGCGTCGACGGGGTTGCTGTCGATGGGTTTGAGACTCGCTCCAGCTTTGGCGGCCGCTCGCTTCAGCGTCGAGAGAGCGTCAGGGCTGTGGAGGCGCGGATCGTAGCCGATCAAGGCCCCCTTCGGCGCGCGCTCCAGATAGGCGGGCACTCCGCCCTCGACGAGGTCGAGAATCTCGAACTGCCCCGCATCGACCTGTGCCCGGACCTGAACGGTGTAGCGGCCGTCCGCGAAGACGGCGGCCCTGTCCTTCATCACCACGCCGGCGCCCGCCGAGCCGGTGAAGCCGGTCAGCCAGGCCAGCCGGTCGTTGGCGGCCGGCAGATACTCGTTCTGATGCTCGTCCTCGTGCGGCACGAGGAAGCCGTCCAGCCCCTGCTGCGCCATCGCGGCGCGCACGAGCGGAAGATGTTTCGCCCCGAAGGACGGCGAGGTGGTTTCGTCGAAGGACTGGCGCATGCCGCACGCATAGCGCCCCCTCCCGCTTCTGGGGAAGGGGCGAACGCGCGGATCAGTTCTGTGGCGTCGTGCTGGTGATGACTGCCGAGCCCGAAGTCGGCGCGGGCTGGCCGGCGGGGACGGTGATGATCACCGGGGCCGGCTGGGTGGCGGCGCGAGCGATATCGGAGCGAGCCTGGCTGGTGGCGCGGGCCGCCTCGGCCTGGGCGCGCGCGGCGTCCATCCGGGCCATGTCGACGCTCTGCTGGGCGCCGGCGATCTGCCCCTGGACCACGGCCTGATCGGCGCGCGCCTGGGCCGCGACGGCGTCCGCCTGGGCCTGGGCCAGCAGAACCTCGGTGTCGTCGTCGCGCCCGCCCGAAGCCAGAATCCAGATCACGGCGATCAGGACGGCGGCGGCCAGACCGCCCGCGATCCACCATCCGGTGCTCGACTCGCGCTGGACGATGACGGTCTCGGTATAGATCGGGTCACGCACGACGGGGTCGGGCGGCAGGTTGGGGTCATAGGTCACGGGCAGTCCCTCCAGTTGAGCTGGAGGAACGGCCCCGCTTGTGCCTTGTTCCGTTATGCCATCCGGCGGAGCACCAGCGCGCTCCACGCATCGCGGTGGATCCGCCGTTCCAGCCTGAAGCCCCGCGACAGATAGGCCGCCGACACACGTCGCTCCTGCGTCCGCAGCAGGCCCGACAGGATGGCCACACCGCCGATGCGCAGGCTCATCTTGATGTCCTGCGACAGGGCGACCAGCGGCGGAGCCAGGATGTTGGCGAACACCAGATCGTAAGGGGCGCCGGCTCTCACCTTCATGTCGTTCAGGCCCGAGGCGTGGACGAACTTCGCGTTGGCCTGGTTCAGTTTGGCGTTCTCGTTGGCGATCCGCACCGACGGCGCGTCGATGTCGGTGCCGACGGCCAGAGCCGCCCCCGTCCGCGCCGCCGCGATGGCCAGCACGCCCGTGCCGCAACCTACGTCCAGCACCTTCTCGAACCGCTCGCGCTTCAGCAGCTCGTCATAGGCCACCAGACAGCCGACGGTCGTCCCGTGGTGGCCGGTCCCGAAGGCGGCGCCCGCGTCGATCTTCAGATTCACGGCGTTCGGCGGCACCCGGCCCTGATCGTGGGCGCCGTAGACGAAGAACCGTCCCGCCCGCACCGGCGGGAGACCCGACAGCGACATGGCCAGCCAGTCGGCGTCGGCCAGAGGCTCGACCTTGAACGTCACACCGGGATGGTCGGCCAGACGCGCGGTCAGGGCCTCGACTTCTTCTTCCGAGGTCGGGAAGGCGTCGATGCGCCAGATGTCGCGATCCTCGTCTTCCTCGAGAATCGAATAGGTCGCGCCTTCCAGCAGGATGTCGGAATCGATGGCTTCGGCGGCCGCTTCGGCGGCGGCGCGAGAGCCGCGCGCGATTATCTGGACGGGGTTGTGGGACATTTATTCAAACACCGGTATCATTGCGAATCGATACTATTGAGTTTGCGCCCGTGCTCTCCCGCATCGGTCGCGATCGTTCCAACCGAGGGGTCGGGGAATACATGGCCAAGTCACCGTCTACTGCGTCGCCCAAAGCGCCAGCGTCCGCTTCCAAGCCTAAAGCAGCCGCGAAGTCGACCGAGAAAACGGCGAAGCCTGCTGCGGCCAAGCCCGCGGTCGCCGCAAAACCGGCTGCCGTGAAGGCCGCTCCGGCTCCGAAAGCCGCCGCGAAGCCCGCCGCCAAGCCTGCTGCGAAGCCGGTCGCGAAGGCTCCCGCCGCCAAGGCCGCTGCGCCGAAGACCACGGTCAAGGCCGGCGCGCCCAAGGCCGCCGCCAAGGCTCCGGCGAAGGCCGCCAAGCCCGCTGCTGCGAAGGCTCCGGCCAAGGCGGCTCCGAAGCCGGCTGCGAAGAAGCCGGCCGCCAAGCCCGCCGCTCCCAAGTCCGCGGCGAAGCCCGCGGCGAAGGCTGCTCCGGCCGCCAAGCCTGCTACCGCCGCCGCCCCCGCTCCGAAGCCCGCCGTCGCTCCGGCCCCCGCGCCGAAGCCGGCCGTGACCGCTGCGCCTGCGGCCGCGCCGAAGCCCGCCGTGGCTCCGGTCGCCGCCGCCCCGGCCCCGAAACCGGCCGCGCCCGCACCGAAGAAGGGCTTCTTCGACAAGCTGGCCGACGCGATCTTCGGCAAGCGCTGAAACCAGCGGCCTGAAACGACAAACGCCGGGCGGTTCGCACCGCCCGGCGTTTTCGTGTCCGATATGCAGCTGGATCAGTCGGCGGGCAGGTCTTCCGCCAGGATCGCCATCTCGAACATGAAGCTGCCGTCCTCGTCCTCGTCGTCGAAGACGACGCCGATGAACTCGTCGCCGACATAGACCTCGGCCGAGTCGTTCACCTTGGCCCGGGCCTTCACGATGATGCCGCCGGTGTTGAAGGTGCGCTTCAGGTGCGTCTCGATACGCTTCATGTCTGCTTCGTTCACGGCGGGCCTCGGTGGTCTGGATTGAAGGCGCGGACCCTAGAGAACCGACCTCGCGAAGGAAAGCCCGGGCAGACCCTAGATCACGAAGTCGTAGACGACGTCGGCCAGCGTATGGTCCATCGTCCGGGCGGGCGTCGCCTCGGTCGGACAGTTGACCAGCCGCGCGGGCACTCCCGCGACGGTGCAGCCCGCGGGTACGGGCTTCAGCACCACCGATCCGGACGCGACCTTGGCGTAGTCGCCGACCGCGATGTTCCCGAGCACCTTGGCGCCCGCGCCCAGCAGGACGCCCTTGCCGATCTTCGGATGGCGATCGCCGCGTTCGGCGCCCGTCCCGCCCAGGGTCACGCCGTGCAGCATCGAGACCTCGTCGCCGACCACCGCCGTCTCACCGATGACGATGCCGGTGCCGTGGTCCAGGAACAGGCCCGACCCCAGCTTCGCGCCCGGATGGATGTCGATCTGGAACAGTTCGGAGATGCGGCTCTGGAAGTGGAAGGCCAGGGTCTCCCTCCCTTGCGTCCACAGCCAGTGAGACACCCGCGACGCCTGCAGCGCCTGGAAGCCCTTGAAGTAGAGGAACGGCTGCAACAGCGTCTTGATCGCCGGATCGCGCTCGGCCACGGCCTGCAGGTCGGCCTCGGCCGCCGCCACGATGCTTGGGTCCGACCAGTAGGCGAAGGCGCAGACCTCCCGCACGCTCATGGGCGCCAGTTCGGCGTCGCCGATCTTGCGCGCGATCTGGAAGCTCAGGGCATTGGCCAGGTCGAGGTGCGACAGGATGGTCGCGTTCATCAGCGACCCCAGATGCGGTTCGCTGCGCGCGGCGTCCTCGGCGGAGGCCCGGAGCTGGGTCCACACGCTGTCCTGCGACGACACGACTTCAAGCTTGGGCATGACCGGCTCCATTCCCCATCATACCCGCGTCAGCATGGCGTGCGCCAGCCAGCCCGGGATCAGGGCCTCCCTGGCCATATGATACGCCCTGAGCGCCGTAACCACTGTAAACGTGTCGCGCACCGCACCCCGGTCGATCTCGCGCATCAGGGTCGTGAACGGAACGCGCGCCAAGGCTATGACCTCGGTCGGGTCCGGGTCCTTCTCGACCTCCGACAGATCCCAGCACAGCCAGGCGATGGCCCGCTCGTCGGTGATGGAGTTCGACATCTCCATCCGCAGCACCTCGCGCCAGGATTTCGCCGCCAGTCCGGCCTCCTCGGCCAGTTCCCGTTTGACCCCGTCCAGCGGATCCTCGTCGTAGGGCGCGCCGCCCTCCGGCATCTCCCACGAATAGTTGGCCAGGGCGAACCGCGCCTGACCGACCAGGGTCACGGTCCCGTCCGAATGGATCGGTAGCACCCCCACAGACAGATTTTTCGGCCGCATGACGACATAGGTCGCCTCGGCCCCCGTCGGCGCCGTCGCCGGATGGGAGGTCAGCCTCAGCCACGGATTCTCGAACACGGTCGCGTCGCCGTCGCTCCTCCACGCCGGTCGCGAGGGCGGATTCGCGTCCCACGAAGGCAGGGGCCGGTCGGCGTCGAAGTCGTCGCGAGAGTCGCTCATCCCGCGCATATGGCGCCGCACGCGTCGAACGCCTAGCTAGGCGGTATGACCCTCCCTTCTCCCGTCGACCTCGGCGCGCCCCTCCCCTCCCCGACCCCGTCGCCCGAGATGCTGGTCCGGCTGGCCACGCGCCGCTCCGCCCCCGCCCAGGCCCTGACCGCGCCCGGTCCGGACGCCGCCCAGATCGCCGACATTCTGACGCTGGCCGCCCGCTCGCCAGATCACGGCAAGCTCTTCCCCTGGCGCTTCGTCGTCATGGGGCCGGTCAGCCGCACACAGGTAGCGGAAAAGCTCGCCGCCATGGCCGTCGACAAGGGCCTGCCGCCCAAGGCCCGGGGTGTTCTGGCCAAGCTGACCGCCGCTCCGACCACAGTCCTCGTGATCTCGACCGCTGCGCCCGCGTCCAAACCCGTCTGGGAACAGGAACTCAGCGCCGGCGCCGTCTGCATGAACCTGGAACATGCCGCGTCGGCCTTCGGCTTCGCCTCCAGCTGGATCACGGACTGGTACAGCTACGACGCCGACGCCCTGCCGCTGTTCGGCGTGCGCGGCGGCGAGAAGGTGGCCGGCTTCATCCATCTCGGCACGGCGGTCGAGCCGTTGCTGGAACGGGACCGGCCGGACGTCGCGGCCCTGACGACCACCCTGCCCTAGGGCTTCACCCACTCCATCATCATGAACCACGGCGCGCGGTCATAGTGCGCCTGCCGCGCCGGATCGCCGCCGTGGGCGCGTGGTTCGGCGAAATGGGTCAGCGTCAGCCCCTGCTCCAGCAGCAGCGTCATGTAGGTCGACAGCGGTCGGTGCCAGTTCTGGATGCGGATGCCCTTCCACGCGATCCACCCGGCCTTCTCCACCAGATAATGGTCCATCGCATGGGCCCGTCGTCCGTCCGACAACGACACCCAGCCCAGATCGTTGGCGTCGGCGGCGGAGTTGTAGCCCGCCAGATTGGCGATCAGCAGCCGTCCGCCCGGCGCCAGCACCCGCGCCATTTCGGCGATCGCGGCGCGCACGTCGGGAATGTCGATCAGGGTCAGGTAGCTGACCACCAGGTCGAACGCCCCGTCCTCGAACCCGAGCGCCTCGGCCGCCTCGACACGATAGTCCCCGTCGGGGTCCAGCCTTCGCGCATGGTCGATCAGGGCGGCCGTCGGATCGATGCCGACGGCCGCGACGCCCTCGGCGCTCAGCATCCGGCAGAACCGTCCCTCCCCGCAGCCGACGTCCAGCGCACGTCGATACGATCCGCGCCTCACCCGTTCCAGCATCGGCGCATCCATGACCCAGCGACGCCCGAAGTCCCCTTCCTCGCCCTGCGACGCGACCCAGGCGTCAGCCGATTCCGCCCATCCGTCGCTCATCGCGGTTCCTCCTCCGGGCGGTGGACCAGCGACACCATCACCACCGAAATGATCATCAACAGGAACCAGCTGCCGAGCTTGGCCATGGACACCATCTCCCACCCCGCCTCCTGCCCCGGATAGGCCCAGGCCTTGGCGAAGGTGCCCAGGTTCTCCGCGAACCAGATGAACAGGGCCACGAGGAAATAGCCGAGCAGCAGAGGCATCTTCAGCCGCATCCGGTCCGCCGTGAACCAGAAGCATCCTCGCCCGAACAGCAGGGCCGTCGCCACGAACAATCCGACCCGAATGTCCGGAAGCCAGTGGTGGGCGAAGAAGTTGACGTAGATCGCCGCGGCCAGAACCCAGGTCGTCCAAACCGGCGGATACCCGCGCACCCGGATATGGAAGATCCGCTGCACCCGCGCGATGTATGACCCCACCGCCGCATACATGAAGCCCGAGAACAGCGGCACGGCCCCGATCCTCAGCACCGAGTCCTCCGGATAGACCCACGACCCGTGCGCCGTCTTGAACAGCTCCATGATCGTCCCGGCGATGTGGAACAGCAGGATGACCCGCGCCTCCGCCCAGGTCTCCAGCTTCAGCCCCAGCATGGCCGCCTGGATCAGCACCGCTCCGACGACCAGAAAGTCGTAGCGCGACACCGGGCTGTCATACGGCCACAGCAGGAAGGTCGCGAGGATCAGGCCCAGCATCGCTCCGCCGAACAGGCAGGCGTAAGCCTGTTTCAGCCCGAACCACAGGAACTCCAGCAATCCCCGCCGCCACGGCGAGGGCTCCGCCCAGGCGTCCGCCGCCGCCAGCACGCGACGACCCCAGGCTTCCAATGGCAGGCGAGACGATCCGATCATCGGACCAGCCTAGGGGGGCAGACCGGGTTCGGCATGAGGAAATCCTGAGCTTTCCCCAAAATCGGCGCCGACCCGGTCATGCGTCCATAAGTCCAGCCCGGCCCCGATGGCTCCTCATGCGAACCATGCTATGGCGACGTCGATGCTTCGCTTCCTGCGCAAGATGATCGCCCGCATGGGCCTGGCCGGCGCCGTGGTGCTGTGCCTGTCCTTCGCCGCGCCTGCCTTCGCGGCCCACGCCTGCATCGACGAGAACTGCGCCCCCGCCGGCCAGACTGCGTTCGAAACCCCTTCCGACGCCGACGACGCCTGCCCCGACTGCGGCCCGGCCTGCGCCAACGGCTGCTGCCACGCCCAGCATGCGGCGACCGCGCCTGAACTCGCCGCGCCCTCGTCCCCGCCCCTCACCGTGCGGGCGGAGATATGGCTCCACGAGGCCGCGCCGCCCCTGGCCCGACCCGCCGGTCCCGACCGCCCTCCACGCGCCTGATCCTCGACCGGACCCGGTCCGGTTCGTCCAGAACCCGCGGCCTCGATGCCGCGCGTCCCCCACTGGGCCCGACTGCGCGTCGGGCGAGGATCAAAGATGCAATCGCAGAAACACTGGCTGATGACCGGCGCCGCCGTCATTGCCGCCCTGGGCGTCGGCTTCGGCGCCGCCCAGCTCCTGAACCGGCCCGCCGCCGAACCCGCCCACGCTGAAGAAGGGCACGAAGACGCCGAGGCCGGGGGCGCCGTCGTCGCTCTGTCGTCCGCGCAGGCCGCCGCCGCCGGCGTCACCGTCGTCGCCTTGCAGAGAGGCGGCGGAGCCGAGCTGAAACTGCCCGGCCGGGTCGACTTCGCCCCCGGGGCCGAGGCCGCGGTGGATGCGCCGCTGGCCGGCGCCGTCGCGCGGGTCCACGTCGGCCTCGGCGACCGCGTCTCCGTCGGTTCGCCCTTGGTCACCCTGCGCAGTCCCGACGGCGCCGCCTCCCGCGCCACGGCCGACGCCGCCTCCGCCTCCGCCGACGCCGCCCGCGCGGCCGAAACACGTGACCGTAGCCTCTTCGAGCAAGGCTGGGTCTCCCAGGCCCGTCTGGACATCACCGCCGCCGAGGCTCGTCGCGCCGAGGCCGAACTGCGCGCCGCCCGCGCCCGCGTCGGCGCCTACGGCGCACCCGGCGCCGACGGCATGACCGTGGTCCGCAGCCCGATCGCCGGCGTCGTCACCCGTATCAGCGCCGCCCCCGGACAGGTCCTGCACGAAGAGGCCCTTCAGGTCGCCGCCGTCGCCGATCCCCGCCGCGTCGAACTGGTCTTCGAGGCTCCGCCCTCGGCCGCGGCCCTGCTGCGCGTGGGCGACCGGCTGGAGAGCACCCTCGCCGGAGCCAGCGCCGTCTCCGGCGTGGTGACCGCGATCGCCCCCGCCAACGAGGCCGGGGTCGTCATCGTTCGCGCCCGCCCGGACGGAGCCCTCCCGCCCGCCGGCTCCGTCCTCTCGGCCCGCATCACCGCGGGGACCGGAACCGGAGCCTTCGTCGTCCCGCTCGACGCCGTTCAGACCATCGAGGGCGTCCCTTCCGTCTTCGTGGTCGAGGCCGACGGCTTCCGCCCGCACCCCGTCGTCACCGGCCGCACCTCCGACGGCCGGATCGAGATCGTCTCGGGTCTGACCGGGTCCGAACGCATCGCGGGCGCCGGCGCCTTCCTGCTCAAGGCCGAACTGGCCAAGGGCGAAGCCGAGCACGGGCACTGATCATGCTGGATCGCATCATCGACGCCTCCGTGCGTTTCCGCTGGCTGGTCGTGGGCCTTGCCGTCGTCCTGGCCATCCTCGGCGGGCGCGAGCTGCTGCGCCTGCCCATCGACGCCGTGCCCGACATCACCAACCGTCAGGTCCAGATCACCACCGTCGCCCCGGCCCTCGGCCCCGAGGAGGTCGAACGTCAGGTCACCTTCCCGCTGGAGACCGAACTCGCCGGCCTGCCCGGCCTGATCGAGACCCGGTCGCTCTCGCGTCACGGCTTCTCCCAGATCACCGCCGTCTTCACGGACGCGACCGACATCTATTTCGCCCGCACCCTCGTCAACGAACGGCTCCAGTCGGCGCGCGAGGACCTGCCCGAAGGCCTGTCCCCCTCCATGGGTCCGGTCGTGACCGGTCTGGGCGAAGTCTACATCTGGACCCTCGACTTCACCGGCCCCGCCGCCCGCTCGGGCGTCCCCTACGTCACGCCAGAGGGCGAACGCCTCGTCACCGATCCGGAGAAGGCCACCTACCTCCGCACCGTCCAGGACTGGATCGTCGCGCCCCAGCTGAAGACCGTTCCCGGCGTCGCCGGCGTCGATGTCCTGGGCGGCTACGTCAAGGAATACGCCGTCCATCCCGACCCCGGCCGCCTCGCCGCATACGGAGTCGGTCTGGTCCAGCTGGTCGAGGCGCTGGAGCACGCCAACCGCATCGCCGGCGCCGGCTACGTCAACCGCGCGGGCGAGGCCTACATCGTCCGCGCCGACGCCCGGCTGAAGAGCCTCGACGACCTCGCCCAGACCCCCATCCTCAATCGCGGCGGACAGGTCATCCGCGTCTCCGACGTCGCCGTGGTCGAGATCGGCCGCGCCCCTCGCCTCGGTTCCGCCAGCGCCGATGGCCGCGAGACCGTCGTCGGCACCGCCCTGATGCTCCAGGGCGAGAACTCCCGCGAGGTCGCCCACCGCGTCGGCGAACGCCTCGAAGTGATCAAGGCCAGTCTGCCACCCGGCGTCGTCCTGCGTCCCGAACTGGACCGCACCGACCTGGTCGAGGCGACCATCAAGACGGTCGAACACAACCTCGCCCTCGGCGCCCTGCTGGTCATCGCGGTGCTGTTCTTCGCATTGGGCAACGTCCGCGCAGCAGTGATCACCGCCCTGGTCATCCCGCTCAGCTTCCTGTTCGCCGCCTCCGCGATGAACCGGTTCAACATCAGCGCCAATCTGCTCAGCCTCGGCGCGCTGGACTTCGGCCTGATCGTCGACGGGGCCGTGGTGGTGATCGAGAACACCTTGCGTCGCCTCGGTATCGCTCGCCACGAGACCGGCCGCCCCATGACCGTCGCCGAGCGCCTGTCGATCGCCGCCGCCTCGGCGCGCGAGATGGCCCGTCCCGCCGCCTTCGGTCAGGCCATCATCATGCTGGTCTACGCCCCGCTCCTGATGTTCGAGGGCGTCGAGGGCAAGATGTTCGGCCCGATGGCCGCGACCGTCATGCTGGCGTTGGCGGCCGCCTTCGTCCTCAGCTTCACTTTCGTCCCGGCCATGGCCGCCCTGATCGTCAAGGAGCCGAAAGCGGACCACGAGGAGACACGCCTGACCCGCGCGGCCAAGGCCCGGTACGCCCCCCTGCTCCGCGCCGCCATCGACCGCCCTCGCGCGGTGATCATCGGCGCTGGCGTCGCCCTTCTCGCCGGCGTCATCGCCTTCGCGACCTTGGGCCGAGAGTTCGTGCCCCGGCTCGACGAGGGCGACGTTCTGGTCCAGGCCCTGCGCGTCCCCTCGACCTCGCTCGAACAGAGCCAGGCCATGCAGTTCCGCATCGAGACCACCCTCAAGGCCATGCCGGAGGTCGAACGCGTCTTCACCCGCACCGGCACGGCCGAGGTCGCCTCCGACCCCATGCCGCCGTCCATCTCCGACACCTTCGTCATGCTCAAGGACCGCAAGGACTGGCCGACCCCCGGCGAGCCCAAGGCCGATGTGGTGGAACGGATGGAGGAGAACCTGTCCCACCTGCTCGGCAACAATTACGAGTTCACCCAGCCCATCGAGATGCGGTTCAACGAGCTGATCGCCGGGGTCCGCTCCGACGTCGCGGTCATGATCTACGGCGACGACTTCGCCGCCATGGAGCGCACGGCCCAGCAGGTCGCCACGATCCTGAACGGCATCGAGGGTGCGGCCGACGTCCGCGTCGAACAGGTCTCGGGCCAGCCGACCATCACCGCCAGCGTCGACCGCACGGCGGCAGCGGCGCAAGGGGTCCACGCCTCCGACGCCGCCGACGCCCTGGCCATCGCCCTCGCGGGCCGCTCGGCCGGTCAGGTCAACGAGGGCGACCGTCGCTTCGATGTCGTCGTCCGCCTCGGCGACGCCTTCCGCAACGATCCGACCATCATGGAACAGCTGCCGGTCATGCCCGAGAACGCCGAGGCCGGCGCCCCGACCGTCCCCCTGTCCTCGGTCGCCCGCTTCGATGTCGCAGAGGGGCCGAACCAGATCAGTCGCTCGGACGGCAAGCGCCGCATGATCGTCCAGGCCAATGTTCGCGGCCGGGATCTGGGGAGCTTCGTCGCCGAGGCGCAGTCGAAGGTCTCGGCCGAGGTCACCCCCCCGCCCTCGGGCTGGATCGACTGGGGCGGCCAGTTCGAGAACCTGCAACGGGCGTCGGCCCGGCTCGGCCTGATCGTGCCGATCGTCTTCCTGACCATCGGCGGCCTTCTGGTGATGGCGCTGCGATCGTGGAAGGACGCGGCCCTGGTTTTCGCGGGCGTCCCCCTGGCCCTCGTCGGCGGGGTCCTGGCTCTGGCGCTCAGAGGCATGCCCCTGTCGATCTCGGCGGCGGTCGGCTTCATCGCCGTCTCGGGCGTCGCCACCCTGAACGGCCTCGTCCTGATGCAGGCCATCCGCGAGCGCACCGCGGCCGGCGCCGCCCCGTCGGACGCCGCGTTCGACGGGGCCCTCGCCCGCCTGCGCGCCATCATGACGACGGCCCTGGTCGCGGTGCTGGGCTTCGTGCCGATGGCCTTCGCGTCCGGCGCCGGCGCCGAGGTCCAGAAGCCCCTGGCCACGGTCGTCATCGGCGGGCTGACCACCGCGACCCTGCTGACCCTGTTCGTCCTGCCGATGCTGGTCAGCCTGATGGGCGGGTCCCGGTCCGGATCACGACCGGGCGACACGCCTCGATGATCGACTCGAGAATGGCTCGGCCCGCTGAACGAGGGGATCGGGTCGAGCCATCAGGAAATCTCATATCAGCCATGAAAGATGATCCATTGCGTGCCCACCCGGCATGAACAACTCTCAAGCTCGACATTGTTCAGGATGGCGCGCCATGAGTTTCCTTAAGAGCTTTGCCGGACCCTGCATCGCCGTTCTTGGCCTCACCTGTTGCGACGCCGCGCCGGCTTCACCCCCGGCTCAGACGCCCCCATCCGCCGGCGAACGCGCCGCTGCGCCGCAACTCGACCTCAGCGGCTACGAACCCGGACGCACCACGCGCGTTTGGCAGGGCCCGCCGGGTCTGGAACAGACGCCGCTCTGGCCCGGCGTCGCGCCAAACATGGACGGCGCGGATCAGCCTCCCGAAAGCGTCCTCGTCGTCGACACGCCCGAAGCCCTGACGGGCGGTCGCTCGGAGGCCGTGTTCGACGTCACCCAACCGACGATGACCGTCTATCCGGCGCGCGGCGCCAGCGCACACTCCGCCATCGTCGTCTTCCCCGGCGGCGGTTTCAAAATCCTGGCCATGACCCTTGAAGGCCACGAGATCTGCAACTGGATCACCGCTCATGGGGTCACCTGCGTCCTGGTCAAATATCGCGTGCCGGGCAGCAACCACCACTGGAACGAGGCGTGCCGCTGCGTCATCGATCCCAAGCCTCCGCGCGCCTTGCAGGACGCCCAACGCGCGATCCGCCTGGTTCGCGCGCGCGCGACCGAACTGGGCGTCCAGCCCGACAAGATCGGCGTCATGGGCTTTTCGGCGGGGGGCTATCTGGTCGCCCAGACCAGCAACATCTTTGAGCCGATCTATGCGCCGGTTGACGCTGTCGATCGCATCAGCAGCCGCCCGGACTTCGCCATCGCCTTCTTCCCGGGCCACCTTTGCCGTCCAGGCGATGTGCTCGACCCCGGAATCCGGGTGACCGCTCGCACGCCGCCGACCTTCCTGCTCCAGGCCTGGGACGACCCCGTCGATCCGATCTGCAACTCCACCCTCTACGCCCGCGCCCTGAACCAGGCCGACGTGCCGACCGAGGTCCATCTGTTCGGCCAGGGCGGCCACGCCTTCGGTCTGCGCCGCCCCCACTCGCCCGACACGGTCTGGCCGGGGCTGCTCGAGACCTGGTTGACCCGGATCGGCGTCCTGCCGGGTCCGGCTCAGCCCCGCCCGCGATAGGTCGGCACGCCCTGGTCGGGCAGCCACAGGCCCTCGGGCGGCGCGCCCGTCTGCCAGAAGACGTCGATCGGAATGCCGCCGCGCGGATACCAGTAGCCGCCGATCCGCAGCCAGCGCGGCTCCAGCAGGTCGGCGATCCGCTTGCCGATGGCCACGGTGCAGTCCTCGTGGAAGGCGCCGTGGTTGCGGAAGGCGGTCAGATACATCTTCAGCGACTTCGATTCGACCAGCCAGTCGCCCGGCGCATAGTCGATGACGATGTGGGCGAAGTCGGGCTGGCCCGTCACCGGGCACAGGCTGGTGAACTCCGGCGCCGTGAACCGAGCCAGATACAGGGTGTCGGCATGCGGATTGGGCACCCGCTCCAGCACCGCCTCCTCGGGCGACGTGGGCTGGACGATGTGCTGGCCGAGTTGGGACAGGCCGGAAGTGTCGGTGGTCATGCGGGCGCTTTAGACCCGCATGACCACGACCGCAAAGGGCGCCTCGCCCTAGAAGGTCGCCAAGGGACGTGGCGGCGGACCGTACAGATTGTCGCCCGGCTGTCCCGTCGTGACGCCCAGCCAGATCAGGAAGCCGAGGTTCACGAGGAAGGCCAGGGCCCAGACGCCGCCGGCCGCACCCATGCCGGCCAAGGCGCCAAAGTCGTTGCCGTAGCCGGTGCTGACGATGCCGCCGATAAAGGTCATGGCGCTGAGCACCACCGCAAGCGCCGTCACGCCATACGGAATCGCCGCCAGCCAGCCGGACTTGCCCATGTCGTGCAGACGCTTGGACGAAACGCATATGCCGAAATAGATGCTGGCGAGCGAGACGACGGTGCCGATCGCCGGGATCCAGCCGAGCACTAGGCCAGCGGCGAACAGTATGCCGACGCCGATCCAGTAGTCCTTCTGTCCGATCCGGCCGTTGGCCTCAAGGAACAGGGTCTTCCAGTCGATCGACGCGCCCGAACCTGCCACGCCGGGCGTGTAGCCCGTGCCGATGGCGGGCTGCCCGACCACGACGATGACCTGGGTCGCGACGCCCTCGGCCGGCACGAAGTCGACCTTCATTCCCGGCCGCACCGGCGTCAGTTGCTGCAGATCGGCGCGTGAGAAGCTGTAGCGCTGACCATCGTCGCCGCTGATCAGTCCGGCGCCGGGGCCGTCGTCGTAAGTCAGGATTTCACCGCGCACGCATCACTCCTCTGGATGACCGGGTCGACCTTGGCCGTACCCACTCCTCGAAACTCCTGTGAAGCTTAAAGGATGCGCGATTTGCCTTCCCCCGCGACACCCCGCTAAGCGTAGCGAAACAAGACGCACAGGAAACGCCATGGCCATCCCCGCCTCCCTTCAGAAAGGCCTCAAGCTGCCGGTCATCGAGGCGCCGATGTTCTTGGTCTCCGGGCCGGACCTGGTGGTCGAGTGCTGCAACGCCGGCGTCATCGGCACCTTTCCCTCGCTCAACGCCCGCACCACAGAGGGCTATCGGGAGTGGCTGGTCGATATCAAATCCCGCCTGAACCCCGACGCGGCGGCCTTCGGCGTCAACCATATCGTCCACCCGACCAACCCGCGTCTGATGGCCGACATGATGGTCTCGGTGGAGCATCAGGTGCCGCTGATCATCACCTCTCTGGGCGCCGTGCGCGACGTGGTCGATGCGGTCCACGGCTATGGCGGCGTGGTCTTCCACGACATCGCCAACGTCCGTCATGCGCGCAAGGCGGCCGAGTCCGGCGTCGACGGCCTGATCCTAGTCGCCAACGGCGCCGGCGGCCACGCGGGCATCATCAACCCCTTCGCCCTGGTCAATGAGGTGCGCGAGTTCTTCGAGGGGACCATCATCCTCTCGGGCTGTCTGTCGAACGGCCAGGACGTCGCCGCCGCCCTGATGCTGGGCGCGGACTTCGCCTATATGGGCACCCGCTTCATCAACACGACCGAGGCCATGGCTCCCGAGGCCTACAAGGACATGATCATCGAGAGCGGCGCCACGGACATTGTCCATACGCCCGCCGTCTCGGGCATCCCGGCCAACTTCATGACGAAGTCTCTGCAGGCCAACGGCATCGATCCGAAGTCACTGCCCGAGCACAAGCTCGACATGGGCGACGAGGCCAAGGCCTGGAAGACCGTCTGGTCCGCCGGTCAGGGCGCGGGCACGATCCACGACGTCGTCCCCGCCGCTGAACTGGTCCGGCGTCTCCGCGACGAATATGCGCAGGCCACGGATCAATTCGCAAAGAAGGTCGGCGTCGCCTAAACCGTGGGCGGATGATCCGTTCGTTTGCCCTCGCCGCCGCCCTCGTCCTCGCCCCCCCGGCCACGGCCTTCGCCCAAACCTCCGGCGACTGGTCCTTCGCGCTCGGCGCCGGCAGCGACAACCGCTCCAAGGACGCCTCCAAATCCCGGGGCGACCCCTTCGTCTTCGGTCTGGCGGAATGGTCCAGCGAGGACGGCGTCTTCTACGCCGGCCCATCGTTCGAAACGATCGAATCCTCCACCGGATCGGACCTCGAACTGGACCTGAACGGCGGCATCCGTAGAGATCTGGCGGGTTTCGAGGTCGATTTCAACGTCGCCCACAAATGGCAGGTCGGCGCGGACGACGGCGAGGATGCGGACGCATGGGAGTTCACCGCCGACATCACCCGCGCCATAGGCCCGGCCGAGGCGGGCCTGCAGCTCCAGCACTCCCCCGACGGCACAGGTGACACCCGGGCCTGGACCTGGGTCGCCGCAAACATCGCCTGGGCTTTCACCGACAAGATTTCGGGGGACGCTTCGCTAGGCCGCCGGGAGCAGGACGCCAGCGTCGACTACACCGGCTGGAACGTCGGCATGACTTACGCCGCGACGCCGAACCTGGACGTCGACCTGCGCTACCACGACACCGACGCCGACCCGTCCAATCCGCAATACGCCTCGGCCCTGGTCGCCACCGTCACCGCCTATTTCTGAGGCAGGCGGCCACGTACGCCGCGCCCTGCGCGGTTGTGACACCGCATCCGCCACTCGCCGAAATCCGTTCCTCCAACACGGCCGCGAATGGCGGCCGGCTCAGGAACCTTCAGACATGACCCTCAACCCACTTCGCGGCATCGCCGTCGCCACCCTGGTCTCGGCCGGCCTTCTCGCCTCCGGCTGTATGTCGATGGGCTCCGAGGGGATGGGCGACGGCATGGGCATGAGCGCCTCCGCACAGGCAGACGTCACCGTCGGCGGCGCTCCGATGTATGCCAACAAGACCATTGTCGAGAATGCCGTGAACTCGCCCATCCACACCACCCTGGTCGCAGCCGTGACGGCCGCCGGCCTGGTGGATACGCTATCGGGTCCAGGTCCGTTTACGGTCTTCGCCCCCACCAATGACGCCTTTGCAAAACTGCCGGCCGGAACGGTCGACACCCTGGTGCAGCCCGCCAATCGGGCGACCTTGACGAAGATTTTGACCTATCACGTGGTCGCCGGTCGTCTGTCTGCCGCCGACATCATGCAGCGCATCCGCGCCGGTAACGGTCGTGCGGCGCTGACCACCGTCGAAGGCGGCACGCTGACGGCCTCGATGCGCGGCAACAGCGTCATCGTCACCGACGAAAAGGGAGGTGTCGCCACCATCACCCAGGCGGACGTGTTCCAGTCCAACGGCGTCATTCACGTCACCGACACCGTCTCAATGCCAAACTAGGTCTGCCGACGGAGGGGTTCGCCCCTCCGGTTCGCCCTAACCCAGCGCCTGATCCAGATCGGCGATCAGGTCGTCCAGATCCTCGACCCCGACCGACAGGCGGATCAGGTTTTCGGTCACCCCGCCCGCCTCGCGCACCTCTTTAGGCACCGACGCGTGGGTCATGATGGCCGGGTGGTTGACCAGACTTTCGACGCCCCCCAGCGACTCCGCCAAGGTGAAAACCTGCACCCGCTCCAGCACCTGTTTCGTGCGCGCCAGATCGCCGTCGATGATCACCGTGACCATGCCTCCGTAGCGGCCGTTCATCTGATGCGTCGCCAGTTCGTGCTGCGGATGACTGATCAGGCCCGGATAGATGACCTTCGCCACCCCGCCGCCCGGCTTGCCGATGCGGGCCTCCAGCCAGCGGGCGATGGCCAGCGCATTCTCGTTGTGCGCCTTCATCCTCAGACCCAGCGTCTTCAGCCCCCGATTGGCCAGGAAGGCGTCGAACGGCCCCATGACCCCGCCGATAGAATTCTGAAGGAATTTCAGCTCCTTGGCGACCTCTTCCGAACCCGCCACGAGAACCCCGCCGATGATGTCGGAGTGGCCGTTCAGGTACTTGGTCGCCGAATGCATGACCACGTCGGCGCCCAGAGACAGCGGCCTCTGGCTCCACGGCGTGGCGAAGGTGTTGTCCACGACCAGCAGCAAGCCGTGCTTCCTGGCGATAACCGACAGCGCCGCGATGTCCGCCAGCTTCATCAGCGGATTGGTCGGAGTCTCGGCCCAGATCATCTTCGTTTTCGGCGTAATGGCCGCCTCGACCGCGCTCAGGTCCGCCATATCGACATAGGCGAAGTCCAGCCCCATCGACCGCCTGCGCACCCGCTCGAACAGCCGCCACGACCCGCCGTACAGGTCGTCGCCGGTGACGATGTGCGACCCCGCGTCCAGCAGCTCCAGCGCCGTCGAGGTCGCCGCCATGCCCGAGCCGAAGCCGAAGGCCTGAACCCCGCCCTCGAGGTCGTTGATGCAGGCCTCGAACGCCTCGCGCGTCGGGTTCTTGCCGCGCGCGTACTCATAGCCCTTGTTCACGCCCGGGCTTTCCTGGGCATAGGTCGAGGTGGCGTAGATCGGCGTCATCACGGCGCCCGTCGTCGGGTCCGGCCGCTGGCCCGCATGGATGGCGCGGGTGGAGAAACCCTGGCTGTTCTTGAGCGATGCCATGGGCTTACCGGTTCAGGCTGAGGTGGTTGATCAGATCGACCCGCGCGATCAGGCCGACGAATTTCTCTCCGTCCAGCACGATCGCCACCCGGTCGCGGTCGAACAGCGGGATCAGGGCGTCCAGCGGCTCCGTCACCTGAACCGTGTCCAGATCGCGCGTCATGGCCGAGGCCACCGGCTTGGCGAACCGTTCCTTGCGCGTGATCTCGTCGGTGTTCATCACATGGACCAGATCGCTCTCGTCCAGAATGCCGACCAGACGGCCCTCCTGAATGATCGGCAGCTGCGAGACGTCTGCGCCCCGCATCCGCTTGAACGCGGTGTCCAGGGTGTCGTCCGGCCCGGCCGTGACGACGTCGCCCTTCTCGTACTTGCGGCTGATCAGGTCCGACAGATCGCCCTGCAGCGTTCGCTCGCCGAGCCCCTGGTCGGCCAGCCAGGCGTCGTTGTAGACCTTCGACAGGTATTTCGCCCCGGTGTCGCAGACGAAGGTCACGACCCGCTTCGGCTCCGTCTGCTCCCGGCACCAGCGCAGGGCCGCCGCGATCAGGGTGCCCGACGACGACCCGGCCAGGATGCCCTCCTTCAACAGCAGTTCGCGCACCGTACCGATCGCCTCGGCGTCCGGGATCGAATAGGCCTTGTCGATCAGGCTCATGTCCGCCGTATCGGGCACGAAATTCTGGCCGATGCCCTCGACGGTATAGCTGCCCTCCGGGCTCGGCACGCCGGTGTTGACGATGCCCGCCAGCACCGACCCCACCGGGTCCGCCAGCACGATCTCGGCAGTCGAGCCGACGCTCTTCAGATACTGGGCCACGCCCGTGATCGTCCCGCCCGAGCCGATGCCCGCGACATAGGCGTCGATGTCGTGGCCCATCTGCTCCCAGATCTCCGGCCCCGTCGTCTTCACATGGGCCTCGGAGTTGGCCTTGTTCGCGAACTGATTGACGAAGAACCCGCCCGGAATCTGCTGCGCCAGCCGTTCCGCCATGTCGGTGTAATACTCGGGATGGCCGTGATCGACGTCGGACCGGGTCAGACGCACATCGGCGCCCATGGCCCGCAGATGCTGGATTTTTTCCTTCGACATCTTGTCAGGGATGACCAGCAACACCTTATATCCCTTGGCCTGACCCACGAGCGTCAGCGCCAGGCCCGTGTTTCCGGCCGTCGCCTCGACGATGGTGCCGCCGGGCTTCAACCACCCTTCCGCCTCCGCAGCCTCGATCATCGAGATCGCGATGCGATCCTTGATCGACCCGCCCGGGTTCTGCGCCTCGAGCTTCAGGAACAGCCGGCAAGGCCCGGTGTCGATCTTCGTCACCTCCACCATCGGCGTCCTGCCGATCAGGTCCAGCAGCGAGCCCGTGGGCGCGCTCAGGGTCGGGTGGTCGGACAGGGGCATGGGCTTCGACTCCGGCGGATTCGTTTGGCCCCCGATCTAGGTCGAACCGGGCCGAATTGCGAACTGGGGCAAAAATGTCTATGGTCATGTACACATAAGCGGAGTCCGCCCTATGTCGAGCTACAGCATCGCCGAAGCGCGCAGCGCTTTGCCGACCCTCATCAACAAGGCGCGAGACGGCGAACGCGTCGTGATCACACGTCATGGCAAACGGGTCGCCCTGATCCTGCCGCTGTCCGGCAAGTCGCGCGAGCAGCGTGAAGAGGCCATGGCCAGGCTCGCCGAAGTCCGCAGGGCGCAAAAGCCACTGCCGATGAGCGTGGTCGAACTCCTGCATATGGACGACGAGCCCGAGCGTTGATCGACTATTTCGACGCGAGCGCCATCGTCGCCATCGTCCTTGACGAACGGACCGGCGCGGCTGTCGGCAGTCTGACATCCGAGACGGACGCCACCATCGTCAGCGTCTTGGGTATTGGCGAAGCGTCCTCGGCCATTTCCCGACTTGTTCGCATGAACGAAAAGTCCCTCGACGAGGGTCGACTTCTGATCGACGCGCTGGACGACTGGGCTGATGACGCGGCCGATTTTGCCGATATCGAGGATGAGGACTTCGAGGAAGCGATGCAGCTGGTTCGTGCCTTCGAGCTCAAGCTGCGCATGCCCGACGCCCTTCACCTGGCGTTGGTCGCTCGGCTCGGCGTCCGCCTGATCACGCTCGACAAAAACCTGGCCGCCGCCGCTCGTGCGGTCGGCGTTGACACATACAATCCCGCTGAAGGCCACGTGCCCGGCGAACCGAAAGACTGAATGACAAAGACACCGAAACCCGCCGCCGGATTGCCGGACGAGGCCACCCTGCTGGCCTTCCTTCGCGACGCCGGATCCGCGGAAAAGGGCGATATCGCCCGCCACTTCGGCCTGAAGGGCGAAGATCGCCGCCGGCTGCGTGAAATGATCCGCGGCCTCGAATCGGCCGGCAAGCTCGGCAAGCGCGGGCGCAAAGGCTTCTCCGAAGCCGGCGCCCTGCCCCCCGTCGGCGTCGCCGATGTGGTCGAGAAGGACGACGACGGCGACCTCTACGTCCGCATGGTCGAAGCCTCGGCCGATGCGCCCCGGGCCCTGCTGATCCTCGACAAGGGCAAACCCGGCCCGGCCCCCGGCCTCGGGGACCGCGTCCTGGCCAAGTTCGAGCACGGCCCGAACGGCTGGGAAGCCCGGCTCATCAAGACACTCGACACGAACAACAACCGCGTCCTCGGCGTGATCCGCAAGTCGAACAAGGAGACCCGCGTCGAACCCGTCGATCGGCGCTCGAAGGACGTCCTGATCATCCCGCAGATTCTCGCCGGCGATCTGCGCGACGGCGACCTCGTGCTCGCCGCCATCGAGAAGTCCGAGCAACGCTACGGCCACAAGCGCGGCAAGATCCTGGAGACCGTCGGCCGCGAGGACGATCCCCGCGCCGCCTCCCTGATCGCCATCCATACCCACGGCGTCCCCATGGGCTTCTCCGAGGCCGTCGAGCAGGAGGCCGAGAACCAGGACCTGCCGACGCTGAAGGGCCGCGACGACCTGCGCGACATCCCCTTCGTCACCATCGACCCCGCCGACGCCCGCGATCACGACGACGCCGTCTTCGCCCAGCGCGACGACGATCCGAAGAACGAAGGCGGCTGGATCGTCTGGGTCGCCATCGCCGACGTCGCCGCCTACGTGCGCCCCAACACCAGCCTGGACCGCGAGGCCCGGGCCAAGGGCAACTCCACCTACTTCCCCGACCGCGTCGAGCCGATGCTGCCCGAGCGGCTGTCAAACGGCTTGTGCAGCCTCAAGGAAGGGGAGAACCGCGCGACGCTCGCCGTCCGCATGGTCTTCGACAAGGAGGGCCGCAAACTCGGCCACAAGTTCCACCGCGGCCTGATGCGCAGCCACGCCAAACTCTCCTACGAACAGGCCCAGGCGGCCATCGACGGCGTGGAGAAGGGCGGCGGCACCGACGACACGACCGGTCCGATCATGGACACGATCCTGTATCCGCTGTGGAACGCCTACCACACCATGCTGAAGGGCCGCCTGAAGCGCGCCCCGCTTCAGATCGACAGCGCCGAACGCCGCATCCGTATGTCGCCCGACGGAGGCATCGCCTCGATCGAAAAGCGCGTCTCGCTGGAGGCTCACCGGCTGATCGAGGAGATGATGGTCCAGGCCAACGTCTGCGCCGCCGAGACGCTCGAGCAGAAGAAGACGCCCCTGATCTATCGCGTCCACGACACGCCCAGTCAGGAGAAGATCTTCAACCTCGCCGACTTCCTCGCGACCATCGGCAAGCCCTGGAACAAGGGCGAGGCCCCGACGACCAAACGGTTCAACAAGCTGCTCGACGAGACCCGCGACGGCCCCCATGCCGAGGTGGTCAACGAGGTCGTCCTCCGCTCCCAGATGCAGGCCATCTACAGCCCTGAGAACGTCGGCCACTTCGGCCTGAACCTCGACCGCTACGCCCACTTCACCTCGCCGATCCGGCGCTATTCCGACCTGATCGTGCACCGGGGCCTGATCCGCGCCCTGAACCTCGGCTCGGACGGCCTGACCGACCGCGAGATCGCCGAACTGCCCGCCATCGCCGATCAGGTCACCCTGACCGAGCGCCGCTCGATGGCCGCCGAGCGCGACGCCATGGACCGCTACATCGCCGCCTTCCTTCAGGAGCACGTCGGCGCGACCTTCAACGGCCGCATCACCGGCGTGACCCGTTTCGGCCTCTTCGTCCGGCTGGAAGAAACCGGCGCCGACGGCCTCGTCCCCGTCAGTTCGCTGGGCAACGAGTATTTCACCCACGACGACCGCGCCCACGCCCTCGTCGGCGAACGCTCGGGCCAGCGCTACACCTTGGGTCGCACCGTCGAGGTCAAGCTGAAGGAGGCCACCCCGATCACCGGCGGCCTCCTGTTCGAGATGCTCAGCGACGCGGAGCCCCGCGACCCCAACGCCCCCGCCCCTCGCCTCGGAATGCGCGGACGCGGCCCGGGCACGGGCGGAAACGGCCCGCCCAAGCGCGGCACCGGCCGTCCCGGCGGTCCCAAGCCCCCGCGCGGCGGCACGCCCAAGGGCGTGCGCAAGGGCAAGCGGCGCTAGGGGTCGGTCTTCGGCCCCCGCTTGCTTGCCGTCACCCCGGCGGTCCAGCATGGCCCATGACCCACGAACCGGCCATGACGATTCCTGAGACCGACCACGCCCTCGACCGGCTGAACCCCGTGGAGCGCGATCTGCTGGGCCTTCTGGGCCGTGGCCACACGGCGAAATCGATCGCGACCCTCCGGTCGATGTCGGAGACCGCCGTCAACGAACGCTTCCGCTCGGCCCGCCGAAAGACCGGAATCGGCTCCAGCCGCGAGATCGCCCGCCTGATCGTGGCCCGAGAAAATCGTCACGACTTTATCGATCTCGCCCGGCCCGCCGCCCCGCCCCCAGAACTCCGTCGTCCTGACTCGCCTCGCCGCGCGTCGCCCAACCGATGGAGACTTCCCATGGCCGCCGCCGTCATCCTCGCCGTTGCGATCCTCGCCCAGCAGACCGCAGTCCCGCCCGCCTCATCTGGCCCGAGCGTCGATAGCGCCCGTTCCGTGTTCACGACGGACGCGCCCCGATCCGATTGGGCCGCCCTTGCCGAAGAGGTCGCACCCGGACCCTATTTGGCCGCCGTTGCCGATGAGGTCGCGGCCCGACCCGATTGGGCCGCCCTTGCCGACGAGGTCGCGGCCGGAAGGAAGGACCCGTCATGGTCATCGACCACGGAGGCGGGCCTGCTGACCGCCTATCGCGCGCTTCCGCTGTTCGCCGAAGGCGCAGACTCCTTACAGGCTCGTTGCAGCGCCACGCTCTGCGAGGTCACGGGTGTCAGTCCTCTCGCCCTCGACGACGATTTGATGGCTGAGCTGAGCTTCTTCACGCTCACCGGCAACGCCCTCGGCCTTGACCTGGAACGCACCCTTACTCGAACGATGACGGATACGCCGCAGACGGTCATCCTCGTCACCTATTGGCGCCGTAGCACCGATTGAAGCCCGCTGAAGGGCGATCAGCGTCCCCCGGCCAGCCTGCGCGCCAGCACCTCCGGCTCGCACGCTGCCTCGCCGCTCAGCCAAATCCGCAGCAGGGCCAACTGACCGGCGGCTGATGCTGCGGCGGACATGGCGCGTGGCACCCCGCCGTCACCGTCGCCCAACCGCGCCTCGATCATCGCCGCCAGCTTGCGATGCAGTTTCAGCGCCAGCGGCGGTTCGAACATCACCCTCGCCAGCGCGCGGCGCTCCCACAGATGATCGACCACGAACCGCAGTCGCGGCGCACTCCCCTGCCCCGCCGCCGCCTCGGCAAGCGGCGCGAAGATCGGGTCGATGGCCCAGACCATCACGTCGTCCTTGTTGCGGAAATGCTCGTAGAAGGTCGAGCGCCCGACACCCGCCGCCTCGATCAAGTCCGACGTCCGGATCGCGCTGTAGCGACGCGAGAAGATCAGGCGCGTGAAGGCGTCGAACACCGCCCTGCGGGTCCGCTGGCTGCGCCGGTCCAGGTCCTCGGCCGCATGGGTCATGCAATGACCCTAGCCTATCGACGACAGCGGTTCAGCCCGAAGCCGGCGCCGTTTCCGGACTTTCGTCGGCTTCCGTCCGCTAACGGACTCCGCCCGGCTTCGTCCGTCGCCTGCCCCGCGTCACCCCGGCACAAGGTGCGTCTGAATCGGGGAACCCAGATGACCACCAGACAGACCCGCGCCCACGGCGCCCTCATCGCGACAGCGACCGGTCTCGCCCTCGTTTTGATGCTGCACCATCCGACCTCGCTCTCGGCCGGCCACGACGACGGACAGCTGCTCGGCGACTGGAGCAACGGCTTCGTCCACGCGGCCATGATCGGCTGCATCCTGGCCCTCGCCCTCGGGTTCGACGGCGTGAAGCGACACCTGGACGAGACGCGGCTACTGACCCGCGCCGGCGCCCTCCTCCTCGGCGCCGGATTCCTCGCCCTGGCGGGGGCTGCGGTGGTCAACGGCTTCGCGGCGGGACGACTGATGGCGGCGGCGTCAGATCCGACCGTGCGCGAAGCCGGGCTGCGCACCCTCTGGGCGCTGAACCAGAGCCTGACCGGGCTCGGCACGGTGCTGGTCGCCCTCGGAGCCGCAATCTGGTCTCCGGGCTTGTGGCGGCTGGGCGGAGCCGGTCGCGTCGCGGCGGGGCTGGGCGTCGCCCTCCTCGGCCTGGCTCTGTGGCACGGAACCACCGACGGAGACTTCGGCCTGCATGTCGCGGTGGCGGCCACCGCAGCCTTCGCCCTCTGGTCGCTCGCGGTGGCGGCGGTCATGATCCTCGCCCGCGCCGAGGGAGAGACCGAATGACGGAACAGCATCACGCGGCGGCCATCGTGCCCGCCCGCGACATCGACGCCAGCGAGGCCTTCTATCGCCGACTGGGATTCGAGGTGATCAGCGATTATGGCGACTATCGCCTGCTCGCCGACGAGAGCGGCTGGCGCATCCATCTGCGCGCTACGCCCGGCTGGCCCCGGCGCCCGGAGGACAATCCGATGGACCTGTATCTCTACGTCGAGGACGTGGACGCCGTCGCCGACCGGGTCCGCGACCTGATTCTGGAACCGCAGGGCCCGGAGGCCAAACACTGGGGAACCTATGAGTTCTCGCTCAGCGACCCCAGTGGAACCCTGGTTCGCATCGGCCGGGCTCTCTGAGGCGACGCTTTCCTCGACCGACCGCGCGTGGCATCGATCATACATGCCGTCGCCCCTCCACCCCTTCGACGCCGCCCAGGACCTCCGCGACGCCCCGCGAGCGCCCGGCCCGCGCCAGCGCCCCAAGGACGCCGCCACCCTGATCCTCGTCCGAGGCGGCAGGACGCCCGAGGTGCTGATGGGGCGCCGCGCGCCGGGCCACGTCTTCATGGCGTCGAAATGGGTCTTCCCCGGCGGCCGCATCGACCGGGCCGATTTCGCCGCAGCCTCGGCGACCGACCCGACCGGCCCCACGCGCGCCCGTCTCGAAGCCGAACTGCCGCCGCATCGCGCCCGCGCCCTGTGTCTAACCGCCGTGCGGGAGACGTTCGAGGAGACCGGCCTGATCCTCGGCCAACCAGCCCCTGCCGCCTCCGTCGCCGGGCCGTGGCGCGAGTTCCGTCAGGCCGGCGCCCTGCCCGACCTCGCCGCCCTGTCCTACATCGCCCGCGCCATCACCCCGCCGGGCCGCACGCGCCGCTTCGACGCGCGGTTCTTCATGGCCGACGCCTCCGCCCTGCTGGCGCCCGAGCCCACCGCCGGGTCGGGCGAACTGGACGAGATCGCCTGGCTGCCGCTGGACGAGACTCGCGCCCTGGACCTGCCCTCGATCACCCGTTTCGTCCTCGCCGAGGTGGCCGAGCGGCTGACACAGCCTGATCGCCCCCTGCCCTTCGTCCGCATGGTGCGCGGCGCCCATCTGGTGAGCCATGACTGAGACCGTCACCCTGCGCCTGACCATCGCGGATCCCGTGCCCGGCCTGCACTACTGGCGACAGGACGCGAAGAACGGGCCGCACGACATCCGCCTGTCGACCGAGGCGCCCCTGACCTTCGACATGCCGGTGGACCTTCGCCCCGACGGCAAGCTGGGCGGGACCTTCGTGCGTCGAGAGGGCAAGGAACGCCGCTTCGTCTACATCGCCATCGGCGGCGCCATGCCGGGCCTGCCCGTCGTCAGCCGCCGCGCCAAGATCGACGTCCACGACATCCCCGCTGACCTGCTCAAGCCCGGCGCCGTGATTGCGACCACCCTCCCCGGTCGCGGCAAGGACGGCACGCCCGCCTGCGCCACCGTGCGCCCCCTGAGCCCCTGGACCTCCATCGACTGATTGCGGCCCTGTTCCGGCCACGGTCGCCCGTCAGCTTGACCGCATCGACGGGGAGGATGTGTGTCGAACGCCGGCCTGAGTATCGCGTCCTGGCGCTCGCCTGCCGATCGTCGCCGCGCGGCGATCCTGGCGGGCTCGATCCTGTTTCATTTGGCAGTGCTGACCCCGCTGGCCATCGGCCTGTTCGCCGGTGACCACCCGGTCTTCACCGAGGTCCCTGCTGTCCCGATCTTCGTCGAGATGGAGCCGCGCCCCTTGCTCGACGGCGAAACCGTGCGCGAGCCGACCCTGGCCAGCGTCCCTGCCCGCGAAACGGTCCCGCTGGTCGGAGAGGCCGTCCCCTCCCTCACGCCCGACCGCACGCGCGACAAGGAGGAAGAGGACGACAGGCCCACGGTCCCGACCCCGCGCATCGGTTCCAGTCCGCTGGTCGGACCGCCGCCCGCCTCCGCCGATCCCTGGCAGGTGAACCGTGAGAGCACGGCCGCCGCCGTGGGGCGTTCAATGCGCCTGGGCGCCGGCGGATGCCGGATGATGGACGGTCGCCTGTCCGCCTCGGAACAGCAGCTCTGCGACGACCGGTTCAACGCCGCCGCCGGCCGGGCCGGCCCGCTCGGCCCCCGCACGCTGACGCCCTCTGAACAGCGTCGGGACGCCCAGTTCGCCCGCGACGGCGCCCAGGCCCTGGCTCAATACGATATGCAGCGCCGACCGCTGTCGGGCGGACCCGGTATCACCCTGGCCAGCCCGGACTGTCCGGGCGGAAACCTGCGCGGCTCCTGCGCCGGCGCCCACCTGCGTCCCGGTTTCGAGATGACCGACGAGCGGCTGCGCAACAACCGCAAGATGGAGTAGCGGACGCTCAACCAGCCAAGGCCCGCAAGGCGGTTGGCGCGCGGACCGCCGCCTAGGCTGCCCAACCGTGGTCCGGGCAGAAGGCGTCGTGGGCGGCTGCGCCCAGATCGATCATCCCGTTCATGGCCATGAGGTAGCAGGTCGCCGCCATGCACAGCGCCGCGATGATCCAGGCGATCCGGTCGGCCCGGCCCGGTGTGTTGTCGCTCTCGGTCATCGCCTTCTCCCGTTGCACGGCAAGGGTGTGGCGAAGATCGTGCGTCGTCAACCGGCGCTCATGCGGCCAGCCGCCGCGCCCAAAGAAAAAAGCGGCCCCGTTTCCGGGACCGCCTCTTCAGTCTTCAGCCGGTGAAAGCGATCACTCGCTCTCGGCCAGCTCCAGTTGCAGGTCGGCCGGCAGAGGCTCGACGGCGGCTTCCCGCGTCGAGGTCAGCAGGGCGTCACGCTCGTTGGCGATCTTCTGCAGGCTGCGCAGGTAGGCGCCGGTGCCGGCCGGGATCAGTCGGCCGACGATGACGTTTTCCTTCAGGCCTTCCAGCATGTCCTTCTTGCCGTGGACCGACGCGTCGGTGAGGACGCGCGTGGTTTCTTGGAAGGAGGCCGCCGAGATGAAGCTGCGAGTCTGCAGCGACGCCTTGGTGATGCCCAGCAGGACGGGCTGGGTGGTGGCGATCCGGCCGCCACGCTTTTCGACCTTGTCGTTCTCGAGCACGGCTTCCGCGACCTCGACCGTGTCGCCACGGATCAGGGTCGTCTCACCCGAGTCGATGATCTCGACCTTCTGCAGCATCTGGCGAACGATCACCTCGATGTGCTTGTCGTTGATCGGCACGCCCTGCAGTCGATAGACCTCCTGCACTTCGTTCACCAGATACTCGGCCAGCGCCTCGACGCCCTGGATGCGCAGCAGATCGTGCGGATCCGGGTTGCCGTCGATGATGTAGTCGCCCTTCTGGATCAGATCGCCGTCGTGGACGGAGATGTGTTTGCCCTTCGGGATCAGGAACTCGACCGGTTCGCCCTGGTTGCCATCGGCATCCGGCTCCGGCGTGATCTTGATGCGGCGCTTGTTCTTGTAGTCGCGACCGAATTCGACGCGGCCGTCCATCTCGGCGATGACCGCGCAGTCCTTGGGACGACGGGCTTCGAACAGCTCGGCCACCCGCGGCAGACCGCCGGTGATGTCGCGCGTCTTGGCGCCTTCGGTCGGGATACGGGCCAGGATCTCGCCGGGCTTCACCTCGTCGCCGTTGGCGACCGACAGGATGGCGCCGACGGGCAGCAGGTAACGGGCGTCGGAGCCCGAGGCCAGCTTGGCGTAACTCTCACCAGTCGTAATACCCATGGCCGGACGCAGGTCCGAACCGCGCGGCGAGGCGCGCCAGTCGATGACGACGCGCTGGGCGATGCCCGTCGCTTCGTCGGTTTCCTCGCGGAACGACAGGCCCTCGGTCAGATCCTCGAAGCGGACGACGCCGCCCACTTCGGTGATGATCGGGGTGGTGTAGGGGTCCCACTCCGCCAGACGCTGGTTCTTCTTGGTCTCGTCGCCTTCCTTGACGCGCAGACGTCCGCCGTACGGGATCTTGTACGACTCGCGGTCCTTGCCATCGACCATGACGGTGACGACGACGTTGCGGCTCATCGACACCAGGTCGCCGTGGGCGCCGGTGACGGTGGGGCCGACGATCTTGACCGTACCGGCGTTGGTCGCCTCGTAGAACGAGGTTTCCGCCACCTGGGCCGTACCGCCGATGTGGAAGGTCCGCATCGTCAGCTGGGTGCCCGGCTCGCCGATCGACTGGGCGGCGATGACGCCGACCGCTTCGCCGATGTTGACGTTGGTGCCGCGCGCCAGGTCACGGCCGTAGCACATGCCGCAGATGCCGGCTTCGGCCTCGCAGGTCAGGGCCGAACGGACCTTGACCGACTGGACGCCCTCGCGGTCGATGACCTCGACCACGTCCTCCACCAGATAGGTGTCGGCGGGGAACAGGACCTTGTCCGTGCCCGGCTCCTTGATGTCCTCGGCGTTGTAGCGACCCAGAACGCGTTGACCCAGCGAGACCAGAACGTCGCCGCCCTCGACCACGGCGCGCAGGGTGATGCCCCGCGTGGAACCGCAGTCTTCCTCGGTGACGATCGAGTCCTGCGCCACGTCCACCAGACGACGGGTCAGGTAACCCGAGTTGGCGGTCTTCAGCGCGGTGTCGGCCAGACCCTTGCGGGCGCCGTGGGTGGAGTTGAAGTATTCGAGGACGGTCAGGCCTTCCTTGAAGTTCGAGACGATCGGGGTCTCGATGATCTCGCCGGACGGCTTGGCCATCAGGCCGCGCATCCCGCCGAGCTGCTTCATCTGGGCCTGCGAACCACGGGCGCCGGAGTTGGCCATCATGTAGACCGAGTTGATCTCGGCGGTACGACCCGAGGCCAGGACGCGCGGTTGCGCGATCTCGCCCATCATCTCGTCGGCGACCCGGTCCGTGGCCTTGGCCCAGGCGTCGACGACCTTGTTGTACTTCTCGCCCTTGGTGATCAGGCCGTCGGCGTACTGCTGCTCGTATTCCTCGACCAGGGTGCGCGTGGCGGCGACGATCTCGACCTTCTTGGCCGGGATCACGATGTCGTCCTTGCCGAACGAGATGCCGGCCTTGGCGGCTTCCTTGAAGCCCAGGCCCATCATCTGGTCGGCGAAGATCACCGTCGCCTTCTGACCGCAGTGGCGATAGACCACGTCGATCAGGTTGCCGATTTCCTTCTTGGTGAGGTTCTTCTCCAGCAGGCGGTAGCCGACCTGCGGGTTCTTCGGCAGCAGGGCGCCCAGCTTCATCCGGCCCGGCGTCGAGTCGATGACCTTGGTCACCTCGTTGCCTTCGCTGTCCTGTTCGGTCCAGCGCGCCTTGATGCGGGTGTGCAGGGTCACGACGCCGGCGTCGAGCGCGGCGTCGATCTCGCCCATGTTGGCGAACAGCTTGCCTTCGCCCGGCTCACCATCCTTGACCAGCGAGATGTAGTACAGACCCAGGACGATGTCCTGCGACGGCACGATGATCGGCTTGCCGTTGGCGGGCGACAGGATGTTGTTCGTCGACATCATCAGGACGCGCGCTTCGAGTTGCGCCTCCAGCGACAGCGGCACGTGAACGGCCATCTGGTCGCCGTCGAAGTCGGCGTTGAACGCGGCGCAGACCAGCGGGTGCAGCTGGATGGCTTTGCCCTCGATCAGCTTGGGCTCGAACGCCTGGATGCCCAGACGGTGAAGCGTCGGCGCGCGGTTCAGCATGACCGGGTGCTCGCGGATCACCTCCTCGAGGATGTCCCACACCTGGGGCTGCTCGCGCTCGACCATGCGCTTGGATTGCTTGACGGTGCCCGACAGGCCCTTGGCGTCCAGGCGCGCATAGATGAACGGCTTGAACAGCTCGAGCGCCATCTTCTTGGGCAGGCCGCACTCGTGCAGCTTCAGGTCCGGACCCACGACGATGACCGAACGACCCGAGTAGTCGACGCGCTTGCCCAGAAGGTTCTGGCGGAAGCGGCCCTGCTTGCCCTTCAGCATGTCGGCCAGCGACTTCAGCGGACGCTTGTTGGCGCCCGTGATCACACGGCCGCGACGGCCGTTGTCGAACAGGGCGTCGACGGATTCCTGCAGCATCCGCTTTTCGTTGCGGATGATGATGTCCGGCGCGCGCAGCTCGATCAGGCGCTTCAGGCGGTTGTTGCGGTTGATGACCCGGCGATACAGGTCGTTCAGGTCGGACGTGGCGAAGCGGCCGCCGTCCAGGGGCACCAGCGGGCGCAGTTCCGGCGGGATGACCGGCACGACCGTCAGGATCATCCACTCGGGCTTGTTGCCGCTTTCGAGGAAGGCCTCGATCAGCTTCAGGCGCTTGGAGGCCTTCTTGGCCTTCATTTCCGAGGGGCTGTCGGCCAGTTCGCCGCGGTGGCGCTCGGCCTCCGAGTGCAGGTCGATGCCCATCAGCAGGTTGCGCACGGCCTCGGCGCCGATTTCGGCGGTGAAGCCGTCATCGCCGAACTCGTCCTGGTAGCGATAGAACTCGTCTTCCGTCAGCAGCTGGTTCTGCTTCAGCGGGGTCAGGCCCGGCTCGGTGACGATGTAGTTCTCGAAGTAGAGCACGCGCTCCACGTCCTTCAGCGCCATGTCCAGCATCAGCGAGATGCGCGACGGCAGCGACTTCAGGAACCAGATGTGGGCGACCGGGCTGGCCAGTTCGATGTGGCCCATCCGCTCGCGCCGGACGCGGGCCAGGGTGACCTCGACGCCGCACTTCTCGCAGATGATGCCCTTGTATTTCATGCGCTTGTACTTGCCGCACAGGCATTCGTAGTCCTTGGTCGGGCCAAAGATACGGGCGCAGAACAGACCGTCACGCTCGGGCTTGAACGTGCGGTAGTTGATGGTCTCGGGCTTCTTGATCTCGCCGAACGACCACGAGCGGATCTTTTCGGGAGACGCGAGAGCGATCTTGATCTGGTCGAAGGTCGGGGTGACCGGGACCGCGTTGAAGATGTTCAGGACTTCCTGGTTCATCTTGGTTCCTTCTGCGGGCTTGCCGCGAAAAAAGTAGTGACTGGTGGCTGGTGACTGGCGGCTGGGAAGTGGCGACCGGCGGCGGCGGCGGGGCTCTTCGCCACCAACCACCAGCCACCAGTCACCTCTTCAGCCTCAGCTGTTCTCCAGCTCCACGTTCAGACCCAGCGAACGCATTTCCTTGATGAGAACGTTGAAGCTCTCGGGAATGCCGGCCTCGAAGCTGTCGTCGCCGCGGACGATGGCCTCGTAGACCTTGGTCCGGCCGGCCACGTCGTCGGACTTCACCGTCAGCATCTCCTGCAGGGTGTAAGCGGCGCCGTAGGCTTCCAGAGCCCAGACCTCCATCTCCCCGAAGCGCTGACCGCCGAACTGCGCCTTGCCGCCCAGCGGTTGCTGGGTGACGAGCGAGTACGGCCCGATCGAACGGGCGTGGATCTTGTCGTCGACCAGGTGGTGCAGCTTCAGCATGTAGATGTAGCCGACCGTGACCGGACGCTTGAACTGCTCGCCGGTCTGACCGTCATAGACGATCGACTGACCGGACCGCTCCAGACCCGCCTTCTCCAGCAGGTTCTCGATGTCCACGATGTGGGCGCCGTCGAACACCGGGGTGGCGAACGGAACGCCCTTGGACAGGTTCTGCGCCAGCTCAACCAGTTCCGACTCTTCCTGCGGCAGAGGGGTGTCCTCGCCGTAGATGCCGGTCAGGTGATCGATCAGCGCCTGCTTCTGGCCGCCGCCCTGCCAGGCTTCCAGCAGACCCTGGATCTGCTTGCCCAGGCCCGCCGACGCCCAACCCAGGTGGGTTTCGAAGATCTGGCCGATGTTCATGCGCGACGGCACGCCCAGCGGGTTCAGAACGACGTCGACCGAAGTCCCGTCTTCCAGGTGCGGCATGTCCTCGATCGGCAGGATCTTGGAGATGACGCCCTTGTTGCCGTGACGGCCGGCCATCTTGTCGCCGGGCTGAAGCTTGCGCTTCACGGCCACGAAGACCTTGACCATCTTCATCACGCCCGGGGGCAGTTCGTCGCCGCGTTGCAGCTTCTCGACCTTGTCCTCGAAGCGACGGTCCAGCGCCTTGCGCTGGTCCTCGAAGGCCTTCTTCATGGCCTCGAGCTCGCCCATCGCCTTCTCGTCGTCGAGCGCGATCTGCCACCACAGGCCGCGCGACAGCTCGCCCAGTTTGGCTTCTGTGACTTCACCGCGACCCAGGCCCTTGGGACCCGAGACGGCGTTCTTGCCCAGGACCAGCGGACGCAGGCGGCCGTAGACGTTGCGTTCCAGGATCGCGAGTTCGTCGTCGCGGTCCTTGCCCAGACGTTCGATCTCGTCGCGCTCGATCGACATGGCGCGCTCGTCCTTGTCGACGCCGTGACGGTTGAAGACGCGCACGTCGACGATGGTGCCGGCGACGCCGGGCGGGAGGCGCAGGGAGGTGTCGCGGACGTCCGAAGCCTTCTCGCCGAAGATGGCGCGAAGCAGCTTCTCTTCCGGCGTCATCGGGCTTTCGCCCTTCGGCGTGACCTTGCCGACCAGAATGTCGCCCGGCTGGACCTCGGCACCGATGGCCACGATGCCGGCCTCGTCGAGGTTGCGCAGGGCTTCCTCGCCGACGTTCGGGATGTCGCGGGTGATTTCTTCCGGCCCGAGCTTCGTATCGCGGGCCATCACCTCGAACTCCTCGAGGTGGATCGAGGTGAAGACGTCGTCGCGCACGATGCGCTCGGAGATCAGGATCGAGTCCTCGAAGTTGTAGCCGTTCCACGGCATGAAGGCGACGAGCGCGTTCCGGCCCAGGGCCAGTTCGCCCAGGTCCGTCGACGGGCCGTCGGCGATCACGTCGCCGACCTTCACTTCATCGCCCACGCGCACGATCGGGCGCTGGTTGATGCAGGTCGACTGGTTGGAACGCTGGAACTTCGACAGGCGATAGATGTCGACGCCCGAACGGCCGGCGTCCTGCTCGTTCGTGGCGCGAACCACGATGCGAGTGCCGTCGATCTGTTCGACCACGCCGTCGCGGCGGGCCACGACCACGGCGCCGGAGTCACGGGCGACCACAGCTTCCATGCCCGTGCCGACCAGCGGCGCATCGGATTGCACCAGAGGCACGGCCTGACGCTGCATGTTCGCGCCCATCAGTGCGCGGTTGGCGTCGTCGTTTTCCAGGAACGGGATCAGGGCGGCGGCGACCGAAACGACCTGTTTCGGCGACACGTCCATCATGTCGACGTCGGCCTTGATCAGCAGCTGGGATTCACCGTTGATCCGGCCGGGGACCAGATCGTCGACGATCTCGCCGTCTTTCAGCTGAATGTTGGCCTGGGCAATCGTGTATTTCGATTCCTCCATGGCGGAGATGTAGACCACCTCGTTCTGGGCCTTGCCGTCCTTCACGCGACGGTACGGGCTCTCGATGAAGCCGTACTTGTTCACGCGGGCGTGGGTGGCCAGCGAGTTGATCAGGCCGATGTTCGGGCCTTCCGGCGTTTCGATCGGGCAGATGCGGCCGTAGTGGGTCGGGTGAACGTCGCGGACTTCGAAGCCTGCGCGTTCGCGCGTCAGACCGCCCGGGCCAAGCGCCGAAAGGCGACGCTTGTGGGTGATCTCGGACAGCGGGTTCGTCTGGTCCATGAACTGCGACAGCTGCGACGAGCCGAAGAATTCACGCACCGAGGCGGCGGCCGGCTTGGCGTTGATCAGGTCGTGCGGCATCACCGTGTCGATATCGACCGACGACATGCGCTCCTTGATCGCGCGTTCCATGCGCAGCAGGCCGACGCGGTACTGGTTTTCCAGCAGTTCGCCGACCGAACGGACCCGGCGGTTGCCCAGGTTGTCGATGTCGTCGATCTCGCCGCGGCCGTCCTTCAGGCCGACGAGGATCTGCAGGACCTTCAGCACGTCGTCCTTCTGCAGGACGCGGATTTCGTCGGACACTTCCGGCGTTTCCAGACGCATGTTCATCTTGACCCGGCCCACGGCCGACAGGTCGTAGCGCTCGCTGTCGAAGAACAGCGAGTTGAACATGGCTTCGGCGGCTTCAGGGGTCGGCGGCTCGCCCGGACGCATCACGCGGTAGACGTCGAACAGGGCGTCCTCGCGGCCGGCGTTCTTGTCGACGCGCAGGGTGTTGCGCATGTAGGCGCCGACCGTGACGTGGTCGATGTCCAGCACGTCGATGGTGGTGAAGCCCTTGCCTTCCAGCAGTTCGATGGTCGGGGCGTCCAGCTCGTCGCCGGCCTCGGCGTAGATCTCGCCGGTCTCGTAGTTGACGGCGTCGGCCGCCAGATAACGGGTCACCAGGGCGTCGGCGGCCAGCGACAGCGACTTGGTCGTGTCGCCCAGCTTTTTGGCGGCGCGAGCCGAGATCTTCTGGCCGGCCGAGGCGACGACTTCACCGGTGTCGGCGTCAACGAGGTCGAACTCGGGCTTCACGCCCTTCCAGCGGTCGGCCTTGTACGGCGTGACCCAGCCTTCGCCACGCTTCTCGTAGGGAACGGTCTCGTAGAAGGTGCGCAGGATCTCCTCGCCGTCCATGCCCAGGGCATAGAGGAAGGTGGTCGCCGGCAGCTTGCGGCGACGGTCGATACGCACGAACACCACGTCCTTGGCGTCGAACTCGAAGTCCAGCCACGACCCGCGGTACGGGATCACGCGGGCGGCGAACAGCAGCTTGCCCGACGAGTGGGTCTTGCCCTTGTCGTGGTCGAAGAAGACGCCCGGCGAACGGTGCATCTGCGAAACGATCACCCGCTCGGTGCCGTTGACGATGAAGGTCCCCTTGTCCGTCATCAGGGGGATGTCCCCCATGTAGACGTCCTGCTCCTTGATATCCTTGACGGAGCGCGCGCCGGTCTCTTCGTCCGCTTCAAAGACGATGAGGCGCAGCTTGACCTTCAGCGGCGCGGCATAGGTCATGTCGCGCTGAATGCATTCCTCGACGTCGTACTTGGGGTCCTCGAACTCGTAGGACACGTATTCCAGCACGGCGCGTTCGTTGAAGTCCTTGATCGGGAAGACCGACTTGAAGACCGCCTCGATGCCCTGTTCCTTGCGGACGCCCGGACGAACCTCGCGCTGCAGGAACTGCTCATAGGAGGCGCGTTGAACCTCGATCAGGTTCGGCATCGCCACCGCTTCGGGGATACGCCCGAAGGATTTGCGGATGCGCTTCTTGCCGGTGAAGGTCGTGGCCGATGCGATCTGACCGTTGATGGTGAGACCGTTCAGGACGTCAGTCATTCTGTTTTCCCATTCGCGGATCCGGGGGAGACCACGCGCAAAATGCAGCAGCCACGGCAGTGCGAGCGGCACGCCGTGACAATCGGTTTCGGCCTCCACCCTCGACGCGCTTTCGCGGTCAGGAGGCCTGAAATCTGGTGAGCTCCCTGGGTAAGGAGCCACGCCTTCGCTCGGTCGGAGGGCGACGGACCGGGCCTCGGCGCTTTCGCGCAGACTCATGTGAGCTGTTGCGGAACGCGGACATATACTCGCTTTCCCGACGAAATAAAGGCCGCGACGCCGATTTTCGCCGGCTTCGCAAGCGCAATCTTCGCTGCTAGCGTCCGGGCATGAAAATCATCCCCATCTTCGTCGCCGCACTCGCCCTCGCCGCCTGCGCCACCGCGCCCGAGCCCGTAGCCGTCGTAGACCCGACGATCCACTCCACACCCGAGCAGTACGCCGCCGGCCAGGCCGCCTACCTCGCCTGGAACGGCGCCCGCCGCGGCTGGACCACCACGGCCTCGGGCCTCCAGTATCGCCGCGAAGGCGCCGCCCATCCCGAGGGCGCGCAACCCACCGAAACGCAGACCGTCCGCGTCCACTACGAAGGGACCTTCATCGACGGCCGCAAGTTCGACTCCTCATACGACCGGGGCGAACCCGCCGAGTTCCCGCTGAACCGCGTCATCAAGGGCTGGACCGAGGGCGTCGCTCTCATGCACGTCGGCGAGACCTTCCAGTTCGCCATCCCCGCCTCGCTCGGCTACGGCGACCGCTGGGTCGGCGGCGACGAACTCCCGCCCAGCTCCACCCTGCTGTTCAAGGTCGAACTGCTGGAAGTGAAGTAAACTTCCCTTCTCCCCTTGCGGGAGAAGGTGGCTGAGCGAAGCGAAGTCGGATGAGGGGTATGTTTCCATCCCTCCCGTCTGACCGTTGAGGGCTCGTCTGGTGACGCATACCCCTCATCCGTCAGCCTTCGGCTGCCACCTTCTCCCGCAAGGTGAGAAGGATCAGTGCTCACGCTTGACGAAATGTCGCACCCGGCGCGTTGTGCCCTCAATCACAGCCCCCGCCCGGATCTCCAGTCATGAAGCGTCTCGCCGTCTCCGCCTGTCTCGCGGCCCTCCTGCTCGCCTCGACCGCCCCGGCCTTCGCCCAGAGCGCCCCCCAGACCCCGCCGACGCCCCAGCCCATCCCCGCCGTCATCGACCGCGCCTGGCCCGGCGTCGTCCGTCTAGACGTCGACGCCACCGACCTGAACCGCCGCATCTATCGCGTCCGAGAGACCATCCCGGTCGAGGCCGCCGGCCCCCTCACCCTCTTCTTCCCGCAATGGCTGCCCGGCGAGCACGGCCCCACCGGCCCGATCAACCAGCTCGGCGGCCTGATTTTCACCGCCAACGGCCAGCGCGTCGAATGGGTGCGCGATGCGCTCGAACCGTGGTCCTTCCACGTCGTCGTCCCAGCCGGCGCCACCGAACTGGTCGCCGAGTTCCAGCACCTGTCGCCGACGACGGAGGCCCAAGGCCGCGTCACGATGACGGCCGAGATGCTGAACATCCAGTGGGAGAAGATGCTGCTCTACCCCGCCGGTCGCTTCCACCGGAACATCACCATGCAGGCCAGCGTCACCCTGCCCGACGGCTGGGAGTACGGCACGGCCCTCCGCCCCGCCGCACCCGCATCCGGCGCCACCACAACCTTCCAGCCCGTCACCCTCGACGTTCTCGTCGACAGCCCGATGTTCGCCGGCGAACACTATCGCCAGATCGACCTCGATCCGGGCGGCCGCTCGCCCGTCCTGCTCAACATCGTCGCCGACAGCGAGAGCAGCATCGCCCCGACCGACGACCAGATCGGCATCCTGCGCACCCTGGTTCAGCAGGCCGACCGCCTGTTCGGCGCCCGCCACTACGACCATTATGATTTTCTGGTCGCCATGACCGACCGCATGGGCGGCATCGGTCTGGAGCATCACCGCTCGTCGGAGAACAGCGTCGATCCGGGCTTCTTCACTGACTGGGAGTCGAAGCTCGGCGACCGCGACCTGCTCAGCCACGAATACACCCACTCTTGGGACGGCAAATATCGTCGCCCGGCCGGTCAGAACGTCGCCAACTTCAACCTGCCCATGCAGAACGAACTGCTCTGGGTCTACGAGGGCCAGACCCAGTTCTGGGGCAAGGTCTTGGCCGCCCGCTCGGGCCTGCACAGCCGCCAGCAGGCGCTGGACGCCTTGGCCATGGACGCCGCCACCTATGACAACACCGTCGGTCGCGAATGGCGGGCGATGCAGGACACGGTCAACGATCCGATCATCACCCAGCGTCGCCCGATCGGCTGGCGCGCCTGGCAGCGCAGCGAGGACTACTATGTCGAGGGCGAGCTGATCTGGCTCGACGCCGACACCCTGATCCGCGAAGGCACGAATGGCCGCAAGTCGCTCGACGACTTCGCCCGCGCCTTTTTCGGCGTCGAGGACGGCGCTTATGACGAGAACCCCTACACCTTCGAAACCGTGGTGGAGACGCTGAACGGCGTCATGCCCCACGACTGGGCGACCTTCCTGCGCACCCGCCTCGACGGTCACGGCCCGGGCGCCCCGCTCGATGGTCTGGCGCGCGGCGGCTACCGCCTCACCTATACCGACACCATGAGCGACTATCAGAAGACGTTGTGGGGCGAGTACGGCCGCAACGACTTCATCTACTCGCTGGGCTTCATGACCGGCACGGACAACACGATCTCGAGCGTCATGTGGGATAGCCTCGCCTTCAAACAGGGCCTCGCGATCGGCATGAAGGTCATCGCCGTCAACGGCGAAGCCGCCTCGGCCTCGAACCTCGCGGCCGCCGTGACGGCGGCCAGGGGCACGGACGAGAAGATCGAGCTCATCGTCCTCGACGGAACCCACTACCGGACGGTCACCTTCGACTATCACGACGGCCTGAAATACCCCCACCTGGAGCGGATCGCAGGCACGCCGGACCGGCTCGGCGACCTGTTCACGGCAAGGCGGCGGTAACAGGCGGATGGGGTTCTCCCTCCCCCTCGGGGAGGGTGGTCGAAGCGAAGCGGAGACCGGGTGGGGGCGGCAAGGCAAACCACACAGGCTTGCGTCCGTATCGCTCCGCCGGCCCCACCCCGTCGCTACGCGACGACCCTCCCCAAGGGGAGGGATAAGGGTCCCGTCCCTCGCCCCTTGCCCCTTCCCCCGAACCGCCGCTAACTCAGATCAGCCGGCCGGGCACTGACCGGCCGCCAGCACCGGCGACACGCGACCATGGCTCCATCCCGCCACGACAATCTCGAAGCGGCTCTGGCGCGGGTTTTCGAGGATCAGAACACCCGGGCCAGCTGGTTCGCCCTCACAGGGGGAGAGTTGTTGTTCTCGGCCGGCGACGAGCCCGACAGCCTCTATCTGGTCCGCTCCGGCCGCCTCGGCGTCTTCCGTCAGGACGAGGACCAGCCGCCCCAGTTCCTCGGCGTCATCAAACCCGGCGAGCCGGTCGGGGAGATGGCCCTGATCGCCGGCACGCCCCATTCCGCCAGCGTCGTGGCCCTGCGCGATTCCGAGATCCTCGCCCTGCCGCGCGAGGCCTTCTTCGAGGCCGTGCGCACCCAGCCCGACGTCATGATCGAACTGTCGCGTCTGATGCTGCACCGCGCCCGCGAGCGCGCGCCGGGCGTCACCGAACCCAGCGTCTTCGGCTTCATCTCCGTGCGCGGCCGCCCCATCCGCCCCTTCGTCGACCGCGTCGCCGCCGCCGTGGAAGCGCAGGGCAAGACCTGTCAGGTCATCGACCATTCGGCCCTGTCCTCGGTCTCCGAATGGTTCTCACGCATGGAGGACACCCACGACTTCGTCCTCTATGTCGCCGAACTGGACGAGCCGTCCTGGGCCAACCTCTGCGCCCGCCAGGTCGACCGGCTGTTCCTCGTCGGGGACGCCCTGACCGCGCCGCCGTCCAACATCCCGATCCGCACCGCTCACGGGCTCCAGCAGTTCACCGACCTGATCCTGTTGCGGGACCCACGCATGCGCCGCCCGGCCAACACCTCGGTCTGGCTGGACTCCGTCAAGCCGGGCCGCTGGTTCCACGCCATCGAGGGCGACGCCGCCGACGCGGCCCGCATCGCCCGCATCGTCACCGGCACGGCCATCGGGCTTGTCCTGTCCGGCGGCGGGGCCCGCGCCTATGCCCACATCGGCGCGGTACGCGCCCTGCACGAGGCCGGGGTGAAGTTCGACTTCCTCGGCGGCTCGTCCATGGGAGCGGTCATCGCCGCCGGCCCGGCGCTCGGCTGGACCGACGAGGAGCTGGATGCGCGCATCCGCACCGCCTTCGTCCGCTCGGATCCCCTGTCGGACCTAGCCTTCCCGATCATCGCCATGACCCGCGCGGGCAAGGTCGCCCGCCTGCTTCAGGACGCCTATGGCGAGATCGATATCGCCGACATGCCCCTGCCCTTCTTCGCCGTCTCGTCGAACCTGACGAGCGGCCGGATCGAGGTGCATCGCCGGGGCCTGCTGCGCCGGGCGATGCGGGCCTCCATCTCCATCCCCGGGGTCATGCCGCCCGTCGTCATCGACGATCAGGTGCTGGTCGACGGCGCCGTGATCAAGAACTTCCCCACCGACGTCATGCGCCAGCTCAACGCAGGCCCCATCGTCGGCGTCGACATGTCCCAGATGCGCGGCGTCGATCCGGCCACCCTGGCCAATCCCCCGTCCTGGTGGCGCTGGATCGTCTCGGGCGCCTGGAAGAAGGGACCGCCGATCGTCTCGGTGCTCATGCGCTCGGCCACCATCACGACGGACGCCGACATGGAGAGTTCGCGCGCCGAGGCCGACCTGCTGATCCTGCCCGAACCCGAGGGCTCCGACATCCGGGACTGGAAGGTCTACGACCCCGTGGTCGCGGCCGGCCATACGGCGGCGGTGGCGGCTCTGGAGGAACTGGACGGGCCGATCGAAACCCTGCGCCAGCGCCCCGACCTCACGGCCTCGCCGCTCGATCCGGACGAGACCCGACCGGCCGTGGCCTGACCCCGGCCTGAAGGCCCTGACGATGTAGGAGGATGGTACCGCCTCTCAGGCTTGAACTGAGGACCTCCGGTTCCACAAACCGGCGCTCTAACCAACTGAGCTAAGGCGGCGCAGCGACCCTTTTCATCCTCGGCCGATCAGGGATCGGATCGGGGACGGGCGACGCGAGGCGCGTGTCTAGCGTCGCGGCGGACGCCGATCAAGACCGCTTTGGCCCCTAGGGCCAATCAGGCAACGAAAAACGCCCCGAGGTTTCCCTCGGGGCGCGTTCCCTGGTCCGTTTCCGGGCCATTGTTTAGTCCGGCAGGTTGAACCTGACGGTGAAGCGAACCGTACCCCCGGTGGCCACGCCGTCGACCGAACGGGGCGACAGACGGGCGCTGCGGGCGGCAGCCAGAGCGGCTCGGCCGAAGCCGGCGCCCGACGGCGTTTCCGAGACGACCGAGCATCCGGAGACGCTGCCGTTCGGGTTGACGGTGCAGCTGAGGTCGGCGCTGCCCGAGAGGCCACGCTCGAGAGCGCGATCCGGGTAGGTCGGGCGGGGCTGCGAGGCCCAGCTCGGGTTCGTGATCACCGGCGGGCGAGCCGGAGCCGGCGGGGCCGGCGGCGGCGGAGGTCCGGGGACGATCACAGGCGGACCCGTGTATTCGACCCGGTCTTCCTTCTTCGTCGGCTCGATCGGAAGCGTGATCGGCGGCGGAGGCGCCAAGGTATTGATCACCGGCGGACGGACCTGCAGCTTCGGCGGCGGCGGGGTGTCCGGCGGGGGCGGAGGCGGCGGAGGCGGCGGAGGCGGCGGGAGCGGTTCGACGATCTCGACGTCCACGGCGTCGTCCGAGAACTCCTGGATGCGCAGCTCGAACTTGGTCTTCTGAAGGTAGAAGATCATGATCGCGAAGAGAACGGTGACCGTGCCCAGCGCGATGAGCCAGACGCCGCCGGAGACCCCCATGAAACCCTTCTTGCGAGGGGCGTCATAGCGACTGCGATGATACTCAACAGGTGTGTCTGTCATCATCGACCTCCAGGCGGCGTCGAGTTGTCTTCGCCGACCAGGGCGACGCTGTAGAAGCCGTTGTCCTGCAGGGCGTTCATGACCTGCATGAAGTCACCATAGCGGGTCTGCTGGTCGGCACGGATGAAGATACGCTCTTCTTCCGGGTTACGCGTCCGGATCAGGCGCCGCAGATCATCACCCAGCTGATCGGGGCTGGTGCGCCCGTCGCCGATGAAGACATCGCCATCGTTCTGGATGGAAATGAACACCGGCTTCGGCGGGTTCAGTGCGGGCGGGGCCACGGCGGTTGGCAGTTTCACCTCGATCGACACGGTGGCGAGCGGCGCCGCCACCATGAAGATGATGAGGAGAACGAGCATGATATCAACGAAAGGCGTGACGTTGATCTCAGCATTCGCCTCGACGTGATACTTGCCGCCGCCGCCGCCGGAAAGCTTGGCGGCCATCCGTCTTACGCTCCCTTGTCGAGTTGACGCGAGATGGCGTTGATCAGCTCGGCGTTGAAGCCGTCCGAACGGGTGCCATACGCCGAGATGCGGGTGTTGAAGTAGTTGTAGAAGATAACCGCCGGGATAGCGGCGAACAGGCCGATACCGGTGGCGAGCAGGGCTTCAGCGATACCCGGGGCGACGACGGCCAGGTTGGTCGTGTTCGACTGGGCGATACCGATGAAGGAGTTCATGATCCCGTAAACGGTGCCGAACAGACCCACGAACGGGCCGGTCGAACCGGTCGAGGCCAGGAACTGCTGGCCACCCGAGAGGCGGGCGGCGAGACCGGCTTGAACGGCGGCGACGGCTTGCTGAGCGCGCAGCAGGGCCGAGTCGCTGTGGTCGCCGTGGACGTTCAGGCCCGCCTGGCGGGACAGTTCGATTTCTTCGGTCGCCGCGGCGGCCATGTCGGCCAGCGGGTTGCCGTCGAACTCGTCGGCGGTGGCCACGCGACGCATGTCAGCGATCGTGCGGGCGCCGCGGAAGGCTTCCAGGAACTGGTCGGTCTTGCGGTTCAGGCCGCCGAACTCGATCAGTTTGATGAGCAGCAGGGTCCAGGAGAAGATCGAGGCCAGCAGCAGGCCGATCATGACGATCTTAACGACGATGCCTGCTTCCAGGAACATCGAGATCGGCGTGATGCCTTCCGAGCCGTGACCGCCCGAAACGGCGTCGCCGACCGATTCCGGATCGGCTTCAGCGGCAGGGGCGGCCGGAGCCGGGGCGGCGGTGGCCGGAGCGGCGGCGGCGGCGGGAGCCGCGGTCGCGTCAGGGGCTGCCGGGGCTTGCGCCAGAGCCGGCGAGCCCGCCATCAGGACGGCGGCGCCGGCCAGGGCGAGAAGGGTGTTGGTCTTAATCATGTGTCGCCAGTTCCTGCTTTTTTGGTCTGACTCGTGGAACCCAAGGATCGGAGCGCGTCAGGGGCGCTCCGCCCTCTATGAAAACGGTTGTGTCCCGCCGGCCGGCCGGAGTGGCCAACGGCGGAACGCCTTCTGTCGCATCCGGTTGCCCGAGGGCGCCCATCGGCGGGTTGGTCGAAGCCTTTGAGCACGAGGCTCAGAGGGCGTTCGGCCGCTCACGCAAAGAAAGCGGTCAAGCTCCTTTGGCGAACCGATAACAGAGCGTCAAGGCTTCAGAGGTGCTTTTCGCCCCGCGAGCGAGCCCCCGACCTGAATCCCTGCAATGTCTTACCAGTGCTGCATTTCGGCGTTAGGTTAATCGTCCTCGCCGATGCAAAATGAGCATGGCAAGATCACGTTCGGGAATGGATCCCCGAGGGCGCGGAGACGACCGCCCCGGCGACCTTCGTCGCGCCAGGCCATCGCCCCGCACACCGCGACGGCCCCGGTCGGGCGACTATTTTTCGTGGGGAAAAGGGAGTGGTGCCTGGAGGCGGGTTCGAACCACCGACACATGGATTTTCAATCCATTGCTCTACCAGCTGAGCTATCCAGGCGCCCGCGCGAAACGCGAGAGGCGGGTCTATAGGCGAGCCGAAACGGGGTGTCCAGCCGGTATCAGTCCTCGTTTTCAGGATCGGCGTCGGGGACGGTCTCGTCCGTGTCGGGCAGGACATAGGACCCCACCAGCCAGCGCTGCAGATCGACGTCGGCGCACCGCTTCGAACAGAAGGGCCTGTAGGCCTCGACCGTCGGATTCCTGCGGCAGATCGGACAGGTCGCCATGGGTTCAGCCCTCCTCGATCGTGAAACGCCCGGGCGCGACCGCCGGGTCCGCCTTCACCGCTGCGCGGGGTCCAAGCCGGGCGACCAGCGCCCCGGCGGCCTCCGCCTCCCCGGGTGCGCAGCGTGCGACAAATCGCGGCGCGGCCGTGTCCGACAGCATGGCCTGCCTCAGGGAGCGCGCGATATCGATCGCGCGCGTCGTGGGCGACCGCCGCCGACTGGCTTCGAGCAGAACCTCCTCCACCGGTCGCGTCCGCCACGGCAGGGCCAGTTGCAGCAGGCCGAACCGGCTCAGCGGCCCCAGGGTCGCGTCGTCGCCGTTGAAGGCGGCCTTGGCCATCTCCGTCACCTGCGCCGGATCCAGGGTCGTCCCCACGAGATCGACCGCCACCAGTCCGCCCCAGCCGGCCAGCCGGATCATCCGCGCGGCCTGGATCAGACCCATACGGTTGGCCTGCGCCCTGCCCTTGCGCGCATCGCGTCCCGGCAGGTGCGCATAGTCTATGTCGACAGCGATCAACGCCCGCGTCCGCTGCACCGCCAGGTCCAGCGCCCACTCGGCGAAGACGTCGCCCGGAGCGAGCGCCTCTGCCTCGGCGTCCCGACTCGCCCGGATCGCCTCGACCCCGGTGACCGGCGTCACGCCCGGCGCGAGCCGTCTCAACCGTTCGGCGACGTCGGGCCCCGGGGCGATCAGGCGAGGTTTGCCCTCCCCCGCCCCCAGCCGCTTCAGCGCCGGCCCCTTGGCCTCGCGCCGTTCCGCCGTCACCTCGACTTCGACGATCTCGCCTGCCCGCAGGCTCTCGCCCTTGCCCAGCGGCAGGAAACCCGAAGGCCCGTCGCAGCCCAGATCGACGAAGGCCGCGCGAAACGCAGCGTCGGCCTCGATCACCCGTCCGACGCTGCGGGCGCCCAGACGGTGTTGAGCCGGATCGTCGTCTCTCTGGATGATCAGCCGTTCGAATCGACCGTCCCGCGCCACCACGCCCCGAACCTCGCCCGGCGTGTCGTCCAGGAAGACCTCGACCTCGCTCATTTGCGCCAGCCGGCGCCCGCCAGCAGGTTGACCGTCTCCGGCAAAGGCAGGCCCATCACGGCCGGATGGCTGCCGATGATCCTGAGCACGAAGGCCGCCGCCGGCCCCTGGATGCCATAGCCCCCGGCCTTGCCCTTCCAGTCGCCCCCGGCGACGTAATCGGCGATCTCCGCGTCGGACAGTCGTTTGATGGCGACGCGGGTGTCTACGACCCGATGCCGCACCGTCTCGCCCGTCGCGACGGCCACCCCGGTGAAGACCCGATGATTCCGTCCCGACAGCAGACGCAGGAATTTCTCCGCCTCGGCTTCATCGGCGGGTTTTTCCAGCAGCCGACGCCCGACCGCCACCACCGTATCGGCTGCCAGCACCACGGCCTCCGGCGCCCGCGCGGCGACAGCCTGCGCCTTGGTCAGGGCCAGCCGCACGGCCAGCCGCGAAGGCGTCTCGTCCTTCAGCGGCATCTCGTCGATGTCGGCGGGATCGATGCGATCGGGCGTGATCCCGATCAGCGCCAGCAGTTCAATGCGGCGCGGGCTGGCCGAGGCCAGCACCAGTTCAGGACGGGCCACCGCCCTGCCCTTACTTGAAGCGATAGGTGATGCGACCCTTGGTCAGGTCATAGGGCGTCATCTCGACCAGAACCTTGTCCCCGGCCAGCACGCGGATGCGGTTCTTGCGCATCTTGCCGGCGGTGTGGGCGATGATCTCGTGGTCGTTCTCGAGCGTCACGCGGAACGTGGCGTTCGGCAGCAGTTCGCTGACCGTACCGGGAAACTCGAGCAGTTCTTCCTTAGCCATGCGGCCTCTCGCGCCCTTGAATACGAATCAAGGCCCGCGCCGGACGAAAGCGCGAGCCGTAAGAAGTCGGCGCTAATGCACCAAAGTGGGCTCGAAGTCGAGCCGGGTGGCGGGTGGCGGGTGGTTCGTGACTGGCCCGAGGGACGACGTCAGTGGCGTTCAGCCACCAGCCACCCGTCACCAGCCACCCTCTTCAGCCCCGCCGATACAGCGCACACACCAGCGTAAACAGCCGCCGCGCCGTCTCGTGGTCGATCTGGACCTTGCCGTCGAGCCGCGCCTTCAACAGTTCGGCGCCTTCGTTGTGCAGGCCGCGCCGTCCCATGTCGACAGCCTCGATCTGGCTCGCCGACGACCCGCGCAGGGCCTCGTAATAGCTGTCGCAGATCATCAGATAGTCCTTCAGCACGCTCTTCAGCGGCGTCAGGCTCAGCGCATAGGTCCGGGTGTAGTCCACGCCGGTGATGTCGAACACCAGACGGTTGTCCTGCAGCGACAGCTTCAGCCCATAGGGGCCGCCTTCGGACCCCTCAGGCTCGAACGAATTCTTCTCGATCAGGTCGAAGATGGCGACGCGGCGCTCGTGCTCGATTTCCGCCGTCGCCGACGGCAGGGTCGCCTCGTCCAGATCGACGGAGGCCAGGCGATGATCGCTCACGCCCCCACCTTCCCGGAGTGATCCTCGTCCAGATGGGTCGGGGCGACCCGCGCGGCCCAGCGATCCGACAGATCCGCCACCACCGCGTCCAGGCATTCGACGTCGACCCTCAGGTCCCCGCCGCCCGCGAACATCAGCATGGCCCGCCCGCCCGGCGCCTCGCCCTCGAAGAAATGGATCGCCAGCAGTTCCAGAGGCGCATCCGGCAGCCTCGGCAGGCCCCGGCTCTTGACCGAGATCACGTCGCCGAACTGCATCGCCGCCCGCACCCGGGTCCCGCCGCATTCCCAGCAGAAGCGGCTCAACTCGATGGTCAGACGCCGCGCGCCCTTTTCCCAGACGATGTCGGCCGGCCTCAGGATCGCGTCCTGCAAGGCCGCCGAGATGATGGCCAGATCCTCGCCGTCCTCGGCCAGCAGGCGCAGGGGCTCGTTCGATCCGCCGCCTGCGGCCCGGATCGCCTCCTGTTCCTCCCGTTCGAGGGCTTCAGTGGTCATCGCCCGGTCCTTCGACAGGCGGGCCTTTGACCCGCCGGATATCCGCCCCGCAAGCGCCGAGCTTCTCTTCCAGACGCTCGAACCCGCGATCCAGATGATAGACCCGACCGATACTGGTTTCACCCTCGGCGACCAGGCCTGCGATCACGAGACTGACAGAGGCCCGCAGGTCCGTCGCCATGACCGGCGCGCCCCTCAGCTTCTCGACGCCCGTGACATGGGCCTCGCCGGCGTGGACCGAAATCTCGGCCCCCAGCCGCGCCAGCTCCGGCGCGTGCATGAAACGGTTCTCGAAGATGTTCTCGTGGATAACGCTGACGCCGTCGGCCGTGGTCATCAGGGTCATGAACTGGGCCTGCAGGTCTGTCGGGAACCCCGGATAGACCTCGGTCGCCACATTGACGGCCTTCAGACGCTGCGACGGATCGCGTTTCACGATCACCCCGTCGTCGGTCGGCACGATCTCGACCCCCGCTTCGATCATCTTGTCGGTCAGAGAAGTGATAAGATCGGCGCGCGCCTTGGTCAAACGCACCTCGCCCCCCGCCATGGCGGCGGCGCAGGCATAGGACCCCATCTCGATCCGGTCTGGGATCACCGACCACTTCCCGCCGTTCAGCGAGGTCACGCCCTCGATGACCAGGGTGTCCGTGTCGATCCCCTCGATCTTCGCCCCCATCATGACCAGGCACCGGGCCAGGTCGCCGATCTCCGGCTCGCGGGCGGCCCGCTTCAGCACCGTCGTGCCGTGCGCCAGGGTGGCGGCCATCAAGGTGTGTTCGGTGGCGCCGACCGAGACGAACGGAAACTCGATCTCGGCCCCGATCAACCCCCTCGGCGCCGTGGCGGAGACATAGCCCTCCTCCAGCTCGATCAGCGCCCCCAGACGGGTCAGGGCGTCGATATGCAGGTCGACCGGCCGCGCGCCGATGGTGCAGCCGCCCGGCAGCGACACCTTGGCGTGCCCCGTCCGCGCCAGCAGCGGTCCAAGAACGTTGAAGCTGGCCCGCATCTGACGAACCAGATCGTAGGGCGCGAAGGTGGATGTGATCTCGCGGGCGTCGAACAGGGTCTCCTGCCCGTCATGTCCGTCGCGCTCGTCCACGGCGATGCCGAACTGCTGCAGCAGCCGGCCGAGGAATTTGGTGTCCGCCAGCCGCGGCATATTGGTCAGCAGCAGCTTCTGGTCGGTCAGGATCGACGCCGCCATCAGCTTGATGGCCGAGTTCTTCGCCCCGCTGACCGGAATCGATCCGTGAAGCGGGCCGTTGCCGTGAACCGTGATGCTGTCCATGTCGTCCTTGAAGCCGCAAGGATCGACTGTCCCGGCGAGCCGGCTATCTAGCGCGGTCGCCCCGTGTCGCGAAAGGGCCGCCCGCCGCCGATTCGATGACTTTCAGTTGCCGGGCCTGTCGCGCTTCGGCTGAACCGCCTTGCGGCGCCGCAGATTGTCTCGCAGCGCCTTGGCCAGCCGCACCGTACGCTCGGCCTTGGCGATCTGCTCGGCCGTCCGGGGCGCCGGGGCCGTGGTATCGGCGGGCACAGGGGTCGAGGACTCGGGCGGTTCGGTCATGCCGTGACTCAGCCTCGGGAAAAGTTTCGGGGCAAGGGAAAATGGGCTTCCCCCCCGGCGGTTCAGTGGCTATACGGCCGCTTCCTCGGAACAGGCCGCCGTAGCTCAGTGGTAGAGCGCATCCTTGGTAAGGCTGAGGTCGTGGGTTCGATTCCCCCCGGCGGCACCATTCCGAAACGACAAGGCCCGGTCGCGAGACCGGGCCTTTTTCGTTTCAGATCCGGGCGGAAAATCTAATCCTCAGCGGTAATCGGCGGAGTCCGCTCGCGGCGGCTGTTGCTCTCGTCCCAGCTGAAGCCTACCGACATCGACCGCGACCGACCCGGCCCGCCATAGAGCGAATCATAGGCGCCATAGGGCCGGATCCGCGCGCCATAGCCGAGACCGCCGTAACCGAACTCGTCCCGATAGGCCGGATAGCCGTAGCCGTATCCCGGATAGCCGTAGCCGTTCTTCGTCTGGCTGTAGGCCAGGTCCAGCCGGCCGTTCTCCCCGACCGGCAGGGAGACCCCCACCGACACCGACGAATAGTCGTTCGTCCCGATCGAGCCGCTGACGAAGCCGTGCATCTTGCGATCGTCGACCGGCCCCGCCTCCTCGGCGAACGGCTCCGATTCGGGTGCGCGGGCCGCGACCCAGCGGTCGATCTGTTCGCGCGTGGTCAGATTGTGCGGCGTCACGGCGACCACCTGGGCCGCATCGGGCCGGGCCTCGGTCGTGGGAGCCTCGGCGCCCAACAGAACGGCGCCGTCGCCCTGACGCGCCGTCGTGACCACGCCGTCCGGATCCTCCGAACCCAGCAGGGCGGTCAGGGCGAGGGCGATCAGCATGGGCGATACTCCGGACTGGCGATCATCCTAACCCGGAATGGGGCCGGAGCGTGATGCGTTCTTTTCACGCGGGTCAGGCGACCCCGTCGCCGCGCCCCAGCGGGTCGGGCAGAGGCCGCCCCTCTTCCACGAACTGGAGCGCCACGGAGTTGATGCAGTAGCGCAGGCCGGTCGGCGGCGGCCCGTCGGGGAAGACATGCCCCTGATGACTCCCGCAGCGGGCGCAGGTCGTCTCGGTCCGCACCATCCCGTAGGCGCGATCCTGGATGGCCGTGACGTGATCGTCCGACACCGGCCGGGTGAAGCTGGGCCAGCCCGTGCCGCTCTCGAACTTGGTCGTGGCCCTGAACAGCGGCAGGCCGCATTCGCGACAGACGAACACGCCGGCCCGCTTCTCGCCCAGCAACACGCCGCAGAACGGCGCCTCGGTCCCGTGCGACAGCAGAACCCGCTTCTCCTCGGCGTTCAGATCCGCCTCCAGCGCCACGCGCTGCCCCTCGCTGGGCGGCGTCAGGTCGTATCCGGCGGCGGACAGGTTCGGACGGGTGTCGGTGATGTCGGTCATGGACGGGAAATGGGGGTGAGGAGGCGCGGTTCCAAGGTCCCGATATCTTCTTCGCCGGGCCACGACCTGTGGCAGGAGCAACGATCGGCCCTACAGACCTTCCGCCAACCATTGAAGCTTCAGAAACATCGGCCCAAGGCCGGCATCGGTGAGTTGATAGCCGCCATTGAATGCTTCGACGCCGAGCACCAGCTCGCGAACGAGGGTGTGATCGTTTTGCAGAATTGAACCGTCTGGCAGATGTGATCCGCATTTGAGTTCGTAGGCCATCTGGATTGTGACGGCATCGTCCCCTTCGACATAGGTCCCGCTAATCCGACAGCCACCCTGATCAACGCCGACCATTTTGCCATTCCCGACATAGGTCAGCATCGCCAGGCCCCACGCCTCGTCGTCCAACGGGTCTTGATCCGCGCCCGACTGGCGGATGCCGTAGAAGCCGCTCTTGATCGTCACGATCTTACTCCAGCTCGGTTTTTCCAGGTTCTGGCTTGAGGTGTAGCGCGGCCAGGCCATCCGAGGCCACGCGACGGAATGACCGCCTTTCGCCCTGAAAGCTTCGACGCCGACCCAAAACGAAAAAGGCCGGACGAGGTTTCCCCCGCCCGGCCCCATCTCATCCGTTCAGCCCAAATCAGCCGCCGAACAGCGTCCCGACCCAGGTCCGCACAGCGTTCTCGTCCGCCGGGTTGCCCGTGTAGACCAGACCCTGCGCCGGGGTGAACGGCGCGCCGTTCGGGCGTTCGCGGCTGGTCCAGGCCTTGTGGCCATAGCTCAGGTCCGAATAGTTGGACGGCAGGCGGGCCTGCGTCGGCTCGATGAAGATGGTGTCGGTCGCCGTCGTGGAACCGACGATGCGCACGTTCGGCAGCTTGGACAGCAGGTCCAGCGTATCCAGGCAGCCGCCCGAGCAACCCGCGTCGACCAGCACGACCACCGGGCCCTGAACCGGGTTGGCGGCGCCCGTGTCGGCGACGGCGGCGCGTCCCGGCAGGGTGAAGGTCTGCTGACCGGCGGCGATGGCCGTGTCGAAGGCCGCGACGATCTCCTGCGTCTGCACGATCACCGGACCGGCTTCCTGGACGAAGCGCGGGTCGGCCTGCATCCGGCCGAGCGTGTCATTGTACCAGGTGCGGTTGCCCGGGGTGGCGCGATAGGTGATGGCGCCGGCGGCCGGCTGGCGGCTGACGGTGAACTCCGGGGTCCAGATGCGGTTGGCCAAGCCATAGCCGCGCGCCGTGGAGGTGTAGGCCGAGGCGCCCGAGGCGGCGCGCAGGTCCAGCACGAAGCCTTGCGGGCCGCGCAGGGCCGAGGCCTGACCTTCGACCTGCGAGTTGAAGGCGTCCCAGCCCGCGCTGTCGGCGAACGAGTGGACATGCACCCACGGACGGCCGTTGACCGTCTCGACGTTCAGCGGAACCGCCGGCGGCATATAGACGGTGGCGCGATAGGCGGCTTCGAGGTCACCGGCGACCAGCGGCACGGGGCGCAGTTCGACGGCGCGCGGCCGGGCGCGGGCGTCGCGCTTGAACTCGCAGGTCGAGGGCGTGCCGGCCGCGAACGGGTTGTTCCGGTTCCACAGCAGGTACGGCGCCGAGGTGACGCGGCCGGCCTCGGTGTCGAGGTTGCCTTCCCACTTGTCGAGCTTGGCGCGGGCATACTCCTCGATGGGCGTCAGATTGCAGCTGACGACGATCTCGCCGATGCGCGGCGCGTTGCGCGTGCCCGGCTTCACATAGGTCACGACGTACTGGCCGTTGCGCCAGCCGGTCGTGATCCCGGGCCAGCTGATGCCGAAATACGGGCCGAGGCCTTCGAACGACGGGGTGATGGCGATGTTCGAATCGCGGAAGCCGCCGGCGTAGTAGCGCATCAGATAGGCGTGGGCGTCGCCCGAGTTGACCTGGCCGATGCGGCCGTTGGCATCCGTTAGACCGGCGTCGAGCCAGCTGCGGAAGGTGTCGCCCGGCGCGCCGGGGATGACGGCGGCGGGGTGGTTGTCGCGGAGCGCGTCATGCGCGGCCTGCAGGTCCGTGCGCGCCAGGGCGCGGAAGTCCTGCGCGACTGCGGCGGTCGCCGTCAGCATGCAGGCGGCCGCCGAAACGGCGGTCAGAAAGCGGATCATAACGAACTCCAGGCGGGGGATGCGAATGGCTCGGCCGCGAGTTAAAGCCGATCAACCCTGATCTTGCCAAGCGAGAACGGCGCCCGTGTGACGCTTCGCGCATCGAGCGAGCGGGCCGCCCCCCCGTTTACAGCGCCGCGAGGCCCGCCTAACGGTCGCCCCATGTTCTCAAAGATCCTGATCGCGAACCGGGGCGAGATCGCCGTCCGGATCATCAAGACCGCCCGCCGCATGGGCATCCGGACCGTCGTGGTCCACTCCGACGCCGACGCCGGCTCTATGGCCGTCGAGATGGCGGACGAGGCGATCCACATCGGCCCCTCCCCCGCCGCCGAGTCCTATCTGGTCCAGGACAAGATCGTGGAGGCCGTGCGCCGCTCGGGCGCCGAGGCCGTCCACCCCGGCTTCGGCTTCCTGTCGGAGAACCCCGTCTTCGCCCGGCGGCTGGAGGCCGAGGGCATCGCCTTCATCGGCCCCAACCCCCACGCCATCGAGGCCATGGGCGACAAGATCACCTCCAAGAAGTTCGCCGCCCAGGCCGGGGTCTCCACCGTCCCCGGCTACATGGGCCTGATCGAGTCCGACGAACACGCCATCCAGATCGCCAACGAGATCGGCTACCCGGTCATGATCAAGGCGTCCGCAGGCGGCGGCGGCAAGGGCATCCGCGTCGCCCATTCCGACGCCGACATGGCCGAAGGCTTCTCCGCCGTTAAGGCCGAGGCCCTGACCGCTTTCGGCGACGACCGGGTGTTCCTGGAAAAGTTCATCATCGACCCGCGCCACATCGAGATCCAGGTGCTGGGCGACAAGCACGGTACTATCGTCAGCCTGTTCGACCGCGAGTGCTCGATCCAGCGCCGCAACCAGAAGGTCATCGAGGAGGCCCCCTCCCCCCTGCTCGACGACGCCACCCGCAAGGCCATGTCCGAACAGGCCGTCGCCCTGGCCCGCGCCGTCAACTACGACTCGGCCGGCACGGTCGAGTTCGTCGCCGGTCAGGACCGCAGCTTCTTCTTCCTGGAGATGAACACCCGGCTCCAGGTCGAACACCCGGTCACCGAACTGATCACCGGCGTCGATCTGGTCGAACAGATGATCCGTTCCGCCGCCGGTGAGGTCATGGCCTTCGGCCAGGACAACCTGAAGATCGACGGCTGGGCCATCGAGAGCCGCATCTACGCCGAGGACCCCTATCGCGGCTTCCTCCCCTCGATCGGCCGCCTGGTCCGCTACGACCAGCCGGAAGAGGGTCAGCAGGACGGCTATGTGGTCCGCAACGATTCCGGCGTCCGCGAGGGCGACGAGATCTCGATGTTCTACGATCCGATGATCGCCAAGCTGAACACCTGGGCCCCGACCCGCATCGCCGCCATCGACGGCATGAAGCGCGCGCTGGAGGACACCCACCTGCAGGGCGTCGGCCATAACGTGCCCTTCCTCGCCGCCGTCATGGATCAGGAACGCTTCCGCTCCGGCCAGCTCTCGACCAGCTATATCAAGGACGAGTTCCCCGACGGCTTCAAAGGCGCGACGCCCGACCGTCGCCGCACCGACATCCTGATCGCCACCGCCGCCGCGATGAACGAGATCATCACCGAACAGTCCGGCGATCCGTCCGACCGCACCGACTGGATCATCCTGATCGACCGGGACGCTCACGGCGTCTCCCTCGGCTATGACGAGGAGGAGGCCCTGACGCTCGATCTCGCCGGAGAGGATCGCGCCCTCCAGCTCTCCGACATCGACTGGCGCCCCGGCCTGGCCCAGTTCCGCGCCGTCCTCGACCACGAGCCCTTCACCGCCGAGGTCGCCCGCATCGCAGACGGCTTCTCTATCCGCACCGGCGCCACACGCGCCCGCGTCCGCGTCCTGACGCCCCGCATGGCCGAACTGTTCGCCCGCCTGCCAGAGAAACAGGCCGCCGACACCTCGAAGCTGATCCAGTCCCCCATGCCCGGCCTCGTCGTCTCCATCGCCGTCACCGTCGGCCAGGAGGTCAAGGCCGGCGAAACCGTCGCCGTCATCGAGGCCATGAAGATGCAGAACATCCTCAAGGCGGAACGGGACGGGGTGGTCAAGGCCGTCGGGGCCAAGGCCGGCGACCCGGTGGCGGCGGACGATGTGCTGGTGGAGTTCGCGTAGGCGCCGCCTTGGCCGCCCCCTCCTCTCCTTTCGTCATTCCGGGCGAAGGCGCGCAGCGCCGCAGACCCGGAACCCAGCGGCGCGCGAGAGCGCGAACCTGTCACGCACGCGATAGGTGGACCATTTCGCCTTCGCTTCGCTACGGCGTCACCCTGTTCCGGGTCTCCGCTACGCTTTAGCCGGAATAGGGAGGCATACGGACTGAACGATGGTCGAGAGCCCCGTTCTCCACCCGGCCAGATGGTTCACTCGGTCCGCTCTCGACCCGTTGCAGACGCTGGCTAGGGCTGACGGAATGCTCTTGCGCGCCGTCCATAGAACCACTCTGAACCCGCGAGGATGGCGAGGCATCCTCCCCAAATCACGTAGATGCCCCCAGGTGTCTGTGCCAACCATGGGCCGATCAAAGGCAGCCGCCCTTCGCCGTTGAAGACAGATGCTCCAAGGACGGCGATCAAGACCAACCTGACACAGTGCAGAGCGTAGTGGACAAGCTTCGATGGCCGCGCCGCGTTATGTCTCAGAAGGTCATCGCCGGTGAGTGGTGCTCCGAACAGCCAGTTCAAAAAGCACCGCGTTTGCGTGGTGGAGCCATCCATCCACCCTCACTGTCGGTTGTGGGTTGTCAGGTGTTGCAAAGTCCGCCTTCCCCCCATCTCGGACGTTCGGCGTCTGACTGCGAGGAGTGGTGCGGACGTCAGCTTATCGGCGCTGAACCAACGACCGCTTTCGACCCATAGCGGACGTTGAGCTTATGGACCAATGTGCACCGATGACAGCCAGCCGCACACCGTTGGAGCGCCCGGTCAGAGTCCTAAGCTGGTTTTCGCTTGCCCAGATATTGCCCGCATCCCTAGTGCTGTCAGGCTGCGCCGGGATGACCCAAATACCTACGAACTGCGACTATAAGGCTATTGCTGAGCAGACGATTGCTAAGCGCTATCCATCATTTGTGTCGAACACGCCTCTGACACTAGTGCGCCGTGGGCGCGTCGTGGAGGGGTATTACCCGCTGCCCTATGTGATGCCGGGAGGGACCGCACATACCGAAGTTCGAGTTCGAGACTGCTCGGTAGCCGAGACCTGGCTGAGCCAGTAGCTGATCGGCCTTACGACTAGCCCTCCGCCAAGCTCCTGTCCGCTACCCACCCGTTGCAGCCGTTCGGCTGATGGCCGACAACAGGGGATGACCCCGGTCGCTCAAGCCATGGAATACGCATTCATTGCGATCTGGATCGCAGCGATGGTCACGTGGTTCGTGGGCGCAGCCCATTTCCTGCCGGTCTGGTGGGCACTGGCGCGCAAGCGCAAGCCTGAACGCCGACACATCAAGTGGTCCCTGATTTCAGCGGGTATATTCATTGCCTTGGTGGGAGCGGGTTTCGGGGTCGGAGGCATTGCCGAGTTGGCCGGAGGATGGGGCTGACGGGAAGGTCCGCTATCGACCCATAGCGGACGTTAGGCCGGATCGTTAGCCGAAGTGACTGCAAGAGTCGTAGCAATCACGCCGAGAAAGCCGACCACTAATCCTGCGGAAAACTCCGCGTAGACATGGTTTACCTGCCATCGCCAAACTTCGTCGTCGAAGCCGGGCCACCAGCCTTGACTTTCGTTGACGTAGAAAAGCCAAGTCACAAACGCCCAGAACGTAGGCAGGCCGACGAGTATCGTCCCGGTGGCGACCAACCGGTGCACAAGCCTTCCTCGGAAGATTAAGGCGAGAAGGCCCAAAGCGGCGAAGAGCGTCCACCCCAGAAAAACGTGCGCCGGCGCGACCGCTAGCGTCGTCCACAAGTCGACTAGGCCCGCTCCCCCACCGTTCAGACCTGCCAGCACGAAGCCGCAGTAGGCGAACGCGAAAAACGCCGCACCGAACGAAGCGAAAGACCTGACCACACGAGCCTTCGTCATAGACCAGAGCCTACACGTGCAACGTCTGCTTTCCACCCGTTGCGGAAGTTTCACGTGTCTGCTGCCATGCGCGACATTCAATCTGCATAGGCTCGTGGCGAGAGTCTTCGGACAGTGCCCCCACTGGTCTTTTGCCGTCAGTCCACTACCTTTTCGTGCATGGAAACGGTCGACGTCCGCGCCGCGAAGACGCAGCTCTTGCACCTCCTCAAGCGCGTCGAACAGGACGAGACCATCATCATCACACGCGCTGGAAAGCCGGTCGCCAAGCTGACCCCGCTCGATCCCGAAAAGACCGACCGTGTCGCCCTCGCCAAGCGCCGCCTCGGCTTCCTGCGAGGTGAGATGACCATCCCGGACGACTTCAACGAAATGGGTCGTGAGGACATCGAGCGCCTGTTCAACGGCGACGAATGAGACTGCGGCTCAACACCCACATCGACCTGCTGGACGGCTACCCCGGCGACATCCGCCGCGTCTGATGCGCGCCCCCCCTACCGCTCGGTCGCGAGCCGGTTCGAGAGCAATCCACGCGACCGCTCGACATAGGTGCGGCACGCGCCAGGCCGATCGCTGTATCGTCCCGGACCCGCATTGTCGGGATGCGGAGAGATCAGGATGTCGCACGGCAACCCGTCCAGAAGCCTGTAGGTCGCCCTGAATCCTTCAAGGATCGGAGCGCTCGACGGCGCTGTGTAACGGTAGCCCTCGGCGGATACGGGGTTGATGCTGGAGGCGAAGACGATCGCCTTGCAGTCCTCCGCCTCGCACGCCTGCCAGCTCCAGCTCATGCTGCCCATCGTATGCCCCGGCGTCGCGTGGGCGGTGATCCTTGTGTGGCCGAGCTCTATCACCTCGCCATCCGCCACCACCCGGATCCGCGTCACGCGCGGCCAGGCGCCGCCATAGGCGAGCTGCGGATCGTCCTGCGCCAAGGCTCCCGCCCGCAGGCCCTCGGCGCCGCGGGCGCTCGCGATCACCGTCGCGCCGGTATCCCGCGCCAGCGCGGCAAGACCGCCGCTGTGGTCGTAGTGCGGTTCAGTGCTCAGAATAAATTTGATGTCTGCTGGGTCGAATCCCAGACTGCGGACATTCTCCAGGATCGCCGGCGCCGCTTGCGGCAGTGCGCCATCGATCAGGACCAGGCCCGCGCCCGTATCGATCAAGGCGACGCTCAGTCCGCCGAACCCCACGAGATAGGTGTTTCCGAAAACCTTCTCGGGCGGCAGGGGCGCAAGCCACGTCCTGGCTCTTTCGACCTCCATCGGTCGTGTCAGAGGGTCGTCGGCGCTCTGCGACGAGCCGCTCACCGCGCTCGCGCCGATCGGCCCGGGCGCGACGTCCCCATTGAGCCCCGGCATCAGGCTCATGCCCGCCAGCAAGGCGGCGGCTATCGTCCATCTGATCATTCTGGTTTCCCTTCACCCTTGGGATGCCAAGCTGCGGGGCAGGCGGCAAAGCATGATTTCTCGACAAAGCCATGAGATTATTTGATGGTCGGACGATGGACCGCGCCCAGCTCCCGCTCAACGCCCTGCGCGCCTTCGAGGCGGCGGCGCGCCACCTCAACTTCACCCGCGCAGCGATCGAACTCTGCGTCAGCCAGGGCGCCGTCAGCCATCAGGTCGCGCAGCTCGAAAGCCGGCTGGGCGTGCGGCTCTTCCACCGTCTGCCGCGGGGCCTCGCACTCACGGACGAGGGACAGGCGCTGGTCCCCGTCCTCGCCGAGATGTTCGACCGCGTCGCCGCGACCCTCGACCAGTACGGCGAAGGCCGCTTCCGCGAACCCCTGAAGGTCGGCGTCGTCGGCACCTTCGCGACGGGCTGGCTGCTCCCGCGCCTCGACGCCTTCGCCCGGGCCCATCCGTCGATCGACCTGCGGATCTCGACCAACAACAACCGCGTCGACATGGTCGCCGAAGCGCTGGATTTCGCGATCCGCTTTGGCGACGGCGCCTGGCACGGCGCCCATGCCGAACCCCTGCTCGCGACGCCGATGACGCCGGTCTGCACCCCGCCATCGCCGCCCGGCTCAGATCCCCCGCCGACCTCGTCCATGAACGGCTTCTGCGCTCTTACCGCCCGGACGAGTGGGCGCTCTGGTTCGATGCGGTCGGCGTGCCCACCCCGATTTTCCGCGGACCGATCTTCGACAGTTCGGCGCTGATGGCGTCGGCCGCCGCCGCCGGTCTCGGCGTCGCCCTCGTGCCGACGGGGATGTTCACCCGTGAACTCGCATCGGAGCTGCTCGTCCAGCCCTTCGCGACAGAGGTCGATGTCGGCCGCTACTGGCTCACCCGCCTGATCTCCCGTCCGGAGATTTCCGCCATGCGGCAGTTTCGCGAATGGATCACGGAAGAGATCGGGAAACCCCTGTCTCCACTCGGCTGACACCGCCGATCTAGAGCGCTGCCCCTTCCAGAGCGTCCCGCACCGCCGGCAGCCGGTTCCGGCTGATCGGCAGCGGCGCGCCCTCGCCCATCAGCAGCCGTCCGCGCCCTCCGTCGCGCTCATAGCCCTGCACATGCGCCAGGTTGGCGATCACCGACCGGTGCACCCGCAGGAACCCGCCCGGCAACTCCGTCTCCAGCCGGTCCAGCCGCGCCGCGTGCAGCAGCCTGCGCCCGTCCGCCAGCCTGAGTTCGACATAGTCGTCGGCCCCTACCACCGCGACGATCTCCGCCAGCGGGACCCTCAGCACCCCGCGCGCGGAGGCCACGGTCAGGCAGTTCGGCCGGGCGGCGGCGCGGGTCAGGGCGATCTCGCGCTCCTGATCGTCCCGCCCCAGCCGCACCACCTCGGCCATCAGCAGCGGCAGCACCAGTCCCGCCGCGAACAGGAAATAGGACAGGTCCACCAGTCCCTCGGGGAACATCAACCCGACCGCCGCGAACACCGCCAGATAGGCCAGGGTCAGCCGCGCCCCCTTCTGCCGGCGCCAGACCGCCACCCCCGCCGCCACCGCCGACAGACCGACGCCGACCGCGAGCGCCGCGATCGTCTTCAGGTCGAACCCCGGGGCCAACCCGCTCAGTGCGATGCCCACGACCGCGATGCCGATCATCGCCCGCCGCGCCCGGGGCTGGAACCGCGACCCCACATAGGAGACCAGCAGCAGGGCGAAGACGGCCGTCAGCCCCCAGATCCCGACCAGCCGCCAGACGTGGACCGGATAGGCGTAGGGAACCAGCGTCCTCATCGTCTCCAGAATAGCCTGCAGCCCCGAAACTCCGGCCATCGCCGCCAGCGTCAGGCTGGACCCTGTCCGCCTCAGCGCGTGGATGACCCCGAACCCGAACGACGCCGCCAGCAGGGCTCCGGCCGCCGCGAACGTCGCCGCCAGCGCGACGGGCCGCGACGGCAGCGGATAGGCATGGACCCCCAGCCCCGCGATCGGACTGTCCAGCCGCAAGCCGCCGTGGAACGACGACATCCGCACGACCAGTTCGTTGTCCGCTCGCCAGGCCCCGTCGCCGATCGGGAACACCGCCTGATACCGCCCCGGAACCTCCGCCTGCGCCGTCGCGCCCGGCCGCCCGTTCGCGCCCAGCTTCCGGCCGTTCAGCCAGACCTCCGACGATGCGATCCCGCCGACATAGAAGGCCTGAGGCCCCTCTCCTGCCGGACGGTCGACGGCGGCGCGCAGCCACAGCTCCCGCCGCTGCGGATCGATGACGCCCTCGACCGGCCGGCAGTCGCTCAGCACCGGCCCCGACGCGCCGTTCGCCCCGCGACAGACCTCCCAGTCCTGCGCCCCCGCCACGCCCGGAAGCCAGATCAGAAACAGGGCGAGGAGAAGCGCGCGAACCATGCCGCCACCCTATCGGGTCGTTCGCCGGAACGCGCCACCGCTCACCGATCCAGAGGCCCCGTTCGCCGAAGCGGTGCTGCAAAGCGGGTCGGGCCGGGGCTGGATGGGGCCATGACAAACATCGCCCTGAACCGCCGCTCCCTCCTCGCCGCCCCCGCCTTGGCTATCCCAGCCCTCGCCGTCCCGGGCATCGCCCTGGCCCAGACCCGGCCCGAGGTCGCCGCCCGGCCCGGACCCTTCACCTTCACCAGCCGGTCCGGCGAGGAGACCACCGCCGAACGCGGCTTCTTCGACGTGCCCGAGGATCGCCGCGATCCCCGTTCGCGCCGCATCCGCCTCGGCTATGTCCGCTTCCCCTCGACCTCGCCCGATCCCGGCCCGCCGATCGTCTATCTGGCCGGCGGCCCGGGCGGCAGCGGCGCGGATGCGGCGACGGGGCCCCGCTTCCCGATCTTCATGGCCCTGCGCGCCGTCGCCGACGTCATCGCCTTCGACCAGCGCGGCACCGGCCTGTCGGCCCACATCCCGGCCCGCCCCGCCCCGACCGGCCCCTGGCCCGTCCTGAACCACGAGGGCCTGACGACCTGGTTCCGCGACGAGATGCAGCGCGCCTGGGTCGACTGGACCCACGCCGGGATCGCCATGGCCGGCTACAACACAGAACAGAGCGCCGACGACATCGAGGACCTGCGCCGTCATCTGGGCGTCGAGAAGGTCAACCTCTGGGGCATCAGCTACGGCACGCATCTGGCCCTGTCCGTGCTCAAGCGTCATCCGGAGTCCATCGGCCGCGTCGCCCTCGCCAGCCTCGAAGGCCAGGACCAGACGGTCAAAAGCCCGGCCCACATCGACGCCTTCCTGAACCGCGTCGACGCCGTCCTGGGTCAGGACCCCGCCGCCCGCGCCGCCGTTCCCGACCTGCCCGCCCTGATGCGCCGCGTGCACGACCGCCTCGACGCCGACCCCGCCACGGTCACCGTCACGGGCGCCGCCGGCCCCGTCGATCTCAAGCTCGGCGCCCTGGGGCTCCAGATCTTCGCCGGCGGCATGGTCGCCAATCCGCCGAGCCTGTCGCGCCTGCCCGCCCTCTATCTGGCGCTGGACGCCGGCATGACCGAGGTCATCGCGCCCTTCCTCGGCGACCCCGCCCGCTACTTCAGCGTCTCCGGCATGTCCGAGGCCATGGACCTGGCGTCCGGCATCTCCCCCGCCCGTCTGGCCCGTGTGCGGCAGGAGGCCCGCACCGCCGTCCTCGGCGACGCCCACAATTTCCCCATGCCGCACCTGCTGGGCGCCATCCCCGGCGTCGACCTCGGCGAGGCCTTCCGCGCGCCGCTCCGCATCGACACCCCCGCCCTCCTCGTCGCCGGCTCCCTCGACGGCCGCACGCCCCTGGAGGAACAGGCCGAGGTCATCGCCCAGTTCCGGAACAGGACACGGGTCCTCGTCGAGAACGCCGGCCACAACGTCTTCGAGGCCCACCCCGACGTCACCCCCCTGCTGGTCCGCTTCTTCGGCGAACAGCCCGTCGCCGACACGCAGCTGAGCCTCCCGCCCCCGACCTTCACGATGGCCTAGAGCATCCGGATCTTTGGCCCCTCGCCCGCGCCGTTCAGCATCAGCGCCGACACCGCCCACACCAGGGCGTCGGCGCGGTCGAGGGACAGTCGCCCGTCGTCCTGCGCCCCCACCGCCATCAGCTCCTCCTCGAGGTCGCCGAACGCCCCCGCGTGCGTCACCCGCCCCTGTTCGTACAGGGCCGCCACCGGCTCGGCCCGCGCCCGCTTGCCGACCGAGGCCCGCACGTCGATCACCGGCGTCTTGCAGTCCACGGCATTGAACACCGCCCGCACCATCTCCCCGCCCTGATTGACCTCGGCCACGATGGAGCTCGCCCCCCAGGCCAGGGCCGCCGCCTTGGCCCGCCGCGCCCAGCCGTCCGGCGACAGCCCCCGCGCCGACCGGTCCGCCAGCACCACCGCCCGCGTGACCCCATCGATCCGCCGTCGTCCGACCACCACGATGCCACAGGCGTCGCCGCCTGCCGTCGTCGTCGGGTCCACCCCCACGACCACCCGCTCGAACCCCGCCGGCAGGGAGCCGCCCTCGACCGCGCCGCGCACCCCCAGCGTCCCCCACGGCCGGAAGTCCTCGGGCGCGCGGCAGTCGGCCATCATCGCGGCGGTGAACAGGGCCCCGTCGATCTCCACGACCCGCCCCTCCAGCTCCTGCGCCGCCCGCCGCGTCCCGCCATAACGGGCCGTCAGTTCCTCCAGAAATCCGGGCGACAGATGCGCCGCGTTCTCCGCCGTCGTCGCATGGGTTGTCACGCAGGACGCCTCGTCCCGCAACCCGATCAGAGCCCGCGTCGGCCGGGGCGTCGTCGTCACCACCAGTCTTGGCCGTTCGCCCAGCCGCAACCCCATCCGCAACAACGCCAGGGTCTCCACCGCCCCGCGCACCCCCGACGCCGGCCAGGCGCAGAATTCGTCCGCCCAGGCCGCCGAGAACTGCGGTCCTCTCAGACTGTCGGGATCCTCGGCCGAGAAGGTCTGCGCCACCGCCCCGTTCGCAAACACCAGCCGCCGCCGCGACGCCTCGAACCGCGGCCGGTCCGCCCGCGACCAGCGCGCCAGCGACCGGATCCCCGACACCCCCTCGATCATCACCTCGCGCACGTCGTGCAGGGTCGGCCCGATCAGCGCCAGCCGACCTCCCGCCGCCTCCATCGCCCGATCGCTCAGCCACATGGCCCCGGCCAGGGTCTTGCCCGCCCCGCGCCCGCCTAGGAACAGCCAGGTCGCCCAGTCGCCCCCGTCGGGAAGTTTGTCGGGCGCCCGCTGCGCCGTCCTCAGCGCCACCGGCGCCGACGTGACCGCTTCCGGCGCCTCGTCCTTCGGCGGCGCCCCGATCCAGCGCAGACCGGTCTTGCGCCATCCGGGCGTCAGCAGGTCGCGCACCCCCTTGGTCACGGTGATCAGGGTCTTGACGTGCTGAGCCCGCCCGTCCCCCGCCGCCTCTCTCAGCCGGTCCAGAACGGACTCGTCCGTCGCGTGCGGGTCGCGCCGGTCGAACACGAAGGCCAGTTCGCGACAGACCACCCGCACCGACCCGTCCGCCTGCGCCTCGGCCATCGCCGGCGCCGGACCCTTGGCCAGACGCACGGCGTCCGCCCGGTCCTTCTTGCGCATCTTCAGCACGCAGGCGTTGCGATGGATGGTGGTCGGCCTGACCCCGTACTCGGCCGCCAGCACGCCGACCGGCTCTCCGGCCAGCCACCGGTCCAGCAGATCATGCCACGCCTTCGGGCTCATCCCCGACGGGCTCTGCGGCAGAGGCCGGTCGTCGTTCCTGTCGTGCAATCTCCCCATGCCCACAGTATCGGGGCGCGGGACACCAAGGCGCGCATGAAGCCTCTATTTAGAGCCGGACGTTGAATTCATTGCCGTCCTGGGCCGATCCGTTGATGGGTTCGGGCGGATAGTCGTCATGGAGGGCACCGCGTCCGCATCGACGACGGTCCGCCTGGGGACTCTGGCGAGATGACGCATTCGCCCCGTTGCGGACACAGGCCCGCAATTGGAAATGGGACGTATGGCCACGTTGGCTTCCGATTCATTGCGAAGCTCGGTTGTTTCGTATTTGACGCGATGCGAGTGCGTCGGACTGAAGACAAGCCGTGTTCCGCGCGTGCTATCGCCGTTCCTGGCGAACCTCGGCGGGGGTGCAGTCATATTCGGCGCGAAAGCCGCGATAGAAGGTCGCCATGCTGTCGAAGCCTATGGCGTAGGCGATCTCGGTGATGGTCAGCCAGGGCGAGGTTAACAGCATCTGGTGCGCGCGGTTCAGGCGGCGGCGGCGCAGGTGGGCGGTGAACGACGTGCCGCTGGTCTCGAACAACAGGTTCAATTGGCGCACCGAGATGGAAAGCGCAGAGGCGACCAGGGTCGGCGACAGGGCGGGATCGGCGATGCGGTGCTCGATCAAGGTGTGCGCCTGGCTGAGCCGCCCGCGCCGGATGGCGGCGACGTTTGCAGGCTCGCGTTCATCGGTCTCGGTCCAGGCCAGCAGTGCGAGGCGCACCAGAGTGTCGACCGCGATCTCGGCGCCGTCCGCGCTGAGACCCGGCGCCTGATCCACAAAGGCGGTGGCGTAAGCGGCCAGCAGGGCTGGCGCGCCGACGTTGGGGATCATCAGCCGCATCGACAGATCGCGATCGGTGTTCAACAGCGATGCAACTCGGGCGAAGGGAAGTTTGATCGCGCGCGAATGGAACGCCGACTCGTCGCCCGGCACGTTGTAGTAGGGGCGATCGGAATAGCCGACCGCCATTGCGCCCGGACCCCCGACATATTCGCGCCCGCCGGCGCCGAACAGGCCGCCGCCACGCATCTGCTGCAGGATGCAGAAGGCGTCAGCCGGGGAGTCTGCGATGTCACGGTCGACGCGGCGCAGGTGATACGCAGACGCGCGCAGATCTACGATCGTCGCTTCGCCCACCTGGCGCGCTGTGAAATGTCCCTCGAACGCGTCTCGTTTGTCGCGATCGACCTCGATCTGTACGCCGAACACCGCCTTGGCCCGCTCCTCGCGCCAAAACTCGAACCGTTGGCCGGGGGCCACGTCCTGGGTGGTCCAGGTCGTGGTGCTCACGGGTGTGACAGCCGATCCGGACCTTGGTGAAGTTCAGCCATGGTAACGATCTCGCGCCTGAGAGCCGATTGCGTGGAATGATATGCGCTTTTGCGCGCGGTGAGACGACAGGGACCAAAAAACGACGATAAATGACGCCTGCATCTTGTTTTGGTCAAGCACTGTAGTGGGCCTGAGAATAAAGCATGGCGGCTATGACACCCAGTCTGTGTCTTCCGACCGACTCGTCACTCAGGCGACGTGGCAGAGGCGAGGGTTATTGGGTGAATACACGGTCAGACGTGTCGGGCGATGCGGCACAACCTTGGTGCGAGGTCCAAGTCCGCAGCGCCGCATGGGGAGGCGAAGGTGGGCCGCGATGCTGGCCATGGCGACGCTCGGTGCTTCCGGCACGGCCAGCCTGACCGTACAGGCGCCCACGCCGGTTCCGACACTGCCCGAATGGGCGATGATCCTGATGGGGCTGATGCTGGCGGGCGGCGCGGCGGCAGTGGTCCAGCGTCATCGCACGGGGGCGTGACCGTCATGGACAGATTTCAATCCCTCAAGGCGGTGAAGATCATGTGTTTCAAGGTTCGGCCATGGACGGCGGCGATCGTCGCACTGGCGACGTTTGTATTGGCGCAGGCCGCCGCAGCCCAGAACGCCTATATTCCAAATCGGGGCGCAGACACCGTTTCGGTGATCGACACGCGAACAAACAGCTTGATCGGCGCCGTTACGGTGGGGCTATCGCCGTCCGCCGCAGCAGCGACCCCCGATGGCGCACGCGTCTATATCGTCAACGAGAGTTCCAACACCGTTTCCGTCATCAATACGGCTACCAACACCGTCGTTGACACGATAGCCGTTGGAGCAGGTGCGAACGGCATTGCGGCGAGCCCCGATGGAAATCGGATCTATACCGCCAACACCGCGGACGGCACCGTCTCCGTGATCGATCGAGCCACCAGCTCTGTCATCGCCACCGTAGCGGTCGGGGCCAATCCGCTCGATCTCGCCGTGAGCCGTAACGGAGCCCGCGTATACGTCGCGAACAATACCTCGCCGGGCAATGTCACGGTGATCGATACCGCCACCAACAACGTCGTCGCCAATGTGGCCGCAGGGGGCTATCCCACCGGGGTGGCCGTAAGCCCGGACAGCGCGCGGGTCTATGTCACCAACATAACGTCCAACGACGTCTCGGTGATCGACGCGGCCACCAACACCGTCGCCAGTACTTTCGCCGTTGGAGGCGGGCCGTACGGCATCGCGCTGAGCCCCAGCGGCGCTCGCATCTATGTCGCCAGGTATAACGTCAACACCGTTTCGGTCTTCAACGCCGCCACGGGCGCACTTGTCGCCACCATAGGCGTCGGGGCGAACCCTACCGGGATCGGCGTGAGCCGCGACGGCGCTTACGCCTATGTCTCGAATTACAGCGCGAACTCCGTCTCGATCATCGATACGGCCACCAACACCGTCGTCGACACCGTGACGGTGGGGCTGAATCCCAACGCATTCGGCGATTTCATCGCCCCTATGCCCGTGCCCGTGCCCGTGCCCGTGCCGACCCTGTCGGAATGGGCGATGATCCTGATGGGGCTGATGCTGGCGGGCGGGGCGGCGGTGGTGGTGGTTCAGCGTCGGCGGATGGAGGGGTGATCGCCATGCCCGGATTTCATTCGATCGGAACGGGGAGCGGCATGGGTTTCAGGGCGCGGACGGGCGCGATCGCGGCGGCGGTCTTGCTTGCGCTGGTCGCAGCCTTTGCGCTCACCACACCCGCGACAGCACAAACCATTACCGAGTTCCCCCTGCCCACGGCCGGCAGCTCCCCCGTCGGCATCGCAGCGGGGCCCGACGGAGCCCTTTGGTTCACGCAGCGAGACGGCGACAGCATCGGCCGCATCACTACCGCCGGCGTGATCACCGAGTTCGCCCTGCCAACCGCCGGCAGCTCTCCGATCGGCATCGCTGCGGGCCCCGACGGAGCCCTGTGGTTTACGGAGGATTCCGGAAACCGCATCGGCCGCATCACCACGGCCGGCGTGATAACCGAGTTCACTGTGCCGGGGATCGGCAGGCGGCCTTTCGACATTGCGGCGGGGCCAGACGGAGCCCTTTGGTTCACGCAGTTCAACGGCAACCGCATCGGCCGCATCACTACGACCGGCGTGATCACGCAGTTCACCCTGCCAACTGGCGGCAGCTCCCCTCTCGGCATCGCGGCGGGGCCCGACGGAGCCCTGTGGTTCACGCAGAGATCCGGCAATCGCATCGGCCGCATCACCACCGCCGGCGTGATCACCGAGTTCAGCGTGCCCACGTTCAACAGTGCTCCTTACGGAATCGCGGCGGGGCCCGACGGAGCCCTTTGGTTCACGCAGCAGAACGGCGACAGTATCGGCCGCATCACCACCGCCGGCATGATCACCGAGTTCCCCCTGCCCACATTCGGCAACTCCCCTGTCGGCATCGCAGCGGGGCCCGACGGAGCCCTTTGGTTCACCGAGTACAGCGGCAACCTCATAGGCCGCATTACCACCGCCGGCGTGATCACCGAGTTCGCCGTGCCAGCCGTCGGCGGTAGGCCTTTCGGTATCTCTGCAGGGCCAGACGGAGCCCTTTGGTTCGCGCAGCAAGACGGCAACCGCATCGGCCGCATCACCACGCCCGGGCCGACCCCCGTGCCGACCCTGTCGGAATGGGCGATGATCCTGTTCGGCCTGCTTCTGGCGGGCGGGGCGGCGGCGGCGGTTCAGCGGCGGATGGCGGGGTGATCGCCATGCACGGATTTCATTCGATCGGAACGGGGAGCGGCATGGGTTTCAGGGTGGGGACGGGCGCGATCGCGGCGGCGGTCTTGCTTGCGCTGGTCGCAGCCTTTGCGCTCACCACACCCGCCACCGCGCAGACAATCACCACGCTCGGCAGCGGCTTTCGTGCTCCCCTGGGCGTTGCGGTGGATAGTGCGGGCAACGTCTATGTCGCCGATGAGGTCAACAATGACGTGAAGCGGATCGCTGCTGTCGATGGGGCCGTCACCACGATCGGTAGCGGCTTTCGTAATCCCAGCGGCGTTGCGGTGGACAGCGCGGGCAATGTCTATGTCGCTGATGCCTTGAACAATGCGGTGAGGCAGATCCCCGCGGGCGGTGGAGCCGTCACCACGCTCGGCAGCGGCTTTGACCGTCCCTTCGGCGTTGCGGTGGATAGTGCCGGCAATGTCTATGTCGCTGACTTGAACAACAGAGCGGTAAAGCGGATCGCCGCTGTCGATGGAGCCATCACAACGCTCGGCAGCGGCTTTAACGCTCCCAGAGCCGTTGCGGTGGATAGTGCGGGCAATGTCTATGTCGCTGAATTGAACTACAGTGAGGTGATGCGGATCGCCGCTGTCGATGGGGCCGTCACAACGCTCGCCAGCGGCTTTGACCGTCCCCGAGGCGTCGCGGTGGATAGTGCAGGCAATGTCTATGTCGCCGATTCCAACAATAATGCGGTGAAGCGGATCGCCGCCGTCGATGGGGCCGTCACAACGATTGGCAGCGGCTTCAACAGTCCCCGAGCCGTTGCGGTGGATAGTGCGGGCAATGTCTATGTCGGCGATACCGGCAACAGTGCGGTGAAGAAGTTGACGTTTGCGCCGCCGGCCCCGGCCCCGATCCCGACCCTGTCGGAATGGGCGATGATCCTGATGGGGCTGATGCTGGCGGGCGGGGCGGCGCTTTACATACAGCGACGGCAGATGATCGCCTGAGCGACGTCTTGCCCCGGTTTGGAACGGCCCCACTGGCAACGGCGGGGCCGTTTGCATGTCCGCTGTCCACCCATCGCGGAACTCCAGCAAGCCCGCTCTCCGCCCTACTCCACCACCGCCTGCGCGATCCCCGCCAGCAGGCTCGCCGCCGTCACCGGTTTGGCGACATGCAGGTCGGCCCCCGCGGCCAGCGCCTCGTAGCGGTGCTCGGCCATGGCGTTGGCGCTCAGCATGATGATCGGGGTCCGCGCTCCGCCCCGCTCGGCGGCGCGGATCGCGCGGGTGGCGGTCAGGCCGTCCATCACGGGCATCTGCATGTCCATCAGGATGACGTCGAACCGGGACCGCGCGACCGCCTCTACGGCCAGGGCGCCGTTCTCGACAGTGACCACCTCGGCCCCCGCCGAGCCCAGGATCAGCTGGACCACGCGCTGGTTGGTCGGGTGATCCTCGGCCAGCAGGATGCGCAACGACCGTTCGGGCAGGAAGATCGGCGCCGGCCCGATCTCCGCCGGCGCGGCCAGGCCGTCGTATTCCTCCAGCGCCACGACCCGCTGCAACGGCAGGGTCAGGGTGAAGGTCGAACCCTCTCCGGGACAGGACCGCGCCTCGACCACCCCGCCCATCAGCTCGGCCAGCGACCGGCAGATCGACAGGCCCAGCCCGGTGCCGCCGAAGCGGCGGGTGATGGAGGTGTCGGCCTGGTTGAAGCGCTGGAACAGGGTCGCCCCCGTGGCGGCGTCGAAGCCCACGCCCGTGTCCGACACGATGAAGGTCAGAACGCCCTCGCCGACCTCGTCGCCGGCCACGTCCCAGTCGACCGTGACCGTGCCCTCGGAGGTGAATTTGACGGCGTTGGACAGCAGGTTGCCGACGATCTGGCCGATCCGGGTGCTGTCGCCCATGAAGACGCCGCGTGCGCCCGAGCCCTGACGCTCCTCGAACTGCAGCCCCTTTTCGGCGGCGCGGCTGTGCGACAGGTCGATGATCCCGGCCAGGGCCTCGCCGAGGTCGAACTGGCGGGATTCGAAATCCAGCCGCCCGGCCTCGATCTTGGACACGTCGAGGATGTCGGAAACCAGCCGCTCCAGCGTGATCCCCGCCCCCTGGATCAGGTCGACCATCTCGCGCTGTTCGGGGCTCAATTCGGTGCGACGCAGGGAATCGACGATGCCGATGACCCCGTTCAGGGGGGTGCGGATCTCGTGGCTCATATTGGCCAGGAAGTCGGTCTTGGCCCGGCTGGCCGCCTCCGCCGCCGCCTTGGCGTCATTGAGGGCCTGTTCCGCCGCGACCCGGTCGGTGACGTCGCGCGCCACGCCATAGATGCGGTCGCCAAACCGGTGCGCACGCCATTCCAGCGTGCGATAGGAGCCGTCGCGGTGGCGGTACCGGTTGATCTGGCCGTGCACCGGCGCGCCCGGCATGCGGGTCTCGACCTCGATCACGCTCTCCAGGGTCGCGGGCATGTCGTCGGGATGAACGAGACGCAGCAGCCGCGTGCCTTCCAGCTCATCGGCCCGCCAGCCCAGATGCGTCTCCCACGACCGGCTGACCTTCAGCACCATGCCGTCCAGATCGCGGATGACCAGCATGTCCAGGGTGACGTCGAAGAAGGTCGACAGGTCGGCGGAAGCGATCGAGACCGGCGCCTCGAACCTCTGCGCCGTCGTCGCTCCATCCATTTCACGCACCCCGACTCAACCCTGACGTTCGAAACCGTACAGTACAGCTGTTAAGCCCGTATTTCGTCGGGCCAAGAATTTCCGACTGCGCCAAAAACGCGCACGAAGCTGGCCTTCAGAGCGGCGTCTGCATCATCCATCGAAGCCGTGACGCCCAGATCCAGCAAACTCGTCACCCCGTGCTCGGCGATGCCGCACGGCACGATGCCGCCGAAATGGTCCAGATCGGGTTCGACGTTCAGGCTGATGCCGTGGAAGCTGACCCATTTCCGCACCTTGACCCCGATGGCGGCGATCTTGTCCTCGCGAGACCAGCCTGGCCCCTTGCGTTCAACCCAGACGCCGACCCGCCCCTCGCGCACATCGGCCTCGACCCCGAATTCGGCCAGCGCCCCGATCAGCCATTGCTCCAGCCCGCGCACGAAGCCGCGCACGTCCTTGCCCCTCTGGTTCAGGTCCAGCATCACATAGGCCACCCGCTGGCCGGGCCCGTGATAGGTGAACTGCCCGCCCCGCCCCGTCCGGTGCACCGGGAACCGTCCGGCGTCGATCAGGTCGTCGTCCTTCGCCGAAACGCCCGCCGTATAGAGCGGCGGATGCTCCAGCAGCCAGACCCGTTCGGCCGCCTCGCCCGCCGCGATCAGGGCAACCCGCGCCTCCATTTCGGCGACCGCCGCCTCGTAGGGGACATAGCCGGGCGCGACGACCCATTCGACGGCGCGGCCATCGGGGCGAATCAGCGGGGAAACGGCGGCGCTTAACGGCTCGGCAAGCATGATGGCCCCAATGTGAGGCCGAGGGCCGCCAATGCAAGTTTCGCCGCCAGTCCCCTCCAGCGTATCCGGAGATCCCTTGAGCCAGATCGAAGCCGTCGACGTCGAACTGTCCGTCGTCCTGGGCCGTTCCGTGCTGCCCATGTCCCAGCTGCTGAAGATGGGCCGGGGCGCGGTGATTCCGCTCGACGCCTCCGAACATGACGAGGTCTGGATCCTGGCCAACAACCACCCGGTGGCCCGCGGCCAGATCGAAATTCGCGACGACCGGATCGCCATCACGGTCACCCGCCCGGCCGACGTCTACGACTTCATGGCCGGAGCGGCCTAGACGCCGCGAACTCTCTCCGCTATCAGCCCCCCTCCGATGCGAGCGGTCGTGGCGGAATTGGTAGACGCGCAGCGTTGAGGTCGCTGTGGGGCAACCCGTGGAAGTTCGAGTCTTCTCGACCGCACCATCAGACTAAGGGATAAGAATCCGGCACTACCAGGCTGATTCACATCGAGAGAGGGAGGCCCCCGCGTGAGCGAACGAACCGCCACTCTCGATCCCGACGTCAACGAAGACCACGAGGCGCTCGACGAGGACTACGTCCTGACGGCGTCCTTCGTCGAGAAGGTGGTCGACGCCGCCGACGACGGCGACGGCATGCGACTTCGGTCCCTGCTTGAGGACCTGCACCCCGCCGACGTCGCCGACCTGATGGGCTTCCTGACGGCCGAGCATCGCGGTGTCGTGGTCCTGTGGCTCCCGCCCGAACTGCTGGCGGAGACATTGCCCGAGCTCGACGACGGCATCCGCGAGGAGGTGCTGGAACGCGTCGCCCCCGGCACCTTGGCCGAGGCGCTTCAGGAGCTGGATTCCGACGACGCCGCCGCCGTGGTCGAGGACCTCGAAGACGACCAGCGCGAAAAGGTGCTGGCCGCCATGCCGGCAACCGACCGCGCCGCGATCGAGAACTCGCTGGGCTATGCCGAGGACACCGCCGGCCGCCTGATGCAGCGCGAGGTCATGGCCGCGCCCCTCTTCTGGACCGTCGGCGACACGATCGACCACGTCCGGGCACAGGGCGAGGACCTGCCCGAGCTGTTCTTCGACATCTATGTCGTCGACCCCCACAACAAACCCGTGGGCGGTATTCCGATCAGCGGCCTGCTGCGCGCGGCCCGGACGGTGAAGCTGTCCGACCTGATGGAGCCGGTGAACGCCATCGCCTCCGACACCGATCAGGAAGAGGTCGCCTACGTCTTCGAGAAGTACCACCTGATCTCTGCGCCGGTGATCGATGCGGCCGGCCGACTGGTCGGCCAGATCACCGTCGATGACATCGTCAACATCATCCAGGAGGAGAACCGCGAGGACATCCTCCGCCTGGCCGGCGTTCAGGACGAGGACCGTGGCTCATCCGTCACCGAGATCGTGCGCGGTCGCGTGCCTTGGCTGGCGATCAACCTGTTCACGGCCGTCATCGGCGCAAGCGTCATCGGCTGGTTTGAAGGCACGATCCAGCAGATCGTCGCCCTGGCCATCCTGATGCCGATCGTCTCGGCCATTGGCGGTAATGCCGGAACCCAGGCCCTGACGGTTACGGTGCGTGCGCTGGCGACCCGCGAACTGAACAGCTCCAACGCACCCCGCACCTTCATGCGCGAACTGGTGGTGGGCCTGGCCAACGGCCTGATCCTCGCGCCCCTGATCGGTCTGGCCACAGCCCTGTGGTTCCGGGACGAAGACTGGAAGATCGGCCTCGTCATCGGCGCGGCCATGGTGCTGAACCTGATCGTGGCCGCGACGGTCGGCGTTCTGACCCCCCTGACCCTGTCCAGGCTCAAGTTCGACCCGGCCGTCTCATCTGCCGTCTTCGTCACGGCGACCACGGATTTCTTCGGCTTCCTGATCTTCCTCGGCCTTGCGACCCTCGTCCTGTTGTAAGGACGACGTCGAGCGGCGCGACCCTTGCTCCCTCCCCCATGGGGCGACTGCGCCCTGTCTCGATTTGGGTCATTACCGGTGTCCGACGCAGCCAGGCAGAATCTGAAGGTCTCCCGCGAGGGGATCGTGCTGATCAAGAGTTTCGAGGGCTTCAGGCCCCGGGCGATCCAGCGCGCCGACGGTGGCTGGATCATCGGCTACGGGCACACCCTGTCCGCCCGCGAGGGCGCGACGGTGTCAGAGGCCGACGCCGAACTGCTGCTCCGCTACGACCTTCTGCCGGTGGAGAAAACGGTCAACGAAACCGTCCCCGAGCGTCTGAACCAGCACCAGTTTGATGCGCTCGTCAGCTTTGCCTTCTCGGTCGGCATCGACCGGTTCGCCGGCTCCGACGTGCGCCAGCGCCTGAACGCCGGTTCGCCGGGTGAGGCCGCCGACGCGATGATGGGTTGGCCCGAGCCAGCCCTGCCTGAAACCGCCCTTCGCCGCCGCGCCGCCGAGCGCGCCCTGTTCGTGGCCAATCCCTCGACGCCGGTCGCCCTGTCCGACCTGCTGTCCGCCCCCCTGCCTCCGCCCGCCGTCCCCACGCCGCCGGAAGAGGCTCAGGCCGACATCACCGCCGAGACCGCGACGGAAACCAACGATGGTCCTGCCGTCGGCGTGGAAACCGTTCCCCCGGTCGATCCGCGCAGCGCCGCCGTCGCCGCCTTGCTGGGCGAATCGACCGCCCGCCTCGTCCAGGCCGACGAGCCGCCGGCGCCCTCAAACGACAATCCTCCGGCTGAAACCCTGTCAGAGGTTGAGCCCGTCACGCCGGAACCCGCTGCAGAGCACACGCACGACGAAGAAGCGGCCCCCGAAGCGGAAGCCGGGGCTCCGACAGAGGTCGAGACCGAAATCGCTGAGGAACCTGCGCCCGCCCCTGCGCCGGTTCTCGATCCCGTCGTCCTGAATGCGACCCGCTACGCACCCTATAGCTCGGTGATGGTCGGCCCACTACCCTTCCTTCAGCCGGCGACGCCGCGCGAAGGGTCCGTCGAGCCCGAGGTCCGCACGATCGAACGTTCGGTCGTCGAACTCACCCCGCCAGAGGTGGTGGAGAGCGCGCCTGAGACCGACGAATCCACGCCCGCCGTCATCGAGACCGCGACGGCTCCGGTCGAAGCCCTCACCGTCGATCCCGCGCCGGTGGCCGAACTGATCCTGACCCCGCTGGAGGACGCCCCGGAGCCCGCGATCGAACGCCCGTTGTGGACGCCCGAGGAACGCGACGCACCCGACGCCTCGGAGAACAATCTGTTTGGCGAGGATCTCGCCCTGACCCAGGGCGGGTCGATCCTGCGCAACGACATCGAGTTCGAGCCGCCGGCCCGTTTTGACTGGAGCGAGACCGGTCCCTTCATCTTCATGGGCGGCGTGGGTCTGGTGTCCTTCGGCGCCTCGATGGCGGCCTTCCGGCGCGCGGCGGAACAGACCGGCGGCAGCGAACTGACCCTGATCGGCTGGGTCCTGGCCCTGATTGGCCTGGCCTGCGTCGGCGTGTCGTCGATCAACCTGTACCGTCGCTTCGGACTGCCCGGCGGGGATTGACCCCCTCTCCCCAGCCGCATCTGGATCGTGCTAACCCGCTCGTCATGAGCATTCCGAACGCACCCCAATCGATGGAATTCGGCCTCGGCGAGAACGCCGACATGATCCGCGAGACAACCGCCCGCTGGGCCGCCGACCGTCTGGCCCCGCGCGCCGCCGAGATCGACGAGACCAACAAATTCGCCCGCGACCTGTGGCCCGAGATGGGCGAGCTGGGCCTGCACGGAATCACCGTCCCCGAAGAGGATGGCGGCCTCGGCATGGGCTATCTCGAGCACGTGGTGGCGATGGAGGAAGTCTCCCGCGCCTCCGCCTCGATCGGGCTGAGCTACGGCGCCCACTCCAACTTGTGCGTCAATCAGATCAGCCGCTGGGCCAATGCCGAGCAGAAGGCAAAGTATCTGCCGAAACTCGTCTCCGGCGAACACCTGGGCTCGCTGGCCATGTCCGAGGCCGGCTCCGGCTCCGACGTCATGTCGATGCGCACCCGCGCCGAGAAGAAGGGCGACCGCTACGTCCTGAACGGAACCAAGTTCTGGATCACCAACTCCCCGACCGCCGACACCCTGGTCGTCTACGCCCGCACCGGCGAGGGCTCGGGCGGCGTCACCACCTTCCTGATCGAGAAGGGGATGAAGGGCTTCAGCGTCTCGAAGAAGCTGGACAAGATGGGCATGCGCGGCTCCGACACCGCCGAACTGGTGTTCGAAGATTGCGAGGTCCCTGAAGAGAACGTCATGGGCCCCGTTGGCGGCGGCGCAGGCGTCCTGATGTCCGGCCTCGACTACGAGCGCACCGTCCTGTCGGGCGGCCCGCTGGGCATAATGCAGGCGGCGCTGGATGTGGTTCTGCCCTACGTCCGCGAACGCAAACAGTTCGGCAAAGCCATCGGCTCGTTCCAGCTGATGCAGGCCAAGGTCGCCGACATGTATGTCGCCCTCAACTCGGCACGGACCTACGTCTATGCGGTCGCCAGGGCCTGCGACGCCGGCAAGACGACCCGCTACGACGCCGCGGGCGCCATCCTCCTGGCCTCGGAGAACGCGGTGAAGGTCTCGCTCGAAGCCGTCCAGGCTCTTGGCGGCGCCGGCTACACGAAGGAATGGCCGGTCGAACGTCTGGTCCGCGACGCCAAGCTCTACGACATCGGCGCCGGGACAAACGAAATCCGCCGGTTCCTCATCGGGCGGGAGTTGCTGGGCTGATGCTCAAACCTGCCGCCCTTCTAGCCGGCGCTCTCCTGCTGACCGGCTGCGTCAACGTCCGCGCCATGCCGGCGACGGTGAATTTTGGCCTCACCTGCGGAGCGGGCCTGAACGAGACCCGCATCGCCGACCTCTATTTCGGCCGCAACATCGGCGGGATTTTCGGTGTCGATGACACGGAGTGGCAGGCCTTCGTCGACCGCGAGATCACGCCGCGCTTCCCCGACGGCCTCAGCATCACCGACGTCTCGGGCCAGTGGCGCGGTCCGTCGGGCGAGATCGTCCGCGAGCCGTCCAAGGCGGTCATGGTCATCCTGTCCGGCGAACCCGACGAACGCGCGAAACTCGACGCCATCCGCGCCGCCTATGTCGAGGCCTTCGACCAGGACGCGGTCATGCTGATCCAGCGCCCGGCCTGCGTCGGCTTCTGAACAGGCCGGATTTTCCGGTTCTGTAGGAATGTTAAGTGGCGGGGATGCAGGGTCGTCCCTAGATGGTTCTCATCCCTCGCCGAGTCCGTTTCTGATGCCCGACTACGACTTTCAGAGCGACGATCGGCCCTTTTCCCGGGTGCTCGATGACATCGGCGCCAAGGACGACCCGAAACTCTACCTCGGCGAGCTGGTGAACGCCTTCGGAGAGCGCGGCTTCGGCGCCCTGATGGTTTTCTTCGGCCTGATCAACGCCATCGCCTCGCCGATCCCGGGCTCGACCACCATCCTCGGCGCGCCGATGCTGCTGATCTGCATGCAGCTGCTGATCCGTCGCGACCAGCTGTGGATGCCCAGATGGGCGCTGACCTCCAGCCTGCCGCGTGCGAATTACCGTTCGACCATCGACAAGGTGCGCAAGCCCCTGCTGTTCGTCGAGAAACTGTCCAGGCCGCGTCTCAGCATCATGAGCAGCGAGGTCGCCGAGGTTCTGATCGGTCTGGTCACGACCCTGCTGACCGTCATCGTCATGCTGCCCATCTTCGGCGGCAATCTGTTCCCGTCCCTGTTCGTGGCGCTGTTCGGCTTCGGCCTTATGCAGCGGGACGGCGCCCTGATCGGTGCGGCCTGGGCCGGGGTTGCCGGCTTCTGCATCTTCGTCTGGGCGGCCTGGGCGCTGATCTCCAGCCTGTTCCTCGCCAGCGCCGGCTGGTTCGTGAGCGCCTGGCACTGGGTGCAGGGGCTGTTTGCCTAGCTCAGGCAGCGAGACGCCGCGCGTAGAGCGGTAGCGAACCAGGAAGCTCCCAGCAAAAAGGCCCGCCGGACGAATCCGGCGGGCCCCATTGTCGGACCGCGTACGGTCTGACCGATAACTCAGCCTGAAAGGATCAGGCCCGGACCTCGTGGGAGGACCAGGTAACGGTCACCGTACGGGTTTGGGACAATGAGATCACTTGATCACCTCCTTTCGACTGTTGAACAGGGATGTCGAAGGTAGGAGCGATCCGGGCCTTTCGCAAAGCCCTCTCCGCATTTCGTGATCGGCTCAGCGCTCAAGCAGGGAGCGACCGCGTCGCGAGCTGTAGCGCCCAGCAAAGCAAAGACGCCCGGGGCGAACCCCGGGCGTCCTGTACGCTTACCTAGCTGCGGAACAGCGACAGAAGGATTTGCGGACCCTGGTTGGCGATGCCCAGCGCCTGGACCCCGAGTTGCTGCTTCGTCTGCAGCGACTGGAGCTTGGCGCTCTCCTTCGCCAGATCGGCGTCCACCAGATTGCCGACCCCGGATTCCAGCGCATCCGACAGTTTCCCGACGAAGGTGCGATGCGTCTCCAGAGCCTTCGCCTTCGTACCCAGCCGCGCCAGGGCGGAGGACACGTTGTCGATCGAGGCGTTCACCAGACCCAGGGCCGTGGTGGCCAGGGTCGAGGTGCCGATGGTCGTGGTCGTCGTGACGGTGACGCTCGTCGACCCCAGCGACAGCACCTCGGGGGTAACCGTCATTGACGTCGTGCCCGCCGCGTTGGCCAGAGCCTGGAAGCCGGTCGCGCCGGTCTTCAAAAGGTTGATCCCGTTGAAGTCGGCGTTTGCAGCAACCGTGTTGATCTGATCGCGGATGGACTTGAAGTCCTCGTTCAGCGCTTTCCTCGATGCCGTCGACAGCGACTTGTCGGTCGCCGCCAGTGCCTTCTCCTTCAGTTGCAACAAGAGATCCGAGATGCTCTCGCCGGCCGCCAGACCCACATCGACCGCCGAAATGCCGCGGTCGAGCGAGGTTTTGACCGCCCCCAGGGCGCCGATGTCGGCTCGTTGGCCCTGGGCGATCGCCCAGATGGCCCCGTTGTCCTTGGCGTTGGCGACCTTTTTGCCGGTGTTGATCCGGGTCTGGGTCGACGCCAGTTCGGCGTTGGTGGCGTTCAGGTTTTGCAGCGCGACGAGCGCGCCGAGGTTCGTGTTGACCGAGTTGGCCATGGGTGGAGTCCTTCCATTCTGGTCGGGGGAGCGGCCTTCTGGCCGTTGAACCGGTTCTGGTCCTACGCGCGTCCACGCAAGGGCCGGGCCGGACCGATCAGATTGAAAAGCTTGGGAAAGTTAGCCGAGAAGCTCGATGCCCGGCAATTTCTCGCCGGTCAGCGCCGTACTTTGCCCACCGGGACTGGCGTCAGGGCGCGGAGGCGCCCTGAGGGGCCAAGCCCTGCATGATCGAGCGGTTGATGTCGATCAGGGGTTCGAAATCCTCCTCGCCGCGCATGACGGCCGAGGAATGGCGCCCGACAAACAGGCTGATCGAGATGATCTGGGCCTTCAGCGGGTTGTTCAGCTGGTTGTCGCTGTCGGAGCAGTCGGTGGCCAGCACGGACCAGAGGCGACGGTTCCAGTCCAGGGCGTCGATGCGGGTCTTCACATCGTCCTTGTCGACGGTCGCGGCGTGCATCAGGGCGCGCGTGACCTGACCGAACAGGCGGTACTCCATCTCGCGAGGCGTCTCGGTACGGTTCGACGCCTGGGCGTAAGCCTTCAACATCAGGTCAGGCTTTCCTCGTAGTCGACGATCTTCCGCGCGCTCATCAGGGCCTTGTAGTACTCGCGCGCCATGACGTGTTTCGACGTCGAGACGCATTCGACCATGACGTCGGGATTGCGCGTCGCGCTCATGAACTCGGTCAGGCGGGTGACGAACTCGTCGTACACCTTGGGCGCGGAGCTTTCGTCCAGGTACATCATCATGACCGGGAAATAGATGCGTTTGGCGGGCGTCGTGACGTCCTCCAGCTGCATGATGTCCTTCTCGCGCAGGACCGAAGCCTTGTTCTGCAGGATCAGCACGCCGCGGCGGTCGCCGTTCTGCACGACAGCGCCGTTCAGGACGAACTTCTCGCCGGGCTTCAAGGACAACTTCAACGGCATGGGTGCGCCTCCCTGCGCCCGCTTGGCCCTGACATAGCCGCGCGGTGACTGACGCAGGCTAAACAGCCGTGGTTAACCATGTGTTCTAGAGCAGGGCCGTATGGCCTCTTATTCAGTCTTCTCCCTCGCCGAGACCGTCCATGCCCGTCGTAGACACCACGCCCTCCGAACTGGCCCGCGGCCACGTGCCGACGGCCCAGGACGCGACCGGCGACGCCGCCTCCCCCGCCGCGATCCGGCGGCTGTCGCACGCCCTTGCCGACAGGAAGGGCGCGACCCTCAAGGCCCAGAGGAAGGCCATCGAATCGCTGAAGGCCGCGGTGGCCTCGATCCGGGTCGGCGACTACGACACGGGCGCGCGCCGCTGCCTCGCCGTGCTTCAGGTCGACGAACACAACGGTCTGGCCTGGCACGTCCTGGCCATCTGCCGCGAGAAGTCGGGCCATCTGTCCGAGGCCCTGAACGCCTACGACGCCGCCCTGCGCATCCTGCCCGAGGATGCGAACATCGCCCACGACCTGTCGCGGCTGGCCGGGCGTCTGGGCCATTTGGACATCGCCGAGAAGCTGCTGCGGAAATTCCTGTCGGTTCACCCGGGACATATCGAGGGCACCAACAACCTCGCCTGCGTCCTGCGCGACCAGAAACGCTATCAGGAGGCCATCGACGCCCTGCGCGACCTGATCCAGATCGAACAGACCGACCCGACCCTGTGGAACACCCTCGGCACGGTCCTCAGCGACCAGGGCCAGATGAAGGAGTCGCTGACCTTCTTCGACGAGGCCCTGCGCATCGACCCGGCCTTCGCCAAGGCCCGCTACAACCGCGCCAATGCGCTCCAGCCGCTCGGACAGGCGGAACGGGCGCTGGCCGATCTGGACAAGGCCCTGAAGGGCGCCGAGAGCCCCTACGAGCACGCCATGATGCGGATGGCGCGGGCCATGACCCTGATGGGCATGGGCCGGCTGAAAGAAGGCTTCGAGGCCTATGAGGTCCGGCTCGATCCCGAGATGCCCGAGGCGATGCATGTCGTCGTCGATGCGCCTCGCTGGGATCCCGAAACCGGGGACGTCCGCGGCAAGCGGCTGCTTGTCGTCGGCGAACAGGGCATCGCCGACGAGATGGTCTTCGGGACCTGCCTGCCCGACGTGATCAAGGCCGTCGGCCCCGAGGGCAAGGTCTTCATCGCCGTCGAACCCCGACTGGTCGATCTCTACCAGCGCTCCTTCCCCACGGCCGTCGTCGGCGGGCACCGGGCCGTGCGGATCGAGGGCCGCCTGACCCGCTACTGCCCTTTCATGGAGCAGATAGGCGAAGAAGACGGCAAGGCCGACTGCTGGACCCCGATGGCCAGCCTCAGCGCCGTCTATCGACAGGAGATCTCCGACTTCCCCGATCGCGACGGCTATCTGACGCCCGACCCGGATCGCGTCGCCTTCTGGAAGACCGAACTCGAAAAACTGGGCCCGGGCTTCAAGGTCGGTCTGCACTGGAAGAGTCTGGTCCTGACCGGCGTGCGCGCGCGCTACTTCTCCAGCTTCGAGCGCTGGGAGCCGGTCCTCACCGCACCCGGCTGCGTCATGGTCAACCTGCAGTGCGGGGACGTGACCGAGGACCTGGCCGCCGCCGAGGCTGCCGGGGTGAAGATCTGGACCCCGCCGATCAATCTGAAGGACGACCTCGACGATCTGGCGGCCCTGTCGAACGCGCTGGACCTCGTCGTCGGCCCCGGCATCGCCGGCACCAATCTGGCCGCCGCGACAGGCGCGCGAACCTGGCTGATCCACGCGGCGGACGACTGGCACCTGCTGAACACCGACCGCTACCCCTTCTACCCCCGGGTCCGCACCTTCGCGACCGGCGGCTTCGACGGTTGGCCGAGGGCGATCGCCGAGGTCAGGGCGGCGCTGGAGGCGGCGTAGAGTCGCTTACCGCCGGGAGAGGGATCCGGGTCATACCCATCAACACATCCGTCCAGGACCCCAACGATTTCAACGCCCGGCTCTATTTAGAGCCTTTATGTGCGCCCCCTCTCTGGGCGGGCGTACACTGTGCGCGTCCCATCGCATGGGGAAGGCGTCCTGGGCCCAGGACCCGGACGTGCTGTGGGGTGCGATCGAGCGGGAAACCGCGCCGTGAAGTCGACCGAGGACCCTTGCCCGGCTTGAACCCTGGGCTTGCGGAGGCACGAACCGACAAAGGCGCGGGACTGTCCGGGGGGCGTAAAACCCCGGAGCCCGGAGGGGCCTGCAACCCTCCGCCCGTCGTGGGCTTAAGTCTTTCTGGGATTAAACGGCGACAAGCGTCGGGGGCGAAACCGCCACACCCGACAGGCCGCACCGAAGCCCACCATCGACTGCTCACGTCCAATCGAGCGCGACGGAGCCCCGGCGCGAGCCGAAAACTTCTCATCCGGTCCCCGTAACGCGAAAGCAGGGGGCCATCCCGGTTCCGGGCGACCGCCCGGGCTCCGTCGACTTCCCCACCCGTTCACAGCGGAAGAGCGATGACGCACGCCCGACGGAGCGGAACGCCCGGCAAAGCCACAGCGTTGAACCTGCACAACAAGGGAGGCGACCATGCCTGACATCGACCAGTCCGAGGCCTTCGACGAAGACAACAACGACGCGTCCGAGACCGGCGGCGTCACCAACGAGTTCAAGACCTTCGAGGAGATGCCCGATGTCCTCGACGTCACGACCGCCGACGGCGACGCCGACGATGAGGACTTCGACGAAGAGGATCAGGATCTGGACGAGACCCTCGGGGCCGACGGGGTTGATCCGGAAGCCGACGCCCAGTACGGCGCCGACGGGACCCGCATCAACGAACTGGACCTCGGCGCCGACGAACCCGGCGAGGGCGAGGTCGAGCTGGTCTATTCCGGCCTGATGGAGGACGTGCGCGGGGCCCAGGCCAGCGCCGCCCACTGGGAGGCCAAAACCCTGTCCGACGACGACATCGCAGATCTGGGCTACGGCCCGGAAGGAGACGACAAATGACCGATGCAGCCCCGCTGACCGGCAAGCCGCGCGATCCCGATCACGACGTCGAGACGCCGCATGCCCGTCGTGCCGACCGTCTGGAAGGCAAGCCCGACCAGTTGAACGAGAAACACGGCCAGGCCGAAGACCGGCAGGAAGCTCTGGTCGATGAGGGCGTCGAAGAGACCTTCCCGGCCAGCGACCCCGTCTCGGCCAAGCGCATCACCTGAAACTGATCGTTGTTAACCGGCCGCGCCGTCGGTAGTCGTGGTGACGAAACCACCGGAGCATCCGATGTCGCGGCCGACCGACCGGTTCGAGGGCACCTCGAACTATATCGCCACCCAGGATCTGAAGATCGCGGTCAACGCCGCCGTCGCCCTGGAAAGGCCCCTGCTGATCAAGGGCGAGCCCGGCACCGGCAAGACCGTCCTAGCCTACGAGATGGCCAGGGCGCTGAACGCGCCCCTGATCACCTGGCACATCAAGTCCACCACCAAGGCCCACAACGGCCTCTACGAGTATGACGCCGTCAGCCGCCTGCGCGACAGCCAGCTCGGCGAGGAACGGGTCAAGGACGTCCGCAACTACCTCAAGCCCGGCAAGCTGTGGGAAGCCTTCACCTCCGAGGTCCGCCCGATCCTGCTGATCGACGAGATCGACAAGGCCGATATCGAGTTTCCCAACGACCTCCTCCAGGAGCTCGACCGGATGGAATTCTACGTCCACGAGACGGACGAGACGATCCGCGCCGCTGTCCGTCCCATCGTGGTCATCACCTCGAACAACGAGAAGGAACTGCCCGACGCCTTCCTGCGCCGCTGCTTCTTCCACTACATCCGCTTCCCCGACGACGAGACGATGAAGGCCATCATCGACGTCCACTTCCCGGCCATCAAACCGCGGCTGGTGTCCGAAGCGCTGAAGACCTTCTACGAAATCCGCGACACGCCGGGCCTCAAGAAGAAGCCGTCCACCTCCGAGCTGCTCGACTGGCTGAAGCTCCTCATGGTCGACGACGTCCAGCCCGAGACCCTGCGCGAAACCTCGCCCAACAAGCTGATCCCCCCGCTCCACGGCGCCCTGCTCAAGAACGAGCAGGATGTGCATCTGTTCGAGCGTCTCGCCTTCCTCAATCGTCGCGAAGGCTCACGCCCCGGCGTTTGAGAAACGGCGCATTCCGGCCACTCGACGGACAGATATCGTCAGATCGATTACCGCGATTTCACTGGAATAGTGACGGCTACTGTTCAAGATGAAGGCCTGAAGAGGAACCCTTTTGATGCGACTGCTTCTCGCCACCATCTGCACCGCTTGCCTGATGACGGCAGCCTGCGACGGCGATTCCGTGCGCATCTCCTCGACCACCACCGACACCGGCGGCAAGGGCGTGCTGAAGGTCATCGACACCCTGCAGTGCCCCGAGACCCTCGGGGTCCTGACCCGCAAGGGAACGGCCCACGCCGGCGGCGCGACCTGCCTCTACAGCGGCCCGCGCGGCGCGGAGGTAAGCCTGCAACTGATCGCCCTCAGCGACCAGACCGTCGACGCGGTGCTCCAGCGCTTCGAGAACACCCTGTCGGCCGACATGCCCCACACCATGGCCGAGCTTCGCAGCGCCTCCGCCGAGGCCGACCGGGCCCAGGCCTCAGCCGATGCGGCGCGGGTCCAGGCTGACGCCGCGGCCGTCGCCGCAGACGCAGCCGCCGCGGACGCCAACGCAGCCGCCGACGCCGCGGACAGCGCCCACGTTCGCGGGCCGGGCATGGCGATCGATGCCGATGGCGATCGGGCCCGCGTCCGCCTGCCGGGCATGAGCGTCGACGCCGACGGCGACAAGGCCAGTGTCCGTATCGGCGGCTTTTCCATCAACGCCGACGACAGTTCGGAGAGCGTGGACATCTCCTCATCCGATGACAGCGTCAGCATCCAGGCGCACGACGACGCGGCCGAAATCCGCACCAGCGCGCCCGGCGAGGCCACCCGCCGCACCTATATGCTGACCGACCGCACCCCGGCCGACCAGGGCTGGCGACTGGTCGGCTTCGAGGCGCGCGGCCCCGTCGGCGGTCCGATCGTCATCGCCACGGTCCGCGCCAAGGACCGCGACAGCGACGGAGTCTTCGACTCCGCCAAAGATCTGGTCACCCTCAACGTCGGCGAATAGGCGCCCTCACGCTTGATCCGGCGGCGAGGATGGGTCACCTGACCTGCCGTTCGCCGTCTGGATCTCCGCCTTGGCCTCTGCCCCCTCCCCTCGCGCCTCCAGGACGCCCGCGCCCCGTGCCTGGCAGCGCATGCTGTCCGGCCGCCGCCTCGACCTGCTCGACCCGTCGCCGTTCGACATCGAGATCGAGGACATCGCCCACGGCCTGGCCCGCGTCGCCCGCTGGAACGGCCAGACCATCGGCGAACACGCCTTCTCCGTCGCCCAGCACTCATGCGTCGTCGAGGAGATCGCCGCCCACATCAAGCCGGGCCTCGAGCCGAAATGGCGCCTGGCCGCCCTGCTCCACGACGCCTCGGAATACGTGATCGGCGACATGATCTCGCCCTTCAAGGCGGCCTTGGGCGTCAGCTACAAATCCTTCGAGGCGCGACTGGAGGACGCCATCCACGTCCGCTTCGGCCTGCCGCCCAAGACGCCCCTGCCGATCAAGAAGCTCATCAAGAGCGCGGACAGAGCCTGCGCCTACTTCGAAGCGACCCAGCTGGCCGGCTTCAACAAGACCGAGTCGCTCGGCTTCTTCGGTTCGCCCCCGCCGGGCTACGACCTCGTCATCGATCCCCTGCCCGCCCCGATCGCCCAGCAGCGCTACCTCGAACGCTACCGTATCCTCGCCGAGGCCGTGGGCATCCTGCCCGCCGCCGACGCCTGGCACACGGAATAGCGCCATGTCCTGGGGCGGGGAGCACGGGGTCCGCATCGGCCTGTCCGCCGTCGTCATGGCGCTCCGGTCCGGTCAGCTCTGCATCCTGACCACCGAGACCCCGGAAGGCGAACTCGCCCTGCCCTTCGGCCCCTTCGACCCGGCCGGAGACCGCACCTTCGAGCGCGCCCTGCGATCCTTCGTGACCGCCCAGACCGGGTTCGGCCTCGGCTTCGTCGAACAGCTCTACACCTTCGGCGACGCCGGCCGGGCCGCGCCTCGCCCCACCCCCGGCCCCGATCGCCAGCGCGAGGTCTCCGTCGGCTACCTCGCCCTCACCGCCGACGCCGTCGACATGGCCCCGCCTGGCGCCCGCTGGACCCCGGCGCTGGAAATCTTTCCGTGGGAGGATCGCCGCGCGACGACCAGACCGACAAGCGGGATCTTCGACAGCCTGACGACCTGGGCCGCCGGCGATCCCCGACGCCTCGACCGCATCGAAGCCCTGTTCGCTCCCTCGGTCAGCGCTCGCTGGGACGAGACCCGCGTCCTCGAACGCTATGAACTCCTCTACGAGGCCGGTCTGGTCGCAGAGGCCGCCCGGGACCGCGACGACGCCTCGCCGCTCGACCTGTCCGACCGCCCGATGGCCTCGGACCACCGCCGCATCCTCGCCACCGGCCTTGGCCGCCTGCGCAGCAAGCTTCGCTACCGCCCAGTCCTGTTCGAACTGACGCCCGACACCTTCACCCTCTCGGCGCTACAGGCCGCCGCCGAGGCCGTCGTAGGCCTCAACCTGCACAAACAGAACTTCCGTCGCGGCGTCGAACGCACCGGCCTGGTCGAGCCCACCGGCCGCCTTTCCACCGGCACCGGCGGCCGCCCGGCCGAGCTTTTCCGTTTCACCGGCGCGGGCCCCCGCGACGGTCAGGCCCCCGGCCTCGCCCTTCCCGCCCTGCGCTGATCCATCATCGTTCGGAAAATCGTCCGCGCCCGCTTGCGGCGCAGGCCTCGCCCCATTAGAGAAGCCGCTCGCTGTCGACCAAGCGCACTACGGCCCCGCGGAGAGGTGGCAGAGTGGTCGAATGTACCGCACTCGAAATGCGGCGTGCCTGGAAGGGTACCGTGGGTTCGAATCCCACCCTCTCCGCCATTTTTTTCCTGGGTAAAATCAGCTTTTTACCCTGCAATTCCCAAGGGTCGATGTTCATTGGGTTAGCGTGAGATAACCCGCACCGAAAACTCCGGATCCGGCGGCGATCATCCAAATTCTATATCGGAAGAGGCCGCGGAATCTCCGCCATTCTGGGCTTCGCCGTGGACGCCAGCCTGATCCGGGCCGAGGCGAACCGCGAACGCAGCGTGCCGGACGATCCGGGCCTGCCGCCCGAGGCGTCAAGCCGCGCCATCGACGAGTATCTGGCGGTGCTGGACGATGCGGCCTTTGGCGCCGCCACGCCGGCGACGCCCATGTTCGTCTCGCCAGTGGATCCGGCCGCGCGCTGACCGGCGCGAACAAGGGGCCGGCCTTCTTCGCCTATGCCACCAACTATCTGATCGATCTCGAGCATGCCGTCATCGTCGATGTCGAGGCCCCCACGGCTGTGCGTCCCGCCGAACTGACGGCTGCCCGCACCATGATCGAGCGGGTTCGGGATCGGAATGATCTCCATCCCGATCGCCTTGCCGTGGACACCGCCTATGGATCGGCCGAGTTGCTGAACTTGCTGGTCAAAGACCAAGGGATCGCACCGCACATCCCGATCATCGACAAGTCTGGCCGGACGGACGGGACATTCTTCCTCCCCGACTTCGCCTATGACCCCGCCACTGACCTCTACCGCTGTCCAGGCGGCAAGGCGCTGGAGCAGTATCGGCGCGGCTTCCGCGCCGATAACCACAGGCTCCGCCAGATGACACCTACCGATATCGCGCCTCCAAGATCGACTGCGACGCCTGTGCACTAAAGCCCAACTGCTGTCCCAACACGCCGGCCCGGAAGGTAACCCGTTCCATCCACGAAAGCGCCAGGGACGTCGCTCGCGACATTGCTCGGACCGACGCATACCTCACCTCCCGACGAGAGCGGAAGAAGGTCGAGATGCTGTTCGCCCACCTCAAGCGCATCCTCCGGCTGGACCGTCTGCGCCTTCGCGGTCCCTGCGGCGCCCGAGACGAGTTCCTTCTCGCCGCAACCGCCCAGAACCTGCGAAAAATGGCGCGACTAGTCCCGCTTCAGGCCGCCCAGGCACCAGCCTGAAGGCCAGAAGCGTCACGAACCGACTCACGGCCTGACCACGCCGCTCTACAAGCCGATCAGGCTGGCGGCTTTTTCAACGGTATCCGCCAGAAACGGACATACTCGCCTTCCATGACGCAGGCCTCTAGCCGACCTCAAGTGGAGATAAGTTGGCGTTAGGCTGACGGCACCGCCACCTGCCTATTTTCCGAATGACTTCAGGGCTCGGGCGAAAGACCAACCCGCTCCGCAGCCTCCTTCGGTACACGCGGGCGGTGGTTGTTATCGAACCCCCTCGGCTGCCGCGATCCGGGCAGTCCTGTCGACAGCTTGAGCGCTTTACGAAACTGACGCGATCCGACTGTAGGGCGACGCCTGTCGTACGCCGCATGAAGGTCGCTCTGCTTGGAGGTCGCCCCCCGACATCGTTATCGGGTTCGGGCTTCGCGCATTTCGGCGTTGGGCTTGGCGTTCGCCGTCGGCGCCATTTCGGCTGTACCGGCGGCCGCAGGGGTATGCGTCGGCCCTACGCTTGGCGGCGAACTTCTGAGCCTGTCTCGTCGCTCTGACCTGCGCGTGGTGTTCAATCCCACGCGCGTTCGCGATCGTTGCACCCCGGGTTTTGCGCGCTCGGCCAACGCACGCGCGGACCTTCGTCGGCTGGCCGAGAGCGCGGGGCTGGATCTGGTTTCGCTCGGCGGCGGCTTGTACGCCCTCACCGTATCGGCTCCGTCTGGACGGCCTGAGATTCAGGGATCAACGTCGGACGGCGAGGATGGTCCAAGCCAGTTGGCCGACATCATCGTCATCGCTCCGTCCAACCGACAGGATCTGTCCGGCGTCTGGCTGGAGCGGTTTTCGGCTCAGAGCATAGAGACCCTGTCGTCGGGACAGATCACAGCCTTGCCGACGGCCTCGGTCGCGGAGGCTCTGCGCCTGGCCCCCGGAATCCAGCTGGACACCCAAAGGGGTACGGGACTGCACGTCACGGCAAGAGGCCTGGATAGCCCCTTTCAGCTCGTTCAGGTCAATGGACGCAGCCTGGCCCTGAACGAACTGGTCGAGAACGGCGGTCCGCGCGGCCGCAGCTTTCGGTTCGAGGCCCTGCCCGGTGAGTTCATCTCCGACATCGTGGTCAAGAAGACCGCGATCGCATCGGACCAGGGCGGCGCCGTCGGCGTCACCATCGACCTGCGGACACCCCGCCCCCTGACGGTGGGGACCGGCGGCGCGATGTCGACGCACGTCGCCGACAACAGCCTGAGCGACGGCCCAGGCTATGGCGCGTCGGGGTCGGTCAGCTGGGTGCGCGGCGACGGCGATCTGGGCCTGCTGGCCTCCGCCTTGGTCGAGACGCGCCAGGTCCGAAACGATCGGTTCTTTCAGTTCCACTGGATGCGGGGCCCGTTCGGCGAAGTCGTGGGACCTGACCTCTATGTCCCCGGCCGGGTCAGGCCGACGATCGAGCTGGAGGGACGACGTCAGCAGGCGTTGAACCTGACCCTGCAATGGCGACCCGCGCGGGGACATCTGACGGAGGTGGACTTGCTGGCGAACCGTCTGGAGGTCACCTACGACGAGTTCGGCCTGGACAGCTATCCGCAGGCGGACGGAGCTCGCTTGGTCCCGGGCTCACAGCGTCTGATCGGCAATACCGTCGCGGCGGGCCGGATCGAGAACGTCCGGTGGCTGGCCTCGCATGAGACCAGCCTCAATCGCCACGACCTGATCTCCATCGGGGCAAAACACACCTACATCGCCGAAACCTGGGGCGTCACCGGCGACCTGGCCTGGTCACGAGCGGAAAGCGGCCATCCCAAGGGGCGTGCGACGTCGCGCAGCCGGCTGGCATTCACAGCGCCTCTGACGTTCGATTTTTCCGGCGGCTATCGCGTCCTGCCCACGCTCGACACAACGGCAGACTACACAGACCCGGCCACTTTTTCGGGCTGGACCTACGGCTATGCACCCAAGAGGTCGGTGGATACGGACGCCGCCGGGCGGCTGGATCTGGAGCGGCGCCTGCCGGGGCCGGTCAGCGTGTTGCGCGCCGGCGTTTTCGCGCAGAGACGCACGCGGGACTATCGCCGCAGGGACTGGTTCCTCGACGGGCTGAAGGGCGTCCCCCTGTCGGCACTGGGCCCGACCTTCTATCAGACCCTGCCGTTCGACGATTTTTTGTCGGGCGTCGCGGGTGGCGGGCCGCGCGTGTGGCTGTCACCAACGGCCGACGCCTACCACGCCGCCCTGTTCACGACGGCCGTCGCGGCGTCGGATCCGACTGTTCAGGACCGGGCCGCATCCTACAGCGTCCAGGAGATGGTCTGCGCGGCCTATGTCGAGGCGGGCGCCGGCGTGATGGTCGCGGGCGTGCCGGTCGACGGCATCCTGGGTCTGAGACGAAGCGTGACCCGCCAGACGTCTCAGGGGTTTCTCGACGACGGCGCTCTGGGCCTTCCGATCGGCTTCGAACACACGGACGGGGCATGGTTGCCCAGCCTGAACGTCAAGGCCGAGCTGAGGCCCGATTTGGTGGCAAGGGTCTCGGCGGCGCGCGTCACGACGCCGGCCAACCTGACCGACATCGCCCCGCGCCTGACGGCCTCGTTCGACAACGGCCTGGCGTCGGGCGGCAATCCGGATCTCGCGCCCTATGCAGCGGACGCGTTCGACCTGGGGCTGGAATGGTACGCCAGCCCGGCGCACGTCTTTTCGATCGCGGTGTTTCGCAAACACCTGGCCCCGTTCACGACCTCTGAAGATCGCCCGATCGTTCTCGCGGGCCGTAGCCTTGAGCTGTCCACCACGGTCAATGGGGGCGAGGCGACCTTGTCGGGCCTGGAACTGGCGATGCGAGGGCGTATCCCGCTGCCGGATAGCCTGCCGGGCAGGCTCACGGTAGGCGGGGCCTATACGGCGACCGACGCGGCATCATCATTCCGGGCCGGGAACCGCGAGATCGTCGATCAGCTGGTGGGCCTGTCGCGGTCCAGCCTGACCCTGACCGCCGGCTACGAAGGCCAGGACGTAACGGCCAATATCGGCTGGTTCTGGCGCGATCGGTATCTGAACAGCTACGGCAGCACGACCGTCGGCGAGGAATATGTCGCCCCGCTCGGCCTGCTCGACGCCCAGATCGCATGGTCGATCTCGCCCGGCCTGACTCTGGTGGCGGAAGGCTCCAACCTGACCGGCGCCCGCAAATATCTGTATGGCGTGACCGAGGATCAGCCCAAGGAGATCAACGCCTTCGGGCGAACAGTTCAAGTTAGCCTGCGCTGGCGACCGGACGCATGGTGACGCCGTCGCCCCCGTTAAGCGCCTCGACCCTGCTGGCGCGGGCCCGGCGGTTCGACGCTCTGGTCGCGCGTTTTCGCCGCCCGCTGATCCAGTATTTCCGAAAGCGCGGCGTCGCCGTTCCGGACGCGGAGGACATGGTTCAGGACGTGTTCCTGAAGCTGCTGCGAAAGATGGATGCCGACGGCGCCGACCTGTCGGACGGATACGTCTTCAGCGCCGCCTCCAGCGTCCTGATCGATCATCACCGTCGGTCGATGACGCAACCGACAGCGAAAGGCGTCGATCTGGACCCGGAGCACGGGGCAGACGAGCCGTCACCCGAAACGATTTTTGCGGATCGTCAGGCCCTCAACGTTATGCTGAATGAACTTCCCGCCATGAGGGAGAGCTGGAGGAAGGCCTTTATCTTGAACCGGTTCGAGCAACTCAGTCACGAAGAGGTCGCGCGTCGGTTAAGGATTTCCGTCAGCTCGGCCGAGAAGAGCGTGGCCCACGCCGTGGCCCATCTCCGCCAGAAACTGGGGCGAGACCGGGATGGTTGATCCCGTCGCGGCGAACGATCAAGCCGAGGCTCCCCTGGACGAGGTGGAACGACTGGCCTTGCGCGGACTTCAGGGCCGGCTGAGCCCGGACGAAGCCGCCCGCCTCGACGCCCTCTGCGCCGCCTCGCCCGAGGCCTTGGCGCGGGTCAGGGATCTGGGCGACGTCTGGATGCTGAGCGCGGTCGCCGGAGTGAAGACACCCTCCAAAGCCACCCTGTCGGCGCGCCCCGACCGGCGATGGGTTCTGTCCGCCGCCGTCGTGCTGGTCGCCGCCATTGGGCTGGGCGTATGGGCCTTCCGACCGGCGGACTCGATCGTCTACGCGGCGCCGTCAGACTCCGTGCGAATCGTCGCTCTGGCCGACGGCAGCCAAGTGACGCTGAGCCGGGGCAGCCGGATGCGGGTCGAAATGGACGGTCGGAGCCGCACCGTCGATCGGCTGACGGGAGAAGCCTTTTTCGACGTGGCGCACGACGCAGAGCGCCCCTTCGTCATCACGACGGGCGAGCAACGGCTGACGGTGCTGGGCACCCGGTTCAACGTGACGCCCGATCCCGAGGGCCTGCGGGTCGATCTGCTGGACGGACGACTGCGGGTCGAGCCCCTCGACGGCGGGGAGGGTGTGATCCTGGAGCCGGGCCAAGGCTTCAGACAACACCGCAACCCAGGCGTGGTCCAGATCGACATCGACGGGGCCGCCGCCTGGACCGAGGGGCGACTGGTCTTCGACGACGTCCCTCTGGCGGAGGTCGCGTCGGGCCTTCTGCGCCACACGGGCCGGACGCTGTCATTCGCATCGCCCGAGGTGGCGCGCCTCAGGTTCTCGGGCGTCCTGCGGGTGGACCGACCCCAGGAATGGACGATGGCGCTGGAGAGCGTTCTGCCGGTCCGCACCACCACCGTCGCCGACGGCATCCGGGTCTCGCCGACCGACGGCTGAGGATCGACCTCGCGCCCCATCGTGAAGGTTTCACGAAGATTTCGGGGGGTGTGCCCGAGCCCTCGTTCTGCCTGTCGAGCATCACGAACGACCGGGAGCGCCCCGGCGTCGATGCCGACAGGGGATACTATGTTCGACATCAGATTCGGCCGTCTCGCGGCTTCCACCAGCCTGACCGCGATCCTGGTCGCCTTGGCTTCGCCCTCCTTCGCCGCCGAACCGGTGGTCGATCCGCTGGATCAGCAGGCGACCACGGTCGGCGAGATCGTCGTGACCGGCCGACGCAACGTGGCTGCGATCGAGCAGGAACGCGCCCAGATCGAAACGATCGACATCGTCGAGACCGGCGACATCAGCCTGAACAGCCAGACCAACATCGCCGACCTGGCGCGCCGCCTCCCCGGCGTGTCCGTCGGCTTCGACCAGGGCCGCAACCAGACCGCCACGGGCGAGGCCCAGTACGCCACCATCCGCGGCTTCGACACCGCCTACAACGCCTACACCCTGGACGGCCTGCGCCTTCCGCAGACCTCGGGCGGACGCTCGATCTCGCTGAACCTGTTCTCGCCGTTCGCGGTCGGCGGCATCAACCTGGACAAGACGCCGGGCGCGACCAAGGACGCCGACTCCATCGCCGGCACGGTCGATCTGACCACCCCCAGCGCCTTCGATTTCAACGGGCCGATGACCCGCTTCCGCGCCTTGGGTCAACTGGCCCAGCTGGCCTATGACCGCGATCAGGACGCACTCGGCGGCGCCATCGGCATCGACGCCGCCCGCCGCTTCGGCAGCAACGACCAGTTCGGCCTCTATGCCGCGACCTATTACGAGAAGCGCGACAACGCGGCGGAATCCGTCGCGGTTCAAAGCGAATATCGCCCGACCCAGGGCGGCGTCGGCAATGCCCGTCAGAACGGCGACGCCCTGTCGGGCATCGGCATCCAGTGGAATTTCTTCAACACCAGGATCGAACGTTACGGCCTGACGACGGCCCTCGACTATCGCACGGCGGACCTGGAGCTGTTCGCCCGCATCAACTACGCCGCCTACAACAACACCAACGACATGAACCAGTCGGGTCTGCGCAACGAGCTGACCAACTCGATCGCCGGAGTGACGCCGGTCGTCGTCCAGACCAACCCCAATGCCGGCACCAACCCCGGCGGCAATGGCTACAACGCCGCGGGCGTCTACACGCCCTATGGCATCAACCCGGCCAACTACTACCGCACCGAGGACGTCGAGCAGGAGATGTTCTCGGCCCAGATCGGCGGCAAGTATCACTTCGGTTCGCTGACTGCGTCGCTGGAAGCTGCCTATGCCGACGGCCGTTTCGACTCGCCTCAGCGCATCCAGGCCGGCTGGCGCGCGATCTCCTACATCGGCACGCCCGGCAACACGGGCGTCGCGCGTGAAGGCCTGACGCTGGACCTGTCGAACCCGCGCTCGCCCCAGCCGATCCTGTCCGCAGGCGCGACGGCCTATGCCGCCGACCTGAGCGGCCAACCCCAACGCTATATCGTCGAGGGCTACGAATATCTGTCGGAAGACAAGTCCACGGTGAAGGGCGATCTGACCTGGACCGGCACAGGCGTTCTCAACAGCGTCGCCGTCGGCGGCCTGTACGAAAAGTCCAACCGCGACGGGCGCATTCTGGACGGCGACGATCGCCTGTTCAGCTTCCGCACGCCGACCCAGAGCGGTACCCTGTATAACGGCGCCGTCGTGGTCGGCCCGACCCTGGCCCAGGTTCCCGGCGTCCAGCTGGCCACATTCATGGGGTCCGCCATCGCTCGCCCGATGATCCTGGTCGATCGTGATTTCATCCAGTCCCAGATCGATCGTTACGTCTCGATCGACCAGCCGACCACGCTCGAGGTCAACCGCGGTCTGTCCAGCGGCGAGGAAAGCCGCGCCGCCGCCTATGCGACCGCGACCCTGACGTTCGGCGACCTGGAGATCGTTCCGGGCCTGCGTTACGAGGACAACAGCTTCGATGCCCGGTTCTATCTGAACGATGCGGACGGGGCACGGTTCGTGTCCTCCGATCGCCAGTACGACCACTTCGATCCGAGCCTTCTAGCCGTCTGGCGTCCGAACGACCAGATCGTGGTTCGGGGCGCCGCTCGCTCCAGCTACAGCCGTCCTGCGTTCAACCAGCTCGCCGGCCCGACCAGCATCAACCGCGACGGCGGCGGCGCGATCATCGCCATTTCCCAGCCCAATCCCGACCTCGCTCCGGTGGAGTCCTGGAACTACGATCTGGGCCTGGAATATTATGGCCAGGACGGCACGGCCTTCCAGGCGGCGGTCTATCACAAGGAACTTGAGAACCTGCTGGTCACCAGCATCAACGTGCCCACGGTCATCGGCGGCATCACCTACAGCCGCCCCGAGAACGGCCTGACCGGAACCGCGACGGGGATCGAACTGTCGGGACGCTACAGCCTCGCCGACGTGCTGGACGGTGGCCCGCTGTCGGGCTTCGGCATCGGCGGCAATGTGACCGTGCAGGAGACCGAGGCCGACTATCGCGTCTCCGCCACGGAAACCCGGACCGGCATGCTGCCCCAGGCCCCGGACCTGATCTACAACGCCGAGCTGTTCTATGAGATGGGCGGGCTGCGCGCCAACCTCTGGTACAACTACACGAGCAAGCGTCTGGCCGCGATCCAGAACACCCAGCCGGACGTCTTCATCCAGCCGCTCAGCCAGCTGAATCTGGGTGTCGCCTATTCGGTCACCCAGATGGTCGAGGTCGGGGTGTCGGTCCGCAACCTGCTGGATACCGAGACCTATTGGACCACGATCGGTGAGGACAAGACCTACATCGCGAACGACCGGAACGGCGGCTACCTGGAAACCGGCCGCGTGTTCCAGATCAGCCTGACCGCGAACTTCTAAAGTCCACCTCGTTCAGCCCCCGCCGCGACCGAGGTCCCGGCGGGGGATTTCCTGATCCTGTCCGGAGCGTGCCGATGCCGAAATTGTCCTGTCTGATCATCCTGATCCTCGCCCTGTTCACCGGTGCGCCGGCATGGGCTCAGGACGCCGTGGACAGGCCGTCCGACATTGTCATCGACGGCGTGCTGAACGGCGCCGCCGGCGCCACCACCTTCGACATTCCCTTCGACGTTCCGGCCGGCACCCGCAGTGTCCGCGTCAGGTTCGTCTTCGACCGCCAGGCCGGCGCCTCGGTCTGGCTCGGCCTGTACGATCCCGACCACTTCCGGGGCTGGGGTGGCGGTGTGAAGCGCGACTTCACCGTGGCCGAGTCCTTCGCGACGCCGTCCTTCAATCCCGGCCCCATGCCGTCCGGTCGCTGGCGGATCGCCGTCACGGTGCCGCAGATCCGGGCGGACGCCCGGGTGCCCTACCAGGTCCGCATCGATCTGGGTCAGCAGACTGATCCCGCCATGGATGCCTATTCGAGCGTGCCCGTGGCGGCGACGCCGGGCTGGTATCGCGGCGACCTGCATGCCCACACCGGCCACAGCGACGCGGCCTGCCGCAGTCTGGGCGGCCGCTCCACCCCCTGTCCCCTGTTCCTGACGCTCCAGCAGGCGGTCGGTCGCCAGCTCGATTTCATCTCCGTCACCGATCACAACGTGACGTCCCATTTCGCACCGATGGGCGAGCTCGCCGCCTATTTCGATACCCTGCTGCTGCTGCCCGGCCGTGAGATCACCACGACCCTGGGCCACGCCAACCTGATCGGATCGATGGATCCGCTGGAAACCGACCTCGGCCGCGCCGGCGCGGAAACCGCCAACGTCCTGCTGGCCGCCGCCCATGCCACCGGCGGTTTCCTGTCGATCAATCACCCCGCCCTGCCCTCCGGCCCCGACTGCGTCGGTTGCGGCTGGACCGCGCCGGAAACCGATTTCTCCCTTCTGGACGGCATCGAGGCGGTCGGCGGCGGCACCATCGCCGAACTGCCCGCAGGACCGGAGGCCGGGGCCGCCTTTCACTTGAGCTACTGGCAGGATCTACTCAGCCGGGGGTACCGGCTGACCGGGATCGCCGGCTCGGACAACCACGACGCCGTCCAGCATCTGGAGGCGGATCCGCCGATCGGACCGCAGTCGCCGGTCGGACGACCCACCACGGTCGTCCATGCGCAGGAACTTTCGCAGGCGGGCATTCTTGCGGGACTACGTGCCGGACGGGTCTTCATCGACCTGGGCGACGGCCCCGGACGGCTGCTGGATCTGTCGGTCCGCTCTGGCACGCAGTCGGCTCTGATGGGCCAGACCCTGACCCGCGATCCCGCGAGCGCAACCCTGGTCTTCGAGGCCACTCTGACAATCCGAGGCATCCCGGAGGGCGCGGTGACATTGCTGATCGGTGGGCAATCATCCCCGGCGCCGGTCGCCCTTGCCGACACGGAAGCGCAACAGACGATCGCCATAACGGGCGAAGCGAACCCTGCGGCCCGGTGGATCCGCGCCGATGTCCGCGACCGTCAAGGCCATCTGATCCTCGTCGGAAATCCCGTCTATCTCAGCCCGACTTCGCAGGACCCCGCCCCATGATCCGCCTCGTCACAGCCACGGCTGTCGCCCTGATCACCAGCCTGTGGGCGTGTGCCCCTGCCTGGGCCCAGGACGACCAGAAGGTGATCCTGGTCACCGTCGACGGCCTGCGCTGGCAGGAGGTCTTCCACGGCGCAGAGGCGCGGCTGATCGACGACGAGAGCGTCACCGACGAGCCCGACGACATCCGCGCGCGCTATCTGGAGCCCGCCGATCCCGCCGCCGCCCTGATGCCCTTCCTGAACGGTCCAATGGCGTCGCAAGGCGTGCTGGCCGGCGACCGCCTCGCGGGGTCGTGCATGCGGGTCACGAACCCGCACTGGTTCTCGTATCCCGGTTACAACGAAATCCTGACCGGCCGCGCCGACCCGGCCATCGATTCCAACGACAAACGTCTCAATCCCAACGTCACGGTGCTGGAGACCGTCAACCGTCTCGACGGCTTCCGCGGACGGGTCCGCGCCTTCGGGTCGTGGGACGTCTTTCCCTTCATCATCAACACCGAGCGGTCGGGCGTGCCGGTCAATGCCGGCTACAGCCCCCTGCCCGACGACGGCCGTCCCGAGACCGCCATGCTCAACTCCCTGATGATGACCACGCCCCGTCAGTGGGCCGGCGTGCGACTGGACGCCTTCACCCATCAGGCTGCCCTGCTGAGCCTGAAACACGACAAGCCGCGCCTGCTTTATGTGGCCTATGGCGAGACCGACGATTTCGCCCACGACGCCGACTACGACGCCTATCTGACCAGCGCCGAACGCACCGACGCCTTCATCGCCGAACTGTGGCGCACGGCCCAGTCGGACCCCTTCTATGCCGGCAAGACGACGCTGATCGTCACGACCGACCACGGACGGGGTTCCCGCCAGCGCCGGGCCTGGACTGCGCATGGATCGTCCGAAACCGCCTGGGACCGCCTGACCGGACAGGACTGGGGTCGAGGCAGCGACCAGACCTGGATCGGCCTCATTGGACCTCACATCCAGGTCGGAGCCTCGCCCGCTCCGGGCCAATGCTGGGGCGCCGATCAGATCGCAGCGACGATCCTGGGAGCACTCGACCTCACCGGCGAGGGCTTGATGCCGATGGCGTCTGTCGCGTTTCCGGGTGTGCTGAACAGTCCGACCTAGCTCTGGCGAAAGCACTTTCAGCCTGACGCCTTCGCTCATGGAGCAAGCCGGTCGTCATGATCTCAAGCGGCGACCTTCGCCTCGGCTCAGGCGTCGTCCGACGCACCCCGGAAGGTGCGGCGCGTGGTACGGTTGAAGGGCGCTTCAACAGGATCAGCGCCGCTTGCCGAGTGCGCGTTCGACTGACAGCAATTCCAGGGACACGCGTCGATCAGCACACCTGCTCAGCAGCCCCAAACATGATTTCCGGACGGGCGATGACTGCTAAGGTCAGTCGATGCGCTTTGAAAAGCTCGACCTGAATCTGTTGATCGCGCTGGACGCGTTCCTCGAGGAACGCGGCGTATCCCTGGCGGCCGATCGCTTGCACCTCAGTCAGTCCGCCGCAAGCGGAGCGTTGGCCAAGCTGAGAGAGTACTTCAGGGATGACCTGCTGGTGATGCAGGGGCGCAGCATGGCGCTGACGCCGCGCGCCGAGGCGCTTATCGTCCCGGTGCGAGAAGTGCTGGACCAGATCCGCTCGACGATCATGGTTCCGGAACCGTTCGATCCGACGACATCGGACCGTACGCTTTCGATCATGGCGACCGACTATGTGTTCGAAATCCTGCTGCGTCCCGCCATTGTCGCCTGTGCAACTGAGGCCCCCGGCATCCGCTTCCAGCTCGTGCCCATCGTCGAACAGCCACTGGACGCGATTCAGCGAGGCCATGCCGACCTGCTGATCGGGATCGACAGCGTCATCTCGCCTGAAAACGCCCACGAGGTGCTGTTCACGGAGGACTTCGTCGTAGCCGGCTGGCGCGACAATCCGCTTCTGACCGGGCCGATGACTCTGGACCTGTATCAGAAGCTGGGTCACGTCTCGGTGCGGTTCGGCCGCCAGACCTCCAGCTATGAAGCTTCGGCTGCGGGTTCGCGATCGATCGAGCGGCGTGTCGAGGTCGTAGCCTCCAGCTTCACCTCGGTCGGCGGCTTGCTGGTGGGCACCAACCGGATCGCCACCGTGCACCGCCGGTTGGCGCTGCACATGGCTGACTTCCTGCCGTTGAAACTGATGGAAATGCCATTCGATCTGCCGCCGATCCGCGAGATCGCCCAGTGGTCCTCCCGCAGCGCGAACGATCCGGCCATCGCCTGGGTCGTCGCAAGGCTGAAGCAGATTGGCCAAGACGTGCCGCCCGGCTCGCGGGTCGAGCCGGGTTAGGCGTTCGCATCCGCCTTCAGAAAGGCGGCGATGGCCGGTATGGCGGCCTTGTCCTCGTTCAGGAAACTGTGTGCGCCCTCGAACAACTGCATCGAAGCGTCGGAGATGCCCTTCGATAGGGCCTCTTGGGACGCGATCGTTCCCAAGCCGTCATAGCGGCCGCCGAACAGGCCGGTGGGGGCCTTGATCTGGTCCAGCCAGTCGATCGAGTCGTGCTCCTCTCGCGCCTCCAGCTGGCGGCGTGCGCCCATGGCCGCGTGCGGGTCGGATGGGTCCGCCGCTCCGCCGCGCTTGCGGCCCTGCTCCAGCATCGCCTCGGCCTCTTCGGGATGGGCCGCCTGCCATTCCAGCGAACGGCGCAGGTCCAGCGACAGCATGGTCCGGGCGCGGGTCTCTGGATCCTTCTTACTGAGCTCCAGCAGGGGATATGCGTAGGCGCCGCCGGGGTTGGAGCAGGCCAGCGCCAGCCTGCTGATCTTTTCGGGGTGGCGCCGTGCCAGCTCCTGAGCCACCGATCCGCCGAACGACACGCCCAGCACCAAAGCCTTGTCCCAGCCGACAAGATCCATCAGGGCGGCCGCATCGTCGGCATAGTCGGCCATGCTGTAGTGTTTGTCGGGCTTTTCGGTCTGGCCCAGGCCACGCTGATCGAACCGGAGCACGGTGAAATGGTCGTTGAGCGTATCGACCCAAGGCTGTTTGCGTCGCAAGTCGGCGCCCGTCCCGTTGATGAACAGCAGGCGCGAGCCTTCGCCGACGATCTCGTAATAGATCTGGATATCCCGAACCTGGCCGAACGGCATGGCGGCCTCCGCTATTTGGCCGAGGCGAAGACGGCTTCGATCGGGTCGAAATAGCTGAAGGTCGAGACCACCCTGGCGTCCGCCGGCACCGGCAGGAAGCCGGAATAGGAGTGGGTCGCCATCAGCATTCCGGCTGTGATCCCGTCGCGTTCGCGCATCATGTTGACCAGCGGGAACATCGAGATGAACGGATCGACCAGGGGATGCCCCCCGACGGTATCGACCAGGGTCTCGTCGCCGGCGGTCATGGTCACGCGCATCTTCAGCCAGTCCAGATCCTGCCAGTCCTTGACCGGCGTGCCGACGACATAGCCGCCCGAGGCATTGCCGTCCGCCAGGCCGTCGAAGCGCGGGTTGATCCGGTAGCCGTTGACGATCTGGCGCATGTGGGCTGCGGAATCGAAGCGGAAGCGCGGCCCAATCACCTCGAACACCGGCACGGCCTCGAAACCCTCGAGGATCTCGTGATAGCCGTAGGGCTTGTCGCGGGCCGGGAAGTCGCGAAGTGCGCGGAACGCCAGTTCCGGCTCGATCCAGCGGTGCTGAGAATCCTTCTCCGAGAGGACGGCCGGGCTGTCCCAGATATGATAGATCGGCGTGCGCAGGGGGGCCTGCTGTATCGTGGCGTTGATGTAGAATTTCCACCCCAGCACCGGCCATCCCAGAAGGGGGATGACCGCGTCGTTCATCTGCTGGGCCTCGTCGCGATTGCGTGGGCGGATGTCTTCGGGAAAGCCGACCTCGCCGGGGATCTCGATCTCGCGCTTGCGCATCTTGACCAGCAGGTCCGCGGCCTTGCGGATGCGCTCCGGCTCATGCGGAAACTTCTGTTGCAGGGGACCGCGCCCCTGCGCGGTGCGCTCGGTCATCGTGTCGGACATTGAAGTCTCTCTGATTGTTGTCGGTTGAATCTCAGGCGCGGCGCGGCAGCATGCGGGCCAGCACGCCATCCCTGTCGATAAACCGGTGCTTCAGGGCGGCGGCGATATGCAGCGCGACCAGGCCGATCATCAGCCAGGCCAGGTTGACGTGCATCGCGTGCGCCGGCCCCGCCGAAGCCCACCCGCGCGGGACTGGCAGGAAGGGAACCTGCAGCGGACCATAGCCGAACGGATGACGCTCCATCGGCACGGCCGAACTCATCCACCATCCGCTCAACGGCAGGACGATGAGCAGGACATAGAACAGGGCGTGGGAGACCCGCGCGATGACGCGCAGGATCGGATTGTAATCGGCCGGCAGGGCGGGTGGTCGATGCCCCAGGCGCCATCCCACCCGCACAAGCGTCAGGGCCAGGATGGCGATGCCGATCGACTTGTGGATATTGGTCGCCGACTGGGCCGCCGCCGTCTCGAACGTCGCGCCATACCAGCCGAGGGGAATGGTCGAGAGGACCAGCGCGGCGATGGCCCAGTGCAGGACGATCGCGGTCCCGGAGTAGCGGTCAGGCGGAACCCGGTGTGATCCCTGGTCCAGTGAGAATGTCCGTCCGCCGTCCTGCATCATGGGCTCAGCATGCGATTTGGCTCTGCCGGCTCACAAGTCGCACTTACCGATAGCTCGTATCGCAACTGCCGATTGGACAGTCCGTGCCGATCCTTCCTACCCCTGAGATGCCGTCGATGACGGTGGTTCTCGTCCTATGGCGCGATCCCGTGCCTCCGGCGGAAGACGATTGTAGATGGCCAAGCTCGTTCACCTGTCGGTCGTTCCCCACGATCCGATCCTGCCGGGAGCCGCACGGGGCGTGCGCGAAGCCTCGCCCGACGCGCGGCGTCTGCTGGACGGCATCGCCCGGATGCGCAGCGGGCTGGAGGCGTCGCGGCCGGACTGCATCGTCATGGCCGGCAGCGACCATCTGTGCCAGTTCTTCATGGACAACATGCCGCCCTTCCTCATCGGCAAGGCCGAGCGCATCAGCGGGCCGCCGGCGTACGAACAGGCCGACTTCAATCTGGAGCCCTATGACGCGCCGATCGAAGGTCGGCTGGCGCGCCGCATCCTGACGCAGGGGTTCGAGCACGAGATCGATTTCGCCTACTCTGACGAGTTCGTGGTCGACCACGCCTTCTCCGTTCCACTGAACTTCATGCGGCCGCAGGGCGATCTGCCGGTCGTGCCGATCTTCCTCAACTTCCTGGCCCCGCCGGTGCCGCCCGCGCGGCGCTATCGCAAGGTTGGCGGCATCGTCCGCAAGATCATCGAGGAATGGGACGAGCCACTACGCGTCGCGGTCATCGCCACCGGTCACATGACCAACGGCGTCGGCGGCCCCTACATGATGCGCCATGCCCAACAGCCCGAAAGCGACTGGGATCGCACCATCGATCGCCTGATGTTCAACAACGACGTCGACGGCATCGTCGCCCATTCGTCGTGGGAGGAGATGTATGCCCAGGGCAACAATACGCCGGGCTTTCTGGGCTTCGTCTTCGCCTATGGGGTCGCCAATGGGGCTCCCTATTCGTGGAAGGACTATGTGCCGTCGACCCATCAGCCGCTGATGACGCTGTTGGAGTGGAACGAAGACCAACTGAACGGAGGTCGGGCATGAGCCGCTATGCCGTGAACAAGGCGCTGTGGCAGGTCGGACGCGATGACGCCCTGGCGGCGCTCTACATGGAAGCGCCGGAGCGCTTTCTGGAAGGTCGCTCTCTGACTGCGGAAGAGCACCGCCAGCTGCTGACGCAGGATTACGGCGCGATGTTCGCGGCGGGGGCTCATCCGTTCCTGCTCTACACCTTCCGGCTCAAGGTCTCGGGCGGCTGGAGTTTTCCGATGATGGCGGCGCACATCAAGGCGCTGTCCGCGATCGATCCGCCCCTCGACATTTCCACATGACGCCCGGGAGCGACAGCGCGGGGGCGTAACGTCGACAACAGGACAAAGACCCACGCTCACGTGGGGATGAAACGGGCCAACGAGTCCAGTGCGCAGCAAGCGTGCGAACACATAGGGAGGCAACTGGAATGACTTACAGAACTCTGCTCGTCTGGACATCGGCCCTCGTGGCCATCGCCGGCGCGCCGCACGCTTGGGCACAGACCGCCGATGCCCAGACTGCCAGCACACAGCGAAACGCCACGGCGCTGGATGACGTCATCGTAACCGCTCAGCGCAGGACGGAAAGCGCCCAACGCGCCGCCATTTCGGTCGCCACCGTCTCGCCGGAAGAACTCGAAAACGTCGGCACGAACCCGGGAGACCTGACCCGTCTGGTGCCGTCGGTGCAATTCTTCCAGACGTCCAACGTCTATCCGCAGACCAGTCTGCGCGGCGTCGGCAATGCGACCCTGAACCCCGTCACCGACTCCACCGTCGGCTTCAACTACGACGGCGTGCCGATCACGCGCGTCGCCGGCTCCGTCGGCCTGTATTACGATCTGGCGCGGGTTGAGGTGCTGAAGGGGCCGCAGGGCACCCTGTATGGCCGCAACCAGACCGGTGGCACCGTCAATATCATTCCGCGCGAGCCCGCCATCGGCGAGACCAGCGCCTATCTGAACGCCGAGGTCGGCAACTATGCCCTGAAGCGCGGTTCCGGCGCCTTCAACGTCCCGCTGTCCGACACGATGGCGTTGCGCGGCGCGTTCAGCGTGATCGACCGTGAGGGTTACTATCGCAACGGCGCACAGGACGACGTCGGCCAGTCAGCCCGCCTCACCGTCCGCAGCGAACCCTCGGACGATCTGACGCTGCAACTCGGCGTCGACTATCACCACCAGGGCGGCATGGGCGGCGGCACCACCTTGCTGAACTCGACCCTCGTCGGACCGGTCGCGGGACCGCCTCCCTATCGACAGTACAGCACCGACGGCCAGCCCCTGGACGGTGATGCCTGGATCGATGTGAACGAGCGTTGCGACGGCGTCGATCGCAGCCCGACGTCGACCGGAAGCCTGGACTTCGACGACTGGTTCTACACCACCGGAAACTCGCCCTGCCGGTTCGACGGTCGCCGCGACGACAGCTTCTACGGCGCGACGGGCCTGATCGAGGCCAGTCTGTTCGGCGGCGTTCTGACCGTGATCCCGGCCTATCGCGCGACCCGGCTGGACTCGACGACCAACGGCGCGACCAATGTCTTCAACAAGGAGGACAGCGACACCACCAGCTTGGAAGCGCGTTTCGCGTCGGATGCCGACCAGCGCTTCTCCTACATCCTGGGAGCCTTCCTGCTGGATGAGAACGTCGATTCCGACTTCAGGATCTACATCAACTATCCGAACAACGGGCCGACGGTTCAGGCCATCAACACCACCGTCGAGAGCTGGGCGGTCTTCGCGTCCGGCCGGTTCGAGTTCACCGACACCCTCAGGCTGACGGCCGGCGCCCGCTACACCGACGACACCAAGACGTTCGGCGGAACCAGCACCCCGGCCGCGCCTCCGGCCCTGAGCATCAACACCCAAAACGAGTGGCAGGAGGTCACCTACAACGCCGGACTGGAGTGGGATGTCGCCCCGGATTCGTTGCTCTATGTGAACTACGGCCGCGGTTACAAGGCCGGGGGCTTCTTCTTCGCCACCCCGTTCGCCGGTTTCGGTCCTGGAGCTCCCGGCGCGACGCCGACGACAGTCACAGGCAACTCCTACAACCCCGAATACGTCAACGCCCTGACCTTCGGCTCGAAGAACCGTTTCATGGATCGCCGCCTGCTGGTGAACCTGGAAGTGTTCAAATACGAGTACAAGGATCAGCAGCTGTCGCAGTTCGGACGGGACGACTGGATCGCGCCGTTCGGGACGCCGAACGCCTATGTCGTGTCGGTCTTCCTGACGACCAACATCGGGTCGGTAGACATCTTCGGGCAGGAGTTGGAGACCCAGTTCCTGGTCACCGACAACACCCGGCTGTTCCTGAACGCCCAGCATCTCGAGACCGAGATTTCGGGGTCGCTCACGAACGGCGGTCTGAACACCGCCGGCTATCCCGCCCAGCAATCCCCTGAATGGTCCGGCACCTTCGGTATCGAACAGACCTTCCCCCTGTCCAACGGCGGGGAGATCGTCGCCAATCTGCGGGGTCAGTATCGCGGGGAGTCCTGGATCGGGTCGTCGGACTACCTGCCCTACATGCTCGCCGACGCAGCGACGACGGGCTACGCCTCGGTGACCTGGGACTCCGGGGCCGAGTGGACCCTGACCGGCTACGTCAACAACTTCACCGACGAGGATGTCCCAGCCTTCTACGCCGGCACCGGCGCAGCGAGAGGTTCGGCAGCCGGTCCGCCGTCCAGCCCTTATACAGCCCAGTATCTGCCGCCGCGCACCTACGGGGTACGCCTGGGCCTCAGCTTCTAGTCAACCGAGCCAGATCCACCCCCGCCTACGCCAGGCTCTCGGTCTTGAGAGCCTGGCGCTTTTTCGCTTTCAGGCGTCATGCAAATGAGAGCCGACCGACTTCGCTTCGACCATATGTGAAGGCCAGATGAGAACAGCTCAACTGCATCCCGTCCCTGCGCCCAGCGGCTTGCCCGCGTGGCTGGCGCGACGTCGTGTCGTGCAGGGCTGATCGACCATGGGAGGATTGCGGGTAGCGGTCACGGGGGCCGCCGGATTCATCGGCCGTTCAGTGGTGCGGCGTCTCGACCGAGGCGACCTGGGTTCGCTCGCCTCGTTGCGCCTGAACGACATTCAGGCGTTCAGCCACCCGACCGCCGCCGTGGTTCAGGGAAGTTACGCCGAGCTCGCCGTGCGTGACCGACTGGTGGAGGACGGGATCGACGTCCTGTTCCACCTGGCCTCCCTGCCGGGCGGGGCTGCCGAGCGCGATCCGGTTCTCGGCCGAAGCGTCAATCTGGACGGATCGATCGCCTTGCTGGACGCGGTCGCTCGGATGGACGGTCCGGTCGTGGTCTATGCCAGTTCCATCGCCGCTCTTGGGGTGCACACCGAACCCGTCGATGATCGGACGGCGACCCGTCCCGTCGGGGCTTATGGAACGCACAAGGCCATGGTCGAGCTCTACCTGGCTGACCTGACGCGACGCGGTCTGATCGATGGTCGCAGTGTTCGGCCTGCCGGGATCGTGGCGCGTCCCCGCGACGCCTATGCCGGGTTCGGGACGGCCTGGATGAGCGACCTGTTTCACGCCGCCGTCGAAGGCCGCGATATCGCCATCCCGCTCCGACCCGGGGCGCACATCTGGCTGCAGAGCATCGAAGCGGTCGCCGACAACCTCGTCCACGCGGCGCGAATGCCGACACGGGCGCTGTCGCCACATCGCGCATGGACCCTGCCCGCCACGGTGGTTCAGATTGACGCTCTGGTCGCATCCCTCAGCCGTCGCACCGGCCATCCATTGATCGTCAGCTATGGAGAGGCTTCGAGCGATCACCCGCCGCTGGATAGCAGTGTCGCCCGCTCGCTCGGTTTCATCACCGACGGCGACACGGATGCCCTCGTCGATGCCGTCGTATCGCGGATCGAGCGCGGCTAGCCCCCGGCTCGGGGGTCGATCCGGTGGCTTGGCGCTTCGAGAGGTACTCCCTTCGTCATGAGCCGCACTCCAGGCAGCACGGTCGGATCATGATCGTCACAGCCCCCCACGCGACTTTGCCCGAAGTAATCATCCAGCCTCGCGCGATCGCAACACACGGCTTAAGGTTCCACGGCAAACAAAGATATTTTCTGGAAAAGTATTCCAGATAGGCAAAAGACTCATTTTTCACCATCAACGAAGAAAAAACGAACGGTTACGCTTGACCTCGCGTACCGGGAGCCGTTTGTGGCGCTTTCCAGGCTGTTTCCGGGCATTCGCCGGCGGCTGAATCCTTTCAGGGTCATCAATGTTCGTTATGCGTAAGTATCTGCTGGCGTCGACCATCCTCGTCGGCAGCCTGAGTTTTGCCGCGCCGACCTTCGCTCAGGACGCGCAATTGCCGCCGGCTGCAGGGACCCAGGCTCCGGCCCAGGCAGACACCCGCGTCGCCGACGTCAATGTCGATCAGGCCACCGAGGTCGATGAGATCGTCGTCACCGGCTCGCGCATCCGTCGCGATCCGACCAACGCGCCCACACCGCTGATTCAGGTCTCGCGCGAACAACTGCTGACCACCGGCCAGTCGACGGTCATCGACTATCTGGCCACAATTCCCGCCCTGTCGAACTCGCAAGTGCCGTCTGACACGACGGGCGTGCTGGGCATCGGCGGCCTGTCGTTCGCCAACCTGCGTTCGCTCGGTTCCGGCCGGACCCTGACCCTGGTTGACGGCCGTCGCCACGTCGGTTCGGCCGGCGGCTCGCTTTCGGTCGACGTCGACACCATCCCCCGCCTGCTGATCCAGGACATCGAGATCATCACCGGCGGCGCGTCCTCGATCTACGGCGCAGACGCCGTTTCGGGCGTGCTCAACTTCGTCCTCCGCAAGGATTTCGAAGGGCTCGAGATCGACGCCAACTACGGCCAGATCAACCAGGACGGCGAGGCCAGCCAGCGCATCTCCGCCCTGCTGGGCCATAACTTCCTCGACGACCGTCTGAACCTTTACGCTTTCGCCGAGTACGAGACGCTGGACGCGGTCAACTCGCTCGACATCGACTGGCTGCGCGAGTCGCGTGGCCTGCTCGGCGTCGATGCCGATCCCGCATCCGCCCGATACGACGGCGTGCGCGACAACCAGCTGTTCTCCAACTACGTCACGCTCCAGCGCCCGCGCTGGGGCCAGACGACCCTGGCCAACAACCAGCAGGCCAGCGCGCTCAACGACCCTGATGTGCCCTACGCCAACTGTTCGCTGAGCATCTCCGGCCTGACGGCGGCCGCCTGCTACTCGGTCGAGCCAGGCCGCACCTTCGTCTTCGACGGCACGACCGCGCGTCTGGCCAACTTCGGTGAGCGGATCGGCGCCACGGGCGCTAACCGCCCCAACAACATCGGCGGCGACGGCGACAACCCCGCGACCTTCAGCACCATCACCCGCGTGCCCCAGTCGGAGTCCCAGCGTTACCAGGTCGGCGCCAACTTCGAGATCACCAGCAACATCTCCGCCTTCGCGGAGGCCAAGTATGTGACCGAAGACACCGAGTTCTCGTCCCAGCCCGATTTCTATGACTTCATCATTCGCAACGGCGTCGTTGGGACGAACGAGGTCCAGCCGGCCTACGGGTTCAACGTCTTCGGGATAAACCTGGGAGACAACGCCTATCTGCCGTCCAACCTGCGGACCGCGATCCAGAACAACCGGATCACCGTCTACTCGCCGCCGACCGCCAACGCCCCGAGCGTCGCCACCGGCACCGTCGCCGCTCCCTATGCGCGCCACACCCTGTTCGGCGAGAACCGCGACCAGATCAGCACCCGCGAGCTGCAACGCTACGTCGTCGGCCTGCAGGGGACCTACGACCAGCTCAGCTTCGTCAAGAACATCGACTGGAGCCTGTCCTACACCTACGGCCAGGTCGACGTCGAAGAGACCGAAACCGGCACGGACGCACTTCGCGTGCTGCTGGCGTCCGACGCCATCGTCGACACCAACGGCGTGCTGGGCGCCCGGGGCGCGATCGTCTGCCGCTCGCGCGTCATCGCCGCCCAGGGCGGCGTCGTCGACGACTACCTGATCGGCAACAACGACCTGCGTGACTCCGCCGTAGGGGCCGCCGCCGTGGCCCAGTGCCAGCCGCTGAACATCTTCGGGGTCGGCAACCAGAGCCAGGCTGCGCGTGACTACATCAACGCCCAGATCACCTACACCGAGCGCAACGAGCAGGAAGACTTCATCGGCTCTGTCGCCGGTCAGTTGTGGGACTTCTGGGGCGCCGGCGCGATCGGCGTGGCTCTCGGCTACGAGCATCGCCGCGAGTACACCGAAGCGGTGGGCCGCGACGCCTCGACCGCGGGTCGCGTCCTGTTCCTCAACGGCGGGCCGGACTTCCCCGGCGCGGAGTATCAGAGCGACGAGTTCTTCGCCGAGGCCTCCCTGCCGCTGTTCCGTGACTCGTTCCTGGGCGAGTACGCCGAGCTCAGCGGTTCGTACCGCACGTTCGACTACACCACCGCCGGCAAGGGCGACGTCTACGGCGTGAACCTCGTCTATCGTCCGGTTCCGGAGATCACGTTCAAGACGAGCTACAACACCTCGTTCCGCGCCCCGGACCTCGGCGAGAACTTCTCGCCTCTGGGAGAGACGTTCGCCAACGGCTTCGCCGACCCCTGCGCTACGGCCAACATCATCGTCCAGAACGCCGACATCCGCGCCAACCGCGTCGCCAACTGCACGGCCCTGGCCGCGCAACAGGGTCGCACCTTCGACTTCAACGGCACGACGGCGACCAACACCGACGACTTCAACCCGCAGTACGACGGCGGCGGGGTTTCGGGCGTGACGGGCGGCAACCCCTTCCTGACGCCGGAAGAATCAGAATCCTTCACCTTCTCGACTGTTTATCAGCCCAACTTCATCCCGAACCTTACCTTGGTGCTCGACTACTACGAGATCGAGATCAACCAGGTCATCGCCTTCATCTCGGCCCAGACCGCAGCCAACAACTGCGTCAGCGGACCCAGCCTGAACAGCGCGGCCTGCTCGGTCATCTTCCGCAACAACCCGGCCGTTCCGTTCGGTCTGGGCGCCCCGGCCAATGACCCGATCGGCGGCTTCATCGAAGGCGCCGGCAACTACGCCGCCCTGACGACGCGCGGTCTCGATTTCACGGCCCGCTATGGCTATGATTTCGACGAGATGATGGGTCGCGCCTGGGGTCGCCTGGACTATTCGATCGCCGGTTCCTGGTTGATCGAGCAGGAGAACTTCCTCGACCCGGCTGTGCCGTCGAACTTCACCAGCGACCGGGGCAACCTGTTCTTCCCCAACGTCCGCTTCACCTCGTCGCTGACCTACACGCCGAACGAGATCTGGAGCGTCAACTGGACGGCGGACTGGCAGTCGGCGAACAACATCCAGCGCAATCGGGACTTCGTTCTGAACGCCGACAATCGCGACACCCAGTACAACGACACCGGCAACTTCGTGCGGAACGATTTCACGGTCCGCTACAAGGTCCGTGACGATCTCTCGGTGCGCGTCGGCGTCGTCAACGCCTTCGATGAGGAACAGAGCCCGGCCCTGGCCCAGACGCTCTATTCCAACTTCGACCCCTACGGCCGCCGCTTCTTCGTCGGCCTCAACTTCCGCCCGTTCTGACTGAATGACGCGGTGAACTGACGGGGGCGGCTCGCATGAGCCGCCCCTTTTTTTTTGTGATGGATGCGGCCGTCTGACTTTGCAGACGGGCCACGCGGATCAGGATCGGATATCTCTTCTGCTCCGCGCGGAAGCATCGTCCCTTGAAACGGCGGGCTCCGGGGCTAGCGGGGAGAGTGCCCGCTCCGCCCTCCCCTGACAAACGCAGCTCAGCCTTAGTCTGCATGCGTGAGTGCGACCGCTATCGCCTCGGCCACGGCTTCGGCGCCGGCTGACGTCGGATGGAACGGCGCCGGCCCTGCCTTCTTCCAGCCCGTGACCCAGGGCGAGGCCGAGCACGCATCATGGCCGACACCGAGCGCATTCATGTCGACGACCAAGGCGCCGGCTTCCCGCGCGGCGGTGCGGGTCACTTCGGCGAGGTCGTCGCCGACCTGTCTCATCATGGCCGCCTCCGTCTCGGTCAGCGCGATGGCATCACAGGTTCCCGCACGCGGCAGGATCGCAGGATAGGTGGCCACGACGACGGTGGCCTCGGGCGCGCGCCGGCGAACGTCGCGAATCGTGGCGACCAGTTCGGTCTTCAATCCATCGAAACCCCGCGCCTCCCGCGGCTTTGGACCCTTCCACATCGATCTGACGAGCATCGCGAACAGGCCCTTGTCCTTGCGGGCTGCGAGCAGGGAGAGATCGCCGACATAGCCGACATCGTTGCCGCCGATCGTGATCGTGACGAGGCGGGCGCCGGGCCCGACCACTCGCACCTGCGGTCCCTGGAAGAACTGGCCGCCGCGAACCAGATGTCGGGTCACGGCGCCGCCGCAGCTCATATCCACGACCGGCATTTCCAGCTTTCGCGCCAGGCGCTGTGGATAACCGCCGACGCTGCGAGCACAGAGCCAAGGGCTGCCGGTCTGCAGTTTCCCAAGGCCGGCGCCGGCCGCGTAGGAACTCCCGAGAGCGACATATTCGGCGCGTCCCCCGGGAGTTTGCCGGCCCTGAACGATGAGCAAAAGGGTCACGCTCACGACGATGGCCAAAACCACCGGGATGATCCCCAGGCACCCGGTCTTCAGCCCCCGCCGAGACATCCCGTTCTTCGCCTAGGGTTGTTCGACGGCGACGACCGGCGCAGGCGCATTCCTCATCGCCATCATGAACCCGAGCAGCGAGATTGCGCCCGTCACGACACCCACGATGGCGAGCGACAGGCCCAGGTGGGCCTCGCCGCCGAGCGCCTGACTGCCGAGCGTGACCAGCACCGGAGACACGCCCAGACCGATCAGGGCGCCGAGGATCATGAAAGCGCCGAGGCAGACGCCACGCTCCTCGTTCGGCACCAGGACGGCGATGGCGGTCGCGGTGATCAGCCCGGTGATCGAGCCCGCCGCGAGCAGCAGGAACAGGACGATGGCGAAGGTCGGAACCGAGGTGATGATCGGGAAAATCGCCGCCGGCACGCCGACGGCCGAGGCGATAACGGCTCCAAGCAGGATGCCCCCGCGCAGCGAACTCTTGTGACCCCGATCGGCGACGAAGCCGCCGATCACAGGACCCAGGACGCCCGCGAGCAGCAGCATTCCGCCCAGCATGCCGCTGGCCTCGCCAACGGTCAGGCCGAGGTCGCGCTGCATGACCGGCACCGCCCAGACACCCGCCGCCGCATCGGCCATGATGACGCTGATCTGCCCGACGAACAGCGGCAGGAGAAACTTCCAGCGCTTGCCCAGCGCCTTGAGCATGACCCCGAGATCGGCGCTGGCGTTTTCCACCTCGTGCCGCGCCGGCTCGCGGATGGCGAACTGGGCCAGGATCGCCACGGCGCTGACGACGCCGAAGACGAGCGAGGTCTCGCGCCAGGGCGACAGCGTCAGCCCCGGGAGGTCGAGAGTTCCCGAAAAGGCGGTGAACAGGGCTCCGCCGAGCACGAAGGCCAGCGCCGGCCCGAGCGTGTTGCCCATGCCGAGGAACAGCATGGCCCGCCCCCGCTGGGTCGGAGCGGAGAGGTCAGCCAGCACCGAGACAGCCACGGGGATCAGGCTCATCGTCCCGACGCCGGCGAGCATACGCGCGACGAACAGGCTGGCGAAGTCGTTGGCGAAGGTGCTGCAGATCATGCCCACGGTCCAGCACAGGCCGAGGATCAACATGAGCCGCGACCGTTTGGAATGATCGGTCAGCCACCCCAGCGGGATGGCGATGATGGCCATTGGCAAGGCTGCGGCGATGCCCTGGATCAGGCTGATCTGATAGTCGCTGAGACCCAGTTCGAGCTTGGCGGCCTCCTGCACCGGCGAGAAGGCCAGACGCACGATGCCGGCGATCAGGACGATCAACGAGACCATCATGACGGCTCGCCAGGCCGTCTTGCGAAGCGGTTGCTCCCCGACTGCGGCTGAGGCCGGCGCGGTGGGATCTACGGTCAGGATCGCCATGGTCAGGCCTCCGGCGCGCTCAGGCGCCCTTCAGGAAACGGGAGAGCGCGCCAAGGCTGTCACGCCGGGCGTTGGCGGAAATCTCCGCCGTCGGGTCGAAGTCGAAGCCGTGGAAGCCGCCGGGATAGACATGCAGCTCGGTCGGCACGCCGGCGCGCAACAGGCGGCGGGCATATTCGATATCCTCTTCGAGGAAGAGGTCGAGCGCGCCCGTCGCGATGAAGGCGGGAGGCAAGCCGATCAGGTCATCCGCCCGCGCGGCGGCGGCGTAAGGACTGATCCCCTCCCCGCCCGTCGCCTGACCCAGCAGGGCGGTCCAGCCGAAGCGGTTGTTGTGCGGTGTCCAGATGAACTCGCCCGCATGAGGATGCGGATCGGCGCGCACGCAGGTGCGGTCGTCGATCATCGGGTAGATCAGATGCTGGAAGGCGAGCGCGTACTGACCCCGGTCCCGCGCCAGCAGCGCGAGGCTCGCCGCGAGGCCGCCTCCAGCGCTCTCACCCATTACGCCGATCCGACGCAGATCGATCTGCAGCGCCTCCGCGTGGGCGAAGACCCAGGCCAGCCCCGCGTAGCAGTCCTCGATCGCGCCGGGGAAGACCGTCTCCGGCGCCAGGCGATAGTCGACGGTCACCAGCACGCAGTTCAGCCCGGCGACCATCTCGCGATGCTGCGCCTCCTGGGCGTCGACCGCCCCGATGACATAACCGCCGCCGTGAATGTGGAAGATGCACGCGACCGGTGTGGTCGCCGCAGCCGGACGGTAGACCAGCAATCCGACGTCCCCGTCCGGACCCGACGCCGCGTGCCGCTCCAGCACGACGGCTTGCGCCGCTTCCGAAGGCTCCGGCATCGGCAGACGATCGGCGGTGCGCAGGTCGGCCAGCAGCCCCTCGTGCAGATCGATCTTCGGCCAGGCGTCGAGCAGTGGCAGGAGCTGCGTATCGACGAGCCGACGCGTGTTCGACGGATGGGTCACAGGCTGAAGATCTTGCCGGGATTGAACAGGCCCCCGGGGTCGAGCGCCCGTTTGATGGCGCGCATCAGATCGACCGCCTCGCCCAGTTCCTCGACCAGCCAGTCCTGCTTGCCAAGGCCGATGCCGTGCTCGCCTGTGCAGGTGCCGTCCATGTCGAGCGCCCGGCGGACCAGCCGCGCGTTGAGCGCCTCGGCCTCGGCCATTTCCTCGGGCCGGTTCGGATCGACGACGAAGACGACGTGGAAATTGCCGTCCCCGACGTGCCCCAGGATCGGGCCCGGTATCGACGCCGCCTCGATATCCTTCTTGGTCTCGACGATGCACTCCGCGAGGCGACTGATCGGCACGCAGACATCCGTGGGCCAGCCCACGCAGCCTTTCCTGAGGCCGACCGCCGCATAGTAGGCCTCATGCCGGGCCTTCCACAGGCGGGCGCGCTCCTCGGGCAGGTTCGACCACTGGAACTCCGACCCGCCGTTCTCGGCCGCGAGGGCGGAGACGGTCTCCACCTGCTCCTCGACGTAGCGTTCCGAGCCATGGAATTCGAAGAACAGGGTGGTCTTCTCGGGGTAGTCGAGCCTGGACCAGGCATTGACGGCCCGCATCTGAACGTCGTCGAGGATTTCCACCCGCGCCAGCGGCACGCCGAGCTGGATGGCCTGGACCACCGTGTCGCAGGCGCCCGACAGGTTGTCGAAACTGCAGACCGCCGACAGGATCGCTTCGGGAATTCCGTGCAGGCGCAGGGTCACCTCGGTGATGATGCCCAGAGTGCCCTCGGATCCGATCATCAGCCGGGTCAGATCATAACCCGCCGCCGACTTTCTGGCTCGGCGCGACGTGCGGATGTCACGCCCCTCCGGTGTCACGACCCGAAGCGAGAGGACCGCCTCGCGCATGGTCCCGTAGCGCACCGCATTGGTGCCCGACGCGCGGGTCGAGGCCATGCCGCCGATGGTCGCGTTGGCGCCGGGATCGATCGGGAAGAACAGGCCGACGTCGCGCAAATGCTCGTTCAGCTGCTCACGCCGGACACCCGCCTCGACCGTCACGTCGAAGTCCTCGGCCCGCACCTCGACGATGCGGTTCATCTCGGACAGGTCGATGGTGACACCGCCTCGGACCGGAGTCGTATTGCCCTCGATCGAGGTCCCGGCGCCGTAGGGGACCACCGGCGTGTCGTGGGCCACGCAGGCCTTGACCACGGCGACGACCTCCTCCGTCGAATGCGGAAACACGACCGCGTCCGGCAGCATGACCTCGAAATGGGTCTCGCTGGCGCCGTGGTGCCGGCGAACCGCCTCGCTCAGGTGCAGACGATCGCCGAGCACGGCGCGCAGGGACTGGAGCAGCTCAGGCGCGAGCGCCCCCCTGTCCAGTCCCGATGTCGGCAAGGCGCTCACGTCGCCGCTCCCTTCCCTCTCAGGCTCTAGAAGCGGGCGTTCAGGCGGAGGCCGACGCGGCGGCCGTCACCCATGATGCCCAGATCGCTGACCGCCGCCGCCGGGAAGCCGAAGGCGCCCAACAGGGATTTGTCGAGGTACGAGTCGTAGTAATCCTCATCCAGCAGGTTGGTCGCAAACACGGCCACGGTATAGTTGTCCCACTGGTAAGCCACATTGGCGTTGAGGACGGTGTAGCCATCCAGGGTGGGGGCAAAGGTCGGGCTCAGGCTGGAACCCACGCGCTCGCCCTTGTAGCTGGCGGTCAGGTCGGTGCGCAGCTCGCCCGACCCGACCGGATAGGTCAGGCTGGCGGTGAGGAAGCCCTGCCAGTCGGGCTGGAACAGGATGCGGTCCGTAGCCAGACCCGTGCCGATGACGGCCCTGTATTCCGAATCGTCGGTGATGCGGGCGTGGTTGTAGGTGCCGCCGGCACGCAGCTGGAACGTCTCGTTCGGGGTCCAGACGCCCTCGACCTCGACGCCATAAGCCTCGACGTCGCCGGTGTTCAGGTTGACCGCGACCAGAGCCGGCGTCAGCGAGTTCTGACCGATATAGTGGCTGTAGTCGTTGTAGTAGACTGCCGTGTTCACCGTCAGGGTGCGGCTGTCATTGGTGAACTTGTCGCCGATCTCGTAGGTCCAGACCGAGTCGCCCTGCCAGAACGGGTTGGGCGCCCCCGGGGTGTTGGCGCCGCCGCCACGGAAACCGCGCGCAATCGAAGCATAGGATGTGTGGTTCGGCGTCCAATGCTGGGCCAGGGTGACACGGGGTTGCCACTCGTCGGCGGTGTATTCGCCTCGACCCGTGACGTTCACTTCCTGATGGTCGAACCGGATGCCCGCTGACAGTTCCAAAGTGTCGGTCAGGTCGTAGAAGGCGTTGGCGTAAATCGCCTGGGACTGCAGTTCGTCCGTCTGAGTGGTCACGCTGGGAACCACGACGGCGCCACCGGGTGCGATACCGAGCAGCAGGCCCAGATCGATGGTGCGCGACACGTCGTCAGTGCTGGTCGACTCGTTGGCGAAGACGCCGATCAGAGTCGAGAATCGATCCGACCACGCCGTGTCGAAACGGACCTCGCCCGTGTAGGTCTCGCGATCGTTGTGACCCGAGACGACGTTGATGATGGGCACGGGGCCGAAGTCGCCATCGCCCGAGGCCTGACCTTCCTTACTGTCGTAGGCCAGGATGCCGGTCATCGTGGTCCTGGCGTCCAGGTCGACGACCAGTTTGGCGCTGACGCCGGCGTAGTCGTACTGGGCTGTCGAGTTCCGGTTCAGCCGCGTGTCCTGAACGTAGTCAGTCGGACCCGTCGCACGGGAGTAGGCGGTCTGCGAGCCGGTGACGCGGTTGAAATAGGCATTCAGGCTGAGCTCGGTGCGCTGGGCCTGCGGGACCTCCCAGATCAGCGTCCCGTTGACCGATTGCGTTTCAAGCGGACGCGCGTTGCCGCCGGCCAGGGTGTTTTCGGAGAAGCCGTCCTGTGTGTGGTAACTGGCGGCAAGACGGCCCCGCAGGGAACCCTCAATGATCGGGCCGCTGATGCTGGCTCCGTAGGTCTGGTAGTTGTCCGGCCCGGCGTAGGTCGCCGTGGCGCGGCCCTGGAATTCGTCCGTCGGGGCGCGGGTGACGACGTTGATCGCGCCACCCAGAGTGTTGTTGCCGAACAGAGTGCCCTGCGGACCGCGCAGGACTTCGATGCGCTCGACGTCGACGACGGGGCTGTTCAGGTAGGAAGTGTTCGGCTGGTATATGCCGTCGATGAAGATGCCGACGCCGGGCTGGACGGTGTCGATCAGGGTCGTGCCGACGCCGCGGATGGATATGAAGGCGCGACCGACGGCGTCGGACGAAATGTTCAGGCCCGGCGTCAGGGCGGCGACGTCCTTGACCAGGTTGATCTGTTCGCGCTCGAGGGTCTCGCCCGAGACAGCAGTGACGGCGATCGGCACGTCCTGCAGGCGTTCCTCCCGTTTACGCGCCGTGACGACCACGTCGTCCACCTGGCTCGCACCGGGATCGGACTGATCACTCTGGGCGGAGGCGGCTCCGGCGGTCAGAGCCACGGCGGCCGCACTGGTGGCGAGCAAGAGCTTGAAGTGCATTCCTGGGTCCCCCTCGGGATGCGCCGGAGTTATCCCGGTCGCTGTTGGGAGAAGGCTACGAGACCGCCAACCTATCTGAAAGGTCGGTCAGTGTGCCTATCGGAAGGATCAGTTGGCGCCGCCCGCCGCCAGGTCGTTGCGGACCGCCGCATCGAAGTGATCCTCCATGGCGGCGGCGGCCGCGGCCGGGTCGCGGGCGCGGATCGCCTCGGCCACGCGACGGTGCCGTTCCAGCATGACGTCGGGTTCGGACCCGGCCTTGCGGGTGCGCCACGCCGCCGGCACCGCAACCTCCATCAGGGGCGCGAACGAGGCGACGATCTGCACGAACAGGGCGTTGTGGCTCGCCTTGGCGATGGCCTCGTGAAAAGCGATGTCGATGCGCGTCATGGTCGGCATGTCGTCGCGGGAACGCACCATCTCGGCGGCGAGGGCAACGATGCGGTCGGCCTCTTCGTCCGTGCGGCAAGCCGCTGCAAGAGCCGCCGTCTTGACCTCGATGGTCCGGCGAACCTCCCAGATTTCGGGCACCGTGATCTGGGCTGTGCTGACCGCATGATCGAGCGAGGCGGCAATGATCGAGCCGTCCATCGCCCCGACGCGTGCCTTGCGCCCGTTGGCGACATCGATGAGCCGCAGCGCCGCCAGGGCGCCGAAGGCCTCGCGCATCACCGCTCGGCTGACACCCAGCCGATCAGCGAAATGCCCCTCGCCCGGAAGGCTGTCTCCGACACGCATGCCGTTCTCGCGGATGTGGTCGGTGACCGCGCGAATGGCGAAGTCCACGCGCGACCCGGGGTCACCGGCGAAGATTTGGGCGGGGGCCTCGGTCAGGGTCATGGTCATAAGCTCAAGCCGCCAGGTGACGGGCGCGGAAGTCGGAAGGCGAGACGCCGAACCGCCGCCCGAAGGCCCGGGCGAAGCTGGCGTTGTTGATATAGCCGTTCTCGTAACCGACCGAGGAGACCGGCAGGTCCGTCGTCAGCAGCATGCGGCTGGCTTGGGTCAGCCTTCGCTCGGCGATCGCCTCGGCCACCGAGCAGGAGAACATCTGGCGGAAACCGCGTGTGAGCTTCTCCCGGTTCAGGCCGCATTGGGCTGCGACCTCGTCGAGCGAGAGCTTCTCGTGCCAGCGCGCCTCGATCAGGTTTTGCGCCGCGGCGATCCGGCGGCAGTCGGCTTGGGACAGGTCGCTTGATGGAGCCATCGGCGTCAGCGTTCCGCAGTCCAGCACGGCCCAGGTTTCATAGATGAGTTCGATGCTCTTGGCCGCCAGATAGATCTCCGCGGCCTCGCCCCGCCTCTGGCAATCGCGCACAGCTAGGGCGATCGCGCGAAGTTCGCAGGGCAGATAGTAGATCGCAAACGCGTCCGCCGCCGGCCGGGACTGGCCGTCGATCCGCGACACCACATCCGGTGCCAGAAGCAGGATCACCCGCAAACCACCGTCGCCCCGGGCCAGCAATTCGGTGACTCGGTCGGCGCCGACAACCGTAAGGCTGGGACTGGCGTCGCTCATGTCGAAGCTGATCGCCATCGCGTTATCCGGCGCCGAGGTCGGCTTCAGAGGACCGCGCCCGCGCAGGATTGTCATCTCCGGCGAAACGATGATGCACGACGGCGCGCCGATGGGCACAACATTATCTGAAATCACGATGCGTCCTCCCCGCTCTTCTGCGAGAGCTGAGAGGACGGTGAACCTATCTGACAGGTCTTGCAAGACCTTTCAGATAGGTCTGTCTGTGATCATTCCTTCGATGGCCCGCAGGCCCAGCGCCAAAGCCCCCATCGGACCCGCACGATGCCCGAGGCCGGGGTGGGTCAAGAAGGCGTCGATGCCCTCGGCGATCTGAGATCCTTGCGCATAGCCGGCCAGACTCTCAACCAGAGCCAGGCGGATTCGGGGCAGCAAATGCCCCTGCCCCATCCCGAGGCCGCCGCCCATCAAGATGCGCTCGGGCGCCTGGGTCAGGACCATGTTGTGGAACAGCCCCGCCAGCGCGTGGACGACCTCGTCCCAGGCCGGATCGTTTCGGGTCAGTTGCTCCGCCGGAAAGCCCGACCTCGCGGCGATCGCCGGTCCGGACGCCACCCCCTCGACGCAGTCGCCGTGAAAGGGGCAGGCCCCGGCGAACGTGCTGCCCGGCATACGACGGACGCGAAGATGCCCTGCCTCGACGTGCCCCAACCCCCGGATCGAGCGACCCTGCACGACGGCGCCGACGCCGATGCCCGTACCCACCGTCACATAGGCAAACGACCACAGCCCCTGCGCCGCCCCCCAACGTCCTTCGGCGAAGGCGGCGGCGTTGACGTCGGTGTCGAAGCCGACCGGTCTGCCCCACCGTCTTGCCCGCCCCAGCACGTCTGCGCCGCTCCAGCCGGGCTTGGGCGTGCTGACGATGCGGCCGTGATCGCGCGACGCCGGATCGAGTTGCAGGGGCCCGAAGCTCGCGACCCCGACCGCCTGAAAGCCGTGCTTGTCCTGCCAGCGGCGCATTACCGCATCGATGGCGTCAAGCGTTTCCACCGGCGTCGTGGTCTTGATCCGCGCCTCGGCCCGGATATCTTCCGGCCCCGTGCCGAGCACGCAGACGCATTTCGTCCCGCCAAGTTCGATCCCGGCGATCAGCGGACTGTCGCCCTTCCCGGCCTCGGTCACCAGCAGGTGTATCCGCCGTCGACCAGCACGATGGAGCCGGTCATCAGGCTCGCCGCGTCCGACGCCAGGAACAGCACGACCGAAGCAACCTCCTCCGGCTCGCCCAGACGCGCCATCGGCGTTGAGTCGATCCAGCGCCTGTACATCGGCGCCTCACGGTCGGCGAAAGCGTTCAGAGGCGTGGCGATATAGGTCGGCGCCACCGCGTTCACCCGAACCCCGCGCGCGCCCCACTCGGCCGCCAGCGACCGCGTCAACTGGTGCACCGCCGCCTTGGAAGCGTTGTAGTGGGCCTGTCCCTGGGGCCTATTGACGATGAAGCCGCTCATCGAGCCGACATTCACGATACTGCCCGAGCCCTGCGCCAACATGTGCCGACCGAAGGCGCGCGCGCACCAGAAGGTCCCGTTCAGATTGACGTCGAGGACGTTGAGCCAGCGCTCGTCTTCCATCTCCTCGGCCGCGATCTCGCTGCGGGCGATGCCGGCGTTGTTGACGAGGATGTCGATCCGGCCGAGGCGCGCGACCACATCGTCCGCGGTCCGCTGGACCGCCTCGGCGTCCGACACATCCATGACCACGCCCTCGGCGGCATAGCCTTTCGCGGTCAGGGCCAGAATCGCCGCGTCGACGACGGTCTGCCTCAGGTCGGCGATGACGACCCGGGCCCCGGCCTCTGCAAGAGCTTCAGCGCAGGAGAAGCCGATGCCGCTCGCCCCGCCTGTGATCAGGGCGACGCGGTCGTCCACCCGGAAGCGTTCGAGATACATGACGACCTACTCGCGCCACAGGTTGGCGGCCGGGACGTCGGGGTCGCGAACGGCCTTGCCGAGGTCGAGGCGGTAGACCTGACGCGTCCCGGGTTCGTACTCCGCCCAAGGCGCTGTGCCGTCGCGGGCATAGTCGACCCAGACCTTGTGGATGCTGTCGGCGAGCGCCTGCGGCGGATTTTCGCCAAGGAAGCCTTTGGGCCCGGCGCCGGTCGCCAGGGTATCGAACACGAACGGCATCTCCACCGCGTGACAGGCGCCCAGCTCTCCGTCGAAGGCCGGCGAGCGCCAACCCATCTCATAGAAATGCGTCCGTCCCTTGTGTCGCGCGGCGAACACCCGCGCCGGCCAGCGGAACACCAGATCGGTCAGCGCGTCGCTGAGCACATCACCCGCCGAACGCCCCTTCTTCCTGTAGGCCTTGAGCATCCGCCCGGCCTTGGGTTCCACGCGACTGAGGATGAACCAGGCCAGCAGGCCGTTGATCTTCTTCTTCGCCCCGGTCGGCACCAGGTAGATGCTCATCTCCTCGAGGTTGGACCCGATCAGCACATCGACCTCGGCCCCCGCGCCCTGATCCAGCGCCTTCAGCGGCGGGATCGGGATCACGTCGTCGCCGAACACCGGCAGGAAGCGGCTGAGCCCATAGGCCGGCTCGCGGCCCCGCGCATCGCGCAAGTCCAGCTTCGCACCCGGCTGCTGCACCTTGTCCAGCGCGTTCAGACCGTCCTGCGCCGAGACGGTGCGGAAGCCTTCGACCGTCGCGGGGACGCCCAGCATCCTGGCCAGCCTGGCGACAACCTTGCGGTTGGTCTCGATCGAACGGACCATCGACCCGTGGCCGCTCTGGATGATGGCACGGCGGAACAGGCCCTTGGCCATGGGCGAAACGACCAGGTCGCCGATCGACATGGCGCCGGCGGATTCCCCCGCCACGGTGACGTTCTTCGGATCGCCGCCGAAAGCCGCGATCTCGTGCTGGACCCAGGCAAGGGCCGCGATCATGTCGCGCAGACCCAGGTTGGTCGGGACGCCGGGGATGGGCAGGAAGCCGTCGATGCCGAGCCGGTAGTTGATGGTGACGCAGACCACGCCGTCGCGCGCGAAGGCCGCCCCGTCATGCACGGGCGCAGCGCCTGACCCGCCCGTCCACGCCCCGCCGTGGATAAAAACCAGCACTGGCAATCCCGACGCCGTCTCGTTCGGCGTCCAGATATTGAGGTTCAGATAGTCGTCGCCCTTGATCCAGCCTTCGCCAACCAGCGGCGCCAGATCCAGGGCGTCGAATTTCGCCAGTTGATAGGGCGCCGTCGGTCCGTGCCGGGTCGCATCGAAAGGCTCCGTCCACCGCGCATGGGGTTGCGGAAGGGCGAACCGTCGATCGCCTACCGGCGCAGCAGCATAGGGAATGCCAAGGAATCGGGCGCAGCTCGGCATCCTGATCCCGCGCACCGGCCCGGAGGTGGTCTCGACAAGGGGGTAGTCTGTCACGGCTCAACTCCGGAAGTTCCGGACCTGATTACCGCGAGGCGAATTGATCCGGCGCGAAATCTCTGTGCCGTTCGACAGCAATGGCTTGCAGCGGAAGAGGACTGGGCCACGGCATCGCCTCACCCGCCTCGGGGAGCGACCTTCATTGTCGTGCTGCGTATGACTGCGGTTTGTGTCTGATATGGCGCCTCGCCAAGGTTGGAAGGCCTGTTATTCCGGCCAAGGCGAGTGTGCGTTCAAATTCGTCACGCAGCAGCTTGAGCGATCGGGCCACGCCAGCCTCGCCTGCCGCCGCCAGACCGTAGAGATAGGGGCGTCCGATCGAGCAGGCGGTCGCGCCCAGGGCGAGGGCCTTGACGATGTCCGACCCACGTCGAACTCCTCCTTCGCATATGACGTCCGGCCCGTCGCCGAGCGCATCTCTTACGGCGGCGACCTGATCGATCGGCGCAGGCGAACCATCCAGCTGGCGGCCGCCGTGATTGGAGATGATCACGCCGCTCGCACCCGAACGGATTGCGCGGGTGGCGTCCTCCGGCGTCATCAGCCCCTTGATTGCAAGAGGACCGTTCCACTCGGAGGCGAGCCATTCGACATCGCGCCAGGTCAGGCCGGGGTCGAACTGACGGCCAATGAAGTCGAACAGGCTCATCGGGTTGGCCGCCAGGGCTTCCGTTCTGTGACTGACGTTGGCCAGATCGAACCTCGCCCCCGTCAGCGCGGGTATCGACCAGCCGGGATGCAGGGCGAAATCGAGAAGGGAGCGCGGCGTCAACCTGGGCGGCAGAGACAGACCGCTTCGGCGATCACGCAGCCGATTGCCCGCGATCGGCGTGTCGACCGTCAGACAAAGTCCCGCGTATCCGGCCTCGCGGCATCGTGAGACGAACTCACGTGTGAGCCCGCGATCCTTGAACACATAGATCTGGAACAGCATCGGCACGGGAACCGCGGCCGCCAGATCCTCCAGCCGCGTGGTGCCCATGGTGGACAAACAGTAGGGAATGCCCTGAGCGGCTGCGGCCCGCGCCACGGCAGGCTCCGCGGATCCATGGAACATTCGGGTGAGGCCTGTCGCGGACAGCATGAGCGGCCACGCGGCAGGCTGTCCGAAGATGGTCGTCGCGGTCTGGATCGATGACACGTCCGTCAGAACGTCCGGGACGATCTGGTAATCTGCGAAGGCATCGACATTGCGGGCCAGAGACCATTCAGCGTCTGCGCCACCCTCCAGATAGTCAAAGATCGGACGAGGCAGGCGACGGCGCGCCAGAACTCTGAGGTCGTCGATGCTGTAAATCAGATCAGTTGAGGGCACCGATCTTTCTACCGAACGCCGCCGGCTCCGCAAAGCCGACCTCGCCAGGCTTCCAGGTGATATGCGCCTCGCGGGAGGCCGTGCACATCTTCGGTGTGGAACTGCACAGCGTGACGGATTTCCCTCGCCTGCCCTTTTGCGCGCGCCATTCCGGGAGTGGGCAAACCCCGTTGACCGCTCAGGGAAGCGCGGGGAACGAGACCCGCACGTTCAGGCCGGGATGGTTATCGCTGAGCTCGATCCTCGCCGAGTGGAGATCTGCGATCGCCGCGACCAGCGCCAGACCGAGACCGTTGCCGGCCGACCCACGGCTGGCATCGCCTCGATAGAAACGTCGGAACACCTTGCCTCTCGCGGCATCTGGCACGCCGGGTCCGCGATCCGACACCGTGATGTCGATGACCGTTGCTGACGATGACAGCGCGACGTCGATCGGCGTCCCCTCCGGCGTGTGTCGAAGGGCATTCTCGATCAGGTTGGATACGAGCTGCGTCAGCAGTTCCGGGTCGCCGGCCACCGATCGGTGCGGCTCCAGGCTCGCGGTCAGTTCTCGACCCTGGTCCTCCGCCGACGGCGCAAAGGCCTCGACCACGTTGCCCACGACGCGACTCAGATCGACACGCTGGAACCCCGCCTTTCGCGCGCCGGCCTCGATCTGGGCGATCCGCAGCAATGCGGCGAAGGTCGCCAGTATCTCGTCGGTGTCCTCCACGGCGGAGTCGAGCGCGGCTTGATAAAGCGTGATGTCCTGAGGTCCGCTGCGAACGGCTTCCAGACGTTGGCGTAACCGGGTCAACGGGGTGCGGAGGTCATGCGCCACGTCATTGGAGACCTGACGCAGGCCTTCCATCAGACCCTCGATCCGATCCAGCATGGCGTTCACGTCGACCGCGAGGCGATCGAACTCGTCATCATTGCGAGAGACCGGAACACGCTCGGACAGCTCGCCGCTCACGATACGCCGGGTCGTTCGCGTGACCATTCCTATCCGGCTGCGAAAGAGGATACTGGTGGCCGCGCCGCCGATGATCGCAAGGATCACGGTAAGGCCGCCGGCCCAGGCGAACGACCACAGCATCTCGCGCTGAAGCGTGCGCAGGTCCTCGATGTCGCTGGCCACGACCAGCACGCCGCCCTGCACATTCGCTCGCACCGCCATCATGGGCAGTCGCGCGCCCTGATCCTGAACCAGAGTGAGGTGTGACAGGCCCGGAGGCGTGTCGGCCAGCCGGACATCACCGGCCATAACCTTCCCATCGGGCCCTATGAGAAGAAAGCTGTCGGGCCGGTCCTGATCGTCGGCGTCCTGGGACGACAGGTGTTCGAGAATTTCCTCCAGCCCGTCCTCGTCGGCCTCGCGCAGCAGGTTGACCGACTGGGTCTGAACGATCGCCCGGTGACGCGCTTCATCGTACTCTTTGACGGAAATGTAGACGGCGCCAAGCAAACCGGCGGCCGAGACCGCGAAGATGACCGCATAGACCGCCGCGAGGCGGAAGGCGGCCGATCCGAAGAGCCGGGGCCTAGCCACGCAGGCTGTATCCCGCGCCGCGCACTGTGTGCAGCATCGGGCTGTCGAACCCGCGGTCGATCTTGCCGCGCAGACGGCTGATGTGGGTCTCGACGATGTTTGTGCGCGGATCGAAATGGAACTCCCACACCTGCTCCAGCAGCATGGTGCGGGTCACGACCTCCCCTGCGTGGCGCATGAGCACCTCCAGCAGCCGAAACTCACGGGGCTGAAGTTCGATCGGCCGGCCCTCACGCGCGACGGTGCGGCGCAGCAGGTCGAGATTCAGCTCCCCCACTTTCAGCGCCGTCTGCTCCTGCTGCGCCGATATGGCAGGACGGCGGGCCAGGGCGGCAAGGCGGGCCGAGAGCTCCGAAAAGGCGAAAGGCTTGACCAGATAGTCGTCGGCTCCGGCGTTCAGACCCTCGACCCGGTCATCGATCCCGCCGAGCGCCGTTAGCAGAAGGATAGGGACACCCGACCCCGAGCCGCGCAGCGCCCGGACCACGGCCAGCCCGTCCATGCCCGGCAGCATGCGATCGATGACCAGGACGTCGTGTCCTGGTTCGAGCGCGAGAAAAAGCGCGTCGCGTCCATTTCCGGCGTGATCCACGACGTGACCCTGCTGGCGCAGGCCGTCGCAGACATAGTCGGCAATGCGGGGGTCGTCCTCGACCACGAGAACCTTCATGCTGGTCTCCCGTCGAAGCGACGCAACGCGCTCCCTGTCAGCCTAGTCGCGGTCTACGGCGATCTGTTGCACCCGTCCATCGGTGGCGCTGACGGTGACTTCCTTGATGTCGACATCGGTCGCCACGGTGACTTCGTAGTAGGCGCCGGTGCGGTCGATCTCGATCGAAGCTTCGAGCGCCTTGCCGCCTGCGCCACGCTCGGCCGATGCGACGGCTTCAGCCATGGAAACGGTGGCGGCGCGCGCGGCGGCGACTTCATCGGCCTCGTCGCCATACTGGACGGCTGCGAAGGCCACGCCGCCGACAGCGGTCAAAGCCAGGGCGCCGATCGCGGCGGGAAGGAACTTGCGAATGGTCGTGTTCATGGAGAGCTTCCTGTGGTTGGAGCCCTTGTTCTACCGACCGGCGGTTTGGGGCCTCATGTCCCCGACTATACGGATCGCCAATGTTTCATTCGCTTCAGGATCACGATCTCTGTCGCTTCGGGAGCTGACGCCTTCGGCCGGATGCGGACGTCTGCCGCACCTGGTCATGGTGCTCTTTCCCGACGGCGACACGCCCCCCGGGGGTCGGCTTGACAATACGTATTGTCCGCTAGACATTACATCATGTCTGGTGGAGATGACGTTTGACCCGTATTCTGGCGGTCCTGATCGGTTGTTTGTGTTTCGGGTTCGGACTGGCGTGGACGTGGGCCGCCTGGCCGGTCGCGCCGGGCTGGATAGGCACCGGGGTGTTAATCCTGTCCGCAGCCGCCACAAGGGCGCATTGGGATCGCCGACGCAAAGATGCGGGTGACGAGCCGGGTCCTTACGAGCGCCTCGCCTGGCATTCGATGGCCTCGATGGCGGTTCTGTCGAGCCATCTGACCGCCTCGCTCGCCACCGGCCTCGACATCCATGTCGGCCGTGGCAACAGCCTCGCCACCGACAATTGGACGCTGGTCCTCGGCGCCGCAGTCAGCTGGGCCCTTCTGCGGCCCCGCGCCATGCAGCGGGACGAGCGGGACAGAGAGATGGCGGCCCGTGGCGCGCATGTCGGCTTCAGAACCCTGATCGCGCTGCTGCTCGTGCTGCTGCTGGTCCTCGGATTCGCCCCCGTCGTGGTCACGGAGACGCTCACGCCGTTCGTGATCGGCAACCTGTTGGTCGTCCTCATTCAGGTCGGCCTGCTCGCGAGTTTTGTCGCCCAATTGACCGGCTACTGGGCGGCGGCGCGCCCGGGTCACGCCGATGACTGAGCTGGCGATCGCGAACAACCTGCGTCGACTGCGTTTCGATCATGGCGAGATGACGCAGGACGCCCTCGCCAGGGCGGCGGGTGTGACGCGCCAGACGATCATTTCGCTGGAGGCGGGTCGCTACGCCCCGTCCCTCGAGTTGGCCATGCGGCTGGCGCTCGTTTTCGGCCGCCCCGTCGATGATGTCTTCCACTGGCGAACCCCTCCTGCCGGCCAGGTCGCCCAACCCTTCGAACGAGACAAACCATGACGCTCCATCTGCGACGAACGGCGCTCGCCGTCCTGCTGGCGGCGGCCGTCCTTGGCTGCGCCGGACAGGCCTCCGCACAGGCGTTCCGCATCACGCCCGAGGGGGAGGTCCTCCAGGGCCGACCCGTGGCCGTGCGGCTGGAAGGCCTCATGCCGGACGCAGCGGTGACGATCCGTGCGGAGCGACGGTTCGGTCGCCCGGCGCAGGTCTATGCCTCCAGCGCGGTCTACCAGGCCGATGCCTCAGGCGTCGTCGACCTCCAGACGTCTGCGCCGACGGCGGGAGACTATGTTGGCGCGGACGCCGCCGGCCTGTTCTGGTCGATGACGCCGACTGACAGACCTCTTCCCGAGGATTGGCGGACCGGCGAAGTCCGGCTGTCGGCCCTCGTCGGCGACCGCGTTGCAGCCCAGGGCATGACGCGGCTCATCGGAGCGCTGGCGACGGTAGAGGCCGAGGATATCCCGGGCTTTCCGTCCGCGACGCTTTATCGGCTGCCCGGCGGACACCCGCGACCGGTCATCGTCATCCTCCACGGGGCTGACGGCGGTGTCGACGCGAGCCGTCGGTTCGGCGCCAAGCTGGCCTCGCTGGGCTACGCGGTCGTGGGCCTGCCTTACTATTCGCCCGACTGGGGCGCCTATGGTCCGCCGAAAGCGATCCCGGACCTGCCGGGCAGTTTCATCGATATCCGCATCGACCAGATCGGCGAACTTCGGGACTGGCTGAAGACCCGACCAGATGTGGACGCCGATCGCCTCGCCTTGTTCGGGGGCTCGAAAGGCGCCGAGTTCGCCCTGATCGCGGCCAGCCGCTATCCCTGGATCACGTCCATCGTCGCGATGGCGCCTTCGGATCTGGTCTGGGAGGGTTGGGGACTCGAGATGGTGGAAGCGGAGGGCACACGATCCTCATTCTCGTTCCAGGGCCAGCCCCTGCCCTTCATGCCCTATGTCGGCTTCGTCGACGGGCTGCTCGCCGGCCCCGACGCCGATCTGCTGAAGATCCACGACGACGGCCGCGCGGCCCATCCGGAGCGAGAGGCGGCGGCGCGCATTCCTGTCGAGACCTTCCCCGGACCGGTGATGCTGATCGCCGGCGACGCCGACCGCGAATGGCGCTCGGGCCAGATGGCGCGGAATATCCATGCGTCCCGCCGGTCGGCAGGACGTGAGACCGAACTGCTCATCTATCCGGAGGCGGGTCACGACGTCGGCGGCGACGGCTGGGCGCCGGTCACGGGCGAAGTGGCCAGAGGCGGAGGGTCGGCCCAGGCCAATGCCCACGCTCAGGCCGACGCATGGCCGCGTGTCCTCGCCTTCCTCGAACGGACCCTGCGGCCGGGCGACGTCCCGGCACCCTCCCCTCTTCCGTGAGGAATATATGATGCCCTGGACCCGTCGTGACGTCGCCCTAGGCCTGACCTGTGCAGGCGGCATGGTATCTTGCGGCCTTGGCCGGCAGGCTGCTCGCGCGGATCTCTATGACTGCGAGGGCTGCGAGGCCGTGGCGGAGCGTCCCGCGGCGGCGCTTCGATCGGTCGTTCGTCTCGGGCCGCCCGACCAGGACGGCGAGCCCATGATCCTGTCTGGCCGCGTCCTCGCCGCCGACGGACGCACACCCGCGGCGGACATCGTGGTCTACGCCCACCACACCAACGCGCTTGGCCTTTACGCCGACGGCTCCGACGAAACGGAATGGAGCCGTCGACACGGACGGCTGCGCGGCTGGGTCCGCACGGACAGCGAAGGCCATTACCGCTTCGAGACGATCAAGCCAGCGCCCTATCCGTCCCGCGCACTGCCGGCGCATGTTCATCTCTTCATCGGGGAGCCGGGCCGCCGACCCTACTATATCGACGACGTGGTGTTCGACGGCGAGTTCGGCGTCGATCGCGACTACCGCGCCCGTCAGGAGCTGCGCGGGGGCTCGGGGATCGTCACCCTGCGTCGCGACCCGGTCTCCGGCTGGATCGCCCAACGCGATATACGGCTCGAAGTACATCCGGCGTCCCGGTGATCGGTTGGCGCACCACCTTGGCGCCGGGGCCTCATCGCCCGATTCCTCTACCGGATCAGCCGGGCGCCGCGCCTGAAGCCATCCAAGCTTCACCATAAAATATGCAAGAGATATTCCAACCCTATTGCTAAATAGAAAGTTTGTTCGTAGCCTCCCGGACAATAAGCCGACGGCCGTTTCGCGGGGTCAGAGTCGGAACTGGGGAGAGAAATAATGCGCGCACGCCGTCGTTCGGCCCTTCGGGCCCTGCTCATCACAAGCTGCCTGATTGCTCCCGGAATCGCATTGGCGCAGGCCGCGCCCCCGATGGGCCAGGACGAGACCGCCCTCGACGAAATCATCGTGACGGGACAGCGGGCCGCCCAGCAGCGGGCGCTGCAGGACAAGCGCAATGCAGACAACTTCGTCGAAGCCCTGTCGGCGGACGATGCGGGCAAACTGCCCGACCAGAACGTCGGCGAGAGCGTGCGACGACTGCCCGGCGTTTCGGTCGCCAACGACCAGGGCGAGGGACGTTACGTGATCATTCGCGGCGTCGCGCCCAGTCTGGCGAACGTCACCCTGAACGGCCAGACCGCCGCCGCGCCTGAGCCGGATTCACGCCAGGTGAAGCTGGACGACATCCCCTCGGCCCTGATCGGTTCCGTGTCGGTCATCAAGAGCCTGACCGCGGATCTCGACGCCAACGCCATCGCGGGTCAGGTCGACATCGTCACGCTCAGCGCATTCGATCGCAGCGGTCCGTTCGCGACCGCACGTCTGGTGTACGGCGAACTGGCCCTGAACGGCGAGCATCCCTACGAGGGTGACGCGACGATCGGAGGACGGTTCGGTCTCGACGATCAGTTCGGGTTCGTTCTCTCGGCCAACTACTCCCACCGTCCGATCCGGTCGGAGAACCTGCAGGGGTCGTCGAACTGGACCACCCTCAACGGATACCAGGTCCCTGACGACTTCCGCATCCGGGAATACAATCTGATCCGCGAACGTCAGGGCGCCGTCATCAATCTGGACTGGCGTCCGACCGACGCCTTGTCGCTCTACGTCCGCAGCACCTATTCCAACTTCACCGACAACGAGACCCGCGACCAGTTCCGCATCGAAATCCCGGTGGCGACGGCCGGCGCGATCACGGGTCAGACGGCGACGACCGGATCGTTCACGCGCGGCCGCGGCACCCGCTTCGTGCGCCGGCGCGAGGAGGACGACACCACCTTCACGGTGACCCTGGGCGGCACGCTGGACATCGGCGACGCCAGCGAACTTTCGGGGCAGCTCAGCTTCACCCGCGCCGAAAAGGACGATCCGCTGCGCAGCGAGTGGCAGTTCCGTTCGTCCGCCACGGCATTCCCGGGGACCTATGACGTCTCCGAAAATCTCTACACGGTTACCGCCGGCCCGGCCGCCTATCTGGCCGCGACCTATCCCGCTCGCAGCGTGAACTACGACGTCCGCAACGCTGTTGAGAACCTGACCCAGGCCCGCATCGACTACGAAACGCCCCTGTCGATGTTCGAGGACGCCACCGTCAAGGTCGGGCTCAAGATCATTGACCGCGACAAGAAGAACGAACGGGACATACGGGCCTTTACCGCGGCCGGCTTCACCCTGGCTTCCGCCGCCTACATGGACGGGACCTCGGTGTTCGACGGTCGTTATCCGTTCGGTCCGCGCGTCAGCTATGATCTGGCCCAGGCCTATGTCGCGGCCAATCCCACTGCCCTGACGTTCGACCAGGCCGGTTCCGTCGGAAACTCGCTGGTCAACGACTACGAGGCGAACGAACAGATCACCGCCGGCTACATGATGGCCACCGCCCACTTCGGCGACCTCACTGTCATTCCGGGCCTGCGCGTGGAGCACACCGAAGCGGACTATCGCGCCAAAAGCTTCACCCTTGCCTCGACCCTGACGCAAGGCTTCAACATCGAGGCGAGCCGCCAGTACACGGACTACTTCCCCGGCGTGAACGTGAAGTGGGAGCCGACCGAGACCCTTGTGGTTCGTGGCGCGATCACCACCGCCATAGGTCGTCCCAACTACTACGATGTCATCCCGACGACCTCGGTCGACTCCGGCGCCGGTACAGTGGCCTTGGGCAACCCCGATCTGGAAGCGTTGCGCTCGGTGAACTTCGACGCCGCGGTCGAATGGTATCTGACGCGAGACAGCATCATTTCGGTCGGCCTGTTCAACAAGCAGATCGACAATCCGATCTACACTTCCACGCGGACCGTGGTGGGCGGGACATTCGCAGGCCAGGTCCTGCCGACGGCGCAGGTCACCCAGCCGCTTAACGCCGACAAGGCCGAGGTCACGGGCCTGGAACTGAACATCCAGACCCAGTTCACCTTCCTCTCCTCACCGTTCGACGGGCTTGGGGTGAGCGCGAACTACACCTGGATCGAATCCGAGGCGAGCGGTCTGGCCGGCCAATCGCGGACCGTGCCGCTCTTCAACCAGTCGCCGCGGGTCGCCAGCGCTCAGCTCTTCTACGAGAAGTACGGCATCACGGCCCGGCTGGCCTATTCGTTCCGCGACCGCTTCCTCGACACTGTGGGAGCCACGGCCAACAACGACCTCTACACGGATGCGCTGGGCCAGTTCGACGCCCGGTTGAGCTATGACATTCGCGACGAGGTCACGATCTTCGTCGAAGGCTCGAATCTGAACGACGCCCGCTTCCGTCGCTTCCAGTCCGAACAGCGGCCCTACCAGACCGTGGAAGAGGAACGCTACGGCCGGTCCGTGCGCGCTGGCGTGTCCCTCAAGTTCTGATCGGGATCGATCATGCGTAGCGTCCTTCTGACAACCGCGGCCCTGGCCCTCGCTCTGTCGACGGGGTGCCGGTCTTCGGATCCGGCCCCGGTGGCTTCGGACCTGAAGCTGGAACGCGTCGTGATGCTGATGCGTCACGGCGTGCGTCCTCCGACCAAGGCCCTGCCGACTCCCGAGGGCACGACCGACCGTCCGTGGCCGACATGGTCCGTGGACTTCGGCGAGCTGACCCGGCACGGCTACGACGCGGTCCGGCTGGTCGGGGTCTGGGACCGGACCCAGTGGGCAGGCCGCGGCCTTCTTCCCGCGGATGGGTGTCCTGCGGCCGGCGACGTCGTTGTCGCCGCGAGCTCGAAGTCGCGGACACAGGCCACGGCCCGGGCGCTTGTCGAGGGCATGGCTCCCGGCTGCACGATCACCCTCTCCTTCCCCGCTTCCGAAGATGAGGACGTCGAGTTTCATCCGCTGGAATCCGGGGCCGTGCCGATTGACGAGGAGGCGGCTTACCAGGCCGTGCTGGCCCTGATGCCGGAAGGCGGCATGCCGGCCGAAGTCGCCCGGCACGCCCCCCTTTTCTCCCTGCTGAATCAGGCGCTGGGCTGCTGCACCGCCGCCTTCTGCGCCGAAGAAAAGGCCCCGGCCGGATGTGACATCTCCAGAATGCCGGCGGGCATCGTCCGCAACGACGAGGATCGGCCGGACGTCGGCGATCCCTTCGGCATCGCCTCGACTGCAAGCCAGACCTTCCTGCTGGAATATCTCGAAGGCATGCCGATGGCCGACGTGGCCTGGGGTCGGCTGACGCGGGCGCAGATCGAGGCCCTGCTCGAATTCCACTCGCTCAAATTCTACTACGAAGGCCGGGCGCCCTACGTCGCGGCCCGCGCGGCCTCGCCATTGGCCCGTCGCATGCTCACGGCGATGGAGTCGGGACCGAAACTGACCGTGCTGGTCGGGCACGACACCAATATCGCCGATCTGGGTGGCTTCCTGGATCTGCACTGGCAGGTGCCCAGCTATCCCCGTGACGACCCGCCTCCCGGCGGCGCCCTGGGGTTCGAGGTGCTGTCCAATTCCTCGGGTGCGAAGTTCGTCCACGCCTTCTACAGGTCCCAGACCATGGACCAGGTGCGCGAGTTGCAGCCGCTGACGGCCAACAACCCGGCCTCCTACACCTACATCGCCATTCCCGGCTGCACAGAGCTTTGCCCGATGGCCGAGTTTGAGCGTCTTATGAACAGCCGACTGGTGGCGTCCACGCCCCCGGCGCCCTGACGCGAACACGCCGCTCCTGAACGGTGAGACTGGGCGGAGATCGAAAGGTCTCCGCTCTTCTTTTGCATCTAGAGCCGCACGACCTGCCCGGTCCTTACGGATTCGGCGGCGGCCTCCGCCAGAGCCAGCGCAGCCACCCCGTCGGCATACCCCACCGACGCCGACGCCCCATCCAGCATGTCGGCGAAATGCGTCATCTCGGCCTCGTAGGCGGCGGCGTAGCGGTCGAGGAAGAAGTTCTGGAACCGATCGGCGGCGGCCCCGGCCTCGCCCCAGACCTGGACTGTGCTTTCCAGCACATTGTCGGCCCGGACCATTCCCTTCGAAGCATAGGCCTCGATCCGCTGGTCGTAGCCGAAACCCGAGCGCCGGCTGTTGGAGATGACGCACAGCTTGCCCGAGGCGGTCTTCAGCACGGTGCGCGCCGTATCGACGTCGCCCAGCTTGCCGATCTCCGGATCGACCAGACAGCTGCCGGCGGCATAGACCTCGGTCGGCTCCTCGCCCAGCAGCCAGCGGGCCATGTCGAAGTCGTGGATCGCCATGTCCTTGAACAGCCCACCCGAGACGGCGACATAGGACGGCGGCGGCGGGGACGGGTCGTTCGACGTGATCTGCACCGACTCCAGCGCCCCGATCGAACCGCTGTCCAGCCGCGCCTTCAGGGCCTGGAAATTGGGATCGAAACGGCGGTTGAAGGCCAGCAGGATGCGCGCGTCGGCCAGATCGCCCGAGGCGCTGCGGGCGCGGGCCAGATCCTGATCGATCGGCTTCTCGCAGAAGATCGCCTTGCCCGCCCGGGCCGCGCGAACGCTGTAGTCCAGATGGGTGTCGGTCGAGCTGGCGACGATCACGCCGCCGATGTCCGGCGCGTCCATGACTTCACCCAGCGTCATCACCTGTGCGCCCCACTGCGCTGCGACCTCCGAGGCGGACGCCGCCATCGGATCGACGACGCCGACCAGCTCGACGCGTGGGTTCAGGGCGGCGTTGCGGGCATGGATCCGGCCGATCCGGCCGGCGCCGATGAGGGCGATCTTGTGCATGAGTGACTCCTTACAGTCTGACGACGGCGCCGGTGCGTACGGATTGATCGCACGCTTCGGCGAGAACGAGGGCCGCGACGCCGTCGGGATATCCGACGCTGGACGTCACGCGGCCATGGGCGACATCGGCGAAATGAGCCATCTCGGCGCGGTACGCCTCGGCGTATCGCTGCAGGAAAGCGGGCTTGATCGGGGCGGAACTGACGCCGGCATCGGTCAGGGTCTGGACCGTGTCGTCGGCGACGTTGCCGGCCGTGATCATCCCCCTGGACCCGAACGCCTCGATCCGCTGGTCATAGCCATAGCCGCTGCGCCGGGTGTTGGAGATCACGCACATCCGGCCGGACGCCGTCTTCAACACGGTACGCGCCGTGTCCACATCGCCCAGCCGCCCGATCTCGGAATCGACCAGACAACTGGCGGCGGCGAACACCTCGACCGGCTCCTCGTCGAGCAGCCATCGAGCCAGATCCAGGTCGTGGATGGTGAAGTCCTTGAACAGTCCGCCGCTGGTCGGGATGAAACCGGGCGGCGGCGCGGCCGGGTCGTGATTGACCAGATGCAGCGTTTCGAGCCGCCCGATCTCGCCCGCATCGACGCGGCGTTTCAGGGCGACGAAGTGCGGATCGAAGCGACGGTTGAAGGCCAGCACCAGCCGGGCATCGGCGAACCGATCCTGAGCCGCCCGTGCCTTGGCCAGATTCAGGTCGATCGGCTTCTCGCAGAAGATGGCCTTGCCGGCATCGACGGCGGCCAGGGCATGGGTCAGGTGCAGGTCAGTGGAACTGCAGATCAGGACGCCGCCGACGTCGGGGTCCGTCAAGGCTTCATCCAGCGATGCGGCGCGCGCGCCAAAGGGATCGCCGATCGCGGCGGCGGCCTCCGGGCGCGGATCCACCACATACTTCAGGCGCAGATCGGGATGCCGACCCGCGTTGACGCCATGGATCGAGCCCATCCGCCCCGCGCCAATCAACGCTACATTCATTCGAGCCAAGGCCGCCTCCCGAAGTCTTTCGCCGGAAACAGCATGGAACCGATATTCTGTCTAGCAATGAAATAGAATTTCCAAGCAGCGCGCCGACATTCCATTGAGCCCTTGTCGAGGGCGCGGTACGGTCTCGCGGAAAACGTGGAAACGCCATGGACGAGTTGATTCCCCCCACCAACGCCGACGACCTGCGCGCCGCGATCCTGGCCCGCTACGACACCCTCAGCAAACGCCTGCAGCAGATCGCGCGCTATGTGCTGGACGAGCCGAACGCGGTGGCGCTGGAGACCCTGGCGGTGCTGGCCGACCGCAGTGGCGTCCAGCCCTCGGCCATCGTGCGCTTCGCCAAGTCGTTCGGCTTCGACGGCGCCACCCAGATGCAGCGGCTGTTCCGAGACGGCCTGCTGTCCGGCGGCGCGACCCTGGGCTACGGCGAGCGGGTCCGCCAGTTCCGCGACGAGGTGGACGGCAAGGCCGTCGGCGACCCGCGTCAGGTGCTGGCCGAGTTCGTCGAAGGCAACACCCTGGCGCTTCAGAACCTGGGCGAGATCATCAGCGCGGCCGACCTCGCCGCCGCCGTCAAGCTGATCGCCAAATGCGACACCGTCTATGTGGCGGGGTTCCGGCGGTCGTTTCCCGTCGCGGCCTACATCGCCTACTCGCTGCATCAGGTCGACAAGAAGACGGTCTTCATCGACAGCATCGGCGGCATGACGCGGCAACAGATCCATGCCATCGGGCCCAAGGATCTGCTGCTCGCCGTCAGCTATCACCCCTATGCCGAGGAGACGCTGCAACTGATCGAGGCGGCGGTCGAGCGCGGCTGCAAGGTCCTGTCGATCAGCGACAGTCTTGTCAGCCCCGTGGCCAAGCCCGCGACCCTGGTGCTTCAGGTCAGGGAGGCGGAGATCCGCAAGTTCCGCTCGCTGTCAGCCTCCATGTGCCTGGCCCAGGCCCTGGTCATCTCCTACGCCTTCGCGGCGTCCCAGACCGCACTCAACTCCTCCTCTCTAAAACGCGCCACAAAGCACAGTTCAGAATGAAACATCTGTTGCGACCATTCTATAGATAGAATATACGTTACATATTGAGGGCGCGCGACGCGTCGGTGTGGTGTGGATACGACGTATGGCGGGGGCGAATCGTCGGCTTGACGTGATCACCATCGGCCGCTCCGGCGTCGACCTGTACGGCCAGCAGATCGGCGGCCGGCTGGAGGACATGATGTCCTTCGCCAAATACATCGGCGGCAGCCCGACCAACACCGCCGTCGGCGGATCGCGTCTGGGCCTGCGCACCGCCCTGCTGACCCGGGTCGGCGGCGACCATTTTGGCCGGTTCATCCGCGAACAGCTGGTGCGCGAGGGCGTCGTCGTCGACGGCGTCCTGACCGACGCGGAGCGGCTGACGGCCCTGGTCTTCCTCGGCATCCGCGACCCTGAGACCTTCCCCCTGATCTTCTATCGCGAGAACTGCGCCGACATGGCGCTGAGCGCCGACGACGTCGATCCGGCCTTCATCCGGTCGGCCGGCGCGGTCCTGATCAACGGCACCCACCTGTCGCAGCCCGGTGTGTTCGAGGCATCGATGAAGGCCTGTCGCATCGCCCGCGACAACGGCGGCAAGGTTATCTTCGACATCGACTATCGTCCGGTCCTGTGGGGCCTGACCGACAAGGACATGGGCGAGAACCGCTTCGTCGCCGACGCGGCCGTGACGGCGCGCCTGCAGGAAGTCCTGCCCCTGTGCGACCTGATCGTCGGCACGGAGGAAGAGGTCCATATCCTCGGCGGCTCGACCGACACCATCGAGGCCCTCCGCACCATTCGCCAGCAGTCCGACGCCCTGCTGGTCTGCAAGCGCGGCCCGGACGGCTGCTCCGCCTTCCCCGGCTTGATCCCCGACAGTCTGGACGACGGCGTCGTCGGTCGCGGCTTCCGGGTCGAGGTATTCAACGTGCTGGGCGCCGGCGACGCCTTCATGGCCGGCTTCCTGCGCGGCTGGCTGAGGGGCGAGCCGCTGACCACCTGCTGCGAGTTCGCCAACGCCTGTGGGGCGATCGTGGTGTCCCGTCACGGCTGTTCGCCCGCCATGGCGACCTGGGAGGAGCTGCAGCTGTTCCTCGACGGTCAGGACCGCCCGTTCCGTCTGCGCGAAGACGCCGCCCTCGAACACATCCACTGGGCCACCACGCGGGTCGGCCAGTATGACGACCTGACCGTCCTGGCCATGGACCATCGCAGCCAGTTCGAGGATCTGTGCACGCGCATCGGCGCCGATCTGGACCGCGTGCCTGCCTTCAAGGCCCTGACGCTGAAGGCCGTCGATCGGCTGGCACAGGGCAACCCACGCTTCGGCGTGCTGCTGGACGGCCGCTTCGGCATGCGAGGCTTGGAGGAGGCCGCCGACACGACCTACTGGATCGGCCGCCCGATCGAGCTGCCCGGCTCCTGCCCGCTGGAGTTCGAGGGCGCCGCCGACGTAGCGACCGAGCTGGCCACATGGCCGCCGAACCACGTCGTCAAATGCTTGGCCTTCTATCACCCCGACGACGCCGCCCCCCTGCGCGAACGTCAGGAGCGCCAGCTGCTTCGCCTCCAGGACGCCTGCCTGAAGACCGGACACGAGCTGCTGGTCGAGATCATCGCCTCTCGCAACGGTCCCATCGATGCCCGCACCATCGCGCGCGCCATCCAGCGGCTGTACGATCTGGGCATGAAGCCCGACTGGTGGAAGCTGGAACCGACGAGCGACCCGGCCGCCTGGGTCAATGTCGAGGCCGCCATCCGCGCCAACGATCCCCACTGCCGGGGCGTGCTGCTGCTGGGCCTGTCGGCGCCCGAGGACGAACTGATCGCCTCCTTCAGCGTCGCCGCCGCCTCCTCGATCATCAAGGGATTCGCGGTCGGCCGCACCATCTTCGCCGACGTCGCCGAGCAGTGGCTATCCGGCAAGATCGACGACGAGACCGCCGTCGCCGACCTGTCGGCACGGTTCGCCGTGCTGGTCGATGCCTGGCGCGCCGCCCGCGCGTCGGTCTCGGCTCCGCGTTTGCGAGAGGCGGTCTGAGCGTGTCGACTATCCGCCTGACCGCCGCCCAGGCCGCCGTCCGTTGGCTGGCCGCCCAGTTCGTCGTCGTCGACGGCGTCGAGATTCCCTATTTCGCCGGCTGCTGGGCCATCTTCGGCCACGGCAACGTCGCCGGCATCGGCGAAGCCCTGCACGCCCACCGCGACGTCCTGCCGACGTGGCGGGCGCACAACGAACAGGGCATGGCCCACGCCGCCATCGGCTACGCCAAACAGATGCGGCGTCAGCGGGCCATGATCTGCACCACCTCGATCGGCCCAGGGGCAACCAATCTGTTGACCGCGGCGGCCCTGGCCCACGTCAATCGACTGCCGGTCCTTCTGATGCCCGGCGACGTCTATGCCAGCCGCCGGCCCGACCCGGTTCTTCAGCAGATCGAGGATTTCGCCGACGCGACGGTCTCGGCCAACGACTGCTTCAAGCCGGTGTCGCGCTTCTTCGACCGGATCACCCGGCCCGAGCAGATCCTCGACGCCCTGCCCAAGGCGCTGGCCGTCATGATGGACCCAGCCACCTGCGGGCCTGCGACGATCGCCTTCTGCCAGGACGTCCAGGCCGAGGCCTTCGACTATCCCGTCGCCTTCTTCGACCGCCACGTCTGGCGCACCCGCCGCCAGCCCGCCGACGGCGACGAGATGTCGGCCCTGATCGACGCGATCCGTTCGGCGAAACGGCCTCTGATCGTCTCCGGCGGCGGCGTCCTCTACAGCTGCGCCGAAGCCGCCCTGTCCGATCTGGCCCAGGCCACCGGTCTGCCGGTCGCGGAGACCCAGGCCGGCAAGGGCGCCCTGCCCTGGAACCACCCGTCGAACCTCGGCTCGATCGGCGTGACCGGTTCCTCGGCGGCCAACGCCGCGGCGGACGAGGCCGACCTGATCGTCGGCCTCGGCACGCGGCTGCAGGACTTCACCACCGGCTCGCGCAGCCTGTTCCCCGACCGCAAGCTGTTCCAGGTCAACATCCAGCCCTTCGACGCCCACAAGCACGACGCCCAGCCGGTCGTCGGCGACGTCGGCGCGGTGCTCGGCGCCCTGGCCATCGCGCTGAACGGCTGGACCGCGCCAAACGCCTCGATCCAAACGGTCGCCCTCGCCGACTGGACCGCCGCCGTCGATGCGGCGACGGCGAGAGACGACGCCAGGACCCTGCCCAGCGACGCCCAGGTCATCGGGGCCGTCCAGCGGTCGATGGGCGACGACGCCGTCGTGGTCTGCGCCGCCGGCGGCCTGCCGGGCGAACTGCACAAGCTGTGGCGCACGGCCCGGCCCGGCGGCTACCACCTGGAATACGGCTTCTCCTGCATGGGCTACGAGGTCGCAGGCGGCCTCGGCGTCAAGATGGCCGAGCCGGATCGCGAGGTCGTCGTCATGGTCGGCGACGGGTCGTATCTGATGCTGAACTCCGAGCTCGCGACCTCGGTGATGATGGGTCACAAGCTGATCGTCGCCCTGCTCGACAACCGGGGCTTCGGCTGCATCAACCGGCTGCAGCAGGCGACGGGATCGCCCGGCTTCAACAACCTGCTGGCCGACAGCCGCCACGAAATCCTGCCCGACATCGACTTCGCCGCCCATGCCCGCAGCCTCGGCGCCCTGTCCGAGAAGGTCGAAACCCTAGGCCAGTTCGAGGCCGCCATGGCCCGCGGCCGCGCCGCCGACCGCTCCTATGTCGTCGTCATTGACACCGACCCGCTGAAGACAACCGAGGCCGGCGGCTGGTGGTGGGACGTCGCCGTTCCCGAAGTGTCCGAACGCCCCGAGGTCGAGGCCGCGCGCCGCGACTACGAGGCCCGCATCCGTATGAAGAGAGACTTGTCATGACGATCCGCTGGGGCGTCAGCCCGATCGCCTGGTCCAACGACGATATGCCCGAATTGGGCGGCGATACGCCGCTGGACGACATCTTCCGCGACATCCGCGAGGTCGGGTTCGAGGGCGTCGAGATGGGCGGCCGTTTCCCGAAGGAGCCCGCCGCCCTGAAGGCCGCGCTGGGCGGTCTCGACATGATCGGCGGCTGGTATTCCGGCTCGCTGCTGGTGCAGGACGCCGAGGCCGAGATCGTCGCCATGCAGCCGCATCTGGACCTGCTGAAGGCCATGGGTTCGACCGTCTTCGTCTTCGCCGAGACCTCCAACGCCGTCCACGGCAACCGGTCGGTACCGCTCAGCGGGACGCCGCGTCTGGGGACCGGCGACTGGGCCCAGTTCGGTGCGCGGCTGACCGCCGTGGCCGACTATCTGGCCGGCGAGGGCTTCAAGTTCGCCTATCACCACCACCTGGGTACGGTGGTCGAGACCGCCGCCGACGTTGACGCCTTCATCGCCAACACCGGACCGTCCGTCGGGCTGACGCTGGACACCGGCCACGCGGCGCTGGGCGGCGTCAACTCGCTGGCCATCATCCGCGACCACCCCGAACGCGTCGTCCATGTCCACTGCAAGGACGTGCGCTGGGAGACCTTCACCAAGGCGAAGAAGGGCGGCTCCAGCTTCCTGGACGGCGTGCTGGCGGGCATGTTCACCGTGCCCGGCGACGGCGGTCTGGACTATGTCGAGGTCATGTCGGCGCTGAAGCGGATGGACTATTCCGGCTGGATCGTCATCGAGGCCGAACAGGACCCGGCGCTCGCCGATCCTCGCACCTATGCCGACCTCGGCCTGCGCACGCTCAAGGCCCGCGCCGCCGAGGCGGGCCTGGTCTGATGGCCGACCTGAAGGTCCGTCCCCACGCCCCCGACGCCGACGGCGCCGTGCTGGAGGTGACGCCCGAGAGCGCCGGCTGGAGCCACGTCGGCTTCAAGCTGATCAAGCTCGGCGCCGGCCAGACCTACGCCGGCGGCGCGCCCGACCGCGAGGCCTGCCTCGTCATCGTCGCGGGCACGGCGGACATCACCGTCGGAAATCAGTCCTTCGTCGGCGTCGGCGGCCGGACCACCCCGTTCGAGGACCGCGCCCCCGGCGCCGTCTATGCGCCCGCCGGCGCCGCCTTCACGGTCAAGGCCGCCTCCCCGGTCGAGCTGGCGATCTGCACCGCGCCCGGAACCGGCGTCGGCGCCCCCCGCCTGATCGCCGAGACCGACATGTCTCGCGAGGTCCGGGGCTCCGGCACAAACACCCGCTATGTCCGGAACATCCTGCCCGAATCCGAGCCCGCCGAGGGGCTGCTGGTCGTCGAGGTCATCACCCCCGGCGGCCATTGGTCCAGCTATCCGCCGCACAAACACGACACCGCGACGCCGACCGAAGAGACCGCGCTGGAGGAAACCTACTACCACCGCATCGACCCGCCCCAGGGCTTCGCCATCCAGCGCGTCTATACCGACGACCGCAGCCTGGACGAGACGGTCACGGTCGAGGACGGCGACGTGGTCATGGTGCCGCGCGGCTATCATCCCGTCGGCGCGCCCCACGGCTACGACGTCTATTATCTGAACGTCATGGCCGGTCCGAAACGCAACTGGATCTTCCGAAACGACCCGGCCCACGACTGGATCCTCAGGCCCACCTCCCCCACCCAGGACTGACCATGCGCAGCATCGACCACTTCATCGGCGGCCGCTTGGTCGCCGGCGCCTCCGGCCGCTTCGGCGACGTGTTCGATCCGAACACTGGCGAGGTCCAGGCCCGGGTCCAGCTGGCCACGAGCGCCGAACTGGACGCCGCCATCGCCAATGCCGCGGAGGCCCAGAAGGGCTGGGGCGCGACCAATCCGCAGCGCCGCGCGCGCGTCATGTTCGAGTTCAAGCGCCTGCTGGAAGTCCACATGGACGAGCTGGCCTACATGCTGTCGTCCGAACACGGCAAGGTCGTCGCTGACTCCAAGGGCGACATCATGCGGGGCCTCGAGGTGATCGAGTTCGCCTGCGGCATCCCGCACCTGCTGAAGGGCGAATACACCCAGGGAGCCGGCCCCGGCATCGACGTCTATTCGATGCGTCAGGCTCTGGGCGTCGTCGCCGGCATCACCCCGTTCAACTTTCCCGCCATGATCCCGATGTGGATGTTCGGCCCGGCCATCGCCTGCGGCAACGCCTTCATCCTGAAGCCCTCCGAGCGTGATCCGTCGGTGCCGGTGCGCCTCGCCGAACTGATGATCGAGGCCGGCCTTCCCGCCGGCGTCCTGAACGTCGTCCACGGCGACAAGGACACGGTCGAGGCCATACTGAAGCATCCGACGATCAAGGCGGTCAGTTTCGTCGGGTCGTCCGACATCGCCCAGTCGGTCTTCGCCCTCGGCGCCCAGAACGGCAAGCGCGTCCAGGCCATGGGCGGGGCCAAGAACCACGGCATCGTCCTGCCCGACGCCGACATGGACCAGACCGTCGCCGACCTGATGGGCGCGGCCTATGGCTCGGCCGGCGAACGCTGCATGGCCCTGCCGGTCGTCGTGCCAGTGGGCGAGGACACCGCCGAACGTCTGCGCGCCAAACTGCTGCCCGCCATAGAGGCCCTGCGCGTCGGCGTATCCACCGACGCCGACGCCCACTACGGCCCGGTCGTCTCGGCAGCGCACAAGGCGAGGATCGAGGGCTATATCCAGACCGGCGTCGACGAGGGGGCCGAACTGGTCGTCGATGGGCGCGGGTTCAGCCTGCAAGGCCACGAGAACGGCTTCTTCCTGGCCCCCACCCTGTTCGACCATGTCACTGGGGACATGCAGACCTATCGCGAGGAGATCTTCGGGCCGGTCCTTCAGATCGTCCGCGCCGCTACCTTCGAGGAGGCATTGGCCCTGCCCTCGCAGCATCAGTACGGCAACGGCGTCTGCATCTTCACCCGCAACGGCGACGCGGCGCGCGAGTTCGCCGATCAGGTCGAGGTCGGCATGGTCGGGATCAACGTCCCCATCCCCGTGCCGGTGGCCTACCACTCCTTCGGCGGCTGGAAGCGGTCGGGCTTCGGCGACCTGAACCAGTACGGCCTTGACGGCGTGCGCTTCTACACCCGCACCAAGACGGTGACCCAGCGGTGGCCCGGCATGAAGGCCGGAGCGGTCGCGGACCAGAGCTTCGTCATTCCAACCATGCGATAGAATAGAATTCTTCTTCCATATCTCTCACGCGTGAAATAAGCTTGCCGCAACGAGGATCGCGCCCGAAGCGGTCCCGCCAGCCGGGAGGGTTTGATGGCTCGAGGACTGCTAGGCTTTTTCGCCACCGGACCTGACCTGCCCGAGATGGTCGACAGGAGTCTGATCGACACCCTGTACCGACGCTACCGGTTGCGCGTGATGATCGCCATCACGGCGGGCTATGGCCTGATCTACATCTGCCGTCTGGCTCTGGGGGTCGTGAAAAAGCCGCTGATCGACCAGGGCGTCTTCACACCCTCCGAACTCGGCCTCATCGGCTCGGCGCTTTTCTGGACCTATGCGATCGGCAAGCTGACGAACGGCTTCTTCGCCGATCATGCCGACATTCGAAAGTTCATGACAGCGTCCTTCCTGCTGTCGGGCCTGTGCTGCATGCTGATGGGCACAGTCAATCTGGTCTGGTTCGCAGCCTTCGTCTGGGGGCTGAACGGCTGGTTCCAGAGCTTCGGCGCGCCCAGCGGCGTGGTCGCGATGACCTCCTGGTTCTCCAACCGGGAGCGGGGCCGGATGTACGGCATCTGGTCCACGGCTCACTCGATCGGCGAGGGCGCCACCTTCCTGATCGTCGGCGCCGTCGTCACCTGGATGGGCTGGCGCGCGGGCTTCTGGGTCCCCGGCCTGATCGGCGTCGCGGTCGCCTGCTTCGCCTGGATTCTGTTGCGTGACCGGCCACAGACCATGGGCCTGCCCGCCGTCGCGGATTGGCGCAACGACCACTACACCGGCCCGGTTCGTGTCGAGCAATCGACCGTGCTCAAGATCCAGCTTTCGATCCTGAAACTGCCCGCGATCTGGATTCTGGCGCTCTCCAGCGCCCTGATCTACGTGACCCGCTACGCCATCAACTCCTGGGGCGTGCTGTACCTCCAGGAGGCGCGTGGGCTGTCGCTGCCGACGGCCGCGTCGCTTCTGTTCGTGAGCACGCTCGCCGGAATCGGCGGAGCGATCGCGTACGGCTTCCTGTCGGACAAACTGTTCGCCACACGACGGCCGCCCGCCAACCTGCTGTTCGCGCTTCTGGAGCTGATCGGTCTGCTGTTGTTCTTCTTTGGCCCGACCTCCCTGCCGATGATGTATCTGGCGATGATCCTGTTCGGCCTGGGCATGACGGGGCTGGTGACCTCGCTGGGCGGCCTGTTCGCCGTCGATGTCGCGCCGAAACGAGCAGCCGGCGCGGTCATGGGTGTCATCGGAGTGTTCAGCTATATCGGCGCCGCGCTGCAGGAAAACGTCTCCGGCGCGATGATCGAAGCCCACATGACCACCGTCGGCGACGACAAGATTTATGATTTCGGCCCCGTGATCTGGGTCTGGATCGGGGCTTCGGTCCTTTCGATGCTGCTCGCCGCCAGCCTGTGGCGCACCCGCCTGAGAGACTGACGATGCTGAATCCTTCCGATGACCTCAAGGCCATGATCGAGGCCGCCAAGACCGCCGGCGCGGGCCTGGAAAAACGCTTCGGCCAGCTATCCGAACTGACCATCGAAACCAAGTCCGGCCCCGCCGACATGGTTTCGATCGCCGACCAGGAGGCCGAACAGACAACCCGCGCCATCCTGGCCCGCGCCCAGCCCAGCTATTCGTTCCTGGGCGAGGAAGGCGGCGTCAGCGGCGGTGCGGACGACGCTCAGCAATGGATCGTCGACCCCCTCGACGGCACGACCAACTTCCTGTTCGCCTGCCCTCTCTGGGGCGTGAACGTCGCTCTGGCGCGTGAAGGCAGGATCGTCGCCGGAGTCACCTACATCCCCGTGTTGAACGAGCTCTACGTCGCCGAAACCGGCAAGGGCTGCTGGCTGAACGGCCAGCGCGTCCATGTGTCGAAACGCGCGTCCCTGATCGAGTCCGTTCTGGCCTGCGGCATCCCCTTCTCGGGTAAGCCGGACCATGACGTCTTCGCCCGCGAGATGGCCTTGCTGAGCGGCGACGTCGCGGGCATCCGCCGCACGGGCGCCTGTGCGGTGGACATGGCCTGGGTCGCGGCCGGTCGCTGGGACGCCTACTGGGAGCGATGCCTGAACGCCTGGGACATGGGACCGGGCATCGTCCTGGTCGAGGAGGCCGGAGGCGTGGCCACGGGTGTCGACGGGGCCGCACTGGATATCCACGCCGGGAATGTCTGCGTCTCGAACGGCGCCGTCCAGGGTCCGCTGATCGAGCGCCTGAACCAGGCCCTGACTGCCTAACCCAAAGTCCGCCGGAACGTCAGGCTGACGAAGCCCGGCGTGACCCGGTCGCGCTGCTCGATCTTGTCCAGCGGCCGGGTCGATCGCGGCCCGTCATAGCGTTCGCGGCGCGTTGTGAAATCGCGACCGAACAGGTCGGTCGCCTCCAGCCGTGCCTGCCAGTGACCGCCGAAGCGTCGCTCGACGAAGGCGGTCCAGCCGATGGCTTCCGCCTGCCGTGACACTTCGTCGAACCGGTAGCGGGTCTTGTGCTCAGAGATATGCTCGATCTGCACGCCCCAGTTCATGGAGAGGGCCGGCAGGTCCTGGGTGACGAGAATGTCGCCGACGAACGGCTTCTCCTGAGAGATACGCCGGACCTCTCCGGTGATCGGGTCCACGACTTCGCTTTCATGCCACTGCAACGAGGTCTTCAGTCGACCTCTGCTGAAACCGAAGCGATCGAGCGGCGCCGACACGTCCAGCTGGACCACGTCCCTGCGACCGTCGCCGATATTGCCCGGCGCATCGAACACATCGGTCGAATTCGTCACCAGCACGCGGTCCACGACGTCGCTGATCTCGTCGTGGGTGAAGGTCAGCGTCGCCGAAGCGTCGCTCCACAAACGACGCTCCCAGGCCGCGACCAGACGCCAGGTCTTGTCCGGTTCCAGCGTGGCGTTGCCCGCCGTCACCTGATCGGTTTCCAGCGACGCGGTCGCGACGAAATCGGCGAAGGCGAGCTGACCCACCTCGCGTGAGATCGACAGCCTCAGCTGATCGTCGCTGGTCGCGTCCCAACGCAGGGAGAGCCTCGGTTTCACATAGGTGAAGGTGCGTTCCAGCGGCGTGTCGCCCATCTGGCTGATGGCCGATCTTTCGATCCGGATGTCACCCTTGATCAGCCAGGCGTCAGCCGGCGCCCAGGTGGCCCCGACGGACCCTTCGCCCCGACGCTCCTCGATCTGCACATCGGAACCCGGAAGCGACTGCACCGCGCCGTTCTCTTCCAGGCGAGCCTGGCTTTCGAGGAAGTTGAATGCGCCTTCCAGACCGAGGGTCAACGTCAGGTGATCAGAGCGCACATGGGTCAGGTCGATGCGGGCGATGCTTTCGCCTGTGTCGGTGTTCTGTTGAAACAGCTCGGCATCGTCATCGTCGCGCCCGCGTTCGACCTCATTCAGCCAGCCGAGTTGCTGGCTTGCCACCAGCTCCAGCCGGTCAGCGGCTCCGAACGGCCGGACATAGCGGGCGCCGACTTCGGTCTCGAGGAAGTCTTCATCCTCATCGACCCGCTCATGCCCGCGGAAGGGAGAGATGCCGACGATGTCCGTGTCGGTGCGCGCCTGCTCCCCTCGAAGCGCGCCGGTCGCGGTCAAGTCACCCCCGGCTAAGGGCTGACGCCAGGTGGCGCTGGAATCCGCCTTCGTCTTTACGGTCCGGGTGTCGAGCGCGCGTCGATCCGTCTCGCGCCCCTGGGGGCTGAGTCTGACGATCGTTCCCAGGCCTGAATCATCGTCCAATTCCGGTGACAGGCTGACGGCCAGCTCCAGCGAGCGGTCGCCCCAGCGACGTGCATACTCGGCTTGGCCCTGCGGTGCGGCCCAGCCGTCCGTCGCCAACACGCCCCCTGTCTGAAGCGCGGCCTCGACCGACGTATCGCGACGCCGGACGATGTTGGCGACGACCGCATGGCCGGCCATTTCGACGCCCGCTACACCACCGCGGATCAGCTCGATGCGATCCACGGAATCGGCGGGAATCCGCGCCAGAAGATCGGACAGGCTCTCGCGCTTGCTGGTCGGGCGGGCTCCATCGATCAGCACATTTCCCTGCGCCCCGTCGTAGCCGCGGACGTCCGCATTGGCTTCCACAATGGAGAAGCCGGGAACCCGCGCCAGCATGTCCCCCGCATTGGTCGGAGCCGCCGAGGCGAAGCTCGCGGCCTGATAGGTCGTGATGGGTTCCGACGGCGCGGACTGCGCCTGCGCCACGGCGGGCGATGCGGCAAGTATCAAGGCCGTTCCACAGGCGATGGACCACGGTCTGGACTGTCCGGGCGTCTGGGCGATGAACATGGTGGAGGCGATCCTGGAAGAGAACCTTTCCTAGGTGGTCCAGTCTGACGTCCGGGGTCTTGTCGCCGTCAGCGAAATGTCAGGCGCCGTGGTGGATCATCGCCCCATGAAAATCCTCCCTCCCCTGAAGGTCATCGCGCTGGGGCTCGTGCTGTTCGCCGGATCCGCCGCCACGCCGGTCCTGGCCAACCCGGGCGATGATGGTGATCACGAGGCCGCGCTCGCTGCGCTTCAGCGGGGCGAAATCCTGCCGCTGGGCCGCATCCTGTCGATCGTAGCCACGCGCGTGACCGGCGACGTCATCGATGTCGAGCTGGAGCGCCACCACGGTGTATGGCGCTACGAAGTGAAGGTTCTGACCTCGACGGGCCGCGTCAGGGAGGTCAAACTCAGAGCCCAGGACGGCGTCGTTCTGGAGATCGAGGACGACTGAATGCGCTGCCTCGTTGTCGAGGATGACCCCGATATCCAGGCGGACCTGAAACGCGCCATCGAGGCCGCGGGCTTCGTCGTGGATGTCAGTTCGGACGGCGACTCCGCCTGGTTCGCGGGCGATGTCGAGGACTATGCCGTCGCCGTGCTGGACCTTGGCCTCCCGCGGTTGGACGGCATCTCCGTGCTGCGGCGGTGGCGAGCGGCGGGACGCGCCTTTCCAGTCCTGATCGTGTCCGCGAGAGGCGACTGGACCGACAAGGTCGAGGGCATCGAGGCGGGCGCCGACGACTATCTCGCCAAGCCGTTCGAGATGGGCGAGTTGATCGCACGCCTGCGCGGGCTGATCCGGCGCGGCGCCGGCCGTTTGTCCACCGTCGTCTCGATCGGTCGACTGCGCCTGGACACGACGCGGATGTCGGCCTCGTTCAACGGCGTGCCGGCTCGCCTGTCTCCGCTCGAGTTTCGACTGCTGGACTACCTGGCACATCAGATCGGTCGTGCGGTCTCCGCCGGCGAACTGGCCGAACATCTATACGGCGCGGGCGACGCCAGCGACGCCAACGCCATCGAAGCCGTCGTCGCTCGCCTGCGCCGAAAGTTCGGCTCCGACCTCATCGCGACCCGGCGAGGGTTCGGCTACCTGTTGGAAGAAACGCCGTGATCACCCGCTCCCTGCGCTGGCGACTGCTGCTGGGCGGCGGCATCGCCATGCTGGCTGCGGTGCTGGTGGCCTGGCTCTTCATGACCGTGCTGTTCCAGCGCCATCTTGAGCGGCGGCTGACGCTGGAGCTCAGTCGCGACGCCACTCGCCTGACCGCCGGCCTGACCCAAAATGCAGACGCCTCGCTGGCGCTGGACGCCGAGCTGACCGATCCCCGGCTGAGCATACCGGCCGGCGGACTCTACTGGCAGGCGTCGACGCCGGCGACGGCGCTCCGATCACGATCTCTCTGGGACCAGACCCTTCCGGTCCCGGCTTCCGTTCCGGCCGACCGATGGGTTCTGAAACAGATCGCCGGCCCGTTCGACAAGCCCATCGTGGTCCTTCAGCGGTCTATCCGCCTGAACCCCAATGGACCGCCCGTCGTTGTACAGATCGCCGAGGACGCGGACGATATCGCCTCCGCGCAATCCGAGTTCGGGCGGGACCTTGCCATGTTCCTCGGCGGCCTCTGGCTGTTCCTCGCTGCGGCCTCAGTGACCCAGGTGCACCTGGGTCTGAGCCCCTTGCGGCGCATTCGCGAGGATCTCGCCGCCCTCCGGCCGAGCGCATCCGCCCGTCTGGCCAAACCCTGGCTGGAGGAGGTCCAGCCTCTGGCCGAGACCATCAATGCGCTGCTGTCGGCCAGCGAGGACGAACTCAGCCAGGCACGGGGTCGGGCGGCCGACCTGGCGCACGGGTTGAAGACCCCGCTGTCAGCCTTGCAGGCCCAGAGCCGGCGATTGCGAGAGACCGGAGACAGCCGGATCGCCGACCGCCTCGACCGCGCCATCGCCTCCGCCACCGCCACGGTCGAGCGGGAACTGGCGCGCAGCCGTGTCGCTGCGGTCCGTCGCGGAACCAGCGCCGTTCGCGAAGGGGTCGAGGATGTCCTGGGCGTCATCGAACAGACGACCCACGGTGAGCGCATCGCCTTCACCAACGACGTGCCGGAAGGCTTCAATGCCCCGATGGAGCAGGACGACCTGGCCGAACTGCTCGGGCCCCTGCTTGAAAACGCAGCGCGCTTCGCCCGACGTCAGGTCCTGGTGCGAGCGGGGCGAACCGGCTCGTCGCTGTGGGTGGCGATCGAGGACGACGGCCCCGGCATTGCGGCGGAGCACGAGGCGGAAGCGGTTCTGCGCGGCGCCCGGCTTGACGAAAGCGGTCAGGGCCATGGGCTCGGATTGGCCATCGCGCGCGACCTCGTCACGGCGTCGGGGGGCACGCTGACCCTGACGCGTTCGACCCTGGGCGGACTAAGGGCCGAGGTCGGCTGGACTGCCGACCTCGTCGCCCCCGCCGTCACAGACCCAGAGCGGCCCGGATCGCAGCCCAGTCTACGAGCTTGAAGTTCTGGCGTTCGCCAGTCGAGCCCGGGATTTCGTCGACGTCGTCCTGAACGACGATCAAACCCTGGGAATACGGCCCGACAGGACCCGCCAGTGCGGCGATGCCGTCGGTTCCGGTGACCGCGTCGATCCCGCCGCCCGACACGACCGAGAAACGCCCGCGATAGGTCGGTTGGCCGTCGACACGCCAGACGGCGAATGCGGAATCTCCCTGGCTCGAAGCGAACAGCCAGGTCTCGCCATTCTGCTTGAGCATGGCCAGGCCCTCGACATCGGGAACCAGCGCGGCGCTCGGCGCCTGGGCGATCGAAATGCGGCGCGAGCCCTGCGCCGGGTCGAGGGAATAGCGCCAGACGCCCCGCGCCTCTTCGCCGATATAGACGTAGCCCGTCTCATCATCGATGACGCAGCCCTCGGTCTGGCTGCCGACCGCATAGCGCTTCTGCTCGACGGCGGCGGGCGCTCCGTCCGCGCCGGCCGACACCGCGACCTGACGGACCTGACCGTCAGTGCCGTTGATCATGACGATGAACTGATCGCCGCGCTTTCCGACGCAAAGCCCGTAGGGCTCCTCAAGATCCACGGGAACGAGGCCCCAGTACCGGGTCTGGAGCGTGGTCGGGTCCATCAGGAACAGGGTGATGCCGAAACGGTCGGGGCTGCGGTCGCTGGCGGCGACGAGCACCTGGCTTCGTCCGCCGACCATGAAGCCGTCGCGCAGATCGACGTTGTTCGGGTTTCCACCCGCGAGGTTCTGCAGAACCGTTCCGTCCAGGCGATAGGAATAGAGGCCGGCCTTCTTGTCGGTGCCGAAGATGACGACGCGGGACGGATCGCGCGGGTCGACCCAGATCGCAGGGTCGTCAGCCGCATCGGCGTTCGCCGTTCCGACCGCGACAGTCTCGGCGGCCGCGAGCACGGGGGTGCCCGCGCCTACGGTCATCTCGCCCGCGTCCGATACATCGGTCTCTTCGCCGGTGAGCGGCGTCGCGCATGCGCCCGCGAACAAGGCCAGCGCGCTTACGCAGGCCAGGGAAAACCGGAAGTTCGACATATGAGCCCCTCTTGATTTACGGCGGCCATGCTTGGCGGCCCGATGAGCGGGACAATCGCCCTTTCGCGCTGACGGCGTCATCACTCGGTTCGTCAGTTCGTTGTCAGATAAGACCGGCGCGATCCCATGACATCGAGAATCCCGCCGCCGAACAGGATGTTCGGAATCGGCTGGAAATGTTGCGGGTATCGGCGGGCAGGTTTCAGATCGATGCCGACCGAAGACTCTCGGCGCCAAGATAGGTCGGCAACAAGCTGTTCTATAGCCCTTTCTCGCCCCCCCTTGGCGGAGACGAGCCTGCGCTGCGCCGACAGCGCCATGCCGAGCCGCCCAGCTTACCCGACCTGCGTCATCGCGTCGTCTGACAGGATGATCGAGTTGGCGACCAGATCGGATCCGGGCTCCTGAATGTCCGGCAAGCGAAGGTTCGGCAGCATCTGGACGTCGAAGATTTCTTGGATCTCGCCTTCGAACCTCATCCAGGCAAGGGTCGCGCCATCGCGTACGTCCACCACCCATATTCCACAGGCCCGATCTTCCGGCGCGAGGCGCTGGCCGAGCGGAATGTCGGCGAAGACGTCTTCCCGAACCTGGGACAGTCCAACGAACGCATAGGGGCCGTGGAAGGCCAGACCGCGAGCGAATCCCGGCAAGGCGGCGATCGTTTCACGCGCACCGGTGGCGAGATCGACTTTGCAGAGCTCGCCCCTGGCGCTTTCCAGAACCCACAGGCTTCCCAGATGAATCCGGGGCGAGTGAGGCATCGATAGCCCTTCGACCACGATCTGGTCGGTGCTGATATCGATGATGACGCCACCCGCCGACTTGTTGGCCCGCCAGCCCTCCGCGACGTCCGAAACGCCGAGCGCCGTTGCGTACCGGGGAGCGTCGTCGACCATGGCCAGACCATTCAGGTGGCAGCGATCCTCGGCAGCCAGCCTGCTCACGAAGGCCGGCCTCCATCGCGGTACGAAGCTGTGTTCGGCGTCGAGTGTGCAAAGCGTCGAGAACCGGGTGTTGACGACCCAGAGCTCATCGCGGCCGAACGCGATCTCGTGCACCCGTATGTCGCCGGTCACATGCATGTTGCGAGGCAGGAAACAGGCGTCGTGCCCGGGAGGGTGGAGACGCTCGGCCGCCGCTGGCGTGTTCCTGTAGTCCCAGATCTCCGAAAGCGAGGCGATCGCGAGCTTTGAGCCGTCAAACGCCATTCCCATCGGGCTGGCGAAGGCGCTGAAGTGCGTATTGAGACGCTCACCCTGCGCGCGGAGCAACACGACCCGTCCGCTCTGATAGGTCGATACCACAAGGGAGCCGCCGATCGCCGCGAGCAGTTCCGGGAAGTTGCTGGTGTGACTGCTGGCGAAGGGCTCGATCTTCACAGGCGCGGCAGGCGACGCGTTGATCAAAACGGCTTCGGCCGGCGGGACATCGCGTTGCCTGGGCTCGCGCGCGAAGAGACCCCTGGCACGCTCGGCGAGGTCCTGGACGCGAACGAGGGCAGGCTTCAGCTCCTCCGCCTGGCTCTTCCATTTGTCAGGCGACGGCGGCGTCAATGTCATCGACGAAGCCGGCAGCGGACCCTTCAAGGTCTGATCCCAGTCGAGATCCAGGAAGGTGCAGAGTCGCTCCATCTCGGCCTCGGGGGCCTCGACCAGCCGGTCGTAGCTTACGACGCACCAATCATCGGCCGGCAGCTCGGCAAGGTCGTCGAGCACGGTCTGTGTCGTGGCTCTCCATTGTTCGGCGACCAGGTGCGGCAAGGGTAGCTGACTCCACTCGCGCCACCCCTCGGGCAGAAGCAGGGACCACGGCCGTCCAGGCCAGTGTGGAAGCTGCGGATAGGTCACGAACCGCCCGGACCGCCACGCCTCCATCATACTGGCCAGCGTCGCCCGTTCGTCGCGGAACAGATAGACGAACCTGGCGTCTGGAAAGGCGGCCTTGAGAAACGGGATTCTGAGGCTGTTTTTCGGCGTCTTTTCCAAGAACCGGAACCGACCTTTGACGGGCGGTTTGCCGTCCCGGTCTCTGGCCTCGGCCACCCAGCGCTTCGCCAACGCCTCGACAGTCGATGGAGCCGCATCGCTCGCGTCCAGGCGATTTGACGACCATTCGCGAGACGCGGGATGCAGTACGTCGATGCCTTCGATCACGGCATGGCTTTCACCGCCGATCGTCATCAGCCCCCTCGCCCGTGCGAGCGTCTCGAACAGAAGGGACGATCCCGACCGGGGTGACGAGACGATGAAGACCGGCCTGTCGAAGCGTTCGGCCTCCTGGCTTGCGGGGGCCATCAGGTCGGTATTCAGCGCCGGCTGCAATACGATCTGGCGGAATACATTCGCTGGATCGAGCCCATTGGAAAGGGGGGCGAGTTTGGGCAGGCTCGCCAGCCTGTCCGAGGTGTCATGGATCAGATCGGCATATCGCCGCCAGCCACCCGGCCTGGGGCCCCAGCCCTCCCAGAGCAAAGCCCAAGCCGACAGGAAGCGGTCGATTTCCGGCGTCAAAATCCTCTCCTCGCCGTGCGCCGACAGGCCGTCTCGTATGATGTCAGACAGACTCGTCAGGCGTTGGGGATCCGCCACGACCGGCAAGGTCTGCGCTTCCGTTTCAAACACCGCATTGAGCAGCTGTCCGGGCTGGACGATCGGCGGATCGAGGGGCGCGAGCCAGCGCGGCGTTCCGTATGACCGGCCGGTCGAAATGAGTCTGTCGATCATCCCGGATCCCTCGGTGTCGATCACCAGATGAATACGTCGGGTTGGCGCGGGGTTGATCACATTGTGCAGATGCCAGGTATCGAAGATCCAGGCTTCGCCGGGCGCCATATGCAGTTGCGCATCCCCCACGACGAACAGGACGTCCGGCGTTGTAACGATGGGGATGTGGATCCGCATTCGCGTCTGCCAGTAGACGTTCAGGTCAACGTGCAGGGTCGCGTCTGCATCGCCGTCGATACGCATCAGGCGCGTGCGCCCGATCGGCGCGTCGAGAGCGGCGAGCACCTGCCGGAGATAGGGTCGCTCCGTAAGGTGCGACGTCGGGGCCATCGCGCCGCGAACGCCGTCGTTCAACGGGTCGCCGTTCAGGGCGACGAGCGGCAATGCGCTGTTGCCCGCGTGACCTTCCGGATGCGGCCGCCAAGCGGCCTCGGGGATCGCGGCGATCTCCGCGGCGAGCGCGTCGGCGTCGAACCGAATGTTGAGCTGAACAAACTCGGCCGAAAGGCGCATGCGGCGGCCGTCAGCCCGTGATCAGCGCGCGCGGCGGCGCAGGGTCGACAGTCCCGCCAGCCCGAGAAGCGCAGTCAGCATCATCATGGCCCATTCGCCGAGCGTCGGAACGGGTAGCGGCGCCTGGATCTCGACGGCGCCCATGTCGATGCGTCCGTTGGCAACCCGCGGATTGCCTGTCTGATCAACCGAGGGCGGGGCTGCGAACGCGGGGTCGCCGGCGTTCACCGACGGACCGGCTGCGGAAGGCATGCGCGTCTGGGTGAGGCCACCGTTGTTCGCGAAAACGCCGAGCTGGGGATCGACACCGGTCAGGTTATTGGCGCCCGTGAAGGTTGCGCCCGATGTGTTCTCGACGAGGCTGTAGTTGACGCTCAATGAGAGCGAGCCCGTGGAAATGTCCGGGCCAACTCCTCCGGCCGTGCCATCTGCCACGATCGAGTTGCGGACCGCGACCGCGAGCGGGCTTCCGCCGCCGTTGATATTGCCGCCGGCGCCGCCCGCTGTATTGCCCGCGATCGTGGTGTTCCCGATGGTGACGTTACCGGTGTCTGGGCCCCGGAAAGCCAATCCACCGCCATTGGTGGCGGCCGAGTTTCCGCTGATGGTGCTGTTCTGAAACACGACAGCCGAGTTTGTCTTGTAGAGGTAGACGCCGCCGCCCGCCCCGGAGGCGGTGCGGGCCTCATTGCCTCGAACAGTGACGCGATCGAAGGTCACTGCGCCAGCGTTCTTGTAGAGGAACAGGCCGCCCCCGCGATTGTTGGCGATGTTACCGGATACAGTCGTGTCTTGGATCAGGGTGGGAACATTCACCCTGTAGAGAGCCAGCCCGCCGCCGCGCCCGTTCGATGTGTTCCCGCTCACCACGGAGCGAGTGACGCTGACCGTGCCTGAGTTGATGTTGTAGAGGAACACCCCCCCGCCCCTGGTTGAGGCGGTGTTGCCGCTGATTTCCGTCAGATCGATGGAACCCGCTGCGTTGAAGAGAGACACACCGCCGCCCCTCGACCCGGTGTTGCCGGATATCGTGCTGCTGGTGATCGTCACGGAACCACCGTTCGCGCCGATCCCGCCGCCTCTTGCAGATCCAGACGCATTGCCCGTGATTCGGGAGTTCGAGATCGTCAGCGTTCCGCCGTTGCTGAACACGCCGCCGCCGCCGGCCCCCCCGGTCGCTCCGCCGGTGATTGTCACCCCGCTGATCGAAACGGCCGCGTTGTGAACATAGAAGACGCGGCTGGCGTTGTTGCCGCTGATCGCCAGCTGGGCCGCGCCCGGGCCTTGGATGAAGGCGTTGGTCGTAAGCGCGACCTGACCGGAAAGCACGATGGTCCCGCTCAATCCGTTCAGGAAAATGGTGTCGGTCCCCGCCCCCGCCGCGCAGTCGACCCAGACCTGCGAGTCGGTATTCGCGTTCGCCGCAGCTTCCAGCAGGCTGCACACGCCGTCATTCGCGGTCGTGCCGTTCAAGGTATTCACGGTGATGGACGCAGCCGTCGCCATCGAACCGAACGCCCAGGCCCCGCTGGCGATCGTCGCGCCAACGATCAGATTCCGCCGACCATCCACCACGCCTTGCATGCTCGCAGTCCCCCGTTCGCCTAATCTGTAGGCTTAACGGGCACTGTCCGCAAATACGGGCAGAAGCCGGCCCCGCTTCGAAATTTCCGGACGCGCGGTTCGGCTGATCACATGTCGTTGTGTTGAAAAGGCGTGGCGGACGCAGGCACAGGGCATGACAGAAGCGCTGGTGGCGTTGCTCAGCCGACGATCATCAGGTTGGTGATCAGGCCGGGGACATAGTCGAAGCGGTAGGTCTTCGCCTCGCTGAAACCCTGAAACTTCAGCCAGGCCTGGTCTGACAGGTAGTTGATGTCGATCCGTTCGCGGGCGGGCTGGAGGGGCCAGCCGAACTTCAGGACGTGGGGCTCCAGTCGGGTGGAAACGCAGGGGACGACGACGGCGAACCGCTTCGATATCCGGCGGATCTCGGAGACGACCTCGCAGAGGTGTTCCATCGGTTCGATGTGTTCAAGGACGCCGAAGCTGACGGCGAGGTCGTAGAGACCATCCGGGACGTCGATCTTCCCCGCGTCCGACTGGATAAATTGGAAGTTCGGCTGCTGGAGATCCACGTCGACGACGTCCACGCCGGTCAGGCGGTGCGGCGTGCCGGCGAGAGGACGGATGAAGTCCTTGCCCGAGCCGCAACCGATGTCGCAGATCGACAGGCCCGGCCCATCGAAGAAGTCGATGCCGAGGATGCGGCCCATGATCTCGATACGGCGGCGCTTGAGGCGCGTCGCCATGCCGGTGCGCCACCAGGCGGAGACCGCGTCGCGCCGGAGGCTTGGCGGCGCCTGGGTCTCTGCGAAGGTCTGGTCGATGTTCGCCACGGCGGGTCCTCGACTGCCCTGTGCAGCCATGACCGAAAACAACCATAAGTCGCTTTCCATACGGTAAATGCCGCCAACCCGCCCGTTGAGCAACCGACGCGACTGGTCAGCTTCTTCCTGTTTGGCGGCGCAGACAGACCGTTCGGGTCTCGGAACACATCCTCAACCTCTCTGATGCAACCTGTACGTGCGAACCCTGAAAGGCGCACCCATGACCGCATCGATCGCCGCCGCCCCGCCGCGCACCGAACTCGTCTCGATCCAGTACCTGCGCGCGGTCGCCGCGCTGGGGGTGGTCGTCTGGCATGCCCAGGGCCAGGTCGGCCTGCCCAACACCCAGGTCCTGCAGGCGGGGATCGAGATTTTCTTCGTCATCTCGGGCTATGTCATGTGGCTGATCCTCGGTCAGCGGCCGGTTTCGCCGATGGTCTTCCTGCAGAAGCGGTTCACCCGGGTCGTGCCGCTCTACTGGCTGCTGACGACATTGATGGTCGGACTGCTGATCGTCTCGCCGCAGCTGTTGCAGAGCACGCGGTTCGATTTGCCGCACATCGTGTCGTCCTACCTGTTCGTCGCCTGGCCCAATCCCGTCGAGGGCGTCGGTCTGAAACCCGTCATGATCCCGGGCTGGACCCTGAACTACGAGATGGCCTTCTACGTCCTCCTCGCCGTCGGACTGGCGATGAAGAGCACGTGGCGGGCAGGCTTCGTGGTCGGCGTGCTACTCCTGCTGGCGGCGGCGTCCGTCTTGCCCCTGCCGCCGATCGCCCACTTCTACGCCTCTCCCTTCATGGCCGAGATCGCCTTCGGCGTGATGCTGGCCATGGTGATGCCGAGGATCCCGCGGGCCTGGCTGAACCATGGCGGCTGGGTCTTCGGGCTGGGCCTTGCCTTGTTGATCCTGGGCGGTGCGGTGATCGATGCGAACGCGAGCGGAAGGCTGATCCTGTTTGCCCTGCCGGTCGTCCTGATCGTCGCCGGTCTGGTCGCCGTGGAGCAGACCGGACGGCTTCCCTCGATCGTTGCGCTGAAGGCCGTCGGCGACGCTTCCTACCCGCTCTACATGATCCACCCGGTCCTGCTGTCGGCCATGGCGCAGGCCATACGTCTGACCGGGATCGACATCTCGCCCTGGCTCTACGTCGCCGGCTCCATCGTGGTGACCTCGGTCGTCGGCTGGTTCGCCCATGTGACGCTGGAGCGGCCCCTGATCGCCGCCTTCAAGCCCCGGCCGCGCAAGCCCCGCGCCGCCCTCCCCACCACGTCGCCCGCACTGGCGACCGTTGTCGACGACGTTCGCCCGTGACCCTCTTCCGTCGCCTGCAAGAGTTCGACCTGTGACGATCCAGACCCTCTCCGACCCGTCGGTCTCGACCGAGCGACGGCGCAAGCCGCGCCGCGAGATCGCCCCGTCGACGCCGTTTGTTCGCGTCTCCATGGGCATGATGAACCGGATGGTCGGCGTGGCTGACGCGACCGTCATCCTGGGCGTCGCTATGACCTTCCACTATCTCGACATCGCCGGGCCGCCGCCGCTGTCCATCTGGCAGACGGTGATCGCGGGCTTGGTCGGCGCCGTCGTCTTCGGGGCGTCGCTGGCGACCTGGGGCGGCTACCGCGTCGAACGGTATCGCGGCGTTCGCAACCAGGCCATCGACGTGATCGTGGGCGTCGCCCTGGCGGCGCTGGCGAACCGCGCCGTGGTCTGGGCCTTCGAGCCGACCGTGCTGACCGCCAACCTGTGGCTGTCGCTGTGGCTGTTGGCCGTGCTGCTCGGTCTGGGCGCCGGGCGTCTGGCCTGCGCCCGCGTGGTCAACGCCCTGTGGACGCGCGGTTCGCTGAGGCGCCGGGTCGCCGTCGTCGGCGCGACCCTGATGGCCGGCGATCTGATCCGCCGCATCCGGCGCGAGGAATGGCACCGCGACCTCGAACTCGTCGGCCTGTTCGACGATCGGGCGCCGGGCGTGGCGGGAACCGTCGAGGATCTGCGTCGCCTCGCCCAGACCCGTCGCGTCGACCTGATCGTCCTGGCCCTGCCCTGGAGCCGGTCGGAGGATATCTTCGCGCTCGGCGACCGGCTGCAGTGGATCTCGGCCGACGTGGTCGCGCCCCTCGAACGGCCGGGCTTCCTGTCGCGATCCAGCGCTCTGACCGAGGTCGCCGGCATCCCCGCCTTGCAACTGACCCGCCATCCCTTCCGAGGCACGCAAGGGCTGGTGAAACAGGCGCAGGACTACGTCGTGGCCGCCTGCGCCATAATCCTGACCGCGCCGCTGATGGCCGTGGCGGCGACGGCTCTCGCCCTGTCGGGAGGGGGTCCGGTACTGTTTCGTCAGGATCGGATCGGCTTCAACGGGCGGCCTTTCTCGATCTACAAGCTGCGCACCATGACGGTCGATGCGACCGACGACGGCGCGGGGGGGCAGGTCCGCGGCAATCCCCGGGTGACGAAGATCGGCGCCCTCCTTCGGCGCACCTCGATCGACGAACTGCCCCAGTTACTGAACGTGCTGAAGGGCGAGATGTCGATCGTCGGACCCCGCCCCCACGTCGCCGGAATGCGCATCGGATCGGACCCCTACGCCGAGGCGGTGCGCACCTATGCGGCCCGTCACCAGATCAAGCCGGGCATCACCGGCTGGGCCCAGATCAACGGCATGCGCGGCGGCATCGATACGCTGGAGAAGGCCGAGCGAGGGGTGGAACTGGACCTCGACTACATGCGCAACTGGTCGCTGCAACTGGACCTGAGCATCATGGTGCGGACGGTGACGCGGCACCTGGTCGGGCCTGAGGTGTTCTGAGCCACCACGCCAGGGCCAGCACCGTCGCCAGTTCTCCGGGGGACAGCACCACCGAGACCACGGGCGAGACGACCAGCAGGAAGATCGAATAGTCGAACACGGCACGGGCCGCCAACCCTCCGCTTCGCGCCGCCTGCCCGGCCAACCGGATCGCATACAGATGCAGCGCGAGCATGAGGCCCGCGCCGATCAGTCCGTACTCGAACACCACCCCCAGCCAGCCGAGGTCGGACGGGAAGAAGAAGGGGGTGCCGACGATATCGCCAAGGGTCACGTCACCGACCCGGGTCGCGCTGCCGACGCCGGTGATCCAGCGCAAGGGCTGGTCGTTGAGGAAACGTAGCGCGGCCTCGGCCTCGATCTGGCGCATGCTGAGCGAGCCGCCCAGACTGTCCGCCGCATTCTGCCCCAGCCACAAACTCACCGGCAGGGCGGCCGCGATGACGACGGAGACGGCGGCCATCATCGCCGGCCCTTGCCAGCGCCGCAGGCTCAGCATGGCGCCCACGCCGAGCACAGCGACCGTGCCGCCGATCTGGGCCCGCTGCTTGTACATCATGACCATGCAGACGAGACCGATCCCGATCAGCAACGCCTTCCACACCGCCGGGCGGCCCCAGAACGACCGGTTGATCAGGAACAGGGCCATGACGCCGAACATGGTCGGGACGTTGATGCGGCGACCGCGCTCCAGATCGGTAAGGAAGATCTTGGTGTCCTCGATCCCCTGATGAAACAGGGACTCCGGCGCGAACAGCCAGGCGCCGACGAGGAAGCCGAACGTCAGCCCTGCCAGCACGAGGATCGCCCGCGCCAGATCGTCCGGCGTCGGACGCACCATCCACAGCATGGCCGCGGCGCCGAGCGCGCCGGTCAGGGGCCAGATCTTGGCGCTGGAGGCCACCGCGCCGACCACATCGTTCCCGAGCTGGGTTACCCCGATAAAGGGCGTCACCCCGAGCAACCAGGCGCAGATCGCCAGGACCAGCGGCTGGTACGGCGGGTTCAGCCGCCATGCCGCGATCAGGGTCAGGGGCGCGGTCAGCAGGGGCCAGACCTTGGCCAGCAGATAGAAGGCCTTGGCGTCCACCACATAGAAAAGCAGTCCGCCGAACATCGGCAATGTCAGGACCAGGATCAGGACGCGCCAGACCGTGATGTCCGAAACCGCAGGCGCTCCGCTATGCGCGCGAGCCGGCGTCCCGACGCGAAGGATGCGCCCTCGCGTCGCGGCGGTCATGCCGGGCGCCGGTCGGTCCGCAGCCGCTCCACCAGGGCGATCCACAGGATCGGCGCGGACTCGATGAACACCCGGCGGAAATGCCCGGCCGGGTTCAGCGCCAGCCGCCAGGCCCACTCCAGACTGGCTTCGCGCATCCATCGCGGCGCCCGACGGATACGGCCGGTCAGGAAGTTCAGCGCGCTGCCGACGCACAGACCGACGCCGGTGACGTCCGGCATGTCCGACAGGCGGCGCGCGAGGTCCTCCGACTGCGGAGCGCCGGCGATCAGGAAGACGTAGCGGGCGGGATGGGCCCGGACGAAGGCGAGACATTGCTCGACCTCCGCCGGATCGCGCCAGAAGCCAAACGAGGGAGTGAACCGGGCGACGGACCGAATACCGAAACGACGTCGCAGGGCGGCCTCGACCTCGGCATCGCCGCCGATCAGGGTCAGGGTCGCATCGGCCGGGACGCCGCCTTGAAACAGTCGCTCGACGAGGTCGCTGCCGGCCGCGACCGGCAGATCGCTGCGGAACAGATGACGCGACAGGAGGCGCAGGATGCGGCTGTCGTTGAGCACCATCCACGCTCTGGCTTGCGGGCCCGCGAAACGCAGGTCGCCGGAGCGCGCGGCCACGACATGCTGCGCATTCGGGGTCACGACGAAGGCAAAGGGGGCGGTCGGATCGCGGGCGACGATCTCTCCGACCGCCTTTTCCAGGTCCAGCGGGGTGAAGTCCACGCCGAGGAACCGGCGACGCGGGAAGGCGCTCATGGCACCGCTCCATAGGTGTTGGTGTAGGAGATCGACCGGCTGAACGGCAGCAGCCGGTTGACGTACTGGTCGATCCACAGGTCGACCTCGGCGATGCGGCTGCGCGGGACGAAGACGATGTCTTCCGAGGCGAGGGCGATGCCGCTGTCTGCGCCGCCGCTTTCGACGAACCGACGCAGGTCGATGGTGCGCAACATGGCCGGAACGCCAGGCCGCTGTCGGATGACGACGACCTGATCCATCCGGCTCTCCGGCGAGAACCCGCCGGCCAGCATGATCGCTTCCAGGGTCGAGGCGCGGGCCGACAGAGGGTAGACCCCGGGTCGTTGCACCGCCCCGCCCACGATAATCCGCGCCGACCGGGCCTCGGTCACCGACAGGCTGACGATCGGCTGGCGCAGGCGAAGGGCCGAGGCCTCGCGCACTGTCCGCTCCAGTTCGGACGGTGTCAGGTTCTGCGCCGCCAGCCGACCGGCGACGCGCAGGCTGACGAAACCGTCCGGCTCGACCACGGCGTCCTGGGTCAGTTCGGGAGTCAGCAGATAGTCGACCTTCAGCCGGTCGCCGACGCCGAGACGATAGGCTGGCGCCGCGTCGCTCCACGGGGCGAACCTGTGCGGCTCGCGCTCGCGCGGGCTGATCGACTGGGTCGTACCGCAGGCCGTCAGAATAAGGGCGAGGCCGACGACAGCCAGTCGGCGGATCAAGGTCAGAACCATCGGTAGAGCGCCTCCGGAACATAGCGACGCCGGCCGGTCAGCACAAAGCCCAGCAGATCACCACCGGACGCCAGAACGACCTCGCGCATCCGCCGCGCCGCCGGTTCTCGGGTCGATTCGGCTTGCAGGATCAGGATGTTGGCGTCGGCCAGGCCGTACAGACGCCGCACCTCGGGCGCCTCGAAATCGCGGGACGCCACCACAACGACGCGGCCGAAGGCGCCCCGCATCAGGTCGAGGAAGGCCCGCGCCTCCTCTGCCGTCGCAGCGGGTTCGCCCAGCGGCGTTTCGGTCGGATTGACGGCGGCCCAGAGGCCGGGCGACGACGACTGAGCGACATCCAGATGGGTCGATCCGGCGGGCAATCTCTGGACTGCGCCGGCGGCCTTCTTGCGGTAATGGTCGGCGGCGTCGAGGTCGATCAGCAGGACGGAGCCTTCGCCGCGCGCCGCCATGGCCTGGGCCACGCCGAGCGCCAGCCGGCTCTTGCCCGGCGCGCTGTCGCCCACGAATTGGACGACCTGCAGCGGCCGCCCGTCCACGACGACGTCCAGCAACAGACCCGCCAGACGTGCGATCGCCGCGCGCCCTTCCCCCGACCGCGGATCGGCGGCGGCGGCGTCGATCGTCATCAGGGCGTCGAGCCCGAGCGAACTCTCCGCCTCTCCGGGCGCGATGAAGACCTGTCGCATCGCCGTGCCCGCCGCTGCCGTCGCAACCGCCAGGGCGAGGCCGAGCGCGCCGCCGGCCAGAATCAGGGTCGGTCGCAGGTCGCGTCCGGTCTGCGGCGCGGTCGGCGGCTGGACGATACGGACCGTGGTGTTGCTGTCGTCGACGGCTTGATCCTCCAGGGCGGCTCCGGCGCGACCGATCAGCAGGCTGCGATGGATGGTCTCGGACGCCGAGCGGCTGCGCTCCAGATCGTGCAGCCGCATCTCGGCGTCGCGCAGGTCCGCCACCCGCGCCCGCGCCGCCGCCAGCTGGGTCGCGAGTTCCGCCGACTGACGCTGCAACGAAGCCAGCTCGATCCCGAGCGAGGCGCGACGTGTCACCAGCAGGTCGACGACCGGGTTGCGTATGGTCCGGTCGCTGGAGCGGATGTCCTGGGCGTTCTCGACGATCTGGGCCTGGGCGGCGGCGATACGGGCGTCGATCTCGGCAAGGCCCGGCCAGTCCTCGTTGTACTGTTCGACGATGTGCGCCCGGTCCTGACGCAGCCGCAGCAGGGTATTGCGCGCCTCGTCGTTGGGCGTGGAGTTGGTGCGCTCCTGGCTGTCCAGCACCCGCTCCTGCGTCGAGGCCAGCTGACGGCCGACGGCGGCCAGTTCGGCGGCCACCGCGCCGCGCCGCTCCTGCGCCTGACCCGCGCGCTGGATCAGGGCCTCAAGCCGGTCGGAGGCCAGGCCGACGTCCTTGTCGATGTCGAGGACGTCATGGTCGGTGCGGATCCGCTGGATCTCGCTTTCGGTATCGTTCAGGGCGCGGTCGTAACGGGCGATCTCCCCGTCCTGACGCTCGCGCGAGGCGTTGACATAGAGCTCCGCCCGGCGGTCGGCGTAGGCGTCGATGACGGCCTGGACGGCGGTCAGGGCGTGGTCGCGATCCTCATCGGCGAAGGCGATGCGCATGACGTTGGAGCCCGTCTCGATCTCGACCTTCAGCGCCTTTGCGAAGGCGGCCATCGCCTTGGGATTCGGCGCCCCGCCGCCCCGCTCCTCGGCCAGACGCGTCATGGCCGCCTGGATCACCGGGTCGCTGCGAACGATCTGGACCTCGGACTCGAGGGCGCGCGCGACCGCCTCGCCGCCCTGAAACACCTGGGGCCCGTTCAGCCCCTCCTGCGCCGCCTCGGTCGCACCGATCCGCAGCAGGACAAGGCTCTCGGCCGTGAACTTGGGCGGCGTGAACAGGGCCGCACCGACCCCTACCGCCAGCCCAAGGATCAGACAGGCCAGAATCGCTTTTTGATTGTAGAAGACATGCACCATCGCATCGCGCATCGACAGCAGGCCGCGCGGCGTGGACGGCACTTCAGCAACGCTCTGAACGACAAGGGTCAACGCCGACCTCGACTCGCCGCCGTGACAGACGACCGCAATACACCTTTGGGTAGCATGTGATTGGTAAACGAGATGCGACCGCGTCCCGGAGCCCGCATGCCGTTCGACCTGCCGCCCGCCTCGACTGCAAAGATCGCGCGACCTGACCTGTCCGCCTGGCTGGGGCGCATCCGGGGGATGTCGGTGTCGCTGGGGGCGCGAGGTCTGGAGGCGGCGGCCAAGTTCTGTCTCTATGCCCTGGCGGCGCGCGAACTGGGCGGGCACGACGCGGGCCGGTTCTTCCTTGCACTCGGCGTGATCCAGATCGTCTCGACGGTCGCCCGTCTGGGAATGGAGAAGCCCGTGACGCGCCATGTCGCCGCCGAACTCGCGGTCGGCGATGTCCGGGCGGCGCGCAAGGCGGCCGTGACCTCCGGCGGGGCGATCCTGATCGCCAGCACCGTCGCCGGCCTGCTGCTTGCCATTGCCGCGCCGTTCGTGGCCCGTCACTGGACGGGTCAGGCGGACATGGCCCTGCCTCTGATGCTGGCCGCCCTGATCGTCCCGATCCAGAACCTGGCCTTCGCGGTCGCCTATATCCTGATCGGACTGGAACGCGGGGCGGCGGGTCAGATGGTGATGAACGCCCTGCCGCCCGTCCTGTCTCTCGCCGCCCTCTGTCTCGGTGCGGACAGTCTGGACCGGCTTTTGATCGCCTATGCGGGATCGTTCGGCATCTGCGCCCTGCTCGGCGCCGGTCTGGTGTTGACGACGCGCTGGTCGCGCCGCCATCCGCACACAGACCCGACGGTCCCCCTGCCCGGCCTGTGGCGGGGCGCGCGACGGCTGATGGTCGTCGATGTCAGCCAGGCGGCCCTGATCACCATCCCCGTTCTCGTACTCGGCGCCTTCGCCGCGCCGGACGCGGTGAGCGTGTTCTCATTGTGCAACCGCCTGTCGATGCTGGTCACCATCGTGGTGTTGAGCCTCGGCGCGATGTCGGCGCCGCATTTCGCCCGGCACCATCGGCTGGCGGACTGGACGGCCCTGCGTGCCGCCGCCATCGACAACCGGCGCGTGACGGTCGCCCTCTGCCTGCCCCTGATCGTCGCCCTGGGTCTCGGAGCCGGGCCGCTGCTGGGTTTGCTGAACGTCCCGACAGCCCAGGGAACTCCGGTTCTACTGATCCTGCTGGCGGGTCAGTTGGCCTACTGTCTGTTCCCGTCGCGCGATCTTCTGCTGGCCATGGCCGGGGAAGAGCGGATCCTGCGCCGGATCAGCCTCATCCAGCTGGTGTTCTGCCTCGCCCTCTGCGTGGCCCTGACCCCGCCTTTCGGCGCCGTCGGCGCCGCCCTGGCCAGCACCTGCATCTGGATCGGCGGAGCGCTTGCGGTCAACGGCGCCGCCCGCCGCCGCCTGCCTCAGCTAGGCCTCTGACGCGAAGGGCGCCGACCGGTCCGCATGGACGGCGATGACGTTGCAGAACTCGGTCGGGGCGCTCTGGATCGGCACGAAGGCATCTCCGACCAGGCGATGGAATCGGTAGCCGACCTCGGCCAGCATGTCCCAGGTTTCGGTCGCCGAAGCGTCCGTATCACCGCCGGCGTTGATGTGGGCATTGCACTCGAAGATGACCGCGGGCCGAAACTTCGCCAGCATCCGTCGCGCGCCCGCGATCACCAGAGGCTCCGCGCCCTCCACGTCGATCTTGATCAGATCGACGCGCTTCAGACTGCGGCGTTCGATCAGACTGTCGAGCGTCAGGGTCTCGACCGTCTCCCCCTCCTCGGCGCGCGCATTGGCGATCAGGGAAAAGGCCTGGGGGTCGTTGCCCAGCGGGATGTGATGCAGCACCGCCTCGCCGGCCTTGTCCGACGCCGCGACCTTCATCGGCTCGGCCCAGGCGAAGGCGTTCAGGGCGAGGTTGGACTGAAGATGGCCATAGGCCTCGGCCCCCGGCTCCAGCGCCAGCACCCGGCCAGAGGAGCCGACAAGACGCGCGGCCTTCAGCGCATACAGGCCGACATTGGCCCCGACATCGATGAAGACATCGCCCGGCGACAGCAAGCGCTGCAACTGACGCAGCTCCGGCTCCACCCAGTCGCGCAAAAGGAAGGCGGTGATGGTGGTGTATCGCAGGTCCGCCGGCGCGCGCATCCGTTCGCGCCCGTCGCGGGTCAGGTGGAAGGTCGGATTGCGCCCGACCGAACTTGCGGCCGTCAGCCAGGCTGCGCGGGACAGAACGCTGACGGGTTCGGCCTTGAAGGCCGGCTGGGCGGCCAGTTTGCGCAAGCGTCGGATCAAGGTCATCGCAGTCTCCAGTGCGATGCTTACCTTAAAGTCGTGCCGTTAACTTTAGGTTGTGCTCGACCACCGGGCCGGGTGTTCCCTGCGCCGGCGAGACAACCCCCTCGCCCCCAGCGCCAACCGCCATGTGATTCTCGACGCGGCCGACGATCCAGTTTCGCTCTCCGCCTCGCCCGCTCCGGTCAGCGCGACGGGGCGCCCGTCAGCCGGGCCTTCGCCGCCGCGTACTCCCCGGCCATCTTGTCGACGAAGGCCGCGGTCGACCGGACCGATTTGATCGGCCCGATGCCTTGGCCGCAGCCCCAGATGTCGCGCCACGCCTTCTTGTCCATGCCGCCGCCCGAACCGAAGTCCATCGCGCTGGCGTCCGAGGCCGCCAGATTGTCCGGATCCAGCCCGGCCGCCACGATCGACGGGCGCAGATAGTTGCCGTGCACCCCTGTGAACAGGTTCGAATAGACGATGTCGTCGGCGCCGCCGTCGACGATGGCCTGCTTGTAGCCGGTCCTCGCGTTCGCCTCCTCGGTGGCGATGAAGGCCGAGCCGACGTAGCCGAAGTCGGCGCCCATCGCCTGGGCCGCCAGCACCGCTTCGCCGGTGGCGATCGAACCTGACAACGCCAGCGGCCCGTCGAACCAGGCGCGGGTTTCCTGAACCAGGGCGAATGGCGACTGAACACCGGCATGGCCGCCGGCCCCGGTGGCCACCGCGATCAGACCGTCGGCGCCCTTCTCGACCGCCTTGCGGGCGAAGGTCTGGTTTATGATGTCGTGGAAGACCACGCCGCCATAGGCGTGCACGGCCGCATTCAGGTCCTGCCGCGCGCCCAGCGAGGTGATCACCATCGGCACGCGGTATTTGACGCAGAGTTCCAGATCCTGGTCGAGCCGGTCGTTGGACTTGTGAACGATCTGGTTGACGGCGAACGGCGCCGACGGCTGGTCAGGATGATCGCGGTCCCAGGCCGCCAGCGTCTCGGTGATCTCGTGGAGCCATTCGTCAAGCAGGGTCGCCGGCCGCGCGTTCAACGCCGGAAACGATCCCACGACGCCGGCCTGGCACTGGGCGATGACCAGCTTCGGACCCGAGATGATGAACAGGGGCGCCGCAATCACCGGAATCCGCAGTGTGCGCTTCAGCCGGGCCATAAGAGCCTGTGTCGCTTCGCTCGTCATGGCTGGCCCCCACCGCAGATCGGAAACATCGTTGCTTGCGGTAACAGTGTTGCCATGCGCATGCTGACGACGCAATGCCAGAGGTCGACGTCAGCCTGTCCCGCAGCTCCGCCCGGTCCGAAATCCGGGCCGGGGTGATCGACGCCGCCGCCCGCATCCTGGCCGAGGAAGGCCTCGCCGCCCTGACGGTCCGGCGCGTCGCCGACCGCGTCAACGCCTCGACCAAGGTCGTCTACACCCTGTTCGGCGGCAAGGAAGGCCTGCTTGAGGCCGTCTATCTCGGCGCTTTCGACCGTCTCAGCGCGGAGATGGTCGGGCCCGCCGCACGCTCCGATCCGCGCGAACGCGTTCTGGCTTCGGCCCGCACCTACCGTCTGTTCGCCCTGGCCCATCCCGACCTGTACTCGGTGATGTTCGGTGAAGCGGCGGTCGGCTTCCAGCCTTCTCTGGAGGCGCGCCGACACGGCTGGGCCACCTTCAAGGCGATGCGGACCAGCCTCGTCGAGTGCCGTCCCTCGATGACGGAGCGGGACGCCGACTTCGCCATGCGCGCGGTCTGGGCAGCCATGCACGGCGTCGTCAGTCTGGAGTTGCGCGAGATTCTCGGCCCGGCCGAGATGTCAGACGCCCTCCTGATCACCAGCGTGTCCGCCATCTGCGCCCGCTTCGACATCGATCTTCCCGAACCTCCAACGAAGAAGACACCATGACCGTATCCCCCGTCTTTCCCCTCTCCGGCCTCGAGCTGCGGTCGCTGATCACCGCAGACGGCCGGCTGGAGCTCTCGCTTGAGCCGGTCGAGATCGAGGCTCCCGGCCCGGGCGAGGTCGTGATCAAGGTCGAGGCCACGCCGATCAATCCGTCGGATCTCGGCCTGCTCATCGGCCCGGGCGACCTCTCCAGCGCCATCGAGGGCGGCTCGGACGACCGCCCCACCCTGACCGCCCCCGTCCCGGCCGAACGGCTGGCCGGCGTCGCCGCCCGACTGGACCAGTCCCTGGCCGTGGGCGGCGAAGGCGCCGGTCTGGTGATCGCGGCCGGCGAAGGCGCGGAACACCTTCTGGGTCGCCGTGTCTCCGCCGCCGTGGGCGGCATGTATGCCGAGTATCGCCGTCTGAAGGTCCGCGAGGCGCTTCCCCTGCCCGAAGGCCTGACATCGCTACAGGGCGCCGCCGCCTTCGTGAATCCCCTGACGGCCCTGGGCATGGTCGAGACCCTGCGCCGCGAAAATCATACGGCCCTGGTCCACACCGCCGCGGCCTCCAACCTGGGCCAGATGCTCAACCGCCTGTGCCTGAAGGACGGCATCCCCCTGGTCAGCATCGTGCGCAGCCCGGCACAGGCCGAACTCCTGCGATCGCAGGGCGCGACCCACGTCTGCGACAGCACCGCCCCCGACTTCATGGCCCGACTGACCGACGCCATTCACGCGACGGGCGCCACCCTCGCTTTCGACGCCATCGGCGGCGGGCGTCTGGCCGGCCAGATCCTCATCGCCATGGAGGCGGCCATCAACCGCGAGGGCGGCGAGTACAGCCGCTACGGATCGAACCGCCACAAGCAGGTCTATATCTACGGCGGCCTAGACATGAGCTCGACCGAGCTGCCGCGCGCCATCGGCTTTGCATGGAGCATCGGCGGCTGGCTGCTGCCGCCCTTCCTCGCCCGCATCGGCCCCGAGGCCGCGCAAGGCTTGCGCAACCGCGCGATCGCCGAACTGGCCACCACCTTCGCCAGTCACTTCAGCGACCGGATTTCACTCGCCCAGGCGCTGCGCCTGTCGCACGTGAAGACCTACGCCCAAAGGGCGACCGGGCAAAAGTTCGTCATCACCAGCGAGTGAGCCCCGCGGGTCGGCCGGCCCTTGGCGCTCGCGTGAGATCCCGTTGATCGCTCAGGAGGAAAGGGGCCTCCGGACGAGAGAATCGTAGACGTGAGTCGTCTCGGCGAACGTCACTCTGGACGGCTGACCCGCGAAAGGTTCTGGCGAAAACCAAGGCTCGGCGAACCCTGCGGCGATAGGGTCCTCGATCTTGTCGACGTTCCAGCCCAGCAGAAGCCGCCCGCCCGGCCGGAGAATATGCGCCAGGGCCTCGAGCGCCCGTCTTTGCTGTTCCGGGGCGTCGACGCCGAAGCCCAGAACGCCATTGCAGACGATGGCGTCGAACACCTTGTCCGCGAAGATGGCGTGGGCGGCGCAGACGTCGCCCGTGCGATGCCGTCCGGCCCGCCCCCAGCGCTCGGCGCCGGGATCGATATCGCTGGTCCAGGTCTCGCCTCCGCCCGCCTCCAGGCGTTCGTAGTCGCCGGCGGTGTAGGCGCGACACCCGACCCACAGAATGGAGCCGCCTTCCGCGGCGAGGGCCGGGATATAGACGTCCGCCAGCATCTTGCGATCCGGCAGGGCGAGAATCTTGCTGGACCGCCGGATCTGGAGCGCTCGCTTGCCGGCGTCGCCGCCGAAAATTCCGGCCAGGAAAGTGCGTAGGCCCACTGAACGTCCTCGTCGTCTTCCGTCGTCTGACCCGCGTCGACGACTCGCTTGTCAATTGAATGCGGGGCGACGGGACATGTTGTCCAGCCGCCCCGCGGTGACCGCCGCCGTGAGACAACGGCGATCGATCTATCGGTCGCTCAGGGACGACCGAGAGAACCCTGCGTTTGTTCGCATTTCGTCTGCGAACTGTGACCGCGCCGTCGCCCAGGGCGAACCCGACGCAATCCATCGCGACCCACGGGAGAACAGGTCGGCCACGGTATTCCGGCGCGCTGGAAGCGAGGGCGTCCGACGCCTCATCAACCGCTCCCTGAGGTCGTCCAGCTGGGCGGATCGGGCCACAGGCGAGTGGGTCGCCGCGACGAAGGCCTGTCCCGAGCGGGCCAGATCCAGACGCCCCGCCGGATTCGTGATCAGCTCCGTCAGCGCCTCGACCAGGGCCGGCGCCTGCGGGTCCTCGACGTAGACGGCGTGAGAGCCGCTGGCCTCACGCAGGCCGCCTCGACCGGAAGAGATCAACGCCGCCCCCGCTGCGTGCGCCTCGAGCGCGGAAAGACCCAGGGCTTCCGCCACAAAGGACGGCGTGACCGCGATGGCGGCGCGACGCGTGACCGCCTTCACCTGCGCCAGCGACGCGGACTTGCCGATCACGACGCGGCTTCCGAACCGTTCCAGCGGCTGCAGACGAGGTTGCGCCCACCCTTCGTGGCGATCCCAGTCGCCGAGCATCAGCGCCGCCTTCCAGGTGGGGAAACGGTCGAGCACGACCTCGAGCGCCAGGCACAGAGGCTCAAGCCCCTTCTCCGCCATCGCCCGGCCCGAGAAGACGATCAGTTCGTCGCGCTGGGTCGGGTCGCCCGCCCAGGCTTTCGCATCAATGGGGTTGCAGATCGCGGACGCCCTGTCGGCGAAACGCGGATAGTCGGTCACGAACTCGGTCCGCGCCGCTTCGCTGACGAAGATCAGCTGGTCGAATACCGCCAGTCGCGCCTCGTAGCGCATTCGACCGATCGCGCCGCGGGGCGGTTTGATGCGGGTATGCCGGTAGAGGACGTGGACCCGGCCCGGCAGCCGCCGCGCCAGGGCCGCCGAGGATTCCAGCTGCTGGTGGTACTCGACATAGATCGGGTCGAGCGCCTCGATCGCGCGAGCGACCGCGTCGGCCCGCTTCGACTTGCTCAACCCTTCGGGCACGGTCACCAGATCGGGCAGCACGGGATCAGGCGCTCCGCCATCGCAGATGACCCGCGTGACGCCTTTCAGACGGCTGGACGCCAGCATCGCGCCGGCGACGGTCTCCATGGAATTCAATTTGGCGCGGCTCATCTGTGAGCCGCGAGGCATGACGACAGCGACCCGCATCCTCAGGCGCCTCGACCGGCGAACGCCACGTCAGGGCGGGCTGTCGTACGCCGCCTGACCTTCGGACCGTTCAGGCCCAACAGGCGGCGCACCTTGTACTGGGTGCGGATCCAGCCTTCCGCCGCCGACCGCTGAACGGTCTTCACGTCGATGAACGTCACGTCCCCATGACCCGACAGGGTGTGGAAGCCGTCCGCAAAGCCCGGCAGCAGGTCGCCGGCCTCGAAACGTTCGACGACGGCGGCCTCGAAGGCCTCGGGCGTCAGGGTATCGATCCGCAGCAGGTTGATCGCCGCGCCATAGGTTTCCGCACAATCCTGGACCGGCAGATGCAGGACTCCGTCGATCTCGAACGCCGTCCCGCCGGGGCGCGACGCCCGAAATCCGGTTCGCACCGGATTGGCGGCATGCGGCGTCCACGGACCAGCGAGCGTTTCCGCCCAGGTCACGTGCAACTCGCGCATCGCCTGATCCGCGGGGCCGGGCACGGCATGGAACATCCACCATTTCGAACCGTGGCGGACGACGGTCGCATCGATGGCCGGAATGTCGAGCAGACGGTCCGCGGGCTCCCACAGATCGGGAAACCGGACGCAACGGTACAGGGTCAGGCTCCCGCTCTTGTAGGCCTCGGGCAGCATGTAGAGCTCGCCGCCATCCTCGATCAGCGACGGATAGGAGAGGTGGAACGGCGCGGAGAGAGCGACGCCTTCGCCCACCAGGACATCGGCCTCGTCATACTGGAAATAACGGATTTCCCCGCGGCGGCTACGATAGTCGAAATGCTCGGCGAAGACGGTCAGCAGGCCGTCGCGAACGATGCCGAACGGATCGGCCACGTAGGCGAACGGGCCCTGATCCGGCAGCCAGGTCACGTCGCCCGACGCGACGCCCGTCGCCCGCACGCTGGACAGCGAGCGTCTGACGAAACCGGACCGCCAAATATCGTACATTCGTGCCCCACACCGGCCGCCGAAAAGCGGTCTCGGAAAGGAAGACGGCGCCGGCCCGTCGGCGCCTCAAAGGAAAATGCGTCGAGGGCTTCAGCGCAGTTTCGGCAGGCCGGCGAGCCAGCCCGGATAGGCGGATTTCAGCGGGGGTGTCTTCATGACAAGGCCGTCTATTCGTTCGGCCCTCACGACAGCCACGGAAGAGGGACGGCGCCCGAGGCCGCTTGCCTCATCAAATTCAGGGCTGCATTAGGTTTCGGACGGGATCGGTGACGGCCCGCCTGGATCGATTGCATACGGAGGATATCGAGGCTTTGACCGCGTCGCCCGCGTCCTCGCTGTTGACGGCCTATCTGGAGCAGCGTGAAGCCATGCGCCGCTTCTTCCAGGCGCGGCTGGGGCCTGCCGCCGACGTGGAGGACCTGCTGCAGGACCTCTATCTCAAGGCGGCGACCGTGGACGCCGCGACCGAGGTGCGCGAACCCCGGGCCTATCTGTACCGGCTGGCCTCCAATTTGATGATGGACCGCTGGCGCTCGGGACGGCGATCCGCGGTTCGCGATACGGCCTGGCGCGACGTCACCCGCACCGCCGGCCCGACCGAAGATATCGACGATGCGCCGTCGGCCGAGGCTGTCGTCGCCGGCCGCGAACGTCTCGCCGCGTTGATGGAGGGGCTCACGCACCTGCCCCCCAGAACCCAGGCGGTCTTCCGGCTGCACAAGTTCGACGGACTGAGCTACGCCGAGGTCGCGGAGAATCTCAAGGTTTCCCGGAGCACGGTGGAGAAGCACATGATGGACGCTCTCCGCCACCTGACGGCCAAGGTTCGACAATGATCCACCGGACGATTCAAAAAATCGGCGTTTCGTCTGGAGGCGCTGGCTTATCGGCGCCGTCAAAGGGTCAGGCGCCCAGATCAGTGACGCGAAATTGGCTCAACGCTCGATGACGACGACCCTTTTGCATGATCAGGCGCTGGACTGGTTCGTCCGCCTGAGCGATCCGGACGCTCCCGAAACGGCGTGGATTGATTTCCAGACGTGGCTGGAGGCCTCTCCCGCCAACGGCCACGCCTACGACCTGATCGAACAGGTCTGGGTCGCGCTGGACGAGGAGACGCCCGCCGGCGAGACCGAGGCTCCGCCCCTCGTGGCCAACGACGCCTGGCCGGAGCCCCGCGCACGACGCGACGGTCATGGCAAGCGTCCGGGCCGCGTGTGGCTGCCTTCGCTGGCCATGGCGGCGGCGGCGCTCATGGTCGTCGGGCTCTGGCCGGAAATCTCCGGCACGGGCCGGTTCCAGACCTTCAGCACCGCAGACGCCTCCCGGGAATTGGTTCTTTCGGACGGCTCCCGCCTGACGATGAACCGCCACTCCGACCTGCGCGTCCGGATCGGAAAACATGATCGCGAGGTCGCTCTGACCGGCGGCGAGGTCGCCTTCGACGTGACCCACGATGCCGCGCGTCCCTTCACGGTCGCCGCGGGAGATCACGAAGTCCGCGTTCTGGGGACCGCCTTCAACGTGCTCAGCCATAACGGCGAGTTCTCCGTCGGCGTGCGACGCGGCCTCGTCGCGGTCTCCGGAAACGGGATCCCCGAGACGGTCCGGCTGGCTGTGGGCCAACGGATTGACCAGACTGGCGAGGCGGCTCCCGTCGTCGTGCGCGTGGATCCCGACCAGACCTCGGCCTGGCAACAGGGCGTTCTGGTCTATCGCAATACCGATCTCGACTCTGTCGCCGATGATCTGTCGCGTTATCTCGACAAACCGGTTAAAGTGGAGGCCTCCGCTGGAGCGCTGAAATTCACCGGTGCGCTTCGTATAGGCGATGAAGCTACGATGTTGAGACAGTTGCAGGAATTCGTTCCGATCAGAGTGACTGAGACGGCTGGCGGGCTTCACATGGAAGCGCGTGACGGCAGGTAGCCGTGCCTGTCGCCGTTGGGCGACCCCTTGGGCGATCCTGACACTGCTTCTTGCTGCAGGGCTGAATGGCCTTATCGACTCTCCGGCCCTGGCCCAGACGCGTGGGGCCGAGACCTTCAATCTGAACATGCCGGGCCAGCGAATGGACGAAGCACTGCTCGCCCTCGCGCTGCAGACCCGTCATTCGCTTGGAGGCGATATCCGCGCCTGCCGGGGATCCGCTCCGGCGCTCCGGGGGCGGATGTCGCTGAACGCGGCGTTGAACCGACTGCTGAGCGGATCAGGCTGCGCCTATGCGGTGCGCGGGGACGGCGCCATCCTGATCCGACGCGCGCCGCCGCCTTCGCCGCCACGACGCCCTACCCCGCCCGTCGCGACGCCCGTCGTTGAAGAGAGCGAGATCGCGACGCAGTTGAGCGACATCGTCGTCACGGTCGAACGTCGCGCTGAAACGCCCGAGGAGGTCGCGACCGCCCTGACTGCGATCGCAGGAACCCGGTTCGAGAGCGACGGCGTGAACGACATGACGGGAGTCGCCTCGCTGACGGCCGGGATGACGGTCACCAATCTCGGGTCCGGCCGAAACAAGATCCTGCTGCGTGGAATGTCGGACGGCGCCTTCACCGGCCTGACCCAGTCCACGGTGGCCCTGTATCTCAACCAGATCCCGATCACATACAGCGCCCCGGATCCGGACCTGAAACTCGTGGACATCGACCGGGTCGAGGTGCTCCGCGGTCCCCAGGGGACCCTCTACGGCACCGGTTCGATCGGCGGGGTCATCCGCACGATGACGCGCCAGCCCGACTTCAGCGGCTTCTATGGCGACATCTCGCTTACGCGGTCGGAAACCCGCTCGGGCGGCCCCAACAGCGACTATTCGGCCATGGTGAACCTGCCGCTGCTGGACGGTCGCGTCGCGCTCCGGGCCGTCGCCTACGAGGAGGCGTTCGACGGCTATATCAACGACGTCGGGCTTAATCTGCCGCGCGTGAACCAGGGCTCGCGAAGGGGCGGCAGGCTGGCCCTGACTGTACCGATGTCTGAGAACTGGAACCTCGGCGTCGGCGGGCTCCATCAGTCGATCGATACGGAGGACACCCACTATGTGATCCGGGGTCTGGGTCGTTTCCGCCGCGCCAATCTGGTGCGGGAGCCGCACCGGAACGAATTCGACACCGCCTACGCGACCGTCGACGGGCATGGTGATTGGGGCCGGTTCGAGGGCTCGATCGGCTATGTTCGACACGACTTCCAGAGCCGCTACGACGCCTCCACCGCTCTGTTGCAGTTCGGATCGCGAGGCCTCATCGGCGCTCTGGACGAGGGCAAGGAGATCGAGCTCCTGACGACCGAAATGTCGCTGGCCTCGCCAGGCACGGGACGGTTCCGCTGGCTGGCCGGCGCCTTCCTGTCCACCAGCGACATGCGCACGGACACGCTCGTCTCCTCCCTGCTCCCCGTGGTGGCGAAGGCCTACGACGAGCAGCGGTCGGATCAACTGGACGAAGGCGCGCTCTTCGGCGAGATCACCTATGACGCGACACCCCGGCTGACCCTCACCGCGGGCGTGCGGTACTACGACGCCCGATACAGGGTCGCGTCCCGGGTCACCCAGGGGTCGGTGGTGCGACCGTTCAGCGGGTCGGGCGGAACCAGCGGATTCTCGCCCAAGCTGGCCGCGGCTTGGCGTTGGACCGACGACTGGAACCTCTACGCCGAGGTCACGCAGGGCCACCGGGCAGGCGGGTTCAACACCGCCGGCCCCGCAGGTCAGCGATTCACGCAGGCGGTCGGCCTGCCCGGGCGCGAGTATATTCCCGATACCTTGTGGAACTTCGAGACGGGCGCAAAGGGCTTCCTGTGGAATGAGCGGATGCGCGTTCGCGTCGCCGTATTCGCGACGCACTGGAACAACATCCAGAGCGACCAATTCCTGCCCAGCGGTCTGACCTATGCGGTGAATGTCGGGGACGGCGCCAACAAGGGCCTCGAAATCGAGACGACCTGGCGACCGACCGCCGGCCTGGAGATCCACACGAACGCCCTGTTCGCCGACCCGGAGATCACCCGGCCGAGCCCCTCGTTCAACTCGCGTGGCGACGCCGGCCTGCCCGGGGTGCCCGCCATCTCCGCCAACCTTCTCGCCTCCTACCATCGCCCCCTGCCGTGGGGGCTCAGTCTCGAAGCGGATGGAAATCTCGCCTACGTCGGCCCTTCGCATCTGACCTTCGACGCCGAGCGCCGCTCCCGCATGGGCGGCTACACGACGGGTCGCATCTCGTTGGGAGTTCAGGCCGCGAACTGGTCGGCGACCGCGTTCGTGGACAATCCCTTCGACACGGAGGCGAATACGTTTTCGTTCGGAGACCCGTTCCGCCTGCCGGAAGGTCTGGCGAGTACGCCTCTGCGGCCCCGGACCATTGGCCTGACCTTGAGCTGGAGTCCTTAGGTCGTTGATCTGACCGCCAGCCTGCACGCCCGGCAGCTTCTGTCGCATCCGACCCACCCGCGCCCGCGTAACTCGGAGCGTTCAGCCAAGGGCGGCGTGATGAGATCCACCGCACGCCCCGCGTGACATGGTATCGTCGCGGCCTTCGGCGATCGAATGGGATAGATGATGACCGACACTCCAGGCGTGATCGAGACCGCTTCGTACGGCGAGGGCCGGCCGCCCTGGGCAGGTCCCTTGATGGGAGCGCTGTCCTCGGTCTGGCGGGTCGGCCGTCTGGTGATCGTCGATCCGGCGGGCCGGACGCTTGAGGTCGGCCCCGCCTCCCCGCAGACGGTCGTCTGGCGCATCCGGAACTGGCGGGCCTTTTCGCGGATGGTCCGGCGTGGGGATATCGGTTTCGCCGAAGGCTATGTCGCCGGGGACTGGGACACGCCCGACCTTCCCGCCCTGCTCCTCGCCTTCGCCGACAACTACGATCACCTGGGGCGTCTCGTGGGCGGAAACCCCGTGGCGCGCGCGATCGACGCGGTCCGCCATGCCTTCTCGTCCAACACCCGCAAGGGTTCGCGCCGGAACATCGTCGCGCACTACGATCTCGGCAACGACTTCTACGCCCAGTGGCTGGACCGGGGGATGACCTATTCCTCCGCCCTGTTCGCCGCGCCGGACCAGACGCTGGAAGCCGCCCAGCACGCCAAGTACGCGGCCTTGGCCGACGCCGCCGATATCCGGCCGGGCCACTCGGTGCTCGAGATCGGGTGCGGCTGGGGCGGGTTCGCCGAGTATCTGGCCAGCGAGCGCGGGGTTCGCGTCACCGCCATCACCCTGTCGCCGTCCCAGAAGGCTTTCGCCGACCAGCGCATCGCCCGGGCCGGGCTCGCCGACCAGGTCTCGATCCAGTTGATCGACTACCGCGACGTTCAGGGATCCTTCGACCGCATCGTTTCGGTCGAGATGTTCGAGGCGGTGGGCGAGGCCTACTGGCCGACCTTCTTCGAAACCGTTCGCGCCCGGCTCACGCCCGGAGGCCGCGCGGGCCTGCAGATCATCACCATCCGCGACGACCTTCTGGCCACCTATCGTCGACGGCCCGACTTCATCCAGATGTACGTCTTCCCCGGCGGCATGCTGCCGTCCGAACCCCGTCTGGCGAAAGCGACTGAGGCGGCCGGGCTGGAGGGACAGGTGGTTCGCCGCTTCGGCGCCGACTACGCGGAGACGCTTCGCCGCTGGCGGATCGCCTTTGACACCGGCTCCGCCGCTGGCAAGGATGAGCGGTTCCGTCACCTCTGGCGGTACTACCTGGCCTACTGCGAGGCCGGGTTCCGCTCGGGCCGTACGGACGTCGTCCACATGACCCTCTCCCGCGACTGATCGGCATCCGGTGAGCGCCTGCGAGCGTAGCTGCTGATGTCCAAAGCTTGACGACAGGCAGCCCCATGTTCGACCGCACACTCGACGAAACGACCGGCACGAAGCGGCGCATCGCCGTGGTCGGCGCGGGCATCTCGGGTCTGTCGGCCGCCTGGCTGCTGTCACGCCGCCACGAGGTCGTGCTGTTCGAGGCCGAAGACCGGTTGGGCGGCCACTCCTGCACGGTCGAGGCGCTGTCACCTGATGGTCCCGTCGCGGTGGATACCGGCTTCATCGTCTACAACGAGCCGAACTATCCGAATTTCACCGCCCTGCTCGACTGCCTCGGCGTCGAGAGCAAGGCGGCGCATATGTCGTTCGCCGTTTCGATGAATGCAGGCGGCTTCGAATACTCCAGCCACGGCGCGCGCGGCCTGTTCGCCCAGAAGCGCAACCTGGCCAGCCCCCGCTTCTGGCGCATGCTCATGGACCTGAAGCGGTTCCACCGCACCGCCGCCGGCGACTTGGCCGAACTGGATCGGTCGCTGTGCTCGCTGGGCCGCTACCTCGACGATCGCAAGTACGGCGAGGGCTTCCGCGATCTGCACCTGCTGCCCCAGGCGGCCGCCATCTGGTCGTCGACGCCGCGCCAGATGGCCGACTATCCCGCCGCCGCCTTCATCCGCTTCTACCGCAACCACCGCCTGCTCGAGGTCGACATGGAACCGACCTGGCGCACGGTCGCGGGTGGCAGCATCCGCTATGTCGAGGCGCTCGGCGCCGACTTCCGGGGACAGATCCGGCTGAACACGCCGGTGTCCCGGATCGATCGTGGCCCCGACGGCGCGACCCTCCACACCCGCCATGGCGCGGAGCGGTTCGACGCTGTCGTCCTCGCCGTCCACTCCGATCAGGCCCTGGCCCTGCTGGCCGAACCGAGCTCTGACGAACAGCGCCTGCTCAAACCCATGGCCTACGGCCGCAACCGCGTCGTCCTGCACCGTGATCGCAGCTTCATGCCGCGTCGCCGCAGCGCCTGGGCCGCGTGGAACTATGTCGGCGCCGGTCGCGCCGATGCGGACGGCGCCGCCAGCGTCACCTACTGGATGAACCTGTTGCAGGGTCTCTCCGGGCCGGAACTGTTCGTCACCCTGAACCCCGAACGCGAGCCCGATCCGTCGCTCGTGCTCGCCGACCGCGACTTCGACCACCCCATCTTCAACGCCGCGGCGATGGAGGCCCAGCGCGGCCTCGGCGCGCTTCAGGGGCGGAACGACACCTGGTTCTGCGGGGCCTGGTTCGGGTCCGGCTTCCACGAAGACGGGCTGCAGGCCGGCCTCGCTGTGGCCGAAGACATCGGCGGCGTCCGCAGACCCTGGAGCGTGGAGAACGAGAGCGCCCGCATCCCCCTGCCCGTCCCCGCAGTCGAGACCCTGGCGGCCTGATGAGCACGGGGCTGCGATCCGGGATCTACACAGGGCCGGTGTTCCACCGCCGCCTGCGCCCCCGCGTCCACGCCCTGCGCTACCGCTTGTTCATGCTGCTGGTCGATCTCGACGAGTGGGACGATCTGGTCGGCCGCCTGCGCTGGCTCGGAGCGGGTCGGTTCGGCCTGATGACAATGCGTCAGAGCGACCACGGCGACGGTTCCGAAACCCCTCTGAAGGTGCAGATCGAACAGCGCATGCGCGACGCCGGCCTCGCGACCGGCGGCCGGGTCCAGTTGCTGACCCTGCCCCGCATCCTCGGCTACGGCTTCAATCCGCTCAGCGTCTACTACTGCCACGCGCAGGACGGCCGGCTCAGCGCCATCCTCTACGAAGTGTCCAACACCTTCGGCGGCCGCCATTCCTATCTGATGCCGGTCGGCGCCGCATCTGGGCCGGTGCGTCAGGCGGTCGGCAAGGCCTTCCACGTCTCGCCCTTCATGGACATGGACCTGACCTACCGGTTCGAGGTCGATCCGCCCGAGGGCGTCGAGGCGGAGGCGACCCGCGTCTCCATCACGGTCGACGACGCCGATGGCCCGATGCTGCTGACCGGCTTCTCGGGCCTGCGCTCCGAGATGACCGACGCCAACCTGCGTCGCGCCTGGCTGGGCCATCCCCTGCTGACGCTGAAAGTCATCGCCGGCATCCACTGGGAGGCGGTCCGTCTCCTGCTGAAGGGTCTGCGTCTGCGCGGCGGGGTCACGCCCGCCCATCCCGTCACGGTCGGGGGACCGTCAGAAACCTCCACCGGAGTTCACCATGCCTAGATACGCCCTGCCGCTCGCGGCCGCCCTCATGCTGATGATCGCCACGGCCGCATCCGCCCAGGCGCCCGAACCCCGACGCACGATCGACCTCGACCGCTTCATGGGGCGCTGGCACGAGATCCTGCGCACCCCGAACGACCACCAGAGCGACTGCTGGGCCGCCAGCCAGGTCTGGAGCCGTCGCGCGCCGAACGACTTCGCGATCAGCCAGACCTGCCACCGCGGCGCCCGCGACGGTCGTGTCACGACGATCAACACGCGCGCCCGCGTCACCGACACCACGACCAACGCCAAGTTCGAGGCCAGCTTCTTCGCCGGCCTGATCCGCCAGCGTTACTGGGTCATCGACGTGGCGCCCGACTACAGCTGGATGATCGCCACCACGGCCGACGGCCAGTTCCCCGCCCTGCTCTCGCGCAGCGCGACCATGAGCGCGGCCGAACAGACCCGGCTGCGCGCCCGGATGGCCGAACTCGGCCTGCCGACCCGCCAGTTGATCCAGCGCTGAACCTGAAAGACCACACCCATGAGTCTCCTTGCCCAACGCGTGAACAAGCTTCAGGACGTGCCTTTCCCCGACTTCATCACCCGTCCGGCCATCGCCCTTCTGGTCGCGACCGCGCGCAAGACCTACGCCTCCGCGCCGGAAGATGAGGCCGGGTTCGCCCGCGAGATGGCCGAGCGGCCTGTCGCCGAACACACGGACGCCGCCAACCAGCAGCACTACGAACTGCCCGCGCGGTTCTTCCAGCTGTGCCTCGGCGCGCACCGGAAATACTCGAGCTGCTTCTACGAGACGCCGGACGCCTCGCTCGACGCCGCCGAGGCCTCGGCCTTGCGGATCACCTGCGAGCATGCGGACCTCCACGACGGCCAGGCGATCCTGGAGCTCGGCTGCGGCTGGGGCTCGCTTTCGCTATGGATGGCCGAGCACTATCCGGCCTCGACCATCACGGCCGTCTCCAACTCCCGCAGCCAGAAGGCCTTCATCGACGCCCAAGCGGCCGCACGCGGCCTGACCAACCTGACCATCATCACCGCCGACATGAACGTCTTCGATATCGACCGGACCTTCGATCGCATCGTCTCGGTCGAGATGTTCGAGCATATGGCCAACTGGCGCGCCCTGCTGACCCGCGCACGCACTTGGCTGAAGCCGGACGGCCGTATGTTCCTGCACGTCTTCAGCCACATCGACGCCCCCTATCGGTTCGAGGTCTCGGACGACGCCGACTTCATCGCCCAGCATTTCTTCACCGGCGGCGTCATGCCCAGTCACAACCTGATCCGCCAGTACGGCGACCTGTTTGAGGTCGAGCAGGACTGGCGCTGGAGCGGAACCCACTACCAGCGCACGGCCGACGACTGGCTCGACAATTTCGACGACAATGTCGACGAGATCCGGGGCCTGATGAAGGAAGTCTACGGCGCCGATCACGCCCTGTGGATGCGCCGCTGGCGCCGGTTCTTCATGGCCACGGCCGGCCTGTTCGGCGACAGCGACGGAACGGTCTGGGGCGTCAGCCACTATCGCCTGAAGGGAGCCTGAACCTATGCGTTACCTCGCCGCCTTCGGGATTTCCGCCGTCACCATGCTGGCGCTCGACGTCGTCTGGCTCACCCTCATGGGCGACCGACTTTATCGTCCCGTGCTAGGCGACTGGATGAGGAAATCCTTCAGCTGGCCGCCCGCCGTCGCCTTCTACCTGCTGTTCCTGTTCGGCGTGACCTTCCTGGCGACGATCCCGGCGCTCCAGCAGGGCTCATGGCAGCGCGCGGCGACCAACGGCGCCGTCTTCGGCCTGGTCGCCTATGCGACCTACGACCTGACCAACCAGGCGACCCTGACCCGCTGGTCGATGACGATCACCCTGGCCGACATGGCCTGGGGCACATTCCTCGCGACCACCGCGGCGCTGGCCGGCTATTTCGGATCGCGCTGGATCGCGCGCTGAGGTTAGCTGGACAGGGACGCGCTTGCGGCGTCAACGCGGGTCGATCACCCGCTCGACCGTCAACTGACCCCGATTGTTGGAATACATCGGCCACAGGTCGTTGGCGTACATATAGACCCGGCCCGAGGTGACCGGGACGAAGGGCCGGTCGGCGCGAACCGGGGCGCAATGCCTCGTGCGTTCGACGCAGGCGATCAGCGCGAACCAGCGAGCCCCGGGATATCTGCGAAGCCAGGCCACCGGAGCGAAGAGGGGTTTGGCATAGCCTTCGAACGTCGCCTCCTCACCCGCGTCGTACCATGTCCCCGAAATCCGGAAGTGAACCGGCTCCCCGGCGGTGACATCGACCCCCGTGTCATTCCAACGCTCACGCGCGCAGATGACAGCGCCGCCGCATTCGGGAACCGGCTGTCCCTGCGTGGCTGCGGGAGCCCCGGAAGCAACGAGCGCCAACCCCACGGCGAGGGCCGCCGGAGCCAGGCGGGCTGTGGTCGCCAGACCTGTCTTCATGAGCATCAGGCTTTCCCTCCACCCCCGACGCTTTGGCTTTCATGACCTGCGGAAGTGCTGGCAACTCGTGGTTGCGATTTGATTGACGTTCACAAGTAACAGTGTTCAGCTGTTCATGGAAAGCACGGTTATCCGCCGCCCCGGCCGCAGTTCGGCTGCGCGGCGCAGCGACCACTCCTTCCATGGCTCGGGGAAAGATCACTTGGTATCCATACTGCACACGCGCGACGGCCGGTTCGTCGACAACGGCGTCGAACTCGCGGCCGTGCTCGAACGGCTCGACGCCGACCCCACTCCTCGCCTCCTTCTTCATGTCCATGGCGGGCTGGTGTCTTATCCGAAGGCATTGGAAATCGCAGACCGCCTCGACGGGATGGTTCCGGGAAAGGCGAACTACACGCCTCTCAAAAACGCCGGCTGGCAGACCTCGTATCTGGCCTGGGAGAGCTCCGTCGCCGAGAGCATCGGCAACAACCATGATGAGTTGAGCCGCAACCCGCTGCTCGTCCGATACATCCTCCGCCTCGCCGCCTGGATCGAAAGGCGTGGTTGGGAGACTCTGGCAGTCGAGGAAGAGGATCTGGCTGCAGTCCGCCGCCGTCTGGACGAGCCGCCGCCTCCAGCGGGCGCACTCTACATCGCCATCGGCCCAGACGCCTCGAAGGTTGAAGAGGCCGAAGCGCTGGACACAGACCAGTTGCTGGACACCGATCTGGGCCGGCAGATTCTGAACGACCCCGGAATCGAGCGCTTCCATACAGAGATTGTCGGCGAACCGGGCAAGGTGGCTCCCGGGCGCGACATTGATCCAGAGGTTCTTGCCCGCATCGCTGCGCGGTCCGCACATCCTTCGCCGCTGCTGCCGAACAGTCGCGGCAGCTCGGCGGCCGATTTCGTGCTCGTCCCGTTGCTCGTTCTGGCGGGCCTTCGCGCCATCAAGCGGCTGGTGACCGACCGGGATCACGGCGTCTATTGCACCCTTGTCGAGGAGATCGCCCGGGTGGCGTTCGTCGCGAAATGCGGTGCGTCCGACTGGGCGATGATGAAACAGGACACCCTCGACCATTTCGATCACGGCGCTGGGGGTAACCTGCTGCTCGAGGGCCTGACGGCGCTGGCCCGGACCAGACCCGTCCGGGTTCTCCTCGTCGGCCACAGCGCGGGCGCCGTCTTCGGCTGTCATTTCGCCGAGCAAGCGTCCGCCTTGCCCGGGAATGTCACGGTCGACTACGCCTTCCTGAATCCGGCGGTTCGCATCGACCAGATGGCGTCATCGCTCGTCCAGAAGCCCAGGCGACTCGACAATATCCGGGTTTTCACCATGACGGACGAGCGCGAGAAAAAGGATGATCTCGACGGCAATCTGTTCGGCAAGATCTACCCTCGATCCCTGCTCTACCTGATTTCGGGCGTGCTTGAGTTTCTGCCCGACAGCGGTCGCACCTACCCGGACGCGCCCATCTCGGGACTTCAACGCCACCTTCGACGTCAGGCGACGCTGACCAGGACTGAACGCGCAGCGCGCGACGCCCTGCTCGGCCTGATCGAGCCGCAGATCGTCTATGCCGGCGTTGATGGAGGCGACGGCCGCCGGTGCGACGCAACCACGCATGGATCCATCGACGAGGACAGGCAGACCATCGAAAGCATCATTCACCTGGGGCTGACCGGATACTAGGCGACCGCCGACCGCGCCTGTGAGCTTCACGTTTCCGGAGGTCACGCAGCCAAGGCGATGAACCGGCGCAGGTGCTGTTCGACGCCGCCCAGCTGGATTTCGATCGCCGACGCCCGCCGGAAATAGTGGCTCAGCGCCAGTTCGTCGGTGACCCCGATCCCGCCGTGGGTCTGCACCGCGTTCTGCCCGACGAACCTCAGCGCCTTCGACACCCCGACCTTGGCCGCGGACACGGCCCGGCCCCGGTCGGCCGCCGGCTCGCCCAGCTTCAGCGTCGCCATATAGGTCAGGGAGATCGCCAGTTCGACGGCCATGAACATGTCGGCGAGCCGGTGCTGAAGCACCTGGAACTCCCCGATCGGCCGCCCGAACTGCTTGCGCTGCTTGACGTACTCCAGCGTCTGCCCGTGCAGTTCGCGCAGCACCCCGACCGCCTCGGCGCACAGGGCCGCCACCGCCTCGTCCGTGACCGGAGCGATCAACACATCGAACGCCTCACCCTCGACGCCGAGCAGAGCATCGGCCGGCAGAACCAGCCCCTCCAGCACCACCTCGCCCGCATGCCGGTCGTCGATGGTCGGATAGCCCCGCACCGACAGCCCGCTGTCCCTGTGTGCGGCGACGTCGATCAGGAACAGGCTCAACCCCGCCGGATCGGTCGCCCCGCCGGAGGTCCGCGCGCTGACGATCAGATGAGTGGCCCAGGGCGCGGCCGAGACCACCGCCTTGGCGCCCGACAGGACCCAGCCGTCCCCGCTGCGCTCCGCCGTCGTCGCGACCGACAACGGGGCATGCCGCCCCTGCGGCTCCCCATGCCCGAAAGCGACCACCGCCGTTCCCTCGACGATGCCTTGCAACACCGCGTCCGCCCGCTCGCCCCCGACCCGCTTCAGCAGACCGACGCCGACCACGGCCGTCTCCATCAGCGGCTCGACCACCAACGCCTTGCCCGCCGCCTCCATCAGGATCATCGCCTCGACCGGCCCGCCGTTCAGGCCGCCGACGGCCTCGGGCGCCAGCGCGCCGAGGATGCCCAGCTCGTGCGCGAAGCCCGACCAGACCTCGGCGCTCCAGCCCGCTTCGGAGCCAACGATCGTCTTGCGCGCCTCGAATCCGTAGTTCGCCGCCAGATAGCCCGACAGGGAATCCGCCAGCATCGACTGCTCTTCGCCCAGATCGAAATTCATCTCAGAGCCCCAGGACCAGTTTGGCGATGATGTTGCGCTGGATCTCGTTGGACCCGCCGTAGATCGAGGTCTTGCGCACGTTGAAATAGGTCGGCGCCGCGCGGCCGGCATAGTCCGGCCCGACCGGCCCTGCATTCCCCAGACCCCGCGCGTCCGGCAGCCCGTAAGGCCCCACCGCTTCGAGCGTCAGTTCGGTCAGCCGCTGCTGGATCTCCGTCCCCTTGATCTTCAACAACGACGACTCCGGTCCCGGCCCCCTCCCGGAACTCTGCCGCGCCAGCGACCTCAGCTCGGTATATTCCAGCGCCAGCAGATCGATCTCCAGCTCCGCCAGCTTCGCCGCGAAACCCGGGTCGTCGGCGATCCCCTCCTTCTCCGCGATCTTGCGCAGCTTCTGCAGCGACCGCTTGGAGCCGGCGACATTGGCGATATTGGTCCGCTCGTGCGCCAGCAGGAATTTGGCGCAGGTCCAGCCCTCGTTCTCGTTGTGGATCCGGTTCTCGACCGGGACGCGGACATCCTCCAGCCAGACCTCGTTGACCTCGTGGCGCCCGTCCATGGTGATGATCGGCCGCACCGTGACGCCGGGGCTCTTCATGTCGATCAGCAGGAAACTGATCCCCATCTGCGGCTTGGCCGTCGGGTCGGTGCGCACCAGGAAGAAGCCCCAGTCGGCGTATTGCGCCAGCGTCGTCCAGGTCTTCTGGCCATTGACGACATAGTGGTCGCCCTCACGCACGGCTCGCGTCGTCAAACTGGCCAGATCGGACCCTGCCCCCGGCTCCGAATAGCCCTGACACCACCAGATGTCGCCCGCCAACGTGGGCGGCAGCCAGCGCGCCTTCTGCTCCGGCGTGCCGAAGGTGTAGATCACCGGCGCCACCATCTTCAGCCCGAACGGCAGGATCGGCGCGGTGTCGGCGAAGGCCAGTTCCTCGGCCAGCAGGAATTTCTGCACGTCGCTGAGACCCGGCCCGCCGTATTCGGCCGGCCAGCCCGGCGCGACCCAGCCCTTTTTCGCCATGACGCGGTGCCAGGCCAGATAGTCGTCCCTGTCCAGATCGATCCCGGCATCCTGTTTGGCGCGGATGTCGGCCGGATAGTCCGAGGCGATGAAGGCGCGGACCTCGTCGCGGAAGGCGACGTCCTCGGGCGAGAAGTCGAGATTCATGCGTCGCTCTCCGATGTCAGCATCGCCTTGAGGTCGTTCTTCAGCACCTTGCCGGCGGCGTTCCTCGGCATGGGTTCGTCGAGCACATAGATGTCGACCGGCCGCTTGAAGGCGGCGAGCCGACCCACGGTCAGATTGCGCAGGGCCTCGACGTCGACCGTCTTGCCCGGCGCCACCGACACGAAGGCCACGGGCTCCTCGCCCAGCACCGGATGCGGCCGCGCCACCAGGGCGACCTCGGCCACGCCCGGATACTCGAACAGGATGGCCTCCACCTCCTGGCAGTAGATGTTCTCGCCGCCCCGGATGATGATGTCCTTCTTGCGATCGACGATGAAGCAGAAGCCCTCGTCATCGACGCGCGCCAGATCCCCCGTCCGCACCCAGCCATCGACGAAGGTCTCGCCCGTCTCCTCGGGCCGGTTCCAGTAGCCGCGCACGATGTTCGGCCCATAGGCCAGCAGTTCGCCGACCTCGCCGATCGGAACCTCGGCGCCATCTCCGTCGACAATCCTGATCTCCCCGACCGGGATCGGCGGACCACAGCTGTCGGGCCGGTTCAGATAGTCCTCGCCCAGATGATGGGTGTGGGTCGCCGAGGTTTCGGTCATGCCCCAGCCCGAGCCGGGACGGCCCGTGGTCTTCTTCGCGATCTCCCCGACCAGCGCGCTCGGCGCCGCCGCCCCGCCATAGGCCACCAGCTCCAGCGAAGAGAGATCGTATCTGGCCCGATCCGGGTGCTGCAGCAGCTGGATCGCCACGGTCGGCACCCCGCCGATCGAACTGATCCGCTCGCGCTCGATCAGCATCAGCGCCTCGCCCGCATCGAACCGGCGCTGGCAGACCAGCTTCTGGCCGATGACCAGCGCGGGCAGCAGGACGGCATTGCACCCCGTCGTGTGGAAGAAGGGGATGGAGACCAGCCCGACCTTCTGCGGCGCGTTGGCGTCGATCTGGGGCGGCGCCTCGCCACGCCGGACATAACTGCGCGCCAGGGAAAACAGTCCGGCGACCAGACTGCAGCTCGCATTCCGATGCGTGCCAAGCGCCCCTTTCGGCATCCCCGTCGTGCCCGAGGTATAGAAGATCGTCGCCGCATCCTCGGGGCCCATCGCAACGCCCGGCATGACGCCCTCGGGCAGGTCCGCCCAGGTTGCGGACGCGCCGATCACGGACTCCAGTGTCGTGACGCGGGCATCGGTCGGCGCCGCCGTCATGCGGCTGGCGAAGAAGCGCTTCAGGTCCGGCAAGCCGTCCAGCGCCGGCTGGATCAACGCCAGCCGTTCGGCATCGACCACCACGACCTTGCTGCCCGAATCCTTGAGCCCGAACGCCAGTTCCTCGGCGCTCCACCAGGCGTTCAGCGGCGTGACGACCGCGCCCAGCAGGGCCGCACCGAAGAAGGCGACCGGCCATTCCGGCAGGTTGCGCATGGCGATGGCCACCCGGTCCCCGGCGACGACTCCCGACGCCCTCAGTTCGGCGGCGAACGCCAGAGCCGCACGGGCGAAAGCCTCGAACGTCACCCGCTCGTCGCCATAGACGATGAAGGTCTTCGCCCCGTTCGCGCGTCCGGCGAGGAAGGTGTGCGTCAGGGTCGGCGGCGCATTCTTCCACGCCTTCACCGGCCGCCCGTCGATCTCCACCGTTTCGATCTCGAACAGCGTGCCCGGCCGGGTCAGCAGGGCCGTCGCTTCCGCAAGATCCATGGCGGGCCAGCCGTGGGGTATGGGCGAGGCCGGATCGACCGCGTCGTTCATGGATGTTTCCTCGGTATGGCCGCTTGTGCGGCTCTCGACTGTGACGCCGGATCAGAGACCCCGGTCCAGGCGAACATGCGGCGGCCGGGGCCGATACACAACGTATCTGATCAACGTTCAGACGCGCGCCGCACCGAATGTTCGATCCCGCGGCCGCTCGCCGGATCTGAACCCCCGGTGCGCCATGGACGAACGCATCCGGGATCGAGCGCCGCGTTAACGTGACATCCACGGCGCCTGTGCAGACTGGGGTCATGACGAGCGCCATCGATATCAGCCGTGCGACGGCGCTTTCCGACGCGGGCGAGACCGCCGCGCGGCTCGACGCACCGGGCCTGCAGGCTCTGGCCGCCCGGTCCATGGCCGCGCCCAAGGCCGACGGAGCCGCGCGACGCGGACCCTTCCGTCCTGAGGTCTGGCTGAACGCGCGCCAGCGTCACGCCTCGCGCCTCGCCGTCCACTGGTTCCGTAGCGCCGACGTCGCCGCGGTCTCGATCATCACCGTCGCCATGGTCTGGGCCATGACGCCGGGCGGCCTGTTTGCTGCGCCCCTGTCGGCCGTCCTGCCCTTCGCGGTCGGGGCCGTCGTCGTGCTGGGCCTCATGCGGTCCCTGGGCCTCTACCGCTTCGCCCGAGGTCAGAAGACGCCCTTGCATCTCGCGGCCGTCGCCGGCGTCGCCCTCGTCGGCGGCGCTGGCGCGGTCCTGCTCGACGCGGCCCTCGCCGGCGGGGCCGGGATCTCGGCCTACATCGTCTGGACCGGCCTGATCACGGTCAGCCTATATGTCCTGCACATGGGCTGGAGCGACCTCGTCGCCGGCTGGCGCGGCAAGGGCGCCCTGACGCCGAACATCGTCCTCGTCGGCGCGACCCGCCACGCCGAGACCCTGATCAAGGACGCGCTCAAGCGCCGCGACATCAATGTGCTGGGCGTGTTCGACGACCGCCTTGCCCGTAATCCCGACAGCGTGGCGGGCGTGCCGGTGCTCGGCGACGCCGAGGCCCTGATGACGCACCGGATGACGCCCTACGTCGACAAGATCGTCCTCGCCATCGACCCGAAGGCCGAGAAGCGCGTCCGGGAACTGACAGCCCGTCTGTCCGCCCTGCCCAACGAGGTCACCCTGCTGGTCGATCCCGTCGACGAACACGAACGCAGCGCCGCCCTCGACCGTCTGGCCAGCGCCCCTCTGGCCTCGCTCGACGGCCGCATCGACGACGACCGCCGCGCCTTCAACAAGCGCATTCAGGACATTGTCATCGGCACGGTCGCCCTGATCCTGCTGGCCCCCGTCATGGCCCTGACGGCGCTCGCCATCCGTCTCGACAGCCCCGGCCCGATCTTCTTCCGCCAGCGTCGCCACGGTTTCATCCACGAGGAGATCGTGGTCTGGAAATTCCGCTCGATGCGCCAGGAGGCCGCCGACGCCACCGCCAGCCGACAGGTCACCACCGATGACGACCGAGTCACCCGCGTCGGCAAGTTCATCCGCTCGACCAGCCTCGACGAACTGCCCCAGATCTTCAACGTCCTGAAGGGCGAGATGTCGCTGGTGGGCCCCCGCCCCCACGCCATCGGCATGAAGACCGGCGCGGTGGAGTCCGCCCGCCTCGTCGCCGAATACGCCCACCGCCACCGCATGAAGCCCGGCATGACCGGCTGGGCCGCCATCAAGGGGTCGCGCGGACCGCTCCACTCGGCCCAGGACGTCCGCCGCCGGGTCCAGCTCGACATCGAATACATCGAGCGTCAGTCCCTGTGGCTCGACCTCTGGGTCATGTTGGTCACCGTCCCCGTCCTGCTGGGCGATAAAGCCGCGATCCGCTGATGTTCTGGCGCGGCGTCTGGGGCTACCTGCCCGCCAACATCGTCCAGGGCTTGGTCGGTTTCGGGGCCATCGTGGTCTTCACCCGCCTGTTGTCGCCGGAGGATTTCGGCCGCTACGCCATCGCCTTCTCGATCATGACCCTGGTCCACGTCGGCACGTTCAGCTGGCTGGAAGCCGCCATGGCGCGCTTCTGGGCCGCCGAGGAAGGCCAGTCGCTGTCCGACCACTTCCTGACGCTGTACCGCACCGCCGCGGTCATGAGCGTCGCCGTCCTGCCGTTCGCGGCCCTCATCCTGTGGGTCTCGCCCCTCGGACACGGGCTGAAGCTGGCCATCGCCGCCGGCCTCGTCGGCATCCCCATCCGCTGCCTCGCCAAACTGGCCCAGGAACGGTTTCGCGCCTCGGGCGAGGTGACCAGATCGGCCGGCATGGACATCGTCGTCACCCTCGGCGGCTTCGCCATCGGGGCCTTCTGCGCCTTCCACGGTGTCGGCGCGGCCTCGCCCCTGATCGGCCTGGCGGTCGGCCCCCTGCTGGTCCTGCCGTTCGTCCTGCCGAATGAGCTGAAGCACGCGCGCGGCGGCGTCCTCTACCGCGACCGCCTCGGCGCCTACGCCCGCTACGGCTACCCCATCGCGGCAGGCCTCGGCCTCAGCCTGATCATGGCCTCGACCGACCGGTTCCTGCTCGAGATCTACATGGGTCCGGCCGCCGTCGGCGCCTATCACGCGGGCTACAGTCTCGCGAACCGCACCCTCGACGTCCTGTTCATCTGGCTCGGCGCGGCGGGGACCCCCGCCCTGATCATGGCCTGGGAGCGCGGCAGCCGCGACGCCTTCATGAAGGCTGCCCGCGAACAGGCCTCGACCTTCATCCTGATCGGCCTGCCCGCCGCCGTCGGCGTGGCCCTCGTCGCCCGTCCGCTGGCCGACTTCATGATCGGCGAGGACCTCCGCTCCGTCGCCGCCTCCGTCACCCCCTGGATCGCCCTGTCCGCCCTCCTGTCCGGCACGACCGCCTACTACCTCAGCCAGTCCTTCGTGCTGGGCCGCCGCACCGACCGCCTGCTGCTGACCCTGTGCATCCCGGCCGGTTCGAACGTGATCCTCAACCTGATCCTCGTGCCCCGGATGGGCGTCCACGGCGCCGCCATCGCCACCGCGACCAGCTTCGGCATCGGCGTCCTCGCCTCCATCGGCATGGGCCGGTCGATTGTCCGGATGCCCATCCCCTGGGACACCCTGACCCGCTGCGGCGTCGCCTCCGCCGCCATGGCCGCCGCCGTCCTGCCCCTGCCGGCCATCGGCGGCGTGCCTGAACTGATCCTCAAGGCCGGGATCGGCGCCGTCGTCTACGCCGTCGTCGTCATCATCCTGAACGCCGCCGGGGTCCGCGACCTCGCCGCACGCCTGATCGGCGCCCGCCTGAACCGGAGCGCGACCGCATGAGCCGTCCCGTCATCACCGACAACGCCAGCCGTCGCGGCGCCAGACCCGCCGTCTCGGTCCTGATCCCCTTCCTGCGCGACGACCCGTCCGAGCTGCTCCAGCTGCTCGACGAGGAGGCCGGCGCGGTCGATCGCGCGGTGGAGGTCATCGTCATGGACGACGGCACCAACGATCCCGACCTGACCGCCCGTCTGCAGGCCCGGATCAAGGCCATGGCCCTGCCCGCCCGCCTGATCACGCTGAAGACGAACGAAGGCCGGTCGAAGGGCCGCAACCGTCTGGCCACTGCGGCGCGCGCGGGCTCGCTGCTGTTCCTCGACAGCGACATGCGCCCCGATCACCGCCGCTTCCTCTGGACCTGGGCCGACCTCGTCGCGCGCGAGGACCCGGCCGTCGCCTTCGGCGGCTTCTCCCTGCTCCAGGCCCCGACAGACGCCCGCTTTCAGGTCCACCGCTCCATGGCCGCCAAGAGCGACTGCGTCCCGTATCAGGAGCGCGCCCGTACGCCGGAGAAATACGTCTTCACCTCCAACCTCCTCGTCCGCCGGGACGTCTTCGAGGCAGAGACCTTCGATTCCGAATTCTCCGGCTGGGGCTGGGAGGACGTCGAATGGGCCATGCGCGTCTCGCGCCGCTTTACCGTCGTCCACGTCGATAACCCGGCCACCCACATGGGTCTGGACACGGTCGAGGCGCTGGCCGGCAAGTACGAGCAATCCGCCGGAAACTTCGCCCGCGTCGTCGCCCGCCACCCCGACATCGTCGGGACCTACCCCAGCTACAAGGCCGCCCGTCTGCTGAAGAAGATCCCCGCCATCGGCGCCCTCCGCCCTTGGATCAAACGGGCTGCGACCACGACCTGGATGCCGACCAAGGCCCGCGCCTTCTCGCTGCGCCTCTACCGCGCAGCCCTCTACGCTGGAGCCGTGTGATGCAGCCCGTGTCGGTCATCGTGCCGACGATGCGCAGGCCCGAAAGCCTTGAACGCGCCCTCCGCTCCCTGTTCGTCCAGACCGCCCCGATGGCCTCCATCGTCGTCGTCGACAACGATCCGTCGGCCACGGCCCGCGACACGGTCACGCGCCTGACCGCCGACAGCCCCTGCCCCCTGATCTACCGCCACGAGCCTCGCCCCGGTGTCGCCACGGCCCGCAACGCCGGTCTGTCGATGACCAACGCCCCCCTGATCGCCTTCCTCGACGACGACGAGGCCGCCTCGCCGACATGGCTGGCCTGCCTCCTCGCGGCCCTCGACCAGACCAAGGCCGATGTCGTCTTCGGCCCCATCGCCGGCCGCGTGCCCGCCGACACCGGCTGGGCCGCGCTTTATCTCGAAGCCTTCTTCGGCCGCGCCGGTCCCTCGACCACGCAAGCGATCGACAAGCCCTGGGGCTGCGGCAACTCCCTGATGATCCGCGCCACGGCCCTGCCCGGCGCCGCCCCCTTCGACGCCTCGGCCGATCAGTCGGGCGGGGAAGACGACGCCCTGTTCGCGGCCCTCGCCTCGCGCGGCGGGACTTTCGGCTGGGCCGCCGACGCCTGGGTCGACGAGTTCGCCCCGCCCCACCGCGCCACCATGCGCTACGCCCTGTCCCGCGCCTTCGCCTATGGCCAAGGCCCCAGCCAGACTGCGGCCAAGGCCCGCGACTGGCCGGGCGTCGCCAAATGGATGACCGTGGGCGCCGTCCAGACTGCCGTCTGGGGCCTGGCCGCTATCGCCACCACCGTCATCGCCCATTCCTCACGCGCCGGCCTGATGGACAAGGCGGCGCGGGGTCTCGGAAAGATCTTCTGGATGAAGGGGTTCGAACCCCACTTCTACGGCGCGCGCGAACTCGCCCGCCTGAACAGGGTCAGCCCGTCAGCCGCCTGAGGAAGGCCGGCGGCGAATAGGTCGAGCGATTGACCACGACGCCTGCGATCCGACCGCCCACGGATTCGATCTCGTCGCGCAGGATCACCGGCTCGTTCGCCGCCGTACTCTCTGCCGCCACGATCAGCACCGTCGCATCGACGTAGGGCGCGAGCGTGATGCACAGATCGCTGCGATCCGCCGCCGGCGAGTCGATCACAACCGTATCCGCATGCTTGCGCATCGCGTCCCAGTAGCGCGGATCCGACAGGGGCTCGGCCCTCTGCCCGGACCTTAGCACCTCTGCCCGGAACCGCGTGACCCACAGCCGACCGCCCAGACACGGCCGCGCCGTCATCAGCCGCGCCGGCGCGATCGGCTTGCGATCCCGCCCCATGACCGGCGGCGTCACCACGAAGAAGCTCGACCCGTCCGGCGACGAAGACGCCGCAGCGCCCAACCGCCCGAACCGCTCCGGCTCCCCCGCAACCGCCTCCTGCTGCCCCGGCTGGGCCAGATCGGCGTCGATCAGCCAGACCGGCTTCCTCGCCCGCACTGCCGCCAGCCGCGCGAACTCGCGCGCGACCGTGGACGCCCCCTCGCCGGAGTTGGCGCAGGCGAACTGGATGACCCGGCCGCGATGAGCGGGGGCCGATCCCAGCGCGGCCCAGAGACCCGCCATTTCAGATGTGAGATCGACCATGCGAATCGGTTACGCGCTGCAACTTGGCCCGAAGGCTAACACGATGATCTCAGTGGGCCTTCATAGGGGCCACGGCCAGAACCGGCATCTCCAGCGTCCGGCCTGCGATGCCCGGGGTCGCGAAGCCCCGGCGCGTGAACACCCGCAGCAGACCGACGCACAGGGCCGTGAAGCCGGCGAACAGGACGACCAGCGCCAGCAGAGGCAGCTTCAGGCTCGTCCCCCGCGTCGGCGCCGCCGCCCGCTCGACGACCCGCACATTGTCGGCCCCCGCGGCGACCAGCCCGTTGTCGGCCCGGCTCTGGGTCTCGCGCTGCTGGAACTCGCGGATCGAGGCGGTCAGTACGTCGCGGTTCGACGTCAGGGTGGAGTTCTGCGACTCCTCGCGGGTCAGCTGGGCCTGCCGGTCGAGGATTTGCGCCAGTTGCCGGTTCACCGACGACAGCCGCGCGACCAGAGAATCCCGCTCCGCCTGGGTCGTGATCCGCGTCGTCTCCAGTTCTGTCCAGACCGGGTTCGGCCCCAGACGAACCTCTTTCGCCCCGACCGTCGTGCCGCTGGCGACATATTCCTGCAGCCCCGCGATCCGCGCCTCGATGTCGAGGATCGGCTGGCTGTCCGGCTGATAGCGCGCCAGCAGCTGCTCACGTTCGGTGCGGAGTTGCAGGATCTGGTCCTGAGCCGACACATTGAGATCCTGCTGTAGTGTGACCTCGGCGGGCGTCCGTTCCTGCTGCGCTTCCAGCGTCTCCAGTCGACGAGCCGCCTGGTTCAACTGGTTCTCGACCGAGAACTTCTCGGTCAGCGTCGACTGATAGGTCGCCGCCAGCGCCGCCTTGGTCGCCGCGAAGTCGCCGATGTCGTTGGTCGCCAGGAACTGCTCATAGGCCCGGTCCACGTCCGCCAGCTCATCCTCGAACACCCGGCGCTGCGTCTGGATGGCGGGGGTGGAGCGGTCCTGGAACACCTCGCGACGATAGATCAGATACTGGTCGATGATGGCGTTCAGGACCCGCGCCGACTTCTCGGCGCTGTCGCTCTCGAAGCTTAGCCCGATGGTTGCGCCCTGCGGCGTGGTGCCAATCTCCAGACCGTCGTTGATGAACTTGATCGCGTCGCCTTCCTGCTTGGCCACGGGATCGGTGTTCACCTTTCCGGGCTTCTGGAAGAACGGCAGGCCCAGCGCCCGCACGGCCCTCAGTTTCACTTCCCGCGTGCCGATGATGTTGGCCTCGGCCTGGGCGACCTCGCCGACGGCCGGCGGCTGGGACTGGCGATCGGCCAGCCCGCCCACGCGCGGCTGATAGACATATTCCTGACCGGCGTTGACCAGCAGGCTCGCCCCGGCCGTGTAGGTCTTCTTGAGCATCAGGACGGCGCCGGCGCCAATGGCCAGGACCAGCACGAAGACCAGAATCATCACCAGCAGTTCGCGGAACAGCAGGCCGATCACGTCGAACAGCCCATAGCGCGGTCGCGCCGAGACATAGGCTGTCGTTGTGGCCGAACGCATGGGGACTGGCGAATCCGTCGCAGAGTGAACCGTGTCCGATCCTTCGCCTGTCGGCGTTAACCACCCGTTACCCATAAGGGGTAAGGTTCGATCCATGTTCGATCGGCGTCAGATTCTGTGGACCATGGGCGCGGCCATGGTCGCTTCCTCGGTGGCCGGCTGTGCGTCGGGCCAGAGCGCGCCGCGAGTCGACCGTGTCCAGCGTGGCGGGTTCGACGACATCGCCTTCGCCGACTGGACCGACGACGAGCCGGAATATCTCCTCTACCCCGGGGACGAGATCGAGGTTGCGACGCCGACCGCGACGGAGCTGACGCGCACCCTCAGGGTCGGCCCCGACGGTCGCATCGCCCTGCCTCTGATCGGCCAGGCCATGGCGGCGGACAGGACCCTGGCGGAACTCGAGTATGAACTGAGCGCGGCCTATGCCTCGCAACTGGTGCGTCCGGTGGTCGAGATCACCCTGAAGACCGCCGGGCCGATGAAGGTCTGGGTCGATGGCGAGGTGCGCACGCCCGGCGTCTACGACATGAACGGCGACATCGACGCCTATCAGGCCATCATCCAGGCCGGCGGCTTCCTGCCCAGCGCCCGGCCTCAACAGGTGGCCCTGATTCGGCGCGGCCCGGGCAGCGTGCGAATGATGCGGGTTGTGGATCTGCGCCAGCGTCGCGGCGAGGTGATCGCCCTGCGCCGTGGCGATGTCCTGTACGTGCCGCGCTCGACGCTCGGCGAACTGGCCAACTTCTTCACCCAGGTGAAGGCCGCCCTGCCCGTCGGCTTCAACTACACGATCAACGGCCAGTATCAGCAGTTCTAGGCTGGCGGCGCCGCCCAGGAATAAAGTCTCCACACGCTCTTGCGCCGCGCATCGACCGCCCCATGTCCGAGACAGGTCTTTGAAAAGTCGGTCACGGGCGCCGACACGCCCGAAACGAGTCCGACAGCGGGACTCGAGTCCAATCCGTCCTCACACGCGATCTGGCGAAATTTCAATGCGATCGCGCCGAAATCTCCGCGATCTGGACTCTGTGGACTATCTGGACTCCGTTTTTCGGAGTCCAATCCGTCGCGGAACCCTCAGGCGGCCAGCTTGACCACGCCGGCGTCGATATAGCGGCGAGCGGCGCGCTGGGCCTCGGCGATCTCGTCGCGTTCCATCTCTTCGGACATTTCGCGGCGATAGACCCGGGCTTCGAGAGAGCCCTTCATGGCCGCCAGGTTGAAGATCATGTGGGCCGAGACCCGGTCCATCGGGCAGCCGCCCGATCCCGACGAGTACATCATGCCCAGACGGAACAGGGCGTCGCCGTCCATGTCTGCGGTGGGCAGGGGCAACGGGGCCGCCTCGACCTCGTTGTGCAGTTCCGGCGCGGTTTCTTGCGCGTTCATCACGGTCGTCCTTTGCGATGGCGGACGTCCGTTCTGGACCCGCCCTTCGACCGTGATCAAATACCCCCGGTTTGAAGTTAAAGTTAACAGCGCCGGGAGCCGCAAAGTCTTTTCAGTAAAGGGAAAATGAATACTCCACAGTCGATTCAGACCTGCGAAATATACCGTCAAGACGGCGTTTACCGACCTTGTTGAAAGCCTAACGCGCGCGCTGTCCGAACAGGACCTTTCGCGCCTCCTCCGCCGCCTTGCCGGACGCCGCGAGATTGCGCCGCATCTCCTCGCCCAGCGCCCGTCCGGCCTTCACCGCCGGCCGCGACCCGACCCTGTCCATCCACGCCGCGAGATGCGGGAAGTGCGCCAGGTCCTGTCCCTGATGCTCGGGCAGAACCCAGGGCCAGGCCGCCATGTCGGCGATCGAATAGTCGCCCGCCAGATACTCCCGATCCGCCAGCCGCCGGTCCATCACCCCGTACAGGCGGTGCGTCTCGTCGGTGTAGCGGCGAACGCCATAGGCGATCTGCCTCTGGTCCTTGATGATCGCCGGGGCGTACTGGCGGAAGTGGTGGGTCTGGCCCGCCATCGGCCCCAGCCCGCCGACCTGCCAGAACAGCCACTGGTCGACATCGGCCCGCTGGCGAATATCGGTCGGATAGAACTGCCCCGACTTGTTCCCGAGATACTGCAGGATCGCCCCGCTCTCGAAGATCGACAGCGGCGCCCCGCCCGGCCCGTCCGGATCGACGATGGCGGGCATCCGGCCGTTGGGACTGATCGCCTGGAACTCCGGCGTGAACTGCTCCCCGACCCCGATGTTCACCGGCTTCAGCTCATAGGGCAGTCCCATCTCCTCAAGGGCGATGGAGACCTTCCAGCCATTGGGCGTGGGCCAGTACCAGAGCTTGATCGGGGCGGTCATGGCGGCGTCTCCAGCGGATGGCTCGGGCCTCTGATCTGGACCGCCCCAACGGTGGCCGCAAGCCCGTCACGAACCGTCAGAGGCGCCCTGACCGTCGTTCAGCCACCGTTCATGGACAAAAGACGACCGTCACCACGAGCCGCCGGAGAACCGGCGTGCGGGGAAGAAGCGAAATGAAATCGATGCTGACGGCATTCGTCGCCCTGGCCGCCCTGGCGGTCCCGGCCGGCCTGCCCACACTGGCGCTGGCCCAGGACGACGCCTCCGTCGTCGCCGAAGCGCCACCCCCCAACGATGCCGGCGGGCGCTACCAGCCGGACGAGTCCTCCCCCCCTCCCGCGCCTCGCTTCGAGCAGCCGCGCCCGCAGGTCCAGGACGTCCAGGACCGTCGCGGCGGCGGTGGAGATCGCGGCGGGCGTGACGGCGGCGGTGATCGTGGCGGAAACAACGGCGGCGGCGGAGACCGTGGTGGCCAGGGCCCGGGCGGCAGTGATCGCGGCGGCAACAACGGCGGCGGTCAGGGCGGCGGCAACGGCGGCTGGAATGGCGGCGGAGACCGTGGTGGTGATCGTGGCGGGCAAGGCGGCGGCAACGACGGCCGCGGGCGCGATCGCGGCGGCAACACCGAGACCGGCAACGGCCCAGGCCGCTGGAACCCCAACAATCCGCCGGTCGTGACGCCTCCGACTCCGGGTCAGGATCGTGGCGGCCGGGGTCGCGACAATGACGGCCAGGACTGGAACCGCGGCAATGACGGTCGCGGTCGTGACAACAACGGCGGCTGGAACGGCGGCAACCAGGGTCGGGACGGACGCGGTCAGGACTGGAACCGTGGCAATGACGGCCGGGGTCGCGGCAACGGCGGCTGGAACGGAAACAACGGCCAGAACAACGGCGGCTGGGACCGCGACCGCAACAACGGCGGCCGCAACTGGCAGAGCGATCGCAACGGTCGTCGCGACTACAATGGCTGGGGAAATCGCTGGAACCAGAACGACTGGCGCCGCGACTGGAACCGGGGCCGCTCGAACGACTGGTGGCGCAACGACCGCGGCTTCCGGGGCTACTCCGGCTACCGTTTCGGCTTCTATTTCGCGCCGAACTACGGCTACTACTCGGTGCCGAGAAACTACTGGGGCCAGCGCTGGTACCAGGGCGACTATCTGCCCTCGATCTTCTGGCGCTACAGCCTCAGCGACTACCGCACCTACGGCCTGGGCTACCCGCCTCCGGGAACCCAGTGGGTCGCCGTCGACACCACGATCTATCTGATCGACAGCTACGACGGCTACATCATCGAGGTCATCTACGACGCCTGGCGCTGGTAGGCGCCGGGCGGGCCGGGGTCAGCCGCAGTCGACGCTGCGGATGATCCCGGTCGCCTTGTCGAAGCGGATGTTCAGCCGGTCCTCACGGTAATCCCGGGTCGACGCGCACGTCGTGCAGACGAACCGCACATTGGCTCCAGCCGCGAAATCGACCGCGCCCATATGGCTTCCAATCAGGGACCGCGCCGCCGCTGCGTCGCACCGCTTGGGCCCCTCGGGCTGAGTCGCCGGCGGCTGGGCGCAATTCGCCAGTAGCACGCCACCCAGCATCATCCCGGCGATCATCCGCATCGGACCTGCTCCACGATCTCGGTCCGGGCGTTGTAGAAGATGTTCAGCCGGTGAGGCGAGAAGTCCATCGTCACCGGACAGGTCGTGCAGACCACCCGGCGGTTGACGACCTCGACCGGCACCGGAATCTCGTTCCGGTGCTTGCCGACCAGATACTGGAAGTCTGCGGCCTTGCAGAGGTCCGCCTCACCGTCCGGCATATGCGATCCGACCGGCTGGTTCGCCTCGGCTTCGGCCACCACCGAAGGCGCGGGCGGCTCGGCGACCGTCGCCGGCGTCGAGGAACAGGCCGCCAGGAACAGGACTGCGATCAGGCCGCCTTTTCCCAGCGTCCCTCGTCCGACTGTTTCCAGTAGGCGAGGTTGGCTCCCTGCCCCTTCAGCGCCTTCCAGCGTTCCCGCGCCGTATGCAGCGCGGTCTCGTCGCGACCGTCGAAGATGATGAAGCATCGCTCGAACTCCTCTGTGAGGCTCATCTCCGAGCCGTCGACGATAAAAAGCGCCTGAGACCCGTTCGGGTTCTCCTCTCCCGCCGTCAGCAGGATCGGCTGGCGCTCCGGATGGGGCTGATCGGCGAGGCCGTGGGCCAGGAAACTGTCGTCCCGCCAGGTCCACAGCCGCTCGTCGATGGCCTCGCGCGCATCGGGGTCCGCGACCCTGACGCGCGCCTTCCAGCCGCGTTGAAGGGTGCGGTCCAGCAACTCGGGCAGGACCTGATCCAGCGTGGATCGTTCCAGATGGTAGAACCAGATCTCGCCCGAGCCGTCGGCCACGATCAGCCTTCGTAGGTGTCGGCCACCATGCGGTCCAGCAGACGCACGCCCCAGCCCACCGGACCGTCGGGAACCGTCGCCCGCGTCGACTTCGAGACCCAGGCGACCGGCGCGATGTCGATGTGGGCCCACGGCACGCCGTTGGTGAAGCGCTGCAGGAACAGCCCGGCTGTGATCGAGCCGCCGTCGCGCCCGGCCGAGTTCTTCACGTCGGCGTTCACGCTGTCCATGATCTTGTCGTACTGCGGCGGCAGCGGCATCCGCCAGACGTTCTCGTTGACCTTCGGACCGGCGGCCAGAATGGCGTCGGCCAGTTCGTCGGAGTTCGAGAAGACCCCGGCGTAGTCCAGGCCCAGAGCGATGATCATGGCCCCCGTCAGCGTCGCCAGATCGACCATGAACTTCGGCTTGAAGCGATCCTGCGTGTACCAGAGGGCATCGGCCAGAACGAGGCGACCCTCGGCGTCTGTATTGATGACCTCGACCGTCTGGCCCGACATCGAGGTGACGATGTCGCCCGGGCGCTGGGCGTTGCCGTCGGGCATGTTCTCGACCAGGCCCAGAACGCCCACGGCGTTGACCTTGGCCTTGCGGCCCGCCAGCGCATGCATCAGTCCGGCGACGGCGGCCGCGCCGCCCATATCCCAGATCATGTCTTCCATGCCGGCAGCCGGCTTGATCGAGATGCCGCCTGTGTCGAAGCAGACGCCCTTGCCGACGAAGGCGATCGGCGCGTCGCCGGCCTTGCCGCCATTCCACTGGATCACGGCCAGCTGGCTCTCACGGACCGAACCCTGGCCCACGCCCAGCAGGACGTGCATGCCCAAGGCCTCCATCTCCTTCTCGCCGAGAATCTCGACCTTCAGGCCCAGACGCTCCAGCTCCTTCACACGGCGCGCGAACTCGGCCGGGTAGAGGATGTTGGCGGGCTCGGCGACCAGATCGCGGGAGAAATACACCGCGTCTGCGACCGCGCTCAGCGGCTCCAGCGCGACCTTGGCCCCGGCCACATCCTTCGTGACGATATTCACCGTGGTGACCGACGGGATCTTGTCCGGCTTTTCCTTGGTCCGGTACTTGTCGAACCGGTAGGCGGCCAGATGAACGGCGAAGGCGGCGCGCGCGGCCTGGACGCCCGACAGATGGCCGAGGTCGATCGTCAGCACTTCCGCGCCCGACAGGCGCACGGCGTTGAACGCGGCGCCGGCGGCGGTCTCGATCGCCAGGTCGTCGAACTTGCCAGCCTCGCCCGCGCCGACCAGCACGATGCTGTCGGCCTTCACGCCCGAGGGGGCGGCGACGATCAGGCTGGAATTGGCTCCGCCGGTGAAGCGGCCGGCGCCCATGGCCCGTGTCAGGGCCCCGCCGGTGGCGGCGTCATACTGTCCACCCTCGCCGGCCAGGCTGCGGCCGTCATGGACGAGGATGGCGAGAACGCCGGACGCGCCGGCTTCGGCGACGAAATCGATCTTCATGGAAACGCATACTCCAGCCGGGATGGACTCCCGGTCATTGAACTGTGGGTGGTCACGCCCGCCATTGTCGGCGGCGCGCCCGGACGTGTATTAGATGCGCCGCAACGTCCGCGCCCGCAACCGGGTGATTTCATCGCCCGCATGACCCTGATTCAACGCTACCTTTTCCGACAGATCAGTTTGCCCGTGCTGGCGGCGTGCGGCTCGCTGGTCGGAATCGGCCTGCTGAGCCAGAGCCTCGACCAGCTCGAAGTCATCGTAGAGCGGGGCCAGAGCGTCTGGGTCATGCTGAAACTGACCCTGTTGGCGGTACCCCAGCTATTCGGCGTCATCCTGCCCATCGGCCTGTTCGTCGGCGCCCTGATCGCCCTGACCCGGCTGCAGCGCGAACAGGAACTGACCGCCGCCTATGCCAGCGGCATGTCGCGCTGGCAGATGATCGCGCCCTCCGCGCGTCTGGCGCTCGCTATCGCAATGGTGGCCCTCGCGACCAATGTCCTGGTTCAGCCCTGGGCCCAGCGCACATCGCGCGAACAGGCGTTCGAAATCCGCACCGACCTCGCCGCCCTGCTGGTCGAAGAGGGGCGCTTCGTCCAGGGTCCCAACGGCCTGACGGTCTACGTGCAGCAGATCGAACAGAACGGCCTTCTGAAGAACCTGTTCATCTACATCGAGGACGGCGACACGGTGACCACCTGGGACGCGTCCGAGGCGCGCTTCGGCCGCGTCGACGGCCAGCCCGTCCTGACGATGAAGCAGGGCTCATGGCAGCAATACGATTCCAAAGGCGTGCTCCAGCAGCTGTCCTTCGACGGCTATGTCTTCCCGCTGGGCCAGTACGTCAGCGACACCGAGCACATCCGCTACAAGCCGGCCGACCTCTGGATCACCCAGTTGTTCAACCCCACGCCCGATGTTCTCCGCGACACCGCCCCGCGCGGCGAACTGCTGGCCGAGGCGCACAGCAGATTGTCGTCGCCCCTCTATGCCCTGACCGCCATGGCCATGGCCCTGGCCGCCATCATGGGCGGGGCTTTCAGCCGCACGGGCTATAGCTCACGCATCGCCAAGGCCTCCGCCGCCTTCCTGCTGGTCCGCATCTTCGGCTACGCCGTCGTCGCCGCCAGCGCCTGGAACAGCTGGCTGAACGTGTTCCAGTACCTGCTGCCCATCGTTGCCACGGCCCTCGCCCTTCGCCTCCTGTTCAGGGCGCTGAAGCCGCGCCGGTCGAAAGGCCGGTCGCCTCTGGCCCAGTTGAAGGCGCGGTTCGCATGAGCGGCTTCGGATCCCTCGCCGACGCGCCCCGGCATGTTCTGAGCGCCCTGCGCATCGGACGGATCGAGCGCTATGTCCTGATCCAGCTGGCCCGCGCCCTGGGCGTCGCGCTCGCGGTCATCGCCGCGCTGGTGATGCTGATCGACTTCGTGGAGATTTCGCGCGGTCTCGGTTCCGATACCGATTTGTCGGGCCTGCGCATCCTCGGCCTGATGCTGCTGAAGTCGCCGGCGGTGATCGTGCAGCTTCTGCCCTTCGTCTTCCTGTTCGGCACTCTCGGGGCCTTCGTCGGTCTGAACCGACGGTCGGAGCTCGTGGCCATGCGCGCGGCCGGCGTGTCGGCCTGGCGGTTCGTCCTGCCCGCCGCGGGCGCCGCGCTGGCGCTGGGCGTCCTGACCGTCACCGTGATCGGCCCGGTCGCCGCTTCAGGCGACGGCCTGTTCCAGAGAGAGCGCGCGCGCATCTCCGGTTCGGTCGTCAGCGGCGAGGAACAGGAGGCGATCTGGCTGCGCGAAGGCGACGGCCCCCGTCAGATGGTGATCCGCGCCGGTCGTCAGGACCGCGCCAATGCCCGGCTGCTGGACGTGACCTTCTTCATCTACGCCACCGACCCGCAGGGCCGTCGTAAGTTCACCGAGCGGATCGACGCCCCTTCGGCCAGCCTCAGCGCCGGTCGCTGGCGCCTGTTCGACGCCGTAGGCGCCCAGACCGGCCAGCGCGCCGTCCGCTACGCCACGCTCGACCTCCCCTCCGCTCTCGCCGACGAAGAGGCGTTCGAACGCTTCGCCCGGCCCCAGTCGACGCCCTTCTGGTCACTGCCGGGCCAGATCCAGCGCATCGAGGACGCGGGCTTCTCCTCGACCGCCTATCGACTGCGGCTCCAGTCGCTGCTGGCCACGCCACTGGCCTTCGCCGCCATGACCATCCTGGCCGCCGCATTCTCGCTCAGACTGATGCGATTGGGCGATCTGGCGCGGATGGCCGTGGCCGCCGTGGTGCTGGGCTTCGCCTTCTTCTTCCTGAACCAGTTCTCGGCCGCCATGGGCTCGGCCGAGGTGGTGCCGCCGTTCGTGGCGGCCTGGTTGCCCGCGATCCTCACGGCGCTCGCCGCCTTCACCTTGCTGTTCTATACCGAAGACGGCTAAGCGGACCCCGGCGGGGGCCTGAAGGAACGGTTGGATTTGATGCGGGCTGAAGGCGCCGTCTCTCGCAAGACTCTGCTGCGGAACCGGCTTCTGGCCGGGGCGGCCGCGCTCGCCTGCGCGCCGTTGCCCGCCTTCGCCCAGACAACGCCTGCGGGGAGCACGCCTCCCGCCGTTCAGGCCGACGGACTGACGCCCGACGCCATCTATATCGAGGCCGACACCGCCGGACGTCAGGGCGACGTCATCAGCGCGACCGGCGAACGGGAACGCGTCTACGCCCGTTTCCAGGGCCACACCCTGCGCGGCCGCGCAGTCACCTACGACATCGCCCAGGGCATCGGCACCGCGGACGGCGACGTCGAACTGGTCGATCCCGAGCGCAACACGGTCTTCGCCAGCCATCTCGAACTCGATTCGGATCTGCGCGCCGGCGTGGCCGTCGACTTCGCCACCCGCCTGACCAACGGAGCCAGCCTGATGGCCGCGACGGCCGTGCGGCGGTCCGAGAACGTCAACGAGCTCAACTACGCCCTCTTCACCCCCTGTCCGATCTGCGACGACGCAGGCAATCCGAAGACGCCCTCGATCTCGATCCAGGCCGAGAAGGTGGTTCAGGACGAGGAACTGCGGGCGATCCTGTATCGCAACGCCGTGTTCAAGGTCGGCGGGGTGCCGGTCCTGTGGACGCCGTTCTTCGCCCATCCAGATCCGACGGTAGAGCGGGCGTCCGGCTTCCTGGTCCCGATCTTCAACTACGACGACGGGCGGGGCGTGTCGGTCGAGACACCCTACCTGCATGTGATTTCCCCGTCCGAGGACTGGCTGATCAGCCCGCAGTTCAACACCCGGGTTGTGCCGTTCCTGAACCTGCAATGGCGTCGCCGGTTCACCAACGGGACGATCGTGGCCCGGGGCGGCTACACCTATGCCCAGAACTTCGGCAACTTCGACCTGAACGGCGACGGCAGCGCGGAATCGAACGTCGACTTCGGCGACCGCACCAGCCGAAGCTATTTCCTCGGCTACGGCCGCTTCGATCCGGCCGGTCCGTGGCGCTGGGGCTTCACCGCCGAGCGGACGTCGGACAAGACCCTGTTCGACCGCTACGACATCATCGATCCCTATCAGGACAATGGCCTCTACTACGGCGATCAGCGCCGCCTGATCAGCCAGGTCTATGCCGAGCGCCAGACCGGGCGGTCGTACCTGTCGGTTGCAGCCTTCTCGATCCAGAGCCTGCGCGTCGCCCGGTTCAACGACGTGACCCCGGCGCTGAACATCTTCGAGGCCGACGGCACGCTGCCGCTGGTCGCGCCGCTGATCGATGCCCGCTGGGAGCCTTCGGGTCCCGTTCTGGGCGGGCGTCTGCGTCTGCGCGGTTCCGCCGTCTCACTCTATCGCGACGAGTATTTCGGCAGTCCGGTCCTGCGGCCCGAGATCATCCCGACGACGGCGACGACCTTCGGCCTGCCCGGCGTCGACAGCCGACGCGTGAGCGGCCAGCTGGACTGGAGGCGCAGCTTCGCCTCCCCGGCCGGCATACGTTATGAGCCCTTCGTCGACGGGCGGGTCGACGTCTATTCCGTCGCCGACCTGCCGCCGGTTCTAGGGCTCGAGGACGAGACGATCACGCGCGGTCGTGCCACCGTGGGCCTGGACGTCAGCTATCCCCTGATCCGTCGTCTCAGCAACGGGGCGGATGTCATCATCGAGCCGCTGGGCCAGATTTCGGTCTCCACTGACCCGGATCTGGATTTCCGCATCCCGGTCGAAGACGCCCAGACGCTGGAACTCGACGAGTCGTCCCTCTTCAGGATCGACCGCTTCCCCGGCTACGATCTGCTGGAGGGCGGGGTTCGCCTGACCGCCGGGGTACGCACCACCCTGCGCTGGAGCGAAGGCCGGACCGCCAGCCTGTTCGTCGGGCGCAGCATGCGCGACGCCGAACAGGACGGCTTCCGCATTCCCATCCCGGACGCGCCGAACCGTCTCTATGACCCATCCGGCCTGGCCTCGCAGACCTCCGACTGGGTTGTTCAGGGCACGTTCCAGCCGTCGGACCGGATCCGGGGCTGGGGCCATGCGACAGTGGATGGGTCCGGCGACATCCGCCGCGCCGAGATGGCCGTCGACGGCCGGTGGGGCCGGCGCAACTTGGCGACCGCCAGCTACATCGTCGATCGCTCCAATCCGCTCGATGGACCGCTCAACCGCAACTACGAATTCGTCCAGTTGGCGGCCCAGCAGTTCGTCGCCGGCAACTGGGGCGTGACGGTCGCGGGCATCGCCGATCTGGAGCGCGATCTGATCACCCGTTCGGAGGTCGGCGTGGTGTTCGACGACGACTGTTTCCGCATCGAGGTGGGTTATCGCCGCGACAACACCCGCGTCAGCCCTACCGGCCCGTCGGACGGCATATTCTTCCGTCTAAACCTCGCCACTTTTGGAGGGTCAGGCTATGGATCAAACGGCTTGCGTTAGGCATGACGCGTAAAGGCGTGCGCCGACCCGGTGGGGAACCGGAAAAGCAGGCTCGAAGGAACCAGGACTGACCATGGGTTTGATGCGTTTTACGGCCGGGGTCGCGATGGCCGCGCTGGTCGCGGGTTCGGCGATTGCCCAGACTGCCCCTGCGGGTCAGGCGGCGGGTACACTGGATCCGGCCGCCGAGCAGGCACCCGCCACCGCCGCCGCTGCGGCGCCTGAGTTTACCCTCGCCGACGGCATCGTCGCCACGGTCAACGATCAGATCATCACCGGCTTCGACCTGCGTCAGCGCATGCTGTCGGTCATCGCGATGAGCCAGGTGCAGCCGACCGAGGAAAACATCCCCGCGATCCAGCAGCAGGCTCTGCAGGCCCTGATCGAGGAACGCCTGCAGGCGCAGGAGATCGCAAAATACGAGACCCTGAAGATCACCGACCAGGATGTGGATCAGGAAATCGCGACGATGGCCCAGGAAGCCGGGACGACGCCCGAGAACTACATGGCCTTCCTGGCCCAGGGCGGCATCCGCCCAAACGCCATGCGCGAACAACTGCGCACCGAGATCGGCTGGCGTGAACTGGTCGGTGGTCGCTTCAACAGCCGCGCCCGCGTGAGCCGCGCCCAGGTCGAACAGGCCCTGCGGCAACTGACCGAGGCAGCGTCCAAGCCCCAGTATCTGATCGGCGAAATCTACCTTGAGGCCAACCGCGTCGGCGGCCAGCAGGCGGCCATGAGCGGCGCCGAGCAGCTGGTCGCCCAGATGGTTCAGGGCGCGCCCTTCCAGGCCGTGGCCCGCCAATTTTCGGCCGCGCCGTCGGCCGCACGCGGCGGCGACGCCGGCTGGGTCGTTCAGGGCACGGTACAACCGGCGCTTCAGACCGCGCTCGACAACCTTCAGGTCGGCCAGCTGTCGCGCCCCATCCCGGTCGAGGGCGGCGTCTACATCATCTACATGCGCGACAAGCGTTCGGGCGCGGCTACCAGCCTGGTCACCCTGAAACAGGCCATGATCGAACTGCCGGAGACGGCCAGCGAGGCCGATGTCGCCGCCGCCACCCAGCGTCTGGAGGCCCTGCGGCCCAGCCTGACCTGCGACAACATCCTGCAACGCGCGACGTCGGAAGCGGGCCTGCTCGGCTCCGACCTCGGCGAAAGCGACGTGGCCAACCTCGCGCCCCAGTTCCAGCAGGTCGCCCGCTCGGCCGAGGTGAACACGGTGTCGAACCCGGTCCGCACGCCGCTGGGCGTCCACCTCGTGGCCGTCTGTGGTCGTCGGGTCGGCGGCGCAGACGTGCCGTCGGCGCGCGAGGTCGAAGGCCGGCTGCAGAACCAGAACCTGGCCATGCTGGCGCGCCGTTACATCCGCGACCTGCGTGCGGACGCCCTCATCGAAATGAAGTAATCGGGTGGTGGCGACGCCTCTCGTCCTGACTCTCGGCGAACCCGCCGGCGTCGGCGCGGAGATCATCGCCAAGGCCTGGACCGCCCTGTCGGATCAGTCCCCGTTTGCCGTCATCGGCGACGCCGCGCTGCTGGCCGGGCAAGGCGTGCCGGTCCGCGAGATCGGCGACCTGTCCGATGCCGGCGCCTTCTTCGCCCGCGCCCTGCCCGTCCTGAACCATCCGGCCCCCGCGCCGATCGAGGCGGGCAGGCCCGATCCGCGCAACGCCGGGGTCGTCGCCGACTGGATCGAACGCGCCGTCGCTCTGGCGTTATCAGGGGAGGCGTCCGGCGTGGTCACCGCCCCGATCGCCAAGGCGCCCCTCTACGCCGCCGGTTTCCGCTTTCCCGGCCACACCGAGTTCATCGCCGAACTGACCGCCGACGCCCCCTACACCGGCACGCGCGGCCCGGTGATGATGCTGACGGCAAAAGACCTTCGCGCCTGTCTGGTAACCATCCATGTCGCCCTGGATCAGGTGCCGGAGCTGGTGACCGAGGAACGCGTCGCCCGTACGGCCCGGGTCGTGCACGAGGTCCTGCGCCGCGACTTTGGCATCACCCGGCCGCGTCTGGCTTTGGCCGCCCTGAACCCGCATGCGGGCGAAGGCGGAGCTCTGGGCTTGCAGGAGATCACGGTCCTGAAGCCCACGGCCGAGGGCCTGCGTGCGGAAGGCATCGACATCACAGATCCTCTGCCCGCCGACACGATGTTCCACGACGAGGCGCGCGCGACCTATGACGCCGCCATCTGCCTGTACCACGACCAGGCCCTGATCCCGGTGAAGACGCTGGACTTCTGGGGCGGGGTGAACGCCACCCTTGGCCTGCCCGTGATCCGCACCTCGCCCGATCACGGCACCGGGTTCGACATCGCGGGCAAGGGGATCGCGCGGCCCGATAGCCTGATCGCGGCCATCCGGCTGGCCTCGGAGATGGCGGCCCGGCGCGCGGCGGGCTAACAGGGGCCGGTGACCGACCTCCCCCCCTTGCGCAAATCTCTCGAAGCCCACGGCCTGCTGGCCAAAAAGAGCTTCGGCCAGCACTTCCTGCTGGACCTCAACATCACGCGGAAGATCGTCCGTCTGGCGGGCCCGTTCGAGGGCCGGGCCGTGATCGAGGTCGGGCCGGGCCCCGGCGGGCTGACGCGTGCGATCCTGGAAAGCGACGCCGGAAAGGTCGTCCTGATCGAGAAGGACCCGCGGTTCCTGCCGCTGCTGTCGGAGCTGGATAACGGCGACGGGCGGCTGACCATCGTCGAGGCGGACGCGCTGAAGGTCGATCAGTCGAAGCTGGTCGAGGGCCCGGCCCATGTCGTGTCCAACCTGCCCTACAACGTCGGGACGCCCCTGCTGATCGACTGGCTGACGGGAGCGTGGACGCCCGTGGCCATGACCCTGATGTTCCAGAAGGAGGTCGCCGAGCGGATCGTGGCGGCGCCGGGCGACGACGCCTATGGGCGACTGGCGGTCATCTCCCAGGCCGTGGCGGAGGCGAGGATCGTGATGCACCTGCCCGCCGCCGCCTTCACCCCGCCGCCCAAGGTGGCCTCGGCCGTGGTGCATGTCGTGCCTCGCCCCGACCGGCCGGACGCCGCGACCCTTAAGCGGCTCGAGCGGGTTACGGCGGCCGCCTTCGGCCAGAGACGCAAGATGCTGCGGTCCAGCCTGAAACAGCTCGGCGGCGGCGCCCTGTGCGAGACGGCCGGGATCGACCCGGATGCGCGGGCCGAGACGATCGACATCGCGGGCTTCCTGCGGCTGGCCGGAGCCCTGCAGTCGTGAGCGAGATCGAGCCCTTCCGCGCCATCGCCATCAGCCGACTGGCACACGCCCTGAAGGCCGAGGGGCGGTCGGTGATCCACATGGAGTTCGGCCAGCCCTCCACCGGAGCGCCGCCCGCCGCCATCGCGGAAGCCCATCGCGTGCTGGATGCCGACAGCATGGGCTACTGGGAGAGCGCGCCGCTGAAGGCGCGGATCGCCCGGCTGTATGAGGAGCGCTATGGCGTCATGGTCTCGCCGGACCAGTTGCTGCTGACCAATGGCGCGTCGCCAGCCTTGGTGCTGGGGCTGTCGTCGCGGTTCTCGCCCGGCGACCGGATCGCCATGGCCCGTCCCGGCTATGTCGCCTACCGCAACACGGTGAAGGCGCTGCGGATGGTCCCGGTGGAGATCGCCTGCGGGCCCGACGAGCACTACCAGCTGACCGCCGCCGCGCTGGATGCGCTGGAGCCGGCGCCGGCCGGGGTGATCATCGCCAGCCCCGCGAACCCGACGGGATCGGTGATCGCGTCCGAGGAACTGGCCGCCATCGCCGGGGTTTGCGCCGCGAAGGGGATCCAGATCCTGTCCGACGAGATCTACCACGGCCTCTCCTACGTCGGGCCGCAGCCGTCGCTGCTGCAGTTCGCGCCAGAGGCCATGGTGATCAACAGCTTCTCAAAGTACTGGAGCATGGCCGGGTGGCGGCTGGGCTGGCTGCTGGTTCCGCACGACCACATCGAGCGGGCGCGCGCCTTCATCGGCAACCTGTTCCTGACCCCGCCGTCGCTGAGCCAGCATGCGGGCCTTGTCGCCATGGACCAGCACCAAGTGCTGGAGGGCCATATCCAGACCTATGCCAGGAACCGCGACCTGATGCTCGCCGCCCTGCCCGCGTTGGGGCTGAAGTCGATCGCCCCGCCGGACGGCGCCTTCTACATCTGGGCCGATATCGGCCACCTGACCGACGACAGCGTCGCCTTCTGCGAGCAACTGCTCAGAGACACCGGCGTAGCCACAGCGCCCGGCGTGGACTTCGATCCGGTCGACGGCCACCGCTTTATGCGCTTCAGCTTCGCTGTCTCGACGCCGGAGATCGAAGAGGCCCTGCGACGGATCACGCCGTGGTTCGGGAGCCGCGCCGCCTGATCGAGATTGGACTCTGGAAGGACCGAGTCCAGAGAGTGCAACCGAGCAACTACAGCCCCTTGTCGGAAAGTCCTCTTTGAACTCCGCAAGTCCGACGCGGCGCGCGGTCGGCTGGAAGGATTCAGACGTCCTCGGCCAGCAGGGCCGACTGATAGCCGCCGACCCAGACGTTGCGGAACCGGCGGCTGCGCTCGGCGTGGTAGATGTGGGCCAGCTCCGCGTAGGAGCGGTCGAAGTCGTCGTTGACGAAGACGTAGTCGAACTCTCCGCAGTGCTCGATCTCGCCCTTGGCGTTGGCGATACGGCGCTCGATGACGTCGTCGGCGTCCTGGGAACGGGTCACCAGACGGCGCTTCAACTCTTCAAGGCTGGGCGGCAGGATGAAAACGCGGACGGCGTCTTCCGGGCATTTCACCGCGATATCGCGCGCGCCCTGCCAGTCGATGTCGAACAGGACGTCGCGGCCCTCGGCCAAGGCCTTGTCGACCGGCGCGCGCGGCGAGCCGTAGCGATTGCCGTGCACGTCGGCCCATTCGAGGAAGGCGTCCGCGTCGATGCCCTTCTGGAATTCTTCCGGCGAGACGAAGTGATAGTCGCGGTCCGCCACCTCGCCCGGACGGATGCCGCGCGTGGTCATGGAGACCGACAGTTCCAGCCCGCCGTGGTCGGCCATCAGGCGACGACACAGCGACGTCTTGCCGGCGCCCGAGGGGCTGGCGACGATCAGGAGGACGCCCCGGCGGGGCGTACGTTCATTCGACATTCTGGACCTGTTCTCGAAGCTGCTCGATGACCGCCTTCAGGTCGAGGCCCGTGGCGGTCAGCGCCGTCGTAGCCGATTTCGAGCAGAGTGTGTTCGCCTCGCGCATGAACTCCTGCATCAGGAAGTCCAGTTTGCGGCCCGCCGGCGGTTGATCCAGCAGGGTGCGGGCCGAGGCGACGTGGGCGGTCAGCCGGTCCAGCTCCTCGCGGACGTCAGCCCTGGTTGCGAGGGCGGCGGCCTCCAGCACGATGCGATCCTCGAGTCCGGGCGCATCGGGCGCGAGCTCGGCCATGCGGCGAGCGAAGCGGTCACGGACGGCCGCGGTCTGGGCGACGGCCTCGGTCTCGGCCGTGGCGACAAGGCTTTCGATACGGGCGACAAAGTCCTCGATCACGGGACGGAGTTGGGCGCCTTCGCGTTCACGGGAAACCTTCAGGGCGTCGAGCGCCTGTTCGACGGTCGCGGCCATGGCGGCCTCGACAGGGACGCGGGCCTCGGGATCTTCGGTCTCTTCGTCGCTGTCGAGCACGCCGCGCAGGGCGAGCAGACCGTCAGCGGACGGCGGGGTCGCGCCCTCCTCCGCCAGCTGGTTGGCGAGCTGGAGATAGCGGGCGAGGACGGCCTCGTTGACCTTCAGGGCCGAAGCGTCGCCCTGAGCCTGGCGGGCCTGGATGCCGATCGTGACCTGGCCCCGGCTGAGACGGGCCTGACCGGCGGCCTTGGCGAGGCGCTCGAGGTTGTCGAAGCCGTTGGGGCCACGGAAGCGGACTTCCAGATTGCGGCCGTTGACCGAACGCGCCTCGACCGACCAGGTCCAGCCGGGGAGGGCCCCGTCGGCCCGGCCGAAGCCGGTCATGCCCGAAAGCAGGCTCACTGCGCCGCCGGGGTCGCGGGGTTGGCCGGACGCAGTTGACGCGAGGGCGTCACCGTCCCGGGCGCCTGCATGGTGATAACGGCCTCGCCGGTCACGGTCGGCGGGGCGACGGCCGCGCCTTCCGGCGTGCCCTGTCCGGGCGGCGGCGCGCCGGGGACCGCACCGGGCGGCAGGGTCTCCGCTGGCGGAGCCTTGCCCGCCTCGATCGCCCGCCAGCGCGAGACGTTCAACAGATGCTCTTCGTAAGTCCGGGCGAAGACGTGGCCGCCCGTGCCGTCGGCGACGAAGAACAGGTCCTGGGTCGCCGGCGGGTTCAGCACCGCCTCCAGCGCCTGACGGCCCGGATTGGCGATCGGCGTCGGCGGCAGGCCGTCGATCAGATAGGTGTTCCAGCCCGTGTCACGCTGAAGCTCCGACAGGCGGATGCCGCGTCCCAGCGGACGGCCCTTGGTGATGCCGTAGATGATGGTCGGATCGCTCTCCAGCCGCATGCCGATGCGCAGCCGGTTCGAGAAGACAGAGGCCACGCGCGGACGCTCGCGGGCCAGACCCGTTTCCTTCTCGACGATAGAGGCCAGGATCACGGCCTCTTCGGGCGTCCGGACCACGGTGTTCGGGCTGCGGGCGGCCCAGAGTTCGGCGAGGTTGTCGGCGGCGTCGCGCTGCATACGGGCGATGACCGAGGCGCGGGTTTCGCCGCGCGAGACCTCATAGGTGTCGGCCCAGAGGGAGCCTTCCTCGGGGACCTCGTCGATGATCCCGGTCAGGATGGCCTCGCGATTGAGGATGTCCACGGCCTGGGCCGAGGACCAGCCCTCGGGGATGGTCACGAAGTGGCGGACGACGCGGCCGTCGGTCAGCAGGCCGATGACGGTCTTCAAGGAGGCGCGGGTCGGCACCTCGTACTCGCCGGCGCGCAGCTTGCGGTCGGCGCCCGTCAGGGTCGCGGCAGCCTTGAACATGTCGACCGAGCGGATGACGCCCGCGTTCTTCAGGGTCGCGGCGATGGCCGAGACGCCCGAGCCGCTGGGCAGGGTGACAACCGTGGTGTCGCCATCGCGCGCCGTCGGGCCGGGCGAATAATAGACGCTCCAGCCCCAGGCCAAGGCGGCGATCAGGAACAGGCTGAAGGTCGCGGACGCGGCCAGCAGCGCCACGACCAGACCCGGACGTTTCTTCGTCGGCTGCCCCCCGGCGTTCGCCACGATCAGGCGACCTTGCGGAAGATGATGGAGGCGTTGGTGCCGCCGAACCCGAAGCTGTTGGACATGGCCACATCGATCTCCATCGGTTTGCCCTTGTGTGGTACGAGGTCGATGGCGGTTTCGTGTTCCGGATCGTCGAGGTTGATCGTCGGCGGGGCGATCTGATCGCGGATGGCGAGGACGCTGAACACGGCCTCGATGGCCCCGGCGGCGCCCAGAAGGTGGCCGGTCATCGACTTGGTGGAGGACATGGCCATGTTCTTCGCGTGGTCGCCCACGAGCCGTTCGACGGCGCGCAGCTCGATCCAGTCGGCCATGGTCGAGGTGCCGTGGGCGTTGACGTAGTCGATATCCTCGATGGCGATCCCGGCCCGCTTCACAGCGGCCTTCATGGCGCGATAGGCGCCGTCGCCATCCTCGGACGGGGCGGTGATGTGGTAGGCGTCGCCGCTCATGCCGTAACCGATGACCTCGGCATAGATCTTCGCGCCGCGCGCCCTGGCGTGCTCGTATTCTTCCAGAATGACGACGCCCGCGCCCTCGCCCATGACGAAGCCGGCGTGGCCCCGGTCATAGGGGCGAGACGCCTTCTCGGGCGTGTCGTTGTAGGCGGTGCACAGCGCCTTGCAGGCCAGAAAGCCGGCGATACCCAGAGGGACGATGGAGCTCTCCGCCCCGCCCGCGACCATGACGTCGGCATCGTCGAGCATGATCATCCGCGCCGCATCGCCTATGGCGTGGACGCCCGAGGCGCAGGCCGTGACCACCGCGTGGTTCGGACCCTTGAGCCCGTGACGAATCGAGATCTGGCCGCTGGCCAGGTTGATCAGGGACGATGGGATGAAGAACGGGCTGATCCGGCGCGGGCCGCTCTCGTTCAGGATCTTCGCACTGTCGGCGATGGGACCCAGGCCGCCGATGCCCGCGCCCATCATCACGCCGGTGCGTTCCTTGTCCTCGTCGGTTTCGGGATGCCAGTTCGCGTCGTTCAGGGCCTCATCGGCCGCTGCGATGCCGAACAGGATGAAGTCATCGACGCGCTTCCGGTCCTTGGCGGACATTATGGCGTCGGGATCGAAGCTGCCGGGAACGCCGGGACCGCCGCCGCCGCGCCCGTCCACGCTCGGGACTTCGCCCGCGATCGTGCAGCCATAGCCCTCGGTGTCGAAGGCGGTGATCGGTGCAATGCCCGAACGGCCCTCGACGATGCCCTTCCAGCTGTGTTCGACCCCGTTGCCCAGGGGCGTGACAAGGCCGAGACCGGTGACGACGACGCGACGCATGAGATCGGGCTCCAGCTCAGCAAATCCTGAATCAGAAACAATAATGGCCGCCGGGCCTCTCCGCTAGGAGGGCCGGGCGGCCATTGATTGCCGTTGGGACCTCGGCTTAGGCCGCGGTCTTCTCGTCGATGAACTTCACGGCGTCGCCGACGGTCTGAATGTGTTCAGCGGCGTCGTCGGGGATTTCGATGTCGAATTCCTCTTCGAAGGCCATGACCAGTTCGACGTTGTCGAGCGAGTCAGCGCCGAGGTCGTCGATGAAGCTCGCCTTTTCGGTGACCTTGTCCGGATCGGCGTCCAGGTGGTCGATGACGATCTTGCGGACGCGTTCCAGGGTGTCGGACATGTGTGTCTCTGCCTTCTAGAGCCGCCGGAGCGGCGTATGGTGGTCTTGCCGTCTCACGACGGCCCCGCTTGCGCAAGAGGCAACGCCTCACTGACCCAACCGGTTGCGCGGCCTTTAGCACACCCCTCGGCGAGGGAAATAGCCTGTTGGTGAGCTATCGCGCGGTCGCGCTACTTGAGCGCGGTCTGTCCCCGATTGACCCACCACGCCAGAGCCATCCCGACGAACGTCATTGGAGCGCCGTAGATCGCCCAGATTATGTGGCCGGTCATGAAGCTACCCGGCAGGATGTTGAATCCCTGCAGAACCCAGATGATGCCGATCAGCAGGAGGGGACCGCTGAGGATCGTGGCGAGATAGCGAAGAACCAGCATCGGCTTTCTTCCTTTCGTCATCCTCCGGCGCGAAGCGACCGGGGGACCCAGCGGCGCCGAAGGCGATTTGTTCAGGCACGATGTCGGACGCAACAAACTTCGCGACAGGTTCGCGCTCTCGCGCGCCGCTGAATCCCCCGGTCTGCGCCGCCAAGCGGCGGCTTGCCGGAGGATGACGAAAGTAGGGGGTTAGATCATCGCCATTCCGCCATTCACGTGCAGCGTCTGGCCCGTGACGTAAGCCGCTTCGTCGGACGAAAGATAGACGGCGGCCGCCGCGATCTCGTCGCCGGTGCCCAGCCGACCGGCCGGGATGTTGCGCAGGATGCCCTCGCGCTGCTGCTCGTTCAGCACGTCGGTCATGGGCGAGGTGATGAAGCCTGGGGCGATGCAGTTGACGGTGATTCCGCGCGACCCGACTTCCTGGGCCAGCGACTTGGAGAAGCCGATCATGCCGGCCTTGGACGCCGCATAGTTGGTCTGGCCGCCGTTGCCGGTGACGCCGACGACCGAGGTCACGCCGATGATACGGCCCGAGCGGCGCTTCATCATCCCCTTCATCGCGGCGCGCGACAGGCGAAAATAGCTTTCGAGGTTGATGGTCAGGACGGACTGGAAGTCCTCGTCCTTCATACGCATCAACAAGCCGTCCTTGGTGATGCCGGCATTGGCGACCAGGATGTCGAGGCCTGCGCCGGCAGCCTCTTCGGCGGCGCCCACCAGATTGTCGACGGAGGCGGGGTCGGACAGGTTGGCGGTGGCGAAATGCGCCCGCTCTCCGAGTTCCCTCGCCAGATCCGCCAGCACCGCCTCGCGCGTGCCGGACAGGACGACGGTGGCGCCTTGCGCATGCAGGGCCCGGGCGACGGAGCCGCCGATCCCTCCCGTGGCGCCGGTGACGAGGGCGGTCTTGCCGGTCAGGTTGAACATGGCTTCTCTCCTTACTGGGCCAGGGAGGCGGCGAACGCCTCGATGTCTTCCGGGGTGTTCAGCGCCAGGCTCTCGGCGTCGGGGGCGATGCGTTTGGCCATGCCGGTCAGGACCTTGCCCGAGCCGATCTCGACGAAGCGGGTGACGCCGCCTTCGGTGGCCATCCAGTCCATGCTCTCCCGCCAGCGCACGCGGCCTGTGACCTGTTCGACCAGCAGGCGACGAACCGTGTCGGCATCCTGTTCCGGGCGGGCGGTGACGTTGGCGACCACGGGCACGCGCGGTGCGACGAGGGCGGCCGAGGCCAGGGCCGTGGCCATCTCGTCGGCGGCGGGCTGCATCAGCGGGCAGTGGAAGGGCGCCGAGACGTTCAGCGGGATGGCCCGCGCGCCCAGTTCCTTGGCCTTCTCGATGGCGCGGTCCACGGCGGCCTTCTCGCCAGAGATGACGACATTGCCGTTGTTGTTGTCGTTGGCGACGACGCAGACCCCGACCTCGGCGCCGGCGGCCGCCGCGGCCTCGGCCAGCGCCAGATCCGTCTTCGGCCCGATCAGGGAGGCCATCGCCCCCTGCCCCACCGGGACGGCGCGCTGCATGGCCTGACCGCGCAGCTTCAGCAGGCGCGCCGTGTCAGCGATCGACAGGGCGCCCGCCGCCGCCAGGGCCGAATATTCGCCCAGCGAGTGCCCGGCGACGAAGGCGGCGCGATCCACGGCGACGCCGAATTCCTTCTCCAGCACCCGCATGACGGCCAGGGACACGGCCATCAGGGCCGGCTGGGCGTTCTCGGTCAGGGTCAGCTGGTCCTCGGGTCCGTTCCGCATCAGGCCGGACAGATCCTGTCCCAGGGCCTGGTCGATCTCGGCGAACACATCGCGCGCCGGGGCGAACGCATCGGCCAGAGCCGCCCCCATGCCGACGGCCTGGCTGCCTTGTCCGGGGAACAGAAGGGCGAGGGTCATGAGCGGTCCGTGAGCGGCTGAAACAGGGGCGGAGGGGTAGGACGATCGTTTCGCGAGGGCAAGCACAGCGACACCGACCCTGGTGGTATTACGAATGCGAATGCGATTGACTCGCATCATGACGACGGTTTATCGGCCCCCAGCTTTGCCGTTGGAGAGACCCGTGCTTCGTAATCGCCTTCTGATGTCCGCCGCCGCCTGTCTTCTGAGCCTCGGCGGGACGGCCGCTTACGCCGCGTCGGACCCGGCGCTGGTCGACCCGCAACAGCAATCGACGGGCGATGCGACCCTGGACGATATCATCGTCACGGGAGAAAAGACCGACCGTTCGCTTCAGCAGACGACGGCCAGCGTGGACGTCGCGACCAGCCGCCAGATCGAGACCGAGTCGCTGCAAAGCCTGCAGGAGCTTTTCACGCGCACCGCCAACGTCACCGAGACCTATGGCAGCTATGGCTTCACCATCCGCGGGATCAGCAACGAGAACGTCTCCGGCGGCGGGTCGGCGAACCTGGCCACCGTCTATGTCGACGGCGCGCCGGTGCCTGCGACCATCCTGTCGGCCGGCATCGCCGATCTGTGGGATGCCCGTCAGGTCGAGATATTTCGCGGCCCGCAATCCACTTTGCAGGGGTTGAACGCGCTCGCGGGCGCCATCGTTGTGCGGACCCAGGACCCGACGATGGACTGGAACGCCCGTGCCCGCGTCATGATCTCCGATGCCGACGAGACGGTCTTCTCCTTCGCCGGCGGCGGTCCGCTGGTCCGCGACGAACTGGCCTTCCGCATTGCCGTAGAGAAGCGCGACGACGCAGGCTTCATCCGCAACGTGACCCGCAACACCGACGAGGACCCACGCGAGACTCTGAACCTGCGCGGCAAGCTGCTGTGGACCCCGTCCGCCGCACCCCAGTTCCGCGCCCAGCTGACCTACAACCACTTCGAAAACGACGGTGGCTACGTCTTCAGCTATGCCCGGACGGACGCTCCCGACTTCTATGACAACCGGATCGCCACCGACAACTCGCCGAACCGCAGCGCGGTCGAGGGCGACATGGCCAGTCTGGAGCTGACCTACGACCTGTCCGACCGGCTGACGCTGACCAGTGCGACCGCATTCGCGACCAGCAGCCAGACCCAGAGCTACGACGGTGACGGCGGACCGGAAAACCTGTCGTTCGGCACGACGAACTTCGACTTCGACACCTGGACCCAGGAGCTTCGCCTGAACTACGCGGGCGATCGCGTTCGCGGTCTGGTCGGGGCCTTCTTCTATGATCGGCAGCAGCGCACGACGTCGGCCAGCCGCACCAACGTCCCGACGCCCACCGGCACGATCGCGGCCCTGCTGCGCGGCAACGGCCTGCCCGCCGCCACGGCCAACGCGATCGCCGCGCTCTATTTCGCGGCCCTGCCGGTCATCCCGGTGGACTTCTCCAGCGACGGCGAGAGCCCGGTGCGGACCCATGCGCTGTTCGGCGACGGCGAGTGGACGATCACGGACCGGCTGTCGCTGGTCGGCGGCTTCCGCTGGGACCATGAGGAGAACGAGATCGGCGTGAAACAGGTCTCGGTCTTCGCCGGGACCTATCCCGACCCCGCCGCCTTCGGTACGGCACTGGCCCCCGCGATCGCCGGCATCAACGCCGGGGTCGCCGGGCTGGTGGCGCAGGCCGGAGGCACGACCCTGCCGGAGAGCCGCGGCTTCGACGCCTATCTGCCGAAGCTGGGTTTGCGCTACGCCCTGACGCCCGACGCCACGGCCAGTTTCGTGATCCAGCGCGGATATCGGTCGGGCGGCTCGGCCTCCAACATCGCCCGCTCGGCCCTGTTCGCCTATGAGCCGGAATACACCTGGAACTATGAGGGATCGGTGCGATCGCAGTTCCTGGACCGCGCCCTGACCCTCAACGCCAACGTCTATTACATCGACTGGACCGACCAGCAGGTCAGCGTGAATTTCGGCCTGAACAACTACGACTTCCACACCGTCAATGCCGGCAAGTCGCATCTTTACGGCTTCGAGATCGATGCTTCGCACCGGTTCAGCAGCGCCTTCGATGTCTATGGCTCGGTCGGCTACAGCAAGACAAAGTTCGACGAGTTCATCGCCAGCGTCGCCGGAAGCGATTCCGATTACGCAGGATCCGAGTTCGCCTTCGCCCCGCGCTGGACCTTGGCCGCCGGCGCCAACTATCGCTGGAGCCAGGGCTTCGTCGCCAACCTCAACGCCGGATACCGCACCAAGGTCTTCACCCAGGTCGGCGTGGACCAGGCCGCTACCGAGGTCGGCGATCGTCTGCTCGTCGGCGGCCGGGTCGGCTACGAGACCGATCGCTGGGGAGCCTACGTCTACGCCAAGAACCTGCTGGACGAAGAGTACATGACCTTCACCTTCGCCGGCAGCAACCGGGCGATGCTGGGCGATCCCCGCGTCGTGGGCCTCAGCCTGGAGGCCCGCTGGTGACGCACGAGGCAGCCACCGCCGGCGGTTCGCTGTTGTTGCTCTCAGGGGCGGTGGCGGCGGCCTGGCTGCTGCGGCGGTCGTGGGGTGAACGAACGATCTCTCGGCCCTGGTGGATCGTCGGCGGATGGTTGTCCGTCACCGCCTTGATCGTCGTCGCGAGTTGGATCCTGGGCGCTGGACGAGGGCCGTTCGCCGCTGCGACCGTCGTGTCCGTGGGAGCCCTCGGCCTCGTCGCCGCCAACGTCCAGTTCAAAACGGCCAAGGTGCGCGGCGACAAGAGCCTGGCCCCCGAGCCGTCGGAGCGCGCATCCAGGGCCTGGCGCGGCTGGCTGAGAGCCCTGCTGGCCGGGCCGCTGGGCATGATCGCGGCCATGGGTGTCGCCATCTGCTACTCGGCCTTCGTGCCCGGTGCGCCCCAGACGCGACTGCTGATCGCGGGCCTGATGGTGCCGGTGCTGTGGGGGGCCGCGATGGCCTGGACCCTGGCCGACGACAAGATCCTGCGGGCCACCGCCGTGCTGATCGGCGTGACCGTCGTCAGCTTTGGCGCCGCCATGCTGAAAGGCTTTTCATGACCGCCCAGCCTTCATCGAAAACCGCTGGCAAGCCGATCTGGCCCAAGGTTCCGGCCGGGTTCGTGCGCTCCGTGCTGGCCGGCCATTCGGCCTTGGGGCTGGCCTTCGCCGCCCTGATCTATCTGGTCTGCTTTTCCGGATCGGTCGCCGTCTTCGCGCGAGAGTTCCAGCGGTGGGAACAGCCCGACGTTCCGGTCATGACCACCGTCACCCCCGCCGCCGTCCAGACCGCGACCGAGGCCGCGATCGGCCGCGCGGGACCGAACGTCGAACACGTCTTCATCTCGCCGCCGACATCGGACCTGCCGCGCCTCGGCATCGTCACCGAGGACGCAGAGGGCGTTCATCTCAGCCACAACGCCGACATCCAGGGCCGTCTGACCGATGCGGGTGAACCCGTCTGGACCGAGTTCATGACGACGCTCCATATCAACCTTCACCTGCCGTCGACCTGGGGCATGTTCATCGTCGGCCTGACCGGCGTGGCGCTGCTGTCGTCGCTGATTTCGGGCGTGCTGGCGCATCCTCGCGTGTTCAAGGACGCCTTTCACCTGCGCTGGGGCGGATCGAAACGGCTGCAGGAGGCCGACCTGCACAATCGGATGGGCGTCTGGGCCCTGCCGTTCCATGTCATCGTCTCGACGACGGGCGCCCTGCTCGGTCTGACGACGATCATCCTGAGCGTCCTGGCCCTGGCCCTGTTCCAGGGCGATATTTCGAAGGCCTACGCCCTCTTCCTGCCGCCGCTGGTCGACGACCCGCGCCCGGCCGAGGCCCTGCCGGACGTCATCGCCGCCCTGGAGGCGACGCAGCGGCTGTCGCCCGGATCGACACCCACCTTCATCGGTCTGGAGCACCCGACCGAGAAGGGCCAGGCGGTGATGGTCAACGCTTCGGTCGACGGCCATCTGGTCTCGGCGACCAGCTTCTATTTCGACGGCCGGGGTCAGTTACTGAACCCCGCACAGACGGCCCGGACCAACCTGGGTCAGAAGATCCTGGGTTCTTTAGGACCGCTGCATTTCGGCTGGTATGGCGGCATCGTGCTGAAGCTGGCCTACGGCCTGCTCGGCCTGGCCCTGACCTCGGTGACGGCCAGCGGTGTGGCCATCTGGCTGGCGCGCCGGCGCGACAAGGGCCGCCCCGCCCCCCGCTGGGAGCGAATCTGGATCGCCACGGTCTGGAGCCAGCCGGTCGCCTTCGCGGCATCCGCCCTTCTTGTCGTCGTGATGGGCGCGACGTCCGCCGCCGCGCCGCTTCTGGCCTGGGGCGTGGTCACCCTGGCCGTGGTCGCGCTCGCCCTCCCATTCGAGCCGAAAAAGCTGTCGGCGGCCCTGCGGCTGACCACGGCCGGCTTGCTGGCGGCGGTCGTGCTCGGCCATCTGATCCGGCACGGCATGACCTACGCCGACCCGGGGGCCTGGTGGGTCGGGGCGGCCCTTGCCGCGATCGCCGGCCTGCTGGTCGCCAGCGTGTTGAGGAAAGGCCCGGTGACGGCGGCCGGCTGACCCGCGCGCTTGCCCCTTGCCCCCTTTTCCCCTATACGCCCCCGCTTTCCAGGGCTTCGGTCCTGATGCGGAACACCAAAGGGTTCGGGAAGTCATTCCGGCCGCCGCTTCAGGATCCATCGTGGTTCGGACTTACCCGGTCCGTCCGCGCCGACGCCCACCAAGGGAGACTGCCGAATGGCTCTTTACGAGCACACGGTCATGTCGCGCCAGGATATCAGCGCGCAACAGGCCGAAGCCCTCAACGACACCATCAAGGACCTCATCGTGGCCGGCGGCGGTTCCGTCGCCAAGATCGAGTATTGGGGCCTGCGCAACCTGACCTACCGGGTCAAGAAGAACCGCAAGGCTCACTATTCCCTGCTGGCGATCGATTGCCCGCCCCCCGCCATGGCCGAAGTCGAGCGTCAGCTCGGCATCAACGAAGACGTTCTGCGCTGGCTGACCGTCAAGGTCGAAGAGCTCGACCTCGAGCTGTCGCCCCTGCTGGCCCGTCGTGAGCGCGAGCGTGAACGCGACCGCGAACGCGGTCCGCGTGAAGACGCCGAAGTGGCCGCGTAAGGAGATCTGGAACCATGACTGACACCACCTCCTCGCCCAACGTTCCCGGCACCCCCGCCGGTTCGGGCTCCGCCGGCCGCCGTCCCTTCTATCGTCGTCGCAAGGTCTGCCCGTTCTCGGGCGAAGGCGCGCCGAAGATCGACTACAAGGACGTCAAGCTGCTACAGCGCTACATTTCCGAACGCGGCAAGATCGTGCCCTCGCGCATCACCGCCGTGTCCCAGATCAAGCAACGCGAACTGGCCAAGGCCATCAAGCGCGCCCGCTATCTGGCCCTCCTGCCCTACGTGGTGAAGTAAGATGAAGGTCGTTCTGCTCGAACGCGTCGAGAACCTCGGCGCCATCGGCGACGTCGTCACCGTCAAGGATGGCTTCGCCCGTAACTTCCTGCTGCCCCGTGAAAAGGCGCTGCGGGCCACCTCCAAGAACCTCGAGAAGTTCGAACTCGACCGCGCCGCCATCGAGGCCCGCAACGAGAAGAACAAGTCCGAGTCGCAGAAGATCGCCGACAAGATCGACGGTCAGTCCTACGTCATGATCCGCCAGGCCGGCGAAACCGGCCAGCTGTACGGATCGGTCGCCGGTCGCGACATCGCCGAAGCCATCCAGGCTGAAGGCGGCAAGGTCGAGCGTTCGCAAATCGCCCTGAACACGGCGATCAAGACCTTGGGCGTCCATGAAGTCGTCGTGCGTCTGCACGCCGAAGTCACCGCCACGGTCAAGATCAACATCGCCCGCTCGGCCGACGAAGCCGAACGTCAGGCGAAGGGCGAGGACGTGATCAAGTCGGCCTACGACGAAGACCGTAACGCGGCCGCCGAACAGGCCCGCGACATGGTCGAAGGCGGCGCAGGCCAGCAGGACGGTCTCGGCTCCGAGGCCTGATCCTGAAGATCGGTTCGTCGAACCGGTAGAGAAGCTAAAGGGCGTGTCCTCCGGGCACGCCCTTTTTGCTGCGCGTCGCGAACCGGTCGCAGAAACTATGTCAAAAATGCAACGAAGCCCGTCACTTGCATTAACCCCAGCTTGACCGGGTCTCCAGACGCACCCAGCTTGCACGACAGGGGGCGTCCGCGCCGGTCCGCGCAATAATGTTGCGCGGCTGGCCGGCCGATAACCACGCGGCGGTCAACGCCGGACCTCGGACCCAATATCGCGCGCCGCGCGTCCTGCGTCGGCCACATCTCGTCAGGCTCGTCATGCACTTCAGAATTTCACGCTCCGTCCTTCTCGGGTTCACCTCGGCTGCGGCTCTGGTCGCCTGCCCTCTCACGGCCATGGCCCAGTCCGCGCCCCAGCAGGAGGCGACCGCCGTCGACGAGATCATCGTGACCGGCACCCGCACCGTGGGCCGCACCCGTCTCGACTCGGTCGCCCCGGTCGACGTAATCTCGGGCGAAGTCCTGACCCGCCAGGGCGCAGGCACCGAGCTGGCCGCCGCGCTGGCCGCCAACGCGCCCGCCATCAACTTCCCCCGCCCGGCCATCTCCGACGGTTCGGACCACGTCCGCCCGGCGACCCTGCGCGGCCTCGCCCCCGACCAGACCTTGGTCCTGATCAACGGCCAGCGCGGCCACGTCGCCGCCCTGGTCAACGTCAACGGCGCCCTGGGTCGCGGCTCGACGGCGTTCGACCTGAACACGATCCCGGCCATCACCCTCGGCAACGTCGAAGTCCTGCGCGACGGCGCCTCGGCCCAGTACGGCGCCGACGCCATCGCCGGCGTCATCAACCTGCGCCTGCGTGAAGCCGACTCGGGCGGCGGCCTGACGGCCGTCTACGGCGTTTTCGACACCGAGTTCGACACCGCGCGCGGGTCGCACGACCGCAATGACGGCGAACAGACCTCGCTGTCCGGCTGGATCGGCCTGCCCCTGTTCGGCGACGGCTTCCTGACGCTGTCGGGTGAGATCCAGGAACGCGAGCCCACCAACCGGTCCGACTTCGCCGCTCCGGGCAGCGTCTCCAACGGTTCGTCCACCACCGTCATCGGCCGCTTCGGCGATCCGAAGACCAGCGCCCAGTCGGTCTGGTTCAACGCCGGCAAGCCGCTGGAGAACGACTGGGAGGCCTATGCCTTCGGCGGCTATCAGCACCGCGATTCCGAGTCGGCCGCCACCGCGCGCGCCTTCAACAATGCCAACAACGTCCTGGCCATCTATCCGAACGGCTTCCTGCCGATGATCGGGGCCGCGATCGACGACTACAACCTGTTCGGCGGCCTGAAGGGCGAAGCGGCCGGCATCGACTGGGACTTCTCGGTCGGCTACGGCCGCAACGAGCTTGAGTACAACGTCTTCAACAGCCTGAACGCCTCCTACGGCGCGGCGTCACAGACCTCCTTCGACGCCGGTGGCCTGGCCTATGACCAGCTGACCGTCTCGATCGACGGCGTGAAACAGGTCGAAGCCGGCCTCTTCGAGCCGCTCAACGTGGCCTTCGGCGTCGAGTATCGCACCGAGGCGTTCGAGGTCCACGCCGGCGAGCCGACCTCCTACAACAAGGGTCCGCTCAACGCCGGCGCCGGCGCCCAGGGCTTCCCGGGCTTCCAGCCGGCCAACGTGGTCGACGAAGACCGCAGCAACGTCAGCGCCTATATCGACGTGGAAGGCCACTTCACCGAGTCGTTCACCCTCGGCTTCGCCGCCCGGTACGAAGACTATTCCGACTTCGGCGACACCCTGACCGGCAAGCTGTCGGCGCGCTATGACGTCAGTGACCACTTCGCCCTGCGCGGCGCGATCTCGACCGGCTTCAAGGCCCCGGCCCTGCAGCAGCAGTTCTTCAGTTATGTCGCGACCAACCTCGTCACCACCGTTGTCAACAACGTGCCGGTGACCTCTCTGGTCCAGGCCGGCTCGTTCCGCGTCAATGACCCCGTCGCCATCGCATTGGGTTCCGCCCCGCTTGAGCCGGAGGATTCGACCAACTTCTCGGGCGGCTTCATCCTGCGCAACGGCGGGTTCGAGCTGACGGTCGACGCCTACCGCATCGATATCGACGACCGGATCATCTACTCCGAGACCCTGGGTCTGGCCCGTCCGAGCCAAACAGCCCAGACCACGGCTGCGACCCTGGCCCTGTTGGCGCCGTTTGGCGTGACCGGCGCCCGGTTCTTCCTCAACGGCGCCGACACCACGACCAACGGCGTGGACGTCGTCGCCCGCTACCGCACCGAACAGGACTTCGGCCAGTTCACCTTCACGGGCGCCGCGAACTTCAACGCGACCGAGATCACCGGACTGGCCTCGGTTCCCGCGACCGTCGCCATCCCGACCTCGCCGGGCTACCTGTTCGACCGCGCCAACCAGCTGTCGTTCACGGACGGCACGCCGAAGCGGAAGGTCGTCGGCAGCGTCGACTGGACCCTGGGCGACTTCTCGGCCACGGCGCGCGCGACTTACTACGGCGACGTTCTGGTCGCCAACAACACCTCGACCCTGGACTATCAGGTCGGCGACGCGACCCTGATCGATCTGGAAGGCCGCTACACCTTCCCGATCGGCGTCACGGCCGCCGTGGGCGTCAACAACCTGACGGACGAGTATCCGAACTTCACCCCCGCCGCGAACAACGGCGCCACGGGTTCGGTGGGCTTCCCCAGCTTCTCGCCCTATGGCTTCAACGGCCGCTTCCTGTTCGCCCGCGTGAGCTACAACTTCTAGGGCGCGTTCGACCCTCGACAAACGGAACGGCGCGGAGAGTGATCTCCGCGCCGTTTCGCGTATCAGCGCCATGCTTCCGCCACGAGCCCGGCTGAACTTCACCGTCAACCGGAGGGGTCCGAACATGAAAACCGCCGCCATCGCCATGGCCGCCGCCGTGGCGCTCGCCGCTCCGGCCTTCGCCCAGTCGAACGGGACGCTGGACACCTTCGTGACCCGGGCGAACCGCATTCCGCTTAACCCGCTCGCCGCGCTCCGGCCCGACGCGCGCCGGCTGATGAACGAGGCCAACGCCGCCTTCACCGCGGTCGGCGCCGAGAACCGTGCGGCCCGCGCCGCCGGTCGCCGTCCCCCCGCCTGTCCGCCGGAGCGGATGGAGGTCAACCCGCGTCAACTGCTGGCCTTCCTAAACGCCATCCCCCAGACGCGCCGCACGCGAATGACGCCGACCGACGGGATCCGCGAATGGATGGCGAACCGGTACCCCTGCCCGGCGACCTAGGTCCCCGGACTGACCCGGAACTGTTCCGTCTAGGGATTTTCCAGCGGTCCACAGATGGGCCGCATCCATCCCCGTTCACGGCCACGTCCAACACTGTCGCAGGGGCGTGCGACGGGTAAGCGTTAACCCGATGAACGCTTTCTCTCCTTTCAACGACGCCGTCGCCGTGCCGTCGCTGCCGCACAACCTCGAGGCCGAACAGGCGCTGCTGGGCGCCCTGATGTTCGACAACGCCATCTTCGAGCGTCTGAGCGATCGCCTGCGCGGGTCGCACTTCTACGAGCCCTTCCACCAGAGGCTCTACGACGCGATCGAGGATCACATCCGTCAGGGCATGCTGGCCGAGCCGACCATCCTGATGGAGCGGTTCAAGCAGGATCCGGCCTTCGCCGAGTTCGGGGGCCTGCGCTATCTCGCCGACCTGATGGACCGCGCCCCGCCGGGAGCCAACGCGCCCGACTATGCCCGCGTCGTCTACGACCTTGCCCTGCGTCGCGACCTGATCCGCATCGGCGGCGACATCATCAAGGAGGCCCCCGATCCCGAGCGCGCGGCGCTGGAGCAGATCGAACAGGCCGAACTGACCCTCTATTCGCTGGCCGAAACCGGGGCGCCGTCGTCCGGCTTCGTCAGCTTCTCCACCGCTCTGGCCGGCGCCGTACAGATGGCGGGCGAGGCCTATCAGCGGGACGGCAAGCTGGCGGGTCTGGCCACCCACCTCGACGACCTCGATTCCAAGCTCGGCGGCATGCACCCGTCCGACCTTCTGATCCTCGCGGGCCGTCCGTCGATGGGCAAGACGGCGCTGGCGACCAACATCGCCTTCAACGTCGCGCGCAACTATCGCTGGGAGCCGACGCCGGACGGTCGGAAGACTGTCAGCGGCGGCGTGGTCGCTTTCTTCTCGCTGGAAATGAGCGCCGAACAGCTGGCCATGCGTATCCTGGCCGACGCTTCGGGGGTGTCGTCCGACCGTCTGCGCAAGGGCGAGATCGACGCCTCGGACTTCGGCAAGGTCCGCGACGCGGCCATCGAGATCGGCGAGAGCCCGCTCTACATCGACGCCACCGGCGGCCTGGCCATCTCGAAGCTGGCCGCCCGCGCGCGCCGCCTGAAGCGGATGGAACAGGGCCTCGACCTGATCATCGTCGACTACCTGCAACTGATCACCGTCGGCGAGGGCAACGCCCAGAAGAATCGGGTGCAGGAGGTGTCGGAGATCACCGGCGGCCTGAAGGCCCTGGCCAAGGAGCTGAACGTCCCGATCATCGCCCTGTCGCAGCTGTCGCGTCAGGTCGAGAACCGCGAGGACAAGCGGCCGCAGCTTTCCGATCTGCGGGAATCCGGCTCGATCGAGCAGGACGCCGACTGCGTGATGTTCGTCTATCGCGAGAGCTACTATCTGGGCCGCACCGAGCCGCGCGAGGGCACGGAAGAACACCTGAAGTGGCAGGAGGACATGGACCTGCTGGAACACCAGGCCGAGGTCGTCATCGGCAAGCAGCGCCACGGCCCGATCGGCATCGTGAAGCTGAGCTTCGACGCGGACACGACGCGCTTCGGCAACCTGGCGCGCAGCGGCTACGGCAACTTCAGCGACATCCCGGAGTAGATGTTCGTACCCTCTCCCCTTGCGGGAGAGGGAGATCACGCACGGCGGCGAAGCCGTCGTTCTGGCGCGATCGGGTGAGGGGTCACATCAGCGGCAGGGTGAGTTAGAGCGACCGATCGGTGAGGTCAGCGTAACCCCTCATCCGACTTCGCTTCGCTCAGCCACCTTCTCCCGCAAGGGGAGAAGGGACGAGATCAATCGTCCCGGTGAACCCGCTCGCGGCGCTCGTGGCGTTCCTGGGCTTCAACCGACATCGTCGCGGTGGGACGGGCTTCCAGTCGGCCGAGACCGATGGGTTCGCCGGTGTCCTCGCAGTAGCCGTAAGACCCGTCCTCGATCCGACGCAGGGCGTCCTCGATCTTGGAGATCAGCTTGCGCTGGCGGTCGCGGGTGCGCAATTCCAGCGCGCGGTCGGATGCCGACGACGCCCGGTCCAGCAGATCCGGATGGTTCTCCGTCTCGGCCTTCAGGTTGACGACGGTGCCCTTGGACTCGCGCAGGATGTCATCCCGCCACGCCATCAGCTTGTGTTTGAAATAGGCGAGCTGCCGTTCATTCATGAACGGCTCGTCGTCGGAAGGTCGGTAGGCGACCGGTTCGTCAGACACGATCGAGGCCAATGCGGTCATCGCACTCACACTCTAGAACAACGCCCCCCATGGCGCACGACGGCGTATAGGCAGGGCGGAGAGTCGCGGCAACCAGCTTCGCGCGTCCGTGATCACGGCCAAGCTCGGTTGCAAAGGACACCGTGACATTTCGTCCTCACTTCGTTCCCGGAACGAAGGAATGAGGCCGGTTTTCCAGTCACTTATGCTGCACTGCGGCGAACTTCTGCCTTGGCCAGCTCGACGGCGGCGCGCAGGTCGATCTGTTCCAGCAATCCCGTCAGACCCGCATCCTCGTCCTCGGGCCGCTCCTCGCGCAGGGTCCGGCCGAGTCGTTCCAGCGCCCCCTCCCCGGCCTCGCCCGACAGCATGGCGATCTTCAGTTCGTCCAGACGGTCGAGCAGGGTTCCGCCGCGACGGATGGCGCGACGACGACGTTCGGTCGCCGTCTCCACACCCTGCAGCGCCATCAGGGCCGAGACGTCGGCGACAGCGGAGGCGGGAGCCGTCGCAGCGGCCGCGGCCGACGGCGCGGCGCCGGACGTCTGGGGCATGGAGAAACCGCCGGCCGAACGCACGGAACGCTGACCGCCCGTGGGGGCGGCGCCTGACGGACCGTTGACCTTCATGAGCGGAGACTCCGGGACATTCCGCACCATCGTGGGCTGACCGTCACTGTTTGGTTAACGGCAGGGCAGGATTTGCCGGGCCAGACGCCTCACGGTCCGGCCCTACCTTTGATTTCGCTCGCCTTTCCATCCGGCATGATCTTCGCAACGCCTGCCCTGAACCGTCGCGGAAAGCCTGCCCAGTGCAAAAGTTTCTCACCGCCTTCCTGATCCCGCTGGCCCTCGGCGCCCTGATGGCCGCCCCGGCCTCGGCCCAGTCGCGGATCAAGGACATCGCCTCGATCGAGGGCGTCCGGACCAACCAGCTGGTCGGCTATGGCCTCGTGGTCGGCCTGAACGGCACGGGCGACAGTCTGCGCAACTGTCCCTTCACCCGCCAGTCGCTGGAGGGGATGACGGAGCGTCTCGGCGTCAACATCCGCGGGACCAACGCCAACTCCAAGAACCTGGCCGCCGTCATGGTGACCGCCGAACTGCCGCCGTTCGCCACGCCCGGTTCGCGGGTCGACATCTCGGTCTCCAGCCTGTGCGACGCCAAGAGCCTGCTGGGCGGCACGCTTCTGGTCACCAGCCTTCAGGGTGCCGACAGCCAGGTCTATGCCGTGGGTCAGGGCTCGATCCAGACCGGTTCGGTCTCGGGCTCGGGCGGTTCGGGCTCGTCTGTGACGCGCGGCGTGCCGACCGCGGGCCGCATCGCCTCGGGCGCCACGGTCGAGCGTGAGACGGGCTTCCAGCTCGACAGCCTGACCGAGGTTCGTCTGACCCTGCGCAACCCGGACTTCACGACCGCCCAGCGCGTCGCTGCCGCCATCAACGCCACCTACCCGGCAACCGCCCTGGCAGAGAACGGATCGGTCATCGCCCTGCGCGCCCCGGCCCAGCTCGGCATGGCCGCCTTCATCAGCCGCGTCGAGAACATGCCCGTCGCGGTCGACACCCCGGCCCGCGTCATCATCGACGAGGTCAACGGCGTCATCGTCATGGGCGAGAACGTCCGCATCTCCACGGTCGCGATCGCGCAAGGGAACCTGACCATCTCGGTCCAGGAGAACCCGCAGGTCAGCCAGCCGGCCCCCTTCAGCCAAGGCCAGACCACGGTCGTTCCGCAGACGGACGTCACGGTCGAGGAGGAGCTGGGCCGCGAGATCCGGCTGGTGAACGGCGCGACGTCGCTGTCGACCTTGGTCAACGGGCTGAACGCGCTGGGCGTCTCTCCGCGCGACATGATTTCCATCCTTCAGGCCATCAAGGCGGCGGGCGCCCTGCAGGCCGACATCGAGGTTCTGTGATGAGCGATCTGGCCGTCTCCCCCTCCCTGCTGACCTCGGTCGCCGCCCCGAACGCCGAGACGCCGCGCATGCGCGAGACGGCGGAGAAGTTCGAGGCGTCGTTCCTGTCGCAGATGCTCAAGCCGATGTTCGAGGGCATCGAGACGGACGGCCCCTTCGGCGGCGGCGAGGCCGAGGGCACCTGGCGCAGCTTCATGATCGACGAGATGGCGAAACAGACCGTGCGCGCCGGCGGCATCGGCCTGGCCGACACCGTCGTCTCGGAGATGATCCGCATGCAGGCCGAACAGTCCCGGACCGCGCAGACCCTGCCGGGAGCGACAGCATGAGCCACGACCCGACCACTGCTACCGCCTATCTGCGCAAGCTGACGGCCCTTACCGACAAGCTGACCGCCCGGCTGGAGACGGAAACCGACGCCTTCGCCACCCGCCGCGCCGCGGACGTCGCCGCAGGTCTGGCCGCGACGCAGGAGCTGGCCAATCAGTACCGGCGCGAGTCCGCCCACCTGAAAGCCAACCGGGCCATCCTGATAGCGGCCCCCGCCAGCGAGCGCATGGCCCTGGTCAGGGCGACCGAGGCGTTCGAGGCGGTTCTGGCCATCCACGGTCGCACGGTCGAGGCGGCCCGCACGATCTCCGAAGGTCTCGTCCGCACCATCGCGCAGGAAGTCGCGGGCGCACGGGCCATGGGAACGGGATACGGCGCTTCGGGTCAGGCCTACGGGAGCGACAGCCGCGCCGTCACCCTGAACCGCACGGCCTGATCGTCAGCCGGCCATCGCCAGTTCGAGTGGCCCATCGGCCTCCGTCGCGGCGCCCCGCGAGCGGTAGACGTGACGTCCAGCCACCGGCCACAGCTTCTCGTTCAGCGATGCCCACAGGCTGTTGATCTCAAAGGCCGCCTGGCTGTCCGGCTGGTCCTCCTGAGCGCCCAGCCCTTTCCACATCGCGTTCTGATAGGCGGCGCGCTGGCGCAGACCGACCTCGGCCAGAGGGATGCGGTACTCGGACAGATAGTCGACGGCCTCGCGAATGACGCGCGGTTCCGCCCCGTTCCGCCGGACCGGCGCCTGGTTCAGTACGAACAGACCGGGGCGACGCAGGTTCTCGACCAGTTGAACCGTCCGGCCGACCGCCTGCAGGTCGAAGAAGTTCGGCCGCACGACGATCAGGCACAGGTCCGCCAGCCGCGCCGCCTCGGACGCTTCCGCATCCGCCGACGAGCGGCTGTCGACGATCAGAAGGTCGATGCCCTCGCGCTCCGCGGCGCGATGGGTCGTGAACAGGGCGCCGGCGCGGCCTTCCATGACGAGGGGCCAGTCCGCGACGCGCTCGCGGGCCCATTCGAGCGATGACCGCTGGGGGTCCATGTCGACCAGCATGACACGCTTGCCCGCCGCGACGGCCGCAGTGGCCATGTGCACGGCCAGGGTCGATTTGCCCGCCCCGCCCTTGCGCGACATCACCGCGATCGTCTTCATCGGCCCCCGCCTGTCTGGATGGTCCGGCCGACGTTCCGGGAACGTCGTTACGGCTTGTTCACCATAGAAGCCGTGCTCGCGGCGTCAACGAATCAGCCACCGTGAACTCGTCCGGCGCGGGAGTTTTCTCGCCGTTAAGGATGACTCTGCGGCGAAGGTTAAGAGGCGCCGGGGCAAGACAGGCGAATGACGATCAGAGAGCGCCTCCTCGGCTTCGCCTTCGCCTCCGCCGATCTGCTGCTCGAGCTCGATGCGAAGGGCGCGACGGTGTTCGGCCTCGGCTCGGGTCCGACGACCGGTCTGTCGGCCGAAAGCTTCCGTGGCGTGGCCCTGTGGAACCGCGTGGCGCCGACCAGCGTGGACCCGCTCAACGGCATTCTGAAGAGCCTGCGTCCCGGCGCACGGTCCGCGCCGGTCGAACTGCTATTCAACGCCGGCGAGGGTCGGTTGCGACGGGCGACAGCGCGGTTCTTCGTGTTGCCCGACCTTGCGCCCAACGTCTCCTGCTCGGTGACCTGGGAAGGCCCGGTCTATCGTCTGCACGATCCGGAAGCCGCTCCGGCTCTGGAGCCGGAAGCCTTCCTGGCCCGCGCGCGGGAAGTGATGGCGCCGCCCGCTGATCCGCGCGAACTGGCCCTCGCTTTCGTCGATGTCGACGGTCTGGCCGCCGCGCAGGGCGCGGGCGAGGCCGGCGAACGGCTGAACGCCCGGGTCGAGGCCGCCCTGCAGGCCGCCTCGGTCGACGGGGCCACGGCGGGCAAGCTGGGACCGGAACGCTTCGCCCTGGTCCGCGACCGCAGCGACGAGGTCGATCTGGCCGGCGAAATGCAGGAGATCGGCCGCAGCGAAGGTTTCGAGCTCACGGCCCGCTCGACGGAGTCCGCCCTGACCGCCGGCGGGGAGTCTCTCAGCGCCTTGCGCGCCCTGCGGGTCGCGGTCGAAGGGTGTCTGAAGGACGGCGGGGCCAACACGCCGGAACGGACATTCACCGCAGCCCTCTCGCAGACGCTGAACGACGCCCACGCCTTCCAGACCATGGTCCGCGACCGCCGGTTCGATCTGCACTACCAGCCCATCGTCGACCTGAAGACCGGCGCCGTGCACCATTTCGAGGCCCTGTCCCGGTTCAAGGGGTCGGCCAGCCCGGCCGCCGCCATTCGCATGGCCGAGGAAATGGCCCTCATCGACAGCTTCGACATCGCCGTCGCCGAGAAGGCCCTGAGCCGTCTGCGGCAAAAGGGGGCGGGTCTGCTGAAGTTCGCCATCAACGTGTCCGGCGCCTCGCTTGCCGACGACCGTTATGTCCAGGCCCTGCTGCGAATGACGGCGTCGAGGCCGGAGGAGCGCAAGCGCCTGATCGTGGAGGTGACGGAGTCCGCCGCATTGTCAGACGTCGAGGCCGCCAACCGCCGTCTGGGCGCCCTGCGCTCGGCCGGGATCAAGGTCTGCATCGACGATTTCGGCGCAGGCGCGGCCAGCTACGACTACCTCCGTCGTCTGTCGGTCGACACGGTCAAGATCGACGGGACTTTCGTCCGGGGGCTGGAGAGCGATCCCCGCGCCCGCACCCTGATCGGCCATCTGGTCGAGCTGTGCCGCTCGCTGAAGGTCGAGACCATCGCCGAGATGATCGAGACCGAGGCCGCCGCCGACATCCTGCGCGAGGTCGGCGTCGATCTGGGTCAGGGCTGGCTGTTCGGCAAGGCCGAGGCCGAACCGCAAACCGTGCTGGCCCTCAACGAACCTGTCACCGCCCGTCGCATGGGCGCCGTCGCCGGTTGGGGCTGACGGAACGCGGCTCGCTGTGACAGGTTGGGGGATCGTCCGTCTGGAGGTCGCCTTGATCCGTCACGCACTCGTCGTCGTCGCCCTGATTTCTGTCGCCGGCTGCGCCACTGCGCCGGAAGCGACGGTCGCCGGCCCGCCGGACTTCAGCCCCATCCAGACGCAGCCGCATCCCCGCGCGCGACTGTTCGTCGACTGCATCGCCCAGGCGACGGCAGCCGGCGCCTATGGTCATGCCCATGACGGCGACAGCGACCGCCTGCTGTTCACCTGTAACGGCGCGCCTGCTCGCGCCTTCTACGACGGGCTGGCGACGCGCAGCGCGACCATCGGCTCGGAAGTCCAGGCGAACGGTCGCACCTTCCGGACGACGGAAATCGTGGAGCGGGATCTGTTCGGCGTAGACTACTGCTCGACGGGCGGCGCGAACGACTTCACCTGCATCATCACCCTGAATACGGGCGCCGCGCTCGTCGAGTGACAGCCTCTGTCAGCAGCGCCTTGATGTTCCCACATTGTTCTTGCTGAATCAGCGAGATCAGTTCCCATATAGCGATGTTGCACCGGACACCTGTCCGGCTCTCCTGCGTTCCCGGAAAGCATGACCGAAAAGCACAACTTCATTCGCGTGCGAGGCGCCCGCGAGCACAATCTCAAGGGCGTGGATGTCGACATCCCGCGCGAGAAGCTGGTCGTCATGACTGGCCTGTCCGGGTCGGGCAAATCCTCGCTCGCCTTCGACACCATCTATGCCGAGGGCCAGCGACGGTATGTCGAGAGCCTGAGCGCCTACGCCCGGCAGTTCCTGGAGCTGATGGGCAAGCCGGACGTCGACCTGATCGAGGGCCTGTCGCCGGCGATTTCGATCGAACAGAAGACGACCTCAAAGAACCCGCGCTCCACCGTCGGCACAGTGACCGAAATCCACGACTACATGCGTCTGCTGTGGGCGCGCGTGGGCGTGCCCTATTCGCCCGCGACCGGCCTGCCGATCGAAAGCCAGACCATCTCCATGATGGTCGACAAGCTGACTGCGCTGGACGAGGGCGAACGCCTCCTCCTGCTGGCCCCCGTCGTTCGCGGCAGGAAAGGCGAGTACAAGAAGGAGATCGCCGAGTGGCAGCGCTCGGGCTTCCAGCGGCTGAAGATCGACGGCCAGTTCTACGCCATCGAGGACGCCCCGACGCTCGACAAGAAATTCAAGCACGACATCGACATCGTCGTGGACCGGATCGTCACCAAGGCAGGACTCGAGGCGCGCTATGCGGACAGCCTGCAGACCGCCTTGGGGCTCGCCGACGGCATCGCCGTGGCCGAGTGGGCCAACGCTGCCGAGGGTGAAGACCCGCGCCGGATGACCTTCTCCGAGAAGTTCGCCTGCCCGGTCTCCGGCTTCACCATCGCCGAGATCGAGCCGCGGCTGTTCTCGTTCAACAACCCGTTCGGCGCCTGTCCGGTCTGCGACGGCCTGGGCGTCAAGCTGGCGTTCGACGCCGACCTTGTGATCCCGGATCGCGACAAGACCCTGCACAAGGGCGCGGTGGCGCCGTGGTCGCGCGGCCCCTCGCCACTCTACACCCAGACACTTCAGGCGCTGGCGCTCCACTACGGCTTCTCGATGGACAAGCCGTGGCGCGAACTGCCGGAGAAGGCCCAGTCGGTGATCCTGAACGGCACGGGCTCCGAGAAAATCAAGTTCGTCTATGACGACAACGCGCGGAAGTACGAGGTCTCGAAGCCGTTCGAAGGCGTGGTCCCCAACCTGGACCGCCGCTGGCGCGAGACCGACAGCGCCTGGGTGCGCGAGGAGCTGGGTCGCTTCCAGTCCGAGACACCGTGCGAGGCTTGCGGCGGCAAACGGCTGAAGCCCGAGGCCCTCGCGGTGAAGATCGCCGGCAACGACATCGCCGAAATCTCGATGCTGTCGATCAAGAAGGCCTTCGACTGGGCCGAGGCTTTGCCTGGGCAGCTGACCGAGAAGCAGATGGAGATCGGCCGTCGTATCCTGAAGGAAATCGGCGACCGGCTTCGGTTCCTGAACAACGTCGGCCTCGACTACCTCAGCCTGTCGCGCTCGTCGGGCACCCTGTCGGGCGGCGAGAGCCAGCGTATCCGGCTGGCGTCGCAGATCGGCTCGGGCCTGACCGGTGTGCTCTACGTCCTCGACGAGCCGTCCATCGGCCTGCACCAGCGCGACAACTCTCGCCTGCTGGAAAGCCTTCGCGGCCTGCGCGATCTCGGCAACTCGGTCCTCGTCGTCGAGCATGACGAGGAGGCGATCATGACCGCCGACTATGTCATCGACATGGGCCCGGCGGCCGGCGTCCACGGCGGCGAAATCTGCGCCGAGGGCACGCCCGAAGAGGTGATGGCCAATCCGAAGTCGCTGACCGGCAAATACCTGACCGGCGAGCGGGAGATCGAACTGCCGCCTGAAGGCCGTCGTCCGGTCGACAAGAAGAAGATGCTCAAGATCTCGGGCGCGACGGGCAACAATCTGAAGACCGTCACCGGGGCCATTCCGGTCGGCCTGTTCACCTGCGTCACCGGAGTGTCGGGCGGCGGCAAGTCGACCTTCACGATCGAGACCCTCTACAAGGCCGCAGCGCGCCGCCTGCACAATGCGTCAGACGCCCCTGCCCCGTTCGACCGGATCGAGGGGCTGGAGAATTTCGACAAGGTCATCGACATCGACCAGTCGCCGATCGGCCGCACCCCGCGTTCGAACCCGGCGACCTATACCGGGGCCTTCGGACCGATCCGCGACTGGTACGCCGGTCTGCCGGAATCCAAGGCGCGGGGATACGGGCCGGGTCGCTTCAGCTTCAACGTCAAGGGCGGGCGCTGCGAGGCCTGTCAGGGCGACGGCCTGATCAAGATCGAGATGCACTTCCTGCCGGACGTCTACGTCACCTGCGACGTCTGCAAGGGCAAACGCTACAACCGCGAAACGCTGGAGATCGTGTTCAAGGGCAAGTCCATCTCCGATGTTCTGGACATGACGGTCGAGGAGGCCGGACAGTTTTTCAAGGTCGTGCCGCCGATCCGGGACAAGATGCTGACCCTGGCCCGCGTCGGTCTCGGCTACGTCCAGGTCGGCCAGTCGGCGACGACCCTGTCCGGCGGTGAGGCCCAGCGGGTCAAGCTGTCCAAGGAACTGTCGAAACGGGCGACCGGCAAGACCCTGTACATCCTCGACGAGCCGACCACCGGCCTGCATTTCGAGGACACGAGGAAGCTGCTTGAAGTGCTTCAGGAACTCGTCGAGGCCGGCAACACCATCGTGGTGATCGAGCACAACCTCGATGTCATCAAGGTCGCCGATTACCTGCTGGACTTCGGTCCCGAAGGCGGCGACGGCGGCGGCGAGATCGTCGCGGTCGGCACGCCCGAACAGGTCGCGGCCAACGACAAGTCGTGGACCGGCAAATACCTCAAGGAGGTGCTGGACCGGCACGAGACGCGTCGCAAGGCGCGGGTCGCGGCCCTGACGTCCGAGGCTCCGGCGAAGAAGACGCGGGCCAAGGCCAGCGCCTGATCGCTCAGGCTCCGGTGGGCGTCGCTTCGGTCGAGACCGCGACGCCCGCCGCGCTCGTCGCAACGCCGTGGTCCCTTGTCCGTCCGCGCCACAACAACACCGCCGAGCCGACCAGCAGGAAGGCCGTGGTCACCACGCCGCCCTCGGGCCCGAAGGCGCCGCCGGTGATCCACCACGGTGTTTCCGACCGCGTCGCCAGATCGACGACCAGCGGTGTCGTCTCGATGACCTGCCCGGAGACTTCGAGGCCGAAACCGAGGCCCAGCAGCCAGTTCCATGCCGCATGCCACCCGCAGGCGCCCCACAGCGATCCTTCGCGCGCGGCGTAGAGGCCGATGAAGACGCCGAACAGGACCACGTTCAGCACGCCGGTCAGCAACTCCGGCGACGGCGAAATGTTCGCCGCATGCAGCAGGCCGAACAGGATCGAGCTGAGCCCCAGTCCCCAGGCCAGTCCGTGCCGCGACGCGATCACCGACATCAACCAGCCGCGCGTGACGATCTCCTCGGTCGAGCCTTGAACAATGAAGCCCAGCAGCAGCACAACAATGGGCGCCAGAGCAGCGACCACATTGGTCGATCCGAACGCGCCGGCGCCCTCGACGCTGTATCCGCCCAGCGCCGCGATCACCCCGACCACGCCCAGCAGGAAGGCCAGACCGACCGCATAGCCGCGCAGGAAACGCTTCGGCCCCGACCCGTTGAAGCCGATGCTCGCCAACCCGCGCCGTTCGAACAGAGTCACCCAGGCGACCGTCACGCCCGCGATGGCTGCGAAACCGAATAGTGTATAGGCCGTGCCCTGCCAGCCGATCATGCCGCCTGCCGGAGACATGAAACCGAACACGATACCCGGCACGGCCGCAACGGTCTGGCCCAGCACGATGAAGACGATCGCCAAAACCATGGCGGCCGCCGTCCAGGTCCGGCGATACCGCGACGAACGCGATGCGTAGAGTTCAATGCCGGCCATCCGGGTCCCCTGCCTTGTTTCCGTGACGCTATCGGTCCGGTCTGGCCGGGCCAAGTTACCCTTGCGACAGAAAGCCCTATTCGTGCGGCAGGCCCTTCAGCTCGCGATAAGCGGCCGAGAAGGGCGCGTAGATCACGGCGAGCTGCAGCGCCGAAAAGATCGCGTTGATGGCGCCCCATGCCAGCAGACCCGCGCCCGCCGTCTGAAGGATCTGGGCGGTGGACTGGCCATCGAGCGCGGCGAGCTGCTCAAGGCCGCCGGTCGCCATGGTGACCGGCAGGGCGACGATGGTGGCGAGAATGCCGACCAGCATGGACATGATGAAGGCGATCACCGCCATGCCGAGCAACGGCAGCACATGTCCCTTGGTCAGGCCGAAGGACGCGAAGGGCGAAATGCGCTTTTCGTAGAAGGTGGTCGGAACGGCGAGGCTGAGCCGGACCGCCAGCCAGATCAGCAGAGCCGCGGCTCCGAGACCCAGCAGAACACCGACGAGGATCCCGACGCCCGTGTTGGCCTGACCTGCGAGGCCCGCGACGACACCGACGACGGTGAACAGGAGCACGGTCACCGCAAAGAAGACGATGCCGAGCAGCAGGGTGACCGCCAGCACGCGCAGCTCGTCTCCGCCCAGCCGCATATAGCCGAACGCCTTGTCGGCGGGCCTCAGCACGGAGCGGGCGACGGCGGCGTTGAGCACCGCTCCGAGCACCAGGCTGAGGGGCAGGGCCAAGGCCATGAATCCCGACCAGCTCTGCATCAGGGCCTGGATTTCCTGTGTGCTGGGCTGGGTCCCTTCCAGGCTCTCGGTCGTCGCCATCACTGTCGCCAGGGGCCCGGCGAACAGACCGAAGAAGGCGGCGACGAAGATCACGTAGGCCAGGGCCCAGAACACGATCGCCAACGGGCGCCGGCGCACCACGCGGAAGCCTTCGAACGCGGCCTCGGTCGCTGAAAAGGTCATCGAATCCCTCCCTGAATCCTGATTTACGAGGACTGTAGCGTATCGACGGGCGGCGCGTCTTCGACGATCGGGGTCGGCGCCGGGGCTCCGTCCAGCAGCTGGCGCGCGGCCGTGACGCCGGGCGCGGCGTACAGGGCCATCATCCAGCCGATGCCGAAGGCCAGCGGAAAGGTCGTCAGTGCGAGAGGGGCGATCATCGGACGGAAGACCGGCTCCAGATCGGCCAAGCTGTGAACCGTCGGCCACTCCAGCCCCTGCCCGAAGAAGCCGGCTGCCAGTATGCCCCCGACGGCGGCGTACATCAGGATCAGGCTGACCGTGTAGATGATCCAGACGATCAGGTTCAGGCCGATCAGCTTCCAGACCTGGCCCCGCGCGATGGCCCAACCCTCGGCGAAGGCGAACCGCTTCAGGATCAGGGTGGCCGGCGCGATCAACGACACGCGCACCAGCGCCCAGATCGACCCGACGAACACCACGACGCCGTAGCCGATCAGTGCGACCGCGGTCGCCATCTCGTTGGCGTGCCAGAAGGCCAGCCCCAGACCCACGCCCAGCAGAACCAGAAGCAGGAGGGCGATGTACCAGCCCGCGAAGACAGCCACGATCGCGACGGCGACCCGGACCTCGTCCATGCCCAGCCGGAGGAACAGGAAACGGTCACGCCGCCCCGGCGACAGGATCGCCCGACCCGCCGCCGTCCAGGTTACCAGCATGACCAGATACATCAGCGCATTCATGCCGTTGAGCGACGCGCTGAACCGCGTCGTCTCCTGCAGATAGGTTTCCATCGCCGCCTGATCGTCGACGGCCCCGAACGGAATAGCGGCGAAGATCGGGATCATCAGGCTGTAGGACGCCGCCATGATCGCGACCATCAGCAGGCCCCAGACGAACAGGCTCAAAGGCGTGCGGCGCAACAGCAAGAACGGCGCGCCGACGGCGTCGTTGAACGAAAAGCCAGGCTTCATCGCTTCGTCTCCTCGGGTGACCAGTATTCCAGCTGTCGATAGGCAGCGCCGAGAAAGCCGACGGTCAGCGGCAACTGCAGCCCGACCAGAACCAGCGCACCGACGACGCTCCCGGTCGGCCCGGGCACCACGCCCGTCCCGATCAGCGCCAGCAGAACGATCTTGGGCAGGGCCGTGACGACCAACCCCGCCAGCAGCGGCCAGAAGCTGCCGTAGGCGATGCCCATCGCGTTCAGCGACACCATCTGGCGTCGTCCAAGCGTCGCGGGCGCGAACAGGGACAGGCGGACGACCAGCAAGACCGGAATGGCGACGGCGCCGATGCCGAGCACGGCGAGGACTGCGAGCTTCCACGGGGCGCCCACGGCAGCCCAGTTCCGCGCCTGAATGGCCTGAACGTTCAGCTCCGCCATGCCGAAGATCGCCAGCACCACCAGAGCCAGGATCACCGCGATCATCGTCAGGAACAGCAGGCACAGCAGCAGTGCGCCCAGCAGTCGGGCCTCCGCCCGTCTGGCCTGCAGACCCCGCGGACCGAGCCCCATCGCCCGCGCCTCCGCCAGATCGTCGCTGATCGAAAGACGGGTCAGGGCGCCGACGGCGACGAGGCTCGACGCCGCGACGGCCAGCGACCAGATCCACTTCGTCCAGCCTTCAGCGGACCAGAACACAGGCAGCAGCCACAGGGCCGCACACAGCGCCAACGCCCCGGCCGCCCCCGACCACAGCCGCGGCAGGGCCTGCACAGTCGTCGCCAGCGCGACCTGAAGGTTCAGGCGCCGACCGCCGACATCCTTGTTGCTCATCAAGCCCCCTCGCCGAGCGTTCGACCGATCATAGCCGCCGATACCACATGCCGACAGACGCCTGCTGACGAACACGCCTCGCGTGGCTAAGAAGCCGCATGACCGACCTCTCCCCTATCCACGTCATCGGCGGCGGCCTCGCCGGATCCGAAGCCGCCTGGCAGATCGCTTCGGCGGGCGTCCCCGTCGTCCTGCACGAGATGCGCGGCGTTCCGGGCATCAAGACCGACGCCCACCACACCGACGGTCTGGCCGAACTGGTGTGCTCCAACTCCTTCCGCTCCGACGACTGGGAGCACAATGCCGTGGGCCTGTTGCACGCCGAGATGCGCGCGCTCGGTTCGATCATCATGTCCTGCGGCGACGCGCATCAGGTCCCGGCGGGCGGCGCCCTGGCCGTGGACCGCGACGGCTTCTCCCAGGCCGTGACCGCCAGACTCGAGGCCCATCCGCTGGTCACGATCGAGCGCGAGGAAATCGCCGGCCTGCCGCCGGAGGAGTGGGACAACGTCATCGTCGCCACCGGCCCATTGACCTCCCCGGCTCTCGCCGAAGCCATCCTGTCCCTGACCGGCGAGGAGAGCCTGAGCTTCTTCGACGCCATCGCCCCGATCGTCCACGCCGAGAGCATCGACTTCGACATCGCCTGGCGTCAGTCGCGCTACGACAAGGAAGGCCCCGGCGGAGACGCGGCCGCCTACGTCAACTGCCCGATGAACAAGGAACAGTACGACGCCTTCGTCGACGCCCTGATCGACGGTCCCAAGGCCGAGTTCAAGGAGTGGGAGAACGTCCCTTATTTCGACGGCTGCCTGCCCATCGAGGTCATGGCCGAGCGCGGCCGCGAGACCCTGCGTCACGGCCCGATGAAGCCAGTCGGCCTGACCAACCCTCGCGACCCGCTGGTCAAGGCCCACGCCATCGTCCAGCTGCGACAGGACAATGCGCTGGGCACCCTGTTCAACATCGTCGGCTTCCAGACCAAGCTGAAGCACGGCGCCCAGGCCGAAACCTTCCGCATGATCCCCGGCCTGCAGAACGCCCGGTTCGCCCGGCTGGGCGGCCTGCACCGGAACACCTACCTGAACTCGCCGCAGTTGCTGGATCGTCAGCTGCGCATGAAGTCGGCGCCCCGCCTGCGGTTCGCAGGACAGGTCACGGGCGTGGAAGGCTATGTCGAAAGCGCGGCCACGGGACTGCTGGCCGGTCGTCTCGCGGCGGCCGAGCGGCTGGGCAAGCCGCTCGACGCGCCCGAGGCCCACACCGCCATCGGCGCCTTGGTCGAGCACATCACCGGCGGCCACCTGGCCGGATCCAAGTTCCAGCCGATGAACATCAACTATGGACTTTTGCCCCCACTGGAGGCTCCCAAGTTCGACGAAGCCGGGGTCAAGATCCCGATGAAGGAACGCGGCCGGGCCAAGAAACGGCTGATGAGCATCCGGGCGCTTCGCGCGCTCGAAGCCTGGCGCGACGCGGCCTGACCCGATGAACCCGTTGCAGCCCGTCAAGGTCATGATCCGGCGTCGGATCAACGAGCTGTTCAACGACTATGAGCGCGGCGAGCGTCCCGCCCTGCGCCGCGCCGACGCCCTGTTCCCGACCGACGCCGTCGCCTGGCGGGTCAACGGCGACATCGTCACGATGATGATCGGCGGCGTGTCGGGCCTGCTTCTGCAGATGCTGCATCCGGCGGTGCTGGCCGGGGTCTGGGACCACTCGGATTTCCGCGCCGACATGCACGGGCGGCTGAGACGGACGGCCAAGTTCATCGCCGTCACCACCTACGACCATGCAGCCAACGGACAGGCCGCCATCGACCGCGTGAAGGGCATCCATGTGAAGCTCGGCGGGACCTTGCCCGACGGCACGCCCTACAGGGTCGACGACCCGACCTTGCTGGCCTGGGTCCATGTGACCGAGATCAAGAGCTTCCTCGACGCCTGGATCCGCTATCAGGATCCGCAGATGTCGATGGTGGACCAGGACGCCTATTTCGACGAGATGGCGCGTATCGGCCTTGCCTTGGGTGCCGACCCCGTGCCCCGCAATCGCGCGGAAGCCGAGGCCCTGATCCGGTCGATGCGGCCGCAACTCAAGGCCGACGCCCGCACCCGCGAGGTCGCCGCCCTCGTCATGGGCCAGAGGATCGGCGGTCCGGCCGAGGGCGTCGCGGCCGGTCTGGTCATGGCGGCGGGGGCGGATCTGTTGCCGGACTGGGCGCGCGCGATGCACCGTCTGCCCGCCGCATTGCCGGCCCAGCGGTTCGGGGCCCGGTCGTTGGCTCGCACCCTCGACTGGGTCTACCAAGGCTCGCCCAACCGCAAGGTCTGGCCCGATGAGGTCGGCGTCTGGCCCGGGTAGCCGCCTGGAGCTGATTCAGGCGAGCCAGAACCAGGCGCACAGGGCGAACTGCGCTGCGGTGGTCACTATGAGCCCTGCGACCAGCATCTTCTCGACCCGGTCCGGCCGCCGGACAGGCTCGCCTTTCGGGCGGGACCGGGCGGCCGATGCGGCAGGAAAAGGATGAACGCTCAAGGACCCGGCTCCAGATACTCCCGGGATCATACACGATTCTGCTTACAACTTCGCCGGGGCTAAAAGAGCCGGACCCTCGTGCTGATTGGCGTTGGCCCGGCGCTCTACAGAAGCGGCGCGCGCCGCAAATCCTGAAGGTTGGCCGAGCCGGTGCAGAAGCAGGCCGTTCGCAACTGGCGGATCACGACCTGAAAATGCTCGACGACCGCCTCGGTCGAGACCGTCGCGGCCTGCAACACCCCTGCCGCCTGACCGACGATGTCCGCGCCCAGCCGGATGGCCTTGGCGGCATCCACGCCGTCACGGACGCCCCCCGATCCGATCAAGACCATGTCCGGGCAGGCGGCTCGAACCTGCGCGATCGCCGTAGTGGTCGGAATGCCCCAGTCGGCGAAGGCCAAGGCATGCGCCTTGTCCGCCGGATCGGTCGCGCGCTCGCCCTCGATCAGGCCCCAGTTCGCTCCGCCCGCGCCTGCGACGTCCAAAGCCGCCACACCCATGCCGGCCAGTCGTAGCGCCGTCGCGGACGACAGCCCCGCGCCCGTCTCCTTGACGACCACCGGCGCCCCAAGCCTGCGAACCAGCGCCTCCAGCGCCGCGCCCACGCCCCACCAGTCGCGGTCACCCTCGGGCTGACAGGCTTCTTGCAGCGGATTGAGATGCACGATCAGGGCGTCGGCGCCGATCATGTCGATGACCCTGCGCGCCTCGTCGACGCCGAAGCCCCGGGTCAGCTGGGCCGCACCGATATTGGCCAGGATAGGCGTGTCCGGCGCCCGCCGACGCAGCGACTGGTCCAGCCCGATCGCCCCGCCCTCCAGCGCCGCCCGCTGGGACCCGACCGCCATGGCGATGCCGAGCGCCTGCGCCGCCTCGGCCAGATGGGCGTTGATCGCTTCGGCCCGCGCGGGACCGCCGGTCATGGAACTGATCAGCAGCGGCGCCTTCAGTCGTCGCCCCAGAAAGTCCGCGCCGAGGTCTATCTTTGCGTGATCCAGATCCGGCAGGGCCTCATGGACGAACCGGATCGCATCGAACCCCGCGTCCCGCGCATGCCGCCCGCCGCCCGCCAGGACGACGTCCAGATGCTGGTCCTTGCGGTCGCGGATCGCGTCGTCGGTCATGGAAATGGCTTACAGGTCCACTGCGCCGGTTGGAACAGGGCACGCCGGGGCGTATCCTGTCGCCATGCTCCCCCTGTGGTTCGCCCTCGTGACGCTCGCCGTATTCTTCCTGATGGAGGGCGTGGCCTGGTGGACCCATCGCTACGTCATGCACGGCCCGCTGGGCTGGGGCTGGCACCGGGATCACCATGAGCCCCACGACAAGACCTTCGAGACCAACGACCTCTATGGCGTCGTCGGCGCGGTGGTCGGGACCAGCCTGTTCGTCCTCGCCTGGCTGACCGGCCTGTGGTGGGTTCGGGCGATCGCGCTGGGCGTAACCCTGTACGGCGCCGTCTACGCCTTCGTGCACGACGGCCTCGTGCACCAGCGCTGGCCGTTTCACTGGATGCCGAAGAACGGCTACGCCCGCCGTCTGGTCCAGGCGCACAAGCTGCATCACGCGGTCCAGACCCGTGAGGGGGCCGTTTCTTTCGGATTCGTCTTCGCCCCGGACCCGCAGCGCCTCAGCGCCATCCTGAAGGCTCGCCGCGCCGAACGCGCCGGCCAGGCCGCGGAGTGACCGCCGCCCGCCAGACCGCGATCGGCCTGACCCTCGCCGCTCTGATCGTCGGCGGCTGGCTGACGCTTCATGTCTGGGGCGTCTTCTTCCAGCCCACGACCTGGCCCGCCGTGGCCGTCGCGCCCCTGATCATCCTGACCCAGAGCTGGCTCGGCGCGGGCATGTTCATCGTCGCGCATGACGCCATGCACGGGTCGCTGGCCCCCGGCCGCCCGCGCCTGAACGCCGTCGTCGGTCAGATCTGCGTCGGCGCCTACGCCGCCTTCTCGTACCGCAAGCTCAACGGCAGCCACCACCAGCACCACCGCACGCCCGGCCGCGACGGGGACCCCGACTTCCACGCCGCCCGGCCAGACGCCTTCGCCCCGTGGTTCTACGGCTTCTTCACCCGCTATTTCGGCTGGCGGGAGTTCGCTATCGTGACGGCGGTGCTGGTCGCCTACCTTCTGATCGGCGCCCGCGGCGCCAACCTGATCCTGTTCTGGGCGCTCCCGGCGATCCTCAGCGCGCTGCAGCTGTTCGTCTTCGGCACCTGGTTGCCCCATCGGCACCACCGGTCAGCGGCCTCATTTGCAGACGAGCACAACGCCCGGACCATCCCGATGCCGTGGATCGCGTCCCTGCTGACCTGTTTCCACTTCGGCCTGCACCACGAGCACCATCTGTCGCCGACCACGCCTTGGTGGCGACTGCCGGAGATGCGGCGGCGCTAGACCCGCGTCCACAGCGCCGGCCGGGGCGGCGGCGCTTTCCCGCGATCCAGCGTCTGCGTCCAGATCGCGATCAGGGCCCCACGCCCGAACAGCCACAGCTTCATCGCCTTGCCGACCGACACCCGCTTGACCCAGACCCCCGGTCCACGCCGCCGTACCTTGCGGCCGATCTCGCGATAGATGCCGCGCGCCGCCGCGATCGCCATGGACGACCGGAACGGCAGCCCCCGCAGACCGTCTCGCGCGCTGTCGTAATAGGGCTCCGCCGCCGCCAGCAGCCGCTGCGTCACCGCATGCACGACCGCCCGGTTCGCCGGGTCCGCCACGGCCGCCGCCGTCGGCTCCAGCCCAGCCTCGACCAGCCAGTCGGACGGCAGATAGACCCGGCCGTCCTCTGCGTCCTCGATCACGTCTCGCGAGATATTGGTCAACTGGAAGGCCAGTCCCAGGTCCTGGGCCCGGCGCAGAACCTCGGGATCCGTTACCCCCATGACCCGCGCCATCATAACCCCGACGACCCCGGCGACATGCCAGCAATAGGCCATGACGTCGTCCAGCGTCCGGTACTCCCGGTGCTCCACGTCCATCGCAAAGCCGTCGATCAGGTCTATGGCCCACCGCTCCGGCAGCCGATGGCGGATGGCCACGCGCTGGAAAGCGGCGAAGGTGGGATCGGGCATCGGCTCGCCCGTCATGGCCCGCCGGGTCATGTCGTAGAGCCGGGCCAGACGCCTCTGCTGCTCCTCGGTCGTCAGGTCCTCATGGCCGAAGCCGTGATCCTGTCCGTCGATCTCGTCGTCGCAGGCCCGGCACCAGGCGTAGAGCAGCCAGGCGTCCTCTCGCACGGCCGGGTCGAACAGCCGGGAGGCCGAGCGGAAGCTCTTCGACCCCTTGGTGATCGAGGCCTTCGAGGCTGCGAGGACGGCGTCGGTCATGCGTTCTGTGCGGCCTGTTCCAGCATCAACCCCGCCGTCGCCTTGGCCGAGCCGACCACGCCGGGGATGCCCGCCCCCGGATGGGTGCCGGCCCCGACAACATACAGGTTGGAGATGACATCGTCGCGATTGTGCGGCCGGAACCAGGCGCTCTGCGTCAATATGGGCTCCAGCGAGAAGGCCGAACCCAGATGGGCGTTCAGGTCCTCCTTGAAGTCCGCCGGGGTCCAGATGCGCGTCGTCACCAAGTCGCGCCGCAGGTTCGGGATGTACCGCTCCTCGAGATAGTCGATGATCTTCTCGCGATATTCTGGCCCCTTGGTCTCCCAGTCGATGTCGGCGGCGCCGAGGTGGGGCACGGGCGACAGGACGTAGTGGCTGCTCATCCCCTCGGGTGCCATCGACGGATCGGTGGCGCAGGGCGCGTGCAGATACAGAGAGAAGTCCTCGGGCAGGGTCGGGCCCGAGAAGATCTCGGAGATCAATTCGCGATAGCGCGGGCCGAAGCAGATCGTGTGGTGAGCCAACTGAGGCTGAGGCTTCGACGTGCCGAAATGGAGCACGAACAGCGACATAGAGAACCGCTTCGACTTCAGCGACTTGGCCTTGGCTTTTCCGCGCGGCGTCCGGCCCAGGAGCCTGTCGTAGGTGTGAACCACGTCGGCGTTGGACGCGACCATGTCGGCGGCGATCGTTTCGCCCGTGTCCAGCGTCACGCCGGTCGCGCGGTCGCCCTCGGTCTCTATGCGGTCGACGGAGGTGTTCAGCCGAACGGTCCCGCCGAGGTCCTCGAACCCCTTCACCAGACCGGCGATCAGGGCGCCGGTCCCACCGCGCGCGAACCAGACCCCGCCGCGCCGCTCCAGCGCATGGATCAGGGCATAGACGCTGCTCGTCTTGAACGGATCGCCGCCGACCAGAAGGGTGTGGAAGCTGAAGGCCTGCTGCAGGTGTGGATCCTGGATGTAGCGGGCGACCATGGCGTGGACGCTGTTCCAGCTCTCCAGCCGCGCCAGCTCGGGCGCCGCCTTGATCATCGACCAGAAGGACTGGAACGGCACGGCGCCCAGTTTGACGTAGCCCTCCTGATACAGCTCCTCCGAATAGGCGTGGAAGCGGTTGTAGCCCTCGACGTCGGCCGGGTTGAAGGCCGCGATCTGGCGCTCCATCGCGGCCTGATCGTCGTTGTAGTCGAACGACGCCCCGTCCTCCCAGCACAGCCGGTAGAAGGGATCGACGGGCATCAGTTCGGCGTAGTCGGATAACGACCGGCCCGTGCCTTCGAACAGTTCCTCCAGACAGGCCGGATCGGTGATGACCGTGGGGCCGGCGTCGAAGGTGAAGCCCTGTTCCTTCCAGACGTAGGCGCGACCGCCGGGCTTGTCCCGCTTCTCGATCAGGGTCGTCTGCACGCCCGCGCGCTGCAGGCGGATGGCCAGGGCGATGCCGCCGAAGCCGGCGCCGATCACCACAGCGCGTCTGGCCGTCACGTCTCTCATGCCGCTCCTCGACCGGTTTCCCGGAGTTGTTTCATCGCCCGGCCGACCGGCACGGGCGGCTTGCCCGCCAGTATCCTGACCTTGTCCAGCGCTGTGCTGGCTCCTGCGTAGAAGCGCCTGACCAGCGGTTCCGGCAAGCCGTAGAAGCGTCGCAGCACCTTCCATCGTTCCCGGGGTTCGGCGGCCCGGAACAACATTCTGTCCAGCAGCCTGTAAAAGGCGCGATCGACCCACAGCGTCTTCGAGTGCGTCTCGAGCAGGGTCCGCAGACCCGCCGACGACAGATCCCCGGCCCGCGCCACCAGCCGCGCCACGGTCACCGCGTCCGGCAGGGAGTATCCCGTCGTCGGATGGAACAGCGCCCCTGCCAGCCCGGCGCGCGCCACGGTCGGCCCTTGGGCCCAGAAGGCGTCGATGTCGCCGTCGAGCGCGATCGGCAGGACGCCCTCCTCCTGCCCGACCACCGCCTCCACCGTCCAGCCGCGCGACCGGATGTAGTCGTCTATCCGCCGGTTCAGCAGCGCCCGGTCCAGCATCGGCCCGTCGACATAATAGGTATCCTCGACCAGCACGGTCCGCGCGTCGAAGGGCAGCAGGTAGACGAAGCGATAGGCGTCCCCCTGCCCCACCGTGGCGTCCATGATTGTGGGCCGCGTCAGGCCGTGCGGCCGGGCCAGGCGCACCGTGCGGCCGACGAACAGCTGCCAGCCCAGATCGAGATGCGGCGTCGGCCCCGGCCCCCGTGCATCGATGACCCCGGCGGCCGTCAGTCTCCGTCCGTCGGACAGGGTTACGCCATCGGGCCGAACCTCGACCGCCTCTGCCGTGATGAGCCGATCGCCCAGCAGCGGCGCCACCACCTCATGCAGACGCTCCGAGGTCAGGCTGTTGTAGGGCGCCTCGAGCACCCGACTCAGACCCGGGAAATAGACCTCGTAACCGTCCGGCCAGCGGTAAGCCGTGGCCGGCGTCAGCCAGGCGCGATCCTGATCCACCACATCGCCGTCGAAGAAGGACCATGTGTGGTTTCCGCCGAGCCGCCCGTCGCGTTCGACCACGGCGACGCGCAGTTCGGGTCGGTCGATCGCGAGCCGCCAGACGATCAGGCTGGAGGCCAGGCCGCCGCCGACGAGGATCAGATCAGGATCGGGGGAGCCCATGCCCGATCCTTAAACGAAAGAGGCCCCGACGCGAACGCATCGGGGCCTCTTCGTCAGGATGTCGGGCCGACTATTCCTTGGGTTCAACCGTCAGGGCATAGGCGCCCGACTGGCCCGAGGCGAAGCTGCGGGCGCGGATGACGTAGTCGCCTTCTTCCTCGACCGCCCAGTCGACCTTGGCGTGGGTGTCGGACAGGCTGTCGTCGTCGGAGACCACCGAGGTGAAGACGCCGGCTTCGTCTTCACGACCGATGTCGATGAAGGCATCGAACTCATTGGAAACCATGGTCAACCGCAGCTTTTCGCCGGCCTTCAACGAGATCTTGTAGGCGTCGTAGAAGCTGCCGTCCTCGGCGAGGGCGTCGTCTTCTCCGAGCGTGCCGCGCGCCGTGGCGCCGACCAGGATGCTGCCCGGCAGGGGCTGCGGACCGCGATCCAGCAATTCCAGCGAATACAGGCCTTCGCCGTCGGCGGAGAGCGGCGAGGCACGGACGATGAACTCCCCGTCGTTCGGCACGATGTAGTTCAGGCGTGAGTCCGTGCCTTCGCCCAGACCGTCGTCGTCCGAAGCCATGGCGTAGAAGTCGCCTTCCGGGCTGCCGATCTGCAGATAGGTGTCGAAGTCACCCGAGCGCATGATCAGCTGGACGCGGTTCCCGGCCGTTCCGGTGAACGTATAGGCGTCGAAGCCCCGGCCCTCGTCGTCGCGCGGATCCTCGGCGACGATCTCGCCCTGAACCGTCGCGCCCCAGGACAGTGCGACCGGCGCCGGCAGCGGCGCGGCCTCCTCGAACGTCAGGGTGTAGGCACCTTCGCCCTCGCCGGTGAAGGCGCGGGCCTCGATCGTGTACTGGCCGTCGGACGGGATGGTATAGGTCAGACGGGAGTTGGTGCCTTCGCCTGCGCCGTCGTCGTCCGAATCCAGCGCATAGCGGCCGCCGTTCTCATCGGAGTTCTCCGAGAACAGCTCCAGATAGGTGTCGAACGCGTCCGAGCTCATCGTCGCGACGATCCGCTGGCCGGCCGTTCCGGTGAAGCTGTAGGCGTCGGCGCGCTGGCCGAAGGCGTTGCCGCCGTCGTCGGCGTCGAGCGAAGCCTCGACCGTCTCGCCGATGGTGATCGGACGCGCCACCAGCGGCGGCGGGCCTTCGGCCAGAGCCAGGTCGTAGTCGCCGTCGGTCGCGCCATCCAGCGGCGCGGCGCGGATTACATACTCTCCGTTCGAGGGCGCGGTGAAGATCAGATAGGAGTTCAGGCCGCCTGCGCCCGAGTCGTCGTTCTGGGCCAGTTCCTCGAAGCCGCCGCCGCGGGCCATCCGGCCGACGCGCACGATCGGATCGAAATCATCGCTTTCGAGCGAGATGGCGAACCGTTCGCCCTCACGCGCCCGGAAGCTGTAGCCGTTGTAGGTGTACTCTCCGTACTGCCCGTCTTCCTCGGTCGGGCTGCGATCACTGATCGCGCCGTCAACGTCGTCGCCGACGCGGATGGCGGTCGGACGCGGCGCGCGGGGAGCCTGGCCCCGGTCGGTGACCTGGATGTTGTAGTCGCCGCCTTCCAGGCTGGCCAGGGTGCGGGCGCGGATGATGTAGGTACCGCCCTCGGCGGTGAAGCGCGCACGCGAGTTGGTGCCCTCGCCCAGGCCGTCGTCATCCATGGCGATCGCCTCGCCCGTATCGGCGTTCTTGTAGACCTCCAGATAGGCGTCGAAGGCGTCCGACCGCATCGCGACCTGCAGCCGCTGACCGGCGCGGGTCTGGAGGGTGTAGGTGTCGTAGATGAACTGCCCGATGTTCTCGTCATCGACGCGGGTATCGTCGGCGGTCAGCTGTCCACTGACCGTCTGGCCGATGCGCAGCGACGAGACGTCCTGCGCTGCGGCGTGGCTGGCGCCGAACAGCGCCAGCGCGCTGACGGTCGTGATGAAGGCAGAGCGGCGCATTGGTTTTCCCTGTTCTGAGAAGCCAACATAGACGCTGAACCGTGACGCCTGTAAATCGCCCGCACCTTATCGAATCCTGACGAAAGAGGGCCTCCCATGGCTGGACCCGACGCGCGCGCGACGATCATCGACGGCAAGGCCTTCGCCGCGGGTCTGGTGGAGCGGGTAGCCACCGCCTCGGCCCGTCTGGAAACCGCTCACGGGATCAAGCCGGGTCTGGCCGTGGTCATCGTCGGCGAAGATCCCGCCAGCCAGATCTATGTTCGCAACAAGGGCGAGACGACCACTCGGGCGGGGATGCGGTCCGACACGCATCGCCTGCCCGACACGACCAGTCAGGCCGAGCTTCTGACCCTGGTCGGGGCGCTGAACGCCGACGCGGGCATCCACGGCATTCTGGTCCAGCTGCCCCTGCCCGCGCAGATCGATTCATCGGCGGTTCTGGGCGCCATCGATCCGGACAAGGACGTGGACGGGTTCCATGTGGTCAATGCAGGTCGCCTTGCGGTCGGCCTGCCCGGCCTCGTGCCTTGCACGCCGTTGGGATCGACCATGCTGCTGAAGGACAGGCTCGGCGACCTGTCGGGCCTGAACGCGGTCATCGTCGGGCGCTCCAACATCGTCGGCAAACCGATGGCGCAACTGCTGCTGGCCGAGAACTGCACCGTCACCATCGCCCATTCGCGCAGCCGCGACCTGCCCGCGATCTGTAGGGCCGCCGACATTCTTGTCGCCGCCGTAGGGCGGCCCGAGATGATCAAGGGCGACTGGATCAAGCCGGGCGCGACCGTGATCGACGTCGGCATCAACCGCGTCCCCTCCGCCGATCCGGTTAAGGCGGCCGAGGGCAAGACCCGCGTCGTCGGCGACGTCGCCTTCGCCGAGGCGGTCACCGTCGCGGGCGCGATCACGCCTGTGCCTGGCGGCGTGGGGCCTATGACCATCGCCTGCCTGCTGGCCAATACTTACACCGCCGCCTGTCGCGCCGCCGGGGTCGAACCGGAACCATTGGACGCTTGAAGCGTCGTCATGAACCGCTGATAGTCCCGTCAGGACAGACGGCGAACGGTCGTCGGATGGAGGGGTTCATGGCTCGCAGCACGTCTCGTCTCGTCGGCTCGATGGCGATCATACTGGCCGCCCAGAGCGTGGCGGCCTGCGGCTACAACACCATTCCGACCAAGCAGGAGCGGGCCGAGGCGGCCTGGGCCGACGTTCAGAGCCAGTACCAGCGCCGCGCCGACCTGATTCCCAACCTCGTCGCCACCGTCCAGGGCGCGGCGATCCAGGAACGCACCACCCTGACCCAGGTGATCGAGGCCCGCGCCCGCGCCACCTCGGTTCAGGTCACGCCCGAGACGCTCAGCGACCCCGCCGCTTTTCAGGCTTTCCAGGCGGCTCAGGGCCAGCTGACCGGCGCCCTTTCGCGCCTGCTGGTCACCGTCGAGGCCTATCCGCAACTGCAGGCCAATCAGGGCTTCCTTCAACTCCAGTCCCAGCTCGAAGGGACGGAGAACCGGATCACCATCGCGCGGCGCGACTACAACGAGGCCGTCCGCGACTACAACACCAGCCTGCGAACCTTCCCGACCGTGATCTGGGCCAGGACGGCCTTCTCGGGCGAAGAGCCGATGCAGCTGTTCACCGCCACGGCCGAGGCCCAGACCGCGCCGCAGGTGTCGTTCAACCTTGACGGCCAGACCCCGGCCGCGCCGGGCGGCTCGGCCCCCGCCGTGGCGCCCGGTTCGACGCCGCCCGCCCGGTGAACCCGTCCGGAACGACCAAGTTGACCAAGGCTTTTCTGGTCGTTTTCTTCGTGGGTTTGGCGACGCTGTTCGCGCCCGCCGCGGTGGCCGATCCGACCTTCCCCGCCCTGTCCGGCCGGGTCGTCGATCAGGCCGAATTGCTGACCCCGGCGACCGAGGCCGAGATCACGACGAAACTGGCCCGGCTTGAGACCGACACGGGCGACCAGTTCGTGGTGGTGACCCTGGACAGCCTGCAGGACTACGAGATCGAGGACTACGGCTACCGGTTGGGCCGCGCGTGGGGCATCGGCAATGCGGAGAACGACGGCGGCGTCCTGCTGATCATAGCGCCGAACCAGCGCAAGGTGCGACTGGAAGTCGGCTATGGCCTCGAGCCCGTCCTGACCGACGCCCTCTCCAACCAGATCATCCAGAACGACATCCTGCCCCCGTTCCGCGAGGGCGAGTTCTCGAACGGCATCGAGGCCGGGGTCGACGCGGTGATCGCCCAGTTGCGCCTGGACCCCGCAGAGGCCGCCGCCCGCGCCGCCGAGGCCGCGCCGAGCGAGGCGGAAGCGCCGGTCCTTCCGGGCATCATCATCGCCCTGATCTTCATCTTCTTTTTCCTGAGCCTGCTGCGGGGCATCGGACGGCGGGGTCGCAAGCGCGGCGGGCGCCGGAGCGGGATCGATCCCATCCTGATCTGGGGAGCGTCGGAAATCCTGTCGAACGCCTCGCGGGGATCGTCGCGCGGTTCGTCCGGGAGTTCGTGGGGAAGTTCGGGGAGCGGCTTCGGCGGGTTCTCGGGCGGTGGGGGCAGCTTCGGCGGCGGGGGAGCCTCGGGCGGATGGTGATGCGGCTGACATCCAGCGAACATGCGCGCGTGGCCGGCGCCATCGCGAAGGCGGAGTCCGGCACCTCAGGCGAGATCTTCTGCGTTCTGGCCGGTCAGGTCTCGAGCTATCGCGACATCACCCTGGCCTGGGCGGCGGCCGCCGCCCTGCTCCTGCCGCTCGTCCTGATCCCGTTCGGGTTTGAATCCGCCTGGTTTCCGGGTCTGGGCGCCGGCTGGGAAGCGGGCCACCTGTCCGCCCTGAACCTCAACCTGGGCCGCGCTCTCGGCGCCTATGCGGTGGTGCAGGCCGCAGTGTTCGTGGCGGTCTATATCCTGCTGAGGATTCCCGTCCTGACGCGGTTGACGACGCCGCGCGGCGTCCGCCGCGACCGGACGCGGCAGGCAGCCATGCACCAGTTCCTGGCTCATGGCCTGCACGTCACCGAGCATCGCACCGGCGTCCTGATCTTCGCCGCCATGGCCGATCGACAGGTCGAGGTCATTGCCGACCAGGGCATACATTCGCGTGTCGATCAGGCTGTCTGGGCCGAGGCGGTCCAGGTGCTGACCGAAGGGCTCCGCGATCGCCGCGCCGCCGAAGGCTTCGAGCAGGCCATCGCTCTGGCGGGCAGCGTACTGGCCGAACACTTCCCGCCCCGGCCGCGCAATCCGAACGAAGTGCCCGATCGTCTTGTGGAAATCTGATCCCGCCGACGCCCTCGCTTTTGGCGAGGAATTGGCCTAGCCCGTGCCGCCATGCGGCTAGTCACCTATAACGTCCATCGCTGTGTCGGGGTCGACAAGCGACTGGATGTCGAACGCATCGCCGGCGTGATCGCCGAACTTGAACCCGATATCGTCTGCCTGCAGGAACTCGATGTCGGTCGCGCCAGAACCGGTGGCGTCGATCAGGCTCGCGCCATCGCCGACCGCCTGTCGATGGCCGTCCGCTTCCATGCCGCCATGAAGGTGGAGGCCGAGGAATACGGCGACGCGATCCTGACCCGGCACCCGGAGACCCTGATCCATGTCGGCGCCCTTCCGACCGTGCGCGGCGTGCCCGGTCTGGAGCCGCGCGGCGCCCTGTGGGTGCGCGTCAACATTGAGGGCGCCGACGTCAATGTCCTGACGACCCATCTCGGCCTCGTTCCGCGCGAGCAGCGGCTTCAGGCGGCGGCCCTCGTCGGCAAGGACTGGCTGGGTCACCCGGACTGCAAGGGGCCCACCCTGCTGGCCGGCGACTTCAACGCGACCTCGATCACCCGGCCGTATCAGACGCTGACCAGAAACCACGCCGACTGCCAGCGCCGGCTGGGCCTGAAGCCGACGCTGAAGACATTCCCGTCCGGATTCCCGGCGATCCGCATCGACCACGTCTTCGTCAGCCCGGAAATCAGGGTCACAGGCGTGCGCGCGCCCTTCTCGCCCCTGTCACGGATGGCGTCCGACCACCTGCCTCTGGTCGTCGATTTCGAGATTCAGCCCGCCGCCTGAAGCCGCTGCGAGCGGTTGCGCCGCTTCCATGGCCGCCAGGCGTCGCGCGGCGAGGTCGGATCGCCCAGTTGAAACTCGGCGATAGTGCGCTGGATCATCGACGGCGGCGTAGCGCCCAGCGGCGACATCCGGCCGCTTCCGAACTTCTGGATCGCCTCGCCGATGGAGCCGCAGACGGCCTCGGCGGCCGCAAATTCTTCTGCCGTCACACCAATGAAATGACCGATGGTCCTATGGCGGAAATTCCGGATGGCCGCGCGACCCGCCTCGTCCTCAGGCGCGATCGCCACGTCGCATTCGGTGTCGAAACCCAGCGACCGGTTGTTCAGGTTCGTCGACCCGATCCGCAGCAGGACGTCGTCCACCACCGTCACCTTGGCATGGACGATGACCCGCTCGCCGTTCTTCGTGTTGGGGCTGAAGGCGAAGAAGCGGTTGTGCCGGTCGGCGCTCTCCAGCCGGAACAGGACCTCGGCCCGCGCCGTGTCCATGGTCATGCTGTCGAACCAGCTGGGACTGCGGCCCGTCGAGACCAGGACGATCTCCGGCCCGTCCTCCTCATCCAGCCGCTCCGCCAGAGCGTTGGCGATGACCGGAGAGGTGAAATACTGGTTCTCCATATAGATCAGCTTCCGCGCGGCCCGGATCGCCTCGAGGTGAAGTCGTTCGTTCTCGCGGACCTCGTGACGCCCGCCGAAGCCCGGCTCCGTGCGGGCGATGCCGACCGGCGTGTCGCGGAAGTCCACCGCCAGGTCGTCGGGCCAGGGATCCGCCTCGACCGTTTCCGGCACGGTGCGCTCCCAGGTGGCCTTGAACCAGCGCTCGCGGGCCAGATCGCCCAAGGCCCGCGCAGCCGGCCCGCTCATGACGCACATGGTCTCGTGCCGGGGCGCCGAGATGAGCCCGGACGGCTGGCAGCGCCGGGGGTCGTCGTCGAGATGCGCCTCGGAGTCCCAGCGATCGACGGAGATGTCCCCCCCGCCGCAGAAGGCCACGGCATCGTCGATGATGATCGCCTTCTGATGGTGACAGGCGCCGATCGGACCCGGCGTATCCAGCCGGAACTCCACCATCCGCTTGCGGAACCAGGCCTGGGCCTTGTGCGGATAGAAGCCTTGCGACGCGGCGATCAGCAAAGGCGATTTCCAGATCAGCAGACGGACGTCGAGCTCGGGCCGCGTCTTGACGAGCATCCGGAGCAGGTGGCCGATCTCGGCCTGTTTGTCCCCGTGGCGGGTGGCGGGATCCAGCCGCGTACGCGGGTCGAACTGCCAGCCCAGCACGACCACCGACCGCCGCGCCTTTCCCAATGCCGACGCCAGGGCTTCGAAATAGGCGGCGTTCTCCATCAGGATCGACAGCCGGTCGGCCCGTTCGACCCGCCATACGGTGTCGCCAGGCGCCAACAGCACGCCGGTGTCCAGCAACGGGCCTTGCGCGGCGTCCATGTCGGGTGTCCCTGCCGGCGTCGATGATCGGGGCGTCCGGCCTGCAAAGACGCCCGGACCCGTCTTCCGTTCCACGCCCCCGCCCCCCCGGTCAATGCGGTTCGACCGCTGGATTGTCCGGTTCGCCGAAATCAGGCATAAGGCGGGCTGGATTTGGAGGGTGCAGACCGTGCAGGCGTTGATCGAGTTGCTGGCCGGCTTCATCGCCCTGCTCGCCACGGCGGCCCTGGCCCAGTTCGGCGTCGATCTGAACAGCGCACCCCGCCCTGATCGCGAGATCCATCGTGTCAGTGATTGCCCCGAAGCGCCGACCCAGGCCCTTCTGACGACTCAACTCAGGAACGACTGCTAGGTCGCGACGCGTCAAATTGACGATCACGGCCTGCCGGGCGTTTTTTTGACGCAACGGCGAGTCGATACCCGCACAAAATGGTCTAGGGTTGCGGTCGCGCCTGACTCCCGCGTCACGCGCCAGCCCACCTGAGATCCGCGCCCCATGAAGTCCCGTTCCCGGCCGCCTTTGACCCTGTCCGACCCCGAACCGGCGCCCGTGGGCGACGCGACGGCCGGACTCGAAGCGGCCACCACTCCAGAACCCCTCGCTCAGCCCGAGAGCGCACCCGAACGGCCGATGTCGGAACGCCGCCGTCGTCGGCTGCTGGAACAGCAGCGCAGCGCCGCCGATCTCGAACTGCCATCGCCCGAACCGGCTGCCGCCGTCACGCCTGCGATCCAGCCCTCGGAGGCCGAGCCGGCGGTGGAGCCGCTGACCTTCTCGACCAGCGCCGACGCACCGCCCGCGACCTATGCGGCGACGCCCGTCCCGACCGCCGAAACCACAGCCCTCCGCCCGGCGCCCGTGCGCTCCGGTCCCTCCTACCTGATCGCCGGCGTCGCCGCGGCTCTGTGGATCGGCGGCATCGCCTCCTGGGCCGCCTATGAGATCGGCTCCGGCGCGGTCTCGCCCGACCCGCTGCGGCTGGCCATCTACGCCCTGATCGCCCTCGCTCCGGCCGGTCTGGCCATCATGCTGGCCCACGCGGTCCGTCAGGGCGCCGGCCTGGCCTCCGAGACCCGCCGCGCGCGGGAGCTGGCCGAAGCGCTCGTCGCACCGACCGCCCTCGCCGCCCAGCAGACCGGTCACGTCCTGTCGGCCCTGCGCAACGACATCGACCAGGCCGCGCTCGCCGCCGAGCGCGCGCGCAACGACATGGCTCTGCTGCGCGAGGCCCTGTCGCTGGAAACGAACCGCCTCAACGAGGCCGCCGAGGCGGCCGGCCGCACCGCCCGCCGTCTGACGGAATCGCTCGGTCGCGAGCGCGAGGAAATGACGGCCCTCGGCGGTCGCCTCGACGGCCAGGCGTCGGGCGTCCTCGACGCCGTGGAGCGCCAGTCGCGCCTGATCGTCGATGCGTCGGATCTGGCGCAGACCCAGCTTCGCGAGGCCGAGGCCGCCCTCGCCGCCCGCGCCTCCGACCTCGCCGCCGCCGCCGGAGAGGCGCAGGACGCCGCCCGCATGGCCGCCGACGATCTGGCCCGCCAGACCCTGCGGCTCGAGAACGCCGGCACCGGCGTCGCTGAACAGATCCAGTCGGTCGAGGAAGGCCTGGGCCAGCAGCGCGCCGCCCTGGTCACCGCCGCCTACGCCCTGCGCACCGATCAGGAAGACTTCTCCGCCCAGGTCGAGAGCCAGCGCGCCCAGCTGACCGAGCAATTGTCGGCCGCGCGCACCGCGACCGGCGATCTCGGCGATACCTCCGTCAAGGCGACCGAAGGCCTGCGTGATCTGGTCGAGGCCGCGACCGATCAGTTCCGCGCCCTCGTCGACCTGTCCCAGCGCGAGGCCGACAGCTTCGATGCGGCGACCAAGTTGTCGCTCGACCGGTTTGAGGCTCTGGCCGCCGAGGCCCGCGATACCCTCATCGAAGAGACGCGCCGCACGCTGGCGGTACTCAAGGCCACGGCCGAGGAAAGCCGACAGGCCGCCGACGGCGCCGCGGGTCAGGCCCAGATCCGCGCCGACCGCTTGGGCGAGGCCCTGTTCGACGCCGCTCAGAAGGCCGACATGGCCGCCGACGCGCGTGTCGAAGGCGCCCGCCGGATCGTCGGCGAGACCGTCGATCTGGTCGATCAGGCCGGCGAGCGGGCGATCGAGAAGCTGGAAACCACCCTGTCCCGCATGACCCAGGCCCTGGCCGAGGTCGACGCCGCCATCGGCGATCTGGACGACCGCGCCTCCCGTCTGCCGGAAGAAGCCCGCGCCCGCGCCGAGGCCGTTCGTATCACGGTCGAGGAAGGACTGGCCGCCCTCGGCGCCGCATCGCGCAAGGCTGCCGAGGACACCGAGGCGCTGGACGCCGGCTTCCAGGAACGGGTCCGCCGCAACTACGACATGCTGACCGAGGCCGTTCGTTTGATGGGGGTCGTCTCCGGCGACGGCGGCGCCCCGATCCGGCGGAGGGACACCCTCGCCGAACCGGCTCCGGCGACCGAGCGGCGCGCTTCGCCGGAGGAGACTGAGCGCGGCTTCGGCCTGCGCGGACGTCTGAAGCTGGCGCCCACCGCCGGCGATCCGGGCGCTCGTCCCGCGCCGCCTGCCAAGGACCGCCTGGACTGGAGCGATCTGGTCGATGAAGGTCCGGGCGAGCCGCCGCTGGATCTCGATACGCCGGTGATGCCCGCCGACGACGGCGCCCTGACCGACCGGATCACCGCCGCCATCCGTCGGATGGGAGTCGATCCGAACGCCCTCCTGCCCCGCTCTCGCGTCGAGGAGGCGGCGTCCGCCTTCGCCGGACGCGATCCCGACCGGGCCCGCCAGATCGTCCGCCGCGTCGCCCCCGCCGCCGTCCGCAGCGTCTCGCGCCGGGTCATGAGCGATCCGGAGTTGCGGGGAGACGCCGAACGTTACGTCCGCGCCTTTGCGGGTCGGCTGAGCAATGAAGCGCGCGACGGCTCGCCGGCCGTCCTGGCCGCCTTGGCGACCGACGCGGGACGGGCCTTCATGCTGCTCGATGCTGCAGTGGGCGATCTCGCCTGAAACACGAATCGACCGGCCGTTCAGGCCGATGATCCGCTTTTGGCTTGACGAAATCGTCCGCTTGCGGACACCGTCCGTCCTGCTGTCATGACGTTGTCACACGCCTAGCAGGGTCCATGCTCGACACCATCGCCGAGAACCAGCCGGACCGCAGGCCTGCGATCCTCGTCTGCGTCTACGAGACGGCCGACCCGCTCTGGAATGCGCTTGACGGCGATACGGACTGGACGCCGCCCGGTGCGCGTCTGCGTCCGCTCGGTCCCGGAGAGCCCGCCGATCTGGCCGGCCGGATTACAGGCGAACTCGACCATGCCGATTGCCGCGCCGTCCTCCTCGTGGGCCGGACCCGCAAGAGCGACGGCTTCCGCGTGCAGATGCGGGCCGAAAACCGCGCCCTGACCGGCGGCAAGAAACTGTCCCGGACGGGGCCCAGCCTGGCCCGCGCGACCGCGCCCGTGGCCGAGATGGTCCGCGCACTGATCGACGCCGGACTGACCGCCGACGCGACCTCGGACAGCGAGGAGGATGTCGGCTCCTACCTGCTCTACCGCGTGCTGACCGCACTGCCGGACGACGTCGATGCGCCGGCCGTGGGTCTGCTGAGGGCGCCTTCGACCCTGAACGAGGCGCAGCTTCGGCTGGGCATCCAGACGGCGACGACGGCCATGGCCCGCCACCTGTCTCCCCTGCCCCGCGCCCGCCTGAGCTAGACTCCGCCGACCCGGCGCAGCCGCCAGCCCAGCAGCAGGCCGATCACCGCCAGTCCGGTCATGGCCAGATAGCCCAGCACCCCTACCCGGTCATACAGCGGCCCCGCCGCCAGCGTCGCCAGGCCGATCAGGATCCCGGCCGCCATCACCGAGTTCAGGGTCTGGGCCGCCGTATGCCCGCCGGGCGGGGCGAGCTTCTCGATGATCTGCACACCGGCCAGATAGGTCGCCGCGAAGGTCAGGGCATGGAGCGCCTGCAGCGGCCACAGCACCCACAAAGGCGGCGCGAAGGCGAGCGCAGTCCAGCGGATTACGGCCGCGACGCCGCCCAATGTCAGGATGGTCCCCGGCCCGATCCCGCGCCGCTTCCGCCACGGCTCGATCCACCACATGAAGGCGATCTCGACCACGACCGAGACGGCCCACAGCAGGCCGGTCATCGTCTCGCTGATCCCCTGAGCCTTCCAGGCGATGGCCGAGAAGCCGTAGTAAAAACCATGCGTCGCCTGGACCGCGCCGATCGCCAGGACGGCGGTCATGAAGACCGGATCGACGGCCAGCCGCGCCAAGCCGGCGAACCGTTCCCGTCCCGCGACCTTCGGCCCCTCGGTGACCGGATCGCCGGGCAGCAGGGTCGCGGCGGTCAGGGCGATCAGGGCGCCGGCGACGGCGATCCAGACGATGACCCAGTCCGCCGATCCCCGCGTCAGGATGGCCCCCATGATCACATTGGCGGCGACGAAGGCCGCCGAGCCGCAGCCTCGCGGCCAGGCGAAGTCGAACCCGTGACGCCGCGCGACCTGGAGCGACAGAACGTCGCTGAGCGGGATCAGACCGGCCATGGCCGTCGCCGCGACGAACCACAGGAAACCCTGCAACCAGACACCTTCGGTCAGGCCGGCCCCCGCATAGGCCAGACCCAGGACCAGTCCCAGTATGGCGATGGGCGATCGCCGCCGCCGGAACCCGTCGGCCCACACCGCGATGGCCGGGCCGGTGATCAGCCGGGCCAGCATCGGCGCCGCCAGAAGAACGCCGATCTCGGCTCCCGAAAATCCCTGGGCGCGAAACCACAGCCCTGCGAACGGCAGGCTCACGCCGTTGGCGCCGAAGAGCAACACATACTGCAGCGCCATGCGGCGTGACGGCGTCATGGTCCATCCGATAGCAGACGGCGACAAATCCGTGGGGTAGGTTTGTCCCATGATCTGGAATCGTAACCTGGCCGTCTTTGCGGCGTTCAACGGCGCGATGGCCGTGGCGGTCGGAGCTTTCGCCGCCCACGGCGCGGGTCCGCAGATCAAGACGCTGTTGACGACCGGCGCGTCCTATCAGCTGGCGCACGCTCTGCTGGCCCTGATCTGCTCGATCATTCCCGTGGGCGGCAAGTTGCCCGCCGTCGCTGGATGGCTGGCCTCGGTGGGCGGGTTGATCTTCTGCCTGGCCCTGGCCTTCCTCGGCTTGCTCAGTTTGCCCGCGCTCGGCGCCGTCGCTCCGATCGGCGGCGTGCTGATGATCGCCGGCTGGCTGGTGCTTGCCTTTGCCGCGTTTCGGTCACAACCCGTAAACGCCTGACCCCCTACCTGAAAGCTCCGACCACCGAATGGCCTTCCCTGTGACCGAGACGCCCCGACGCGAGCTTTATCCGGAGCTTGAGCCCTTCGCGTCCGGCTGGATGCAGACCGACAGCGCGCACGAGATCTACTACGAGGAGTGCGGCAATCCGCAGGGCAAGCCCGCGCTGATCCTGCACGGCGGCCCCGGCGGGGCGGTGAACCCCGGCATGCGGCGCTATTTCGACCCGGCCATCTATCGCATCGTGCTGTTCGACCAGCGCGGTTGCGGCAAGTCGCGACCGAACGCCTCGCTGGAAGACAACACCACCTGGACCCTGATCGACGACATCGAGCGGCTGCGTGAACGCTGCGGCATCGACAAGTGGACGGTCTTCGGCGGCTCTTGGGGTTCCACCCTGTCGATGGCCTACGCCATCACCCATCCCGAGCGGGTCGACGCCCTGATCCTGCGGGGCATCTTCCTGCTTACCAAGAAAGAGCTGCACTGGTTCTACCAGGACGGCGCCTCGATGATCTTCCCGGACGCTTGGGAGCGGTTCGTCGCCCCGATCCCCGAGGAAGAGCGCCACGACCTGATGGGCGCCTACTACAAGCGGCTGACCGGCGACGACAAGGAAGAACGCGAGCGCTGCGCCATCGCCTGGTCCAGCTGGGAGGGCGAGACGGTCAGCGTCGAAGGCCCGTCGGCCCGTCCCGACAAGTTCGCCGAGCCCGACTTCGCCGTCGCCTTCGCCCGTATCGAGTGCTGGTACTTCGTCAACGGCGGCTTCTTCCCCGAGGAAGGCTGGCTGCTGAAGAACATAGGCCGCATCCGCCAGATTCCGACCTGGATCGCGCAAGGCCGGTTCGACGTGGTGACCCCGATCGCCAGCGCCTGGGCCTTGAGCCGCGCCTTCCCCGAGGCGAAGCTGGACATCGTTCCCGACGCCGGCCACGCCTCGACCGAGCCGGGCATCATCGACAGCCTGGTCCGCGCGACCGACTGGGCCGCCACGCTCTGATAGGAACCCGCCGGGTCTCCCGAGCGTAAGCGCAGGATGGCGGCGAAGCTGAAGGTCTTCACCTGGTCTGACGGGTTTCACGCCTTCACGGTGGCCGCGTCCTCACGCCCGAAAGCGCTGGAGGCGTGGGGCGCGACCCAGGACCTGTTCAAGACCGGTCTGGCCCGTGAGGTCGATGAGGGCGCCGACCGCGAAGCCGCCCTGGACTCCCCCGGCACGGTCATCTCGCGGGGTCTGTCGGTCGATGTCGGCAAGGCGGAAAAGCGGAAACCCAGGCCGGAAAACGCCAAGGCCAAGGCCAGGGTAAAGGCGCTGGAAGCCGACCTGGAGGCCCTGGATGCCCGACAGGCCGAGCAGGTTCAGGCGCTGCAGGACCGGCAAGCCGCGCTGGATCAGGACCGCGCGAAGCTGGAGGCGGTCAACGACAAAACGCGCAAAGCCCTGCTAACCAGGCTGAAAGCCTCGCGCGACGCCGCCAATCAGTCGTCCTGAATTTATTCCTCACGGCCTCTTGGCACGCTGTCGGAGAATGCCCACGTCGATGGAGATCTTTGACATCACAGGCATGCCACCGAGCGCCAGCCGGCCGCTTTAATTTCCGATAATACTTGCACTGCTCAGACAGCGCACCATCTAACGCTTTGTTTTAAAACGACAGCCGTTGCATCGTCTTGCACTCGAAAAATCGAAAACAGTGCAAAATGGCCTAGATCAGGCCGTGGCCCTTGGGCAATTCGGTGTAGCGGTGCACCCGCACGGCCATGACCAGGCCGAAGCCGATCATGACCGTCAGCATGACCGTGCCGCCATAGCTGAGCAGCGGCATTGGCACGCCCACGACCGGCGCCAGACCCATGACCATGGCCCCGTTGATCAGCACGTAGAGGGCGAAGGTCGCGGTGACCCCGGCCGCCCCCATCCGCCCGAAATGGCTGTGGGACAGCGACGCGATGCGGAAGGCGATCAGGATGATGGCCACGTAGCAGAGCAGGATCGAGAACGAGCCGACGAAGCCGAACTCCTCGGACAGGGCCGCGAAGGCGAAGTCGGTATGTTTCTCCGGCAGGAATTCCAGCTGGCTCTGGCTGCCGAGGCCGTATCCCTTGCCCAGCAGGCCGCCGGAGCCCAGGGCGATCTTGGACTGGGTGATGTGGTAGCCGGTGCCGGACGGGTCGCTCTCTGGCGACAGGAAGGTCAGCACACGGTTGCGCTGATAGCCGTGCATGCCGAACAGGACGTAGAACGGGACCGCGATCGCCGTGGGGATGGTCACCGCGGCGATGACCTTCCAGTCCAGACCGGCGATGAACATCATGGCCGCCCCTGTCAGGCCGATCAGCATGGCGGTGCCGAGATCCGGCTGGTGCGCCACGAGCAGGAAGGGCGCGGCGATGATGCCGACCGGATAGATCAGTTTCCAGCTGAGCCGCGCGTCCTTGGCGGAGGCGCCGTGGTAGTAGCGCGCCAGGGCCAGCACCAGGCCGATCTTCATGATTTCGGACGGCTGGAAGCTGATCGGTCCGATCTCCAGCCAGCGGGTCGCGCCCATGCGCGTATCCCCGGCCACCTCGACCGCGACCAGCAGAAGCAACGCCACGGCGTAGAGCGGATAGGCCGCCCCGAACCACCAGCGCAGCGGCACCAGCGACAGTCCGAGCATCATGAACAGGCAGACGCCGAAGCGGACCACATGGTTCGTCGCCCAAGGCTCCCACGAGCCGCCGGCGACCGAATACATCATGGCGCCGCCTGTGCCGCCGACGATGCACAGCAGGGCGGCGAAGCGCCAGTCGATCTGGCCGATCTTGACCGGCAGACGGTCGCGCTCGCCGGGGCGGGTCAGGGCGGAGGACGTCATTGCGGTTCCGACAGATAGGGGCGCGGGCCGCTGGTCGGGCGCGGCGCGCCACGGACGCCGGGATCGGGAGGGCTCGGCGTGGGAGGCGCGACGGCGGGTTCGGGCGCGGCGCCGATTTCACCCTCGTCGAGCTGCGGGCCGGTCGCTTCCGGGGGCGGCGGACGGGTGATCCGTTCGCGCATTTCCGGATCCTTCAACAGGACCGTGCGCATGACCTCGCGCGCGCGCGGGGCGCCGGCGGTGCCCCCGCCCCGACCGCCGTGCTCGATGATGACCACCACGGCGTAGCGCGGCGCATCGACGGGGGCGAAGGCGATGAACAGGTTGTGGTCCTTCTGCGCCCAGACGTTCGAACGACGGCTGCCCGAGCCGTAGTTGCGCGTCTGGGCCGTACCGGTCTTGCCGGCCATCTGGATGTCGCCGAGGCCGAGCTGGGACTGGCGATAGGCGGTGCCGGACCGGTCGTTGGCCACGGCGATCATCCCGCCCCTGACGATGTCGAGATGCTCGACGCTGAACGGCAGGTCGGGAACCTCGGCGCCCGATGGCCGATCGACGCCGCCGACCGACTTGATCAGACGCGGCTGGATCGCCTTGCGGCCATTCGCCAGACGCGAAGTGTAGACGGCCAGCTGGAGCGCGTTGACCGTGACTGCCCCCTGACCGATGGCGACCGACGTCGTCTCGCCCGGATGCCAGACGGGGTCGCGCGGGAAGGTGCGGCGCTTCCACTCCGTGGACGGCAGCATGCCCTTGCGCTGGTTGTCGACGCCGATGTCGAACTCGTGCTCGAAGCCCAGCTTCATCGCCGTGTCGCGGATCAGATCGACGCCGGCGCGATTGCACATCGTGTAGAAGTAGATGTCGCAGGAGTTCTTGATCGCGTTGTGCATGTCCTGCGAGCCGTGACGGCCCCAGCACCGCTGGCCGGTGCGGAAGACGCCGCTGCAGTTCACACGATCGGCCGGATTCACCCCCGCCGCCAGCAGGGCCAGGGCCGTCGCCGGTTTGAAGGTCGAGCCCGGCGGGAAGGTGCCGTTGATCGTCTTGTCCAGCAACGGCTTGCGCTCATAGTCCGCGAGCGCGCGATAGGTCCGGGTCGGAACGCCCGAGACGAACAGGTTCGGATCGAACGACGGCGCCGACATCATGCACAGGATGTCGCCGTTGCGGACGTCCATGACCACGCAGGCCCCGGACTCGTCTCCGAACACTTCAAGCGCCCGGTTCTGGACGTCGGCGTCCAGCGTCAGGACGACATCCTTGCCGGGGACGGCGGGGCGGGAGCCGCCGATATCCTCGGCCACGACCCGACCACGGGCATCGACCTCGACCCGGTTGCCGCCGGCCTCGCCGCGCAAATCCTTATCGAGCGCCTTCTCCACGCCCGAGCGTCCGATGCGGAAGCCCGGGTTGAACAGGATCTGCGGCGGCTCCTCGCCCTTGTCGCGAATGGCCTTGATGTCGCGGTCCGAGACCTTGGCGACGTAGCCGATCACATGGGCGAAGGCGCCGGTGAAGGGGTAGAAGCGCGCCTCGTTCATGTCGGCCATGACGCCCGGCAGTTCGGGGGCGTACAGATTGACCTTGGCGAACTCTTCCCAGCTCAGGTCGCTCTTGACCGGGACCGGGCTGAAGCGCGGGGCGGCGTTGACGTCGCGGATGATGGCGCGGCGACGATCGAGCGTGTCAGGCAGCAGGCGGCCCAGCAGGTCCAGCGTCTGATCCAGGTCCTTGGTCTCGTCGCGCACGACCAGAACGCGGAAGCTCGGCCGATTGCCGGCGATGGTGACGCCGTTGCGATCGAGGATGCGCCCACGCGGCGGCGGCACCAGTCGGAAGTTGAACTGGTTCTGGCTGGCGAGGGTCGAGTACTCCTGCGCCTGCACGACCTGAAGCTGGGCCAGACGGACGGTCAGGGCCGTCGCGCCCAGCGCCGTCAGTCCGCCGACCACGAAGGTGCGACGCAGGAACGAGCCCTGACGCTCGTTCACATCGGAGAAGAAGATCGAAGGTTCGCCGCTCATCTGAACCGCACGTCGCCATCGTCGAACCGCTGGATCATCCAGTCGGCCGCAGGGAAAAGAAGCAAGGTCGGGACGACCTGTCCCAGAAGGGACAGCAGGCTGGGCGCCCGGCCCGCATCCAGTGTGACCACCAGATACGCCACGATGAAGGCGGACAGGACGCAGAGCGCATACCAGACGAACAGGATCTGGGTTTCCTGACCGGCCAGCAGGTTCCGCGAGGCGAGGACGACACCATAGACGCTGAGCAGGCACAGCGGCCACAGACCGAGGGTGCCGCCCCAGAACATGTCGAGGAACAGACCCAGGCCGAACAGCACGGCCGGCGCGACCATCGACGGTCGGATCAGCGGCCAGGCGAAGGCGAGGATCAGCGGCAGGACGGGCTCTGGCAGTTTCAGCCCGAACAGTTCGACCGGGGTCGCGAGCAGAACCGTCACGGCGATGGCGACGAGCGCGGGGTAGAGGACCCACTGGGTCGGCCCGACCACCCGCATGGCGACGGCTCGTCTCACTCGGCGGGCCTTGGCTGGGCGGGAGGCGTCGTGGCCGGAGTTGCTGCAGCCGCGGCGCGGTCACGGCGAGCCGCGGCGTCGCCGATGGCGGCGGCGGCCTCGGCGGTCGGGGCCGGAGCAGCCCCCAGGCCGGCCAGCGGCGGGGCGTTCAGGGCGTCAGGCGTGACCAGCTGGCCGAAGTCCTGGAACAGCATGACACGGACGTAGTCGATGGCGCCCCGGTCGCTGAACAGCTTGACCCGCCACGACCCGTCGATGCCGCGCGCGGCGACGCCGATGGGCAGACCCCGCGGGAAGCCGCCGCCGTCGCCGGAACTCAGGATGCGATCTCCGGCCTGGACCGAGTCCTGACCGCGCACGAACTCCAGGCGCGGATTGCCGGAGCCGTCACCGGTCAGCATGGCGCGGGCGTCGGTACGGTCGATGAGGACCGGGGTGCGCGAGGCGACGTCCGTCAGCAGAAGCATCCGGCTGACGCCGCCTGTGGCGCCGACGATGCGGCCGACCAGACCGTCCTCGTTGATCACCGGATTGCCGATACGCACGCCCTTCGACGTGCCGGCGTCCAGCAGACGGGCGTTGATGAAAGGACCGCGCGATTCCGAGATCGAACGGGCCGTCGCCATGGCCACGGGCGGCTCGGTCCGCAGGCCCAGCATGGCCTCGTAGCGGCCGTTGACGTTCTTCAGGGCGATGGCCTGATCCCGCCAGGGCCGCAGCTCTTCGAGCTCGGCGCGCAGGCGGCGGTTCTCCGACACGGCGAAGAAATAGCCCTTCACATAGTCGGTGGCGTTGCCCGCCCAGCGCACCGGCCAGGCCAGCAGGCCGTTCACGGGGCCAGCGCCGGCGTCGAAGCCCGCACGGACGGGGCCGTAGCTGTCGCCCGCCGCGTCATGACGACGGTCGGCCAGGATCATGACGATCGAAGCGATGATGGCGACCACGGTCACGACCGCGGCGGTCCACGCCAGCGGCACTTTGAGCGACTCGAACGGTCCGTCGCGAAACGCCACGGCCTAGCCTTCCAATAGAGGTCAGAATCGGCGGGACGCCACCCGCCGCTGTGTGCAGCCTATCGCAAAAACCGGGCCAGTTTGAAACCGGCGATTACGCCGGAATCACAAGGATTTGCGGTCACGCCCGAACCTGGACCTAAAGGGCCGAGTCGAGGACGCCCTTCATCCAGCGCGGATGCTCCAGAACGCGGCCGCAACCGATGGCCACGCACGACAGCGGATCGTCGGCCACCGAGACCGGAAGGCCCGTGTGGTCGCGGATTTCGGCGTCCAGACCGCGCAGCAGGGCGCCGCCGCCGGTCAGCATGATGCCCTTGTCGGCGATGTCGGCGGCCAGTTCCGGCGGGGTGGCTTCCAGGGCGACCTTCACGGCGTCGATGATCTGCGACACCGGCTCGGCCAAGGCCTCGGCGGCCTGGCGTTCCGAGATGCGGACCTCGCGCGGCACGCCCTGCATCAGGTCGCGGCCCTTGACCTCGATCGACAGGCCTTCGCCGTCGGCCGGGATGCGGGCGGTGCCGATGTCCTTCTTGATGCGCTCGGCGGTGGTCTCGCCGATCAGCAGGTTATGGTTGCGGCGCATGTAGCTGATGATGCTGTCGTCCATCTTGTCGCCGCCGACGCGGACCGAACGCGAATAGACGATGCCCGACAGGGACAGAACGGCCACCTCGGTGGTGCCGCCGCCGATGTCGACGACCATGGAGCCGGTCGGCTCGTGGATCGGCAGGCCGGCGCCGATCGCGGCGGCCATCGGCTCGTCAATCAGGCCCACGCGGCGGGCCGAGGCGTTCAGGCAGCTGTCATTGATCGCGCGACGCTCGACCGCCGTGGCGCCCGAGGGCACGCAGACGATGATCTTCGGGTTCACGAAGCCCTTGCGGTTATGAACCTTGCGGATGAAGTGCTTGATCATCTCCTCGGCGACTTCGAAGTCGGCGATGACCCCGTCGCGCATCGGACGGATGGCTTCCATGTGGCCCGGGGTGCGGCCCAGCATCTGCTTCGCCTCGATGCCGACGGCGTGGACGATCTTCCGTCCACCGACGTTTCGCAGGGCGACCACGGACGGTTCGTTCAGAACGATGCCCTTGCCCTTCATATAGATGAGGGTGTTGGCGGTCCCGAGGTCCATCGCGATGTCGTTCGAGATGGCGCCGAATAGGGAGAAGCTCATGGGGGTCGAATACCGTTCGGTTGGGGCCTTCAAGGCGCTGCAGTTCGACCGGTTTCAGCGACGCCCCACCCGGCGCGTATCCCCATACGCCACGGATTTCCTGATCGTCCTCGCCTGACCGGCCGTGGCTCGTTTGCCCTCATGGGCAGGCGAATACAAGCCCCGATGCCGTCCGAACGCCCGCTTCCGATCACGACCAAGTTACGGCCCCGCTTGGGTTTCCGCGATGTCCGACCTGTGAAGATCAGTCCGGCGCCCCGCCTGCCCGTTCGCGCCGCTTGACCCACTCCCGCACGCCCAGCATCAGGCCGACGAAGACCACCGCCACACCCGCGAGGATCAGGGAAGTCCAGACGCCGTCACCGCTGACGGCCGCGACCACCGCCCCGCCGAAGAAGGCCACGAGCGCGGTCTTGGGCAGGACGCCCAGCGCGCAGCCCGCCAGAAAGGCCGGGAACGACGCACGGGTGGCGCCGAAGGCCATGTTGACGACGATGAAGGGCGCCGAGGGGACGTTCCGGATCATGAAGCTGGCATAGAAGGCGTTCTTGCCGACGAACCGCTTCAGTCGGTCCAGGGTCTTGCCGCCGAACCGGTCCAGCATCCGGGCGGTGGGGCCCCGCCCCAGCCAGTAGGTCACGCCTGCCGAGGCCACCGTCGCCGCCCAGCTGTAGAAAAAGCCCAGCGACGGCCCGAAGGCGACCACGCAGGCGGCGATCAGGATAAACTGCGGGGCCCCGATGAAGGCCGCGATCACGAACAGGGCCACGGTCGCGGCGAAGGCCCACGGGCTGCCGCGATAGCCCTGCAGCCAGCCTTCCAGGTTCTCTTCGGCTGCCAGTCCGAACTGACTCTTGCCCAGCGCCAGGAGGCCCACTGTCGCACCGAGCAACAGCGCCGCCGCAAGCGCCGTGCGCCAGCGTCGGCCCTCCATGTTCAGAATGAAGTCGAGGATGCCCTTCATGAGGGCGACTTAGCACTCCGCGACGAACTTGCGAACGCAACGGCGCACCACCGCCCGGCGCTCTTTGGCGTCTGCATCCGAAGCGCTAGCAATGAGGGCATGAACCCGCAGGAACTCGATGTCATCGTGCGCGTCGCCGGAGCGACATTGTTGATCTGGGCGGCGATCCGGCTGCGATCGGACGGTCGGCGGTACTTCACGGCCTTGGCGATCTGTCTGTGTGGCTTCCTGGCCGGAAACACGCCCGATCCGGCGCTTCAGCTTTCGGGCCCGGTCGGCCGGATCGCAGTCATCGCGACGGGATACGCCGCCGTCTTCCTTTGGTGGTGGTGTCTGGCGGTGTTCGACGCCCGCTTTCGCCCAAAGGGAGCGGTGTTGGCCGTCGGCCTAGTGTGGGGCGTCATCGCCAGCGCGGATCGCGGCCTGCTCGGTCCGATCATCGCGGAAAGAGGGCTGTCGTACGCCCTTCTCGCCCTCGGCCTGTTCATGATCGGGCATCTGGGCTGGCGGCTGCTGACCGATCAGAAGGACGACATGATCGACCAGCGCCGAAGGGCGCGCGCCGCGGTCGTGATCGTGCTGGGCGGCCAGCTTCTGATCGACGTCTGCGTGGACCTGGTCCTTGGGCTGGAGTGGCAGCCGCGGTGGTTTTCGATCGTGCAGAACATGGCCATCCTGGGCTCCATCGCCTGGATGCAGAGCCTCGACCTGACCAAACGGGTGCCGGTGAACGCGAAGCCCGACCGAACGCCCCCGCCCGCTCCCGATCCTCTCGCGGCGCGGCTTTGGCATCTGATGGAGACCGAACGGCTCTACCTCGATGCCCGGTTGACGTTCGCGGACGTGGTGCAGGCGATGGGCGTCCCGGAGCGGCAGGTGCGCGGTCTGATCCACCAGCAGGGCCACGACCATTTCCGCAGCTTCCTGAACAGCTGGCGGGTGGCAGAGGCGCGACGGCGACTGGCGGACCCGGCGCACCGATCCGAAAAGCTGATCGCTGTCGCCTTCGACTGCGGCTTTGCCTCCCTCGCGTCTTTCAACCGTGTGTTCCGGGACTTCGAGGGCCGAGCGCCAAGCGCCTTTCGCGCCGACGCCTTGAGCGAAGCCCGCCCCGTGCCGGGTTCTGATTAACGATCCGCCGGGTTCTGAGGAGCCGGCGACGCCGGGAACGGCCACGGTCACGGCTTGTCAAACAAGGGAGCGTGACGGGTGAACGGACTGATCGGTATCGCGGGGGTCGTGGGGATCCTGCTGCTCGTGGGCGGCGTGCTGGGCTGGATCCGGCGGGACCGGTTCTCGCCGGGATGGCTGTTCGTCGCGGCAGGCCTGGTCATGCTGAACGACTGTCTTCTGACCAACCTCTACGGGCTGCTCCCCGTCCTGCCGTCCGGGGATTGGAACTGGCAGGGCAAGGCGCTGGCACTGACCGCGACGCTCGGGATCGCCGGCCTACCTGCCTTCGGCTGGCGCGCCTGCGGTTTCACCCTGCGTCAGGCCCCTGACAGCCTGACGACCGCCCTGCCTGTCGCTCTGCTCTACGTCGCGCTGTTCGTGGCTCTGGGACTAGCCTTCCCCAATGAGCCGGCCTCGGTCGAGACCCTGGCCTTCCAGCTGACCATGCCGGGCCTGGAGGAGGAGCTGTTCTATCGCGGGCTGTTGTTAGTCGTTCTGGCGCGCGCCTTCACGGGTCGCGTCCGGTTCCTGGGCGTCGAATGGGGCTGGGGCGCGCTTCTATCCTGCATGCTGTTTGGACTGGCCCATGCGTTCGGGTTTTCGCGCGGCGGCTTCCATTTCGACCCGATCACCATGGCCCTGACGGCCATTCCCTCGCTGATCGCGGTCTGGCTGGCCTTGCGGACGCGCAGCGTTGCCTTGCCGGTGATCCTTCACAACTTCGGTAACGCGATCACCCTGATGATCTGACGGCGTTTGATCCGCCTTTCGCATCTGCGTAAGAGACAACGCCGCTCTCCCGGGGAATCGTCATGTCGCAACTGCAATCCACCGCGCTCGCCCGCGTCCAGCCGTCCGCCACCCTCGCGGTCACCGCCAAGGCCCGCGAGCTGAAACGCCAAGGCATGGATGTGATCAGCCTGGGCGCCGGCGAGCCCGACTTCGACACCCCCGACAACATCAAGGCCGCCGCCATCGCAGCCATCGAGCGCGGCGAGACCAAATACACCGATGTCGACGGCACGCCGGAGTTGAAGGCCGCCATCGTGGCCAAGTTCGCGCGCGAGAACGGCCTGACCTATACGGCGGCCCAGGTGCACGTCGCATCGGGCGGCAAGCCGGTGATCTATAACGCCTTGGTGGCCACGCTGAACCCCGGCGACGAGGTGATCGTGCCCGCCCCCTACTGGGTCAGCTATCCCGACATGGTGCTGCTGGCCGGCGGCGAGCCGGTGTTCGTGACGGGCGAAGAGGCCGACGGCTTCAAGCTGCGGCCTGAGGTCCTTGAGGGCGCGATCACGCCCAAGACCAAGTGGCTGATCCTGAACAGCCCGTCGAACCCGTCGGGCGCGGCGTACACGAAAGCCGAACTTGAGGCGCTGGCCGATGTGCTGCGCCGCCACCCTCATGTCTGGGTGCTGACCGACGACATGTACGAACACCTGACCTACGGCGACTTCGAATACACGACGATCGCCCAGGTGGCCCCGGACCTCTATGACCGCACGCTGACGGTCAACGGCGTGTCGAAAGCCTATGCCATGACTGGCTGGCGGATCGGCTATGCGGGCGGGCCCAAGGCGCTGATCGACCTGATGCGCAAGGTGGCCAGCCAGACGACATCCAACCCCTCCTCCATCAGCCAGGCCGCCGCCGTAGAGGCCCTGAACGGTCCGCAGGACTTCATCGCCGAGCGCGGTCAGGCGTTCGAGCGCCGTCGCGATCTGGTCGTCTCGATGTTGAACCAGGCGACCGGCATCCGCTGCCCGAACCCGGAGGGCGCCTTCTATGTCTACCCGTCGATCGAGGGGCTGATCGGCAAGACGACCGAGGCCGGCGCGGTGATCGACACCGATGAGACCTTCGCCTCCGCCCTGCTGGAAGCCGAGGGCGTGGCCGTGGTGCACGGGGCGGCGTTCGGCCTGAGCCCCTATTTCCGCATCAGCTACGCCACGTCGGAATCGGTGCTGGAAGAGGCCTGCGGCCGCATCCAGAGGTTCACGGCCTCGCTGCGCTAAGCGGCGCGGCTGACCGCGAAGTCCGCCAGGCCTTCCAGCGCCTTGCGCCACGGGCTGGCGGGCAGGACGGCGAGCGCCGCCTTGGCCGCGTCGGCGTATTCGTCGGCGGCGTCCAGCGTCGAGGCCAAGGCGCCGGTGCCGATGATCAGTTCGCGCGCCCGGCGGAAGTCGTCTTCCGTCCGCTCGCCCTTGTTGATGGTCCGCTCCCAGAAAGCGTCCTCGCGACCCCGCGTGCGGGACACGGCCAGAAGCAGCGGCAGGGTCGCCTTGCCTTCGCGGAAGTCGTCGCCGGCGTTCTTGCCGAGAGCCTCCGACGAACCGCCGTAGTCGAGGGCGTCGTCGGCCAGCTGGAAGGCCAGACCCAGGTTCAGGCCGAAGGACCGAACGGCGGACGTGGTCTTCTCGTCTGCGCCGATACCTACGGCGCCCGCCTCGGCGGCAGCGGCGAACAGTTCGGCGGTCTTGGCCGAGATGATCCGCAGATAGGTTTCCTGATCCAGGTTCAGGTCGTGAGCGCGCGTCAGTTGCAGCACCTCGCCCTGGGCGATCACGCTCGAAGCCGAGGCCAGGATGCCGAGCGCACGGAGCTGGCCGGTCTCGACCATCAGTTCGAAGGCGCGGGCGAACAGGAAGTCGCCGACCAGGACGCTGGTGGCCGATCCCCAGATCAGGTGCGCGGCGACCTTGCCGCGACGCCGTTCCGACCCGTCGACGACGTCATCGTGCAACAGGGTGGCGGTGTGGATGAACTCGACAGAGGCGGCCAGCTTCACCGGATTGGCCAAATCGACGTCGGGCGAAGCGGCCGTGGCGGCGCGCGCGGCGGCGATGGTCAGGAGCGGACGCAGGCGCTTGCCGCCGGCCGCGATGATGTGTTCGGCCAGCAGGGGAATCACCGGCACGGGGGACTGCATGCGGTCGATGATCAGCGCATCGACAGCAGCCATATCGACCTTGGCCAGGGCGACCAGGGCCTCCACGTCGCCCTGGGCCCGGGGGGCCTTGGCGCGGGGAGCGGTCAAAGTGACGGCATCCAACGGAAAACTCTCTCAAAAACCACGATGCGCGGGGGAGATCGCATCGCACGGGCGTCGCGGCGGCTTGCGGCGTCGCGCTCGGGCGGACAATGGTGACCGCGCCATGAAGGGTCAAGCCGCGTGACCGTCGCATCTCCGCCGCCGCCCGAGGCGAATTCCCTCCTGAATGGAAGGGTCCGGCTGATACAGCTTGCGGACGGCTATCGCGCAGGCATGGACGCCGCCCTTCTGGCCGCCGCGGCGCCCGCACGGCCGGGTGAACGGGTGCTGGAGGCGGGATGCGGCGTCGGCGGCGTCCTGACCCAGATCGCGGCGCGTCGCCCAGGCGTGTCGTTGACGGGCGTCGAGCGTTATCCGGTCGCCGCCGGACTGGCAGTCGAGAACGCGGCCCTGAACGGGATTTCGGACCGGATGGAGGTGCTTAATGCCGATATCGCGGGAGGATTCGCCGCGCTGGATCGACCTCGCTTCGACTGGGCGATCTCCAATCCGCCCTTCTTCGACGACGAGACGACGTTGCGGGCGCCGGCCTCGGCCAAGCGCGGGGCGTGGATCGCGGACGATGGCCTGGCGGTCTGGACGCGGTTCCTGACCGACGGCGTGCGCGACGGGGGACGGATCGTGGTCATTCACCGGGCGGATCGGCTGGCGGACCTGCTGGCCCTGCTCGGCGAGCGATGCGGGTCGTTCGCGATACGGCCGGTGCAGCCCTACGCCGACCAACCGGCCAAGCGGGTGCTGGTTCATGCGATCCGGTCGGGGAAGGCGCCGCTGCGCTTGTTGCCGGCCCTGGTGCTGCACGATCGGTCGGGAGCCAAGCATACGTCAGAGGCCGAGGCGATCCTGAGAGGTGAGGCCGATCTGGGCTGGTGAGCTTGCCGCGACGCTCCGCCCGCGCTTCAGTGCCGCATGCGCCCGATCCTGATCCTCGCCGCCCTGCTGTTCGCCCAGCCCGTTCAGGCGCAGGAGGCGCTGCTGCTCCGCCCCGACCGGGTCTTCGACGGCGTCGATCCGCGGCCCCATGCGGGCTGGTCGGTGCTGGTGCGCGGAAACCGGATCGAGGCGGCCGGACCGGACGTGCAGGCGCCCGCCGACGCCCGCGTCATCGACCTGCCGGGTCAGACCCTGATGCCCGGGATGATCGAGGGGCATTCGCACCTGTTCCTGCACCCCTACAACGAGACTTCGTGGGACGATCAGGTGCTGCACGAGCCCTTGGCCCTGCGCACCGCCCGCGCCGTCAACCATGCCCGCGCCACCCTGATGGCAGGTTTCACAACCGTGCGCGACCTCGGCACCGAGGGGGCCGGATACGCCGACGCCGGGCTGCGCCGCGCGATCAACGAGGGCATCGTCCCGGGTCCGCGCATGCTGATAGCCTCGCGCGCCATCGTCGCCACCGGCGCCTACGGCCCCAAGGGGTTCGAGCCCGGCGTCGAGGTTCCCCTGGGCGCCGAGGAGGCCGACGGCGATGATCTAGTGCGTGTGGTGCGCAGCCAGATCGGGGCGGGCGCCGATCTGGTGAAACTCTATGCCGACTACCGCTGGGGCCCGGGCGAGCCGAGCCGCCCGACCTTCTCGCAGGTCGAACTGACGGAAGCCGTCGGGGCGGCGCATTCGGCCGGGCGTCAGGTCGCCGTCCACGCGGGCACCGTCGAGGGCATGCGACGCGCCATTCTGGCCGGCGCCGACACCCTGGAGCATGGCGACGCGGGCACGCCTGAAATCTTCCGATTGATGGCGGAGCATGGAACCGCGCTGTGCCCCACCCTCGCCGCCACAGACCAGATCACCCGCTACCGCGGCTGGGACGGGTCCGAACCCGCGCCGCAGAATGTCCTGACCAAGCGCGCCGCCTTCGCCGCCGCCCGCGCGGCCGGGGTCGAGATCTGCATGGGCGGCGACGTCGGCGTTTACGCCCACGGCAACAATGCGCTGGAGATGGAGCTGATGGCGGCCCAAGGCATGCCCGCCGCCGACGTCCTGATCACCGCCACCTCAGGCAACGCCGCGATCTTCGGACTTGGCGACCGGGGCGCGGTACGGGCGGGACTGCTGGCCGACCTCGTCGCCGTCGAAGGCGATCCGACGACGGACATTTCGGCCGTCCGCGCCGTGCGGCTGGTGATCAGGGACGGCCAGATCTCGCGCGACGAAGCGAGCGCCGCGCGCTAGAGGCCTGCCCATGTCCCTTCGCCCCCTCTTCGTCACCCAGGTCTACGAGGCCTCGCTCGCCGCCGTGCCCGGCTTCGACGGTTTCAACGCCGAACTGGCCGACGCCTGCCGTATGCTGGCGGTCGAGGACGGGGCGGGTCGCGCCTGGTGCAAGTCGCACGGCTATCGCGGCTACACGTCGTACGGCTCGTTGAACGACCTGCCGCAACGGCTGCCGGAATTCTCGGAGCTCAAGAAGCATCTCGACCGCCACGCCCTGGCCTATGCCCGCGCCCTCAACTTCGATCTGGCGAGGAAGCCCCGGCTGGACACGATGTGGGTCAATATCCTCAAGCCCGGCGGCGCCCATTCGGGCCATATCCACCCCCATGCCTTCCTGTCGGGTACTGTCTACATCGACGTCCCCGACGGCGCCTCGGCCCTGAAGCTGGAGGACCCGCGCCTGCCAATGATGATGGCGCGCCCCTCGGTCGATCCGGACGCGTCGGAAGCCGAACAGCCGTTCGTCTATCTGGCCCCGCAGGCCGGCACGGTTCTGATGTGGGAAAGCTGGCTGCGCCACGAGGTACCGATGAACGCGGCGAAAGCCGACCGGATCTCGATCAGTTTCAACTACGCCTGATCATCCGGGACCGCCTTGTAAGGAGGTCGTTAATCAGGATGAGCGTTGATACGCGAAAATATAATTCTCGATAGGGGGAATTCTGTGGGACGGCAAACGTCTACGCGCGGCTACGATCTGAACGGGTATGTCGGCCAGTCTGTCTTCGAGGCCATGACCACCGGTGTACTGGTGATCGACGCCGACAAGAGGATCGTCGCCTGCAACAGTCGTTTCTGGCGCGGCACCTCCGGATCCGACGACATCAAGCGGCCCGGTCAGCCCGGCCCTGTCGCCTTGAAGGCCATGGTCGATGGCGGCGACTGGGCCCCCGAGACGGCCCAGGAGGTCTTCGCCCGAATCCAGCGGCGCGAACCCTTTTCCGCCTGCCGCGCGGCATCCGGCGGCCGGTTGATCCGCGACGAAGGTCAACCCCTGCCCGACGGCGGCTGGGTGATCACTGCGATCGACATCACGACCAGCGAGGAACGGGCACAAGACCTCGAACGCATCGCCGTCGACCTGCGCGAGGCGAAGGCCCAGGCCGATGCCGCCAACGACGCGAAATCCGCCTTCCTGGCCACCATGAGCCACGAGATCCGCACGCCGCTGAACGGCGTGCTCGGCATGGTCCAGGCCATGGCCATGGGGTCCTTGTCGAGGACGCAGGGCGAGCGGCTGGAGGTCATTCGTCAGTCGGGCGAGAACCTGCTGGCCATCCTCAACGATATTCTGGACCTGTCCAAGATCGAGGCGGGCAAGCTGGAGCTTGAGATCGTCGATTTCGACCTGGAACGCCTCGTTCAGGGCAGTCATTCGGCCTTCACCGCCATCGCCAACAAGAAGGGGCTGTCGTTCAGCCTGACCGTCGACGACGAGGCCCGGGGATTCTACAGCGGCGATCCGACTAGAGTTCGCCAGATCCTCTACAATCTGATCGCCAACGCCCTGAAGTTTACCACCGAGGGGGAGGTTTGCGTGCACGCGGGCTGGGCGGAGGATCGCCTCGTGCTCGCGGTTTCCGACACGGGCATCGGCATCACCCCGGCCCAGCTGGACAAGCTGTTCAAGCCCTTCTGCCAGGCCGATGCGTCCACCACGCGACGCTATGGCGGCACCGGACTGGGTCTCACCATAACCCGGGACCTGGCGGAGCTGATGAACGGCGCCGTGGTCGCCCGCAGCGCGCTCGGCGAGGGCAGTTGTTTCGAGGTCCGTCTGCCCCTGCTTCGGGTCGAAGGCGCGGGAACGATCGATGGGTGGGATCAGGAAGCCGAGACGCCGACCAGCGCCCGGGGGCTGCGCGTGCTCGCTGCGGAGGACAACAGCGTCAACCAGCTGGTGCTCAAGACGCTGCTGCATCAGCTGGGGGTCGATCTGGTCGTCGTCGATGACGGCCAGGAGGCTCTGGAGGCATGGCGGGGCGGTTCGTGGGATCTGATCCTGATGGATGTTCAGATGCCCCGCATGGACGGCCCGACCGCCAGCCGTCGCATCCGGGAGGAGGAGACCGCCACCGGGCGCGCCTACACGCCGATCATCGCCCTGACGGCCAACGTCATGTCGTCCCAGATCGCCGACTACCACGCGGCGGGCATGGACGCCTGCGTTGCCAAACCCCTGCAAATCCCGGATCTCGTCAGAGCCATGCAGGATGTGTTGGCCTCCGTCGACGCGACGGAGGCGGTCGCGGCCTGACGCCCGTCACGGCTCTGCCGACAGCTCGCAATGATCAGGGCTTCGGCGTGCAGGTCCGGCCCCCGCACCGCCACATTCCGCCCTAGGGTGTTCCACAGTAGAGCTTTCCGGGGGACGATGATGAAGACACCGGTTTCGGCGATGGCGGTCTGGATGATCGCCCTGTCCGCCTGTTCCGAGCAGGCGGACGCCCGGTCCTCTCCTCCGGCCCAGGCCCAGGCCGTCCAGACCGGCCAGCGCGGCGAAGGCGCACCGTACGAAATGCTCGGCACCCAGGTCTGGGACGTGCCGGACCCGGTGTCGGGTCGCCAGTATCAGGTCTTCGTCCATCTTCCGCCGTCCTACGATCAGGAGCCCGGCAGGCGATACCCGGTGCTCTACGTAACCGACGCCGACTATGCCTTTCCCGTCATTCGCCAGATCGCGCGGCGGGTGAACCTCGACGGTCCGGTCATCGAGGAGTTCATCCTCGTCGGCCTGTCCTATGCGGCGGGCGACAGCGGCACGGTCAGCCGCAACCGCGACTATACGCCGACCGCGAACGGCCCCCGGCGAGCCAGCTCCACGGTCCACGGCCAGGGTCCCGCCTACCAGGCCTATCTCAAGACGCAGGTCCTGCCCTTCGTCGAGGACCGCTTCCGCGCCGATCCCTCCCGTCGGATTCTGCTGGGCCATTCCTACGGCGGACTGCTGGGCGCCCAGATCCTGTTCACCGACCCGACCCTGTTCCACAGCTATGTTCTGGGCAGTCCGTCCTTCTGGTTCGACCGGCGCCACATCATGACGATGGAGGCCGCCTATGCTCGGGGCCACGACGACCTTCCGGCCGACGTCTTCATGTACATCGGCGCCCACGAGGTGCCGGGTCCGGGACCTCGCAACACCAGCGGTCCCGACATGGTCGCCGATGTGCAGGCGATGGAGCAGGCGCTGAAGTCCCACGGCTATCCAGGCCTGATCGTCCGATCGACCGTCCTGCCAGACGAAGATCACCTGACGGTCGCCCCTGTGGGCTTCACCCGGGCTCTGCTGGAAATTCTGCCCGCGAAGCACTGACCGGTCGTCGCCTTCAATCCGCCTCGCCGGGCCCCTAGTGTTTGCCCTTCCGGCGACGGGTCGCTACATCCCGCGCCTACCTCCCCCATTCGATTGAACGACAGGGCGCACCGCACCTCATGGCGCAGCAATATATTTTCCAGATGCAGGGCCTGACGAAGGCCTTTCCCGGCGGCAAGAAGATCTTCGAGAACATCTGGCTGAGCTTCTACAACGACGCCAAGATCGGCGTCGTTGGCGTCAACGGCTCGGGCAAGTCCACCCTGCTGAAGATCATGGCGGGTATCGACCCGGAGTTCACCGGCGAGGCCAAGGCCGCCGACGGGATCAAGCGCGGCTATCTTGAACAGGAGCCCCACCTCGACGACAGCCTGAACGTCCGCGAGAACGTCGAGGCCTGGTGCGAGGAGAAGCAGTGGGTCAACCGCTTCAACGCCATCGCCATGGAAATGGCCGAGGAATACACCGACGAGCTGATGGCCGAGATGACGGCTCTGCAGGAAAAGATCGACGCCGGCGACGTCTGGGACATCGACAGCCGTATCGAGATGGCCATGGACGCCCTGCGCTGCCCGCCCGACGACTGGGGCACGGCCAATCTGTCCGGCGGTGAGAAGCGCCGCGTGGCTCTGGCGCGGCTGCTGCTGTCCAAGCCCGACATGCTGCTGCTGGACGAACCGACCAACCACCTGGACGCCGAGAGCGTCGCCTGGCTGCAGCACCACCTGGAGGCCTTCCCGGGCTGCGTGATCTTGGTGACCCACGACCGCTACTTCCTGGATCTCGTGACCAAGTGGACGCTGGAACTCGATCGCGGCAAGGGCATCCCTTACGAGGGAAACTACTCCAGCTGGCTGGAGCAGAAGCAGAAGCGCGTCGTGCAGGAGAACTCGGAATCCGAGGCTCGCCAGCGCGCCCTGACCCGCGAACTGGAATGGGTGCGATCGGGCGCCAAGGCCCGTCAGGCCAAGTCCAAGGCTCGTCTGGCCGCCTATGAGCGGATGGTCACCGAGCAGGAGAACCTGCGCGGCGCCCAGACCCACGCCCACATCCAGATTCCGCCCGGGCCGCGCCTCGGCAATGTCGTGCTGGAGGTCGAGGGCCTGCAGAAGTCGTATGGCGACAAGCTGCTGTTCGACAACCTGACCTTCAAGCTGCCCCCTAACGGCATTGTCGGCGTCATCGGCCCGAACGGCGCCGGCAAGTCGACGATGTTCAAGCTGATCACCGGCCAAGAAACGCCCGACGGCGGCACGATCAAGGTCGGCGAGACGGTCAAGCTCGCCTACGTCGACCAGTCGCGCGACGCGCTCGACCCCAACAAGACCATCTGGGAAGAGATCAGCGGCGGCACCGACGTCATGATGGTCGGCAAGCGCGAGATCAACACTCGCGCCTATGTCGGCAGCTTCAACTTCAAGGGCGGCGATCAGCAGAAAAAGGTCGGACAGCTGTCGGGCGGTGAGCGCAACCGCGTCCACCTCGCCAAGACCCTGGCAACCGGCGGCAATCTGATCCTGCTCGACGAACCGACCAACGACCTGGACATCGAGACCCTGCAGAACCTGGAAGAGGCGTTGGAGGAGTTCGCGGGCTGCGCCGTGGTCATCTCCCACGACCGCTGGTTCCTGGACCGCCTGGCGACCCACATCCTCGCCTTCGAGGGGGACAGTCACGTCGAGTGGTTCGAAGGCAACTTCGAAGCCTATGAAGAGGACAAGAAGCGTCGTCTGGGCACGGACGCGCTGATCCCGCACCGGATCAAGTTCCAGAAGTTCGGACGCTAGAGCGAGGTCGGCCCTTCGGGGCCGGTTTCAGCGCACCACGATCGTGTAGGTCGCGGTCTCGGCCGGCGCAGTCTGCTCCCAGGACCGGGCGTAGGCGAAGTTCAGGGTCACCGTTCCCGGACCTGCGGCCCGGAAGGTCCAGACCGTGTGTCCGCCGACCCCGACCATGCCGGGCGCGTGCGCATCGGTGATCTCCTGCCCGAACGGCGCGGATGGGGACAGAACCTCGATCGACTGCCCTTCGATCCGCCATTGATAGCCGGTGGTGCCGTTGCTCGGCAGGGAGATATGCAGGGTCTGGCCGACAGACAAAGTCGTGCGGCCGTCCCGAACGCCCTCCACCTGACCGGTCGGAGCGGCAGGCGCGGCTGCTTCCCCTGACCCCGCATTACAGGCGGAAAGGCCAAGAACGGCGGCAGCGGCGAGAATGACAGCGGATCGAATTTTCATACCGCGATCCTCGGCCACACAGCCGCGAAGTCAATTGTCGAAACCTTACCGCGAGGCGGTTCAGCCCGGCTCTGATCAAAAAAGGGGACCGGGCCGTCGGCCTGATCCCCTTTTCGTCAGCTTGCTACGACCTCGATCAGCGGCGCGCCCAGACCGGGGCCTGGCCCTCGAACACCGGGCGACCGGCCGGGTACAGAACCGCCGGCGAAACCGCGACGCCATCCTCGCCCGGCGTCACCAGCCAGCCCTTGCGGGCGAAGGCTTCGCCGGTGCGGCGGCGCGAGGTGAAGACGGCGATCGGGGCGGCGAACAGCAGCGGCAGGACGATCGGGGCGAACCAGGTCGCCAGATCGGGGCGAACGAACAGGCCCAGGGCGAACATCACACCCGTGATCATCTGCCAGCGCATGGCGGCGAAGGCGTCCTTCCAGCTCAGGCCATCGGCGCTGCGCTGTTGTGTGGCCCAGCCGGCGTCGTGACCGCTGACGATCTGGATGACGGCCTTGGTGTTGGCGACCATCAGGATGGGGGCCAGGGCGGCCGACAAGGCGATCTCGAGCGTCATGCCCTTGATGATCTGGCGCGCGCCGCCGAAGGCCTTGCGCTCGCCGGGGCGGCTCAGGACCAGGGCGAAGCCCATCAGCTTGGGGCCCATCAGCATGACGCCGCCCAGCAGCGAGGCCAGCATGAAGGGCGAGAGCTTGGGGTTCAGGATGTAGAAGAAGGAGGTCCAGTCGACCGGGCTTTGCAGTTGCATCACCATGCCGACGATCAGCGAGGCCAGCCACAGGGGCGAGGACAGATAGGCCATGCAGCCCATGGCCAGTTGCAGGCGGCTGATCGGGTTCAGACCCTTGGCGCCGATCAGGGCCAGATGTTGCAGGTTGCCCTGGCACCAGCGGTGATCGCGGCGGATGAAGTCGGTCAGGGTCGGGGGCGTCTCTTCGCACGACCCGTCCAGGGCGGCGGTGACGTGCACGGCCCAGCCTGCGCGGCGCATCAGGGCGGCCTCGACGACGTCGTGGCTCATGATATGCCCGCCGAAGGGCTTGCGGCCCTCAAGCTCTGGCAGACCGGCGCAGTCGGCGAAGGCGCGGGTGCGCAGGATGGCGTTGTGGCCCCAGTAGCTGGCTTCCGAACCGGCCCACCAGGCCAGGCCGGCGGCGGCGACGCGGCCATACAGGCGCACGCCGAACTGCTGCAGGCGCGCGAACAGGGTCTGGGACTTGATGATGGTGGGGGCGGTCTGGAGCAGGCCCACGCCCGGATTGCGCTCCATGGCGTCGACCAGACGCAGGACGGTCTCGCCGGCCATGGTCGAGTCGGCGTCGAGCACTATCATGAAGTCGTAGGCGCCGCCGAAGGTGCGGGTCCAGTCGGCGATATTGCCGGCCTTGCGCTCGATGTTCTCGGTGCGGCGACGATAGTAGAGCTTGCTGCCGGCTTGGGCCCGCAGCGCGACGCAGGCGGACAGTTCAGCAGCGGCGGCCTCGTCCTTCGTCGAATCGCTGAGCACGAAAAGGTCGAAGGCTTCGGACGCGCCGAGGCGCGCGAGCGAGGCGTCGAGCGCGGCCAGACGGGCCAGGGCCTCACGGGCATCTTCGTTGTAGAGCGGCATCAGCAGGGCCGTGCGACGGGTCGGCAGCGGCGGATACGGTGCGAAGTCCATGTCGTCCTGCTCGCGACCCGTCAGCAGCACGACGAGGCCGGCAAAGGTCGAGCAGAACCAGCAGGCGATGGCCGTGATCAGGACGGCGAACAGGGTCAGGGCGACGATCTCGAGGGGCTGGAAGTCTTCGCGCGCGCAAAGGATCATCGGCGCGATCATGGCCAGGAGGGCGACGACCAGGGTCGAGCCGAACACGACGAAACGACGGGTCAGCAGGCCGTCCGGACGCGTTGCAACACGATCCGTGACCTGGCGAGAGGCGTCGTTGAAGGTCTGGCGCGGCATGGCCAGCGGAGATTGCTCCGGCAGCCAGGGGCTGCCGCCCGTATAGGCCGGGACGATCTGAACCTGACCGGCGAGGTCGTAGACCCGCGCGGTCGAAGCGTTGCCGCTCATGCAAAATTCCCCTTGGTGAGCGCGCTCAGAATCCGGGCACTCTTGTTGCGCCGCACCATCCACGCACTCTCGTTCACTCTTCCGCGATTTTCAATCACGGAATGGTGATAACGGCACTTTTTGTTGCAAATGCGTTGTGGCGGCGCACGCAGCCTCAGCGCCTCAGAGCGCGCCTCATCAGATAGGCCGCCACGCCGACCCAGCCGACCAGAACGATCGCGAACGCGCGCTCCCAGTAGCCCACGTTGAAATCGTTGACCGTTCCCGGAAACACGAGGTGTTTGGTCAGCACGGTCAGCACCGCCATGATGACGAACACGCCGAGCAGGAAGCGCTTCAGCCGGGTCAGTTCGAGGCTATGACGCAGGGCGACCAGCAGGAACACCGGCGCCAGCTGGATGCCCAGCCCGAGATTGATCGCCATGTGCCGGGGATCGGGCCAGGGATAGAGGCTCGACATCACCAGCCCGATTCCCGCCAGCACGAACAGCAGACCGACCAGAACCGCCGACACCGGCGAACGGGTCAGGATGACGACCGCCAGGCCGAAACCGATCCCCGCCACACCGGTCAGAACGCCGGCGATCATCACGCCGAAGTTGAAGATCCACGGCTGGGACGCCGTCTCGCCGCCCAGCTCGCTCAGATACTGGCGCGCATGATCGAACCCGGCATAGGACAGGGTCGCGATCAGCACGGCGACAAAGGCGAAGATCGGGGCCGCCACACCGACGAGCAGCAGGGCGCGCGCCGCCTGTCGCAGTTCGGGTCGTTCGGAGTTCATGCCGGATCGCCGCGTTCTGCGGTGGGCAAGCCCGGCGCGGCCGAGGGCCTGGCCGTCAGTGGCTTCAGGCCCCAGATCGGCCGGATCAGCGGGATGCGCCGCACGATCTCGTAGATCAGCAGACTGCCGCCGATGGTGATGACGGTCAGGACCGGAGCCTCGATCCATGCGGGCCAGCCCCGGGCCTGGATCAGCCAGACCGCTACAACCAGGATGGTCTGGTGCGCGAGGTAGCAGGTGAAGACCGCATCGCTGAGGTAGTGCAGTACGCGGCTGTCGGCGCGGCGAAGATACAGGCTGCCGAATCCGAGGATGGCTGTGATCACGGCCCACTGGTCGATCGCGAACACGACACCGCGAGGTATTCCCCAGAAGGCGCCGCCGCCGGGGTGCGCCGTCTGCAGCATCATGATCGGCAGGGCGATGCAGGCCAGCACGACGCCGACCCAGCGGTAGCGCTCCAGATCGCGCCACACACTCTCCTGACGGACGACCAGAAAGCCGAACAGAAAGGCCCCCAGCGACAGGGCGTGGTTGTACCAGTCGTGGGTCAGCCGGTTGGTCAGGCCGAACATCGGGAACAGGATCAGGCGGATGACGATCAGATAGACGATCGGGACCGCGATCACCCGCCAGCCCGACAACACCCGCACGAGGCCCGCCTCGGCCCGCGCAAGCTCCGTCGGCCGAAGCATCAGCAGGACGGCCACCGCGCTGTAGACCGCGATATAGATGATGAACCACAAGTGGTTGACCGGCACGCCGTTCGAGAGGCCCGACAGGCTGAACTCGTGCCACCACCAGCCGGAAAATCCACCGGACCAGCCGCCCTTGTCCATCGCCTCGATCCACGACTGGATCGGCACCAGCACAAGCGTCCCGAAGATCAGCGGCGGAATCAACCGCTTCGCCCGCGCCCTGGCCACCTGTCCAGCGCTCCGGCGCGCGGTCATGAATCGCAGCGCCGCGCCCGACACCAGGAACAGCAGCGTCAGCCGCCACGGGTTGGTGATCAGGACGCCTTCGCGCATCCATTCGAAGGTGTGGGTGCTGTGCATGTGCCAGTCGTACGGCGCATAGACGAGGCCCACGTGGTACAGGATCAGCAGGCCGAACGCCGACAGCCGGATCCAGTCCAGGTCGAGGCGACGGACGGGACCGGAGGCGGTTTGCACGGCGCGTCTATGATCGACGGAAGGTTGTCTGTCCACGCCCCGCCTGTCCTGCGCTAGGATCAGCCATGCCCCATCGCCCGCACGTCCTGATCATGCCGTCCCTGCTTGGGCCGCTCACCGCGATTCTGGAGAGCGCCTACAATGTCCATCGCCTGTGGGAGCATCCGCCGGTGGAGGCGCAGGCGCTGATCCAGGCAGTCGTGGTGGCGGGCGAGGATCCGCTGGACACGGCGGTGATCGAGCGGCTGCCGAACCTGAAGCTGATCGCCTGTTTCACCTCGGGCTATGACGGCATCGATCTGGACTGGTGCGCGGCGCGCGGCCTGCCGGTGACCCATGCGCCGGCGGTGAACCACGAGGACGTGGCCGACCATGCGCTGGGTCTGATCCTGGCTGCCGGCCGACGGATCGTGGACGGCGACCGGACGCTGAAGGCCGGTCAGTGGTCGATAAACGAGCGGCTGATGACGCCTTCAATGAAGGGGCGACGCGTCGGCATCGTCGGCTTGGGCCTGATCGGCGAGGCGGTGGCGAAGCGGGTCGAGGTCATGGGCTGTCCGGTCGCCTGGTGGGGGCCGCGGGCGAAGGAATCGCCCTGGCCCCGCGCAGCGTCTCTGATCGAGCTGGCGCGGGACTCGGACGTGCTCGTCGTCGCCTGCCGGGCGGACGAGAGTAATCGCGGGTTGATCTCCGCCGAAGTGATCGAGGCGCTGGGCCCCAACGGCCTGCTGGTCAATGTGGCGCGTGGGTCCCTCGTGGACGAGGACGCCCTGATCCCGGCGCTGAAGGCCGGGCGGCTGGGCCAGGCGGCGCTGGACGTGTTCGAGACGGAGCCGACACCGGCGGAGCGCTGGGCCGGCGTGCCCAACGTCGTCCTGACGCCGCACACCGGCGGCGCGACGTCCGAAGCGGTGCAGGGCATGCTGATGCTGCTGATGCGCAACCTCGCCGCCGCCGTGGCGGGAGAACCTCTGGTGACGCCGGTCGTGCGAGCGGGCTGAGCGCCGGCCTTGCGAAGGCCGTCATGGTCGCGGCAGGGTGCGGTCGCTCCACACGGGACATGCCGTTGACCGACATCGCCGCCCAGACCGATACCGCGCCCCTGACTCTGGAATGCTATCCGATGCGGGACGACCCGCCGCGCATGGTCCCGGGTCGGCCCGAGCGCGACTGGATGGACGAGTTCGCGGGACGACACCCCTATCGCTGCCTGCCGCTGACGATGGCCAACACGACAGGGTGGGAGCTGCTGTGTCCGTTCGGTTTCGAGGCCGAGTGGGACGGCCGGATGGGGGCAAACGCCATCAGGTTCAGGCCCGACGCCGACGCCCTGCATTTCGAGCATTTCGCCGCCTCGCATTTCACCGAGGGAGTTCTGACCTTCCATACGGGCTGGCTGTTCCGGACGCCGCCCGGTTGGGCGATGCGGGCCTCGGGCGTGCCGAACCGGTTCAAGCACGGGATCCAGGCTCTCGAAGGCCTGACCGAGACCGACTGGCTGCCCTATCCGTTCACCATGAACTGGCGTTTCACGGCGCCTGGCGTGATCCGGTTCGAAAAGGACGAGCCGTTCTGCTTCCTGCAGCCGGTTCAGCATCACCGGGTCGAGGAATTCGTGCCGGTCAGGGCCTCGATGGACCCGGATGGCGACCTGGCGCTGCAGTACCGGAAGTGGTCGGAAGTGCGGACCGACTTCAACACCCGCATGGCCGCCGGAGACCCCGAAGCGATCAAACAGGCCTGGCAGCGGTTCTATTTCCGGGGCGAGTTCCCGGACAGGATCGCCGAAGCGCCCGTCGAACATGTCAACAAACGCCGCCTCCTCCCCCTGCCCGACGCGCCGTCGCCCGAGCCCGCACCGCCGTCCGGGGCCCACGTCGATTTCCGGAACTGGCGCGCGATCACCAGGGGCTGACACGGTTTCCGCTTCACATCATATAAGGATATCCTTATATGATTATACCATGTCGCTGACCGCCGATCAGACTGTCGAAGCCCTGCGCGCCGCCGGCGAGCCGACCCGCCTGCGCATCCTGTCGCTGCTGGCCGGCGAGGAACTGTCGGTGATGGAGCTGAGCCGCGTGCTGGAACAGAGCCAGCCGCGCGTGTCGCGCCACCTGAAGCTTATGGCCGACGCCGGTCTGATCGAGCGATTCCCCGACGGCGCCCGCGTCTTCTATCGCGTCTCGCACGAGGTCCTTGCCCGCCGCCTGATCGACACCGTGCTGGACATTCTGGACGACGGCGAAGGAGAGGCCGACCACAGGCGCCTCGACGCCGTGCGCGGCGAACGGGCCGAGGCCGCCGCCGCCTACTTCGAACAGGTCGCGCCGAGCTGGGACCACATCCGCTCCCTCTACGTCTCGGAAACGGCGGTGGAGAGCGCCATCGAACGCGCGGCCGGCCCGGGCCCGTTCGAGCGGGTCGTCGATCTGGGCACGGGCTCCGGCCGGATGCTGACCCTGCTCGGCAAGAAGTCGAAGATGTCGATCGGCCTCGACCTGTCGCAAAACATGCTCAACATCGCCCGGGCCAATGTCGTGAAGGCGGGCCTCGACAAGGTCGAGTTGCGCCACGGCGATATCTTCGCGACCCGTCTGCCGGCGGGTTCGGCGGACCTCGTGCTGGTGCATCAGGTGCTGCATTACCTTGCCGATCCCGGCGCGGCGGTGGCCGAGGCCGCGCGTCTGGTCTCGCCCGGCGGCAAGCTCCTGATCGTCGATTTCGCCCCGCACGACCTCGAGCGCCTGCGCGAAGAGCACCAGCATCGCCGGCTGGGTTTCGCCGACGACGAGATCGGGCGCTGGCTGGCCGAAGCCGGTCTCGACGCCTCCGCCTCCATCGCCCTGCCCCCCGACACGGCGGGACTGACCGTCACCATCTGGACCGCGACGCGCCCGGCGCTAGCGGAAAGGCCCGCCTCCCTAAGGAACCTCGCCTGATGGCCGCAACCGTTTCCCCGCTCGCCGAGGCCCGCGCCCTGCTGCTGTCGCCGCTGGGGCCGGTCGCGCGCGCGGGCCAGAACGCCAATCCCGTGCGCGTCTCGTTCGAGTTCTTCCCGCCCAAGACCGACAAGGCCGAGGAGGCCCTGTGGGAGGCCGTCCGCCGCCTCGAGCCGCTGAATCCCGAGTTCGTCTCGGTAACCTACGGCGCCGGCGGCTCGACCCGCGAGCGGACCCACCGGACGGTCCAGCGCATGCTGACCGAGACGACGCTGAAGCCGGCCGCCCACCTGACCTGCGTCGACGCCAGCCGCGCCGAAGTCGATGAGGTCATCGAAAGCTACAAGGCCATCGGCGTGAACCACATCGTGGCCTTGCGCGGCGACCCGCCCGGCGCGGCCGGCATCGGCGGCGTCTATCAGCCCCGCGCCGACGGCTATGCCAACGCCACGGAACTGACCCGGGCCATCGGCCGCGTCGGCGGCTTCGACGTCACGGTCGGCGTCTATCCGGAACGGCATCCGGAAAGCCCGTCCATCGACCACGACATCGACGTGCTCAAGGCCAAGATCGACGCCGGGGCGACCCGCGCGGTCAGCCAGTTCTTCTTCGACATCGACGCCTTCCTGCGTTTCCGCGACCGGGTCCGCGCGGCAGGGGTGAGCATCCCCCTGATCCCCGGAATCATGCCCGTGTCGAACTTCACCGGCCTCGTGCGGATGTGCGGATCCTGCGGCGCCTCGGTGCCCGACTGGCTGGCCGCCCATTTCGAGGGCCTCGACGACGATCCGGAGACCCGGAAACTGCTGGCCGCCTCGGTCGCCGCCGAGACCTGCGCCCGGCTGCAGGAAGAGGGCTTCTCCGACTTCCACTTCTACACCCTGAACCGCGCCGACCTGGTATATGCGATCTGCCGCGTCCTGGGCGTCCGCGAACAGAAGGCCCTTGCCTGAGATGACCTCTCCCCTCACCCGTCCCGAACGCATCGCCGCCCTGCACAAGGCCGCCAGGGAGCGCATCCTGGTCCTCGACGGATCGTGGGGCGTGATGATCCAGCGGCGTGAGCTCGAAGAAGCCGACTTCCGCGGCGACCGGTTCGTCGAGGCCAACGGGTACGACGAAAAGGAGCAGATGAAGGGCAACAACGACATCCTGTGCATCACCCGCCCGGACGTCATCAGCGACCTTCACGACCAGTATTTCGGCGCCGGCGCCGACATCTCGGAGACCAACACCTTCTCCGGCACGGTCATCGCCCAGGACGACTACAAACTCGACGAACAAGCGGTCTGGGACATCAATCTGGAGGGCGCGAAACTGGCCCGCGCCTCGGCCGACCGCTGGACCGAAAAGGAGCCGCACAAGCCGCGCTTCGCCGCGGGGTCGATCGGGCCGCTGAACAAGATGCTGTCGATGTCGTCGGACGTGAACGACCCCGGCGCGCGTCTGGTCACCTTCGACCAGGTCTATGACGCCTATCGCCACCAGATCCGCGCCCTGAACGAGGGCGGCGTCGACCTCTATCTGATCGAGACCATCACCGACACGCTGAACTGCAAGGCCTGTATCAAGGCGATCAAGGACCTCGAGGACGAGGGCATGGAGCCCCTGCCGATCTGGATTTCGGGCACCATCACCGACCGCTCGGGCCGCACCCTGTCGGGCCAGACGGCCGAGGCTTTCTGGAACAGCGTGCGCCACGCCAAGCCGTTCGCCGTGGGCTTCAACTGCGCGCTCGGCGCCGATCTGATGCGGCCCTTCATCGCCGAACTGAGCCGCGTCGCCGATACGCTGGTCGCCGCCTACCCCAACGCCGGCCTGCCCAACGCCATGGGCCAGTACGACGAGGAACCGCACGAGACCGCCCACTCCATCGAGGAATGGGCCGCCTCCGGCCTGGTCAACATCGTCGGCGGCTGCTGCGGGACGACGCCTGACCACATCAAACACACCGCCGAGGCGGTCGCGAAACTGCCGACGCGGGAGATTCCCGAGCGGCCGGTGGCGATGCGGCTGTCGGGTCTCGAGCCCTTCGAACTGGTAGCCTGATGCGTCCTGTCTTCATCAACGTCGGCGAGCGGACCAACGTCACCGGTTCGGCCAAATTCAAGAAGCTGATCGTCGAGGGCGACTACACCGCCGCCCTGACCGTCGCCCGGCAACAGGTCGAGGCCGGCGCCCAGGTCATCGACATCAACATGGACGAGGGCCTGCTGGATTCGAAGCAGGCCATGATCACCTTCCTCAACCTGATCGCGGCCGAACCCGACATCGCCCGCGTGCCGGTGATGATCGACTCCTCGAAATGGGAGGTCATCGAGGCGGGCCTGAAATGCGTTCAGGGCAAGCCGATCGTCAACTCGATCTCGATGAAGGAGGGCGAGGACGCCTTCCGCGCCCAGGCCGTCAAATGCCTGCGCTACGGCGCGGCTGTGGTGGTCATGGCCTTCGACGAAGTGGGTCAGGCCGATACCGCCGCGCGCAAGATCGAGATCTGCACCCGCGCCTATCGCATCCTGGTGGACGAGGTCGGCTTCCCGCCCGAAGACATCATCTTCGACCCAAATATCTTCGCCGTGGCGACGGGGATCGAGGAGCACGACAACTACGCCGTCGACTTCATCGAAGCGGTCAAGGTCATCAAGGCCACTTTGCCCTACGCCCGGATCTCGGGCGGGGTTTCGAACGTCTCGTTCAGCTTCCGCGGCAATGAGCCGGTGCGCCGGGCGATCCACAGTGTCTTCCTGTACCACGCCATCGCGGCGGGCATGGACATGGGGATCGTCAACGCAGGCGACCTGCCCGTCTATACCGACATCGAGCCGACGCTGCGCGAGGCCGTCGAGGACGTGATCCTCAACCGGCCCCAACGGACCAACGTCTCCAACACCGAACGCCTCGTGGACATCGCCCCCAACTACAAGGGCGACAAGGGGGTGGCGCGGGTCGTCGATCTGAAGTGGCGCGACCAGCCCGTCGGCAAGCGGATCGAACACGCCCTGGTCAACGGCATTACCGAATACATCGACGCCGACACCGAAGAGGCGCGCCTGTCGTTCGAGCGACCGCTGCACGTCATCGAAGGCCCGCTGATGGACGGGATGAATGTGGTCGGCGACCTGTTCGGCTCGGGCAAGATGTTCCTGCCGCAGGTGGTGAAGTCCGCCCGCGTGATGAAACAGGCCGTGGCCTGGCTGGAACCCTTCATGGAGGCCGAGAAGGCCGGCAAGCCGCGCGAACAGGCCGGCCGCATCCTGATGGCCACGGTCAAGGGCGACGTCCACGATATTGGCAAGAACATCGTCGGCGTGGTCCTGCAGTGTAACAACTACGAGGTCATCGACCTGGGCGTCATGGTCCCGGCCGACCGCATCCTGGACGCCGCGATCGAGCACAAGGTGGACATCGTCGGTCTCTCGGGCCTGATCACCCCGTCGCTGGACGAGATGGTCTTCGTGGCGCGCGAGATGCAGCGGCGTGGCTTCGACATCCCCCTGTTGATCGGCGGGGCGACGACCAGCCGGACCCATACGGCCGTGAAGATCGAGCCCGGCTATTCGGCCGGATCGACCACCTATGTCGTCGATGCGTCGCGGGCCGTGGGCGTAGTCTCAGGGCTCCTGTCCAAGACCGAGCGGGCGAAGAACGAGGCCATCACGCGCGACGAATACATCCGCATCCGCGAGCAGTACGCCCGGGGCCAGGAGGTCAAGGCGCGCGCGTCCCTGCCGCAGGCCCGCGACAACCGGTTCAGGATCGATCCGGCCCAGACCATGCCCGGCGCGCCGTCCTTCATCGGGGTGAAGGCGTTCGACAGCTGGGACCTGCAGGACCTGGCCGACCACATCGACTGGACCCCCTTCTTCGCCAGCTGGGAGCTGATCGGCCGCTATCCGCTGATCCTCGAGGACGAGATCGTCGGCCAGGCGGCCAAAGACCTGTTCGCCGACGCGCAGGTGATGCTGAAGCAGATCATCGACGAGAAATGGTTCACCGCGAAGGGCGTGGTCGGCTTCTGGCCCGCCAACGCGATCGGCGACGATGTCGCCGTCTACGCCGACGAGAGCCGTACCGAAGAGATTGCCCGCTTCCACACCCTGCGCCAGCAGATCAGGAAGTCGAACGGCAAGCCGAACCTGGCCCTGTCCGACTTCGTGGCTGAAGAAGGCGCGGACTATATCGGCGCCTTCGCGGTCACCACCGGCCACGGCGAGGTCGAGGCCTCGACACGCTTCAAGACCGCCGGCGACGACTATTCCGCCATCATGGCGGCGGCCTTGGCCGACCGTCTGGCCGAGGCCTTCGCCGAAGCCTTGCACAAAAAGGTGCGCACCGAACTCTGGGGCTATGCTCCCGACGAGGCGACCACCACCGATGACCTGATCGCCGAACAGTATCAGGGCATCCGCCCCGCCCCCGGATACCCGGCCCAGCCCGACCACACCGAGAAGGCCACCCTGTTCAGGCTGCTGCAGGCCGAAGACAACGCCGGAATGGCCCTGACCGAGAGCTTCGCCATGATGCCGCCGGCGTCCGTTTCAGGCCTCTATTTCGGCCACCCGGGCAGCCACTATTTCGGTGTCGGCAAGATCGATCTGGACCAGATCGAGGACTACGCGGCCCGAAAGGGCTGGGACATCGCGACCGCCGAACGCTGGCTTTCGCCGATCCTCAACTACGAACCGGGCGCCGCGCCGCGGGTGGCGGCGGCCTAGGAAAGCCGTCTCCTCCCTGCGCCGCAGGCGTGGGGAGGTGGCCCGGAGCGAAGCGGAGGGACGGACGGGGTCTTGCCGCCGTCCAGAGCCCCTCCGTCTGCTCGCGAAGAGCTCGCATCCACCTCCCCATAGCTTAGCGACGGGGACAAGACCCGAAACCTAGTTCGCCAGCGGCACGCCGACTTCGTCCAGCCCGGCTTGGGTCAGGGTCACTGGCGGGGTCGTAATGTTGTCGCGCACCCGACGGGCGGCGTGTTCGCAACGGCCCGGCAGGCCGAAGAACAGACCGAAGGCCTCGCTGCGGGCCCGTTCGTCCTCCTGCGCCTGCAAGGGAACCCATTTGGCGGCGGCGTCCGCTTCGGCCGCCCGGGCGGCGGCGAGGGTCGCAGGCGTCTGGCGGGCCTGACCGGCGCGAAGCGCGTCACGGAAATCCGCCGCTTCCAGCCCGCCAAGTCGAATGATGTCGCGATCCAGATCGTCGGCCGTCGTCAGGCTGCGACCGAGCGCGATGTGCCCTTCCACCAGAGCCGCGCACCAGGCCACCAGCGGATAGTCCTGTTCCGGCGCGCCGCGCGGCAGCGGCGTCTCATAGGCGATGGCTTCGCGCGCCCGCAGTGAATCCACGCTCTCTCCGGCGTCGCGGGCGGTGACGACCGGCCCGTCATCCTGCCGGGCGAAGGCGGGCGACTGAATCGCAAAGGTCAGAACGAGAAGCGAGGCGGCGAGACGAAAGCGCATGGACGGTCCGTGATCTGTTTCGGGGAGCTCGCCCCACCCAACGCCTGAAGCGTCGCAATGGTTTTTCTGCGGCGCCAATTTCCCAAAGAAAAGGGCGGCGGACCCGAAGATCCGCCGCCCAGTCATGCTCATGTAGTCAGTCTGAAGTTTAGAACGCCCAGTCGAAGCCGAAGCGGATCGAACGCGGGGCTTGGTAGACCGTGGGCGCCATGTAGTTGACGTCTGGGCCGCCGGCATCGTTTTCGCCGTATTCGTTGTTCTGGGCGACGCCCTGAAGGTTGAACACGTTGATGACATCGGCACGCAGAACCAGGTTGCCGGGAACGACGTCATCGAGGCTGTAGCGGAACGACATGTCGAAGCGGGTCAGCCAGTCGCTTTCGAACGCCGAACCCCGGTCAACGACCAGGCCGTTGCAGAAGCGCGAAGCCGCTCCGTACGAGCTGTTGGCGACCTGACCATCGGCGTAGCCGTTCGGAGCCAGGCCGATGCACCCGTAGTGACGCGGCGAGGTGACCGAAAGGTTGGCGCCGACCGTGAAGTTGTCGAACGCCTGCCACGAGCCGTACAGCTTGAACTGATGGGCGCGGTGGTTCGGCAGGAGGCCATAGGAGCCCGGCAGGAAGGCGATGAAGTCGAAGTCCTGGGTAATGCCGGAGTCGACCTGACCCACGTCGGACTTGACGCCACCCTCGGTGTTACCCTCGGATTTCGACAGGGTGTAGGAGCCGGTCAGACCCCAGACGCCGTCGAAGGCGCGGTCGAAGGTGAACTCCAGTGCGGTGTATTCACGCTTGACCTTCGGGAACGGCAGATCGGCGGCCGACAGAGCGATCGTCTGCGTGGAGACCACCCCGGAGGCGTTGGGAATATCGACGCGGATCGTCGCGTCTTCGCCCGGGTTGATGATCCGGTACAGATCCTGGCCGTGGTACAGGTCCTGACAGCCCGTGCCGGCGGCATTGGTCAGCGGCAGGTTGTTGCGACGGCAGTAGGCGATGACGCCGTTGTCTAGCAGGGCGTCCTCGGCGATCCGGCCGAGGTTCCGGTAGATAGCCTTGACGCCCAGGGTCCACAGATCGGTGACCTGGCTTTCATAGCCGACGATGAACTCATCCTCGTAGGTGGCTCCCAGATTGGTAGCGACCAGAGTGGTCGGATCCGGCTCGGAGCCGTTGTTCCGCACCGAACAGGCGACCGCGCCAGCGGCGGCCGAGGTGCCGGTGCCCGCCGGACAGGCGACGAGGCCGGGGCGGTTGACGATCTGGGGACCGAAGCCTGCCGTGGGCAGGCCCGTCGTGGCGTTGAAGCCGGTGGTCGAGCCGGGCGTGCCGCCGAAGTAGAGCGCCCCGCCTGCCGCCGTATAGAACTCGGTGATGTCGATCGCCGGCGCCGCGATGCGGAACGCGGTGTTCGAAACCGGCGGCAGGAAGTAGCGGCCATAGCTGCCGTAGAACTTCGAGGTGCCGTCGCCGATCGGATCGTAGGTCGCGCCGAGGCGGGCGGCGTAGTTCTCCTCAAAGCTGATGAAGGTGACGCCCTTGGTGTTGGCCGTCTCGAAGTTGTCGTTCCGGAAGCCGATCTGCAGGTTCAGTCGGTCCGACACATCCCACGAGTCATGGATGTAGTAGGCTTCGTTGGCCCCCTCGAAGCCGCCGCCCGAGGTGAAGATACGGCGTTCCGCATATTCCTGGCCGGTCGCCAGACCGTATTGGGTGGCGATCGCGGCGCTGGCCGACCGGTAGGTGTAGTTTCCGCCGCCGTTACGAACCGACTGCGTCGTCAGCAGCGTGTCTTCGTGATCGTAGCCGAAGCGAACGTGGTGTTGGCCGAACAGGTCGAAATAGACGTCCGCGTCGGCGCGGTAGAACTTGCGCTCCGCCAGTTCGATCGAGGAGGCGGCAGCCGTTTGGCGGCTGCGACGCGCGCTGTTCTGGCCGGTGCGCGAGTCGGTCACCAGCGATTCAGCTGTCGGCTGAACCTGGCTGCCCGAGTTGATGGTGGTCTCGCCGTAGGCCGCCGAAATGGTCAGCCAGTCGGTGATCGTACCGGTGTAGCGTCCGACCCAATTCTCGCCGCCCTGACCGAGGACCGTGGAATTCAGGGCCGTCGTCCCGACCGTGTCCGTCGCAGGGACGTAGTTGAACGACGTCCGCGTACGCTCGCCCGAGGTATCGAAATAGGTGAACTCCAGGCGGTGATCGGCAGTGATGTAGCCGTCCAGCTTCAGGCCGTAGAACGGCTCGTCGCTGAATGCATCTTCGTTGTACGTGCCTGTCACGCCGGTTTGCGACGCCGATCTGGACTGCATGTCAGAGTAGGCGACGATACCATAGGCGAACAGGCGGTCGCGGATGATCGGACCGCCGACTTCCAAGGTCAGAGTCTTCTCTTCGAACTCGCCGAGATGGTTCACAACGCCGGCGTAGTTGTCGCCCGAAATGGTGTCGGGCGCATCTTCGCGCAGCGAATCCGGGGCCCAGGTGCCGTGCAGCTCGACGACGAAGTCGTTGGTGCCGGACTTGGTGGTGGCGTTGATGATGCCGCCGGTCGCGCGGCCGAACTCGGCGGAATAGCCGCCGGTCTTCACTTCAACCGTCTTGTAGAACTCGAACGGCACGGTCGCGCCACCCAGACCGGTCACGAAGTTCGTGATGTTCAGGCCGTTGACGAAGAAGGCGTTTTCAGCCGGGCCCGAACCGCCGAGCGCGGGCGGGGCCTGGAGTTGCGACTGGCCGAGAGCGAACTGCGAGTCGCCGACTACGGCGCCGGGAGCGAGCAGGGTGATCGCCGTGATGTTCCGGGCGACCGGCACGTTCTCGATCAGCTGGTCCACGTCGATCGACACGCCGGTGGCGGCGCGCGACATGTCCAGCGAGCGGCGAACGCCCGTGACCACGATGTCGTCGACGTTCGAGCCCGAGGAACCAGCGGTTCCGAGCGTGAAGACGTAGCTGTTGTTGCCCAGCGCTACGTTGACGTCATCCGAAACATTGTCGAAGCCCGAGGCGGCGACAGTCACCGAATAGGCACCTGTCGGGATCAGGGGAACGCGGAACTGGCCGTTGGCGCCGGTGGTGGCGCTGCGGCTGATGCCCTGTGCGCTCGAGACGACAGTCACCGTGGCGCCGACGATCGGCTCGCCGTTGGTGCCTTCGACGGCGCCGGTCAGGGTGCCGTTGGTGTAGTCCTGCGCCACTGCGGCGGTCGGCGCGGCGACGACCGCGACCACGGGCAGGGCTGCGATGGCCAGAATGGCCGCGCCGCCCATCATCGTGGTGGCGAGCATGCGCTGCCGGATGGATTGGTTTCTCAAAATCGTTCTCCTGAAACGATAGTGCGACCCTCCGCCGCACTGATGGTCGTCGTGCGACGCAAATTGTCGCAGACTGACCTAGTGATAGGCCCGTTGAACTTTGCCGCGCCACCGCAATTACAGGCGTGTAATGTTGTGGCCTCATCAGTGTCGCATTCAGGACACGTTGCAGCCGACAAAGCGTCACTGTCAGTTCCCCGAACCGGAAAGGTCCGCATCATGTTTTCGCCACGCCCCCTCGCCGCCGATGTCTGGGCCGCGCCACAGATCGCGATCGAGGATCTGGCCGAGATCGCCCGCATGGGCGTGCGCACGGTCGTCAACAACCGGCCGGACGGCGAGGACGCGGGGCAGCCCTCCTCCGCCGAGATGGAAGACGCCGTGCGGGCGGCGGGTCTGGACTATGTGCACGCGCCCGTGGCGGGCATGCCTGGGCCGGACGCGGTGCGCGCCGTGGCGGACGCGCTGGAGACGGGCGAGCCCGTGCTGATGTATTGCCGCTCGGGCACACGTTCGACCGTGGCCTGGGCGTTGGCGATGCGGGCGCTGGATCGCGCCGGAGCCGATGATTTGCGAGAGGCGGCAGCGAACGCCGGCTACGACCTCAGCCGATTGCCGCTCTAGCGCTGGATCGCGACGCGCGTGGCGTAAGGTATGGGTTCGGGATCACCGCACGACGCCAGAACGAGTTGCGCCGCCATGAGACACAGGAAGGCCGCCGCGATGGGCTGGAGCCGATTTGAGACAGTGAAGGCGATGCTGCGGGCCACGGGGTACGCTCCGGACGGGATTTACCTCTCGTTAAGGCAAGGACCGCGCCGCTTTCCGGAGGCCGCATCGTGATCCCGTTCGTGCGCGCGTTCGACTTCGCTTACGGCCGCTGCGATCAGGTCTCGCCCCTGATCCAGAGGGTGATCTGCGACAACCCGGGGCCGTTCACCTTCACGGGCACAGGGACCTACATCGTGGGGCGGCCGGAGAACGGCGCCTCCGTCGCCGTGATCGATCCCGGCCCCGTCGACCAGACGCATCTGGCGGCGCTGCTTGAGGCGGTGGATGGCCGAACGGTCAGCCATGTGCTGGTGACCCACACGCACCGCGACCACTCTCCCCTCGCCCGGCCATTCGCCGACCGGGTCGGGGCGCCGGTTCTGGCCATGCGACCGCCGGCCCGCCAGACCCACGCCTCGGGCGCTCTGGACGAGGACGAGGACGAGGTGTTCGCGCCCGACACGATCCTGTCGGGCGGCGAGCGGATCGAAGGCGACGGCTGGACGATGCGCACGATGGCGACCCCGGGTCACGCCTCCAACCACATGGCCTTCGCTCTTGAGGAGGAGAACGCCCTGTTCTGCGGCGACCATGTCATGGGCTGGTCGACCACGGTGGTCGCGCCGCCGGACGGGAACATGTCGGACTATATGCGCAGCCTCGACGCGGTGATCGCCGCCGGGTTCTCGAACCTGTGGCCGACCCACGGCGCGCCGATCACCGACGTCGCGCCCTTCCTCGCCGCCTGTTGGGCCCACCGGCTGGAGCGGGAGGCGCAGATCCTGTCACGGGTCCGGGCGGGCGACCGGACGATCGCCCAGATGGTCCCGGTTCTCTACGCCGCCGTGGATCAACGCCTGTGGCCGGCCGCGAGCCTGTCGGTGCTGGCCCACCTGATCAAACTGGTCGGGGAGGGCCGGATATCGGTCGAGGGACCGCCCGGGCTCGGCTCGACCTATGGAGCGGCCTGAAGCGCGGCGACCAGTTTCGCGGCGACCTTGCAGGTGGCGCCGCCGTCGGTGTGGTCATAGCGCGCCACGACCCGGACGTCGGTGCGGTCCGGGCGGATGCGGACAACCGCCTCGTGCCCCATGCCGAACCAGAAGCCGTCGCGAACGCCGCGTGAGCGGAACAGCTGGGATTCCGTGACGGAGAAACCCGCGGCCTGCAGAGCGTCGGTGGCCTTGGCCGGAGCGACCTGGGTCATGACAGCCTGCACGCCCGGACAGGCGACGGGCGCACCCGCGGCGCCCGGCACCGCGGGCGGTTCGGTCAGGTCGGTCGATACATCAAGCGGTCCTGCGACGGCGATCGCGCGAGACTGGAAGAAGAAGGCGGCCGAGACGCCAGCGCAGAAGATCAGAATGGCAATACTGATCAGGCCAAGCCTGTTGAACTGAGGCAGCGACAGGACAAGTGACGCGGTAGCGTAGCCTAAAGCCGCCCACGTGAGTGTACTGGCGATCTTGAGCGTCAGCAGATCCAGACCGAGGTCCAGCGAGACGATCCCGTTCCGCGTCAGCAGGAGAACGATGAAGGTCATCAGCGGCGCCGCGACGGCCAGGCCCGCGGCGATCCGCACCTTGGCCATGCCGGTCTTCAGCCGCGAACGCGGGCCGCTGGCCATGGCTCAGACCCGCTCGGGCGAGATGGCGCTCGGCAGGGTGTAGTCCTTCAGCCGTTCGCGCAGCAGCTTCTTGTCGATCTTGCCGGTCGCGCCCAGCGGGATGTCGTCCACGAAGACGACGTCGTCGGGCATCCACCATTTGGCGATCTTGCCGACCAGGAAGTCGAGGTGTTCCTGCTTGTTCTCGGCTTCGCCGGGCTTGAGCTTGATGACCAGCACCGGGCGCTCGTCCCATTTCGGATGGGCGGCGCCGATGACGGCGGCCAGTTCGACCCTGGGATGGCCCACGGCGATGTTCTCGATCTCGATCGAGGAAATCCACTCTCCGCCCGACTTGATCACGTCCTTGGCCCTGTCGGTGATCTGCATGAAGCCGTGCTCGTCGATCGTCGAGACGTCGCCGGTATCGAAGAAGCCCTCGTGGTCGAGGATGTCGCCACCCTCGTCCTTGAAATAGCCCTTGGCGATGGTCGGCCCCTTGATCATCAGACGGCCATAGGTCGTGCCGTCGTGCGGCATCTCCTGACCGGCGTAGTTCTTCAGCTTGAGCTCGACGCCCAGCGGCGGGATGCCTTGCTTGACCCGCCACTTCATGCCCTCGTCATAGGGCAGGGCCGCCAGTTCGGGGGGCAGGATCGACATCGTCCCGATGGGCGAGGTCTCGGTCATGCCCCAGCCCTGGGCCACCTCGATGCCGAACTCGTCGTGGAAGGCGCGGATCAGGCTCTCCGGCACGGCCGAGCCGCCGATCAGCACCCGCTTGACCGTCGGGATCTTCAGATTGTTCTCGCGCAGATAGGTCAGCAGGCCCTGCCACACCGTGGGGACAGCGGCCGAGAAGGTGACGCCCTCGCTCTCGATCAGTTCGTAGATGGACTGCCCGTCCATCTTGGACCCCGGCATGACCAGACGCGCGCCCGAGGCCGGTCCCGCGAAGGCGATGCCCCAGGCGTTGGCGTGGAACATCGGCACAACCGGCAGGATCACCTCGGCGGGGGTCGCGCCCAGCACCGTGGCCTGCATCCCCATCAGGGTATGGATGAAGTTGGACCGGTGGGAATACAGGACCCCCTTGGGATTCCCCGTGGTCCCCGAGGTGTAGCAGAGGCCGCACGCGGTCAGCTCGTCGAACCCGCCCCAGACGCAGTCGTCGGACACGCCCGACAGCACCTGCTCGTAGCACTCGGCCTTGGGCAGTTTGGTCGCCGGCATATGCCATTCGTCGGTCATGACCACGACGCGCTCGACCGAGGGGCAGTGCGGCAGCACGGCCTCCAGCAGGGGCACGAAGGTCAGGTCGACGAAGATGATCCGGTCTTCGGCATGGTTGATGATGTAGATCAGCTGCTCGGGGAACAGGCGCGGGTTCAGGGTGTGGCAAACGGCGCCCATGCCCATGATGCCGTACCAGACCTCCATGTGGTTGCCGGTGTTCCAGGCCAGGGTCGCGATCCGGTCGCCCCGCTTCACGCCCCATTCCTTGAGCACGTTCGAGACCTTGCGGGCGCGGCTGTGGATGTCGGCGTAGGTGGTGCGGACGATCGGTCCCTCGACCGAGCGGGTCACGACCTCGCGGTGACCGTGCCAGTTCCTGGCATGGTCCAGGATCCGATCGACCGTCAGCGGCCAGTCCTGCATCAAACCGAGCATCGCATTCCCTCATTGCCCCGGCTGGATGCAGGGCTTGAAGTCACGCTAGCCGAGGTAACCGCTGATAAGCAACGTGACGCAAGGTCACCGGGAACGTCGTTACAGGCTTTGCCGTTGCGTCTCATTGGCTTTTGCCGTCTGTTCCGCCGCTCAAACTTCGAAAAGGACGCCCGGACATGCGTATCGCCACCCGCACCGCCCTCGCCTTCGCGGCCCTGACGGTCCTCGCCGCCTGCGATCGAACCCAGACGCCGCCCCCCGCCGCCGAACCCGCAACGCCGGCCACCGCGCCCGTCGAAGGAGCTGCGACGCCGGCCCAGTCCGCCGGCGGCCTGGCCATCGAGGGCGAAGGCCTGCGCCTGTTCGACGCGACGGGCGCCGCTCGCGCCATCCCGTTCGGTACGCCCCAGGCCACCGCCATCGCAGCCGTCGCCGCCTCGGTCGGCGGCGCCGCGCCCCAGGTCACGACCAACGAGGAATGCGGCGCCGGCCCGACCCAGTTCGCGCAGTTCTCCAACGGCCTGCAGCTGCTGTTCCAGAATGAGACCTTCCAGGGCTGGTTCATCGACAAGGCGGGCCTGACGACCGTCGACGGCGTGGGAGTCGGCTCGACCCGCGCGGCGCTGGAGGAATCCGGAACCGTCGCGATGACCCCGGATTCAACGCTGGGCGCCGAGTTCTCGCTCGGCGAGATGGGCGGCTTCCTGAGCGCCCCGACAGGCGGCGAGGTGGACTCGCTCTACGCTGGCCTCACCTGCTTCTTCCGCTAGATCGCGGCGGGCTCTAGAAGGCCCGCCATGACCATTCTGATCGCGATCACCGGCGGCTCCGGCTCTGGCAAGTCCACCCTGGCCGAGGCTATCGTCAGCGGCCTGACGCCGGGCGCGGCCGTTCTGATGCGCGAGGACTCCTACTACCGCGACGCGGCCTCCCTGCCGGGCTTCGACGCCGCGACGTTCGATTTCGACGACGTCGCCGCCCGCGACCACGAGCTTCTGTACGATGACCTGACCCGGCTGAAGGCGGGCAAGCCGGTCACCGCCCCGGTCTATTCCTTCATCCACCATGGCCGCGAGCCGGACGGCGAGCCCATTCCTGCCGCCGACGTCGTGATCGTGGAGGGCACACATGTGCTGTGCACGCCGCCGGTCGCCGATCTGTTCGATATCCGGGTCTTCGTCGACACGCCGGCCGACATCCGCTTCATCCGTCGCCTGCTGCGCGACCAGGCCGAACGCGGCCGGACGGCACAATCGGTGATCGACCAGTATCTGAAAACGGTGCGACCGGGCCACGAGCGCCTGACCGAACCCTCGCGGACCCGCGCCGACTTCATCATCGCGGACGCCACGGCCGCCGTGCGTCTCGACGATCCGCAGGCCGTGATCCGTTTGGCGGCCCCGGTCCTGGCGCATCCGCTGCTGGCGCACCTCAAACCTGTCGAAACCTGACGATTTTTGATGTGACATCGCCAGCTTGGGCATATCGTCTATCGATTGCGGCCTGATGCAAGCGAACGCCACCATGCAACGAGACGGAGCCCACTCCGCGCCCCCGGTTTCAGACCCCCGACGCGACAACATCGTTCGCGAGGCCCGACGTCATTTCATGTCCGAGGGCTATGCGGCGACACGGATCGAACCCATCGCCCGCGCGACCTCGGTCTCGACCGCGACCCTCTACGGCTATTTTCCGTCCAAGGCCGACCTGTTCTCGGCGGTCATCGCCAACGCCTCGGACGATTTCGCCGAACAGATGACGCGCGTCCGCTGCGACGAGGGCGACGCCCGCACGCAGTTGAACCGGTTCGCCCTCGCCTATGCGGGCTTCATGGGCGATCCGTTCGTTCGGTCCGTCTTCCGGCTGGTGATGGCCGAACGTCCGCGCTTCCGCGACGTGGCCATGGGCTTCTTCGAGAAGGGCCGGCACGACTTCGGCCTGCCGTTGATGGAGACGCTGACCGCCCTCGCCGCGAGCGGCGATCTGCATTTCGACAAGGCGTCATGGGCGGCGGGCCAGCTGATGGGGATGATTGAACACCCCGTCTTCTTCATGCCTCTGGTCACCGGTGATGAAGTCCAGGCCGCGCGCACGCCGGAGGCGATCGCCGCCGACGCCGTCGAGACTTTTCTGGCCCGTTACGGCGCCCGCTAGGGCTGCAGCCGCGTCCGGGTCCAGCCATCGCCGTCCCTCGTGAACAGCAGACGGTCGTGCAGCCGAAACGGCCGGTCGCGCCAGAACTCCACGGCTTCCGGGATCACTCGCCAGCCGGTCCAGCGTTCGGGCCGGGTCACGTCCTTGCCTTCGAACTGCTCGGTCTCCCGCGCCACCGCCGCCTCCAGATCGGCGCGCGTCGCCAACGGCCGGGACTGGTCCGAGGCCCAGGCGCCGATGCGGCTTTCCCGCGCCCGGCTTGCGAAATAAGCGTCGGCTTCTTCAACGCTGACCGGCTCGACCAATCCCCGCACCCGCACCTGACGCCGTAGCGACTTCCAGTGAAACAGCAGGGCCGCGCGCGGTGTCGCGTCCAGTTCCACGCCCTTGGCGCTCTCCCGGTTCGAATAGAAGGTGAAGCCGCGCCCATCGACGTCCTTCAACAGCACCATCCGGCTGTCCGGCGCACCGGTCGCATCCACGGTCGATAGGGACATCGCGTTGGCGTCGTTCGGCTCGTGCGCCTTTGCCTGCTCCAACCATTCGACGAACAGGCCGATCGGTTCTGCGCGATCAAAGATCGTCTCGTCCCGTTGGCGGCCAGGGCGGCGGCATAGTCGCGAGCGTATTCCTCGCGCGTGGGGCTGGGCGGAATGGCGGCGTTCGTCATGCGAGGAGATATAGCAAGGCCCGCGCCCGCCCGCACGGTTAACCCGGCATTGACCATGGGTGCGGCCTATGGAGCCGATGATCGCCCCCGGCCCCAGCCTGAATGAAGCCTTCGCCGTCCTGGGCCTCCACGGTCCGGCCGAACAGGCGGCCGTGACCCGCGCCTTCCGTCTGGCGGTCAAAAGCGCACGTCCGGACCAGGCCGGCGGCGACGCCGAACGCTTCCGCCGGATCATCGCCGCCTATCGCCTGATCCAGACCACCGGCGCCGCCCGCCCCGCCCTCGCGGCGCCGATCCAGCGCCCCGCCGCCCTGCCGGTCGTCGGGCTGACGCCGGTTCAGGCGGTCTCCGGCGGCCAGACGACGGTGCGCTTCGACGACAGAATCCTGCGAGTCCAAGCCCCTGCCGGGATGCGGACGGGCGAGCATCTGCGCCTCAAGGCTGGCGCCGCGGATGGCTCCGATCTCTACCTGCCTGTCCTGATCCGTTCCGCCGACGGCCTCGTGGCGCTGGGCGATGACCTCTTCATGAGCTGGCCGGTCCCGACCCGCCTGCTCAGCGATGGCGGTCGCATCGAGATCGAGACCCACGCCGGGGTTCGCAGCGCCTGGGTCGCCCCCGGCCTGACCGATCCGGTGCGGCTGCGACTACGTGGCCTGGGCCTGCCTGCGCGTGGTGCGCGGCCAGAAGGCCACCTGTTCGTGTCGCTGAAACCGTCCGAGGACGCCCCCTCGGCCGCCGAAGACCTGCTGGCCCGCTTCACCCGCGTCTGGACGCCGGACCGCCTCGCGGCCTAAGCGTCACGGGCGATGTCTCACAACACCTTCGGCCATCTTTTCCGCGTGACCACCTGGGGCGAAAGCCACGGGCCGGCGATCGGCTGTGTCGTGGATGGATGTCCGCCATTGATCCCGCTCACAGAGGCCGACCTCCAGCCCTGGCTCGACCTGCGCAAGCCCGGCGGCAGCCGCTTCGTCACCCAGCGCCAGGAGACCGACGTCGCCCGCATCCTGTCCGGCGTCTTCGACGACGGCGCAGGCCCCGTCACGACCGGGACCCCCATCGCCATCCACATCGACAACGTCGACGCCCGCTCGAAGGACTATGGCGAGATCGCCCGCGCCTATCGTCCCGGCCACGCCGACCTGACCTACCAGACCAAATACGGCGTCCGCGACCATCGCGGCGGCGGTCGATCCTCCGCGCGCGAGACCGCCAGCCGCGTCGCCGCCGGGGCCGTGGCTCGCCGGGTGCTTGGCGATGGCGTCGTCATTCGCGCCGGTGTCGTCCAGTTGGGCCCGCACCGTATCGCGCCCGAAGCAGTCGATTTCTCCGCCGTCTACGACAATCCCCTGTTTGCCGCCTCCGCAGGCGTCGTTCCCGAATGGGAGGCCTACCTCGACGGCATCCGCAAGGCCGGCTCCTCCATCGGCGCCGTCGTGGCACTCGAGGTCACCGGCGTCCCCGCCGGCTGGGGGTCGCCCCTTTACGGAAAGCTCGACGCCGAACTGGCAGCCGCCATGATGTCGATCAACGCGGTCAAGGGCGTGGAAATCGGCGCTGGCTTCGGCTCAGCCGAACTGTCGGGCGAGGACAACGCCGACCAGATGCGCCTCGGTCCGGACGGCGAGATCGTCTTCGGCTCCAACCACGCCGGCGGTGTCCTCGGCGGCATCTCGACGGGTCAGCCGCTGACGGCCCGGGTCGCCTTCAAGCCGACCTCCTCCATCCTGACGCCGCGCCAGACTGTGACCCGCGACGGGACCGAGACGGACCTCCGCACCAAGGGCCGCCACGACCCCTGCGTCGCCCTGCGAGGCGTGCCGGTGGTCGAGGCCATGGCCGCCTGCGTCCTCGCCGACGCGATGCTCAGGCACCGCGCCCAGGTGGGCTAGGTCATCTTCCGTTCACCCTGTTCGGGCTAGATGCACGCCATGATCCAGCCCCTGTCCCGCACCGCCGCCCTCGCCGTCGTCCTGGCGGGCTCGCTGATGCTTCAGGGCTGTCTGGTCGGAGCCGTGGTCGGCACGGCGGGCGCCATCGTCGGCGGCGCGGCCCAGGCCACCGGCGCGGTCGTCGGCGCCGGCGTCGACGCGGTCACCACTTCGGACGAGGAAACCCGCGCCCGCCGCGAACGCGAGCAGCGCGATTACGACCGTCAGCAACGCCGTTGCGAGCAGATGCGCTCGCAGGGCCGGAACTGCTAGCTCACCGCACGCCGATGTATTTGTGCGTCTGGACGCTGAGCCGCCATTTCGGGTGGCGCAGGCAATAGTCCATGGCCGCCGCCGTGTTAGCCGCCTGATCCGGCCCGTCCATCGGCTGGAGCCAGAACCGCTCGAACGCCAGATCGTCGAACCGGTCCGGCATGGCCAGCGCCTGCGGATAGACGAGCTTCAGTTCCTGACCCGACGTCTGCACCACCGGCGCCGCGGCCTTGGGACTGACGCAGATCCAGTCGATCCCGTCGGGCGCGGGCAGCGTGCCGTTGGTCTCCACCGCGATATCGAACCCGTGATCATGCAGCGCCTCGATCAAGGCCGCATCGAGCTGCAGCAGCGGCTCCCCGCCCGTGCAGACCACAAGCTTCGGATCGCCATCGCGCCCGATCCAGAACGACGCGACATGACCCGCCAGCGCCCGCGCATCCCTGAACTTGCCGCCCCCGTCGCCATCCGTGCCGACGAACTCGGTATCGCAGAAGGTGCACACCGCCTCGGCCCGATCCTGCTCGCGCCCACTCCACAGGTTGCAGCCGGCGAAGCGCAGGAAGACCGCCGGACGTCCCGCCTGACCGCCCTCGCCCTGAACCGTCAGGAAGGCCTCCTTGACCGAATAGGTCATCGAGACTTCAGCCAGTCGCGCCAGCCGGCGGCGCGCAGGTCGCAGGCCGGGCAGTCGCCACAGCCGTAACCCCAGTCGTGCCGATGTTCGCGGTCGCCACGATAGCAGGTGTGCGATTCCTCGACGATCAGATCGACCAGGGCGTCCCCGCCGATCCCGTGCGCCAGGTCCCAGGTCTGAGCCTTGGTCAGATACATCAGCGGCGTCTCGATCGGCGAAGGCTTGTCGAGCCCCAGGGTCAGCGCCCGCTCCATGGCGTTGATCGTATCGCGCCGACAGTCGGGGTAGCCGGAGAAGTCGGTCTCGCACATGCCGCCGACCAGCACCGCCAGCCCGCGTCGGTCCGCCAGCGCCGCCGCACAGGTCAGGAACACCAGGTTGCGCCCCGGCACGAAGGTGTTCGGCAGACCCCGCGCCCCGACCTGTATCGCCCGGTCGGTCGTCATCGCCGTCTCGCCGATGGCGCCGAACCCGGTCAGGTCGATGACATGGTCGGGGCCCAGGCGATCCGCGTATTCGGGCAGGACCTTCGCCATCCCGTCGCGCACACGCAGCCTCGCCGCCATCTCGACCGCGTGGCGTTGGCCGTAGTCGAAGCCGACCGTCTCGACCCGCTCATAGCGCTCCAGCGCCCAGGCCAGGCAGGTGGCGCTGTCCTGACCGCCCGAAAACAGAACCAGGGCGTCGTGTGCGGTGTCGTTCGCCAGGGTCAGGATTTGGGTTTCGGTCATGACGGGCCTGCGGTCGGCCGTTCGGTCGCGCGCATCGGGTTCAGTACAGGGATAAACAGGGTGCGAGGTCTCTACACCAGACCCGTCTCACTCGCAAAAGAGACCGACGTCATATGACTGGCGAAAACGGACTGTTTCGCCACTTAACCCTTTTGCAAACGGTTATCCCGCATTGTTCGCCAGTACCACGGGAGTTTCGGCCAGTATGCCGACGATCGAAGTTCTGACGGAACGCGCCGAACCGGTCTTGCCGACAACCTCGGCGGCCGAGATTTTCGCGCGTTTTCAACGCGAGCCCGACACCCTCGTCATTCCGGTGGTCGAGGACGATCGCCCGGTCGGGTTGATCGAACGCAACGCCTTCCTCCTCAAGATCGCCGGTCCCTTCGGCCACGCCCTCTACGCCAACCGCGCCGTTTCTCACGTCATGGATCCCGAACCGGCCGTGGTCGACGCCGGGGTCCGGATCGACGCCTTCTGTGACATCCTGATCAAGGGCGGCGCGGGCTCGCTGATGCGCGGCTTCATCGTCACGCGCGGCGGTCGCTATCGCGGCATCGGCACCGCCGTCTCCCTGCTCCAGGCCGTCAACGAACAGCAGCGCAGCCAGAACGCGGAGCTGGCCGAGCAGTCGCGCGCCCTGACCGACAGCCGCACCCAGGCCCTCGCCTCGGCCCGCGCCAAGAGCCAGTTCCTGGCCATCATGAGCCATGAGCTGCGCACTCCGATGAACGGCGTCCTCGCCGTCGCCGAACTGCTGCGTCGCCAGCCCCTGAACGACGCCGCCCACGCCCACGTCCAGACCATCGTCGATTCCTCCGAGACCCTGTTGCGCATCCTTCAGGACGCGCTCGACCTCTCGCGCGCCGAAGCCGGCGAGCTGGAGATGAACCCGGCCCCGACGCCTCTCCGCGCCCTGATGGACGACATCGAGGCCATGTGGGCTCCGCGCGCGTCCCAGGATCACGTCCGCCTGATGGTGGGCTATGAGGGCGACACCGAACTGACCGCCGACATTGACGGGGTCCGCCTCAAGCAGGTCTTCAACAACCTGATCGGCAACGCCCTGAAGTTCGCCCGCAACGGCGTCGTCGAGGCCAGCCTCAAGGCCTGGTCCGAGAACGGCGAAGTCCGCATGGAGGCCCGCGTCCGCGACGACGGCCCCGGCGTGGACGCCGACCGCGTGGACGCCATCTTTGAACCCTTCGTTCACGGCTCCGGCCCCGACGGCGCGGGCCTCGGCCTGTCGATCTGCCGGCAGATCGTCGAGCGTCTGGAAGGCCGGATCTGGGCCGAGAACAACGCCGGTCGCGGCGCCACCTTCGCCTTCGACGTCACCGCGCCCCTGTCGGAAAAGGTCGCCGACGAAGCCTCCAACGTCTCGGCCCTGGCCGAACTCGAGCTTCAGGCCAATCCACATATCCTGATCGTCGACGACAACGCCACCAACCGCGTGGTCGCCCAGGCTCTGTGCGAGATGTTCGGTTGCTCGTCCGAGACCGCCGAGGACGGCGTCGAGGCGCTCGAGGCCGTTCAGGCCCGTCCGTTCGACCTGATCCTGATGGACATCAAGATGCCGCGCATGGACGGCGTTCAGGCGACCCGGGCCATCCGCGCCCTGCCCGGCCCGGAACGCGACATCCCTATCGTCGCCTTGACCGCCAATGCCGATCCCGACGACGCCAGACACTATCTGTCGATCGGCATGGCCGCCGTGGTCGAAAAGCCGATCAAGCCCGAACGCCTGCGCATGGCCATGAACGCCGCACTGGCCGAGCCCGCCGAGGTCGAGGCCCAGACGCCCGCCCGCAAGGGTCGCGCGGCTTAAGGCGCATTCATTCAACGGCAGACGCAGGTCCGCCGCTGGAGTCATCCGCTCTCGGACGGCGATGCGTCGATGCTGGATGTGCAGCGCCGCGCCGCCTGCGAGTGTCACGCCGAACAGGATCATCGCCCATTCCGGCAGGGTCGGCACAGAGGCGGCCGCCGGCGCCGGGATGAGCTGACCGGGGGCGAGCCGTCCTGAGTGCCCGCCGTGTCCGCGCCCTATCCCTCCTCATCCGGCGTCCCGAACCTGAGTGTCGCGGAAGTCTGGCGACGGCGCAGGCCTAGCTCGGCTGGGAGGTCGCCTCCGCGACCGGTTCGCCCGCCGCCTCGTCGTCCTCCTCGTCATACCCGACCAGCCTCAGCGCCCGCGCCTTCATCCCGTTGATCTCGGCCCAGCGCAGCAGGCCCTCCTCGCGCCCGTGGGTGATCCAGACCTCCTCGGGCCTGATCTCTTCGAAGGTGGTGATCAGCTCCGGCCAGTCGGCGTGGTCGGAGATCACCAGCGGCAGTTCCACCCCCCTCTGCCGCGCTCGCGCCTTGACCAGCATCCAGCCGCTGGCGAAGGCCGTCACGGGATCGGCGAACCGGCGCGCCCAGCGGTCCTGGATCGCCGAGGGCGGCGCGATCGCCACTTCTCCGCCCAGCGCGCCCGCTTTCAGCCCCGTCGCCGGCAGGATCGGCCCCAGATCGATCCCCTCGCGCTCGTACAGCCGGTTCAGCCGCTCCAGCGCGCCGTGGACATAGATGGGCCGCTCCCACCCCGCCTCGCGCAGCAGTTTGATGACCCTCTGCGCCTTGCCAAGGGCATAGGCCCCGACCAGATGCGCCCGCTCGGGAAACTGTCCGAGCGACTGGACCAGCCGCGCGATCTCCTCGGCGTCCGGCGGATGGGTGAAGACCGGCAGGCCGAACGTCGCCTCGGAGATGAAGACGTGGCAGGGCACGGGCTCGAACGGCACGCAGGTCGGATCGCGTCGGCGCTTGTAGTCGCCCGACACCACCATGGTCAGGCCCTGATACGTCACCACCGCCTGGGCCGAACCCAGTACATGTCCGGCCGGGACCAGCTTGACCTCCACGCCGTTCTGGGTCGCCGCCTCGCCATAGCCGACGGCCTGGCGGCGCTCCGTGAAATCCTCGCCGTAGCGTTCGGCCATGATGGCGAGGGTCTGACCGGTGGCCAGCACGGCGCCGTGCCCGGATCGCGCATGGTCGGAATGGCCGTGGGTCACCACCGCCCGATCCACCGGCCTCACGGGGTCGATGTAGAAATCGCCCGGCGGGCAGTACAGGCCGGCCGGCGTGGGTCTCAACAGGTCTTCGGGTCGGATCATGGTCTGGGCATCATCGGGATCGGGGGCCTGCGTCGGGACTTGCGCGCGAATGCCCGCCCGATAAGGACGATCTCATGAGCGATATGTTCCTGACCACCCTGATGCCCCAGTTGGCGTCCGGCGCCGCCCACACCCATGCGCTGGGGTTTGTCTACGAGGGGATCGTCGGCGACCGGGTGCGGCTGCGCACGCCGTGGCGGCCCGATCTGGTCGGCGATCCGGAGACCGACGTCTTCGCCGGCGGTCTGGTCACCGCCATGCTGGACCATGTCGGAGGTCTCGCCGTCTGGACCAGGCTGGAGCGCTACGAGCCCATCGCGACTCTGGATCTGCGTATCGACTACATGCGGCCGGCGCGCCCCCGTGTCGACCTGCTGAGCGAGGCGCGCTGCTATCAGGTCACCCGGACCATCGGCTTCGTCCGCGCCTGGGCCTTCGAGGACGACCCCGCCGACCCGGTGGCGGCGGCCCAGGCCACCTATGTCATCTCCTCCGACGGAGGCCGAAAGCCCGGCGCCAATCTCAAGCCGCGTGGAGACCACGCATGACCCTTCTTCTCGACACCATCCCGTACGCCCGCTTTCTCGGCCTGCGTACCGAGATGGAGGGCGATGTCCTGACCGTCGTCATGCCCTTCGCCGATCACCTGGTCGGCAACCCGATGCTGCCTGCCCTTCACGGTGGCTCGACGGCGGCGATGCTTGAACTGACCGCGGTCGCCCAGGTCGCGCACACATGGCCGGGACTGCGGCTGCCCCGCCCGATCACGGTGACCACCGCCTACCTCCGGTCGGGAAAGCCGATGGACGTCCATGCCCGCGCCCGGATCTCCCGCGCAGGCCGCCGGGTCGCCCACGTGCTGGCCGAGGCCTGGCAGGACGATCCCGCCCAGCCCATCGCCAGTCTGACAGCGCATTTCTCGATGGACGAGCACCACGCCTGACCCTCGCCGCGGGACGCCCTGGCCGACGCCGCTCGACGTGCTCCCCAGCCCGCCGGACAGGCGCGTGGCGCCCCTTCGACTGACCACGGCGCGGCCCATCGCCGTTCGCGTCGATGGTTAAAGAAGCCCTACCAATCTCGCCCCACGCGTGTTAAGCTTCCGTTTACCACTGTAACTTTTTGGAAGGGGCTAACATGGATCGGACTGAAGTCGTCGCCAGCGTTGCTGGAGATCTCTACGCTACCGAGCGCGCGGTCGATGCCGCGATCACCTCGGCGACTACGCTCGTTCAATCCATGATCGGCGCCCGCACCCTGCTGAAGGCGTCCCCGGTCGCCGGCGCGGTGTCGCAAGCCAAGGCCATCGAAGCGATCGCCGCTTTGTCGGCCGCTCGCGACGCCGTCGTGGCCTGCCACGCTGAACTGGCCAAGGATCATCGTCGTATGGGCTATGGCGTCTACAACGTCGGCCCGCTCGACAAGCCGGACGACTCCACCTGGGGCGATGGCCCGCCGCCGCCGCAGGTCGAGCAGCAACTCCGCACCGTCCAGCCCGCTCGGCCCATCCGCGTCGCGTGAATTCGGGTTAATATCGAGGACTCCGGTTTTCGACTGACCAGACTCGAAGCATTATCGCCCCCGCGTCTTTCGACGCGGGGGCGATTTCATGTTGGACACCCTGTATTCGCAGATCGGCCTCCTGCCGATGGTGCTGGTCGGTCTCTTCGCCTTCACCAAGGGCGACGAGCCTGAGCGGCTGGCCATGGGCGCCTATCTGCTGGGCTGGATGGCCGGAATGCTGCTCCAGTCGGACAGCACCCCGCAGGGAACCTGGCAGCCCGCCCTGTTCGCTCTCGACGTCGTCATGCTGCTGGTGCTCGGCGGCGTGGCGTGGAAATTCCACCGCAACTGGCCGATCTGGGCCGCCGCCCTGCAGCTCATCATCGTGATGAGCCACCTGGTGATCCTGTTCGGACTGCGCGGAGGGATGATGTCCTTCTACACGATCCTGAATCTCGCCGGTTACGGCATTCTGATCGCCATCGGCCTGGGCACCTTCTGGGCCTGGCAGGAGCGGCGCGCGGCAGGGCTGGAATAGGCCATTATTCCTAGCTAAGATCGCCGCAGAATCATTTCGGCGGATCCCATGTCCCTATCCCATGCCAAGGTCTGGGCTGCGCTCGACGACATCGCGAAGCGTCAGGGCCTGTCCGTCTCCGGTCTGGCCCGGCGCGCTGGCCTCGACGCCACCTCCTTCAACGTCTCCAAGCGCTTCGGTCCCGGCGAGGCCCGTCGTCCCCGCTGGCCCTCGACCGAGAGCCTGACCCGGGTGCTGGAGATCGCCGGACTGTCGCTGGCGGAGTTCGCGGCCTTGGCCGAGGACGGCGACCGTCGCGCCCCGACCATTCCCTTGATCGGCTTGGCCCAGGCGGGGGCCGACGGCTTCTTCGACGACGCGGGCCTGCCGACCGGCGAAGGCTGGGACCAGACGGACCTGCCCCTGCCCCGCCCGAGCCTGTTCAGCCTCGAGATTTCCGGCGACTCGATGGCTCCCCTCTATCGCCAGGGCGACCGCGTCCTGGTCGATCGGGACCGCTCGGACGTGCGCAAGGGTGATCGTGTCGTGGTGCGCACCACGACTGGCGAGACCATGGCCAAGGAGATCGCCTCCCTGACGGCCAAGGCGGTCACCCTGAACTCGATCAACCCCGCCTATGAACCCCGCATCATCCCCCGCAAGGACGTCGACTGGATCGCTCGCATTCTCTGGGTCAGTCAGTAGCGCCTGGCTCAGGCAGCGAGCGACCGCGTCGCAGGCGGTAGCCGCCAACAAGAAAAGGGCCGCCCCCTTCGGAGCGGCCCTCTTGTCGATAACAGTCGCCGTCGCGCTCAAGCTGCAAGCGGTCAAGCAATAGCGCCCTTCAGCCCTTAATAGGGCTGCACGTAGTGGGCGTTGACCCAGCCGCCGCCGGCGATCTGCACCCATTCGCCTTCCGACCCGATGGCCGTGAAGGGCTGGCCGGCCGACAGGCTGCCGGCCTGACGATAGCTGGTGCCCGGGCCTGAACGGATGCGCAGGTTCGACGAGGCGCGATACTGGGCGCCCGACGAACTGGCCTGCGAGTTGGCGCGGGCGCGTTGCTGGTTGCAGCCGATGTAGGAGCCGGCCGCAGCGCCGGCGGCGCCGCCCGCGACCGCGCCGAGGGCGCGTTCGTTGCTGGAAATCCGGCTGCCGGCCAGAGCGCCCAGCACGCCGCCGATCACGGCGCCAGTGGTCTGACGGCCGCCGGGGGCGTCACAGCTGGTGACCCCGTTGGACTGGGCCTGTGCGGCCATGGGGGCCGCGGTTATCAGGGCGGCCAGGGCGGCTGCGGTGGCCAGGGTGGTGTTCAATGTCTTCGACATGGCTCTCTCCGTTTCATCGAGGTTGGTCGATGTCACGGATAATGCGCGATGCCGTATGAAGGCTCCCCGAGCTTCACCGTTATTTTCGGTTCATCTTCGTTGGGCGCTACCGCTCGCCGCACGGCGGCTCACTGCTGGAGCGCCACGCTTCGTTTGCGGATCGCTACCCCGCCAGTTCCCCGTTCGCCCCGGCCTCGATCAACTGGATCGTCTGCGCCAGACCGTAGATCGCCGCGAACGAGCCGAATCGCGGCCCCTGCGACGCGCCCAGCAAAACCTCGTATAGCGCCCCGAACCAGCCGCGCAGGGGTTCGAACGCGTGTTCCTTGCCCACGGCATAGACCTCGCCCTGGATCAGCTCGCCGTCGGTCGTGTCCGCCGGCAAGGCCTTCAGCCGCCCCGCCAGATCCAGCAGCGCCGCCTTCTCCTTGTCGTCCGGCAGGCGGTACGACTTCGTCGGCTTCACGAAGTCCTCGTAGTAGTTCAGCGCCCGGTCCATCAGCCCGTCGAGCACGGGCTCGTTCGCAGGCGTCGCATCCGGCAGGTACTTGGCGAAATAGGCCCACAGCTGCGCCTTGGACGATGCGTTCGCCACTCCGACGAGGTTCAGCAGCAGGGCGAACGACACCGGCGAGGCGACCTCGGGCGGCGATCCGGCGTGGATCGACCAGACGGCGTTGTCGATCTGCTTGGCCGGCTCCTGGCTCCTGTAGGCGTCGATCGCCCCCAGATAATCATCGATCGCGCGCGGAATGACGTTGAAGTGCAGCGACTTGGCCGACTTTGGCGACTGGAACATGTACCAGCTCAGTGACTCCGGCGTGCCGTAACGCAGCCACTCGTCCATCGTCAGACCGTTGCCCTTGGACTTGGAGATTTTCTTGCCTTCGATGTCGAGGAAGAGCTCGAAGTTGAACCCCTCCGGCGCGACCCCGCCCAGGGCGCGACAAATCTTGCCGCTCTCGCGAACGCTTTCGATCAGGTCCTTGCCCGACATCTCGTAGTCGACGTCCAGCGCGGTCCAGCGCATGGCCCAGTCGGGCTTCCACTGTAGCTTCACATGGCCGCCGGTGACCGGCAGCTCGGTGCGCCCGCCCGCGGGGTCGTCGAAGACGATGGTTCCCTTCTCGACGTTCCGCTCCAGCGTCGGCACCTGCAGCACCTGACCGGTGATCGGACTGACCGGCAGGAAGGGCGAATAGGTCGCGCGGCGTTCCTCCCCCAGCGTCGGCAGCATGATGGCCTGCACGGCGTCGAACCGCTCCAGCAGCCGCAGCAGCACCTCGTCGAACCGACCGCTCCTGTAGGTCTCGGTCGAGGACATGAATTCGTAGTCGAAGCCGAACCCGTCGAGGAAGGCGCGCAGACGCGCATTGTTGTGCGCGCCGAAGCTGTCGTGCGTCCCGAACGGATCGCGCACCCGCGTCAGCGACAGATGCAGGTCCTCGCGCAGCATCTCCGGATTCGGCACCCCCTCGGGCACTTTCCGCAGACCGTCCATGTCGTCTGAAAACGCGATCAGCCGCGTCTTCCAATGGTCGCCGGTCAGCGCCCGGAAGGCGTTCCGCACCATCGTCGTGCGCGCCACCTCGCCGAAGGTCCCCATGTGCGGCAGGCCCGACGGACCATAGCCCGTCTCCAGCACCACGGGCCGTTTCAGCGCCTCGAACGTCGCCACGGCCTCGTCCGCCTTGCCCGCGTCGATCAGCAGTTTCGCCGCATCCCGCTCGCTGTCGGACAAACGCTTCTTCAGCACGTGGTCCAGCAGGGCCCGCGACTGTTCGAAGGGCCAGGACTTGGCTTCGCGAGCCAGGGTTTCGAGGTTCTGCAGCATGGCGCGGGTTTGCCGCCTAAGGGCCGCCCGGTCAACGCAAAGCCAGTCTCAGCGCCGCCCGATTGCCCAGGCCACGACCGCGATGCCGGCCGCGACGATCAGGGCGTCCTCGATGAACCCGCTCTTCGTCTGGCCGATTTCCGCCATCGCCTTCTTTCTCGCCGACAGCGTCAGATAGGCCATAGGCACAGCCGTCCCGACAGCCAGCGCCGCACCTTCACGTTCGTACCCCTTTGGCGCCAAGGCCGCGCCCGCGATCCCCGCGCTCATGACCCGCGCCAGCAGACCCAGGAACACCGTCCGGTCCGGCGCCGACTTCATCTTGTCGCCGTAGAGCTCGCCCACCCCCATCGCCAGGGCCCCGGCGGTGAACAGCGGCTTGTCCAGCAGGATCAGCCGCCCCGGCGTCTCGCGCCGCAACAGGTGTGCGCCCGCCAGCGCCGCCATCGGCGTCATGGAGCGGGCGCTGGCGACGGCGCCGATGAGGACGGAGGGGATGAAGTCGCGGATGCGCATGCGGGCTGAATGCGCCGCCCTTCTTCGGGTTCACGGTTCATGCAACCCTGCGTCCGCCGAACGGTTCTCTGGTCCCGCAACGGAGACCAGCATGCCCGACCAACTGACCTTCAGCCTCGACGAAGCGATCAAGGCCCAGCGCAGCCTGCGTCAGGCGCTCGGCCTGGGCGAAGAGCGCTTTGAGGTCCCCGAGTTCGTCGAGATGATCAGCGACGAGATCGAGCAGATGCGCGACGCCGGCAAGAGCGACGAAGACATCGTCGCCGTCGTCGCCGACGCGACCGGTCATCGGATGGACCCCGCCGACCTCGACCGCCACTACATCGCGCCCAAGGACCGGCACGGCGGCGAGGACCGCTAGCTGGCCTTCAGTCGTTGGACGAAAGATTCCAGCCCGAGCCGCCTCCTAGGCGCCGAGACCGTTCCGGACCTGCTGCTCACGCCCGTTGGTGAACAGGTCCGCGGCCTTGAGCTTTGCGTCGTACGGATCCGAGAAGCCCCAGGTCTCGGCCAGCACCTGGGCGTCGGAATATTCGAGGCCCGTGTCCTCCCACTCGCAGGCGTTGCCGTAACCACGGCTCTCGCGGAGCACGACCGGCACGTTCGTGCCGATGCCGTTGAGGATCTTCTGGCCGATGATGACCTTGCCGCCGTCGGCGTCCTGGCCGTAGAGCGCGCCCACCAGCTTGGCGTCACAGTAGTTGTAGCGCGACGAGAAGAAGGCGTCGTACGCGCGCTGCTGCGGCATGGCCTGGGCAGGCTGGCCGAACAGGACGAGCGCGACGGCGCTGGACATCAACAGCCCGGCCGACAGACGGCGCACGCGCGCCTTGAAAGTGCTGCTCATCGTCATGGCTCCACGAAGGATCACGGCCGCCCCCGGCCGAGCCGACTATACGACGGAATTCTCTAGGTGAAAGCGGCCTTGTCGTGGCGCATCTGCTCCAGCCACAGCCCACGCGCGACATCGTCCATCGGCGAACGCATCAACAGTTCGAGCATCGTCCCCGGGGTCGTCTCGCCCGGCTCGCGGTCCCGGCACCATCCGAGGACGCCTTCAAAAAGGCCCGCCGCCGCCATCAGCCGCGCGACATCGAGCGAGGCGGGCAACACCCGCACCTCGACCGTGTGCTTCTCCGCCCGCCCCGTCAGCAGATTCATCAGGTTGAGGTCGCAGTATTTGCTCAAGCCGACCCCGCCCAGCGCCGTCTTCGCCTCGGCCCAGTCCATCGCGGCGAACGCCTGGCCAGCGGTCAGTTCGGCCAACCCGGCCGGCCAGTCGCCCAACCGCACGCAAGCGCGATTAACCGCGACCAACCGCTTCAGCGCCTCGCCGTGATGCGTCCACACCTGGACCAGTCCCGCGATGGCTCGCGCCGAACACAGGGCCTCGCCGTCGAAATGCACATGGGTCGCCCCCTCGACCGGCACGGAAAACCCCAGCCCCCGCGCATCGGCCAGCAAACCCTCCAGAACGGCCTCATGATCCGCCTCGATCGGCGCCGTCACGATCTCGCAAGGCCGCTCCCGCTCTCCGGGCAGGGGCGCATCTATGGCCACCGAGCGCCCGTTCGCATCCGCCACCCGCACCATCCCGGCCTCGTGCCGCTGGGCCTCCGTCCCGAACAGGGCCGCCAGCGGCTCCAGCGTCGCATCGCCCGTCGTGTCCGGATCGCAATGCCGCTCGACCAGCCTCAGCAATCGTCCGTCATCGGCCACGATCCTGCGCCACTCGGCCAGCGGCGCACGCGCCCGGTCCAGATCGCGCTGCAGCGTCAGGTCGTCGACGAACGAGGCGACCCAGCGGCCCCGCCCGTCCCGCACGCGAAAGCCCGGCGTCAGGTTCTCGAACACCGGCCGTCCCTCGACGGCGCTGGGCTCGGACTGCGGATGAAAGAAGCGCTCGACCGTCCCGCCGACCCGTTTCGCCGTCGCCTTCGCCAGATCGCGCCGCGACAGGCCGGGCGGCGCCATCAGCTCGATCTCGAACCCGGTCTTCCAGTCCAGGGTGACGCCGCGCGTCACGCCTTCTGCGGCTTCGGCATATGGAGGATGGATTTGCGGAAGTTGATCACCGTCCCGACCATGGCGTTGGTGCGGACGAAGGTGATCGGCAGGCCGACCTCGACGTCCTGAACCACCTCGGCCTCGAAGCCGCGCGACCTCAGGAAGTCCGCCGCCTCGTTCGCCGCTTTCACCGGCCTGCCGGCCACCAGACCGATGCTGGCCGCCGCGAAGCCCAGCTTCTCGTGCACCTCGGGCACGGTGTGATTGATGATCGTCCCGTCCCACAGGATGGTCCGGGACACCCCCCCGCCGTCCATCACGAAGCGCGCCGTCTTGCCGTGCCGATCCAGCAGGGCGACGACGGTGTCCTTTCCCTCGGGCGAGGCGGCGGCGAAAATCCTCGATCCGCCGTCGGGGAAGGGAAGCGGATTGCGCCCCCGCGCGACCGCCAGAGCCCACATCACGAACACGACCGCGAGAAACGCGGCCAGAACCAAAGCCCAGACGGGTACGAACATGCCAGCCCCCTCGCGAACACCGATCGCGAGCCTAGCACGGCCGGGCGTTTTGGCGATCAGCCCTCGGCTTCGGTCTCGGCGGCTTCGGAACGGGCTACGCCCGGGATGGCCACGCAGCGCTGCTGCGTCCCGCCGCCCTGCGCAGCTTCCACGCGCGGCGCGATCGAACTGACAGTCGTCCCGTCCGCCGCATAGGTACCCAGGAACTGACACCCGGTCTGCAGGTCGGTCAGCACATAGACGCCCGGCTGATCCGTCGCCGTCTTCGAGAAGGTCGCCCCGACGGCCGCCAGCAGCGCCCCGCCCGGATTGTCGATGGCCTGCTGCACCTGGGCGGTACGGGTGTTGACGGTCTCCAGCGTCGCCTCGGCCTGGGCGGCGGTGTCCTGGATGTCCTGCAGGGCGGAGGCGCCGTCCTCGCAGGCGGCGACGGACAGGGCCAAGGCGGAGGCGGCGAACAGGGTCAGGATTTTCATGCGCCCAGTATGACAGGACCGCAGCGCCCGGTCGCCCGGACACAAGGTCGCTCCGCCCTCGACCGCCGGACGGCCTTGACCCCGCCCCGCCCGCATGGCCATTCGCGCCGACCATGAAGACCGCCGACTTCGACTTCGACCTGCCCGAGGACCGCATCGCCCTGCGGCCCGCCGAACCGCGCGACAGCGCCCGCCTGCTGGTGGTCCGGGACGGCGACCTCGCCGACCACGTCATCTCCGACCTGCCCGACTTCCTGCGCCCCGGCGACGCCCTGGTGTTCAACGACACCCGGGTCATCCCCGCCCGCCTGTCCGGGGTTCGCGAGCGCCCCAACCCTGTCGTCGGCGGCCCCGAGGGCGAGACCCTGACGGTCGAGGTCGAGGCCACCCTCCACCACCGCGACGCCCCCGACGTCTGGTCCGCCTTCATGAAGCCGGGCAAGCGCATCAAGCCCGGTGACCGGATCGTATTCCAGACCCTGAGCGCCACCGTCGAGGCCAAGCACGACGACGGCCTGATCACCCTGAGGTTCGACCTCACCGGCCCCGCCCTCGACGACGCCATCCGCGATGTCGGCGTTATGCCCCTTCCGCCCTATATCGCCGCCAAACGACCCGAGGACGATCGCGACCGCTCGGACTACCAGACCGTCTTCGCCGAGCACGACGGCTCCGTCGCCGCCCCCACGGCGGGCCTGCACTTCACGCCCCGCCTGCTCGACGCCATCCGCGCGAAAGGCGTCACCGCCCACGCCGTCACCCTGCACGTCGGCGCCGGCACTTTCCTGCCGGTCAAGGCGGACGACACTTCGGAGCACAAGATGCACTCCGAATGGGGAGAGGTGTCGCCTGAGACGGCCGCCGCCCTCAACGCCGTCCACGCCGCCGGCGGCCGCATCGTCTGCGTCGGCACCACCTCCCTGCGCCTTCTGGAATCGGCAACGACGCCGGAGGGCGAGATCCGCCCCTTCCACGGCGACACGGCTATCTTTATCACCCCCGGCTATCGCTTCCGCGCCGCCGACGTCCTGATGACCAACTTCCACCTGCCGAAGTCGACCCTGTTCATGCTGGTCAGCGCCTTCGCCGGCCTCGACGCGATGAAGGCCGCCTACGCCCACGCGGTCGCCGACGGCTACCGGTTCTATTCCTACGGCGACGGCTCCCTGCTTCACCGCCAACCCTTGACCTGAGTTCGCCCCCAGCGTCCTCTGCGGCCCCCCGCCGTCAGTCCCGGATCGCCTTCATGTCGCGTCTCGCCGCCTCCGCCTGCCTCGCTGCCCTTCTGATCGCGAGCGCCTCGCCCTCGGCGGCCCAGACCACGCCCCGCGGCCCGACCACCCCCGACATCGGCGGCTTCCCGGACAGCCCCCTGATCCCGGCCCCGACGCAGGAGACCTATCCCGGCGTCATCAAATACGAGGTCGACGCCACCGACCTGGACCACCGCGTCATCTCGGTGCGCCAGACCATTCCGGTCGCCAGCCGCAGTCTGACGCTCCTCTATCCGAAATACCTGCCGGGCAACCACGCCGACTCCGGCCCCATCCAGCTGCTCGCCGGCCTGACCCTCACCGCCGCCGGCCAGCGCGTCGAATGGCGCCGCGACGCCGTCGATCCCTACGCCTTCCACATCGACGTCCCCGAGGGCGCGACCGAGATCGTCGCCGAGTTCCAGTGGCTGACCCAGCCCGACAACGCCGTCTGGCGCGTGGTCATGACCCCGTCGATCATCAACATGGAGTGGGAAAAGGCCCTGCTCTACCCGGCCGGCTATCGCTCGACCGGCATCACCTTCGCCCCCAGCATCAAACTGCCCGAGGGCTGGCAGTACGGCGTGGCGCTGGAGACCACCTCGTTCGAGAACGGCGTCGCGACCTTCGCGCCCGTGAACCTCTACACCCTCGTCGACAGCCCGATGTTCGCGGGCGAGCACTATCGCCGCATCGACATCGACGCCGACGGCGAGGACGTCCACCTGAACATCGTCGCCGACACGGCCGCCAATCTGGCCCCCACCGACGAACAGATCGGCCTCTACACCGCCATGGTGACCCAGGCGGACCGCCTCTACGGCTCGCGCCACTATGACCGGTACGAGTTCCTGCTGGCCCTGACCGACCAGCTGGGCGGCATCGGCCTCGAGCATCACCGCAGTTCCGAGAACACCGCCTCGCCCGACTATTTCACCGCCTGGAACAAGTCGGCCGGCAACCGCGCCCTGCTGCCCCACGAATACACCCACTCCTGGAACGGCAAGTTCATGCGGCCGGCCGATGAGCTGACCGCCAACTACAACGTCCCGACCGAGAACAGCCTGCTGTGGGTCTACGAGGGTCAGACCGAATACTGGGGCGACGTTCTCTCCGCGCGCGCCGGCCTGCATACGAAGGCCCAGGCCTTGATCGGTCTCGCCGACCGCGCCGCCTTCTACGAGAACCAGCCTGGCCGCGCGTGGCGGAACCTGCAGGACACCAACAACCACAACCTGCTCGGCTATCGCGTGCCCGGTCAGTGGGCGTCGTGGATGCGCGGCACCGGCGACTACTATGACGAGGCCGCCCTGATCTGGCTCGACGCCGACACCCTGATCCGCGAGCTCAGCCGCGACCGGAAATCGCTCGACGACTTCGCCCGTCGCTTCTTCTCGCCGGAAGGCACGGACGGCTCGTGGACGCCACAGGGCTATACGTTCGCCGACGTCGTCGCCGCCCTGAACGCGGTCCAGCCCTATGACTGGGCCACTTTCCTGCGCACCCGCCTCGACGCCGCAGGCCCCGACGCCCGCGCGCCGCTCGATGGGCTGGCGCGCGGCGGCTACCGCCTGATCTATGTCGAGGAGCCGAATGCCGACGAGAAGGCCGTCAACGGAAACTGGGGCTCGGACTTCCGCTATTCCCTCGGCTTCACCCTGACCGGCACGACCCAGCGCATCTCCGCCATCCAGTGGGGCGGCCCGGCCTTCGAGGCCGGCATCGGCGTCGGCTGGGACCTGATCGCCGTCGGCGACCGCGTCGCGACCCCCGAGGTCCTGCGCGAGGCCGTCACCGCCGCAAAGTCGGGTGAGGCTCCCATCCGCCTGATCCTGCGTCAGGGCCAGCGCATCCGCACCATCGACCTCGGCTACACGGGCGGCCTGCGCTACCCGCGCCTCGAGCGGATCGAGGGCACGCGCGACCGGATCGGCGAGATCATGACGGCGCGAGGGCGGTAGGAGAGGCTTCTGCCGCTCAGGTTGTCGCCTATCGTCACGGCCTGTAAGCCTTCCAGCGCAGCCTGCTGGATCAGTACCCATGCCCTATGCGCTTACGCCTGAAGCCCGTGTTCACACCTATGCCAACAGCCGCCAGTCCGCGCCGCAATCCATAGCCCTCCGGGACGGCGGCTACATCACGGTCTGGTCGGGCGCCGGCGAGCCGGATCAGGGCTACGGCGTCTATCTCCAGCGCTTCGACGCCGCTGGCGTCCGAGTCGGCGGCGAGACCCTGATCAACACCACGACCGCCTATTCCCAGCGCAATCCGCAGATCACCCTGCTGGCGAACGGCGGCTATGCGATCATCTGGGACGGGACTGTCCCGGGCGGCGGCGCGGGCGATCCCGCCGCACTCGGCGTCTTCGTCCAGGTCTTCGACGTCTCAGGAAACAGGGTCGGCCCGGAGACCCAGGTCAGCACCGGCGGCTCCTCCCAGCAACTCACGGCGCTCCCCGGCGGCGGCTTCGTCGTGACCTGGACCCACGCGGTCGACTATCCCTTCTCGGGCGTGTCCGCCCGCATCTACGACGCCGCCGGCCTGCCCCGGGGGGGCGCCTTCGCCCTCGACGACGACCAGATCGCCAGCCTGTCCAGCGTGACGGCCACCGACACCGGCTTCATCGCCGTCTGGCGCGCCAACAATCCAGGCGAAGCCGTCATCGCGGTTCAGGCCTATGATGCCGGGGGCGCCAGGATCGGCGCCCCCCTGCGCATTCCGCGCGACGGCGCCCAGACCACGCCGGAGATCGTCCGCCTCACCGACGGAGGGTTCGCCGTGGTGTGGGCCCAGACCGACGGCCTCTATGGTCAGTTGCTGGCGAGCGACGGCCGGACGTCCGGCGACCGCTTTCTCGTCCAGACGGCGCCGGGAGGGGCCCAGCTTCTGCACACCGTGGTCGCCACCCCCGATGGCGGCTTCACCGTCGCCTGGGAGCAGTTCGCCGGCCCCTCTTCAAGCTCCATCGCGGTCGGCGCCTTCTTCGCGGACGGCAGCCGGAATGGCCAGACCCTGGTCGTCGCCAGCGGCCTCGGCACGCCGGGCGAGCCGCCGGGCCTCGCCGTCCTGCCCAACGGCGACGTCGTGGTCAGCTACGCCCGCTACGTCGGGGACGTGACCAACTTCTACGACGTCTTCCAGGTACGGCTGCAGAGCCTGCCCAATGCCATTACCGGCTCCGCAGCGGACGACTACCTGACCGGTGCGCAAGGGGCGGACCGGCTTACAGGGAACGACGGCCACGATATCCTGATGGGTTTGAGCGGAAACGACGTCCTGATCGGCGGGCGCGGCGACGATCGTCTGGACGGCGGCGCCGGCTGGGACGAGGCGGTCTTCTCCGGCCTCTCGTCCCGTTACAAGATCTTCGAGACGCCGGACGGCCGCTACGAGGTTCGAGGCCTCGACGGGAACGACATCCTCACGGGGATCGAGATTCTCCGGTTCGACGACCGGACGATCGATCTGACGCGGATCATCTGCAACCCTGTGTCGGAGCCCTCGTCAACCACGGGCAAACCCGCACCCGTCCCGCCCGCCGACCTCGAGGACAGCCCCCTGCCGACGACCGGGTTCGACGCGTCGCTCCAGATCCTGTCGGACCCGCGGACCGATACGCCGGCATGGGACTGGTAGCCATCGGCATCCGCCCAAACGAAAAGGGCCGGGGTTGCCCTCGGCCCTTTCCAGAATAACCTGAGGCGGTCTCGGCCCGTCAGGCTGTCATCCGTCGACGCTGGATCACAAGCGCCGCGCCGCCCGCCAGGATCGTGCCGAACAGGATCATCGCCCATTCCGACAGGGTCGGGACCGGGGCCGGACCGACGACCGTCCCGGACGCGATATTTCTCAACGGGGACCCACGAGTGCCGCACTGGGCGTCCTGGCAGATCCCTTCGGTGCCTCCGGTGATGGTGACCGACCCGCCCGCGTTGGTGAGCGGTGCGCTGAACACGATCGGGAGACCTCTGCTGGTTCCGACCACAAGGGGATTCTCCACCGCCCTGAGGACGCCTGATCCGGAGAAGGTCGGAGAAGCGGCGGTGTAGGTCCGACCGGGGGCGGCCGTGCCCGCCGTGGCGGTGATGTTCACAGCACTATAGACGTTTGTGGTCGCGTCGTAGGTGAAGGTGCCGGAAAACGTGCCTTCTCCGACGCCGGCGTAGGCGCCGGTCACCGTGTACGTGATCGGCGTCGCGGCGGCCGAGGTCGCGGCCGCGCCAAAGCCAAGCAGGAGAATCGAGAACATCAGGCGCTTGTTCGCGGCCCCGCTTCGACGGGCTGATCCCGACGGACGGCACGTCGCAAGCTTCGGTCGAGCCCAGGCGCTGACGCGCGCAAGGAGAGTTTCGAGCATGGGTTCCCTCGTGGATGAACGATCATGGGTGCGTACCGATGTCACTCAACGCTGAACATCCCTATTTTGGGACGTGATCGGGCTTGTAATTCAGGGACGTAGTCGCCGCCTGATTTGCAGCTGCGGCCGGGGCGGGCGTCGCCCAAAGAAAAAGGCCGGGGTTTCCCCCGGCCCTCTCCAGAATAACCCGTGAGGGTCTTCTTACTTGATTTGCACCTTGGCGCCGGCTTCCGTCAGCTTCTTGGCGACTTCGTCGGCGTTCTGCTTGGAGACGTTCTCGACGACGTTCTGCGGAGCGCCTTCGACCAGGTCCTTGGCTTCCTTCAGACCCAGGTCCGAACGCACGCCACGGACTTCCTTGATGACGTTGATCTTCTTGTCGCCACCGTCCAGCAGGACGACGGTGAACTCGGTTTGCTCTTCGGCGGCTTCAGCCGGAGCGGCGGCGCCGCCACCGGCAGCGGCGGCCATGGCGACCGGAGCGGCGGCGCTGACGCCCCACTTTTCTTCCAGCAGCTTGGACAGTTCGGCGGCTTCGAGGACGGTCAGCGAGGACAGGTCTTCGACGATTTTGGACAGGTCGGCCATGATCAGATTTTCCTTCGGAGGATGGGGTTCAGTAGAGGTTTGCAGAGATGGAAGCGGCTTGCTTCGTAAGCTTGCGGCTTACGCGGCGTCCTTGGTGGCGTACGCGTTGAAAACGCGGGCCAGTTGGGCGGCCGGAGCTTGCGTGATGCCGGCGATACGGGTCGCAGGCGTCATGAGCAGGCCCAGGAACGAAGCGCGGATCTGATCCAGCGACGGCAGCTTGGAGAGAGTCTCCACGCCTTTCGCGTCCAGAACCTTGTCACCCATGAAGCCGCCCAGAACGACGAACTTGTCGTTGCCCTTGGCGTATTCGGCGGTGACCTTGGCGGCGGTCACGGCGTCGGGTGCGAAGGCGATGCCCACCGGACCCTTGAACAGGGCGTGGTGTTCGGAACCTTCGGCGGCGTCGAGAGCCTTCAGCGCCAGGCGGTTCTTGACCACCTTGAACGCTCCGCCGGCGGTGCGCAGACGGCCCCGCAGGTCTTCCATTTCCGCAACGGTCAGACCCAGGTTGTGGGTCACGACCACGGCGCCGGCGTCGGTGAAAACGCCCTTCAGCGTTTCGATCGACTCGGCCTTTTGTGCGCGGTCCATTGCGGTCTCCAGTCTTGAGGTTCGACGCCGGGCTTATTCCCGACGGCGATTGACCAAAGCGCCATGCGTCGCCGCATTGCGTTCAGGTCGGTAGCGATGTCCGAAAGGATGCTCTGACGGGGTTCCGTCCCGGAAACCGGGCCGACCGTGCGTCGTCTGCGTCGCTATCTCCCCACGGCGTCAGAGGGCTCTCTGACATTTATGGCCCGGGTGACCCCCAGACCCCGAAGTTCTCGGACAGGACCGTCAGGGCCGAAGCTCTGACGGGAAGGCGCGCTCTATACAGGATGGCGCGTGGAAAGCAACCGGGTCAGGCCGGGAACCGCCGGCGCCGGTCCATCAGCACCAGGCCGAACATCGCCAGCAGACCCATCAGCCCGATCATCGCCCACTCGCTCAGGGTCGGAACCGGCGCAGGCGCAGCAGAGAAGCACAGCGATACCTCGCCGTTACCCGCCTGCTGCCCGTCCTGGGCGCTCGTCGGGACGACGCTGCTGAACGACCCGCCGCCGCCGCCGGGCCAGGTACTGGAACCACCGCCCGCGCCTGCCCCGCCGTTATAGCCGCCGCCACCGCCACCGAAGCCCCCGCCGCCGAACCCGCCGTCTCCGGTGCTTCCGATATTCGGCCCCCCGCCGCCGCCGCCATGGATCAGAGCCTGGCCAGGGTAACCGTAGAACGACATCCCGCCATCGGTCAGCAAACCGCCGCCGCCGCCGCCCATCGAACCGTCTGAGCCTCCTCCCCGACCGTCAGTCCCGCCTCCGGCCGCGCCCGAGCCTGACACCGCGCCGGCAGCTCCGATCCCCACCCCTGCCGCCCGTCCGGGCAAGCCCCCATTGAAATAGTAGGCGCCGCCGCCGCCTGCCGCCGCGACCCGAAGGTTGGCGACCGAGGCGTTGCTCAGCAGGCAGGGCAGCGCCCCCGAGGAAAAGACGAAGGACGCGCCGCCTCCGCCACCGGAAAAGTCGAAGGTCTCCTGACCCGCCACCCCGACGACGATGCACAGCCGCTCGCCCGGCGTCACCGGATAGGTCGCCAGAATCTCGGCGCCCCGACCACCGGCGCTCAGGGTGCTCGCGCCGCCCTCGGCGCCCCTCGCCCGAACGACAACGCTGGTTACGCCTGCCGGCGCTGTCCAATGGAAAGGCTGGGTGCCGTCAGTCCTCGATCCTGCAGAAGCCGAAGGGGAGAATGTCTGGCTGGTCCCGCCACAGATCGACTGGGTCAGAGCCGGCCCTGCGGGCATGACCATCACCCAGACCGCCGCGCCCAGCGCCGCCGCTCGCTTCTGACGACGGGTCAGCGCACCCATCGGCGCCGCTCCATCAATGCCAGCCCAAACAGCGCCAGCAGTCCCGCCAGCCCGATCATTGCCCACTCGGTCAGCGTCGGGACCGGCGCGGGTCCGGGCGTATAGCAAAGGGACACCTCGCCGCTGCCGGACTGCACCCCGTCCGTCGCGCTGGTCGGAAGGACGCTGCTGAACGACCCCCCGCCCCCGCCGGGTCGTGCAGAAGCATTGCCGCCGCCGCCGCCGCCGTTGTACCCGCCACCGCCGCCGCCCGCCCCGCCGCCGCCGAAGCCGCCGCTGCCTGAAGAGCCTCGCTCGAGACCCCCGGCGCCGCCGGCGATCAGGGCCTGGCCATTGTCGCCGCTGCTGCCAGTGCCACCACCGGTCAGGAGGCCGCCCCCGCCCCCGCCGAAGGCCCCGCCGCCGCCATTGCCCCCGACGCCGCCTGCGGGACCTCCGGCATAGGCTGACCCGGCCAGGGCGCCTGCCGTTCCCGCCCCAAGGCCGGTCGCGCGACCCGGCAGACCATTGGTGAAGAAAGCGGTCGATCCGCCGCCTCCCGCCGCGACCAGAAGATTGGCGGCCGACGCGTCGCCGAACAGGCACGGCGCCACGCCGGACGAGAAGACGAAGGACCCCCCGCCGCCGCTGGTCGCGGCGCCGCTGTCCTGCTCACCCTCGACGCCGACGACGATGCAAAGCCGCTCGCCCGGCGTCACGGGATACGTCGCCTCTACCCTCGCGCCGAGGCCGGGAAAGACTCCGTCGCCTTCTCCGCCCGCAGCCCCGGCCGCGCGGATGGTGACACTGGTCACGCCGGCCGGCGCCACCCACGAATAGGGCTGGGCGGGGTCGGTCCTCTCACCGCGTGAGACGCTTGGCGTGAACGTCTGGCTCACCCCGGTGCAGACCGCCTTGGTCAGGGCCGGTGTCGCCGGAATCAACATCACCCACGCTGCCGCGCCCAGCGCCGCCGCACGCTTCAAACTCTTCGTCATGCCACCCCCAGGGGCGCAGCAAACGGCTGCGCACGGCGCCGCTTAAGCGCACAGGCCCGCCCCACCGCAAGACTTCGAGATGCTGCAGCTTCGCTTTGAGATGCACGGTCGAATTACCCCGCCCCGAACCGGCATGCTCGACCTTTCCCGTCCGGTCGCCACCCGTACCGAGGGTCCGGACAATGTGCCGGCAACCTGTTGAACGCGATCTTCTCCTGCCTTTGCTGGAGGAGGCGTGCGAATTTCCAGCGGGTTTTCAGCCCCGTTTTCGACCCTGCGTCTCAAAGTGATTGCATGTCGTCGTTTTGCCTCGACGCCCGCAACCGCATGGGTACGCGTGACACTCGGAGCCTCCAGCTCGGAGGGGCATGACGGGGGTGTCGGCGTGTTCAGGTGGATTCACGGCGGACTGTTCATGGCGGTCCTGGCCCTCGGCGGCCTCGTCGGCGCACCTTCGGTCTCCGCTCAAACTCCTCCCCGACCGATCATCGACGGGATCCCAAGCAGCATATGCCAACAATCCGCCGTCGGCCGGTGCGATGCCGCCTGCGGGGACGATGGACCCTGCAAGTTCGGATGCCAGATCGGTGGCATCAACAATATCGACACATGCACGTCCAGCTGCTCCGGGCTCGGGGCGCCGTGCCTCAACGCATGTTCTCAGGCCGTTGATTCGATAACCCTTTGCGCGTTTCCGACGGTCGGCGGCACGGTCAGCGGTCTCGGCTCCGGCCAGTCCGTAGTGCTGCGGAACAACGGCGGCGACGACCTGACGGTCAGCGCCAATGGGGCATTCACCTTTCCGATGTGGGTCACGCTCGACGACGCCTATTCGGTCACCGTGGCGGGCCAGCCCGCTGGACAGACCTGTATCATCGCGAACGGCTCTGGTGTCGCCGACTCCGCTGCGGTGGTCGTCACCCCCTACGGCGTGGCCAGTGTCGCAGTGACGTGCGCGACCGCCGTCCCAACGATGTCGGAATGGAGCACCCTGATCCTGGTCGGCGTGCTGGCGATCGGCGGACCGTTCCTGTTGAGCCCTGTCTTCGCGCGCGGCGCCTCGCCCAAGGCGTGACAGGCCGCCATCCTTCCATTTTGAGACGTATGGTCGAATTGGTCCGCCTCTATCAGCGCTAGAAACAAGGTCGGCTGCAAGCTTGACGATGGGAACGCGCATGACGGACGACGTCCGACCGGATCGCCTGCCTTATCTGGCCGCCCACGTCGGGGCCGACTACGCCGATCCCTTTGCCGCCTGCCGCGAACTGCTGGCCACCATGTTCGAACTGGACGCCCCGCCTGAGGCGCGCGCGGCCTATGAGATGGACTTCGCCCTCTACGACTACGGTCCGGTCAAGCTGGGCATGTCGCGAGCGTCCGCCTCCATCATGGTCCGCAACCCGGAGACCATAGCCCGCACCGGCGCCGATCAGCTTCACGTCCAGTTCTACCGCACCAACGGCTTTCATCTGACCACGGACGGCGCCGAGCGCGAGGTCCGACCGGGCGACGTCGCTATGCTGGACCTGACCCGGCCGTCCGCCATCCGCAGCGACGGCCCCGACAACCTGTCGGTCATCATTGACCGGGACCTTCTCCTGCCCCTGCTGCTGGACCCCGACGACCTGCACGGCGTGGTGCTGCGGCGCGACACCGAGGCCGGCATCCTGGTCCGCGAACATCTGGACGAGATGTGGTTCAAGGGGCCGGGCCTGACCGTGGTCGAGGGGCTCGAGTGGAGCCGGTCCGCCGCGGGCCTGATCGCCGAGGTCGTCAACGCCCTCGGCCGCACCCCGGCGGCGACCCGCGCCCAGCTGCGCCAGAGCCAGTTCCGCGCCGTCTGCCGGCGTATCGACCGCCAGATCGGCGACCTGGAGCTCAGCCCCGACCTTTTGGCGCGCGAGTTTTTCGTCACCCGCCCGACCCTCTACCGGATGTTCGAGCCGCACGGCGGCATCGGCCGATACATCCTTGGCCGGCGTCTGACCGGGGTCTTTCGTGACCTGTCCGATCCGTCCATGGCGAGCCAGAACATCGCCGAGGTCTTCCGCCGTTGGGGTCTGGAAAACCACACCGCCGCCGGTCGCGCCTTCCGCACCGCCTGGGGCATGACCCCGTCCCGGTGCCGCGCGCGCGCGCGAGAGCAACATCGCAATGGCAAGAGCGGCGCGGAGACTTTCGCCATCCCACCCGAGGTGCCGCCCGGTGTCCGGGCGTTTCGCTAGGCGCACTGAAGCGGCACGACGTCCCAAATCTGGGACGTGCGGCCCGTTTCTCTAACGTGCCCAAGGTGTTACGCTAAACCTATACGGTCGTGTCGCGTACGCGGCGGAGCGATCGTTCACGCTCTTGATTGTCCCGGGGGAAGTCTTGTTTCGTCGATTTGTAGAGTTGTTCGTTCGCGTCTTGGCTCCGGTCGCGCTCGCAATTGTCATGTTCGGCGGATCCACCGCCTCGGCCCAGACGATCGGCGACAGCGCCTATAACGCGACCTTCCCGCTTCAGACGGGCATTCAGAGCGTCATCGGCCAATCCGTCAGCCCGCCGTCAGGGCGTCTGGACAGCTACACCCTGTACCTGCGCCGGAACACAGCGACCCTCTCGGTCATACCGTTCGTCTACGAATGGACAGGCGACCCCCAACCCTACCCCACGACCGTCGTATGGACGGGCGCCCCCGTGTCGGTGACCGCCACCGCCATCACGCCGGTGACCTTCACCACAGGCGGCGTTGTGCTGGATCCCGCCAAGATCTACGTTCTGGCGGTGCGGCTCGCCAACCCCGCGGAAACCGGCACATACGGACAGAACGAGGCGGGGACCTATGCGCCCGGCTCCCGGGTGTTCGGCAACACGACCACGCTGAACGGCGGCGGCGTCAGCGTCCGCGACCTGCCCTTCTCCGCCACGTTCACCCCGACTGTTCCAGCTCCGGTTCCCACGCTCTCGGAATGGGCGATGATCCTGCTGGGCCTGACGCTTGCGGGCGCCGCCGTGCTGATCGTCCAGCAACGACGTCTGTCCGCCTGATCCCGAGAACGGACTGAATGCTCCGACCGGCGACGGTCGGGGCTGTCCCAAGTCACGCCCAGCCCGCCGGTTCGCGCGCGTCGAACGTCGCCCGCGCCGCCGTCACCTCCCCGATCTTCCCCTCGGACCAGGCGATCAGCGGCGACAGCGCACCGACCAGCGTACCGCCGAGCGGCGTCAGGGCGTATTCCACCGTCACCGGCGTCGTCGCGAACACATGGCGCGACACAAGCCCATCGCGCTCCAGAGCCTTCAACGTCTGGGCCAGCATCTTCTGCGACACCCCGCCGATGCGCCGCTTCAGGCCATTGAACCGCATCGGCCCCTGGTCCAGCACCTGCACCACCAGCACGGTCCACTTGTCGCCGATCCGATCCAGCATCTGACGCGTCGGACAGTCGGCCGCGAAGACATCAGGCAGTCCCAGGTCGGGGGGCAGTACCTCCGCGGTAACCTGCTGAGCCTGAGGTGCGTTCTTGTCCATTTGGTATGGATAGCACACTTGGTATCTATTCGATACCTACAGGAGTCTTCCATGAACGTCACCGTCCTCGGGGCCAGCGGCCGCGCCGGATCAGAGATCACCCGCGAGCTCGCCGCACGCGGCCACACGGTCACCGCCGTCGCCCGCAAACCGGAAGCCATCCCGACCGGCGCCCGCATCACCGCCGTCGCCGGCGACGCCTCGGACGCCCCTGCCCTCGCCGCCCTGATCAAGGGTTCGGACGCGGTCATCAGCGCCCTGCATTTCGATGTGCCCGCCGCGACCCTGCTGTCCGCGTTGAAGGCCGCCGGCGTGCCGCGCCTGCTGGTCACCGGAGGCGCCGCCACTCTGGAGGTCGCGCCGGGGGTGCGCCTGATCGACAGCCCGGAATTCCCTGAGGAATGGCGCATCCCGGCAGAAGCAGGGGTCGCCTTCCTCGACGACCTGCGCGCCGAGACGCAGATCGATTGGACCTTCTTCTCACCCGCCGCAATCATCGAGGAGACGCCGCGCCTGGGTGCGTTCCGGACCGGCACGGAACAGCTGATCGTCGACGCAAAGGGCGAGAGCCGCATCGGCTTCTCCGACTACGCCATCGCCATGGTCGACGAGCTGGAACGTCCGAAACACAGCCGCGCCCGGTTCACCGCCGGCTATTAGCGCCATTGGCGGTATCGGCGCTCCCGATTGCGGTGTCGGCGGTTCACGTCGCCGGATTTTTGCAGTCAGTCTTTCGGCTCCGCATACTGCAATGAGCGCAAACGAAAACGGCCCCGGAGATTTCTCTCCGGGGCCGCGTTCTTGTTGGTCAGAAGTCGATCAGGCCGTCAGCGACGCCGGATCGATCTTCACGCCCGGGCCCATCGTCGAGGACAGGGTGATGCGCTTGACGTAGGTGCCCTTGGCGCCGGCCGGCTTGGCGCGGTTCAGCGCGTCCACATAGGCCTTCACGTTGGCTTCGAGGGCTTCCTGGGTGAAGGAGGCCTTGCCGATGCCGCCATGGGCGATACCGGCCTTCTCGACGCGGAACTCGACGGCGCCGCCCTTGGCGTCCTTGACGGCCTGACCGATGTTCGGGGTCACGGTGCCGACCTTGGGGTTCGGCATCATGCCGCGCGGGCCCAGCACCTTACCCAGACGACCGACCAGGGCCATCATGTCCGGCGACGCGATGACGCGGTCGAACTCCATGAAGCCGCCGTTGATCTTCTCGTACAGATCCTCGGCGCCGACGTGCTCGGCGCCGGCCGCGCGGGCTTCGTCAGCCTTCGCGTCCTTCGCGAACACGGCCACGCGAACGTCACGCCCCGTCCCCGACGGCAGGTTCACCACGCCACGGACCTGCTGGTCGGCGTGACGCGGATCGACGCCCAGGTTGACGGCGATCTCGATCGACTCGTCGAACTTGGCCTTGGCGTTATCCTTGACCAGCTTGATGGCTTCGTTGAACGCCACCAGATCCTGGGTGACGCCGGTGCGGGCCTTGTGAGCCTTGGTTTGCTTCGCCATGCTCAGCGCTCCACGATGTTGAGGCCGATGGCCTTGGCGGAACCTTCGATGATGCGCGCGGCGGCATCCAGATCGTTGGCGTTCAGGTCCTTCATCTTCTTCTCGGCGATCTCGCGCAGCTGGGTGCGGGTGATCGAACCGACCGTCTCGCGGCCCGTCAGCTTGGAGCCCGAGGTGATGCCCACGGCCTGCTTGATGTAGTGGGTGGCCGGCGGGGTCTTGGTGACGAAGGTGAAGCTCTTGTCCTGGTAGACCGTGATCACGGTCGGCAGGGGGGTGCCTTTGACTTCCTTCTCGGTGCGCGCGTTGAACTCCTTGACGAAGCCCATGATGTTCACGCCGCGTTGACCCAGTGCGGGCCCGATCGGGGGGGAAGGCGTGGCCGAACCGGCCGGCACCTGCAGCTTGATATAGCCCAGAATCTTCTTGGCCATTGGTCTCTCCTGTGAATGACCCCGAAGCTAATCGGGGCCGGTGAGCCGTGGTCGGGCATGGCTGCCTCCCACGGATTTACCGCATCGTCCGGCGAGCCGGGCGAAGCGAAGGCGCGCGTATAGCGGAGCGCCCCCGCAAAAGCAAACGGCGGCCCCGAGGGACCGCCGCTGCAAATCGCAAACTGTAGAAGAGGCTTAGGCCGCGCTCTTCTCGACCTGGCTGTATTCCAGATCCACCGGGGTCGGCCGTCCGAAGATCGACACGGCGACGCGCAGGCGGGCGGCGTCCTCGTCGACGCTCTCCACCTGGCCGTCGAAGCTGGCGAACGGGCCGTCGATGACCTTGACGGTCTCGCCGATGTCGAAGCGGATCGTGGGCTTCGGACGTTCGACGCCCTCTTCCACCTGACCGATGATGGCCTGGACCTCACGTTCCGAGACCGGCAGCGGCTTGGTGCCGCCCGCCGCACCCAGGAAGCCCGTGACCTTCGGCGTGTCCTTGACCAGGTGATAGGCGTCGTCGGTCAGTTCCATCTTCACCAGCACGTAGCCCGGGAAGAATTTGCGTTCCGAGTTGACCTTGCGGCCGCGACGGATCTCGACGACGTCCTCGGTCGGCACCAGGATCTCGGAGAAGCAGTCCTCCAGATCGCGTTGCTTGGCCTGGTCGCGGATGTGCTGGGCGACCTTCTTCTCGAAGTTCGAATAGGCGTGGACGATGTACCACTTGTGGCGCGGGTTCGAGGCCGGTTTGGTTGCGGGCGCTGCATCCGTCATGGGCGCGTCTCCTTCTTTCTTACTGGCCGAGGGCGAGGATGTAGCGCGAGGCGAAGCCCAGCCCGGCATCCACGACCCAGAAGAAGACCGAGGCGATCAGAACCATGATGAAGACCATCACCGAGGTGATCCAGGTCTCCTTGCGGCTCGGCCACACGATCTTGCGGGCCTCGGCGCGAACCTGGCTGAAGAACTGGGCCGGCGAGGTGCGCGGCTTGGCCACGGGCGCGTCGACAGTGACCGTCGAGGCCGAGGCGGCGGCGGCCATCTGCGGCTTGGCGCCGGCCGCCGGATTGCCGGTGCGGCGTCCGGGGGTGAACTTGGACTTGGCCATGGGCTCTAGGGGTCTCTTCGTAAACGCTTGATCCTGTCCCCGCAGATGGGGATGCCCAGTCTGCGGGAACAGGGGGAAGTGGCAGGAGCTGGGGGATTCGAACCCACGACCCCCGGTTTTGGAGACCGGTGCTCTACCAGCTGAGCTAAGCTCCTAGACAATACAGAAGCGCGCCGTGGGCGAACCCAACGGCGCGTCTGCTCGCCAGACCGGGGGCTATGCCCGAGAGGCCCGGCGATTTCAAGGCTATTCCTCTCCCTCCCCCTCGGGGGAGGGTGGTCGCGCAGCGACCGGGTGGGGGCGGCAAGGCAAGCCACTTACAGCGGCGTCCGCATCGCGCAGCCGCCCCCACCCGGTCTCCGCTTCGCTCCGACCACCCTCCCCGAACGGGGAGGGAGAATATTCTAGTGATCCAGATGCGCCGCGACCGCTTCGGCCTCGTCTTTCTTGTTCACGACCTGTTTGAACAACAGCTTGTCGATGCGGCGGTCATCCATGTCGATGACCTCGACCTCGAACCGGCCGAGCTGAAGGATTTCGCCCTCGTCCGGCACCCGCGACAGCTGGTGCAGCACCAGGCCGGCCACGGTGTGGAAGCCGTCGGCGTCGCCGAAATCCTCGCCCAGCACATCCGCGAGCTCCTCCAGGTCGGTCCGGCCGTCGACCGACCAGGTGCCGTCCTCGCGCTGGCGGATCCAGGCCTCCTTGTCGTCGTGCCCCTCGTCGAAGTCCCCGGCGATCATCTCCAGCAGGTCGGTGGCCGTGACCACCCCCTCGAAGGCGCCGTACTCGTCGACAAGGAAGGCCATGTGGACCTTGGACGACTTCAGGATCTCGAGCGCCTTCAGCACGGAGGTCGATTGCGGGATGAAGGCCGGAGTCTGCACCAGGGCCTCGATGTCGAAGGTGCCGTTGGTGAGCAGGCTGTCCAGCAGGTCTTTCTTGTGGACGACGCCCAGCGGATTATCGACGTCGCTCTCCTTGGCCACGACGATCCGCGAATAGGGGCAGGTGCGAATCTCTTCGCGCAGGACTTCTTCGGTGTCGTCCAGGGCGATCCAGAAGACCTCGTGGCGCGGCGTCATGGCCACGCGGATCGGACGGTCGCCGAGGGTCAGGATCTCCTCGATCATCGTCTGTTCTTCAGGCTCGATCAGACCGGCGGACGTACCCTCCGCGATCATGGTCTCGACCTCCTCCTGGGTGACGTCGGATCCATCGCGATCCTTCACGCCGAGCAGTTTCAGGATGCCGGACGTCGAGGCCGTCAGCAGCATGACAAACGGCGACAGCACGACGGCGACGGTCGAGATCGGCGCCGCCATCTTCGACGCGACCGCTTCGGGGAAGATCAGCGCGATCCGCTTGGGCACCAGTTCGCCGACGATCAGCGAGACATAGGTGATGCAGACCACCACCAGGGCGGTCGAAGCGAACTCGGCCCAGGCGGCCGTTGCCGGGAAAGACGTTTCGATGATGCGGGTCAGCTCGCCGGCGATGGCGGCCTGACCGTAGGCGCCCGCCAGAATGCCGATCAGGGTGATGCCGACCTGGACCGCCGACAGGAAATGGGTAGGCTCTTCCGCCAGCTTCAGCGCGGCCCGGGCCCCCCGGTCGCCCCGCTCGGCCCGGCTCTGCAGCTTGGATTTCCGGGACGAGACGACCGCCATTTCGGTCATAGCGAACAGGCCGTTCAGCACCACGAGGAGCACGACGACGACGATGGCGATGAGTAACATCTAAGGGGGAGAAGACCAGCGCGGCGCGACAGTCGGCGTCCGCTGTTCGGTCCTAGCGGAATGCGGCCGGTTTCGCCACGATTTCCTTGAGCGGACGGTTCAGCGGGTCCGGCCGGCCTCGATCGAACCATAGGCGCCCGACTGACCGCCATCCACCGTCATGCAGGCGGAGACACCGATCAGGGTGCCGATGAACAGTCCGATCCGAAGCGCGCGTCGCATGATGGTTACCAAAATCCTAACGTCCCGAACCGAACGTAGGCCCCGCTTCGGGGTTGCACGCAAGCCCCCGCCCCAGCCGGTTGTGCGGAACGGTAAACGGACGTGCGGGTTGGCTAACTCCAGTCGCCCGAGAGTTGAGTTCATGATCCGTCCGTCGCTTGTCGCCGCCCTTCTCGCCACCGTGTCGCTGGCCGCGTGCGGCGCGCCCGATCCGAAGACGCAGGCCGTAGCGCCCAACGCCCCGACCGAACAGCCGACGCCTGCCGGCGCGACCGGCGCACTTTCGGCCCGATCCATCGAAGCCGCCGTCTGGCAGCCGACGCCGGCCGCATCGGCGAGTCCTTCGACCGCGGCCCAGCCGACCGCGCCGGGCGCCGACCCCGCCACCCCTGCTGCGACCACCCCGCCCCGGCCGGAGATTATCCGCGCCCAGATCCTGCTCGACCGCGCCCGGTTCTCGCCCGGCGCAATCGACGGCCTCGGCGGCGAAAATACCCGTCAGGCCGTCGCCGCCTTCGCCAAAGCCAACGGTTTGCAGTCCGACGGAGACCTGAACGCCGAGGTCTTCGCGAAGCTGACCCACGCCGCCGCGCCCGTGACGACCCAATATACGATCACAGCCGCCGACGTGGCCGGCCCCTTCGCCCCCGTGCCCGAAGGCCTCGAGGCCCAGGCCGAACTCACCGCCCTGAACTACGCCAGCCCGCTCGAAGGTCTGGCCGAGAAGTTTCACGTGACCGAAGCCCTGCTTACGGCGCTCAACCCCGGCGCCGACTTCGCCCGCGCGGGCCAGACGATCGTCGTCCCCGCGATCTCCGCCCAGCCCCTGCCGGCGGCCGTGACCCGCATTCTCGTCAGCAAGGCCGACAGCGCTGTCAGGGCGTTCGGAGCGGACGGGACTCTGCTGGCCTTCTACCCGGCGACGATCGGGTCCAGCAGCCGTCCCGCTCCAACCGGACGGTTGACCGTCGTCGGCGTCGCGCCCGAGCCGAACTACACCTACGATCCGGACCGGCTGACCTACGGCACTGCGGATCGCAAGTTCGTTGTCGCGGCCGGGCCGAACAATCCCGTGGGTGCGGTCTGGATCGACCTGTCGCGCGACACCTACGGCATCCACGGCACGCCCGATCCGTCGAAGATCGCCAAGACCGCCTCGAATGGCTGCGTCCGCCTGACGAACTGGAGCGCCGAACAACTCGCCGCCTCGGTCAAGCCGGGCGTTGAAGTCATATTTAGCTAGGCTCTACGGCCCCCAACGTCGTGCCGCCCCAGAACCCGCACAGATGCCGGTCGTGGAAGGTCTCATCGATCCGGTCCCCCGCCGGATCGAACACCACGACCGGCCCGCCGCCTTCGCTGACGCGCGGCCAGTCGGCCTCGAAGTCTGCGTCATGCCCGAACCCGGCCCAGAGCCGCATCATCCGGTCCGACAGCGCTCTCTGCTCGGGCGTCCACCGACCGGCGTCCGCGAACAGCCAGGTCGTCCCGAACACATAGGCTAGCTCGCTCGCGTGATAGGCCCCCATGTCCAGCCCCGTGATCCAGTCCGGCAGCAGGAACGGCGCCTCCCCGTCCGCGAACTCGTATCCGTAGACCGGCACATGCCGCGCCAGCAGTCGCCGGAGCGCGTCCGCCGGACATGCGAACCGGCTGTCGGTGAAGCTCTGAGCGATCGCCACCGCCGGCCCCTCGGCCCCGACCGGATACCGCTCCAGCGCCCGTTCCCCGTCATCACCGTACAGCCAGACGGTCTCACGCCCGTAGCGATCCATGTCCTTGACCTCGACGGCGAACAACCGCCCCTCGTCCGTGTTGGTCCCCACGATGACCGGGACCTGCGTAAAGCGGCCGCTGGCGAAGGCCTCGGGCGGGCTGATCGGCACCGTAGCATCCGTATGCACCGGCCCCCACGACCCGGGCCCGTTGATCCCGGACCGCAACGACGGGGCCCGCGCAATCCGCCAAGCGGGCAGGTTCCTCAGGCAGGCCACCTGCCCTTGCTCGGTGCATCCCAGGTCGTCGGCGAACGGCGGCCCGGCCGGGACCTGATCCTTGGCCGCATTGAGCGACTGGGGCTCCAGACACGGTCCGCTCTGCAGGATGACCCGCTGGTACAGCCCCTCCGACCCCGGCGACGCCATCAGGTAACAGGCGCTCCACGCCCCCGAACTCTCCGCAAACACGGTCACATCGCCCGGATCGCCCCCGAAGGCCCCGATATTCCGGTGCACCCAGCGCAGCGCCGCCTGCTGGTCCATCAGCCCCCAGTTGCCGCCGACGCCCTCGCCCTCGGCCTCGAACCCTGGGTGCGCCAGCCAGCCCAGCGCCCCGAGCCGGAAATTCACCGTTACCACGACCCGATCCTGCTCGGCCGCCAGCCGCGACGGGTCGTAGTTGGCGCCCGACCCGATCGTGAAAGCCCCGCCGTGCAGATAGACCATCACCGGCCGCGCCCGCCCGGGCTCGCCCGCAGGCCCATAGACATTGACGAACAGGCAGTCCTCAGACCCGACCACCAGCCCGCCGCCTCCGCCCAGAATGGCCTTGCGCCCAAAGGCCTGGATGCAATCAGACCCCAGCCGTGTCGCGTCCCTGACGCCGCCCCACGCCTCGACCGGGCGCGGCCCGCGCCAGCGCAGATCCCCGACCGGCGCCTTCGCATAGGGCACGCCGAGAAAGGCCCGGACGCCCGCCCCCTGGACGCCGCGCACGACGCCGCCCTCGGTCCGGGCCTGCACGAAGGACCGGTCCGGCGCGAACCGCACTTGGTCGACCTCGCCCGGATGCGTCGCCACGCAGCCGCCGAGGGCGAGGAAGACCAGCAGGACCATCAGACGAAACGGCATCCCTCCTCTTATCCCGCGTCCAGCCCGGCATGCCACGCGGCATAGGGTGTGTTCTTCGCCATATGCCGGTTCAGGTCAGGCGCGCCGTCGTCCCACCAGACCGGGCCGCGCTCGCCCAGAGCGACCTTCGCCGCCTGCACGCCCGCCCGCGCCGCCTTGAGCGCGGTCGCGTCATCAGCAGCCAGCGCCGTCCGCACCGCCCGCCGCGCCGTCATCAGTTCATGGACATGCCGTTCGCGCTCGGCCTCGCCCAGCGCCGGATTCGATGTTCGCCACAGGCGTCCACGCACCACGAAATAGCGCCCGTCCGGGGTCCGCGGATAAGCCTTGCGGCTCAATAGTAGCCGTAGCTTCCGCGCCTCGGCACGCGATCATAGCCATAGCGGCCGTCGCGATTATAGCCGCCGAAGCCGTAGCCACAGGGATCGTCCCGCTCCGACAACTGGTTGCCCAGCAGGCCGCCGGCCAGCGCCCCGATCGCGGCTCCCCGCTCCCGGTCACGTTCGCCCGCGATCGCCGCACCGGCCAGAGCGCCCAGCGCCGCCCCGCTGGCGGTCGCATATCTCTGATTCTCCACGTAGTCCCGCTCGCAGCGCGAGGCGTATCCGTCGGTGGTGGCGCAGGCGCCAAGCAGCATGGTCGCGCCGGTCACGGCGGACAGGGTCCAGATGGCTTTCATCGAGGGCTCCTTTGGAAACACTCGCTGGCGAACGCGGGGTGGGACAGGGTGTTCCGACCCAAAGCAAAACGGCCCCCGGATCGCTCCGGGGGCCGTCTCGATAGTCAGTCCATCAGGACCGTCGGGTTACTTATTCGATGATCTTGGCGACGACGCCGGCGCCGACGGTGCGGCCGCCTTCACGGATGGCGAAGCGCAGGCCCTGATCCATGGCGATCGGCGTGATCAGCTCGACGTTCAGCTCGGCGTTGTCGCCGGGCATGATCATCTCGACGCCTTCCTTCAGCTGAACGATGCCGGTCACGTCCGTGGTGCGGAAGTAGAACTGCGGGCGGTAGTTGGTGAAGAACGGCGTGTGACGGCCGCCTTCTTCCTTGTTCAGGATGTAGGCTTCGGCGACGAACTTGGTGTGCGGGGTGATGGAGCCCGGCTTGCACAGGACCTGACCGCGCTCGACGTCTTCACGCTTGGTGCCGCGCAGCAGCACGCCGACGTTGTCACCGGCTTGACCTTGGTCCAGCAGCTTGCGGAACATTTCCACGCCCGTGCAGGTCGTCTTCTGGACCGGACGGATGCCGACGATCTCGACTTCCTCACCGACCTTGACGATGCCCTTTTCGATACGGCCGGTCACCACGGTGCCGCGGCCCGAGATCGAGAAGACGTCTTCGACCGGCATCAGGAAGGGCAGGTCGACCGGACGTTCCGGCTGCGGGATGTAGGCGTCGACGGTTTCCATCAGAGCCAACACTTGCTGTTCGCCGATTTCCGGGTTCACGCCGTCGGTCGCGGCCTTGGCCGAACCCATGGTGATCGGAATGTCGTCGCCCGGGAACTGGTAGGACGAAAGCAGCTCGCGCACTTCCATCTCGACGAGCTCCAGCAGCTCCTTGTCGTCGACCAGATCGACCTTGTTCATGAACACGACCAGGGCGGGCACGCCGACCTGACGGGCCAGCAGGATGTGCTCGCGGGTCTGGGGCATCGGGCCGTCGGCGGCCGACACGACCAGGATCGCGCCGTCCATCTGGGCGGCGCCGGTGATCATGTTCTTCACATAGTCGGCGTGGCCGGGGCAGTCGACGTGGGCATAGTGACGGTTGGCCGTCTCATACTCGACGTGAGCCGTGTTGATCGTGATGCCGCGGGCCTTTTCTTCCGGCGCGGCGTCGATGTCGGCATAGGCCATGGCCTTGGCGCCGCCGGCCTTGGCCAGCGTCATCGTGATCGCAGCCGTCAGCGTGGTCTTGCCGTGGTCGACGTGACCGATGGTGCCGATGTTGCAATGCGGCTTGTTACGTTCGAACTTTTCCTTGGCCATTCTCTTCTCTCCGTCCCCTGAATTGAGGGGGCATATCCTAGGTTTTCAGGGGGTGTCCGACGGGCCTGAGCCCGTCGGGATGGTTGGGGTTTAGGCGCTGTACTTCTTGATGACTTCGTCGGCGACGTGTTGCGGCACCGGCTCGTAGTGGTCGTACTGCATGGTGAAGGCGGCGCGGCCCTGCGACATGCCGCGCAGCGTGTTCACATAGCCGAACATGTTGGCCAGCGGCACGAAGGCGTTCACGACGGTGGCGTTGCCGCGCATGTCCTGACCCTGGATCATGCCGCGACGGCCGTTGAGGTCGCCGATGACCGAACCGAGGTAGTCCTCGGGGGTCACGACCTCGACCGCCATGATCGGCTCGAGCAGCTTCGGAGCGCCCTTTTCCTTCAGTTCGCGGAAGGCGGCGCGGGCCGCGATTTCGAACGCCAGCACGCTGGAGTCGACGTCGTGGTACTTGCCGTCCGTCAGGGTCGCCTTGAAGTCGATCAGCGGGAAGCCGGCCAGCAGACCCGAATCCTTGATGGAGTTCAGACCCTTTTCGACGCCCGGGATGAATTCCTTGGGCACCGCGCCGCCGACGATCGAGTTCTCGAACACGAAGCCCGAGCCCGGCTCGCCGGGCTCGAAGGTCAGCATGACGCGGGCGAACTGACCCGTACCGCCGGTCTGCTTCTTGTGGGTGTAGTCGATGTCGACCTTGCGGCCGAGCGATTCACGATAGGCGACCTGCGGCGCGCCGATGGTGGCCTCGACCTTGTAGGTGCGCTTCAGGATGTCGATCTTGATGTCCAGGTGAAGCTCGCCCATCCCCTTCAGGATGGTCTGGCCCGACTCGTGGTCGGTCGAGACGGTGAAGGACGGGTCTTCCGAAGCCAGCTTGGCCAGGGCGACGCCCAGCTTCTCCTGGTCGGCCTTGGTCTTAGGCTCCACCGAGATCTCGATGACCGGCGCCGGGAATTCCATCTTCTCGAGGATGACGGGCGACTTCAGCGGATCGCACAGGGTGTCGCCGGTGCGGGTGTCCTTGAGGCCGGCCAGGGCGACGATGTCGCCGGCATAGGCTTCCTTGACGTCTTCACGGTTGTTCGAGTGCATCTGCAGCATCCGGCCAACGCGTTCACGCTTGTCGCGCGACGAGTTCAGCAGGTTCTGACCGGTTTCCATCTTGCCCGAATACAGGCGGCAGAAGGTCAGCGAGCCGACGAACGGGTCGTCCATGATCTTGAACGCCAGGATCGACAGGGGCTCGTCGTCCGACGCGCGGCGCACGACGGGCTCTTCGGTCTTGAAGTCGATGCCCGGGGTCGGCGGGATGTCCATCGGCGACGGCAGGTAGTCGACGACGGCGTCGAGCAGCGTCTGCACGCCCTTGTTCTTGAACGCCGAGCCGCACAGGATCGGATAGAAGGCGCCGGTCAGCACGGCTTTGCGGATGCACTTCTTCAGCACTTCGATCGAGGGCTCGGTGCCTTCGAGATAGGCTTCCATCGCCTCGTCGTCGAGTTCGACGGCGTTGTCGATCAGGTACTGGCGGGCTTCATTGGCCTTGTCGACCAGATCGGCCGGGATGGGGCCGACGGTGAAGTTGGCGCCCAGGGCGTCGTTGTCCCAGACCACCGAGTTCATGGCGACGATGTCGACCAGACCCGACAGCGAGGATTCCGAACCGATCGGGAACTGGATCGGCACGGCCTTGGCGCCCAGACGGTCGCGGATCGACTGCACCGAGGCGTCGAAGTCGGCGCCGATCTTGTCCATCTTGTTGACGAACACGATCCGCGGCACCGAATATTTGTCGGCCTGGCGCCAGACGGTTTCGGTCTGCGGCTCGACGCCGGCGTTGCCGTCCAGCACCGTCACGGCGCCGTCGAGCACGCGCAGCGAACGCTCGACCTCGATCGTGAAGTCCACGTGTCCGGGGGTGTCGATGATGTTCAGGCGCTTGCGCTGCCAGAAGGCGGTCGTCGCGGCCGACGTGATCGTGATGCCGCGCTCCTGCTCCTGGTCCATCCAGTCCATGGTCGCGGCGCCGTCGTGGACTTCGCCGATCTTATGGTTCTTGCCGGTGTAATACAGGATCCGCTCGGTCGTCGTCGTCTTGCCCGCATCGATGTGGGCCATGATTCCGAAGTTGCGGTAGTCCTCGAGCGCGTGTGTGCGGGCCATGAAAGCGTGCCTTGAAGTGAGTTCAGGACGCGGTCCGCGTCCTCGGGAGATCGTCGATGTGGCGGATAAGCGAGCGCGGGCGATTTATCTCAAACCGCCCGCGCCGGATAGTCTCTAGATAGGGTCGTTAGTGGGCGGTTTTAAGACGCCTACCAGCGGTAGTGGCTGAAGGCGCGGTTGGCTTCGGCCATCTTGTGGGTGTCTTCGCGCTTCTTGACCGCGGTGCCGCGGTTGTTCGAGGCGTCCAGCAGCTCGGCGGCCAGCTTCTCGGTCATGGTGTTCTCACCACGCTTGCGCGCGGCGTTGACCAGCCAGCGGATGGCCAGGGCGCGGCGACGGTCGGGGCGAACCTCGACCGGAACCTGATAGGTGGCGCCACCGACGCGACGCGAGCGGACTTCGACCGACGGCTGGACGTTTTCCAGGGCGGTGTGGAAGGTCTGGACCGGCTCGAAGTCTTTCTTCTTGTCGGCCAGGATCGCGAAGGCGCCGTAGACGATGTTTTCGGCGACGGCCTTTTTGCCCTCGTACATGACGTAGTTCATGAACTTGGTGACGGTCAGATCCTTGTACTTGGGATCCGGCAGGACTTCGCGTTTCTGGGCGCGGTGGCGACGTGACATGGGCTGGGCCTTCTAAATCGGTGTCTGGAACAAGCCGGATGAAACCGGCTGAATCTGGAAAGTGCGGGTCGCTTACTTCGGACGCTTGGTGCCGTAGTGCGAACGGCGCTGCTTGCGGTCCTTCACGCCCTGCGTATCGAGCACGCCGCGCAGGATGTGGTAGCGAACGCCGGGCAAGTCCTTGACGCGGCCGCCGCGGATCAGGACCACCGAGTGCTCCTGAAGATTGTGGCCCTCGCCGGGGATGTAGCACACGGCTTCGTAGCCGGACTTGGCCAGACGAACCTTGGCGACCTTACGCAGAGCCGAGTTCGGCTTCTTCGGGGTCGTCGTATAGACGCGGGTGCAAACGCCGCGACGCTGGGGCGAACCCTCCAGGGCCGGCACCTTGTTGCGCACGGGCTTGGGCTTGCGGGGCTTGCGGATCAGTTGGTTGATCGTAGGCATCGTAGAGACAGTCTCGACTTCTGATGGAGGCGTGTGCCTGTCGGCCGGGGCGCCTCGGTTTCCTTCTTTTGAACGGCTCTTGTGAACCGCCCGGGGTCGTTCGAGACCGGATGCGGCACGACCAAACGAAAAAACCGGAACGCGCGCTTCGGGCGTTCCGGCGGGCACAGCCCGTCCGTTCAATTGTGACGATCAGGATGGGCCCCGAAAAGGACCCGTCTCGAAAGTCCGGCGCGTTTACGCTTGAGGGGGCCTCAGGTCAAGACCGGCGGTCTCGCCTACTCCGCCACCGGCTTTGTCAGATCGAACTCCACCCGAAAGTGCCGGTTCGCGCGACGCAGCTCATAGGCGAACATCCGGCCCGGATGGACCTCGACGTTCCAGACATTGGTCGTCGAGACCGCTGCGTCATTGGCGTTGAACAGGGCGATGGAGAAGGCGTCGACCGGGAAGGTCTGCCACTCGGCCGACCCCGGCCCGACGTTGTCGCCGCCATACATGTGCAGGGTGTCGGGCGTGCCGTCGGGATGGCGATGATCGTGCTTCAGCCGCAGTCCGTCGTCCGTCCGGCTGATGATCCAGGTCCGCGACCGGTCCTCGCCGACGCTGAAGGGGATTCGCACCTCGGTCGGCGAGCAGTCGCGAACCTGCATCACCAGCCGCTGGCCGGCGAACCGGGCGTCGGCGGCGTCGTTCGTCACCACCCGCCCTTCGAAACTCTTGCCGCACAGGGCGTTCAGATTGGCCATGAAGTTCCCCTCGGCCGGAGACGGCGGGATCGTGCCGAAATAGGTTCCGGCGCATCCGGACAGCAGGGCGGCGCAGGCGGCGATCAGGGCGACTTTCATGTCGCGAGCGTCGCGCGCTGCGACAACATTCTCAATGCGCCAATACGCCCGTTGACTTCGCGACTTCCCTGAGTATGTTCCGCGCCTCTCATTTTACGGCTCAACCGCCGTCGCAAAGGTAATTTCCGATGGCAAAGCCCGCCTCCATCAAGATCCGCCTGAACTCCACGGCCGACACCGGCTTCTTCTACGTCACCAAGAAGAACGCCCGTACGATGACCGAGAAGATGGTCGTCAAGAAGTACGACCCGGTCGTGCGCAAGCATGTCGAGTTCAAGGAAGGCAAGATCAAGTAAGGCTCACGCCCCGCTGATTTTCAAACGCCCGGTCAGCGATGGCCGGGCGTTTTGCTGTCCGGCCTACGCCGCCCGGGCGATGACGCGGTCGCGTCCCGTGGCCTTGGCCTCGTAGACCCCCTCGTCGGCGCGCTTCAGCAGGGCGTCCGGCGTATCCCCCGCCCCGATCGTCGTCGCGACGCCGATCGAGATGGTCACCGTCAGGTGCTCCTGCCCGCCCATCACGCGGAACGGCGTCGAGCCCACATCCCGGCGAATCCGCTCGGCGATCCGGTGCGCATCCTCGATCCTGGTGCCCGGCATGACGACGACGAACTCCTCGCCCCCCATCCGGCACGGCAGGTCGACGGCGCGGACGTTGGTGGCCAGGCGCACCGCGAACTCGCGCAGCACCTCGTCGCCCGCGTCGTGGCCGAAGCCGTCGTTGACCTTCTTGAAGTGGTCGATGTCCAGCACCAGCACCGACACCGGCTCGCCGCCCTGGGCCGCCCGCGTCACGAAGGCCTGCAACTGTCCCGCCATGTAGCGTCGGTTATGCAGCCCCGTCAGGGCGTCGGTGACCGCCATCTCCAGGCTGTAGTCCAGCTTCTCCTTGAGGAAGTCGGTGTAGCGCTTGCGCCGGACCTGTGTTCGCGCCCGCGCCGCCAGTTCCTCCGGATCCACCGGCTTCATCAAGATGTCGTTGACGCCCAGCTCCAGCGCCTTGACCAGCCGCGTCCGGTCCGCCGGATCGACCACAGCCAGGATGGGCAGGTGCCGCGTCGGCTCGGCCGACCGCACCTGGGCGATCAGGCGCAGGCCGTCGAACTCGGCCGCCGCCACATTGACGATCATCAGGTCGATCGCCCCCTTGGACGCGATCAGGCCGTCGCCCGCGTCGATCTCGATCGAGGGCCGGTGCTCGCGCGTCAGCTCCTCGGCGATCCGCTGGGCCTGGCGCGCATTGTCGTCGACGATCAGGACCCGACCGCCCGATCCGCGCAGCCGCCCGGCCCCGTCGGTCGTGACTCCCAGCCGGCGTCCGCTCTCCTCGCGCTCGCGCAGCTCGTCCATGACCAGCTTCAGCCGTGTCAGCGATCGCACCCGCGCGAACAGGACCACGTCGTCCAGCGGCTTGGTGACGAAGTCGTCGGCCCCGGCTTCAAGCCCCTTGATGCGGTCCTCGCGCCCGTCCAGGGCCGTCACGAGCACGACGGGGATATGGCTGCTGAGCGGATCGGCCTTCAGTCGGCGACAGGTCTCGAACCCGTCCATCCCGGGCATCATGACGTCCAGCAGGATGATGTCGGGCTGTTCCGCCGCCGCCAGCTGGATCGCCGTCGCCCCGTCCTGGCACGTCAGCACATCATAGTATTCCAGCGTCAGCTTCGCCTCGAGCAGGCGGACATTGGCCTCGACGTCGTCGACCACCAGGATACGCGCGGTCATCGGAGAGCTACCCTACCGTTACTGGCTGGTTCAGGTGCTTCTTCACCGTCTCCAGGAAATGCATCACCGAGATGGGCTTGGAGATATAGGCCTCGCAGCCGCCCTGCCGGATCCGCTCCTCGTCGCCCTTCATGGCGAAGGCCGTGACCGCGATGATCGGAATGTGGGCCAGTTCCTCGTCGTCCTTCAGCCACTTGGTGACCTCCAGCCCCGAGATCTCGGGCAGCTGGATGTCCATCAGGATCAGGTCGGGCATGTGCTGGCGCGCCAGAGCCATCGCCTGCAGCCCCTCGCGGGTCTGCAGGATCTGGTAGCCCTGCGAGTCGAGCAGATCATGAAAAAGCTTCATGTTCAGCTCGTTATCCTCGACGATGAGGACTTTCTTGGACATCTTCACCCGGTCTGGCCGCCTCGACTTGCGCGGACGTCGCGCCGAGAGACATGCCGCTTCTTCGATTGGGATTGTGCCTGCGCAGTCTTAAGTTGGGGTGAAGTCGGGAAACCAAGCTTGGCCATGAAGGCGATCTGTCGTGAATGCCTCTGGACCGGGGAGGACGCCGTCCGGCGCTGCCCGTCCTGCGGTTCGCCGCGCGTCGTCTGCGATCCCGAGCTCGACCGGCTGTCGATCGCACACCTCGACTGCGACGCCTTCTACGCCTCGGTGGAGAAGCGCGACCGCCCCGAACTGCGCGACCGCCCCGTCATCGTCGGCGGCGGGGTGCGGGGCGTGGTTTCCACCTGCTGCTACATCGCCCGCCAGTCGGGCGTCCATTCGGCCATGCCGATGTTCAAGGCGCTCAAGGCCTGCCCCGACGCGGTCGTCATCAAGCCGGACTTCTCCAAATACGTCCCCGAATCGGAACGCATTTTCCGCTTTGTAGGAGAGCTGACGCCCCTGGTGCAGACCCTGTCCCTTGACGAGGCCTGGATCGATCTGTCCGGGACCGAACGCCTCAACGGCGGCCCGCCCGCGCTCCAGCTCATTCGCCTCCAGAAACGCATCGAGGACGAGACCGGCCTCAGCGTCTCGATCGGCCTGGCCCCCAACCGCTTCCTCGCCAAGATCGCTTCCGAGCTCGACAAGCCGCGCGGCTTCTCCGTCATCGGCACGGCCAATGCCCAGGCCCTGCTGGCCCCCAAGTCCGTCCGCATCCTGCCGGGCGTCGGTCCCGTCTTCGGCAAGACGCTCGTCAGCGACGGCTTCGCCACCGTCGGCGACCTCGCCGCCGCCGACGTCCGCGACCTGGTCAAACGCTATGGCGAGACCGGCCTTCGCCTCCACGACCTCGCCCACGCCCGCGACGCCCGTCTGGTCAGCCCCGAACACGACCGTCGCGGCATGAGCGCCGAGAACACCTTCAACGCCGACCTGACGGCCCTCGAAGACCTCGAGGCCGAGCTCTGGCCCCTGTGCGAAAAGGTCGCCTCCAAAGCCCGTCGCGACGGCGTCTCCAGCCGCGTCGTCATCCTCAAGCTGCGCCGTACCGACTTCAAGATCGTCACCCGGCGCAAGACCCTGCCCGACCCGGTCCAGACCGCCCGCGCCCTGTTCGCCATCGGCCGCGAACTTCTCGCCCCCGAACTGGGCCGCCCCTATCGTTTGATCGGCATCGGTCTCGCCGACATCCAGGACGCCGAGGACCTGCCCGAGGGGCTGTTCGCCTCCCCCGACCGCCGGACCCTCAAGACCGAAACCACCATCGACGCCCTCCGCCAGAAGTTCGGCGCCTCCGCCGTGGTGGCGGGGCGGGCGCTGAAGCCGAAGCCGCGCTAGCTCCCCACCGCACTCCGTCACCCTCGGGCTTGTCCCGAGGGTCCATCGTTCAGCAAACGCGATGTTAGCCAGTACGCGCCGGCCTGAGCGCGCCTTTGCGCCATCGGGCCTGAAGACACATGGATCCTCGGGACAAGCCCGAGGATGACGGGGAGAGATCGTTCAACCGCCCTTAAGCTCGTCCGTGCATCCTCCCCCAATGTCCGCATTCCTCGACAAGATGCGCCGCCGGGGCGGCCGCTACCTCGGCGTCCGGTCCGCAGCCGTGCGCCCCGAACGTGGCATCTTCAGCCTGTCGTTCGACGACATCCCGGTCAGCGCCTGGACCGAGGCCGGTCCGATCCTGAAGGACCACGGCGTCGCCGCCACCTACTATGTTGCCGGCGGCCTGTCGGACGGCGAGAACCTCGGCCTGCCCCAGTTCTCGACCGCCCACCTGCAACAGCTGTTCGCCGCCGGTCACGAGGTCGGCTGCCACACCTTCGGCCACACCAGCGCGCTCAAGGTCTCGCCCGAGGCCTACGCTGCCGACCTCGACAGGAACGCCGCCTGGGTCGCCGAACGCCTCGACGGCCATATCATGACCACCTTCGCCTGGCCCTACGGCGACGTCTCCGTCGGCGCCAAGGCCGTCGTCGCCGACCGCTTCGCCCTCGCCCGAGGCATCCGCGACGGGGTCAACGCCGGCAGCGCCGACCGCGCCAACCTGCAGGCCATCGGCCTGGAGAGCCGCCGCCTCCCCGGTTACGATCTCGAGGCCCTGATGGTCGAGACCGCCGCCCGCAAGGGCTGGCTCGTCGCCTACGGCCACGACGTCATGGACGGCCCGACGCCCTACGGCTGCACGCCCGACGACCTCGACCGCGTGATCCGGCTGGCGAAGACGGCCGGGCTGGAGATCCTGCCCGTCGGTCAGGCCTGGGAGCGGATGGCGGCGTAAACTTCCCTCTCCCGCCGGGAGAGGGTCCAGCGGAACCTGCGAGACCCGCGACAATTCAACGCCTTAGCGCCGTTCCACCGCGCCTTGACCTTCCGCCCCCTCGCCTATAGGTTCCGCGCCGAATTCAGACCCCTGTCGGGGCCCGCAAATTCATGCGTGGTCGGGCGGGGTTAGAAACAACAAAGCCCATGTCCCTGCCCCCGGAATCGCGCGAAGAGGCGATCAAACGCCTCACCGAAAGCGCATCCTCCCTGGAGGCGCGCACCGCCCGCGAGGTTTCTCACGAAGCGGCGGGTCAGGCGGCGGCCGGTCAGGCATGGCGGATCATCGCCGACCTGTTCGGCGGCGTGTTCGTAGGGCTGGCCCTGGGTGCGATCGCGGACCGGTTCCTCGATACCGGACCCTGGGGTTTGATCGGCGGCGTCCTTCTGGGCTTCGCCGTTTCGGTCTGGATGGCCTGGTCGACGGCGCAACGCCTGATGGCCCAGGCGAAAGCAAGCGGAGTGGAGCCGAAGTCGGTTCCCTTCGATGATGACGAAGAGACGTAAAAGGCGCCCATGGCTGATCCGCTTCACCAGTTCCAGATCGTCCCGCTCGAAGGCCTCGACTTCGGGATGGTGACCCTGCCCGTCATCGGCGAACAGCATATCGCGTTCACGAACTCGCACCTGGCCATGACCATCGCTTTCGGCCTGGTCGTCCTGTTCCTTCAGGTCGTGACCGCCGGCGCCAAGGTCGTTCCGGGTCGCTGGCAGTCCGCCGGCGAGACCCTGTTCGGCATGATCGACGGCATCGTCGATTCGATCATCGGCCACGACGGCAGGAAGCTGTTCCCGTTCGTCTTCACCGTTTTCACCTTCATCCTGGCCATGAACTTCATCGGCCTGTTCCTGACCTTCACGGCCACCTCGCAGATCGCCGTCACCGCCACCTTCGGTGTGCTGACCATCCTGCTGGTGCTGGCCATCGGTTTCGCCAAGCATGGCCTCGGCTTCTTCAAGCTGTTCGTGCCGTCGGGCGTGCCGTGGCCGGTCCTGCCCTTCGTGATCATCATCGAGTTCGTCTCGTTCCTGCTGCGCCCGGTCACTCTGACCCTTCGTCTGTTCGGCAACATGATGGGCGGCCACGTCGCCCTGAAGGTCTTCGCCGGCTTCGTGGTCATCGGTGTCGGCGGTTCCGTCGGCCTCGGCCTCGGCATCCCGATCGCCCTGATGTCGATGGGCATGACCGTCGGCCTGACCGCGCTGGAGTTCCTGGTGGCCTTCCTCCAGGCCTTCGTCTTCGCCGTTCTGACCTGCATCTACCTCAACGATGTGGTCAACCTGGGCCACGGGCACTAAAGCCCCACCTCAGTTCCTCACCAACCCAACCAACCTCAGACTAGGACTTAAGATTATGGAAGCAGAAGCCGCCAAGCTCATCGGCGCCGGCCTCGCAATGACCGGCATGATCGGCGCCGGCATCGGCGTCGGCAACATCTTCGGCTCGTTCCTGACGGGCGCACTGCGTAACCCGTCGGCCGCCGGCTCGCAAATCGGCAACCTGTTCGTGGGCGCCGCCCTGGCCGAAGCCCTGGGCATCCTGTCCTTCGTTCTGGGCATCCTGCTCTACTCGGCCTGATTGCCGCATCCGATCAGGCGCGGCGCCGGTGATCCCGGCTGCCGCGCCTTTTCGATTGATTTCAGAACAGACGGACCATGACTGCACACACCGAATTCGCACCTCCCGTGCCCAACGCGGCTGATCACGCCGCGGTCGCGGACACGCATGCCTCGACCGAAGCCGCTCACGGCGAAGGCGGCGGCCTGCCCCAGTTCGAGTTCCAGCACTGGTTCGGACAGATCGTCTATCTGATCGTCCTGTTCGCCATCCTCTATCTGCTGATCGCCAAGGTCTTCGCCCCGCGCATGCGCCGCGTGTTCGACGAGCGTGAAAGCACCATCTCCACCGCCATCGCCACGGCCCGTCAGGTCCAGGCCGAGGCCGCCGGCCAAGCCGAAGCCGCCAAGGCCGAGGTCGAGAAGGCCCGCGCCGACAGCCGCGCCGCCTCCGTCGCCGCCAGGGCCCGCGTCACCGACGAAGCCAACCGTCGCGCCGCCGCGGAAGAAGCCATCGTCAACGCCCGCATCGCCGAGGCCGAGACCGCCATCGGCAAGACCCGCGACGCCGCCATGGCCAATGTCGCCACCATCGCCGCCGACACCGCCTCGGCCATCGTCGAGCGCCTGACCGGCAAGGCCCCCACGGCCGCCGAGGCCGCCGCCGCCGTCAAGGGAGCCGCCTGATGAACATGTTCATGGAAGAGGGCTTCTGGGGCCTCCAGAGCGCTGAGATGTGGGTCCTCGTCGGCCTGCTGATCTTCATCGGCATCTGCGTCTTCGTCGGCGTGCCGAAACTGGTCGCCGGCCAGCTCGACGCCAAGGGCGCCAAGATCCAGGCCGAGCTCGATGAGGCCCAGCGCCTGCGCGCCGAGGCCGAGGCCCTGCTGGCCACGATCCGCGCAGAGAAGGCCGCCGCCGAAGCCCAGGCCCGCGACATGCTGGCCGCCGCCGAAGCCGACGCCCGCATCATGGAAGCCGACGCCAAGGTCCGCCTCGAAGAGACCCTGGCCCGTCGTCAGGCCCTCGCCGAACGCCGCATCGCCTCCGCCGAGGTTCAGGCCACGGCGGAAGTGAAGGCCGCCGCCGCCGAGGTCGCAGCCCAGGCCGCCGAGACCATCCTGACCGCCCGCATCGCCGGCGCGAAGACCGACCCCCTGCTCGACGCCGCCATCGCCCAGATCGGCTCGCGCCTGAACTAGGCCCCGTCGTCAGCGACAACGAAAAAGGGCGGCGCACCGGCTGGTGCGCCGCCCTTCTCTTTTGCGGGGTCGTCAGTGGGCCGGGGCCACCCCGTCCATCATCTTGGCGGCCCGCTTCTCGCGCTCCACCAGCCGGGCGTAGACATTGCCCAGTACGATGCCGAACACGGCGTGGCTGACCAGCATCCAGGCGACCATGCCGAACCCGCCGGTGCCGCGGAAGATCCGCGGATCGCCGATCAGGAAGACCATCACCATCAGCACCGCCCAGGCGCCGACGGCGAAGATGATGCCCTTGGTCTCGGCGGTCTGGCCCGGCATCCGGGGACACAGGATCCCGAACAGGGAGCCCAGGATCACCGACCCGGCGACGAAGTGGGCGATCCACCCCACGGTCAGGTTTCCGGGCATCCCGATCAGACTGGCCACAAAGAGCGGAAACGGCTCCACCCACGGACCAGCAAACAGGTTCACAGCTTCGAGTATTGAGACGGCGACCGTGGCGAACAGGCCAGCGATTACGCCCTTTTGTACGCGTGACATCATAACGACAGCGCCTCCCAACGCTTGTTTCCGTTCCGATAACGCAGGGAGGACTCTACGCCTGTCGCGTCAGGACGCTATTCAGCCACATTCACAACCGCGTGCTTCGCAGTTGCGGTAGGACCCGAGAGGCGTTGCCGTTCCGACAACCTTTGCTAGAGTTCGGAGATCAAGGGAGGCGCCCGTGTTTCGTTCGGAAGTGTTTCGGGGACGCATGTCGCGACTCCCCTATTTTCTCTCGGTAATCGGCCTGTGGCTGATCATGCTGCTGGCGCAGCCGTTGCTTCTGGACCTGCCGAACTTCATCGAGAGCGGGCGGATCCTGGATTCGCTGTGGCACGGCGACTATAAGGTCTACGGCGCGGCGATCGACGCCGCGATCCACGAGACGACAAACCAGAGCGCGCGCTACGCCGCCCTCGCGGCCGTGACGCTTGCCCTTTTCGGGGCCTTTCTGATCCTCAGCGCCCGACGCCTTCGCGACCTGGGACGCCCAGGCCGCTACGCTTTGATCGCCTTGGTCCCGTTCGTCGGCGCCCAAGCCCTGTTCGCCGTGCTGATCCTTCTCCCCGGCGACAAGGGCGAGAACGCCTATGGCGTCAGGCATCAGGCGCGCGCCGACGACGAGGCGCGGCACGGCTTCGCGCCTCCGATGCGCGAAGCCTGAAGTGATCAGCCTGACCGGATTGTTCAGCTTCGAAGGCCGTGCCCGTCGCTCAGAATGGTGGCTGACCACCATCGGGGTGGCCATCCTCGGCAGCCTCTTCATCACCGTTGTCAGCCTGACGGCGTCGGGGGGCGACTGGTCTAACCTCGCGAGCAGCTCGGCCATGCCTGTGGCGATCGTCGTCCTGAACCTGGCGGTGGGCGCTCTGGTCTTCTGGATCCAGACCGCCGTCGGCGTGCGTCGCTCCCACGATCGCGGCCAGTCCGGCGTCGGCGTGATCGCCTATCAACTGACCAGCTACGGCTGGAGTTTTATTCCGATGGTGGTCCTGGCATCCGGGCTCGAGCCGCCGCCCATCCCGTTCGCCGGCGCCTTCCTGTTCGCCTTCGCCGTCATCCTTGTGATCTGCGCCGTCTATTTCCTAGTCACCCTCGGCTTCCTGAGCGGGGAGCCGACCGCCAACGCCTACGGCCAGACCCCCAAGACGGTCTAGAACCAGAACTACGCCGCTCCCGCCCTCGACTGACCGGCCAACGAAAAGGCCATGCCGGCGAACCGGCATGGCCTTTCACGCATCCTGTCGCGTCGAGATCACTCCGCCGCGATGTTCGTACCTTCCGGCGCGACCCAGCGAAGCTTCGGCGAACGCGCGGCGCGGGTCTCGTCCAGACGACGCAGCGGCGCGTGGAAGGGCGCCCCCTTGAACCGCTCGACCTCGCCGGCCTTCGCGGCTTGGGCCAGCAGGCGCAGGGCGTTGATGAACCGGTCCAGCTCGGCCTTGGATTCCGTCTCGGTCGGCTCGATCAGCATGGCCCCGTGGACGACCAGGGGGAAATACATGGTCATCGGGTGGAAGCCCTCGTCGATCATCGCCTTGGCGAAGTCGAGCGTGGTGATGTCCGTGCCCTTCAGCCACTCGTCGTCGAACAGGGCCTCGTGCATGCAGGGACCGTCCGGGAAGGCCGCCGACATGACGTCCGACAGGCGGGCCTTGATGTAGTTGGCGTTCAGCACCGCATCCTCGGCGACCTGACGCAGGCCGTCGGCGCCGTGGCTCATCATGTAGCTGAGGGCGCGGACATACATGCCCATCTGCCCCTGGAAGGCGCAGAGACGGCCGAAAGCCTGGGCCGCGTCGCCCTCCTCCCGCTCGATCAACTCATAGCCGTCGGCGCCGTGCACGACCCAGGGGGCCGGGGCGAAGGGCGCGAGCGCCTCCGACAGCACCACCGGACCCGCACCGGGCCCGCCGCCGCCGTGGGGCGTCGAGAAGGTCTTGTGCAGGTTGATGTGCATGGCGTCGACGCCCAGGTCGCCCGGGCGCACCCGGCCGACGATGGCGTTGAAGTTGGCGCCGTCGCAGTAGAAATAGGCGCCCGCCTCGTGCGTCAGCCGGCTGATCTCCAGAATGTCGCGCTCGAACAGGCCGCAGGTGTTGGGGTTGGTCACCATGATGGCGGCCACGTCCGGACCCAGCTTCGACGCCAGATCGGCCACGTCCACGCGACCGTCTTCGGTCTGGGCGACTTCCACCACCGAATAGCCGACGAAGGCCGCCGTCGCCGGGTTGGTCCCGTGGGCCGAGGTCGGCACCAGCACCTTGCGGCGCGCCTCATGCTGGCCCGAGGCCTCGTGCGCGGCGCGAATGGCCATCAGGCCGCACAGCTCGCCATGCGCGCCCGCCTTGGGCGACAGGGCGACGGCCGGCATGCCGGTCAGGGTCTTCAGCCAGTGCGACAGCTGATCCATCAGCTCCAGCGCCCCCTGCACCGTCGAGATCGGCTGCAGCGGGTGGATGTCCGAGAAGCCCGGCAGGCGCGCCATCTTCTCGTTCAGGCGCGGATTGTGCTTCATCGTGCACGAGCCGAGCGGATACAGCGCGAGGTCGATCGCGTGGTTCTTCTGCGACAGCCGAACGTAGTGGCGCATGGTCTCGGGCTCGGACAGCCCCGGCAGGCCGATCGGATCGCGGCGGACCAGATCACCCAGATCGCTGCCGTCCGTCTTCGGCTCCGGCAGGTCGACGCCGGTCTTGCCCCAGCCGTCGCTCTCGAAGATGAGCAGTTCGTCCTGCAACAAGCCGCGGGCCCCGGTCAGGGTCGGATGCTTGTAGTCGTGGTCAACGGCGGTGGGCGCGGTCGGACGGCCGACGGTGTTCATCGTGCTCATGGTCAGGCTCCGGCCAGGATCTTGGTCATCGACTTCACAAGGATCTGGATATCCACATCCATCGTCGTCTCGGTCGCGCAGACCAGCAGGACGTCGTCCATGCCGGCGTCGGGCGCCAGGCGGCTGTAGGGCACCCCGGCCAGCACATGATGCGCGGCCAGCTGGTCCACCACCTCGGCGGCGTTCTTCGGCAGCTTCACGGCGAACTCATTGAAGAACCGACCGGTCAGGATCTCGACCCCCGGAATGGCGGCCAGGGCATCGCGCGTCGCCAGCGCCTTCTCGTGGTTAAGCAGGGCGAGCTTCCGCAGCCCCGTCTCGCCCAGCAGGCTCATGTGAATGGTGAAGGCCAGGCTGCAGAGGCCCGAGTTGGTGCAGATGTTCGAGGTCGCCTTGTCGCGGCGGATATGCTGCTCGCGCGTCGACAGGGTCAGGACGAAGCCCCGCTCGCCGTCCGCATCGACCGTCTCGCCGCACAGGCGGCCCGGCATCTGACGGATCAGCTTCTCGCGCGTGGCGAACAGACCGACGTACGGCCCGCCGTAGTTCAGGGCGTTGCCGATCGACTGGCCCTCGGCGGCGACGATATCTGCCCCCATCTCACCCGGCGACTTCAGCAGCCCCATCGACACGGCCTCGGTGACCACGACGATCAGCAGAGCGCCGGCGGCGTGGGCGGCCTCGGCGATCTTCGTCACGTCCGTCGCCGTGCCGAAGACGTTCGGGGTCTGGACGACGACGCAGGCCGTGTCGGGTCCGATCTGGGCGATGACGTCGGCTTCCGCGTCCACGGCGGCGGCCAGGACTTGGGTCTCGACGCCGACGGCGTGCACGACGGTCTCGGTCGCCCGGACATAGTGGGGATGCACCCCGCCCGAGATGACCGCCTTGTTCCGGCGCGTCACCCGCGTCGCCATCAGCACGCCCTCGGCCATCGCGGTCGAGCCGTCGTAGAGCGAGGCGTTGGCAACATCCATGCCCGTCAGGTTCGCGACCTGGGTCTGGAACTCATAGAGATACTGCAGCGTCCCCTGCGCGATCTCGGGCTGGTAGGGCGTATAGCTGGTCAGGAACTCCGAGCGCTGGATCACGTGATCCACCGTCGCCGGCACATGGTGGCGATAGGCCCCCGCGCCGCAGAAGAAGGGCCTCGATCCCGCCGCGACATTCCGCGACGCCATCGCCGACAGAGCACGGTCGACCTCCAGCTCCCCCATGACGTGGGGCAGGTCGACGAAGCCGTCCCGCCGCGCCGGCTGGGGCACGTCCACGAACAGATCGTCGATCGATTTGACGCCGATGGCGGCGAGCATCGCCGTCCGGTCGTCGGGGGTCAGGGGCAGGTAACGCATGGCGGGGAGTCCGAGCGTGAAAGGGAAATCAGAGCGAAGCGAGGAAGGCGTCGTAGGCCGCACGATCCATCAGGCCGTCGATTGCCGAGGCGTCCGACACCTTGATCTTCGCAAACCAGCCCTCGCCTTCGGCGTCGGCGTTGACCGTCTCCGGCGCGGTCGCCAGCGTCGCATTGCCCTCGATCACCTCGCCCGACACGGGCGCATAGACGTCCGACGCCGCCTTGACGCTCTCGACGACGGCGAAGCTGTCGCCCTTGCCGACGGTCTTGCCGGCTTCCGGGGTTTCGACGAACACCACGTCGCCCAGCTGGTCGGCGGCGTGTTTGGAGATGCCAACGGTGGCGACGTCGCCGTCGAGGCGAACCCACTCGTGATCCTTGGTGAAGTGCATGGTGATCCCTCAGGCTTTCGGTTTGCGGTAATAGCGTTGGGCGACGAACGGCATGTCGATGACCTCGGCGGCGGCGGCCTTGCCGCGCACGACGACCTTAAGCTCGGTCCCCAGGGCGGCATGCGACGGCGGCACGTATCCCATGGCGATGTTGCGCCCCAGGGTCGGCGACGGCCCGCCCGAGGTCACCTTGCCGATGACGTTTCCGTTCAGATCGGCGATCTCGGCGCCTTCACGGGCCGGTGCGCCTTCCTTGACCGACAGACCGACGCGAACGCGGCTCGGCCCGTCCGCCAGTTCCTTCAGGATGCGGTCGGCGCCGTTGAAGTCGGCGGCTTCCTTCCTCGACTTCGACAGGGCGAAGGTCAGCGCCCCCTCGACCGGCGAGGTCCCCGGATCGATGTCATGCCCGTGCAGCGGCAGCCCCGCTTCAAGACGCAGGCTGTCCCGCGCGCCCAAACCGATCGGCTTGACCCGCGCGTCTTCCAGGATCGTATTCCAAACACGTTCGGCGTCCGCCGCCGGCACGGAAATCTCGTAGCCGTCCTCGCCCGTGTAGCCCGAGCGCGAGACGTAGCAGTCGACCCCGAACAGCATCAGCCGCGCGCAGTCCATGAAGCCGAACTCGGCCAGGACCGGCTCATGCTTCGCCATGACCTCGGCGGCTTCCGGTCCCTGGATCGCGATCAGGGCGCGGTCGTCCAGCACGGTCAGCGTCGCGTCGCCCGACAGGTGCTCGGACCAGAAGGCGAAATCCTCGTCCTTGTTGCCGGCGTTGACGACGACGAACAGGCCATCGTGGTCGGGCTTGCCCGCCATCAGGTCGTCGATGATTCCGCCCTGTGCGTTCAGCAGCAGGCTGTATTTCTGGCGACCCGACTTCAGCACCTGATAGTCGCCCGGTACGAAGCGTTCGAACTGGGTGATGGCGTCCGCGCCGGTGATCTTGCACTGGCCCATGTGCGATACGTCGAACAGGCCGGCATGTTCGCGCGTCCAGCGGTGTTCGGCCAGGACGCCCTCGTACTGCACCGGCATATCGTAGCCGCCGAAGCCCACCATGCGGGCTCCCAGCGCGCGGTGCGCGGCGTTCAGGACGGTGGTCTTCAGTGTTTCGTCGGTCATGCGGTCCAGACTTTCAGGGTCGCGTATCGAGGCGGAAAGCTCCGCCGTCCTCGCGCCCCCGCTGTCCTGAAGCCTGAGAGATTCCAACGCCAGAAGTGAGGCGTCTTGCTCCGTCGGCGCGATCCGAAGACCGACTTTCCAGCGTCCGAATGTCCTCGCGGTCCGTTTGCCTGAGCGTTTCCGGGGCGGTTGCGCCTTCGGCTCCGGGTCGGTTTTTGAGGCCGCCCGATCTCTCCCGCGAGAGCGAGGTGACCAAGGCCCCGACTCCGGCCGCGAGTCAAGCTTCGGCGTACGGAACGTCGCCCGGCTTTCCGGCTTTAGCCCTGCACCCCCAACGCCATCCTTCTTCGGAGAAGTCTATGTCTATCCTCGATAAAATCTTCGGCGACGACGACAAGCCGCGCCACACTCCGGCCAAGGCCGACATTCCGATGCAGCATGTCCTCGACCATCTCGCCCGCCTCGGCGGCAAGCCGATCGAGAGCCTGTCGCCGCAGGAAGCCCGCCTCCAGCCCACCCCGACCGACGCGGTCAAGGCGATCCTGCAGGAGACGATCAAGGATCAGGACCCCACCTTGGGCATCCAGACCCGCGACATCACCATCGACGGCGCCGCCGGCCCGCTTCAGGCCCGCGTCTATTCGCCCAACCTCGACAGCGACGATCTGAAGCCGCTGGTCGTCTATTTCCACGGCGGCGGTTTCGTCATCGCCGACCTCGACGTCTACGACGGCGGCCCCCGTGGCATCGCCCGGTTCGCCGATGTCGTCGTCCTTTCGGTCCATTACCGCCAAGCGCCCGAGAACAAATTCCCTGCCGCCCACGACGACGCTGTCGCGGCCTGGAAATGGGCCCTCGCCAACGCCCAGACGATCGGCGGCGACCCCCGGAAGATCGCCGTCATGGGCGAAAGCGCCGGCGGTAACCTCGCCATCAACGTCTCGATCGCCGCCCGCGACCAGGGCCTGACCCCGCCCAAGCATCAGGTGCTGGTCTACCCGCTCGTCGGCAACGACCTGAACACGGAAAGCTATATCGAGAACGCCACGGCCAAGCCGCTGAACAAGCCGATGATCGAATGGTTCGTGAAGCATACCTTCAACGATCAGTCGGAGACCGCCGACCCGCGCGTCAACGTCGTCGGCGCGGCCAACCTGTCGGGCCTGCCCTCGTCCACGGTCATCACGGCCGAAATCGACCCCCTGCGCACCGAAGGCCAGCAGCTGGCCGAAAAGCTGGAGGCCGCCGGCGTTGACACCCGGGCCAAGACCTTCAACGGCTCGACGCATGAGTTCTTCGGCATGGCCTTGGTCGTTCCCGACGCCGCGGCCGCACAGACGTTCGCCGCCCACGAATTGAAACGGGCCTTCGGCACCGCCATCCTGCCGATCTAGCGCTCGCGCCCCCTGTCATCCCCGACGAAGCGCAGCGGAGATCGGGGATGACAATTTCAGGGTCGCACATAAAATCTTGTGCGCATGCCGAAACACCGCCACGCCTGACCCGGAAGCCCGCCAGACCCGATTTGTTAGCCTTGGTATCCGGCTGCGGTACAATCGCGCTCACGGTTCGCGGAGAGTGCGAACAGCGGCGTTTTCGTCCGTTTCGTCACGTTTCGTCACCGTCTGTGCGACATGACGAAACGGACGAAACCTCAGCCCGCGGCGTAGGCGTCGACCTCGGCCATGAGCCTCAGCTTGTCGGCGTCCGGCAGGAACGACCCCTCGAAGCTGTTCTTCGCCATCTGGGTCACCTGCGCCTTGCTGAGGCCCACGGCCTCCGCCAGCCTTGAGTAGTTGGCGTTCACGTATCCGCCGAAATAGGCCGGATCGTCCGAGTTCAGCGTCACGTGCAGCCCCCGGCGCAGCATCTCCGGCACCGGGTGGTCCTTCAGATCACTGACCACACAGAGCTTCAGGTTCGACAGCGGACAAACCGTCAGCGTCATCTGCTCGGCCGCCAGCCGCTGGATCAGGCTCTCGTCCTCCATCGAGCGGTTGCCGTGGTCCATCCGGTCGATGTGCAACAGGTCCAGCGCCTCGTGCACATAGGCGGGTGGTCCCTCTTCGCCTGCATGGGCGCACAGCTTCAGCCCCAGCTCCCGAGCCGCCGCGAAGACCCGCACGAACTTCGACGGCGGATGCCCGACCTCGGACGAGTCCAGCCCGACCCCGACGAAGTGATGCAGATAGGGTTTGGCCATCTCCAGCGTCGCAAAGGCCTCCTCCTCCGACAGATGCCGCAGGAAGCTCAGGATCAGACCGGAGCTGACGCCCAGTTCCGCCTTGGCCCGGTCCATCCCGGCGATCAGCCCCTCGACCACCACGCCGAACTCCACGCCCCGGTCGGTATGGGTCTGGGGATCGAAGAAGACCTCCGCGTGACGGACATTGTCCGCCGCCGCCCGCTGGAAATAGGCGAAGGCCAAATCCTCGAAATCCTCGCGCGTCAGCAGGACGTTGGCCCCCGCATAATAGATGTCGAGGAAGTCCTGCAGATTGGAGAAGTCATAGGCCGCCCGCACCGCCTCGACGCTGTCGAACGGAATCCGGACCCCGTTCCTCCGGGCCAGTTCGAACATCAGCTCGGGCTCCAGCGAACCTTCGATGTGCAGGTGAAGTTCGGCCTTGGGCAGGCCGGCGATATAGGCGTTCAGGTCGGTCATGGCCCCTCGCTACCAGCGCGATCAGTTCGACACCACCAGCCGCAGATGCCCACGCTTGATCTCGGGCGTCGGCGGCGGGGGCGTTGGCGGCAGCGTCGTGACCTCTCCCGGACGCCAGCTGACCGGCCGCTCGACGAACCCAGACCGCGTCAGGATGCGCTCGGGCAGGCTCGACCGCTCCAGCATCGCGATCTCGATCTCGGTCCTCAGATGCGCCCACTCCAGCAGTTGCCGGTTATGCCCCCGCCCCGGCGGCGCGACGCTGACCACGGCCTTGTCGGGATATCCCTCGTGCAGGAACCGCGCGGTGGCCGCATGGTCCCCGTCGGTGGTCAGGATATAGGCCGTATCGAACCGGTTCGCGGCCGCGTCGGCGGCCACCGCCAGAGCCAGATTGACGTCGCTCTCCTTCTCGGTCGCGTCCATCCACTGGTGCCCGCAGGCCTGGCAGTGATCCCCGTGGATGACGAAATGCCCCATCAGGCAGCGCACGGACCGCGCCCTCAGCGCCTCCTCATAGGCCAGCAGCGCCTCCATCCGGTCCCGCCTTTGCGGCCGGTGCGCGCTGACCCAGGTGACCCCCGCCAGCCGCTCTCCGGGCGGCAGCAAGGCCCGCCCCAGAGCGTTCAGGTCCAGCCACAGCAGCTCCCGCCGCTCAAGATCGAGGATTGCGTGATGCAGGTTGAACCCGTCGACATACAGCCGGGCGCGCTTGCGGAAGATGGGCAGACGGAAACCGCCGCGGCGCACCGCCGGCGTCTGACCGTCCCTGTACCCAGACCCCGCCATACCCGGCCTCGTCCTGCCCCAAGCGGGACAGTTAACCAGTGGATAACGTCGGAGTCCGTGTCGCGGGGGCTACATCCGCTCGGGCGAATCGATTCCCAGAAGTCTGAGCGCCGTCTCCAGCTGGCTCAGCGCCGCCCCGGCCAGAGCCAGCCGCGACCCCACCGTCTCAGGCTCCGAAGCCGCCAGCACCGGGCAGGCCGCGTAGAACTTGGAAAACGCCTGGGCCAGCCGATAGGCGTGCTCGGCGATCAGGTGCGGCGCACGCTTGTCGTAGGCATCCGATACAGCCTGATCGAAGGCGTCCAGCGTCAGCACCAGATCCCGCTCCGCCGGTTCCTTGACGAAGATCGGCCCGGCCAGCACGCCCTGCGCCTCGGCCTTCCGCAGCAGGGATTTGATCCGCACCGCCTGGTACAGCAGGTAGGGCCCGGTCTTGCCTTCGAAGCTCATGAACCGGTCGAGGTCGAATACGTAGCTGGTCGTCCGGCTGTTCGACAGATCGGCGAACTTCAGCGCGGCCACAGCCACTTTCGACGCCGTATCCTCGAACTCGGCTTCGGGCAGATCGGCGCCCAGATCGGCCTCCTTCAGCCGCTCGCGCGCCTTGTCCCGGGCCTGGGTGATCAGGTCGTGCAGCTTCAGCACCCCGCCCGCCCGCGTCTTGAAGGGCTTGCCGTCCGACCCGTTCATCGTGCCGTTGGCGGCGTGTTCCAGCTGGCCGGGCGTGGCGTAGCCGACCTTGTAGGCCGCCCGGAACACCTGTTCGAAGTGATCCCCCTGGCGCTGATCTACGCAGTACAGGACCAGATCGAAGTCGAACTGCTGTCGCCGGTCCAGGATCGTCGCCAGATCGGTCGTGCCGTACATGGCCGAGCCTTCCGACGAGACCAGCAGCATCGGCGGCAGCTCGCGCTTCTCACCGTCTTCCGCCACCCGGATGATCCAGGCGCCCTGGTCGAACTCGGCCAGACCGCGCGCCTTGATGTCGTCGACCATCGTCGAGATCAGGGGATCGGCGTCCGACTCCCCGTTCCACAGGTCGAAGGTGACGCCCAGCGCACCGAACTCCCGCTCCAGCGCCGTCTTCGACACCGCCACGAAATGCCGCCACAGGGCGCGGTAGCCGGGCCGGCCGCCCTGCAGCTCCGCCGTCGCCTTGCGGGCGCGGTCCCGATAGTCGGTGTCTTCCTTGGCCTTGGCCGCGGCCATCGGATAGAGGCGCTCGAGGTCGTCCAGCGTCACCGGGCTGTGGTCCGGGAACGGACCTTCGCCGTCGGCCAGGAAGGCCTCAGCCTTCTTCTCGTCGCCCACGGCGACGATCAGCAGACCCATCTGGAAGCCCCAGTCGCCGAAGTGGGCGTCGCCCCAGACCGTGTCGCCCCGGAACCGGAACAGCCGCTTCAGGCTCTCGCCGATGATCGACGAGCGGAGGTGCCCGACATGCATCGGCTTGGCCACGTTTGGCCCGGCGTAGTCGATGACGACCTTGCGCGGTTCGGCGACCTTCGAGGCCCCGGCCATAGCCGCATCGTCGGCCACGCCCTGCGCCCGACGCGCCAGCGCCTCGTTGGAGAGCTTCAGGTTGATGAAGCCCGGGCCCGCCACCTCGACGCCCGACAGGCGCGGGTCGGCGGCAAGACGTTCGGCGACGCGGCCGGCCAGCTCGCGCGGGTTGGCCTTCAGCGCCTTGGCGGCAGCCAGCGCCCCGTTGGACTGGAAGTCGGCCAGATCGGGACGGTCGGAGGCGGTGACGCGCGCGACCGATGCGTCCACGCCTTCGGCGGCGAAGGCGGCCGCGACCGCTTCGCCGAGATCGGTCCTGAGGTCGGTCATTGCGCCGGAGGGGTCGCCGCGGCCTGGCCCGCCGTCATGCGGAAGCGGCTGCCGGTGCGGTTGAACTCGGCCATCTCCGGCGTGACGTCGAAGCCGATCAGAACCTCGAAATTACCGCCGCTGGTTTCCGCCGTGGCGCGCGGGATGATCACCGACTGCTCCTCGGTGACCGAGGCGGTGGCGCCGCCTTCGAAGTTCACCGGCAGGTCGAAATATTCCTTGGCCAGCACGGCGGCGTTCCGCTCGGTGACCGCGATCCAGTAACGATAGGTGCGCTGGTCGCCCGTGGCCTGAGGTCCGCGGCCGAGGTTGAACAGGATGTTCATCTGAACCGAAATCGGCTCATCCGCTTGGTAGGCGCAGCCGGCGGTGACGCCCTCGATCTCGCCTGTGTAGCCGACGTTGGCGGCGGCGGCGCGACCGCCCTCCAGTTCCACGAACCGGGCGGCGTCATAGAGGATCTTCACGAACGGGCACGGACCGGCATTGGCGACCGATCGCAGGGGGGCGATGCGCGGCGCGCGCGAGCGTCCGCCGTTCTCTTCCTGCTGGTCCTGGGTGCTGCGGCCGCGCTCGGGGCGCTGATCGGGATCGCGCGACTGGGCGGAGGCTGCTCCGGCGGAGACGAGGACCGACAGGGCGGCGAGGGCGACGGTCGCAAGGCGCATTGAGAAATCCGGAAATCTGGCGCTGACGGAACGCGGTCAGGCTTCCCGCCTGATAGCGGCTAAAGCGAGGCGTCGCAAACCTATCGAGCCCGCCACGGTGGCGACGCAGCCTCGGAACGACTAGGTTTCATCCATGGACGCCCTCGCCCCCTCCCCCGTCACCCCGCCCCCGGAGCTGCGTCGCCCCCTGACGGTGCGCATGGCCACGCCGCGCGGCTTCTGCGCCGGGGTGGATCGGGCGATCCAGATCGTCGAGCGCGCGATCGAGAAGTTCGGCGCCCCCGTCTACGTCCGCCACGAGATCGTCCACAACAAGCACGTCGTCGACCGGCTCAAGGGCCTCGGCGCCGTCTTCGTCAAGGATCTGGACGAATGTCCGGATGACCGGCCGGTCGTCTTCTCCGCCCATGGCGTGCCGAAGTCCGTCCCCGCCACCGCTCGCGCCCGCGAACTGATGTTCCTGGACGCGACCTGTCCCCTGGTCTCGAAGGTCCATGTCGAGGCGGAGCGTCACCACGCCAATGGTCGCCACATCATCCTGATCGGCCACGCCGGCCATCCGGAAGTCGTCGGCACGCTGGGCCAGTTGCCCGATGGCGCGATCAGCCTGATCGAAACGGTCGAGGATGCCGAGGCCTTCCAGCGCCCGGGCGACCTGCCGCTGGCCTATGCGACCCAGACGACCCTGTCGCTGGACGACACCTCCGAAATACTGCGTGTGCTCAAACGCCGCTTCCCGGAGCTGCCTGACCCGCACAAGGAAGACATCTGCTACGCGACGACCAATCGGCAAGAGGCGGTCAAGCAACTGGCCGTCGGTTCGGATCTGGTTCTGGTCGTCGGGTCGAAAAACTCCTCGAACTCGGTGCGGCTGGTCGAGGTCGCGTTGCGTGCCGGGGCCGGCGACGCCCGACTGATCGACGACGCCTCGCATATCGACTGGGACTGGCTGGAGGGCGTCTCGACCGTCGGCGTGACGGCCGGCGCCTCCGCCCCCGAACCGCTGGTTCAGGCCGTGGTCCAGGCGCTGCAGCACCGCTTCGACGTCACCCTGGCCGACGATCCTGGTCAACGGGAGACCGTGACCTTCAAACTCCCCAGAGCCCTGACGGCCTGACATCGGGAGGTCTTCGCGAGACCGGCGGCCCGGCACCATGTCGCGATCGTGCGGACGGCGGGGTTCCGCCCGACCGTTCGACCTCAGTTTCCGTCCGAAATGGTCGTGCCGCCGTCCACGACGAGGTTGTGACCTGTAGTGAACCCGCCGGCGTCCGACGCCAGAAACAGTATCGCTCCCGCGACCTCCGCCGGTTCTCCCGCCCGGCGCAGAGGCGTCAGGGACAGCCGGCGCGGAAGATAGTCGGCGTTCTCCAGGATCGGTCGAGCGAACGGCGTCCGGATCAGCCCCGGCGACAGGCTGTTGACGCGCACGCCTGACGGACCCCACTCCACGGCGAGGTTGCGCGCGAGTTGCGACAGGCCTGCCTTGGCCACGCCGTAGAGGCCGATCGACCGATTGCCTCTGAGCCCCGCGATGCTGGCCACCAGGATCACGCTGCCGCCGCCCCGGTCCGCCATACCCGGTATGACGGCCGCCGTAAGGGTCATGGCGCTGCGAAGGTTGACCGCGAAGAGCGTATCGATGTCGCCCTCGCTCGCCTGTCCGATCGGTCCGACGAAGCCCTCCATGCCGCCGTTGCAGATCAGGACGTCGATCCGTCCGGCCAACCCGAGCGCTCGTTCGGCCAGCCCTCGAACGGCGGACGCACCCGACAGGTCGCAAACCAGTCCGTCGCAGGCGTGGCCTTCATCGCGAAGCGCGGACACGAGGTCGGCGAGACGCGTGGCGTCCTTGCAGCTCAGCACCAGCCGGGCGCCGGCCTCCGCCAGCAGGCGAGCGGCCGGCTCTCCGATGCCGCCCGTCGCGCCAGTCAGCAGCACCACCCGGCCCGACAGCTGAAACAGATCGATCACCTGGGGATCTCCTCTAGCGCGCGTTCGACCAGGGTCTGAACGTCTCCGTCGTGGCGAAAGCCAAGATGGTCGGCGAACGGTGTCTCCAACGCCGGCTGACGGCCGAACTGCGCTTCGATGTCCGGCTCAGGCTGGAACGTGATCGTCGATGGGCTGGTCGGCTCAACGGCGCGGAGCGCGGAAACGATGGAAGCGAACTCGACCCGCAGCGCCGGAAGCGTCAGGGCGCGAGGCGTCTGCAGCGACCCAGGCAGTCCGGCTGCATGGACCAGCGCATCGACGCAGGCCCTGACCGACAGCAGCCATGTCGTGCCCTGCGGCGAGACGGGAAGCACGATGTCGCTCCCCTCGGTCCACGCATTGAACAGGTCGCTGAGAAAGCCGGACTTGAGACCTCCGCTGGACCTGGGCCGTGCGACGATGCCGGGCAGGCGCAATGAGAGGCCGTCGATCCAGCCGCGCGCCGCCGCCTGTTCGATGGCGACCTCGACCATCCGCTTCTGCGCGCCGTAGAGCATGACGGGATCGGTCGGGGTTGCGTCGTCGATACACGCCCGCCCGGTCGGGCCAAACACCGCGATCGAACTGGCGAAGACCAGTCTGGCCGGCTTCGGCAGCCCCCGCAGCGCCTCCATCAGCGACAGGGTCGCGTCGATGTTGACCCGTCGCGCCAGCCCCGGATCGGCTTCGGCCGCGCCGCCCAGGACGCCGGCCAGATGGAATACAACATCTGCCCCGTCCCGCAGAAGGTCCCGCAGAACCTCCGGCGTTCCAAAGTCGCCGCGAACACAGCGCACGCGATCCGGCCAGCCGGCTTCCGCGAGGGCCAGATCGCAGATCACCAGCCGATCGTCGATGAAGGCGGGATCCTCGATCAGCCGCCGAACCAGACGGCTGCCCACGAACCCGCCCGCCCCGGTCACGACGACCGTTCGAGACGGACTGCTCACGGATGGATTTCAGGCAGGACCCGTCCGCTGACGACCACAGGCAGGGACTCAGTCAGGACGAAGACGATCCGGCAAACCGTATCGGCCGAGGGATTGCGCCAAAGGTGATTGGTCGCACGCTGCACCACGATGTCGCCGGCCGCCAGGGCCACTATGGCCCCGCCGTCCAGTTCCATTTCCAGCCGGCCTGACAGGACGATGCCATAGTCGATCGAATAGCTGCGGTGCATCGGCGAACTCTTGCCCGGCAGCATGTCAACGACCCGGATAACCGAGCCGCCCGTCAGGGTCTTGCCTGGCGCGTCAGGTCCGTCTGTCCCCGCGTTGAGGTCGGCGGGAACCGTTGGCGTGGCCCAGACCAGCCGAAAGGCCGCGTCGCCGCTGTCGATAGGGATCGTCATCAGCTGCTCGTCGCTCTGGACGATCGACAGCCCCCGGTCGTCGTGCGCCGTCACGATGCGCCGGAAGCTGTCGTCGCTCATCCGCCTAGTACCGCGCGGTCAGGCGCAGGCCATAGGTCCGGGGCGGACGCAGGCCGTTGTAGACCACGCCCAGGATCGGACGCGGGAAGCTGGTCGAGTAGATGGTCTCGTCCTCGATGTTGTTGACGAAGGCCGTCGCCGACCACCGCTCGTCCGGCGATTCCAGCGTCAGATAGGCGTCGCTGGTCATGTAGCCTTCCTGCTCCTCCTCGGGCAGGTATTCGATCGACAGGAAGCGGCTGGACTCGATCCGGGTGCGCGCGCCGGCGATCAGGGCGAACCCGTTCGACAGGTCGATGGTCTGCTCGTAGCCCAGGTTCATCGACCATTTCGGCGCATTGATCGCGGGGCGACCCGAGCAGTCGACCGTGTAGACCCGGGCCGGCGCCGCGACGGGCAGGGTCGTGTTGACCGTGAACGGGCAGGTCACGCGCGGGGGCGCGCCCGTCGCCGAAAAGCCGTCGTAGACGAAGCTGTCGTAGGTCGCGTCCAGATACTGGATGTTGGCGCTGAACACCCCACCCGGCACGACCTGGAAACGGGCTTCCAGCTCCGCGCCCTTGATGGTCGCGTCGCCGACGTTCGTGGTGACGTTCGCCTGGGTGTAGAGGTTGGAGTTGTTGGCCAGGATCGGGCCGTTGTAGCTGATCTGCTGGTCCCGATAGTCCCAGTAGAAGGCCTCCAGATTCAGCTGAAGGCGATTGTCCAGAAACCGGTTCTTGGCCCCGATCGTATAGGCGGTCAGCTCTTCCGGCTCATAGGTATTGTCCCGAACCGAGGTGAAGAAGCCGCCGGATTTGAAGCCTGTGGCGATGTTGGCGTAGATCAGCGAATCTGGCGCGGCGTCCCACTCGAACCCGGCCTTGTAGGTGAAGCTGTCGAAATCCAGCGCGCCGGTGATGGTCACGAACGGCCCGCTTCCGACCGGTCCGGTGGATTGGCGCAGCAGGGTGTTCTGGGTCTTCTCCTCGGTCGTGTAACGGCCGCCGGCAACCAGGCGGAAGGTGTCGCTCAGCGCGAACGTGCCTTGGCCGAAGATGGCGCGGCTCTCGGTGTCGAGCGACGGAATGAACAGCGTCGTCGACAGATTGCCCTGGAAGAAGCTGTTGGTCGCCTCGGCCTCTTCCTTGAACAGGAAGGCGCCGACGACATACTGGAACGGGCCATCGCCGTTCGAGGCCAGACGGGCCTCCAGCGACGTCTGATCGACGTCGTCGTCGAAATTGCCCTGGAAGCCGGTGCTGTAGAACCGCAGGCGCGGCGCCGACTTGCGATAGGCGGGGATCACCGTCAGCGTGCCGAAGCCCAGATCGGCTTCGACGGTCGCAGCGAACCCGTAGAACTCGTTGTCAAGGAAGCCGTCGTCGCGCGGCGGCGTGACATTGCCGCTGTTGATCAGGAAGCCGAACTGCGTGGTCAGTGGCCCGGTGCTGCGTGGATCCGAGCCGCCGATGCGATCCTCCGGATTGGGGCCGCGAGGATAGAAGGCGCTGGGCACGGTGACGCCGCCGACGCCCATCCCGCCCTGCTTGAAATAGTCCGCCACCAGCAACACCGACCAGACGTCGTCGGGCGTCCACAGCAGCGATGCCCGCGCCGAGGTCGAATCCTCGTCGTCGTAGCCGTCGGACATGTAGCCGTCGCGCGAGACGTCCTGCAGAGCCAGACGCAGGGCCGCGTTCTCGCCCAGCGGCAGGTTGAGCATGCCGCCGAACTTGCGGTGCGAATAGTTGCCGACCTCGACCGTGCCCTCGGCGGCGAAGTCGCCGATGCGGGGCCGGTTGGGCAGGATGTTGATGGCGCCGCCCGTGGCATTGCGGCCATAGAGCGTGCCCTGCGGCCCCTTGACCACCTCGATCCGCTCCAGATCGAAGAAGCTGCCGTTGGGGGCGGTGGGGCGGCCGTAGTAGACGCCGCCGACGTTGTAGGCGATCGCGTTCTCGGCGAAGGCGTTGCCGGACAGGGTGCCGACCCCGCGCAGATAGAAGGTGGTGTTGCCACCCGCGGGCTGCACGACCAGAGACGGCACCAGCCGCGTCAGGGCGGTCGATTCCGTGACTCCCGCATTGACCAGATCCTCGCCGCTGACCGCCGACACGGCGACCGCCGCGCGTTGCAGGTTTTCGCTGCGACGCTGGGCGGTGACGACGATGTCATCGAGGCCGGTGGCCTGGTCTTCCTGGCCCGGCGCATCCGCCGTCTGTGCGGCGGCGATCGTGCTCAGGCTCATCGCGACGATGGCGACGGACGACATCAACAGGTGACGCATGTGTTCTTCCCCCTGGCGCGTCCACGCGGCCGGCCTTCGCGGCGATGGCCGCGCGCCGCCGAACGGATCGACGCCTCCCTAAGTGACCTGGCTCCTTGGTCGGCCAGTTGCCGGAGACACGAACACGGATTATCCAAGCCGTAAAATGGGTTCGATGGATCAAATCCATCGATCAAATCGATAGGTAGGTTCGGCGATGCGTTTCAAGGGTTTGGACCTGAACCTGCTGATGGCCCTGGACGTCATGTTGGAAGAACGCAGCGTGTCGGCCGCGGGGCGGCGTCTGTTCCTGAGCCAGTCCGCCGCCAGCGGCGCCCTGTCGCGACTGCGGGAGCATTTCAACGACGAGCTTCTGATTCCGGTCGGACGGCGCATGGCGCCCACGCCCTTCGCGGAAGGTCTGATGGAGCCGTTGCGCGATCTGATGCTCCGCATCGACGCGACGGTCAGTCCGGGCCAGGCCTTCGATCCCGCCACGACACGGCGCACCTTCAGGATCGGCTGTTCGGACTACATCACCGAGGTCGTGATCAGCCGACTGGTTCCGCTGATCGCCGAACGGGCTCCGGGCGCGGTGCTGGACGTCGTCGCCCCCGGCAGCGACCAGCCGGGCTCTCTGGATTCCGGCGAGGTTGATATCCTGATCATGCCCGAGTTCTACATGGCGCCCGGCCACCCGTATGAGCCCCTCTACGACGAACGCCACGTGGTGGTCGCCTGGGAGGGCAACACCCTGCTGGCGGATGGCCGGATGGACGAGGAGCGCTTCCGTAGCCTGGGTCACGTCGTCGTCCGCTTCGCCCGTATCCGCGCCAGTTCCCTGGCCGAGACCTGGATGGATACCCATGTGCCGGAGCGGCGGATCGAGCTGATCGCCCCGGCTTTCATCCACGTCCCGCGCATGCTGGTCGGGACCCAGCGGATCGCCATCACCCATGAACGGCTGGCGCGCATGCAGGCCGACGTCCTGCCGATCCGCCTGTTCGAGCCCCCGTTCGATATCCCGCCCGTGAGAGAGGTCGTGCAGTCGCACAGGGCGCGCCGGTCCGATGGCGGCCTGCGCTGGATGATCGACCAGATCCGCGACAGCGTCAGCGGACTCGCCCGTCGACGCTGACCGGCCGACCCTGCAGAAGTGGCAGGGCCGACCGGTCACGATCAGACCGTATCCGGGGAGGATTTGATGAGCATCCGACGGGCCAGCCCTGCGCAGATCCAGGCTCCGACGACCGACGCCGGGGCGATCAGCATGGCGTATCGGAGCGCCTCGGTTCCCAGGCCGGGAGCCAGCAGATCGCTGAGGCCGCCCGCGATCAGCGGGCCGAAACCGAAGCCGAGGACCGTCTGTCCCAGGATCATCAGCGCCCCGGCCATCGCCCGGTGCGCGGCCGGCGCCAGCCCGATCGCGACGGCGACCAGCGGCCCATAGTGCATGGCCGTCAGCAGGCCGCCGCACAGCCCGCCCACCACCACCAGCGGCATGGTCGGAGCCATCAGGAACAGGGTCATGAACGGCGCCGCCGGCAGGGCCGTCCAAAGGATGACCTTCAGGGGCGCATAGGGGTCCGAACTGCGCTTGGCGACCCAGCTGCCGACGAACCCGCCGACCACCGTGCCGATCGCGCCGCCCAGCCCGAGCACCGGCCCGACGGTCAGTCCGACCTGCGACAGGGTCAGGCCGTGAGACCGGATCAGGTATGCGGCGCCCCAGTTCGCCAGGGTGGCGGCGGCGACCGACATCAAGGCGCTGCCCAGGACGAGCAGGAGCAGCGGACGGTTGCCGGTCAGCAGGCCGGCCATGGTCGCAAAGGTGTCCGTCAGTGGCGGCTTGCCCACCACGCGATCCAGCCGCCCGCGCTCCGGCTCGCGCACCGTGACCATGAGGACGAGCGCCAGAATCAGACCCGGCGCGCCGAGCAGGAAGAAGGCGTGGCGCCAGCCGTGCTTCTCGGCGACCACCCCCGCGATCGCGGCCCCGACGATGATGCCCAGATGCACGCCCACCTGAAACAGGCCGATGGCGCGGGGCCGGTTGTGGCGCGCGAAATAGTCGCCGATCAACGACAGGCCCGTCGGGTACAGCGTCGCCTCGCCCGCGCCGACGCCGATGCGCGGGATCAGCATGGTCCAGAAACCGACCGCGCGGCCTGTCAGCATGGTCATGGCCGACCAGACCACCATGCCGACGGCCAGGATCCGCTTGCGGCTGTACTTGTCCGCCAGCCGCGCGATGGGCAGACCCAGCAACCCGTAGAACAGCGCGAAGCCCAGTCCGCCGATGGCCCCCATCTGGGTGTCGCTGAAACCCAGGTCCGCCCGGATCGGCTCGACCAGGATGTTGACGATCGACCGGTCGATCGAGCTCAGCATGTTCGCCAGGATCAGCACGAACAGCACATAGGCGGCATAGGCCTTGGCCTTGCCGGTCGCGGGCGGATCGGCGGCGACAGCGTCTATAGATGCCTTGTTCGCTTCAGCCTTCGCGTCGGACGACGCAGGCGTGCGCGGTTTCGAACCGGTCATTGATCATCCTCCTCCGCCCTTCTCAGGAGGGCGTGAAGCGGCAGGCATCCCGCCTCGCCGGGGCCAACGCCAATCAAAAACGGCTATGGCCTCATGAATCCCATTCACGGCGCCGGCCGGGGATAAACGATCTGCATGCCCGCATTGCCATTTCTCATTGGGCAACGGCCCGGGTGACGTTCATCCGTCCTGTCCAACGATCAAGAAACGGACGGGAAGAACCAATGCGGATCGACGTGCACGCGCACTATTTTCCGGCGGCCTACACGGACAAACTGGTGTCGCTGGGGCTGAACCACGCACGCGGATCGGGCCAGTCCAGCGACCTTTCCGGTCGTCTGCGGACGATGGACGAGGCGAAGTGCGACCACCAGATTCTGTCCGCCGTCGGACTGGATACGCAGGTCCCTGATCTGGCCGGAGCGGTCGAGGGCGCCCGCGTCGCCAACGACCTGTATCGCGCCGTTGTCGACGAGACCGGCGGCCGGATGCGCGCCTTTGGCTGGGTGCCCTTGCCTTACGTCGAGGAGGCCATCGTCGAGGCGCGCCGCTGTCTGGACGATCTGCAATTCGAGGGCATCTGCTTTCCCTGCTTCTTCCAGGGCCGGCCGCTGGACGACCCGGCGTTCGAGCCTTTCTGGGCCGAGCTGAACAGTCGCAAGGCCAAGGCCTATATTCACCCGGTCGGCGCCCATAGCTGCTGCCACCCCGGTATGGCCGACTACAATCTGAGCATGGCCGCCGGGTCGATGGCCCAGTTGCAGATCACGGCCCAGCGGATCGCCTATTCCGGGCTCAGCACCCGCTTCCCCGACATCGAGTTCATTTTCGCGGTGTGCGGCGGCTACCTTCCGTACATGTGGGAGCGCATCAAGCGGAACCTGACCCGGGGCCTGACGACGCGCGCGTCGGGCGCGGTCGCGGCCAACTTCTACAGCTACGTCGACAACATGCCGATCACGCTCCAGGACCCGATGAAGCCGTTCCGGCGGTTCTGGTACGACACCAGCGTTCAGGACATCCCCGAGGCCATGCTCCTGGTCCAGAAAAGCTACGGCACGGACCGGCTGCTTCTGGGCTCTGACGAGATCTTCGCCAGCCTGACCGAGGCGGTCACCTACATCGAGACCAACCCCTATCTGTCAGCGGCCGAGAAGACCGCGATCCTGGATCAGAACGCCCAGCGTCTGTTCCGGCTCTGATCCCGAAAAGGTCCCAGTCATGCACATCTCCATCTTCATGGGGCCGTTCGCGCGCGGCCCTCGCGACGATCGCCCGCTTATCGATCTGTGTCTACGCGAGGCCGAGCGCGCGGCCGCCGACGGCTTCTCGCTGGTCAGTTTCGGCGAGCAGCACTTCAACAACTACGAGCCCTACTGCAATCCGCTGTTGATGGGCGCGCGGCTGTCGCCGGTGCTGGGCGATACGTGGTTCGCGACCACGATCCTTCCCCTGCCCTATCACAACCCGATCCGGCTGGCGGAGGACCTCAACATCCTCGACCAGTTGCTGAACGGCCGGTTTATCGCCGGCATGAGCGCGGGACGGGTCGGCTTTTCACCCGACTTCGAGAATTTCGGTCTGGACCCCAGCCAGCAGCGCGAGATCTTCGCCGAGAAGATGACGGCCCTCAGGACTCTATGGAACCACAGGATCGATGACGGCCCGGTCGCCTTCACGGGCCCTTGGGTCAAGGGTGGGATGCACGGAAGGCTGATGCCCATCCCCTACCGGGCCGGGGCGCCTCTGGTCGCCATCGGCACCAACACCGACCCTCTGATCCATCAGGCGGGCAAGGACGGCAACGTGCTGTTCCTCGGCCCCTGCGGACTGGAGGACGCGCGGGCCAAGATGGCCCTCTATCGCAAGGGTCTGGAAAGCGCCGAACACAGCGCCGCCGTCATCGCCCAGCGCGTTTCGACCTCGATGATCCATCATCAGTTCGTCGTGGCCGAGACCGACGAAGCTGCTTGGGCCAAAATCGAAAAGATGATGGGCTTTCACCCCCTGCTGGATCGCCGCGAGGACAAGCGCACTCTGGGACAGATGCACTACGACGCCGTCGCCGGCCGGCCCGGGGCCACACCGGTCGAGATCCGCAACGCCAACGTCGTCGAGAGCTGGATCGTGGCGGGCAGCCCCGGCACGGTGATCGAGGCCATCAAGGCCCGCGCCGACGCCGGCTTCGAAATGGTCCACACGCGGTTCGGCTTCGGTCCCTATGACCCCGACGGCTGGAACGCCAGCTATTCGCTGTTCGTGAAAGAGGTCATGCCGCACCTTGGCGTCACCCCGATCCCGGCGCCGGGCCAGAGCGAGATCCACCCGGACGTCCTGGCGGGACCACTGCCTGTCGGCGGCCCCCCCAAGGGCCCTATGGGCATCGCCGCCGCCGACTCCCAGGAACCCGCACGTCTGAAAAGCTGAACCATGTCCAACACCGCACCGACCGATCCCGCAGCCCAGTTGCAATGGCTGGTGGACCGCGCCCTGATCGGCGACCACCTGATCGCCTTCGCGCGCGCCATCGACGAGAAGAACCAACCGGCCTACGCGGCCCTGTTCACCGAGGACGCCCGCATCGTCCTGCCTCACGGCAGCTATGAGGGGCAGGATGCGATCAGGACCATGCGCGGCCCGCCGCCGACGTGGGGCACCCAGCATATCCACGGCAACTATCAGATTGCGATCGACGGCGACCAGGCCACGGCGCGCGCCTATGTCATCGCCAGCCACACCTTCGACCGGGCCGTCCTGGATCAGAACGCGCGGGCCGGGGGCTGGTACGACACCACCCTGGTGCGCACGGCCGACGGGTGGCGGTTCTCGTCGCTGGCCCTGACCATCGTCTGGAACACCGGACAGATGATCCCCAAGGGCGGCCCCTCGCCGGCTTGACGCCTCAGTCCGACGGGCGAGCCGCGGCGACGTCCCGGATGCGGTCCAGCAGCCAGCGCAGCCCGGGCTCGCTGGCGCGGTACTTCTGCCACTGGGCCACGAAGGGAATGCGGGGCGCGTCCATCGGCAGGGGTTGCACCACCACAGGCAGGCTGTCGGCGCACATCCGCGCATAGCTCGTCAGGGTCGTCACGATCAGGTCGGTCCCCATCAGGATGTGCGGCAGGGTCGTATAGCTGGAGGCCCGCACCACGATCTCGCGATCGATCGCCAGCCGCTGCAGACTGGCCCCCGTCGGGTGGGTCAACTGCTCCTGGGCATGCGAGATGCCGACGTGGCGGCCCGCCAGATATTCGGCCTCGGAGATCCCGCCGCCGTAGGCGCCGTCCTTCCAGACCATGCAACTGAGGCTTTCGCTGAACAGCGGCTCCGACGCGAACTCGGCCGACGCGAAGGGTTCCGCGACGATGGCGACGTCCAGAGGCTGGCGAAACAGCGCCTCGACGGGCTGATAGCCGAACGGCAGGGAAACCAGCTTCATCAAGGGAGCCTCTGCCGTCACGCTTCGCACCAGCGGGCCCAGCAGGATCAGCTCGATGACGTCCGGCGCCGCCAGGGTGAAGGTGCCCCGGTCCACGGCCGGGTCGAACATGGGCGCGACATCGAGGATTTCGCGCGACGCCTGAAGGATGTGGCGGATACGCGGCCGCAGGACGAGCGCCAGCGCCGTCAGCCGCATCTCGCCGCGCTGATAGACGACCAGTTCGTCGTTGAAGAAGATGCGGAGCTTCTTCAGCGACACGCTCATGGCCGGCTGGGTCAGGCGCGTCTTGTTCGCCGCCTCGGTCAGCGACCGGGTGTTCAGGATCGCGTCCAACGCGAAGAACAGATTGAGGTTGAACCGGTCCAGACTCACGGCCCTCCCCTCAGACCTGGGGCCGATGGTAGGCGGATCGCGATCGCACGGGAACCGGGGATCGCAGGCCTCTCCGCCCGATCGCGATCTCGCTCATAGCGGCTGGTAGAAGACGATCGCGCCGCCCGGAGCGTCCAGGGTGAACCTCTGCTCATGCAGACCCGCCTGGATCGGCCCGGGCGTCAGCCCCGCAGCGGTCAGGCGCGCCCGTTCGGAATGCACATTCTCGACCTTGGACATCACGCCGGCCGGCACCGCCGGGCGATCCGCGCCCGCCAAGGCCAGGCGCGAGCCGTCCAGGTCGAATTGAGCCCAGCGATTGGCGTCGACAAAGGTCGGCGCGACGCCCAGGATGTCGGTCCAGTCCGATACGGCGGCGGCGAGGTCCGTCACGGTCAGTACCGTCGAAAGTTTCCCCACCATCTCTCAGACGATCCGGTTGGCGTCGTCGAAGGCTAGCCGCGGCAGTCGGTCGAACAGACCCTCGTCCGTGCCGTAACCGAGCGAACACAGGAAGTCGGTCGTGACGGTCGTCCCCGCGAAGAAGGCGGCGTCGACCTTGTCCCGGTCGAACCCCGACATCGGCCCGCAATCCAGCCCCAGCGCCCGCGCGGCCATGATCAGCCAGCCACCCTGAAGCGTGGTGTTTCTGACCGCCGTCGCCTCTCCCATCCCCGGCGTCTTCATCAGATGATGCATGTGCGGCGCGTGCGGAAACAGCTCGGGCATCCGGTCGGCGAACGCCATGTCGCGGCCGATGATGACGGTCACTGGCGCCGCAAGGATCTTGGGCGGATTGGCGCCCATGGCGCAGTCCGCCAGCGTCTGTCTTGCGGCCTCGCTGCGAACCCAGACGAACCTCGCAGGCGAACTGTTGGCCGAGGTCGGTCCCAGCTTCAGCAGATCGTAGATGTCCTGGATGGTCTGGTCTTCGACAGGCCGGGGCGACCAGGCGTTCCGGGTCCGGGCCGTTCGAAACAATTGGTCGAGAGACGAGGCGTCAAGCGCGGGCATCGGCGGTTCTCGCTGGCAGGGCGTGGGGTTGGAGACGTTGGGCGAAGCCGACGATCTGGGCCGCGACCAGATCGATCTGCCCCCTCAGGACGGGATCGAGGACCTGGCCCGCGTCATCGAACAGCGGCTGGGCGGAGTTGACGGCCAGGCCCAGCGGGGTCGGCCATCCCCTCAGAGCGTGGACGATGGTGCGAAGCGTGCCGAGCGTGGCGGATGCGGCCTGCCATCCGCTGGCGACGCCGATCACCCCCACGGCGCGACCATCAAGATAGGGCAACGGATCGCCGGCCATGTCCTCCACATAGTCCAGCGCATTTTTGAACAGGCCGGAGACCGTGCCGTGATAGCCTGGAGAGACCATGACGACCCCGTCTGCGGCGCGCAGAGCTTCGATCAGGGCTGCCGCCCGGTCGCATCGCGCTGCGCCATAGCGATAGGCGGGCAGGTCCAGCTGAGCCCCGCCGAACAGCTGCGTCGTGGCGCCCGCCGCCTCGCAGGCCGCAATCGTCGCGCGAAGCACGCGCTCCGACGAGCTGCCCGGGGCCACGGTGCCGCCCATGCCTACGATCAGCATGGGCGGCCATCGGCGACGATCTGAGGATTCCGGCTCAGAACGTCACCGAAAGGCTCGCGCCGTATGTGCGGGGCGAGTTCAGCATGTTGTAGGGCACGCCGGCGTTGGCATCGGCCGGACTGCCTTGCAGCAGGACCGCATCGTTCTCGATGTTGCGGACGAAGGCGCGCGCAGTCCAGTTTCCGGAGGCCGCCTCATACGCCAGGCTGACGTCGGTGCGGGTGTGGGCTTCCTGGAAGTTTCCGGGCTCGCGCGTGTACCACATCCAGGCGTCGCTCTTGTACTGGGTGGCGATCCCCGCCACGAACGCGGCGCCCGAGTTCAGCGGGAAGCGTTGCTCGTACCCGGCGGAGACGACCCAGTCGGCGGCCCCAGGCAGAGCCACGCCGCTGTAGTCCGTCGTGGCGCCGGTGAAGGCGTTCAACTGCTTGAAGTCGCTGAACTTGCCGTCGCTGTAGAGGGCATTCAGGTTGAACACGCCGTTGTCGCCGACCTCCAGCACGACGTCGGTCTCGACCCCGCGGACCCGCACCGTGGCCGCGTTCTCGATCCGGATCGCCAGCGGACAGGCCGTGACGATCGCCAGCACGCTGCACGCGTTCGAGCCGTCATTGACCCGACCCAGACGCTGGGTCTGGTAGTTGTCGTAGTCCAGGTTGAAGGCCTCGACGTTCAGCTGAAGCCGGTTGTCGAAGAAGCGGTTCTTGATCCCGATGACGGTCGCCGTGACCTCTTCCGGCTGGAAGAAATAGGCGTTGGGTCCGGCCTGGACGCCCAGGTTGAACCCGCCGGCGTGGAAGGCCGTCGAATAGTTGGCGTAGACCATCGAGCGTTCCGCCAGATCGAACTCGACGCCGACACGATAGCTGGTGTCGTCATACTCGACCGACCCTTGCGAGGTGTAGGTCGTCACCACGCCGACGGGGCGATTGTAGACATTGCTGATGGAGCCGTTGGTGCGCGTCTTGCTCTCGTTGGTGAAGCGGACGCCGCCCGTGGCGCGCAATCGATCGGTGATCGACAGGGTCGCCTGACCGAAGAAGGCATAGGTCTCGTTGAGCAGGTCGGGGTCCGCCAGTTGCAGGTAGTCCTGCAGGATGACCACCTGTGCGGCGCAAAGTCCCGTTGTCCCCAGAGGGAAGGCGCAGGTGGTTCTCGGCAAGGGTGATCCCGGCGCCGGCACGGGGTTCGAGCCGGCGGAGTTCGAGCTGTTGATACGCGTGACCGAATCCTGCTGCTCGCTCAGATAGAAGGCCCCGATCAGCCACTCCAGCCGGTCGTCAGAAGGATTGGACGCCAGCCGCAGTTCGCCGCTCCATTGATCGACGTCGTTGCGGAAGAACTGCAGCCCCTTGTCGGCATAGAACGACGAATCGACCCGGGTGCCGCGGTAGCCCAGTACGCCTGTCAGGGTCGCAAAGCCGAAGTCGCGATCCACGGTCAGGTTCAGACCATAGAAGTCGTTGTCCATGTAGCCCTGGTTGGTCTGCGGATTGATGCCCAGGGGATTGGCGCACAACATCACGGCCGGCGTGCCCGGCGTCGGCGCCGCGCCACCGAACGGCATGGCGGGACAGTAGGGACCGACGCCCGGCCCGGTCAGGGTCGAGGGCGGCGACACCGTGTTCAGGAAGGCGATCAGGCGCGGATCCGACGGACCGACGAACGGATCGTCGGCGACGACATAGCGGCCCGTCAGGACGCCGGCGGCGCGGGGTCCAACGGGTATGGGCGCACCGCCCTGACCGCCCTGGTTGGCCCAGTCGATCGACAGATTGACGCTCAGGTCTTCGTTGGGCTGGAACAGCAGGCTGGCCCTGAGCGCCTTGGAGTCCTCGTCGTTGTAGCCGTCCGACAGATAGCCGTCGTGGTAGACGGTCTGACCCGCCAGACGCAGGGCGACCGTGTCGCTGACCGGGATGTCGACGGCACCCATGGCCCGAATGGCGCTGTAGTCGCCGACCTCGAGCGCCGCCTGGCCGCCGGTCGCTCCGATTTCAGGGCGATTGGTGATGACATTGATCGCGCCGCCCGTGGCGTTGCGGCCATAAAGCGTGCCCTGCGGACCCTTGACCACCTCGACACGCGCGAGGTCGAACAGGGTCTGGCTCGGGCCCTGCGGCCGGCTGAGGAAGACGCCGTCGACGCTGAAGGCGACGGCCGGGTCGGACGATGCGCTCAGCACCCGCGCGCCGACGCCGCGCAGGAAGATGGACGATCCGGAGCCGTTCTGTTCGATCTGCAGACCGGGCACCAGTTTGGACAGATCCTGCGCCCGCGCGACGCCGGCCTCGAACAGGTCTTCGCCATCGACGCTGGTCACGGCGTTGGCCGTGCGCTGAAGCGTGGTTTCCACCCGGGTGGCCGTGACGACGACATCCGGCAGTCCGGCCTCGGACTCGGTCTGCCCAGGTGCGACCTGTGCGTTTGCGGCGGAGGCGTAGACCAGCAGGCAACCGGCTCCCAGCCAAAGGGACTTCCTCATAGCGTCTTCTCCCCGCAGGTCTGTGCCTGCTCCTGTTTGATGCGATGGCCGGTCTGACGCCGGCCCTTTTTCCGATGGTCGCGCCAGTCGACGCCGCTCCATCCGGCCCTCACTGATCATCCGGTCAGCGGCGGCGTCCAATACAAAGGGGCTATGCCGCCATAAGCCGCGCTTAGCCCGAGAGCGATCCGGCAAACCGATGGGTTCGATCCAATCAATCGATTTGTTGGTCAGGAAACCCTGGCTCTAGGCTGCCGCGCCGATCCTCCATCAGAGAGGACGGCCGGAGGATCGGGATGAACGTCAATCACCACAGCGGCCGGCAGGCCGGCTTCGCACAGGGCCTCGTCCTGATTCTTGCGGCCACCCTGTCTGTGATGGGAATTCTCGTCATCGCGCCGATCCTGCCGCAGTTGATGGCGCGCTATGCAGACGTGTCGGGGATCGCCTTCCTGGGGCCGATCGTCCTGACCGTCCCGGCGATCTGCATCGCCCTGTTCTCCCCAGTCGCCGGATGGCTGGCCGATCGGGTCGGACGGCGTCGTCTGCTGCTGGGGGCCATGGTCCTTTACGCGCCGCTCGGAGCAGCCCCGCTGTTCCTGGACGACATCTGGGCGATCCTGGGCACGAGGGTCGGCGTCGGCCTGATGGAGGCGGTCATCATGACGGCGTCCACGACCCTGATCGGCGACTATTTCGACGGCAAGCGCCGCGACACCTGGCTGGCCTGGCAGGTCGGGATTTCCTCCCTCTCCGCAGTCGTGCTTCTGCTCGTCGGCGGCATGCTGGGCGCGATCGACTGGCGCGCGCCGTTCGCCGTCTATCTGACCGCCTGGGTGCTGGCCCTGGCCACCCTGATGCTGACCTGGGAGCCGGCTCGCCAGAGCCGGACCGCGGCCCGGTCGGTCGGCGAGACGGTCGCGGCCTTCCCCGCGCGTCTGATGATCTTCATCTGCGCCGTCACCCTGTTCGGGGGCGTCGTCTTCTACATCGTGCCGGTTCAGCTCAGCGTCGTTCTCGGCGGGCTCGGTATCACCAATCCGGCCGTGATCGGCGGATCTGCGGCCGCGGGGTCGCTGGCGGTGCCGTTCGGCTCCCTCGCCTTCCGCTGGCTGTCGGGGCTCGGCACGGCGCGAATCCTGACCGGGGCCTTCCTGCTGGCGGGCCTGGGCCTGGTGATCATGGGCCTGAGCACGACCTACCCCCTGACCATGGTCGGGGTAGTGATCAATCAGCTGGGCTGCGGCATCATCCTGCCGACGCTTCTGGCCTGGGCGATGGCGTCCCTGCCACCCGAACATCGCGGACGGGGCGTCGGCTTCTGGACCGGAGCCTTCTTCATCGGACAGTTCTTCAGCCCCATCCTGCTGACGGTCGGCTCGAAACTGACCGGACAACTCGGTCTGGCGGTCGTTGGCTGCGGCGTCGGCGCCATCCTGTGCGGGCTGGTGGCCCTCGCCGCGAGCCTGCGCGCGCCTGTTTCCCGGCAGGTCCCGCTCGGTCGGGGAGACGCGGCATGATCACTGTAATCCTGTCGGCCCGCACCACCCCCCGCCGGCCCCGTGCCGAGGCGATGCGTCACCTCAAGAGCATCCACGGGCCGATGGTCTACGCTGCCCCTGCCGACGCCGGCGACATGCCCTCGGCCTATGTGCAGAATCACGTCGTCGACGATCTGCCCCTGCCCGCCGCGCTGGAAGCCTGGCGCTGGGACCGACATCTCGTCACCGAAATTTCGTTCACCGACCTGACCCACCTGACGGCCTCGACAACAACACCCTACTATCTGACCCGGCTGAAACCGGACGAGCCCCGCTTCGTCGATCAGACCTCCGTCCGCCCGACGGTCGTGACGAGGTCGCTGTCCGACGATTCCCGGGGCGCCGTCTGGAAGTTGTTCGTCTACCTTGCCGCATCAGACGCGACTGACGGGTTCGCCGATGCCTGGGGCGCGGCCGGGGATCTCGCCACACCGTTCTGCGTCGCCCAGTCGCGACGGTCGCCGATCGCCGCGCCCACCGCGCCGTCGGCCGCATTCGACGGCGTCTGGACCCTGTGGTTCGACACCGCCGGCGATGCCCGCGAATTCGCGCGCAACCATCTCGAACCGGCGCTGAAACCCTTCGCGGACACGCTCGACGAGACGCGGTGCCGGCTGGTGTTCGCCGAACAGTTCGACGTGCCCCGCCTTCTCGCCGAGAACGCCTCCAGCCTGACGGGAGCGGCGTCGTGAGTGCTCTGGACCCCGCCACGCTGAAGGTCCTGATCATCGGCGGCGGCATCGGCGGGCTGACCTCCGCCATCGCGCTCGCCCGGCGTGGCATCCGCTCGCACATCATCGAACGCGACCCTGACTGGTCCGTCTACGGCGTCGGCATTATCCAGCAGGGCAACGTCATCCGGGCCATGGCCCAGCTGGGTCTGATCGACGACTACATCGACGCCGGGTTCGGGTTCGACCACGTCGAGGTTTTCATCCCGTCGGGACAGAAGGTCGCCCACATTCCGACGCCGAAACTGGTCGACGGCTATCCCTCCAATGTCGGCATCGGCCGCCGCGCCCTGCACAAGGTATTGGGCGACCGCGCGATCGAGGCCGGGGCGACCATCAGCCTTGGCGTCACGGCCACGGGGCTGGAGGATGACGGATCGGGCGTCACGGTCACGTTCAGCGACGGGACGCGGGACCGCTACGACCTCGTGATCGGCGCCGATGGCCTTTATTCCACCACCCGGGCCCGGATCTTCCCCGACGCACCTGGCCCGATGTTCACCGGCCAGTCGGTATGGCGCTACAATTTCGCGCGGACGCCCGACGTCACCGGCATGTGCGTCTACGAAGGACCGATCGGCGTGGGGCTGGTGCCGCTGTCCGACACCCTGATGTACATGTATGTGACCACGCCCGAGCCGGGCAATCCGCGCTATCCACGCGAGAGCCTGGCCCAGGCCTTGCGGGACAAGCTGAGGCCCGTCGCCTCCCCTGCCGTCGCGCCTCTGATCGACCAGATCACCCGGGACGACGAGGTCGTCTACAAGCCTCTGGAGTGGGTCTTCCTCGACGGCGACTGGCACAAGGGCCGGGTCGTGCTGCTGGGTGACGCGGTTCATGCCACCACCCCGCACCTGGGTCAGGGCGCCGGGATGGCGATCGAGGATTCCCTGGTGCTGGCCGAAGAGCTCTCGCGCGCCGCCAGTATCGAAGACGCCTTCGTCGCCTACCGCGCCCGCCGCTTCGAACGCTGCCGCTACATCGTCGAGGCGTCCCGCGCCATCTGCGAAGGCCAGATCGGCGTTGGCCCCCTGGTCGAACAGGGCGCCGCCACCCGGGACATGTTCCGCGTCGTCGCCGAGGCCATCTGAATGTCCAGCGACCCCGTCCATCAGGAGAAGCCGTCATGGCGAGAGTGAGTGAAATCCGGTACGTCGGTTACGGCGTTACCGACATCGAGGCCGAGCGCCGCTTCTATGGCGAGTTGTGGGGTCTGCAGGAGGTTCCGGTCACCGACGGCTCGGACCCCGACCTGATCCATTTCGCCACCGAGGGTCACGACGAACTCTATGTCGTGCGTCTTCGTCAGGCCGATCAGAAGCGTATCGACATCATAGCCATGGCCGCCGACAGCCGCGCCGATGTGGACGCGCTGCACGACCAGGTCGTCGCCGCCGGATGCCGCATCGTCTTTGCGCCCAAGGATCTGCAGACCTTCGGCGGCGGTTACGGCTTCCGCTTCTTCAGCCCGGACGGCCTGCCGTTCGAGATCTCAAGTGACGTGGCGCGCGGCTCCAGCCGAGAGCTGGTTCGCTGGGAGGGCATCCCCCAGAAGATCAGCCACATCGTCCTGCATTCCCCGGATCACAAGACCGCAGTCACCTTCTTTACCGACGTGCTGGGCTTCAAGGTTTCCGACTGGCTCGGCGACTTCATGTGCTTCCTGCGCTGCAACGAATGGCATCACCGGCTGGCCGTCCTGCCTGGGCCACCCTGCCTGAACCACGTCGCCTACGACGTGCTGGGCGTCGACGACATGATGCGCGGCATCCACCGGCTGAAGGAGAACCAGATCGACATTCGCTGGGGTCCCGGACGGCACACGGCGGGCAACAACACCTTCAGCTACTTCGTCACGCCGGGCGGTTTCGCGGTGGAATACACCTCGGAGCTGGAACAGGTCGACGACGCCACCTGGGTCGCCCAGGTGCACAAACCCTCGGCCCTGACCATGGATCAGTGGGGCGTCGGCACCGGCGGACCCCAGACCATGCCGCATCCGGAACCGGATACGGGCCTGTTCCAGCCGGCCGGGGTCTGACCCCCAGTGGCCCTGTTCGAATACTTCCCCAACTATGTCTGGAACCTGTCGGTCTCGATCGCGATCGAGAGCGGGGCGCAGATCGGCGAGATCGTCGATATGTGCAAGCCACTGCTCGACGCGGCGGCCAAGGGCGAGGACGCTGGCACCCTGCGCTTCGCCGAGGAATGGGCCAAAAAGGCCGACACCCTGATCGCCCTCGCCGACGAGGACGAAGCGCGCGGGCGGTCCTTCTCGGCCGGGACGAAGCTGGAGCGCGCGGCGCTGTATCTGCTGTCCGCCGAACGCATGCAGGGTCACGGCCACCCCGGCCGCGAGGCGACATTCGCCAAGGCGCAGGACACCTTCAAGCGGGCGATGGTGCTGGGCGACATGGGTGTCGAGCGGGTCGAGATCGCCTATGAAGGCTCGACCTTCCCGGCCCTTTACATCCGCGCGCCGGGCGACGGGCCCAAGCCTGTCGTGGTCTATTGCAACGGTCTGGATAGCTCCAAGGAGCTTCTCTACTGGAGCCGCCTTCACGAGGCTCTGGCGCGTCGCGGCATCTCCACCCTGCTGGTGGATCAGCCAGGTACGGGCGAGGCACTCCGGCTCAAGAACCTCCCCGCCACGCCGTACTCCGAAAAATGGGCCACGCCCGCATTGGAATGGCTGCTGACTCAACCCGACGTCGATCCCGACCGCATCGGCATGACCGGCATCTCTCTGGGCGGCCACTATGCGCCGCGGGCTGTGGCGTTCGAACCGCGTTTCGCCTCCGGCGCCGTCTGGGGCGCCAACCATGACTGGGCCGAGGTGCAGCAGAAGCGCCTGCGCCGCGAGGGCGAGAACCCGGTGCCCCACTACTGGGACCACGTCATGTGGGTGTTCGGCGCGACAGACATGGAAGATTTCCATGCGAAGACGAAGGACATGACCCTGAACGGCGTGATGGAGCGGATCACCGTTCCCTTCCTCGTCACCCACGGCGAGAAGGACCGTCAGATCGGCCTGGAATATGCTCACCAGAGCTTCGACCAGCTGACAAACAGCCCGAACCGCGAACTGAAGATCTTCACCGACCGCGAGGGCGGCGTCGAACACGTCGGGGCGGACAACATGGCCTTCGGACGCGACTATATCGCCGACTGGTTCGCCGACACGCTCGGCGGCAGGATCGGAGCCTGAGCATGGCCCGCCGCTTCGTCGATCTCTCGATCTTCCTCGACAACGACACGGTTGCCGACCCGCCCTTCATGCGGCCGAAGATCACGTACCAGACCCACGCCGAGACGGTGGTGGAGGCCCAGGCCTTCTTTCCCGGCGTCACGGCCGGGGACTTCCCCGGCGGACTGGGCTTCGCGGCGTCGGAGACCCTGACCCTGACGACCCACAACGGCACCCACATGGATGCGCCGTGGCATTATCACCCGACGATGAACGGCGGCGAGCGCGCCATCACCATCGACGAGGTGCCGCTGGAGTGGTGTTTCCAGCCGGGCGTCAAACTGGACTTCCGCCACCTGCCCGACGGCCATGTCGTCACCGCCGCCCAGGTCGAGGCGGAGCTGGCCCGCATCGGCCATACGCTGAAACCCCTGGAGATCGTCCTGGTCAACACGGCGGCCGGAGCGGCGCTGGGAACCCCCGCCTTTCTCGGAGCCGGCGTCGGCATGGGTTACGAGGCGACCATGTACCTGACCGAGCGCGGCGTGCGCGTCACCGGCACCGACGCCTGGTCCTGGGACGCGCCGTTCAGCCATACGGCCAAACGCGTGGCCGAGACCGGCGACACCTCCCTGATCTGGGAGGGGCACAAGGCGGGCCGGGACATCGGCTATTGCCACATGGAGAAGCTGGCCAACCTCGACGTGCTGCCCGCGACCGGCTTCACCGTGTCCTGCTTCCCGCACAAGGTCCGGGGCGGCTCCGCCGGCTGGACCCGCGCCGTAGCCATCTTCGAGGATTGAGCCGATGAAGCTCGCGACCCTGACCGACGGCAGCCCCGACGGAAGCCTCGTCGTGGTCTCGGACGACACGACCCGGGTTCTGTACGCCGGCCTCGCCTGGCCGACCCTGCAGTCCGCCTTGGAACGCTGGTCAGAAGCCGAGGCGGTCCTTCAGGGTCTGGCGATGCGGCTGCAGGCCGGTGACGGCGTGCCGCTGGTCGCGGACACGCTGCTCGCCCCCCTGCCCCGTGCCTGGCAGTGGCTGGACGGTTCGGCCTTCCGCAGCCACGGCGCCCTGATGGAGAAGCTGTTCGGCACGGCCCCTCCGCCGCCGGGTCGTCCTCTGATGTATCAGGGGCTGTCCCACCGCTTCCTCTCAGCGACTGAGGACGTGCCTCTGCCCCGCGAGGAGGACGGCATCGATTTCGAAGGCGAGTTCGGCGTGATCACCGACTTCGTCCCGATGGGCGTGACTTCCGACCAGGCGATGGGTCACATCAAGCTGGTGGTTCAGATCAACGACTGGTCTCTACGCACCCTCGCGCCAATTGAAATGAAGACCGGCTTCGGCTGGGTTCAGGCCAAGCCTGCGTGTTCCGTGGCGCCTTTCGCCGTGACGCCCGAAGCCTTGGGCGAACACTGGCGCGACGGCCGGGTTCACCTGCCGCTGACCGTGCATTGGAATGGCGAAAAGTTCGGCGCGCCTCTGGGCGGTCTGATGGGATTTGGCTTCCACGAACTGATCGCCCACGCCGCCTCGACCCGCGACCTGTGCGCCGGCACCATTATTGGCTCCGGGACGGTCTCTAATGAGGACTACCGCGAGGTCGGCTCAACCTGCATCGCCGAACGCCGCGCCATCGAAATTCTCGACCAGGGCGCGCCCTCTACCGGCTTCATGAGGTTCGGCGACACGGTGCGAATGGAAGCCATACTGCCGGACGGATCGCCGCTCTTCGGCGTCATCGACCAGCGGGTGGTCGCGGCCTGACCGACCGACCCTCTCCCGGGCGGGAGAGGCAAACACTACAGCGGCAACCCGACGTAGTTCTCGGCGATCGCCGTCTGGGCAGCGCGCGATCCGGCGATATAGTCCAGTTCCGCCTGCTGCATCTGGCGGTCGAAGGCGTCGGTCTCCGGGAACCGGTGCATCAAGGTCGTCAGCTGCCAGCTGAACCGCTCCGACTTCCACACCCGCGCCAATGCCCGGTCGGAGTAGCCGGCGATGCCCTCGGCGTCCCCCGACTTGAAGAAGCGTCCGATCGCCTCCGACAGATAGATCACGTCGGACGCCGCGAGATTCAGCCCCTTGGCCCCCGTCGGCGGCACGATGTGGGCGGAATCACCCGCAAGGAAAAGTGACCCGTGCCGCATCGGCTCGAACACGAACGATCGCAGCGGCGCGATGGATTTCTCGATCGCGGGGCCCCGCGTCATCCGGCTCGCGGCTTCGGGCCCCAGGCGCACGGCCAGCTCGTCCCACAGCCTGTCGTCGGGCCACAGGGCGATGTCCTCATCCACCGGCACCTGGATGTAGTATCGGCTGCGCGTCGGCGACCGCATCGACGCCAGGGCGAAACCGTTGGGATGGTTGGCGTAGATCAACTCGTGATGGCAGGGCGCCACATCGGCCAGAATGCCCAGCCAGCCGAACGGATAGACCTTCTCATAGACCCGCCCCACGCTGTCCGGGATCGCCTTCCTGGACGGCCCATGGAAGCCGTCGCAGCCGCAGACGAACCGCGCGTCGATCCGGTGCTCGACGCCGTCCTTGACGTAGGTCAGCCAGGGCGCGTCGCTTTCGACATCATGCAGCGCGACGTCGCCGGCTTCGTAGACGACCTCCAGCCCCCGCTCCGGCGCCGCCTCCATCAAATCCCGCGTCACCTCGGTCTGGCCATAGACGGTGACCGTCTTGCCGGTCAGACCACCGACGTCGATGTGGATCAGCTTTTCCCCGTCCGCCAGGAAGAACCCGTCGTGCGGCAGCCCCTCGGCCTTCAGCCGCGCATCGATGCCGAGCCGCGCCAACAGGTCGGTCAGGGTCGCTTCCAGCACGCCCGCGCGGATACGGCCCAGCACATAGTCGGCCGAGGCCCGCTCGACGACGACGACCTCGATCCCCTCCATGCGCAACAGGTGGCCGAGCAGCAGCCCGGCCGGCCCGCCCCCGACGATCGCGACCTGGGTCTCGCGCCGCGTCATCCGTTCAGCTGGCGCTCGAGCTGATCCAGCACGCGATAGCAGGGCAGCACCTGAGCCACCGAGCTGTTGGGCTCGCGCCCCTCGCGGATGGCGGCGATGAACTCGCGGTCCTGCAGTTCGATGCCGTTCAGCGAGACGTCGACCTTGGACACATTGACCGGCTCTTCCTTTCCGGTGAACAGGTCGTCGTATCGCGCCAGCCAGGTGCCGGTGTCCCCGATGTAGCGGAAGAAAGTCCCCAGCGGCCCGTCGTTGTTGAACGACAGAGACAGGGTGCAGATCGCGCCGCTCTCGGCCTTCAGCTGGATCGACATGTCCATGGCGATGCCCAGTTCGGGGTGCAGCGGCCCCTCGATGGCGTTGGCCTTGACGATCGGGCCACACTGCCAGGCGAACAGGTCCACGGTGTGGGCGGCGTGGTGCCAGAGCAGGTGGTCGGTCCAGCTACGCGGCTGGCCCTTGGCGTTCATGTTCTTTCTGCGAAAGAAATAGGTCTGGACGTCCATCTGAGAAATGGCCAGCTCGCCGTCGATTACCTTCTTGTGCAGGTACTGGTGGCTGGGATTGAAGCGCCGGGTGTGCCCGACCATGCAGACCAGACCGGTCTCTTTTTGCTTGGCCAGCACGGCTTCTGCGTCGGCCAGACTGTCCGCCAGAGGGATCTCGACCTGGACGTGCTTGCCCGCGTCCATGCAGGCGATGGCCTGGGCCGCATGCATCTGGGTGGGCGTGCACAGGATCACTGCATCGACCTCGGGCAGGGCCAGGGCCTCGGCCAGATCCGTCGTGACGTGGCCGATACCGTATGTTGCGGCGACCGCCTGGGTGGGCTCCAGCGTCCGGCCGATCAGGCTGACGACCTCGACCCCTTCGATCAGCTTCAGCCCTTCGAGGTGTTTTTCACCGAAGGCGCCGGCTCCGGCGAGTGCGATTTTCATGTCTGGTCTCCGATAGGTTCGAGCACGATATGGCCCACCGCCGTGTTGGATGCGGGCACGTGATAGTGGCGGTGCAGCTCGCGGACATCCGCGCCCAGCGCCCCGCGCATGATCAGCCACATGACCATCTCGATGCCTTCCGAGCCGGTCTCGCGCAGGTACTCGATGTGCGGGATGTGACGCAGACGCTGCGGGTCGGCGGTCAGGTCGTCGAGGAAGCGCCGGTCCCAGTCCTGATTGATCAGCCCGGCGCGGGGGCCCTGCAGCTGATGGCTCATGCCGCCCGTGCCCCAGACCTGGACGTTCAGATCCTCGGGGTAGCTGGCGACGGCGCGGGCGATGGCCTCGCCCAGGGCATAGCAGCGATTGCCGGTCGGCGGCGGATAGGTCACCACATTGACCGCCAGCGGCACGACCTTGCACGGCCAGGCCTCGGGCTGGCCGAACATCAGGCTCAGCGGCACGGTCAGGCCGTGGTCGACGTCCATCCGGTTGACGATGGTCATGTCGAACTCGTCGAGAATGCACGACTGGGCGATGTGCCAGGCCAGGTCCGGATCGCCGATGACGTCCGGCACCTTCCGGGGCCCCCACCCTTCGTCGGCCGAGGCGTATCGCTCCGCGCACCCGACCGCGAAGGTCGGGATGAAGTTCATGTCGAAGGCGCTGGCGTGGTCGTTGTAGACCAGGATCACCACGTCGGGCTTCTGGGCCTGTTCCCACGCGCGGGTCCAGTCGTAGCCTGCGAAACAGGGCGCCCAGTAGGGCTCGCTCGTCTTGCCGTGGTCGATGGTCGCGCCCAGGGCCGGGATGTGGCTGGTGGCGACGCCGGCGGTGATGCGGGCCATCAGTAGGGATCCTTCTTCGACCGCAGCCCCACCGGCGAACGGCCGCCCGCGATCATCATGGCCTGATAGTCGGCCTGGCTCATGCCGGTCATGGTGCCGACGGCCTGCAGGAAACTGATCTCGTCGGTGAAGAAGACCTTGGCCAGGAAGTAGATGTTGCCGCCCTGATCCAGCGCGGCGTTGTAATCCCGCCCCAGCACCGCCTGCTTCTGCGCCTCGGTCATCGGCCATTCGTCGAGATAGGCGCGCTCGTCCGCCTTGAACCGCTCGCGGTTGTCGGCCTTCATCAGGGTCATGCAGAACTGGTTCAACCAGTAGCCCTTGCGCGCGCGGGCGGCGGTGAAGACGCGGGTGCCGGGGATATCCTCCAGTTCTTCCAGATAGGCATGGATGTCCTGCTTGGCGGGCTCGCTCGTCATCGACCCTGGCCCTTCAGGATGGAGTCCAGGCGCGGGAAGACGCGTCGCGCATTGCCTTCGAAGATCGCGTGCTTGCGCTCCGTGTCGATATCCAGCGCATCGACATAGCGTTTGGTGTCGTCGAAATACTGGCCCGTCTCCGGGTCGATCCCGCGCACCGCCCCGACCATCTCGGACCCGAACAGGATGTTCCTGGTCTCGATCACTTTGGCCAGCAGATCCACGCCCGGCTGGTGATAGACGCAGGTGTCGAAGAAGACGTTGTTCATCAGATGCCCGGCCAGCGCCGGCTTCTTCAGCATGTCGGCCAGACCCCGGTAGCGCCCCCAGTGGTAAGGCACGGCCCCGCCGCCATGCGGAATGATCAGCCTCAGCGCCGGGAAATCCCTGAACAGGTCGCCCTCGATCAACTGCATGAAGGCGACGGTGTCGGCGGCGATGTAATAGGCGCCGGTCGCATGCAGGGCCGGGTTGCAGCTGCCCGAGACGTGGATCATCGCCGGGACGTCCAGCGCGACCATCTTTTCGTACAGCGGATACCAGTAGCGATCGGTCAGCGGCGGATGCTGGAAATGGCCGCCGCCCGGGTCGGGGTTCAGGTTGCAGCCTATGAAGCCCAGTTCGGTGACGCACCGCTCCAGCTCGGCGATCGAGCCGGCAAGATCGGCCTTGGGCGACTGGGGCAGCATGCAGACCCCGACGAAGGTCTGCGGATACAGACCCACCACCCGCGCGATCAGGTCGTTGCAGCGCCGCGCCCACTCTAGACTGACCGCCTCGTCCCCGACATGGGGCTGCATGGCCGAGGCGCGCGGCGAGAAGATCGTCAGGTCGGCCCCCCGCTCGCGCAGCAGCTTCAGCTGGTTCTGCTCGATGGTCTCGCGGATGTCGTCGTCGGAGATGTCGGGGTAGGCGGGCGCGGGTTCACCGGCCTTGAAGGCGGCCACCTGGGCGTCCCGCCAGGCGTTATGGGTGTCGGGGGCCGTCGTATAATGGCCGTGACAGTCGATGATCAGGGTCATGCGGCTTTCGCCCTTCTGTCTAGGACGGTCGCGATCTTGGCGAGCAGGCCTTCGGGCGGTGATGTCAGGCCCATCGTGCCGATGGTGCCCTGGCGAACCACCGTGCCCCGGCTCATCGATGACCCGACGCCGAGATCGTCGAGGGTACGTACGACCTCTTCCATCTCCGCCGCCCGGCGGGCGCCGTGCACCATCATCCGGTCCAGATTGTAGTCCGTCCGCCGGCCCCAGTCGGCGCCCGGCCAGCTGGCGTCCAGCGAAGCGACGACCTCGTCCAGCACGCCCGCTTCGCTGGCGGCCAGCACGCATTCGGCGCTCAGGGCCTCGATGCCCTTGATCATCACCGAGCGGATCATCTTGATCGACGAGGCGCGGCCGACCTGGGCGCCGACCACGCGGACGTTTGAGAACCCCAGGGACGTCAGAACCTCAGCCGCAGCCTCCGCGCGCGGGCCGCTGACCAGCATCGGAACCGCCAGGGCCGCGGGCTCGACCGGTGACATCACGGCCACGTCGACATAGTGGCCGCCCGCCGCCTCGATGGCCCGTGCGTTGGCGCGCTTCGTCTCCGGCGCGACACTGTTAAGGTCCAGAAACCACGCGCCACGGTCGATAGCCTTCACGGCCTCGACCGCCACCGCATTGGCCTGGTCGGCGGTCACGAGCGACAGGACAATGCTCGCGCCGTCGATGGCCTGACCAGAGGTATCGGCTGCGATGACGCCGCACGCGGCATAGTCCGCCCGCTTGACATGGCGGGTCGTGGAGCTGTCGGTCAGTCGGTCGTAGACGCGAGCGCGCTCGCCCCAGCCGGCGGCGGTCGCGAACGTCCGACCCGCTTCGCCGAAGCCGATCACCGCGATCATGTCGGAGGGCTGGACCATGCGGATGGTCCTAGGCAAGGCCCGCGACCCCAGCCAATCGGATTGTCCCCCGCCCTATCGGAAAATACGAACTATCCGTCTTCAGCGATGATTGCGGCCTGCTCGCCCAGCACATCCAGGAAGCGACGTTGCAGGACCGTCGGTCGCCAGTCCGACCGCGTCGTGACCCCGATGGTCCGGCTGACGTCGCCCGGCGCATCGGCGACCTTGGTCAGCCATCCAGCCTCCAGTTCGACGGCCACCTGGTCTGGCGACAACAGGGTCAGGAAGTCGCTCTGCAACAGCATCTGGCGGATCATGATAACCGACCCGCACTCGATCGGCACGGACGGCGCGACCGCGCCCACAGCCTCGAACATCGCCTGCCACTGGGTGCGTAGAGGGGCGCCGGGCGCTGGGGTGATCCACGGATAGGCCAGCATCTGGCGCGGCGATATCGCGGTCTTTATCCCAGCCAGCGGGTGACCGGCCCGGGCGAGGATGACGGGTCGATCCTCGAACAGCGGCGTCTGGACGATCTCCGCGTCGCTCGTCGAGGGCCGTAGGGCTCCGACCATCAGATCCAGTTCGCCGTCGCGCAGCGGTCCCACCAGTTCGGCATGGGAGCCCTCGATGATCGCGATGTCGATCTCCGGGTGCAGGACGTGAAAGGCTGTCACGGCGGCCGGCAGCAGCCTCGCCCGCGACAGCGGCATGGCGCCCACTGTGATCCGCCCGACCTCCCGCCCCTCCAGCAGGGCGAGTTCCGACATCGCCGATTTCAGCTCCGCTTCGCCCAGCCGGAAGCGCCGGGCGACCACCGCGCCGCGCGTCGTCAGGGCGACACCCCGGCCGCGACGCTCGACCAGGGGATGGCCGATCGTCAGCGACAGATCGCCGACCGCCCGGTGCAGCGACGGCTCCGACAGACCCGTCCGCGCCGACGCCGCGGCGTAGCCGCCGCCAGCCGCCAGGGCCAGAAAGGCGCTGATCTGGGCCGCTGTGGCATGGCGCGCCTCCATCAGCCGGAGCGCCGCCGTCACGCGCGGCGCCAGCACCATCGCCGCCGCGGTCGGCGCCATGCCGGCGGGGCCCCGCTGGAACAGCGACAGGCCGATCTGGCGTTCCAGCTTGGCGATCCCTTGCGTGATCGCGGGCTGGGTCAGGTTGACCACCCGCGCCGCCGCGCTGATGCTGCCGGTTTCGACCACGGCGGCCACCGCGCGCAGATGGCGGACATTCAGTTCGAAGGGGTTCACGCACCGGACTTAGCACAGACTAATGGGTCGGACAGCTTTCCCATTGGCCATCGTCGGTCGCGGCTCGCATCACATGGATGCAACAGGCTGAGGACTTCCATGGCGGGCATCGTCGTTCAGAATATCGAGCGCCCGGCGCTGTCGGTCATCGACGGCCTGGCCGCCTGCGGCGTCGCGACTGTGCATGAGGCGCAGGGGCGGACTGGTCTGCTGGCCCCGCACATGCGGCCGATCTACGCCGGCGCCCGGATCGCGGGATCGGCGGTGACCATCTCGGCGCCCCCCGGCGACAACTGGATGATCCACGTCGCCATCGAACAGCTGAAAGAGGGCGACGTCATGGTGCTGGCCCCGACCAGCCCCTGTTCGGACGGCTATTTCGGCGACCTGCTGGCGACCTCGGCCCAGGCGCGGAAATGCCGGGGGCTGATCATCGACGCAGGCGTCCGCGACGTCCGCGACCTGACCCGGATGAACTTCCCCATCTGGTCCAGAGCGGTCCATGCCCAGGGGACGATCAAGGCGACGCTGGGGTCGGTGAACGTGCCGATCGTCTGCGCCGGAGCGGTGGTGAATCCGGGCGACGTGGTCGTCGCCGATGATGACGGCGTCTGCGTCGTCCCCCGCGCCGAGGCGGCGGACGTCCTTCAAAAGGCTCAGGCCCGCGAGGCTCTGGAGGAGTCCAAACGCACGCGTCTCGCAGCCGGGGAACTCGGTCTCGACCTCTACGACATGCGCGGCAAGCTGGAGCAGATGGGCCTGAAGTATGTCTGACGACGGGCTCAAGCAGCGAGGGGCCGCGCCCCGAGCGATAGCCCAACAAGCCAGCGCGCGCGTGATGTGGATGCGCGGGGGCACGTCGAAGGGCGGCTATTTTCTGGCCGACGACCTGCCCGCTGACACCGCCGAACGTGACGCCTTCCTGCTTCGCAGCATGGGCTCCCCCGACCCGCGCCAGATCGACGGCATGGGCGGGGCCGACCCGCTGACTTCCAAGGTTGCGGTCGTCTGCAGATCAGACCGCGACGGCGCCGATGTGGACTATCTGTTCCTGCAGGTCTTCGTCGATCGGGCGGTCGTCACCGAGCAGCAGAACTGCGGCAACATCCTCGCCGGCGTCGGCCCGTTCGCCATTGAGCGCGGCCTGGTCACCGCGGCCGGCGACGAGACCCCTGTCACCATTTTCATGGTGAACACCGGCCAGATCGCCGTGGCCTCGGTGCAGACTCCCGGCGGCGGCGTGACCTATGCCGGAGACGCCCGCATCGACGGCGTGCCGGGGACCGCCGCGCCTGTCCCGTTGGAGTTCCGCGACACCGCCGGATCCAGCTGCGGCGCCCTGCTTCCCACCGGAAACGCCGTCGACGAGGTCAACGGTGTCCGCGTCACCCTGATCGACAACGGCATGCCCTGCGTCGTGTTCAAGGCCGAGGACGTCGGGGCGACCGGCTATGAAACCCGCGAGTATCTCGACGCCGACGAAACGCTGAAGGCCCGGATCGAAGCCATCCGACTGATCGTCGGGCCTATGATGAACCTGGGCGACGTCACCGACAAATCGGTGCCCAAGATGATGCTGGTCGCGCCCCCCCGGAACGGGGGCGCGGTGACAGTCCGTAGCTTCATCCCCAAACGGGCCCATGCCTCGATCGGCGTGCTGGGCGCCGTCAGCGTCGCCACCGCCTGCCTGATCGAGGGCTCGCCCGCCGCCGAGGTCGCCACCATTCCAGAGGGCCGCCGCAAGACCCTCTCGGTCGAACACCCCACGGGCGAAACGACCTGCGTCCTGGAACAGGACGAAACCGGCGCGGTGATCCGCGCCGCCATGCTCCGCACCGCCCGCAAGCTGATGGATGGGACCGTCTTCGCATGAATGACCGCATCGTCAGCTGGCACGCCGCGCCGTCCAAGCCCACCTATACGCCGCCGCCCGGTGCGGTGGACGCCCATTGCCATGTGTTCGGCCCGATGGCCGATTTCCCCTTCAGCGCCAAGGCCAAATACCTGCCCGAGGACGCCGGGCCGGAGATGCTGTTCGCCCTGCGCGACCACCTCGGCTTCACCCGCAACGTCATCGTCCAGGCCAGCTGCCACGGCACGGACAACGCCGCGACCCTGAACGCCATCGCCAAGTCGAACGGCCTGGCGCGGGGCGTCGCCGTGGTCGATCCCGACATCACCACGGATGCGCTGAAAGCCCTGCACGCAGGCGGCATTCGTGGCGTCCGCTTCAACTTCCTGAAGCGTCTGGTGGATGACGCGCCCAAGGACAGGTTCATCGAGGTCGCCAAGCGAATCCAGGATCTGGGCTGGCATGTCGTCATCTATTTCGAGGCCGACATCCTGGACGAGATGCTGGCCTTCCTCGACGCCATTCCGACGCCCATCGTCATCGACCACATGGGCCGCCCGTCGATGTCCCAGGGCCCGGACGGCCCCGAGATCACCGCCTTCAGGGCCCTGCTCGACAGCCGCGACGATATCTGGACCAAGGTGACCTGCCCCGATCGCCTTTCGGCCCAGGGCGACCCCTGGGATGATTTCGTAGAGGTCGTCCGGCCCTTGGTCGAACGCTACCCCGACCGCGTCCTGTGGGGCACCGACTGGCCCCATCCGAACATGCAGGACGCCATCCCCGACGACGGCCATCTGGTCGATGTCATCCCGCGCATCGCTGTCACGGCAGATCTGCAGCACCGGCTGCTGGCCGCCAATCCGATGCGGCTCTACTGGCCTGAAGAGGCGACTGAGGCCTTGAGATAACCCCGCTGGTGCGACAGCGAACGGCGCCGCAGAACAATGATCAGGTGGTGCGGGCGACCGGGCTCGAACCGGCATGACTTGGGTCAAGAGTTTCCAAGTCATACACGCCAGTATCAAGTAATTGATAATTATGTGGTTTCCATCATAGATCGCTCGGACTTGTGAGAGTGGGTGCGAGTTCAGGCACGGCGATCCGGAGACATGCTAAGGCGTCCGCCGTGCATGGGTCCGCGAAACCGCGCGTGATTGTGCAACGCTGCGAATGCCCTCGTTCATTGTCCAGGCTGCTTTGCACCAGCAGCAGACATACGGGCGGGGGCCGAAAGCGGACATCGACGCGCCGTAGTCTCCTTGACGCGCCTCCGGCGCTTTCGACCAAAGTCGCTCTCTCCAAGGCCGCGACCGGCTGACACAGTTGTCGTGACGTCCGCCTTCGGCGACGCACGTGCAAAACAGCCGAAAAACGGCGAGCTTGGGAGGTTACCAAATGACAGACAGCGCCATCGGCGCGCCGGCTGGACCGGACCACACGATCGACAAGAACGACCGGCTCGTCATCCTGGCGTCCTCGGTGGGCACCGTGATCGAGTGGTACGACTTCTATCTGTACGGCTCGCTCGCAGCGATCATCACAGCCCAGTTCTTCTCGGGCGTGAATGAAACCACCGGCTATATATTCGCCCTGATGGCCTTCGCCGCCGGTTTCGCGGTCCGCCCGTTCGGCGCGGTCTTCTTCGGCCGTCTCGGCGACCTGTGGGGACGCAAGAACACCTTCCTGGTGACGATGATGCTCATGGGTCTGTCGACCTTCATCGTCGGCCTGCTGCCCTCCTATGCCGCCATCGGCATTGCGGCGCCGATCATTCTCGTCGCCATGCGCCTGATCCAGGGCCTGGCCCTGGGTGGGGAATACGGAGGGGCCGCCACCTATGTCGCCGAACACGCGCCGAGGGGCAAACGCGGGTTCTACACCTCCTTCATCCAGATCACGGCCACGGCCGGGCTGGTGCTCAGCCTGCTGGTCATCCTTGGCGTCCGCCTGACGGTCGGCGAGGAAGCCTTCACCGAATGGGGCTGGAGGATTCCCTTCCTGGTCTCGATCCTGCTCTTGGGCGTGTCGCTATGGATCCGCCTGAAACTGGCCGAAAGCCCGTCGTTCAAGCAGATGAAGGCCGAGGGCAAGGGTTCGCCCACCCCCCTGAAGGACTCCTTCATGAAGTGGCCCAACCTGAAGCTGGTGATCATCGCCCTGGTGGGTCTGACCGCCGGCCAGGCCGTCATCTGGTACACCGGCCAGTTCTACGCCCTGTTCTTCCTGGAACGGGTGATGAAGGTCGACGCCACCCTGGTGTACATCCTGCTGGCGGTGGCCCTGCTACTGGCCTCTCCGTTCTTCGTCTTCTGGGGCTGGCTGTCGGACAAGGTGGGGCGCAAGCCGATCATCCTGGCCGGCTGTCTGATCGCGGCGATCACCTATTTCCCGCTGTTCAACCTCCTCACCCAGGCCGCCAACCCGGCCCTGGCCCAGGCGACGGCCTCTCAGCCGGTGACCATCTATGCTGATCCGGCCGACTGTAACGTCCAGTTCGATCCGGTCGGGAAGACGGTGTTCAACCAGTCGTGCGACGTGGCCAAATCCTATGTCGCCAAGGCGGGGATCAACTATACCAATCTCGCGGCTCCGGCCGGGACCGTGGCCGAGGTCCGCATCGGCGACAGCGTCGTGATCCCCAGCTTCCGGGGCGACGTCCTGCCCGCCGCCGAGTTCGCCGCGGAACGCAAGACCTGGGAAGCCGGGCTGGGCGCGGCCCTGGCCACCGCGGGCTATCCCGCCAAGGCCGACAGCGACCAGGTCGACAAGCCCATGGTCGTGCTGATCCTGTTCATCCTCGGCTTCTATGTGACCATGGTGTACGGCCCGATCGCCGCCGCCCTGGTCGAGATGTTCCCGACCAACATCCGCTACACCTCGATGTCGCTGCCCTATCATATCGGCAACGGCTGGTTCGGCGGCTTCCTGCCGACCACGGCCTTCGCCATGGTCGCGGCGACGGGGAACATCTTCTACGGCCTCTGGTACCCGATCATCGTCGCTCTCGCGACGGTCGTGCTGGGCTTCCTGCTGGTCAAGGAAGGCAAGGACGTCGACCTCAACGCCTGATCCTGCTTCGGGCCGAGAGCGGAGGGCGGGGCCACCGGACACGGTCGCCCCGCCCTTTTCCTTTGCGCACACCGCCGCGGAGCGATCTAGATGACGGATATGTTCGCGCCGCTGATCCTGACGCTGGTCGGCGCCTATATGGCGCTGCTGTTCGCCGTCGCCTGGCGCAGCGAGCGGGTCCGCCACCGGACCACCGGTCACTCCCGGCTGTCGCCTTGGGCCTATGCCCTCAGCCTGGCGATCTACTGCACCTCCTGGACCTACTACGGCGCGGTCGGCACGGCGGCGCGCGACGGCTGGGAGTATTTGCCGATCTATCTGGGACCGGCCATCGGACTGGTCGTGCTGTTTCCGATCTGGCGGCGGATCGCGGCGGCTGCCAAGCGCGAGAACATCGGCTCCATCGCCGACTTCATCTCCTCGCGTTACGGCAAGAGCCAGTCGCTGGGGGCCCTGGTCGCCTGCGTCGCCATCGTCGGGTCGTTGCCCTACATCGCGCTGCAGCTGACCTCCCTGTCCATGGCCTGGCAACTGCTGACCGCCGGCACGCCCGTGGCGGGATCGGAAGGCCTGACCGTCAGCGTCATGGCCGCGGTGCTGGCGGGGTTCACCATCCTGTTCGGCGCGCGACGGCCGGATCTGACCGAGCACAACCGGGGCCTGATCCGCGCGGTGGCCCTGGAGTCGGTGATCAAGCTGGCGGCCCTGGTCGCCGTCGCCGTCTTCGCCGCCGCCCTGCTGCTGGGCCTGCGGGATCGAGGAGCGCTCGTCGGGGCACTGGGCGACCTCGCCGCGCCTCCGGTGATCGACGCCCGCTTCATCGCCATCACCCTGCTGGCGACCCTGGCCGTCTTCTGCCTGCCGCGACAGTTCCATGTCGGCTTCGTGGAGGCGGCGGCGCCGGCCGACATCCGCCGCGCCCGCTGGGCCTTCCCGACCTACCTCCTGCTCACCAGCCTGGCCGTTCTTCCGATCGTGGCGGCCGGTCGATTGTTCGCCGGAGTGGGCAATCCGGACCTGTTCGTCCTCGATCTGCCGTTCCAGCACGGCGCGCGAGCCCTGACGGCCGTCGTCTTCCTTGGCGGCTTCTCGGCGGCGACCGCCATGGTCATCGTCGAGACCGTGGCGCTGTCGGCCATGGCGTCCAACAGTCTGATCCTGCCGCTGCTCGCCCGCGACCGCTGGGCCGCGCGGGAAGCGGCCTCCGACATGGCCGACGTCATTCTCCAGGTTCGCCGTATCGTCATCTGCGTGATCCTGTTCCTGGCCTGGCTGTACTTCCAGGCCAGCGACCGGTCTTCCGGTCTGGCCTCGATCGGCCTGACCTCCTTTGCCGCGCTGGCGCAATTGGCCCCGGCCCTGTTCGGCGCCGTGCTCTGGCGGGGCGGCCATGCGACCGGCGCCTTCGCGGGCCTCGTCGTGGGTTCCGTAATCTGGCTGATCTTCCTCGCCCTGCCACAGATCGGCCCTGCATTGGGGTCGGGTCCGATCGCTCCCCTCGGCCTGTCCGATCCCCTGCCGTTCGGCGTTCTGTTCAGCCTGGCGGCCAACACCCTGGTCTTTGTTCTGGTCTCGCGCGCCGTGCGACCCCGCCTGATTGATCGGGTCCAGGCCCGCGCCTTCGTCGACCGGGTCAGCCAGGACTGGCGCGAACAGAGCACGGCGCCGTCCGGAGCCTCGATCGGTGACCTGCGGACCCTGGTCGCCCGGTTCGTCGGCGACGCAGGGGCGAACCGCGCGTTCGATGCTTTCGCGCGAGAGACCGGTCGGGTCTTCCGTGACAGCGACCCGGCCGACGCCGGCCTGGCACGGGCGGCCGAGCGGATGCTGGCGGGGGCGGTCGGGGCGTCCTCGGCCCGACGCGTCATCTCTGCCGCCTTGGCCGGCGGCGGGCGCGCGCCGGAGGACGTCGTGCGGATGCTCGACGAGGCGTCCCAGGCGGTGCAGTTCAATCGCGAGCTGCTGCAGGCGACCCTGGACAATATCGACCAAGGCGTCAGCGTGGTCGACGAAGACCTGCGGCTGATCGCCTGGAACGCCCGCTATGTGGACCTGTTCGACCTGCCGGCCGGCTTCGTCCACGTCGGTCAGCCCGTCGCCGCCGTCTATCGCCTGAACGCCGAGCGCGGGGAGGTCGGAACCGCCGACATGGAGGCCTGGGTCGAGCGACGGCTGGACGCCCTTCGCCGCCGCGAACCCCATGACCACGAGCGCGCCCAGCCCAACGGCCGGATCCTGAAGTCGACCGGCGCGCCCATGTCCGGCGGTGGTTACGTCACCTCCTACACCGACATCACCGAACTGCGCCGTGCCGCCCAGGCGCTGGAAGAGGCCAACGAACAGCTCGAGGCGCGCGTCGCCGACCGCACCGAACGCCTGAACGAGGCGCTGCAGACGGCGGAGGACGCGGTCGCCTCCAAGACCCGGTTCCTGGCCGCCGCCAGCCACGACCTGCTGCAGCCCCTGCACGCCGCGCGCCTGTTCATCGCCGCCCTCAAGGACGAACCGACAGCGAGCGGCGACACCGGGGCGCGGACCCTGGCCGACAATGCAGACCGGTCGATCGAAAGCGCCCACGGCCTGCTGATGGCCTTGCTGAACCTGTCGCGGCTGGAAGCCGGCGGCGTGCGGCCGACGGTGGTCCCTCTGTCGATTGAAAGCCTGTTCATCGATCTGCGGCGCGAGTTCACGCCTGTCGCCGCCGCCAAGGGGCTGGACCTGCGCATCGTCGGCTCCAGCGCCTGGGTGGCGTCGGACCGCGACCTGCTTCGCTCGCTGTTGCAGAACCTGATCGGCAACGCCCTGCGCTACACCGATAAGGGCAGGGTGCTGGTCGGCGTCCGCCGTGCGGGGCCCGACGTTCGCATCGAGATTCGCGACACCGGCCGGGGCATACCCGCAGACAAGCAGGAGCTGATCTTCACCGAGTTCACCCGGCTGCCCGGTCGTGGCGGCGACGACGTCGGCGCGGGGCTGGGTCTGGCCATCGTCCGCAGGGTCGCGGACCTGCTGGAGCATCCGCTGGGCCTGTGGTCGCGACCGGGCCAGGGCGCCTGTTTCACCGTCGCCACGCCCCGCGCGCAGCCGGGGCCGTCGGAAACGCATGCGCCGGGCGCCATCGATCGGCCGCGCACCGCCATGACGGGGCTGCGTGTGCTCTGTGTCGACAACGAGCCGGCCATTCTTCAGGGCCTGGAGGCTCTGCTGGGCCGCTGGGGACTGACGCCGGTCACGGCGCCTGACGCCGGGACGGCGCTGGCGCTGTCCGGACCGTTCGACGCCGCCCTGATCGATCTGCATCTGGGCGACGGCCCGGATGGTCTGGCTTTGATCACCGCTCTGCGGGCCCGAGGGTTGACCCATCTCGCCCTGATCACCGCGGACACCGACGAAACGATCCCTGCGCGCGCCGCCGCCTGTGGGGCCGCCGTGATGCCCAAGCCGGTCAAACCCGCGACGCTGAAGGCCTTCCTGTCCCGGCGGCAGACACAGGACCGATAGGATCAGGTCTCCAGCGACAGGGCGCGGGCGACGATGACCGCCTGGGTGCGGTTCTGAACCCCCAGTTTGCGAAACACGCCGGTCAGATGCGCCTTGATCGTCGCCTCCGTGACCCCCAGGTCGAAAGCGATCTGCTTGTTCAGCCGCCCCTGCTGCAGGCCGATCAGGATCTTCAGCTGCGACGGCGTCAAGGTGGCGATCCTCTGCTCGATAGGGTCGCCTTCCGGCGTTTCAGGGATGACCGGCGCCCAGGTGTCTCCCGCCAGGATCGCCGTCAGCGCTTCCACCATCTCTGCCAGGGTCGCCGATTTTGGGATGAAGCCTGCCGCGCCGAAGGCCAGGGCCCGGGCTATCGTGGCCCCGTCCTCGCTGGCCGAGACCACGACCACGGGGACGGCGGGAAAGTCGCTGCGGACACCCGCCAGCCCGGCGAAGCCCTCGCTGTCCGACAGGCGCAAATCCAGCAGCAACAGATCGACCGGCCCCCGGCCGAGAGCTTCGCGTGCACCGGCCAGACTGGGCGTTTCCTCTACCGCAGCGCCGGGGGCGGCTCGCGCGATTGCCGAACCGAGAGCGGCGCGGAACAGGGGATGATCATCGGCCACGATGATGCGGTCCATGCGGCGCTTCTCCTTCGGCGCGGTACTGTGACACCCCTCGACTTTGGTCGAAACTAGACCTTTGGCTAATGGTCGCGCAGGGGCAAGGTCCAAGAGAGTGTCTTCGGAGGATCGCATCAGACGAACCCGGGAGGACACCATGATCAGACGGACCCTGATGGGCGCCAGCGCGGCCCTTGCCTTGCTCACGTCGCCTGCCATCGCCTTCGCCCAGGATGCCCGGACGCTGGAAGCCCGGATCGCCCTTCTGGAGGCCCAGCTGGCCGAGCTGAGGTCCGAGATTGTCGCCTCACGCACTCAGCAGGTGGCGCAGCAGGAAGCGGTCAGCCGGGATATCATCCGCATCGAGCAGGTCGCGGCCGCCCCGCCCGCGCCGCCACCGGCCCCCGCCGACGGCTTCCGGATCGGCAACAACACCGTCAAGTTCGGCGGCTTCGTGAAGGCCGACTTCATGACCTCGAGCTACGACGGCGGCGACCCGGCGAACGGCGACCTTCTGCGCGATTTCTATCTGCCTGGCGCGATCCCGGTCGGCGGCGCGGACGAGAGCACGGCGACCGACTTCAACGCGCGCCAGACGCGGTTCTGGCTCGCCACCGACGGCATGCTGGGCGGCCGCAAGGTCGCCACCCGGGTCGAGATGGATTTCCAGGTTCTTCCGGGCACGGGCGACCAGCGCACCACCAGCCCGTCCACCCTGTCCCTGCGTCGCGCCTTCATCACCGTGGACAACTGGCTGTTCGGCCAGGAGTGGACCAACTTCCAGAACCTCTCCGTCCTGCCGGACACCGCCGACTACATCGGCCCCAGCGAAGGCACCGTCTTCGCCCGCCAGGTCCAGGCCCGTTACACCCGCGGCCCCTTCTCGATCTCGATCGAGAACCCCGAGACCACGGTCACGCCCAACCTCGCCGCGACGCGGATCATCGCCGACGACAACAGCCTTCCCGACGTCACGGCCCGCTATGTCCTGACGCGGCCGTGGGGCGAGGCGTCGCTGGCGGGCATCGTGCGCCAGCTCGCCTATGAGACCACCGGCGCGGGCGCGATCGATTCTTCGACCCTGGGCTGGGGCCTGTCCGCCGCCGCCAAGGTCAAGGTGGGGGAGAAGGACGACCTGCGGGTCATGCTGTCCGGTGGGGAGGGCATCGGCCGCTACGTCGGCCTGAACTTCGCCAACGACGCCGTGCTGGATGCGTCCGGCGAGTTGGAAGCGATCGGCCTGATCGCCGGCTTCGCCAGCTATCGGCACATCTGGACGCCACAGTGGCGTTCGAACCTGACCTGGTCGTTCCAGGACGTCGACAACGACCGGTCGCTCATCGGCCTGGCCACCAACAAATCGGCCAGCAGCCTGCGCGGCAACCTGATCTGGACTCCCCTGCCCGCACTGGATGTCGGGGCTGAGCTGATGTTCGGCGAGCGGGAACTGGAATCGGGCGCCTCGGGTGAGCTGACCCGTCTGCAGATCTTTGTGAAGTACGGTTTCTGACGCTGAAGGCCGACACGATTTGACTGATCCTGACCTGTACCCCGTGTCCGCCGAATGGGCCGCGCGCGCCCGGATGGACGCCGCCGGCTATGAGGCCGCGCGGATCGCGGCGCGCGAGACGCCGGACGCCTATTGGGCCGAACAGGCGAAGCGGCTGGACTGGATCACGGCGCCGAGCGTCATCAAGGACGTGTCGTTCGCCAGGGACGACTTCCGCATCCGCTGGTTCGCCGACGGGGTTCTGAACGTCGCGTACAACTGCATCGACCGTCACCTGGCCGAACGGGCGGATCAGACGGCGATCCTGTTCGAGGGCGACGATCCGTCGGTCTCGGGCGCCATCACCTATGCGGAACTGCACCGCCAGGTTTGCCGCATGGCCAATGTGCTAAAGGACCTCGGCGTCGTGAAGGGCGACCGGGTGACGATCTATCTGCCGATGATCCCGGCGGCGGCGGTGGCCATGCTGGCCTGTGCGCGCATCGGGGCCGTTCATTCGGTCGTGTTCGGCGGGTTCTCGCCTGACAGCATCGCCGGGCGGATCGAGGACTGCGGTTCGAAGATCGTCATCACGGCCGACGAAGGGCTGCGGGCGGGGAAGAAGATCCCGCTGAAGGCCAATGTCGACGAGGCCCTGACCAGGGTGGCGGTCGACAAGGTTCTGGTCATCGCCCACACCGGCGCGGACGTGCCGATCGTCGAGGGTCGCGACGTGCGGTTCGAGGAGGCGGTGGCCGGCGTGTCGGACGACTGTCCGTGCGAGCCGATGAACGCCGAGGACCCGCTGTTCATCCTCTACACCTCGGGCTCGACGGGCAAGCCCAAGGGGGTGCTGCACACTACCGGCGGCTATCTGTTCTGGGTGTCGTGGACGCATGAGCTGGTGTTCGATTATCGGCCCGGCGAGGTCTTCTGGTGCACGGCCGACGTGGGTTGGGTCACGGGGCACAGCTACGTCGTCTACGGCGCCTTGGCGAATGCGGCGACGACCCTGATGTTCGAGGGCGTGCCCAACTATCCGGACAACCGCCGCTTCTGGCAGGTGGTGGACAAACACAAGGTCGAGATCTTCTACACCGCCCCCACCGCCCTGCGGGCCCTCATGCGCGACGGGGACGCGCCGGTGCAGGCGTCGAGCCGCAAGTCGCTGCGGGTGCTCGGCACGGTCGGGGAGCCGATCAACCCGGAGGCCTGGCGCTGGTATCACGAGGTGGTCGGCGACGGCCGGCTGCCGATCATCGACACTTGGTGGCAGACCGAGACGGGCGGGGCCCTGATCGCTCCCCTGCCCGGCGCGACGGACCTGAAGCCGGGCTCGGCGACCAGGCCGCTACCGGGCGTGGAGCTGGAGCTGGTCGATGCGGAGGGCGCCGTGCTCGACGGCGCGGCCTCGGGCAACCTGTGCATCACCGACAGCTGGCCGGGCCAGATGCGCACCGTCTGGGGCGATCACCAGCGGTTCTTCGACACCTATTTCAGCGCCTATCCCGGCAAGTATTTCACCGGCGACGGCTGCCGCCGCGACGAGGACGGCTATTACTGGATCACGGGCCGGGTGGACGACGTCATCAACGTCTCGGGCCACCGGATGGGCACGGCCGAGGTCGAGTCGGCGCTGGTCCTGCACGAAGACGTGGCCGAGGCGGCCGTGGTCGGCTTCCCCCACGACATCAAGGGTCAGGGCATCTACGCCTATGTGACGCTGAACGCGGGCGTCGAGCCGCACGACGATCTGAAGAAGGCGCTGGTCGCCCATGTCAGAAAGGAGATCGGGCCCATCGCCGCGCCCGATGCGATCCAGTGGGCGCCGGGGCTGCCGAAGACCCGGTCGGGCAAGATCATGCGGCGGATCCTGCGCAAGATCGCCGAGAACGACCTAGGGTCGCTGGGCGATACGTCGACCCTGGCAGACCCGTCGGTGGTCGATGATCTGGTCAGGAGCCGTGCGTCGCCGACACGGTGATCGATGGTATTTTCAGCGACAGGCGAACAGGCGAAGCGGCTTTTCGGTCCTCGTCGAACAGCACCTCCCGGAAGCGAATTGACGATCCGCTTGCTGCAGAGCGACGACCCACCCTGACCGCCGGCCTGCCTGCGACGGTCAACGTCAGGATCGCAAACCGGTAGCTTCCTCGGTTACATCTTCGGCCTCTCACGGACGCCTTCAGCCGCGCCGGGCGGGGTGCGACCGCCCCAATTTGGCGACAGCGACGCCGCCGTCGGCCAATTCTACGCCAATGGCATCCTGGTCGGCGACGCCCGAGCGACGCGCGCGATGCGCCGTAGTCAAATCGGAGATATCGACTGGGTGAAGTCGCAGCTTCCCGAAGACTTCCACGTCGATGTCGACAGCACCTTTCGGAACCGCACCGGACGAATGATGCTCTAGGGCCGCGCGCTTCTCGACCTGGCGGAGCTCTCGTGGCTCCGCCACCCGACCTGGAGACGAGCCAGCATTGGACCCACAGCCCCCACCCAACAACTGCCCTGCTGCTGTCCGGCTCACGTCAACTTCCGCCTGGCAGCGTCTCCGGTGGCTGTTTGAGCAGGTCAATTTGCTCCGGCCGCAGCTAGAACCGTGTCATCAACCTGAACTGCAGTCCCTGCGTTGAGGCGTTGGATCCCAGGGTCGTGCGGTAGCCGGCCGACAGGTTCAGACGGTCGTCGATAATCCAATGACCACCGAGGTCCACCGACAAACTGTCCCGCGACCAACCCTGCAGCCCCAGGCCGTAGCGCGGGCTGGCCAGCCAGTCGGCATAGGTCAGCGCCTGATCGCCGGGCTGTTCGAACTCGTGGCGCCACTCCATCCGCAAGGAGGGAGTGAACACGGTGCCACGGCCTTCGATCGCCCAGTCCACGCGGACGCCGAGGTTGCTGGTCAGGGTATCGACGTCCATGGCGTCATAGGTCAGGGCATAGAGTCCCGCACCCGTTTCACTGAATGCGTCCAGAGAGACCCGGCTGCTTTCCATCCGGCCATAGAGCGACTGATTGGACCCGCCCGTACGACGATCGTAGGCCAAGCCCAGCGAGCCGAACGTCATCGATCCCGACCGCTCGCCGAACGCATAGGTCGCTGCGTTCGTCGACCAGCGGCGGGTGTCATAGTCGAGATCGCCATGACCGATCATCCCGCTGAGGTGCAGGTCGGACGACGCGCGCCAGCTGCCATACGCGACCCCGACCGTGGAGCGGCCGTCGGAGGCCGTGCCCCGGTCACCGACCGTCGCATGGTCGCCGCCATAGCCCACGCCGCCGCCCAGGATCAGGGCGTCGGTCACCTTCATGTCGACTCCGGCGCTGAGGCCAGAGGTGCTGAACCGGGTGTCGCGCAGGCCGTCGGCGTCGCGGTGACCCCAATCCAGGCTGCCGCCGGCCCAGACGCCGACCGCGGATGGCCGGTAGCCTTGGGAACCGTCAGGACCTGCGGGTCCAGCCGTGCGCGCAGCCGCGCTCCCAGGCCGTCGGTCGTCACTGATACGGTCAAACATCGCGCGCTCGGCCTCACGCTCAGCCCGATCGCGGGGGTCGAGGCCGTCGGCATCCAGCTGGAGGCCCTGTCGCTGTTGCAGGACGATGTCGGGTTGGCCCCTTGGGCTCATCAGGGCGCTCATGTTCAGCGACAGGCCGTTCCGGCTGCTGTTGTCGCCGCCACGAATCTGCTCCAGCCGCTGGTTGAAGTTGTCCGTCTGGGCGCGGGCAAACCGGCGGGCCGCGTCGGCCTGGCTGGAGACAAGGCCCCGAACATCCGGGTCCAGCGCAGGATTGGGCCTGGGATCGACGGTGATCTGGACCACGCCGTTCGCGGTCGCCCCGGCGTTCGACAGGGTGAAGTTGACGTCCACCCGGCCGGAGAAGGCGCCGGCGGGCGTGAAGGTCAGGTCATAGGTCCGGGCCGAGGCCGTGCCGCCCGGCGTCAGGACTGCGGTCCCGGCGCCGGGGATCGAGAGGCTGGTGATGGCCGCGGCCGTGAAAGGACCGTTGCGGGCATTGGCGGTCAGGCTGACCGTGACGGGCCTTCCGGCGATGGTGGTCGCGGTGATGGTCGGCACGACCGGCGCCGGATCGGATTGCAGATCGATCCGGCCCGCGGCGGACTCGCCGAACGGCAGCAAGACCACATAGTCGAGAGACGTCGCGCCGGCGTCGGCCGCGCCGGGGGCGAAGCTCAAAATCAGGCCCGATACCGTCGCCGTCCCGAAGGCGGGCTGACGCGTGATGCGCAGACCCTGGAAGGGCCCACCCGGCAGGCTCGCGGTCGGCGACACCGTCACCGAGCCGTTGGTCGCCGCCCGCACAGCGAGGTCCGGCGCCTTGCCGGGAACGTTGAAAGTGAACACCGCAGGAGCGGATTCGCCTCCGGGTCCCACGGCGACGATCGTCACCCGATCGACGCCCATGAAGTTCGGCGCGGACGTGTAACGCAACCGGAAGGTCCGTCCGCCCCCGACCTGCATCATGGTCGGCAGGCCGAGCGAAACCTCCTCGATCACGGCGGCCCCAAACTGGGCGTCCACGGTGATCCGATAGCTGGTGACCGGGTTCGCGGTGGTGCTCACCAGATCGATGCTGGCGGATCCGCCGACACCGGACACGACCGGCGGCGACGGCGGGGGCGTCACCACGGGCGGCAGGGGCGCCGCGACCGTCAGGCTGACCGTCGCCGGCGCCGAGGTCCCGCCGGGACCCGTGGCCGTATAGGTGAAGCTGTCGGCGCCGGAGTAACCGGCCGTCGGGGTATAGGTGACGACCGCGCCGCTGACACTGGTCGATCCGTGCGCCGGTCCACTGGCCACCGCGATCGCGGTGTAGGAGCCGCTGATGGAGCTCGACAGATCGATCTGCGTCGCCGTGTTGTAAACCACCGATACGCCCGAACGGTTGGAGGCGACCGGCGCTGGCGGCACGGGCGCCGTTACGGTGAAGCTGCGTTGAACCTGGGTCGCCGTATTGTAGTTGGCGTTGCCCGCCTGGTCGGCGTTGATGGTGCAGGTTCCGGTCGTAACCAGGGTAAGGGTCGTTCCCGAGACGGTGCAGACCGGCGTCGTCGCAGAGCTGAACGCCACGGTCAGGCCTGACGAACTCGTCGCCGACAAGCTCAGCGGCGAGGCCGACAGCGAGGCGTTCGACAAGGCCCCGAAGGTGATGGTCTGAGTTGCCTTCGCGATCGTGCCGGACACAGTCGCCCCGGTCGCCGTGACTGGCGCGCCCTGGCTGTCCGTCGCCTGGATGGCGTAGCTGAAGGCGCCCGCCGTCGTCGGCGTACCGGTGACCGCCCCGGTCGAGGTGCTGAGACTGGTTCCGGCCGGCAGCGCTCCCGACGCCAGAGCATAGGTGTAGGGCGCGGTCCCGCCGGACGCGGGGTTCGACTGGCTGTACGAAGCCCCGACCGTGGCGCCAGTCGCTGCGCCGGGCGTCACGGCGAGCGTCGCCGGCGTGACGGTGAAGCTGCGTTGAACCTGGGCCGCCGCATTGTAGTTGGCGTTCCCCGCTTGGTCGGCGTTGACCGTACAGGTGCCCGTCGTGACGAGCGTCAGGGTCGTTCCCGAGACGGTGCAGACCGGCGTCGTCGCAGAGCTGAACGCCACGGTCAGGCCTGACGAACTCGTCGCCGACAAGGTCAGCGGCGAAGCCGACAGCGAGGCGTTCGACAAGGCCGCGAAAGTGATGGTCTGGTTCGCCTTCGCGATCGAGCCCGAGACGGTCGCGCCTGTCGCGGTGACGGGCGCTCCCTGACTATCGGTCGCCTGAATGGCGTAGCTGAAGGCGCCCGCCGTCGTCGGCGTGCCGGTGACCGACCCGGTCGATGTGTTCAGCGTGGTCCCGGCCGGCAGGGCGCCGGAGGCCAGGGCGTAGGCATAGGGCGCGGTTCCGCCGGATGCGGGATTCGACTGGCTATACGAAGCGCCAACCGTGGCGCCGCTGGCCGCACCGGGAGTCACCACCATCACCGCAAGGGTCACGGTGAAGCTGCGCTGGACCTGGGTCGCGGCATTATAGTTGGCATTCCCCGCCTGGTCGGCGTTGATGGTGCAGGTTCCGGTCGTGACCAGAGTCAGGGTCGTTCCCGAGACGGTGCAGACCGGCGTCGTCGTCGAGGTAAAGGCGACAGTCAGCCCGGACGACGCTGTCGCCGATAGCGTGAGCGGGGAAGCAGAGATCGAGGCGTTCGACAGCGCTGCGAACGTGATCGTCTGGTTACCCTTGGCGATCGTGCCGGAGACAGTCGCTCCGGTCGCCGTAACCGGCGCACCTTGGCTGTCTGTGGCCTGGATCGCATAGCTGAAGCCCCCCGCTGTTGTGGGTGTCCCCGTCACCGCGCCGGTCGAGGTGTTCAGCGTCGTTCCGGCGGGCAGGGCGCCGGAGGCCAAGGCATACGTATAGGGCGCGGTCCCGCCGGACGCGGGGTTTAACTGGCTGTACGAAGCGCCGACCGTGGCGCCAGTCGCGGCGCCGGGCGTCACGGCGAGCGTCGCCGGCGTGACGGTGAAGCTGCGTTGAACCTGGGCCGCCGCGTTGTAGTTGGCGTTCCCTGCCTGATCGGCGTTGACCGTACAGGTTCCCGTCGTGACGAGCGTCAGGGCCGTTCCCGAGACGGTGCAGACCGGCGTCGTCGCAGAGCTGAACGCCACGGTCAGGCCTGACGAACTCGTCGCCGACAAGGTCAGCGGCGAGGCCGACAGCGAGGCGTTCGACAAGGCCGCGAAGGTGATGGTCTGGTTCGCCTTCGCGATCGAGCCCGAGACGGTCGCGCCTGTCACGGTGACGGGCGCTCCCTGACTATCGGTCGCCTGAATGGCGTAGCTGAAGGCGCCCGCCGTCGTCGGCGTGCCGGTGACCGACCCGGTCGAGGTGTTCAGCGTCGTCCCGGCCGGCAGAGCGCCGGAGGCCAGAGCATAGGTGTAGGGCGCGGTTCCGCCCGATGCCGGGTTCGACTGGCTGTACGAAGCGCCGACCGTGGCGCCAGTCGCGGCGCCTGGGGTCACGGCGAGCGTCGCCGGCGTGACGGTGAAGCTGCGTTGAACCTGGGCCGCCGCGTTGTAGTTGGCGTTCCCTGCCTGATCGGCGTTGATGGTGCAGGTTCCCGTCGTGACGAGCGTCAGGGTCGTTCCCGAGACGGTGCAGACCGGCGTCGTCGCCGAACTGAAGGCCACGGTCAGGCCTGACGAACTGGTCGCCGACAGCGTGAGCGGCGAGGCTGACAGCGAGGCGTTCGACAAGGCCGCGAAGGTGATGGTCTGGTTCGCCTTCGCGATCGAGCCCGACACGGTCGCGCCCGTCGCGGTGACGGGCGCTCCCTGACTATCGGTCGCCTGAATGGCGTAGCTGAAGGCGCCCGCCGTCGTCGGCGTGCCGGTGACCGACCCGGTCGAGGTGTTCAGCGTCGTCCCGGCCGGCAGAGCGCCGGAGGCCAGAGCATAGGTGTAGGGCGCGGTTCCACCCGAGGCCGGGTTCGACTGGCTGTAGCTGGCCCCGACCGTCGCGCCGGTCGCGGCGCCGGGCGTCACCGACAAGCCCGATGGCGTCACGGTGAAACTCCGCTGAACCTGACTGGCGGCGTTGTAGTTGGCGTTGCCCGCCTGGTCCGCGTTGACCGTGCAGGTCCCCGTCGTGACGAGCGTCAGGGTCGTTCCCGAGACGGTGCAGACGCCCGTCGTGGCCGAGGTGAAGGCGACCGTCAGGCCCGAAGAACTTGTCGCCGACAGCATCAGCGGCGACGCCGACAAGGACGCATCCGACAAGGCCGCGAAAGTGATCGTCTGGTTGGCCCTGGCGATCGTGCCGGACACAGTCGCCCCGGTCGCCGTGACTGGCGCACCCTGGCTGTCGGTCGCCTGGATCGCATAGCTGAAGGCGCCGGCCGTCGTCGGAGTCCCCGTCACGGCGCCCGTGCCCGTGTTGAGCGTCGTCCCGGCGGGCAAGGCGCCCGACGCCAGGGCGTAGGTGTAGGGGGCGGTCCCGCCGGACGCCGGGTTGGCCTGGCTGTAGCTGTCTCCAACGGTCGTGCCCGTAGCGGCGCCGGGGGTCACGGCCAGGGTCGCCGGCGTGACGGTAAAGCTGCGCTGGACCTGGGTAGCGGCGTTGTAGTTCGCATCGCCCGCCTGATCGGCGTTGACGGTGCAGGTTCCCGTCGTGAGCAATGTCAGCGTCGTCCCCGAGACGGTGCAGACGCCCGTCGTGGCAGAGGTGAAGGCGACCGTCAGCCCCGATGAACTGGTCGCAGACAGGGTCAGCGGAGAGGCCGACAATGACGCATTGGCCAGAGCCGCGAAGGTGATCGTCTGAGATCCCTTGGTGATGGTCCCACTGACGGTCCCGCCGGTCGCTGTCGCCGGACTTCCCTGACTATCCGTTGCTTGAATGGCGTAACTGAACGCCCCGGCCGTCGTCGGCGTGCCGGTGACCGACCCGGTGGAGGTGTTCAACGTCGTCCCGGCCGGTAGGGCGCCGGAGGCCAGGGCATAGGTGTAGGGCGCGGTCCCGCCGGACGCCGGATTCGCCTGGCTGTAGCTGGCCCCCACCGACGCGCCGGTCGCCGCGCCGGGCGTCACCACCAACGCCGCGATGTAGCTGTAGGCGTTGGTCGCCGTCGCGGTTCCACCGGCCGTGGTGACGGCCACGTTGACCGTCCCGGTCCCGCCTGGCGTCGTCACCGAGATCGAAGTCGCGGTGTTGGCGGTGACAGTCCCGGCGACCCCGCCGAAGGTCACGGCGGCTGCGCCCGTCAGATTGGTCCCGGTGATGGTGACCGCGGTCCCGCCCGCTGCGGAGCCGGAAGCCGGAGACACCGCCGTGATCGTCGGCGCGGCGACATAGGTGTAGCCGTTGGTCAGGTTGCCCGTTCCACCCGCGGTCGTCACGCTGACCGAGACCGCGCCCGCGGAGCCGCTGGGCGCCGTCGCGGTGATCTGGGTGGCGCTGTTGATCGTAACGCCGGTAGCCGGATTGGCCCCGAAAGCCACAGCCGTGGCGCCGGTGAGGTTCGTTCCCGTGATCGTGACGCTGGTCCCGCCCGCCGTCGGTCCCGAGGTCGGCGCGACAGAGGTCACCGTCGGTGCGGTGACATAGGTGTAGCCGTTGGTCAGGGTCCCCGTGCCGCCCCCCGTCGTCACACTGATCGAGACCGTGCCCGCCGAGCCGCTGGGGGCAGTCGCGGTGATCTGGGTGGCGCTGTTGACCGTGAAGCCTGTCGCGGGATTGCCGCCGAAGGATACAGCGGTCGTCCCCGTGAGATTCGTCCCGGTGAGGACGACTGTGTTGGCGCCGCCCGTCGGTCCCGAGCTCGGCGCGGCTGACGTCACGGTCGGCGCGGCGGCGTAGGTATAGCCGTTCGTCGCTGTAGCCGTCTGACTGTCGGCAGTGGTGACCACCACATCGACCGCGCCCGCCGCATGGGCCGGAGCAGTGACGGTGATGGAGGTCGCGGACTGGGACGTGATCGACGCCGTGTTGCCGCCGAAGGTGACGGCGTTGCCGCTGGCGCTGAAGTTGCTACCCGTGATGGTGACGCTGTTTCCGCCTGCGGCCGAACCGCTGGTCGGGCTGAGGCTCGTGATGCTCGGCGCCGCGACCACCGTGACGATGATCGTATAGGTGGATGCGGTATCCCGTCCGGCGGTCGCTTCGTTACCGGCGCCAACTTCGAACGATCCGACGTGAGAGCCGGCAGCATACTGACTGATGGTCGAAGAAAGGGTGAGCGTGCCGGTCCCCGAAATTGCCTGGCTGGTTTGCCCGGCCGACGGCGTGTAAAAAATCGTCCTGCTGCCGGCCGCCTTCGACAATGTCCCGCCGCCGTCGAAGGCGAACGTGAAGGCGTTGCCGGCGCCGGACAGGTTGACCCGATTGTTCGTACCGCCGCTGTTGACGATGCTGCCGTTGAAGCGAACGGCAGCACCCGCCGTCGCCGCCGCCTGCGTCCCGGGACATGCGAACGCCGGAGCGGTCGGGGTCGATTCCGGGCTGACCGCCCCACCCTCGAAGATGTCGCTGGTTCCGGCAGATGCCAAAACGCGCAGATGGGCCAGGGTCCCCGATCCGCTGACGTTGGTTTCGGTGCGCGAAGCGCCGGCCGTAATCGTACAGAGCGACTGAGCCTGGGCCGCCGTCGTGGCGGCCATCATCACGAACAGGGTGGCGATCAGGGCGAAGACGCGTGCGATCATGCTCTTCGGCATGATCGACGGACGCGGGTCGGCGGCCGAACCGGCAGACGCAGTCGAGCGTGCTTTCGCGCGCGAAATTACTGGCATTTCATCTTCCCCCGACGCCCGCCCGGTCCCCACCGGAACGACCGCCCCCCAACGATCTTAACTCCCGCTTAACCGCAGGCTCGCTCACCGGTAGTACCACCCTAGGGTACAGTAAAGGCGCGCCATACAATTAAAGGTCGCAGACCGGGTCCCATCGACCCCCTTGTTCAATGCCCGCCTGGGTTTCCGGCGATAATCGCTCAGGTTGAATAAAACGGCTTGCGGCACAGCTTGTCCGGCTGCATGGTTCCACACGGGACACGCGAATGCCGGACGCGCACCAAATGTGCGCCATTCGCGTCAGGGAGGGGCAAGCCATGTCAGACTTCTTCATGGGCCAGGTCATGATGACCGGCTTCGGATATGCGCCGAGGAATTTCGCCCAGTGCAACGGGGCGTTGCTGAGCATCTCCCAGAACTCGGCGCTGTTCACGCTTCTGGGCGTCACCTATGGCGGGGACGGCGTCACGACCTTCGCCCTGCCCGACCTGCGTGGCCGGACACCCGCGGGCGGCGGGTTCAACTCGGTGGATCCCGCCTGGCAGCCGCCTTCCTATGCCTGGGGCCAGATCGGCGGCGTCGAGACTGTATCCCTGACAGGAGACCAGAACGGTCCGCACACCCATGGCATGACCGCCACCACGGCTGTGGGTACGAGCGCCTTCCTAGACGGTCAGCAGGTGTTGGCTCAGGCGAGCGGGTCGGGCCAACTGTATGGCGCGCCCCAGGCGCTCATTCCGCTGAGCGCCAATCCCACCTCGGTCGCAGGCAATGGTTCGCCGCACGACAACATGCAGCCGTACCAGGTGATCAACTTCAACATCGCGCTGTACGGGATCTATCCGTCGCGCGGCTGACCGCCCGCCGACGGGGCCGGCCATGGCCCGTCGGACGCCCTGTCGGCGCGTCGATGCCGACCACTTGAACAACGAGGATCAGAGACATGAGCGAGTGTTATGTCGGGGAAATCCGTCTCCTCCCGTACATGCGGGGCGCGCCGAGCGGCTGGCAGGTCTGCGACGGATCGTTTCTGCCGATCAACCAGTACGAAGTTCTGTACCAGCTGATCGGCACGACCTATGGCGGAGACGGTCAGACGACCTTCGCCGTACCGGATTTGCGCAGTCGCGTGCCCGTTCACCAGGGAACCGGCAGAGGCCTGACCCCGCGGGCTTTGGGAGAAACCGCGGGCGGGGAATCTGTGACCCTGATGCAGTCGCAGATGGGACCGCACGCCCACATGCCGCTGGCGTCCACAACCCCCGCGACCGGCAACTCGCCGGCGAACACGGTGCTGGCCGCGATCCCGGCGACGTTGAACGACACCTTCTTCAACCCCGACGCGGCCCAGAGCTCTCCTGTTGCCTTTCCGGCCACGATGATCCAGCCGGCCGGCGGCTCACAACCCCACGACAATACCGCGCCTACTCTGACGATGCAGTATTGCATAGCCTGGTCCGGCGTATATCCGGCTCAACCCTGATCCCGAAGTCACCATCGTTCAACTGAGGAAGTCGTCATGTCCGATCCCTATCTGGGTGAAGTGCAGATCTTCGGGTTCAGCTTCGCCCCGCGAAACTGGGCATTCGCCGCCGGTCAGAGCGTTCCACTGCGTCAGTACTCGGCGCTATATGCGCTCTACGGGACGGTTTTTGGAGGCGACGGCGTGACGACCTTCGCCCTGCCCAACCTCGCCAGCCGGCAGGCCTGCGGCCAAGGCCAGTCCCCGGGCAACTCCCGCCGCCAGATCGGCCAAACCTTCGGCACGCCGGCCGTGGCGCTCACCTCGGCCGAAATGCCCTTTCACAATCACGGCCTGAACGAATACGAGCCTTCCGATCCGACGGCTCTGACGGCCGTGCCGACGATCACGTCCGCGATCGGCATCGTCGGCAACGGGAACTTCCAGGCCTTTGCGGCCGTCGGGGCCGGCGCGACGGTGATGAACCCGAACGCGATCGGTATGTCAGGCAACGGGACGCCGCATGAAAACCGGCAGCCCTATCTGGGCCTCAACTATTCGGTCGCCCTGACCGGCGTCTTCCCTTCGTTCAACTGACGCCAGACGTTCCTCCGTTTCCGCCGGCGAAACCCCCGCCGCCTCCTCGCGGCCTTCGCCGTGCGGGGCTGGCGCTGCGCCCGGCCTGCGAGGCGGACCTTCCGTTCCTGGCCGACCTGTACGCCACCACGCGCGCCGGGGAGGTCGCCGCAGCGGGTTGGCCCGACACGGTCGCCGCGGCCTTCCTGGCCGGCCAGTTCGCGCTCCAGCACCGCCATTTCGTGGAAACCCAGCCCGCGACCGATTGCTGGATCGTGGAGCGGAATGCAGACGCTCTGGGCAGGCTCTACATCAATCGCGCTCATCGGGTCTGGCGGATCATCGACATCGCCCTGTTACCGGAATGCCAAAAGCAGGGGCTCGGAGGAATGCTTGTGCAGTGGGTCAAGTCGTCGGCCCGTGCGGCCCGGGCCGACGGTGTGGACCTTCATGTGCTCGACACCAACTGTCGCGCCGCTGCGCTCTATGCGCGTATGGGGTTCGCTTCGACGGACGCCGGCACGCCGACGCACCGCCACATGATCTGGCGCGTCAGTTGAAGACGGCCTGATACAGAACTCCGGCGTTGTCCCGCCCGATCGGCACGAGGAAGACCGATAGCTTGCCGAGTGTCGCGTTCGACAAGGCATAGAGCTTCTGCGGCAAGACCACCGCCGAGGCGCCCCGGAAGATGAGAGAGAAGGGCTGCCTCAGTCCGCCCCCGTGTGGCAGAGGCGCGACTTCGACCAATGTCAGCGCAAGCGCGGTCTCTCCCAAAGACAGGTCGAATTCCTGGTTCGCGGCACGCGAGAACCAATGCAGGTCCATCATGTCAGCTTTCTCCCTTCCGAACTCTACCACTCAGACGTGTTCAGGCAACGGGCTGCAAGCATCGGAATGTTGTCTTTGCGCCGTTGCCTGAGCTGCGTTGCCGCTGTCAGCTGAACTGCGCCCCAAGGCCCGGCAGGCGTATCTCCACGCTCACGCGAGGCCGCTTGCCAGGTGTGGTGAGCGGCCGTGTGGAACAGCCTCATGCCAGGTCGGGAGGCGCGATGCCTCTGGGTGTAGAAGGCGTAACCCTTCCATAGATCGACATGGAGCAGCCGCCGCGGCATGGATGTTCTGCGGTCTTCGTTTCGCCGCTTGAACGCATCGCGGTACCGGTGCCGAAACCCGGCTCCAACGCCCGGGGCTCGCGGCGGCCGCGCAGTCCGCTACCCCTACGGCCGGCCTTGTTTGGTGCGGGCGGCCGGGGTCGAACCGGCATGGGCAATGCCCGACGGATTTTCATACCACTTCGACTTTCGCCGCCGCCCAGATGAGCGTTCGTGGTCTGGACTATCCCTTCGTCGTAGCCCGAAGGCCTTAGACGCCGCCCGTCTAGTCTCTACACCTTCCCGCTTGGCGGCGGGCTTGGCTCGGGATCGCCATTTCACAGGGTTCCCCGACTTTGAGCGGTTCTACGTCCGGGATTTCCCCCGGCGCACTCAATCCTCAGCTTAAGTCCGTTGCGTCTACCAATTTCGCCACGCCCGCACTGTCGTCAGCCTTTACACAGCCGCCGGCCGTTGGGCCAGCGGCGGGCGTGCGGTCAGGGCGCTGGAACCGTCGGGGCCATGGCCCGGAAATCGACGTCGCTGTCCGCGACCAGCCAGACCAGGGCCGCCCAGGCGGCCACGTTCTGGCGCAACTGTTCGGGGTCGATCTTGTCCAGGGTGTCGTCGGCCGTGTGGTGCAGGTCGAAGTAGCGCAGGCCGTCCTGCTTCAGGCCGAACACCGGCACGCCGGCTTCGACGATCGGCCCGATGTCGGCGCCGCCCTCGGTCTCCGGAACGTTCGTGCGCAGCACCCCGATCGGATAGAGGACCCGGTTGGCTGCGTCAGCGAAGGCGCCGGTCTGGGCGCCGACCGGCAACTGCAGGGCATAGACACGGTCCGCGCCGAAATCGCTCTCGCCGGTGAAGACGTGGTTGGCCAGATCCTCGGCCGAGAGGCTGCGCAGGTAGGCGCCGCCGCCGTTGCCGGTGTTGGTCGGCTGGGCCACTTCTTCCGATCCGTACAGGATCACGCGCACGGTCCGTGCGGTACGGCCCTGTTCGGCGATGGCCTTGGCCGCCGCGATGGTGATCGCGCCGCCCGCCCCGTCGTCGATGGCGCCGGTGCCGAGGTCCCAGCTGTCCATATGCGAGCCCAGGACGATGATTTCGTCGGCCCGATCGCCACGCCCCGGCATGTCGCCGATGACGTTGTGCGAGGTGGTCTCATAGGTGTGGGCGGTCGACGACAGATAGATCCGCACCGGCTCGCCGTAGGACACAAGTCGGCTCAACTGATCGGCGTCAGGTGCGCTGAGTGCGAAGCCAGGCAGCGGGACCACGCCGTTCACATAGCGGGTCGTGCCCGTATGCGGCATGCGATGCTCGTCAGAACCGGCCGACCGCATGATGAAGGCCAAGGCCCCCTTCTGCGCCGCCACGGCGGGCCCCGCGCCGCGGATGCGGGTCAGGGGACCGTAACCGGCGCCCGACTGCATCGCGACCATCTGACCGGCATCGACGAAGGCGATCTTGCCGGCGAGCGACCCGTCGGGCGCCGCCTGCAGGTCTTCCAGCGAGGCGAAGCGGACGACCTCCGCCTCGATGCCGCCGGCGGGCGTGCCCGGGGAGTGGCCGAGGGCCGCGACCACCAGGCGCTGGGGATGGGCGCCGACGATGGAGGCGCTCTCCTCGCCGCGCTCCCAGCCGACCAGCGGGAACGCCTGGATGTGCACGTTGCGGAAGCCGAGTTCACGCATGTAGCCGGCCGCCCATTCGGCTGCGGCGGTTTCGGACGCCGAGCCTGCCGGACGCGGTCCGAACCGGGTCGTCAGCTGGGTGACATAGTCCATCGCGACGGTATCGTTCAGCGCCGCGTCGCGGACACGCTCGGCGTTGCGGATGGTCGCGGCGTCCTGAGCGACGACCGGCCCCGCCAGCGCAGCGGCCAGGGAGAGCGCGGACACGGCGGCAAGCGCCGAACGACGGACGGAAAGGGACATGCCGGAACTCCAGATCACGGGATGGCCGGGACCCTAGAGCGTGAATCAGGGAAGTAGAAGCGGCTTAGCCGACCTGGGCCAGCTGAGGCTCCAGAACCACCTCGCGCCAGGCATGCGGGGCGTCCAGCAGGGCGCGCACCAGCAGGTTGTTCACCGCGTGGCCGGCCTTGTAGCCTTCGTACCGGCCCAGCAGCGGCGCGCCCATGACATAGAGGTCGCCGATCGCGTCGAGCGCCTTGTGGCGCACGAACTCGCGTTCCATGCGCAGGCCGCCGGGGTTCAGGATATCGTCGCCGTCGATGACGACCGCGTTCTCGAGGCTGCCGCCGCGGGCCAGACCGGCCTGACGCAGGGCCTCGACCTCATGGGCGAAGCCGAAGGTGCGGGCGGCCATGATCTCGTCGCGGAACGTCTGTTCGTCGACGACGAAGTCCACGACCTGATTGCCGATGACCGGGCTGTCGAAGTCGATCTCGAACCGCATCTCGTAGCGGTCGCACGGGTAGAGGGCCGCATGCTTGTCGCCGTCCGTGACGTGGATCGGTTCCAGGATTTCGATGTAGCGCACCGGCGCTTCCTGACGGCGGAATCCGGCGCGGTCCAGCAACTGGACGAACGGCAGCGCCGATCCGTCGAGGATCGGCAGCTCCGGCCCATCGACCTCGACGATCACGTTCGACACGCCGAGGGCGCAGAAGGCGGCCATCAGATGCTCGATCGTCGAAAGGCGAACGCCGGCGGCGTTCTCGATCATCGTGTTCAGGCGGGCGTCGACCACGGCGTCGCCCGAGACGACGATGCGGTTGTCACGGTCGGTGATGTCGGTGCGGATGAAGACGATGCCCGTCCCGGTCGGCGCCGGACGGATGGCCAGACGGACCCGCTGACCGGTGTGCACGCCAACGCCCGCACAGATGGCGGGGGCGACCAGCGTCCGTTCGCGATGATCGTGGCGAGGCGGCAAGGTGTAATCCACTGAACGCCCGGCGCGGGGAAGCGCGCATGAGCGGAAGATCGATCCCTAACTGCAGTGCAGCAAGGCGAAAACCAAAGTCGGGTTTCGAATTGTTTCCGCTTCAGTAACCTTGGCCGTAAAGCAGAACGCCCCGGGTTTCCCCGGGGCGTTCGCGGTGGCTGTGGGCCGGATCAGTTGGCCAGGCGGCGCAGGAAAGACGGGATTTCCAGATCGTCCTCGGCGGCCGGAGCCTCGATTTCAGGCAGAGGCTGGGCCGTCTGACGCAGTTGGGGCTGACCGCGCGAGGCGTGCGGCGCCGGGGCATAGGCCGTCTGGGCGCGCGGCTTCTTGCCGAACAGGCTCCAGCCGGACTTGCGGTGATCGCGGTCGTCATAGGCGGGCTCGTCGTACTCCGCCGGCTGTTGAGCCTGCGGGGATGTCGGAGCGCGATCCAGATAGAGGTCGCCCTGGTCGGCCTGGGCGGCGACGGGGCGACGCCCTTCGGACTCGAAAGCCTCGACCCAAGGATCGACGATCGGGGCCAGAGTGCGCTCTTCGGCGACGTGAATCACCGGCTCAGGCGCGCGCGCGACGGGCTCGGGCGTCTGGAAGGTCGGAATGACCGGAGCAGGCTCGGGCGTACGATAGGTTTCGGCGCGGACGGGCTCGCGATAGGCGGGTTCCGGGGCACGCGGCGCCTCGGCGACCGGCGCGGAGCGGCGCGGATCGTGGAAAGCGGTCTGGCGCGTGGTGGCCGGCTCGATCTTGGCGGTCGCGACCTCGTCCATGCCGGTGGCGACGACGGAGACGCGGATCTTGCCGTCCAGGGCCGGATCGAAGGCTGCGCCGAAGATGATGTTGGCGTCGCCGTCCACCTCGGCCGAGATGGCGTTGGCGGCCTCGTCGACTTCCAGCAGGGTCATGTCCAGACCGCCGGTGATGTTGACCAGAACGGCCTTGGCGCCCTTCAGCGAGGTCTCGTCCAGCAGCGGGTTGGCGATGGCGTTCTGCGCGGCCAGCAGGGCGCGGTCGTCGCCCGAGGCCTCGCCGGTTCCCATCATCGCCTTGCCCATTTCGGACATGACGGCGCGGACGTCGGCGAAGTCGAGGTTGATCAGGCCCGGCAGGATCATCAGGTCGGTGATCGAGCGGACGCCGGAGTGCAGAACCTGGTCGGCCATGCCGAAGGCGTCGGCGAAGGTCGTGCGCTCGTTGGCGACGCGGAACAGGTTCTGGTTCGGAATGACGATCAGGGTATCGACGTAGCGTTGCAGCTCGGCGATGCCCGCATCGGCCAGACGCATGCGGTGGCGGCCTTCGAAGGTGAAGGGCTTGGTCACGACGCCGACGGTCAGGATGCCACGATCGCGCGCCCGCTTGGCGATGATCGGCGCGGCGCCGGTTCCGGTGCCGCCGCCCATGCCGGCGGTGATGAAGATCATGTGCGCGCCTTCCAGGTGCGCGTCGATCTCGTCGGCGCTCTCCTCGGCGGCGTTCATGCCGACTTCCGGATGGGCGCCGGCGCCGAGGCCCTGGGTGATGGTTTCGCCCAGCTGGATGCGGCGGTCGGTCTTGGCGAAGCTGAGGTGCTGGGCGTCGGTGTTGGCGACGACGAACTCGACCCCTTCAAGGCCGGCGTCGATCATGTTGTTGACGGCGTTTCCGCCTGCGCCGCCGACGCCGAAGACGACGATCCGGGGCTTCAATTCCGTAGCTGAAGGACGCACCAGCGAGAGAGACATTTCCAAACCGACCTTTGTTCCGACCCTGCCCCTTGAACGTCCAGTGCGAAGTCCCCGCCGATTCGCATTGGTTATGAGCGCGTTAAGGATCGCTCATCGTCGTTAAGGGAAGGTTACCGGATAGCGTGAGTCGGACGCCTGACGAGGCCTGTCCCCAAGCGTGACCGCAGAATTCGAGCGATCGGGCAAAGAAAAGGGCGGCCCGAGGGCCGCCCTTTCCGTCTTGGTTCTGACCGAACCCCTTACCAGGGACGGTAGTTCAGGCTCACGTTGAAGCGACGGCCGTAAGGGTCGAAGTTCGAGTAGAGCGTCGCGCCCAGAATGTCGCGCTGGCGAGCATCGAAGGCGTTGCTGACACCGACCCGCAGCGTCAGGTCCTCACGGACGTTGAAGCGGGCGCCGAAGTCGTGGCGGGTGAAGTTGCCGGTGTTGTAGTAATCCACCGGGCGGCTGTCGATGTTGTTGATCAGGTCGCGAGCCTGGACGATGTCCTGAGCCGTTTGCCAGTCAACAACCCAGGTCAGGTCGACGAGATCGTTCGGGCTCCACACCAGGGTGTTGGAGAAACGAAGCCGCGGGTACGAACCACCTTGCTGCAGCGTGCTGGCGAACTCGGTGAAGTCGTTCGGGTTGTCGATGTTGTTGAACTGCTTCTGCTCGATCAGCCACGAACCCTGCAGCGAGGTGCGGAACGTACCGAAGTTACGGCCGAACATCTCTTCCGTGTCGAGCGAGTAGTTCGCGGTGAAGTCCAGGCCACGCACGGTGCGCTTGGCGTAGTTGATCGAGCCCTGGATGAAGCCGCCGATCGGGTCGCCCGAGGGGGCGCCGACCTTGAAGGCTTCGGACCGATCGGCCGCCGACGTCCCGGCGACCGGAGCAACGCGACGGAAGATCGTGTTGCAGGCGCCGCTGTTCAGGGTCGGACCGTTTACGCAGTTGTTCGCCGCGGTCTGGGCGGTCACAGCCGCGATGACCTGATCGATCTCGATCTCGTAATAATCGAGGACGAAGCTGAAGTTCGGAACGTAGCTCGGCGTCCACACCGTCGAGAAGGTGAAGGAGTTGGACTCTTCCGGGGTCAGGAACGGGTTGCCGCCGAGGACGCCGGCGACGTTGGAGCTGTAGATCGGCGCATAGTCGTCGTTCGGATCCAGCGTGGTGCCGCCGAAGTCGTAGGTCAGACCCTTGGCCGCCGCCAGCGCCGTACAGTTGGCGATGCGATTGGCACGAATGTCGGCCGCCAGGGTCGAGTTGGTGATGTTGGCGGTCGAGCAGGGATCGTTGATGGTGGCGAAGGTCTGGCCGTTCGGCGAGAAGTTTTCGTTCAGCGTCGGCACGCGGACCGAGGTGTTGTAGCTGGACTTGATCGCGAAGTCCGAGATCGGACGATAGACCAGGTTCACGCCGTAAACATCGGTGTTGCCGACCGTCGTGTAGTCCGAATAGCGGTAGGATCCGCTCACCTCGGCGTACTGGCCGAGCCAGGTGTCGCGGAACAGCGGCACCGAGATTTCGGCGAAGGCTTCCTTGGTTTCGTACTCGACGTAGGGCTGGTCCGGGCTGGTGTTCAGGAACAGCTGACGGTCGCCCGTGTCACGGCTGCGGCCGACGCCTTCGGTGGATTCACGACGGTATTCGCCACCGACGGCGAGACCGATCGAGCCGGCGCCCCAGAAGTCCCAGAGCTGACCCGAAACCGAACCGATCAGGTTTTCCTGTTCGTTGGTCTGACGGACGGTCACCGACGCGTAGGTCACGGCAAGCGCGGCCGGGTCGGCAGCGCCCTGGCCGAAGACGTTGATCGGCTTACACGCGGCGATTGCGGCGCGGCCTTCGGCGCGAGCGCGCAGGTCCCCGAAGGTGCCCGCAGTCTGGCCCGCCTGGGTGGACCAGTCGCGAATGCCGCCGAGGCCCGTCGTCGCGTTCGTCATCGCGGTGTTGGTCTTGGCCAGGATCTGCACGCGGCAGACGATTTCGCCCGGACGGCCGTTGACGATACCGGCGGTGTCAACGACGGCGTCTGCGCCGAGAACGTAACGCTGCGTATCGACAGCGATTTCCTCGTTGGAGTTCTCGAGCTTGCTGTAGGTGTAGGCCAGATCCCAGCTGAGATTGCGGACCGGCCCAACGTCGCCGTGTTGGCCGCTCAGGGCCGCCACATAGCGCTGCAGTTCGCGGGTGTTGTCCTGCGAGCGGTCCTCACCGAAGGTCACGTGACGCGCCCAGGGAGCGGCGGTGGGCGCCAGGGCCGCGCCCGGAGCCGTGACGGTCGGGTTGGTGTAATTGGTGACCGTATTGCTCAGGATCGCGGCACGAAGCGCCGAGGGCAGATAGGCGTTGTCCGAAACCCGCAGGACCTGGTTCTGATTGCTCGGCGTGATGCCCGTGCGGCCGTTGGTTTCGTTGGCGGCATAGGCGGCGTCGTTCAGGTAGAAGTCGAAGAAGGTCGGCTGAGCGGTCGCGAAGGTGGTTTCCGTGACGTATTTGGCTTCCAGCAAGCCCGAGATCGAGTCCGTCAGACGGAAGTTGGCGCCGGTCTGGTAACGCTGCGCCTCGACCGAACCCGTGCGATCGGTCTGGTTGAAGAAGGCGGGGTTCTCACCGTCGCCGCCGATGTTGAGGGTCCGGCTGGCGCCGACGTTGCCGATGCGCTGGCCGAAGTTGGCCAGACGGGCCGTGCCGCCTTGCGGGAAGACCCAGGTCTTGGTGGGATCGACGCTGTAGCAGGTGGCCTGGGTGAAGGCCGTGCAGTTCGTGACGCCGACCAGGGGATTGTTGAGCGCGCTGGGCTGCTGCGTGTTGGCGATCGTCGTCTGACCGCCGCGCGGGCGGGAAATCGTGTTCAGGCCGCAGAACACGCGGTTGTCGAACTGATCATCAACCGGCAGGCCGGCGGCGAGGGAGGTGGGGTCGGTGTCGACGCCGACCAGGGCGCAGCCGTCGGCGAGGAAGCCCAGATCGAGCGTGCCAACGCCGTCCAGCTTCTCATACTCGCCGAACGCATACAGGTTCAGACGGTCGTCGAAGAAGTTCTTGCCGACCAGCAGCGAGGCGCGACGGCCGTAGTTGTCGCCGTAGCGCGACAGCTGGTTGCCGTAGAGGTCGAGCTCGAGGCCCTCGAAGTCCTTGCGGAGCGTGAAGTTGATCACGCCGGCGACGGCGTCAGCGCCGTACACCGACGAGGCGCCGCCGGTGATGATCTCGATGTTCTCGATGAGCAGGCGCGGAATGGTGTTGACCGAAACCGCGAGGCTGCCGCCGACCGAACCGACCTGGCGACGGCCGTCGATGAGGGTCAGCGTGCGGTTGGTGCCGAGCGCGCGCAGGTTGGCGATGTTCAGACCCTGGGCGTTCAGGACGCCGCCGACGTTGTCGGTCGGGATCTGGGAGTTCGACAGGGCCGGGATCTGGGCGAGGTAATCGATCAGGGTCGCCTGGCCAGTCGCGAGCAGCTCTTCACGCTTGATCTGGATCAGCGGCGTCGGCGAGGTCGTCGGGTCGCGACGGATACGCGATCCGGTGACGACCACCTCTTCCACCTGCGTGGAGGCTTCGTCCTGGGCCGGCTGGCTCGATTGGGCGAACGCCGGAGCGGACATCGTCAGCACCCCCGCGAGGACGGTGGTTCCGAAGAGATACTTGCGAGTGGTTAGCATGGTGCTTGGCCCCGGTGACTGAATGACGCGCGGCAGACCTCTGCGAGTCTGACCGTTCTGGCCCGTTGCTAGTCAGAAGATGTCGAGGGGGCAACCATTGGGGCGCGACTGAGGCAAACGGAACTCGGATTTGTTACACTTCGGACACACCAAGGACACAGCCGGGCAGATCGCCAGGTCCCCTACAGGTTGTCGCGCAACCAGCCTGCAGCCCGCGCCACGAGATTTCCGCTCTGCACGCGCGGGGCGTCGGCAGCGGTGATCTGGCGCGACATGAGTTTCCGCGCGGACACGGCCTCACGCGGACCATAGGCGGCGCGCAGCAGAACGCCGGCGGCCGAACAGAAGGCGGGACCGGCCGCCGAATCCGCCAGGTGAGGCGCGCGTTGGGGGCGTCCCAGACGGACGGGACGGTCGAAGACGCGCACCGCGAGCTCTCGCACCCCGTTCAGCTGGCTGGCGCCGCCTGCAAGCACGAGGCCGGCGCCGGGCTCCAGGCCCACCCCGGCGTTGCGCAGACGATCACGCAGCAGTTCGAGCGTCTCTTCGACACGGGGCGCGATGACGGTCTTCAGCATCGCGCGCGGCACGATGACCGGCCCGGCGCCGGCATCCTCGCCGCGCGGCGGGGCCTCGAGCATCTCGCGGTCCTCGTTGGCGCTGGCCATGGCCGAGCCGTGGAGGGTCTTCAGTCTTTCAGCCCCCGCCTTGGAGGTCGACAGGCCGCGCGCGATGTCCGCCGTGACGTGGTCGCCGCCGACATTCAGCGATTCGATGTGCAGCAGGGACCGTCCGCCCCAGACGGCGGCGGAGGTCGAGCCGCCGCCCATGTCGATGCAGACACAGCCCAGGTCCATCTCGTCCTCTTCGAGCGAAGCGAGCGAGGAGACCACCGGCGCCGCAGCCACGCCCTGCAGATCGAGATGGGCCAGTTCCAGGCAGTGGCTCAGTGAAGCGAAAGCACCCTCCGCCATCGACACGACCAGCAGATCGAGCCCGAGGGAATGGCCGCGCATGGCGCGCGGATCGTGAACGCCACGCGCGCCGTCGACCGACCAGGCGATCGGCAGGACGTGGATAGGTCGGCGATTCGGCAGGCGAATCTGGGCCAAGGCCATGCCGATCGCGCGCGCCAGATCGGCGTCGCCGACCGGATTGGCGCCCAGCGAGACGCGGGCCTGCACCCGGTGGCTGGCCATCTGGCCGATGGCGGTGGTGACGATGACGCCGGAGACGGGCGCCCCGGCGGTGCGTTCGGCGCGTTCGACGGCGTGGCCGATGGCCTGCGCCGCCTCGTCCATGTTCACGATGGCCCCGCCCCGCACGCCCTTGGACTGGACGTGGCTGGCGCCCGCGACGCGGATGGTCCGGTCGGCATGGCGCACGCCGTCGGGCTTCATGATGAAGCAGGCGACCTTGGACTGACCCAGATCGAGCGCAGCGACCACAGGCGCGCGCGCCGCCGCCCTGCCCGCCTCGGTCGTCGTCGGATCCGCCTTCTTGCCCGCCATCTTGCCTGCCGCCCTTACTCGAAACCGTGTTGTTAGATGCCGGCGCCCGGCCGAACCGCGACCTGGCCTTCGGTGCGCAGATCTATGCGAGCGAAGCCCAGCTCGAGCAGCCGCTCGCGCTGATCCAGCGCGTCGAGCTGGATCAGGGCCGCTTCCTGCTTCACGGCAGGCAGCTGGATGATGCCGCCGTCCTTCAGACGCAGGTCCCAGCGCCGCTCGTCCACCCGCACCAGGGCGTCGATCCGGCTCATCAGACGGGGCCGCTGGGCCAGCAGCGGCAGGATATCGCCGGCCGCCTTGTCCGCGCCCGCGCCCACCACCAGCGGCAATCCCGGATAGCGACCCGCATCGGCGCCAGGAATGGTGCGTCCCTCGCCGTCGATGACGAAGACGCGCCCACCCGTCTGCCACACGGCCAGGCGGTCATGTTCCTTGATCTCGACGATCAGGGTGTCGGGCAACAGCCGCACCACGCGCGCCTCCTTCACCCAGCCCACGGCCTGAACGCTGGCCTGCAGGGCGTCCAGATCGAGGTTGGTGATCGGCTGCCCGGCCTCGACGTTCAGCGCGCGTTGGATCGCGGGGGTCGCCTCGGCCGAGGCGCCGGTGATGTGCACCCGGCGAAGCTTCAGCCCCATGCCGGTCGTGATCTGGTCCACGCCGTGAGTGACGGACTGGCCGATGCGCTCGGCCCGGGCGCCGGTCGCCAGCACCAGAGCCAGCACGCCGAAGCCGGCGCAAATAGACAGCACGACCGCGCGCGGCGTCAGGTCCAGCTTGCCCAGCGCGGCCATCTTGCCGGGAACGCCGCCGGCGTTGCGGGGCGCATTGCGTGAACGAGCGCCCTGCCCCTTAGGCACGGCGCTTCGCTTGGGCGCAGACGCGACACTCGCGCGCCGACCGCCGCGAACTACCGCGGGCATGAGGCGTCCTCCACCATCCACCGGACCAGATCTTGATAGCTCATCCCGACGTAGGCGGCCTGCTCCGGGAACAGAGAGGTTGGCGTCATACCGGGCTGGGTATTGACCTCCAGCAAGACGAGTTCGTCCTTAACATCGTCATAACGGAAATCGGCCCGCGAGACGCCTCGGCACCCCAGTGCGGCATGCGCCTGCTCGGATTCCCTCAGCGCCGCCTCGAACACATGGGCCGGAAGTTCGGCGGGTAACTTGTGGACAGATCCGCCCGGGGCGTATTTGGCCTCGTAGTCGTAGAAGCCTTTGACCGGTGTGATGTCGGTGACCGTCAGGGCGCGTGGCCCAGTCATCTCGCCGATCACGGCGACGGCGAGTTCCTTGCCCGGGATGTAGGGCTCGACCATCACCTGTTCGCCATAGGTCCAGTCATCGGCGCCGACCTCCGTCTGAGGGCCGTTGGCTCCAGCCATGACCAGGTAGACGCCGACGGACGAGCCTTCGGCGTTCGGCTTGATGATGTAGGGGGGCTCGATGACGTGGCGGCTGGCCACCTCATGGCGGTCGAACAGGCCGCCGCCCGGCACCTTGATGCCCGCCGCGCCCAGCACGGCCTTGGTCTTGTCCTTGTCCATCGTCAGGGCGGACGGCAGGACGCCGGAATGGGTGTAGGGAATCTGGAGGGTCTCGAGGATGCCCTGGACGCATCCGTCCTCGCCCCAGTCGCCGTGCAGGGCGTTCAGGACGACGTCGGGCTTCAGCGCCGCCAGCACCTGGGCCAGGTCGCGACCGGCGTCGACACGGGTGACCTTGGCGACCTGCCCTTCCAGAGCGTCCGCGCAGCCCTTGCCCGAGGACAGGGAAACGTCCCGCTCGGAGGACAATCCGCCCATCAGGACGGCGACGTGCATCTCTGACAGGGAACGGGACATGGTGCGTTCTGCGCGGTTACAGGGGGCGGCCGATCCTCTTGATCTCCCATTCAAGGTTTACGCCGAGTTTACTTTGAACGTCGGACCGGACGGTTTCCCCCAATCCTTCGATATCGGCAGCCGTGGCCTCGCCGGGATTGATCATGAAATTGGAATGGAGCTCGCTGAACATCGCCCCGCCGCCGGTGACGGCATGCAGCTTGCCGCGCCAGCCGGCTTCGTCGACCAGTTTCCAGGACGAATGGCCGGGCGGGTTCTTGAAGGTCGAGCCGCCGGTCTTTTCGCGGATGGGCTGGGTCTGCTCGCGGCGCGAGGTGATCTCGGCGATACGGGCGGCCACCGCCTCGGATTCGTCCGGCGTCCCGCGATAGACGGCCTCAATCCAGATGATGTCGGCCGGGGCTTCCGAGTGGCGGTAGGTGTAGCCGAAGTCGGCCAGCGAATAGTCGATCCGGTCCCCCGCCCGCGTCAGGCCCCAGGCCGAGACGAGGATGTCCTTCGTTTCCGAGCCGTAGCAGCCAGCGTTCATGGTCAGGGCGCCGCCGATGGTGCCGGGGATGCCGGCGTAGAACTCGAGCCCGGCCAGGCCCGCTCTCGCCGAAGCCTTGGCGACCATGGCGTCCAGGGCGCCTGCGCCGGTCGTGATGGTGTCGCCTTCAGTCGTGATCCCGGCGAAGGGCCGGCCCGCCAGCCGGATGACCACGCCCTCGACCCCGCCGTCACGAACGATGACGTTGGAGCCCACGCCCAGCACCATGGCCGGAACTGTCGGATCGAGCGCCTTCAGAAAATCGGCGAGGTCATCGGCGTCGGCCGGGATGAACAGGATGTCGGCAGCGCCGCCGACCCTGAACCACGTGAAGGGGCCGAGCGGCTCGTCGCGGAGCAGCTTGCCGCGCACTTCGGGAAGGGTGTCTCGCCAGGCCATGCTCTTTTCCGCTCATCCCCGCGAACGCGGGAACCCAGTGCTGTGGGTGCGAGGTGTATGCGGGTCGCATACGCGTTGTCCAACGCGGCTGGACTGCGACTCCACATTGAGGACTTTATTCCTTTCGGCGCCTTGCGCACCGCTTCAGGAAACTCCATCTGCCGAAGTCGGTCTTTGACATCGTCAGGCGTTCAGACGGACCATCCGATACACCGGAATTTCCGATAATACCTGCACCGTTGTCCACGCAGGTAATCTAATCCGCTGATTTAAAACAACTCGCCTTGCACTGCTTGCACTCCAAAAATCGGAAACAGTGCAAGCTCACCGCCTAGCCGCCCAAAGCCTCCAGTTGCGCCGGCAAGGCATAGGCCCAGGCCGTGATGTCCCCGGCGCCCAGCAGGACGACCACGTCTCCGGATTTGGCCTCTTCCGCGATCACGCGCGGCAGGACGGCCGCGTTCTCCAGCGCCGATACACGCAGATGCCCGTAGCGACGGATCCCATCCACGAGCGCCTGCTTGTCCACGCCCTCGATCGGGGCCTCGCCCGCCGCATAGACGTCGGCGACGATGACGCTGTCGGCGTCCGAGAAACTGGTAGAGAACTCGTCCATCAGGTCGCGCAGGCGGGTGAACCGGTGCGGCTGGACGACGGCGATCACGCGGCCTTCGGCGACCTGACGGGCGGCCTTCAGCACAGCGGCGATCTCCACCGGATGGTGGCCGTAGTCGTCGACGATGCGAATGCCGTTGACCACGCCGGTCGTCGTGAATCGCCGCTTCACGCCCGCGAACGAGGCGAGGCCCGAACGGATGGCGTCGTCGGACACATCCAGTTCCCGCGCCACGGCGATGGCGGCCAGGGCATTGGCGACATTATGCCAGCCGGCCATGGGCAGGTGCAGGCCGGTGATGCGGACGGGCTCGGCGCCGCCCCGGTCCTGTATGACGACGTCGAACCGCGCTCCGTCCGGGCTCATGTCGCAGTTGTCCGCCCGCACCATGGCCTGTGGGTTCATGCCGTAGGTGACGATCCGCCGGTTATCGATCGAGGCGACCAACCGCTGCACTTCCGGGTGGTCGAGGCAGACTGCAGCAAAGCCGTAGAAGGGGATGTTCTCGACGAAGTCGCAGAACGCTTTCCGCACCGCATCGAAGTCGCCGTAGTGATCCAGATGCTCCGGATCGATGTTGGTGACGATGGCCACCGTCGACTTCAGGCGCAGGAAGCTTCCGTCGCTCTCGTCGGCCTCGACCACGATCCAGTCACCGTCGCCGACCTTGGCGTTGGTGCCGTAGGCGTTGATGATCCCGCCGTTGACCACGGTCGGGTCCAGCCCCGCCGCATCCAGCAGGGCCGCGACCATCGAGGTCGTCGTCGTCTTTCCGTGGGTGCCCCCGACCGCGATCGAAAACTGCAGCCGCATCAGCTCGGCCAGCATCTCGGCGCGGCGGACCAGCGGAATGCGGCGCTCGCGCGCGATCATCATCTCCGGATTGGTCGCCTTGACCGCTGTGGAATAAACCACCGCCGAGACGCCCTCGCCGACATGGGCCGCGTCGTGGCCGATGAAGATCTTCGCGCCGAGATCGGCCAGACGCTCGGTGTTGGCCGACGACTTGGCGTCCGACCCCTGCACCGAATAACCGATCTTGAGCATGATCTCGGCGATCCCGCTCATGCCGATCCCGCCTATGCCCACGAAATGCACGGGGCCGAGGTCGAACGGGACGGGGCGAAGGCGAGCGATCATGGAAGCGTCATAGCCATGCCGATTTCGATTTGCACGAGCCTTGCCCCACTTCCGCTCTCGACGTGAACGATCTGGGTCGGGATAAGCGAAGAACGACAAGTGACCAGACGGACCCGGACCATGCGCATCGCCGCCCTTGCCGCTCTTCTGACAGCCGCGAGCCTTTCCCCGGCTTACGCCCAGGACGCCCTGAATGCGACCGGCGAACTCAGGATCGCCGCGGTCGGTCAGACCCGTGTCGTCATGGTTCAGGGCGCCGCCGCCGACCCGTTCGTCTGGGAATGGACCTTCCTCGACGAGGGGGTGGAGTCCGACGAAGGCATGGTCGACGCGGTTGCGACCAGCGTCATGTACGACTGCGCCGCCCGCACCCGCCGCGCCCTGGTGCTGGAAGCCTATGGCGACGGGAAGTTCCTGTCCCAGACCCCGCTGTACGAAGAACCCGCCCCCGTCACCCCCGGGACCCTGGTCGACGGCGCCCTTCAGGTCGTGTGCGAGCCCGAGACCAATTCCGACGGCGCGGTCTTCCCCGACATGGCCTCCGCCCGGGCCGCAATGGACGTCCGCAAGGGCCCGGCGACTGTTCAGCCCGAAGCGCGCTGACGTGACGCCCGATCGCTTCGAGACCCATCGTCCGATGCTGCTGGCCGGCCTGCGGCGCTGGTACGGGTTCGCAGAGGCGCCCGACCAGATTCCGCTGGATTGGCAACGCTTCGTCGCCCGCCTGCCTCTCGCCGGTCAGATCGGCGACGTGACATATGGCGCAACCTGCGACGCCGACACAGCCAACGGACGCTTCGAATACATGTCCGCTGTGGAGGTCGCGACCTTCGACGGCCTGCGCCCCGATGTGGGCCGGATGCGCGTGCCGGAAGCGACCTACGCGGTCTTCGTCCACCAGGGGCCGGTGTCCGGCATCCGCCAGACGATTATGGGAGCGCACGGCTGGCTGGCGTCGAATGGCGAATGGAAGGACGGCGGCACGCCCAACTTCGAGCGCTACGGCGCCTATTACGACCCCGTGACCGGGACGAGCGACATCACCCTGTGGCTGCCGGTGGTTTCGGTGGCGGGATAACCCCACCTTAACCACAAGGATTCACGGTTGCGCCTCAACCTCGAGGCCGAGCAGCGTGACCGATCTGAAGACCCCCCATCTCGCTACGGATGTCATTCATCGCGGCGACTGCATCGAGATCCTGCGGTCCCTGCCCGACAAGTCGGTCGACATGGTCTTTGCGGACCCGCCCTACAATCTCCAGCTGGGCGGCGACCTTCTGCGTCCCGACAACTCGAAGGTCGATGCGGTCGACGACGACTGGGACAAGTTCGACAGCTTCGCCGCGTACGACGCCTTCTGCCGCGACTGGCTGAAGGAGTGCCGTCGCGTCCTGAAGGACGAGGGCTCGATCTGGGTGATCGGCAGCTATCACAATGTCTTTCGGCTGGGTTCGGCGATCCAGGACCTTGGGTTCTGGGTGCTCAACGACATCATCTGGCGCAAGTCGAACCCGATGCCGAACTTCAAGGGCACGCGCTTCACCAACGCCCACGAGACCCTCATCTGGGCGGCCAAGAGCCGCGAGCAGAAGCGATATACCTTCAACTACGATGCGCTGAAGGCCTTCAACGAAGACACCCAGATGCGGTCCGACTGGACCTTCGCCCTGTGCACCGGCGAGGAACGGATCAAGGGCGAGGACGGCAAGAAGGCCCATCCGACCCAGAAGCCCGAGGCCCTGCTGCACCGGGTGATCCTGGCCGCGACGCGGCCCGGCGACGTGATCCTCGACCCCTTCTTTGGCACGGGTACGACTGGCGCGGCCGCCAAGCGCCTGGGTCGTCACTTCATCGGCATCGAGCGCGATCCCGAGTACGCGAAGGTGGCCGAGACCCGCATCAAGGCGGTCATCCCGGCCAGGCCCGAGGATCTGGTCGTGACCGGCTCCAAGCGCGCCGAGGTCAAGGTGCCGTTCGGCGCCCTCGTCGAGGCCGGCCTGCTGTCGCCGGGCGATGTCCTCTATTGCCCGAAGGGTGAACGCGAGGCCCGTGTCCGTGCCGACGGTTCGCTGGTGTCGGGCGCGATGACCGGTTCGATCCACAAGCTGGGCGCGCTGTTCGAGAACGCGCCCGCCTGCAACGGCTGGACCTACTGGCGCTTCCGGACGGACACGGGCCTGCGCTCCATCGACGCCCTGCGCGCCGAAGTCCGGGCGGGGATGCAGTAGGGTCCTCCCGCTAAGTCTTTCATTTGGTTGGACCGTCAGCCCAAGTGTCGGAAAACGGACTCTGTGTTTCCTGTAAGGCGCCGCAATCCTTACCGAAATTCGGCGTTTCGTTCGGGAACTTCGCAGTTGCGATATCATTGATGTCTACGGCCCGGCTGAGCGGGTCGGAGCATCCACATCATGAAGATCGCCCAGGTCACCCCGCTTTACGAGGCCGTCCCTCCCAAGCTCTATGGCGGCACCGAGCGGGTGGTCGCCCATTTGACCGACGCCTTGGTCGATCTGGGGCATGACGTGACCCTGTTCGCCTCCGCCGAGGCGCACACCAAGGCCCGCCTGATCCCGGTGCGTGATCAGGCGATCCGGCTGGATCCTGCGCCGCTTAAGTCGGATCTGGCGTCGCACATGAGCATGTTGTCGGAGGTCCTGCGCCGCGCGGACGACTTCGACGTCATCCATTTCCACACCGACATGATCCATTTCCCGTTCTTCGAGCGGATCGCCAACAAGACCCTGACCACCCTGCATGGCCGTCTGGACATGAAGGACTTGCCGGAGGTCTATGAGCGCTGGCCCGAGTTCGGTCTCGTCTCGATCTCCGACGATCAGCGCCGCCCGCTGGCCTTCGCCAACTGGAAGGCGACGGTCCATCACGGCATGCCGGCCGAGCAGTACGTCTTCTCGCCGAAGTCGAGCGGCTACCTTGCCTTCCTCGGCCGCATCTCGCCTGAGAAGCGGCCCGACCGGGCCATCGAGATCGCTACCAAGCTGGGCAAGCGGCTGAAGATGGCGGCCAAGGTCGATGCGGCGGACAAGATCTACTTCGAGACGAAGATCAAGCCGATGATCGACGGGAACCCCCTGATCGAGTTCATCGGCGAGATCGGGGATCATCAGAAGTCCGAGTTCTTGGGCGGAGCCGAGGCCTTGCTGTTCCCGATCGACTGGCCCGAGCCCTTCGGTCTGGTGATGATCGAGGCCATGGCCTGCGGCACGCCGGTGGTCGCCTTCCGCTGCGGCTCGACGACCGAGGTCATCGAAGACGGCGCGACGGGCTTCCTGGTCGATACGCTGGAGCAGGCGGTGGCGGCGGCGGGTCGGGCCTCGATGCTGGATCGCGAGGCCGTGCGCGCCCGGTTTGAGCTGCGGTTCTCCGCCACGGCGATGGCCCGGCGCTATCTGGATGTCTACGGCGACCTGCTGGCCAGAAAGCCCTACGGCGAGACGGTGCTCGACGATGTGGTGGTTCCACTGCACGAAGAGCGGAGCTTCGCCGTTTCCGCCTGAACCTAACCTCGCCTCGGCCATTTTCCCTTCGCATTCGCACACGATCATGTGGGCGGGGGCGCCAGCGAGGTTCCATGGACGACGGCTATTCGGTTCAGCAGACGGCCGCGGAAAGCGCGGAGACCGGCGGGCTGGACACCCTGCAGGCCCTGAAGGACGCCGACACCTTTCTGGTGGCAGACAGTTGGGGCGACCTGAAAGGCGGGGCTGACGGCCTGTTCGATCATGACACGCGGATCCTGTCGCGGTTCGTGATGACCGTGGGGCTGGCGCGGCCGTCGCGGCTGAGTTCGGGCGTCAGCCGGGACAATGTGTTCTTCACCGCCCACACCACAAACCGCCCCCTGCCCCCCATGGGCGGGCGCTCGGCGCCGGCGGGGGTGCTGCATATCGAGCGGCGGCGCTTCGTCTGGGACCGGCGGATGTTCGAGCGGGTGCGGATGGTCAACCACGGGGTCGAGGACGTCCTGCTCCCGCTTGCCTTCGAGTTTGGGGCAGACTTCGCCGACATCTTCCAGGTGCGCGGGACGCTGCGGGAGAAGCGGGGGACCGGCGAGGCGCCGACGCACGACGGGCGGCGGGTGACCTTCCGCTACACGGGGCTCGACGAGGTCGTACGGACCAGTTGTCTCGCCTTTTCGGAGCCGCCGGCGCGGCTGTCGGGATCGCGGGCCGAGTTCATGTTCAGCCTGCCGAAGGGCAAGGAGCTGGATCTCTATATCGAGTGCGGACCGGAGGTCTGTTCGACGCCCGATCCGATCCGGTGGCGCGAGAACGCGGTCCAGGCGCGGCTGGCGATGCGTCGCAGGCGTCGGCGGGGAGCCTCGCTGAGAGGGCCGCGCAGCCCGCGCTTCAACCAGTGGCTGGATCAGTCGAGGGCGGACATCGCGCTCCTCACGACCGACCTGCCGACCGGTCCCTATCCCTATGCCGGGACGCCCTGGTTCTCGACGCCATTCGGGCGGGACGGGATCATCTCGGCCTGGCAGATGCTGTGGCTCGACCCGTCGCTGGCCAAGGGGGTGCTGACCTATCTGGCGAAGCGTCAGGCGACCGAGGTCTCGGCCTTCCAGGATAGCCAGCCCGGCAAGATCATGCACGAGACCCGGGGCGGCGAGATGAGCGGTCTGGGGGAGGTCCCGTTCGGCCTCTACTACGGCGGGGTCGACACCACCTGCCTGTTCGTCGCCTTGGCCGGAGCCTATTTCCGGCGAACCGGGGACATCGACCTGATCCGCGAACTGTGGCCCAACCTGATCGCCGCGACCGAGTGGATGCGCGACTATGGCGACAGCAACGGCGACGGTCTGATCGACTACGCCCGGGCCGCCGAGACGGGGCTGTCGAACCAGGGCTGGAAGGACTCCGAGGACTCCATCTTCCATTCCGACGGGCGGTTCCCGAAGGGACCGATCGCGTTGCTGGAGGTTCAGGGCTACGCCTTCGCCGCATGGCGCGCGATGGCTGATCTGGGCGCCCTGCTCGGCGACGGGCGGGCCTTGGCCTGGGACAATCAGGCGGACGAGGTCCGGCTGCTGGTCGAGGAGCGGTTCTGGATGGAGGACCAGCAGTTCTACGCCATCGCCCTCGACGGCGACGGGAACCCCTGCGAGGCCATCGGGTCGAACGCCGGGCACCTGCTATTCACCGGCCTGCCCTCGGCGACGCGGGCGGCGGCGGTGACGAAGCGGCTGCTGGGCGCCGAGTTCCGTTCCGGCTGGGGACTGCGGACGCTCGCGAGAGGTCAGGCCCGGTTCAATCCGATGAGCTATCACAACGGCTCGGTCTGGCCGCACGACACCTCGCTGGGGGTCGCGGGCATGGCTCATTACGGCGAGCGGGATGCGGTGGGCATGATCCTCGGCGAGATCTACGCCGCCGCAAGCCATTTCCACATGCGGCTGCCGGAACTGTTCTGCGGCTTCGAGCGCGAGACGGGCGAAGGGCCGATCGCCTATCCGGTCGCCTGCCTGCCTCAGGCCTGGGCGGCGGGGTCGGTGTTCCTGATGCTGCAGGCGTCGCTGGGGGTGTCGATCGACGCCCTGACGAAGACCGTCACCATCGACGCCCCCGCCCTGCCCGCCGGCATCGAGCGGCTGACCGTCAGCCGGCTTCAGGTCGGCGACGCCACGGTCGATCTGGCCTTCGAACGGCTGGGCGACCAGGTGGTGGTCATGCCGAGGAACCGGGTCGGCGAGGTCAGGATCGTGACGACGCGATAGGTCGGGGCCGATCCGGACTCGAAAAAGAGTCCGCCGAGTCCGGCGAGTCCGGATAACCGGGCCGCTCCGGCGAACGCCTGAAGCGACGGCACCTTCCCGATGAGTTGTCAAAGACCCGGCCGGCGAGATGGGAAGACCGCCTGCCAGACGCAAGGGGGTCAGGAGAATAAATTCTTCATGGCGCACTTATCGCCAGAGCCCGTTCCAGCGCCTTCCGAAACACGGTGGGCAAGGCGGCCAGCGCCTCGGCCTCGGGCATCCAGATGAAGTCGCCCTGCCCCGTCGCCGCCCGGACCGTCAGCGTCAGCGAGAAGTGGGTGAAGACGTGGTCGACGGCGCCGGCCTCCGTCCAGTCGACGGCGACGGTAGGGTGGGCGCCGGGCGCGGTATCGGTCCAATCGCTGGTCGGGAGGCCGACCATGCCGCCGAGGAGGCCCTTGTCGGGGCGGCGGACGAGGGCCACGCGGCCCCGGCCGTCGCGGAGGACCCAGGCCACGCCCTGACGGTGCGGGCGAGCGGCCTTCTTCGTCTTGAGCGGATAGCGTTCGGGCTCGCCCGTGACGCGGCCGGCGCAGAACTCGGCGATGGGGCACGTCAGGCAGAGCGGGGACTTCGGCCGGCAGATGGTCGAACCGAGGTCCATCAGGGCCTGGGCCCAGTCTCCCGGGCGGTCGTCGGCGACCAGGGTCGCGGCGAGGCGTTTCAGTTCTGGCCGCGCGGCGGGGACCGAGGTCTCGACGGCGAACAGGCGGGCGACGACACGCTCGACATTGCCGTCCACGACATTGGCCGGGCGGTCGAAGGCGATGGCCGCGACGGCTGCGGCGGTGTAGGCGCCCACCCCCGGCAGGGCCAGAAGCGCCGCCTCGGTATCGGGGAAGACGCCGCCGTGGTCGTCAGCCACCGCGCGGGCGCAGGCCAGCAGGTTGCGGGCGCGGGCGTAGTAGCCGAGGCCCGCCCAGGCGGCCATCAGGTCTGAGTCCGGGGCGGCGGCGAGATCGCCGACGGTCGGCCACCGGGCGGTGAATCGCTCGAAATAGGGTGTGGCGTGGGGGACGGTGGTCTGCTGCAGCATCACCTCGGACAGCCAGACGCGGTAGGGGTCGGTGCGCTCGGCCGCGCCGGGCGGGGCCCGCCACGGCAGGGTGCGCGCATGGGCGTCGTACCAGGCCAGCAGGGACGCGCGCAGGTTGGCGATGTCGGCGGGGAGCATTGGGTAACCCATAGCCTCTCCCTCCCCGTTCGGGGAGGGTGGTCGCGCAGCGACCGGGTGGGGGCGGGAAGGCAAACCACGCACAGCACATCTGTGTCGCCTCGCCGCCCCCACCCAATCTTCGCTTCGCTCGACCACCCTCCCCCGCAGGGGGAGGGAGAAGTCGGGACGAATATCGGCTAGGGTGCGGTCATGGCGCGCGATCTGCCCACCGATGCCGAGACCCGCGAAATCCTGTCGCGGCGAAGGACCCGGCCCATGCCGCGGCCCGCGCCGCCGGCCGGGCGGGCTCTGGCTCCACTGATCCGCGAACTGGACGAGAAGTTCGGGCGCGGCGCGGGCGCACTGGAACCCCGCTGGCGGGAGATCGTCGGCGACCAGCTGGCCCGCGTCACCCGCCCGCAGAAACTGACCAAGGGCCGCGCCGGAAGCGGCGGGACGCTGGAATTGCGCGTCGCGGGCCCGGCGGCCCTGCTGGTCCAGCATCAGTCGGCGGACATACTGGCGCGGGTGAACCTGTTCCTCGGACCGGGCGCTGTGGACAAGCTGCGGATCGCCCAGGGACCGGTGAAGCCCCTGGCGCAGATCGCCGCCTCGACCAAGGGCGCGCGGCGGCGGATCGACCCGCTGGACGCGGCAGCCGAGGCGGAGCTGACGAAGTCTGTCGAGGCCGCTCCCGACGGGCTGAAGGCGGCGCTGGCGAATCTGGGACGGGCCGTGCTGTCGGATCAGGCGAAGGGTCGACGCTAGGGCGCCTGTCTCCCCTCCGCTGGCCGGGTCCAGCACAAGTCAGATCCCGGCCGCAGGCTCACGTCCGCTTTGCAAACCAAGGCGACAGGTAAGCCAAGCCGTGCGGCCCGCGTTCCAAATCTGGGACGAAACTGGCTCTTCAGCGGTGCGAATTCCATGGTTTGCGACAGGTCGAACTGCTACGGCGGCAGACCATGGTGAGGGGTCCATACCTTTGTAAAGGCTATGGAAAGCCATGATTTCTGATTTGCTGGAAAACGTTCGGTCTTCGGGGGACACACCTTGCTCAATATCAACCACCTTCCCATCGGCAGATGGGCCGCAATCGCCGTGGCCGTCGCCGGCCTTAGCTGGTCCGGAGCCGCATCGGCTCAGAACGCCTACGTCACCGACTACCAGTTCAACAGCGTCAAGGTGATCAATACAAACACCAACACGGTGACGGCGACGATCGCGGTGGGCACGGGACCCTATGGATCGGCCGCAAGCCCGAACGGCGCCCGGACCTACGTGTCCAATCAGAACACCAACAACGTTTCGGTTATCGACACCGCCACCAACACCGTCGTTTCGACGATCCCGGTCGGCTCTACGCCTCGCGGTGTCGCTGTTTCGCCGGATAGTTCGCGGGCCTATGTGACAAACATCGGCGCCGGCAGCGTTTCCGTGATCAACACGACCACGAATACGGTCGTTGCGACGATCATCGTGGGATCCAACCCTCTGAGCGTGGCCCTGAACCCGGCCGGCACGCGGGCCTATGTGACAAACGAAGGTTCGAATTCGGTGTCGATCATCGATACCGCGACCAACACCGTGATCGGCACGATCGGAGTCGGAAGCCAGCCGTTCGGGGTCGCGGTCAATCCCGCCGGCACTCGCCTCTACGTCGCCAACCAGGCAGGGAACAGCGTCTCGGTGATCGATACGACGAGCAATGCCGTCATCACCACTCTTGCAGTCGGCAGCGGTCCCCGACACGTCGCGATCTCGCCCGACGGGTCCAGGGGGGTCGTGTCGAACACCTTCAACGACAATGTCACCGTCTTCGACACCGCCACCAACACGGCGATCACAAACATCGCCACGGGCCAAAGGCCGTGGAACGTGGCGTTCACGCCGAACGGCGCCCGCGTCTACGTCACGAACGTGAACGATGGCACGGTGACCGTGATCAACGCGGCGACCAATGCCGATATCGCGACGATCGCGGTCGGCGGAAACCCCTACGGAGCGGGCCTGTTCATCGGGCCTGCGCCTGTGGCCGGGCCAGTCCCGGTCCCTACCCTGTCGGAATGGGCCATGATCCTGATGGGTCTGACGCTGGCGGGCGGCGCGGCCATTCTGATCCAGCGCAGGCACATGACGGTCTGACCTTCTGAAGACCAGGACTGACGAGGGTCCCGACCGGCGACGGTCGGGGCCAGAGGAAGACCCGTGCTAAGCCCCTACTTCCCGACCAGCGCCTCGACCGGAACGTTCAGCGTGTAGGTGAAGCCGCCCGGCGTGTAGTCGAGCACGACCTGCCCCTTGAGCTGCTGGCCCAGCGACGTGATCATGCGGGTGCCGAAACCCTTGCGCGTGGGCTCCTCGACGGGCGGGCCGCCGGACTCGATCCAGTCGAGAAGCACGCGACCATCCTCGACGCGCCATGACAGATTGACCTGGCCGCCGGGCAGGGACAGGGCCCCGAACTTGGTCGTGTTGGTGCACAGCTCGTTCAGGGTCATGGCGAAGGCGATGACCGAGCTCGATGTGATGCGGATGTCCTCGCCCGAGATGACGAAGCGGCCGTCGCCCTGGTCGAAGGGTTCGATGGCGCTTCGGACCGTGCTGCCGATGGTGGCGTTTTCCCAACTCGAGCGGGTCAGCAGGTCGTGGGCGCGGGCCAGGGCTGCGAACCGGCCGTCGATGGCGGACCGGGCGTGAGTCATGCTGGTGGCGGTACGCAGACTCTGGTCGGTGATGGCCCCCACTGTGGCGAGCATGTTCTTGATGCGGTGATGCAGCTCGGCGTGGATCAGGTTCTGCAGCTTGTCGGCGGCGTCGCGCTCCTCGGCCTCGATGCCCGCCTGGACCAGCAAGGCCTTGGCGTCGATACCGGCCTGTTCGAGCGCCAGTTTGAGACTGTCGTTCTCGGTCGTCAGGGCGTCCTGGAGCGGCTGGTTCTCATCGATGATGAGCTGTTGCGCCTCCGTATCGGACACGGTTTTCAGCAGCAGGGCCTCGGCGTGCACGCCCGCCTGCTGGAGCTGGTAGCGGAGCTCGCGGTTCTCGGTCGTCAGGGCGCCGTTCTCGGCCGAAAGCGACGGCAGCACCTCCAGGGCGCCCTTGCCGACCATCTCCCGAAGCTCCGACACCATCTGCTCGATCTCGAGCGGCTTGGGGAAGAATTTGCTGTCTTCAGGTGCGTCCGCCTCGGTGACCGCGATCTGTCCGGAGACCAGGACGATCTTGATATGCGGCCAACGCGCATGGGTCAGGTGAGCGAGCTTCAGGCCGTCCATACTGCCCGGCATCTGGATATCGGTGAACAGGCACGAGATGTCGTCGCGGGATTCCAGGATGGCGATCGCCTCGTCCGCGTTGATCGCCTCGACCGATTCGAACCCGGCATCCTGAACGATGTCCACGGCGCGCATCCGTAGCATCAATTCATCTTCGACCACCAAGACGATTGACGGCGACACATCTGTAGTCATCAGGATTTTCCGTGAAGTTCGATTTCGCCGAACGGTGAAGACGGAAGCCAATTCTGGTGAACCGACGCGCCGAAACTTTAGTCTGGAACTGACTAACGCAAGTTGATCTAAACGCCTACTTTTCCGGCGCGCATGAAGATTTTTCAGAACGGGAACAGTCGGTTTGCAGTGTCCGACGCGGCGTCCCATCGCCCCGAGGTGCGCAGTCAGATTCCGACGGCTGGCTCTTGACCTTTTTCCGCCGCACCTGTTCTCGACAACCAAGGGAACTCGCGCGGCCCCCGGGGAATCGCGCGATCATCCAGAGCCTGAGTTCTTGAGGAAGTCGCCATGCGCGCCAGCGGTCCGTTCAAATACGCCTCCATGAGCCGCCGCGCGGCCGTCACCGGCGCCGCCCTTGCGGCCATGACGATGCTGGCCGCCTGCTCGGGCGCCCAGACCGGCGCGGCCGCCGAGGGCGACATGGCCATGGGCGCCGCCGAAGGCGCCAAGGTCACGGTGGTGGAATACGCCTCGGTCACTTGCGGCCACTGCGCGGCCTGGCAGGCGCAGGTCTATCCCGAGTTCAAGGCCAAATACATCGACACCAACAAGATCCGGTACGTGTTCCGCGAGTTCCCGACCGACCCCGCGCCCGTCGCCATCGCCGGCTTCCTGATCGCGCGCTGCGCCGGGCCGGACAAATATTTCCCGGTGATCCACGAGATCATGGCCAGCCAGCGCGAAATCTTCGGCGGCGTGCCGCCGCGCACGGTCCTGCTGCGCATCGCCAACGGGGCGGGCCTGACCGAGGAACAGTTCCAGACCTGCGTCACCGACGCCGACGCCCTGAAGGCCATGGACGCCCGCATCAAGGCCGGCATCGACGCCGGGGTGCAGGGCACGCCTTGGTTCATGGTCAACGGCGAACACGTCGCCGACAGCTCGTTGACGGGCCTTTCCGAAAAGATCGACGCCGCACTGGCCGAAAGCTGAACCCATGACCCTGTTCCGCAACCTGATCCTGGCCCTGACGGCCCTGACCCTCGCCTCGTGCGGCGGCGGTTCGAAGGCCGTCGTCGACGGCGACATGGCCTTGGGCGCGCCCGAAGGCGCCAAGGTCACCGTGGTTGAATACGCCTCGCCGACCTGCCCGCACTGCGCCCTGTGGCAGGAGGAAACCTGGCCGGCGTTCAAGGCGGCCTATGTCGACACGAACAAGGTCCGCTACGTCTTCCGCGAACTGCCGACGCCGCCGGCGGACGTGGCCGCCGCCGGCTTCCTGCTGGCCCGCTGCGCCGGACCGGACAAGTATTTCGACGTGATCCACGCGATCATGAAAAGCCAGGACGAGTGGGCCACGGCCAATCCGCGCGACAGCCTGATCCGGATCGCCGGCGAGAACGGGATGGACGAAGCGGCCTTCACCCGCTGCGTCACTGATCCGGCCGGCATCTCCGCGCTGGAGACCCGGGTGAAGGCGGCGACCGACGCAGGGGTGATCAACACGCCCAGCTTCTTCGTCAACGGCAATCGCGTGACGGCGATGGGCGGGGCCGGTGCGACGATGTCCGACCTGACCCCCGTCATCGAAGCCGAGCTGGCCAAATGATCCGTTCGTTCTTCCTGATTCTGGCGCTGGTCGCCGCGCCGCTTTCGGCGTCCGCCCAGACGGCGAGCGGCCTGCCGGCCGTCAGCGCCACCGACCGGGTGCTGGGTCGCGCCGACGCGCCGGTGACCGTCATCGAATATGCGTCCTTCGTCTGCACGCACTGCGCCCACTGGCACACGACCGTCTATCCGGCCTTCAAGGCGCGGTTCATCGACACGGGCCAGGTGCGACTGGTGTTCCGCAACCTGCCGACCAATCCGGTCCAGGTCGGGGCGCGGGCCGCGGGCATCGCGCGCTGTGCGGCTCCGGCCCGGTTCTTCGACGTCGCCTCGTCCTTCATGACGGGTCAGCAGGCCGTCGTCGACGGCGGCCCCCTGGCGACCTGGTACGCCAACGCTGTGGCCGTCAGCGGCCGGACCCAGGCCCAGATCGACACCTGCCTGGCCGATCCCGCAACGCTGAACGGCATCCGCGCCGAGAGCGCCGGAGCCACGGCCGCCGGGGTTCAGGGCACGCCGAGCTTCTTCGTCAATGGACGCGCGGTGTCGGACTCTTCGCTGGAAGGCCTGACGACCGCGATCCAGCCCCTCCTGCCCCGCCGCTGACGAAGGCATGCAGTTCCAGCGCCTCCGGCTCGTCGGCTTCAAGTCGTTCGTCGACCCGGCGGAGGTGCAGATCGAACCCGGCCTGACGGGGATCGTCGGGCCGAACGGCTGCGGCAAGTCGAACGTGCTGGAATCCATGCGCTGGGTCATGGGCGCCAACTCGGCAAAGGCCATGCGCGGCACGGGCATGGACGACGTGATCTTCGCCGGGGCGTCGAACCGGCCGCCCCGGAACCACGCCGAAGTCCAGCTGACCATCGACAACGCGCAACGCCGCGCGCCCCAGCCGTTCACCGACAGCGCCATCATCGAGGTGTCGCGCCGGATCGATCGGGGTCAGGGCTCGACCTATCGCATCAACGGCAAGGAGGTGCGGGCGCGGGACGTGCAGCTGCTGTTCGCCGACGCCTCGACGGGGGCGAACTCTCCGGCCCTGGTGCGGCAGGGGCAGATTTCCGAGCTGATCGCGGCCAAGCCGCAGAACCGGCGACGCATCCTCGAAGAGGCAGGCGGCGTCGCGGGGCTGCATACGCGGCGGCACGAGGCGGAGCTGAGGCTCAAGGCGGCCGAGGCCAATCTCGAGCGGCTCGACGACATCGGGCGGGAGCTGGAGACCGCGCTGACACGGCTGAAGCGCGAGGCGCGGCAGGCGGAGAAATACAAGAAGATCTCGGCCGAGATCCGCGCCCTGCAGTCGGCGCTGCTGTTCGTGCGCTGGAACGACGCGCGGCTGGCGGCGGAGGCTGCCGCGTCGGAGCTGGCGGCGGCGGACCGGGCGGTGGCCGAGGCCACCTCGAACGCAGCCAGGGCCCAGACCGCGGCCCTGTCGGCGCAGGACGGTCTGAAGCCCGCGCGGGAAGAGGATGCGGTGGCGGCGGCGCTTCTGCACCGCGCCTCGCTGGAGCGGGACCGGCTGGACATGGCCGAGCAGCAGGCGCGGGCCGAGGTCGACCGGCTGACGGCCGAGGCGCAGCGGATCGCCAACGACACCGAGCGCGAGATCGCCATGTCGGGCGACGCCGAGGCGGAACTGGCGCGGCTGTCGGCCGAACTGGAAACGCTGACGGCCGAGATCGCGGCGGCGCCCCAGCGCGGGCCGGAGCTGGACCGGGCGCTGGAGGCGGCGGAAGAGGGTCGCCGGGCGGCGGACGCCGAGGTCGAACGGCTGGCCGGTTCGCTGGCGGCGGTTGAGGCGCGGGCCAACGCCGAAACGGCGCGGAAACGCGACGCCGAGGCGCGGGTGACGCGGGCGGTTGCGGCGCTGGACGGGGCGAAACGGGAGCGCGAGGCGCTGGGACCGTTGGAGACGCCGGAACTGGCTGCTGCGCGCGAGGCGCTGGAGACGGCGACGGCGACCTTGGCGGAGGCGCGGGCGGGGGTGGAGACGGCCGAGGCCGATCGGGCCGAACGGGCGCGGGCCGAGCAGGAGGCGCGGACGGCGGCGCGGGCGGCCGAGGATCGGCTGGGCCGGTTGCAGACCGAGGCGCGGGGGCTGGCGTCGCTGCTGGTTTCGGGGCGGCGCGACCACCCGCCAGCGCTGGATCAGGTCGGGGCGGACAAGGGGTACGAGGCCGCTCTGGCGGCGGCGCTGGGCGACGATCTGGACGCAGCGCTGGATGCCAAGGCGGCGGCCTACTGGGGCGGGGCGGACGTGCCAGCGCCCGTGTGGCCTGCAGGGATCGAGCCGCTGGCGAAGTATGTGAAGGCCCCCGAGGCTTTGGCGGCGCGGCTGGCCCTGTGCGGGGTGGCGGCGAAGGCCGATGCGTCGGGATTGGCCAGGAGTCTGCCGACCGGGGCGCGTCTGGTGACACGGGAGGGTGACCTCTATCGCTGGGACGGGTTCGTCAGCCGGGCCGATGCGCCGAGGCCGGCGGCGGTGCGGCTGGCCCAGCGGACGCGGCTGTCGGAGCTTGAGGCGGACATCGACGCGGGCAAGCCGGCGCTGGAAGCGGCCCAGGACGCGTTGAAGGCGGCGACGGAGGCGTTCCGGGCGTCGGAAGAGGCGGTGAAGGCGGCGCGATTGCTGCCCTTCGCGGCGGACAAGGCGGTGACCACGGCGCGGGACGCGGTGCAGCGGCTGGCCAACGAACAGGCGCGTCGCGAGGCGCGGGCGACGGCGCTGGACGAGACTCTGGCGCGGCTGACGGTCGAGCATGAGGCGGCGGAGGCGGCCCTGGCCGAAGCCCTGACAACCGACGCGCCGTCGGAGACGCTGGAAGGGCTGAAGGCCGAACTGGCGGCGGCGCGGACGACGGCGGATGCGGCGCGCGGCGCGGCGGCGGGGGCTCGGGCGGATCGGGACGCCGAGGCGCGCGAACGGGCCGGACGCGACCAGCGGCTGAACGGCCTGACGCGGGAGCGCGACGGCTGGGCGGCGCGGGCGAAGGATTCGACGGCGCGGATTACCGTGCTGGAGGGCGATGCAGGCAAGACGGCGGCCCTGCTGCTGCAGGCCGAGCGGGCGCCGGAGGCCCTGGGGGCGCAGCGGTCGAAGCTGATGGACATGCTGACCTCGGCCGAGACACGGCGGAAGGCGGCGGCCGATGCGGTAGCGGTGGCCGAGGGCGAGGCCAGCGAGGCGGATCGGGCCAGCCGGGCGGCGGATGCGACGGCGGCGAGCGCGCGCGAAGCCCGCGCGGGGCTGGCCGCGCGGTCGGAAGCGGCGGCCGAGCGGCTGCTGGACGCGCACAACAACGTCCGCGAGGCGGCCCAGATGTCGCCGGAGGAGCTGGGCCAGAAGCTGACCGACGACGCCATCGCCCGGCCCCCGGATGCGGCCGGAGCCGAGAGCCTGCTGTTCGGTCTGGAACGCGAGCGCGAGATGCTGGGCGCGGTCAACCTGCTGGCCGAAGAGGAGGCCGAGGAATACGGCGAGCGGCTGCAGACCATGCGGCTGGAGCGGTCGGATTTGACGGGCGCCATCGCCAGGCTGCGCGACGGGATCGACGAGCTGAATGCCGAGGGGCGCGAGCGGCTGGTCGCGGCGTTCGACGTCATCAACGACAACTTCAAGAGCCTGTTCGAGGCCCTGTTCGGCGGTGGCCAAGCCGAGCTGAAACTGGTCGAGAGCGACGATCCGCTGGAAGCCGGGCTGGAGATCTTCGCCTGTCCGCCGGGCAAGCGGTTGTCGGTGATGTCGCTGATGTCGGGCGGCGAGCAGGCCCTGACGGCGGCGGCGCTGATCTTCGCGGTCTTCCTGGCCAATCCGGCGCCGGTTTGCGTGCTGGACGAGGTCGACGCGCCGCTGGACGACGCCAATGTGGATCGCTTCTGCCGGATGCTGAACGAGATGCGGAATCGCACGGACACGCGGTTCATCGTCATCACCCACAACCCGGTGACCATGAGCCGGATGGATCGGCTGTACGGCGTGACCATGCCCGAGCGCGGTGTGTCGCAGCTGGTCAGCGTGGACCTGACCCAGGCCGAGAAGCTGGTCGCTTGATCCAGGACGTTCCTGTCACGCCGCCTGAAGCGCATGCGCTGGTCCTGACCGGGGTCGGGCGGTTCGTGGTGTTCGCCGATGCGGCGACGATCCGGCGCGAACCCGACGGGGTGCGGATGCGGTCGCTGCAGGTGGTGGAGGAAGACTTCACGGTCGGGACGACGCGATATCTGGGCGGCTGGTCTTGGTGGCGGTTCGACTGCGATGCGCGGATGGCGGATCGGCTGGACTTTGCGTCCGTGGCGGTCGGCGGGGTCGAGGGGCCGGCGATGGCCGAGGGACAGCCGGCCTACGCAGCGGCGCCCGGCGGGGATGCGGCGGAGTTGCTGGCCGTGGCTTGTGGGACGGTAGAGCCGGAGGTGGTGGCGACCACTATCGATGAAGCGGTCAGGGTCGGTCGGGCGGCGATGGCGGAGTAGATATCCCTCTCCCGGTGGGAGAGGGCTTGAGGCTCGCGGAGCGTAGCGATGCGTCTTAGCCGAAAGGGTGAGGGTCGTGCTTTTCCGGCGAGGGTCGACCCTCACCCTTTCGCGTTTCCAATCGCTAGCGCTCTTGGACGCTCAAGCCCTCTCCCACCGGGAGAGGGGTCGCGTTGCGGTCGATATTCAGTCGATCCTGCGGCAGGGCCTCCGGGCACTGATCGCGCATGAAGGCCAGCATCTTTTCCCGGATTTCGCAGCGCAGATCGAACGCCACTGGCGCAGATCGCGCGCTGGCGAGGCAGCGGACCTGGGCGACACGGTCGGTGATGTCGGTGACCTGAAGGTTGACCACGTCGCCGTCCCAGTGGGCGGACGCCTTGCAAATCCGCTCCAGCTCGGCGCGCAGACGGTCCATCGGGGCCTCGTAGTCGACGTAGAGCATGGCCGAGCCGATCAGGCGGGAGGTCTCGCGGGTCCAGTTCTGGAAGGGCTTCTCGATGAAATAGCTGAGCGGCAGGATCATGCGCCGCCAGTCCCACAGCTTGACCACGACATAGGTGGAGGTGATCTCCTCGACCGTGCCCCACTCACCCTCGACGATGACGGCGTCGTCGATGCGGATGGGCTGGGCGGTGGCGATCTGGATGCCGGCGAACAGGTTCTTGAGCACCGGCTGGAGCGCCAGACCGGCGATGATGCCGACGACCCCGGCCGAGGCCAGCAGGGATACGCCCCACTGGCGGACGGCGCCGATGGTCATCAGGGCCAGGCCGACCGAGATGATGCCGATGATGATGATGGCCGCCCGCTGGAGGATACGGGTCTGGGTGATGTGCTTGCGGGCGACGAGGTTGTCCTCGGCCGCCATGTTGAACTTCCGCAGATAGACGACGGCCCACATGTCGACAGCGCCGGCCGCCATCCAGCCCAGCACGAGGATGGTCAGGAACAGCAGGATGGCCCGAATCGCCTGCGACGGCTCGGGATCCAGGGGCGAAACGGTGATCGAGAAGCCGATGGCGATCAGGATGATCAGGACGCGCAGCTTCTGCCGCGCCCGCTCGACCACGCCACGCCAGAACAGGTCGCGGCTCTTCACGACGCGACGCAGGATGGCGAAGACGACGGCGTTCACCAGCCAGCCGGCGCCGACGAAGACGGTCACGACAATGGCGACGACCAGCCATTCGGGCAGCCAGTAGAACTGGCGCCACAGCATCAGGATCTGGTGCGTCAGACTGGTGATTTCGGGCGGCATGGACGCGAACAGCGTGTCAGCCGCGTCTTCCGTTCCCACCGGCGGCAAGGCCGGGGCGGTCATCCAGCCGTGGCCTCGGCCAGGTCCGCGAGGCGTCGGGCCGCGTCCGGGATGGCGACCGAGCGGGCCGCGGCGCTCATGGCCGCGAGCCGTGCGGGGTCGGCGAGGACGCCCGTGACGGCGGCCGTCATCGCATCGACGGTGACATCGTCCTCGAGGATCATCTCGGCGGCGGATACGTCGGTCAGAAGTTTGGCATTGAGGCGCTGGTGGTCGTCGGTGGCGATCTTCAGCGGGATCAGGATCGACGGCATCGCCGCGACGGCCAGCTCCGCGCAGGTCGAGGCGCCGGCGCGCCCGATGACGAGGTGGGCGGCGGACAGGCGGGTCGCCATGTCGCGGAAGAAGGGAGCGACCTCGGCCTCGATGCCGGCGTCGAGATAGATCTGGCGAGAGGTTTCCAGCGTCTCGGGACGGGACTGCTGCTGGACCTTCAGGCGGCGGCGTATGGCTTCCGGCAGGGCGGCGAGCGCCCGGGGCGTGGTCTCGGACAGGAGGCGGGCGCCTTGGGAGCCGCCGGTGACGAGGATCTGGATCGGGCCGTCGCCGGGCGGGGCCCAGGCGCGGTCGAACAGGGCGCGGATGTCGGCGCGGACCGGGGCGCCCACGACCTGGGCGCGGGCTTTCACGGCGGGGCTGGCGCGTTCGAGGGTCGGGAACGAGGAGGCGACGGCGCGGACGTGGGGCGCCAGGGCGCGGTTGGTGCGGCCGAGGACGGCGTTCTGTTCGTGGATCAGGGTCGGGCGCTTCTGCAGGATGGCGGCGACCAGGGCGGGAGCGGACGGATAGCCGCCGAAACCGACGACCACCTGGGCATCGAGGCGGTTGAAGGCGGTCTGGGCCTGCCCCACGCCCTTGACGATGGCGACGCCGGCCTTGAGCAGGCCAATGGGGCCGGAGCCGGTGGCGGCGTCCAGTGCGATACGCTCCTCGGCCGGAAAGGCGTGGGCGTACTGCTCGCCGCGATGGTCGGTGGCGAGGACGACGCGCCAGCCGCGCGAGGTCATCTCGCGCGCGAGGGCCTCGGCCGGGAACATGTGGCCGCCGGTTCCGCCGGCGGCGACGACGCAGAGTCTTGTCATGGAACCCCTAGGGCATCAGGAGCCGACGCGGACGCGCCAGACTGGCTCCGGGTTCGTAGGCGCCGGGACGGCGGCGCGTCAACGCCAGCGCGAACCCCATCGTCAGCCCCATGGCCATCATCGAGGAGCCGCCGTAGCTGATGAAGGGCAGGGTCATGCCCTTGGTCGGGATCAGGTTCAGGTTCACCGCGACGTTGATCGAAGCCTGCAGGCCGATCAGCATGAACAGCCCCGCCGCCGCCGTCTGTTCGAACGGGTCGTTGAGCTTCATCGCCCGGCCCATGCCGCGGAAGACGATGAAGGCGTAGAGGCCGATCATGACGAGGCTGAGGACCAGGCCGAACTCCTCGGCGCCGACGGAATAGATGAAGTCGGTGTGCAGGTCGGGGACGGAACGTTTCATGACCCCTTCGCCGACGCCGCGTCCGACGAGGCCGCCGGCGCGGATGGCCTCACTGGCGCGGTCGATCTGGTGGGTGTCCTCGACGCCCGGCGAGACGAACTTGGCGACGCGCGCCTGGACGTGGGGGAAGAGCATGTAAATGGCGGTCATGCCGACGGCGAACAGGCCCAGAAGCACAGTGACCCAGCGCAAAGGCACGCCCGCCATGAAGAAGACGGCCATGAAGGTGGTTGTGATAAGCAGGGTCTGGCCGATGTCGGGCTGGATCAGCAACAGGGCGACGGTGACGGCGTAGAAACCGAAGGCGATGGAGACGCCGGGGACGCCCTCCCCCTTCTGACCCTCGGCGAACATCCAGGCGGCGAAGACGATCAGGCTGGGCTTGGCGAACTCGGACGGCTGGAGGCTGAACGGGCCGAGGTTCACCCAGCGGGCCGCGCCCTTCACCGTGTCACCGATGAAGGGCAGCATGGCCATGACGACGATGGCGCCGAGCAGGCCCAGCACCGCGATGCGCCGGACCCCTCGCGGCGACAGGAGGGACATGGTCAGCATCAGGCCCACGCCTCCGCTGGCCCAGACGATCATGCGCCAGGAGTAGTGGAAGGGGTCGGTGATCGACTCGTCGGCCAGGATGGCGGCGGGCGACGAGGCGAACGACAGCATGACGCCCAGGCCCATGAGGGCGAGCGCCGCGCCGAGCAGGCCGCGATCCACCGTCCAGAACCACTGGGCGATCGGACTCTGGTCGTTGCGCGAGAAGGGATGAGAGTAGACGGCCTGGGTCATGGTTTCTCAACCATGAACGGAAGGGGTAGCTCCGAGGTTAAGAACGGCGGCCCGGAACGCTTCTCCGCGCGCCTCGAAGTCGGGAAACTGGTCGAAGCTGGCGCAGGCCGGGCTGAGCAGGACGATCTGGTCGCCGCCAGCCTTGGCGGCGTCCTCGGCGGCGAGGGTGACGGCCGTGGCCATGTCTTTTGCGATCACATGGGGCCTGTCGCCGAGGGTCGCGGCGAAGTCGGCAGCGGCCTCGCCGATGAAGTAGGCCTTGGCGACGCGGGGAAAGAGGTCGCGGAGGTCCTCGATGCCGCCGTCCTTGGCGCGGCCGCCGGCGATCCAGAAGCTCGTCGGGTACGACATCAGGGCCTGACGGGCGGCGTCGGCGTTGGTGGCCTTGGAGTCGTTGACGAAGCGAACGGCGCCGAGATGACCGACCGTCTCCATGCGATGGGCGAGGCCGGGGAAGGTCATCAGGCCCTCGACGGCCGCCCCGTGCGAGACGCCGACGGCGCGGGCGGCTGCGTAGGCGAAGGCGGCGTTCTGGGCGTTGTGACGACCGGGAAGCGAGCGGGCCGGGGCCAGGTCGGCGATGGCGACGCCGTCGGCGACCAGCTTGCCATGGGTCGCATCGACGATGATGAAACGGCCGGCGTCGAAGGCGGCGACGTGATCCGGCAGACGCGCGACGAGGTCAGCGACAGGGACTCCGCCGGTCGGGTCGATGAACTCCGGCGGGGTGCGGGTGGTGATGGTTGAAACGCGAAGGCGACGGTCGTTCAAGGCGTTGACAGTCTTCCAGCCCCAGTCGTCGTCGACGCCGATCAGGGCGACTGCCTCGGGCGTCATCTGCTGGAACAGCCGGGCCTTGGCCGCGACATAGCCCTCCATGCCGCCGTGGCGGTCGAGGTGGTCGGGGCTGATGTTGGTCAGGATGGCGACGTCGGGGGCGAAGCTGGTGGTCAGGTCCAGCTGGTAGCTGGAGACCTCGATGACATAGGCCTCGACCTCGGCGGGGGGCGGCAGGGCGAGGACGCCGATGCCGATGTTGCCACCGACGGCGATCTTCATCCCCGCCTGTTTCAGCACCCAGCCGATCAGGGCTGTCGTCGTCGACTTGCCGTTGGTGCCGGTGATGGCGATCACCTTCGGCCGCAGGGAGGCGGGGGTGGCGGCGATCGCGCGGGCGAACAGTTCGATGTCGCCGATGACGGGGACGTCGGCGGCGCGGGCCCTGTCCACCGTCCAGTGCGGCTTTGGATGGGTCAGGGGCGCGCCCGGCGAAAGGACCAGGGCGGCGAACCCGGACCAGTCGGCGACCGTCAGGTCCTCGAGCGCGAAACCCTCTGCCTCGGCCTGCATGCGACCGGAGACGCCATCGTCCCACAGCACGGGTTCGGCCCCGCCGGCCTTGAGGGCGCGGGCGGCGGTGATGCCGGAGCGGCCGAGGCCGAAGACCGCGACGCGACGACCTTCGAAGCCGGGGACCGGGGTCACGGCTCTAGCGCAGCTTGAGGGTGGCGAGACCCAGCAGGGCCAGCATGGCGGCGACGATCCAGAAGCGGATGACGACCGTCGATTCCGGCCAGCCCATCTTCTCGAAATGGTGGTGGATCGGGGCCATCAGGAAGATGCGTTTGCCCGTCGCCTTGAAGTAGGCGACCTGGATCATGACCGAGGCGGCCTCGATGACGAACAGGCCGCCGACGATGCCCAGGACCAGTTCGTGCTTGGTGGCGACGGCGATGGCGCCGAGCGCGCCGCCCAGAGCCAGCGAGCCGGTGTCGCCCATGAAGATCTTGGCCGGCGGGGCGTTGTACCAGAGGAAGCCCACACCCCCGCCGATGATCGCGGCGCAGAAGATGGCCAGTTCGCCCGAGCCCGGCACGTGGTGGACGCCCAGATACTCGGCGAAGATGAAGTTCCCGACGAGATAGGAGATCACGCCGAACGCCGCGGCCGACATCATCACCGGAACGATGGCGAGGCCGTCGAGGCCGTCCGTCAGGTTCACGGCGTTGGAGAAGCCCACGAGGGTGAAGACGACGAAGGCGACGTAGAACCAGCCGACGTTCAGCAGAACGTCCTTGAAGAAGGGGAAGGCGATTGAGGTCTCGAGCCCCGGCGATGTCGGCGAACGCCACATCCACAGGACGACGCAGACGCCGGCGATGACCGAGACGATGATCTGGCAGACCAGCTTCTGCTTCGAGGTCAGGCCGGCCGAGGTCTGTTTCGTGACCTTGGCGTAGTCGTCGATGAAGCCCAGTACGCCGAAGGCCGCGGTCACGCCGGAGACGATCCAGATATAGGGGTTGGTCAGGTCGCCCCAGAGGAAGACGGCCACGGCGATGCCCGCCAGGATCATCAGCCCGCCCATGGTCGGAGTGCCGACCTTGGACAGGTGGGAGACCGGGCCGTCGGCGCGGATCGGCTGGCCCTTGCCCTGCTTGACCCGCATGAAGGCGATGAACCGGCTGCCCATCGCCACCGCGACAATCATCGCCGTAGCCATGGCCAGGGCGACACGCACCGTCTGGTACTGAACCAGGTTCAGCAGCGGGTAGTCCTGCGCCACGTCAGCGAAGTAGAGATAGAGCAGATAGAACATGTGGCAGCCCCCCAGTCTTGTTTCCCTACCGGCGGGCGCGCGGCGCGCGCCTGCTTGAGGGAAGTCGTGTCTCTAGCGCTCTAGCGCCGCAAGCGCGGCGGCCACAAGCGATGCCTTGGACCCGTTCGAGCCCTTCACCATGACGATGTCGTTCGGACCGACCAGATCGGCGGCCTGGGCCGCGAGGTCGGCGGCGCTCCCGGCCCAGACGCCGCGGCGGGCGGGCGGCAGGGCGTCGTAGAGGTGGCGCATCCCGGGCCCGGCGGCGTGGACGATGTCGAGGCCCGCCTGGTCGATCGGTTGGGCGAGACCGGCGTGCAGGGCCTCGGACTGGTCGCCCAGTTCCAGCATGTCGGTCAGGACGACAATGCGGCGGCCGCCGGACGCGACAGGCCTGGCTCCGAGCGAGCGGAACCCGGCGGTCATCGACAGCGGATTGGCGTTGTAGCTCTCGTCGATCAGGGTGAAGGCGCCGCCGGGAATGCGGACGGTGCGGGTCTCGCCCCGCCCCTTGAGCGGCTGGAAGTCGGCCAGGGCCGCGAGCGTCGTCTCGACCGGCACGTCGAGCGCGTCGAGCATCAGGATGACGGCCAGGCTGTTCAGGCCCCAGTGGAAGCCCGACTGTTTCAGCGCGAAGACATGGCTGACGCCATAGACCTCAGCCGTCACGCGGGCGCCGCCCTCGAACGGGGTGAAATCGATCAGGCAGGCGTCGTGGGCGGGCTCCGACCCGAAGGTAGCGACGCGGGCGCCGACGTGCAGCGCGGCCTGATGCAGCAGGTCCTCCCACGGACTGTCGCCGTTGATGACGGCCAGGCCGCCGGGGCCGAGACCCTGGAAGATGGCGGCCTTTTCAGCCGCGACCCCGGCCTCGCCGTCGGCGAAGGCTTCGATGTGGACGGGACCGACCGTGGTGACGCAGGCGACGTGTGGCTGAACCATCTTCGACAGGGGCGCGATTTCGCCGGGCGCGTTCATGCCGATCTCGAACACGGCACGCTCGACCGACGGGTGCATCCGGGCCAGCGTCAGGGGCACGCCGATGTGGTTGTTGTAGCTCTTGATCGAGGCGTGTGCCGGACCGGCGAGGTCGAGGCCGGCCTTGATCGCCTGGGTGACGCTGGTCTTGCCGACGCTGCCGGTGACGGCGCCGCGGCGGACGTGGGGAGCCCGGTCGCGGGCGGCAGCGCCCAGAGCCTCGAGTCCACGAAGGGTGTCGGGGACGATGACACAGGGACCGCCCTCGACCGCGTGCTCGACCAGGGCGCCCGAGGCGCCGGCTGCGAAGGCGGAGGCGGCGAAGTCATGGCCATCGCGCGCGCCCTTGAGCGCCAGGAACAGCTCGCCCGGTGCTATCTCGCGGCTGTTGTAGGTCAGGCCGTCAGCGGCGAAATCACCGCCTTCGATCCGCCCTCCGGTGGCGACGGCTATCTCTTGAGCCGTCCAGAGAGGCAGGGTCGATTCAGGCATTTACGCGCAGGGCCTCGGCGAGTTCGGATGCGTCGTCGAAGGGATGAGTCGTCCCGCCCACGATCTGACCCTGTTCATGCCCTTTTCCGGCGACGACGACCACATCTCCATCGCGCATCATGGCCGTAGCCTCGCGAATGGCGGCGCGGCGGTCGCCGATCTCCATGGCGTCTGGACAGCCGGCGCGGACCTCGGCGCGGATGACGGCGGGATCTTCCGAGCGCGGATTGTCGTCGGTGACGATGGCGACGTCGGCGAGACGACCTGCGATCTCGCCCATCAGCGGACGCTTGCCCTTATCCCGGTCGCCGCCGGCGCCGAAGACGATGATCAGACGGCCGGTGGCGTGCGGGCGCAAGGCCTTGAGGACGGTCTCGAGGCCGTCGGGGGTGTGGGCGTAGTCGACGTAGGCTTCACCGCGTCCGCCGCTGACGCGCTGCAGGCGGCCGGCGGCGCCGGTGATCTTTTCGAGGGCGTGCAGGACCTTGGCGGCGTCCTCGCCGGCGGCGATGCACAGACCGGCTGCGACGAGGGCGTTCGACGCCTGGAAGGCGCCGGCCAGCGGCAGGAGCACGTCGTGGCGTTCGCCGCGCACGTCGAGAATCAGACGCTGGCCCGCCGGCACGGCGCGGCGTTCGACCAGAGACAGGTCCCGGCCCCGCTCGCCCACGCCCATGACGCCGAGGCCGGACATGATCGAGGCGGCGGCGAAGGCGTTGTAGGCGTCGGAATCGGCGTTCAGGACTGCGGTGCGACCGCGCGGCAGCAGGGTCTCAAACAGGCGCAGCTTGGCGGCGCGATAGGCGTCCATGTCGCCGTGATAGTCGAGGTGGTCCTGGGTCAGGTTGGTGAAGGCCGCGGCCTTCAGCGTCACACCGTCGAGGCGACGCTGGTCGATGCCGTGGGACGAAGCCTCCAGGGCCAGATGGGTTACGCCGCCTTCGGCCAGGGTCGCCAACAGACGGGCGGCGTCGCCGGCGTCGGGGCTGGTCAGGCCGGGCGGGGTCAGGGCTTCGGATTTCGAACCGGACTGAGCGACGACACCGAGGGTGCCCATCGAGGCGGCCTTGATGCCCATGCCGGCCCAGATCTGGCGGCAGAAGGCAGCGACCGAGGTCTTGCCGTTGGTGCCGGTGACGGCGACGCAGGTGGCGGGCTGGGCGCCGTAGAACCCGCGTGCGGCCAGGGCATAGGCGCGGCGGACGTCGCCGGACCGAACCAGCAGGGGTGCGAGATTCTCCGGCGTGTCCTGGGGGGCGAGGATCGCGGCGGCGCCTTGCGACAGAGCCTGGGGGATGAAGGCGCGGCCGTCGGCGGCGCTGCCCGGAAGGGCGACGAACAGGGCGCCGGGCGCGACCTTGCGGCTGTCCGCCGTGACGCCCGTGATCATGGGATCGGCGGAGACGTCGCGGCGCAACAGGTCGGACAGGCGGATCGCGCTCATCGGGCGACCACCGGGGCGGGCGGATCGATGCGGCGCTGGACGCCGAGGAAGCCGGCGATACGGTCGGCGACGCGGCCGACGACCGGGGCGGCGACGGCGCCGCCGAGGCGCGAGCCCTGGCTGGGCTCGTCGATCAGGACGAAGATGACGTAACGCTGGGCGTCGGCCGGGCCGTCGGCCGGGAAGACGCTGGCGAAGGACCCGACGCCGTGGCTGGCGTCATAGCGGCCGTTGACCAGCTTGTTCGCGGAACCCGTCTTGCCGCCGACGCGCAGACCCGGCGCGTTCGCCTGACCGCCGGAACCGCGCAGGACGTTGGCGCGCATCAGCTCCCGCATCGCGGCCGAGGTCTCGGCGCTGACGACACGATGACCTTCGGATCCCGCGCCGCCGCGACGCAGCGACAGGGGGCGATAGATGCCGCCGTTGACCAGGGCGACCGTGGCCGCCGTCATCTGCAGCGGGGTGATCATGATGCCGTAGCCGAACGACATCGAGGCGCGGGTCGAGTCCGACCAGTCGTGCGGGCGGCGCGGACGAGCGCTTTCCTTCAGCTCGATCGGGGCGGCGTCCAGCAGGCCCAGCTTCTGGAAATAGGAGCGCATGGTGTCGGCGCCCATTTCGACCGCGAGGCGCGAGGTGCCGATGTTGGAGGAGTGAAGATAGACCTCTTCCAGCGTCAGGATCTTGTTGGTGGCGTGGAAGTCCTGGATGCGGCGATTGCCGATCATATAGGCCTGCGAAGCGTCGATCATGGTGTCCAGATCGGCCAGGCCCGTGTCGATGGCGGTGGCGATGGTGAAGGTCTTGAAGACCGACCCCATCTCGTAGTGGGCCGAGGTCACGCGGTTCAGGGCGGCGTCGTCGGACGCCTGACCCCGGCGGTTGGCGTCGTAGGTCGGCCAGGAGGCCATGCCCAGGATCTCGCCGGTCTTCGCATCGGCCACGACCCCGACAGCGCCCTTGGCGCCGACTTCGGAAGCGACGGCGCCGAGTTCGTTCTCAAGCACGCCCTGAACGCGCAGGTCGATGGACAGGGCGAAGTCCTCGCCCTTGGCGCCGGCCTCACGGATGGCGTCGTTGAAGGCCAGTTCGGCGCCGGAGACGCCCTGCCCGCCCGAGTCGGCCGTGCCGATGAGGTGGGCGGCCGAGCTGTTCAACGGGTAGACGCGGCGGTCCTCGGGTTCGAACGAGACGCCTCCGAGGGCGAGGGCGTGGACGGCCTGACGTTGGGCCGGTGTCAGGCCGGGCTGGGCGATCAGGCGACGGTCGCCGTCGAGGACGCGACGCAGACGGGTCGCCGAGATGCCCGGCAGGGCGCGGCGGATCTGGCGGAAGGCGGCGTCCTTGTCCCACACCTCGGAGGGATCGATGTAGAGGCCGTAGTGGGTGATGTTGGTGGCCAGAAGTGCGCCGTTGCGGTCGGTCAGGTCGGCGCGCTGCAGGGCGCCGGCGACCGTGGAGACGCCGTGTCCGCCTCGCGGGGCCAGAAGGGCGGCATTGGCCGCGCCGAGGGCCAGACCCGAGAAGACGGCCACGAACACCGCGCGGATCAGGAAGATGCGGACGCGGGTGTCCTCTTCCGGCCGGGCGTCGGCGCGGGCGCGCTCGAAGGCGTGTTCGACGAACCAGACGGCCTCGCCCATCCAGCGCAACCACGGCGAGACGGTCGAGGTCAGGGGGCGACCGACGCCGGGAGCCGGACGGAAGGCGCGAGGATCGTGAACGGTCATCGCACGGCCTCCGCAGCGGGCGCGGCGACTTCGCCGGCCGGGGCGGCCGGGACGGCTGGAGCGACGGGGTCAGCAAGGGCCGGCGCGACAACGACCGGCGCCGGGACGTGGACCGGCTTCAGGTTCGCGAGGGCGGCCTCCTCGACCTGACGCTCGGCCTTGACGGGGGCCAGGGCGGCGCCGCGCGACAGGGTCTCGAGACGGCCGGGCTGTTCCAGGCGAGCGGCCTCGGCGCGCAGCAGGCGGACGCGCTGGGAGTTCTCGGCGATCTGGCGTTCCAATTGGCCGATAGCGGCGCTCTCGCGGGCGGCGGCGGCCTTGGCGACATAGACGGAGAAGACCATGGCGGCGACGCACATGACGCCGATGATCTCGATCCAGCGGATGCCGCGGATCTTCCAGTCGAACAGGCGCTGAACCGAGGCGCGGATCATGCGGCCGCCTTCCAGGCCGGGGCCCCGGTGCGGACGGCGGCGCGCAGCTTGGCGGAGCGCGAGCGCGGATTGACGGCCAGTTCGGCCTCGCCGGCCTCTCGCGCGCCCTTGAACTGAAGCGTGAAGCTGGGCTTGCGAGTTTCGATGGCGACGGGGGCATGGCGCGAGCCGCCGGGGGCATTGCCGCTGCGCTCGGTCAGGAAGGCCTTCACGATCCGGTCTTCGAGAGAATGGAAGGTCACGACGGCGAGGCGTCCGCCCGGCGACAGAGTGCGTTCGGCGGCTTCGAGGCCCCTGGTCAGCTCGCCCAGCTCATCGTTCACGGCGATGCGAAGTGCCTGGAAGGTCCGGGTCGCGGGATGGGTCGGGGCGCCGCGACGACCGCCGAGCGCCTTCTCGACGACATCGGCCAGATCGAGAGTGCGGGCGAACGGTTGCGCGATACGTCGGCGCAGGATGGCGGTGGCGATCCGACCCGACTGACGCTCGTCGCCATACTGTTTCAGGATGTGGGCCAGGGGACCGTGGTCCCAGCCGTTGACGATGTCGGCCGCGCTCTCTCCCTCGCCTGACATCCGCATGTCCAGCGGGCCGTCGCGCATGAAGGAGAAGCCACGCTCGGCCTCGTCCAGTTGCATGGAGGAGACGCCGATATCGAAGACGGCGCCGTCCAGCTTCGCCTCGCCGGTCTCGGCGAAGGCGTCGGACAGGCCGGAGAAGGCGGTGCGAACCAGCTGGAACTTGTTGGGGTGATCGTTGGCGACGGCGTCGGCGTGACGCTGGACCGTCGGGTCGCGGTCGAGGGCGATGACCTTCGCACCCGTCGCGAGGATGGCGCGGGTGTAGCCCCCGGCTCCGAAGGTGGCGTCGATGATCACGTCGCCGGCCCCGGGGGCCAGGGCTTCGATGACTTCATCCAGCAGGACGGGGGCGTGCGGGCCGCTCACGTGTCGTTCCCCGGCATGCGGCGGCGGGCGACGTCGCCGCGTTCGCGCATGGCCTTGCGCGCGAGCACGCGGCGATCGTCCTTGCGGGCGTTCCAGCGGGCGCGGTCCCAGATCTGGAAGCGCGGGCCCATGCCGACGATGACCACGTCCTCGCCGAGACCGGCTTCCTGACACAGGCTTTCCGGCAGGGTGATGCGGCCTCCGCCGTCGTAGGCGAGCTGCTTCTGGCCGCCGTAGACCGTCTCTTCGAGCGCCGTGCGCCAGTCGTCGCCGAACGGCAGGGCTTCGATCATGGCGACGTATTCTGCCATCAGCTTGTCGCCGCCGGCCTCGAGGCAGTCGGACTCGACCGAGAAGAAACAGAAGACGCCCAGGTCGGCGCCGTTGTCGGAGGTGCGGAATTCCTGAGGGATCAGGAGACGGCGCTTGCCGTCCAACTGCTTCTCACTGGTTCCGAGAAACACGCCCGTCCAAATCGAGCCTGTAGGCTCGCCCCTGAATTCATCCCCGCGCCCGACAAGCCGGCGCCGCCAATCCCCGCATCACCGTTATGGGATAGCATGGGATGAACTGGGTCTCAATGGGAATGGTTGACGAGATTTAACCAAACTTGCCCGTCCCGAAGACCTTGGACAGAACATACACAGAACACCGGAAGCAACTTTCGCCCGGTTTTCAGTGCAGACGCGGCCATCCGCGCCCGACTGTGGCGGGAAAGCGTTAGTGGGGGATAAATGCCAGACGGCCTGTAAGCCGGGTTCTGTCCCGCCCGAGAGCGGTGACGATCATTCCTCTGGACCGCCCATCGCTGGACGGTTCTCGCGACCTACCCGGACGCCTCGGGCGGTGAGCCCTGCGGGCGAGCCCGCGCGACGTCCCTATTCGGTCTTGCTCCAGGCGGGGCTTGCCATGCCGTCGCTGTTACCAGAGACGCGGTGGGCTCTTACCCCACCCTTTCACCCTTACCCGCGTCGAAACGCAGGAGGTTTGCTTTCTGTGGCGCTGTCCCTCGGGTCACCCCGGGCGGGCGTTACCCGCCGCCTTTTCACCGTGGAGCCCGGACTTTCCTCGACGGGATCAAGTCCCGCCGCGACCGCCCGGCCGTCTGGCGGGGGCGTGATGGGCTCTTTGGGGCCTCAGGTCAATTCAACACACCGGTGACGCTTTCCGCGGCGGCCAGTTGAAGCACGCCCATCAGCGTCGCGCGGGTCTCTCCGTCGGCGATCCCGTCGACCTTCGAGGGCCGCCAGTGGCGCTGGAAGGCCTGGACGGTGATGCGGGTCTCTTCGGTGTATTTGCCGTCAGGCAGAGGTTCGTAGCCGAGCCGGTGCAGACCGGCCTGCAGCACGTGGACACCGAGGCCTTCGTCGCCGACGGCCAGAGGCACGCCGAGGGCGGCGATGCGTTCACGGGCCGGCTCGAACCACAGGCCCTGACGACGCGCCGCCAGCGTCTTCCAGGGGAAGCGTTCGCCGGGGTCTTCCTTGCGGGTCGGGGCGACGTCGGAGTGGCCGAGGATGCGGGCGTCCTCGATCGCCCAGCGCCCTCTGATCCCGTCGATCAGTTCGATGACCGAGGCGACCTGGGCGTCGGGGAAGTCGCGATAGCCGAATTCATGGCCCGGATTGACGATCTCGATGCCGATGGAGACGGCGTTGATGTCGGTCTCGCCCTTCCACCAGCTCTTGCCGGCATGCCAGGCGCGGCGCTCCTCGGGCACCAGCCGCAGGACCGACCCGTCCTCATCGACGACATAGTGGGCCGAGACCTTGGCTTCCGGATCGCGCAGACGCGCGATCGCCGCTTCCGCGGTCTGCATGCCGGTGTAGTGGAGCAGGACCATGTCGGGCGGGCCACGACGCTGGTCGAAGTTCGGTGAGAGCGCCTCGGTGATCTTCAGCATGGGTCTAGCGCCCGTGACGTTCCCACCCGTAAGCGACCCAGGTGTCGCCGACCTTCTCGGCCTCGATCACGTCGTCGGCGCGACGGGCGCGGACGGTGACGCGGCGACGGGCGCGCATGGCGAGGCCGGCGAAGAAGATCAGGATGCTGGCGCACAGGGCGATCACGGCGACGGCGGCGGCGGTGAAGACCGCCAGCAGGGCGCCGACGGTCAGGGCCGCCACGGTCGCGATCATGCCGCACAGCCACATGATCGGCGCGAGCAGCCCTTGGGGACGTCGGCGATTCTGGAAACCGAGGCTGGCGAACGGGTCCTGCGTCATCTCTATTCCTTGTCGAGCGCTCCGAAGAACGCCTGAACCCCCAATGTCGGTCCACAGAGGTGAACCGTCAATGACCGGCCGCTTCACAGGCGAGTGTTAATCGCCGCACCCTGACGATCTAGAGCGGTTGATCGGCGAGGACCGAAGCCCCCTGCCCGCGCATCCGCTCGGTCTCGACGCGCGACAGGATGGCCTGGGCGCGGGGATCGGCCATTACGCCGCCGAGGGTCACCAGAGCACGGGCGGCCTCGGACTGAACGCCGAAGGCCGAGGACAGGGCTTCCCACGGCGACTGGGGCTCGGGGAAACGTTTGAAACGAACCGACTGATTCTCGGGGATTTTGGCCAGTTCGCGCGCCTTGCCGATGGCCTCGGTCAGGCCGCCCAGTTGGTCGACGAGGCCCAGGGTCTTGCCTTGCGCACCGGTCCAGACGCGGCCGCGGGCGATTTCGCGCACGCGGGCGATAGGGATGCGACGACCCCGGGCGACCCGATCGACGAACTCCTCGTAGGTGCGATCCATCGAGGCGGAGAATGCCGCACGCTGGGTTTCGGAGAAGCTCGACGACGGGCTGAAGGCGTCCGAGTACTGGCCGCCGACGGACAGGCCGCGCAGATCGACGCCGAAACGACCCAGCGCATCGGAAACCACGAACTTGCCGCCGAAGACGCCGATGGAGCCCGTCAGGGTCGAAGGCTGGGCCACGATCCAGTCGGCTTCCGACGAAATCCAGTAGCCGCCCGAAGCGGCATATTCGCCCATGGAGACCACGACGGGCTTTTTCGCCGCCCTGGCCGCGCGGACCGCGGCGAGGATCTGTTCGGAGGCTTCGGGCGAGCCGCCGGGCGAGGAGACGCGGAAGACGATGGCCTTGACCGACTTGTCCTCGATGGCGTCGTAGATGGCCTCGGCCGTGGCGTCGGACGCGATGGATGACCCGCCGCTCAGGCCGCCGCCTCCGCCCGTTCCCGTCACGATCGCGCCCTCGCCGCCGACGATGGCGATGGCGTCGCGGCCGGAGCCCATGCGCTCGCCCTGGGAGGCGGCGTAGTCGGAGAACTCGATGATGTCGGCGCCGTTTCCGGCGCGGCGCCTGGCTTCGGCTTCGGCCTCCTCGACCTGGCCGATCTTGTCGATCAGCTTCAGTTGCAGGGCCTGGGCCGCGGAATAGGGACCGGCCTCGATCGTCGTCTTCAGCGCCGGGGCCTCGACCTTGCGATCGAAGGCGGCGTTGGCGAGAGCCGAGTCGTAGATGGACGTCATCCAGGCGGTCATCGCCTCGCGATGGGGGCCGGTGTAGTCCGACTGCGTATATTCGTTGACGGCGTTCTTGTACTCGTAACGCTGCTCGAACTCGGCGCGGACGCCGTACTTGTCGAAGGCACGCCCCAGGAAGACGCTGTCGGCCGAGAAGCCCGTCGCCTGGAAATTGGCCGTGTTCTGCATCCACAGCTCGGAAGCGGCGGCGCCGACCATGTAGCTGGAGATCACCGTGCCGACCGGCTGGAAACCCTGGGAGTGGGCGATGACCGGCTTGCCCGCGGCGCGGAAGCGACGGACGGCCTGACGGATCTCGTCGGCGGCGGCGGGGGCCAGACCGGCCTCCGGCAGGCGGACCAGCAGGACTTTGACGTGATCGTCCTTCTCGGCCTGGGCCAGGGTATCGACGATGCCGACGACCGAGAGGCCCGAGCCCCCGAAGGCGGCGAACGGATTGTTGGACAACTGATCGGTGATGCCTTCGCGCAGGTCCAGTTCAAGCACGGCGTTGGCGGGCGTGGCCGGCTCGCTGGAAGAGGCCGCCGCCGCGATGATCAGGACGATCGGCAGGACGACGACGAACAGGATCAGGCCGGTGAAGACACCGAGCACCGTCAGGAAGAACTGTTTCATGGGAGGCAGGGCGTCCGGTCGATCGGCCACGGGCGGCCTGATGCTGAACATAGGGCCGGCCGCGTTGCGGTCAAATGAACGTGCTGCAACGAGGGAATCCGTCAGAGCCGGTCATCTCGCGCTCGCAGCATTGCGATTGAAGACGGGGGCGGAAATCCCTATATCCGCCGTCTGCGAGCGGGGGCTATCGCCCCGCGTCATGACTGGACCGCACCTCCCATGCTGGTCACCCTGATGAAGGCCAAGCTGCACCGCGCGACGGTGACCCAGGCCGATCTGGATTACGAAGGCTCGATCGCCATCGACGGCGATCTGCTGGATGCCGCCGGGATCCTCCCGCACGAGCAGGTCGATGTGCTGAACATCACCAACGGCGCGCGCTTCACGACCTATGCGATCGAGGCCCCGCGCGGGTCCAAGGTCATCGGCGTCAACGGCGCGGCGGCCCGCTTGGTGCAGAAGAACGACAAGGTCATCGTGGTGACCTACGGCCAGTTGCCGGCCGAAGAAGCGCGCCAGTGGTCGCCGACCGTGGTGCTGCTCGACGACGCCAACGAGATCAAGACGGCGGCGTAAAGTCCTCCCTCTCCCAGTGGGAGAGGGCTTGAGGCCCGCAGAGCATTAGCGATGCGCCTTGGCCGAAAGGGTGAGGGTCATGCCCTCACCGGTTAGCGCCAACCCCTTACCCTTTCGCGCACGAACGACGGCTATCGGCGCCGTGCGCTCAAGCCCTCTCCCGCTGGGAGAGGGGCAGGCGGTCCACCCCCAGCGCCTTGAGCGCCGAGGCCGCGATATGCTCGGCGTCCAGGCCGGCCTCGGCGTATTGCGCCGCCGGGCTGTCCTGATCCTGGAACACGTCGGGCAGATGCAGGGTGCGAATCTTCAGGCCTGCGTCCAGCGCACCCTCACTCGCCAGATACTGAAGCACGAAGGCGCCGAAGCCGCCCATGGCGCCCTCCTCCACCGTGATCACGGCCTCGTGCTCGCGCGCCAAACGGGTAATCAGGTCGTGGTCGAGCGGCTTGGCGAAGCGGGCGTCGGCGACCGTGGCCGAGACGCCGTGCGCGGCCAGGATGTCGGCGGCCTTCAGCGATTCCTGCAGGCGGGTGCCGAAGGAAAGGATAGCGACAGCCGTCCCTTCGCGAACGATGCGGCCCTTGCCGATCTCGAGCGGGGCGGACAGGTCGGGGATGTCGACGCCGACGCCATCACCGCGCGGATAGCGGAAGGCCGAGGGCCGGTCGTCGATCTCGCAGGCCGTGGCGATCATGGCGGCGAGGTCCGCCTCGTCTGCGGCGGCCATCAGAACCATACCGGGAAGCGCGCCCATATAGCCGATGTCGAACGATCCGGCGTGGGTCGAGCCGTCGGCGCCGACCAGACCGGCGCGGTCCATGGCGAAGCGGACGGGCAGCTTCTGGATCGCCACGTCGTGGACGACCTGGTCATAGCCGCGTTGGAGGAAGGTCGAATAGATGGCGCAGAACGGCTTCATCCCGTCGGCGGCCAGACCGGCGGCGAAGGTCACCGCGTGCTGTTCGGCAATGCCGACGTCATAGGTGCGGTCCGGGAAGGCCTTGCCGAACAGGTCGAGGCCCGTGCCCGAGGGCATGGCGGCGGTGATGGCGACGATAGACGGATCGCGTTCTGCGCGCTTGATCAGTTCGGTCCCAAACACCTTGGTATAGGACGGCGCGTTGGAGACGGTCTTGTTCTGCTTGCCCGAGACGACGTCGAACTTGACCACCGCGTGCAGCTTGTCGGCGCTGCTTTCGGCCGGCGCATAGCCCTTGCCCTTCTGGGTCACGACGTGGACCACGACCGGGCGGTCGGTGATGGCGGCGGCGTTCTTCAGAATGGGGACGAGGTTGTCCATGTCGTGGCCGTCGACGGGGCCGATGTAGTAGAAGCCCAGCTCCTCGAAGAAGGTGCCGCCGACGATCATGCCGCGGGCGTATTCCTCGGCCTTGCGCGCCGCCTCGCGGAACGGGCGGGGCATGTGCTGCACGACCTCGCGGCCAAACTTGCGGAAATTCTGATAGGCGCCGCCTGAGACCTGTTTGGCCAGATAGGCGCTCATACCGCCGACAGGGGGCGCGATCGACATGTCGTTGTCGTTGAGGATAACGGTCAGCTGGCCGGTCGTCTCGGCCGCATTGTTCATCGCCTCATAGGCCATGCCGGCCGACATGGAGCCGTCGCCGATGACGGCCACGACCTTGTTCGTCTCGCCCTTCTGGTCGCGGGCGGCGGCGAAGCCGAGGGCGGCGCTGATCGAGGTCGAGGCGTGGGCCGCGCCGAACGGGTCGTACTCGCTCTCGCTGCGCTTGGTGAAGCCCGACAGGCCTCCGCCGGTGCGCAGGGTGCGGATCCGGTCGCGACGGCCGGTCAGAATCTTGTGTGGATAGCACTGGTGGCCGACGTCCCAGATCAGGATGTCCTTCGGCGTATCGAAGACGTGGTGGAGGGCCACGGTCAGTTCGACCACGCCGAGGCCGGCGCCGAGGTGGCCACCGGTCGTGGATACCGCATCGATGGTCTCGACCCGCAGCTCGTCCGCCAACTGGCGCAGCTGTGCGGCGTCGAAACCGCGCATGTCGGCGGGGAGGTGGACTTTGTCGAGCAGGGGGGTGTCAGGCATCAAGAACTCTAACGCGCGTCAGGACCGACGGTTTAGCACGAAGTCCACACTCGCCTTGAGGTTTTCGGCGTCGGGACCGAACAGGTCGAGGTGGCTGCGGGCCTGATCGGCCAGGTGCGCGACGCGATGACGCGCCTGATCGACACCTAGGAGGGTGACGAAATTGGTCTTGCCCTGGGCCGCGTCCTTGCCGTTGGCGGCCTTGCCGAGAACGGTCTCGTCGCCGTCGACGTCCAGCAGGTCATCGACGATCTGATAGGCCAGGCCGATGTCGTGGGCGAAGGCGGTCAGGGCCTGGCACTGGTCGTCCGAGGCGCCGGCGACGATCAGGGGAATCTCGAAGGCGTAGGTGAACAGGGCGCCGGTCTTCAGTCGCTGCATCCGGGCGACGCCGCCGAGGTCGTCGCGCACGCCCAGCAGGTCGATCATCTGGCCGCCCGCCATGCCCCGCGCGCCCGAGGCCAGCGACAGCCGGGCCGCGAGGGCGCAGCGGATCGCGGCGTCCTCGTGCGTGTCCGGATGCAGGATGATGTCGAAGGCAGCGGTCTGGAGGGCATCGCCAGCGAGGATGGCCGTCGCCTCGTCATAGGCGATGTGAACCGTGGGCCGACCCCGTCGCAGGTCGTCGTTGTCCATCGCCGGCAGGTCGTCGTGGACCAGGCTGTAGGCATGGACGCATTCGAGGGCGCAGGCGGCGCGCAGAACCGGCCGCTCCTCGATGTCGAACAGGCGCGAGGCCTCCATGGCAAAATAGGGCCGCAGACGCTTGCCCGGCCCCAGGGCGGCGTAACGCATAGCCTCGGTCAGCCGGGATTCGGGACCGTCGGCGCGCGGCAGCAGTTCATCGAGCGCGACGGTGACAAGGTCGGCGACCTCGGCGACACGCTCGGCGACGGATTGATGCGGGGCGTTGGCGGCCAGCTTCATCAGAACAACCGTCCGCCGATCGTCGCGTCGCGATCGACGCCGACCAGAACGACCTCGCCGTCCGCGTCAGGGAAGCCCAGGGTCAGGACCTCGGACATGAAAGGACCGATCTGGCGGGGGGCGAAGTTGACCACCGCGGCGACCTTGCGGCCGTTCAGCTGGTCCAGGGTATAGTGGCGCGTGATCTGGGCTGAGGAGCGTTTGATGCCGACCTCCGGGCCGAAATCGATGGTCAGCTTGTAGGCGGGCTTGCGGGCCTCCGGGAACGGCTCGGCGCGCACGACCTCGCCCACCCGAATGTCGACCTTGAGGAAGTCGTCGAAGGCGATGCGGTCGGCCGGAGGAGAGGCGATCGCGGTCTCCATCATCCGAACTCGGCCGGTTCGACGCCCTTGGCCTGACCGTCGGAGCCGACGACGATCTTCTCGACGCGCAGCTGGGCGGCCTTCAGGCGTGCCTCGCAATGGGCTTTCAGGCGCGCGCCCTCCTCGTACAGGGTGATGGATTCCTCCAACGGGGCCTGACCGGACTCGAGGCGCGAGACGATGGTCTCCAGACGCGACAGGGCGTCCTCGAAGCTGAGATCGGCGGGGATGGCGGGAGCGGCATCTGACATCGGAGCGACCCTAGAGGCGAGCCGCTTTCGCTTCAACGGGGAACCGGCGTCGCAGGGTAAACGGCGTTCAGACCCGCTCGTAGCGGCGCTGGGACCAGTATCTGAAGCCCTGGTTGTGAACCAGCTTCCAGCCGTCGGCCTTCAGCCGGACCCCGACCATGTGGTTGAAATAGCCGTGGGCGAGAACGAGCACGTCCTCCCCGGCCTCGGCGCGGGCGATCAATCGCCGGGCCGCCGCTTCGGCTCGAATCTCGGCCTGGGCGCGCGTTTCCTGCCCTTCGTGGTGGTCGAAGGCGTGCCACCAGAAGCGGGCGACGGCGCCCCAGTACTTCGGCGGCAGCTTGAACCACGAGGGGAAGTGCGGCGGCGGAAGCGGCGCCTCGATGAACATCACGTCCGAGGTGATCTCGCGACCCGCCGAGATGGCCAGAGCCGTCTCCTGGGCGCGCTGGCGGGTCGAGGCGAAGATGATGCCTGCCCCTGCGGCCGTGGTCAGCAATTCCGGCGGCGGGGTCTGGCCGGCCAGCAGGCCGCCCAGCTCGTATTTCGCCCACCAGTCGCGGTACTGATCCGAGGTCAGCATGCATTTGCGCGAGAGAGCGGGCTCGCCGTGACGGGCGAGCGTGATCGAGCCAGGGCGCGAAGGCTTCAGCATCTGGCCGGCATCTTGTTCGACACTGTCTGACGTCATGCTGCGGTTGGGAGGGGGACGGACGGGTTCGCCGGGGTCGACACTTCCTTACGCCTCCCCCAGGGCCCGCACATGGGCGAGGGCCGATTGACCCAGTCCTTCAAGGTCGTAACCGCCCTCCAGCGAAGAGACAACCTTGCCGCCGCAATGTCGCCGCGCGACCTCCAGAACGGCGCGGGTCGCCCAGGCGAAATCCTCGGCTTCGAGGCTCTGGTGGGCGAGCGGATCGCGCCGGTGGGCGTCGAAACCGGCGGAGATGATGATCAGGTCCGGTGCGAAATCGTCGAGCGCGGGCATCAATCCGCCAGCGAAGGTCGCACGCCATGATTCGCGGGCGGCATGCGGCTCGACCGGCGCGTTGACGATATTGCCGACACCGGTCTCGGATGGCGCGCCGGTGCCCGGGTAGAGGGGCATCTGGTGGATGGAGGCCAGGAACAGGGTCGGGTCCGCCTCGAACGCGGCCTGGGTGCCGTTGCCGTGGTGGACGTCGAAATCGACGACGGCGACCTTCGCCATGCCCAGCGACTGGGCCACTCGGGCGGCGACGGCGACGTTGGAGAACAGGCAGAAGCCCATGGCCTGGTTCGGCTCGGCATGGTGGCCCGGCGGGCGGACAGCGGCGAACCCGCGCCGGGTCTGGCCGGCCGCGATGGCCCGGACGGCGTCGATGGCGGCCCCGGCGGCAAGGCGGGCAGCGCGGACGCTGCCTGGCGACAGGAGGGTGTCGGCGTCGAGCTGGGCCAGGCCGCTCGCGGGCGAGGCCTCGATCATGCGGGCGACATAGGCTGCGGGGTGGATTCGCTCCAGATCGGCGACGGTGGCCTCGGTGGCGTCGCGACGGTCGAGCTTGAGGTCCGCGTCGTCGAGCGCCGCGAGGACGGCAGCCAGACGCTCGGGCCGTTCCGGATGACCGGCGCCGGGTGCGTGGGCGATCATGTCGGTGTGGGTGAACAGGGCGACGGACATCGCGTCAGCCTACAAGCGGATCGGGATGCGCGGAATAAAATGTTGAGCGATCGGTTCGCTCAAGCGAAACCCTCCCCATGACCGACGCCGTGATCCGCCCCCCTCGCCCCGAAGACGCCGCAGCCCTCGGCGCCCTGGGCCGTCAGACCTTCATCGACACCTTCGTGGCCGAGGACGGGTTCGCCATCCCCTACCCCGCCGACGACCTGGCGGCCTTTCTCGACGCCAGCTTCTCGACCGAGGCGACGGCGAAGAAACTGGCCGAACCCGGCGCGGCCTGGTGGGTGGCGGAGCGGGACGGCGTACTGCTGGCCTTCGCCAACACGGGGCCCAACACCCTGCCCCACCCGAAAAGCGCACCCGGAAACATGGAACTCCGTCGCCTCTATGTGGGTAAGGCCGCGCAGGGTCTGGGTCTCGGCACCCAACTGCTGAAGCTGTCGCTGGACTGGATGGAGGCGAACACCGATGGACCGCTGTGGATCGGCGTCTGGAGCGGCAACCTCAAGGCCCAGAAGCTGTACGAGGCCTACGGGTTCGTGAAGGCGGGCGAGTATCAGTATCCGGTCGGCGCCTGGCGGGACCACGAGTTCATCTTGCGGCGCGGCTGATCGAGGCTCAGGTTCTCCGCCATGCTCCTCCCCTTCTTCACCGCCCTGCGGCAGGCCAGGGTTCCGGTCTCCACCAAGGAATGGCTCCATCTGATGGAGGCCATGGACAAGGACGTGGCCGGAGGTCGGGTCGAGGACTTCTATCACCTGTCGCGCGCGGTCCTGGTCAAGGACGAGAAACACTACGACCGGTTCGATCAGGTCTTCGGCACGGTGTTCAAGGGCATCGAGACGATCGGCGCGGGCGAGGAGCCGAGCCTGGACGTGCCCGAGGACTGGCTGAAGCTGCTCAACGACAAGTTCCTGACCGAGGAGGAGAAGGCGGAGATCGAGGCCATGGGCGGCTTCGAGAAGCTCATGGAAACGCTCAAGCAGCGGATGGAGGAACAGGAAAAGCGCCACGAGGGCGGCAACAAGTGGATCGGCACCGGCGGCACCTCCCCCTTCGGCAACGGCGGCTACAATCCCGAAGGCGTGCGCATCGGCGGGCAGCCCAAACACGGCCGGGCGGTCAAGGTCTGGGAGAAGCGCGAGTACAGGAACCTGGACGATACGGTCGAACTGGGGACGCGCAACATCAAGGTGGCCCTGCGACGCCTGCGCCGGTTCGCGCGCGAGGGGGCGGCCGAGGAACTGGACATCGACGGCACCATCGACGGCACGGCGCGCCAAGGGTGGCTGGACATCCAGATGCGACCCGAGCGGCGCAACACCATCAAGGTCCTGCTGTTCCTCGACGTCGGCGGGTCGATGGATGGGCACATCAAGCTGTGCGAGGAGCTGTTCAGCGCCGCAAAGACCGAGTTCAAGAACCTGGAGTTCTTCTATTTCCACAACTGCCTCTACGAGGGCGTCTGGAAGGACAACCGGCGCCGGCACGCCGAGAAGATTCCAACCTGGGATCTGCTGAACAAGTATCCCGGCGACTGGCGGGCCATTTTTGTCGGCGACGCGACCATGAGCCCCTACGAGGTGACCATGCCGGGAGGCTCGGTCGAACACTGGAACGAGGAGGCCGGGGCGGTCTGGATGCGGCGCGCTCGGCTGCAGTGGGGCAAGTCGGTGTGGTTGAATCCCGTGGCCGAGAGGTTCTGGAGCTACACGGCGTCGGTGAAACTGCTGCAGGAAGTCATGGACGAGCGCATGTATCCGCTGACGCTCGACGGGCTGGACCGGGCGATGCGGGCGCTGACGCGCTGACACGCACGCGTGAGGTGCGGAAACCCGCGTTTCGTGCGAGCGTGACCATTGTTCAGGAGAGTGTCCAATGCTGACCACGTTCGCCTTGGCCATGGTTCTGCAACAGGCGGTCGTGTGGGAGACCCCGACCCCTGCGGCGGAGGCCGAGCCCGTCGAGATCGCCACCCCGGTCAGGGACCTGCCCGCGTGGGCCGTGGCCGATCCGTTCGCTTGGGAACGGTCGCAGTGCAGCCCGCTGGTGAGCCGTGAACCGCTGGACGTCTGTCAGGCGCGGGTGCGGATCGAGTTGTCCGCAGCGCTGGGCGACCAGTTGCCGGCGGGACTTCGGCCTGCGGGCGAGCCGGTCCCGTGCCTGGCTACCCCTGGTGACGACGGAGCCTACCCGGTCCAGTGCGGCATGCCCGAGCGTCGGGCTGCGGCGACCGTCACCCCGAGGATCCCCGACTGTCGTCCGCGCGCGGAACGCCAGGGTGGATCGGTGGCCTTCGTCACCGATTGCCGTGCCGACGATGCCGGCTCGCGAGGGCTGTCGATCAACCTGTTCGGCAAGGACTGACGCCGGACAGCAAAAGGCCGCCCCGAAAGGCGGCCTTTTTCATTCGAGACTGACCGGGATCAGCGCTTTTCGTTGAGGGTGTCCTTGATACCGCCGACGGTGTTCTGGACCTTGCCTTCGAGTTGGTCGGCCTTGCCTTCGGCTTTCAGTTTCTCGTCGCCGGTGATGTTGCCGACACCTTCCTTGATCTTGCCGCCGATGTTCTTGACTGCGCCTTCAATACGATCGTTATCCGCCATGGGGAGGCTCCTCGACACTCGGCGTCGCCACTGTGGCGGCGCTTCGGCATCAAGAGCGAACGGAGCCTCGCGGCGTTCCGTATGGCGACGCTTAGCTTCTGAGCCACTTCGCCACAGCCCAGGCGTGGGCGTCATGGCGCAGTTCGGCCAGGGCCGTCCGGGGATGCAGCCAGACCAGTTCGTGGTCATCCTCGACCTTGCGGGACGGGTTGAGGGCCAGCATCCCGGCGATCCAGAAGCCGCCGACATTGTTGACCGGCTGCCCGTCGGACTTGCGGAAATACTGGCCGGCCTCGGCGATGCGCTCGATCGGGCGGACGGTCATGCCCGCCTCCTCCACGAACTCGCGGATCAGGGCCTGTTCCTCGGTCTCGACGCCGTCCACGGCGCCCCCGGGCAGGTCGTAGTAGGGCGTGTCGCGCGTCACCCGGACGCAGGCGATCTTCTCGTCATGGAAGACCAGACCGAACGTGGCTGGCCGGAACAGATAGTCGGCTCCGGGATCTGCGACACCGAACTGGAGCGAGGGCTTCACAGGTCGAAGGCCAGACGCGCGCGGACGCCCTTGTGCGCGCCGTCGAACTCGACGGCCGAGCGCAGGCCGGAGGCCATGGCAGTGATGATCTTGCCGCCCAGGCCGGTGCCCTTGGGCTTGCCGTCGCCGAGGCCCGGGCCATCGTCCTCGACGGTCAGGATGGCGCGACCGGTCTCGTCGGGGGCCAGGATCACGCGGATCTCCCCCGCTTCGCCGGCTGCATAGGCGTACTTCACCGCGTTGGTCACCAGCTCGGTCACGATGACGCCCAGAGACACGGCCTGGTCGGTCGAGACGCGCATGGGCTGGGCCTGAAGAGTGATATTGGGCGAGGCCGCATCCGACCCCAGCGACTTGGTCAGTTCGCCGACCAGACCATCGAGATAGGCCTGCATGTCCACCGACTCCATGTCGCCGGAGGTGTAGAGGCGGCGGTGCACGTGGGCGACGGCCTCGATCCGGGCCTGGGCTTCGCGCAGGGCGTCGCGGGCGCCCTCGTCGGCCATGTGGCGCAGCTGCAGCGACATGAAGGTCGAGACGAGCTGGAGGGAGTTGCCGACGCGGTGATTGACCTCGCGCAGCATGGCCTCGGCGCGGTCGCGGGCGAGACGCACCATCTCCTGGGCTTCCTCGTTCTCGCGCTCAAGACGACGACGCAGAAGGGCGTCTTCCAGCGCCGAACGCAGCAGGGCGGTGAAGTCTTCGGACACGTCCTTGATGACGTAATCGGAGGCGCCGGCGCGCAAGGCTGCGACCGCGATCCGGCCTTCCTGGGCGCCCGTCACATAGACGACCGGCGGCGGCGCAGGGCGATGCAGGATGTCGGGCAGGACGTCGATGCCGTCGCGGCCCGGCATATAGTGGTCGAGCGCGCAGATATCGTAGTCGCCGGCATCCAGGGCGGCCACGCCTTCGTCGCCGTCGGCCGCGAGCGTGACCTCGTAGCCGTGACGGCCGAGTTCCTTCTGCACGAGCCGCGACAGACCGCGGTCGTCGTCGATGTAGAGCAGCCGGATGGACGGCTTTTCAGACGTCATTCGATGTCGGGCGCCTGCATGACGGACAGGAACAGGCCCAGCTGGCGGATGGCTCCGGCGAAGCTCTCATAATCGACGGGCTTGGTGATGTAGACGTTGCAGCCGAGGTCGTAGCAGCGCTGGATTTCGGTCTTGTCGTCGGTCGTGGTCAGGACGACCACGGGCGCGCGCTTGAGGCGTTCGTCCTGTTTGACCTCGGCCAGGATGTCGGTGCCGCTCATGTCCGGCAGGTTCAGGTCCAGCAGGATCAGCATCGGCCCGTTGGCCCGGACTTCTTCCGAGAACAGATAGTCCAGCGCCGGCTGACCGTGGTCGAAGTGCACGATCTCGTTGGAGATGTTGGCCCGACGGATATTCTTCTCGATCAGCTTGGCGTGACCGTGGTCGTCCTCGACCATGACGATTTTTACGGGTGCGCTCACTGGGTGTCTCCGGCCTCGTCGAGGATCAGGCGTTTGGGGAATTTCAGGCGGAATGTCGAGCCTTGGCCGAGCGCTGACTCCACGTCGATGGAGCCACCCAGACGACGAACGCTGTTCCGCACGAAAGCGAGGCCCAGCCCCTCTCCCGGGCGGTCCTGACGGCCCGAGCGACGGAACAGTTCGAAGATGCGTTCGTGGTCCTTGGGCGCGATGCCGCGGCCCTGATCGGCGATGGCGAACTCGACCCAGCCGCCCGGCAGATCGACACCGCTCACTTCGATGCGGTTGGGGCGTGACCCGTCCGAATATTTGACGGCATTCTCGATCAGGTTGCCGATGACCTGTTCGATCGAAAGACGGTCGCTTTCGAAGGAGACCATGTCGCCGACGACGAACTCGGTGTTCGTCTCCTCGAGCTGGTGACGGATGCTGTCGGCGGCGCCCTTGGCCATCTCGCCCACGTCGATGGTTTCAGGGACGAGGCTGCGGCGGCCATCGCGCGACAGCTTGAGGATGGCGTTGATCAGTCGGTCCATCTTCTCGGTCGAGGCGCGGATGAAGCCGACGGCTTCGGGCAGGTCCTCGCGGACCGCCGTGATGACCTCCTTGTCGACATCGCGCACCTGCTCGGCCTCGCGTATCGCCCGGTCGATGGTCTTGCCGACCTGCTCCAGCTCGGCCGTGTAGCCCATGACGTTGACCAGCGGCGAACGCAGGTCGTGGCTGACGATATAGGCGAACCGCTGCACCTCCTCGTTGGCGCGTGTCAGGGCGGCGGTGCGGGCCTTCACGGTCTCCTCCAGACCCGAGTTGACGCGGTCGAGGTCGGCGCGGGCTTCGGCCAGATCGGTGAGGTAGCGTCTGACCAGGATGGCCACGATGGCGCCGAGCACAAGGATCAGCGCGCCGGCGATCGCATTGACGATGATGGTGAAGACGGCGGAGCCTTCGGAGTTGGCCTGCTGTGCGGAGAGGCGCGCGCCCAGCTGGGAATCGAGGGTGGCGATCTCTGCGTCGAGCTGCTCCATCAGGAGCTTGCCGCGGCCGGAACGGACCTGATCCAGGGCCTCGGGCGTGCGCCCTCGCCGCGACAGGTCGATTATGCTCGACATTTCCAGGAACTTGTCGCGCGACAACCGGGTCAGGGCCTCACCCGCGGCCTGGCCGACCTCGTCCTCGCCCGCGAGGTCCTTGAACCGGCCGAGCAGTTGGGGCGCGACCTGCGCGCTCTGGTCGTAGGTCATCAGAAAGCTGGTCTGGCCGGTCAGCATGTAGCCGCGCTGGGCGGTCTCGGCATCCTTCACGTTCAGCAGGATGCCCCGGGCGGCGCGACGCAGTTGCCAGGTGGAATCCACCTGCTCGTTGAAGGCCGCCGTGCGCTGGATCAGGACGAAGGTCGAGATATTGACCAGCAGCAACAGGGCGATGGCCCCGGCGAGGAGCAGTGAGATCGAACGGCCCAGAGTTCCTTCACGCAGGAACCGGCCGAACCGCGAGAGGTTTTGGAGAAAGACCGACGACATGCGGCGCAAGCTTTAGCGCCGGACATTCGCGTGTCCAGTGAAGTCATTCGCGGCGCAACCTGTGCACGGTCAAAGTGTTCCGTTAACAAGCTGTGCCGTTTCGGGAGTGGACTGAATGTTCTGGTGGTGGTGGATCGCACCGACAGCCGTGGCCATCGTCGGCGCCCTCATTCTGTTCGCCGGACTGGCTTCACTGTTTCGGGGCAAGTTCTTCGGCGGCCTCTTCGGCACTCTGGGCGGAGCGGCTCTCCTCGCTGCCGCCCTGGGCGCCGCCCTGCTGGGCCAGAACGTCCAGACCTATTCTCGCCTGACCTACGAGCGCCCGGTGGCGAGCCTGTCGATCCGTCAACTGGCGCCGCAGTATTTCGAGGTTATCGTGGCTCAACCGGCGCAAGGCGAACTGCCGGCGCGGACGGCCGTCTATCCAATCAACGGCGACGAATGGCGGATGGAGGCCCAGGTCCTGAAGTGGAAGCCCTGGGCCAATGTCGTCGGGCTCGATTCCCAGTACCGGCTGGACCGCCTGTCGGGCCGCTATCAGAACATCGAACAGGAGCGCACGGGCGCCCGCAGCGTTCATGCCCTGTCCGGCGGCGACGTGAAGACGGGTCCGTTGGCCCATGTGCCGTGGAACCTGAGCATCTGGGATGCGGCGCGGCGGTATCGTCGCTACATCGACGCCGTGGATACCCTGTATGGGTCCGCTGCCTACATGCCGATGGCCAACGGCGCGACCTACGAGGTCTGGATCACCCAGTCCGGTCTGATCGCCCGACCCACCAACGAGGCTGCGCGCGCGGCCTCGGCGGGCGGGTTCATCCGGGTGAGCTAGACCGACCCGAGCGTCCGCAGGCGCGCCTTCGGGTGCACTTCGTTCTGGCTCATCACCACCGTCTGGCCGCGGAAGCGTTCGATGATCGAGCGGACGTAGGGGCGGATCTGCGGACCGGTCAGCAGGACGGCGCTCTCGCCCGCCATGGCGGCGCGTTCGAACACGTCGCGGACGGCGCGGATGAAATCCTGAAGCCGCGAGGGCGCCATGGCCAATTGCTTGTCCTCGCCCTGCCCGACGAGAGCCTCGGCGAAGGCGGCCTCCCAGTCGGGCGACAGGGTGATGATCGGAAGCGCACCGTCCTCGGCCTTGTGCTGCCAGCACAGCTGACGGGCCAGACGCGTGCGGACGTGTTCGACCAGGGTGGTGACCGAGGAGGAATGCGGCGCGGCCTCGGCCAGGCCCTCGAGGATGGCGCCGAGATCGCGGATCGAGACCTTCTCGCGCAGCAGGGCCTGAAGCACCCGTTGCAGGGTCGTGACGGTGACGACCGAGGGCACCAGTTCCTCGACCAGCTTCTTCTCCTCGGGGCCGAGCTCCTTCAGCAGCTTCTGCACCTCCGCATAGGTGAGCAGGTCGGCCATGTTCTCCTTAAGGATCTCGGTCAGGTGGGTTGTCAGCACCGTCGACGGGTCGACGATGGTATAGCCCCGGAAGGTGGCTTCCTCACGCAGGCTCTCGTCGATCCAGGTCGCGGGCAGGCCGAAAGCAGGTTCCTTCGTGTGTTCGCCGGGCAGTTCGACCTGACGACCGGCCGGATCCATCGCCATAAGTGAGCCAAGGCGGACCTCGCCGGCGCCGGCCTCCATCTCCTTGATGCGGATCGCATAGCCCTGGGTCGGCAGGCGCATGTTGTCGAGGATGCGCACCGACGGCATGACGAAGCCGAACTCCTGGGCCATGGCGCGGCGCAGGGCGCGGACCTGATCGGTCAGGCGGCGGCCTTCGAGATCGTTGATCAGGGTCAGCAGGGAGTAGCCGAGCTCGATCTTGACCTCGTCGATGGTCAGGGCCGTGCCGATGGGCTCTTCCGCATCGTCCTTGGGCTTGCCCGCGTTGGCGGTCGCGGCGAGTTCCGCCTCGGTCGGCTGGGGCTTCAGCTTCGCGCGTCCGTGATGCCAGGCCATGTAGCCGCAGCCGATGGCCAGGCCGGCGAAGGGCAGGATCGGCATGCCGGGGATCAGGGCCAGCAGGGCGGAGGCGGCGGCGACCATCCCCAGGCTGACCGGATTGGTGGCCAGCTGGGCGACCAGGGCCTTGTCGGCCGAACCCTCGACGCCCGCCTTGGACACCAGGAAGCCGGCGGCGATCGAGATGATGATGGCCGGAACCTGTGTGACCAGACCGTCGCCGATGGTCAGCTGGATGTAGGTATTGGCCGCCTCGCCGATCGGCAGACCGTGCTGGAGCGTGCCGATCAGGATGCCGCCGATGGCGTTAATCGCGACGATGATCAGGCCGGCGACGGCGTCGCCGCGCACGAACTTCGAAGCGCCGTCCATGGCGCCGAAGAAGGTGGATTCCTGCTCCAGTTCCTTGCGCCGCAGCTTGGCCTGGTCCTCGGTAATCAGGCCGCTGGACAGGTCGGCGTCGATGGCCATCTGCTTGCCCGGCATGGAGTCCAGGGTGAAGCGGGCCGAGACCTCGGCGATCCGGGTCGAACCCTTGGTGATGACCACGAAGTTCACCACCAGGATGATGGCGAAGATGATGATGCCGATGATGAAACTGCCACCCATCATCAGCGCCCCGAAGGCGTTGATGACCTGACCGGCCGCGTCGTGGCCTTCGTGGCCGTGGGTCAGAACCAGACGCGTCGAGGCCAGGTTCAGGCCCAGCCGGAACAGGGTCGAGATCAGCAAGACCGTCGGGAAAATGGCGAAGTCCAGCGGGCGCTTCATCATCAGCGCCGTCATCAGGATCAGCACCGACGACACGAGGCTGATGGCCAGCAGCAGGTCCAGAAGGAACTTGGGAACCGGCAGGATCAGCAGCAGGATGACGCCGATCACGCCGACGGCCATCCCCACCTCGCCGCGCATCAGCCAGCCACGGATGTCGCCGCCGGTCGGACGGGCCATGCCGTCCTTCATCATGACAGGCGTGTCGGTCATGCGCGTCCGAGGGCGCTCAGGGCCAGACGGGTCGCCTCGGCGATGACGCCTTCATTTTCGGGCCGGTCGGACGCGGCGTGATAGTAGGCGGCGACGATGACGGGCTCGCCCGAAGGCGGATAAAGGATGCCGATGTCGTTGGTCGGGCCATAGCCGCCCGTGCCGGTCTTGTGCGCCACGCGCCAGCCGGCCGGGACGCCCGCCTTGATGCGGTCGACGCCGGTCGGCGAGGAGAACAGCCAGCCCAGCAGCATCGTCCTCGAAGCCTGCGACAGGGGCGAGCCCGGGTCGATGAACAGGCGGTGGATGTTGGCGGCCGACTGGGCCGGGGTGATCGTGTCCTTGTCGCCGTCGATGCGGTTCATCTCGGGCTCGAAACGGTCAGCCCGCGTCGAGGCGTCGCCGATGCCGCGATAGAAGGCCTGCATCGGCGCGATGCCGCCCAGCGCCTTCAGCAACAGATTGGCGGCGGGGTTGTCCGAGACCTCGACCGTTCCCTTCATCAGCTGTTCGACGGTCAGGCTGGAGCCGAGCGCAGGCTCGGTGACCGGGGCGTGGTCGATCATGTCGGCGCGGGTGATCGGGATGAGGCGATCGAGCCGCTCCTCCCCGGCCTGGACGCGCAGAAAGGTCGCGGCGGCGAGGTACATCTTGAAGGTCGAGCAATAGACGAACCGCTCGTCGCCGCGCGCGGTCAGTCGACGGCCCGAGCCGAGGTCGTGGGCGAAAAGGCCGAAGCGGCCGCCGTTGGCGGTTTCCAGAGCGGACAGGTCGAGGACCTCCGGCGCGGACGAAACGACCGGAGCCGCGGCTTCGCCCTTCGGCGCGCAGCCCAGCAGGCCGAGCGCGCCGAGACCGGTCAGGACCGTCCGACGATCGGTCACGCGGCGTTCGCGCCGTAGGCGGTCGTGGCGATGCCGGTCTGGGGCGCCATGATCTGGGTGCCCTCGTCGGCATACTCGTTGAGCTTGTTGCGCAGGGTCCGGATCGAGATGCCGAGGATGTTGGCCGCATGCGTCCGGTTGCCCAGGCAGTGGCTCAGGGTGTCCAGGATCAGCGTCTTTTCCATCTGGGCGACGGTCTGGCCGACATAGGCGCGGGACACGGCGTCGGCGGTTTGGGCGGCGCGGGCGGCCGGGCCGGCGTCCGAACCGGCGATGACGCCCGTCAGCGGCTGGCCGTCCGGCAGGCGGATGGCCTCGGCGTCGATCTCGGCGCCGACGGCCAGCAGGACCGCGCGGTGCATGGCGTTCTCCAGCTCGCGCACATTACCCGGCCAGCGGTGGGCGGCGAGCGCACGGCGGGCGTCCTGGGACAGCGGCCGGACCGGCACGCCGTTGGCGGCGGCGTATTTCTTGACGAAGTGATCGGCCAGCACCGCCACGTCGCCGGGCCGCTCGCGCAGCGACGGCAGCCGCAGGTTCACGACGTTCAAACGATACAGAAGGTCCTCGCGGAACACGCCCTCGGCCACGGCCTTGGCCAGGTCGCGGTTGGAGGTGGCGATGATGCGGATGTTGACCGGTACGGGCTTGGTGCCGCCCACGCGGTCGATGACCCGTTCCTGGATCGCGCGCAGCAGCTTGGCCTGCAGGCGAGCGTCCATCTCCGAGATTTCGTCCAGCAGCAGGGTGCCGCCGTCGGCCTCCTCGAACTTGCCGATGCGGCGGGCCACGGCGCCGGTGAAGGCGCCCTTCTCGTGCCCGAACAGTTCGGATTCCAGCAGGTTGTCGGGAATGGCGGCGCAGTTGACGCTGATGAACGGCCGCTCGGCGCGCTTGGAGTGCTGGTGCAGATAGCGCGCCATGACCTCCTTGCCGACGCCGCTTTCGCCGGTGATCAGGATGGAGGCTTCCGAGCGGGCGACCTGGTCGGCCAGTTTGATCACCGCCTGCATCGACGGATCGGCCGAGATCAGCGGGCGCTCGTCGTCGGCCACGGCGGCCAGGACGGCGGCGATCAGGTCGGCGTCGGGCGGAAGCGGGATGAACTCCTTGGCCCCGGCGCGGATGGCGGCGGCGGCCTTGTCCGCATCGTTGTCGACGCCGCAGGCCACGACCGGCACGAAGATCCGCTCGGCGTCGTTGGCGGCGATCAGGGCCCCGATGTCGAGGTTGTAGTCCACCATCAGCAGGTCGGCCCCCTGCCCGCGCCGGAGCTGCTCCGTCGCCTGATCCGTGCGCTCGACGTGGCTGACCTTGGCGCCGTGCGCCATGGCCATCTTCACTGCCGCCGCGAGCTGGCCCGAAAGCCGTCCAACCACCAGAAGCCGCATGGGTCTTCTCCTCTAATCTTTACGCAGGAACCGGCGCGCCCTAGGCGGCCGAATCCTCTGTCTTGATGATTTCCGTCATGGTCACGCCCAGGCGATCCTCGACGACGACGACCTCCCCGCGGGCGACCAGACGGTTGTTGACGAAGATGTCGATGGCCTCTCCGACCTTGCGGTCCAGCTCGAGCACGCTCCCGCGATTGAGCTTCAGCAGCTGGGCCACCGTCATGTGGGCCTTGCCCAGGACGGCGGAGATGTTCACCGGCACGTCGAACACGGTGGACAGGTCGGCGGCGGACTTGTCCCCAAGCTCGTCAATCGTGGCGAGAGCGGTGGACTCCGGGAACTCTTCCAGGGCGAGGTCGTCGGCCATCAGAGGTCACTTCCGTTGATGAGGGATTCGGCGTGCCCGGCCTCGGAGGCCAGGGCGGAGGTCAGGGCGGTGGCGATCCGGTCGGCGGCGGCCGCGGGATCGAAGTCGGCGCGACCGTCGGCCCATTCCAGCTGGAAGGCGGCGAGCGGCAGGGACAGGTCCTCGCGGAAAGCCACCACGCCGGTGAAGCCGGCGTCGATGCAGATCGCCTGAATCCTGGCCTGCACCCCGGCTTCCAGACCCGAGGCGCGGATCACCAGCCGGGGGGATCCGTCGATCTCCTGACCGAGGGTCTCCAGCGCCGACTGCAGCGGGCCGGTCGGCAGCCGCTCCAGGGCGGCCGCAGCGATGACGCGGGCGGCGGCGAGGGCGAGGGCCGCCGACTGTTCGCGGTGGGTGTGGGCGACGTGGGTCAGGGCCGGGATGGCCTGGCCCATCGCCTGACCGATGGCGGCGACGCCCATGGCCTCGATGCTGGAAGCCTCGGCCAGAGCCGCCTCGCGCGCCTCGAACCGGGCCTGGGCGACCAGGGCCTCGACCTCGGACGGCATGTAGGCGCGCTTGGTCGGGCGGAACTCGGATGCGCGCACGACCGAGCCCTGACCGTCGAACTCGGTGTCGAAGGCGAAAGGCCGGCTGTTGATGGGAGCGTGATCGGTCATGTCAGTAGATCAGCTCGTCGTCGCCGGAAGCTCCGGCCAGCATGATCTCGCCGCGCGCGGCCAGATCCTTGGCGACCTGGACCATGGCCATCTGGGCGGTATCGACGTCCTTCAAACGGACCGGCCCCATCGACTCCATGTCTTCGCGCATGATCTTGGACGCGCGCTCGGACATGTTGGTGAAGAACATCTCGCGCAGGGTCTCGGACGCGCCCTTGAGAGCCAGCCCGAGAGAGTCCTTTTCGACCGACCGCAGCAGGGTCTGCACCCCGCCGGGGTCCAGCTTGTTCAAGTCCTCGAAGACGAACATCAGGGCGCGGATGCGTTCGGCGCTTTCGCGGTTCCGCTCTTCCAGGGCGCCGATGAAGCGAGCCTCGGTCTGGCGATCGAACGAGTTGAAAATGTCGGCCATCGCCTCGTGGCTGTCGCGCTTCGACGTCCGGGCTAGGTTCGACATAAACTCGACGCGCAGAGTCTGTTCGATCTTGTCCAGGATCTCGCGCTGCACCGGCTCCATGCGCAGCATCCGCTGTACGCATTCCAGGGCGAAGTCCTCGGGCAGGGACGTCAGCACCCGGGCGGCGTGGTCGGGCTTCACCTTGGACAGGATGACGGCGACCGTCTGCGGGTATTCGTTCTTCAGATAGTTGGCGAGAACGGCCTCGTTCACATTGCCGAGCTTGTCCCACATGGTCCGCCCGGCAGGGCCGCGGATTTCCTCCATCAGGCCGTCGACGCGGTCCTGCGGCATGAAGGAGGCCAGCAGGCGCTGGGTCTGGTCGAAACTGCCCATGACCGAGCCTGAGCCGGACATGCCCGAGACGAACTCGACGAGCAGTTCCTCGACCACCGTCGAACTGACGGTGCCCAGACTGGCCATGGCCTGGGAGATTTCCTTGACCTCGTCGTCGTCCAGCCCCTGCCACAGGCGGGTGTGCTCCTCGCCGAGCGACAGCAGGATGACCGCCGCCTTTTCAGGGCCTGACAGCTTCTTGGCGTCGTCGACGGACGCTTTCTTGTTGGCCAGCCGGGCCATCAGCCTTCGTGGACCCAGCTGCGCAGGATCGACGTCGACTCATCCGGATGCTTCTCGACGAAGTCCGCGACCTTCTTGACCGACGACGCTTTCACCTGACCCTCGATACGGGCGATGTCGAGCCGCTGGTCCATGTCGGACGGACCGCTCAACTGACCCGCCGCGCCGCCGACGACGCTGGTTTGCAGCGAGGTGACGCCGATCTGGCCGCCGCCCGCGCCGGCCAGGGCGGGCACGCCGCCGGGGCCGGTCGCCGACTTCAGCAGCGGGCGCAGGACGAAGAAGATCAGCAGCAGGCCGGTGATCAGCAACACCAGCAGTTCGACGCCACGCATGATGTCGTTCTTGGTGAAGTTGAGCAGGGGCGAACCGCCGTCGGTGCCGCCCGCCGAAACCAGGGCGTCGCGGTTGAAGCGGACGTTGGTGACCCGCACCTGGTCGCCGCGCGTCTGGTCGAAGCCCATGGCCGCCTTCACCAGATCCTCGATCTGGGTGATCTCTTCGGGCGTGCGGGCGGTGTAGGTCGGCTCACCCCCGGCTTCAGCGGCCGGCGTCAGCTTGCCGTCCACGGCCACGGCGACCGACAGTTTGCGAACCTCGCCCGGCTCCTTGGTCGTGGTCGTGGTCGTGTTGGAGATTTCGTAGTTGGTGGTCTCGCCGCTGGCGGTCTCGGTCGAGCCGGCCGGGGTGTTCGCCGGAGCCTCGCCGCCCGGAATGTTGTTCGTCGCGGTGGCGCCGCCGTCGGGTGTGCCTTCGGTGTCCCGCGACTCGGTGCCGTTGGTCGAGGTCGAGCGGACGACCTGACCGTCGGGATCGTACTTCTGCTCCTGGGTGGTGGAGCGGCTCATGTCGATGTCGGCGGTGACCGTGACGCGCGCGGCCCCCGGGCCGACGACGCCCTCGACCAGATCCTTCAGCCGGGCCTGAAGCTGGGCCTCGGTATTGGTCTTGGCGGCCTCGGCGGTGGCGGAGGTGAAGCCCTCGTCGTCGTCGCCGGCGGCGAGAGTCTGGTTGGTCTCGTCGACGACGGTGACCTTGCCCGGCTTCAGGTTCGGCACGGACGAGGCGACGACATTGCGGATGGCGCGAACCTGATCGGCGCTGAGGGCGCGACCGCCGAGGCCGACGACGACGGCGGCGGTCGGCTCGGCGGCGTCCTGGGCGAACAGTTCGCGGCGCGGCAGGGCGATCTGGACGCGGGCCGAGGAAATGCCACGCATCGACATGATGGTGCGGGCCAGTTCGCCCTGCAGGGCGCGCTGTTCCGAAATCTGTTGCTGGAACTCGGTCTGGCCCAGCACCGACTGGTTGTCGAACAGCTCGTAACCGACCGAACCGGAGCTCACGAGCCCCTTGCCCGCCAGCATCAGGCGGGCCGTGCCGACGTCGTCGCGGTTGACCATGATGGTCGAGCCGTCGCCGCGGGTGGAGTATTTGATGCCCGCCTGCTCCAGCGAGGCGGTGATCTCGCCGGCTTCGCGCAGGTCGAGGTTGGAATAGAGCAGGGCGTCGGGCGCCTGGCCCACGCGCATCATCACGGCCACGAGGATGGCGGCGACGCCGGCCCCGACGCCGAGGATCATGGCGAGCCGCCCGATCCCGAATCTCTGCAATGCCGCCGTGAAGCCGCCCACGCGTCCCGCCTGATACTGTTGCGGGGTCGTCGACTGCCTCCGCTAGGCAGAAACTGCCGCCTGCGTGGTTAACGGCGGTTTAAGTGTCGGGATGAACGGCGGGATATTCGGGGTTAATCGCCCGATCCTTGCGCCCCTCCAGATGGAAGGGAGACCGAATTCCTGTCGAAGATAAAAATCAATTCGACGCTCCGAAACACGGCCCCGCCTGCCCCAGAGGCCCATTTCACTTCACGAACGCGCCTTGGTTCACGGCGGTCGTATAATGCTCCATACGGTTCGCGGAGAGTGCGGGCAGCGAAACGTTTCGTCCCTTTCGTCACGGTTCGTCCCGTTTGGTCACGTTAAAAGGCGTCATGACGAAACGGACGAAATCCTAACGCAGGGCCTCGACCACCGACCCAGCTCCCGACGGCAGGACCGCATCCGGATTTCGCAGGATCGCCTCGACGTCCCGGAACACGACCTCCGCCTGCCAGTCGCGGTTCAGCAGGTGCCAGCCGTCGGGATACCAAGCAGTGCGCAAGTTGAGCGGGTCGCCGGCGCGGATCAGGGCGTGGCGCATCGGCCCCTTCTCGATGACCTCGTCGTGGGCGCCGTACATCAGAATCGTCGGCACCCTCACCTGCCCCAGTTTGATCGTCGCGCTCTCCATCAGATCGACCAGGCCATAAAGGGCGTCGAACCGGGTCGAGCGGATGAAGCCGGGGTCGGCCCCGTTGGCGACCAGTTCCATCAGATTGTCGGTCGCCTGATGGCCGCGGATGGCCCACTCGGGCGGTTCGATCGAGCGAGACCCCATCAGCCGGGCGGCGGTCCACAGGCTGGCGCGGTTCAGCGGGTCCTGGCTCGACCAGCCCCAGACGGCCGGGGCCAGCAGGATCAACTGGTCGGCGACCGGCAGCCGGTCCGAGGCGAAGGCGGAGATGGCCACGGCGCCGCCCATGCTCTCCCCGGCGACGGCGATGCGGGCGTTCGGATAGCGGGCGCGGACAAGTGCGACGACGGTGCGCAGATCCTCGGCCATCCGCGCCTCCCCGGCCCAGACGCCTCGGCCCAGCGCGTCGCCGAAGCCGCGCTGGTCATAGGCATAGGTGGCGATCCCGTGCTCGGCCCAGTACGGCCCGGCCAACCGGAAGCCGGCGGCGTGATCGTTCATCCCGTGCAGGCCGATGACGATGACTTCAGGCTCGGCAGGCCCCCACCGGAGATAGGGCAATCGGCCGCCGTCATCGACGACGAAGGCGTCGGTCTCGATGCGGGGCCCCGCGAACCCGGCCGGCGGCGTCAGCGGCGGCTGCACATAGGGCGTCGCGCAGGCGGCGAGGCCCAGCAGCATCACGGACAGGATCAGGGCGCGGATCATGACCCCAGAATGCCGCGAACCCTCTGGCGAAGATACGGCACGACCTCCGCCTCGAACCAAGGATTGCGCCGGAGCCATGCTGTGTTCCGCCACGAGGGATGCGGCACGGGCAGGACGGCCGGCGCATACTCCCGCCAGGCCCGGACCGTCTCGGTCATGTTGGATTTGGCCCGGTCACCCAAAGCCCATACCTGCGCATAGCCGCCGACCAGCAGGGTCAGCTCCATCTGCGGCAGAGCCTCCAGCAACCGGGGCCGCCACAGCTCGGCGCACCGACGCGGCGGCGGATAGTCCCCTCCCTTGGGCGCCGTGCCCGGATAGCAGAAGGCCTGGGCCGCCACCCCAAGGCGGTGATCGGCGTAAAAGGTCTCGTAGTCGACGCCCATCCAGTCGCGCAGCCGGTCGCCAGACGGATCGGTGAAGGGCATGCCGCTCTCATGCACCCGCCGCCCTGGCGCCTGGCCGCAGATCAGCAGCCGGGTCTCGGGAAAGACCCGGACCACGGGACGTGGCGTATGCGGCAGTTCGCCGAGACAGGCCCGGCAGGCGCGGATGTCCGAAAGGACGTCTTCGAGGTCAGGCGAAGTCGTCATCGACCTCGGGCTTGGGCGGCAGGGCGGCCAGCGCCGCTGCGGTCTCCGCCTCGGTCGGCAGGCGCAGACGTGTCACGCCGCGGAAGTTGGACGGATCGACGACCTTGCCCTTCTTGGTGATCGTCAGCTTGCCCTGACGCATCAGGCCCAAGGCCGTGGCGCGGACCTTGGGCAGCACGCGCTGCCACTGTTCGGTCTGGATGTGTTTGGCCACGTCCGCCGGTTCGACGGACTTGCCGCCGACGCCCTTGGGATCGGCCTTGGCAAGGGTTTCGAAAATTGCCGCTTCGATTGGATCGCTCATCGGGCCTATATGCTGCACTGCAAGATCAAAAAGAAGGCGGGATCCGCCTCACCGACGCGGGACTAGAGACGATGGTAGCCAAGATCACGGTAGCAGAGGGCGAGTTCGCGGGTTGGCAAACCTACGACCTGCACGGCACCTTCGACCAGACGGTCGGGCCCTTCTATTTCAAGCCGGATCCGGACGGCCAGATGCGCTGCGCCTTCCGCGCAGAACCCAAACACATGAACGCCGGTCATCGGATGCACGGCGGCTGCCTGATGACCTTCGCCGACATCTCCCTGTTCCAGACGGCCTACCAGGAGATGGAGGGCAAGAACGGCGTCACCGTCCAGCTGGACTCGACCTTCATCGACGGCGCCCGGGTGGGCGAGCTGGTCGAATCGACCGGAGAGGTGGTTCGCGCGGGCGGCTCCCTCATCTTCGTGCGCGGCCAGATCACCGCCGGCGACCGGACCCTGATGACCTACTCGGGCATCATCAGAAAGTTCATGCCGAGAGTCTGATCGGAGGCCGATGTGCGCCTGATCGGTCAAAAGCGTCCCAAAAGTGTCCAGTAGCGGACGCTTGAACCCACTGTTAAGTTTGCTCTTCATCGTAGGGGCTTGAAATGATTTCGAAAATCTGGGCCGGCGCCGCTTGCGCCGGCGCGCTTGCGCTTGCCGCACTGGGACTGACTGCACCCGCGGCTTCGGCACAGACGGCGTCGCTCTATTCGTCGGCTGTTTCGCAGCCGACCGACCTGATCGTTCTGAGCGACGGCGGTCCGGCTTACGTCTCCTCGAATACGGGGGTGTACTACCTCCCCACGCCAGGAGGCACTCCGGTCCTGGTCAGTGGGGTCCGTCAGTACCGCGAACTCACGAGGATGGCCGACGGCAGCCTGCTGGCAGCCTCTGCTTCGAACGGCAACATCTACAGGCTGAACGCGGGGTGCACGACCCTGGCCGGATGCGCGGAGACGCTGTTCGCCTCGATCGGCGGCGGCTCGGGAGCCTACGGCGTCGCAGTCGACAACGTGAACTCACACGTCTTCTTCACGGCCTACGACACCGGCACCATCCGTCGGACCGACCTGTCGGGCGCCGGCATGGTCACGTTCGCCTCCGGCCTTGTCGGCCCCGCAGGGCTTGAGATTGGTTCGGATGGATTTCTGTATCTCGGCGACTCCGACAACAAGCGAGTGCTGCGCTACCCCGCGAACTGCACGGCGCCCTGCACGACTGGCACGGTCTTCGTCAGCGGCGGGACGATCACCTCGACGCGAGGCGTATCGCGATCGTCCTCCGGCATCATGTTCATCTCGGACGGCGGAGCCCTGGGCTCGGGCAAGGTGTACACGGTCGGCCCCGCAGGCGGGACGCCGGTTCAGTATTCAGCCCTGGCGGTCAACGGTATCGAGAGCATCTATCTGATCGACGGAACGAACACCCTTTACGTCAGCGGCGGTGTCGGCGGCGGATCGCCCAACACTTACAAGATTTCCGTCGCGGCGGCCGCAGCCGCGCTGGCTACGGCCGTGCCGACCATGACCGAGTGGGCGATGATCCTGTTCGCCATGCTGATGGTCGGCGGCGGGGCGCTGATCGTCTGGCGCCGCCAGGCGTCGCTGACCGCCTGATCACACGGCATAGGCCAGGATCCTGACGGACCGGCCGTGAACACCTTGGGCCGGCCGGACGCGCACCTCGTCCGGCCGGCCTTCCATTTGCGCAGGCTCTGCGGACGCTCGTGATGACACGTCTGAGGCCGGCCGGCCTCAGACGCCGACCTTGGCGGCCGGGCGGGATCGACAGTCTTCAAGCCAGCGGGCCAGATGGACGAGCTCCTCCGGCGGCCGGTATTTGACCATCCGTGCGAAATCGAGACCGACGACCCCGACGATGTCGGCGATGGTGAACCGGTCGAGCGCGATGAACGGGTGGTCGGCCAGATGACGGTCCAGCGTCCGCATGAAGCGCTCGGCCGCCACCCGGTTGTAGTCGGCGACCTGGGGCTGCGGGGCCGACTCCAGCGCCGCCAGCGCCGGATGGGTCAGCCGGACGTTCAGCATGATCGGATTGGCGAGATAGAACTCGCAGCGGCGGGTCCACATCTCCACGATCGCCTGTTCGCGGGCGTCGAGGCCGAACAGGTTCGGCTCGGGATACATCGACTCCAGATAGCGGCCGATGGCGACGGATTCCGAGATGGTCGTGCCGTCGTCGAGTTCCAGCGCCGGGACGTGGGGAACGCCGACCTTCGCCCGATACTCCGGCGTCTTGTGCTCGCCCGACATGATGTCGATGGGAACGATCTCGACGTCCTCGATGCCCTTCTCGGCCATGACCCAGCGGACGCGCCGGGGGTTCGGGGCGCGGTGGCTGTCGTAGAGTTTCATCGAGGCGGTCTCCGGTTCAGCCGAATATAGAGGCCGGCATCGCGCCCACAACCGCCGCCGCCATGCAGGTGGCCAGGAAACCGGCGAACAGCGCCTTCCACACCATGCCCAGCACCTCCTCGCGGCGTTCAGGGATCAGGACCGACAGGCCGGTGACGGTGATTCCGACCGAGCCGATGTTGGCGAAACCGCACAGGGCGTAGGTCAGCAGCATGCGGGTGCGTTCGCTCATCTCGCCGGCAGGAACCTCCCCCAGCCGGATGAAGGCCACGAACTCGGTCAGGGTCAGTTTGACGCCCAGCAGCCAGCCGGCCTTGCCCGCCTCGGCCCAGTCGATGCCGATCAGCCAGGCCAGCGGCATGAAGAGCCAGCCCAGCAGACGCTCGACCGTCACCGGCGCATCGAACAGCCAGAAGCCGCCGACCATGATGTTGACGAGGGCGACAAGAGCCACGAACACGATCAGCACCGCCGAGATGTTCAGCACCACCATCAGACCGTCGGCCGTGCCCTTGACGATGGCGTCAATGGCCGAGTCGTATTTCAGGGCCGATCCATAGTCGGCGACCTGACCGCCTTCGCCCGGTTTCTCGGGGATGATGATGCGGGCCAGCAGCACGCCTGCGGGGGCCGAAACGATGGAGGCGACCAGGACGTGGCCGGCGGCATTGGCCAGGGTGGGAGCAAGGATGGTGGCGTAGGCGACCATGGTCGAACCGGCGACGGTCGCCAGACCCACGACCATCATGAGGAAAATCTCGGACCGGGTCAGCTTGTCCAGATAGGCGCGGATGACGATCGGGCTCTCGATCATGCCGAGGAAGATGTTGGCGGCGACCGCCAGGGCCGAGGCCCCGCCCAGACCCATGGTCTTCTGGAAGAGGATGCCGAAGCCATGCGTCAGCCACTTCAGGATCTTCCAGTGCCACAGCAGCGCCGACAGGGCCGAGATCACCAGGATCATAGGCAGGACGTTGAAAGCGAAGGTGAACAGGCCGCCGGGGTTGGTCACGGAATACGGCTGATCCCCGCCCGCCAGGTAGCCGAACACGAACTTGGCCCCCTCCGTCGTCGCGAGCGAGAGGCCATCCACGGCGCCCGTAATGCCGGCGAGCACCATCTGCGAGCCCGGGATGGCGAACAGGGCCAGCACCAGCGCCGCCTGAACGCCGATGGCGCCCAGCGTCAGCTTCCACGGGAAGGCGCGCTTGTTTTCCGACAGCCCCCAGGAGGCACCGACGATGACGACGAGCCCGAGCAGGCTCTGAAGGTTCAGCAGGCTGAACATGGTGATGAAATCTCCCCGACCGCCTTTCCTGCACGGGGGTAAGAGTCCACGCAAGCGGCAGGGTTCGCCATGACTTGGCCTTGATGGGCGCGCGTCATCACGGAACCGTGATCAGAGCCTTGAGGGAGACGACGATGCGCAGGATCGGACTGGCAGCCATTGCAGCGAGCCTTGCTGTGGTCGGGTGTGGACAGGCGGGCCAAGACGGCGGCGCCGAGTACAGCGACGGCGCGGTGGCGGTGGAGATGATCGCCCCGGCCAGATCGGCGGAAGCGCCGACCGCGCCGGCGCCGGCCGAACCGGGCGCATCAGCTCAGACGCCTGTCGCCGTGAACGCCCCGCGGATCGCCTACGTCTATCACTACGGCCTGGAGGTTCCGGTCGATCGGGCGCCGGGCCTGATGGCGCGGCACGAGCAGGCCTGCGCCTCGGCCGGAGCGGCGGTGTGTCAGGTCATCGGTTCGGACACCACGCGGATCGGCCAGGACGACCTGACGGCCCGCCTTGAGATTCGGGCCACGCCGGCCTTCATCACCCGATTCCGGAATGGGCTTGCGAACGATGCCCGCGAGGCCGGCGGTCGGGTGGCGCAGACCTCTACCGAGAGCGAGGACCTGACCCGCTCACTGGTCGACACCGAAGCAAGGTTGAGAGCGCAAACGACGCTGCGCGACCGGCTGCAGGGCCTGCTGGCGACGCGCAGCGGGTCGCTGGAGGATCTGCTGAAGGTCGAGACCGAACTGGCGCGGGTGCAGGGCGAAATCGACGCCCAACAGTCGATGCTGGTTGAGATGCGGACGCGGGTGGCGACGTCGCGTCTGTCGATCGAATACCGCTCGGCGGGTCAGCTGGCGCCGGACAGCGCATTCCGGCCGGTCGTCCAGGCGGTACAGGGCGCGTTCGCCGCCATGATGGCGACGGTCGGCGTGCTGATCACCATCCTCGCCATCCTCATCCCGATCGGCCTGATCGCGACGCCGATCGTCTGGTTCATTCTGAGGCGACGTCGGGCGGCGAAGTCCACGCCGCCCGCGTAGTCGTCAGGTGATGCGGCGAACCAGCTTGCCGTAGTCGTCCATCAGCGTCAGCGACAGGTCGCCCGGCGTGAACGCATACTCGCCGATGGATTGAACCGGGGTCACCTCGGCGGCCGAACCGGTCAGGAAGCACTCCGAGAAGGTCGACAGTTCTTCCGGGCGGATGTGGCGAACCACGACCTCGATACCCTTGGCCCTGGCGATGTCGATGACCGTCTGGCGGGTGATGCCGTTCAGGATGTGGGTCACGTCAGGCGTGTGGATCACGCCGTCCTGAACGAAGAAGACGTTGGCGCCGGTCGCCTCGGCGACATAGCCGCGCCAGTCCAGCATCATGGCGTCGGCGAAGCCGCGCTTCTCGGCCGCGTTCTTCGACATGGTGCAGATCATGTAGAGGCCGGCGGCCTTGGCCGTCGTCGGAGCCGTCAGCGGATCGGGGCGACGCCATTTGGCCCACTCCAGCTTGATGCCCTTCTTCTTGACCTCGGGGTCGAAATAGCTGGGCCAGTCCCACACGGCGATGGCGACGTGGGCCTTGTTGTTCAGGGCCGAGACGCTGACCTGTTCCGGTCCGAGGTAGGCGACGGGACGAACGTAGGCGTCCTCCATCCCCATCTTCGCGCAGGTCTCCTTGCAGGCCTGATCGATTTCCGCGACTGAGTAGGGCAGTTCGAAATCCAGCAGGTTCGCAGACCGGGCCAGGCGCTCGGAATGCTCTGTCAGCTTGAAGATTTCGCCGCCATACATACGCTCACCCTCGAATACCGACGAGCCGTAGTGAAGGGCATGGGTCAAAACGTGCGTTTTCGCTTCCCGCCAAGGAATGAATTCGCCATTCATCCAGATCCAGCCGTCACGATCGTCGAAAGGAATGAAGGCCATTGAACAACGTCTCCTGCGCAGATTTGCCGGTTAGAACGCCCGAAGCGCTCAAGGTCAACGCCATGCGCGCGGGAATGTTCGCATGAGCGCGAGCCGTTCAGGGCCTGTGGCGGGCGCCGGGGTTGGTCGCCACCTGCTGATCGTCGACGACGACGACCGGATTCGCGAGCTTCTGAAGGAGTATCTGGCGCGCGAGGGCTATCGCGTGACCGGCGCCGCGCACGCGGCTGCCGCCCGCCGCCTGATGGAGTTGATCGAGTTCGATCTGGTCGTGCTGGACGTCATGATGCCGGGCGAGAGCGGGCTGGAGCTGACGACCTGGGTGCGGTCCAAGGCGCAGTTGTCGAAGACGCCGGTCCTGCTGCTGACGGCCCGGGGCGAGGCCTCGGACCGGATCGACGGCCTGTCGCGCGGGGCCGACGACTATATGTCCAAGCCCTTCGATCCGAGGGAGCTGGCGCTGAGGATCGATGCGATCCTGAGACGGACGGGCGTCAAGCCGATCATGCCGCGCGAAATCAAGCTGGGCACGGCGACGTTCGATCTGGAACGGCTGGAACTGACGCGCGACGGCGCGCCCATGCGACTGACCGAGGCGGAGGCGCAACTTTTGAAGACGCTGGCGCTTCACGCCCACGCGCCGGTCGAGCGGATGGACCTGTCGCCGGACACAGCAGACATCACCGGTCGCGCGGTCGACGTGCAGGTGACGCGTCTACGTCGCAAGCTGGAGGCCGACCCGAAGAACCCGCGTTACCTCCAGACCGTGCGGGGCGTCGGATACATGCTGGCGCCCGACTGACATGAGGCTGCTGCCCTTCCCCGTGCTGGCGCGGTTTCTGAAGCGGCAGTTGCCGACGTCGTTGTGGGGGCGATCGCTGCTGATCATCGTCCTGCCGATCCTGATCATGCAGGGGGCGGTGACCTGGGCCTTCTTCGACATGCACTGGCAGACGGTGACGGCGCGCCTTTCCGAGGGGTTGGCCGGCGACGTGGCCTGGGCGGCGGAGAGCTACCGCGACGAGCCGACCGAGGCGAACCTGGCCGTCATCGCCGACCGGGGCGAGCGATCGATGCAGCTGTCGATCGCCTTGCGACCGGGCGCCACCCTGCCCGAGGAGCAACGTCGGGGGCCGATCGGGGTCATCGACCGGACGCTGGAGGCGGCGCTGGCGGCGCGGCTGGACCAGCCCTTCTGGTTCGATACGACCCGTTACCCGGCCTATGTCGACATTCAGGTGCAGCAGCGCGACGGCGTGCTGCGGATCATCGCGCCGCGCGAACGGGCCGTGGCGACCCAGGCGCACATCTTCGTCCTGTGGCTGATGCTGGCGACGGTGCTGCTGATGAGCGTCGCCATCCTGTTCATCCGCAATCAGGTTCGCGCCATCGAACGACTGGCCGAGGCGGCGGAGGCCTTCGGTCGCGGCGAGACCTCGCAGGCGTTCAAACCGCATGGGGCGCGGGAAGTGCGTCAGGCGGCCGTGGCCTTCCTCGCCATGCGCGACCGGATCCAGCGGCATATCGAACAGCGGACCGCGCTGCTGGCCTCGGTCAGCCACGACCTGCGCACGCCCCTGACCCGTCTGCGTCTGGAGCTGGCCCTGGCTCCGCAGTTCAAGCGTCAGAGCGCCATGAAGGGCGATCTCGACGAGATGGAGCATATGATCGACGAGTATCTGGCCTTCGCGAAGGGCGAGGCCGGCGAGGCGCCGCAACCCGTCGATGTCTCGGCCCTGCTCAAGGCGGCGGGCGAGGACGTCAAACGGGCGGGCGCCGAGGTCGAGATCACTGCGCCCGCCGATCTGACGGCATCGCTGCGTCCATTGGCCTTCAAGCGAGCCCTGACCAATCTGGCGGGCAATGCGGCGTCGCACGGCGAGCATGTGCGTCTGTCGGCGCGCGCGCTACCCTCGGGTGGACTGGAGATTTCCGTCGAGGACGACGGCCCCGGCATTCCCGACGAGATGCACGAAGAGGCCTTCCGCCCGTTCAGCCGACTGGACGAGAGCCGTAACCAGAACCGCAAGGGCGTGGGGCTGGGCCTGGCCATCGCGCGGGACGTCGCGCGCGGGCATGGCGGAGACATCACCCTGGCGCGCAGCGATCTCGGGGGCCTGAGAGCGTTGATCCGCCTGCCCGGGTAAGGCGAAAGCGGACGGGCGGCGTCATCCTTGCGTGGGCGTTCCTGCGAGGATTGCGGAGACGGCCCACGCGGCCCATCTTCCCTGTGACAGGGATTTCCCGGAGATCGTCATGCGCAACTTCGCCTTTCTCGCCCCCCTCGCCCTCGTCGCGGCCCTCGCGGCGCCCGCCTTCGCCCAGACGCCGCAGGTCACCGTCACCGTCGGTGGCGACCTGACGGAAGACGTCCAGGATCTCGGCCAGCGCGATGTGGACCGCCAGCTGGAGCGGCTGCAGACGGTCGTCGAACGCCGCCTCGCCCGCGACGGTGCGCTGGAAGGCGCGACGATCAACCTCGTCGTGACCGACCTGAAGCCGAACCGCCCGACATGGCAGCAGGCCGCCGACAAGCCCGGCCTGTCGATCATGGAAAGCATCTCTATCGGCGGCGCGACCGTGGAAGGCGAAGTCATCACGGCCGACGGTCAGCGCCTGCCGGTCCGGTACTCCAACTACTCCACGTCGATCGCCGAGGTGCACGGCTACACGACCTGGCAGGATGCCGAGCATACCTATGCCCGGCTGGCCAACAACCTCGCTTTAGGCCGGCTGGTCTCCCGCTAGGGCCTTCGCGCGGGCGACGGCGGCCTGAACCGCCGCTCTACCCGCAGCCCCGAGATCGGCGTCCCTGAGCGCATCCAGCCCGGCGCGCGTCGTGCCGCCGGGTGAGGCGATGCGCGCGATCAGATCATCGAGGGTCGCCTCCGTACCCGCGCCCGAGCCGGCCGACCGCAGGGCTCCTCGTGTCAGCCGATGGGCTGCGTCGGGCGTGAGACCCGCCTCGACGCCTGCCGCGGCCAGCGCCTGGGCCAGGGCGTAGAAGAACGCCGGGGCCGATCCGGCCACGGCCGTGGCGGCGTCGATCAAGGACTCGTCGTCGAGATCGACCGTGTCGGCGACGGCGTCGAACAGCGCGTGGGCCAGAGTTCGCGCGGACACGTCATCCGACCAGATGGCCGCCACGCCCTCGGCCTGGGCTACGGCGGTCGTGGGCATGACGCGGGCGACAGCCCGGCGGGGTAACGCGGCGGACAGGTCGGCGGCGCGGACCCCGGCCATGACGGACAGGACAACGGCATCCGTAGGCAGGCTGGCCAGCAGCGGCGCCACGGCCTCGCGCCAGGCCGCAGGCTTCACGGCGATCACCAAGGCCGCAGTGTCCACCGGGCAGACCGGCGGAACGGCGCGGGTCAGGATGGTCGGGTCGGAGACTGCGCCCGTCAGCCGCCAGCCTTCGGCGATGGCGGAGCCGAGGCGGCCGTGGCCGAGGAGGACGACCGTCATCGCGAGGCCTAGGCCGTGCCGACGGTCTCGAACAGGCAGCTGTCGATCGCGTCCTGGGGCTTCTTGTTGCCGCGGATCATGAAGTCGAAGGCCGGATAGTAGCGGTCGGCGGCCTCGACGGCGGCGTCGATCATCGAGGCGGCCTGGGCCAGGGTCGGCCGCTCGCCGTGCGGAAGGGCCAGGGAGTGGCGGAAGACGATCTCGCCGTCCTCGGACCAGACCTCGAAATGGCCCATCCAGGTGCGCTGGTTGACCATGGAGACCAGCTCGTAGGCGGCGTTACGGCGGCTCTTGGTGGCCCGCAGGTCAAGGGCGCAGCACAGCTGCAGGCAGTCGCCCTCCGGACGCCAGGCGAACCAGAGTTCGTAGTCCTTCCAGTCGCCGGCGAGGGCGAAGGCCAGATCGCCGTCGTCCGTCCGGTCGAACGGAAGGTTCTCGGCATTCAGCACATGCTCGACCACGTCCAGCGGATCGTAGGGGACGTCGACCTCTTGGGGTCCGGCAGCATCCATCAGGTGAACTCGATCTCGCGGGGGGTGAACGGCGACTCAGGGCCGTCCTTGAAAAGACGGTAGGCGTGTTCGGGGATTCGTCTCAACCGGCTGCGTCCGGGAGACGAGTTCCGTCTGTGGACGTTCCCTTTTGAGGCTTGTTCGCCTTCGCAGGGGTCGCTTTCAGCGTCGCCAGTTCGGCGCGGAGAGCTGCGACCTCGGCCTTCAGGGCGTCGAACTCGTCGCGGCGGACCAGATCCATCTCGGCGGCGATGCGGTCGGTCTGGGCGCGGAAGGCGGTCTTCGCTTCCTCGCCGGCGGCTTGGGCCAGGCCCATGGCGCTGGTCGACATCTTTGCGAGTTCGTCGAGAATCGGATTGCGCGTCTGCATGGAAGGCTCCAGCCCGGCGTCGGGCGTCGTTAAGGGAGGGTTGCCTGATATGGTGAACGAAACCTTTCCAGACACCCCTGATTGAGGTCAATCGGGGCTGAAACGTGTCATGCTCGCGCGAGGCAACGACGCTTGCTAAGGGCTTCTGCAAACATCCGCAGGAGCGACTGGCTTGCCCTTTCCCGAGTTTGACCCGGTCCTGATCCATCTGGGTCCCTTGCCGATCCGCTGGTACGCCCTCGCCTATGTCGCCGGCATCGTGCTGGGCTGGATCTATGCGGCGCGGATCGTGAAGACCGAGCGGCTGTGGACGCCGGGCAAGCCGCCGATCACCGGACCGCAACTGGACGATCTGGTCTTGTGGGTCACGCTCGGCATCATCCTGGGCGGCCGCTTCGGATACGCCCTCTTCTACAAGCCGGAGATGTTCGGCCAGCTGTTCACGGGCCCGTCCTGGGGCGAAAGGCTGGAGCTGTTCCAGCTGTGGACCGGCGGGATGTCGTTCCACGGGGGTCTGCTGGGCTGCACCCTGGCGGTCGTGCTGTTCTCGCGGCGGCTGAAGGTCAGCATCCTCAGCGTTGGCGACGTGGCGCTCGCGGCGGCGCCGATCGGCCTGTGTTTCGGGCGGCTGGCGAACTTCGTGAATGGCGAACTGTGGGGCCGGACGACCGACGTGCCGTGGGCGATCCGGTTCTGCAACGCCCGGATCGAACAGGTCTACGGCTTCTGCCCGGCCGGAAACGAACCGCGGCACCCGAGCCAGCTGTATGAGGCGGGGCTGGAGGGGATCCTGCTGTTCATCGTCCTGGCCCTGGCGGTCTGGAAGTGGAAGCTGCTGAGGAAGCCCGGCTATGTCACCGGCCTGTTCCTGGTCGGCTACGGCCTGTCGCGAGCGCTGCTCGAGAACGTGCGCCAGCCTGACGTGGGACTGGATCACCTGCCCTTCGGCCTGACCATGGGGATGATGCTGTCGACGCCGATGATCCTGATCGGCGCCTGGCTGATCCACCGGGCGTGGAAGCGGCCGCCGGTCGCCGCCGCAGACTGATGTCCCTCAAGGATCGACTGGCGCGGGAGATCGCCCTGACCGGGCCGATGACGGTGGCCGACTACGTCACCCGCTGCCTGCACGATCCGAAGGACGGGTACTACGCCACGCGGCCCGCGCTGGGCGAAGGTGGGGACTTCATCACCGCGCCTCTCGTCAGCCAGATGTTCGGGGAGCTGATCGGCCTGTGGGCGGTCGAGACCTGGCATCGGCTGGGCGCGCCGGAGCGGTTCAGGCTGGTCGAGGTCGGGCCCGGCGACGGGACCCTGATGGACGACGCCCTGAGGGCCGCGCGGGTTGCGCCGGGGTTCCTGGAGGCCTGCGACCTGATGTTGATCGAGCCGTCGGGACCGCTGCGGGAGGCGCAGGCGCGTCGGCTGGCGCAGGCCGACGTGTCACCGCGCTGGGTCCGGTCGCTGAACCAGATCGATGTCGATGCGCCCGTGATCCTGATCGCCAACGAGGTGCTGGACTGTCTGCCCGCGAGGCAGTTCGTCCGAACCGACGGCGGCTGGGCCGAACGGCGGATCGGGGTCACCGACGACGGCGGGCTGACCTTCGGGCTGGTAGGGATCACCGGCGGGTTCGAACGGCCTCCGTTCGAGGTCGAGCCGGGTCAGGTCATCGAGGTGTCTGACCAGCAGGCGGCGTTCGGGCGTGATCTGGGGGTCCTGCTGAACGAGACGTCCGGGGCGGCGCTGCTGATCGACTACGGACGGGATCGGCCGGGCGTGGGCGATACGCTGCAGGGCTTGCGGCGGCACGCCAGGGTCGATGTGCTGGCGACGCCCGGCGAGGCGGATCTGACCCAGTGGGCGGACTTCCCGGCGGTGCAGGAGGCGGCGATCCGGACCGGGGCCGACGTGACCGGCTGCGTAGGACAGGGCGAGCTCCTGAGGCGGCTGGGGATCGAGGCGCGGGCCGAGCGGTTATCCTCGGGAAGACCCGAGGCCGGGCCGGTCATCGCCCGCCAGCTGGCGCGCCTGACCGCACCGGACCAGATGGGCGACCTGTTCAAGGCGGCGGCGATCTTCTCGCCCCGAAGCCTGGCCGTTCCGGGGTTCGAACAATGACCGATCTCACGCCGATCACCCATCCGCTGCTGGAGCGCGAGGGCATTCGCCACGGCTTCTTCACGCGCCTCGGCGGGGTCTCGACCGGTCTCTACGAGGGGCTAAACACGGGCTTGGGGTCGGGGGACGACCCGGAGGCGGTGGCCGAAAACAGGCGGCGGGTCGCCGCGCATCTGGGTGGCGGGTCCGACGATCTGGCGGCCTGCTACCAGATCCATTCGGCGATCACGCGGGTAGCGGACGCGCCTTGGGCCGGGGATCGGCCGGAGGGCGACGCGGTAGTCACCGCGACCATGGGAGTCATCCCCGGCGTGCTGACGGCGGACTGCGCGCCCGTGCTGCTGGCCGATCCGGAGGCCCGGGTCGTGGCCGCGGTCCATGCCGGCTGGAAGGGGGCTCTCGGGGGCGTCGTCCACTCGGCGGTGACGGCGATGGAGTCGCTGGGCGCCCGGTCGGAGCGGGTCGTCGCCGTGGTCGGGCCCTGTATTGCCCAGGCCAGCTATGAGGTCGGGACCGACTTCATGGAGCGGTTCGAGCACCACGATCCGGGCGCCGGCCGCTTCTTCGCAGCGGGCGGCGCGGCGGACAAGCGGATGTTCGACCTGCCCGGCTTCGTGCTGTGGCGGCTGGAACAAGCGGGGGTCGGCGAGGCGGCGTGGACCGGGCACGACACCTGCGTCGGCGAGGCCGCCTTCTATTCGAACCGTCGCGCCTTCCAGCGCGGAGAGCCGGACTTCGGCCGCCTGATGTCGGCGATCACCCTGGTCTGAAGATTGGACTCGGAGAAACCGAGTCCAGCGAGTCCAACCGAGAGAAAGCCGGGGCTTGTCGGCGACTCTTCATTGGACTCCGCAACAGAAGGCGGGTCCTAGCCTTCCGCCTCGTCCTCGACGGCGCTCTGGAAGTAGGGCTCGACCGTGCCTTGCAGCTTGACGGTCAGGGCGTTGCCCTTGCGGTCGACGGCCTTGCCGACGGCGAGGCGGACCCAGCCTTCGGACACGCAGTATTCATCGACGTTGGTCTTTTCCTCGCCCTTGAACCGGATGCCCACGCCGCGCTGAAGCACGTCGGCGTCGTAGTATTTGTTGTTCGGGTTGACCGAGAGACGGTCGGGGGGCGTGTCGGACATGGCGGGGCCTTCGGAAGTGACAGGCGCGGTGCATAGCCGCCCCTGTCCCCGGCGCCAACCGGAACGGTGACTACTGGACCGACTGGCGCGGCGCGGCCGGGTTGGCGGCGGCGCCAGACACGCCCGCAGCCGGTGCATACGGCTGGGGTCCGGCGGGCGCGGGGGGTGTGGCGGCCGGGGTCGTCGCGCGCGGGGTCTGACGCGCCGGCGTGCGGGCGGGCGTGCGGGCCGGCGCGCGATTGACCGCGGGCTGGGCGGCCGGAGGCGTCGTGGCGACGGGCGCGGCCGTCTGGGTCGGAGCCGGAGCGGCCGTGGTCGGCGTCGTCGCAGCGGTCTGGGTCGGCGCGACCGGGGCCGAGGCGGCGGCGGCGCGGGCGGCGAGTTGCTGCGCCTGGAAGCGTCGGGCCAGTTTCTCGGTCAGTTCACGGGCGGCAGGGGCGGGCATCTGGGCCATGATGGCCGACAGGCCGCGCGGACGCATGGCGGCGGCGATGGGCAGGCGGACGCTGTCGTCCAGCGTCGTGAAGACGGCGGCGGCCTCGCGCGGGCGCATGGCGGAATAGACGGCGACCAGACGGGCGGTCTCGGCGGCCTCGCGCTCGTCCACCTGACCCAGCAGGGCCTGGACCTCGGCCTTGATGGCGTTGAGGGCCTGGACCTTGGCGTCCAGCTTCTGTTCGGCGGCGACCATCAGCGGCAGGGTCGTGGCGAAGTCGGCGTCGCGGGCGTCCAGCTCGGTGCGGCGGGCGCTCAGCGACTGGATGATGCGCAACTCGGCCGGAGAAATGCCCGCCTGCTGGGCCAGTTGTTCGGGCGTCAGGGCGCAGACGGCCGGAGCCGGGCGCGTGGCGGCCGGGGTCGCGACGGTTTCGGAGACGGCGGCGGTGGCTTCCTCGGCCCAGGCGCGCGCGCCCTGGAACAGGTCCGGCCCGGCGCCGACGGCGCGCACGGCCACGACCCCGCCGATGGCGACGGCGATCAGGGGCAGGAGGCGGGGCAGCTTGGCCATTGGTTCAGAAAATCCGGGAGATTAGGCGGCGAACAGGTCGTCGTCGGGGGCGAGATTTACGCGCGCACGGTTGAGGGTTTGCTTCGCGGCTTGGTTAGCGGTCAGGGCATGCAGGATGGCCTGGACGTTGCCGGCGCCGGCCGCGGCAGGCGCCGGAGTGGCCATGCCGTGGATGCGCTCGGCGAGGGCGGCCATGCGGAAGGCGCGGTCGTCGGGGTCGGGGGTGGCAGGGGTTGCAGGAGCGGCGCTGAGATTCTCCCTCCCCCCGCGGGGGAGGGTGGTCGCGGAGCGACCGGGTGGGGGCGGCGCCGCGACGCGGGCACGATCGGAGTCTGGCTCGCCCTGCCGCCCCCACCCGGTCTCCGCTTCGCTTCGACCACCCTCCCCCATGGGGAAGGGAGAAGTCGTGCGGCCGCTGCGGGCCATGAGTTGTTCCAGATCCGTCTTCAACGCCCGCGCCTTGATGATGCGGTCGTGAAGCAGGTCGGCTTCCTCGCCCGAGGCGCGGAGCGAGCCCAGGGCGTTCTCGGCGCGGGTGCAGGCGGCGTTCAGCTCGGTCACGGCGCCGGCGAAGGCCAGCTGGCCCGCGCGGAGCTGCGTCAACTTCTTCTCGAGCCGGACGCCGTAGCCGAGGGCGGCCACCAGCAGCAGCATCAGGATGGCATCCAGGATCATGCCGGTCATGTCAGCGCCTTCCCTTGGTCAGGCTGGTGGCGGCCTCGACGCTGATCGGCGCCTCGACCCGCACGGCGATATGCTGGCCCTTGCGGCCCATCTTTCCGGTCGTGACCGGGATGGTGCCGCAGCGGATCGAGACGTCGGAATCCGGCGTCGCGTTCAACATGAAGGTGTCGCCGACCTTGAACCCCAGGGCCCTGGACAGGGGCACCTGCTGCTCGTCGAGGACGGCGCGGATCTCGGTGTCCGTGGTCCAGAGTTCGGTGGCCAGGTGGCCTTCCCAGATATTGTCGCGGCCGAACTTCTCACCCATGAACTGCTGCAGCAGCATCTTCCGGATGGGTTCGAGGGTGGCGTAGGGCAGCAGGAGTTCGACGCGACCGCCGCGATCTTCCATGTCGATGCGCAGCTTGACCAGAATGGCTGCGTTGGCCGGGCGCGCGATGGCCGCGAAACGGGGGTTCGTCTCCAGCCGGTCGAGATTGAAATGGACGGGCGTCAGTGGCTCGAAGGCGGCCTGGGCGTCGGCCAGGATGACCTCGACCATCCGCTGGACCAGAACGCGCTCGATCGTGGTGTAGGGTCGGCCCTCGATGCGCAGGGCCGCGGTGCCGCGACGGCCGCCCAGCAGCACGTCCACGATCGAATAGATCAGGTTGGAATCGACCGTCAGCAGGCCGTAGTTGTCGAGCTCCTCGGCCCGGAACACCGCCAGGATCGCAGGCAGAGGGATGGAGTTCAGATAGTCGCCGAAACGGATCGACGAAATGTTATCGAGACTGACCTCGACGTTGTCGGACGTGAAGTTCCGCAACGACGTCGTCATCAACCGCACCAGGCGGTCGAAGACGATCTCCAGCATCGGCAGACGCTCGTAGGAGACGAGCGCGGAGTTGATGATGGCGCGGATGCCGGTCCGCTCGGAATCGTCGCCGTCGCCGAGGTCGAAGCCGAGAAGGTTGTCGATCTCGTCCTGGTTCAGAACGCGTTCGGAGGCCGCGCTGTGGCGGTCCTCACCGAAGGCGTCGGCGGCGGCGAACGGATCGAGTTCGTCCGTGTCGGCCATTATTGAACGAGCATCTCTTCAATGAGGACGGCATCGACCTTGGCCGGGGCGGCGATGAGGTTCACCCGGCGCAGGATCTCGGTGCGCAGCTGATAGGCGCCGGACGATCCGGCGATGTCCTCGGGGCGGATTTCGCGAAGGAAGCCCTGGAACATGTCCTGCATGCGCGGCATCTGTTCCTGCAGCGAATAGGCCACGTCGGCGTCCTGCATCTCAAGCGTCAGGGCCAGCTTCATCACGGTCGGGCGGCCGTCAGGCGACTGGATGTTCACCACCATGTCCGGGAGGGTCAGGAAGGTGACGCCGTCCGGGCCCTCGCTGATCTTGCCCAGAGCGGGATCGGCCTCGCCTTCGGCCGCGGCTCCGTGACCGCCGCCGCCCTTCTTTTCGCCGTGGCCACCCTTCTTCTCTTCGCCGTGACCGCCCTTGGCGGCTTCCTCGCCGTGCTCGCCTTGGGCGGCCGCAGGCTTGGGCTGGAGCATGAAGAAGGCCCCGGCCCCGCCGCCGCCCAGAACCAGCAGGGCCACGGGCGCGATGATGAACAGCAGGGGCAGCTTCTTCTTGGCCGGCGCCTCGCCCTCGACCTCGGCGCCATGCGCGACGGCCAGGTCGGTCGCCGCGTCGGCGGACGCCTTATCCTTTTTCTTGCCGAGCTTGATCATCAGGCGGTCGCCCCGGAAATTCCCAGTCACCCGGATGCGGCCGGTTTGGTTAACGCGAGGTGTAAATCCGGCAAGATTTGCCGGGCTGTCGGGGCGCGAAACCCCTGCAAATCCAGACGGCACGGGCGTTAACCCTGTTGGCACGGTCGTTGCGTGGGACGGAGCGAAGGAGCTCTGGAGCCCAAGTGGAAAACGCCGCCTACATCGGACTGTCCCGGCAGATGACCCTGCGTCGCGAACTCGACATCGCGGCCAACAACATCGCCAATGCGGACACCACCGGCTTCAAGGTCGAGCAACTGCTGCTGGGCACCGAGGTCGGGAACCGGGCGCGCAACGATGCGATCCGGCCGGGCGCCAGCTTCGTTCTGGACAACGGCGTGGGCCGCGACTTCAGCCAGGGCTCTCTGCAGCAGACCGGCCGGGACCTGGACTTCGCCATCGACGGCGAGGGGGTGTTCTTCAAAGTCCAGGACGGGGCCAATGAGGCCTACACCCGCGACGGGGCCTTCACCATCAGCCCCGAGGGCGAGCTGGTCACCAAGGCCGGCCTGCCCGTGCTGGGCGACGGCGGCCCGATCACGATCGACCCGGCCAAAGGCCCGATCACCGTCGCGGACGACGGCAACATCAGCCAGGACGGCGTCACCATCGGCCAGCTGGGCCTGGCCCGGTTCGACAATCTGGCCGTCCTGTCGAAGGACGGCGACGGGCTGTACCGCAACGCCTCCAACGCCACGCCCATCGACGCCGCCGGCGTCCAGGTGCGCCAGGGCATGCTCGAGGGATCGAACGTCAATCCCCTCGTCGAAATCACCCAGTTGATCGAGATCAGCCGCGCCTACGAACGCGCGACCAAGATGATCGAGAACGTCACCGAACTGTCCCGTCGCTCGGTCGAGCGACTGGGGCGGTCGACCTAAGGAACACATAGATGCGCGCACTTCGCACCGCCGCCTCGGGCATGGCCGCCCAGCAGCTGAACGTGGAGGTCATCTCCAACAACATCGCGAACATGAACACCGTCGGCTACAAGCGCCAACGGGCCGAGTTCCAGGACCTGATCTACCAGAACGTCGAACGGATGGGCGCGCAGTCGTCCAGCCAGGGGACCGTCGTCCCGACCGGCATCCAGATCGGTCTCGGCGTCAAGGCGGGCAGCGTCTATCGCATCACCGACCAGGGCACCCCGACCCAGACCGGCAGCGACTATGACGTCGCCATCGACGGCCAGGGCTATTTCCAGATCACCCTGCCTTCGGGCGAGATCGGCTACACCCGCGCCGGCAACTTCTCCCTGTCGGGCGAAGGCCAGCTGGTGACCGAGGACGGCTATGCGGTCGAGCCGGCCATCTCGATCCCGCAGGATGCGGTCGATGTGATCATCTCCAAGACCGGCCAGGTGCAGGTCATCTCGGCGGGGTCGCCCGAGGCGGCCGTCGTGGGCCAGCTGGAGATCGCGACCTTCTTCAACGAGGCGGGCCTGGAAGCCATCGGCGACAACCTGCTGCTGGAAACCGCCGCGTCCGGCCCGGCCACGACCGGCACGCCCGGCGAGACCGGCTTCGGGCAACTTCTGCAGGGCTACACCGAGGCGTCAAACGTCGACGCAGTGACCGAGATCAGCGCCCTGATCATCGCCCAGCGCGCCTACGAGATGAACTCCAAGGTCATCACCACGGCCGACGAGATGATGAGCGTCTCGGCGCAGGTGAAGGGCTGATGACCCGGCTTCTGACATTGGCGGCGGCGCTGGCGCTGGTCGCCTCCCCCGCCCTCGCCGGCCCGGTGACGCTGAAGGTCAATCCGGTCGACGACGACGGCAGCGTCACCCTGGGCGATATCTTCGACGGGGCCGGATCGGCCTCGGGCGTCGTGGTCGCCAGTCGCGCCGGGCCGTCGGTGGTGTTCGAGGCCGGTCAGCTTCAGGCCATCGCCTCGCGCGCAGGCCTGCAGTGGGCCAATCCGCAGGGCCTGCGTCGCGTGGTCGTCCGCCATGCCGCGTTGGCGCCCGGCGGCGCTCCGGCTGCCGGGAGCGTCATGCCCGCCGTCGGCCAACGCGCCGCCACGGTCGAGGTCCTGACCTGGGCCCGCAGTCTGGCCGCCGGCGACGTGGTCCAGCCCGAGGACGTCATCTGGACCACCGTGCAAGCGCATCTGGCCCAGGGTGGATCGCCGTCGGACGCCGAACAGGTCATCGGCCTGAGCGCTCGCCGGGCCCTGCGCGCCGGGGCTGTGGTCGGCCAGCGCGACCTGATCTCGCCACGCGTCATCGCCCGCAACGACATGGTCGAGGTCGCCTATATCGCGGGCGGCGTGACCCTGACCGTCACAGGACGCGCGACCCGCGACGCCGCCGTCGGCGAGCCCGTACCCGTCCTCAACACGACGTCGGGCCGCACCATCGACGCCATCGCCTCGGGCCCCGGTCAGGCCAGGGCCGGCGCCGGGGCCCGCGCCCAGGCCTCCAACTCGTTCGCCCGTCAGGGAATGTAAGTCATGCGTCAGTCCGTCCTCGTTCTCTCCCTCGCTGCGGTTTCCCTCGGCGCCTGCTCCACCGTCGTCGAAACGGTGCAGGGCCCGCAGCTGGCGCCCATCGGCTATCCGGCCCAGCTCGTGCCGGTCAGCCAGACCTATCAGGCCGCGCCCGAGCCCCGCTCGGCCAGCGCCAACTCCCTGTGGCGGACGGGGGCGCGCGCCTTCTTCGGCGACCAGCGGGCGCGGAACATCGGCGACATCCTGACCGTCAACATCGACATCGATGATCAGGCCCAGACGTCCAACACCACCAGCCGCAGCCGCACCAACGACATCACGGGTGGAGTGACCAACTTCTTCGGGCTGGAAAACAGCCTCGGCCGCGCCTTCCCGGGCGGCTTCGATCCGCAGGCCCTCGTCGGGGTCGAGGGTTCGTCCAACGCCAACGGCACGGGATCGGTCAGCCGGTCGGAACGGGTCAACCTGACCATCGCCGCCGTGGTCACCGACATCCTGTCGAACGGCAATCTGGTGATTCAAGGTCGGCAAGAAGTGCGCACCAACCGCGAGGTCCGCGAGCTGACCGTCGCCGGGATCGTGCGGCCGGAGGACATCTCGTCCGCCAACACCATCGCCCACACCCAGATCGCCGAGGCCCGCATCAGCTATGGCGGCCGCGGCGATATCAGCCGGGTGCAGGCCACGCCGGCGGCCCAGAGCCTGGTGGAGAGGTTCAGCCCATTTTAGTGCGCTATCGCTCGACGCGCGGCGTCTCGCTGCTTGAGCGCTGTTAAGAGCGCGACCGCTGGTCGCGCGGCGGCTCGCTGTCTGAGCGCAGGAAGATCGTGTCCTGAGCATCACGGGTCGGCCGGAGCGCAAGCTCTGCCGTGAACCGTTAACGGAAACCCGCGTTTGCCCTTCAGACGCAAAGGTTTCCACCGATGTTCAAGGTTCTCGTTCCCGCCGTCGCCGCTCTCGGACTGGTCGCTTTCGCGGCGCAGTCGCGCGATGTCGCGCCGGACGTCGAGGCCCAGGGTGTCATGGCCGCCCCGGTCATGAGCTGGAGCGTCCACCATGAGGGCGCCTTGGCCAAGCTGGCCTATGGCGTCGCCAACTCCGATCAACTGGCCCTGATGGTCACCTGCATGCCCGGCGACGCGACGGCCGCCGTCTATGGCGACGTGCAGGTCGAGGGCGCGCGCCTGACGCGGGCCAGCCTGCAGATCGACCCCCTGTCCGGCGGCGACGCCGAGGAGACCGCCATTCCGCTCGACGATCCGGCGCTGGCCGGGCTGGCCCGGAACGGCCGCATGACGGTCGTCGGCGACGCCGGTCGGTTCCAGTTGGCCGCCAGCACCGAAGAACGTCGCCTCGTGCGCGATTTTCTGTCCTATTGTTCTCCGGGCCGGGCGTAATCCGTCCGGTCGGGGGGCCTGAAGCATGACATTCTTGGTGACAATCGCGGCGCTTGCCGCGCTTCATGGCGCTCCGCCTCAGGGGGGCTGGACCTGGACCCTGTATGAGGACGGGCCTCTGGTGTTGGCCAACGAGATCCCCGACACGCCCCAGCTCAAGGCCATCCTCGAATGTCAGCCGGGCGCGGGCGTGGCGCGGCTGGACCTGTTCGGCTCGACCAACGCCGGCATCGCCACCATCGCCTCGGGCACGGCGACCGCAACGGGCGAAAGCGAGGCGACGGCCGACCATCAGTCGGTGGCGCTGCGCACCGATCACCCGGTCTTCGGCCAGTTCCTTGTCACAGGCGCTCTAGACGTCGCCGTCGGCGGAACTCATCAGGCTGTCGCCGTGCCCGCCGCCCACCTTGCCAAGCTGCGCCGCTTCGCCGAACTTTGCAGCGGGTGATTTCGGGAGGTCGCATGCGGATTCTATGGTTGCCGGTTCTGGCCTTGGCCGCTTTGACGAGCGCCTGCGCCAGCGTGGACAAAACTGAGCCTGTCGTGACGGCGGCTGTCGCGTCTCCGGCCCCCGCCCCTGTCGCCGGGTACGACTGGCATTATACGCGCGACGAGGGGGTGGCCCGCCTGGCCTATGGCGTGGAGGCCAGCGACGACCTTCGCCTCGGCCTCGACTGCACGGCCGGGTCCGGGAAAATCGACCTGACAGCCTTGGGGCAGACTGGCGATCGTGAAATCTATCTGGAGTCGGGCGGAGAGACCGAACGGTTCGCCGCCGAGGGCGAGCCGTCGCAGCTGCACGACGGTGACCTCCTGACCGCCTCCGCCGCCACCAGCGAACCCGTCATGCAGCGTTTCCGCCGCATCGGCTGGATCGCCCAGTGGGTGGACGGGGAACGCGAGGTCTATGCGCCGCATCCGGGCTCGGAAGCGGGCGTGGAGCGGTTCTTCGCGATGTGCGGGTAGTTTTTTAGCAAGCCCGTGGCGGACAGAGAGGGATTCGAACCCTCGGTAGGCTTTCACCTACACACGCTTTCCAAGCGTGCGCGATCGACCACTCCGCCACCTGTCCGTTTCACCACGAGGGCTAACGCCCGGGAGGTCGCCCGGGGAGGGAGGGCTGATAGAACAGCCGGGCGCTTCGGGCAAGCGCCGCGCTGGTCAAAACAGGTCTGGGAAAACAGGGGGCGCATTCCCATATGGTCGCCATGTCCCTTTTCTCACGGATCGCATCCATGCTGAGCCAGAAGACCACCCTGCCCACCAGCGCCACCGCCCTGCCCGGCCGGTCCACGCCGCTGCCGACCGACGAGGTCCATTTCGTCAACGGCCGCCCGCTGAAGGGGCCGCATCCCGAAGGGTTCGAGACCGCCATCTTCGGCATGGGTTGTTTCTGGGGCGTGGAGCGCAAGTTCTGGTCGCTGCCAGGCGTCTGGGTCACGGCCGTCGGTTATTCGGGCGGGATCACGCCCAACCCGACCTATGAGGAGACCTGCACCGGCCTGACCGGCCAGACCGAGGTGGTCCAGGTCGTGTTCAATCCGGCGGAAATCTCCTACGCCGAGCTGCTGAAGACCTTCTGGGAAGGGCACGACCCGACCCAGGGCATGCGTCAGGGCAATGACGTCGGCTCGACCTATCGCTCGGCCATCTACTATCTGAACGACGCGCAGCGCGCCGAGGCGGAGGCCTCGCGCGACGCCTATCAGGCGGCGTTGTCGAAGGCTGGGCGCGGCGAGATCACGACCGAGATCACCGAGGCCGGGCCCTTCTATTTCGCCGAGGGCTATCACCAGGGCTATCTGGCCAAGAATCCGGACGGCTACTGCGGCATCGGCGGAACGGGCGTCGTCTGTCCGATCGGTGTCGGCGTCGAGGCCTGATCGTGGACCGGGCCGGCATAGGCAAGACCTGCCTCGCCTTGCCCGGGGTCACCCTGGATCACCCGTTCGGCGACCATCACGACGCCTATCGCGTCGGCGGCAAGATGTTCGTCATGGTCGGCGAACAGGGCGGGGTGTCGTTCAAGGTCTCCGACATCGCCTGGGAGATCCTGACCGAGACCGGGAAGGCGCGGCCTGCGCCCTATCTGGCGCGGGCGAAGTGGGTGAACCTGCCCGATCCCGACGCGTGGGACGACGAGGAGCTGGCCGAACATTTCGCCATCGGCCACCGGATCGTGGCGGCGAAACTGACGAAGAAGGTACGGGCCGAGCTCGGGCTCTGACGGCGGGTCAGCGGCCGGCGGTCGAGGCGCGCAGGGTATGGGCCGCCTTGCCGAGCCGTTCGACAGCCTCGTCCAGCACGGCGTCGGCCTTGGCGAAGCAAAGGCGAATGACCGATCCGGCCGCCTTGTCCGAAACGAAGGCGGACAGGGGGATGGCGGCGACGCCGAACTCGACCACCGCTCGACGACAGAAGCCATCGTCGGACAGGGGAATACCCGAGGCGGCGAGATCGACACCGAGGAAATAGGTGCCCTCGCTCGGGGTCAGGACGAAGCCCCGGGCCGACAGACCCGCCGCCAGTCGGTCGCGGGAGCGCTGGAGCCCGGCGCGCATGTCGACGAAGGTCTGCTCAGGCCAGCCGAGGCCGACGGCGACCGCGCTCTGGAGGTTCGGTGGAGTGGCGAAGGTGAGAAACTGATGGGCCTTGGCGACGGGATCGACCAGGGCGGGGTCGCCGCAGACGAAGCCGATCTTCCAGCCGGTCATGCCGAACATTTTGCCGGCCGAGCCGATCTTCAGTGTGCGTGACGCCATGCCCGGCTCCGCGATCAGGGAGCGATGGCGTCGACCGTCGAAGATCACATGCTCCCAGACCTCGTCGCTGAGGGCGATCAGGTCGTGGCGAACACAGACCCGGGCGAGGGCCGCGACTTCCCCGGCGTCGAAGGCGCGGGCGGTCGGGTTGTGCGGGTTGTTGAAGACGACCATCCGGGTGCGAGGGGTGATCACCGCCTCGAGGGCGTCTTCCGTCAGACGCCATTGCGGCAGCTGGAGGCGAACCGGGACGGCCATGCCGCCAGCGCGCTCGATCAGAGGGCGGTAGGCGTCGTAGGCGGGTTCGAAGAGGATCACCTCGTCGCCCGGGTGGACGAAGGCCAGGATGGAGGCCGCGATCGCCTCTGTGGCGCCGGAGGTGATCAGGACGCCGTCAAAGGTCAGGGGCACGCCCTGCAGACGGCCGTAGTGTTCGACGACGGCGTGGCGCAACTCGGCCAGACCGCGCGACGGGGCATACTGGTTGGAGCCGGTCATCAGGGCGTCGGCGGCGAGACGGCGCAGGCTCTCAGGCCCCTGATCGTCGGGGAACCCCTGACCGAGATTGATGGCGCCGTGCTGGCGGGCGAGGCCGGACATCGTCTCGAAGATGGTCACCGGCATGTCGGCGAAGACGGGATGGGCGCGCATGACCACACCGGAGCCGAGGCGAGCCCGCAAGGCAAGTCGGAAAGGGCGTCGGCGGCCTACCGGCGGCAGGTCCGCTCCAGCGCCGTCAGAACACGGCGCCTTCCGTGCGACCGTGCGCGGTCCGTCGATCGTACTCGGCGCTGGCGGCGCCGACCTTCTGGCTCTCCGCGGCTCCGGCCGCCTGGGCGGCTGCGCAATCGGGCGCCGCTCGCATCGCTTGCTGAATGCCCGCGGCGCCGGCCTGGGCGATCCGGACGTGATTGGTCTCGTGCAGGACGAGGCCGGAGAAATAGGTGTTCCATCTCTCGCGGTCGTTGCGGTTCATCTGATCGAGGGTGGCCAGATCGGGCAGGACGAGGGTCACGGTATAGGTCACCTCGGTTCTGGCCGGATCGCACTGACCGTTCGCGCCCGAGAACTGCCACCGGTAGTTCCAGAAGGTCACGGCGTCGTGGCGCGCGCCGCTGAGGTCGGCGGGTTTGCCCTCGTTGATGCTGGCGCGCACGGCGCGGACGTTCCGGCCCCGAACCTCATAACCGTGCAGGGTGACGTGATCGAACTCCGCCACGGCCGGCGCGGCCGCGACCAGACGCGGAGACGCCTCCGGGAAGGCGCTCAGGTCGGGGCCCGTCCGGGTTTGAAGGGCGAGCAGCAGCAGGGTCAGGATCATCATGACCGCCCTGTATCACATTGCCCGGGGCCGTCGCGACGGGCGGTGTGAACCCTGTCGTGCGACTGCCTGATGAGATCAGGCCTCGGCGATCCGGTCGTTCCAGCAGCGGACGGAGACCTCGGCCGCAGTGACCGGCGAAGCCCCCGTGACGCGGATGTTGCGGGTCTCCCCTGCCCTCAGGTCGAAGTGGTTGTCGCTGAACTCCAAGTCCGCGCGATCGGAGACGAGGTGGACGAAGGCGAGGTAGACCCGGGCGGAAAGTTCGACCTCGAGCGCGCCGTCGACGACACGAGCGGTCATGACCGGCCGCGCCCTCGCATCGAGCTTCAGGTCCATGACCGGGACGGTCAGGAGGCGGTTGGCTTCGTAGGCGCCAGTCGTCGATCGCACCGTCAGGACCTGATCGTCACAGGCCGGGACGACGCCGCTCCAGACCGAAAGGCTGGCATCGACAGGGATGTCGAGGGCGACCTCCTCGCTCCAGATCGCGCGGCCGTCGAGGGTGGTCAGGGCGATGACCGCACGGTCTTCCACAGGGCTTTGGGTATCGTTGCTGATCCACAGTTCGACGGCGCCGTCACCCAGTTCCCCGAAAGAGGCGAGGACCGGCGCGAAGGCGCGGCGGACGGCGTGGTACGCCGCCTTCTCCACCCCGTCGTAGTCGATCAGGCTCCAGCTGACGCAGGGCCAGCAGTCGTTGAACTGCCACAGCAGGGCGCCCGAGCAGTGCGGACGGCGACGGCGGAAATGCTCGATGCCGAACTTCAGACCTTCGGCCTGGGTCCATTGGGTGAAGTCGATATAGTCCTGGAGCGTCGCGGGCGGGCCGGTGACCGGGTCGATCATGGCCAGGGCCTTTTTCGACTCGTCCTTGATCCGCAGGTGGAAGCCCTCGCTCTCGGGATCGAGATCGGCGGGGTCCATCCAGCGCTTGAGGGTGGCCAGGGCAGGCGCGGCCTGGATGCCGAACTCGCTGATGAAGCGGGCGGTGTCCTCGGCGTAGCGCTGGTAGACGATCTTCTCCGGCGCATAGCCGAAGGGCTCGACCATCCGGTCGTCGGGGATGGGCGGAATGCCGTGCCACACCGTCCAGTCGTGGACATCTCCGGCCTTCATGCTGTTGGGATGAGCGCCGCCGCCGGGGCTGCCAGGCCAGTAAGGCGTGGTCGGATCGAGGGTCGCCAGCATGCCGGGGACGACCGCGTCATAGAGGACGGCGCCCGGCAGGGGGACTTCGACGCCGGAGACGTCCACGTCGATACGGTGGATGGCCTCGTTCTCGTTGTTGCCGCACCACAGGGCCATCGAGGGATGATGACGCAGGCGGCGGACCTGATGGTCGACCTCGGCGCGCACGGAGGCGACGAATGCGTCGTCATCGGGATAGGGGGCGCAGGCGAACATGAAGTCCTGCCAGATCAGCACGCCCTTCCGGTCGCAGAGATCGTAGAAGAGGTCGGGCTCGTAGATGCCGCCGCCCCAGACGCGGATCATGTTCATGTTGGCGCGGGCCGCGTGGGCGATCAGCCGGTCGTAAGGCTCCGATGCGACGTCGGCGACGAAGGAGGTCGTCGGCACCCAGCAGGCGCCCTTGGCGAAGATCGGCATGCCGTTGAGGACGAAGCGGAAGAAGGTCGCGCCGGGTTCGTCCGGATCGGGCGATTGATCCAGGTCGATGGTGCGCACGCCGACGGCGCGTGTTGTTTCGTCGAGGAGGCGGTCTCCGTCGAGGAGGCGAACGGTCAGGTCGTAAAGCGGCTGAGCGCCGAGGTCGTGGGTCCACCACAGCTGCGGCGCATCGAGTGTCAGGGGGATCGGCGCGGTCTCGGCGGCGTCGCGCTCCTGTCGGAAGGCCGTTCGGCCCTGCGGGTCGGTCAGCACGATCTCGGTGCGGAGACCGGCGGTGGTTCCGGAAAGTTCGACGTCGATGCGGGTCTCGGCCCGGGCAGAAGTCGCGGTCAAGGTCGTGAAGGCCACGTCGTCGATGCGGGCGCGGGGGCGGACCTCGAGGCGAGCCTTTTTCCAGACGCCGACGGTCGGCAGGTCGGGGCCCCAGTCCCAGCCCCAGCCGAACTGGGCCTTGCGCATCAGGTTGCGCTTTGAACGGCTGATCCGGTCGGTGAACGCGGCCCAGGGCGGGGGTGGCGTCTTGCCCTCGAGCGCCACGGCCGTGGGGTCGAAGCGGACTTCCAGAGCGTGGGTCTCGCCCGCACGCAGGCGATCGCCCACGGAGAAAATCCAGTGGCGGAACATGTTGTCGGCGCGGCCGATCTCCGCCCCGTCGAGATAGACGGTGGCGAAGGTGTCCAGACCATCGAACACCAGCTCGACGGTTTCGCCCTCCCCGGCTTCGGGTGCGACGAAGGTGGTGCGCCAGCGCCATTCGCGGTCCCGGACCCAGGCGGCGGCGTGTTCGTTCCGGGCCTTGTAGGGGTGGTCGAGGCGGCCCGCGTTGACGAGCGTGAGATAGGTGTCGCCGGGCGCGGCCACGGCCAGCCAGGCCTCGCCGCCTTCAACAGGCCCGGCGCCCGGATCGAAGTCCCTCAGCTCCCACTGATCGAGCCGCACCGACGAACCGCCGCTCATCGAGCCTGCTCGACCTCTTCGATGAACCGCTCGACCTCGGCGTTGGCGCGCTCGGCGGCGCCGACGAAATAGTTGTGGCCCAGGTCTGGGAAGGTGACGAGGCGGGCGTTGGGCAGCATTTCCGACAGCGTCTTGCCGCCCTCGTAGGGGACGGCCAGATCCTGGGTGCCGTGCAGGACGATGGCCGGAAGAGTTACGCCCGCGACCTCCCCGGGGGTGACGGAGTAGTCGATGATGGCGTGACTCTGGGCGATCACGCCTTTCATCGAGAAGGGGTCCTTGTCGAGCATGACCTTGTCACGAGCGATGGCGTCGTCGGGGGCCGCGTCGCCGTAGCCGCCCTTGAACTTCTTTGAGGCCAATCCCTTCAGGAGCGGCAGGACACGATACAGGATGCTGACCAGCCATTTCGGACGAGGCGGGATGTCCGGCGTCTTGGCCATGGTGCAGCCGAGGATCAGCGACCGGGTGTGCTCCGGGTAACGGATGCCGAACTCGAGCGCGATGCCGCCGCCCATGGAGACGCCGTAGACGTGGGCGCTGTCGACGCCGGCCGCCCTGAGCACGTTCAGGGCGTCCGAGGTCATCTCGGCGACGGAAGTTTTTGAACGCGCCCCGCTCTGACCCGTGCCCTGATTGTCGAACCAGATCAGATGGTAACGGTCCTTCCAGGCCTCGAGGACCGGGTACCACATGGCCGAGGAATAGCGGTGCCCCATGATCAGCAGGACGGGCGTGCCCCGGCCGCTCTGATCCCAGTGGATGCGCGTCCCGTTGCTCATGATCTCGGGCATTCATGGTCCCTTCCGCTGCGCCGAGGCGCGTTCGTTTCCCCCGGCATTCTGCGACGCCGTGACCGGATGCATCTCATCGAAGGACCTTCGATGTCAATCTTCACTCGCAAGTGAATGAGTGTTGACGGACCCTCGATTCGATGGAATGTCTTGGGCCATGACGACGAGAGATCGTCAGGGAAACGCACAATCGAGGGAGGCTACCCATGGCTGGAAAGCTCTGGCTCACGACATCCGCCGCCGTTCTGCTGTGGGCGGGCGCCGCTCACGCACAGACCGCACCGTCCGCCGACAATGATCAGGCGAGCACGCTGGACGAGGTCGTCGTCACGGCCGAGCGCCGCACGTCGAACCTGCAGACGACCGCCGTCGCCGCCTCGGTGCTGAGCGGCGAGGAACTGGCCAACAAGGGCGTCTCGAACATCGAGACCCTGCAGTTCTCCGTGCCGTCTGTGACGGTCCAGAACTCGGGCCAGGGCAACAGCTTCAACATCCGCGGCATCGGCAAGACCGAGAACAACTCCTCGGTCGGCGTTGGCGTGATCACCTATCGCGACGGCGTCGCCGTCTTCCCCGCCTACTTCCAGAACGAGCCCTTCTTCGACATCGCCAGTCTGGAAGTGCTGCGCGGTCCGCAGGGCACCTTCGCCGGCCAGAACGCCACAGGCGGCGCGGTCTTCATCACCGAGCGCAATCCGGACCTGAACGGCCTCGGCGGTTACATCACGGGTCAGGCGGGCAACTACAACGACATCCGCCTGCAGGGCGCGATCAACCTGCCGATGGGCGACACGCTCGCGGCGCGGATCGCCTTCAACAAGGAAACCCGCGACAGCTTCTATGACGTCATCGGCACCCCGTCGCGCGGTCACCCTGGCGAACTGGACACCCGCAGCATCCGCGCCAGCATCCTGTGGCAGCCCAACGATCGCGCCCGCGTCCTGCTGAAGACCGACTACACCTTCCACGACATGGGCGGCTATCCGACCAGCCCGATCTTTTCGCCGCTGCCGCTGCACACCATCGCGACCAATGGACCGTACGCGGCCCAGGACGAGACGACCCGCACCGTGCTGAACGCCAGCTACGAGTTCGACAACGGCATCACGATCCGCTCCATCTCCGGCGCCCAGTACGGCACGACCTACATCCGCTCGGATGCCGACGGCACCGCGACCCTGCCCTTCACCTTCTACGACGAGGTCAACCAGCGTCTGTGGTCGCAGGAGTTCACCCTGGTCTCGCCTGACACAGATCGCCTGACCTGGATCCTGGGCGCCTATTACCAGGACGACCTGATCACCTTCCCGCCGGGCCAGTTCGTCACCACCCAGTACGTCTCGGCGACCCTGCCGATCCTGTACGACACCCTGCTGGAGGGCCGGAATCCGAAGACCACGGCCGCCGGTTTCGGCCAGATCACCTATGACCTGACCGACGATCTCGAGATCCAGGTCGGCGCCCGCTACACCCGCTCGACCGTCGAGAACGACGCCCGTCTGGCCGCGCCGCTGCTGGGCCTTCGCCTGACGCAGAACGATCGGGATGTGGAGAACGCGGTCACCGGCAAGGTCGCCCTGAATTGGACCCTCGACGAGGACAACTTCCTCTACGGATTTGTCGCGCGCGGACACAAGGCGGGCGGTCTGAACGGCCCGAACCTGGCCTTTGTGGCGCCCAAGCCCTTCGAGGGCGAAGACGTCACGGACTTCGAGGCCGGCTGGAAGTCGACGCTGTTCGACGGCCATCTTCGGACCCAGCTGGGCGCCTACTACAACGTCTACCAGAATTTTCAGATCAACATCGGTGACCCGACGACGCCGTCGATCACCTCGATCCTGAACGTGACCGACGACACGATCATCTACGGTCTGGAAGCCTCGGCCCAAGGCCGGTTCGGCGCCCTGGCCTTCGATGCCGGCCTGTCGCTGTCGCACTCGGAGCTCGGTCGCTTCTTCGCCGCCGACCCACGTCGCGCCCGCACCGGCGTCTGCGATCAGAACAGCGGTCCGGCGAGCGGCAACTGCGTGAATCTGGAAGGCAACGCCCAGACCTTCGCGCCGGAAATGACGCTGAGCCTCGGCGTGCAGTACGACTTCGCGGTCGGCGCCGGCACCCTGACGCCGCGCATCGACTACAGCCACATCTCCGACAGCTGGGCGAGCATCTTCGCCAGCGAGGCGCTCGGCGATCACCTGACCGAGCGCGACATCGTCAACGCCCAGCTGACCTATGAGCAGGGCGACTGGCAACTGCAGGCCTATTCGACCAACCTCGGCGATCTCGACTACATCGCCTCGGTCAAGGCCGGCCAGCGCTACGCCGGCGCGTCCCGCCAGTACGGCCTCCGCCTGACCCGCAACTTCTAGGGTCGAGCGTACCAGTGACAGCGTCCCCGTCAGGATCGATGCAGGCCTATGGCCTGACCGTCGACCGGTTCCTGGATCATGCCGCGAGATGGCATGGGCAGGTTCCGGTCGTCACCGCCGGTCAGGGCGAAGACGCCGTCATCGGCTATGCCGCACTCAAGGATCGCGCCGAGCGATTGTCCGGCGCCTTCCTCGACATGGGTCTTGTGCCGGGCGACCGGCTGGCGACCCTGGCCTGGAACACCCGGCACCATGTCGAGGTCTGGTACGGGGCCATGGGGGTCGGCATCGTCTGCCACACCCTGAACCCCCGCCTGACCGTCGCCCATCTGACCGCGATGATCACCGAGGCAGAGGATCGCGTCCTGATCGTCGGTCAGGGTTTGGGCGACCTGGGCCGCGAACTGATGGCGGCCTGCCCCTGTATCGAAAAGCTGATCCTGATGGACGGCGACGCGGCGAAGATGGAAACCGGGGCGCGTCCGGAGATCGAGATCGAGGCGCTTCTGGCGCAATCGGGTCGCCCCGCGACATGGGGCGGCTTCGACGAGAACGCTCCGGCGGGGCTGTGCTTCACCTCCGGCACCACGGGCGCTCCAAAGGGCGTGCTCTATTCCCACCGCGCCAACTATCTGAGCACCCTGCGATGCCTGCAGGCCGACGCTCTGGCCCTGACCGGGTCGGACGCGGTGCTGGTCGCGGTGCCGATGTTCCACGCCAACGCCTGGGGCCTGCCCTTCGCGGCGGCCGCCGTCGGGGCGACAATGGTGCTGCCGGGCCGCGTCACCGACGGAAAGTCTCTGGCCCGGCTGATCAACGCGCACGGTGTGACCGTCGCGATGGGCGTGCCCACGGTGTGGCTGGGTCTGATCGACTATCTCGACGCCAGCGGCGAGGAGACCCCGACGCTGGAGCGGGTCGTCGTCGGCGGCTCCGGCATCGCCGATGCGCTGCTGAAGCGGATCGAGGACCGGCTGGGCGCAACGGTGCAGACCAGCTGGGGGATGACCGAGCTGTCGCCCATGGGCACGATCTCGCCGCCCGCCCGGACGCCGGGCGCGGCCCGGGCGTCGGGCCGGGCGCCCGTTGGCCTGGACATGCAGCTGTTCGACGCGAACGGCGTGGCCCTGCCCGAGCAACGCAACGTCGTCGGCCATCTGAAGGTGCGCGGTCACAGCGTGGTCGAGCGCTACTACGGTCATGAAGAGACGGCGCTTGACGCTGGCGGCTGGTTCGACACAGGCGATCTCGCCGAGATCGACGACGCCGGCAACCTGACGCTCTCGGGACGCTCCAAGGACCTGATCAAGTCGGGCGGCGAATGGATCAATCCGGCCGAGATGGAGTCCATCGTCGGCGCCATGCCTTCGGTCGGACTGGTGGCCGTGATCGGCCGCTTCGACGCCAGATGGGGCGAGCGGCCCGTCATGGTCATCGAACCGCGTCAGGGGCATGCCGTGAACGACAACGAGGTGCTCGCCGCGCTCAGGGGAAAGGTCGCCGACTGGTGGCTGCCCGACCGGATCGTCTCGGTCGAGACCATGCCACTGGCGGCCACCGGCAAGATCAACAAGACCCAGCTTCGCGCGACCTACGGAGCGGCCTAGGATGGCCCCGACTCCCCTCGCAGCACCGCGACCGGCCTCGCGCCCGCGCGTGCGCATCAAGGCCGCGCCCATGACCGATCCGACCTCGCCCACGCCGACCCCGGTCCGGTCGCCGACCGCGAAATCGGCCGCGAAGCCGGCGCGTCGCTCCAAGGCCGAACAGCGCGCGGACAGCCTGGAGCAGATGCTCGATGCCGCCGAGGAGCTGTTCTCCCAGCACGGCATGTACGGCGTCACGCTGAAGGACGTGGCGCAGAAGGTCGGGGTGCACACCTCGCTGATGCACTACTATTTCGAAGACAAGCAGGACCTGTTCATGCAGGTCGTGAAACGCCGGGCGCCGATCACGATCGGGCGCCGCGTCGAGGCGATGAAGCGCTATGCCGAAGAGGTCGGCGATCATCCGACGATCGAGGGATCGCTGCGCGCCTTTCTCGATACTGACCTGAACCTCTACATCGAGGGCGGCGAGGGCTGGCGGAACTACGGCGCAATGGGCGGCCAGCTGAACAACACGCCAGCCTGGGGCGCGGCCGTCATGTGGGAAAACTTCGACCCCGTCGTTCTGCAGCTGATCGACCTGCTCAAGAAGGCCATGCCGGACGCCGCCGAAGAGGACATTTTCTGGGGCTATCACTTCGTCACCGGCGCCCTGACCCTGAGCCTGGCCCGCACCGGCCGGATCGATCACCTGTCGGGCGGCCTGTGCAAGTCCGATGATTTCGAGGCGATCAAGACCCGCATGGCCAGCTTCATGGCCGGGGGGTTCATGGCGATCTGCAAACAGCGTGCGGCAGAACGAAAGACGGCAAGCGATGGCTGAGTTCGCAGGTTTCCCCGTCGCGGCCCGTCCTGAGGAGCTGGGTTTCGACAGCGCCCGACTGGGACGCCTCGACGACTATATGGCCGGGATGGTCGAGGCGGGCCGCGTGGCCGGCGTCACCACCCTGATCCTGCGTCATGGCAAGGTCGCCGCGTTCCGGACGCACGGGTCGCCCGTGCTCGGCGGCGAGGCGGCGCTGAGCCCCGACGCCATCTTCCGCATCTATTCGATGACCAAGCCGATCGCCGCGACGGCGATGATGATCCTGTTCGAGGAGGGCCGCTGGGTTCTCGACGATCCGGTGACGAAATTCATTCCGGAGTTCGCATATCTGAAGGTTTGCGCCGGCGTCGGCCCCGACGGCGAGATGATCCTTGAGGACGCCAAACGTTCGCCGACGCTGCGCGAGGTGATGAGCCACACCGCCGGTTTCGGCTACGGTCTGTTCCCCGACTACCATCCGCTGGAGCGTGCCTACTTCGCCGAGGGTATCGCGCGGCCGGACGGGCCCGACGCGTTCATCGCCAAGGTCGCGGCCCAGCCCCTGATGTTCCAGCCGGGGACGGAGTGGTTCTACTCGATCGCGTCGGGCCTCCTCGGCGTCATCGTCAGCCGGATCTCGGGCCAGTCGTTCGGCGACTTCCTGCAGGACCGCATCTTCGGCCCGCTGGGCATGGTCGATACGGGCTTCCAGACCGGCGCCGTCAAGGCCGGGCGCCTCGTGACCTTCTATCAGGACGATGCGCGGGGCGGACTGAAGGAAGTCACCGAGGTCCTGAACGCCCCGATCAACCCCTTCATCGACCCACCGCCGTTCGAGGATGGCGGCGGCGGACTGATCTCGACGATCAGCGACTACGCCCGCTTCGCGCAGATGATTCTGAACAGGGGCGAACTGGACGGCGCACGCATTCTGGCGCCGGTCACGGTCGAGCTGATGTCGACCAACGTCATTCCAGAAGCGGTTCTGGCGACGAGCCATCCGCTGCGGCTGTTGCCGTTCAATCCCGCCTTCGGGTTCGGACTGGGCTTCTCGGTCCTAAACGATCCGCGCCGCATGGGCTCGGTAGAAGGGCGCGGCACCCTGGCCTGGGGCGGCATGGGCGGCACCTGGTTCTGGATCGATCCGGAGAACGACCTGGTCTTCGTCGGCCTGATCCAGCGGCTCGCCGATCCGATCTCCGGCGAATTCCGGGCCAGGGCGCGCACCTTCACCTACGCGGCCCTGACCCGACCCGAACTCTAGCCCGACCGAACGACAGACGGGCCAGAAGGTCCGCATTCCGAGGAAACAAGAATGACCACGGTTGAAGTCGCCGACGACGTCGTCGGGCCGCCGCCCGGCGCGTTCCGCAAGACGAAGTGGAGCGTGGTCTGGCTGCTGACCCTGACCATCTTTTCGGCCCTGACGGTCGGCGGCCTGCTCGCGCCGATCCAGGAAGCGGTGAAGCTCGACCTCGGCCTCAGCGACTTCCAGCTGGCCATGATCATTGGCAGCGCGACGGCCATCCCGGCGGCCATCCTGTCGCTACCGATCGCGTGGATGGTCGACCATCACACGCGCACGCGTCTTCTGGTCATCCTCGCCGCCTTCTGGGCCATCGGCACCATCGGAACGGCCTTCGCGCAGGACTTCTACGGCCTGTTCGCGGCGCGGCTGATCTCCGGCGTAGGCGCGGCCACCGCCTTCCCGGTGCTGGTCTCGATCCTGGCCGACGTCTGCATGCCCGAGAAGCGGGGCCGATCGATGCTGCTGATCTCGATCGGCGCCTGGGCCGGCGTCGCCGCGGCCTTCGCCATCGGCGGCACCCTGTTCGGATGGCTGGAAGCCAACCCGTCGGCCTTCGTCGCGGGCATGCCGGCCTGGCGCGAGGCGCATCTGATCGTCGGCATCGGGGCGGCCATCCTGGTCCTGCCGCTGTTCCTGATCCGTGAGCCCGCGCGTCACGAGGTCGAGCAGGCCAACCCCGGTTTCAAACAGGCCCTGAAATCCTTCTGGAAACGCCGGGCCTTCCTCGGCTGGCTCTATGTCGGCAACTTCGCCGGCGGCTTTGCCGAAGGCGCCGCGGCCCTGTGGCTTGGATCGGTTCTGGTTCGGCAATACGGCCAGTCGCCCGGCGAGTTCGGCGGCTGGGTCGGTCTGGTGATCCTGGCGTCGGGCGTGGTCGGCTCGATCATCGGCGGCTTCACCGCGGACATCAGCCAGAAGCTGAAGATGCGCGGCGCCATCCTGTTGCCCGCCCTGATCGCGACGGCCCTGAGCATTCCGGCCAGCGCCTATCCGATCATGCCGAACGTCACCCTGTTCGCCTGGGTCCTGTTCGCCCTGCTGCTGGGCGGGACGATCGTCAATCTGGTGAACTCGGCCGCGATCGCGGTCCTGCTGCCCAACGAGGAACGCGCGACCAGCCTGGCGGCCCTGGCCATTATCGGCAAGATCGTCGGCGGTCCCGTGACGGCCGGCGTCATCGCCACGATGGCGGTTCTGTTCAAGGGGCCGACGGGTCTGGGCATGACCCTGACCTGGCTCGGCGTTATCACCGGCGTCATCTCGCTGATCGGTTACGTCCTCGCCATGCGCTACGCCCCGCCGCCGGCGGCGCAGGTGTTGGCCGACGCGCCTGTCGAGGCCTGATCGGTGACGGACCCGGCGTCACCGTTCACGCCGGCCGTGGGCATGGTCGACCGGCTGGACTCGCGCGGGTTCGGGCCGAGCGCGGACGACCTGGCCTTCGCGGAGGCCTATCTGGCGCCCGGCGATCTCGATCCGGAATGGATGGCGCGGCTGACCGATCCGGAGCGGCGCGCGGCGCGCGAAGCGATGTCGGCGGAACGAAAAGCCCGCGACTGGCCTGCGCTGGGCCAGTACCGCGAGGCCAACGAAGCCCTCGCCGGCCAGCCGGTCGACGTCGTCTTCATCGGCGATTCGATCACCGAGTTCTGGCGCGTCGCGGACCCCGCGCTGTTCTCCGGCCGGATCGTCAATCGCGGCATCAGCGGCCAGACCAGCCCGCAGATCCTGCTGCGCTTCATGGCGGATGTCGTCGCCCTGAAACCGAAGGCCGTGCACATCCTGTGCGGCGGCAACGACATGGCGGGCAACACCGGCCCGTCGACGGTCGAGGACTACAGGAACACCATCCTGGCCATGCTGACCCTGGCCGAGGCGCATGGGATCAAGGTGATCCTCGGCGCCCTAACGCCGTTCAACGTCGTGTCGTGGAACCCGGCGGTCGGCGATCTGCGCGAACGGACGGCCGAGTTGAACGCCTGGCAGGCAGCGCTGGTCGTGGAGCGCGGGCTGGTCCGGGCGGACTATTTCAGCGCGCTGGCGGATGCGGACGGACGCCTGAGGCCGGAGTTCCATCGCGACGGGGTCCACCCGACACGGGCCGGCTACGACGTCATGCGTCCGGTGGCGGAACGGGCGATTCAGGAGGCGCTGGCCTGGTTCGCCTGAACGGCGTGAGCATTCAAAGACACACTTCAACCGCGCCTTAATCCGCTCCGATACACGCCACAGTTTCGACGAACGCCAGTCCGTCTCATGGGGCAACGACATAACCCCGGAGGAAGCGATGCTGGCGACCATGCTGAAACAGGGGGTGGCGGCCGTCGTCGGCCTCAGCCTCGCGTCGCCGATCGGCGCGGCGCCCGTCCAGACCCGACCGGCCTATGAGCCCGGAGACGGGGCGGTCAGCGCCGCCGCCTGCGCGAGCCTCGGCATCCGCTTGCGAGCCCCGGCGGGCGACGTCGTCGTCGGCGCATCGCGGATCGTGACTCCGGCCTATTCCGGGCCCCCTCCGATCACACTGCCCATCGAACCGACCCGGAAGGAGGATCGCGTCGAGTACGGCGCGCCGCCGCCTCCGCCTCCACCACCACCCCCTCCGCCGCCGCCGCCCCCCGCCCCGCCCGCGCCGATGCGGCCTCCGGTCATCGGGACGAACGTCGCGGGTCAGACGACCGTGAACGGCATCGTCTCGAGCCTGCCCCGACCGGCCGACACCGAACGCTATCCCGACGCGACGCCGAACCCGGTCCGGCGCGTGGCGGAGGAGCCGGTCTCGACCTTCTCGATCGACGTCGACACGGCCGCGTACTCCAACGTCCGGCGCTTCATTTCGGAGGGCCAGACCCCGCCCCGGGACGCGGTGCGGGTCGAGGAGATGATCAATTATTTCGACTACGGCTATGACCGGCCCGACAGCGCGGCCGAGCCCTTCGCCGTCACCACCGCCGTCGCCGCCTCGCCCTGGTCCGAAGGCCGCCAGATCGTCCACATCGGGCTGCAGGGCTACGAACTGCCGGCGGGGGAGCGGAAGCCGCTGAACCTGACCTTCATGGTGGACGTCTCGGGCTCGATGTTCTCGCCCGACAAGCTGCCGCTGGCCCAGCAGACGATGAACCTGATCATCGACAAACTGAGGCCCGAGGACCGGGTGGCGGTGACCTACTACGCCGGGGCGGTCGGGACGGCCGTCGGTCCGACCTCGGGCTCGGAGAAGCTGAAGCTGCGCTGCGCCGTGGCCTCGCTCAATTCGGGCGGCGGCACCGCGGGGGCGGCAGGGATGGTCAACGCCTATGAACAGGCCGAGGCCGCCTTCGGGCGCGACAAGGTCAACCGCATCCTGATGTTCACCGACGGCGATTTCAACGTCGGTGTCACCGACGACAAACGGCTTGAGGACTATGTCGCCGACAAGCGCGAGACGGGCATCTATCTGTCGGTCTACGGCTTCGGGCGCGGCAACTATCAGGACGCCCGGATGCAGACGATCGCCCAGGCCGGCAACGGCGTGGCCGCCTACGTCGACGACCTGAACGAGGCCCGCCGCCTGTTCGGCCCGGCTTTCGATCGGGGGGCCTTCCCCATCGCCGACGACGTCAAGATCCAGGTCGAGTTCAACCCGGCGCGCGTCAGCGAATACCGGCTGATCGGCTATGAGACCCGGCTTTTGAACGAGGAGGATTTCTCCAACGACGCCATCGATGCGGGCGAGGTCGGGTCCGGCGCCTCCGTCACCGCCCTCTACGAGATCACCCCCGTCGGCGGGCCGGGCCAGATCCCCGAGCGTCGCTATGACGCCAACCGGCCGGGAGCCCCGGGCGGCGACCCGAACGGCGAGATCGGCTTCGTCCAGGTCCGCTACAAACTGCCGGGAGAACCGACCTCGCGCCTGATCCAGCACGCGGTGTCGGATGTCAGCGCGGCCCGGCCGCCCGAAGCCACCCGCTGGGCCATGGCCGTCGCCGCCTTCGGCCAGCGCCTGCGCAGCGACCCGTGGATGAACGCAGAGTTCGACAACGCCGCCATCCTGACCCTGGCCCAGGGCGCCCGGGGCGAAGACCCCTACGGCGACCGCGCGGCCTTCGTGCAGATGGTGCGGGCGGCCGGGACCCTGCCGGCGCGACGAGAGCCCTAGACGAAAGACCACCGGCGCGCCCGGCGGTCGGTCAATGGCCGTCGAGCGCCCTCGGTCTTCCGGCGTCATCCACCGCGACCATGACGAACTCCGCCGTCGCCGATCGTCGTCGTTCGCCGGTCAGCAGTCGTTCGGCCCAAAGCTCGACCTCGACCGACAGCGAGCTCCGCCCGACATTCTTCACCCGCGAGACGAGTTCGACCATGTCGCCTCCGTCGATCGGCGCGCGGAAATCGATGCGGTCGGTGGCCGCCATGACCATCACCTTGCGGGCCTGCCGGGTGGCGGTCACGAAGGCCGCCTTGCCCAACAGTTTCAGCGCGTCCCCGCCGAAAAGCGTGCCGTAGTGGTTGGTCGTGCCGGGGAAGACCATCTCGGTCGTCCGCAGCCAGCCGTCGTCGGCGGGGTCATCCTCGCCCGGCGCAGCGAGACGCGCGTCGTCGCCGTCGTCCCTCAACGCCACTATGTTGAACAGGCCGCGCGTACACAGCCTGCGTTCTCCGGTCAGCAGCGCCTCGGCGTGGAGCTCGACCTCAACGTCGATCGACGACCGCCCCGCCCGGACGACGCGGCCGACGGCCTCGACCATTTCCCCGATCCGGGCCGGTGCGACGAAGTCGATCCGCTCGCACCCGGCCGTGACCACCGACCGTCGCGCATGACGGCTGGCAGCCAGGAAGGCGACCTTGTCCAGATGGGCCAGGCCGACGCCGCCGAACAGGGTCCCGTGGTGGTTGGCGTCGCCGGGGAACACCATGTCGATCAGTCGGACCATCAGGCGCGGGCCGCCAGCGCCTGATCGACGGGCGCGAGGGTGTGGCAAGCAGTCATCGAGGTCAGGCCCGGAGTTCTTGCCGGACGATCTCCGCGCCCGCGGCCAGAGCCTCCAGCTTGCCTCTCGCCACGCGGCGCGACAGGGGCGCCATGCCGCAGTTGGTGGAGGGATAGAGCTTGTCGGCGTCCACGAACCGAAGCGCCTTGCGCAGGGTCTCGGCGACTTCGGCCGGCGTCTCGATGGTGGCGGTCGCCACGTCGATGGCCCCGACCATCACCTTCTTGCCCCGGATGAGTTCGATCAGATCCATCGGGACACGAGAGTTCTGGCACTCCAGCGAAATGATATCGATGCTGGACTGCTGCAGCCTGGGGAAGGCCTGCTCGTACTGCCGCCACTCCGACCCGAGGGTCTTCTTCCAGTCCGTATTGGCCTTGATGCCGTAGCCGTAGCAGATGTGAACGGCTGTCTCGCATCTGAGCCCCTCGGCCGCCTTCTCGAGGGCCGCGACGCCCCAGTCGTTCACCTCGTCGAAGAAGACGTTGAAGGCTGGCTCGTCGAACTGGATGATGTCGACGCCCGCGGCTTCCAGCTCCCTGGCTTCCTGATTGAGGATCCCGGCGAACTCCCACGCCAGCTTTTCGCGGCTCCCGTAGTGGTCGTCATACAGGGTGTCGATCATCGTCATCGGACCCGGCAGGGCCCATTTGATCGGCCGGGTGGTCTGCCCGCGGAGGAATTTCGCATCCTCTACGAAGACCGGCTTCGGACGGCTGACGGCGCCGACGACCGTCGGCACGCTCGCGTCGTAACGGTCGCGGATCCTGACGGTCTTGCGCATGTCGAAGTCGACGCCGTCGAGATGTTCGATGAAGGTCGTGACGAAATGCCGACGCGTCTGTTCGCCGTCGCTGACGATGTCGATGCCGGCCTGCCGCTGATCGTCCAGGGCCAGACGCAGGGCGTCCTGCTTGCCCTCCGTCAGCTCGGCGCCGTCCAGCTTCCAAGGCGACCAGAGCGTCTCGGGCTGGGCGAGCCAAACGGGTTTGGGCAGGCTGCCGGCGGTCGAGGTGGGCAACAGGGTTTTCATGCTGGATGACTCTGCAAGGTTGGCTGATCAGGCGGCGAAGTCGGCGGACCAGCGGTCGAGGACGGCCCGGTACGGCCTGATGAAGCGTTCCTCGACGAACCGGCCCTGCTCGACGGCCAGCCGGCTACGCTCTTCCCGGTCATAGACGATCCGGGTCAGCGAATAGTCCTGACATCCCAGGCTCGGCTGGTACAGTTCCGTCGCCGGGGAGTTGGCGTTGTAGATCTCGGGACGGTAGATTTTCTGGAACGTTTCCATCGTGCTGATGGTGCTGGCCAGCTCGAGATCCGTGTAGCCGCCGGTCAGGTCGCCGATGTGGTAGAAGGCGAGCGGTGCGACGCTGTTTCGGGGCATGAAGTAGCGAACCTTCATGCCCATTTTCGCGAAGTACCGATCGGTCGGAGAGACCTCGTCGTTCCCGTACTCGAGCCCCAGAACAGGGTGCTCGGTTCCGGTTCGATGGTAGGTCCTGTTGCTCGAGACACTGAGGCAGATGACGGGCGGCTTGCCGAAATTATCCCTGTAGGCGGCCGAGTTCAGGAAGTGCCTGAACAGTTTTCCGTGAAGGTCGCCGAAGCCTTCCGGAGCGCCGGTGTCCGGGTGGTTTTTCAGGTGCTCCGGCAGGACCACGCTGAAATCATAGTCGCGGACGTAGGAGGAGAAGTTGTTTCCCACGATCCCGTCGATCCGCTCGCCGGTCTGTCTGTCCAGAATGGTCGTCTGAAGGATTTCGATCAGCGGGAAGGCGTCGCTGTCTCCCTCTGGCGAGACACGCATCTCGACGGAGACGATCCTGAGCTCCACCGCGTAACGATCCCCCCTGGGGTTTTCCCCGGACATCAGGGAGTTGAAGCGGTTGTCGATCATCCTCAGCGTGTTGCGCAGGTTCTCCCGACGGCTCTCCCCCCGAGCCAGGTTTGCGAAATTGGTTGTGATCCGCGTGCTCTCGGCGGGACGGTAGTCTTCGTCGAGGGCAGTGCGCCTGATGTCGAATGTGAGTTCGCTCTTGAGCATGGTCTCTGCCGTTGCTGTGGCGAGACAGCGGACAGGGACGCGCGACCGCCCGCACGGAGTCCTCCCGTCGCGGCGTTCATGCGACCTGACCGGACACCCCGCCGGAGGACGTTATCTGTCGGGGCAGGTCTCCTGGCTCACGGGTCACGGCTTCCGGTCCGGCCTTCCCGACGCCGGGGCGTCAGTGACACTGAAATGGACCTTCAGCTCGCCGCTTACAGTTGCGGGGGCAGCGCCGGCGTCACACCGGCTTCCCTCTTAGCCACACGCCGTCCGAAGACGACGTGCGGACCACGACGGCCTCAGAAAAGCCGAGCCGCGAGTCGATGTCAACCATCATATAAAGATATCCTTATATGTTTATGGCGGGAGAAGAGGCGCACAGGTCGCAACGGCAATTGGGCACGAGCACAACTCAGCCGGGCGCTGTGCATATATCTGACAACGCCGTATTCCTGCCCAATCCCTGTTAACCGGCCCTTATCCGCCTCATACCTAAGGTTGTATTCGTCCGTCCGGTGAGGCGGTCGAGAAAGGGGCGGGCGCTGCGATGGCCGTCGACAAAACCATGAACGGGGGCGTTCGGAACGTGGATGAGACGCTGAAGCGCGAGCCGGGCGCGACTTGCGCCGCCCTGTTCGGGGGCCGTCAGGTCCGCCCATGAACCTGCCGAACACGCCTCTGGGCCTGAAGGACATCGAGCCGTTGATCGTGGACGACGATCTCCAGTCTCTCGACCTGGTCAGTACGATCCTGAAGGGGTTCGGGATCACCAAAATGGTCAAATGCGCCTCGGCCGCAGAGGCGCGCGACGTGCTGCGAAGCCGGGCCTTCGACCTGGCCATTATCGATTGCGAAATGCCGGACGAGGACGGCTACGGCCTGGTCAGGCACATTCGCTCCGACGCTCAGGGGCCGAACTTCACCATGCCCGTCCTGATGATGAGCGCGGTCACGCCGCGGTCGAAGGTCGAGGCGGCACGCGACGACGGCGCAAACTTCACCATCACCAAACCGGTGTCGCCGACGATCCTGCTGGAGCGAATTTTGTGGATCGCACAGAGCGGCCGGAGGTTCATCTCCGATACCGGTTACCGCGGACCCGATCGCCGCTTCCGGACCGTGCCGGTGACCGAGGAAACGTTCGAGCGGCGCAACGGCGACCTGATCATGACCGCCCAGCCCGAACGCCCCCTGTCGCAGGACGAGATCGACGGGCTGTCCACATGAGGCCGGAGGCGATCACCTTCGTGCCGCGCAATCGGCTGGCTCCGATCCTGTCGACCCCGGATGGCAAAAGCTTCATCGAACTCGTCGCCGAGGCGGACAGGGCGGTCGCACGGATCGCGCCGGCCCTGACCGAAAGTCTCGACAGCGACGTGCGGGCGCTGGCCCGACTGTGTCATCAGGACAAGGCCGATATCCTGGGTCAGGGGCGCGACATGGGCCGGCTGGCCCTGCGGATCGTCGAGCGCGCGCGGCTGGCGGGGCGTCCGGACCTCGCCGATGCGGCGGCAGGGGTGTGGGAGATGGTCGACGCCCTGACCGACCGTGGCGTCTGGCATGCCGACGCCCTGAGGGTTCACGCCGATGCGCTGGGCGTCCTTTCGGCTCACGGGTCAGAGGGGTCGGCGATCCCGCAGGAGTTGCTCAGGCTGCGCGACGCGATCGGAGCCGGGCCGAGATCCTGAGGCCTCCACGGAACGCCGGGAGGCTCATGCCCTCTCGCCGCTGTTCGACCCGACGCAGGATACCCCTTCGCACCGTGATTCCGATGCGGGCCAACCCTGTGACGCGACCGCGATGACGATGGCCGCGAGAACCAGATGGGCGGTCTGGATGAGCCCCCGTCCGGCAGAGGAAGGCGTTTGGTTGGTGGTCATCGCATCGTCTCGCGCCGCTGAACGGGCTCCGCATGCCCTGTCCAGACGAAGACGCCGACGGTGCGCGGAACCCTTACGCCCGGACGACTTTCGGCCTCAGTTGCAAGTCGGATCGGCGAGGCGCTAAGGGGCGCGCGAATGAAAACGTCGTCCGAACATCCGGCCGCCGGCCTTGAAGCGATCTTCGCCGGGATGCGTCCGGCGCTGGTCCGGCGCGCCGCCGCCATGGGCGCGGCCGGGGACGCCGAGGATGTAGTTCAGGACGTCTGGCTGAAGCTGCGTGGGGTCGATGCGCCGGTGGCCAGTCCGCACGCCTATCTGCTGCGCATGGTCTACACCGCCGTGCTGGACCGGCGGCGGGGAGCCCGGCGAGCCGCCGCCCGCGACGCGATCTGGCAGAGCCCGGCCAACCTGGTCGAGGACGCGGTCGAATCCGCCGATGCCGAGCGTCGCCTGATCGCCGTGCAGACCTTGCAGGCGGTAGAGGCGCGGTTGATCGCACTCGGCGAACCTGCGGCGGCGATCTTCCGGAGGCACCGGATCGACGGGGTGACGCAACGCAAGTTGGCCGAGGAGTTCGGCATGGGACTGAGCACCATCGAGAAGCATCTGCGACGGGCCTATGCGGTGCTGCTCGATCTTCAGGAGGCGCAACCGTGAGGCAAATCGCGTCGGGCGGCGTCCCGGAGTCATGGGGATGAGCGCGTTCAGGACAGAGATGGATCGGGAGGCGCTCGGCTGGCTGGTCCGCGTCAACGATCCGGGCTTCGAGGCGTGGGACGACTGGGACGTCTGGATGGCCGCCGATTCCGCCCATGCCGAGACCTACTGGCGGCTGGCCGAGGCCGAGGGCGACGTGGTCGAGGCGTTGAAGGCCGCGCCGGCGCCGGGCGTGCGACGGATCATGCCGCGTCGCGTCTTCGCCCTGCCCCGACGTTCCGCCATTGCGGCGGCCGTGGCCGTGCTCGCGGTTGGCGGCGCCTGGTTCGGCTGGAGCCAGCGGGCCCAGCCCTGGATCATCGAAACGGCGCCGGGCGAGACGCGCACCGTGACGCTGGATGACGGCTCGCAGGTCTCGCTGGCCGGCGGCACGCGCCTCCTGCTGGACCGGAAGCATCCGCGCGACGTCGATCTTGAAGCAGGCCGCGCCCTGTTCGAGGTCCAGCACGACGGGACCCGCCCATTCGTGGTGCAGGTGGCCGACGCTACCCTGACCGATCTCGGCACGACCTTCGACGTCACCCGCCTGCATGACGGCGCGCGCGTTTCGGTCTCCGAAGGCATCGTCCGCATCGACATGCAGGACAGGACCGAGACTCTGAACGCCGGCGACGGCGCGCTGGCGACATCCGCGGGGATCGAGCGCCGCGAGGTTTCGACCGAGGACGTCGCGGCCTGGCGCGAAGGGCGACTGTCGTACACGGGCGAGACGCTGGCCGTCGTGGCCCAGGACCTGTCGCGGGCGCTCAACCGGCCGATCGCCGTCAGCCCGTCCGTCGCGAACCGACGCTTCAGCGGCAGCCTGACGACCACGACGGAGGCGGCGAACCAGAGGGCGCGGCTGGCGCGGCTGCTGGGCGTGTCGGTTGTCGAGGACGGCGAAGGCTGGCGGCTGGAGCCGTGACGGCGGCGGCCCTTCTGGCGGCCGGACTGATCGTCCTGCAATCCGGGGCGCCGCAAACCTTCGACGTCCGCGCCGGACCCGCCGCCCAGTCCGTCAACCGGCTGGCGGCCCAGGCCGGGATCGACATCGTCATCGCTGCGAACCTGAATGGTCGCCGGACGCCGGACCTGCGCGGACGCATGTCGCCGGAAGCTGCGCTGGAGCGGATGCTGCGGCCGCTCGGCGCTCGGGCGATAAGGATCGGCGAAGGCATGTACCGGGTCGAGGCGGCGCCTGCTCCGCCGCGACGGCCAACGGTTCGCCCGTCGTCGCCGGCCGAGGTCGCGCCGACCCTGCTCAGCGAGGTGGTCGTCACCGCGATGCCGCCGGTCGGACTCGGCGGGGTTTCGGGCCGCGATACGGTCGACAGCGGCGGCCTTCAGCGGTTCGAGGGCGCAGCGGCCAGCGAAGCGGTTTCGGATCTGTCGGCGACGGTGGAGTCGACGCGTCAGGGCACCGGACGGAACAAGCTGTTCATCCGCGGCCTCGCGGACTCGGCCATGAACGGGCCGTTACAGGCGACCGTGGGTCAGTATCTGGGCGACCTGCGTCTGAACTACGGGTCGCCGGACCCCGATCTGGCCCTGATCGACGTGCGCCGGATCGAGGTGTTCGAAGGGCCGCAGGGGACGCGGTTCGGGGCCGGATCGATCGGCGGCGTCCTGAGGCTCCAGCCTGAGGAACCGGCCTTCCGGGAGACGAGCGGGCGGTTCGTCGTCGGCGCGGGCGTCACCTCCGGCGGGGCGGAAAGCAGCGAGGCGTCGATGGTCGTGAACCGCTCGCTCGACGACCGGACGGCGGGACGGATCGTCGCCTATTCCCGGCGCGAGGGCGGATTCCTCGACAACCCGTCACAGGGGGTTCGCGAGGCCGACACGGTCGATACCGTCGGAGGTCGCGCCTCCGTGCGCTGGACCAATGGAGACTGGACGGTCGATCTGGTCGGGGTCGGTCAGCGGGTGTCGGCGGACGACGCCCAGACGACGGACGTCGGCGCGTCCCGGTTCGTGAAGCTGGGGCGCGTGCTCGAGCCCTACCAGAGCACCATCGTCCTGGCCGGGCTGACGGCGCAGCGGCGGCTGGGGTCGGCCGTCCTGACCTCGGCGACCAGCATTTCCCGCCAGCAGCTGAACGAGCGGTTCGACGCCAGCCAGGTCAGCGAGCCCTTCCCCGAATTCGTCGACCGGCGCCAGACCGCCACCACGACCTCGACAGAGTTGCGCATCGACACCGATCCGATCGCGGGCTGGACCTGGTCGGGCGGGGCGGCGCTGGCGATCGGGGAGACCCTGGTCGAGCGGCGCCGCCGCGACCTGTCACCGACCCCGGGTCCGACCTACGGCGCCGACCTCAGGCGGACCTTCACCGAGGCCACGGCCTTCGGAGAGGCGTCCATGTCTCCGGTCCAGGACTGGCGCATCGCGGTGGGCGCGCGCCTGTCGGCCGTCAAGATCGACAGCGATGTGAGCATCGTCGAACTCTCCGCCGCGCGCGCTGGGCCGCAGGTCAACGGCTTCAGCCTGCGCGTCACCCCGAGCTTCACCGCGCGATGGGACGTCGATCCCGCCGTCACCCTTTTCGCCCGCGCGGAGCAGGCCGTGCGCCCGGCGGGGGTGAACGAGGCCAACGGCGCCTTCCAGCGCTACAACGGCGACCGCGTCACCCTGGTCGAGGTCGGGGCGCGCTCACGGCAATGGCGAGACGATCTGACGGGCGAGATCTCCGTCGGCTGGGTCGACTGGCGCGACGTCCAGGCGGACGTGGTCACCCAGGGCGGCGACCTGGTCACCGACAATGTCGGCGACGGGGTGATCCGCTTCGTCTCGATCAAGGGATCGTGGACGCCGACCCCGATGCTCGACATCTCGGGCGGGGCCTTCCTCAACGACAGCGAACTGACCCGGACCCGGTTCAGCGTGATCGGCGGCGGTACGACCGACATCCCCAACGTCGCCCCGTTCGGCGCCCAGCTGAGCATCGACTACGAGGCCGGAACGCTCGGGAACCTGCCGCTGAGGCTCGGCGCGGACCTGCGCTACATCGGACAGTCGCGCATCGGCGTCGGCCCTTCGCTCGATGTGCCCCAGGGCGGCTACACCCGATCCGAACTGACCGCGCGGCTGGGCGACGAGCGGCGCGCGGCGATCCTGCGTATCTCAAATCCGCTGAATGAAGAGGGAGTCCGCTATGGCATCGGCTCGCCCTATCAGCTGTCCTCGCCACAGGCGGTTCCGGTGCGGCCGCTGACCGTCCGACTGGCGTTCGAGGCAGCCTTCTGACGAAACTTCGGGACGGACCGTAAGGCGTTTCGCGCCGGACGGCGTCCTTGGTTCATGGCGGCGATGCGGATGTGCATGTCGTCCTGAACAGAACCCGGAGCCCCTCCCCCATGATGAAGACCACCCTCACGGCCCTCGTGGCCGCTTGCGCCCTGCTGCCCGCCGCCGCCCGGGCCCAGGACCAGTTCCGCGCCTACGCCACCCTCGGCTACACGGCCGTCGACACCGAACAGGCCGAGCTGGGCGCCGTCACCGGCCGCTTCGGCTACAAGGTCCTGCCCTGGGTCGGCGCCGAGCTGGAAGCCGGCATCGGCGTCGAGGACGAAAGCTTCGACATTTCGATCGACGGCTCCGGCACGATCGAACTGAAGCACGACGTCGCCGCCTATGCGGTCGCCTTCCTGCCGCTGGGCGATCACTTCGAGGCCTTCGCCCGCGTCGGCTACGGCACGACCAACATCGAGTCCTCGGTCGCCGCCGTGACCGTGCGCGGCGACGGCGAGAGCTTCAACTACGGCGTCGGCGCCAGCGCCTTCCTCGACGGCTGGAACGGCGTGCGCGCCGACTGGACGCGTCGTGAGTTCACCGACAACGGCGGCGAGGCCGATACCTGGTCGGTCAGCTACATCCGTCGCTTCTAGGGCTGAGCGTGGCGGGTCAGAACTCTGGCGTCTGGCCCGCCACGAAGGTCTCCCACGCCTCGCGCGTGGCAAAGTCCGGACCCCGATCCCAGGCCGAGCCCATATAGTAGGTGAAGGGCACGCCGGGCGTGACGCGCAGCAGGATCAGGTAGTTCTCCGCATCCTGGGTGAAGCCCTCGACCATCGCCGGATCGACCAGGATGGCGATGCCGAGGCTGCCGTGAGCGGCGTCGGTCGGCTCCCAGAACATCATCCGCCCGTGTTCCTGATCGCGGGTGATGAAGCCGGTCCCCGCGTCGTTGGTCCGCCTGTTGATGCCGATGCCGACGATCAGGGGCTCGGTCGAGTCCGACTGCAGCGTCGAGGTCATGCGAGTGAAGTTCGAGCCCATCGGCAGGGAGAACTCGCGCGTCTCCCAGACCCGGCGGTTCACGTCGACGGGCCAGGGATTATAGTCGACGCTGAAGCGGGCCTCGTCGCCGCCGGTCTTCTCGATGCGATACGCAGCGAAGTTCCGGCTGGTCCACAGCTTGTTGTCGAACCAGATGCCGAGGCCGCCGGCCCCGCGACCACGCCCGACGTCGTAGTAGTCCAGCCCCTCGCCGCGATCGACGTGATAGCTCGGGAAGCGCAGCTGGCGGTCCATGAAGGGATAGCGGACGCGCCTGGCCCAGACGTCGATGCCCGATCCGGACGGCGGTTCGCGCGCCTGCAGCGCCGGGCCATAGATGCGATGGGCGACGCGATCGTTCTCCCACAGCAGGTCGTCGAAGCGATCCGGGGCGAAGCGGGCCACGGCGCGCGGGACCTGTTCCTCGGCGGTCGGCGGGGTCAGCGCGGCCGGATCCTGCGCCTGGGCGACGGTGGACGCCACGGGCGCGAACAGGAGAACGGCAAGGAGCATCGGAACGGCTCGAACCGGGCGGGGCATCGGCATCCTCCATGACGTCTGCGCGTCTCGCCGCCACCCTATCGCGCGTGGCGCAGATGCAAGAGCGGAATGTGGGACAGGGGAGCAAATCGCGGACGGCGGGGTTTGCGGCGAGCAAGGGCGCCCTTCGCGGTTACTGGCGACGATCAGTCGGATGCGCCCTCGATGTACCGAGCGTGGAGGATCGGTTTGCCGAGCCAGTAGCAGAGCTCGGCCAGGCGGGTGATCTCCCAGACCGCGAGGTCGGCGGCCTTGCCGGCTGCCAGGGTGCCGATCTCGTCGGCGAGCCCGAGCGCCTGCGCGGCATGGCGGGTCGCGCCGGCCAGCGCCTCCTCCGGCGTCAGGCGGAACTGGACGCAGGCCAGGGTCAGGGCGGCCGTCATCGAGGCGACCGGCGAGGTGCCCGGATTGCAGTCGGTCGCCACCGCCATCGCCACGCCATGCCGACGCAGGGCCTCGATCGGCGGCGGGGTCGTCTCGCGCAGCATCAGATAGGCCCCGGGCAGCAGGACGGCGACGACGCCGGCCTCACCCATGGCGCGGACCCCCGCCTCGCTGGAATGCTCGATATGGTCGGCGGACAGGGCGCCGTAGCGCGCGGCCAGCGCCGCGCCGCCGCCGTCAGACAGCTGGTCGGCGTGCAGCTTGACCGGCAGGCCCAGCGCCCTCGCCTTCTCGAACAGGCGCGCCACCTCGGCGTCGGAAAAGGCGATGGGCTCGCAGTAGGCGTCCACCGCATCGACCAGACCCTCGGCGTGGGCGGCCGGCAAAATCTCGTCAATGGCGAGATCGACATAGGCGGAACGTTCGGCGCGATGCTCGGGCGGCACGGCGTGCAGGCCCAGATACGATGTGCGGACGCGCACCCCGGCCTCTCGCCCAATCCGACGGGCGACGCGCAGCATCTTAAGCTCGGCATCGTGATCCAGGCCGTAGCCGGACTTGATCTCGACCGTGGTGACGCCGGTCGCCTTCAGACCCTCCAGCCGCGAAAATGCGGAGGCGTAGAGGTCGTCCTCCGACGCCGCCCGCGTGGCCGTCATCGACGAGACGATGCCGCCGCCGGCGCGGGCGATCTCCTCATAGGTGGCGCCGTTCAGACGCTGTTCGAACTCGCCCGAACGATCGCCGCCGAAGACCAGATGCGTGTGGCAGTCGATCAGGCCGGGCGTGACCCAGCGGCCCTCAAGCCGGTCGATCCGAGCGGCCTCATGAGCGGGCAGATCGGCACGCGCGCCGACCCAGACGATACGACCGTCGGCAATGAGGATCGCGGCGTCCTCGATCGCGCCATAGGCCGCGCCGGCCACTCCTGAGGGGGGCATCATCGTGGCGACATGGCAGTCGGTGATCAGACGGTCGGCCTTCATCCTCGATCTCCGCGCGTCTCGCGGCCGGGCGAGAACCGCGCGACCAGATCATAGCGGTCGCCGGGGAAGGTCTGCCACACCCGGGTCACCCCCTGCCCGTCCCGCCAGGTCCGTCGCTCGACGCAGAGGCAGGCCGCGCCGGCCTTCAGCCCCAGCAGACGCGCCTCGCGCGCGGTGGCCGATACGGCCGAGATGCGGTGTTCCGCCTCGGTCCAGGGTTCGGCGTTCAGCAGCCAGCTGCCCGGCGGGACCGTGCGGAAATCCACGCCCGCCGCCTCGGGCGAGGCCGAGAGGGCGATCAGCCGGCGTTCAAGCGCGAGGGCCGAGCCGTCTCCGAGATGCAGCCCGTCGAGTTCGAGCAACAGGCCCGATCCGGCGAGATCGCGTTCCTCGTCGGTCGGGGGCCGTTCGAGGCGGGACAGCATGCGGTATTCGTAGGCCAGCCCCCGTTGCATCGCCTCGGCGCGCAGGTCGGGGATGGCCAGCATGGCGGAGTGGACGCGGGGCTGGGCCACGAACGTCCCGGCCCGACGGCGGCGGGTCACGAGGCCCCGTGTGGCCAATTCGGAGATGGCCTTGTTCACCGTCATCCGCGAACAGCCGTAGCTTTCGGTCAGCTCGTGCTCGAACGGAATGCGCGCGCCAGGCGCCCAGTCGCCGGACAGGATCCGGCCCTCCAGATCGTCGTAGATGCGGCGGTGCAGGGTGGCGGGTTCGCTCATCCGAGAACCACCGTCAGGGCCTTGCGATAGCGGGTCTCGACGGCGTCGCGGGCGATGTGGCGGCCGTCGACGACGACCTGTTTCCCGCGCCGCCAGACCGAGCGGATGGCCCGCTCGCCGCCGAAGATCCAGCTGTCGAGAAAGGCGTCGCCCTGGCGTCCCGCGAAGCCGATGGCGTTCGCGTCGAGGCCGACGAGATCGGCGGACTGGCCGATGGCGATACCGCCCTCCGCGCCGGTCGCCTGTCGTCCGCCGGAAAGGGCGCGGTCGAACAGGGCGCGGCCGGTGGACCGTGACGCATCCGCCATCACGCCGCGCGCCCGGAGCGCCAGCCGCTGCGAATACTCGAGCATCCGCAGCTCGTCGGCGACGCCGATCTGGATATTGGAATCGGTGCCGATGCCGAACCGGCCATCGCCCTCGACGAAGTCCCTAGCCGGGAAGATGCCGTCGCCGAGGTTGGCCTCGGTCAGGGGGCAGAGGCCGACAACGGCGCCCGCCCTGGCGATCCCGCGCCACTCGGGCCCGGTGACATGGGTCGAGTGGATCAGGCACCACCGCTCGTCGATTGGCGCATTCGCCAGCAGCCATTCGACCGGTCGCGCGCCGGACCAGGCGAGGCAGTCGTCGACCTCCTTCGTCTGTTCGGCGACGTGGATATGGATCGGTCCGTCGGCGGCGAGGCCCGGCATGGCGGCCAGCTCCTCGGGCGTCACGGCGCGCAGACTGTGGGGAGCCACGCCGACGACGGCGTCCGGCAGGCGCGCGGTCAGGGCGCGGCCCCGCGCGACCAGATCGGCGAACCCATCGACGTCGGTAATGAAGCGGCGCTGGCCTTCGTTCGGCGCCGCGCCGCCGAAGGTCGAGTGGGCGTAGAAAACAGGGAGCAAAGTCAGGGCGATGCCCGTCGTCTCCGCCGCCGAAACGATCCGCGCCGTCAGCTCGGCCGGGTCGGCGTAGGCCCGCCCCGCCGGGTCGTTGTGCAGGTAGTGGAACTCGGCGCAGCGGGTGAAGCCGCCCTCCAGCATGTCGCAGAAGGCGAAGGCGGTGATGGCCTCGATCTCCTCTGGCCCGCCCCGATCGAGGAAGCGGTACATCAGCTGACGCCAGGTCCAGAAGTTGTCGCCCGCGTCGCCGCCCCCCTCCGACCTGACCGGCCCGCGCGCCTCGGTCAGGCCGGCCATGGCGCGCTGGAAGGCGTGGCTGTGAACATTGGCCATGCCCGGCAGTGCGATGCCGTGCGCCTCGTCAGAGGGTGCGCGGGGCGTATCGGCCTCGACGCCGGAGATCAGTCCATCCGCGACCGTGACCCGCACGTCGCGCGCCCAGCCGTCGGGCAACAGGGCCTGTTCGAACCACAGGCTGCGACCTTCGGACGACGTCTTCGACACTGGACAATCCCGGCGGGGTGAGAACACTATGTCTAGACATATCACGTGTCGCACGTTTGGCGAGGGAGACCGGAATGAGCGCAGACTGGCTGACCGTCGTCGAAGGCGATGCGCCACTGATCGTCGCCTTCCCCCACACCGGGACCGACATCCCCCCCGACATCGAGGCCCGGATGGTCTCGCCCTGGCTGGCCCGCAAGGACGCCGACTGGTGGGTGGACCGGCTCTATGACTTCGTCGGCGAGATGGGCGTCACCACCGTCCGCACGGCGATCAGCCGCAGCGTCATCGACGTCAACCGCGACCCGTCCGGCGCCTCTCTCTATCCCGGCATGGCGACGACAGGCCTCTGCCCCGTCGAGACCTTCGACGGCGAGCCGCTGTATCGACCCGGCGAGGCGCCGGATCAGGCCGAGATCGACCGTCGCCGCGCGACCTTCTTCGATCCGTACCATGCCGCCATCCGGGCCCAGATCGAGCGGCTGGGCGTCTATGGCCCGGTCGTCCTCTATGACGCCCATTCGATTCGGTCGGTCGTGCCGCGCCTGTTCGACGGCGCGCTGCCACTGTTCAACATCGGCGACAACAACGGCGTCACCTGCGCTCCGGAGCTTAGCCAGGCGGTCGAGGCCGCCTGCGCCGTCACCGGCTGGACCCACGTCCTGAACGGCCGCTTCAAGGGCGGCTGGACGACGCGTCACTACGGCCGCCCCGCCGAAGGTATTCACGCCATCCAGATGGAGCTGGCCGACCGCGGCTACATGCTCGATCCGGAAGGCGAGGTGTCCGAGGCGAACTGGCCCTCGCCCTACGATCCCGCACTCGCCGAACCCATGCGCCGCCACCTGCGCGCCATCCTGACCGCCTGCGCCGACTTCGCCCGGAAAGCCTGACATGACCCAATCGAACGCCCGCGTCGTCCGCGCCCCTCGCGGCCCCGAGATGACGGCTCAAACATGGGCCGCCGAGGCCGCCCTGCGCATGCTCATGAACAACCTCGATCCCGAGGTGGCCGAGCGGCCGGAGGACCTCGTCGTCTATGGCGGCATCGGCAAGGCGGCGCGCGACTGGGCCAGTTTCGACCGCATCGTGGAGAGCCTGAGGGCTTTGGCGCCGGACGAGACCCTGCTGGTCCAGTCGGGCAAGCCGGTCGGCGTCTTCCGGACCCATACGGATGCCCCGCGCGTCCTGATCGCCAACTCCAACCTGGTGCCGAAGTGGGCGACCTGGGAGCATTTCAACGAACTCGATCGCAAGGGTCTGATGATGTACGGCCAGATGACGGCCGGGTCGTGGATCTACATCGGCACCCAGGGGATCGTTCAGGGCACCTACGAGACCTTCATGGAGGCCGGCCGCCAGCATCACGGCGGCGACTGGTCGGGCAAGTGGATCCTGACCGCCGGTCTCGGCGGCATGGGCGGCGCCCAGACCCTGGCCGCGACCATGGCCGGCGCGTCCTGTCTGGCCGTCGAATGCCAGCGCAGCCGGATCGAGATGCGTCTGCGGACCCGCTACCTCGACGTCATGGCCGGGACTCTGGACGAGGCCCTGGCCCTGATCGATGAGGCCGGGCGCACCGACAAGCCGATCTCGGTCGGCCTGCTCGGCAACGCCGCCGAGGTCCTGCCGGAGATGGTCAAACGCGGCGTGCGGCCCGACCTCGTCACCGACCAGACCAGCGCCCACGACCTGATCAACGGCTATCTGCCCATGGGCTGGACGGTGGGGGAATGGGAGGACAAGCGCGTCTCCGATCCCGCCGCCGTCGAGGCCGCCGCACGCAAATCCTGCGCCGTCCATGTGCAGGCGATGCTCGACTTCCAGGCCGCCGGCATCCCGGTCACCGACTATGGCAACAACATCCGTCAGGTCGCCTTCGACGAGGGCGTGGCCAACGCCTTCGACTTCCCGGGCTTTGTGCCGGCCTATATTCGCCCGCTGTTCTGTCGCGGGATCGGGCCGTTCCGCTGGGCGTCCTTGACCGGCGATCCGGAGGATATCCGCAAGACCGATGCGGCGATGAAGACGCTGTTCCCCGACAACGCCGGTCTGCATCGCTGGCTCGACATGGCGGACAAGCGGATCGCCTTCCAGGGCCTGCCGGCGCGCATCTGCTGGATCGGTCTGGGCGACCGTCATCGGGCGGGTCTGATGTTCAACGAGATGGTGGCCTCGGGCGAGCTCTCCGGCCCCATCGTCATCGGGCGGGACCACCTCGACTCGGGCTCGGTCGCCAGCCCGAACCGCGAGACCGAGGCCATGATGGACGGGTCGGACGCGGTCTCCGACTGGCCGCTGCTGAACGCGCTGCTGAACACCGCTTCGGGCGCCAGCTGGGTCTCGCTGCACCACGGCGGCGGAGTCGGCATGGGCTATTCGCAACACTCCGGCGTCGTCATCGTCGCAGACGGCACGCCGGAGGCCGCCAAGCGGCTGGAGCGGGTGCTGTGGAACGATCCCGCCACCGGAGTCATGCGCCACGCGGACGCCGGTTACGAGATCGCGCGGGAAGCGTCGCGCGAGCATGGCCTGAACCTGCCGTCGCTCAAATGACCCTCTCCCATTGGGAGAGAGAGATCGCGCACGGCGGCGGAGCCGTCGTCCTGGCGCGGTCGGGTGAGGGTCGACCCTCACCGGTGACACACGACCCTCACCCTTTCGCGCAAGACCGATCGCTCCGCTCTCGGGCGCTCAAGCCCTCTCCCACCGGGAGAGGGAAAGGATATTTCCAATGACGACGATCACCCTCGGCCCAGCCCCCCTGACCCTCGCCCAGCTCCGCACTGTGCTGGACGGGCCGGTCACCGTCTCCCTGACCGACGCCGCCTGGGCCGATGTCGAGAAGAGCGCCGCCACCGTCGCCGCCATCATCGCCGAGGGCCGCACCGTCTATGGCATCAACACGGGGTTCGGCCTTCTGGCCAACACCTCGATCGCGTCCGGCGATCTGGAGACGCTGCAGAAGAACCTCGTGCTCAGCCACGCCTGCGGGGTCGGGCCGTTGCTGGACGACGCGGTCGTGCGGCTGATCCTGGTCCTCAAGATCGCCAGCCTGTCGAAGGGCGCTTCGGGCGTGCGGCGCAAGACGCTGGAGGCGCTGATCGGACTGGTCAACAACGATGTCCTGCCCTGTATTCCTTCGAAGGGTTCGGTCGGCGCCTCGGGCGATCTGGCGCCGCTGGCCCACATGTCCTGCGTCCTGATCGGTGTCGGCGAAGCGCGCCATCAGGGCCAGACGCTGGACGCCGAGACCGCTCTGGCGCGGGCCGGTCTGTCGGTCCTGACCCTGGGCCCCAAGGAAGGCCTCGCCCTGCTCAACGGCACCCAGTGTTCGACGGCGCTCGCGCTCGCCGGCCTGTTCGCGACAGAGGCCGCCTTCGCCGCCGGGATCGCGGCGGGGGCCCTGTCGGTCGATGCGCTGAAAGGCTCGGACGCGCCGTTCGATCACCGCATCCACGCCCTGCGCAACCAGCCGGGCCAGATCGACGTCGCAGCCGCCCTGCGCGGTCTGATGGCCGACAGCGCCATTCGGGACAGCCACCGCGAGGGGGATGCCAAGGTGCAGGACCCCTACTCCCTGCGCTGCCAGCCCCAGGTCATGGGCGCGGTGCTGGATGTGATCCGCAACGCCGCCGCGACGCTGGAGCGCGAGGCCAATGCGGTGACCGACAATCCGCTCGTTCTGATCGACGATGGAGACGTGATTTCCGGCGGAAACTTCCATGCCGAACCGGTGGCCTTCGCGGCGGACCAGCTGGCCATGGTCCTGTGCGAGATCGGCAACATCTCCGAACGCCGCACCTCCATCCTCGTCGATCCGAAGATGAGCGAACTGCCGGCCTTCCTCGTGAAGGAAAGCGGGCTGAACTCCGGCTTCATGATCGCCCAGGTCACCGCCGCCGCACTCGTCGCCGAGAACCGGATGCTCAGCCACCCGTGCAGTGTCGATACGGTCCCCACCTCGGCCAATCAGGAGGACCACGTCTCCATGGCCACCCACGGCGCGCGGCGCCTGCTGGAGATGGCCGAGAACACCGCGACCGTGGTCGGCATCGAGCTGCTGGCCGCCGCCCAAGGCATCGAATTCCATCGTCCGCTGAAGAGCTCTCCGGCCCTGGAACAGGTCTGGTCGATCGTGCGAGAGGCGGTCGCCGCCTACGACAGCGACCACTATTTCGCCCCCGACATCGCCCGCGCGACGGACGGAGTGCGTGCGGGCCGCTATCGGCGGTTCGCCGGGACCTTGCTGCCCTCCGCCTAGGCGCCCGAGCGCGCGGCCATCCGGAACAGGGCGGCCGAGGCGAGCCAGAAAACGCTGAAGATCGAGATGAAGATCGCGTCTCGGGCATGGCCACTGGAGGCGGCCCACGCGGCGCATCCTGCCTGGACCAGGGCCGCCAGCAGCATGGCTCGGGACATGCCGTCGGCGCGGAAGCGGGCGACGATGGAGGCCACGATCGCGGTCAGGAGGACGCCGAGGAAGATCAGGTTGGCGGGGTTCTCTTCGTTGCCGATCATGCCGACGGCCAGGTTGACCCAGACGGTCAGGAAGCTGGTGATGATCGTGATGGCGAAGCCGGCGCGATAGACCCAGTTCCGCGACATCCGCGCCGCCCACTCGAAACAGGCTCCGACGACGGCGAAGATGACGGCGGCGGTGACGAAGTCGGTCGCGGTCCAGACGACCTCGTCGGTGAATCGCATGGCGATGGCGGGAAGCGCGAGCAGGGCGGCCAGCCCGCCCCAGATGAGGATGCGCCACGGGGTGTCGCTCGATCGGATATCGGAGATGTTCGCCATTGCCTTCGGTCCTTGTCTGGATGAGGTTCCACCGTGGCCGCGCGGACGATGAGCGTCATGAGCAGGACCTGAGGAATCGCTGAAACGTGTCAGACGGCGTCCTTCGCTTCGGCCCCTTCCTGCTTGATCCCCGCAACCGCCGGCTGACACGCGACGGGGCGACGGTGGAGCTCAACGCCCGCTATCTCGACGCCTTGGTGCTGCTGGTCGGCGAGCGCGGCGGACTGGTTTCGAAGACGCGGTTTCTCGACGAGGTATGGCGCGGCGTGCCGGTCACCGACGAGGCCCTGACCCAATGCATCCGGTCCCTGCGCCGCGCCTTGGGAGACGATGCGACCAACCCGCGTTTCATCGAGACGTCGCCAAAGCACGGCTATCGCTTCATCGCGCCGGTCGATGCGACGATCGATGCGCCGACGCCACTCGCTTCGGCGCCGCCACGCCGGGATTGGGAGACGGTGTTCCGGCTCGGGCGTGCGGGCATGATCGGGGGCGGCGCAGCGGGGTTGCTGGGTGGGTTCGTCTACGGGTTCGTGGGGATTTCCGAGGGCGGAGGATCGGTCTCGGCCCTGCTCGTGATCGCCTGTCTGACCATGGTCGTCGGACTGATGGGCGGGGCCGGCGTCGGGTTCGGGATCGCGGCCTCGACGGCCGTTCCGGGATGGCGCGAGACCACCGCCATTCCAGGCGGGGCGGCCGGCGGACTGTTGGTCGGGGCCGTCGTGAAGATGGTCGGGCTGGACGCCTTCACCCTGTTGTTCGGCCAGTCGCCGGGCGCCATCACCGGGGCGCCGGAAGGGGCGCTGCTGGGCGGGGCGGTCGGGCTGGGTTTCTGGCTGTCGCACCGGAGGGGGCTGATCTCGCCGAGGCGCAGCGCGGCGATCACGGGCGTCTGTGCGGCCGTCGCGGGGGTGTTGATCGGCTTGTGTGGCGGGCGTCTGATGGGCGGAAGTCTGGACCTGCTGGCGGACCGGTTTCCGGGGTCGAGCCTGAGGCTGGATCATCTCGGCCGGCTGTTCGGGGAGGCCGACTTCGGCCGGGTCGGCCGCACGGTGACGGCCGGTCTTGAAGGTCTTCTGTTCGGCGCCGGGGTCGCCTTCGCCATGACCGTGACCCGGCGAAGGGCCGCGCGGGCTGAACGGGACTGCAGAAACTGAGTCCGCCGGGTCGGCCCTGGTCCGGACGGGACCGGTGTCTCACGCCGAACAGGGTTCAGGGCGCGAAGCCGATGCGCCACGACAGGCTGGCGCGATCCTCGATCTCCGCACGACAGCGGATCACGGTCCGGAAGGCGCCGACGGGACTGGCATAGGTCGCGGCGTCGAAATCCTCCGTCGGAGCGCAGGTCATGCCGGTCGCCTCGAAGGACGCGACCTCGCCCTGGGCGAAGCGAATCACGGCGCCTTCCGTCGTCGCGCCGCGCGAGAAGACCGGGAACTCCAGATCGACCACGGCGGCGCCGTCGACGACGATCTCGTCGCTGCGGGTGACGGCGCCGGGTTCGAGGACATAACGAGTCTGGATCGTCGCCCGCGTGTCCGGTCGGGGCGCCTCCTCCCCCATCCAGTCCAATTCGTCCTGGTGGAAGCTGACGGTGGTGCGGGCGCCGTCTTCGGCGACGACGACGTCCTTGAAATACGACAGCGGCATCAGCATCGACCCGTCCGTCAGCGTCAGCCGGGGAACCAGCTGTGGGAAGGTCTCGTCTGCCGCGCCGGACAGGACACCGGGCGAGAAGGGGATCGGGAAATAGGGGGTGTTCATATGCTGGGTCGGACCCCCGTTGATCAGCGGCAGGCCGATGACGCGATCCCCGTCGCGATACGTCACCAGCACCCGGTCATGGTCTCCGCGCGCGAACCAGGTTGTCATCGAGGTCGGGCGGCGGTCCAGCCAGGCCTCGAAGCCGGCGTCGGGCGCGGCGTCCGTCATCCCCAACCGGTTCCAGATGGCGTTGGTGTAGATCAGCTGGTGCGCGAGGCTCAGGTTCTCGCCGAGAATCCGGTGCTTGCCGCGATAGGCGTCGGTCTTGCGACCGTGGTCCCAAAGGTTGACCGAGCCGGTCCCGCTGTCCAGCCAGAAGTCGATGTAGCGGGCCGCGACCCGCGACGAGAAGGCATAGGCCATGGCCTTCTCGTCGTCGGTCAGGACGTCGAGGGCGGCGGCGGCGGTCAGGACTTCGAGGAAGGCGGTCTCGCCATAGACGCCGATGCTGCGCCCGTACTCGAACCCTTCGCCGCGCAGGTTCAGGCGCGGCAGCATCAGGTCGACGGACTTGCGCAGCCAGGTGCGGACCTCCGGCGGCGGTTCTACGCCGGTCTCGATGAACCTCTGGGCGATCTCGCCGATCAGGAGGACGGAGTAGCGGTCGAACCGGCCCTCCCCAGAGGTCTCGTCGGCGAAGCCGTACTCGCCGGAATAGTCGCGGAAATGCTGGAGGGTTTTCGCCAGTAGCGCTTCGGAGGCGGAGGCGTCCTCCCACCCCAGAAGGAACCGCAGTCGCGCGATGCTGAAGGCCACGCCGTAGTAGTTGTTGGGCAGGTTGATCAGGGTCAGCTCGGGCTCGCGCACGAAGGCGCGCCAGTCGAGCCGCTCGCGCAGCCGGGCCAGGGTCGCCGGGCTGACCGCCTCGTCCAGAAGGCCGGCCGCCTTCAGCTCATGCAGGGCCGAGATATAGTAGTAGATGCCCCAGCTGTCGTTCGTGTCCTCCAGCGTCAGTTCCGACAGGCGACGGAAGGCGGCCAGCCGTTCGGCGAAGGCAGGGTCGTCGCGCGAGGTGGCGACCAGGACGTGCGACATGCCGCTGGCGATCTTGCCGGGCAGGAACTTGTCCTGGGCCTCGAAGACTTCGATGCCGTCGAGCGTGTAGTCGCGGCCCTCGGCGGCGAGGGCTTCCAGCAGGGCTTCGATCTGCGGGCGGACCCGGCCCTGAACCGACTGGTTCATCGGCGGGGGGGTCAGGTAGATCGCCCCCCTTTCCTGGGCCGTGGCCGCGACGGGCAGGGCCGCAATGCCGAGGGCGAGCGCAGCGAGGACGTGAACAGGACGCATGCGGAACTCTCGAAAGAAAAAGGGGGACGGCCAGCGGGCCGCCCCCCCGAAAGGCGTCTGCCTTAGGAGAGCAGAACTCCACGCTATTGCGGCCAGACCGGCTCGTCAACTGGCCTTACCAATCTTGCCGAAGCGAGACCTCGGATGCGGCCATCAGCATGGCTCCGACGCCGTAGAGCTGGGTGTCGGTTGCGGCGACCTGGTCCGGCGCATAGCCGACCTGCTGCACCCAGCCGAGATGGCCGTCGGGCTGGACGGCGCGGTCGAGGGCGGCCCAGCCTGTGCGGATCGCGGGGCCATAGATCGCCTTGTCCAGCACCCCGTGGTTCACGCCCCAGGCCATGCCGTAGACGAAGAAGGCCGTGCCGCTGGTCTCGGGCGGGCCGCCTGCATCGAGCAGCGAGACGGGCCAGTAGCCTTGGGCGCCCTGCAGTCCGCGAATGCGTTCGGACATCTGGCGGAACAGTTCGACATATCGAGCGCGCGACGGATCGTCGGCCGGCAGGACCTCGAGCGTCTTCGCGAGACCGGCGTAGGACCAGCCGTTACCCCGGCTCCAGAATACCTTGCGGCCCGCCGGGCCTTCGCGGCCGATGAAGCGGCTGTCGCGATAGAAGAGGTGCTCCTCCGGATCGTAGAGGGCGTCGATCGTCGCCTGCAGTTCGTGGTCCGCGTGGCGCCAGTAGGCCGGCTCGCCTGTCGCGGCCGACAGGGCGGCCCAGACCGGCGGGGCCATGAAGATGGCGTCGCTCCAGCACCAGCGGACCTGACAGGGCCGTTCGCCGCGCCCCTCGTCGAAGATCATGGAGACGTCGCTGGGCGTCGCCAGGACGGCGTCGAACCGGGCGCGGACAGGAGCAAGACGACGCGTGCGTTCCTCGCCCTCGACCTTCGTCGCCGCCCAGATCCAGGCGTGACCGATGGCGTCGGCGTCCGCGTGGCGGGGCCGGGGTCCGAAGCCCCAGTTCGCCGCCTGCCCCTGAGCCACCACTGCGTCGGCGTAGCGGGCGTCGCCCGTGACGTCGGCCAGATCGGTCAGGCCGACCCAGAGCGTCGCCTGGATCCAGTCGATCGGATCGGCGGTCGGCTCGCGGAAGGTGGTGACGTATTCGAACTGCTCCATATGGGCGAGTTGCCAATCCGCGACGCGGCGCGCCTGCTGGATCACCGCCGGATCCGGCGTCTGGGCCAGGGCCGGGGCGCAGGCCAGCAGCAGCATCGCCTGACCGACGACAAGTGTGTGTTTCAGTCCGAACATCCTGATCTCCCTATGACCCGGCCCCGGTTGCCCCGGGATATTTTGGCCAGACCAATATTGCCACCGGTGTCATTTCTGGTCTAGCCTGTTTGCAAGGTCGCCCGACCAACGGGTGCGCGACGAAACTTCCTGGAGGGGAAACCAACATGACCACAGTATCGCTGCGCGCAGGCCGCGTCCTGCTAATGTCTTCCGTCGCCGCGATGGCGATGTCGACGGCCGCCTTCGCCCAGAATGCGACAGATACGCCGCCCGCGCCGCAGGACCAGGAGTCCTCGGTCGACGAGATCGTCGTCACCGGGATCCGGGCGACGCAGCGCAACTCCATCGCCGTGAAGCGCGAGACGGCCACGATCGTCGACGCCATCGTCAACGACGAGATCGGCTCCCTGCCCGACAACTCCGTGGGCGACACGCTGGAGCGGATCACGGGCGTCACCGCCGACCGGTTCAAGGGCAACGCCAACGAACTGTCCGTTCGCGGCCTGGGCCCCACCCTCTCCTTCTCGACCTTCAACGGCCGTGAGGTCTCGACCGCAGGTCCGGACCGTTCGGTGGCCTTCCAGCAGTTCCCGTCCGAGCTCGTGAACGGCGTCCTGGTCTACAAGTCGCAACAGGCCGACTTCGCCGAAGGCGGCATCGCCGGGGTCATCGACCTGCGCTCGATCCGCCCGCTGGAGGCCACGCCGCGCCTCCAGGCCGAATATCGCGCTGTCTACCAGCCCAAGGACGCCGCCATCCTGGGCCGCAACGGCATGGGCTACCGCGCCAACATCTCCTGGACCAATCGCTGGCTGGACACCGCGATCGGCGATCTGGGCCTGAGCATCGGCTACCAGCATCAGGACCAGGCGGTGCCCGAGGACTACTACACGACCAACTCCGCCTTCATTCCCTGCAACACCGTGGCCAACAACCCCAACTTCATCGGCGGTACAGCGGCCCAGCAGACGGCCGCGGGAACGAGCTTCAACTGCGCCATACGGTCGACGCTGAGCGCCGCCAACCAGGCCGGCACGACCCAGGGCCCTCTCTATTTCGGCACCACCTCGCGGACCTTCCGCCAGATCAACACCAGCGAAGAGCGTGACGGCCTGCTGGGCGCCCTCCAGTGGCGTCCCACGGACCGTCTGGATTTCACTCTGGACGCCCAGTACTCGAACCGTTCCAGCCTGGAAAACCGTAATCAGCTGGCGATCACCGAAGCCGCGCGCGGCATCCAGCCGACCCTGATCGGCACGGGCGACAACGGCTACAGCGAAGGCGCCCTGATCCGCTACACCGGCAACTCCAACCTGGAGGTCCAGTTCGAGGATCGCCTGCGCGAAGAGGAATACATCGGCGGCGGCCTGTTCACCCGCTGGCAAGGCGACCGTCTTCAGGTCACCGGCGATCTGTCCTACTCCCAGTCGCACCGCACCGAACTTCAGAAGGCCACCAACATGCGGTCCAGCCGCCGTGTGGTCTATGATCTGGACGGCGCCCGGGACGTCGTCCCAAGCGTGAATTTCGTCGGGTTCGATGTGAACGATCCTGCGAACTTCCTGATCGCCGTCCCGGCCGCCAACACCAACTACGCCCGCTATCGCCTGGTCACCGATCGGGAAGACGCGATCGCTGCGGCCCGGGTCGATGCGACCTATGACCTGGGCGACGAGGGCTTCTTCCGCTCCATCGGCTTCGGCGCCCGGGTGTCCGAACACACTCGGGAAACCGACCTGAACAACAACTCGGACGTCGCCACGCCGATCGCCCGCGACGGCATGACGGTCGCCCAGATCACGGCGCAGGCTAACGCCCAGTGCCGCGTGCCCTTCGCCACGAGGGACTTCATGAGCGCGTCCTCGACCAACATCCGGTCCTGGGCCCAGTTCAGCAACGACTGCCTGTTCCGTGCCTACACCGGGCGGGACACCAACCCCCTGCTGGCCGACTCGCGCGGGCCCGAAGACATCGACGTCACAGAGACGATCAGCGCCGTCTATGCGATGACCAGCTTCGCGACGGACTGGAACAACATTCCGGTCAGCGGCAACTTTGGCCTGCGCTACGTCTCGACCCAGGTCGAGGCGCGCGGCTTCCGCTCCGCCGTCACCGTAACGCCGTCGGTCGCCGGTTCGGCCGCGACCATCGTCGTCGTGCCGGGCACCCTGACCGAGATCACCGGCGACGGCGACTACGACTACTGGCTGCCCAGCGCGAACCTAAACTTCGACCTCAACGACCGCACCCGCCTGCGCTTCGGCGTGTCGCGCGCCATCGCCCGCGTCGGCATCGAGGAGTTCAACGTCGGCATCAATCCGATCGTCGATGCGACCGCCACCACCGTCGCCGGGGTCCTCGCCAACTCCCAGACCGGCAATCCGAACCTGAAGCCGCTGGAAGCCTGGAATTTCGATTCGTCGCTGGAGTTCTACCTGAACGCCGACACCAGCTTTTCGATCGCGCCTTACTACAAGCTGATCAAGGGCGCGGCCTTCGACGCCGTCCAGCCCTTCACCACCTCGATCATCGCCAACGGGACGGAAGTGACCTTCAACGCCGTCGCCCCGGCCAACGATACCGAGCAGCGCCATCTGTACGGCGTCGAGCTCAGCGGCAGCCACGTCTTCACCACCCTGCCGGGCCTTTGGAGCGGTCTGGGCGTGTCGGCGGGTTACAACTATGCCGAGGCCGATTTCGAGTTCCCCGACCCCTCGACCGTCGCCCCCTATGTCGATCCGGCCAATCTGCGCGGCCTGTCGCGTCACAGCGCCAACGCCTCGATCTTCTGGGAAGGCATGGGCATCCAGCTGCGCGCCGCCTACCGCTACCGGTCGGAGTATTCCAAGCCGAACAGCTCGACGAACCGGGGCGTTCAGGGCGCGGGCTATCTGAACCTCTCGGCCAGCTACCGGATCAACGAGCACATGCAGTTCAAGGCCCAGGCCCTCAACGTGCTCAACGAGCGGGACATCCTCTACAAGGCCGGCGAGGACTCGATCACCGAGGTCAGCGAGAGCACGCCGCAGATCTACGCCGGCGTCGTCTTCCGCTACTGACGCTCTCCCCGAAGCCTGCGGCGGCTTTCGGTCGCCGCGGGCTTGCTTCTTCCCGGAAAGCCCGATGATCCGCCCCTCCCTCCTGTCCATGGTCATGGCCGTCGTCGCGACCGCGACGCCCGTCCTGGCCCAGACGACGGCCCCGGTCTGCGAAGGGTCGATGGGCTACGCCTCCGCCTTCGACGGCCGGCGCACCTTCCTGTGGCGGCCCGACTGGCTGGAGACGATCAAGGCGCGGCTCGCGACCGATGAGACCCTGCAGCCCGCGCGCACCGCGATGCTGGCCCGCGCCGACGCCGCCCTGACGCGCGGCCCCTACACCGTAGTCGACAAGACCCGGACGCCCGCCAGCGGCGACAGGCACGACTATATGAGCATGGGTCCCTACTGGTGGCCCGACCCTGCCCAGCCGAACGGCCTGCCCTATGTCCGGCGCGACGGTCAGTTCAATCCGGAGCGCGACACCAGCGCCTTCGACCTGACTGATCTGGAGGCGATGAGCCAGGACGTTCAGGCCCTGTCGCTGGCTTATTACTTCACCGGCGACGAACGCTACGCGACCCGGGCGGCGGCCTTCATCAAGGTCTGGTTCCTGGCCCCCGAGACCCGGATGAACCCCAACTTCAACCACGGCCAGGCCGTACCGGGACGGGTGTCCGGTCGGGCCGAGGGAGTCATCGACGCGACCCGTCTGGTGAAGGTGGTCGAGTCGCTCGGGCTGCTCGACACCTCGTCGGCCCTGACCGAAGAGGAGCGCGCGTCGCTGCGCGACTGGTTCGCCGCCCTGGTCGAATGGATGGCCACCAGCGAGATCGGACGCGCCGAGAAGGCCGCGACCAACAATCACGGCGTCTACTACGACATGCTGATCTCGGAGTTCGCCCTCTACGCCGGCATGGACGAGGTGGCGCAGACGGTCGCCGAACGGTTCAGGACCACCCGTATCGTCCCCCAGTTCGCCCCGGACGGCAGCCTGCCTCAGGAACTGACCCGCACCCGCTCGTTGCACTATTCGACCTGGACCCTGACGGCAGCCTTCGACCTGGCCCAGATCGGCAGTTGCGTCGGCGTCGACCTGTGGAACTGGCAGAGCGCCGACGGGCGTTCGCTGCGGAGCGCAACGACCTTCATGGCCGGCTGGGCGGGGCGTGAAAACCAGTGGCCCTACCCCGAACTCGACAAGACCGAGACCCAGGGCCTGTACGAAGTCTTCCAGCGCGGCGCCTGGGCGTGGAACGACACCGACCTCGCGACCGATGCGGCCCTCTATCGCGAGCGGAACGCCGAACTCGATCTGAACCTCAGACTGCCGCCCTATGCGCCGTGAGCGGTCAGATGGCCGAGCGGCGGGCCATCTCTTGGCGGCGCGCCTCGACGTCCGACCGGGTGCGCGCCAGGGCGTCCATCTCCGTCGCCGTCAGCAGGCCCTCGATCACACGACCCAGATGGCTGTGCATCGCCGCCCGCGCCGCCTTCGGATCGCGCTGGATCAGGGCGTCCAGGATCTCGCGGTGATCCTCGATCAGGGGCCGCACGCCCACCTGACGCGCCTTGGCCAGCATGGCGGCGCACAGAGGCGAGCGGTAGCGCAGGTCCCACAGGTTCTCGACCACCATGACGATGGCGGAGTTGCGCGTCGCCTGGGCGATCAGGGTATGGAAGCGCCGGTCCGCCTGTTCGCCGATCGGGGTGGCCAGGGTGTTTTCCCCGACCATCTGGTTCAGCACGACCTCGAGCTCGGCGATCTCCTCCTCGGTGATGCCGCTGGCGGCCAAGGCGCAGGCCTCGCCCTCGAACAGACGCCGCGCCTCCGTCAGCTCGAAGGCGCCGATGTCCAGCTCCGGCGCGGGACCGGTCGCCGGAGCTTCCGTCACATAGATGCCCGACCCCGGTCGCGCCTCGACCAGACCCCGGATCTCCAGAGCGATCATGGCCTCGCGCACCGTCGGGCGGCTGACGCCGAAATCCTCGGCCAGGTCGCGCTCGGACGGCAGGCGCGCGCCCACGGTGTAGCGCCCGGCGGCGATCCCGGCGGCGACCGAGGTCGCGACCTGCTGATAGAGTTTGCGGGTGTCTGCGGTCGATGTGGTCATGCCGCCTTCGTTGTAATGTCCTTGCCCGGGTCAGGCCAGTGGGCTGATCCCTCGTCCCGAGGTTTGTGATGACCCGCCGATCCCTCGCCGCAAGCGCCGCCGCCCTCGCCCTCCTCGCCGCGCCCGCCCGGGCGCAGGACGCCGTCGCCCACCCCAACCGCTGGCCCACGTCGCACAGCCCCGCCGCCCTGACCGGTCCGGCGACCGAGGCTCGCGTCCGCGAACTCCTGGCCGCCATGACCATCGAGGAAAAGGTCGGCCAGCTGATCCAGGCCGACATCGGCTCGATCAGGCCCGAGGACCTCGCCGCCTACCCCATCGGCTCGATCCTGGCCGGCGGCAGTTCCTCTCCGAAGGGCGACGAGCGGTCGGGGCCCCAGGCCTGGCTCGACCTGTCGCGCGCCTTCCGCGCCGCCGCCGCCGGGCGTCCGGGCGCGCGCATTCCCCTGCTGTTCGGGGTCGACGCCGTGCATGGCCACGCCAACATCGTCGGGGCGACCCTCTTCCCGCACAACATCGGCCTGGGCGCCGCGCGCGACCCGGCGCTGGTCGGGGCCATCGCCCGCGCCACGGCCGAGGAGGTCGCCGCGACCGGCGTCGACTGGACCTTCGCCCCGACCTTGGCCGTGCCGCGCGACGACCGCTGGGGCCGGACTTATGAGGGCTTCTCCGAAGACCCGTCGGTCGCCCGCAGCTACGCCGCCGCCCTCGTCCACGGCCTGCAAGGCGATCTGCGCGACGGCGCGGGCCTGTCATCCGGCCAAGTCATGGGATCGGCCAAGCATTTCCTCGCCGACGGCGGCACCACCGACGGCCGTGACCGGGGCGACGCGGCCGTGTCCGAACAGGACCTGATCGACATCCACCTGTCCGGCTATCGCGAGGCCATCGACGCGGGCGTCCTGTCGGTCATGGTGTCCTTCTCGAGCTGGAACGGCGCCAAGCACACCGGAAATCGCTCCCTCCTGACCGATGTCCTGCGCGGCCCGCTCGGCTTCGAGGGCCTGCTGATCGGCGACTGGGACGCCCACGCGGCCCTGCCCGGTTGCCGCTCCGACTCATGCCCCGACGCGATCAACGCCGGGCTCGACATGTTCATGGCCCCCAACGCCTGGAAGGCCCTCTACGACAACACACTGGCCCAGGCCCGCTCCGGCGAGATTTCGGCCGCCCGGCTGGACGAGGCCGTCGCCCGCATCCTGCGCGCCAAGATCGCGGCGGGCGTCTTCGACCCCGCCGACCCGATCGAGGGCCGGTTCGAGGTCATCGGCTCGGCCGACCACCGGGCCCTCGCCCGTCAGGCCGTGCGCCAGTCGCTGGTCCTGCTGAAGAACGAGAACGCCGTCCTCCCCCTCCGTCCCGGCGCCCGGGTGCTGGTCGTGGGCGAGGCCGCAGACGACATCGGTCTGGCGGCCGGCGGCTGGACCATCGGCTGGCAGGGTGTCGGCAACACCAACGCCGACTTCCCCGGCGGGACCTCGATCTGGGCCGGGCTGCGCGACGCCGTGGCCGGGACCGGCGGCGAAGCGACCCTGTCGCCCGATGGCGCGTATGAGACCAAACCCGACGTCGCCGTCGTCGTCTTCGGCGAGACGCCCTACGCCGAGTTCTACGGCGATCAGGACACGCTGGATTTTGCCCCCACCGGTCCGCTGGAAACCCTGCGCCGCCTGAAGGCCAAGGGCGTGCCGACCGTCGCCGTCTTCCTGTCCGGCCGCCCGCTCTGGACCAACCCCGAGATCAACGCCGCCGACGCCTTCGTCGCCGCCTGGCTGCCGGGCAGCGAGGGGGCGGGCATCGCCGATGTCCTTGTCGCCGGCGCCGATGGCACGCCCCGCCACGACTTCACCGGAACCCTGAGCTTCTCCTGGCCCCGCAGCGCCGGGCAGTCGCCGCAGAACGTCGGCGCGCCCGGCTACGATCCGCAGTTCGCCTTCGGCTATGGCCTGACCTATGCGCGGCCCGCCTCGACCCCGATGCTGAGCGAGGACGACGGTCTGCCTGACGACGCCACGCCCCTGCCCCGGTTCTTCGCCTCGGGTCGGTTCGTCGCGCCCTGGTCGGTGACCCTGCGCGACGCCGCGGGGAACCACCGCGTCGAAAGCCCCGGCGCCGCCGCCAGCCCGTCCGGCGGCGTCGCCATGACGCCCGTCGACGCCACTGCCCAGGAGTCCGCCCGCCGCTTCCGCTTCACGGCCGAAGACGCGCTCGTTGTCATCGGCGGCCCGCCGACCCCGAGCGATCCGGCGCTGGCCGTGTCGATCCGTTACCGCGCCGACGCTCCTGTCCAGATCGCCATCGGCCCCGCCGCCGTCGCCCTGCCCGCCGCCCTGGACTGGACCACGAGCATCGTTCCCCTGCGCTGCTTCGAAGGCGCCGAACCGGCTCGTCTGTCCCAGTTCCAGATCACCGCCCCGACCGGTTCGGAAGTGTCGATCGAGGACCTGAGACTGGTCGCCCCGATCACCGCTCTCTGCCCGACGCCGTAATCTGAAATACGAATTTATTCCTTTTGTCGTCTTGCGTCCGCTTCACAGCGGCTCCATCTGCCGTCCGGGTCTTTGACAAGTCCGCTGCCAGCACGCGTCACGACGCCCGCGCGACTCTGTCGACTCTGTGGAGTCTATTTTGGAGTCGCGCAAAGCGTCCTCGGGACTTGGCGTGCCGCCTGCATGTGTCATGGTCGGCGAATGGCCACGACGATCACCCTGCCCTGCCGACCCGAGCCGCTTGAGATTGATCCGGAGAAGACGGCCGTCATCGTCATCGACATGCAGAACGCCTACGCCTCGCCCGGCGGGTATCTGGATCTGGCGGGCTTCGACATCTCGGGCGCGGCCAAGGTCGTCGAGAACACGAAGGGCGTGCTCGAGGTCGCCCGCCGCGCCGGCGTCCAGGTCATCTATTTCCAGAACGGCTGGGACCCCGACTATGTCGAGGCGGGCGGCCCCGGCAGCCCCAACTTCCACAAATCCAATGCGCTGAAGACCATGCGCGCCCGACCCGAACTGGCGGGGACGTTGCTCGCCCGCGGAACTTGGGACTACGAACTGGTCGACGCGCTGAAGCCCGAGCCCGGCGACATCTGCCTGCACAAGACCCGCTACTCCGGCTTCTTCAACTCCCAGCTCGACAGCGTCCTGCGCTCGCGCGGCATCCGCAACCTCGTCTTCGTCGGGATCGCCACCAACGTCTGCGTGGAGTCGACGTTGAGGGACGGCTTCTTCCTCGAGTATTTCGGCATCGTGCTGGAGGACGCCACCCATCAGGCCGGACCGGACTTCGTCCAGAAGGCCGCCATCTACAATATCGAGACATTCTTCGGCTGGGTCTCCAGCGTCGCCGACTTCAAGGGCGTCGTCGGTCAGATCGCGCCCAACACTGAGGAGGCCTGAATGCCCAAGACCGTCATCACCCCGCCCGGAACCCAAACCCCGATCGCCCCCTTCTCGCCCGGCACGCTCGCCGACGGCGTCGTCTATGTCTCGGGGACACTGGCCTTCGACAAGGACAACAACGTCGCCTGCGTCGGCGACGCCGAGGGCCAGACCCGCATCGTATTGGAAACGATCAGATCGGTGATCGAGACCGCCGGCGGGACCATGGACGACGTGACCATGAACCACATCTTCCTGTCCGACTGGTCGCACTACGCCGCCCTGAACAAGGTCTATGCGGAGTTCTTCCCCGGCGACAAACCCGCCCGGTTCTGCATCCAGTGTGGCCTCGTCCGCCCCGACTTCCTCGTCGAGATCGCCACCATCGCCCACATCGGCCAAGGCGCCGGGAAGCGGTGACGACAGGCGTCGCCGACGGCCTCTGGTACGAGGTCCACGAGGGTCCGGCGGGCGCCGACAGCGTCCTGATGTCCGCCGGCCTCGGCGGCTCTGCGGCCTTCTGGTCGCCCCAGATGGAGGCCCTGAACGGCCGCTTCCGCGTCATCCTCTACGACCACCGCGGCACGGGTCGCAGCGACCGCAGTCTCAAGCCGGACCACGCCGTCGCCTCGATGGCGCAGGACATCGTCGCCGTCCTCAACGCCACCAACACGGCCAGGGCCCACATCGTCGGCCATGCAGCGGGCGGCAACGCCGGGCTGCAGCTCGCGCTCGACCATCCGGATCGGCTGGACAGGCTCGTCGTCGTCAACGGCTGGTCGCGGCCGGACCCGCACGTCGCCCGCTGCTTCTCGGCCCGCACGCGCCTGCTCGAAGCCTTCGGTCCGACCGCCTATGTCGAGGCCCAGGCCCTGTTCCTGTTTCCGCCCGACTGGATCAGCGAGAACGACGCCCTGCTAAAGACGCAGGAGGCCCACCACATCGCGGGCTTCCCCCGCATCGACGTCATGCTGGCCCGCATCGGCGCCCTGCTGGCCTTCGACATCGACGACCGGCTCGCAGAGATCCCGCACCCGGTGCTGGTCGCCGCCTCGGCCGACGACATGCTGGTCCCGCCGCTCCTGTCGCGCCGTCTGGCCGAGCGTTTGCCGGACGCGACGCTCGATGTCGTCCCTTGGGGCGGACACGCCTTTACGGCGACGGCTTCCGGTGCGTTCAATGCGCGACTGGTCGCCTTTCTTTCCGGCGACGACTGAGGGGCGAACATCATGGAAGTCGGCGTCTTTGTACCGATCAACAACAACGGCTGGCTGATCTCGGAGACGGCGCCGCAGTACATGCCCTCGTTCGACCTGAACAAGCGCATCGCCCAGCGCGCCGAGCACTACGGCCTCGATTTCCTGCTCTCGATGATCAAGCTGCGCGGGTTCGGCGGCAAGACCGAGTTCTGGGAGTACGGACTGGAGAGCTTCACCCTGATGGCCGGGCTCGCGGCAGTCACCGAGAAGATCAAGATCTATGCGACCTGCCCGACCCTGGTCATCCCGCCCGCCTTCGCCGCGCGCATGTGCAACACCATCGACAGCATCAGCCACGGCCGCTTCGGCCTCAACCTGATCACCGGCTGGCAGAAGCCGGAATACTCCCAGATGGGCCTGTGGCCGGGCGAGGAGCATTTTCGCAACCGCTACCAGATGCTCGACGAATACGCCCGCATCCTGCGCGAGCTGTGGGAGACGGGCCGCTCGGACATGAAGGGCGACTACTACACGATGGACGACTGTCTGGTCCGGCCAACGCCCTCGACCGACATGAAGATCATCTGCGCCGGCTCGTCCGACGAAGGCCTCGCCTTCTCGGCCCAGTGGGCGGACTACGCCTTCTGTCTCGGCAAGGGGGTGAACACGCCCAAGGCCTTCGCCTTCAACAACGAGCGCCTCGCCGAGGCGACCGCCAAGACCGGCCGGGACGTGAAGATGTTCGTCCTCGTCATGGTCATCGCCGCCGACACCGACGAAGAAGCGATGGCCAAGTGGAAGCTCTACAACGACGGCGTCGACGTTGATGCGATCAGCTGGCTCAAGGATCAGGGCGCGGCCGACAAGGTCAACGCCACCACCAACGTCCGACAGCTCGCCGCACCGGAAGGCGCGGTGAACATCAACATGGGCACCCTGGTCGGCTCCTATGCGAGCGTCGCGCGGATGCTGGACGAGATGAGCGAAGTGCCCGGCACCGGCGGCGTGCTGCTGACCTTCGACGATTTCGAAAAGGGCATCGAGGACTTCGGCCAGAAGATCCAGCCGCTGATGACCTGCCGCGCCGATCTGAAAGCCGCCTGAGCCTTGCCAAGCTTCGAGATCACCCGCGACGGCCCGGTCGCGCACCTGCGCCTGACCCGCCCCGAGGCGTCGAACGCCCTGGACATGGATTTCTGGCGGCGCTTCGGCCCGGAGCTGAAGGCGCTCGACGCCACCGGCGAGATCCGCGCCCTGGTCCTGTCCGGCGAGGGCAAGAACTTCTGCGCCGGCATGGACATCTCGGTTTTCTCCGGCGGGGCGATCCTGAACGCGGATACGGCGGCCGACCGGCAGGCCTTCCACCAGACCGCGCGCGAACTGCAGGACACCCTGACCACCCTGGAGAAGGTGCGCTTTCCGGTCATCGCCGCCGTCCAGGGCGCCTGCGTCGGCGGCGGGCTCGACCTGATCGCCGCCTGCGACATCCGGCTGGCGTCGCAGGATGCGTACTTCCGGATCGAGGAAATCAACATCGGCATGATGGCCGACATCGGCAGCCTGCAGCGCCTGCCCAAGCTGATGCCCGAAGGCGTGGTGCGCGAGCTGGCCTATACGGGTTCGACCCTGACGTCGGAGCGCGCCGAACGGCAGGGTCTGGTCAACGCCGTCCTGCCCGACGCCGACGCCGTCCTCGCCGCCGCCTTCGACATGGCGAAGCGGATCGCGACCAAGGCGCCTTTGGCCGTGTCCGGCTCCAAGGCCGCCCTCAATCACGCCCGCGACCACACGGTGGCCGAGGGACTGGAATGGGTCGCGGTGATGCAGGGGTCGCTCTGGAGCCCGGCCGATGTCATGGCCGCGATTCAGGCGCGTATGGCTCGCGCCGAGGGCGAATTCGCGCCTCTTGCGCCGCTCAGGCCCTTCGACCCGTCGGTCTGAAAAGCCCGCCAACACTGGGGGCGGCGTTAAGAGTTCGTAATGATCGGCCTTAACGCCTCCGATCGTTTGACCTGTGTCACCCGCCTGTCAAAGATGCCGCCCGCGTGACGAGGGGGCTCTGTGCGATGCCCGCTCAACACCGCCTGTGCGCCCCCGCGGCAGGCCATTCGGGTGGAGAGAAGCCTTGGATAGACGTTCATTCCTCGCCGCTTGCGGCATCGGCGCGGGGGGGCTTCTGCTGCCCGGATTCGCCGGACGCGCCATCGCCGCGTCGCAACTGACCGAGACCATCGAGATCGCGGTCAAGAAACGCCTCGCCGATGCCGGCCTCAGCGCCGCCGCCGCCGCCGGCTCGACCTACTGCGACGTGCGCGTCGGCCGCTACATGCGCCAGTTCGTGATCACCCGCGAAGCCAATGTCCAGAACATCGTCAACACCGAGTCGATGGGCACGGGCGTCCGCGTCATCGCCGACGGCGCCTGGGGCTTCGCCGCCACCAACATCATGACACCCGAGGCCGTGGCCGATGCGGCCCGCCTCGCCGTCGCCATCGCCAAGGCCAACGCCAAGAACCAGACACAGCCGGTCCAGCTGGCGCCCACGCGCGGCGTCGGCGAGGTCTCGTGGAAGACCCCGATCCGCCGCAACGCCATGGAAGTGCCGATCGCCGAGAAGGTCGAACTGCTGCTGGGCGTCAACGCCGCGGCGACGAACGCCGGAGCCAACTTCGTCAACTCGCAGCTCTTCCTGGTGAACGAGCAGAAGTATTTCGCCAGCTCTGACGGCTCCTACATCGACCAGGACGTGCACCGCATCTGGGCGCCCTTCACGGTGACGGCGATCGACCAGACGACCGGCAAGTTCCGCACCCGCGACGGCCTCTCGTCGCCAATGGGGCTCGGCTACGAATATCTGGACGGCAACCCCGCCGACCAGATCGTCGCCTCCAACGGCGTGGTCAGCTACGGCATGTCCTACGACATGACCAAGGACGCCATCGCCGCCGCCGAACAGGCGCGCGAGAAGCTGACGGCCACCTCGGTCCGTCCGGGCGCCTACGACCTGGTGCTGGACCCCAACCACCTCGGCCTGACCATCCATGAGTCGGTCGGTCACCCGCTCGAGCTCGACCGCGTGCTGGGCTACGAGGCCAACTACGCCGGCACCAGCTTCGCCACGCTCGACAAGCGCGAGAGCCGCTTCCAGTACGGCTCGGACATCGTCAACATCGTCGCCGACAAGACCCAGCGGGGCTCGCTCGGCGCCGTCGGCTATGACGACGAAGGCATCCAGTGCAAGGAATGGAACCTGATCGAGGCCGGCAAGCTGGTCGACTATCAGGCCACGCGCGACCAGGTGCACATCCTGGGCAAGAACGCCTCGGACGGCTGCTCCTACGCCGACAGCTGGTCGTCGGTTCAGTTCCAACGGATGGCCAACGTCTCGCTGAAGCCCGGCAAGACGCCGATGAAGGTCGATGACATGATCTCGAACGTCGAGAACGGGATCTACATCCTGGGTCGCGGCTCCTTCTCGATCGACCAGCAGCGCTACAACGCCCAGTTCGGCGGCACCCTGTTCTACGAGATCAAGGACGGCGCGATCACCAGGCCGCTGGAAGACGTCGCCTACCAGATGCGCACGCCGGAGTTCTGGAACGCCTGCTCGGCGATCTGCGACGAGACCGACTACCGCATGTTCGGCTCGTTCTTCGACGGCAAGGGACAGCCCAGCCAGGTCTCGGCGGTAAGCCACGGCTCTTCGACGACCCGCTTCGACCAGATCAACGTCATCAACACCGCGCGTTCGCTCGGTTGATCGGACCCAAGGGAAAAATCACATGAGCATCATGACGGAAGCCGAGGCCAAGACGATCCTCGACAAGGTGATCGCGCTGTCGACCGCCGACGAATGCACCGCCCAGCTGGGCGGCTCGATCGACGGGAACATCCGCTTCGCCCTCAACAACGTGTCCACCTCGGGCGTCGTCACCGACACCCAGCTCGGCGTCCAGGTGGCGTTCGGCAAACGGGTCGGCACGGCCACTATCAACGAGTTCTCGGACGAGGCCCTCGCCCGCGTGGTTCGCCGCGCCGAGGACCTGGCCAAACTCGCCCCGGAGAACCCCGAGTTCATGCCGGCGGTCCAGCGCCAGACCTATCGCGCCTCGAACACCTGGGACGCCGCCACCGCCGCGATCACGCCGGAAAATCGGGCCGAGATCGCCCGCGCCTCGATCGATCCCTGCAAGTCGCAGAACCTGATCGCGGCCGGCTTCCTGAACGACAGCGCGGGCTTCACGGCCTTCGCCAACTCCAACGGGAACTTCGGCTACCAGCGCGGCACGGACCTGAACTACACCTGCACGGTCCGCACCGAGGACGGCAAGGGTTCGGGCTGGGTCGGTCGCAGCCTTCAGAACGCCGGCGACTTCAACGTCGACAGCGACATTCAGGTGGCGATGCGCAAGGCTTCCGCCTCGGCCGAGGCCCAGGCGCTGGAGCCCGGCAAGTACACGGTCATCCTTGAGCCCGCGGCGGCCGCCGGCCTGATCTCCTTCATGTTCAACTTCTTCGGCGCCCGAGCCGCCGACGAAGGCCGCAGCTTCCTGTCGAAGCCGGGCGGCGGCAACAAGATCGGCGAACAGGTCTTCGACCCGCGCGTCACCTTCACGGCCGACCCCTGGCATGAGGAATGCCCGGTCCTTCCGTGGGATGGCGACGGCCTGCCGCGCGAGCGCATCAACTTCGTCGAAGACGGCAAGGTCACCAACCTGAACTACGGCCGCTACTGGGCCGAGAAACAGGGCAAGGAAGCCAACGCCACGCCGGGCAACCTGATCATGTCGGGCGGCACCAAGTCGATCGCGGAACTCGTTCGCGAGACCGAGCGCGGCATCCTGGTGACCCGCACCTGGTACATCCGCATGGTCGATCCGCAGACCGTGCTGCTGACCGGCCTGACGCGCGACGGCACCTTCTACATCGAGAACGGCGAGCTGAAGTATCCGCTCAAGAACTTCCGCTTCAACGAGTCGCCGGTGATCATGCTCAACAACATCGACGAACTGGGCCGTCCGGTCCGGGTCGCGGGCGACGAGAGCAGCCTGTCGATGATGATCCCGCCGATGCGTCTGCGCGACTTCACCTTCACCTCCCTGTCCGACGCCGTCTGACCGGAGAGGCTGCGTGTCGAGTTCGAGTATGACACGCGCCGACGTCTTGCGACTGCTGACCGGCGGCGCGCTGGGGGCCCTGCTTGCAGGGTTGCCGCGCGCCGCCGACGCGCAGGCGACCTACGATTTCTGGTTCACCCGGCTGCGCTACGATTCCGGCGACTGGGACGTGGACCAGCGGATGCCGGCCAACATCCTGACCTCCCTCGTCGACTACACCAACCTCAGGGTCGATCCCGACGAGCGGGTCGTGGCTCTGGCCGATCCAGCCATGCTGACCGCCCCTTTCTGCTACCTCGCCGGCCACAAGCTGGTGGAGTTCAACGCCGCCGAGGCCCGCAACTTCGAGCGCTATGTGCGGAACGGCGGCTTCGTCTTCGTGGACGACTGCAACCACGACATCGACGGCCTGTTCGCCACGACCTTCGAGCGCCAGATGGCCTCGATCTTCGGCGCCGACGCCCTGAAGAAACTGCCCAACGACCACGACATCTATTCGAGCTTCTTCAAGTTCGACGACGGCCCGCCTGCCACCACCTTCGAGCTCAACGGCTGGGGCGACGACCTCATCCACGACTACCTCAAGGGCATCGAGATCGATGGCCGGCTCGGGGTCCTGTATTCCAACAAGGATTACGGCTGCGAGTGGGACTACGACTGGCGCAACAAACGCTTCCTGGCCGAGGACAATACGAAGTTCGCGGTCAACATCATCCTCTACGCCCTCACCGCCTGACCTCCCCCAGGACCGACCATGACCACGCCGACCCAATCCGAGATCGACGCCCGACTTAGCCAGCTCGGCAAGCTGAAATCCGCCATCGGCCAGGCCATCGTCGGCCAGAACGAGGTCGTCGAACAGCTGCTGATCGGCCTCCTCGCCGGCGGTCACTGCCTGATCGAGGGCGTGCCGGGCCTCGGCAAGACCCTGCTGGTCCGCACCCTGGGTCAGGCCCTGCATCTGGAGTTCCGGCGCGTCCAGTTCACGCCCGACCTGATGCCCTCCGACATCCTCGGCACCGAGGTGCTGGAAGAGGATCACGGCACCGGCCACCGCAGCTTCCGCTTCCAGCCGGGCCCGGTCTTCACCAACCTGTTCCTCGCCGACGAGCTGAACCGCACCCCGCCCAAGACCCAGGCCGCCCTGCTGGAAGCCATGCAGGAACACACGGTCTCCTACGCCGGCGTGACCCACAAGCTCAACGAGCCCTTCTTCGTCCTGGCCACCCAGAACCCGCTCGAACAGGCCGGCACCTATCCCCTGCCCGAGGCCCAGCTCGACCGCTTCCTGCTCAACATCCGCGTCGGCTATCCGACGGCCGAGGAAGAGCGCGCCATCCTCGTCGCCACGACCGGCTCCGGTATCGGCGCCGTGCCCCAGGTCATGGTCGGCGAGGACATCGTCGCCCTGCAGAAATGGGTGCGCGACGTCTATGTCGGCGAGGCCCTGCTGACCTGGATCACCTCGCTGGTCCGCGCCACCCGTCCGTCGGCGGAGGCGCCCAAGGCGGTGCAGGATTACGTCCGCTGGGGGGCCGGTCCTCGCGCTGGTCAGGCCCTGGTGCTGGCCGCCAAGGCCCGCGCCCTGCTGCACGGTCGCCTCGCCGCCACGCGCGAGGACGTCGTCGCCCTCGCCGCTCCGGTCCTGCGTCACCGCATCCTGCTGTCCTTCGCCGCCGAGGCGCAGCGCAAGACGGCCGACGACGTCGTGGCCGCCCTGATCGCCGCCCTGCCCGCGCCCAAGCCCGACTGACCAGGCATGTCGCCGCTCGACCTGCCCCCGGAGTTGCGCAGCCGGCTACGCCGCCTTTCCGTCGTCCCGCGTCGCGCGGCGGTGCTGGCCAGCGCGGGCATGCACGACAGCCGCAACAAGGGTGGCGGGCTCGAGTTCGCACAGTACCGGGCTTATGAGCGCGGCGACGATCTGCGCGCCATCGACTGGAAGCTCTATGCCCGGTCCGACAAGTTCTTCGTCCGCGACGCCGAGCGCGAGAGCCCGGTCGCCATCTGGATCGTCATCGACGCCAGCGCCTCCATGGCCCAGGCCGACCTCGCCCGCCCCGACTGGTCCCGCTTCGACGCCGCCCGCCGCATCGCCGCCAGTCTGATGGAGATCGCGCTCTATCAGGGCGACCGGTTCGGCGTGGTGGTCGAGCGCGCCGAGGGTCCCATGGTTCTGACGCCGCATGCCGGCGGGCGGCACCGTGACCGCGTCCTGTTGACCCTCGCTCCGCTCAAGGCCTCGGGCGCCGCCGACTGGACCCGCGACGTCGGCGTCTTCGGCGAACAGATCGGTCCCCGCGACATCATCGTCATCCTGACCGACGGTTTCGACGAGGGTTGTATCGCCACCGCCGAACGCCTCGCCGCCTCGGGCCGCGACATCTGCATCATCCAGATCCTGACCGGCGACGAGCGCGACTTCCCTTTCGACCAGGGCCACCGCTTCCACGATCCGGAGACGGGGGCCGACCTGATCGGCGACGGCAGGACGCTTCGCGCCGACTTCCTCGCCCGCTTCGCCGCCGCCCGCGCGGCCCTCTCCGCCCGGCTTGAGACGCGCGGCATCCGTCACGTCGAATACTTCATCGACGAGAGCGCCGACGTCCCGATCCGCACCCTGTTTCGTTCGACGGGCCGCTGATGAGCCCGGCCCTCCTTCTCCCCGCCGGTCTCGCGGCCCTGCTGGCCCTGGCGATCCCGGTAGTCATCCACATCGCGCGCCGGACCGAGAGCCGCACCGTCGACTTCGCCGCCCTGCGCTGGCTCGACCCTCAACCCAAACCTCGCCGCAGCCTGACCATCGACGAGCGCCTTCTGCTCGCCGCCCGCCTCCTGCTGCTAGCCCTGATCGCCGCGTGGCTGGCCACACCCGTCCTCTGGAACGTCGCCGACGACCGCCCGATCGTGGCCGTCGCCCCGGGCGCGGACGCCGCGACCGTCGCCGCCGCCACGGCCAAGGGCGACCGCGTCGTCTGGCTCGCTCCCGGATTCCCCGAGCACGGCGCGATCACCCCGGCCGCGCCCTACGATGTCGTCAGCCTGATCCGCCAGCTCGACGCCGAACTGCCGCCCGGCGCCCCGGTCAAACTGGTCGTCCCCGCCACACTCGACGGCGTCGACGCCGAGCGCCCGAAGCTGTCCCGCCGCATCGCATGGACCGTCGGCGCCGAGGCTCCCGCCCGCCGTGTCGCCTCCCCCGCGCCGCCCGTACTGACCGTCCGCTACGCTCCCGAAGCCGAGGGCGCCGTCGTCTATTTTCGCGCCGCCGCCACGGCCTGGACGACCGCCGACGCCACGCCCGCCTTCGACGCCGGGCCCATCGACCGCGCAGTCCCCGGCAACGCCCGTCACCTGATCTGGCTGTCCTCCGGCCCCGTCCCCGCGAACGTCGAAACCTGGGTCCGCAACGGCGGCGTCATCCTGACCAGCCTCGAGGCCCGTATCCCGGTCGAGGGCGAGACCGTCCCCGTCTGGCGCGGCACGGCCGGAGAGCCCTTGGCCGTCGCCGGTCGCCTCGGACGCGGCCGCGTCATCCGGCTGACGCGCGCGCTGGAGCCCGCCGCCATCCCGCAACTGGTCGAGCCTGGCTTTCCCGACGCCCTCCTGACCATGCTTGATCCGCGCCCGGCGCCCGCCCACGTCGCCGCCGTCGATCATGCGCCCCTGACCGGCGCAGCTCCCTATGAGCAGCCGCCGCTGGACCTTCGGCCATGGCTGGCCCTGCTGATCGCCCTGATCTTCGCCGGAGAGCGTTGGCTGGCGACGCGTCGCACACGGGGAGTCGCGCCATGACCGCCGTCCCCGTCCTGCTGAACCACCAGAGTGCGGCCCGCACACGCGCCGGCCTCGACACGGTCGCCATGGGCCTGCCCGCCGTCCTCGTCGCCGCCACTCTCGGCTGGCGACTGTTCGGAACGACCGGTGCCGCCATCGCCGCAATCCTTGGCCTCGCCGCCCTCGTCGCCGTCGCGGTCTGGCGTTCGCGCCGGTTCAATCTGCGCTGGCTGGTCGCCACCCTTGACCAACGCATCCCGCGCTTCGAGGACAGCACGACCCTGTTGTTCCGCGAGCGCTCGGTCCTCGTCGGCCTCGCCGCCCTCCAGCGCGACCGGCTCGAAAGTCGCGTCCACGAAGCCGCCGCCGTCGACCTCCGGCCCGGCTGGTCGCAGCGCCCCATCGCCATCGCTTGGGGCGCGGCTGTGATCCTGATCGCCGCCATCCTGTTCTGGCCCGCGTCGAACGGCGGGGACACCAAGGCCGCAGCCGCCGTCCGCCCCGCCATCACCGCCAAACCTCCGGTCCTGACCGGAGCCCGGCTGCGCATCACCCCGCCCGCCTACACCGGCCTGCCCGTCCGTGAGCAGACGGCGCTCGACGCCCGCGTGCCGGAAGGCTCGCGCGTGGAATGGCTGATCGACTTCACACCCCAGCCCGCCACCGCTGGTCTGGAGTTCCCGGAAAGCACCCCGCTCTCCCTGATCCGCGACGGCGCCCGCTGGACCGGCGCCCGCATCGTCGACCGCCCCCTGCTCTACCGGATCGAGGTCGCCGGCCTCGCCCCACAGCGTCTCAACCGTCTGGACGCCGTCGCCGATGCCGAGCCCGTCGTCCGCCTCGTCGATCCCGAAAGCCAGCTGGTCCAGTTGACCCCCGGCCAGACGACCTGGACCCCGGTGTTCGAGGCCAGCGACGACTACGGCGTGATCGAGACGGCGACCCTGCGCATCACCGTGACCAAGGGGGATGGCGAGAACGTCACCTTCGAACAGCGCTCCATGCCCCTTCGCGGTCAGGGCGCGGCGAAACAGCTGCGCTTCTCGACCACCCTGAACCTCGCCCGCGAAGGCATGGCGGCAGGCAGCGACCTGATCGTCCAGTTGGTCGTGACCGACAACCGCGCGCCCGAACGGCACACGGTCGAAGGACCCAGCGTCATCCTGCGCTGGCCCGCCAACCTGGCCATGGCCGAGGGTCTGGACGGCATGGCCATGCGCATCATGCCCGCCTATTTCGCCAGCCAGCGCCAGATCATCATCAACGCCGAGGCCCTGATCGCGCGGCGGCGGACCCTGACCGGCGATCCCTTCATCGACGCGTCCAATGTCATCGGCGAGGAACAGGCGGCGCTGCGCCTGCGCTACGGCCAGTTCATGGGCGAGGAGGCCGAGGGCGGCGGATCGGGCGGGGGCATCGTCCTGCCTACCGCAGACGCGCCGGCCGGTCCTGCCCTGCCGACCGCCGACACGCCGACGCCGCGCGCCCGGCCGGCCGAGGACCACGACGACCACGAGGACGAGGACCACGCCGACGAACCGGCGGCCGGCGGCATGGGCGCCGAGGTCGACGTGCTGCACCAGTTCGGTCACGCCCACGACGACCGCGACGTCTCGACCCTGTTCCAGCCCCGGACCCGTTCGGCGCTGGCGCGGGCGCTCGACGCCATGTGGGCCTCGGAGCGCGAGCTGCGTCAGGGGCGTCCCGAAGCCGCCCTGCCCCACGCCAACGAGGCGCTGGAACTGCTCAAGGAAGCCCAGCGCGCGACCCGGATCTTCCTGCCCCGCGTCGGCGCCGACATCCCGCCCGTCGATTTCTCCCGTCGCCTGACCGGGGAGCGCGAGGGCATCGTGGCCGAGGATCCCGAACAGCCGGAACGCAACCCCGCCGACGCCGTCGCCGCCGACGCCTGGCGCGCGCTGGAGGAACGACCCGGCTCGACCTCGGCGCCATTGGCCCTGGGCGCCCTCGACCGCTGGACGCGCGAGAACGGCGGCCGGATCGCCGATCCCTTGGCCCTGCGCGCCGCCATCGACACGGTGCGGAATGAACCCCCCTGTCTCGACTGCCGTCGTCGGCTGCGCGCCCTCCTGTGGACCGCCCTGCAAAGGCCAGCCCCCGCGCCCGGTCGTCGCGAGGCCCCGGGCGTGCGCGGCCAGCGCTATCTGGACGCCCTGCGATGAGCCTCTCCAGCCCTGCTTTCTGGACGGCCATGGTCATCATCGCGGCCGTCCTCCTCGGCGTCGTCCGCCTCGTCCTCTGGCGCCGGAAGGCCGAGACCCAGAGTCCCCGCTGGCGCGTCGCGACCCTGATGGGCTTGCAGGTCGTGGCGGGTCTGTTCCTGTGGCTGACCCTCAATCCGCCGTCGTCGGTGATCCGCGCAGGCACGCTGATCGTCGCCACGGCCGGATCGCCCGCGACCGTCCCGACCGCGCCCGGCGATACGCTCGTCGCCCTGCCCGAGGCCGGGCCGATCACGGACGCGACCCGCGTTCCCGACCTCGCCACGGCGTTGCGTCGCTACCCGACGCCCTCGCGCATTCGCGTCCTAGGTCAGGGCCTGACTCCGCGCGACCAGTCGCCCCTGCCCGTCCCGGTCGAGTTCTCCGCCCCGCCCCTCCCGCGCGGTCTGATCGATCTCGCCCTGCCCGAGCCCACCGCGCCCGGCGCGACCTTCGTCGTCGGCGGACAGGTCGGGACCCTGGCCGCCGGGACCGTCGAACTGGTCGATCCCGCCGACGTTGTGGTCGACCGCGCCCGCATCGTCCCGGGGGAGCGGTTCGCCCTGATGGCCTCCGCCCGAGCCCCCGGCCTCGCCCTGTTCAACCTCCGCCTCCGCGACCCCGCCGGCGCCGTCGTCGAACAGATCGCCGTCCCGGTTGAGACCCTCGTCCAGACCCCGCCCCGCGTCCTCGTCCTCGCCGGCGCCCCGACCGCCGAGACCAAATATCTGAAGCGCTGGGCCGAGGATTCCGGGATCGAACTGACCCTCGACATCGACGTCGGCGGTGGCATCCGGCTCGGCGATGCGCCCGTCCCGCTGAACGCCGCGACCCTCGGCGAGCTCGACCTCGTCGTCCTCGACGACCGCCGCTGGGACAGCCTCGGCGGCGGCCAGCGCGCAGCCCTGACGGCGGCAGTGAACGGCGGCATGGGCCTCCTTCTCCGCCCCACCGGCCCGCTATCGGCATCGACCCGCCGCGACTGGGCCGGACTGGGCCTGTCGCTCAGCGGCGGCGACGACGCCGTCCCCCTCCGTCTCGACCCACCCGCCGCAGACGCCGTGCCCGAAGCCGATACCGCCCCCGAACCCGCCGCAGACGCCGAAGCCCTGCCCGAACTCGCCCGTCGCGACCTGACCGTCGAAGGCTCCGGCGCCGTGACCCTGTTGCGCGACGCCGACGGGGTCGCCCTGGCCAGCTGGCGCGGCAGGGGCCGTGGCCGCGTCGGGATCTGGACCGTGACCGACAGCTACGCCCTCGTCCTGACCGGCCGCCCGGATCGTTACGGCGAGATGTGGAGCGCTCTCGTCTCCGAGATCGGCCGCCCCGGCGACGACAGCCGCGCCGAGGTCGACGGCATCGCCCGCGTCGGCGCCCGCGTCGCCCTGTGTCGCCTTATGGATCAGGCCAATGTCCTCGGCCAGGACGGCCGCGCCCACGGCCTGCGCATCGACCCCGTCGCCGGCGATCGCACCTGCGCCGCCTTTTGGCCCGAACAGCCCGGCTGGCATGTCATCCGCGACGGCGAGAATCGCCAGACGGCCTTCTACGTCCAACCTGCCGACGCCGCGCCGTCGCTGGTCATGGCCGCAAACCGTTCAGCGACGCTGGCGATGGCCGGGACCGCTCCAGCGCGGGCAACGCCGCCCTCCACATCGCATGCGCCCGGCTCGCCCTGGCCGTGGTTCGTCGGGCTGCTGGTCGTGCTGTCAGGCCTGTGGTGGTTCGAGCGGAATCGGGACGTCGGCGGGCTCGTCGCCTCGCTGCGAGCTCGGACAGGCCGCCGCTAGACCGGTTTCGACCGCGCGACTCCAAAAAGCGAGTCGACAGAGTCGACAGAGTCGCGCCCTGCCCAGAGTGACGAAATGAGACCTGTCAAAGACCGCCCGAGGAAGATGGGGGTCCACGCGACGGGCGCAAGACAGAACGAGGAATAAATTCTTCGGCCGCTCGCCTTGCGGCATCCGGCGGACAGACTGAAGCCCGCCGGATGCCGACCAGGGTCTAGTTGGAACCGGCCGCCGAGGCGGGCGGGTTCTTGATCGTCTGGTCGAGCCAGCGGGTCATCTCCCACAGGGTGTGACCGACCGATTCCCGCGCCCGATAGCCGTGCGCCTCGAGCGGCAGGACGACATAGCGGACCGTCGCGCCGTTGCCCTTCAGCGCCGCATAGAACCGCTCCGACTGGATCGGGAAGGTGCCCTGGTTGTCGTCGGCCTCGCCGTGGATCAGCAGGATCGGCTCGTTGATCTTGTCGGCGAACGAGAAGGGCGACATCTCGTTGTAGGTCTCCGGCGCTTGCCAGTAGGTCCGCTGCTCGGCCTGGAAACCGAACGGCGTCAGGGTCCGGTTGTAGGCGCCCGAGCGCGCGATGCCGGTCGCGAACAGGTCGGTGTGGGCCAGAAGGTTCGCCGTCATGAAAGCGCCGTAGCTGTGACCGCCGACAGCGATCCGGCCGCGCTCGGCCACCCCCATCCCGACCACCGCATCGACCGCCGCCTTTGCGCTGGCAGAGAGTTGCTCGATGTAGGTGTCGTTCGGTTCGGCCCCGTCGGCGCCCACGATCGGCATCGAGGGATTGTCCAGGATGGCGTAGCCCTGGGTCAGCAGGAACAGGTGGCTGGACCCGCCCGGACGCGTGAACCGGTTGGCGGTATCCACGACCTGACCGGCCACGGCCGCGTCGGTGAACTCCGCCGGATAGGCCCACATCAGCAGTGGCAGGGGACCGTCGCGATCCTTGTCGTAGCCGGCGGGCAGATACAGCGTCCCCGACAGCTGCACCCCGTCGTCGCGGGTGTAGGTGATGAGCTGCTGCGTCACCCCGGCCAGCTGCGGCGCCGGATCGGGGAAGTTCGTCAACGGCGTGACGTCTCCGTCCAGGTCGCGGACACGCAGGTTCGCGGGCTCGGTCCGGCTCTCGCGCACGGTCACCAGACGACGGCCGTCCTCGTCCAGCAGGCCGACGACATTCTCGTATTCACCGCTGGCCGACTGCCAGATGCGCTCGGTCTGGCCGGTGGCGAGATCGAGGGTGGCGAGGAAGGGATACTCCCCGTCCCGCGTCGCGCCGTCGCCCTCGACGAAGACGCGCAAGCCGTCCGGAGTGAACTGGATCACCTGACGCCCGGCGGCGTTGGCCTCGGTCGCGATCGAGCCCGGGTCGCCGTACCGGTCCTGATAGTTGCGATCGACGATCACGCGGCCCGTTCCGGGGTGCGACGGATCGACGACCGAGCGCGTCTCGTGCCGGGTGTTGAACCACTGGGTGTTGACCACGGCCACGTCCGACCGGCCCCAGGTCACGCCGGCATAGCGTTCCGGCAGGTCGATCAGGGTCGTGGGGCTACCGTTGAACGGGGCGTCAAGCATCAGGACGCGGTCGCGCACGGCAGCCTGGGTGCGGGGATCGCCTCCGTCCTGGGCCTCGACCCAGACGAGCGTCGAGGGCGTGTCGGCGCGCCACTGGGCCTGGCGCGGCCCCGTCTCCACCGCGTCGAACGGCGGCGGGATGTTATCGCGCAGAGGCAGGTCGGCGACGCTGTGCACGACGCGCCCCTCCCAGTCCGTCACCTCGACCGAGCCCGGGAACAGGCCCGCCGGCACGACATAGGAATAGGGCCGCTTGACGCGGGTCTGCAGCAGGTAGCGGCCGTCCGGCGACACCGAGGCGTTGAGGACAACCCCGGTTCCTCCGCCGACTTCGCGAGCCGCTCCGGCCAGCGGAACAATCATCAGCTGCGACGTGAAATAGTGGGCGAAAAGGGCCTCATCGCCCGGGCTTTTCAGCAGGTCCTGATAGGTGCGGACCGCTGCGGCGCGTCCGCCGCCGGTCTCCGACACGGTCGGGCCGGTCGGCGCCGCCGTCGCGTCCGGCGCCGCGCCGCGGCCCTCTGGCACGGCGCGGATCAGCAGGCCCGAACTGTCGGGCAGCCAGGACAGGCCGGCGCCCGTCGCGGCGTTGACCCGCGCGCCGAAGATCTCGCGCGCCGTGGCCGTCTGAACGTCTGCGACCCACAGGGCCAGACCCGCGGGCCGGTCCATCAGGAAGGCGACCGACTTGCCGTCCGGCGACCAGGTGGCGCCCGTGAAGCGCGAGCCCTCCGGCAGGGCGACCGGCCGCGCGGCGCCGCCCTCGACCGACTGGAAGCTCAGCCCCGTGACCCAGGAGATGCGGCTGTTGGCCGGTCCGTTGTTGCGCGGATTGATGCGATAGCCGGCGAGGCGGAGCATCGGCTCGGCCAGTTCGGCGATGGTGGGCAGGTTGGACCGGTCGTACAGGACCAGGGTCTTCTGATCCGGGCTGACGCTGGCGCCCGGCGTCGGGCGGGCGTCGAGGATGTCGGCGATCGGCGCGGGCGGCTGCTGATAGGTCAGGGCGCCCCCCGCCGTCTGGGCCAGAACCGGCGTCGCGAACAGCATCAGCACAGCCGGCGCCACATGGCGCATCAGTCGCATCTTCATCGGAAACTCCCACCAGACAGAACGAGGCGGGCCCCTCCGGCGCGCGCCGGGACGGACAGTAACCGCGCATTTCGTCCCGGTCACCAAGGCAAAGCTCCCTTCCCGTGCGGCAAAAGAGATTCTAAAGCGGGGCCGTCCAGATGGAGGCGCCTCCCCGTGCCGATTTCACCCGATGTTCTGTCCCTGATCGGCTCCACGCCGATGATCCGCCTGCGCGCCGCGTCGGAGGCGACCGGCTGCGAGATCCTCGGCAAGGCAGAGTTTCTCAACCCGGGCGGCTCGGTGAAGGACCGCACGGCGCGCGGCCTGATCCTCGACGGCAGGGCCTCCGGCGCCCTCAACCCCGGAGGCGTGATCGTGGAGGGCACGGCGGGCAATACCGGCATCGGCCTGGCCCTGGTCGGCGCCGCGCTCGGACATCCCGTCGTCATCGTCATGCCGCGCAGCCAGACCGAGGAGAAGAAACAGGCCGTCCGCCTGCACGGCGCGCGCCTCGTCGAGGTCGATCCGGCCCCCTTCTCCAGCCCCAACCATTTCGTCCACTTCTCCCGTCGCCTCGCCGCCGAGCTGAACGAGAGCGAGCCGAACGGGGCCTTCTACGCCGACCAGTTCGACAACCCGGCCAATCGCCGCGCCCATTTCGAAACCACGGGTCCGGAGATCTGGGACCAGACGGAGGGCCGGATCGACGGCTTCGTCTCCGCCGCCGGCACGGGCGGGACCCTGGCCGGGACGTCGCAGTTCCTGAAGTCGAAGAACCCCGCCGTCCGGATCGCCCTCGCCGATCCGCCCGGCGCCGCCCTGCACGCCTGGTTTACCGAAGGCGAACTGAAGGCCGAGGGTTCGTCGGTGACGGAGGGCATCGGCGTCAACCGCATCACCGGCAATCTTGAAGGCGTCACGGTCGACCATTCCTTCCGTATCGAGGACGCCGAGGCCCTGTCGATCATCTTCGATCTGGCGAAACACGAGGGGCTGACGCTGGGCCCGTCCAGCGGCGTGAATGTCGCCGGCGCCATCCGTCTGGCCCGCGAACTCGGTCCCGGCCACACCGTCGTGACCATCCTGTGCGATCCGGGTCAGCGCTACGCGGGCAAGATCTACAACCCCGCCTTCCTGGGCTCGAAAGGCTTCGAGGTTCCGGCCTGGCTGGAAGGCGCATGAGCGAGGCCGACGACAACGGGCGCCGCCTTCCGCCTCTCAACTCGCTGAAGGCCTTCGAGGCGGCAGGGCGTCGACTCAGCATCTCGCTGGCGGCCCGCGAGCTGGGCGTCACGCCCGGCGCTGTCAGCCAGCAGATCAAGGTGCTGGAGGATCACGCCGGCGGTCCCCTGTTCCGTCGCGACGGCGGGGCGGTCGCCCTGACCGAGCTCGGCGCGCGGCTCCAGCCCGTGCTGCGCGACGCGTTCGAACAGCTGAAGCGCGCCGCCGACATCGTCTATGGGCCGACCGGCCGCCGGTCGCTGGCCGTCAGCGTCCCGCCCTCCTTCGCCGCCCGCTGGCTGGCGCCCCGGATGGTCCGGTTCTCGGCCGAACATCCCGAGATCGAGGTCTGGATTTCCGCCGACATGCAGTTGGCCGACGTCGCCGGCGGCCGGGCGGATGTCGCCATTCGCTACGGCGTCGGCGGCTATCCCGGCGTGCGCTCCGAACTTCTGCTCGAAGCCGGGGTCGTCCCGGTCTGCAGTCCCGCGCTTCTGACCGGCCGTTCGCCGCTGCAGAAGCCCGCCGATCTCGCCCGCCACACCCTGATCCACGTCGGCAACGGCCAGGTCGAGGAGCCGCGTCCCGACTGGGCCGCCTGGCTGAAGGCGCGAGGCGTGACAGGCGTCGATGCCTCGGCGGGCTCGCGCTACGACCAGACCGCCTTCGCCATCGAGGACGCCGCCAACGGCCGGGGCGTGGCCTTGGCCCCCCGCGCCTTCGTCGCCGCGGATCTGGCCTCAGGGCGGCTGGTCACACCCTTCGCCGACGGCTACCTGCCGACCGACATGGCCTATCACGTGCTGACGCGACGCAACGGCGGCCGCGAGGAGGCCCGCACCTTCGTCGCCTGGCTGAGACGCGAGGCCGGCGCCGACGACGGCACGGTCGACGAGCTTTAGGAGACCCGCATGACTGTTCCGGATCGAGGCGTCGTCATCATCGGCGCGGGCCACGCAGGGGGCACGGCCGCCGCCCTGCTGCGCCAGTATGGCTATGACAGACCCGTCGTCCTGATCGGCGAGGAGCCGCTGATCCCGTATCAGCGCCCGCCCCTGTCCAAGGCCTGGCTGAAGGGCGAAGCCGACGGCGACTCCCTCGCCCTGCGCCCGCTGGATTACTATGCCGAGCACGACATCGACCTGCGCCTCGGCGTCGAGGCGACGGCCATAGACCGGACCCACCGATCCGTCAGCCTGTCGGATGGATCGGCCGTCGCCTACGACCACCTGATTCTCGCCACCGGGGCACGGGCGCGGAGGCTCGACGTCCACGGCGCGGACCTCGTCGGCGTCCACGTCCTGCGCACCGCCGCCGACGCCGAGGCGATCAAGGCCCGGCTCGGCGAGGGCCGCACCCTGGCTGTCGTCGGCGGCGGTTATGTGGGGCTGGAGGTCGCCGCCTCCGCCCGCGCCCTGGGCGCCGAGGTCGTGGTGCTGGAGCGCGAGCCGCGCCTTCTGGCCCGCGTCGCCTGCGACGTCCTGTCGACCTTCTTCCAGACTTACCATCAGGATCGTGGCGTCCGTTTCGAACTGGCCGCCGACGTGGTCGGGTTCGCCGGAGACGGATCGCGGGTCACAGGCGTGACCCTGGCCGATGGCCGGACGATCCCGTGCGACAGCGCCGTGGTCGGCGTCGGCGCCATCCCCAACGACGCGCTCGCGGTCGCGGCCGGCCTCGACGTCGAGGGCGGCATCCTCGTCGATCTGGAGGCCCGCACCTTCGATCCCGCCATCTTCGCCATCGGCGACGTGACCCGTCGCCCCATGCCGATCTACGATCGCCTGTTCCGCATGGAGAGCGTCCCCAACGCCCTCGAACAGGCCAAACAGGCCGCCGCCGCCCTCACCGGCCGCCCCGCTCCCGCCGGCGAGACGCCTTGGCAGTGGTCGGACCAGTACGACCTCAAACTCCAGATCGCCGGCTACCCCTTCGACACCGACCGCATCGTCGTGCGCGGCGATCCCGCAGCCGCCAGCTTCGCCGTCTTCCACCTGTCGGGCGACAGGGTTCAGGCGGTGGAAGCCATCAACGCCCCGCCCGAGTTCATGATGGGCAGGAAGCTGATCGGCGAGCGCCGCGCGGTGGATGTGGCGAGGCTGGCGGACAAGGCCGTGTCGATGAAGGAGGTCGCGAAGGCCTAGAGCCCCTTCACGATCCCCTCGACCATCTTCTTGGCGTCGGCGAACAGCATCATGGTGTTGTCGCGGAAGAACAGCTCGTTCTCGACGCCGGCATAGCCCGCCGCCATGCCCCGCTTGATGAACAGAACGGTCCCGGCCTTCTCCACGTCCAGGATCGGCATGCCGTAGATGGCGCTCGTCGGGTCGGTCTTGGCCGCCGGGTTGGTCACGTCGTTGGCGCCGATGACGAAGGCGACGTCGGCGGTGGCGAACTCGGCGTTGATGTCCTCCAGCTCGAACACCTCGTCATAGGGGACGTTGGCCTCGGCCAGCAGGACGTTCATGTGGCCCGGCATCCGGCCGGCGACGGGGTGGATGGCGTATTTCACCTCGACCCCCTCCTCCTTCAGCTTGTCGGCCATTTCGCGCAGCGCGTGCTGGGCCTGGGCCACGGCCATGCCGTAGCCGGGGACGATGATGACCTTGGACGCGTTCTTGAGGATGAAGGCGGCGTCGTCGGCCGAGCCCTGTTTGACGGGCCGCGTCTCGACCCGCGCCTCGCCCGCCGGCCCTGCGTCGCCGCCGAACCCGCCCAGGATGACGGAGATGAAGCTGCGGTTCATGCCCTTGCACATGATGTAGCTGAGGATCGCGCCGGACGACCCGACCAGGGCGCCGGTGATGATCAGGGCGATGTTCTCCAGCGTGAAGCCCAGGGCCGCCGCAGCCCAGCCGGAGTAGGAGTTCAGCATCGACACCACGACGGGCATGTCGGCCCCGCCGATCGGGATGATCAGCGTCGCGCCCAGCACCAGGGCGATGGCGAACACGCCCCAGAAGGCCCAGACCGCCGTCCCGCCCGTGCCGATCAGGATGCCGATCAGGAAGACCAGTCCCAGCGCCAGGCCGATGTTGATCAGATGCCGCGCCGGCAGGATGATCGGCGCACCCGACATGTTGCCGTTCAGCTTGGCGAAGGCGATCACCGAGCCGGTGAAGGTGATCGCGCCGATGGCGACGCCTAGGCTCAGTTCGATGATCGAGATCGTCTTGATGCCCACCCCGTCGGCATTGAGGATGCCGAAGGCCTCAGGCGCATAGATGGCTCCGATGGCGACCAGACAGGCGGCCATGCCTACGAGGCTGTGGAAGGCCGCGACCAGCTGGGGCATGTCGGTCATGGCGACGCGCTTGGCGATCAGCGCCCCGCCGCCGCCGCCCACGATCACGCCCCCGGCCAGCAGCGCCAAGGTCACGGGGTCGAGCGCCCCCGAGGTCCCCAGCGTCAGCAGGGTGATGCCGACCGCCAGCCCCATGCCGATCATGCCGAAGGTGTTGCCCTGACGGCTGGTCTCGGGGCTCGACAGGCCGCGCAAGCTGAGGATGAACAGGACGCCCGACGCCAGATAGGCCAGCGCCGCGATGGATGCGTTCATGTCGTTTCCCCCGAAATCGTCTTCGTCAGTCGTGTCATCACAGGAACCCCACCGCCGCCGGACGGGTCCTATCGTTGGTCCCGGCCGCATGGACCTCGCCGTTCCGGACCAGGGCGATGCCGACCGGTCCCGGCCCGCCGGTCTTGGTCACGGTGCAGCGCCCGTCCTGATGCGGCAGGCGACCGCGCGCCGCGCCGGTCCCGGTCGTGGCGATCTTGTTGGTCCAGCGGCGCAGCTCGTACTGGCTGGCTTCATAGGTCACCGGCGCGAACCGGCAGACCAGCGACCAGCTGGCGCCCTGCGGCGCCGCGACCGACCAGGGAATGCCGCCTTCGACATTGCGGCCGACGTGGATCTGAGCCGAGGCGACGGGCGCGATCGCCATGGCGGCTACGATCAGAAGTCCAGCCAACCCGCGCATCACCGGGGGTCCGTCCCGGCGCCGCCGGCCGTGCGCGCCAGTCGCCACAGGGCGGCGGCGATGAACAGCGGACCCAGGAAAACCATGGCCCAGTCCACGGCCATCATCGGCCGCTCCTGCACCACGATCCGCGTCAGGATGCCCGAGAACAGCAGGACCACGCCGCAGTCGCGCAGCCTCAGCTTCTGGATCGGGTTCTTCTCGCCGAACCAGCTCCAGACCCACATACCCAGACCGATGCCCGTGGCGATCCACGAGCCGGTCCAGGCGATGCTGGCGGGGGCGAGGTTCAGCGCGTCCATCAGGTCCGCGTCCCTTCGGCATCGACTTGTTTGCGCACCATGACCACGCCCTGCCAAACCATCAGGCAAACCATAGCCGCGCTCAACGCGACGCTGATCCAGTCCTGCGCTTCCAGAACCAGTTGGACGGTGCGCCAAGCGAAATACAGCGCCATTCCCGGGTAGAAGACGCCGATCATCCCCCACTCGAGCCGACGCCTGACCTGAGGACGCATGGGCCCGGCAAGCAGCACGAACGCGATGACGCCCATGATCCCGATCGGGATCGCCAGCATGAAGATGACGTTCTCCGTCGTCATCATGATCAGGCCTTGGCCGCCTCTGCGAGCTTCGCGGGCCGTTCCTTCTTCTTGTACATGGCCAGCATCCGTCGGGTGACCATGAAACCGCCGAAGATGTTGACGCTGGCGAGGGTCACGGCCGCGACGCCGGCGCCCTTGGCGATCCAGGCGTTGGGGCCCGTCGCCTCGCCCGACACGGCCGCAGCCGCGATCAGGCCGCCGACGACGATGACGCTGGAAATGGCGTTGGTCACGGCCATCAGCGGCGTGTGCAACGCTGGCGTCACCGACCAGACGACATAATAGCCGACGAAGATCGCCAGCACGAAGATGGCCAGGCGAAAGACGGTGGGATCGACATGTTCCATATTCAGTCTCGTCCGTTCCGCAGATGAGTTTCGATGCGAACCAAAAGGCAGATCATGGTGCCCAATCCGATGGCTAGCAGCATGGCCGGCAGGAATTGCATCGCGCGATAAACGGCCCCCGCGATGCCGTCGTTCGGGTTCAGTCCCGCCAGCAGGACCGCCCACTGAAGCAGGTAGAGCATCGGTAAAAGAAAGATCAGCGCAAGGCCGACCTTCCATCCAAACGTCGCGATATCTCTAATCACCCCCGCACCCCTTCGTGCACCACGGCCCCGCCGTTGGTGACAACCGACGCCTTGAGGATCTCGTCCTCCAGATCGACCGCCAGCGCCCCGTCCTTGATCAGCAGCCCGGCGAAGGCGACCAGGTTCTTGGCGTACAGGCTCGACGCATCCGACGGGATCCGCCCCGGCAGGTTGGTGTAGCCGACGATGCTGACGCCGTTCGCCGTCGTCACGACCTCGCCGGGCTTCGAGCCCGCGACATTGCCGCCCGCCTCGACGGCCAGGTCGATCAGCACGCTGCCCGGCTTCATCGAGGCCACCTGCTCCGCGCTGACCAGAACCGGCGCCGCGCGGCCGGGGATCAGGGCGGTGGTGATGACGATGTCCTGCTTCTTGATGTGTTCGCCGGTCAGGGCCGCCTGTTTGGCCTGATACTCGGGCGACATCGGCTTGGCGTAGCCGCCGGCGGTCTGGGCGTTCCTGAACTCCTCGTCCTCGACGGCGAGGAACTTGGCGCCGAGCGACTCGACCTGTTCCTTGGTCGCCGGACGTACATCGGTGGCCGTGACCACCGCGCCCAGACGCCGGGCCGTGGCGATGGCCTGCAGGCCCGCGACGCCGACGCCCATGATGAAGACCTTGGCCGGCGCGACCGTGCCCGCCGCCGTCATCATCATCGGGAAGCCCTTGCCATAGGCGTAGGCCCCCTCGATCACGGCGCGATAGCCGGCCAGGTTCGCCTGGGACGACAGGGCGTCCATCACCTGGGCCCGCGTGATCCGGGGCACGAACTCCATGGCGAAGCTGGTGACGTTGGCGCCGGCCATGGCCGCGACCGTGTCCTTCTCCCGGTAGGCATCCAGCAGGGCGACGACGATCGCGCCCGGCTTGATGGCGCTGATTTCCTGCGCCGTGGGACCGCGAACCTTGAGAACCAGATCGGCGCCGTCCAGCGTGGCGCGGGTGTCAGACTTCACCGCCGCGCCCGCGTCGACATAGTCGCTGTCGGGAATGGACGAGCCCAGGCCCGTGCCCGCCTCGACCGTCACGGTCGCGCCCAGGGCCACGAACTTCTTCACGGTCTCGGGAGTGACGGCGCAGCGGGTCTCGCCCTCACGGCGTTCCCGGGTCACGGCGATGGCGACGGCCAAGCGAATCTCCCCATCCAGCTCTGGATCGCAGAACGTTAGGCGCTGGGAGAGTGTGGCGTCAAAGGCGCAGAGAGGCGGTCGCCATCAAATACGGCGCCGTCAGCGCAATATCTCGCCCACCATCCGCGACTCCGCGCAAACCGCGGCCGCCGCAGGGCGTTCGATAGCCGATGACCTAGTGGCTTTTGCCGCTCTTGAGGAACACGGTCCCGGCGACGGCCAGCACCAGACCCGCGATCAGGCCGGCGATGAAGCTTCCGCCCGGCTGGAACCAGAGGACAAGGAACAGCAGCAGCGAGGCGATGGCCAGCGAGCCCCACTTGGCCATGTTCATGAACATGGAATAGGTCGCCGACTGCTCCTCGACCGTCATCGTGCCGTGGATATAGGCGTCCGCGTCGTGATCGGCGTGTTCGGTCGGGGAGTGGTGATCGGCCATGGGTCTGCGTCCGTAGGAGAGGCGTTTGGGCGGTCTTATAGCGATGCGGGGGTTTGGCTCAAGTGCTGCCTCAAGGCCTCACCCCAGCGCCTCGAACTGATCGATAAGTCTTTCCAGCCGTTTCGTGCCGATGGTCCAGAAGGCCGGATCGCGCGGGTTGAGGCCGAACGGCTCCAGCGCCTCGACGTAGGTCTTCGTCCCGCCGGCCGCCAGCAACGCGCGATACAGGGGGGCGAACCCGTCCGGATCGGCCCGCCGCGTCTCCATCAGCGCCGCCACCAGCAGGTCCCCGAAGGAGTAGGCATACACATAGAACGGCGAGTGGACGAAGTGGCTGACATAGCTCCACCAGGCTTCGTAGCCGGGATTGAGCGTCACCGCCGGACCCAGCGACGCGCCCATCTCCTCCACGAAAAGCTCGCCCAGACGGTCGGCGGAGACCTCGCCCTTCGCCCGCTCGTCGTGGAAGCGCGTCTCGAACCGGTGGAAGGCGATCTGGCGCACCACGGTGTTCAGCCCGTCCTCGATCCGTCCGGCCAGCAGGCCGCGCTGCTCGGCCTTCGGCGCCGTCGCCAGAAGCCTGTCGAAAGTCAGCCCCTCGGCGAAGATCGACGCCGTCTCGGCCAGCGTCAGCGGCGTATCGGCCAGCAGCGTCCCCTTCTCGGCCGCCAGCGTCTGGTGCACCCCGTGCCCCAGTTCGTGCGCCAGCGTCAGGACGTCGCGCCGCTCCCCCATCCAGTTCAGGAAGACATAGGGGTGGCGGTCCGCCGTCACCGGGTGGGCATAGGCGCCCGACTGTTTGCCCGCCCGTGCGCGGCCGTCGATCCACGGCTTGTCGAAGAACCGCCCGGCCCGCTCGGCGAACTCCCCGCCCAGATCGCCGAAGCTCTCCAGCACCAGCTCTCGTCCCTGATTCCAGTGGAACCCGCGCGGCGGCGTCGTCTCCAGCGGCGCGTTGCGATCCCACTGGTTCAACGTCGCCTTGCCCAAGGCTTTCGCTTTCAGTGCGTAGTAGCGGTGCGACAGTTTCGGATAGGCGGCGGCGACCGCGTCGGCCATCGCATCCACGGATTCGCCGTCGACCTCGTTGGCCAGGTGCCGGCTGTCGGCCGGGCGTTTGAACCCGCGCCAGCGGTCCTCCATCGCCTTTTCGGCGGCGACCGTGTTCAGCGTCAGCGCCAGGGTCGAGACCCGCGCAGCCAAGGCCGTATTCAGCCCCTCGGCCGCCAAGCGACGCTTCGCCTCCTTCGGATCGGACAGCTGGTTCAGAGCCTCGGCCAGGGTCAGGCTCTCCTTGCCACTCTCGACCCGCAGCGCGGCCAGAGTTTCGTCGAACAGCCGGGGCCATTGCGCCGCAATCGGCATCCGTTCGGCGATGAAGGTCTCCAGCTCCTCGGACAGTTCGTGGGGCTTCATCGCCCGCACCCGCCGCAGCCAGGGTCTCCAGACGGCGGCGCCCGCATCGGCGGCCAGGGCCGCATCGATCTCGGCCTCCTCCAGCTGGTTGATCTCGAGCGTCAGCCAGACGGTCGGCGTCGCGATGGCCGTGATCTTCTCGCGCAGATCGGCCTCGAAGCCCTGCGCCCCCGCATCGGCCCGGTTGGTCGAGGCCGCGAGGAAGGCATAGGCTCCCAGCGCCCCGAGCTTCTCCGACGCCTGCTCATACAGGGCGATCGCCCGATCCAGCGTCGCGCCCAGCGCCTTCGCGTCCGCCCGCTCGGCGACGAACCGGCCCTGCAGCCCGTTCAGCTCGGCGACCGCCGTCCGCGCCGCCTCCAGATCGGCGTCGATCCGCGCGTCCTCCCGGGACGCATAGAGATCGGACAGGTCCCACAAAGGGGGTTCGACAGCGGGGGCTTTGAAGGGCGCGTTCATGCCCTTGGTTGTGGGGTCGCAAACCGCCCGGCGCAACGTCCGAAACCCGCCAGACGGCGGAAGCCGCACGTCGCATACGATCCGGATGACCTACCGCATCGAACCTCTGCCCCTCTCGCCCTTCCTCCCCCTGTTCGTGATGGACGCCGCCGCGCTTCAGGCCGTCGGCGCCCGTCGCATGATCGCGGAGGCGCCGACCAGCGCGCCTTGTCGCGTCAGCCTGACCGACGCCGTGCCGGGCGAGGCGTTGATCCTCGCTCATCACGACCATCTGACCGATCCATCCTCGCCCTATCGCGCCGGCGGCCCGGTGTTCGTGCGTGAGACGGCGGTCGAGGCCGCGCCCCTCATCGACGCGATCCCCGACATGCTGGGGCGACGGCTCCTGTCGGCGCGGGTCTATGACGGCGCGGCGATGATGCTCGACGCCGACATGGTCGAAGGCGCCGATCTCGATGCCCGCCTGCGGGACTGGTTCGCCGATCCGGCGGTGGATCAGGTCCAGATCCACACGGCCCGGCGCGGCTGCTACATGGCCCGCGCCGTTCGTCAGGAAACATAGCTTCCCCGACGTCTCGCCCGGGTTCATGCTCACGTTTCGGGGAGAGACGCGTCATGACCGAGAGCACCAACACCGCCGGCCGCAGTGACCTCGGCCAGAACGACCGCCTCGTCGGTCTGGTCAGGCTGGTGATCGGCCTGACGCAGGGGATCGCCCTCTATCTGCTGATCCGCACAACGGAGGGCGGCGGCGCGACCTGGTCGTCCCGCTTCCCCGAGATCTTCGGGCCCCTGTTGCTGGTCGCTCTCTTCCTGCCGCCGCCCCTGCTGGCGGGCGTGGGTCGCCTGCGCTGGACGACGCTGGCGATCTGGGGCGTCGTCGCGACGGCGGCGCTGGCCTTCCTCGCCTGGCATGACGTGGCGCGTCAGGCGGGCGATGTCGGCCGCCAGATGACCTTCCCCCTGTTCGCCTTCTCGGCGGCGGCCCTGTTCATCGCCCATCATCTGATCGTCCCGGCCGATCGCGAGCGGACGCTGATCGCCTCCTTCCCCGCCTATTTCGACGCCGCCTGGATGGCGGGGGTGCAGCTGGTGCTGTCGATCGCCTTCGCGGGCGCCTTCTGGCTCCTGCTGTTCCTGGGCGCCGCCCTGTTCAACATCATCGGCCTGTCGTTCCTCGGCGACCTGATCGAGAAGGGCTGGTTCTCCTTCCCCCTGACCGGCCTGGCCTTCGCCACAGCCGTCCACCTGACCGACGTCCGCGACGGCCTGATCCGGGGCATTCGCACCGTCGCCCTGATGCTGCTGTCCTGGCTGTTGCTGGTTCTGACCGTTCTGGTCGGAGGCTTCCTCGCGGCCCTGCCCTTCACCGGTCTCGACGGCCTGTGGGAGACCGGCAGCGCCACCGCCCTGGTCCTGTCGGCGGCGGGCGGCCTGATCATCCTCATCAACGCCGCCTATCAGGACGGTCGCGCCGACAACCTGCCGCCCGCCGTCCTGCGTATCGCCGTTCGCGTCGCCGCGGTCCTGCTGACGCCCCTGATCCTGATCGCCTTCTGGGGGCTGAGCCTGCGCATCGGCCAGCACGGCCTGACGCCCGACCGGATCATCGCCCTCGCCTGCGCCCTCGTCGGCGCCGCCTATGCGATCGGCTACGGCCTCGGCGCCTTAGTCCCCTTCGTCCGCAGGGGGTCGCCGTGGATGAAGGCGCTGGAGATGACCAACATCGTCACCGCCATCCTCGAGGTCGCCGTCATCCTCGCCCTGTTCACGCCGCTGGCGGACCCCTCCCGGCTGTCGGTCGGCGATCAGGTGGCGCGTCTGGAAGCCCGCAAGGTCGCTCCCGACGACTTTGATTACGCCTTCCTCCGCTTCCAGAGCGGCAAGGTGGGCGAGGCGGCGCTGGTGAGACTATTGGAGTTTGACCCGGAAGTAGCCGACCACGCGCGGAAGGCTTTGGCCGCCGATGACATGTCTGAGCTCCCCACCCCGGAGCCGATCACTCCGCAGACACCGTTAGTGATCGAGACTGTCGATCCCAACGTTCCTCTACCAGCCGACTTCCTCAATAGGCCGGACACCGACATCAGGCCCAATTGCTATTCCGAAGGCGATTGCGTCGCTGTCGAGCGGGACTGGAACGGCGACGGAACAGCTGAAATTCTCGTCGCCAACGTGTCTTCGGTGGAGTTGTACGCCCGCACACCGGGTGGGTGGGTTCGTGCCGGGCGCTTCGTTGCTCCCATGTGCGGCCACGGCGGCGATCCGCGAGTTGCTTTCCGTGAAGGACGGTTCGAAACCACGCCGCCCGGGTACCCGAGCCTGAAATCAGGAGACATCCCTTTCGTCTTCATGCCGGAGTTTGGCTGCACCACCGGATGAAGATCGCGCCGTTAACCCTGCGCACACCACGCCCTCTCACCCGATCTTCACCGCATCGGGGTTAAAACCGTCCCGAAACGAGCCAGTCCCGCTTCCACGAGGACCGGCCGATCGGTGATGACAAAGGGCGCCCTCACATGGCCAAGACCGTTCTGGTGGTCGACGACGATCCGACCCAGCGCCGCCTCGTCCAGGCGGTTCTGGATCGTGAAGGCTATATCGTCGCCCACGCCGAATCCGGCGGTGAGGCCATCGACCGCCTGACCCGGGGCGGCGGCGCCGACGTCGTCCTGCTGGACCTGGTCATGCCGGGCATGAGCGGCATGGAGGCCCTGGCCGAGATCCGCACCGCGGGCGTCACCACCCCGGTCATCGTCCTGACCGCCAACGGCGGCATCGAGACCGTGGTCAAGGCCATGCAGGCCGGCGCCCAGGACTTCTTCATCAAGCCCGCCAGCCCGGAACGCATCCTGGTCGGCATCCGCAATGCGCTACAGCTGACCCAGCTGACCGCCGAAGTCGGCCGCCTGAAGAAGCACGTCGCCGGCCGCGTCACCTTCGCCGATCTGGTCGGCGACAGCCGCCCGATGCAGATGGTCAAACAGCTCGGCGCCCGCGCCGCCAAGTCGTCCATCCCGGTCCTGATCACCGGCGAGAGCGGCGTCGGCAAGGAAGTCATCGCCCGCGCCCTGCACGGCGCCTCGGACCGCGCCGGCAAGCCGTTCGTGGCCGTCAACTGCGGCGCCCTGCCTGCCAACCTGGTCGAGTCGATCCTGTTCGGCCACGAGAAGGGCTCCTTCACCGGCGCGTCCGACAAACATCTCGGCAAGTTCATGGAGGCCAACGGCGGCACCCTGTTCCTGGACGAGATCGGCGAGCTTCCGCTGGACATGCAGGTCAAGCTGCTGCGCGCCCTGCAGGAGGGCGAGATCGACCCGGTCGGCGCCAAGCGCGCGGTCAAGGTCGACGTCCGCATCGTCTCGGCCACCAACCGCGACCTGTCGACGGCCGTCGCCGAAGGCCGGTTCCGCGAAGACCTGTTCTATCGCCTGAACGTCTTCCCGATCGAGGCCCCGTCCCTGCGCGAACGCCGCGAGGACGTCCCGGCCCTGATCGACCACTTCATCGGCCGCTTCAACATCGAGGAAGGCAAGCGGATCGCCGGCGCCTCGCCCGAGACCCTGGCCCTGCTGACCGCCTTCGACTGGCCCGGAAACGTGCGCCAGCTGGAGAACACCATCTATCGCGCCATCGTTCTGGCCGACGCCCCCTTCCTGCAGCCGCACGACTTCCCGGCCATCTCGGGCGTCGCCATGCCGCTTGAGACCGAGGCCCAGCCCTCGGCCGCGACCCTGAACTACGCCGACCTGCCGCCCCTGCCGGATCAGCCGATCAAGATCCTCGACGAGCGCGGCCACCTGCGCACGCTGGAGGACATCGAACGCGACCTGATCCAGCACGCCATCGAGGTCTACGCCGGCCACATGTCCGAGATCGCCCGCCGCCTCGGCATCGGCCGATCGACCCTCTATCGCAAGGTTCGCGAACAGGGTCTGGAAGGCAGCCTCAAAGAGGCGAGCTGAGACCCGAAAACCACAGTTTTCCCTGACGACGCAGAGTTGCAACAAAGCGCCTCATTGGCGCCGCGACGGATCGTGATGTGTGCGCCGTATAAGGAGGCCGTCGGATCGTTCGCGTCGTTGCGCGTTCGAGTCCTGGCGGGCGTCTCCCCACGCCTCGTTCCGGATTGCTGAATGACCATCGCCGCCGCCCTGCTCTACGCCCTCGCCTCGGGCGCCATCCAGACTGCGCCCGCGCCCCAGACGACAGTCTCCGCCGCCCAGGCGACGCCCCAGACCACCCCGACCCCGGCCGATGACGATCAGGCGGACCTTCCGACAGGCGCCCCCGCCGGAGACGCGGACATCGTCGAAGACGTCGTGGTCGACGGGACCCGCCTGCGCGGCAGCGTCCAGGGCGACATCCCGCCCGACCTGACCCTCGACGCCGATCAGCTGCGCGCCTACGGCGCCTCCAACATCGCCGAGCTGCTGACCGCGCTGGAGCCCCTGACCCGCAGCGCCCGCGGCTCGGGCGGCCCGATCCTCCTTCTGAACGGCCGCCGAACCTCCGGCTTCCAGGAGATCCGCAACATCCCGTTCGAGGCGATCGAACGCACCGAGATCCTGCCCGAACAGGTCGCCCTGACCTATGGCTACACCGCCGATCAGCGGGTCGTGAACTTCGTCCTCAAGGCCCAGTTCCGCCAGGCGACGGCCGAAGTCTCCAACCGCGCCCCGACCCAGGGCGGCCGCAACTCGACGGAGGGCGAGACCGGCTATTTCAGCATCGTCGACGGCACCCGCATGAACGTCAGCCTGGAGCGCAGCCACGACAGCGCCCTGTTCGAGAGCGAACGCGACATCACCCGCGATCCGGGCTCCCAGCCGTTCGATCTGATCGGCAACGTCGCCGGCATTCCCTACGGGACCCAGATCGCCCCGAACTTCGCGGCCATCGTCGCCGCCAATCCGGGCGTGGCCAATCCGACGCTCGCCCAGTTCGCCGCCGGAGCCAACGCCCCCCGCACCGGCAACCTCAGCGACTACCGCACCCTGCTCCCGGCGGGCGACACGACGACGCTGAACGCCTCGATCGCGCGCGACCTGAACGCGACGACCAAGGGCACGGTCAGCCTGAACCTCGTCGACGCCTCCACCTTCTCCTACGGCGGTCTGCCCGGCGTGACCCTGATCGCGCCGGCCGGTCGCAACGGTTCGCCGTTCAACCGCGACGTCGCCGTCTATCGTTATCTCGACGACGCCGGCGCCCTGACGCGCGACACCGACACGACCACGGCCAACCTCGGCCTGCTGCTGGACGGCTTCATCGGCGACAACTGGCGCTGGACCCTGCAAGGCGCCTATGACCGGGTCGAGACCGACACCACGACCGGCCGCGGCCTCAACGCCACGGGCGCACAGGCGGCCGTCACCGCCGGGACCCTGAACCCGTTCGGCCCCCTGTCGCCCTCCAGCTTCACTCGCCTGACCGACACGGCCAACTCGGTCGCCAGCGGCGGGATGCTGGAAGCCGTCTTCACCGGCGACCTGTGGGAGGCCCCCGCCGGCGGCCTGCAATCGACCTTCAAGGTCGGCGTCGACACCCGCGACCTGAACTCCGCAAGCACCCTCGCGGGCGTCTTCTCGGAACGCTCCATCGGCCGCGACCGCGTCTATGGCTCGACCAACTTCAGCCTGCCGATCGCCAGCCGCCGCAGTGAGGTGCTCACCGGCATCGGCGACCTCTCCGTCAACGCCAACGCCGGCTATGACGAACTCTCGGACTTCGGCGGCGTGGTCACCCTCGGCGCCGGCGCCAACTGGTCGCCGATCGAGCCCCTGTCGTTCAGCCTCACCTGGAAGGACGAGGACGGCGCCCCGACGATCCAGCAGCTGAACGACCCGACCATCTCGACGCCGAACAGCTCGGTATTCGATTTCCGCACCGGGCAGACGGTCCAGATCACCCGCGTGACCGGCGGCAATCCGAACCTGGACCCCGAGAGCCGTCAGGTCCTGACCCTCGGCTTCAACCTCCGCCCGTGGTCGGAGCGGGACTTCACCGTCAGCTCCAGCTACACGCGCACCGTCGTCGATGACGCCATCATCGCCTTCCCGACCATCACCGCCGACCTCGAAGCCGCCCTGCCCGAACGGTTCACCCGCGACGCGACGGGCGCCCTGATCGCGCTCGACGCCCGGCCCCTGAACTTCGCCCGCACCGAGCGGGCGGAACTGCGCACCGGCTTCAACTTCTCGCGCGCCTTTGGCACGCCGAGCCCGGCCGCAGCCATGGGCGGCGGTCGCGGCGGCATGCCGGGCGGCGGCATGATCATGATGGGGGGCGGCGCCCGTCCCGGCGGCGGCGCCGGCGGTCCTCCTCCCGGCGGCGGGCAGCAGATCCGCATGGGCGGAGGCCCCGGCGGCGGTGGCGGACGCGGCGGCGGCATGCAGCCGGGTCAGGGCCGCTTCAACCTGTCGATCTATCATACGGTCCGGTTCACCGACACGGTCAGCATCCGCGACAACCTGCCCGAGCTCGACCTGCTGGACGGCGACGCCACCGGCGCCCGCGGCGGCACGCCCCGCAACGAAATCCAGCTCCAGGCCGGGGTCTTCCGCAACGGCTTCGGCTCGTTCCTGAACGCCAACTGGCGCCAGTCGACCCGCGTCGACGGCGGCGCGGGCGGCTCGGACCTGGCCTTCAGCGACCAGACCACGGTCAACCTGAACGTCTTCGCCGACCTGTCCCAGCGGACCAGCTGGGTCGAGAAGTTCCCGATCCTGAAGGGCACGCGCCTGAACTTCGGCGTCCAGAACCTGTTCGACAGCCGCACCGAGGTGACCTCCTCTACCGGCACCGTCCCGCTGAACTACCAGCCCGACTTCCTGGACCCGGTGGGTCGCGTCTATTCGATCAGCCTGAGGAAGATCCTGTTCTAACCGAAACCGTCCCGCGCACCTCGGTAAAGGCCGAGGTGCGCGATGGAAAGCTCATCCGTTGACCTTCGTCAGGAATGTTGGCTCGATCTAGCGAAGGTTGGAGTGTTGCGATGATGAGGCTGACCTCAGTGTTGGTGATGGCGGCGGCCATCCTGACAGCGTGCCGTCCGCTGCCTGAAAACGTGACAGCCGATCAATGCCCGGCCTGGCGAGATATCGACTTCGCCGCTCTTCCGACGAATCTCAACGACGACCCGCAAGCCGCGCTGTTTCAAGACGTCTGGAAGAACTGGACGAACGGGGAAACCGGGATCGTATGGAGTACTAGCGCTCCGATCTCTACCGTCCGCCTCATCACCTCGCCGGGAGGCCTGACGACCGACCCCTCAATCCGGGAGATCATGGGCAGGCGGGATCAGTCGGGCTGGGAGATATTCGCCAGATCGGCGCCGACCGGTCAGACCCTTCAAGTGCAGTGGACCGGGTGGCGGCGGGTAACTCCGACCTCACAAGGCCAATCGAAGCTGGACTCACTCCTGGCCGATCCCTGTCTCTGGGTCGCACCCCATTTTCTCGACGGACCGGTTCGGCTGGTAAACGGGCGCGGTGACGCCAGACCTGACGGGCCATCCACGGGATACGATATTTCGCACGGTGGGCGTCATTGGGGTGGATGGCACTACTCGTGGTCGGTCGGGCCTCAAGGCCGGCTACGTTCGTTGCTTCTCGCCGAGTCATTCGGGGTGCCGGAATCGCCGGAGGACAGCATCGGCCCGGACGGCTGGTTCGATTGGTCGACGCCCTATGTTGCGGAGGGATTGACGCCGTGATCGCAGAAGCCAGAAGACCCTGCTAAAGATCTGGGAATTTTTTCTCTTTGATCTCTTGCGCCCTGCCGGCTGCCCCCCCACCTCCTCCGTGGTCTTTGAAAGGTGCAAGGGGCCGGCTCGGCGTCGCAGCCTTCCGGATTTTCGATGATCCAGCGCGGAGGACGAAACGGTTTCGACCGAGGCCTTGAATTTCAAGGATATTCCAAAAGTTTTCGTCCTGTTTCGTCCTGTTTCGTCCTGTTTCGTCACGGTAGATCCGTCATGACGAAACGGACGAACGGGATCAGCCCTCTCCCGACGGCGGGGTCTTCCGCCCCCAACGCCGCCTCGGCGCCTCGCCGTTGGCCTTGGCCGTGATCTCCTTCAGCTTGCGCCCCTGCATCGACGACAAGGCCTGACCCGGCGCGCCCTTCTCGGGATCGCCGAAGGCGCGGCCATAGGTCTTGATGCGCTCCGAGACGCCCTCGATGAACTCGCCCTCCCATTCGGACAGGGCGATGCCCGCCTTGTCGGCGGCGCGCTTGGCGCGTTTGAGGGCGTTCAGCGCCTTGCGGCGCGCGGCCTCGCGCTCGGCCTCGAACGGGCTGGGCGGCGGCTTGTCTTTCTTCTTGAAGCCCGAGCCGGGCTTGAGCCCGGTCGAGCGCTTGAGCGACCCCGCAGGGTCTTTCGGACCGCCCGAAAGGGGCGTCCGCTTCAGGATCAGATCTCGCCGAGCGCCGACAGGTACAGATCCAGGATCGCGTCCTCTTCCTGGCGCTTGGCCTTGTCCTGCTTGCGGATGCGGATGACCTTGCGCAGAATCTTGACGTCGTAGCCCTCGCCCTTGGCCTCGGCGAAGACTTCCTTCTGGTCGGCCATGATCGCGGCCTTGTCCTCTTCCAGACGCTCGATCCGCTCGATGATGGTCCGCAGACGGCCCTGGGCCGTGGCGTTCAGGACGTCCGGCGAGGCGTCGAAGGTGGCGTCGTCGGCCATGGGAGGTCTCCTAAATCAGACTGGCTGCCCTCAACCAGCCCAAGGGGCGATAGGGCAACAAAGAAGAGCGGGACGCTAACCATGCGGGGGCAACACGCTCAACCGCAGGCACGAAAAAGGTCGCGGACAAAGTCCGCGACCTGTGGGTAGTTCTGAGCTCAATCAGTTCGCGACGCCGTCGCGAGCGAGCGTCAGAAAGCTTAGCCCTGCTTCGCCTTGAAGCGCGGGTCCGTCTTGTTGATCACGAAGACGACGCCCTTGCGGCGCACGACTTTACAGTCGCGGTGACGGGTCTTGAGCGACTTGAGCGAGCTGCGGACCTTCATGGTCGAAATCCTTGGTGGCGCTGACGCTTGCCGCTCGGCGGCTCGCTATTTCAGTGCAGGCTAGAGGCGAATAAAAATAGAAAAGCCGCAGGGAAGCCCGGCGGCGGAGGCGTGCGTATAGCCAGAGGCCCCCGTTGCGTCAACCCGAGTCGGGCCCGGATCAGTCCCCGATGAAGTCCTGGGCGAACTCCGGCTGATCGCCGTCCTCGATCGCGTCTTCCTCCTCCGGCCCGGAGCGCGACGGGTCCGGAACCTCGAACCCGACCGGCAGCGACAGGTCCAGCAGCCCCGCCGCCTTCATCTCCGCCGCGCCCGGCAGATCATAGAGACTGGCCAAGCCGAAATGCTCGAGGAACCGGTCCGCCGTCGCATAGGTCACCGGCCGTCCCGGCGTCCGCCGACGCCCTCTCAGCCGCACGAACCCCATCTCCAGCAGCAGGTCCAGGGTGCCCCGGGAGATCGAAACCCCCCGCACGCTCTCGATCTCGGCCCGGGTGACGGGCTGGTGGTAGGCGATGATGGCCAGGGTCTCCAGCGCCGCCTTGGACAACCGGCGCGGCTCTTCCCGCTCTTCGGTCATCAGGAAGCCGAGGTCGCCCGCCGTGCGGAAGCTCCACCGGTCCGCGACGCAGACCAGCTCCACCCCCCGCCCCTCGTAACGCGCACGCAGACCCGCAATGGCCCGCCCGACCTCGGCCCCCTCGGGCAGTCGCCGCGCGATGTCGGCGGCCGACAGCGGTCCCGCCGCCGCGAACAGCAGGGCCTCGACCCGCCGCTCGATCTCGCCGTCATCGGGTGCGAACTGAATCCCGCTCATGGCGTCAGCTCCAGCGGCTGGCCCTGCCCGCGCCGCTTCAGCCAGACGTCGTCGAAGGCCTGTTCCTGACGCACGTCCATCGCGCCTTCCTTGACCAGTTCCAGACTGGCCGAGAGCGTCGAGGCGGTCAGGCTGGCCTGGCTCGGCCCTTCACCGTCCCGCTGAGGCGCGACCCGATCCAGTGGCGTCCACTCGGCCATGCGCGGCAGAATTTCGCGCAGCCAGTCCCGCGCCGCTTCCAGCGCGAAGGCCTCGACCCGCTGACCCGGATTGTAGTGCCGCGCCTGCTCCCGCCGCCGCTGGCCGACATAGGCGGCCATCAGCTCGTACAGGCTGGCGTCGATCCGGTCGGACGGCACGATCACCGTCGCCTGCGGGTCGCCCCGGGTGAACACGTCCCGCTTCAGCTGCGGTCGGGCCAGCAGGGTCTCCGAGGCCTTCCGCATCGCCTCCAGCTTCTGCAGCCGGAAGGCCAGGGCCGCGGCCATCTCCTCGGCGGGCGGCTCGTCGCCCTTGCCCTTCTCGGTTCGCGGCAACAGCAGCCGCGACTTCAGATAGGCCAGCCAGGACGCCATCACGAGATAGTCGGCCGCCAGCGAGAAATTGCGTCTCCGGGCCTCATGCACGAAGGCCAGATACTGTTCCGCCAGCTTGGTAATCGACAGCTTCAGCAGATCGACCTTCTGCGTCCGCGCGAGGGCGAGCAACACATGCAGCGGCCCCTCGTACCCCTCCAGATCGACCACGAGGACGTCGCGCGCATCGACCTCCTGCGCCGCCGTGAAGTCCAGGTTGGGCTGGAAGACTTCGGACATGGCCTAGGCCTGCGCCTCGCCCACGTCGTGCCCGCGTTTGGCGTCGAGCCGTCCGGCCAGCATGGCGTCGAACCGGTCCCGCGCCTCGCGCACGTCCAGCGGCTCGGGCGTATGGACGATCCGGGCCAGCGCCGCTTCTGCCCGCCGCGCGGCTCCGCCCTTCAGCCTGTGAACGCCCTCGGCGACCTGACGCATCTCGGCCATGTCACCGTTCCAGTGGATGACCAGATCGCATCCCGCCTTCAGCGATTTCTCCGCCCGCTCGGTCAGCGTGCCCGACAGGGCGTTCATGCAGAGGTCGTCGGACAGCAGAAGACCGCCGAAGCCCAGATGCTCGCGGATCAGCTTGATCGCCTTCTTCGACTGGGTCGCCGGCCGCTTCGGGTCGATCGCCGTAAAGACGATATGGGCCGTCATTCCGATGGGCATGTCGGACAGGGCCTTGAACGGCGCGAAGTCCCACTGGTCCAGCGCATCGAGGTCCGCATGGACCGTCGGCAGCTCCTTGTGGCTGTCGGCAAAGGCGCGGCCGTGACCGGGCATATGTTTGATCACCGGGAGGACGCCGCCGGCCAGCAACCCCTCGGCCACCGCCCGGCCCAGCTGGGTGACGGTCGCCGGATCCCTGGCGTAGGCGCGGTCGCCGATGATGTCGTGGGCGCCCGGCGTCGGGACGTCGAGCACAGGGGCGCAGTCGATATTGATGCCGACCGCCTTCAGATCGTGAGCCATCAGCCGCCCCGTCAGCCGGGCCAGCTCGCGCGCGGTCAGCGGATCGTTGGTCGCCTTCAGGTAGGCGTCGCCCGGCGGGTATTTGCACCAGTGCGGCGGCCCCAGACGCTGGACCCGCCCGCCCTCCTGATCGACCAGCACCGGGGCGTCCCAGCCGACGCTGTCACGCAGGTCGGAGGTCAGCCTCAGCACCTGCTCGGGACTCTCCACGTTCCGGCGGAACAGGATGAAGCCCCACGGCCGCACCTCGGCGAAGAAGGCGCGCTCCTCCGCCGTCAGCACATGGCCCTGGCAGCCGTAGATGGCGGCGCTGTTGCTCAAGTCCTAGCGCACCAGGCAGTCGCCGCCGCCGCTTTCGATGGCGGAGCAGAAGGCGCGGGCGTCCTCGCGGCTGAGGCCCGTGAAGGTCGTGCGGTAGACGGTCGAGCCGTTCGAGGCGGTCACTTCCTGCACCCGTTTGGTGGCGTTGCGGGCGAACTGGGGGAAGCGGGCGGCGACGGCGGCGTATTCGCGGTCGGCGATGGCCGTGGAGGAGAAGGCGCCGATCTGGACCGCAGCGGCTCCCCCGGCGCCGTTGGCGACCGGGGCAGGCGTGGTCGCGGCAGGCGTCGTCGGACGAGCAGGCGCCGGCGTCGCGGGACGCACCGGAGACGTCGCCTCGGCGGTCTCGATCGGGCGCGGCGCGGGCCGGGGCAACGGAGTTTCCGGCGGGGCGGTGAACTCTGGCGCGGCGGCCGTATCCTCGGCCTGGTCGTACAGGCCGACGCCGGCTTCAGGATCGACGGGCTGGGCCTCCAGAGGAGCCTCGACCTTCATTTGGGCGATCGGCGTGCCGACGGCGGGCGGAGCGTCCGTCGAAGAACGCAGACCCGAGCGATAGAACAGGACCACGGCGATGATCAGGACCAGCAGGACGCCGGCGCTGACGATCAGGGTGACGGGCGGCGCCTTGGCGGGCGGGCCACGTCGCGCGTCGAAGCCGCCGCGATTGAACGGCAGGTCGTCGTCCGTCGGCGGCGTATAGGCGCCGCGGTCGCGGGGGCGGTTGTCGTCGTCATAGGACATGGTCGTCGCCTTCTCGGGGTCCGCCGCGAATCGACGCGTCGGCCTGACAGTCTACCCCCCGCAGCGCCTCTTTCGAATCACAGATCGAGGGCGAGGTCGAGGTTGAACAGCTTCCTGTGTTCCTCGATCGCATAGCGGTCGGTCATGCCGGCGATGTAGTCGCAGACGGCCCGGGCCCGCTTGTGCTGGTCCGGGGTCGCGGCGAGCACGCCCCATTCGGTAGGCATGACCTCCGGCTCGGCCATGAACAGCTGGAACATGTCCGCCAGAATCCGCCGCGCCTGACTGCGGGTGCGGTTGACGCGGTAGTGGCGATACATCCGCTCGAACAGGAAGCGACGCAGGACGCCTAGGTCAGCCATCATCGGATCGGAGAACTGGACAAGGGTCCTGCGCGCCGCGCGGACATCTTCGACCGACCGGATGTCATCGTCGGCGAGGCGGCGTTCAGTCTCCGTCAGAACGTCGTCGACCATGACGCCGATCATGCGACGCACGGCTTCCAGCCGCGTCATCCGCTCGTTGAGGTCGGGCCAGTCGCGGCGGGTCTGATGCAGGATCGGGCCGATCATGGGCACGTCGGCGAGGTCGGCGAGGCTGAACAGACCTGCCTGCACCCCGTCGTCCACGTCGTGGTTGTTGTAGGCGATGTCGTCGGCGATGGCTGCGGACTGGGCCTCCAGCGAGGCGAAGCTGTCCAGACGCAGGTCCCAGCCTTTCGCGTAGTCGGCGATGGCGCGCCAGGCGGGCTGGTCCAGCATGTGGCTGACCGGACCGTTGTGCTTGACCACGCCCTCGACCGTCTCCCAGCTCAGGTTGAGCCCGTCGAAGGCCGGGTAGCGGCTTTCCAGCCTGGTCACGACGCGGAAGGTCTGGACGTTGTGATCGAAACCGCCCCACGGCTCCATCTGGGCCTGCAGTTCATCCTCGCCGGCGTGGCCGAAGGGCGGGTGGCCGAGGTCGTGGGCCAGGGCGACGGTCTCGGCCAGTTCGCCGTCCAGCCGCAGGGCATGGGCCAGGGAGCGGGCAATCTGGCTGACTTCCAGCGAGTGGGTCAGTCGGGTGCGGTAGTGGTCGCCTTCATGGGCCACGAAGACCTGGGTCTTCTCCTTCAGGCGGCGGAAGGCGGTGGAGTGGATGATCCGGTCGCGGTCGCGGGCGAAGGCGTTGCGCGTGCGGCTCGGCGCCTCGGGAACCAGGCGTCCGCGCGAATTGGCGGCCAGTTCGGCGTAGGGGGCGCGGACGTCGGTCTGGCTCAAGCGCGAAGTTCTCTCGGTCGGCCTTTGCGAACGGGCCTGTGCAGCCTCATATAGGCGGGTATGACCTCCGTCCAACCGCCGATACTCGAACTCAAGATCGCCAGGCGCGCGCCGGAGGGCATCGTGCTGGCCGAGAGCGCGGCAAAGCGGCTGGCGCGGCTGGCGGAGACCGAGGGCCATCCCGTCCTGCTGCGCGTGGCGGTCGACGGCGGCGGTTGCTCCGGCTTCCAGTACCGGCTGGACCTTGTCGAGGCCGGCGAGGCGGACGATCTGCGGATCGAGACCGACGGCCAGGTCGCGCTGGTGGATCCCGTCTCCGTGCCGTTCCTCAAGGGCTCCGAGATCGTCTACGTCGATGAACTGGCCGGCGCACAGTTCGTGATCCGCAATCCGAACGCGGCGACCAGTTGCGGCTGCGGCGTCAGCTTCTCGATCTAGCGCCTCCATCGAGGTCGGCCCGCGCCTGTTCGGCCAGGTCGAAGAACCGGCGGCGGACGTCGGCGGCGAAGGGATTGTCGCGCTCGATGGCGCGGAAGACGGCCGGCGAGTCGTAGCGCACCATCTCCACCGCCTGCATGATCCGCTCGAAGCTGACCGTGGTCATCCGCGTCGGCAGGGGCTCCATCGACAGCAGGACGCGCGAGATCAGGTGGGTCAGGCCCTGGACCATGGCGGCCTCGCGGTCATGATCCTCGGACGAAACGATGAAGACCTTCAGCTTCAGCGCATGGCGGCAGAAGGCGGCGACACGGCGGGCGATCCGGTCGCCTCGCACCGGGCAGACCGCGATACGGAGGCCGGCGATGCCGTCGCGGGCGCTCTGGGGTCCGAACAGGGGGTGGGTTCCCACGGCCCGGACATGAGCCGGCAGGCGATCGGCCATCAACCGGGCGGGCAGCACCTTGACCGAGCCGACGTCGATGACGAGGGCTCCCTCTCCCAGATGCGGCTCGATGGCCGTCAGGGTGTTGGCGAGCGCCTCGACCGGGACGGCGAGGATCACCACCGGACAGGCGGCGGCGGTCGCGAGGTCGGTCAGCCGGGCGACGCCGTCGCTGTCGGTCGCGTTGGGGTCGAAGGCGAGGACGTCGAACCAGGCTGCCAGATGCCGGGCGGTCAGGCGTCCGAAGGCGCCGTAGCCGATCAGACCCAGTTGCAACCGGGGCGAGGTCACGCCTGCAGCGTTTCCTGGAACCGGACCGGCCGACCGTGGGCTGAGCCGATCAGTTCGCCGTCGGACATCACGACGCGGCCACGCACGATGGTCTTCATCGGCCAGCCCCTGGCCTCGAAGCCGTCGAAGGGAGTCCAGCCGCAGCGGCTGGCCTGATCCTCGTGGCGGATGGTCCGTTGCGCCTTCAGGTCGATCAGGGTCAGGTCGGCGTCCCAGCCCTCGGCCATCCGGCCCTTGCCGGCGATGTTGAAGATGCGCTGGGCGCCGGCCGAGGTCAGGTCGATGAACCGTTCCAGCGACAGACGACCCTCGGCGACGTGGGTCAGCATGACGGCGGGCAGGGTCTGGACGCCGGGCATGCCCGAGGGCGAGGCCGGATAGGGCTTGGCCTTCTCTACCTTAGTATGGGGGGCGTGGTCGGAGCCGAGGACGTCGACGACGCCCTGCTGGATGCCGCGCCACAGACCGTCGATGTGGTGACGGTTGCGGATCGGCGGGTTCATCTGGGCATAGCCCTTCAGCCGCTCGTAGGCTTCGTCGCCATCGAGGGTCAGGTGCTGGGGCGTGGTCTCGACCGAGGCGATGTCGCGGTGGTCGGCGAGGAATTCGATCTCCTCCGCCGTCGAGACGTGCAGGACGTGGATGCGCTTGCCGACCTCGCGCGCCAGCCGGACGAGGCGGCGCGTGGACATGATCGCGCTCTCGGCGTCGCGGACGTCGGTGTGGCTGGTCCAGTCGCCGGTGCGGGCCAGTTCGCGACGCTCCGCCAGACGGTATTCGTCCTCGGAGTGGAAGGTGGCGCGGCGGGAAACGGCGTTCAGCACCTCACGCACGCCGTCGTCGTCGGCGATCAGCAGGTCGCCGGTCGAGGCGCCCATGAAGACCTTGACCCCGCAGCAGCCGGGCAGTCGCTCCAGCTCGCCCAGATGGGCCGCGTTGCCGTGGGTGCCGCCGATGTAGAAGGCGTGGTCGGTCCACATCCGGTCGCGGGCGCGGGCCAGCTTGTCTTCGAGAGTGGCCGGATCGGTGGTGTTGGGATTGGTGTTCGGCATTTCGAACACGGCGACGACGCCGCCGAGGGCCGCGGCGCGTGAGCCGGTCTCGAGGTCTTCCTTCCATTCCAGGCCCGGCTCGCGGAAGTGGACCTGGGTGTCGATGATGCCGGGAATGACGGTCAGGCCCGTGGCGTCGACGACCTGACCCGCCGAGGCCTGACCCAGATCGCCGATGAAGGCGATCTTGCCGTCGCGAACCCCGACGTCGGCCATACCGCGCCCGGAGTGGTTCGCGACCTCGCCGCCGCGGACGATCAGGTCAAAGGTCTGGGTCATGGGTTATCCGGCGAAAATTGAGTCCGGGTCCGGGGAGTCCGGATAGCCGGCGGTGACGAAAAAAGAGTCCGCTGGGTCCGGCGAGTCCGGATCATCGAGCCTTCGTCAGCGATCATACCTCAGGAATTTGGGGCGCCTCATTCGCAGGCGTCACTTTTTTCGCCAGCAGGCCACGCGCGGCGCGCAGGACCCGGTCGGCGGGCAGGCCCAGCATGTGGTGGATGGCCTGGTTCAGGCGCGGATCCACGGCCTTGAACTCCTCCAGCGAACGCTCGCCCCGGATGGAGATCCCCTGCCAGGGACCGACCAGACTGTCGTCCGAAGGGCCGAAGACGCCGACCGAGGGCACGCCCGCCGCGACCGCCAGCTGGGTCCAGAGCGAGTCGTTGCCGACATAGAGGGCGGCGCGCGACAGGGCGGCGGCGGTCTGGAGCCGGGTCAGCTTGCCCTGGAGCTCGATGACGCGGTTCCGCGGCACGGCCAGGCGGATGGTGTGGGCGGCGTCGCGATCGGCGTCCTCGCCCACGATCATCAGCCGCCCGCCCGCGAGCGGGCCGTCTTCGGCCAGAAGCGGGCCCGCCACCTTGGCGAACCGCTCGGCGGGCCAGCGCTTGCCGATCCAGTCCGCGCCGGGCCCCACCGCCAGCAGCGGGCCGGTATCGGGACCGATCAGGGCGTCGGCCGCGGCCTGGGCCTCCTCCCCGATGAAAAGACGGGGCGCGGGGATGTCATCGAGCTGGAGGATGCGGGCGGCCTGTTCGACACAGTGCAAACCCGGCAAGTCGGCGCCCCGCACGGCCCGGCGCTGGCGACGTAGCCGCTCCGAGAATTTGGTGCCGCGCATGTCGACTACGAGACCCCATTTCGTCTCGCGCAACTGGTTCCACAGGGCGATCCAGTCCCACCGACCGGTCTTGTCCAACACGATCAGGCGGCGCAGGCGCGGGGTGTCTGCGAACAGGGGGGCCGAGGCCGCCGACCCGACAATGGTGAAGTCGGCGTGCGGCACGGCGTCGACGAGGTGTGCGAGCGCGCCGGAGGACAGAACTGCAGCTTCGGCGTCAGCCTCGGCGATGTAGAGAATGGGAAAGCGGGCCGTCATGGGCGCACCCTATACGGATTCTCTCGTGGCGGGTGTGAGGCGTGGCCCTCCCCTTTTTGCCCTCCGCCCCCTATCTGACGCCCATGACCGATCGCATCGCCCGCCTCGACAGTCGCGCCCTGGTGAAGGTGAGTGGGCCGGATGCGCGGGACTTCCTGCACAATCTGCTGACGCAGGACGTGGAGACGCTGGCGCCGGGCGCCCTGCGGTTCGGAGCCCTGTTGTCGCCGCCCGGGCGGTTGCTGTTCGACCTGTTCCTGTGGGGCGAGGACGAGGGCGTGGTGCTGGACGTTGCGGCGGAAAAGCGCGACCCCCTGATCCAGCGGCTGTCGATGTACAGGCTCAGGGCGAAGGTCGATGTGGCCGCGGACGACCGGTCGGTGTTCGTCTGCTGGCCCGGCGTCATGAAGGGCTTCATCGCCGATCCGCGCACGGCGACGCTCGGCGGACGTTCGATCGGCGAACAGACGGCGGACGCGAGCGAGGACGAGTGGGACGCGCATCGGCTGGCGATCGGAGTTCCCGATCCGGCGCGGGATGTGGATGATGGGACCTATCCGATCGAGGCGAACTTCGATCTGCTGAACGGCATCGATTTCGCCAAGGGGTGTTTCGTCGGTCAGGAGACCACCTCGCGCATGAAGCGGCGCGGCGAGATCAAGAAGCGGATGTTGCCCCTGACCTTCGACGGTCCGGCGCCGGCGGTCGGGACCGAGGTGCTGAATGGAGACCTGCGCGCGGGCGAGGTTCTGACCGGGCGAGACGGCGCAGCGATGGCCCTGGTCAGGCTCGACCGGCTCGACGGAAATCTGAGTGTCGACGGCCGTACAGTCGAGGTGCGGCGTCCTGCCTTCCTGACCTGACAGGCTGGAATGCAGCGAAGGCTGAAACATTCAGTCTCGGCTAATACATTCAGAAATAAGGAAAATCCGTGGCGGGCGATGCAACCGCCATGACTGCGCCGAGTATCTCTCTCCGGAACGGGCTCACCGGACGCAGGATCATCGCATGTCTAAAAACGATCAAATCATGGACGCGCTCGATGCGCGCGTGGAACGTCGCAACGAGCGGCGCAACCTCTTCAAACTGGGCGGCGGCTTCGCCGTCGGCGCCATCGGCGGCGCCGTGCTGGGCGCCTGCTCCAGCTCCAGCGACACGGCCGTGGCCCAGAACCCGCCGGCCGGCGCGGTCAATCTGGACGTCGAAATCCTCAACTTCGCCCTGCAACTCGAATATCTGGAAGCCCAGTTCTACTCCTACGCCGCCTTCGGCACCGGCCTGCCGCAAAGCTCGCTCAGCGGCACGGGCACCCAGGGCGCCGTCATCGGCGGTCGCCAGGTCAACTTTACCGACCCTCTGGTGCGTCGTTACGCCAACGAGATCGCGAACGACGAAATCGCGCACGTCACCTTCCTGCGGACAGCCCTCGGCAGCGCCGCCGTGGCCCAGCCGGCGATCGACGTGGGCACCAGCCCCACCGGCGCCTTCTCCAATGCCGCCCGTGCGGCCGGTCTGGTCGGACCGGGTCAGGCCTTCGACCCGTACCTGAACGACAACAACTTCCTGCTCGGCGCCTTCATCTTCGAAGACGTCGGCGTCACCGCCTACAAGGGCGCGTCGCCTCTGGTGACCTCGAAGGTGTTCCTGGAAGCCGCCGCCGGTCTGCTGGCCGTCGAAGCCTATCACGCCGGTCTGGTCCGCACCGTTCTGACCGCCAAGGGTCTGGAAACGCCGACGCTGGCGATTTCGAACGCCCGCGACAGCCTGGACGGCGCCTCGGACCTCGACCAGGGCATCACCGCCACGGGCACCGGCAACGCCGCGGCGTCGAACATCGTCCCGACCGACGCCAACGGTCTGGCTTACAGCCGCAGCGTCGGCCAGGTGCTGAACATCGTCTATCTGAATGCCGTGGCGGGCACGACCGCCGGCGGCTTCTTCCCGTCCGGCCTGAACGGCCCGGCCGCGTTCCGCACCACCTGATCGCTGTCACGACCACGAGAGCCCGTCTGCGGAAACGCAGGCGGGCTTTCGCTTGTCCGCAGCATGGTAGGCTGGGGCATGACCGAATCTATCGGACGCTGCGCCTGGTGCGGGACCGACCCGCTCTATGTCGACTATCACGACACCGAATGGGGCGTGCCCGAGTATGACGCCCGCGCCCTGTGGGAGAAGCTGGTGCTGGACGGGTTTCAGGCCGGTCTGGCGTGGATCACCATTCTGAGAAAGCGCGACAGCCTGCGCGCCGCCTTCGCCGGGTTCGATCCGGACGTGGTGGCAAGGTTCGACGACGCGGATCGTGAACGACTGATGGCCGATCCGGGCATCATCCGCTCGCGCGCCAAGATCGAGGCCGCAATCCGGGGAGCCCAGATCTTCGTCGAGATGCGCGACAATGGCGAGGATTTCTCCGCCTGGCTGTGGTCGTTCGTGGACGGTCAGCCGGTGCAGGGCGAGCGGGTCGGCGGGGACATTCCGACGCAGACCGACGCCTCGGTCGCAATGGCGAAGGCCCTCAAGAAGCGCGGCTTCAACTTCTGCGGCCCGGTGATCGTCTATGCCTTCATGCAGGCGACGGGCATGGTGAACGATCACGTCGCCGGGTGCTTCCGCTGCGAGGAGGTCCGGGCTATGGGCGCGTCGTGACCGGCAAGACGACAACGAAGAGGACGGCCCCGAAGGTCGCAAAGGCGTTCCCGACACTGGCGCTCGAGACCCTGCTGGCCGAGCGGGTGGGCGGTCTGGTGTGCGGCGTGGACGAGGCCGGGCGTGGGCCGTGGGCCGGGCCGGTATCGGCGGGGGCGGTGATCCTGAGCGCCGACAATATTCCCGAGGGCATCGACGACTCCAAGGCGCTGACGGCGGGACGGCGCGAGTCTCTGGCGGTCGAGATCAAGCGCTGCGCGGTGGCCTGGGGCGTCGGGTTCGCCTCCCCCGAAGAGATCGAGGACCTGAACATCCTGCAGGCCACGGGCCTGGCCATGTGCAGGGCGATCGAGGCCCTGTCCGTCCAGCCGAAGGCGGCGCTGGTCGACGGCAACTACCGGTTCAAACTGCCCTGCGACGTGGAGACGGCGGTCGGCGGCGACGGACTGTCATTGTCGATCGCGGCGGCGTCGATCCTGGCCAAGACGGCGCGGGACCGGATAATGATCGAAATGGACGCCGAGTACCCCGGCTACGGCTTCGCCTCGCACAAGGGCTATAACGCGCCGATCCATCAGGCGGCGCTGAAGGCGATGGGCCCCTGCCCCATCCACCGGCGCAGCTGGGCGCCGATCAGGGCGCTGCTGGACGCCTAGACGCTCATCATCCCGCCGAGCAGGGCGCCCATGAGCGCCGCGACGACGCAACCGACGGCTACGACGATCCAGCGCGGCAGCGGCTCCATCTCCGTCGGCTGGATGCCGAAGGTCGTCGGGGCGATGGCGTCGGCGCGGGAGAGGAAATCGTTGGCCCTCACGTCATTGGCGGGGCGGCTGTCGAACCGGGTCGCGGCAGGCGTTCGCCAGGCGGCGGTCTGATAGGCGTTGAGGGCGTCGCGAACGCCGCCGGGACGCATGCGAGGGCCTTGGCCTTGGGTCACGATCAGCTCTTCCATGCCGCTTTAACGACACAATGAGCGCCGTGTTCCCGGAACCGTCAAGCTGCGATGGCGACGGGTCGGTCGGTGACCACGAACAGGTATTCGACGTTGCGCAGACGCCCCACCGCCCCGACCTTCTCGCCCCTGGGATTATGGATGCCGATCCGGGCGCCGACGTAGCGCGGACGCGGGATTTCGACGACCTGGACGTGGCCGCGCGCCGACAGCATCTCGACCAGCTGATCGCGGCTCAGATAGCCCTCGTCGTTGAAGGAGACGATCAGGTTGGGCGCGCGGATGGCCTCGATCACCGCCTGCAGCGCCGGGCCGATGCCGGGGCGGGAGTTGAAGGCGCTCTTTCGCGTCTTCACGTCGATCCGCTTGTTGGCGACGCCGTAGGTCTCGGGCCTGTCCCACAGGATCAGGCTTTCCCAGACATGGTAGTTCCCGAGGTAGGAATGCTGGTTGTACGGCGGGTCGAGGTAGACGAGGTCGCCGTCGAAGGCGGCCGCCGTCTCCAGCGCGTCGGCCCGGGTCGCGCGGCACGGCCCGGAGGCGACGGCCGGATGCAGCGCCGGCATCCTCAGTTCGAGCGGCTTCAGGGCCCGCGCGGCCCATTGCTTCATGTAGGCCATCTGCAGGCCGGCCGTGGAGTCCACCCGGTCGGCGGCCTCCATCAGACTGACGAGGGCGATGGCCTCGAGTTCCGGCTCCAGACCCATGGTCTCGATCCGGTCGCGCATGGCGTCGATGCGGGCGCCGTTCTCGGGTGTGAAATAACGGGCGTCTTCGCAAAAGGCCTGCGTGAACCAGCCGGGCGAGGCAGGCGTGGCGGACAAGTCGGCGAGGACCGCGGCGGCCTGATCGGCCCAGCGGTCCAGATCGGCCTGTACATAAGCTGTAGCAAGGGCGTGGGCGTATGCGTTGTGGTCGTTAGACCAAACTCGAAAGCCTTCTCCTTTTAACGCGTGGCCAACCCGTGAAGTCCCGGAGAACAGGTCGCAGACGTATCCCGCTTCCGGCAGCTGCGATGCAACCGAAGCGATAATGTGATTGAGCAACGCTCGCTTTGACCCAATATACTTAATCATCGCTGCCTCCGAGATAGAGGGTCAGCTAATTCGGGGAGAACACCAATGCGCCGCATCAATTATAGTCGGCTTCAGCAGGCCGACCTTGCGCTACTCGCTATGCAAATTGCTGCTTCAAAAGGGGGCTCAGTGATGACATCGGATTTGAAGGAATTGCTCGTGCAAAAATTCAAACCGACAGGGATGGATGCCGCAACCAACGCGAACTGGCAGATGAATTTCGAGCAAGTTGTTGGCAACTTGATTTCAAATCGCGGGATGCCAAACAGCATGTTTAACAAGGGCTACGCGACCCGCATCGTTGGCGGCTTTGAACTAACCGCACTTGGCCAAACTTTCGTGGAAAGTGCTCCGCATTAACCTCAGCGCTTCGTCTTCTTGGCCGGAGCATGCGCCAGTCGCAGGAGATTCGCAGCCCCCGGAGCGCCGAACGGCGTACCCGCAAGGATCAGGATCCGCTGGCCGGGTTCGGCGAGGCCGTACTCCATGGCCGAGTTGACCGCGTCGTCGGTGACGTCCTCGAGGCTGGTCGGTTCCTTGCCGAGGCGCGGCTCCAGTCCCCAGACGAGGGCGAGGCGGCGGGCGGTCTCAGGCTTGGGCGTCAGGGCGAGGACGGGCTGAAGCGGACGTTCGCGCGACATTCGGCGCGCGGTGCCGCCGAGGGTCGTGAAGACGACGATGCAGGCGGTGGACTGGGCCTCGCCGGCCTTGCGGGCGGCGGCGACCAGGGCGTCGGCGTCGAAGTCGTTCATGCCGGCGTGTTCGGCGTCCATCAGGCTGGGCCACAGGGGGTCGGCTTCGACCCGCTCCATGATCCGGTTCATGATGCCCACGGACTCCAGCGGATAGTCGCCCGACGCCGTCTCGGCCGACAGCATCAGGGCGTCGGCGCCTTCGTAGACCGCATTGGCGACGTCGGAGGCCTCGGCCCGTGTCGGGGCGGGGGACGAGGTCATCGACTCCAGCATCTGGGTCGCGACGATCACCGGCACGCCGCGCTGACGGGCGGCGCGAATGATGCGCTTCTGGGCGACGGGGACCTCCTCGGCCGGCATTTCCACGCCGAGATCGCCGCGCGCGACCATGACGCCGTCGCAGTAGTCGAGAATGCTGTCGAGCGCGTCGAGCGCCTGGGGCTTCTCGATCTTGGCCAGGCAGGCGGCGCGGCCTTTCACGATCTGCTTCAGCTCGGCCATATCCTCGGCCTTCTGCACGAAGCTGAGGGCGACCCAGTCGACCCCGATGCGCAGGGCGAAGTTCAGGTCCTCGCGGTCCTTGGGCGTCAGGGCCGAGACCGGGATGATGGCCTCGGGCACGGCGACGCCCTTGCGGTCGCTGAGTTTCGAGCCGCTCTCCACCGTCACATCGGCCCACTCGTCGGAGCGCTTGCCGACGCGCAGACGCACCCGGCCGTCGTCGAGCAGCAGCAGCATGCCCTCGCGCAAAGCCTTGAAGATTTCCGGGTGCGGCATCTGCACCCGCGTCTCGTCGCCCGGTGTGGGGTCGAGGTCGAAACGCATCCTGTGACCCGGCTTCACCGCGATCTCGACATTGGCGAAGCGGCCGAGACGGAGCTTCGGACCCTGCAGGTCGGCGAGAACGCCCAGCGGACGTTGCAGCGCCAGCTCGGCGCCGCGCACGGCCTTCAGATTGGCGGCGTGATCCTCATGAGAGCCATGGGAGAAGTTCAGGCGGAAGACATCGACCCCGGCCTCGGCCAGCGCCTTGACCATGCCGGGAGCCCGGCTGGCCGGTCCCAGCGTCGCGACGATGCGCGCGCGGCGTGCTCTGTTCATGGTGGTCCCGTTGGCCGGTCGCGTTTCCCTGACGCCGTTGTGCCACGAAACGCGCGCGGGGGAAGGACGGCTCGGTCCGGGGAAACCAGAAGTGAGTCTCTGTTACGCGACGCCGCGCCTCAGAAACCCAGGCTGCGGGCGAGGCGCGAAAGGACGTCGGAGCGCGTGGGGTCGGCGGCGGCGACTTCGGGGACGGGTGCCGGTGCGGGCTCGGCGGAAGTCTCGGCGGGGCAGTCGCCCGCGCCGTAGACGCGCAGGTCCAGGCAGCGGCCTTCGATCGTGTCGGCAGGCTTCAGACCCATCAGGTTGGCCAGGGACGGGGCGATGTCGACCGTGCGGATCTGCCAGAACCGCTCCTGGCCCGGACCTTGGGGACGCCAGAAGACGATGGGGACGCGGCGGTCGTAGTCCCAGACCGAGCCGTGGCTGGCGATCGCGCCGCCCGGGCGCGTATGGCCCGTCAGATAGGGTCCGTAGGCGATCATGATGTCGGCCCCGGAATCGGCCACGGTGCTGAGGCGCAGGCGCTCGCGCACCGTCAGGGCCTCCGGCTCGACGTCGCGGCCCGGCATGGGGTCGGCCAGCAGGTCGTCGGTGGCGACGGCCAGGCTGATGGTCGGCTCTTTGTTCAGCAGGGCGACGGCGCGGGCGATGATGGGGTCGCGTTGGGATCGGGGCAGCAGAACGTGGCTCGCGTCGGCGACGATCAGACCCGTCAGGCCATTCTGCAGCGGCGCATACATCAGGCCGAACTCGGTCTGCAGACGCTGGTTGATGCGCGGCAGCAACTCGCGGTCGTAGCGCCCGGCGGGGGCCCCGCGTTCAGCCATCCGCTCCGGAGAGTCCGAGCCGCCATGGTCGGCGGTCAGGACCACGATGGCGCCAGGGACAGCCGCGACCTTGTCGAGGAAGGCGCCGAGCGCCTCGTCCATGCGCAGCAGTTGTTCGCACATCTCCGGCCCTTGTGTGCCGTAGTCATGGCCGATCTTGTCCGTGCCCGACAGGCTGACGCCGAGCATGTCGGTGACGCCGCGTCGGCCCAGCTGCTGACGCTCGAGAAGGTCGGTCGCAGCCAGCAGGGTCGTCTCGTCGAGCGCGGGCGAATCTTCGAGGGTGTAGTGCTCGGGCGGCAGGTCAGCATGCAACACCTCGCCGTAGAGCGAGCTTTCCGCCGCGAGCGGCCGACAGATATCGTGCTGATAGGTCCAGCTTCCGACCGGGTCGGCGGCGTAGCGGGTGCGATAGGCGGCGTTGAATGCCGCCACCGGCGCGAGGCGATCCTCCGCCGTCTGACCGGGCTCGACGTAGGTCGTCAGACCGAAGCCTTCCAGAATCCAGTAGGCGCCGTCGGGCCGGTGACCGGCCAGATTGATGGCGCCGCGATCCTTGCCGGACACCGAATAGACGCGGCTCTGCGGGCTGACCGCCTTGAGCCAGTCGGGCAGGATGGTGACGCGGATCTTGTCGGGGCCGACCCGGCCGTTCTCGCCCTCGCCGCCGTCGGCGAGCGTGTTCTGCGGCGCGGCCAGACAATAGACTTCCTGCCCCGTAACCGGATCGATCCACTCGTTCGAGGGAATGCCCGTGGTCGTCGGGAAGGCGCCGCTGAGCACGGTGGAGTGGCCCGGGCAGGTCTTGGTGATGCCCTGGGCCTGGTAGCCGTTGGCGTAGACCAGACCGCCGTCGATCAGGGTGCGCATGCCGCCGGTGAACCGGCTGCGATACTGGTTGAACAGGTTGGCGCTGAACTGGTCGACCACGATGGTGACGACGAGGGCCGGAGGCTGGGCCGCATCCCGGGCGACCTGGGCCTGAGCCGCGAGCGGCGACAGCAGGGCGGCCGCGAGTGACACGGCGAGCGGGGCGGGCAGTCGGGACATCAGGGCACCGTGGTGGTTCAGGTCGCCCCGCTTAGACGTGCTTCGTTACGTCTCCAAGACGGGCGTCGCATCGCGTTGACAGAGGCGCGGGCCGGGGCCTAGGTCCGGGACGAAACGGGGGCCTCCATGACGACGCTGAAAGTCCTGACCTTGCTTGGCGCGAGCCTGCTGGCGGCCTGTTCCGGCGAGCCGCCGCGGCCGGACAAGCCCGAGGCGCCGGTCGTTCAGGTCGCCGACGTGACCCAGCTGACCGGCGACGTCGAGGCAGGGCGGGTCGGCTTCGGCCAGTGCCGCAGCTGTCACACGGTCGAGGCCGGTGTGAACCGGGTCGGGCCGAGCCTGCACGGGGTAGTCGGACGGCCGGTCGGGCATGAACCCGACTATCGCTACAGCACGGCGATGGCGGCGGCGGGCGGAACCTGGGACGAGCAGCGGCTGTACGACTTCCTGGAGAAGCCGCGGGAACACATCGTCGGCACCAAGATGACCTTCCCCGGCATCAAGGACGGCCAGCGCCGGGCGGACATCATCGCCTGGCTGAAGACGCAGGCAGGCTGAAACGTCGGAGCTGTCCCCTCTCCGTGCACCCCGGCGAAGGCCGGGGTGCAGACCACGGATTCAGGCGGCCGGGATGACGGACCGGTCCCGCTGATGAGGCCATCTCCTTCGCCGGGGCTCACGGAGTGGGGGAGCGAATTCCTGTCGAAGATAAAAATCTGTTCGACTCTCCGAAACACGGCCCCGCCTGCCCCAGCGGCCTGTTTCGCCTGTTGAATGCGCCTTGGTCTCCGGTGGGCGTATAATGATCCCCACGGTTCGCGGAGAGTGCGGACATCGAAACGTTTCGTCCGTTTGGTCGCGTTTCGTCCTGTTTCGTCACGTTGCATTTCGACATGACGAAACGGACGAACGGAAGCGACAGCGACCTACATCGTCGCGCCGAGGCGCCAGGGCTGGATCTCGTCCTCGCCGAAGCCGAGGGCTTCGGAGGCCGTGACCTTTCCCGACGCCGTGGCGAGGATGGTCTCGAAGATCTCGGCGCCCAGGTCGTCCAGCGACAGTCCCTCGTCCAGCACCCGGCCACAGTCGATGTCGATATCGTCGGGCATCCGACGAGCCAGCGCCGAGTTGGTCGCCAACTTCAGGCTCGGCGCGGGCTTCGCGCCGAATACCGAACCCCGACCCGTGGTGAAGCAGATCATCGTCGCCCCGCCCGCAATCTGGCCCGTGGCCGAGACGGGGTCGTAGCCGGGGGTGTCCATGAAGACGAGACCGTGAGCCGTCACCGGCTCGGCGTATTCGTAGACGGCAGACAAAGGCGCAGAGCCGGCCTTGGCCACGGCGCCGAGCGATTTCTCCAGAATGGTCGTCAGGCCGCCCGCCTTGTTGCCGGCCGAGGGATTGTTGTCGAGCGAGCCGCCGGTGGTCTCGACGTGCTTCTCCCACCAGGCGATGCGGCTCATGAGTTTGGCCGCGACCTCGGGCGAGGCGCGGCCGGTCAGCAGGTGTTCGGCGCCGTAGATCTCGGGCGTCTCAGACAGGATGGCCGTGCCGCCCTGGGCGACGATCAGGTCGACGGCGCGACCCAGAGCCGGGTTGGCGGTCATGCCGGAATAGCCGTCGGAACCGCCGCATTGCAGGCCCACGACCAGTTTCGACACCGACTGCGGCGTGCGTTTCAGGGAGGCGGCGCGATCGACCATCTCCATCAGGCGATCGACGCCCTGCTGGATAGTGGAGGCGGCGCCGCCCTCGTCCTGAATGGCCATGACACCCAGGTCGGCCGAGCCGGACATCTGTTCGGCCTCCATCAGGCTGGAGATCTGGTTGGTCTCGCAGCCGAGACCCAGCATCAGGACGCCGGCGACATTGGGGTGACGCGCATAGCCCGACAGGGTCCGGCGCAGCATGTCCATGGCCTCGCCCTCCGACGCCATGCCACAGCCCGAGCCGTGGGTGATGGCGACGACGCCGTCGATGTGCGGATGGCGGTCGCCGAGGCGGGCCTCGACCTCGCGGGCAATGCGGCGGGCGACCATGGCCGAACAGTTCACCGAGGTGACCACCGCCAGATAGTTGCGGGTCCCCACACGGCCGTCGGCGCGCAGGTAGCCGTCGAAGGTGCGAGGCTCCGTCGCGACTGATTGGACCCCGGCTTTGATACCGGTGTCAGCGCGAGCCGAAATATCGCCGACGCCGAGGTTGTGGACATGCACCCAGTCGCCGGGTGCGATGGCTTCGGAGGCGGCGCCGATGACCTGACCGTATTTGCGGACCTGGCCGCCGACGGCGACGGGCTTCAGCGCGATCTTGTGTCCGGCGGGGACATCGGTCGTGGCGGTGACGCCATCGACGGTCTCTCCAGCGGTCAAGAGACGGACGGCGACGGCGACATCGTCGTCAGGGTGGAGACGGAGAATGGACGGGGAGGACATGGCCCTCCCCGCCTAGCATGCCGTGAAGGAAACGTCAGGCCGCTGCGGCTTCCGCCGCCAGCTTCTTCTTCGAACGCCCCCGGCCGACCCGGTAGACGGCGAAGGCGATGGCGCCGCCGACGGCCAGGATGATGATCGTGGTGATCGGACGGAAGGCCAGCCAGGCCAGGGCAATGGTCACCGTGCCCACGATCAGGCCCAGAACGAAGCCGATCAGACCCGTGCCCATGCGGACGATCGTACCCGCCAGAGGCAGGACGTCGGCCAGCACGCCCAGAGGCGCCATGATCAGTCCGAAACCGACCATCAGCAGGACCATGCCGACGATGCGGATGATCCAGGCGATCATGTTGTTGGCTTCCTGGGCCGACTGGAACATGTCGGCGGCGGGCGTGTCGCCGTCGGCGACCAGCAGGAACTCCGAACCGTTGCGGGCGCGGTAGTCGAGGAAGTTGTCGCCGTTCTGACGGGCGACGACGCTGATCTCCGAGGCCGGCGTGACCTCGTAGGACACGCGGGTATCGCCGACGACCGGAGCCTGCGGATTGGCGCCGAAGAAGATCGTGCCCTGCGACACCGTGTGATCGATGCCCTCGCCTACGGCCGCGTCGATGGCTTCGCTCTGCTCGGTCAGGTTCAGCGCCGTGGCGCCGCCGACCTGGCTGAGGACGTTCTCTTCCAGCTGATAGTCGCCGAGCGTCGCATCGGTCGCATAGACGTCGGCGCTCTCGATCGACATCTCCGGGTTCTCGTGGCCGGCCGGGCTGTTGAAGGCGCTGGAGTCGATCGGGGTCGAGGACCAGACCTTGGTGTAGGTGTAGGTGGTGACCGTCTCCTCGCCGCCGCCCAGCTTGGTGCGGCTCTCGGACTTCGACTCTTCCTGCCACTGATACATCTCGGCCGCGCGCGCCAGCTTCACGCCGGCTGCGGTGACGCCGTACTGATTGTCCTCCAGTGGCGCGGTGACCGCGACCTGGCCGGTGACGTGGATCAGTTTCTGGTCGTTGGCGGGGTCGATCGGAGACACGGGCGCCTCAATGACGGCGCCAGCGCCCTCGGTCAGGCCGCGTGCGGTCTTGACGGCGTTGCCCTCGTTCCAGGCCAGGCCCCAGACGCAGGCGAAGATCAGGACGATACCAACGAGCACGCCGGAGAAGGCGCCTCCGATGCGGCTGAACCAGCCCTTGCTGGTTGTGACTGTGACTTGATCCGGCATGTGCGCCCCCCACGAGCAATCCGGTCGAATCCGACCGTAGGGGCGCAGATATAGCACCGCTTCGTCAGTGCGATAGCGTTGGTCGGCTTACGGAAGCTGACGGAGCCTCAGATCCCGCGCCAGTCCCGCCACCAGGTCACGAACCGGCCCAGGCCCTCGGCCAGGGCGACCCTGGGCGCGTAGCCAGTCAGGGCATTGAGCTTGGAGACATCGGCGTAGGTGGCGGTGACGTCGCCTGCCTGCATCGGCCGCATGATCTTGACCGCCTCGCGCCCCAGCGCGGCCTCGAGCGTGGAGATCATCTCCATCAGGCCGACCGGGCTGGAGTCGCCGATGTTGTAGACCTCGTGCCCGCCGCGGGCCGGCGGCTTGTCGAGCACGCCGACGATTCCGTCGACGATGTCGTCCACGAAGGTGAAGTCGCGCGCCATCTTCCCCTCGCCGTAGACCTCGATCGGGTCGCCCCGCATGATCTTCTCGGTGAAGCTGAAGTAGGCCATGTCCGGCCGGCCCATCGGCCCATAGACGGTGAAGAAGCGCAGGCCCGACTGGGGGAAACCGTAGAGCGAGGCGTAGCTCTGGCTGATCAGTTCGCAGGACCGTTTGGTGGCGGCGTAGAGGGAGACCGGGCTGACCGTCGGATCGTCCTCGCGGAAGCCCTGCCCCGCCAGCGGCCGGTCGCCGTAGACCGAACTGGAGGAGGCGTAGACCAGATGCTCGACGCCGTTGTGGCGGCAGGCTTCGAGGAGCGACAGATGACCCTGAAGGTTCGAGCGCTGGTAGGCGAAGGGGTTCTCGATCGAGTAGCGAACCCCCGCCTGAGCGGCGAGATGAACGACCCGCTTCGCGCCCGAAGACCGGACCAACTCATGCATAGCCTCAGCGTCGGCGATGTCGGCGCGGACCATGCGGAAGGCGGGATGCGCGGCCAGCCGCTCGGCTCGCAGCTCCTTGAGAGCCACGTCGTAGTAGGCGTTGAAGTCGTCGACGCCGATCACCGTCTCGCCGCGCTGAAGCAGGCGTTCGGCGACGTGCATGCCGACGAATCCGGCGGCGCCCGTGACGATGACGGTCACGGCGCTCAGCCCCGGCCGATGCTGGTGTAGGCGAAGCCGCGGGCGCGCATTTCCGCCGGGCGATAAACGTTCCTCAGATCGACGATGACCGGCGCGCGGGCCAGAAGCTTGATCCGATCCAGATCGAGAGCGCGGAACTGGTCCCACTCGGTCAGGATCAGGATCGCGTCGGCATCCTCGATCGCGCTGTAGGCATCGGCGCGATAGTCGACGTCGGGCAAAAGCTTTTGCGCCTCGTGCATGCTCTCGGGATCATAGGCCTGTACCTTCACCCCGGCGGCGATCAGGGCCGGGACGATGTCGAGGCTCGGCGCGTCGCGCATGTCGTCGGTGTTGGGCTTGAACGCCAGGCCCAGGATGCCGACCGTCTTGCCCGCGCCGGAACCGCCCAGGGCAGCGATGACCCGATCGGCCATGGCCTTCTTGCGGGCGTCGTTGACCTCGACCGTCGTCTCCACCAGCCGGACCGGCGTGCCGTACTGCTGGGCCGTGCGTACCAGGGCGACCGTGTCCTTGGGGAAACAGGAGCCGCCGTAGCCGGGGCCGGCGTTCAGGAATTTCGAGCCGATCCGGCCGTCCAGACCGATACCCTTGGCCACCTGCTGCACATCTGCGCCGACCTGTTCGCACAGGTCCGCGATCTCGTTGATGAAGGTGATCTTCAAGGCCAGGAAGGCGTTCCCGGCGTACTTGATCAGCTCCGACGTCCGGCGCGACGTGTAGATGACGGGGAAGTCGTTGAGGCTCAGCGGGCGATAGACCTCGGCCATGACGGCCTTGGCGCGGTCGTCGTCCGTCCCGACCACGACGCGGTCCGGGCGTTTGAAGTCCTCGATCGCGGCGCCTTCGCGCAGGAATTCGGGGTTGGAGACCACGGCGAAATCGGCGGCCGGATTGACGCGGCGGATGATGGCCTCGACCTCGTCGCCGGTGCCGACCGGCACGGTCGACTTGTTGACCACGACGGTGAAGCCTTCGACCAGTCCGGCGATCTCTTCGGCGGCCGAATAGACGTAGGACAGGTCGGCGTGGCCGTCGCCGCGACGGGTCGGGGTACCCACCGCGATGAAGATGACATCGGCCGAACGAATGGCCTCGGCGCCGTCCAGGGTAAAGCTGAGGCGGCCGGCCTTGACGTTGTCGGCAACCAGAGCTTCCAGACCAGGCTCGAAGATCGGAATCTCCCCCCGGTTCAGGCGTTCGATCTTGGAGGGGTCCTTGTCGACGCAGACGACCGTGTGGCCGAAGTCGGCGAAGCAGGCGCCCGACACCAGACCCACATAGCCGGTGCCAATCATCGTCACGCGCATCGAATTCTCCCCCGGCGACAGGTCGCCAGCTCTACCAAAGCAAATGGTGCGGCGCAAAACGTCGTCGTCGCGACCTTGTCGATCCACATCCCGTTAAGCGTGTCCTCTTACCCGATCTTGAGCCTCGTCTGCGCAGGATCAGGCCATGACCGATACCTCGCCCTTCGTCCTGCCCAAAGCCGTCGCAACCGAGCGCCGACAGCAGGTGCGCGCGCCCTTCCGCAAGGCCCGACGTGAACGCGAGCGCGTTCGCCTGCTCGGTCAGACCGTCGATCTGGTCCGTCCCGAGGAGGTTCTGCACCACGTGGAGACCTGGGTCGAGGCGCGCCGCAAGGTGCTCATCGCCAATCACAATCTGAACAGCCTCGCCCTGCTGCAGAAGGAGCCGCGGCTTCAACGATTCTACGAGCGAGCCGATCTAGTCGAGGTCGATTCCACCCCCCTGATCCATTTCGCCAAACTGCTGGGCCTGCACGGCAAGGCCTTCCACCGCTGCACCTATCTGGACTGGCGCGACCATTTCTGGAGCCTGGTCAATCGCAAGGGCTGGCGGGTCATGTACGTCGGCGGCGCGCGCCATGTGGTCGAGCGGGCGCGCGGGCGACTGGCCGCAGAATATCCGAACGCCGACATTCGGGCGCGCGACGGCTATTTCATCGCCACCCCGGGTTCACGGGACAACACCGTCGTCGTCAACGAGATCAAGGCCTTCGATCCGCACATCCTGTTCGTCGGCATGGGCATGCCGCGTCAGGAACTGTGGATCCTCGACAATCTCGACGCCCTGCCCAACTGCGCCGTCTTCTCGGTCGGAGCCGCCTTCGATTACGAGGCCGGGGAACAGAAGGCCGCGCCGCGCTGGATGGGCCGGATGGGTATCGAGTGGCTGTTCCGCCTGGTCCATGATCCCAAACGCCTGGCGCGCCGGTATCTGGTCGAGCCGTGGAGCCTGAGCCATCTCATCCTGGCGGATCTCTGGAACGCGTTCAGGTCGAGGCGGATCGGCCGCGCGGCTTAACTCGCCAAGGGCGCGGTGGTGATCGCCACCCGACCGGCGCGACCGGTCGCCTGAAGCAGGACGCGCGTCTCGCGTTCGAGACGGACCGCCGACAGCACATTGGTCGCATAGGCGCCGGTATCGACGCCGATGCGGCGGGCATCTGAATGCACAGTCTCGATCGGCGTATGGCCGTGGACGACCACCTGCTCGAACAGGCTGGCGTGATCCAGGAACGGCTGGCGGATCCACATCAGATCTTCGGGCGACTGGACGGCCAGGGCGACGCCGGGGCGGGCGCCGGCGTGGGCGAAGAAATAGTCTCCGATGGAGACCGAATTCTCCAGCCGGGCCAGCAGTTCGCGATGGGATTCCGGCAGGGCTTCCCCGAGCGCGCGGGACGCATCGGCCCAGGCCTGGGCGTCACCGCGCATCGGCGGTGGATTGACGCCGTATGAGACCAGGGTGTCGCGGCCGCCGAAGTCGCACCAGGCCGGACCGACCAGCGGCTCGTGCAGGAAGGCCTCCATCTGCTCCTCGTGGTTGCCACGGACCAGATGGACCTCCAGCGCCGGATCGGCGGCGAGGTTGACCAGCTGATTGAGGACGCCCCTGGAATCCAGCCCCCGATCCACATAGTCACCGAGGAAGACCACGACCTTGCGCGACGCCTCGGCCGCATGAAGGTCGGAGCGGACGGCCTGAATCAGGCGATCGGCCAGATCCGAACGCCCATGGATGTCGCCGATCGCCCAGATCACGCAGCCGGGCGGCGTACGCGACGCCGGCCGTGCGGGCCGATTGGGAAAGAGGCGGGAAAGCATGGGATTCACATGCCCCCTCGTTCCCCTGCGTTCAAGCGGCGCGGGCTCAGCCTCGGATGAAGTGGGGTACGAAGCGCGAAATGTTCCGCGTGATCCGCCCTTCGTCCTCGCGAATGGACATCCCGGCCGGCTCCTCGCCTGCGACCCAAGAGCCGATGATGGCGTAGCTGCCGTCGAACTGCGGTGGGGCATGGACCGCCTGAAGGATGGCGCGCCCGTCGTACCCCTGATCTTCGCCCTGCTCCGTGCCGGTCGGTTCGACGATCGACACGTTGGCACCCTCTCGCGAGAACAGGGGCTTGCGCACATGGGCCGACGACATGGCCGAGGCCTTCGGGTCGTCCTCGAAATAGCTCTCCAGCAGGTTGGGGTGGCCGGCGTGGCGCTCCCACAGAAGCGGCAGGATGCCCTTGTTGGACAGGATGGATTTCCACGCCGGCTCCAGCACCGTGACCTCGGCCGTCGGCAGGGGCTCGGCGTAGTCGTCGCGCAGCATCTGTTCCCACGGGTAGAGTTTGAACATGGCCTGGATCAGCCAGTTCTCCTCGTCCACGAACCGCCCGTCGGCATTCAGGCCGATGTCGCCGATGGCCACGAATTTCGGATCGAGCCCGGCCTGTCGGGCCAGATCCTCAAGGAAGCGCACTGTCTGCCGGTCCTCGACGAAGTCCGGATCGGACGAGAAATGCACGAAGCCGCCGTCCGGGAAGATGGCGCGGAAACGGGCGACCAGTTTCTCGTGCAGGCTGTTGAACTGGTCGGCGTCGGCGGGGATCGAACCGTCGGCAATCCGGCCCTCGAGCCACAACCACTGGAAGACCGCGCTCTCGTAGATCGAGGTCGGGGTGTCGGCGTTGTACTCGTAGAGCTTGGCCGGCCCCTTGCCGTCATAGGCGAAGTCGAACCGACCGTAGAGCGACGGATCGCCCCGCTTCCAGCTGTCGGCGACGTAGTCCCGCAGCTTTTCCGGGATGTCGAGCTGGGTCATCAGCCGCTCGGACTTCACCGCCTCGTCGACGAGGTCGAGGCACATCTGGTGCAGGTCTGCCGTCGGATTTTCGATCCCCTCCTCCACCTCCTGAAGGGTCAGGGCATAGGCGACATTGTCGGACCAGTAGGGATCGCCCGACGTGTGATGCCAGGTGAAGCCGAGGCTGTCGGCCTTGGCCTGCCAGTCGGGACGTGTGGGTAGAATGAGGCGTTGCATGGCGGGTTCCTGTCTCCTCCCCGTTCGCCGCCTGGCGAATGGGGAGGTGGCGCGACGCGACTTCGCGTCGTGACGGAGGGGGCGAGGGAACTGTTGAAGTGGGGGTGGTCGTGCCCGCTCGGTGAGTCGGTGTCGCCCCCTCCGTCTCCTTCGCTTCGCTACCGATTCACCTCCCCATTGCTGCGCGACAGGGAGGAGACTTCGCGTCTAGGCCGGGTCTTTGTCCGGCGTCGCCTGGCCGATGCGCGGCGTCACCACCGTCACGTCCTGTTGCGTCAGCCGCGCCAGCACGTCATCGGCCGACGAATGGCCCGGCAATATCCCCGCCTCCTTCAGCTTGGCGTCGAGGTCGGCCCCGGTGCGCTTGTCCTCGAACTCCTGACCGACGCGCAGACGTTCTTCCTGAACCGCCTGGCGCTGCTTGATGCGTTGCAGGCTGTCGGCGGCCGACCCGATGCGCGAGTGGGCGCCGGCCGATTGTAGGGCGACCGAGGTCTGGGCGCGCTGGACGCTCTCGTTGACCTTCACGATGTCGATCTCGCGACGCAGGGTCTCGATCTTCTGGTCGGTCGAGGCGATGGCGGTGCGAAGACGCGCCTCGGCCTGTTTCATGTTGTCGATCAGCGGGCCGCGCGTGCCGATCTCGGATTCCAGCTCGGCGATCCGGCCGGCGACTTCGCGGGCCAGATCGGTCTTGCCCTGGCCCAGGGCGGCCCGGGTCGAGCTTTCGTATTTGGCGATCTGGTCGCGGAACGAAGTCATCTCGTTCTCGGCCATGCGGCGGCGGGCGACGAGGCCGGCGAGGTCGTCGCGGGCCTTGCCCTGGGCGGTGTCTGCGTCGCGGATTTCCTGATCGAGGATCTTCAGGGCGTTCTGATCGACGACGCCTTGCGCGGCGTCATGGGCGGTGCCGCGGAACAGGGCGGAGAGTTTGGACAGCATGGACATGGTTCGGGTCTCCGGTTCAGGCGGCGAAGGTGTCGCGCAGGGACGTCGCGTCGATGGCGTTCTCGGCCAGGGTCCGCAGTTCGATCAGGATGGTCTGCAATGTCGTCTTGGACGACAGCTCGCCCATCAGCTCGTAGACGTCCTGATTGTCCACCGTCGTGATGGCGAAGTTCGACAGGGGCACGACCCGCTGGGCCTTCAGCAGGAACTCGTTGAAGCGGGCGGTGTCGGACTGTTCCGACACGGGCCACAGCAGGACAGAGACCACGATCTGGGCCCCGCCGACCGACAGATAGATCGGCAGGTCGCCATACTCGTGCATGGTGACGAGCAGGACCGGATCGGCGCCTTCCAGCACACGGGCGGTCAGCTCGCCCTCCCGGACCAGCGCGGTCTCCTCCAGCGCCGCCTTGACGGCGGGAACGGTCCAGGCGGTTTCGATGACGGCGTCCATGTGAGGATCGGCTCCGGTTGATGGCATTGAGGTGGGGCGTGGGCGGCGGGGCGCAAGCGCGGGTCCGCGGGTCGAGTCGGTGACGATGGCGTGCACGGCGGCGCGGACATCGTCTCTGCAGCCTTGGGGGACCCAGAACTCCAGCTTGACCTGACCGGCGTCGCGACGCGCCTTCCGCCAAGCGCGGATACGATCGGTCCCAGCGTTGGGGCCGGGCGCAGACGAGGGAATGTCGACATCGTCGGTCATGTTGCATGTAACGCGTAACATGAACGCTTGACGTTCGGCAAGCGGGATGCGAATTTCGCTCGTTGCGGCGACCATAGCCGCGTAAAGACCGGACCATGTTCAAGCGTCTCTTCGGCGGACAGCCTGCTGCGGAACCCGCCAATCGTCTGGCGGTAGTGCGGAACATCACCGTGGGCCGGACCGTGTCGCTGGACCCCCTGGCTTGGCGCCGGCTGCAGCCGGAGACCGTGTTCAACCTCGACACCGACGCGCTGGAGATCACGGCTCAGGGCACGATCGCGCTCGACAGCGGCCAGCACGTCCACCGCTTCTACACCGATGACCACGTCATGCTTCAGGCCATGAGCGACGACCCGACCGGCGCCGAGGCCTATGATTTCAGCCTCTTCATTCCGTGGACGAGCGCCTATCCGCCCGGCCCGCGCGAACGCCGAATATGGACCGACCGGCTCTCGGAGCCCGTGTTCGACGGAACGGCCGAGGAGTTGCCATCCTATCCCCGCTACTGGTTCGCCGAGAGCGATGCGCGTCAGCCGCCGGTGACCCTGTGGGAGACGATCTGGGACAGCCGCACGGCGACCGTCCCCTATGGCCGTATCTTCCAGACCTGCATGCTGTATGCGCGGGAACTGGCAGGCGGCCGCGAACTGATGCTGGCGCTGGAAATGGAGCCCGAGAAGGCCCCTGGAAAATCCGCCGACATCAGCCACGAAATCATGGTCGGCATCCCCCTGGAAGTCGGCGAGTTCACGGCGTGAGCCGCTCCGCAATGAAGGAATAGAGACACGATGGACTGGTTCGCATTCCAGACGGGGGCCACGGCCTTCGTCATCGCCTTCGCCGCGGCGGGGGTCTTCACCGTGGCGTTCAAGCTGATCTACCAGTGGGTCACGCCCTATCACGAGCGGACCCTGATCCGGGACGGTAATCCGGCCGCCGCCATCGCGCTGGGCGGCGCCCTGATCGGCTATGTCCTGCCGCTCGCCTCGGCCCTGTCGCACACCGTCAGCCTGATGGAGTTCGCCGCGTGGGCGCTGTTGGCCGGGGTGATCCAGATCGGGGTCTTCGTCGCGATCAGTCGATTGGCGTTCAAGAACTTGGCGACGCGGATCGAGGCGGGCGAGATCGCCGCCGCCATCTATCTGGCGTCCATTTCCATCTGCGTCGGCTTGCTGAACGCCGCCTGCATGACGACCTGAGGGCAAGATGAGCGACACCCCCTCCCCCGCCGAGACCACCACCATCCGCCGGATGAAGCGGTCGCGGACATTGCAGATCACCAGCCTGATGGCGACGGCGTCGTTCTCGCTCGCCGCCTGTGGTGCGCCGCAGGTCGCCGTACCGGAGCCCGAACCGGCGCTGGCCTATACCTCGCTGGATGAGTGCAAGGCGGCCAACGACATCACCGATACCGAGTGCGACGCGGCCGAGGCCAATGCCCGGGCCCAGGCTGAGGCGACCGCGCCCCGCTATGCGACCCAGTCGGAATGCGAAGGCCAGTGGGGTCCGGACCAGTGCCGTCCCAACAGCTCGGGCGGCTCGTTCTTCACCCCCCTGCTGACTGGTTTCGTGATCGGCCAGATGCTGAACGGCGGCGGCTATCGCGGTGGCGGCGGCCTGTATCGCGATCGCGACGGTAACTACCAGAACGGCTACGGCGGCGGCTATCTGAGCCGCGACTACCGCACGGGCCGTCAGGTCGCCAACGGCCGCGACTACGGGACCGACGTCGCGCGGCAGGCTCCGAGCCGGGTGCAGAGCCGCACCACCGTCGTCTCGCGCGGCGGCTTCGGCGGCGGCGGACGGGGTTACGGGGGCTGAGTTCTCTCTCCCCTTGGGAGAGGGCTTGAGCGACCAAGAGCGCCAGCGATTGGAAACGCGAAAAGGTGAGGGTCGAGCCTCACCGGAAGCGCACGACCCTCACCCTTTCGGCTTGGCGCATCGCTGCGCTCTGCGAGCCTCAAACCCTCTCCCACCGGGAGAGGGTTCTTTTAATGTCCGCCCTTGGTCGGAGCCGCGCCGATGGCGTGAACCGGCGCGCGCGAGGCGGCGACCGCGAAGACGACCAGCAGGATGTAGCCGACCAGCGGCACGTAGAAGGCCGGGTTGATGACCCCGGCGGCATCCGCGACACGACCGGCGACCAACGGCAGGATCGCCCCGCCGATGATGCCGAACACCAGCAAACCCGAGGTGGCCGAGGCCGGCGCTGTCGACCGCTCCAGCGTCAGGGTGAAAATGGCCGGGAACATGATCGAGTTGAACAGCCCGACCGCCAGCGCCGCGAAGGCGGCGGTCGCGCCGCCGGTCTGGGTCACGACGGCGCAAAGGATCGCCGCCACGGTGGTGAAGACGATCAGCAGGGTCGCCGCAGGAATGCGGGTCAGCAGCGCGCTGCCGGCGAACCGGCCCATCAGGGCGCCGGCCCAGTAGAGGGCGACCAGACGGCCCGCATCGCTGACCGACAGGCTGAGAATGTTCGACGACTCCAGGAAGTTGGTCATCAGGCTGCCGATCGCGACCTCCGATCCGACGTAGATGAAGATGCCGATTGCGCCGAACACGGCCCAGCGCGACTTCAGCGCCTCGAACGGCGACGCGCCTTTCTCGGTGGACACGCTGGCTAGGGAAAGCTTGGACCGGATGATCCAGATGAAGCCGGCCAGCAGGGCAAAGAAGACGGCGAGGCCGATGAAGACCGCGTCGATATTGGCCAAGGTCTGGGCGCGCAGGGCCGGGTCGAGCACGGCGGGCGCCGCCTCGACCGGGGCCGACGGCGCCGCCGAAGGGGCCAGGCCGCCGATGTAGTTCTGCAGGAAGATCAGCCAGCCGACGGCCAGACCAATAGCGGCGCCCAGCGGGATCCAGCCCTTGAGGTCGCGACGCAGGCCGCCCAGCAACGCGCCGGCGACAAGTCCGAAGACCACGCCGAGACCGAGCAGGATCAGGGCGCTGAACGAGCCCAGGGCCGTCACCCCCCCGGCGACGAAGATGCCGCCCGACAGCATGACCGTCGCGCCGAGCAGCGGCCCGACCACGGTGCCCAGCGAGTTGAACGCCTGGGACAGGACCAGGCGGAAGTGCGACCCGCGCTCGGATCCGAGGGCGGCGGCCAGCGGGTTGGCGGCCACCTGCAACAGGGTCACCCCGCCGCCGATCACGAACAGGGCGGCCAGCACGCCGGGGTAGAAGTCCAGGAGGGTCGACAGCGGCACGATCAGCGCACCCAGCACCATGACGCCGAGCGCCCCCACGATCGAGCGCGCATAGCCGAGCCGGGCCAGAACGAAGGCCGCCGGAAGGGCGAAGACGCCATAGGCCGTGAACCAGGCGAACTGGGTCAGCAAGGCCTCGGTGAAGTTCAACGAGAACACGCCGCGCACCGCCGCCACCAGCGGGTCGATCAGCGACGTCGCAAACCCCCAGGCGAAGAAGAGGGTCGTCACATAGGCGAAGGCGAGGCCCGTGCCTTTTGCTGGGGTTGGGGTCGTCTCGGTCATCCTGGCCTCGTTTCCTGTCGGGCGTTGCTCGCCCGTAACCGCTTACGCCCCATGCCTCACGCGGATCGGGCGCGCCGTCCAGCCCGATCTTCATGCGGGTAACGAAAAGTGGCCCGACCGCTTCCGGCGGTGGACGTCACGCCGAGGGGGTGGTCTGGTCGGGACATGAACGGTCCCCTCGCCTCACCCGCCACGCAGACTCGCGCCCCTTCCGGCCATGAATGGTGGCGCGGCGCCGTCATCTATCAGGTCTATCCTCGCAGTTTCAGCGACGCGAACGGCGACGGCGTCGGCGACCTGCCGGGGATCACGGCGCATCTTGATCACATCGCCTCGCTGGGCGTCGACGCGATCTGGCTGTCGCCTTTCTTCACCTCGCCGATGAAGGATTTCGGCTACGACGTCGCCGACTATGTCGGGGTCGATCCGATCTTCGGCACGATCGAGGACTTCGACCGGCTGATCGCGCGGGCGCACGAACTGGGCCTGCAGATCATCATCGACCAGGTCTATGCCCACACCTCCGACGAACACGCCTGGTTCCAGGAAAGCCGCCGGGACCGGACCAATTCGAACGCCGACTGGTACGTCTGGGCCGATGCGAAGCCGGAAGGATCGCCGCCGTCGAACTGGCAGTCGGTGTTCGGCGGCCCGGCCTGGACCTGGGACGCGCGGCGCGGCCAATACTACATGCACAACTTCCTGAGCTCGCAGCCCCAGCTGAACACGCGGAGGCCCGAGGTTCAGGATGCGTTGCTGGACGCGGCGCGGTTCTGGCTGGATCGCGGCGTGGACGGCTTCCGCTGCGACGCCCTGAATTTCTCGATGCACGACCCGGCCCTGACCGACAATCCACCGGTCACGACCCCCGGCAAGCGGACGCGGCCGTTCGACTTCCAGCAGCACGTCCACAATCAGTCACAGCCGGAAATTCTCGACTTCCTGACCCGGCTGCGGGCCCTGACCGACAGCTATGACGGCGACCGTTTCATGGTGGCGGAGGTCGTCGGCGACCGATCCGACGAAGAGATGAAAGCCTACACAGAGGGCGAGACCCGGCTGCAGTCGGCCTATGGCTTCCTTTATCTCTACGCCGACCGGCTGACGCCCGATCTGGTTCGACAGGGTCCGGCTCAGTGGCCGGGCGCGCCGGGCGAGGGCTGGCCGTCCTGGGCCTTCTCGAATCACGATGCGCCGCGCGCGATGTCGCGTTGGGCCGAGGGGCGCGATCCCAAGGCCTTCGCCGAGATGGCGTTGCTGCTGCTGATCGCCCTGCGCGGCAATGTCTTCGTCTATCAGGGCGAGGAGCTGGGTCTGCCCCAGGCCGAGGTGCCGTTCGAACGGCTGGTCGATCCCGAGGCCATAGCCAACTGGCCCGAGACCCTCGGCCGAGACGGCGCCCGCACGCCCATGCCGTGGAAGACCAACGACGGCTTCGCCGGTTTCTCGACCGTCGAGCCCTGGCTGCCGGTCGATCCACGACACCGCATTCTGGCGGTCGAGGCGCAGGAGACCGACCCGGGCTCGACCCTGAATCTGGCCCGAAGGCTGATCGGACTACGCCGGGCGCATCCCGCTCTTCGTCTGGGCTCGATGACGATCCGGGAGGCGACGGAAGACCTGCTGCTGTTCGAGCGCGAGACGGAGGGCGAGACCCTGCTGTGCGTCTTCAACCTCGGCCACGCCGACGTCGCCTGGAGTCGGCCCGCCGGGTGGTCTGTCGTAGAGGCGGTCAATCAGCCGGACGCCCGGTCCGGAACCCTGACGCCGTTGTCGGGGCTGATCCTCGCGCGGGAGGCCTGACCCAAAAACGAAAACGCCGCCCCGGATTGCTCCGGGGCGGCGGCGGCGTGAGCCGTTCGGGGAGAACTAGAACAGGGCTTTCAGGGTGGCGGCCACGCGACCGTCATAGATGGGCGCGTTGTCCACATCGGTGTCGTGGTAACGCACATCGACCACCAGGTTGTCGGTGAAGGCGTAGCCCACGCCGACGTTCCAGGTGGCGTAGTCGTCAGTGACGTCCAGCATCTGCTTGCCGACCGCGGCCGAGACGGACCACTTGTCCGCCGGCGTGAAGGCGATGTTGCCCTCGACATAGGTGGCGCGTTCGTCGATGCCGAAGAAGTCAGGCGAGAAGTAGATGGCGGCGCCGACGGTCGCCGGGCCGACCGCCCGCGATGCGGCCGCTTTCAGCTCGACGTAGCCATAGCCTGCGTCCGGGATCGAAGGCGCATCGACGTAGGTGTAACCCACCGCGCCGAAGTCGAACGCGAAGCCGGCGGCTTCGGTGCGATAGCCGGCGTAGAGGTCGATCTCCGCGTCCGTGGAATCTCCGAAGTCGACGTTGGAGGCCCAGGCGCCGACGTAGAAGCCGCCCGACGCATAATCTACGCCGACCTGAAGCGCCGGATCCTCGTTGGTCTGGCTGACGCCGCGGAAGACATAGTCGCTGGTGACCGCCGCGTTGAAGGCGACGTCCTGGGCCGAGGCGGCGCCGGCCATGGTCAGGGTGGCGAGCGCGGCCAGGGCGGCGCAGGTTGCTTGGAGTCTCATCTCGGTATCCCCGTGTTTTTCTGTTTGATGGTTCAGGTCGGTCGCCGGGCGCGAGGGAGGACCGCGCCCGGCGTCGTCTTGGTCAGTGTTCCAGGGCTTCGCCGTGGAGGGTGGTGTCGAGGCCTTCGGCTTCCTGGGCATCCGTCACGCGCAGTCCGGTGGTGAACTTGCAGATGATCAGGATGATGAAGGTGCCGACCGCCGAGTAGGCGATGGTCCAGGCCAGGCCAAGGGCCTGGGTCGGGATGTTGGCGCCTTCGCTCAGGCTGTTGATCGCGGTCGTGGCGAACACGCCGGTCAGCAGGGCGCCGATCAGACCACCTGCGCCGTGGATGCCGAAGGCGTCCAGCGAGTCATCGTAGCGGAGCAGTTTCTTGATCCACACCGACGAGATGTAGCAGACCGGACCGGCGATCAGGCCGATGATGACCGCGCCCTTCGGGTCCACGAAGCCGGCGGCCGGCGTGATGGCGACCAGACCAGCCACGACGCCCGACAGCATGCCGATCAGCGACACCTTCTTCTTCTCGATGACCTCGACGATCTTCCAGGTCAGGGCGGCGGCGGCGGCGGCCAGGATGGTGTTCAGCAGAGCCACGCCCATCAGGTCGTTCGCGGCGCCCGCCGACCCGGCGTTGAAGCCGATCCAGCCCACCAGCAGCAGAGAGGCGCCGATCATGGTCAGAACGGGGTTGTGGGGGTTGATCACTTCCGTGCCGTAGCCTTTGCGACGCCCCAGGAAGATGGCGCAGACCAGACCGGCCACGCCCGAGTTGACGTGAACGACCGCGCCGCCGGCGAAGTCCAGCACGCCGGCCGAACCCAGGAAGCCGCCGCCCCAGACCCAGTGACAGATCGGTGCATAGACCAGCAACGACCAGAGGGCGGTGAACAGCAGCAGGGCCGAGTATTTGAAGCGCTCGGCGAAGGCGCCGGTGATCAGGGCCGGCGTGATGATGGCGAAGGTCATCTGGAAGGAGATGAACAGGAATTCGGGAATACCCGGCAGCAGGGCGTTGGCCGTCTGCAGGGAAATACCGTTCAGGAACAGAGCGTCGAAGCCGCCGACATAGGGCTGAAGCGCTGGATCCGCGTTGGCGCTGAAGGCGATGGAATAGCCGGCGACGAACCACACCAGGGTCACAACGGCGAACACGCCGACCGACTGGGTGATGGTGGCCACCACGTTCTTGCGACGGACCATGCCGCCGTAGAACAGGGCCAGACCGGGGAGGGTCATCAGAAGGACCAGGGCGGTCGAGGTGCCCAGCCAGCTGGTGCCGGCGGCGTCGAGCTCGAGCGCGGCCTGGTGGGCCAGAAGGGTGGGAGCCGCGGTTTCCTCTTCAGGAACGACCGCCTCGGCCACCTCGGCGGCGGCGGTTTCGACGGCTGCGGCGGCTTCGGCGACGGGCGTCGCCGGAGCGGCGGCCTCGGTGGTCGGAGCCGGCGCAGCGGCGTCCTGGGCGAAGGCTCCGCCCGCATAGAAAAGTCCGATTGTCAGAAGACAGAGGGCAAGAATGCCCGGTAGCCGATTTAAGAACTGCGACATGAATGCATCCCCTGTGTGATCTCGCAGTTGCGAACTGTTTACCGCAAAGGCGAGATGCGCAAGGGGTTGGGCCGTATTCGGCGCAATTTTCGTGTTCGTGTCGCGGGCTACACACCCTTCACAGGCAAGATATAACCTTCACCATAGCTGCGGCGCACAATCGTTTCGCGCGCCGCAGATGTGATGAAAAGGTTAACCCCAGTGCATCTGGACGCGGTGCGCGGCAGCCCAGTGGATGGCCCGGATGGCGTCGATGATCGCCTCCGCAGCCGCCCGTGTGCCCAGTTCGCCACCCAAGTCCGCAGTCGTCGCGCCGGCCGCCAGCACGGCCGCCACCGCCGCCTCGATCGAAGAGGCCTCGTCCTCGAGATTCAGGCTGTGACGCAGCATCATCGCCGCCGACAGGATGGTGCCGACCGGGTTGGCCAGATCCTGCCCCGCGATGTCCGGCGCGGAGCCGTGGATCGGCTCGAACAGACCGGGTCCCGATTCGCCCAGCGACGCCGACGGCAACAGGCCGATCGAACCGCCCAGCACCGAGATCTCGTCGGACAGGATGTCGCCGAACATGTTCTCGGTCAGGATGACGTCGTATTCGCGGGGCTTGCGGATCAGGTGCATGGCCATGGAGTCGACCAGGGCATGCTCCAGCTGGACCTGCGGGAACTCTTCGGCGTGAATACGGGTCACGACCTCGCGCCAGAGGCGGCTGGTCTCCATGACGTTGGCCTTGTCGACCGACGTCACCTTGCCGCGCCGTTGCAGGGCGGTCTTGAAGGCGGCGCGGGCGACGCGCTCGATCTCCGGCACGGTGTAGATGCACAGGTCCGACGCCATGGTGTCGGTACGGGTCTTCTCGCCGAAATAGACGCCGCCGGTCAGTTCGCGGAAGACGATCAGATCGACGCCCTCGACGATCTCCTTCTTCAGCGGCGAGCGGTGCGCCAGGACCGGCGACACCTGCAGCGGACGCAGGTTGGCGAACAGGCCCATCGCCTTGCGGATGCCCAGCAGGCCTTCTTCCGGACGACGCTTTTGCCCATCCCATTTCGGCCCGCCGACCGCGCCCAGCAGGACGCCATCCGCGGCCAGACAGGCGGCGGTCGTTTCGGGCGGCAGGGGATCGCCGGTCGCGTCGATTCCCGCCCCGCCGATCAGATGCTCGGCGAACTCGAACCGGTGACCATAGAAGTCGGCGATGACGCGCAGAACATCCTTGGCCGCCGAAATCACCTCCGGGCCGACACCGTCACCGGGCAACAGGACGATGTTGTAGGTCTGGGTGTTCGGCATCACGCGGGCTCCGGCGAATGGGTACGTTCGTAGGCTTCGATGTCAGGCATGTGTTTCTGGAGCCAGCCCAAGGTGTCGACGCCGTCCAGCAGACACTGGCGCGCGAAAGGCTCGACGGCAAACGCCACCGGCGCATGGTTGCCGCGACGGACCTCTCCAGCCTCCAGATCGACGGTCACGACCTGCTCCGGATTGGCGACCAGATCGTCCCATGTCGCCTGATCGACGACGACGGGCAGGAAACCGTTCTTCAGGGCGTTGGAGGTGAAGATGTCGGCGATCGAGGTCGAGATCACCGCGCGGAAGCCGTAGTCGTACAGCGCCCACGGCGCATGTTCGCGCGAGGATCCGCAACCGAAATTGTCGCCGGCTACCAGGATGCGATGCTCGCCCGGATCGATGCGATTCAGCACGGCTTCCGGCCGCGCGGAACCGTCGGCCTCATAGCGCCAGTCGTAGAAGGCTTTCTGGCCCAGACCGGTCGTCTCGGTCGTGGTCAGGAACCGCGCCGGGATGATCTGGTCGGTGTCGATATTGGCCTGGGTCAGGACCAGGGTCCGCGAAGTCAGGACTTTCAGCGGCTCAGGCATCGACCGCCTCCGACAGATAGACGCGCGGGTCGGTCAGCACCCCGGCGATGGCCGAGGCCGCCGCCGTCGCCGGACTGGCCAGGATGGTGCGGGCGCCCTTGCCCTGCCGGCCTTCGAAGTTGCGGTTCGAGGTTGATACCGCCAGCTGGCCCGGCGCGACGAAATCCCCGTTCATGGCGATGCACATCGAGCAGCCCGGGATGCGCCACTCGGCCCCGGCCTCGGTGAAGACGTGGTGCAGACCTTCGGCCTCGGCGTCGCGACGCACGGCCTCGGACCCCGGTACGACCAGCATCCGCACGCCCGCCTTGACCTTGCGACCGCGCAAGACGTCCGCCGCCGCCCGCAGGTCGGGCAAACGCCCGTTGGTGCAGGAGCCGATGAAGACGACGTCGACCGCCTGGGTGGTCGTCGTCTCGCCCGCCTCGAAGCCCATATAGGCCAGGGCCTTGCGGTCGCTGTCCGACTTCGGCTCCGGCACCTTTGATCCAATGGGAGCCCCGGCGTCTGGCGTCGTGCCCCAGGTCGCCATGGGGCGGATGGCGGGGCCGTCGATCACGACCTCGGCGTCGAAGACCGCGCCCGGATCGGTCGCAAGGGTCAGCCACTCTGTCGCCTTCGCCTCATAGGCCGCGCCCTGCGGCACGTGTTTGCGACCGCGCAGCCAGTCGATGGTTTTGGCGTCCGGCGCGATCATGCCCGCACGCGCGCCGGCCTCGATCGACATGTTGCAGAGGGTCATCCTCCCTTCCATGTCGAGCGACCGCACCGCCTCGCCGGCGTATTCGATCACGAAACCCGTACCGCCGCCGAAGCCCAGTTCGGCGATGACGGCCAGGGCCACATCCTTGCCCGATACGCCCGGCGTCAGGGCGCCGTTGACGGTCACCCGCATGGCCTTCGACTTGCGCTGCAAAAGGCACTGGGTCGCCAGCACATGGCCGACTTCCGACGTGCCGATGCCGAAGGCCAGAGCTCCGAAGGCGCCGTGGGTCGCCGTATGGCTGTCGCCGCAGACGACCGTCATGCCCGGCTGGGTCAGGCCCAGCTCCGGTCCCATGACATGGACCACGCCGCGATCGGCCGAGTCCCACCCGGCCAGGTCGATGCCGTGCCGTTCGCAGTTGGCCTCGAGCCGATGCACCTGGGCCTCGGCCTCGGCGGTGACATAGGGCTTCAGCCCGTTCAGCCCGGCCGGAAGGGTCGGGGTCGAATGGTCCAAAGTCGCGAAGGTCCGATCCGGGCGACGGACCTTCAGCCCCCTCGCCTCGATCTCGGTGAAGGCCTGGGGGCTGGTGACCTCGTGGACCAGATGCAGGTCGATATAGAGGACGCCCGGCGTCTCGGCCGTTTCCGGCGTGACGACGTGGGCGTCCCAGACCTTGTCGAACAGGGTCCGGGGCACGCGGGTGTCAGGCAGCGACATGCGCATCCCTCTGCGTCGCCGTGCAGATGGCGATCAGTTCTGCGTCGTCGATCTCGCCGATCTCGTCCGCCCGCGTCTTGAAGGCGGCGAAGGCGTCGGTCAGGTGATCGCCGATCAACGGATAGCCCAGAACCTCGGCCCGCTTCTGCACCGCCGTCCGGCCCGAGTGCTTGCCCAGGACGAAGAAGCTGCCGGAGAAGCCCACGTCCTCGGGACGCATGATCTCATAGGTGCGGGCGTCGGCGTACATGCCGTGCTGATGGATGCCGGCCTCGTGGGCGAAGGCGTTTATGCCGACGATGGCCTTGTTGCGCACGATCGGCGAGTGGGTGACCTCGCTCAGCATGCGGCTGGTTTCCAGCAGCTTCGTTGTGTCCACGCCCGTCGTCACGCCGTAGCGTTCGGCCCGGACCCGCAGGGCCATGACGACCTCTTCCAGAGCGGCGTTGCCGGCGCGTTCGCCGATGCCGTTGATGGTCGATTCCACCTGACGCACGCCCGCCTCGATGGCCGACAGGCTGTTGGCGACGGCCAGACCCAGGTCGTTGTGGCAGTGGGTCGAGAAGATCACGTTCGGGAAGTTCGGCCGGATCCTGGCGATCAGGAACCGGTACAGGTTTCCGATCTCGTCCGGCGTCGCATAGCCGACGGTGTCGGGCACGTTCAGGGTCGAAGCGCCTGCCGCGCTGACCGCCTCCAGCACCTCGGCCAGGAACTGCGGCTCGGTGCGGATCGCGTCCTCGGCCGAGAACTCGACATCATGGAAATGGGTGCGGGCGTATTCGACCGAACGGACGGCCTGGGCAAGCACCTGGTCCGGCGTCATCTTCAGCTTGGCGGCGCGATGGATCGGGCTGGTGCCGATGAAGACGTGGCAACGACGGCGCTTCGTCCCGCGCAGGGCGCGGTAGGAGGCGTCGATGTCGCTCTCGTTCGAGCGCGACAGGGAGCAGAAGACCGGGCCTGAATCGTCCTCGGCCATCTCGCCTACGACGGCCCGGATGCAGTCTTCGTCGCCCGGAGACGCAGCGGCGAAGCCGGCCTCCATGACGTCGACGCCCAGGGCCTTCAGGGTGCGGCCCATGCGGACCTTGTCGTCGGGCGACATAGAGAAGCCCGGCGCCTGTTCGCCGTCGCGCATGGTGGTGTCGAACACGATGACCCGGTTCGGGTCGGTGGCTACTCGATCGATGATGGAGCCGGTCATGCTGCGGCGACGCTCTGATAGGCGAAGGCCGACGGTGCGTATCCGACCCGTGTGGCGCCGATCAGCTTGTCGATCTGGCGGCCCAGGTTTTCGGTGCAGCGTCCCTCGTCGCGGCCGCGGACCTGCAGCTGGACGCGACGCATGGCGCCCTCGTCCGACAGGCTCATGCCGTCGATATGGAAACCGCGACGCTCCACGAGACCGATGAGGCGCTGAAGCGAGCCGTCGGCCCGGTCGATCTGGATCTGGATGGTGTCGGTCATCACATGTCTCCTTCGAAGCGCGTGTCGTGCATCATCTCGGCGTTGTTCTTGCCCGGAGGGACAAGCGGCCAGACGTTCTCTTTGGGGTCGATCAGGACGTGCATCAGGCACGGCCCGGGCGCGGCCAGCAGACGGGCGATGCCGTCGCTGACCTGATCGCGCTGGTCGATCATGAAGGCCTCGATGCCGAAGGCTTGGGCCACGGCGACGAAGTCGGGGTTGTCCGACAGATCGACCTCGGAATAGTTCTCGGCGAAGAACAGCTCCTGCCACTGGCGCACCAGGCCCAGCGAGGAGTTGTCCAGCAGCACGATCTTCAGCGCGACGCCATAGCGGCGCAGGGTCGCCAGCTCCTGGATGTTCATCATGAAGCTGCCGTCGCCCGAGATGGTGACGACGTGGGCGTCCGGCCTGGCCAGCTTGGCGCCCAGTCCGGCGGGCAGGCCGTAGCCCATCGCGCCCAGACCGCCCGAGGTCAGGTGGCTTTCGGGACGCGAGAACTCGCAGTGCTGAGCGACCCACATCTGGTGCTGGCCGACGTCGCAGGCGGCGATGAAGCTGTCGCCGGCGGCCTTGGACAGTTCGTTCAGCAAGGCCGGCGCATAGACCCCCTCGCCCGGCGCGTCATAGCGGAAGGCGTTGCGCTTCGCGTTCGAGGTCGAGCGGATGATCCACGGATCGATGGCCAGGGACGCCGTCGCCACGCGTGCGGTCAGGGCCTCGATGCCCGCCTTCAGGTCGCCGACGACCGGGACGTGAGCGTTCCGCAGCTTGTTGATCTCGGCCGGGTCGATGTCGAAATGGACGACCTTCGCATGGGGGGCGAACTCGTTCAGCTTGCCCGTCGCGCGGTCGTCGAACCGGGCGCCGAAGACGATCAGCAGATCACTTTCCTGCACCGCCTCGTTGGCGGCGCGCGTGCCGTGCATGCCCAGCATGCCCAGGAAGCCAGGCGCATCCGTGCGGATCGACCCCAGCGCATTCAGCGTGGAGACCGACGGGATGCCGGTACGCTCGGCGAAGTCGCGCAGGGCCTCGACGGCGCCGGCGATCTTCACCCCGCCGCCGATGTAGATCAGCGGGCGCTCGGCGGTGCGGATCAGTTGTTCCGCCTCGGCGATCGCCGCGTGATCCAGCGGTGTGACGTCGTTTGGATAGTGGAAGCCGAAGTCCTCGGTCGTCGTCCCGACCTGAACGTCCTTGGGCAGATCGACCAGCACCGGACCGGGGCGGCCCGAGCGGGCGACGTGGAAGGCCTCCTCGATCACGGCGGGGACGTCGGCCGGATCGCGGACGACCCACGAATGCTTCACCAGCGGCAGGGTGACGCCCAGGATGTCGATCTCCTGGAAGGCGTCCGTCCCCATCAGATGGGTCGCCACGTTGCCGGTGATGCAGACCATCGGCACCGAATCCATCATCGCATTGGCGATGCCGGTGATCAGGTTGGTCGCCCCCGGACCCGAGGTCGCCATGCAGACGCCGACCTTGCCCGTCGCCCGCGCATAGGCGTCGGCCGCAAAGGCCGCGCCCTGCTCGTGGCGAACCAGGATGTGCTTCACGCCGGCGCCGGTCAGGGCGTCATAGACCGGCATGATCGCGCCGCCCGGATAACCAAACACCACATCAACGCCCAACCGGTCCAGGGTCTGGACGAGCAGCTGCGCGCCGCTCTGGGGAGCGGTTGCGGCTTTGGCGCTGATGGCGGTGGCGACGGCGGTCATGGCGGTTCTTGGACTGACTTTTTTGCAGTTCTGGGATCAGGCGGCTTCGGCGGTTTTCGGGGCGTGCAGCCAGGCCATCCGCTCGCGCAGACCCTTGCCGACCGACTCGATCAGGTGTTCGCCGTCGGCCTTGACCAGGGCGTCGTAGGCGCCCTTGCCGGCGTCGTTCTCGGCGATCCATTCGCGGGCGAAGGTGCCGTCCTGGATCTCGGTCAGGATCTCCTTCATCCGCGCGCGGGTCTCGGCGTTGATGACGCGCGGGCCGCTGACGACCGAACCCCATTTGGCTGTCTCGGAGATGAACTCATTCATCTTGGTGATGCCGCCTTCGTAGAACAGGTCCACGATCAGCTTCAGCTCGTGCAGGCATTCGAAATAGGCGATCTCGGGCTGGTAGCCGGCCTCGACCAGGGTGGTGAAGCCGCCCATGACCAGCTCCTTGGCCCCGCCGCACAGGACGGCCTGTTCGCCGAACAGATCGGTCTCGGTCTCTTCCTTGAAGGAGGTTTCCAGCAGGCCGCCGGTCGCGCCGCCGATGCCCTTGGCGTAGCCCATGGCCCGGTCGCGGGCCTTGCCGGACTTGTCCTGCTCGACGGCGAACAGGGCGGGGACGCCGCGTCCGCGCGCATATTCACGACGGACCAGATCGCCCGGTCCCTTGGGCGCCACCAGGATGACGTCCATGTCGGCGCGCGGCTGGACCCGGCCGTACAGGATCGAGAAGCCGTGGGCGAACAGCAGGGCCGCGCCCTTCTTGGCGTTGGGCTCGATGATGTCCTTGTAGATCTGGGCCTGGGCCATGTCGGGCGTCAGGATGGCGATGATGTCGGCGCCCTTGACGGCTTCGCTCGGCTCGGCGGTCGGCACGCCGTCGGCCTGGGCGTTCTTCCAGCCCTTGCCGCCGTGACGAACGCCGGCGACCACGTCGTGGCCGCTGTCTTTCAGGTTCTGCGCATGGGCGCGGCCTTGCGAGCCATATCCGATGACGGCGATGCGCTGTCCGGCGATGACGCCGGGACGGATGTCGTCGTTGGTGTAGATTTCCATGGCTCAGGCTTCCTGCGTCTGACGGGTTTCCGCACGGACTTGCGCCGGCGGCGGGTTGGGAATGGTGACGGCGCCCTGGGCGGCCGAGGCCACCGAGGCGCGGTATTTGGCGAAGACGCCGGTCGCGGCGTTCAGCGGCGGCGCGGTATGGGCGGCCCTGCGCGAGGCCAGGTCGGCGGCCACGTCGATGCGTCGCGCCGTGACGTCGATGGTGATCCTGTCACCATCGCGGATCAGGCCGATCGGGCCGCCCGCCGCCGCTTCCGGAGACACGTGGCCGGCGACGAAGCCGTAGCTCGCGCCCGAGAACCGACCGTCGGTGATCAGGGCCACGTTGTGGATGCCACGGCCCTTCAGGGCGGCTGTGACCTGCAGCATCTCGCGCATGCCCGGACCGCCCTGCGGACCCTCGTAGCGGATGACGATGACGTCGCCCTCGCCGACCGATCCGTCCTGGACGGCGTGGAAGGCGTCTTCCTCGCTGTCGAACACGCACGCCGGGCCTTCGTAGCGGTCGACCTTGTGGCCCGTCAGCTTGATGACGGCGCCGTCCGGAGCGATGTCGCCGTAGATCACGGCGTAGGAGCCGCGCGGGCTGAACGGTTCGGCGACCGTCGAGACGACCTGCTGACCAGGGGTCTCCTCGGCCTCGGCGGCCTCGGCGAACAGGCTGCGGCCCGAGACGGTCGGCGTGTTGACGATCTTGCCGGCCTCGGCCAGCCGCTGGGTCACCAGTCGAGTGCCGCCCGAGGCGAACAGGTGCGACGCCAGGAACCGGCCGCCGGGCTTCAGGTCGCAGATGACCGGCGTCTCTTCACAGGCCGTGTTGCAGTCCTCGACCCCGAACTCGATCCCCGCCTCGATGGCGATGGCGGTCAGGTGCAGGACGGCGTTGGTCGATCCGCCCGAGGCGGAGACGGCGGCCGCCGCGTTCTTCAGCGAGGCGCGGGTGATGTATTTGCGGGCCGTGTCGCCGGCGAAGACCCGCTCGACGATCAGCTCGCCGCAGCGGTGGCCTTGGGCCCCCTTCATCGGATCGACGGCGGGGACGTCGTTCGCGCCCATCGGCGACAGGCCCATGACCGCCAGGGCCATGGCCATGGTGTTGGCCGTGAACTGACCGCCGCAGGCGCCGGCGCCGGGGCAGGCCGCGCTCTCGACCATCTTCAGCTGGTCGTCGTCGATGGTCCCGGCGCCGCGTGCGCCGATGGCCTCGAACACCTCCTGGATGGAGATCTCCTTGCCGCCGATGACGCCCGGCATGATCGTACCGCCGTAGTAGACCAGACCCGGGATATCCATCCGGGCCAGGGCCATGGCGGCGGCCGGGATGGTCTTGTCGCACCCGACGATGCAGACGACGCCGTCCAGTTGATGCCCCTGCACCGCCAGTTCGATCGAGTCGGCGACGACCTCGCGGGAGATCAGCGAGGCCTTCATGCCCGGCGTGCCCATCGAGATGCCGTCGGTGACGACGATGGTGTTGAAGTCGATCGGGAAGCCGCCGGCCGCGACGATGCCCGCGCGGACATCTTTCGCCAGCCGGTCCAGATGCATATTGCACGGCGTCACCGACGACCAGGTGTTGACCACCGCGATCATCGGCTTGTCGAAGTCGGCGTCCTGCATGCCGGCGGCGCGCAGATAGCTGCGCGCCGCCGCCCGGTCGGGTCCAGCGGTCACGACGGCGCTTCTTCGCTGAGGCGAAGGCGCGGTGTCTTCCGGGGTGAAATCTTGCGTCATTGTCTTAAGGCGTTCCGAGAGAGGTCCCGGATCGGCGCAACAAAAAACCCGCTTCCTTTCGGGAGCGGGTGGCTGCGTTCGATCCTGATTTTGCTTGGGTTCAGGTCAGTTGCATCCACGCCGCTCCGGAGAGCAGGCCAAGGAGTACAGTTACAATAAGGGTGAACAGGGCGGCCGGCGATGTCGTCGGGCGCGGGGCAGCGACGGCGCGAGCCGTGCGGCGGATCGGGGTGTGACGGGTCTCGTGGCTCACGGCCAACTCCTGCTTACCCGGACATAAGGCCAGAAATCGCTGCGATGCACAACCCGCTTTTGGAAGAAACTTCCAATATCGGGGCCGCCGCGCGCCTCAAGGGAAAAATCTACCCGGCAGCCAATGCGATTTGGCGAGGCTTGGCGCCTAACCCGGATTTTCAGGTTAAACCTCCAGGCTTGTGCACAGGAAGCGGGCCTTCCGCCGACACCTTGGCGTTGGCTTATTCGTCGACCAGACCTTGCAGGAGCGAAGCGATCCGGGCCTTGAGCCGCTCGCATTCGTCAGGCGACATGCTCAGTTCCGTCAAATCCCGGCTGACGCTGAGCCCCATCATCAGGCCGGCGGCGATCCGGACGCGGACCGGCGCATCCTGCCCGCCCATCCACTGGATGAACGGGTCGAAGAAGGCTTCGGAGCAGGCCCTGTTGATCACCTCGGTGGCCTTGGGCGACGAGGCCGAACGGAGCATCAGCAGAAGCCAGGCCAGCTTGCTGTCGTTCCGCTCGCCATAGACGATCTCGTCCGCCATCCGCTCGCCGAAGGTCGCGCGATCCCCCTCGGTGATGTCCTTGCCGCTGCCGCAGTCGTCGATGACGGCACGGAACAGATCTTCCTTTGAGCCGAAATAGCGGGAGATCAGGGCCGGATCGACGCCGACATCCCTGGCGATGTCGCGCATGCCGACCTGGTCATAGCTCTCGGCCGTGAATCGCTTGCTGGCGGCGTCGAGAATGGCGCCACGCGTGGCGGCGGCGTTCCTGGGGCGCTGGCAGACGGCGAAACTCAACGTGATCTCCGATATGACCGTACGAAAGGTATGGCTATGTCATCGGCTGTTGACAAGCCTCGCCGATGGACACAAGTAAGTCATCAGGCGATGACCGGATCTCCTCCCCCGTGTATCCGCGTTTCGCCAGACAGGGAATTCGCCCCTTTAGGGAGATTGCGCGCATGCGCAGGCTGAAGATCATCGCCGTGTCCGTCCTCGTGACGGGCGCGCTTTACGGCTGTTCACAACGTTCGGAGGCCCAGGGTCCGCCGCCCGCCGCGCCGGTCACCGTGGCCGTGCCGCTGGCAGAGCGCGTCGTCGACTGGGACGATTTCACCGGTCGATTCGAGGCCACCTCGTCCGTCGAGGTCCGGGCCCGCGTCGGCGGCTTTATCCAGTCCGTCCATTTCCGTGACGGCGACTATGTCCAGCGCGGCCAGCTGCTGTTCACGCTGGATCAGCGTCCGGCACAGGCCCAGCTGGCATCGGCCCGCGCCGCCCTCAACCAGGCCCAGGCGCAGCTGACCCTCGCCCGCACCAACCTGACCCGCTCGGAAGGCCTGCTGGCCTCGCAGGCCGTCAGCCAGGCCGAGGTCGACACCAACAAGGGCGCCGTCCAGACCGCCGAGGCCGCCGTCGCCTCCGCACAGGCCTCCGTCCGCGCCCGCCAGCTGGATCTGGAGTTCACCCGCGTCACCGCTCCGGCCTCGGGCCGCGTCTCGGACCGTCGCGTCGATCCGGGCAACGTCGTCGCCGGCGGCTCGTCGGCCGCCGATGTCCTGACCACCATCGTTTCGTCCTCGCCGATCTACTTCGTCTTCGAGGGCTCGGAGGCCTTGCTGCTGAAGTACCAGCGCGACGCCCGCGCCGGTCGCTCGGCCCCGGTCCGCATTCGCCTCCAGGACGAGAGCGACTTCGTCCGCTCGGGCACGCTCGACTTCACCGACAACGCGGTCGACTCGGCTTCGGGCACCATCCGCCTGCGCGCGGTCATCCCGAATGGCGACGGTTTCCTGAAGCCGGGCATGTTCGCCCAGGCCCGCGTCGCCGGCGCCGGCGCCTATGACGCCCTTCTGGTGCCGGATTCGGCCATCGGCACGGATCAGGCGCGTCGCGTCGTCTCGGTCGTCAATGCCGACGGCACGGTCACCCCGACCCCGGTCCAGCTCGGTCCGCTCGTCGACGGTCTTCGGGTCGTGCGCTCGGGCCTCCGACCGACCGACCGGATCATCATCGACGGTCTGCAACGCGCCATGCCCGGCATGAAGGTGGCCCCCACCAACGGCCGTATCGCGCGCCAGCCACGCCCGGAATCCGTCCCGACCACATACGCTCCGCCAGCCGCGACCGGCACCCCTGCCGGCGCCCTGACGCAATCCGTCACCGTCGGCGACTGAGGCCAGGCGCATGAACATCTCACGCTTCTTCATCGACAGGCCGATCTTCGCGGCCGTCCTGTCGGTGTTCATCACCCTGGTCGGGGTCTTCGCCTATCCGCTGCTGCCGCTCGCGCAGTATCCGGAGATCGCGCCCCCCACGATCACCATCAACACCGCCTACGCCGGCGCCTCGGCCGAGACCCTGGCCGAAACCGTCGCCGCTCCGATCGAGCAGGAGGTCAACGGCGTCGAGGGGATGCTCTACCTCTCCTCGTCCTCGACCTCGGACGGGGCGGTGTCGATCACCGTGACCTTCCAGCCCGGCACGGATCTGGATAGCGCCCAGGTGCTGGTCCAGAACCGCGTCGCCCTGGCCGAACCCCGCCTGCCCGAGGCCGTGCGCCAGGTCGGCGTGATCGTGAACAAGCAGGAATCCGGCTTCCTGATGATCCTCGGGCTGACCTCGCCCGGGAATGTCCTGAACAACGACTACGTGGGCAACTACGCCAACTCGACCCTGCGTGACCGGCTGCTGCGGATCGAGGGCGTGGGCAACGTCACCGTCTTCGGCGGCGGCAACTATTCGATGCGCGTCTGGATCGATCCGGCCAAGGCCGCCGCGCGCGGCCTGAACGCCGCCGACATCGTCACCGCCATGCGCGGTCAGAACATCCAGGCCGCCGCCGGCTCGATCGGCCAGCCCCCGTTCGCCACCAGCGCTTCCGCCTTCCAGCAACCGATCCAGGTCCAGGGCCGTCTGTCCAACCCGGACGAGTTCGCCGAGATCGTCATCAAGACCGACGCCGAGGGCCGGGTCACCCGCATTCGCGACGTCGCCCGTGTCGAACTGGGCGCGCAGGACTATGGCATCCAGGGTTATTTCGACGGCCAGCGCGGCGTCGGCATCGCCATCGTGCAGCAGCCTGGAGCCAACGCCCTCGGCACCGCCGAACGCGTCATCGCCGAGATCGAGAGCATGAAGGCCGACGCGCCTCCGGGTCTGGAAATCGGCATTCCCTACAACCCGACGGAGTTCGTCGCCGCCTCGGTCGAGTCGGTGCAGCACACCCTGATCGAGGCGATCATCCTGGTCGTGCTCGTCGTGCTGATCTTCCTGCAGTCGTGGCGCGCGGCGATCATTCCGATCGTCGCCATCCCGATCGCGCTGGTCGCGACCTTCGCGGTCCAGCTGGCGCTCGGCTATTCGATCAACTCCCTGTCCCTGCTGGCCCTCGTGCTAGCGGTCGGGATCGTGGTCGACGACGCCATCGTGGTGGTCGAGAATGTGGAGCGCTACATCCGCGAGGGCATGTCGCCCAAGGACGCCGCCTATCGATCCATGCAGGAGGTGTCCGGCGCACTGATCGCCATCGGCCTCGTGCTGGTGTCGGTGTTCATCCCGACCATGTTCGTGCCGGGCATCCCGGGCATCTTCTACCGCCAGTTTGCGGTGACCATCGCGGCGGCCTCGGTCACCTCGCTGTTCGTCTCCCTGACCCTGTCGCCGGCCATGGCCGCCCTGCTGCTGAAGCCGCATGCGCACCATGACGAGACCGTCGCGCGTCCCACCTCCCTGTTCGGCCGCGCCAAATACTATGGTGGCTGGGCCGGTCGGAAGTTCAACGAGGGCTTCGACTGGCTGTCGAACAGCTACGGTCGCGTGACCGCGCGACTGGTGCGGACGGTAATGATGGTGCTGATCGTCTACGTGGGTCTGCTGGGCCTCACGGCCTGGCGCCTGATCGACACCCCGTCCGGCTTTATCCCGGATCAGGATCAGGGCTTCCTGATCGGCGTGATCCAGCTGCCCGCCGGGTCCTCGCTGGAACGCACCAATGCGGTGATGAACAGCGCGCGCGAGATCATCGAGAATACCGAGGGCGTCGACGGCACCGTGGCCTTCTCCGGCCTGGATGGAACCAGCTTCTCGTTCGGGTCCAACGCCGCGACCATCTTCGTGCGCCTCAACGCCTTCGACGACCGGACCACCCGCGAAACGACGGCTGCGGCTCTGGCCGGCGCCATCACCGGCGCTGCCCAGGGCATCCAGAACGCCAACATCTTCGTCATCGCCCCGCCGTCCATCCAGGGCCTCGGCACCGGCAACGGCTTTGCGATGATGATCCAGGACAGGACCGGCGCCGGCTACGGCGCGCTGGAAGGCGCGACCTTCGCCATGATGGGCGCCGCGGCCCAGGCGCCGACCGAGGTGACGCAGGTCTTCTCGACCTACAACACCGCCTCGCCGCGCGTCGAAGCCGACGTCGATCGGGACCGCGCCCTGATGATGGGGGTCCAGCCCTCGGACGTGTTCAACACGATGGGGATCTATCTGGGCTCGTCCTACGTCAACGACTTCAACATGTTGGGCCGCACCTTCCGGGTGACGGCGCAGGCGGAGCCGGCCTATCGCGACGACATGGCCGACATCGCCAACCTGAAGGTCCGTTCGGCGTCCGGAGCGATGGTGCCCCTGGGTTCTGTCGCCACCTTCCGCGAGAGCTCGGGCCCGTCCCGGATCGTGCGCTACAACTTGTTCCCCGCGGCCGAGCTGCAGGGTCAGGGCGCGCCCGGCGTCTCGTCCGGCACGGCCATCGGCATTATGGAGAACATGGCGGCGACGACCCTGCCGCCGGGCTTCTCCTATGAATGGACCGGCCTGGCGTTGCAGGAGAAGTCGGCTTCCGGCGGTGCGACGATCATCTTCGTGGTCGCGGTCCTGCTGGTCTTCCTGGTGCTCGCCGCCCAGTACGAGGCCTTCACGCTTCCGCTGGCGGTCATCCTGATCGTGCCGATGTGTCTGCTGGCGGCCATGCTGGGGGTCAACGCCCTCGGACTGGACAACAACATCCTGGTCCAGGTCGGACTGGTGGTGCTGATCGCGCTGGCGGCCAAGAACGCCATCCTGATCGTCGAGTTCGCCAAGCAGAACGAGGACGAGCACGGCATGGATCGCTGGGACGCGGCCGTTCACGCGGCCCAGACGCGCCTGCGGCCGATCCTGATGACGTCCTTCGCCTTCATCCTCGGGGTCCTGCCCCTGGTGTTGTCGGAGGGCGCCGGCGCCGAGATGCGTCGCTCCCTCGGGGCGGCCGTGTTCTTCGGCATGATCGGGGTGACCGTCTTCGGTCTGCTGTTCACGCCGGTCTTCTATGTGATCTGCCGGGGCCTGGCCTCGCGCATCCCGCAGCGTCCCTCGGCTCCGAGCGTCACCCCGACGACCGGCGCGCCTTCGGACGACGCCATCCACTCCACGCCGGCGCTCAACGCCCCGCGCACGGGAGACGCCGCATGACTGCCCTTCGCCTCACCCCCCTCCTGACCGCGTGCGCAGCCTCCGCCGTTTTGGCGGCCTGCGCGGTCGGGCCGAAGGCGCCCGACGCCTCTCTCCCCCCCCTCGCGTCGGGCGCCTTCGTAAGTTCGCCGCTCGGGTCCGCCAACGGTGCGACCTCGACGGCGGAGGCCCGCAGCGACTGGTGGCGGCTCTATGCCGACCCGACGCTGGACGGTCTGATCGAACAGGCCTTCGCGCAGAACAACGAGCTGGAAGCCGCCGTCGCCAATCTGCGCGCCGTCCGGGCCAGCCTGTCGGAAGCGCGGTCGGGCCTGTTCCCGACGACCGGCGCCTCGGCCTCGGCGACCCGCAGCCGAGCCTCGGCCGCGACCACACCCGGTCTCCCGGCCGGTCAGACCGCGCCCGAGACCGATATCTATTCGGTCGGTCTCGACGCGTCCTACGAGATCGATCTGTTCGGTCGGGTCGCCTCGACCATCCGCGCCGCCAATGCCGATGCAGACGCCCAGGCGGCGGCCCTCGACGTGATCCGCGTGACGGTCGCCGCAGAGACCGCCCGCGCCTACGCCGACGCCTGTTCCGCCAACGCCCAGATCGTGGTGGCCGAACGGACCATCGGCCTGCAGCAGAACACCGCCGACCTGACCCAGCGCCTGCTGGAAGGCGGCGCCGGCACCGGTCTCGACACCTCGCGCGCCCAATCCCAGCTGGCCTCGACCCGTGCCCAGTTGCCGAGTCTGCGGGCCGCGCGAGATGGCGCCCTGTATCGTCTCGCCACCCTGACAGGCGTCACTCCGGCGGAGGCCTCCCAGGCCGCCCGCTCCTGTGTTCGTCCGCCACAGCTGTCCCAGCCGATCCCGACCGGCGACGGCGCCGCCCTGCTGGCCCGTCGTCCCGACATCCGTCAGGCGGAGCGCGCCCTGGCCGCCGCCGCCGCGCGGGTCAACGTCGCCACCGCGTCGCTCTATCCGACCGTCTCCTTGGGCGGCTCGATCGGCTCTACGGCGCTGGAAGCCGGCGACCTCGGCGACGACACTTCGTACCGGTTCTCGTTCGGCCCGCTGATCAGCTGGAGCTTCCCCAACATCCTGGCGACGCGCGCCCGGATCGAGGCCGCCGACGCCCGCACCGACGCGGCCCTGGCGACCTTCGACCAGACCGTGCTGGTGGCGTTGCAGGAGACCGAGACGGCCCTGACCAACTACGCCAACGAACTGGACCGCCGTGCGGCCCTGACCGAGGCGCGTGACCAGGCCGCCAACGCCGCCCGTCTGGCCCGCCTGCGATTCGACGCCGGCGCCGACAGTTTCCTGACCGTGCTGGACGCCGAACGCACCCTCGCGGGCGCCGACGCGACCCTGGCCCAGTCGGATGCGCTCGTGACCACCTACCAGATCGCCCTGTTCAAGGCGCTGGCTGGCGGCTGGGATCAGGGCTGAGGCGAACAAAACCGCGAACCGTTCTCAGATCGGGGTCATTTCATGCGCATGACATATGAGTTGACCCCATAACGGGGAAATCATTTGCGCTGACGGCCCGGCGACGCTTTATATGTTGCTATGCAACAGAAAGGCCCATCCGGACCCCAGGGGTTCGTCGTTCAACCGCGCCGCCTGCCCAAGGCGGAGGCGTCCGTGCGCGTGCAGGATTTCGGCGAGATCATCGTCAAACCGACCACGGAGAATGTCGAGGTCCAGGCCGGACGCTGCACCGACTGCGGCGTGCCCTTCTGCCAGAATGCCTGCCCGCTGCAGAACAACATTCCCGACTGGCTGGGCCTGTCGGCCGAGGACGAGATGCGCGAGGCCTGGCGCATCGCCTCGGCCACCTCGACCATGCCCGAGATCTGTGGCCGCATCTGTCCGCAGGACCGTCTGTGCGAAGGCTCCTGCACCCTGAACCAGTCCGGCTGGGAAGCCGTCACCATCGGCTCGGTCGAGGCCTTCATCGGCGACACCGCCTTCGACAACGGTTGGGTCGAACCGATCCGCCCCCTGCATGAACGCGGCCAGTCCGTCGGCATCGTCGGCGCCGGTCCCGCCGGCATGGCCGCCGCCGACCGCCTGCGCGAACAGGGCTATCAGGTCACCGTCTACGACCGCCACGACCGCCCCGGAGGCCTGCTGACCTACGGCATCCCCGGCTTCAAGCTGGAGAAGCGCGTCGTCCAGCGTCGCGTCGACCGCCTGATCGACGGCGGCGTCGAGTTCGTGACCAATTGCGATGTCGGGACCGATATCACCCTCGCCGACCTGCGCGAGAAGCACGACGCCGTCCTGCTGGCCATGGGCGTCTATCAGGCCCGCGCGCTCCAGGCGCCGGGCGTCGGACCCGGCTCGACCATCCCCGCGCTGGAGTTCCTGATCCACCAGAACCGCCGCGACCTCGGCGAGCAAGACGACGACGCGTGGCACCACGCCAGGGGCCGCAACGTGGTCGTCATCGGCGGCGGCGACACGGCCATGGACTGCGTCCGCACCGCCATCCGCCAGGGCGCCGCCTCGGTCACCTGCCTGTACCGCCGCGACCGCGAGAACATGCCGGGCTCGGCCCGCGAGGTTTCCAACGCCGAGGAGGAAGGCGTCGTCTTCGAATGGCTGGGCGCGCCCAAGGCCCTGATGTCGAAGGGCGGCTCGACCTCCGCCGTCCGCGCCGCCCGCATGACCCTGTCCGAGCCCGAGTTCGGCAAGCGCCGCGACATCGTCGCCGTTCCCGGCGGTGACTTCGACCTCCCCGCCGACATGGTCATCGAGGCCCTCGGCTTCGAGCCGGAAGAGTTCGCCGCCCACCACGACGACCTGTCGGTGACCCAGTGGAACACCGTCGCGGTCGCGCGCTCGGGCTTCGCCACCTCCCTGGCCGGCGTCTATGCGGCCGGCGACGCCGTGCGCGGCGCCTCCCTCGTCGTCTGGGCCGTCCGCGACGGCCAGGACGCCGCCGCCGAGATCGACCGCTACCTGCGTACCCAGACTGAAGAAGCCGCCGCATGACCTGGCTCGCCCAATACGAACGTGACCGACAGCGTCTGATCGACGCCCACGCCTATCAGCCGTCGTCCGAGAAGGACGCCTGCGGCGTCGGCCTCGTGGCCGCCATCGACGGCAAGCCGCGCCGTGAGGTGGTCGAACTGGCCATCAAGTCGCTGAAGAACGTCGCCCACCGGGGTGCGGTCGATCCCGACGGCCTGTCGGGCGACGGCGCCGGCCTGATGGTCGAGGCGCCCCAGGCCTTCTTCGCCGAACAGGTCCGCGTCATCGGCCAGACCCTGCGACCCGGCCCCATCGCCATCGGCCAGATCTTCCTGCCGCGCACCGACCTGGGCGCCCAGGACCGCGCCCGCGCCATCGTCGAGACCGAAGTGCTCCGCGCCGGGTTCACCATCTACGGCTGGCGCCAGACGCCGATCGATCTCGCCGTAGTGGGCTCCAAGGCCGACGCGACCCGCCCCGAGATCGAACAGATCATGCTGGCCGTCCCCGCCGACCTCGTCGAGGACGGCGAGGCGCTGGAACGCGAGCTCTACCTCGTCCGCCGCCGCATCGAGAGCGCCGTCGCGGCCGAGAGCGTGCCCGGATTCTACATCTGCTCTCTGTCGGCCCGGTCGCTGATCTACAAGGGGATGGTTCGCGCCGAACTGCTGGACCAGCTGTATCCCGACCTGCTCGATCCGACCTTCCAGTCGGCCTACGCCATCTTCCACCAGCGCTATTCGACCAACACCTTCCCCGAATGGAGGCTGGCCCAGCCGTTCCGGATGCTGGCCCACAACGGCGAGATCAACACGCTGAAGGGCAATCTGAACTGGATGCGGTCGCACGAGATCCGCATGACGGCCCAGGCCTTCGGCGACCACGACGGCGATGTGAAGCCCGTCGTCCAGCCGGGCGGCTCCGACTCGGCCGCCCTCGACAACGTCTTCGAGGTCCTGGTCCGCGCCGGTCGTCCCGCGCCCATGGCCAAGGCCCTGCTCATCCCCGAGGCCTGGGCCCGCGACGAGGGCCTGATGAAGGCCGAGCACCGCGCCCTCTACGCCTACTGCAACGCGGTCATGGAGCCGTGGGACGGCCCCGCCGCCATCTGCGCCACCGACGGCCGCTGGATCGTCTGCGGCAAGGATCGCAACGGCCTGCGTCCCCTGCGTGCGATGGAGACCCACGACGGCCTGCTGCTGGCGGGTTCCGAGGCCGGTCTCGCTGGTCTGCCGGAGAGCCGCATCAAGCGCCGCCTCCCGATCGGCCCAGGCCGCATGATCGTCGCCGATCTCCAGAACGGCGTCCTGCTGGACGAGATCGAGACCATCGACGCACTGGCCGCCGACCACCCCTATACGGAGTGGCTGGAGAACATGGTCGATCTGGAGCCGATCATCGGCCCCGGACCCGAGCCGCGCGCCGCCACCGGCGAGGCTCTGACCCGCCGCCAGATCGCCGCCGGCTATTCGCGCGAAGACCTCGACCTCCTGCTCGATCCGATGATCAAGGACGGCAAGGAAGCGGTCGGCTCCATGGGCGACGACACGCCCCCGGCCGTGCTGTCGGACCTGCCGCGTCCTCTGGCCCACTACTTCCGCCAGAACTTCTCCCAGGTCACCAACCCGCCCATCGATCCCCTGCGCGAAGCCGGGGCGATGAGCCTGAAGACACGCTTCAAGAACCTCGGCAACATCCTCGCCGAGGAAGAAGCCCAGACCAACGTCTTCGTCCTCGACAGCCCCGTCCTGACCACCGGCATGTTCGAGCGGATGCTGGACGTCGTCGGTGCCGGTTCGACCGTGACCATCGACTGTTCCTATCCATTGCCCGAAGCCGGCGCACGGCAAGGCGCCGGTCTTCGCGCCGCGCTGGATCGCGTCCAGGACGAGGTCGAGGCGGCCGTTCGCGGCGGCTCCAGCCTCGTCGTCCTGACCGACGAACGCGCCTCGGAATCCCGCCTGTCCGTGCCGATGATCCTGGCCACGGCCGGGGCCCACGGCCGCCTGACCGACAAGGGTCTGCGCAGCTTCGTCTCGATCGTCGTCCGCTCGTCCGAGGTGCTGGATCCGCACGGCTTCGCAGTCCTCGTCGGCGTCGGCGCCACGGCCATCAATCCGTGGCTGGCGCAGGAGATGTTCCAGGAACGTCTGGATCGTGGCGCCTATGCGGGCCTCAGCCTTCGCGACGCCTGTTTGAACTACAAGGCCGCGCTCGAGGCCGGCCTGATGAAGACCCTCGCCCGCAAGGGCATCAGCGTCATCTCCGCCTATCGCGGCGGCTGCGAGTTCGAGGTCCTGGGCCTGAGCCGCGCCGTCACGGCCGAGTTCTTCCCCGGCGCCCCTTCGCGCATCTCGGGCATCGGCCTGGCCGGTCTGGAACGGGCCGCCCTGCAACGCCATGCCCAGGCCTGGACCGAGGCGACGCCCTCCCCCGCCGTCGGCGGCTTCTTCCGCATCCGGGCGGGCCAGGAAAGCCACGCCCACGACGCCAGGACGATCCACCTCCTGCAGGACGCCTGCAATCGCGGCGACTACAAGCGCTTCAAGCAATACTCCGAAGCCGTCGCGGCCCAGCCGGACAACGCCCCGCGCGACCTGCTTGACTGGCGCGAAGGGCTGAAACCGGTCCCGGTCTACGAGGTCGAATCCGTCTCGGATATCCGCAAGCGCTTCCTGACCCCCGGCATGTCCCTGGGCGCCCTCAGCCCCGAGGCGCACGGCGTCCTGAACGTCGCCATGAACCGCATCGGCGCCCGCTCGGTCTCGGGCGAGGGCGGCGAGGATCCGGACCGCTACGCCACCCGCCCGGATGGCGACAACATGAACTCGGCGGTCAAGCAGATCGCCTCGGGCCGGTTCGGCGTCACCGCCGAGTACCTGAACCAGTGCCGCGAGATCGAGATCAAGGTCGCCCAAGGCGCCAAGCCCGGCGAGGGCGGCCAGCTGCCCGGCTTCAAGGTCACCGAGTTCATCGCCCGGATGCGTCACTCGACGCCGGGCACGACCCTGATCTCGCCGCCGCCGCACCACGACATCTATTCGATCGAGGACCTGGCCCAGCTCATCTACGACCTGAAGTCGATCAACCCGGACTGCCGCGTCACGGTGAAACTGGTCTCCGCCTCGGGCATCGGCGCCATCGCGTCCGGGGTCGCCAAGGCCAAGGCCGACGCCATCCTGATCGCGGGCCACAACGGCGGCACGGGCGCCTCGCCCCAGTCCTCAATCAAGCACGCCGGCCTGCCGTGGGAGATCGGCCTGGCCGAGACCCACCAGGTCCTCAGCCTCAACAACCTGCGCAGCCACGTCGTGGTCCGCGCCGACGGCGGCATGCGCACCGGCCGCGACATCGTCATCGCCGCCATCCTCGGCGCCGAGGAGTTCAACATCGGCACGGCGTCCCTGATCGCCATGGGCTGTCTGATGGTGCGCCAGTGCCACTCGAACACCTGCCCGGTCGGCGTCTGCTCCCAGGACCCGCGCCTGCGCGAGAAGTTCACCGGCACGGCCGACAAGGTCGTGAACCTCTTCTCCTTCATCGCCGAGGAGGTCCGCGAATACCTGGCCATGCTGGGGGCCCGCAGCCTCGACGAGATCGTCGGACGTACCGACCTGCTGCGTCAGGTCCGTCGCGGCGGTTCGCACCTTGACGACCTCGACCTCAACCCCCTGCTGGTTCGCGTCGAGGCTGCCGAGAAGAAGCTTTGGGCCGAGAAAGGCCGCGCCGAGGTTCCGCCGACGCTGGACGCCCGCGTCCTCAACGACGCCTGGGCCTTCCTTGATCGCGGCCAGACGTCGGAGCTGACCTATCCGATCTCCAACGTCATGCGCACCATCGGCGCCGGCGTCTCCTCGGCCATCGTCCGCCGCTGGGGCCCGACCGGGCCGACAGGCGTGCTGACCCTCAAGCTGCAGGGCTCGGCGGGCCAGTCCTTCGGCGCCTTCGCGGCCAGGGGGCTGAAGCTGGAACTGACCGGCGAGGGCAACGACTATGTCGGCAAGGGCCTGTCCGGCGCCGACATCGTGGTCAAGCCGATCGAATGGCGCGAGCACCAGCCCGCCATCGGCAACACCACCCTGTACGGCGCCACCTCAGGCCGCCTGTTCGTCGCCGGTTCGGCGGGCGAGCGGTTCGCGGTCCGCAACTCCGGCGCCGAAGCCGTGGTCGAGGGCGCGGGCGCTCACGCCTGCGAATACATGACCGGCGGACGCGTCGCGATCCTGGGTCCGGTCGGCTGGAACCTGGCCGCCGGCATGTCGGGCGGCGAGCTGTTCGTGCTCGACGAGGCGGGTCGCACGGGCCTGGCCCTCAACGGCGACCTGGCGTCCTTCGCTCCGGTCACCGAGGCGGCGGGTCAGCGGCTCAAGGCGCTGATCGAGGCGCACCTGGCCGCGACCGGATCGCCGCTGGCGCGTCGCCTGCTGGGCGCCTGGTCCGACAGTCTGAAGCGGTTCGTCCGCATCGTCCCGACCCCCGTGGCCGAGGCGGAGCGCAAGCTTGACCATGGCGAAGCGGTCCCGGCATGATCCGTCTTCCCTGACGCTCCGAGGCCTCCCCGCCGATGACACTAGCGACGCCCGCCCTTCTCGCCCACCAGGCGCCGCTCGTCATCGACGGCGCGGCGACGGCCTGGATCCTGGTCTCGACGGCCTTCGTCCTGATGATGACCCTGCCCGGACTGGCGCTGTTCTACGGCGGCATGGTCAGGAAGAAGAACATCATCGCCACCATCGCCGCCTCCACGGCGTCCCTGATGGTGGTGACGATCCTGTGGTTCATCGCCGGCTACAGTCTGTCTTTCGGAACCTCCGGCCCGGCGACCAACGGCTTCATCGGCGGGCTTCAGGCGGTCTTCCTCGACGGCGTGCGGATCAACACGGCCCACAGCCTGGCGCCCGGCCTGCCCGAGTACCTCTGGATCGCCTACCAGCTGACCTTCGCCATCATCACGCCGGCCCTGATCGCCGGCGCCTTCGCCGAGCGGATGAAGTTCTCGGCGAGCCTGCTGTTCTTCGCCCTGTGGCACCTGATCGTCTACGCGCCGATCTGCCATCAGGTCTGGGGCGGCGGCTACCTCGGCTCCTGGGGCGTGCTCGACTTCGCGGGCGGGGCGGTCGTCCACGTCAACGCGGGCGTCGCGGGGCTCGTCTGCGCCCTCGTCCTCGGCCCCCGCTACGGCTTTGGCAGAGACAATATGGCGCCGGCCAACCTTGCCTATACCGCCATCGGAACGGGCCTGCTGTTCGTCGGCTGGCTGGGCTTCAACGCAGGCAGCGCCTGGGCCGCCGACGGCATCGCCGCCGTGGCCGCACTCAACACCATCATCGCTCCCGCCGCCGCCGCGCTGGGCTGGATGGTCATCGAATGGATCGAGAAGAAGCGCCCGACCCTGCTGGGCCTTCTCTCCGGCATCGTCGGCGGTCTGGTCGCCATCACCCCCGCCGCAGGCTTCGTCGACCCCAAGGGCGCCTTCCTGATCGGCCTGATCGGCGGCCCGGCCTGCTACGCCGGCGCCGTCTGGCTGAAGCATGCCCTGAAGTACGACGACAGCCTCGACGCCTTCGGTATCCACGGGATCGGCGGCATCGTCGGCGCCATCCTGACCGGCGTCTTCGCCACCACAGCCATCAACGGCGTGGCCGAGGGCGCGGACGTCGTGAAACAGATCGTGGGCTTGGCCGCCGTCATCGCCTGGAGCGCCGTCGGGACATTCGTGGTCCTGATGGTCTGCAAGTTCACCACCGGGCTTCGTGCGACCAAGGACGGCGAGGTCGAGGGCCTCGACTACTCCGAACACGGCGAGAGCATTCACTAGAGGCTCGCCCCTCTCCCCTTGCGGCGGAGGGATCCCGCGCACGGCGGCGCAGCCGTCGTCCTGGCGCGGTCGGGTGAGGGGTGAAACGCGGCTTTGCCGATGAGCGCCTCCAGGACGCACCGCATCCGCTGACGCTTACCCCTCATCCGTCAGCCTTAGGCTGCCACCTTCTCCCGCAAGGGGAGAAGGAAAACAGTCAATCCACCTTGCGCACGTTGTCGTCGGAGTTCCGGTCGATCCACTTGTTGTACGGATCCGCCCCCGCGAACGTCGGCTTCGTCGCCGTCGTGAACCGGAACGTCTGCGTCCCCGAGTGCAACGGCCGCCGCTCGAACAGCAGCACATTGCTCGCATCGAACGCGCCCTTGCCCGGCTCGGCCGAGAACAGGCCGATGTCGAAGGTCTCGTTCAGCGGGCTCTCCGTCTCCTCGCCCTTGCCGTCGGCGTAGAGCTTGCGCGCCTCGACCGTGACGACGACGTCCCAGCGGCCGTCGCGGCGCTGCGTCGCCGTCGCCGCCGTGGTCTTCACGTCGTACAGGGTGATCTTCTCGAACAGGTCGGTGATCAGGGCCTGTTTGTCGGCCGGGGCGTTGGCCCGGAACAGGTCGATCAGGTCGGTCGAGCGCGGATAGGGCGCCGACTTGAACGCGTGCGCCTGAAGGAACTGGGCCAGCGCCCTGTTGACGTTGGCCTCGCCGATCTGGTCGGCCAGCAGATACATGACCACCGCGCCCTTGCGGTAATGGATGTACTGCTGGTTCTCCATACGGTTCAGCGGCAGTTCCTCGATCCTTTCGGTGCCACGCGAACGCAGATAGTTGTCGAGCTCGAACTTCAGGAACCGGCGGATCTTGTCGGGTCCGTACATCTGCCGCATCACCATCAGGGCCGAGTACTGGGCCAGGGTTTCGGACATCAGGGTCGCCCCCTGCATATTCGCCCCCACGACCTGGTGCGCCCACCATTGGTGCGCGAACTCGTGCGCCCCGATGTAGGTGACGTAGTCGATCCTGGTGTCATCCCTCAGGTCGGCGATGAAGCCGAGCCCCTCGGACCAGGCGAAGGTGTTGGGGAAGGACTGGGCGTAGCTGGCGTAGTCCGGGAATTCGCTGATCCGCGCCTGACGGAACTGATAGGGCGAGAAGTTCGCCTGGAAATAATCGAGCGAAGTCTTCAGCGCCGTCATCATGCGCGGCACGTTGGTGGCGTGCTGCGGGTCGTGGAAGACCACCATCTCGACCCCGTTGTGGGTCTGACGCGCGATCTCGTAGCGGGCCGACTGCACCGACAGGAAGTAGAGGACCGGGCTCTCGGTCACGAACCGCATGGTGCGGCGACCGTTGGCCGTGGTGTCGCTGCGGACCATGCCGGGGGCCAGAGGCGTCTGGTCGGCGTCGGTCGTGACGGTGACGTCGGCCGTGACCCAGTCGGCGCCGATGTAGTTGCGGCCCGTGGCGGTCATGTCCTCCAGCTTGGCCGGACGCAGCTCGGCGGGCAGGCCGTATTTCCGGCGCTTGGTCCGATCCTGAAGCGTGCCCGACCGGCTCATGCCGATGATGGGCGCGAACTCGCCGTTGGTGATGAAGGTGCCGTTATCGACGATCCGGGTCGTGTTGCCGCTGACCTTGAAGCCCCGCTGTTCGACCAGGGTCTCGAACCGGACCGTCCGCCGCTCGCCCGGCGCCATCGGCGTGTCGAAGCGATAGATGCGATAGTCGAACTCGGGCCACTCCCGGACCATCCGCGCGCCCTGGACGGTCAAGGCCTCCATCTGGACGTCGTCCGTCCAGCGCAGGTGCATCTCCGACAGAGGCGCGCCTGTGCGGTTCTCGACCACATAGGTCCCCTTGGTCTCCAGACGCGGAGCGCGCGGGTGCAGGTCGAGATCCAGCTTCACGTCCACCAGGGTCGGCTGGGGCGTGTTCTCGAACCGCAGCAGGGTCTTTTCGTAGTCGGCCTGCAGCCGCTCCTCGGCCGAGTTGTTGCGGTACTCGTTCCACACATTGGTGTTGACGTAGATGAAGACGCCCAGCCCCACGAAGGCGACCAGAGCGAGGCCGCCGACCACCCCCGCCGGGCCCATCAGCCGATGCGGCAGACGTTTCAGGCGCGGCGTCAGACGGGTCTCCGTTCCCCGCCGCCACAGGGCATAGCCGAGGGTCAGAAGAACGATGGCGAACATGGTCCAGTAGGCGTCCAGCCAGGCCGCGAACCCGGCGAAATCGCCACGCCCGTTCATGTCCGACAGGGGCACGCCGATGCTCGCGCCATAGCGATAGAGGTCGTGGTCGAAGCCGAGGTTCGACAGCACCATCGTGGAGATCATGTAGACCACCATGATGGCCCAGCCGACGAACTTGTTGGGCGACAGCGACTGGATGAAGATCGCCAGCACGGCCAGGAGGGCGAAGTTAATCGTCCCCGGCACGACGTACCACAGCAGGTATTTGCCCAACTCGAAGTCGGTGTAGCCCTTGAAGATCTGGGTCGCGACACCGGCCAGCACACCGGCCATCAGGATCGACGCCAGCACCAGCACCAGAGCGAGGGTCTTGGGCAGCAGGAAGGTCCAGTCGGGCGTCGACGAGGCGTCGATGATCTCGTGCACCTTGCGCTCGCGGTCGCGCCAGACCAGCTCGCCCGAGTAGTAGATGGCCACGATCATGGCCACGAGACCGAAGGCGCCCTGCAGGCCGTTGATGACCACACGGGTCACCAGCAGAAGCGGCGCGCCATAGATCTCGCCGATGAACAGCAGGGTGGTGATGGCGAAGGTGAAGCCCAGAAGGATCAGGACGACATAGGCCGGGCTCTTGAACACGAGACTCATTTCGAAGGCCGTGCGCGAGACCAGACGGGCCCAGCCGGCGGCGAAGCCCTCGCTCGGGGAGGGCAGGGCCCCGTTCAGCGGCGGCGCAGCCGGGGCCGCCTCGGCGAGCTTCCTCAGCTTGTCGGCCTTGCCCGCCTTTGCCCCGCGCGTCGCGGGCTGGAAGAGAACATAGGCCGCAGCCAGAACGGCCAGGCTGACGCCCAGCCAGATCAGCCGGTTCCACAGGAACACCCCGTCCAGCGGAACGGTCTGCGTGTTCTTCTCGATGGTCGTCCAGTATTTCGTGGCGAAGCCGAAGGCCGCCGCGCCGAAGGGTTCGGCCCACGCCATGGCCCGCTCGAACTCCGGCTTGGAGCCCAACACCCCGGACGCGATCAGGTTGGCGATGAAGATCGCCACGGCGCCGACATAGGTCGCCATCATCGACCGGGTCACGGTAGCCAGGGCGAAGAACAGCGCCGAGGTCAGGAAGACACCCGGAAGACCCAGGAACAGATAGGCGTGGACATAGTCATAGGGGCGGAAGGCGCCGATCGTCTCCTTGTCGATCCACGGCGCCAGCGTTCCCGCCAGCACGCCCAGCGAGATCGAGGCGAAGCACAATGCGGTCGCGGCGAAGGCGCCCGAGAAGCGGCCGTACAGATACTGGAATTTCGTGATCCGGGTGGAGTGGATCATGGGCCCGAAGCCCGACTGATCGTCCCGCACCACGACGTTGGCCACGATGGCGGTCGTCGCCAGCATGAAGAACATCGACATGACCGAGTTGATCGTCGCCAGGGCGTAGGGGGCGTTCTTGTAGACGTTGCCGCCTCCGCCGAGCGAGATGTTGTCGGAGGCCGCGACCATCCCGAAGCCCATCAGGCCGAAGATGATGGCGATGACCCAGAAGGCCGGCTGGCGCAGCTGGTAGCGGAATTCGAAGGCGGCGATTTTCCCGAACATGGTCTTACGCCGCGACCTTGCGCGAGGCCGAGAGGGTCGAGAAATAGACATCCTCGAGCCCGCCCTGGACCGGCTCGAACCCGTCGCCCGGGCGACGGTCGGACAGGACGTGGATCACCGTCCGGCCGGCGAACAGACGCGTCGAGATGACCTCGTATTTGGCGCGGTGATCCTCCAGCGCCTCCTTGTCGATCGTCTTCTTCCAGACCCGGCCGTTCAGCTGCTCCATCAGGGCGGCAGGCGCGCCTTCGAGCTGGATCTTGCCGCCGGCCAGCACCGCCATGCGCGGGCATAGATCGGCCACGTCCTCGACGATGTGGGTCGACAGGATGATGACCACATTGTCCGCGATCTCGGCCAGCAGGTTCAGGAAGCGGTTGCGCTCCTCGGGGTCCAGGCCCGCCGTGGGCTCGTCGACGATGATCAGTTTCGGATTGCCGATCAGGGCCTGGGCGATGCCGAAGCGTTGGCGCATCCCGCCCGAGAATCCGGCGATGGCCTTGTTGCGGACGCTCCAGAGGTTGGTCTGTTGCAGCAGGGTCTGGACCGTTTCCTTGCGGTCCTTGCCGGAGGCGATGCCCTTCAGCACCGCCATATGATCCAGCATGTCGTAGGCCGAGACGCGCGGATAGACACCGAAATCCTGCGGCAGGTAACCGAGGGTGCGGCGCAGCTTGTCGGGGTCCTTGATCACGTCGATGCCGTCGAAGTCGATCGAGCCCGAGGTCGGGGTCTGCAGCGTCGCGATCGACCGCATCAACGTCGACTTGCCCGCACCGTTGGGACCCAGCAGGCCGAACATGCCGTTCGGCACGCTCAGCGACACGTCATCCAGCGCCCGCGTCCCGTTGGCGTAGACGTGGACGAGATTCTTGATCGAAAGCATGCGCGGCCCCTCTAACAGTCAAGCGACCTTGTCATGGCGCTTGCAGAGCCGCAAGTTACGATCGTGTCAGGAAACCGGCGCCCGGCTCAGGATGAAACCGCCCGAGGTCGCCGCGAAGGCGTCCTCGCCGGTGCGCCGGAAGGCCATCAGAACGGAGCCGTCGGCGGCCAGCATCTCGAACCCGCCCGCCGTGGCGCGCCAGCTCTTCGCCCGCGTCGCCGCCGGGATCCCGCAGCGCTCGGCCAGCACCGGCCGGACGCCGTCGATCACGAGGTTGGCCAGCGACACGCTGCACCGTGCGCCGTCAGGCGCCCGCAGAGCCCAGTAACCGGCGACCTGATCGACCGCCAGCACCCTGCCCTGAGGCTCGGACGAGGCCGGCGGGGCGGCGCACCCGGTCACGAGGATCGCTCCGGCGAAGGCGGCGCACACGGTTGATCGGTCACGGGTCATTCGATCCTCTTCAGACGATCAGCTTCCGCCGGGATGGTGACCGGGGCAAGGCGCGATCAGCCCGCCTTCACCCTCGACCGAAACGCATGCAGCAGCGGCTCTGTATAGCCGTTCGGCTGCTCCACCCCCTCGAACACCAGCGCCCGCGCCGCCTGATACGCCAGCGACCCGTTCGGATCCGACGCCATCGGCCGGTACAGGGGATCGCCCGCGTTCTGTCCGTCCACCTTGGCCGCCATGCGCAGGAAGGCCGCGTCGACCTGCGCCGCCGTGCAGACCCCGTGCAGCAGCCAGTTGGCGATGTGCTGGGACGAAATCCGCAGCGTCGCCCGGTCCTCCATCAGCCCGACGTCGTGAATGTCGGGCACCTTGGAACAGCCCACCCCCTGATCGATCCAGCGCACGACATAGCCGAGGATCCCTTGGGCGTTGTTATCGAGTTCGTCGCGGACCTCCTGCTCAGACCAGTTGGCGCCATTGGCCAGAGGCGGCGTGAGCAGGTCCTCAAGGCCCGGCGCCGGTCGCGTAGCCACGTCCTTCTGCACCGCAAAGACGTCGACCGCGTGATAGTGCAGCGCGTGAAGCGTCGCCGCCGTCGGGCTGGGCGTCCAGGCCGTGTTCGCCCCGGTCCGGGGATGCCCGATCTTCTGTTCGAGCATGTCGGCCATCCGGTCGGGCGCGGCCCACATCCCCTTGCCGATCTGGGCCCGCCCCGACAGTCCGCACGACAGCCCGATGGCGACGTTCCGCGCCTCGTAGGCGGCGATCCATTTCGAGCTCTTGATATCGGCTTTCCGCACCACCGGCCCGGCCTGCATGGCCGTGTGGATCTCGTCGCCGGTGCGATCCAGGAAGCCCGTATTTATGAAGACGATCCGGTCCTTCACCGCGTGGATACAGGCTGCCAGATTGGCCGAGGTCCGCCGTTCCTCGTCCATCACCCCGACCTTGATCGTGTGCCGCGTCAGCCCCAGCAGGTCCTCGACCGCATCGAACAGCCGGTTGGTGAAGGCCGCCTCGTCCGGCCCGTGCATCTTGGGTTTGACGATATAGACCGACCCCGCGCCCGAGTTGGTGAACCCGCCGATCCCCTTCAGGTCGTACATCGCGATCAGGGAAGTCACGATGGCGTCCAGGATACCCTCGGGCGCATCGGTGCCGTCCGCCAGACGGATCGCCGGATTGGTCATCAGATGGCCGACGTTGCGGACGAACAGCAGCGATCGACCCTTGAGCGTCACCGCCCCGCCGCCGGGCGCCGTGAAGGTCCGGTCCGGTTCCAGCGTCCGGTTCAGCGTCTGGCCGCCCTTCTGGAAGCTGGCCGACAGGTCGCCCCGCATCAGCCCGAGCCAGTTGCGATAGGCGGCGGTCTTGTCATCCGCATCCACGGCCGCGACCGAATCCTCCAGGTCGCAGATGGTCGACAGGGCGCTCTCCAGCACCACGTCCGAAAGCCCGCCCGCGTCCGCCGCCCCGATCGCGCTCGACCGGTCGATGACCAGTTCGATGTGCAGCCCGTTGTTGACCAGCAGGACCGACGTCGGCGCCGACGGCTCGCCCAGATACCCCACGAACTGCGCCGGATCCTTCAGCCCCGGCTTCAGCTTGTCGGCCTCCACCGACCAGCCCGTGACCTGTGACCAGGACCCGGTCTCCAGCGGGACCGCCTCGTCGAGGAAGGCCTTGGCCCGCGACACCACTCGCGCCCCGCGCGAAGCGTCATACGGCCCGCCCGGCGGCAGGTCGCCCAGCGCGTCGGTGCCGTAAAGGGCGTCATACAGACTGCCCCACCGGGCATTGGCTGCGTTCAGCAGGAACCGCGCATTCAGGATCGGCACCACCAGCTGCGGGCCCGCCAGCCGCGCCAGTTCGTCGTCGACCTTCTCCGTCGTCACGGAAAACGGCGCCGGTTCGTCGACCAGATATCCGATGTCGCGCAGGAAGCTCTCGCTCCCCGCCGGATCGTGCGGCTGTCCCTTGCGCTCGCGATACCAGGCGTCGATGCGCGCCTGCAGATCGTCGCGCCGCTTCAACAGTTTGCGGTTCTCCGGCGTGAATCGCGCGAACACATCCGCCACGCCGGTCCAGAACCCGTCCGCCCCGATGCCGAGCCCGGGCAGGACCTCGTCCTCGATGAAGCTCGCCAGTTCGGCGGCCACGGACAGGCCGGCGCGGTCATGGTGGGTCATGCGGAGTCTCCAGCGCAGACCGGCTGGGGAGGCGGCCTGTAACAATGCGTGATCGCACTAGAGCCGACCGCCACGGGGCCCGCAAGAGCCGATCCGGATGACACCGGTGACAACAGCGCGAGCTCCGGCCTAGTCTGGCGAAAACAAGAGGAACGCGCCGTGGACTCCAGACTGTTCATGACCCGTCGGGGTCTCGCGGCCGGCGGCCTCGCGTTGACCACCCTTCCTGCCAGTGCTCTGGCGCAGAACACCCACCCCGTCGTCGCCACCACCAACGGCCCGGTGCTCGGCCAGACCGACGCGGGCGTCGCCGTATTCAAGGGCCTGCGCTACGGCGCAGACACCGGCCCGCGCCGCTTCCAGCCGCCCGTCCGCCCCACCGCCTGGACCACGCCCGCCGAGGCCTTCGCCTACGGCGCGGCCAGTCCGCAAGGAGGGAATGAAGCCAATCAGTCCGAGGACTGCCTGTTCCTCAACGTCTGGTCCCCCGGCCTCGACCGCGAGCGGCGGCCGGTCATGGTCTACATCCACGGCGGCGCCTATTCGAACGGCTCGGGGTCCAACCCGCTCTACGACGGGACCCGGCTGGCGAAGCGCAACGACGTGGTCGTGGTCACCCTGAACCACCGGCTGAACCTGTTCGGATACGCCTGTCTCCAGCGCATCGCGGGCGCCCCATTCCTCGACAGCGGCAACGCCGGTCAGCTGGACCTGCATCTCGCGCTCGAATGGGTGCGGGACAATATCACGGGCTTCGGAGGGGACCCGTCCCGCATCATGGTCTTCGGCCAGTCGGGCGGCGGGGCCAAGATCGCGACCATGATGGCGACGCCCGCCGCCGCAGGCCTGTTCCACCGCGCCGCCACCATGAGCGGACAGCAGGTCACCGCCTCCGGCCCCTGGAACGCCACCCGCCGGGCCGAGGCCTGGCTCGACGCGCTCAACCTGCCGAAGGAACGCGCCGCCGAGGCCGCGACCCTGCCGGTCGAAACCTTGCTGAAGGCCTCCGAAACCACCGATCCGGTGCTTGGCTTCGGCGGTCTCTACTGGGGGCCTGTGCTGGATAACCGCACCCTGATGCGCCACCCCTTCTATCCCGACGCGCCGCCCCGGTCGGCCCACATCCCGATGATCATCGGCAACACCCACGACGAGACCCGCGCCTTCCTCGGCGGCGATCCGGCCAACTTCGCCCTCACCTGGGACGACTTGCCCGGAAAGATGACCGGCCGCGAGCTCCGCATCGACGTCGCCCCGGAACCCGTCATCGCCGCCTACCGCCGGATGTATCCCGACTACTCCCCGTCCGACGTCTTCTTCGCCGCGACGACCGCCGCCCGCTCATGGCGCGGCGCGGTGATCGAGGCCGAGGCTCGCGCCGCCGCCGGAACACCGGCCTTCGTCTACCAACTGGACTGGACTTCCCCGATCGACGGCGGCCGACGCGGCGCCATGCACACCGACGACATCCCGCTGGCGCTGGACAACGTCATGGCGACCGGCAGCCGGGCGCAAGGACCGCAGGCCCAGCCCATCGCCGACCGCCTGTCGAAAGCCTTCGTCGCCCTGGCCCGCGACGGCGATCCGAACCATCCGGACCTTCCGACCTGGACGCCCTACGACCTGACGCGTCGCCAGACGATGATCATGGACGAACCGGCGCGGATGGAGGACGATCCGCGCGGCGCCGAGCGTCGCCTGTTCGCCGCCATACCCTACATCCAGCCCGGAACCTGATGGCCCAATCGCCCGCCCCGCCCGCCGCCCGCCCGCCGTTCCGGGCCCTGAGGCTGCACGGCGCCCTGCTGATCGGTCTGGCCGTCACGGGCGTCATCACGCTCGCCGCCCCGGCCGAGTGGCGCTGGACCGTGCGGCTGGCGGCGGGCTGGGACGCAGGCGTGGCCCTGTTCCTGATGCTGACCTTCATCAAGCTGGCCCGGACGCAATCGGTCGACGCCATCCGCGCCCGCGCCGCCGACCTCGATGAGGCGGGAGTTGCTGTCCTCCCGCTCAGCCTTCTGGCCGCCGCCGCCAGCGTCGCGGTCGTGATCTCCGAAGCCGCCTCGGGGTCCGCAGGCATCGGCAAGGGCGTCGAGGCCCTTCTGACCCTCGGCACGGTCGCCGCCTCATGGCTGTTCGTGCACGTCATTTTCGGCCTGCACTACGCCCATCGCTTCTATGCGCCCGACAGCAAGGGAGATCGTGGCGGCCTCATGTTCCCCGGCGAGACCGAGCCCGACTACTGGGACTTCCTGCACTTTTCCCTGATCATCGGCGTCGCCTCCCAGACCGCCGACGTGCAGATCTCCGATCGCCGCATGAGGCGTCTCTCGACGGTCCACAGCGTCACGGCCTTCGTGTTCAACACCGTCCTGGTGGCCCTGGCGGTAAACCTCGCGGTCAGCCTGATCTAGTTCGCGTCCGGCCGTCCGCCCTCGGCCCACTCGGGGGTGAACGCCCCGTCGGCCATAGCCTTCAGCGGTTCGACCAGGGACTGGATCGCATTGGTCATGAAGGGGATGTCGAGGTTCTCGATCGTGTCCTCGGCCGTGTGATAGGTCGGGATGGTAGCCCAGCCCGAGATGGTGTGGGCGACGATGCCCTGAACCGCCAAGGCGTAATTGTCCGAGCGCTGGAAGAAGTTCTGCTCCGGATAGGGATCGGGACCGACGAGGGCGCCGCGTTCCTTCAGGGCCGCGCCGAAGTTGGACCGCTCGAAGCCCGTCATCATCATGACGCCCGCCGGAAGCTGCGGATCCTGGTCGCCGATCATCTCGATCTCGAGGTTGGCGGCGATGTCGGTGAGGGGGATCGGCGGGTGCTGCACGAAATAGCGCGAGCCCAGCAGGCCGGCCTCTTCCGATCCGTAGGCGACGAACATGATGCTGCGCTCATGCGGCCCGCTGGCGGCGAGCGCATTGGCCAATTCGATCACCGCCACCGTGCCCGAGGCGTCGTCGTTGGCGCCGTGCATGACCACGCCGTCCGAACGCAGGCCGATGTGGTCCAGGTGCGCCGAGATCATCAGGACGCCCGCGGACGGGTCGGTCCCCTGCAGCCAGCCGATGGCGTTGGAGGTGAAGCCCTGTTCGACTTCGGACTGGCCCGGATCGTAGGCCGCCGTTCCGCCGGCGGCCGCGAGACGGTCGTAAGCCTCGGGTGCCACCACGAGGACGACCGGCCCGACGCGCGGCATAGCGTCGGCCAGACGGATGACCGGGTCGCGCGAACCGCTGTCGCCGGTGGCCGTGGCGAGGGCTTCCGTCCGACGCAACAGGATCAGCTTCGCGCCGCTGCGCATGGCGGCGCCGAACAGGGCCCGCACGCCCGGTCCTTCGGCCGGGGCGATCATCAGGGTCTCGCTGCCCGAAGGCAGGGCGGCCGGATCTGCGGCCACCGTCACGACGCCCGAGGCCGGGTTCAGCCCGCCGGTCAGGATGGCGAAGTCGGCGCCCTGCATCAGGGTGGCGCCGCCGACCGTCACGGTCGCGGCGCCCGAGGGCGTGGTCTTCACCACCGGCGCGCGCTGGACGAAGCCGTCCATGCCCGGAACCGGGGTCAGGCCGGCGAGGCGGAACTGGGCGGTGACATAGGCGGCGGCGATGGCTTCATCGCGCGTGGCGCTGCCCCGACCCTGCAGTTCGTCACCGGCCAGGAAGCCGACATGGGCCGCGACCGAGTTCTGCTCGATCACGGGCGTCTGTTGCTGCGCCAGAGCGGGCGCGGCCATGAGGGCGATCAGCGAGACGGCGGCAAATGCCAGATACTGCGAGGATGGGCGCTTCATGACGGGCTCCGACAGAACAGGAGCGCAGCCGTAGGCGGCGGCCCGCGATCCGGTCAAGTGAAGGCTTGTTCACTCTGGACGCCGCCGCTCCGGGCCGCTCTAACGGCGCGTGAAGTCCCCCCGGAGCTCCGTCATGAACCGTCCCTCTTCCAAGCGCCTGGTCCTCGTCGCCGTCGCCGCCCTGATCGTCGGAGCGAGCGGTGCGATCACCGCCACCCGGGTCGACGCCTGGGGATCGACGGGTCACCGCACCATCGGCGTCGCCGCCATGCGCGGCCTGTCCGACGAACTGCCGGCCTTCCTGCGCAACCCGGGCGCAGTCGCGGAAGTCGGCGAGCTGTCGCGCGAGCCCGACCGCACCAAGGGCGCCGGCCAGCCGCACGACCGGGAACGTGACACGGCCCACTTCGTCGATCTGGACGACAACGGCCACGTCATGAATGAGCGAGGCCCGACCCTGTCCGAACTGCCCCAGCTGAAGAGCGAGTACGACGCCCAGCTTCTGGCGGTAGGCATCGAGGTCAACGACGCCGGCTACCTGCCCTACGCCATCATGGACGGGTATCAGCAACTGGCCCGCGACTTCGCGACCTGGCGCGTGCTGAACGCCGCCGAGGCCCGCGAGCTCGATCCCGGCAAGCGCGCCTGGTACCGCGAGGATCGGCTGCGTCGCGAGGCACTGATCCTGCGCGACATCGGCTACCTGTCGCACTACGTCGGCGACGGCTCCCAGCCGCACCATATGTCGATCCACTACAACGGCTGGGGCGACTATCCGAACCCTGAGGGATTCACCAACGCACGCTCGACCCACGGTGCGTTCGAGGGTGGCTTCATCCGCCGCAACCTGCGTCTGGACGCGGTCGAGGCCGTGATGCCCGCGCCGAACCTCGACGGCTTCGACCTGCGCGCCCGGACCGCGACCTATCTCAATGCGACCCTGGCCCAGGTCATTCCCTTCTATCGCCTTGAGAAGACCGGCGCCTTCGCGGCCGACGCCGAGGGCGCGGTCCTGACGCCGGGCGCCGAGTTCGCCACGGCCCGGATCGCAGCGGGCGCCGCCGAGCTGCGCGACATGATCACCCTGGCCTGGCGCGACGCCGGCGCCCAGTCGATCGGCTGGCCGGCCGTCAAGGTGGCCGAGGTCGAGGCCGGCACGGCCGACCCGTGGCTGGCCATGATCGGCGAGGACTGACCCGGTTTGACTGAGCCGACACCACCCATCGTCATCCTCGACCGGTCCCAGATGGCCGAGAACATCGGCGCGGTCGCGCGGGTGATGGCGAACTTCGGGCTGGACAAACTGCGTCTGGTCGCCCCGCGCGACGGCTGGCCTCAGGAGCGGGCCTGGGCCACCGCATCCGGCGCCGACTGGGTGCTGGACGGCGTCGAGGTCTTCGACACGGTGGCCGCCGCCATCGCCGACCTGAACACCGTCTTCGCCACCACGGCCCGCCCGCGCGAGACGCGCCAGCCGGTGCGCACCCCGCGCGAGTCGGCGCGAGTCCTCTACGACGACACCGCCTCGGGGCTGAAGACGGGCCTGTTGTTCGGGGCCGAGCGGGCCGGGCTGGAGACGACCGACATCGCCCTCTGCCACGGCATCACCACCATCCCCATCGACCCCCGGCACCAGAGCCTGAACCTGGCCCAGGCCGTGGCGATCAACGCCTACGAGTGGCGCACCCTGATCCTCGACGCCCCGCCGCCGAACTTCCGCGAGGCTGAACCGCCGGCATCGGGCGAACTTCAGCTCGGCATGTACGAGCATCTGGAGCGTGAACTCGACGCCGCCGGCTTCTTCCATCCGCCCGAGAAGTTCCGCTCGATGAGCCAGAACCTGCGCGTCATGCTGGGCCGCTCGGCCTTCACCGCGCAGGAGGTCGCCACCTTCAGGGGCGTGATCACCGCCCTGTCCAAGGGGCGCGGCCGGGTGCTGGAACGACTGGCGCGCGAACGGGCGGACAAGGCAAAATGACAGAGGCGCAGATTGACGACCTGCTGCACGAGCTCTGCGTCGATCTCGGCTTCTGTCTGCACGGCGAAGCTGCGGAACAGTTCTACGAGAACACCCCAGCCGACCCAGAATCATTTGCCCGAGCGGTCTTCGCGGCTGACGGTCTTGATTTCGATTCAGAGACACGAGACGGCCTGAAGCAGGCGGTGAAAAATCGTGTCGCCAAATACATGCGTCCTACGGAGCCGAACCCATGAAAACCCGCGCCGCCGTCGCCTTCGAGGCCAAACGTCCGCTGGAGATCGTCGAGGTCGATCTGGAAGGCCCGCGCGCCGGCGAGGTGCTGATCGAGATCAAGGCCACCGGCATCTGCCACACCGACGCCTACACCCTGGACGGTCTGGACTCCGAGGGCATCTTCCCGAGCATCCTCGGACACGAGGGCGCGGGCGTCGTCGTCGAGGTCGGACCGGGCGTGACCAGCGTCGCGGTCGGCGATCACGTCATCCCGCTCTACACGCCCGAATGTCGCCAGTGTAAGTCGTGCCTGTCGCGCAAGACCAACCTCTGCACCGCCATCCGCTCGACCCAGGGCAAGGGCGTCATGCCCGACGGCACGAGCCGCTTCAGCTACAAGGGTCAGGCCATCGCCCACTACATGGGCTGCTCGACCTTCTCGAACTATACGGTCTTGCCCGAGATCGCGGTCGCGAAGATTCGCAAGGACGCACCCTTCGACAAGGCCTGCTACGTCGGTTGCGGCGTGACGACGGGCGTCGGCGCGGTGGTCAACACGGCCAAGGTCGAGCCGGGCGCCAACGCGGTCGTCTTCGGCCTCGGCGGCATCGGCCTCAACGTCATCCAGGGGCTGAAGATGGTCGGGGCCGACATGATCGTCGGCGTTGACATCAACGGCGACAAGGAGGAGTGGGGCCGCCGCTTCGGCATGACCCATTTCGTGAACCCCAAGACCGTCCCCGACGTCGTCGCCCATCTGGTCGAGCTGACCGGCGGCGGCGCGGACTACACCTTCGACTGCACCGGCAATACGGTGGTGATGCGCCAGGCGCTCGAGGCCTGTCACCGCGGCTGGGGCGAGAGCATCGTCATTGGCGTGGCCGAGGCCGGCAAGGAAATCTCGACCCGCCCGTTCCAGCTGGTCACCGGCCGGGTCTGGCGCGGCTCGGCCTTCGGCGGCGCGCGTGGTCGCACCGATACGCCGAAGATCGTCGAGTGGTACATGGACGGCAAGATCGAGATCGACCCGATGATCACGCATACGCTGCCGCTCGAACGGATCAACGAGGCCTTCGACCTGATGCATGCGGGCGAGAGCATCCGCAGCGTCGTGGTCTTCTAGAACAACCGGAAACGAGGGAGAAAACGCATGTTCACGCACCTGACCGTGGGGGCCAACGACATCGAGGCGTCGCGGAAATTCTATGACGCGGCCCTGGGCGCCCTCGGCATCCCGGCGTCAGTCGGACCGGATCCCAAGGGCCGCTACTGGTGGCGCACGGATCGCGGCGCCTTCGCGATCGGCAAGCCCATCGACGGCGAACCCGCCTGCCACGCCAACGGCGGCACCATCGGTTTCCACGCCAAAGACGAAGCGATGGTACAGGCCTTCCACGACGCCGGCGTCGCCGCCGGCGGCCGTTCGATCGAGGACCCGCCCGGCGAGCGCAACGGCGCCTTCGGCCGCCTGAACCTGGCTTACCTGCGTGATCCGGACGGCAACAAGATCTGCGCGATGCATCGTCCGGGCTGATGCAGGTTCTCAAGACCCACGCCGTCCACGGCGGGACGCTGAACTACCTGCGGCACGACAGCGTCTCGACAGGTACGACGATGACGCTGTCGGTCTTCACGCCGCCGGGCGAGGGGCCGTTCCCGGTGCTCATCTGGCTCTCCGGTCTGACCTGCACCGAGGACAATTTCACCACCAAGGCCGGGGCCTATGGCGCGGCGGCGGAACACGGCGTCATCATCGTCGCGCCCGACACCTCGCCTCGCGGCGACGAGGTGGCGGACGACCCCGCCTATGATCTGGGTCAGGGCGCAGGCTTCTATGTCGATGCGACTGAGGCGCCCTGGGCGCCGCATTTCCGCATGGAGACCTATGTCACGGACGAGCTGATCGCCCTGATCGACGCGAACTTCCCGACGACGAAGACACGCTCGATCAGCGGCCATTCGATGGGTGGGCACGGGGCCCTGACACTGGCGCTGCGTCATCCGCAGCTGTTCCGCTCGGTCTCGGCCTTCGCGCCGATCGCCTCGCCGACGCGTTGTCCCTGGGGCGAAAAGGCCTTCACCGCCTATCTCGGCGACGACCGGGCCGAATGGGCGAGGCACGATGCCGCCCTGCTGGTGGAAGCCGGAACGGCCGGGGACCGGTTCGACGAAATCCTGATCGATCAGGGCGACGCCGATCCCTTCCTCGTCGAACAGCTCAAGCCCGAACTGCTAGTCGCGGCGGGCGAGACGGCGGGGCAGGTGATCCGATTGCGGATGCAGCCAGGCTACGACCACTCCTACTTCTTCATGGCCAGCTTCATCGCCGACCATGTCGCCTTCCATGCGGAAAGACTGAAGCGATGACCAACGACAACACCTATGACGACCTGTTCGCGGCCCTGTGCAACGAGCTGGGCCACTGCCTGCACGACAAGGGTCAGAAGAAGGTGATCGCGGCTCTGCCGTCGGGCCTCGATGCGGCGGTGAAGGTGGTGCTGGAGGCGGACGGCGTCGACTTCCTCAATGCGCCGGGAAGCTTGAAGCGCGCGGTGCGGGACTGCCTGAAGGCCAACCTGCCCGCGGACGCCGTCTAGAAGGGGAAGGGCGTAATCGCGCCCGAACAGAGGCGCTCTTCGACCCGTTGATGGACCTTGCAACGCAGCTGACGGCGGTTCCGCAGGGTCTCGTGCAGGGCGTCTGCGACGGACAGGATCTGTTCGTCGGCCATGAATTCTGACGCGTCCAGCAACTCGTGGCACAGGACGTCGAGCGTCTGCTGGCTCAGTTTCGGCGGGGCGTAGGCGAATGACTGTCCCATGGACGACCTCTCCATCTGCAACGCCAAAGGGTGGTGGGGCTGTGGATGTTCCCGGGCAAGATGCCTAAGCGTTTCCTAACGCGCCCACGCCTCGGGTCATGCGTCGGTCCGGATAGAAGCCGAGGGAAAGTCCCTCCGCCGGGGCCGTCGGAATGGTTCATCGGTACGAGCGTTCCGCGCTTGAACTACGTCACCGTACATCGAATGGCGGATTTCCAGCCCTGACGCCTTTGGCGACGGACACGGGACGCCTACATGCGCGTTACGGATTCATCGAACACAAGGAGCCTCTCCCCATGGCCTTCACCCTGCCGCCGCTGCCCTACGCCTATGACGCGCTGGAGCCCGCCATCGACAAGGAGACGATGACCTTCCACCACGACAAGCATCACCAGGCCTATGTCGACAACCTGAACAAGGCCGTCGACGCCGATGCGAGCCTGCAGGGCAAGTCGCTGGAAGAGCTGTTCGCCTCGATCTCGACCGCGCCCAAGGCCGTGCGGAACAACGGCGGCGGTCACTGGAACCACGCCCTGTTCTGGGAGCTGCTGGCCCCGGCCGGTCAGGGCGGCGAGCCGTCGGCGGAACTGTCTGCCGCGATCGACCGCGACCTCGGCGGCCTCGACAAGTTCAAGGAAGACTTCAACGCCGCCGGCGCCGGCCAGTTCGGCTCGGGCTGGGCCTGGCTGATCGTCCAGGACGGCAAGCTCAAGGTCACGTCCACGCCGAACCAGGACAACCCCCTGATGGACGTCGCCGAACAGAAGGGCGCCGTCGTCCTGGGCGCCGACGTCTGGGAACACGCCTACTATCTGAAGTACCAGAATCGCCGTCCGGATTACCTCAAGGCCTTCTGGACCGTGGTGAACTGGAACAAGGCTAATGCCCTGTTCGCGGCCGCCACGGCCTGATCCGGGGCCGTTCTGCAACAGACGGCGGGTCGTGAAACCCCTTCACGGTCCGCCGTCTGGCGCATCGCCTGCGCCAACCTATCTGAGCTGAGCCGTTCGTTCTCCCGAGGGATCCATGACCACCCAGTTCAAGCTCGCCGCCGCCCTGATCCTGTCGGGCATGATCGTGGCCGGATGCCAGAAGCCCGCCGACAAGGCCGAGGCTCCCGCCGCTCCCGCCGCGCCTGCCGCGCAGCCGGTCGCCAGCACCGACATCTATCCCTTCCAGATCGGCGCGCTGCAGGCGGTCGCGCTGAAGGACGGCACGATGTCGGTTCCGCTCGCCGACACGCCGTGGTCGGACCACGCCGGCGTGCGTCAGGTCCTGACCGCCGCCGGTCTGCCGGGCGACACCGTCAATCTGTCGATCCAGCCCCTGCTGCTGCGGGACGGAGACCGGGTCGTGCTGATCGACACCGGCAACGGCGCCGGGGGTACGCCTGCGGGTCATCTCATGACCTCCCTGCGCGAGGCGGGCGTCCAGCCGGCCCAGGTCACCGATGTCCTGATCTCCCACGCGCACGGCGACCACGTCGGCGGCCTCGTCGGGACCGACGGCAAGCTCAGCTTCCCCAATGCCACCATCCGCATGAGTGCGGCGGAGTGGGACTATGCCAAGGCCGGGGCCGAGGCCGCCGGCGCCGGCCCCCTGCTGGCCGCGATCACGCCCAGGGTCGAAACCTTCGAACCGGGCGCCCAGGTGACCCCTTCGATCACCGCCGTCGCCCTGCAGGGCCATACGCCGGGCCACACCGGCTACGAGATCGTCTCCGGTCAGGATCGCCTGCTGTATCTGGGCGACGCCCTGCATAGCTCGGTCATCTCGGTCGAGCGCCCCGATTTCGTGAACACGTGGGATTCGGATTCCGACGCCGCCATCGCGACCCGGCTCGCACTCCTTGGGCGCGGAGCGACGCAGTCGCTGCGGGTGTACGGCGTCCACTTCCCCTTCCCGGGGCTCGGCGCGTTCCGGCGTCAGGACGACGGCTTCGTCTGGGTCCCGGAAGTCGCCGCCCAGCCTTGACTCACGGGGACGGGGAACGCATAAGCCCCGCCTTCACGTCACCGGCTCCTGTCGGCGGCGCGAACACACTACGGACGATGCGTGGACCGCCGTTGAGATCGTCCCTCCATTCGCGGAGGGGCCGGGCCGCATCATTTAAAAGAGAACACAATGTCGAAGCGCCATAGCGCCAAGTATAAAATCGATCGGGCCATGGGTGAGAACCTGTGGGGCCGCGCCAAGTCGCCGGTCAACAAGCGTTCCTACGGTCCCGGCCAGCACGGCCAGCGCCGCAAGTCCAAGGTCTCCGACTTCGGCCTGCAGCTGAAGGCCAAGCAGAAGCTGAAGGGCTACTACGCCAACCTGACCGAGAAGCAGTTCCGCAAGACCTATGACGAGGCCGCTCGCCGCAAGGGCAACACCTCGGAAATCCTGATCGGCCTGCTGGAAGCCCGTCTGGACGCCACGGTCTATCGCGCCAAGTTCGTGCCGACTCCCTGGGCCGCCCGCCAGTTCGTCAACCACGGCCACGTCACCGTCAACGGCAAGAAGGTGAACATCGCCTCCTACCGCCTGCGCGTCGGCGACGTCGTCGAGGTCAAGGAAAAGTCCCGCAACATGGCGCTGGTGCTCGAAGCCCAGCAGTCCGGCGAGCGCGACATCCCCGACTACCTGGAACTGGGCGACCGTGGTTTCTCGGTCCGCTTCGTCCGCTTCCCCGAACTGGCCGACGTGCCGTTCGCGGTGAAGATGGAGCCGAACCTGGTCGTCGAATACTACTCGTCCTGATCGTTCCACGATCTGGAATGGAAAGGCCCCGGAGCAATCCGGGGCCTTTTCTGTTTCGTGATCGCGTCGTCCGCGAAATCAGGTGCGAAAAAGCCCGAATTGAGCGATCATGGCTCGGCTGAACAGGATTACACGGACATGGGGTCCATCCGTACGCTCGCTCTGATCGCGGCCGCCGCGCTGGCGACGTCGGGCTGCGCCCTGTTCCAGCGGGACGAGCCGACCCGCGCCGCCGCCATGCCCGGTCAGCTGGAACCCATTCACGCCGCCGCAATCACCCGCGACCTCGCCGTCTTTTGGGTCAGCTCCAACGGCTGCACCGACAAGGACGACCTGCGGCCGGTCGTGAATCACATCGGCGCTGCCTCGACCATCACCCTGCGCCGTATCGAACAGGACGACTGCGAGACTCCGATCGCCGACGGCATCGAGGTCATCTGGTCGTTCGAGGAACTGGGCCTGATCCCCGGCTCGCGCGTATCGGTCAACAACCCCTACCAGCTGCCGTCGACCATCCCGACGACCTAGGCCCCACCGCTCGCGCTGAGCGAGGGGTTATCGACCGCCGCGAGCTGGCTGTGGATCACCGAAATGACCACGCCGTGGCCTGGGCTCTCTACCTGAATGCGAGCATGAAGCTGCTTGGCCAGGGCCTCGACGATGCTTGTGCCCAGACCCGGCGTCGCACTCGCCGCGTCCTTGGGCATGCCGACGCCGTCGTCGCGGACCGTGAGGGTCCAGTTGGGCCCGTGGCTGCTGTATCCCACCACGATCGTGCCGGACCGGCCGCCGGGGAAGGCGTACTTCAGGGCGTTGATCACCAGTTCCGTGACGATCAGACCCAAGCTGACCGAAACATCTGCGCTGGTCGAGCTGTCGTCGGCCTCCACCCGCAGCGACAGGCGCGTGGGGTCATGGATCATCGACGCTCCGATGCTCTTGCACAGCTGGGTGAAATACGGAGCCAGCTCGACTTCGCCGAGGCGTGATGTGGCCAGTTGCTGCTGCAGGGCGGCGACCGACATGACCCGGCTGTGGGCTTCCGTCAGATGGAGCCGCGTTTCGTCCGAATTGGTCTTCTTGGCGCTTTGCAGAATGACGCTGGCGATGATCTGCAGACTGTTGGCGACCGGTGCTGCAGCTCCTGCAACAAGACGGCCTTCTCGCGCAGCAGATCGTCCTTCTGCTTTTCGCCTTCGCGCGCGGCCGTGACGTCCTCGACGGTCAGAAGAAGCCGGACAGGCTCTTCGGGCGACAGGACAAGTCTTTGCGCGTTGATGACCAGCTTGCGCACGCCCTGGCGCGGGCCCTTCATGTCCATCTCATAGGCGTCGATGGCGGCGTCCCCTGCGGCTGTCGCATCCAGCAGCACGCGCAGCTGGGGCTTGTTCCATTCGCCGGTGCCGATCTCGCCAAGGAAACGCCCCACGACCCGGTCCTGATCGACGTCGAAGACGCGGCAGAAACACGTGCTGGCGGCGATCACCTTCAGCGTCTGGTCCAGAAGCAGCAGAGGCGCTGTCGAGGATCCGACCACGGCCAGCGCGAGGCTCAGAGGCCCATCAGGATGCAGAGGCGGGTGGGCAGCCATGGCTGACCCTTCAGGTGATCTGGAGGCTCGCGGAGCGAAAGCCATACCCAGCCGAATTGTGTGGAGCAGGACAGCGGCCGATTTTCTGAGGCCGACTGAGGTTGTATTGGAACCTATTGCGGTCCCGCGCGCTTGGCGCAACCGAAAAACTTCGGATCTGCAAGACTACAGAACTTCAATGAGGTAAAGCTTGAGTACAGCGGAGGTTGCTTCTGTACGCTCAGCGACGCTCGAAGGTCGGCAGCATGTCGGCCGGAATACGCGTCGGCCGCATCGTGGCGGCATCGACCAGGCACCATTCCGAGACGCCCTGTGCGCACAGCCGTCCCTGGCCGTCCTCGATGCGGACATAGCGGGCGAAGCGCGGCCCTTGAGGATCGCCGACCCAGGTGCGGGCCACGGCCGTGTCGTCGGGCATCAGGGCGCGCAGGTAGTCGATCTCGTGCCTCAGGGCGACCCAGGACCATCTGGCGCGCGTGGCCTCGTCGAAACGGGCGTTCCAGTGGGACGTGCCGGCGTCCTGCAGCCAGCCGACATAGACCACGTTGTTGACGTGCCCATTGGCGTCGATGTGCTCGGGCCGGATCTCCAGCGGCACCTCGAAGACCTCACGGTCCTCACGCGGCGTCAGGGTCGTGCGCGCCAAGGCCTAGGCCTCGCCGAGCGGAACGCCTTTTTCGACCATCAGGGCGGTCAGCTCGCCGGCCTGGAACATCTCGCGCACGATGTCCGAACCGCCGACGAATTCGCCCTTCACATAGAGCTGGGGAATGGTCGGCCAGTCGGTGAAGGTCTTGATGCCGTCGCGCAGGCCGTCGTCCTGCAGCACGTCCACGCCGACGAACGGCGCCCCGACGTGATCGAGGATCTGGACGGCGAGAGACGAGAAGCCGCAGCGCGGGCTGTCCGGCGTGCCCTTCATGAACAGGACGACGTCGTGATCGGCCACGGTCTGGGCGATGAAGGCGTGAACCGGATCGGCAGCGGTATCGAGAGCTTGGTCGGACACGGGGAGACGCCTTTCGTTGCAGGCGTCAGCTAGGGACGGCGGGGGCGCCGGTCAAGGGACGCCCCCCTCAAGCCTGCGTGTGCTAGGCGGCGACCCGGGCCATCTCGATCTGGGCGGCGAGGCCCGGCGGCATGTCGCGCTCGGGCACGCTGGAGAGGGCGTTCAGCCGCTCTGCGTCGCGCGCGGTGATCAGGACGCTGGAGATCGCCGGATCGGTCATGGCGTGGGCCAGGCAGATTTCCTCGGCCGTCCAGTAGGGCGTGCGATGCAGGAAGGCGAAGGTGCCGGCATGGGCCAGCGGCGCGTTCTTCACCCTGGGCCCGCCGCCGAAGCCGAACAGGCCCTTCTTCGGCTGATGCACGGTCGCGGCCTTCTTCTCGGTGTCGAGTTCGGCGGGGAAATAGCCATAGGCGAGGATGGCCATGTCTTGTTCGCGCGCGGCGCGGAGGCGGGAGCGGATCCTCCAGTCGACATTGACGTGGAACGGCGTGCCAAGCACGTCGAACGCGCCGGTCGAGACATAGGCGTCCATGACCGCGCCTTCGCCCGAGACGCCGAGATAGCGGACACGTTCGGTGGCGCGCAGGGCTTTCAGGGCGTTCAGCGAGGATTGTGGCAGTTCGTCCTCGCCGGGTTCCTGTAACAGGGCGACATCGATCCAGCCCAGGCCGGAGATATGCAGGCAGCGGTCGATGGCGCCGGTCATGCCCTCGGCCGAAAAGTCGCGCTGGGAGCCGCGGCGTCCGTCGCCGGCGCCGAGCTCGAGGCTGACGTTCAGCAGTTTGCGATCAACGTTGGACAAGGCCTGGCCGACCACCTCCGCAAGCACCGGGTCGGCCGTCTCCAGCCGGTAGGAGTTGATGCCCGCCTCCAGCGCCGAAAAGATCAGGTCGTTGGCCGCCGCGGCGCCGCGCGACAGCGCCTCGACGCCCAGATTGAGCGTCAGGGTCGAGATGGCGGCGCCGGAGACGCCGAAGGGGCGATAGCGCATGGCGGATCAGCCTGTTGTGGAAGGGGCGGAGGTTTCGAGAGCGAGGGCGTGCAGTTCGCCGCCCATGTGACCCTTCAGGGCGGCATAGACGAGCTGGTGCTGTTTCACGCGCGGCAGGCCGACGAAGGCGGTCGAGACGATGCGCGCCTTGTAGTGGTCGCCATCCCCCGCGAGATCGTCGATCGCGATCTCGGCGTCGGGAAACGCCTCGGTCAGATAGGCGTGCAGGGTTTCGATGGGCATCGGCATGAAGTGCAGAATGGCCCGGTAATCCTTAATGCTGCGCTACGGATCGAAAGACAGTCAGGCCGTGGCGCCGACCGGGCGTTCGAACAGGATGACCGGCTTGGTCTTGTAGGTCGTGCGCGCGTACTCCCGAAAGCCGGTTCGCGCCGCGAGCAGCAGAGAGGGCGCATTGCCCGGATCGATCATGCAGACCGTCCGGGGTGCCTTGAGCTCCGTATCGCACCACCCGAGTGCGGCCTCCAGGGCTTCGATCGCCATCCCCGTTCCGTGGAAGCGCGGCGCGATCCCCCAGCCCATTTCGGGGGCGTCGAAGGCAGGCTCCAGAACGCGTTTGAAGTCCAGGGCGCCCACGCTGCCGACATAGTCTCCGGTCTCGGCGAGCCTGACCGTCCAGTTGCCGTAACCGCGCACCGACCACTGGCCGATGTCGCGCAGCAACCGCATCCAGACCTCTTCCGAACTCCGACCGCCCGGAGCGATGAACCGGGTGAAGGCCTCGTCGCTCCAGAGCGCGACGAGGTCGTCGTAATCGTCCGGTGACGTGGGCGTCAGGGTCAGGCGGGCAGTGGTCAGACGGCTCATCGCTGCATCCTAGCCTCAAACGAAGCCATCGCGCCAAGCCGGTTCGCCGCCGACCTACATCAGCCCCAGTTGCTTGAAACTGGTCACGCCCTCACGGCCGACGATCAGATGGTCGTGGACCTCGAGGCCGAGGGACCGGGCGGCCTGGACAATCTGTTGGGTCATGTCGATGTCGGCGCGGCTCGGCGTGGGGTCGCCCGACGGATGATTGTGGACCAGGATCATGGCGGCGGCTGATACCTCAAGACCCCGCCGCACGACCTCGCGCGGATAGACCGGTGCGTGATCGACCGTGCCCCGGTTCTGGATTTCGTCGAGGATCAGCTGGTTCTTCTTGTCGAGGTACAGGACCCGAAACTGTTCGCGTGGCTCGTGCTGCAGGGCGACGCGGACATAGGCGAGCAGCGCCGTCCACGATGAGATGACGGGGCGTTTGACGGCGGGCTCCTTTGCCACGCGCCGGGCCACCTCGTGCAAAGCGGCGAGGTCCAGAGCCGTTTCCACGCCGACCCCCTTCGTGCGTCCCCTTGTGTCTTCCGTTCGCACGGTCATCAGGTCCTCGACCGAGGCCGCGAGGACGGCGGCAAACGAGCCGAACCGCGACAGCAGGGCCTTGGCGATCGGTTTGACGTCGCCCTGCGGCTGACTGCGGAACAGAAACAGCTCGAGCAGTTCGTAATCGGGCAGGTGATGCAGGCCGGCGGCCCGCGCGCGTTCGCGCAGCCGCTCGCGGTGGCCAGCATGGTGGGGCGCGACCCTGGGTCCAGCGCCTTCGTCTTGCTCGTTCACCCGCCCCCCCTCATCCCGGCGAAGCGGGACCAGCTCTTGAGTGGACGGTATTCCGTCGGTGAAACGGATCAAGCACCGGCGCGAATGAAAGCGCCGGCTTCCCACGGTTAGGGACCCGGGCCTCGTGCAAACGAGGCCCGGGTCCCGACGGCCGGAATCCAATTCAGTTGAGGCGGTTCGCCTATCGGCAGGCTTCGCGCATGCGTTGGCGTGCTTCGTTCAGACGCCGCGCCTCTGCCTGGGGCACGTTGCAGGCGCGTGGCAGGGTCCGACTGCATTGCTGCGCGGCTTGATAGGCGGCTTGCGCGCGCTCGTAATCCTGAGTCGCGCGTTCGCATGGGTCGTAAGATACGGCGACGGTCGGGGCGGCCCCCAGCAGGGGCGAGACGGCCATGGCGGCGGCGAGGGCGAGGACTTTGATCATGATCGGTTCCTTCCTGTTGCCTCTTGAGAATGCGGACTCAGAAACGAAGGTTCCCCGATCCGGGGGCGCAGGTGGCCAGGACAGGCGCCGAAATCAGGGCTTGAACAGTCCGGCCGGGCTGGCGGTGAAGATCTCGACACCGTCCTCGGTCACGCCGACCGAGTGCTCGCACTGGGCCGACAGGGACTTGTCGCGCGTCACGGCGGTCCAGCCGTCGGACAGGACCTTCACGTGCGGCTTGCCCAGATTCACCATCGGCTCGATCGTGAAGAACATGCCGGGCTTCAGCACCGCGCCCTCTCCCTTGCGGCCATAGTGCAGAACGTTGGGGCTGTCGTGGAACAGACGGCCGATGCCGTGGCCGCAGAAGTCGCGCACGACGCTCATGCGGTTCGCCTCGACGTGGCGCTGGATGACGAAGCCAATGTCGCCGAACGTGTTGCCGGGCTTCACCTGCTCGAGGCCCAGAGCCAGGGATTCATAGGTGACGTCGATCAGCTTCTTCACGCGGGGCGCCACATTGCCGACCGCATACATGCGGCTGGAATCGCCGTGCCAGCCATCGACGATGACGGTGTGGTCGATGTTGACGATGTCGCCGTCCTTCAGCACCCGGTCGCCCGGGATGCCGTGGCACACCACGTGATTGATCGAGGTGCAGACGGTCTTCATGTAGCCCTTGTAGCCGAGGCAGGCCGGCAGGCCGCCGCGATCCAGGGTGAACTGTCGGATGCGGTCGTCGATCTCCTGGGTCGTCACCCCGGGCACGACGAACGGGGTGATCATGTCGAGCGCCTCGGCGACCAGACGGCCGGCGACCCGCATGCCCTCGAAATCCTCGGGCTGATAAAGGCGGATGGCGCTGGTCCGTGTCCAGGTCTCGGCGTCCAGCTCAGGCGTTTCGTACATTCGGTGGTCTCGGGGTCGCGCCGGGCAGCGCCTTCGGGGGTCAGATGGGCAATCTAGCACGGTTCCTCAAGGCTTTTCAGCGGCAGCGGCCGCCAGGCCCTTGTGGGTCGGCCGCGGCGGCGTAGGTGTGGCGCATGACCCACGCATCACCGACCGCCGCCGTCCTGATCATCGGCGATGAAATCCTGTCCGGCCGGACCGCCGACACCAATCTGAACACCATCGCGCGCTTCCTCGGCGCGCTGGGCATCGACCTGATGGAAGCGCGGACGGTCGGCGATCGACCGGGCCAGATCGTCGAGGCGCTGAACGCGCTGAGGGCCGGGCGCGACTATGTCTTCACCACCGGCGGGATCGGCCCGACGCACGACGACATCACGGCCGACTGCGTGGCCGAGGCCTTCGGTGTCGGGATCGACGAGCGGGCGGACGCGCTGGCGATCCTGGAGCGCCGCTATGGCGACGAGCTCAACGAGGCGCGACGGCGAATGGCGAGGATCCCGGACGGCGGCGTCCTGATCGCAAATCCAGTGACCGATGCGCCGGGGTTCCAGATCGGCAACGTCTTCGTCATGGCGGGGGTGCCGAAGATCATGACCGCGATGCTGGAGGACGTGGCGCCCAGACTGCGCACCGGGGCGGTGGTCCATGCGCGGACGCTGAGAGTCATCGGCGTCGGCGAAGGCGTGATCGCGGCGCCTCTGGCCGAAGCCGCGAAGGCGGACCGGGACCTGTCGTTAGGCAGCTACCCGTTCGGCGCCGGATCGGATGGCGAAGTCGGCACGAACTTGGTGGTGCGTGGTCGTGACCCGGCGAAGGTCGATGCGGCGATCGCGGCCCTGGCCCGGGTGCTGGCCGCAGCGGGCGTCGTGACCGCGCTCCAGACGTGAAAACGGCGGACCTCTCGCGAGACCCGCCGTCATCAGTTCATTTCAGAGCCTCAGCCCTTGGCCGCGTAGCCCTTGCCGCCGTTCGACGGGCGACGGCCGCGCGGGCGACGGCGGATTTCACCGTCGGGCTTGGCCTCCGCCTGCGGGCGGTTGGCGATCGCGGCCGAACGGGCGCGGTCGGCCGCCAGCGGATCGAACGGCTGGGTCGAGGCCAGAGGACGGTCTCCAGAAGAATGGCCGCCACGGTCGGAGTGGTTGGTGCGCTCGCCCTGGCCGCCACGGGGGCCGCCCTTGCCGCGAACGCGATGCGGCTGGCCGCCATGCTCCTTCTTCACGCCGTCGCGACGCGGGTTGCGCGGACCGCGCTGCTGCTGGCGATCGCCACGCCCGTCGTCGGGCATCGAAGCCTTGGAGCCGACGCCGGCGGCCATGATCGACTGGTCCAGCAGACCCAGCGACTTGTCGTTGCGACGGTCGGTGGCCGGGATCTTCTGGCGGGTGACCTTCTCGATGTCCTTCAGCAGCTTCATCTCGTCACCGGCGACGAAGCTGATGGCCGAGCCGTCGGCGCCCGCGCGGGCCGTCCGGCCGATGCGGTGCACATAGGCTTCCGGCACGAAGGGCAGTTCGAAGTTCACGACGTGCGAAACGCCGTCCACGTCGATGCCGCGCGCGGCAATGTCGGTGGCGACCAGGACGCGCAGCTTGCCGGCCTTGAAGGCGGCGAGCGTCCGCTCACGCTGGGGCTGTGACTTGTTGCCATGGATCGCGCCGGCCTGGACGCCGCCGGCTTCCAGATAGGCCGCGACCTTGTCGGCGCCGTGCTTGGTCTTGGTGAAGACCAGGCAGCGGGTGAAGTTGTCGTCGGCGAACATCTCGGTCAGCAGGGCGCGCTTGCGGCCCTGTTCGACGTGGATGACCGACTGGTTGATGCGTTCGACCGTGGTCGACTGCGGCGTGACCTGGACCTTGACGGGCTCTTTCAAAAGCTCGCCGGCCAGCTTGCCGATTTCCGACGGCATGGTGGCCGAGAAGAACAGGTTCTGGCGCTTGGCCGGGATGCGCGACACGATCTGGCGGATCGGCTTGACGAAGCCCAGGTCCAGCATCTGGTCCGCCTCGTCGAGGACGAAGATCTCGGTCGAGGACAGGTCCAGGGTCTTCTGCTGCATGTGGTCGAGCAGGCGGCCGGGGGTGGCGACCAGGACGTCGAGGCCGGCCTGGATGGCGCGTTCCTGGGGTCCGTATTTCACGCCGCCGAAGACGACGGCGACCTTGAAGCCGAGGTGGCGACCGTAGGCCTTGAAGCTGTCGGCGATCTGGCTGGCCAGCTCGCGCGTTGGCGACAGGATCAGGCAGCGCGTGGTGCGCGGCAGCGGCGCGACGCGGTTCTCGGCCAGACGATGCAGGATCGGCAGGGCGAAGGCCGCGGTCTTGCCGGTGCCGGTCTGGGCGATGCCCAGCAGGTCCTTGCCGAGCATGACCGAAGGTATGGCCTGGGCCTGGATCGGCGTCGGGATGGTGTAGCCCTCGGTGGTGAGGGCCTGCAGCAAGGCCTTGTTCAGGCCGAAGGATTCGAAGGTGATGCTCATGGAGCTGTGTTCTTTCGCGTATGCGGCGACGCGCATCAGCCATGGCTCAACGCCGATAAGGCCGCGCACCGCCAGTCCCGACGGGGCCTCTGGATGAGACCTTCGGGGTGGATCGGGCGCCGCCCCGCGTGTCCGGGCAGCGAATGAATCTTGAGGGTCCGGCGGCTGCTACAGTCAGGTCTTCGCTTGGGAGGAAGACCCACACGCGCTGGAGACGCCGGGGATCGCAATTGTGCGACGCAGCGCAAATGGGCGCTGAGTGCGGCGAAGTCAAGGCGGAGGTCGGGGAGACGGTTTCCTTCTCCCTGACCGCAAATGGATCATTTGATGCCGAACGCCGCCTCGGCTCGCGAAATCCAGTCCCGGATAGACGGATAGACAGACAGGTCGAACCCGCCTTCGTCCGCGACCCGCGTATAGGCGACCAGGGCCAGATCGGCGAGCGTCGCCCCCTCCCCGCCGGCCAGCCAGCCGCCCCCGACCAGCCCCGCCTCCATCCGCGCCAAGGCGACGTTCCCCCGCTCGATCAGACGCGGCTCGACCTCCTCCGCCGTCTTGCCTGCATAGACGCGCTGGAACCGCGCCACGGCGACATAGGGTTCGTGGCTGTATTGCTCCCAGAACAGCCACTCCAGCATCTTCGCCCTCTCCCATGCGTCGCCGGGAATCCACGCCGTGCCTTCGCCCAGATGCAGGAGGATCGCGTTCGACTGGGCCAGGGCGCGGCCGTCCTCCAGCACCAGGGTCGGGACCTGACCGAACGGATTCAACAGGAGAAATTCCGGCGTCCGGCTTCCGCCCGACATGATATCAACCTCGACCCATTGATAATCACGCCCGAGCACGTCGAGCATCCACTTGACCTTCAAGCAGTTCCCCGACCGAATATCTCCATGAACAGTAAGCATCGCACCCCAGCAAAGGATTTCTGATCCGCCTATACTGCTATCGCGATTTCATACGTTGCCCAACCCCGGTTCCGCTTATCTCAGGCAACGGTTGACTGATCCATCCACACATGGGGACGAACGGTCGCAGCGGGGCCGCTGGACACATTCTCGACACAGATGCGAACGACAAGCCCGCCGCCGGTACAGTTCTGGGGACCGGTGTCACTATGAGTTCGATCTGTGTTTGACACCCTCGCGGCGTTCGCCATGCTTTGGGCTGCAGCCTTCTCGGCTGGAGATCCGGTACCCTACGAGACGGCTGTCGCGGCCGATCCTGTGGTGGCCGTGAGCCCTGATAACGCGAACGACAGCGAGGCGGTTGCACCCGAACTCACCCCCGAGCAGGCCGAACTGATGGCCGAGGATCCCGACTGGAACGCGCGCGCCAGCCTCTATCACGCAGGCGGTGGCGGAGCGACGGGCAACGATTCGCTCGGCTGCCGTCCGATCGCGATGCGTACGATCGCCACCGACCCGCGCGTCATCCCACGCCGGACCAGGGTCTTCATCCGCGAGACGGTCGGCATGCGGATGGCCGACGGCACGATCCATGACGGCTACTGGTACGCCTCGGATACCGGCGGCGCGATCCGCGGCCAGCGCGTCGATCTCTACACCGGTAACGGCCGTGGCTCGATGCAGCCGGTGCTGCGCTTCAACCAGCGCAATCTGACCATCACCAACGCCGGCCGCTTCGACGGCTGCCCCCCGGCCTGGAACACCGCCTCGCGCTAACGCCCGTCGAGGACTAGGCTGGCCCCGTGGACGGGGCTCAACTTCATTTCGGATGGCGCGTCGCGCTGCTGGCCCTGTGCAGCGTCCAGCTTCTGGCGCTCGCCGTCGCCGTCAGCCGACAGGATGCGAACCGGACGGCGAACCGCATACTGGCCGCCGTTCTTGTCGTTCTGAGCGGGGTGCTCACCCCCTATTCGATCGGTTTCGCGGGCGCCTATGACGCGTGGCGAGGACTGACGTTCGCGCCTTTCGCCATTCCCCTGGCCCTCCCGCCCCTGCTGTTCGGCTACACCCACGCCCTCGTGCGCGGCAGGCTGCCGGAGCGGTTCGGCCTGCACCTCGTCCCGCCCGGGCTGCAACTGGCCTATGCGCTCGTCTGTTTCGCCCTCCCGCTCGATCTCAAATGGGACTGGTACACCGGCGGCCACGACCGGTTCGTCAGCCCGCTGTTCGACATCGCCTTGCTGGTCTCGCTGGGCCTCTATGCGGCGGCCTCCCTGCGTCGGCTCCGCGACTACCGCCGCGATCTGGCCGAGGCCCGAAGCGACGACGACCGGTTCGCGGCCGCCTGGCTCAGCCGGGTCATCGTCGCCCTGGTCGCCGTGCTGGCCATCTACGCCGCCTTCACCGTCTGGGACTGGATCAGCGGCGGCATCGATTATTTTCAGGAGACCGGCCTCTACCTCGGCCTCGCCGGGATCGGCCTCTACCTCGGCGTCGAGGGCTGGCGACACGCCGCGCTTCGCTTCCCCGTTCCGGCGGCTCCGTCGGCCCTCGATCCCGCGACCGGACCCGACTGGCAGGCGGTGGCGGCCGATTTCGACGCCCGTGTGCGCGAGGCCGGCTGGGCGCGCGAGCCTGAGCTCGGCCTGCCCGTCCTCGCCCGCCGTCTGGCCACCAACACTGGCCGCCTGTCCCGCGCGATCAACCAGGGACTGGGCATGAACTTCTCGGCCTGGATCAATGGCCTGCGCGCCGAAGCCGTCGCCGCCGCCCTCGATGCGGGATCGCAGGACGACCTTCTGACGCTCGCCTTCGATGCCGGGTTCAGTTCCAAGGCCAGCTTCAATCGCGCCTTCCACGCCCGCTACGGCGTCGCGCCCTCCCGCTACCGCCGCCGCGTCTCAGATCATGAGTTTCCCGCGCCAGACGCGGAACTGAGGCGCGCACCGGGGTGAGCTGGCGCAGGGTGGCGTCGAAACCCGGAGCCGCCCGTCCATGAAGTCCCTGTCCCGTCGTCGCCTGCTGCAGATCACCGGCGGCCTCGCCCTGGCCTCCGCCGCGCCCGCCCGCGCCGGTGTCGCGATCGGCGAGGACTGGTCGTCCGACGTCGGCATTCTTCGACGCGCGTGGGAGACCCTGCATCCCGGTCTCTACCGCTATGCCACCCCGGCCGAGGTCACCGGGCGCCTCGATCGGCTCGCGACGGAATGGGCTGCGCCGGGATCGTTCCGCGACCGGTTCGCGGCCCTGACCCGCGTGACCGCCTCGATCCGTTGCGGCCACACATTTCCCAGCCCCTACAACGCCAGCGACGCCGTGGTGGCCCGGATGTATCCGGACCGGTCTCTGGTCCCCTTCCGCTTCGTCTGGATCAATGGGCGGATGGTCGTGACGCGCGACGATTCCGCCGGGGCGCTGTTCCCGCGCGGCAGCCAGATCACGGCCATCGACGGTGTCCCCACATCGGACATCCTCGCGCGCCTGATGCCGCTCGCCCGCGCCGACGGGGCCAGTGACGCCAAGCGGGTCAGCCTGATGGAGGTGCGCGGCGACGACGGATACGAGACCTTCGACATCCACCTGCCGCTGATCCTGCCGATCCGGGACATCGCCGCCTTCACCTTGTCCGACGGGCCCACCGTCCGCGCCGACCTCCTGACCCTGGCCGAGCGCAAGGCCGGGGCGCCGGACGCGGGCCAGCCCGACGGCGACGGCAACCCGTGGACCCTCGAACGGGGCGCCGACGGCATCGCCCGCCTGACCATGCCCGGCTGGGCGCTCTACAATTCCGACTTCGACTGGGAGGCCTGGCTGGGCCGGGTCATGGACGACCTGACCGGCGACGGCGCGCGCGGCCTGATCGTCGACCTGCGCGGCAATGAAGGCGGAGAGGACTGCGGCAATGTCATCCTCAGCCGGCTGATCGACCGCGACCTGCCCCTGTCCCGCAGCCAGCGCTTCGTGCGCTATCGCCGCGCGCCCGACAATCTCCGCCCCCACCTCGACACCTGGGACCGATCGTTCCTCGACTGGGGCGACCAGGCGGTCGGACCCGACGAACGCGGCTTCTATCGCCTGACCCGGTACGACGACGGCGCGGAGACGACGCTGATCCAGCCTCAGGGCCCTCGGTTCGCAGGTCCGGTCGTGGTGCTGTGCGACGCCTCAAATTCCTCGGCGACCTTCCAGTTCGCCCAGGCGGTCAAGGACGCCGGCCTGGCGACCCTGCTGGGCACGACCACCGGCGGCAACCGTCGTGGCATCAACGGCGGCGCCTTCTTCTTCCTGCGATTGCCCGCCTCGGGGATCGAGATCGATCTGCCGCTGATCGCCGGCTTCCCCGATACGCCTCAGCCGGATGCCGCCATCGAGCCGGATGTGTTCGTGCCGACCACCGCCGCCGACATCGCCGCCGGTCGGGATCCGCAGATGGCGGCCGCGACCGCCCGCATTCTCAACGCCTGATCCGGAGACCCGCCATGACCCTTCGCCTGTTGCTGACCGCGCTCATCGTAGGTTTGATCCTGCCCGTCGTCGCCCGCGCGCAGGACGCGCCGTCCGCGACCGAACTGCGCCTCGGCCTGGCCGGACGCTGGACCGGCGCCCTGGGCTATCGCGACTACCAGACCGACGAACTTCAGGAGCTTCCGGTCGCGACGACGATCACGACGCCCGGCGACGGCGCGACCCTCATCCGCCAGAGCCTGTTCGACGACGGGCCCTCAAAACCGGTCTGGATCACCACGATCAGTCTGGACGATCCCGCCGCCGGAACCTCGACCTCGACCAGCTTCCGGGCCGGCGGGATGCCCGAACTCTCGACCGAAACGGTCCGTGTCAGCGCCTTCGCCGACCCGACCCACTGGACACTGATCTATGTCGAAACCGGCGAGGACGACGACGCCCCCGCCGACATCCGCGTCACCGAGACGCGCGACGGCGACGCCCTGCTGTCAATCAAGGAGGTGCGCCCGGTCGGCGCCTCCGACGACGCCTGGCGGCTCCGCAACCAGACCCGGCTGACCCGCCTGAGCGATTAAAACCGGCGCTTGCCGCTGACGGTCTCGAAGAACATCCGCCAGTCGCCCATCAGGCTCCACAGCGGGTATTTGAAGGTGGCGGGCCGGTTCTTCTCGAAGAAGAAATGCCCGACCCAGGCGAAGCCGTAGCCGATCAGCGGCATGGCTGCGAACCACCAGGCGTTCACGAACAGACCCAGCAGCGCCGCCACGATCACCAGTCCCGATCCGACGATATGGATTCGCCGGCAGACCTGATTGGAATGCTCGTGGATGTAATACGGATAGAAGGCTTCGAACGAGGCGAAGCGTTCGCCGTCAGCGGGCTGGGTGCTCATGGTCTCAGCTTGCGCCCGAGAAACAGCGACTGACAAGCCTCAGGCCCGCGGTCAGGCGATGACGCCCGAATACAGCAGCCCCAGACCGATCACCCCGACCGCGATCCGCCACCAGGCGAAGGGAGTGAAGCCGTGCTTCGTCACGAAGTCGAGCATGGTCCGCACCACGAACAGGCCGCTGATGAAGGACACCACGAACCCGATGGCGATCAGGGTCACCGTGTCCCCGACCAGCAGCTCCCGGCTCTCCCAGAAATCGAGGGCGAAGGCGCCGACCATCGTCGGAATCGCCAAGAAGAAGGAAAACTCCGCCGCCGCCCGCTTGTCGACGCCGAGCAACAGCCCGCCGACTATGGTGGCGCCCGATCGCGACACGCCGGGGATGATCGACAGGCACTGGAACAGGCCCACGCCCAGCGCCGTCTTCAGCGAGAAGCGCATGGCGTCATGCTCCTTCGGCTGCGGCGCCCAGCGCTCGAGCGCGATCAGGGCGAAACCCCCGACGATCAGGCTGACGCAGACGATGGTCGGGTTGAACAGCACGGCCTTGATGAAGTCGTGGGCCAGCAGGCCGACGAGGGCCGACGGGAAGAAGGCCAGCAGGACCGAACAGGCGAAGCGCCGCGCCGACGGATCCTTCGAGGGCAGACCGATCAGCACCTTCCACAGACGGGCGAAATACAGGGCCACCACGGCCAGGATGGCGCCCAGCTGGATCATGACGATGAAGGTGTCCCACGGCTCGTTGGGCAGGCCCAGCAGGCTCTTGGTCAGCAGCAGATGCCCCGTGGACGAGACCGGAATGAACTCCGTCAGTCCCTCGACCAACCCCAGGATGATCGCCGCGATCCAGTCCGCCATGGTGTTCCCCGATGAGTCGCCCGGGTCACTCGCCCTGCGGTCTTGGCCCCACATAGCGCAGGCGCGCCCGGATAGGCGAGCCGTCGATGATCTGATCCAGCGCATGGGCCATCAGTCCCGTCAGCCGGCCGATCAGCAGCACGTCCGAGGCCCCGTCGCGCGGCAGGTCCAGACGCCGCGCCATGATCGCCAGGGCCCCGGCGAACCCGGTCCTCTGGCCGCTCGACGCCTCGGCTTCGCGGATCACCGCCGTCAGGTCGGCGGGCAGGTCCGCCAGCGCCAGCAGCGCCTCGACGCGCGGATCCCCGTGCGGGAAGCTTTCGCTGCCGAAGCCGGGAATGCCTCCCTCGTCGGCCATCCGCCGCCGGGCAGCGCCCGCCGGATCGCGACGCGCCTCTACGACATAGGCGATGGCCCTGGTCAGGGTCCGCGCCCTCGGCGACCCCGCCGCCGTGGTCAGTCCCGCGAAGGCCGCCCCCGCCGGGGACGCTCCGCCCGAGGCCGCCGCCCGCGTCGCCAGCACCGCCGGGTCCAGATCGAGATCCGCCGCCAGCACCAGGGCGCGTCTCAGATGCACACTGTCGCGCTCCAGCATCTTCCAGCCGCGCGCCAGTCTCTGATGGAAGAACAGCCGCGGGCCCGGTCCGGCCACGGCATCGACGACCTCGTTCATCGCCACGGCCGCGTCGACCTTCAGCGCCTCGGACGAACGGCCGATCGAGGACGGCTCCTCCTCTGCCCGTCGGGCCAAGGCCGCGAACAACCGGGCACGATGCGAAGCGCCTCCGGCGCTATCGACGCGCACGCCGAGCCCCGCGAACGGGTTCGTCTCCTCCGCGCCCCACAGCAGCCGGGCGGTTTCCTCGAGCGTCGCGTTCTGGGCCCATTGCGCCACGTCGCAGCCGCGATAGTAGAGCCGCCCGTCCGAGATCAGGCTGACTTTCGACTGGATCAGGCTTTCGCCCTTCACCGCCGGCGGCTCGAACGGCACGACCACGCCGGACGCCTCGCCCGAGCTCGCGCCCTTCAACCGGGCCACGTCGGCGGCGGCGTACAGGCTGCGACGGGGATCTGCGGGGTCGGGCCGGGCCGTGATCCGCCCGCGGCTGACATAGGCGTAGAGCGTCTGGGTCTTGACCCCCAGCAGCGACAGGACCTCGGCGCGCGGAATCCATCGATCCGCCGTCTGCCCTTCCCGCTCGCCAACGCCTGACGTCATCGCTGCAAGTCCCCGTCCCGTCAGGGTTAATCCGCGCGCACCATGGGGCGCTTTCATGACCGCAAGCCTAACGACGGTTCCTGACGCGTCCTTCCTTGGCAACTCACGGGCGATCAGCGAAAAGGGCGTCGATGACCTCCCCCGTCACGACGCCGCCCGAACCGTCCGCCCCCGAAGGCTCGAAGCCCGGTCCGTGGGGCTCGGCCCCCACCCTTTCGACGCGTCAGATCACAGGCCTGTCGGTCACGGTCGCGGTCCTGCTGATCGCGATGAAGGCCTTCGCCCTCGGCGCCTCGGGGTCGGTGTCGATCCTGGCGTCGCTGGCCGATTCCTCGCTCGATCTGATCGCCTCCCTGACCACCTTCTACGCCGTGCGCTGGGCCGCCGCCCCCGCCGACGCCGATCACCGGTTCGGCCACGGCAAGGGCGAGGCCATGGCCGCCCTGGTCCAGGCCGGTCTCGTCTTCGCCTCGGCCGTCTTCATCGGCTGGGAGGCGCTGCAACGGATGTTCGACCCCCGTCCGGTCGTCGGCGGGTCCTGGGCCGTCGGCGTCGTGGTCGTCTCCATCCTCCTGACCGGTCTGCTGGTCTGGCTCCAGACCCGGTCGCTGAAGGCCTCGGGCTCCATGGCCGTCTCCGCCGACCGCGCCCACTATGCCGCCGACCTGGCGTCGAGCGTCGTGGTCCTGATCGGCGTGGCCTCCGGCGCCTGGCTGGCCGCCCCCGGCCTCGACGCCGCCGCCGGTCTGGTCGTCGCCGTCTGGCTGTTCTGGGGCGCGTTCGGCGTGCTCAAGGGCGCCGGCGACCAGTTGCTCGACAGGGAGGCGTCCGACGCCGACCGGATCGCCCTGACCAACGCCGTCCTGTCCGACCCGCGCGTCGGCGGCGTGCACCAGCTGCGCACCCGCATGTCCGGCAATCGCCTGATCGCCCAGATGCACGTCGACCTCGACCGCACCCTGTCGTTCGAAGCTGCCCACGACATCGTCGTCGCCGCCGAGGACCGGGTGAAGGCCGCCTTCCCGGACGCCGACGTCCTGATCCACGCCGATCCGCGCGGACCCGCGACCCCGTCCGTCCCCATTTCGCCTTCAACGTAAACGAGCCTTTAACGGCCGCGGGTGCAGGACAGGCCGATGTCGGCGAACGTCCTGTTCCATTTCCCCTTCGATCCAGGCAGCCGCGCCGCGCGTCTGGCCCTGGGCGAAGCGCGCATCGAATGGACCGAGGTGCTGGTGCGCCCGTGGGAGGCCGACTGCCCCGTCGGCGACCTGAACCCGTCCGGCATGCCGCCCGTGCTCCAGGTCGAGGGCCTGACCCTGTGCGAGGCCGGCGCCATCCTCGGCTGGATCGAGGACGCCCAGAAGACGCCGCTCCTGATGCCCGCCGACGCCGCCGAACGCGCCGAGACGCGCCGCCTGACCGCCTGGTTCGACCGCCGCTTCACCGACGAGGTCAACGCCGTCCTGCTGCACGAGCGGATGGAGAAGCCGCTCCTCCGCCTCGGCCCGCCCGAGGCCCGCATGCTGCGCGAGGGCCGCGAGGCGCTGAAACACCACCTCGCCATCTTCGACGCCCTTCTGGCTCGCCGCGACTGGTTCGCCGGCCGCCGCCTGTCCCAGGCCGACATCGTCGCCGCCGCCCACCTGTCGACGCTCGACTATTTCGGCGAGGTCGCCTGGGCCAACTGGCCGGCGCTCAAAACCTGGTACATGAAGATCAAGTCCCGCCCCTGCTTCCGCCCCCTGCTGGCGGACCGGTTCCAGGGCCTGGCCCCGGCGCCGCATTACGCGGACCTGGACTTCTAAAGCCACGCGGGACGTGACACAGGCGGGCCATGTCCGACCTCCGCGACATCCTCCGCGCCAGGGCCGCCGAACTCGGGTTCGACGTCTGCCGGTTCGCGTCGGCGTCCGAGCCCTGGTCCGCCGGAGAGCGCCTCCAGCATTTCGTCGAGGCCGGTCGTCACGGCGAGATGGGCTGGATGGAGACCACCCTCGAACGCCGCGCCCACCCGACCGCCATGTGGGACGGCGCCCGCACGGCTGTCGTGCTCGGCATGAACTACGGCCCCGAGACCGATCCCCTGCCCGAGATGGCCGACCGCAGCGCCGGCTACATCTCGGTCTACGCGCGGGGCGACGACTATCACGAGGTCATCAAGGGCCGTCTGAAGACCCTGGCCGGCCAGCTCGCCTCCCGCCTGAACGCCGAGGTCAAGGTCTTCGTCGACACCGCCCCTCTGATGGAAAAGCCGCTGGCCCAGCGCGCCGGCGTGGGCTGGCAGGGCAAGCACACCAACCTCCTCAGCCGCGACCACGGCAACTGGCTGTTCCTCGGCGTCATCCTGACCGCCGCCGAGATCCCGCCGGATCCCGCCGAGACCGAACACTGCGGCTCCTGCACCGCCTGCCTCGACGCCTGTCCGACGAACGCCTTCCCCGCGCCGTTCCAGCTCGATGCCCGCCGCTGCCTGTCCTACCTGACCATCGAACACGCCGGGCCGTGGCCGGTGGAGTTCCGGACCCTGACCGGGTCGCGCATCTACGGCTGCGACGACTGTCTGGCCGTCTGTCCGTGGAACAAGTTCGCCGTCGCCTCGCGAGAGACCCGTCTGTCCGCCCGCGAGATCTCCGTCAGCCCCCGCCTCGCCGATCTCGCCGCGCTCGACGACCCCACCTTCCGCATCCTGTTCTCGAAAAGCCCGATCAAGCGCATCGGCCGCGACCGGTTCGTGCGGAACGTCCTCTATGCGGTGGGGAACAGCGGGGATCCGGCGTTGGTCGAGAGCGCGGAGCGGCTGCTGGACGACGGCTCGCCGCTGGTGCGCGGCGCGGCGGTGTGGGCGCTGTCGCGACTGATGGAGGGGGAGGTGTTCGCGGGGGTGCGCGATGGGAGACTTTCTGGCGAGGAGGACGAAAGCGTTCGTGCTGAATGGTCCCTTCTCCCCTTGCGGGAGAAGGTGGCCGAGCGAAGCGAGGGCGGATGAGGGGTATGTTTCCATCCCTCCAGTCTGACCGTTGAGGGCTCGTCTGGTGACGCATACCCCTCATCCGTCAGCCTCCGGCTGCCACCTTCTCCCGCAGGGGGAGAAGGGAATTCAGACTACCCCGTCGCCAGTCCCACGCCCCGTCCGCCGCCCGGCACCGGGGCCACGTCCAGCAGCTTGATCCGGAACACCAGCACCGAGTTCGGCGGGATGTCCGCGCCCTGGCCGCGCTCGCCATAACCCAGCGCCGGCGGCACATAGAGCATCCACTCGTCGCCGACCTTCATCCGCTGCAGGGCCTCGGTCCAGCCGGGCACGACCTGTTCGGCCGTCGTCACATAGGGCTGCCCACGGGAGAAGGAGCTGTCGAACACCGACCCGTCGGTCAGGGCGCCTTCATAGTCGACGCGCACCAGATCGTTGCGGTCCGGCGTCGCGGCGCCCGACGGCCCCGACTGCACCACCTTGTACTGCAGCCCGCTCGGCAGGGTCTGGACCCCATCCGCCTTGGCGTTCGATTCCATGAAGAAGGCCGCCGCCCGCGCATTGGCTTCAAGGTCCGGCCCTGCTGCCGCATCGCGGTTGCATCCGGCCAGCGCCAGGACCGACACCGCTGCGACGACGCCCGCCGCCCTAGCCCATCCGAAGCGCATAACCCTTGTCCTTCAAAGCCTGTCCGATCGCATCGGAATGGGCGCTATCGCGCGTTTCGACCATGATGTCGAACTCGGCGCCCTTGGCCGGGACGTCCAGCGCCAGCCGGTTGTGGACGACGTCGATGATGTTGCCGCCGAGGCCCCCGATCACCGCCGCCATGGCCGACAGCATGCCCGGCCGGTCGTCGCCGAGGATGCGATAGACGATCAGCCGCTTCTCGCGGACCATCTCGCGGTTCAGCACCACGGCCAGCATGCGCGCGTCGATGTTTCCGCCGCACAGGACCAGCCCGACCTTCATCCCCCTGAACTTGTCCGGATAGCGCAACAGGGCCGCCAGCCCGCCGGCGCCGGCGCCCTCGGCCACCGTCTTTTCCAGGGTCGCGAACAGGGCGACGGCCTTCTCGAAATCCTCCTCGTCGACGACCAGCACGTCCTCGACCAGCGGATCGGCAAGGGCGAACGGGATGTCGCCGACGGCCTTGATGGCGATGCCCTCGGCGATCGTGGCCCCGCCGCACTTGGGGGTCTCGCCCTTCCGACGCGCGCTGAACGACGGATACATCGCCGCCTCGACGCCGAAGATGCGGATGTCGGGCTTCATGGCCCTGGCCGCGATCGAGCAGCCGGCGATCAGCCCGCCTCCCCCGATGGGGATGATCAGGGCATCGAGGTCCGGCGCGTCTTCGAGGAATTCGATGGCGCAGACCCCCTGCCCCGTCACGATCCCCTCGTCGTCGAAGGCGGAGATGAAGACGAACCCGTCCTCGTCCCTCAGACGATGGGCCTCCTCGGTCGATCCGGTGAAGTCGGCGCCCTTGATGACCACGGTCGCGCCATGGCTCCGGGTGCCGTCGATCTTGGTGAAGGGCGTGCCCTCCGGCATGACGATGGTCACAGGCACGCCGAGCCGCCCTCCGTGGTAGGCCAGGGCCTGGGCATGGTTGCCGGCCGAGGCCGCGACCACGCCGCGCTTCATTTCGTCCGGCGTCAGCGACAGCAGCCGGTTCAGGGCGCCGCGCTCCTTGAAGCTTCCGGTGAAATGCAGGTTGTCGTACTTCACCCAGACCTCGGCCCCGGTCAGCTGCGAGAGCCGGCGCGAATGCCGCACGGGCGTGCGATCGACCTGACCGGCGATGCGGCCCTGCGCCGCCTGGATGTCTGCGAATACGACTGTCATGGGGTCCCTGTAGACCAGTTCGGCGGCGGCTCCGGAATGGCCTGTCGCTCTGTTATCCCGGACTTGTGGCGCCCGCCGTCAGGTCCCGCAACCTTGACCTTACGCCTGCGTTAGGCGTCATGTGGCCTCGCCCTCCGGGGCGATTCCGCGTGCCTGTCCGAAAGAACTCCGATGTCGATGCGCCTCGCTTCCGCCCTCGCCGCCACCGCAGCGATCACGGCCGTCCTGACCGCCTGCGCGCCCGTTCCCGGGCCGGGCGGTTATATGCCGGCGCCCCCCGCCGCCTTCAGCGCCGCCGACTTCGGCTGGTCCGCCCGCACGGGCACGGCAGGCATCGACGGCCGCGTCGCCTATGGTCGCGACGGCCAGAGCTTCGCCTGCACCGGCTCGGTCGCCCTGACGCCCGACACCCCCTACACCCGCGCCCGGTTCCAGACCCTGTACGGTTCGACCGACCAGGCTGCGGTCCCCGAGGCCGTGATCCGCGCCCGCACCGTGGCCGACCCGAACGCCGACTACCGCTCCTACGTGCGCTCCGCGACTTGCCAGAACGGACGCTTCCGCTTCGACGGCCTGCCCGATGGCGGCTGGTTCCTGATCACCCCGGTCAGCGCCGGCGGCGACCGAATCGTCCTGATGCGCCACGTCGTCACCCGCGCGGGCACGACGGCCAACGTCACACTGTAAAGGCGTACCCATATCCACCGGCGGGCCGATCCCGCATCAGCCGAGGCGTTGACCATGAAAGCCGCAGCTCTAGCCGCCGCCCTCCTGACCGCCTCGGTCGCCCTTCCGGCTGCGGCCCAGAGTTGGGACTATCCCGATCAGGCGCGGTCGTATTCGAGCTACGGCCGCTACGGCAACGACTACAACGGCCAGCAGGATCGTCCGGGCGACTACCGCTGCGACGCCTACTGGGACCGCGCCCGGGACGATTGCGACGCCCGCTGGCGTGACCAGCGCCCGGTCCGTTCCTACAGCTCCTACGGTTCAGGCCATCGCTACGGCCGTTATGGCCGGGAGTCTGACGGGGGCGGCTATGCCTATCAGCCCTACAATCAGGGGACCCAGTACTACGGAGCCTACGGTCGTCCGGATCAGGTCTATCCCGGCTCGGGCTACGGCGGTCAGGTGGGCGCCTGGTACGGAGGCGGCTACGCGAATGGCCGCGACCCGGGCAGGGCGTCGTACTGCGCCTCCCGCTTCAGATCCTACGACCCAAACAGCGGCTATTACCGCGCCTGGTCGGGCCGGCTGGTTTTCTGCGGATAACGTCGATCATCCGATCACGGATTCGCGCCTGAACGCCGTTCGCCATCTTTCAGACGCACCCTGACCGCCTTCCTCGAACCCAACCAGTTCGGGGAGCGTCTCCATGTCCCAGCATAATATCATCGGTTCCGAAGCCTTCGACCGGTCGCCGTTCGTCATCATCCGTTCGGTCCGCACCGGCGGCATGCGTCGTCGTCAGACCCGCACGGCCTTCGCCTTCGTCGCCGGAGCCTGCGCCGCCGTCATCGGCGGCGTCGTCGCCGCCGTCCTCGCGTTCGGGCCCAGCCTGGCGGGCTAAAGCCCTCTCCCCCTGCGGGAGAGGGAGAGCGCGCACGACGGCGCAGCCGTCGTCCTGGCGCGGTAGGGTGAGGGGTGAAACACGGTCTGACCGCTGAGCCTGGCCCGACCACTAGGACCGCTGACGCACACCCCTCATCCGTCAGCCTCCGGCTGCCACCTTCTCCCTCAAAGGGAGAAGGAAACTAGGCCAGCCACACCATCATCCGCGTATCGATGTCCGCCTTCCGCGCCCGGCTGAACGCCCGGCGCGTCTCGCCCGTGTACAGGAAGCCCGCCTTCTCCAGCACGCGCCCCGACGCCGGGTTGTCGGCGAAATGCCCGGCCACCAGCGCGCGACGCTTCCAGCGCTTGGAAGCCCAGACCAGGGCGCCTTCCAGCGCCTCGGTCGCCAGACCCCGGCCCCAGAACTCCCGTCCGATCCAGTAGCCGGTCTCCGGCACCCGATCCTCGTCCTCGAACAGGCCCAGGACGCCGACGGGTCCGTGATCCTCGTGCTCGATCAGGAAGGTCATGGCCTTGGCCGGGTTCTGGGCCGCGACCGCGATGACGAAGTCCTCCGCGTCGCCCTGTCCGAAGGGGTGCGGCATCCGCTTGGTCATGCGGGCGATGTCGGGGTCATTGGCCAGGCGCGCGATTGCAGGCACGTCCTGCGGCGCGGGCGCGCGCAGGACGAGACGCCGGGTCTCGACGACAGGGGAGGTTTCGATGACGCACATGTTTCCAGCCTCGGTATGCGGTCCGCCTCCTTGGAGGGCTCGGGCGGACTTCGAGGCGGGGAAACGCAAACGGGGAGCCTGGTGATCCAGACTCCCCGCGGAAAATTTCCCTGGTCCGGATCGGCTGCTTTTCAGAAGCAACGCGATCCGAAATCCGGCAGCGCGTTACTCGGCGGCGAGGGCCATCTGGTCGTCATTCGCCGGAATGATCGACACGTAACAACGGCCGTTGGCTTTCTTGGTGAATTTCACGGCGCCGTGCTCGGTGGCGAACAGGGTGTGGTCGCGGCCCAGGCCAACGTTGTCGCCCGGGTGGAAGGTGGTGCCGCGTTGGCGCACGAGGATGTTGCCGGCCAGAACGTTCTCGCCGCCGAACTTCTTCACGCCGAGGCGCTTGGAGTGAGAGTCGCGACCGTTACGCGACGAACCACCGGATTTCTTGTGAGCCATCTGAACTCTCTCTTCGTTGCGTCAGCGGCCGTAGGACCGTCTGGCGCGCGTCTTGTTTTAGGCTTCGTCGGTCGAAGCGGCGGTTTCGGTCTTGGCGGTGGCCTTCTTGGCCGGAGCCTTCTTCGGAGCCGAGGCTTCCACCACGCCGGCTTCGACCTTGGCCGAAGACTTGGAGCCTTGGGCGACGACCGTCTCGGTCGAACCCAGGTCCGACGTCGCATCGCGCTTGGCCAGGCCACGGGCGCGCAGGTTGATCTCGGCCTTGGTCGTCAGGTCGATCTTGCCGTCCCACTTGGAGACTTCGCCAGCGCCGTCGATGCCGGTGATGCGCAGGACCGATTCCATCTGGCGGTGGCCGTTCGTACGGCGGTAGCCCTGACGACGGGTCTTCTTGAAGATCTTGATCTTCTCGCCCTTGCGGGTCTCGATCAGGGTCGCGCCGACGAAGGCGCCGGCGATCAGGGGAGCGCCCAGGGTCACGCCCTTGTCGCCGCCCAGCATCAGGACGCTGTCGAACTTCAGTTCCTGGCCGGCATCGCCATCGAGCTTCTCGACGACGATCGTGTCGCCCGGTTGAACCCGGTACTGCTTGCCGCCGGTCTTGATCACCGCGTACATGTTGGAGCCTCAGCGTAACGCAAAAAAGGATGCGCCCGCCGGGTAGACCCCGCGGGCGAAGAGCGGCGACATATACGGACCGGCCCCTCGGAGTCAACGCGAAAGGCGCCGAAAACGCCCGGTGACGCTCATTTCGACGGCTGATCTAGCCCCGTTCTCACCCGCCGTGCAAAGACGAAGCCGCGTTACGAGGGACCCATGCCATGACCCAGACTGTCGACCGCCGGGTCACCGCCGCCCGCCGCATCGCGTCCCACATCGCCGCGCATCTGGGGGCAGACCTGTCGCTCCAGCTCTGGACGGGCGAGGTCATTCCCCTGGGCCCGGACGCCCGCGACGACATCCGCATCGTGCTCGCCGATCCGTCCGCCGTCCGTCATCTGGTGCTGAAGCCCGGCCTGATGACCCTGTTCGAGCTCTACGCCACCGGCGACGTGCGCATCGAGGGCGGCTCGCCGCTCGAGGCCGCCGACCGCTGGGACCACGGCCGCGCCGTCCACCTGCCGCGCCGGGTCAATAAGGGCCTGATCGCGCGCGAACTGATTCCCTTCCTTCTGGCCGGCTCCAGAAGCACCGTCGGCGACGCCGCCTACGACCCCACGGGCGAGGCCGGCCAGCGGCAGGACAAGTCCGCCCGCAAGGACAAGGACTTCATCTCCTTCCACTATGATGTCGGCAACGACTTCTACGGCCTCTTCCTCGATCCTGAGATGGTCTACTCCAGCGCATACTACGCCGACCCCGACCAGTCGCTGGAGGACGCCCAGACCCGCAAGCTGGACTTCATCTGTCGCAAGCTCCGCCTCAAGCCCGGCCAGAAGCTGCTCGACGTCGGCTGCGGCTGGGGCGGTCTGAGCTGCTGGGCCGCGCAACACTATGGAGTCACCGTCCACGGCGTGACCCTGTCCGAGGAACAGCTCGCTTTCGCCAATGAGAAGATCGCCCGCCTCGGCCTGCAGGACCGGATCACCCTCGAGCTCAAGGACTACCGCGACCTCGAAATGACCGAACAGTTCGACGCCGTCTCCCAGGTCGAGATGTTCGAACACGTCGGCTTCGCCAACCACGACCGCCATTTCCTCGAGATGCGTCGCCTGCTGAAGCCCGGCGGCCTCTATTTCCACCAGGCCTCGGTCCGCCGCGGCGGTCGCGACGCCAACAACATCGCACCCCAGACCAACGCCACCCGCACCATCGGCCGTTTCATCTTCCCGGGCGGAGAGCTGGACACTATCGGCATGACGGTCACCAACCTAGGCCGCCTCGGCTTCGAGGTTCTGGACGTCGAGGACCTGCGCGAGCATTTCCAGGCCACCACCGCCGAATGGTCCCGCCGCCTGATGGCCCGCCGCGACGAGGCCGTCGCCATGGTCGGCGAGGAACGCACCCGTCTGTGGCTGATCTTCTTCGCCATGTGCGCCAAGGGCTTCGAGCGCGGCTCGATCCTCGTCTACCAGACGGTCGCCCAGCGCCGCCGGGCGGGCCCGAGCGGCCTGCCGCTCGACCGGGGCAGTCTTTATCGCTGACGACGGCTGGACCGTTATAAAGTAACACGCTATAGCGAGGTCAATGTCGCCCCCCGATCTCGAACAGCCGGTCCTTTGGTCCCTTCTGGGGGGCGGGTTCGCGGCGGCCTTCCTGCACGCGGCCCTGCCGACTCACTGGCTGCCGTTCGTCCTGGTCGGACGCGCCCAGCGCTGGAGCCTGCCGAAGAACCTTCTGGCGGTCACCGCCGCGGGTCTCGCCCACATCGCCTCGACCGCCGTCGTCGGCTCGCTGATCGTCGCGGCGGGCATCGCGCTCGATGAGATCGTCGCCGGCCTGCTGCCACACCTGTCGGCCGTCCTGCTGTTTGGCTTCGGCGCCTTTTATCTGGTCAAGTCCGCCATCCGGCGCCCGGTGATGGCCGGCGGCCCCGCCCTCGATCTCGCCGAGCCCACGGTCGGCCACGCCGCCGCCTTCTGGGGCCTCGTCGCCGTCATGGCGCTCTCGCCCGGCGAGGTGCTGTTGCCCATCTATATGTCCTCGGCCCAGGAAGGCGTCGGCGCCCTCGCCCTGCTGACCCTGGCCTTCGCCCTGGGCACCATCCTTGGGATGGCCACCTTCACGACCCTGGCCCGCGCTGGCGCCTCGGTGCTCAAGCTTGAGCGCTGGGCCCGCTACGAGGGCGCCATCCTCGGTGTCGCCCTGATCGCGATCGGCCTTCTCGTCGTGCTCCACCAGCACTAGGGTCCCGCCATGGGCCACTCTCACGCCGACCACGACCATGACCACCACGGTCACGACCATTCGCATGGCCACTCCCACGCGGGTCACGGCCACGCCCACGGCCCAGTGGACACCGGCGACTGGCGCTACCTCGTCGGCCTGATCGTCAACCTCGCCTTCGTCGCCTGCGAGTTCGGCGCCGGCCTCTACAGCGGTTCGACCGCCCTGCTCGCCGACGCCGGTCACAACCTGTCCGACGTCCTGGGCCTGGCCATGGCCGGCGGCGCGGCCGTCCTCGCCCGTCGCGCGGCGGGCAAACAGCTGACCTATGGCTTCGGCAAGGCGACCATCCTCGCCGCCCTCGCCAACGCCCTCCTGCTGATCTTCGCCTGCGGAGCCATCGCCTTCGAGGCCGTCCAGCGCCTCACCGATCCGGCCCCGGTCCAGTCCGCCGTCATCATGATCGTCGCCGGCATCGGCTTCGTCATCAACCTGGGCACCGCCCTGCTGTTCATGCGCGACCAGCACTCCGACCTGAACGCACGCGGCGCCTATCTGCACATGATGGCCGACGCCGGAGTCTCCATCGGCGTCGTCATCTCGGGCGCCGTGATCATGTTCACCGGCTGGTCGATCCTCGATCCGCTGGTCTCCATCGTCATCGTCGCCGTGATCCTGCTGGGCACATGGGGCCTGCTGAAGGATTCCGTCGGTCTCGCCATGGACGCCGCCCCCGGCTCGGTCGATGTCGCCGCCGTGCGCGAGGCGCTCTCCGCCCTCCCCGGCGTCTCGGCCGTCCACGACCTGCACGTCTGGAACATGTCGACCACGTCGACAGCCCTGACCGCCCACCTCGTCCACGACCGCGGCGACCCCCGCGCCCTCCTGATGGAGGCCCAGGCTCTCGCGAAGACGAAGTTCGCCATCGCCCACACGACGCTCCAGCTCGAGACGGACGTCATGCCCGATTGCCCGGATTGCTAAGGTCCCAACCCTCTCCCGATGGGAGAGGGCTTGAGCGTCCAGGAGCGCAGCGATTGGAAACGCGAAAGGGTGAGGGGCGTGGCCTCACCGGTTAGCGCCAGCCCCTCACCCTTTCGGCTGGACGCCTCGCTACGCTCTGCGAGCCTCAAGCCCTCTCCCGCCGGGAGAGGGTTTCATTCTGACGAACCAGAGACCATCTACCTCGCCATGACCGACACGACCGCCACCAAGATCCCCGTCACCGTCCTCACCGGCTATCTCGGTGCGGGCAAGACCACCCTGCTCAACCGCATCCTGACCGAGGACCACGGCAAGCGTTACGCCGTCATCGTCAACGAGTTCGGCGAGATCGGCATCGACAACGACCTGGTCGTCGGCGCCGACGAGGATGTGTTCGAGATGAACAACGGCTGCGTCTGCTGCACGGTGCGCGGCGACCTGATCCGCGTCGTCGCCGGCCTGATGAAGCGCCAGAAGCCGGGCGCCCCCGCCTTCGACGCCATCATCGTCGAGACTACCGGCCTCGCCGACCCCGGCCCGGTCGCCCAGACCTTCTTCGTCGACGAGGACGTCAAGGCGAAGACCACGCTGGACAGCGTAACCGCCCTGGTCGACGCCAAACACGTCATGGCGCGGCTGGACGACTCGAAAGAGGCCCGCGAACAGGTCGCCTTCGCCGACCGCATCATCCTCAACAAGACCGACCTGGCGACCGAGGCCGAACTGGTCGCCGTCGAACAGCGCCTGCGCAAGCTGAACCCGCTCGCCCCCATCACCCGCGCCGAACGGGCCAATGTGCCCCTCGATCAGGTGCTGGGCTTGCACGGTTTCGATCTGGAGCGGATCCTCGACATCAATCCTGAGTTCGCCAACCCGGCCCACGGCGAGGCCGGCCACGTCCACGACGAACACTGCGGACACGACCATCACGATCACGGGCACGATCACGGCCATGACCACGCTCACGAACACGACCATCACCATGGCCCCCGCGGCCACGACCACGGCGACGACATCAAGGGAATCTCCCTGTCGCTCGATACGCCCATGAACGGCGTGAAATTCACCCAGTGGCTCGACAAACTGCTGGGCGAAAAAGGTCAGGACATCCTGCGCGCCAAAGGCATCATCAATGTCGACGGCGAGAACAAACGCCTCGTCTTCCAGGCCGTCCACATGATCCTTGAGGGCGACCTCCAGCGCGAATGGGGCGCCACGGAGCGCCGATGGTCCCGCGCCGTCTTCATCGGCCGCGACCTCGACGAAGCCGCCATCAAGGCCGGCTTCGAATCCTGCGCCGCCTGACCCTGAAAGAGCCTGACATGCCCCAATCCATCCTCATCGTCGGCGCCTCGCGCGGCCTCGGCCTCGGCCTCGTCGCCGAACATCTGAAGCGCGGCTTCGATGTCATCGCGACGGTGCGCAAACCCGCCGATGCAGCGCCGCTGAAGGCCCTTTCCGGCGCCGAACGCCTGACCGTCCTCCAGGCCGACGTGACCTCCGACGCCGACATCGCACGTCTGGCCGCCGACCTGCCCAACCCCCTCGACATCGTCTTCATCAACGCCGGCGTTTCGGGTCCGAAGAGCGTGACGGAGGCCACCGCCGACGAACTCAACGCGGTCATGCAGACCAATGTCTTCGGCCCGATCCGTCTGGCCCACGCCCTGGCCGGCCACGTGCGGGAGCAGACCGGCATCCTCGCCCTGATGTCCAGCGCCATGGGTTCTATCGGCGAAAACCAGAACGGGGCCATGGCCGTGTATCGCGCGACCAAGACGGCCCAGAACAGCTTCGCCCGCTCCCTCTGGCTGACGGCCGCCAAGGATCGCGGCGTCACCGTCCTGTCGGTTCACCCCGGCTGGGTGAAGACCGACATGGGCGGCTCCGGCGCCGACATCGACGTAGAGACCAGCGTCACCGGCATGGCCGATCAGCTCGCCGCCCACGCCGGCGCCAAGGTCCACAAGTTCGTTGACTACAGCGGCCGCGAGATCGCGTGGTAGGGCGTTGCCGATGACGCAGTTCACCTTCGACGCCCAGATCACCTCGGCCCATTTCGAGTCCTCCGGCGCGGTCTTCGCCCTCGGCGACGGCTCCGTGCGGTTCGAGGACCGGACCTTCGACGCGGTCCATGACGGCGCTATCCTGTGCGCCGTGGTCCACCCCTCCGGCGACGGTCTGGTCACCGGCGGTGACGACGGACGCGTGATCTGGAGCCGCAAGGGCGAAGCCGGCGTGCTCGCGACCGCAAAGGGCCAGTGGATCGACTCCATCGACGCCTCGCCCGAAACGAAGCTGATCGCCTTCTCGGCCGGCAAGATCCTGTCGGTCATCGACGCCACCGACGCGGGCTTCCGCCGCGACTTCACGCATGAGCGCACCGTCTCCGGCGTCGCCTTCGACCCCAAGGGCCGGCGCATCGCCGCCTCGACCTATGGCGGGGCCTGGCTCTGGTACGCGCGGATCGCCGAGCAGAAGCCGACGAAACTGGCCTGGGCCGGGTCGCACACCGGCGTCGCCTTCTCGCCCGACGGCGCCTTCGTGGTCACCATGATGCAGGACGCCCAGCTTCACGGCTGGCGGCTGAAGGATGCGAAGAACATGCGGATGGGCGGCTATCCGTCCAAGATCCGCTCGGTCGCCTTCATGGCCAAGGGCCGCCTGCTCGCGACCGCGGGGGCCCAGGGCGCGGTCCTCTGGCCCTTCGACAGTTCCAACGGCCCGATGGGGCGCGAGGCGTCGGAGATCGGCTTCGACGACTCGACCCTCGTCAACCTCGTCGCCGCCTCGAACCCGCATGGCCGGCTGGCCGCGGGTCTGGCCGACGGCCGCGTCTGGGTCGCCGATCCGGCGGGTCAGGGACTGAACTTCGTCAAGGCGGAGAAGGGCGCCCCCATCGTCGCCCTGGCCATGAGCCCCGACGCGACCCGCGTCGCCTGGGCCGACGAAGACGGAAACGCCGGCGTCAGCGACCTCTAGAGCCTGATCGGCTGAGGAGGAATCGCTCCGCGATTCCGCTGATGCCGTGAATCAGGCTCCAGATTAAATCGAGAGCATGATTCACGCTTCATGTCGGACCCGCGAAGCGGGTCCACCAGAAACGATCATGCTCTAGCCGCCCCTCGCGACACACCCTATCGTCGTGCCGAACGGGGGTTCCTGATGCACGGTCGACCGGGAGGCGAGACGCCGCGACTGGCCTTCGGATGCATGGCCGTCGCCATCCTGGCCCTGCTCGTGATCGGCGCCTTCGCCGTCATCTTCCTGTGGGACGTGAACACGAAATAGCGTCGCCCGGCGCCTTGCCATTGCAACGCCACGCTTCCCGGCCAAAACTCCACGCCGGGAGGGATCATGACGGACGAACAGCCCCGGCGACGCAAACGCCGCCCGATCCTGACCGCCCTGCTGGTCCTCGCCGTCCTGCCGATTGGCGGCGTCGTGATCCACACCGTCGCCCCGCCGCCCCTGACCCTCCTGATGGCGCGCGAGTTCGTCGCCGGTCACGGTCTGGACTATCGCTGGCGTTCGCTCGACCAGATCTCGCCCAATCTCGTCGCCTCGGCCATCGCCGCCGAGGACGCCCGCTTCTGCAGCCACGGCGGCTTCGACATGAAGGCCATCGAGAAGGCCCTGCGCGACAACGAGAACGGCCGAAAGGTCCGCGGCGGCTCCACCATCTCGCAGCAGACCGCCAAGAACGTCTTCCTCTGGCCCGGACGCGACTGGATCCGCAAAGGCTTCGAGGCCGGCTACACCCTGATGATCGAGACGGTCTGGTCCAAGCGCCGGATCATGGAGGTCTATCTGAACGTCGCCGAGATGGGCCCCGGCGTCTACGGCGCCGAGGCTGCGGCCCGGCACTGGTTCGGCAAGTCCGCCGCCGACCTGACCCCGCGCGAGGCCGCCCGCATCGCCGCCATCCTGCCGAGCCCGCGCCGCTACGACGCCGGCTCGCCCGGCCCCTACGTCCGCCGCCGCGCCTCCCGCGTCCAGGCCAGCGCCCGCGTCGTCCGGAACGAGGGCCTCGCCGCCTGTGTTCTGGGCCCGCGTCGTTAACCAACCGCCCTGCCTGAAGCCTTAACGGTCCCGCGCTAGACGAGGTCGATTGCGGTCCTCCATTCGGGCCGCCGAAGACGGGTGGGCCATGACGATCGTGAACCGGGGGATGCGTCGACTGCGAGAGTTCGTGCGCGGCTTCGCGGGCGATCGTCGCGGCAACATCGCCATGATCTCGGCCTTCGTGATCCCGGTCCTGCTGCTGATCACCTTCGGCGGCATCGACATCCACCGCGCCTCGACCGTGAAGGCGAACCTTCAGGACGCCCTGGACGCCGCCACCCTGGCCGCCGCCCGGTCCCAGTATACCGCCGACGCCGACATCACCCGCGTGGGCCTGGCCTCGCTCCGCGCCAACCTCGCGCCCTATCAGGACATCACCCTGCTGACGGGCCAGACGACCTTCGTTCTGGACAACACCGGCGCCGTCGTGGGCGACGCCAAGGTCAATGTCGCGGCCCTGGTCGCCAACATCATCCTGCCGATGGTCGGACGTGGCACCGGCGACCAGATTCCGGTCGGCGCCCATTCCGAGGTGGTCCGCTCCTCGCAGAACGTCGAGGTCGCCCTGGTCCTCGACACGACCGGATCGATGGCGGGAACCAAGATCGCCGACCTGAAGCTGGCGGCCAAGGATCTCGTCGATATCGTGGTCCAGGACGACCAGAGCCCCTGGTACACCAAGGTCTCGCTCGTCCCCTATTCGATGGCGGTGAACCCCGGAGCGGCCGCCGCGTCGTCGGCGCGGGGTTCCGTCACCGGCCCGAGGACGATCTCGGCCATCAGCTGGTCCACGGGCGCGGCGACGAGGATCACCGCAGCGACGCGCGCCAATCCCGTGGTCATTTCAGCAACGGGCCACGGCCTGGCCAACGGCGACAAGGTCGCCATCTGGAACCAGTCGGGCATGACCCAGCTGAACGGCCGCGTCTTCACCGTCTCGAACCGCAGCGCCAACAGCTTCTCGCTGCAAGGCGTCGACGGGCGCAACTACTCGACCTTCGTCAACAACAACAGCCAGCGCACCTACGTCGCCAAGTGCGCCCGCACGGACTGTTTCCCCACGGTCACGGCCAACGGTCACGCCTTGCCGAACAACGGATACGTGCGGATCGACGGTCTCGCGGGTCCCAGCCCCACCCCCAATCCGGCTGAGATCGGCGGAATGCAGAAGCTGAACGGAGAGACCTTCACGGCCGGCTACCTCACCGCCAACACCTTCACGATCAACACGGTGGGCGGAGGCATCTACACATCAGGCGGCCAGTCCTGGTGCGCCCAGTCCGGCTGCCAGTGGTATGCCTTCACCAATGCCGACGGCGACCTGACGACCCATGAGATCAGCACCTGTGTCACGGAAAGGTCCGGCTCCAACGCCTACACCGACGCCTCTCCCTCCACGACCTATCTCGGCCGCAACTATCCCTCGACCTCCAATCCCTGCCTGTCGAACCTGATCCGTCCGCTGAGCAGCGACCGCGCGGCGGTCAAGTCCCAGATCGACGCCCTGACCGCGTCCGGCTCCACCGGCGGCCATATCGGCGTGGGCTGGGGCTGGTATACGGTCTCGCCCAACTTCAACAGCCTGTGGTCCGGAAGCGGCGCGGGCGCCTACAATCGGGACACGCTGAAGGCCGTCGTGGTCATGACCGACGGCGAGTACAACAGCGCCTACTGCAACGGCGTCATCAGCCTGGACTCGACCACCGGCTCGGGCGCGACCTCGACCCACATCGACTGCAACGCCCCGAACGGCCACCCCTTCGACCAGACCCAGGCCCTGTGCCGGGCCATGAAGGCGGCGGGCGTCATCGTCTACACGGTCGGCTTCCAGGTGGTGAACGACCAGCGGGCCCGAGACCTCGTGAACGGCTGCGCCACCGACGCCCAGCACGTCTACATGCCGACCAGCGGCTCGGATCTCCGGCAGTCCTTCCAGGCGATCGGACGCGACATCGCCAGTCTGCGGATCTCCCGATGATCGCCGCCGCCATCGCGGCCGGCGGCCTCGCCTCCGCCATGGCCCGGTTCGAGCAGAGCGCCCAACGCACCGCCCGGGCCCCGCTCGACAACCTCGAGGCCGAGATGGTCGAGCGCATCGAGGCCAAGGCCTCCGTCTCGGCCAATATCGCCGTGCTCAGGACCGCCGACGACATGGCCGGCGCCCTTCTGGACCTGCTCGTCTAGCCCCTTCGGCGAACTCGAATCTCCCGGCCGCGTTCGCTACAGTGGCCCCGCCCTCAAGTCGGGAGGCTCCGCGAGCCGACCATAGGGCATCAAGGATGGAGGATCCCGTGCCCGACAAGATCACCCCCTGTATCTGGTACGACCTCGGCCAGGCCCGCGCGGCGGCCGAGTTCTACGTCTCCCTCGGCCTGCCCGACAGCCACGTCGACGCCCGCCACGACAGCCCCGTCGACAACCCGTCGTCGAAGGCGGGCGAGGAGCTGATGGTGGCCTTCACCCTCGCCGGCCGGACCTTCCTCGGCCTCAACGGCGGCCCTCAGTTCGAGCAGTCCGAGGCCGTCTCGTTCATGATTTACACCGACGACCAGGCCGAGACCGATCGTCTGTGGAACGCCATCGTCGGCGCCGGCGGCCAGGAAAGCCAGTGCGGCTGGTGCAAGGACCGCTGGGGCGTCAGCTGGCAGATCACGCCCAGACGTCTCATGGAATTCCATGACGAGAGCCCCGCCCGCGCCAGGGCAGCCTTCGCCGCCATGATGACGATGAAAAAGATCGACATCGCCGCCCTCGAAGCCGCCGCCGACGCGGCCGGCTGACGCCTTCGTACAAGACCCTCCCCGATGCCCGGACCAACCTGCCCGTCAACCTGGGGCTCAAGCAGCGAGGCTCCGCGAGCCGAGCGGTAGCCTCCTCCGAAGGACAAGAAAAATGCCCTACGTCACCGGCTTCCTGATCCCCGTCCCGGCCGCCCACAAGGACCGCTACATCAAGTCCGCCGAGGTCAGCTGGCCCCTGTTCAAGGAGTTCGGCGCCCTCGAACAGGTCGAGACCTGGGGCGACAACGTCCCCGTCGGCGAGACCACCAGCTTCCCCATGGCCGTGAAGCTGGAAGAGGGCGAGGTCGTCGTCTTCTCCTGGCTCAAATGGCCCGACAAGGCGACCGCCGACGCCGCCTGGCAGAAGATGATGACGGACCCCCGCTTCGAGGGCATGGACATGCCCTTCGACGGCAAGCGCATGATGTGGGGCGGCTTCCAGCCCATCTTCGAGAGCTGATCAGGAGACGGGTCGCGCGGGACGGTTCGACGCCGGCGCGACCTCATCCACCGCCCGTTCCAGAACCTCGTCCCGCCCGGCGGCGACACCTGCGATCGTCCGCGACACGGCGATCGTCGGCTGGACCCCATGCCCTGTCAGCGGTGAGCCGTCGTGGTTAACGACTTCCATCCCGGTCCAGCTGATCCGGTATCCCCCCGGCAGGCTGAAGGGGTTGATGTTGCCGTTGGTCCCGGCGGTCGGCCCGCCGACGATCTCCCCCAGATGATGGCCCGCGACCATGGCCATCAGGGTCTCGGCATAGCTGATCGCGCGCGCGTCGGTCAGGAAGGCGACCGGGCCGGTGATGCGCGGCGACGTCGCCGGGACGGACCAGCCGACCGGCTTCCAGGTCCGCGACCGGCCCTCGGGCAGAAGATCGACCGGGATTCGGAACGGCGGCGTTGTGACTGCCTCCGCCGACAGCCGTCCGAGGAAGGCCGGCTGGATGTCTCCGGGATAGCCACGCATATCGAAGATCACAGCCTGCCCGGGCTCGACCCGCGCCAGCGCCTCGTTCAGCCTCGGCGTCGTCAGCCGGGTCAGGTCGAGATACCAGACCCCGGCGGGAAGCCAGGTCACAGCGTCAGGCCGGGGCTCTGCCAGCACGCCGGTCATCGTGGTCGTCGGCATGGGATCGACGCGAACCTCCCCGAGGCCGCCATCGGCCCTTCGAACCGACAGGATCACCGGGCGGTGCTCTTCCTGCAGCGCCAGCCGCCGCGTGGCGCGCGCGATCCGGTGATGATCCGTGGAAGCGGACACCCTCTCGCTCTCCGCCGCGAGAAGCTCGGCCGTTGGCCGCTCGTTGATCGCCACGACCACGTCCCCCACGGCCAGCCCCTCCGGCGCGTCCGACGGCAGCCCAGTGATCACCAGCGCCCCCTCGATCGGCTGCCAGACCAGAGGAAGCGTATAGACCTGCGAGCTAGGCCAGACCTCGCCATGCCCGTCGTTAAGCCGGGCGACCATCCGCTCCAGCACGACCTTGAAAGCGCGCTCGTCGGACGCCGTCGCCGCCTCGGCCAGCCACTCCGGCAAGGCCGCGTCCCACGCCCGGCCCTCGTCGGTGAAATAGGGATAGAAGTGCCGGAAGACATTCCAGGCGATCACGACCCCGCCCAGCCGCACGGCCCGATCCTGCGCCGAGGTCGACGCGGCGCCCGAGGCCGCCTCTGCGACCGGACCGCCCGACGCCGTCACGGGTAACGCCAGCGCCAGCCCCCTCGGCAAGTCGGCACGCCAGACCTCCGGCGCCTCGGCCGCGATCCGCTCCCCCGTATAGGCCGCACTTCCGAAGGCCACCCCCGTGTGCCGCCAGCGGACCAGAGAGCCGCTCTCGCTGGACGCGACGCTGACGGGTGCGGCGCCGATGGCGATCCCCGGCGCCATCGGTTCGAACCAGCGACGCAACCGGGCGGCCAGATCGCCCGGATCCAGCGCCTGTTCCACGTCGCGAGCGCCTTCAACCGCGATCGTCGCCCAGCGCGGCTCTTCGGGATCGGACGCGCCGGAAAACCATCGGACGGCGCCGTAGACCCGTGCGAAGGCCTCCAGGTTCGCCAACCTGTCCCCCGCCGGCCGTTCGACCGAACGATCCGCCGCCGGCGCCTCGGCGGCGACCTCCAGACTGGCGGCATCGATCCAGCCGGAGCCGACGCCGTTCAGCAGGAACCCGGCCGTGATCCGGGTGGCGTCTGCGGCGACCGGGGCCATGATCTCATAGACGGCCCAGTCGCCGGACCGGATCGGCCGGTCGCTCATATTGTCGAAGAAGCCCCGGGCGCCGCCTTCGCGGTCGACCCTTAGCCACAGCCCGCCTCCGGAGAACCCGGGCGCCGGCGCCAGGGCCGTGCGTGCCATCGCGCGAAACCGGATCGTTCGCCCCCGATAGGGCGTTGCGTCTATGGCCTGGGCGGCGGCGGCGAATCCGCTGCCACTTCCCGCCCTCCGGGTCAGACGCAGACTGGTTGCGCCTTCCCGCGCGCCGGCCGTGTCGAACACCACCTCGAAATCTCCCGGGATTTCCCGCCACGCCGATCCCGGCGTCAGAGGCGGCGCTTCAAAGCCCGGATCCCGCAAAAGGTTCGGACCATCCTGAGCGCGCGCCGGCGCCCCGGCCGCCATCATTACGGCTGCACACACCGCCGTCAGCACGGCCCGCAATCCCTGAAAATTCATCGTGGCCCGGCGTGCTGGAGGTCGGTTGCAGCCAAGCCTCTCTTTCAACTGGGGCTAGATTTCGACCAGCCCCGCTGGTTCACCCCGCCCGCAGAATCTTCTCCATCGTCCGGCCCTTGGCCAGTTCGTCGATGAGTTTGTCCAGATAGCGGATCTCCCGCATCAACGGCTCCTCGATGGTCCCGACGCGGGTGCCGCAGATCATCCCCGTGATCGAGATCACCCCAGTCGCACCCTCGGTCCTCGCGCGGGCCCATCATCCTCCGCCCTCACGTCCGGCTCGGCCGGGCGCTCCCTGTTCCAGGGCCAGGCCTCCATGTCGGCGTCCGGCGTGAGGCGCAGGTGCTGGCGCACCATCGCGCCGCCTGGTTCGGGGACCTCGCCGGCCAGCGGCTTCAGATTGCCCACCGCGTCCCAGTAGCGGCCGGCCCAGCCGCCGTTCACCCCGGCGGCGAAGTCCGCCAGCGCGATCTCGGGTCCCAGGTTCGCGGCCCGCCAGTGATAGGCCGCGTGGCCGAAGGCGGAGGTGATGCCGTAGCCGGTGTCGCCCAGCATGGCCTCGGCGTTCTTGACCGCCATCTCGAGCGAGTGGGTCTCCAGCGCCCTGAAATCGAATGCGTCGGGTTCCGGCTCCTCGTCGCAGGAGGCCGTGGTCTCCAGCGTTTCAGCCAGCCCCTGCACCGCCTTGAGAAGGCTCAGCGCCTCGGCCCCGCGTCCGGCGGCGATCAGGGCGGCGGCATGACGAATGCCTGCGGCGCGCGCCTCTTCCGGGTCGATGTCGATCGGGGCTTCCGCCGCAGGGAGGACCGGGTCCGCGCGACCGGCCAGCCGGATGTCTTCGGCCGCGGCCTCGGTCTCCGCCGCCGCCATCGCGGCCTTGCGGGTCCAGCCCTCGGCGTTCGCCCGGAACCTCAGATTGCCGAGGCCGACGTCGAAGCGCCGCGCAACCGAGGCCGCCGGTTCGCCGGCCAGATAGGCCTCCCTGACCTTGGCCCACACGGCGGGGGACCGCTGCTTGATCTCGCGTCGCTCTGTCATGCGCGCATCGTGGACCGCCGGTACGCCAGAATCGGTCGGAGGCCTTGGCGAGTTCGTTCATGTTGGCGTTCGGCCCTGGTCGGTTTGGTCACGGGTGGGGGCTGAGCGCTTTACTTGCGCTGTACTTCAGCGAGCATCGGTCCAAGAGCCGTCATCCTTCTCCCCTTGTGGGAGAAGGTGGCTCGCGAAGCGAGACGGATGAGGGGTATGGCGGACCAGACACGACGTCTGCGGGCGGGAATGACCGTCGCGGAAACGACGATGTGGAGGCTGCTGCGCGATCGGCGGTTCGGAGACCTGAAATTTCGCCGACAGACCCGGATCGGGCCGTGGATCGCGGACTTCTGCTGTTACGAGCTCAAACTGGTGATCGAACTGGATGGCGGCATTCACCGGCTGCGCGAGGAGCGGGACCGGCTGCGCGACGCCGATCTGAACCGCCGGGGTTTCGTGGTTCTGAGATTCGGAAACGAGGCTGTCCTGACAAACCCCAACATCGTGTTCGACGCCGTCCGCCGGCATGCGGAACGACCACCCCCTCATCCGTCAGGCTCCGCCTGACACCTTCTCCCACGAGGGGAGAAGGACGATGCAAAAGGGCCGCCCCCTCCCGGAAGCGGCCCTGATCCCTAATCCCTGATCCCTAGTCCCTGACCTAGCTGTCCAGGAAGCTCCGCAGCTTCCGCGACCGGCTCGGGTGCTTCAGCTTGCGCAGGGCCTTGGCCTCGATCTGGCGAATGCGTTCGCGGGTGACCGAGAACTGCTGGCCGACCTCTTCGAGGGTGTGGTCGGTGTTCATGCCGATGCCGAAGCGCATGCGCAGGACGCGCTCCTCGCGCGGCGTCAGGGAGGCCAGCACGCGGGTGGTGGTCTCGCGCAGGTTCGACTGGATGGCCGCGTCGATGGGCAGGATGGCGTTCTTGTCCTCGATGAAGTCGCCCAGGTGAGAGTCCTCCTCGTCGCCGATCGGCGTCTCGAGGCTGATCGGCTCCTTGGCGATCTTCAGGACCTTGCGGACCTTCTCCAGCGGCATGGCCAGCTTTTCGGCCAGCTCTTCCGGGGTCGGCTCGCGGCCGATCTCGTGCAGCATCTGGCGGCTGGTGCGGACGATCTTGTTGATCGTCTCGATCATGTGCACCGGAATGCGGATGGTCCGCGCCTGGTCGGCGATCGAGCGGGTGATCGCCTGACGGATCCACCAGGTCGCGTAGGTCGAGAACTTGTAGCCGCGGCGGTACTCGAACTTGTCGACCGCCTTCATCAGGCCAATGTTGCCCTCCTGGATCAGGTCCAGGAACTGCAGGCCGCGGTTCGTGTACTTCTTGGCGATGGAGATCACGAGGCGCAGGTTGGCCTCGACCATTTCCTTCTTGGCCTGACGGGCCTCGCGCTCGCCTTTCTGCACGGTCTGGACGATGCGGCGATAGTCGTCGATCGGCAGGCCGGCCTCGGTCGCGACGGCGGCGACGTCGCCCCGGATCGTGGCGATCTGGGTCGACTGGTCGTCGCTGAACTTGGTCCAGCGGACGCCCATTTCCTTGACGGTTTCCGACCAGTTGGGGTCGAGTTCGCGGGTGAAATAGGCCTTCAGGAACTCGGGGCGCGAGATGCCGTAGCTGTCGGCCAGGCGCAGCAGGCGGCCTTCGAGGCCGATCAGCCGCTTGTTGATCGCATAGAGCTGCTCGACCAGGGCCTCGATGCGGTTGTTGTTGAGCTTCAGCGTCTTCAGCCGGCCCGAGATGGCCGCCGACAGGGTGTCGTAGGCCTTGCGGTCCTTGGCGCTGAGGTCCTCGCCCTTGAGCCGCGTCTCGACCAGTTTTTCCTGCAGCTTGCGGAAGGCGTCGAAGTCCGAGGCGATGGCGTCGAGGGTCTCCATGACCCCGTCGCGCAGCTCCGCTTCCAGCGCCGAGATCGACATCCCGCCGCCGTCGTCGAAGTCCTCGTCCTCCTCGTCCTGCTCCGGCTTGTCGGCCTCGGCCTCGGCGCCTTCTTCCGGCTCGGGCTTGGGCGGGACCGGCTGGCCGGGGATCGGGGGCTGGGGCTGGTTGTGCGGCAGGGACGAGGGGTTGAGCACCCCGTAGGTGGCGTCCAGGTCGATGACCTCGCGCAGCAGGATGCGATTGTTGGCCAGCTCGTCGCGCCACACCATGATGGCCTCGAACGTCAGGGCGCTTTCGCACAGGCCCGAGATCATCGCGTCGCGCCCGGCCTCGATCCGCTTGGCGATGGCGATCTCGCCCTCGCGCGACAGCAGCTCGACGCTCCCCATTTCCCGCAAGTACATGCGGACGGGATCGTCAGTCCGGTCATACGTGGGTTTGGCATCGCCCTCGGTGACTGAAGTCTCCGCGCGCTCGGCGACTTCGCCGCCGGTCGTCTCGGCCGCGTCTTCCTCGGCCTCGACAACATTGACGCCCATCTCGGACAGCATCGCCAGCGTGTCTTCGATCGCGTCAGGCGTGACTTCTTCGGACGGCAGAACCTTGTTCAGCTCCTCCATCGTCACATAGCCGCGGGCCTTGGCCTGCTTGATGAACTTCTTTACGCCAGCGTCAGTTAGGTCAAGCAAAGGCCCGTCCGACTGGACTTCCGGTTCCTGGGTCTCGGCGTTCTGGGCGCTCATTAAATCTGGTTCTCCGGCCGACAGGGAAGGATCAGACCCCTCGGCAAAAATGCAACATTCGTTCCGAAAGAGAACGCATCGGCGCGCAGTTCGTTACGAACTCGCCTCATCGTCCCAGATCGTCCCGGTCTTGATGGCTCGTCGCAATGCATCGCGTTCCGCCTTCAGACGACTGAAGGCGGATGCGTCGAAGGCGTGATCCGCCCCCGACTTCGCTGACGCCAGCGCCGCGTCCAGTCCCGCAACGCGGGTCAGGGCGTCGAAGCCTTGCGACCACCGGACCCTTGCTTCGGCGAGGGGCGCACTTGCGGCCAGGAAAGGCGCGCCGGACTTTGCCGCCGCCTTCTCGACCTCGCGCACTAAAGCATCGTGTCCGGAGGTCGCGAGATGGCGACGCAGGGCCGCGCTGTCAAGCGTTTGGCCGCCAAAACGCAGCCTGACCAACTCCTGCGCCAGCCCGTCTAGGGACGGATCGCCAAACCCATGCGAGGCGATGGCCTCCAGATGGTCATCCATCCGCTCCGGATCCTCGATGGCGCCGTGAGCCAGTGCGGCGGCGATCGGTTCGATCGAACGGGATAGCGCCTGCATGGCCGAAGCGCCCTCGGCGGTCTGACCCAGTTTCGGCGGCGGACCGGGTTTCCAGCGGCCGCCGGCCTGCTGGGGTCGCTGTTGCGGCGCGGGTCGGCTTGGGAACAGGGCGTCGAACCTGTCGAAAAGTTCGCGGCGATACTGTTCGGCCAGATCCTTGTCCTGAATCGCCGCCGCCGCCGTGCGCAGCCGTCCTTTAAGCCCGGCGCGACGTTCCGGCGTGTCCAGCGGCTCCACCTCGGCCTCACGACGGAACAGGACCTCGGCGAAGGTCCGGGTCTCGGTCATCGCTTGGCGGAGGGCGGGGGCGCCCTTGTCCCTCAAGATGTCGTCCGGGTCCTGCCCGCCCTCGAGCAGTACGAAACGGAACGAGCGACCGGGCTTGAGCAGCGGCAAGGCGCGTTCGGTGGCGCGATAGGCCGCCCGCTGACCCGCCCCGTCGCCGTCGAAACACAGCACCGGCTCGGACGATACTCGCCAAAGCAGCGCCATCTGGTCTTCGGTCAGGGCCGTGCCCATCGGCGCAACGGCCGGCAGGCCCGCGCGCTGGCAGGCGATGACGTCCATGTATCCCTCGACGACGATGATCGCCTGGGTCGACTTCGATTCCGCTCCCAGGATGCGCCGCGCCTCGGGCAAGCCGTACAGGGTGGCCCCCTTGTGGAAGAGCGGGCTCTCCGGTCCGTTCAGATATTTGGCCCGGTCGTCGGGGTTCATCGCCCGGCCGCCGAAGCTGACCAGTCGCCCGCGCGCATCCAGGATCGGGAACATCAGCCGGTCGCGGAACCGGTCGTAGGGCGCGCCGCCGCCCTCGGGCGAGATCAGCATTCCCATCTCGATCAGGTCGCCGGGCTTGGCTCCGCGCTGGACCAGAGCATGCTTCAGCCCCTCGCGGTCGTTCGGCGCATAGCCCAGGCCGAATCGCTCCCACTGGTCCTCCGGCAGGCCGCGTTTTTCCAGATACTCCCGCGCCGCCTTGCCCACCGACCGGCGCAGGTTCGCCGCGAACCATTTCTGGGCCAGGTCCATCCAGTCGGCGAGGCCCTGTTTCTTCGCCTCGCGCTCGGCCGCCTGGGGATCCTCGGCCGGCATCTGCATCCCGGCCTCGGCGGCCAGGCGCTCGACCGCTTCGGGGAAACTCAGCCGCTCGGTCTCCTGCAGAAAGGAGATGACGTCGCCGTGCTTGCCGGAGGAGAAATCGTGGAAGAAGCCTTTGTCGTCGTTGACGAAAAACGAAGGGGATTTCTCCTTCGAGAACGGAGACAGCCCCACCCACTCGCGTCCCTGACGCTTGAGCTTCACCGACCGGCCGATCACATCGGACGGGCGAAGGCGAGCCTTCAGTTCCTCAAGGAAGCGGTCATCGAAACGCACGGCCCTCTATAGCGCGGGCCGCAGCAGGCGTGGCGGTTAACCTATCGTTAACTAAAAAGTCTAAATCGCGACCATAAGATCATGTTTTGTATGGACATTTTTTGGACGGATTGCGGAACTATCCACAGGGGACAGGGTTAATCCACTGTTCACTCCGGCGCAGAAGAGCCGATCACCCTTTCGAGCCAGAGCTGTTCCATGTTCATCGCCATCGCCCAGCCGGCGGTCGAGCCCATCGGACCCGATCCCGTCGCCGTTCCCTATGCACCGACTGTTCACGACCTGACACCGCGCGCGCTGCACGCCCGCCTGTTGGCGAATGCCGCCCAGCGTCGTCTGCGTGGCCTTGAGCGGAAGCGGGCCGACCGTCCGGATGACGCCGAATACTGGCTGCACGCCGCTCCGGTCGCGGTGAGGAAGGCCTGTGCGCTCCGGGAAGAGCGCAGCTTCGCCCCGCTGCCTTAAGGCGTCTTCTAAAGATACCCCAGCCACCAGTCGCGACGGCGCGCCTTGACGCCCGCGAACCACTGGGTCGGCAGATAGAGGATCGCGAGGATCAGCGCCCAGAATCCGTAGGTCTGGACCATGTTGAAGCCCCACCCCTCCGGCGGCCCCGTGAACAGCGGGTTGAAGAAGCCCGAGGCCGGCAGACCCATCACCACCCCGACCGCCATGGCCAGCAGGTGCGCCAGCCAGATATGCAGGACATAGGCGAACAGCGGCGCCCGTCCGAACGCCAGAAGGAAGGTCGCGACCGGCCCCCTCAATCGCTCAAGCACCGGCAGGAAGGCCAGTGCCGGACCGATCGTGATCAACACGAACTGCAGCGACGGCGGATATTTCTGCACATCGATGAAATCACCGATCGTCTTCCAGAGTTCGGGGTGCGGCTCCCATGGCTTGGAGTCGCCGTAGACCTGAAGCGACCTCAGCAACACGAAGACAGCGATCATCGACAGGCCGAGCACGGTCAGCATCCGGCGACGCCGATCGGTCTCCAGCGTGAACATCTGACCGATACCATAGCCCAGCAGCATGATCCCGAACCACGGCAGGATCGGGTAGGCGAACAGGACAGGCACGCCCGCGACCGGAGCGACATTGGTCACGTGCAGCGCGTTCCACAGCGGCCCGACCTCTCCGAACATCGCGGGCTGGATGGGGTCCAGCAGGTTGTGGCTGGCGACGATGACGACGCCTAGGGCCAGGATCGCCCGCACAGGGAGCCAGGTCAGCAGCGACAGCAGGACCATCGACCAGCCGATGGCCCAGATCACCTGGAGGAAAACCAGCACCGGCGTGAACTGCCACCCGAAGCCGATCACGGTCAGTTCCAGGAAGATCAACCACAGCCCGCGCGTCAGCAGAAACTGCGACAGGTCCTTCGGCGACTTGCCGTTGGCCGTCTGGAGGTATGCGCCGAGCCCGGCCAGAAGCACGAATACCGGCGCGCAGAAGTTGGTGATCCAGCGCGTGGCGAACAGGGCGGGGTTGGTGGTGTCCAGATCCAGCGGATCGCCAGGTCCGCCGGGCCCGAAGGGCGCCAGCATGAAGAAGTCGCGCACGTGATCCAGCACCATCAGGCAGATCATCAGCCCGCGGAGCATGTCGATGCCATCCAGGCGCGCGACGCCCGTCCGCGTGACCCCGGCGGCGGTCGTCGGTCGCGGCGTTTCCAGATTCACGGCTTCTGCAGTCATGACGCCTCCCTCGCCGGACGAAGGTTCCAGCAACGGCGATCGGCCGCAAGTCTCGTCAGCGCAACTCGGGCAGACGGCGCATCAGCGAATCGCGCAGCTTGCGCCAGCGTTGGCCCGCCTTCTTGGGCCGGACCCGTTCACGCACCTCCAGCCCCTGGCCCCAGCGCTGATGCATGGCGGCGGCCAGATGGGGGTGGCGGTCGTGCTGGTGGACGATGGCGCTGACCGAGCCGTCAGGATTGACCACCTGCCCGTCCCTGAGGCTCAGCGTCTCACCGGGTGTCAGGCCGATGGTGGCGACGCGGCCGTAGTTCTCGTTCACCGCGGCCTGCAGCAGACCCATGTGGACGGCGATGTTGCATGCGGCCTGATCCGCACCGAACGCCCCGCCCAGCTCCGAGCGCGGTACGGCGGCCAGCATCAGCACCATACGGCAGAAGCGGACGACCTCGCGGCTCGGCCCCACGACGGTGCCGACGCAGATCGACGCAGCGCCGGCCAGGGCCTCGGCCATCGTCTCCCCGATCAGGGCGCGCAGATATTTCATGTTGAAGGCGTGGTCGCCGAGCCGGTCGCCCTCGACGAAGACCTCCAGCCCGATCGGCTGCGGCGCGAAGGGGGCTTGCTGGAACAAGACATCGCGCACGTCGGTGATCAGGACGCTGCGCACGTCGGTTCGGCGGGTCAGATAGCGGTCGAAGGCGGCGAACCGGGCCATGACGGCATGCGGCTCCCATCCGTCGATGGTCCGCGCCGTCAGTATCCGGACGTCGTGCTGGTCCAGCAGCGCGCGGACATCGGGCCGGTCATCGACGACGAGGGCGATCTCGCCGTCGAACACGGCGCGCAGTGACCGCACGAACGGCGCGATGTCGTGGGAGTCGTAGCCGGTGGCGTAGCCAAGGACCGCATCGATCGTCGGCGCGGCGGTCGTCGTCGGGAGCTCGGCCTCCGTTGCGATCGCGACGCTCAGCCAGCCGAGATAGGCTGAGGACGCCGCCGACCCGCTCACCTCAGACCTTCATCAGATCGCTGAACCGGTCGAACAGATAGAGGCTGTCGGTCGGTCCCGGAGAGGCTTCCGGGTGATGCTGAACGCTGAAGACCGGGCGGTCCTTCAGCTGGATGCCGCAGTTGGTGCCGTCGAACAGGCTGACGTGGGTCTCCTCGACGGCGTCCGGCAAGCTGTCGCGGTCGACCGTGAAACCGTGGTTCATCGACACGATCTCAACCTTGCCGGTCGTCAGATCCTTGACCGGATGGTTCGCGCCGTGATGGCCCTGCTCCATTTTCACGGTCCTGGCGCCGAGCGCGAGGGCCAGCATCTGGTGACCCAGGCAGATGCCGAAGACCGGCTTGCCGCTGTCGACCAGCTTCCGGATCTCGGGCACCGCGTATTCGCCGGTCGCGGCCGGATCTCCCGGTCCGTTGGACAGGACGACGCCGTCCGGCGAGCGGGCCAGAACTTCCTCCGCAGTCGTCGTCGCGGGCACCACGGTGATCTTCGCGCCGGTCGAAGCCAGGGCGCGCAGGATGTTCCGCTTCACGCCGTAGTCGACGACCACGACGTTCTTGCGCCCGTCGGTCCTGGGATGACCTTCCGGCCATTCCCACAGACCCTCGTCCCATTCAAACGCCTGCAACGTCGAAGCAGGCCTGGCGAGATCGAGACCGACCAGACCGGTCCACGCGCGCGCCTGGGCGACGAGGGCCTCGAGATCAAAGTTTCCTTCGGGATCGTGGGCGATCACCGCGTGGGGTGCTCCGTGGTCCCGGATGCGCTGGGTCAAGGCGCGGGTGTCGATGCCGGCCAGGCCGACGACGCCGCGACGCTTCATCCAGACATCGAAGCTCGAGTCCGACCGCCAGTTGGCCGGGTCGGTCGGCAGGTCTCGGAAGATCGCGCCGCGCGCCGAGGTGTCCGACCCGCCGCCCATCTGTTCGATGTCTTCCACGTTCGTGCCGGTGTTGCCGACGTGCGGGAAGGTGAAGGCCAGGATCTGGCTCATGTAGGACGGGTCGGTCAGGATCTCCTGATAGCCTGTCATGGCGGTGTTGAAGACCACCTCGCCCAGGGCCGAGCCGGCCGCGCCGACACCCACGCCCTGAAAGATCGTGCCGTCGGCGAGGGCGAGGACGCCAGTAGCGCCGGGGAGAAGCTTTTCGGTCATGCGCGCCTCATAGCACCGAATCCCGGCGCTCAAACGGCGGCGTTGCTAAAGCGACGGCGCAGGCGGGTCAATCACGACCGGATGGCGACGGCGCACCCACAGCCAGCCCAGGCTCACCAGGATGAAGAAGCCGACGGTAGGCTTCAGGTATGGACCGGCCGCCGCAGCGACTGCGAAGACCGAGAAGACGAGCGCGAACACCGCCAGCAGCTTCCACCCGATCGACGGCGCAGCCCGGAACAGACCTACGGCGCAGACGGCGTAGATGCTCAGGGTGAGCACCGAGGTCACCCCCACCAGCACCCCGAACTGTTCGCCCAGCGTCGGTTGAACCGTGACCAGGGCCAGAATGCTCATCACCACGGCGTTGATGACCGGGTTGGACACCGGCAGGTTGCCGTCGCCGCCGAACCAGCGCGGCAGATAGCCCTTCTCGGCCGCGCGTCGCGCGGTCTCACCGCCCATCATGGTCCAGCCGGCGACCGTGCCCGCCACCTTGATGATGGCGCAGATCGCGACGACGCCCGCCAGCGATGCGCCGAGCACGCGCGCCGCCAGATCGGCATAGGGGCTGGTCGATCCCGCCAGTTCGCCCGCCGGGATCACCCCGAACACGGCCAGGCAGGCGGCGACATAGACGATGAAGGCGAGCACCACCCCGGCCACGCTGGCGCGGCCGACATCGCGCGCCGGATCCTTGACCAGCCGCGACAGGGCCGCCGCGCTCTCGACTCCCAGAAAAGCCCAGAAGATCACGGCAAGCGACGCGGGCACGGTCGCCGTGAGCGGCTGGCCTTCCGGGCTCCACGAAGCCGCGAAGACCGTCGGATCGAAGGCCATCACGCCGGCCACGACCGCGAGCACGATCGGGACGAGGCCAACTCCCAGGGCCAGCGCGCCGAACCGCGCCGCCATCCTGGCGCCGACGATGTAGGCCAGCGTGGCCAGCCAGATGAAGCCAAGGTTGGCGAGCGCGCCCGGAACCGGCTGCTTCAGTGCGGGGAAAAAGAAGGCCAGATAGCCGGTACCGGCCACGGCCACGGCCACATTTCCCGCCACGCAGGCGGCCCAATAGGCCAGCGCCGCTTGGTACCCAAAGAACCGGCCCATGCCACGCTCGGCGAAATCGCTCAGGCCGTCCGCAGTGGGCTGAAAACGCCCGAGACCCGAGAACATCCACGCCAGGGTCAGAGCCCCGATGCCGCAGACGATCCAGCCGATGATGCTCGAACTTCCGATCGGCGCGAGCGTCGCGGGCAGAAGGTAGAGCCCCGACCCGATCATGTTTCCGGCAACCACCAGGGCTGCCAGACCCCAGCCCAGCCTGCGCGTCTCGATCATTGATGGATCTCCCCGATGCGGCGCTGGAACCAGCCGACCGCGCCTTCATGCACCGTGCTCAGCACGCCCGTCTCATAGGCGCCGGCAGACAAATTTCTCTGCACGGCCTCACAGATAGAGGCGTCCTCGTCGGTCAGCCGGTCCGAAGCGACCAGCGCCTCGCCCAGCGCCCCCTCACCGCCGTCGTTGAGGAACAGATAGTCCAGCCGCACCCGCCCCGGGCCGACCGGCGTCATCCGCTCGATCATGGCCCCGTCGCGATAGACGTTGATCCCGAGGTTGGGCCACAGCCAGCCCCAGACCCCGGCCTGCGGTCCGTCGTTCACCCCGACGGCCTCCTGGATCACCAGATCGCCCTCGACCCGGACGCGGTACTCCGCCGAGCCCAGCTCGTCGGACAGAACCGGATGGACCGAACCGATATGGTAGCCTTCCAGATAATTCTCGGCATAGACCTTCCAGTCGCAGGCCAGCTCATGGGCGCGCCGCGCCGCGGGACGGGCGATGTCGAGCCCGCGCCCGGCCAGCAACGCCTCCAGCGGCGCCACGGTCCCGGCCAAGGGCGCCGCGTCGGCGTCCAGCGTCACGAAGGCCAGCCCGCGCCAGATCTCCAGCCGCACGCCCAACAGACCGAACTCTCGGGGATCGAATGCCTCCGCCGCGCCGAACCCCGTCGCCGCCCTCAAACGCCCTTCGAGCGTGTAGCGCCAGCCGTGGTAACCGCAGACCAGTTCGCGTCCGCAGTTCCCGGCGACACCGCTGACCAGCGGCCCTGCCCGATGACGGCAGACATTGTGGAAGGCCCGCAGCGCGCCGTCCGCTCCTCGCACCATCAGCAGCCGATGCCCTGCGAGGTCCGCGGCGATCCAGTCACCGGCCCCCGGCGCCTCGGCCTCATGACCGAGGAACAACCACGTTCTGCCGAACACGCCTGCCCGCTCGCGCAGCCACGCGTCGGGACAACCGTAAAGCCGGGCCGGAAGGGTGACCTGCATGAACCGACAAGGCCCCGGCGGTCCGGCGTCGTCAAGCGGCTCGATGTCGGGAGCCTAGGCGGGCACCCGTGCGCCGTCCCACGCGAAGACGCCGCCGCTGTCCGCCGGAGTCAGACCATCGAGAACGCCAAGCAGGTATTCCGCAGAAGCGGCGGGTGAAAACAGCCTCTCCGCCGCCACCCCTCTCTGGAACGGTTCGCTCAGCCCGGTATCCACCGTCCCCGGATGCAGGCCCGCCACGATCGCCCGGGGATGAGAGCGCGCCATCTCGATCGCCAGATTGCGAACGACCATGTTCAGCGCCGCCTTGGACGCTCGATAGCTGTGCCAGCCGCCCAGTCGATTGTCGTTGATCGATCCTACGCGCGCCGACAGGGTGGCGAATACGGCGCGCCGGTCGCGGGGCAGCAACGGCAGGAAATGCTTGGCGACCAGCGCCGGACCCACCGTATTGACGCGGTAGTCGCGCAGCAGATGATCCGCTGTCATCGTCCTGAACGAACGTTCGGGGGTCTCTCCGTGATGCAGCACGCCGGTGGCCACGAAGATCAACGTCGGCGCTGGGGTTCCGGCGAACCCCGCAGCGGCTGCGGCGATGCTGTCCTCATTTTCCAGATCCAGTCCCGTCACCGACCGGGAGAGGCGGTGAACGGTCGAGAAGCGGCCGGCCGCGACCAGCGCCTCGGCCACGGCCGCCCCGATGCCGCCGGAGGCCCCGATCACCACAGCGGAAGCGACGTCTGGATCGAAGGTCTGCATGCCGTTGATGAACGCCCTCCATGGGAGAAGAACAAGCCAACATCGGGCCTGCCTCTTGCGCCTCTCGATACTTTGTGTTTCAAAGTTCTTTGAATATGGAGACTCTCTGATGCCGCTATTTGCCCCGACCGCCCTGCTCGCTGCGCTGCTGCTCGCTTGCAGCAGCGCCACCGCCGCCGGCGCCCAAACCCCGGCCGCAGCCGCCGTCGCGCTCGCTCCGCCGACCCGGGAAGTCCGCAACGCAGAGCTGGTCGCCGACTATTTCGCCGCCGATCCGGCGACTGCGTCGCGCGGCGCCGTGATCGTTCTGGGCGGGTCAGAGGGCGGGCTGGGCGGTTCGAGCCGGCTAGCCCGCAGGCTGGCGGCCGATGGCTTCGACGCCATTGCCGTCTCCTACTTCGGCGAGCCGGGTCAGGCGGAGAACCTGGACCTGATCCCGATCGAGCCGGTCGACCGGGCGCTGGCCTGGCTGAACGCGCGCCCCGACGGGCCCGAACCTGTCGCCATTGTCGGCGTGTCGAAGGGCGGCGAATTGGCCCTTCTGGTCGCCAGCCGGAACCCCGCCATCGCCGCCGTCGTCGCGGCGGTGCCGTCGAACGTGGTCTGGGCCGGAATCGACCGGACCGGCGGCGCCGTCGGCTCCTCCTGGACCGCCGACGGTCAGCCTCTGCCCCACGTCCCCTACGACTTGAGCAAGGGGTTCAGCGGTATCTTCAACCTCTATCGCGACAGCCTCTCCGCCGCCTCACCGGAGGCGGAGATTCCGGTCGAACGGATCGCCGGGCCGATCCTGCTGGTCTCGGGCCAGGCCGACACCCTGTGGCCCTCGACCGAGATGGCCAATCGCGTCGAGGCGCGGCTGCGAGCGCACGGCTTCACCCATACGGTCGAGCACCTCGCCTATCCCGATGCCGGCCACGCCGTCTTCGGAGCGCCGGTTCGCGCCGACGCACCGGGGCTCCAGAACGTCACCATGGTCGGCGGCACGGTGGAGGGCCTGGTCGCGGCCCGCGCCGACGTCTGGCCACGGACCCTGTCCTACCTGAGGACGGCCCTGGCGGACGCGGACTGAACGACGTCAGACCGCGCGGCTGCCTTCCGGCGGCTCGCCGTGGGCATTGGCTTCCGGCTGACCCTTTTGGGCGTAGAAGACGATCAGGATGATCGTGCCGATCAACGGGATCAGACCCAGCAGAACCCACCAGCCCGTCTTGCCCGTGTCGTGCAGCCGTCGAATCGCGACCGCCAGAAAGGGGATGAAAGAGCCGAGGACGAAGATCGCCGTCAGCGGACCCGACGAGGAAAAGTCGAACCCGCCATTCCCGACCACGGCCCTGCCGGTCCCGAACAGCATGCCGTCGATGATTCCGAGGATCGCGGCGGCGATGAAATAGAACAGGACGAAGTACCAGAACTCCTTGCGGTCCGATCGACCGGTGAACTGGGCGTATTTCTTGTAAGGCAGGATGAAGTCGTTCATGCGTCTCTCCCTCGCTGAGGGCTCTCGCCTATCACGAATCGGCAAAGTTCATATCGGTTCGACCATGACCATCACCACCGTCGGGCTCGATGCCGATGATACCCTCTGGCACAACGAGACCATCTTCCGCCTGACCCAGGCGCGGTTCATGGACCTGCTCGCCGACCATGGCGATGAGGAGACCATCGAGGCGCGGATGGCCGACACGGAGCGGCGGAACCTCCGCCTCTACGGCTACGGGGTGAAGGGCTTCACCCTGTCGATGATCGAGACGGCGATGGAGCTGTGCGACGGCGGCGCTCCGCCGGAGGTCGTGCGCGAGATCCTCGCCGCCGGGCGAGAGATGCTGAGCCATCCGGTCGAGACGCTGCCCGGCGTCGACGAAGCCCTGGCGAAATTGTCCGAACGCTACCGCCTCGTCCTGATCACCAAGGGCGACCTGATGGATCAGGAGCGCAAGGTCGCCGCCTCGGGTCTGGGCGACCTGTTCGCGGCGGTCGAGATCGTGTCCGAGAAGGATCGCGGGACCTACGACCGCATCTTCGCCCGTCACGGCACGGGGGCGGCCGAGGCGGTCATGGCCGGCAATTCGGTGAAGTCGGACGTCATCCCGGCCATCGAGGCCGGCGCCTTCGCCGTCCACATTCCCTATCACGTCACCTGGGCCCATGAGATCGCCGAGCCCCCGGTCGATCACCCGCGCTTCGGTCTCCTCGACAGTATCGCCAATCTGCCCGCCTGGATCGCCGGGCGCGATCAGGCGTAACCGAGCAGCGTCCTCAGACCCGGCGCGTGGAACTCCACCAGCGCCTTCTGGGCTTCCGGCAAGACATCGGGGAAGACGAGGCCCTCGGGCAGTTTCAGGTTCTCGCGCGCGGTGCGGCTCTTCTTCCGGTCCGCGCCCGTGACAACCCGCTCGCGCCAGTCGTCTGGCCTGTCGATGCCGGCGGCGGTCAACAGGTCGGCGATCAGCCGCTCGCTCTCCGGCGCATCGAGGTCGCGCACGGCGGCGACCAGATCTTCGTAGCGGACCAGATGCACCCCCGTGCCGAGCCAGGCCGCCGCATTGTGGGTGTAGATGTCGATCAGGGCCGGCGACTTCTGGTGCACGCCGAAGATCATCATGTTCATCAAGGCCTCGGCCGAGAACAGGCCGGGCGTCTTCAGATGCTGGATGTTGTCCTGCTCGAACTCGTCCGAGACGAAGAAGCGGGCGCGCGCCAGCACCCAGTCATACGGGTCACGCACCAGCAGGATGTGCCGGGCGAACCGGATGTTGGCCAGCGACTGGTCGCTGAACAGCAGATGGGCCGCCGCCAGCCTGGGCGCGTTCGGATCGAAGGCGTCGAGGTGCTGGTGCATGTTGGGGATCTGGACAAAATCCCGGTCGTGATGCTGGTCCACCGGGACGAACATCCGCAGCACGTTCCGTAGCAGATGGGTCCCGCCCTTGGGGATGCTGTTGACGAGCAGGGGCTGTTTCAACGGCGTCTGGGCGAAGCGCGCGACCTCGGCGTCCAGCGTGTCCTTCATGCCCTTGATGATGGCCATGGGTTTCCTTGAAAGCAGCGGCGAAACGGAAAAGGGCGGCGGATCGCTCCGCCGCCCTTCGTCCTAGCGTGGATCGGTCCGGATCAGAACGACCTGGACAGGCGCATGAAGGCGCGCCGGCCGTAGTAGGCCTCGGTGTACTGCGACTGCAGGACCGAGTTGCCGGTGGTGCCCACCGAGATCGACGAGGCGGCCGGCGGCAGTTCGTCGAACACGTTGGCGAGGCCGCCCGAGATTTCCCAGCCTTCGCCTTCGTAGCTCAAGGACAGGCTGTGGAAGCCCGTGAACTCGGCATAGGCCTTGGTTTCGGTCGTCCGGCCGTCGATCACCTGGTTCAGGTTGCCGCCGTTGCGGATGATGTCCGGGCGGGCGTCCTGATTGCCGATCCAGTCCCAGCCCCAGAATGCGGTCCAGGGACCGCGCTCAAGGGTCAGATTGACGTTGCCGACCAGTTCCGGATTGCCGATGTCGCCCAGGAAGTCCGTGCCGAAGTTGGCGAAGGTCGACTGGTTGCTCTCGAACGTCCAGGTCGTCTGCGTATCGATCGTGAAGACACCGAAGTCGAAGTCGTGGAACCAGCGCGCCGTGAAGTCGATGCCGCGGTTGTTCTGTTCCGCGATGTTCAGATAGCTGTCGCGGACCTCGTCGATCGACTTGGTCACGCTGTTGCGATCGAACTGGTTGCAGATCGGATCGGTGGGGAAGCTTTCCGACAGATAGCAGGCCTGCAGGATGCCGGCGGCCCCGAGCACGTCGACCTGGTCCTCGATGGCGATGTCGAAGTAGTCGACGGCCAAGCTCAGGTCGCTGCCGGCCGGCGTCAGGATGACGCCGATGACCGTGGCTTGCGAGGTCTCGGGCTCCAGCACGCCCAGCCCGCCGCCGGTGACGACCGTGGCGGTCACCACGCCGCCGGTGAAGGTCGGCAGCACCCCGCCGCCCGGACCCGCCGTGCTGGTGCAGTTCCGGTAGATCGGGCTGGTGGTCTGGATGCTGCCGTCGGCGACCCGCTGACCCAGGTTGAGGCAGGGGTCGATGTTGCGCTGACCGATGAAGCTGGTCTGGTCGGCCAGGTACAGTTCGAACAGGGCCGGCGCGCGGAACGAGGTGCCGTGAGTGGCGCGGACGCGGATCGAGTCCGTGATCTCCCAGTTCAGACCGACCTTGTAGGTCGAGGCGTCGCCCGACGTCTTGGTGTCAGTGTAGCGACCCGACAGCGACATTGTCAGGCGTTGTGCGAACGGCACGTCGGCCAGAAGCGGGATCGAGAACTCGCCGTAGACTTCGTTGGTGTCTTCGGTGCCGGCGGTGATGCCGCCGCCAGAAAGACCCCAGCTGTTGTCGGCCAGGGTGATCGGCCCGGGCGTATCCTCGATCTCGTCGCGCCGAACGTGGAAGCCGAACGCGGCGCCCAGCGGACCGGCCGGCAACTCGTACAGGGTGCCGCCGATGGTGCCTTCGAGATACATCTGCTCGTAGATGGTCTTGCCGGTGTCGGTGTCGAACAGGAAGGCCCGCTCCGCCGGCGTCAGGCGACCGGCGAGGAAGTCAGGCCTGGTGAAATCGACGTCGATGCAGGGACGGCCGCTGACCGGCAGGTTGGTGCCGACACAGGACCGCGTCTTGAAGCTGGTCGAGTCCACGGCGTCCTGAAGGATGACGTCTGTTGTGTATTCACCGTCCGAGCGGCTGTACTGGGCGAACACGTCCCACTGCCAGCCGCCGAGCGCGCCGCGCACGCCGGCTACGGCGCGGGTGTAGTCCACCTTCTGCGACTGATCGAAGTGGTCGGTAATCGGGGTGGCGCTGAGGATGTTTGCGCCGCGGAAGCCCGTCACGGGGTCGCCGCCGCCGCCGCCGTAGACGAGATTGAGGAAGTCGGCCGTGTAGGTGTAGTTCCAGAACTGACGATAGCTGTCGGTGCGGCTCTCGCGACGGTTCAGCAGGATTTCGGCATAGGCTTCAACGCCGCCGCCGATCTCATAGGCGCCCTCGGCGAAGACCGTGTAGCGGGTCGTTTCCGGGATGATCGATTCTTCCAGAGCATATTCGCTGAGGTTGTTCGTCACGGCCCGCGACGGGGTGTCGTAGTTGACGATGTAGAAGCCGGTCGGGGCGGTCGGATACTGGGCCGAGACCGCCGGGTTGGTCGGCCGGCGCGGGATATAGGTCCCGAGGTTGCCCTCGTAGTCGAACTGGAAGCGACCGGCGCGGCCCGAGAAGTCGGGGCCGTAGACGTAGATCTGGCCCCAGGTCAGGTCGGTGCACTGCGGTTGACCCGTGCGCGGGTCGATCCGGTCGGCGCGGTTGCGGGTCCCAGGCTCGAACACATACTGGTTGCGACAGACGAGGTAATCGCGCTCGCCGGCGGCCAGCTTTTCCTGCCGGTAATAGTCGGCCGACAGATTCAGGTAGCCGCGATCGAAGTTCCGGCCCCAAGCGGCCGAGGCGTTGTACTGCTCGCCGCCACCCTCGATCGGAACCGTGCCGAACACATTCATCACGCCGCCGTCGCGGCCGCGCTCGGTGATCAGGTTCACCACCCCGGCCACAGCGTCCGAGCCGTAGATGGACGAGGCCCCGTCCTTCAGGATGTCGACCCGGTCGATCGCCGACTGCGGAATGACGTTCAGGTCGAAGGCCGAGACCGCGCCGCGCGTCCCTGCCGGACCGGCGCGACGGCCGTTCAGCAGCACCAGGGTGCGATTGGCGCCGAGGCCGCGCAGCGAGATGGTCGCCGAACCCGGCCCGCCGTCCGTGACGAAGGCGCTGGAGATCGTGGAGTTCACCTGGGCCGAACCGGCCGCGAGAGTGGAGGACTGCAGCAGCTGCGTCGTGTCGCTGAGACCGCGCTGCCGGGCCCGGTCGGTGGTCAGAATCTGAACCGGCGAGGCGCTGGTGAATTCGTTGGTCGGAATGCGCGACCCGGTAACGACCACCTCTTCGACCGTCGTCGCCTCTTCGTCCTCGGGGTCCTGAGGCGCGGGTGACGCATTCTGTGCGAAGGCAGGCCCGGCAATAACCAGCGCGGCGAACAGGCCGGACGCGATAGCCGAGGATTGTTGCAGTCGATTGCGGAAGAGCATGGCATTCACTCCGTAAAAGTCAGGATCCGTCAGTATTACTGCCGGAAGTTCCCGATCCTGCATCTGGAGCGCGCAATTTGGCAACTCAATTGCCATAGTTTGGCCGCAGGTTGTCGCCCCCGTGACGCAATGCCGCGGCGACCCGTGGCGCCAACGGCATGTCAGACCCCGCTTGCCCCGCAGGGCCGCCGTCTCTAAACGGGCCGCTTAACCGACAACCCGAACGCAACCGGCTCGCTTACCGCGCCGCCGGCCGTTCGCGCGCGAGCGAGAGACGACCCTGCACGAAGACGTCATCAGCCATGAAGACCGGGATGCGATGATCCGCGCGTCCTTGCTGACGCACGGCGATACGGGGATCACGCCACGCCATACTTTGTTCTACTTCTATGGCGAAGGCGACCACGACGACCTGAACGAGGTCGCTCGGCGGGCGGGGTTCCTGACCAAGGGTCAGGACGACGCCACCATTCTTGAAACGACCATGGCGGTCGACGAGGCGGCCTTCGCCCCCGTCAGCGCCATGATGCAATCCTGGGCCGCGGCCTTCCAGCTCGATTACGACGGCTGGGAGTGCGCGGTCGTGACGAACTAGAGGAGGCTGAGATGCCCAAACGTACGGACATCAAATCCATCCTGATCATCGGGGCGGGGCCGATCGTGATCGGTCAGGCGTGCGAGTTCGACTACTCCGGAGTCCAGGCGTGCAAGGCGCTGAAGGCCGAGGGGTATCGAGTCATCCTGGTCAACTCCAACCCCGCCACGATCATGACCGATCCGGACATGGCGGATGCGACCTATATCGAGCCGATCACGCCGGAGATGGTCGAAAAGATCATCGAGAAGGAGCGGCCGGACGCCCTCCTGCCGACCATGGGCGGGCAGACGGCGCTGAACACGGCGCTGGCGCTGGATGCGAACGGGGTGCTGGCGAAGTACGGCGTCGAGATGATCGGTGCGAAAGCCGATGTCATCGACAAGGCCGAGGACCGTCAGAAATTCCGCGACGCCATGGACAAGCTGGGGCTCGAATCGCCCAAGTCCAAGGCGGCGCATTCATTGGAAGAAGCCCTCGAGGGCCTGGAGTTCGTCGGCCTGCCCGCCGTCGTCCGGCCGTCGTTCACCCTCGCCGGCACCGGCGGCGGCATCGCCTACAACCGCGAGGAGTTCGAGGAGATCGTCTTGCGCGGCCTCGACCTGTCGCCGACCACCGAGGTGCTGATCGAGGAGTCCGTGCTGGGCTGGAAAGAGTATGAGATGGAGGTCGTCCGCGACAAGGCGGACAACTGCATCATCATCTGCTCGATCGAGAACATCGATCCGATGGGCGTGCATACGGGCGACTCGATCACCGTCGCCCCCGCCCTGACCCTGACCGACAAAGAGTACCAGCGCATGCGCACGGGCTCGATCAACGTCCTGCGCGAGATCGGCGTCGAGACCGGCGGATCCAACGTCCAGTGGGCCATCAATCCGGCCGACGGCCGCATGGTCGTGATCGAGATGAACCCGCGCGTGTCGCGGTCGTCCGCGCTGGCGTCGAAAGCCACGGGCTTCCCCATCGCCAAGGTCGCGGCGCGCCTGGCCGTCGGCTACACCCTCGACGAACTGACCAACGACATCACCATGGTGACGCCGGCCTCGTTCGAACCGAGCATCGATTACGTGGTGACCAAGATCCCGCGCTTCGCCTTCGAGAAGTATCCGGGATCGGAGCCCCTGCTCGGCACCTCTATGAAGTCGGTCGGCGAGGTCATGGCGATCGGCCGGACCTTCCAGGAATCGATGCAGAAGGCCCTGCGCGGTCTCGAGACCGGCTTGTCCGGCTTCGACGAGATCGAGATCGAGGGCACGGTGGATGTCGAGGACGACGCCTCGGCCCGCGCCGCCGTCATCCGGGCGCTCGGCCAGCCGACGCCGGACCGGATCCGCGTCATCGCCCAGGCTTTCCGCCACGGCCTGTCGGTCGAGGAGGTCAACGCCGCCTGCGCCTACGAGCCGTGGTTCCTGCGCCAGATCGCCGATATCGTCCGGACCGAAGGCCACATCCGGGTTCAGGGCCTGCCGACCGACCCGACCGAGTTCCGCAAGCTGAAGTCCAAGGGCTTCTCCGACGCGCGTCTGGCCCAGCTGACCGGCGCCACCGAGAAGGCCGTCCGCCATGCCCGGCGTGGCCTGAACGTCCGTCCCGTCTTCAAGCGGATCGACACCTGCGCCGCCGAGTTCGCCAGCGCCACCGCCTATATGTATTCGACCTACGAGACCGGCGCCCTGGGCCAGATCCCGCAGTGCGAATCCGAGCCTACAGGCTTGAAAAAAGCCGTGATTCTGGGTGGCGGGCCGAACCGGATCGGACAGGGGATCGAGTTCGATTACTGCTGCTGCCACGCGGCGTTCGCCTTCGCGGACATCGGCGTCGAGAGCATCATGGTCAACTGCAACCCGGAGACGGTTTCGACTGACTACGACACCTCCGACCGGCTGTATTTCGAACCGCTGACGGCCGAGGACGTGCTCGAGCTGATCGAGGTCGAGCGGTCCAAGGGCGAGCTGATCGGCGTGGTCGTGCAGTTCGGCGGCCAGACGCCGCTGAAGCTGGCCCATGCCCTGCACGAGGACGGCATACCGATCCTGGGCACGTCGCTGGACTCCATCGACCTGGCCGAGGACCGTGAGCGGTTCCAGGTCATGCTCAACGACATCGGCCTGCTGCAGCCGCCGAACGGCCTGGCCCGATCGGCCCAGGAAGCGGCCGACGAAGCCGACCGTGTCGGCTATCCGGTCGTCCTGCGCCCATCCTATGTGCTGGGCGGACGCGGGATGATGATCGTTCACGACCGCGAGGGGCTGGACCGCTACGTCGGCGAGGCGATGCGGGTCTCGGGCGACGATCCCGTCCTGATCGACCACTATCTGAACCGCGCCACCGAGGTCGACGTCGACGCCCTGTGCGACGACGAGACGGTCTTCGTGGCCGGCGTTCTGGAGCATATCGAGGAAGCCGGCGTCCACTCGGGCGACAGCGCGTGCTCGATGCCGCCGTGGTCGCTGAAGCCCGAAACGGTCGCCGAGCTGAAGCGCCAGACCGAGGCCATGGCGCGCGCGCTCAAGGTGCGCGGCCTGATGAACGTTCAGTTCGCCATCGAGGAACCGCACAGCGAGAACCCGCGCATCTTCGTGCTGGAAGTGAACCCGCGCGCGTCACGCACGGCGCCGTTCGTGGCCAAGACCATCGGCCAGCCGGTCGCCGCCATCGCCGCCAAGGTCATGGCGGGCGTGCCGCTGAAATCCTTCGGCCTGAAGGACGTGCCCTACGATCATATCGCGGTGAAGGAGGCGGTCTTCCCGTTCGCCCGTTTCGCCGGGGTCGACACCATCCTGGGGCCCGAGATGCGCTCGACCGGCGAGGTCATGGGGCTGGACTTCAAGCGTCCCGGCGAGACCGACATGGCGCCCGCCTTCGCCCGCGCCTTCGCCAAGTCCCAGATCGGCGGCGGCACCATCCTGCCCACGGCCGGCTGCGCCTTCGTGTCGGTCAAGGACGACGACAAGCCCTTCATCGTGGAGGCCGTCGCCCTGCTGCTGAAACAGGGCTTCGAGGTCATCGCGACCGGCGGGACCCACGCCTATCTCGAACAGGCGGGCCTGAAGGTCGGCTATGTGAAGAAGGTTCTGGAAGGCCGTCCGAACATCGTCGACGCGATCAAGAACGGCGACGTCCAGTTGGTCATCAACACCACCGAGGGCAAGCAGTCGCTGCAGGACAGCTTCAGCCTGCGCCGCTCGGCCCTGATGACCAAGGTGCCCTACTACACGACGTCGGCGGGGGCGCTGGCGGCGGCCCAGGCGATCGGGGCGATCCAGGCGGACACGCTCGAGGTTCGGCCGATCCAGGACTACGCGCACTGATGTCGTTGAGCCGGATCGACCTGTTTCTGGTCCTTCTGGCGCTCGGCAATCTGCACGCCTTCGTGCGGTTCTGGCTGGACAAACGGGCGGCCGGAACAGGGACCTGGCGGACGCCCGAGCCTGTGCTGCTGGCGGCCGCGCTGTTTGGCGGTTTCGGCGCATGGCTGGGCCAGCACATGTTGCGTCACAAGACGCGCAAGGAGCCGTTCAGAACCCGGCTCGGGCTGACGATTCTCCTGCATCTGGCAGGGGTTGCCGGGATCGTCTGGTGGTTACGGGGCGCAGCAGGACCGTTCTAGTCGGTCGTACCGGTTTGCAGTCTCTGCCGTGTCCGACCACTTCCCGGTGATTTCGGCTAGGCGTTGACCGCGAAAATCGGCGAGTTCGGTCAGGTCGGTTATGCAGAATACTGCACGTTCATGCAGATCCCGCATCGGCCCTCGCGTCCTTCCCGACGCATCCGCGCAGGAGCCGGCGGACGTCGGATCGATTCAACGCTGGCGTGCCGACATGCGCCGTGGTGGTGTGCGCGCATGATCGCAGCATTGATCTTCGCAGGCCTGTTGGCGATCCAGTCGAGGCAGAACTTCTGGATCGTGACGGAGGCGAACGACCGAGAGGTCAGCGTCGTCAATGTCGGCTGGGCCTTCGTGCCGGAGGGGGCGGACTACATCCTCGCGCAGGTCCACACTCAGAATCGACAGGGCACCGCCGCCACGCAATGGACGACGCCAGCCTATACCGAGGAGTCTATCGCCGTCCGGTGCGCCGATCAGACCTTCCTGGTCAGACATTCGTCGACCTCCAGCAGCGTGGCGGATCCGATACGGGTGGCTGATCCCGACGGCGCTTTCGTCAGCGTGGCGACCGATCCGAAGCGCCGAAGACAGGTCGAGGCGGTCTGCCGGCCTCGGGCCGACCAAACGGTCGGTTCCCGGGACCTGTACGAGCTGCTGGGCGCCCATGGAATTCGCACCGGCGGACCGGCGAACCCGCCGCGTCTGGCCGGGCCGCAGCCTTATCCCGTCGCGCCCGGCGAGCGGGCCAGCCCCCGGGAGCCCGTCGGGGGAAGCCCGCCCCGTATCGGCGTCGTGGCGAGCTGGAGAAACAACCCCGGTGGCGGCCTGGTCATCGGGTATGCTCAAAATTCAGCTGGGCGATGGATCACGGAGTTCTATTCCATGAGCCCTTGGGCCGCGGATCCGGCCATGGAAGCGGTGGTGTTCGTGCGCCGGGCGCTCGACTCCTACGAGGCGCAGGAACAGATCCGGTGGGCGGACAGCCGAACCTGCCCAGGCCTGGTGGAGGCGATGCTGCCGGCCAACGACCTGCCTCTTCCGGCTTTGATCCTTCCACTGGACGAGGGCAGCCGGATTCGTAGCCGGAACGCGGGCTTTCCGGCCCCCCCGGCTCCCGACGGACCGGGACCGCACATCTTCTGGGCGCCGGCCCGGGGGCCGGTGGCGATGGATCTCCAGTTCTCCACCAACGGCGGCGCCTGGGTCGACTGGGCCCGCTCCGTGGACCGGGTCCTGGAACCGTGCTGGCGAGACGAGTCTCCGGTCGCACCCCCGACGAATTGACATCACCCGCGCCCCTGCGACCGCTTTCGACGCAGCGGCGTGCCACGGTGCACGAATGGAGCACCATCGTCTGCGCAAGTATCGCGGGCCGGAGACTTGGGCGCAGGTGCGGCAGGCCGATATCGCCGGGGAGTCGGCGCCGTCGCTCGTGCGGCGTTTCGACGTCGGCTACGCCAACCTGAGACGCCGCGCCCGGATCGAGGGCTGGACGCGCAAGGTCATCGCCTGGAAGCTGGACCTGAAGCCGATCCGGGGTGGAGCCGATGAGCCGGGTGGTCTGGAGACGCTGATCAGGTGGGGCGAGGCGCCGCCCAAAGACCCGCAGGAAGCCTTGCGCGAAGCCGTGCGCCGGGCGGCCGGATTGCTGAGCTAGGGCAAGACCGTGGAAGCGACCGCCCTGCTGCGCGCCGCGTCCGCGCTGGCGAAGCTGAGGTTGGCGGCGCGATGAGAAGAAACCGGAGCCTGCTTTCCGCCGGTCACCCAAAATCGGTCTGGACTTTCAGCACCCCGGCTTGCTGATACTCGAGCATGAATGGTCGGTCGAACGATGAGCGTCGGCTCCGGGGGTGGAAAAGCATCGCCGCCTACATGAGCGTGACCGAAAGTACGGCGATCCGCTGGTCCAAGCGGCCGGGATTTCCGGTGGTGCGGTCATCGGACGGAGGGTCGGTCTATGCCCTGACATCCGAGATCGACGCCTGGATTGCGGGCAAGACGGCGCACACCCCGGCCGGAACGGGCGCCGCACTTCCTGCCCCGGCCGGGATGGCCGAAGCCGGCGCCGTCTCGACGACGACGTCCCGAACACGTCGGCTGTTGATCGCAGGCGGAGCGGCGATCCTGGGCGGCGCCGTCGCAGGCGGCGTGGTCCTGATGCGGCGTGACCCCCGGGGTTCCTCCAGACCCGAGATTCGCGATCCTGAGCTGGAAGCCCTCTATATCGACGCGCGGTCGGACGCGGCGGCACGGACGCTGGAGAGCCTGAACCGGGCGGCGGACAAGTTCCGCAACCTTGTCGCCCGCTATCCCGACTTCGTACCGGGATTCACGGGTCTGGCGGACACCTACATCCTGTCATGCGAGTTCGGCTCGACCGACCGGGCTGCGGCATTTCGGGATGCGCGGGCGGCGGTATCGACCGCTCTGGCGATGGAGCCGGACGATGCCGACGCAAACCGGATCATGGGGTTCCTGACCTACTGGACGACGCGGGACGTAGCGGCCGCGAGGCCGTTCTTCCAGAAGGCGGTCGGCGCGGGTCGGACCGACGACCTGAGCCATCTGTGGTTCGGCAACGCCCTGATCGACGGCGGGCGTGTGGCCGAGGGTCTCGAGCAATTGCGGCGGGCGCTGCTGCTGGCGCCGGACTCCCCCGCGGTGCTGACCGACTACGCCATGGGCCTGTGGCAGGCGGGTCAATCCCGGGCGTCGCTGACACGTCTTGCCGACGTCGAGGCGCGGTTCCCGACTCATTCGGCGGCCCCCAACGCGGCGGCTCTGTTCCACCTTCAGGCGGGGGATATCGGGGCCTATCTGGAACAATCGCGACGGTGGGCCACGCTCATTGGCGATGCACGCCAGACGGCGCGGATCGCGGCGGAGGCCACAGTCTTCGCGTCCGGCGGTTCGCAGACGACGCTCCGCCTGATCGCCGGATCGACGCCGATCGTCAGCTCCTTCTGGCATGGCGGTGAGCTGCCCGTGGCCATGGCTGCCTCTATGATCGGCGACCGGCCCCGCGTGCTGGCGATCCTGACGGCGGTAGCGGATCGTGGCGTGACCTGGCGCAACCTGCGCTTTCCGGCCGAGAGTTTCCTGCGCTGGAAAGACGATCCGGAGTTACGCGGGCTGCTGAGGCGCGTGCTCGATCCCGCGACGTTCCCGGATTATCCGAAGGGCTGAGCCACGGCCGCCCCAGGCTTGCGTTGTCATCTGCACGCATCTGCTAGCGGAGCCGCTGCCGGGCATTGTCATGGTCAGTCAGGCGGGATGTTCAGCGGGGCTGCCTCGCCGGAATCGATGAGGCGGTCATCTCCTGTCCGTGGCCGCGCTGCCGCCCGCTTAAAGAGTCTCCGACATGAAGCTGCTCTCCTTGTTGATCACCGCATGCCTGCTGTGGGCCGCACCCGCTCTGGCTTCGGCGCAGACCTACAATCTGACTTCGAACTTCGGCAACGGTTCGGGAACCGTCAGCGGCGCCTTCACCTACGATCCGGTCAGCAGCACCGTTACCTCCGCAACCGTCTCCGTCGGCGCGGGAAACGAGCAGTTGGGCGGCCCCCCGATCAGCGGCGCGACCTACTCCACGATCGCGGCCTCAAGCACGAATTTCCTCGAAGTGCGGAATGGCCCGGCGGCGCCCGGCGCACGTGGCATCGAGATTTACTTCAGCCCTGATCTGCCGAGCGGCGCGCCCTCCGTATTTAATCACTACGAGTACCGGTGCACCGGCGCGTGCACGGGCAAGACCTTCACGCGGCAAGTCGCTACCGGCGCCTCGGTGACACAGGTCCCGTCCGTGTCAGGCCTGACGCCCAACAGTGGACCTGTCGCCGGCGGGACATTGGTCACTCTGACCGGAACAGGATTCACAGCGGCGACGGCCGTCACCTTCGGCGGGACCGCCGCAACGAACGTCACGGTCGTCAGTGCGACCCAGATCACTGCCAGATCACCGGCAGCAGGCGCGGGCGTCGCCGACGTCGCCGTCACAGGCCCGGGCGGGACAAGCGCCAACACGCCAGCCGACAACTTCACCTATGTGGCCGGCCCCGCCCCCGTCCCCACGATGTCCGAGTGGGCGATGATCTTGCTCGGCACGATCCTGGCCGGCGGGGCGGCTCTGATCGTCCAGCGCCGTCAACTGAGCGCCTGAGTTCCGGCCCGATGCTGAAATCGTTCGATCGCAACGAGCGGCCCGGGCCTGTGAGCGAGCCTCCAAGGCGCGGCAGCTGGCTGTTTCGGCTCTACATGGCCTGGTTCAGGGGCGGGGAGCCGAAGCCGCCTCGCTGAGGGTATCAAGCAGGTTGTCGGCGTCGCGGCCCTCGACGATGCGTGCGGCGGCGAGGTCGGCGGTGACGTTGCCGACGGTGCGGAAGATGTCTGGCACCACCTCGACCGCCAGCAGCAGGGGCAGGACCTCCAGAGGCACGCCCATGGCCAGGCAGATCGGGGCGATGGAGGCGAAGAATGAAACCTGACCCGGCAGGCCCACGGTGCCGACGCTGACGGCCAGGGCGGCGAGGCCTCCGGCGAACATGGAGGCGGTGGTGATCTCCGTTCCGGTCAGTTTCGCCACATAGATGACGACGGCCAGGTTCGCGACGGGACTGGTGATGCGGAAGACGGCGACGGCGAGCGGCAGGACGAGGCCGGCGGTCGCGGCCGAGACGCCAAGGCGGCCGACGGCGCGCTCGACCATGATCGGCAGGCAGGCGAGCGAGGACTGGGTGGAGAAGGCGACGACCTGCGCGGGGGCGATCCCCTGCGCGAAGCGGGCCAGGCCGATGCGGCCGGCGAGCGTCGCCACGACGTAGATCAGCAGGATCAGGCCGATCAAGCTGAGGCAGACGAGGGCGATATAGTGGCCCAGCACCCCTGCGGCGCCGAGACCGGCCCGCAGGCCCACGCCGAAGGCCAGGGTGAAGACCCCGAGGGGCGCCACGGCCAGCACCCACTGGACGATGACGATCATCGTGTTGGCGACCGCCTCGAAGAACAGGGCGACAGGCTGGCGCAGACGGGGCTCCAGCCGGGTGGTGGCGAAGCCGAAGGCGATGGCGAAGACGACGATGGCCAGGATGGCGTCGTCGGCCGCGGCCCGGATCGGGTTGGCGGGGGCGAGGCTGGTCAGGAAGGCGCTGAAGCCTCCGCCGCCGACATTGGCGGCCACCTCGCGGGCGGCTTCGGGCGGGGCGCCGGCGAGGAGGGCGGCGGAGCCCTCGGCGCCGATGGGCCAGAGGGCGTGCAGACCCAGCGACGAGGCGAAGGCATAGACGGTGGCGGCGAGCAGCAGGAGGGCGAAGACGATGACGGCCTTCAGCGCCAGACGGCCGGTCGCGGCCGCATCGGCGATGGAGGCGATGCCGGTGACCAGCAGGCTGAAGACCAGCGGGATGATCGTCATGCGCAGGGCGTTCAGCCAGAGCTGCCCCAGCGCATCGATCACGGCCACCGCGCCGGGGCCGCCGGGGATGCCCCAGGCCTGGGCCGCCGCGCCCGCCGCCAGCCCTCCGACCAGGGCGACCATCACCCACAGGCTGAGCGAGGTGAAGATGGCGGCGGTTCTGGAACGGGTGCTCATGCCGCGACGCTAGCACCCGGTTCGGCGGATGCCAGCGCGAACCTTCACGGCGGCGTGCTAGGGTCGCCTATGCCTCCCCGCATCGTCCTCGCCACGGCCGGATCGCTCGGCGACCTGCACCCGTTCATCGCCCTGGCGCTGGCGCTGAAGGCATGCGGATTCGAGGCCGAGATCGCCTCCTCGCCTCAGCACGGCGACAAGATCCGCGCCGAGGGTCTGATCTTCCATCCCATCGGACCGGGCATCGTCGAGCTCGAGGTCATGATGGGGATGACGGAGGCGGAGATCACCGAGGCGGTGACGCGGTCCAGCACCTTCCTGTTCGAAAAGATGCTGTTGCCGCACCTGGAGAGTGGAGCGCGGCAACTGCTGGCGGTGGCCGGGGGCGCGGTTGCCATCGTTGGATCGACCTTCGCCGCCGGGGCGGCGATGGCGGCGGATGTGCTGGGCGTGCCCTTCGTGCCGGTGGCCTTGCAGCCGGCCATCGTCTTCTCGGCCTACGACCCGCCCGCCCTGCCGAACGCGCCTTGGCTGGCGCCGGCGTCGGGAGGGTGGCGGCTGACGCTGAACCGCATGACGATTGCGGCGGCGCGAGCCAGCGGCGCGGGCTGGACGAAGCCGGTGGACCGGATTCGGCGGTCCCTGGGATTAGCGCCGCTGGGCGCCAATCTGCTCCTCGACGGGCTGAAGGATCGGTCGCTGGCTCTGGGCCTCTATTCGCCCTTGCTGAGCGTGCCACAGGTCGATGCGCCGCCCGGGTTCGCCGTGACCGGCTACGCGCTCTACGACAGCGAGACCGGCGGCACGACGACCCGTTCGCCGGCGCTGGAGGCCTTCCTCGCGGCAGGGCCGGCGCCGATCGTCTTCACCCTGGGCAGCGCGGCAGTGATCGTTCCCGGCAGCTTCTATGTCGAGAGCCTGAAGGCGGCGCGGCGGCTGGGGCGGCGGGCGGTGCTGCTGGTGGGGCCGAAAGGCGATGCGGGGATCGCGGACGGGCCGGATGTCGTCGCCGTGCCCTATGCGCCCTATTCGACGCTGTTCCCTCGCGCGGCGGCGGTCGTGCATCAGGGCGGGGTGGGGACGACGCAACAGGCGCTGAGGGCCGGGAAGCCGCAGCTGATCGTGCCGTTCCTGGGGGACCAGTACGATAACGCGGCGCGGATGGTGCGGCTGGGGTGCGGGGCGACGCTGGGGCGGAGGCGGTATCGGGCCGGGCGGGTCGCGGAGGTGTTGAGCGCGGTGCTGGCGGATCCGACCGTGGCGGAGACGGCGACGCGGCTGGGGGTCGTGGCGTCGCGGGAGGATGGTGCGAAGGTGGCGGCGGAGCGGATCGCGGACTTGATCAGGTCAGAGCGGTGACGTGAGGATCAACGCCGCCACCGCATGCGCTGCCCGATCCAGCTCCGTCTCTGACACATCCGCCATCTCCACTCGCCCGATCACCGGCCGGTCGCGGCGGGCGGACATGCGGCGGTAGGCGGGGTCGTAGTGGTCGGCGATCAGGGCGGCGGCGAGCTCTGCGGAGCGGCCGTCGCGAGCCAGGGCTTTCCAGCCGGCGACCGTCTCTCTGGAATGATGCGGCGGGAGGCGGCCCAGCGCGGTCTCCAGCGCGCCGACGTCGGCGGCGATGTCGGCATAGACCCGGGCGGAGAAGGCAGCGCGGGCCTCGACAGGGGCGGACAGTTCGATCACCGAGGCGCGGCCCATGGCGAACCACAGGGCCGGCGGGATCGTGCGGGCGCCGATGCGGCTGGACTCGGCCTCGAGTACGACGGGGCGGGCGGGATCGAGGCGTTCGAGCGCCTCGAACAACCGGCTCTCGAACAGTTTCTGGGACGGCTGGGGACGGCCGGTCGCGCCGAACAGGGAGCCGCGATGGCCGGCGAAGCCTTCGAGATCGAGGATCTGGACGCCGCGATCGACGAGGCGCGGCAGAAGCGCCGTCTTGCCAGAGCCGGTGCCGCCGTCGAGCAGGACGACCGACAGGGCCGGCTCGCCGTAGAGGGCCGCCTGGACCTGGCGCCGCCAGGTCATGTAGCCGCCGTCCAGCACCGTCACCGGCCAGCCGATCTGGTCCATGACGGCGACCATGGCGCCGGAGCGCTGGCCGCCGCGCCAGCAGTGGACCAGAGGGCGGAAGCTTCCGTCGCGATGCTTCAGGGCGCCGTCGAGGTGGGCGGCGATGTTGCGGGCCACCTTCGCCGCGCCGATGCGCCGGGCGAGGAACTTGGATTGCTGGACGTAGAGGGTCCCGATCTCCGCCCGTTCGGCGTCGTCGAGGACCGGCAGGTTAATGGCACCGGGAATGTGGTCCTCGGCGAACTCGGACGGGCTGCGCACGTCGATGATCGCGTCGAAGCCCGCGCGGCCCCCGGGGGACAGGTCGGTGGTGCGGCGGATCAAACGACCCGCACTCCGGCGCCCTCGACGATCCGGCCGACGACGGCAGCCCGGTCGAAGCCGGCCGCGCGGATGGTGGCCAGGACGGCGTCGGCGGCCTCGGGCGCGACGGCGACGAGGAGACCGCCTGAGGTCTGGGGGTCGGTGAGAAGGTCGCGGCGCCAATCTTCGAACGCGGCCGGCAGGGCGATGGCCTCGCCGTAGCCGGCCCAATTGCGCCCGGAGGCGCCGGTCCTGACGCCGTCGCGGGCGAGCGCCTCGACACCGTCCAGAAGCGGAGCCGCGTCCGCGTCAAGTTCGACGCCCAGACCCGAACCGCGCGCCATTTCCAGAGCGTGGCCCAGCAGGCCGAAGCCGGTCACGTCGGTCATGGCGTGGACGCCGTCCATCTCCGCGAGATCGGCGCCGACGGCATTCAGCTTCGTGGTCGAGGCGATCAGGGCGGCGTAGCCGGCGTCGTCGAGCCGCGCCTGTTTCAGGGCCGCCGAGAGGATGCCGACGCCGAGACCCTTGGTCAGAATCAGGACATCGCCCGGCCACGCGCCGCGATTGGTCAGGACACGATCGGGATGGACAACGCCGAGCGCCACGAGGCCGTAGATGGGCTCGACACTGTCGATCGAATGACCGCCGGCGACGGGGATGCCGGCTTCGGCGCAGACGCTGGCCCCGCCCGCCAGGATCCGGCCGATGATCTCGGTCGACAGGACGTTCACCGGCATGCCGACCAGCGCCAGGGCGAAGATCGGCCGCCCGCCCATGGCGTAGACGTCGGACAGGGCATTGGTCGCGGCGATCCGGCCGAAGTCGAACGGGTCGTCGACCACCGGCATGAAGAAGTCGGTCGTCGCGACGAGCGCCTGCTGATCGTTGAGACGCCAGACGGCGGCGTCGTCGGACGTCTCGATCCCCACCATCAGATTGGCGAAGGCCGCCGCCTGGGGCGTCCTGGACAGGATGTCACGCAACACGCCCGGCGACAGCTTGCACCCGCACCCGCCGCCATGGGCGAGAGACGTGAGGCGAGGGTCGGGTGTGGTCATCAGACCGGTGTGGGCGAAAGCGCGCAGGCTTTCAATCTCGGTGAACCTGAGCCGGACCGGACCGTTACTGCTCGTGAACTTGAGGAGATAACCATGGCCCTGTCCCGTATCGCCACCGTCATCGGCGGCCTTCTGCTGTCAAAGAGCGGACGCGGGTTCGCCGGTCGGCATGCCGGGAAACTGGCGCTGGCGACCCTGGCCTATGAACTGTGGCAGGGCCGTCGGACCGGGGTGACGCCGAGCCTGAACCGGGCCGGGCGCGCATCTCAAGGCGGGGCTCAGGCCCAGGGGCATCCCCGTCAGCGCTGGAGCGGGCGCACCCGCTAACGGCGCTTGCCCTCCCCGGCGTCAACGTCGCTAAGGTGATCCAAACCGGGGAGAGCCGCCATGATCGTCGTCCACCACCTGAACAACTCCCGCTCCCAGCGCGTGCTGTGGCTGCTGGAGGAAATGGGTCTCGACTACGAGGTCAGGCGCTACGAGCGGAACGCCCAGACCATGCTGGCCCCGCCCGAGCTGCGCGCCATCCATCCGCTGGGCAAGTCGCCGGTTATCCAGGACGGGGACATCATCGTCGCCGAGACCGGGGCCATCGTCGAACACCTGCTGGGCGCCTATCCAGAGCATGGGCTGAAACCCACGGCCGGGACAGCGGCGGGGCGGCGGTTTACATACTGGCTGCACTACGCCGAGGGGTCTGCGATGACGCCCCTGCTGCTGAAACTGGTGTTCGGCGCCCTGCCGACACGATCTCCCGGTCTGGTGCGACCGCTGGTCAAGGCGATCGCCAACAAGGCGCAGGCCAGCTTCATCGACCCGCAGATCGCGGCCCACACCGCCTATTGGGAGGCTGAGCTGGCGAAGTCGCCCTGGTTCGCCGGCGACGCCTTCTCGGCCGCCGACATCATGATGAGCTTCCCGCTGGAGGCCGGGGCCAGCCGTGCGCCCTATGGCCCGGACAAGCCCAGGCTCAAGGCCTTTCTGCAGACCATCCACGCCCGGCCGGCCTATCAGCGGGCGCTGGAGCGCGGGGGACCCTACGCCTACGCCTGAACCCGATATCCGGAGTCGCAACCGGCTGACCGGGCGCGCGTTAACCTGCCCATGCAGTTGAAAACAATCCAGATCGCGGCCGGACTGGGCGCGGCTATCGCCTTTCTCCTCGCCTTCATGGCTGCGGGTGCGATGCTGGCATCGCTGCTGTTCGCCGTGATCGGCGCGTCCCTGATCGCCTGGATCGTCTATGGCCTGGCCAGGACGATGCTTGATCGGCGTCTGTCGCACGGTCGTCATCCCGCCGTGCGACCTCCCGCGGGCTGATCCGGCAGACGCCTTCCTGGCCGGACCTTGAGTTTCCGCGCCGGGCGCCCTAGCTTCTTCGGCCGGTCGCGCGCGCCCAGCGACCAGCGTATTCGCCAGAGTTTCTCTTAAGTCCCCTCTCCGGTTTACCGGGCGACAAGTCAGAAAATCACGACCACATGGAAAAAGTGCCGATGACGGCCGAGGGTTACCGCTCCCTCGACGATCAGCTTAAGCAATTGAAGTCGGTGGAACGTCCCAGCGTCATCGCAGCGATTTCCGAGGCCCGTGAACACGGTGACCTGTCGGAAAACGCCGAGTACCACGCAGCCAAGGAACGCCAGGGGTGGATCGAAGGCTCGATCGCCGACATCGAGGACAAGATCAGCCGCGCCCAGGTCATCGACGTGACCAAGCTCAGCGGTGATCAGGTCAAGTTCGGCGCCACCGTCACCGTGGTCGACGAGGACACCGAGGAAGAAGGCCGCTACCAGATCGTCGGCGAGCACGAGGCCGACGTGAAACAGGGCAAGATCTCCATCTCCTCGCCCATCGCCCGCGCCATGATCTCCAAGGCCGTCGGCGACACCGTCGAGGTGAACACCCCCGGCGGCGTGAAGGCCTACGAAATCCTCAAGGTCGAGTGGAAGTAGGGCCAGGCCCTCTTCGTATCGCGGTCGTCTCCGACGGCCGTATCGGCATGGAAAATCAGGCGCTCGGCCTTGCCGAGGCGGTTGCGCGCCTGACTCCTGCGATCATCGAAACCAGACGTGTGAAATGGCGGCCGGCGTTCGACTGGCTGCCGGTCGCGTTAAAGGCGCCGTGGATGCTGGCCTCGGCGTCGCCCCTCCCCTCTGATGGCGAAGCGTGGCCCGATCTGTGGATCGCGACGGGTCGGGCGACCCTGCCCCTGTCTTTGGCCGCGCGACGGCTGAGCGGCGGCAGGACCTTCGTGGTCCAGACCCAGGACCCGCGTCTCGATCCCGCGCTGTTCGACATGGTGGTGGCTCCTGCCCACGACGGCCTGACCGGCGCCAATGTCGTCTCGATCACCGGATCGCCCCATCGCATCACGCCCGAAGTCCTGGCCCAGGCGGCGTCCGCCTTCGCAGACCGGCTCGGCGCCCTGCCCCGTCCGCGCGTGGCGGTTCTGATCGGAGGCAAATCCCGGGCCTTCGACCTGACGCCGGCCCATGCTGCGTCTCTGGCGGACCGGATCGCGGAGGCGGTGCGGACCTCCGCCGGATCGTTGCTTCTGACCTTCTCGCGCCGCACGCCCGAGGCGGCGAAGACGGTGATGACCGAGCGTCTGGCGGACGTGCCCGGCTGGATCTGGGACGGCGAGGGGACGAACCCGCTGTTCGCCTTCCTCGACGCCGCCGACCACATCCTCGTCACCGAGGACAGCGCCAACATGGCCGCCGAGGCCGCCTCGACCGGCAAGCCGGTGCATGTCCTGCCGATGGTCGCGCTGAAGCCGCCGGGCAAGTTCGCTCGGCTGCACGCAGATCTGGAGGCGAAGGGCGCGTTGCGGCCGTTCGACGGGAATCTGGAACGCTGGACCTATGCGCCGCTGGCCGAGACGGATCGGGCCGCGCGGGACGTCCTGAAACGGATGGGTCGATAGGGCTCAGTCGCCGCCGCCACCACCGCCATCCGATCCACCGTCGCCGTCGCCGGCGTCGTTGTCCCTCGACCGACCACTGTCGCCGAAGACCGGGGTCGAGCCTCCATCGCCATTGCCCTTGCGTTTCGCCTTGTCGCGGGCGTCCAGCGCAGCGCCGATGGCGACGCCCAGAGCCACGCCGACCGCGATGCCGACGGGCAGGCTGCCGATCGCGACGCCGATGGCGGAGCCCAGGCCGACGCCGATCGCCAGCCCCACGCCGATGAAGCTGCGTTGCGGTTGAACGGCCATCTGTCGTCTCTCCACGAATTTCCATGGGGCCCGGCGTCGCGCCGGGCGGAATCAGCGACTAGATAGCACTCATGAGCACTCCGAGAACGATCCGTGTCGCCATCATCGGCTCCGGCCCCGCCGGCTGGACTGCCGCGATCTATGCGGCGCGCGCCAACCTGAACCCGGCGGTCATCGCCGGCATCCAGCCGGGCGGCCAGCTGACCATCACCACCGATGTGGAGAACTATCCGGGCTTCGCCGAGACCATCCAGGGGCCCTGGCTGATGGAGCAGATGAAGGCCCAGGCCCTGCATGTCGGTACGGAGGTGATCGAGGACATCGTGGTCTCCTGCGACCTGTCCCAGCGGCCGTTCCGGCTGAAGCTGGATTCGGGGACCGAACTGCTGGCCGAGACGGTCATCATCTCCACCGGCGCCCAGGCCAAATGGCTGGGGCTAGAGAGCGAGCAGAAATACCAGGGCTTCGGCGTCTCCGCCTGCGCAACCTGCGACGGCTTCTTCTATCGCGGCAAGAACGTCATCGTCGTCGGCGGCGGGAACACCGCCGTGGAGGAGGCGCTGTTCCTGACCAATTTCGCGGCCAAGGTTACGGTCGTGCATCGGAAGGACGAGTTCCGCGCCGAGAAGATTCTGCAGGACCGGCTGTTCGCCAATCCGAAGGTCGAGGTCATCTGGAACCACGCCGTCGACGAGATCCTCGGCCAGTCGGACGGCATCGCCTCCAACGTCACCGGCGTTCGACTGAAGCATGCCCAGACAGGATCGACACAGGAGGTCCAGGCGGACGGCGTCTTCATCGCCATCGGCCATGCCCCGTCGTCGGAACTGTTCCAGGGCCAGCTGGAGACCAAACAGGGCGGATATCTTGTGGTGAAGCCCGGCACGACAGCGACCAATGTCGAGGGCTGCTACGCCGCCGGCGACGTCACCGACGACGTCTACCGTCAGGCCGTCACGGCCGCCGGAATGGGGTGCATGGCTGCACTGGAGGCGGTGCGTTTCCTTGCCGAGGAAGACCACGCCAAGGCGCACCATCCGATCAGCCACCACGAGGCGGAGAAGATTGGAGTCTGGTGATCCCTGGTCAGGACGAGCGGGCCGCCAACAAGGCGGCTCAGGCGCGTGGGCTGGACGAGAGCGTGGCGATGTTTTCCGGAACAGGGCCGGCATCGCGGGAAGAGCGTCGCCCCTCCAGCACGGCCTCTTGCTGCGCCACCGCGCGACCCAACACGGCGGCGAAGTCCGCGACCCCGGCGTCGGCGTCGTTGATCAACAGGGCCAGCAAGGACAACTCGCTCGCCGCCAGTCGCGGACTGACCATATCCCAGTCGCCGAACAGGCGCACCGTCGCCACACGGCGCTCGATGATCGTCAGGTCGGTATGTCGGGTGTCGCGTTCCAGCCTGTCCAGCAATCGGTCGATGACGATCTCGGCGCCCTCGATGACCTGCACGAAATGACCGTCGACGGCGGTCAGGACGCCCGTGATGCCGTCGCGGGCGTTGCCGGTCCGGGCCTGATACAGGATGTCGGACATCTGAAGAACGCTTTCGGCGCCGTTGCAGCTAAGGCTTCGGTAAACGAGCTGGATCAGACGCCCGGGGCGGTCAGGAGCCGGTTTTGAAAATGTATCGGTCGTGGGGCTCAAGCGAAGATCTGAAGCTCCGGCGGAGCGTATTCGACCGGTCGCCCCTGACGCCGACGAAGGGCGTAATCCACCGCTGTTTGAACGGCGCGCTCATCGGTCGGCTTCGACAGGACGCCGATCGTGCCGGCGACGCCCTCGCGGACCATGCCGGGGTTTGCAGTCATGAACAGGACGGTCACGCCCCTCTGCTGACCCAGTTCGCGACCCAGATCGATACCGGTCGGCCCGTCGGACAGATGAATGTCGACGAGGGCCAGATCGATGTCGTTCTCGGACGCGATCGACCGGGCGCTCTTCGCATCCGCCGCCGTGGCGATGACCTCATGTCCAAGATCCTCCAGCACGAAGCGGAGTTCCATGGCCACGAGAGCCTCGTCTTCGATGATCAGGATACGCGCAGTCATAGCCTTGTTATGCCAGTTATCGGACTCACGGAACGCGGGGGCGTTCGTCCGGTTCATTTCTTTTCAGTGCGGCGCGGCGCCGTGAAAGCGCCGTGGCGGGGAGGTCCGCCTTGAGGACCAAACCCCCCGGCTCCCATCTTCGTTCCAGCTTTCCGCCCAGTTGACCCTGGACTGACAGGGTGGACAGGGCCGTGCCAAACCCTTGCCGGGCGGGCTTTCCGGCGATGGCGGGACCGCCCTGCTCGGTCCACGTCAGAATAAATCGGTCGCCTTCGTTGCGCGTGCGCAACAGGACTCGGCCGCCCGGGACGGACAGGGCGCCATACTTGGCGGCGTTGGTCGCCAGTTCATGGAACAGCAGGGCGACGGAGGTGGCGGCCTGGTCGTCGAACGTCGCGTCCTCGCCCTCGATCAGGACGCGCGACTGGCCGCCCGCATCGACATAGGGCTTGAACAGGGCGCTCAGGAAGGTGTGCAGGGTCGTATCCCCGATCAGCGGCTGCGACACCTCGGAGTGGGGCCGGACGAACTCGTGGGCGCGGGCCAGGGCGTTGATCCGGTCGCGCACCGAGCCGGCGAACGCCTTGGCCTCCGGATGCTCGCGGGCCGACAGGGCGATCAGGGACGAGATCACGGCGAAGATGTTCTTGATCCGGTGGCTCAGTTCCTGGCTGAGCAGGTCCTTGCCCTCTTCGGACCGCTTGAGGTCCTCGATGTCGGTGCAGGTGCCGAACCAGCGGGTGATCTCGCCGGCCTCGTTGCGGATCGGCGTGGCCCGGCCCAGCGTCCAGCGGTAGACGCCATCGGCGCGGCGTAGGCGGTATTCGATCTCGTAGGGGTCGCCGGTCGCCAACGAATGGCTCCAGACTTCCCAGGCGCGCGCCTGGTCTTCCGGGTGGAACATGCCGTTCCAGCCTTCGCCGTCGGTCGAGCCGGCGGGCACGCCGGTGAACTCGTACCAGCGGGCGTTGTAGTAATCGTGGAAACCGTCCGGCAGGGTCGACCAGACCATCTGCGGCATGGAATCGGCGATGGCCCGGAACTTGGCCTCGCTGTCGGCCAACGCGGCCCCGGCGTTCGTGAGGTTGGCGTCGTCCAGCCTGCCTTGGGCTACCGCCCTCCTGAGTTCCAGCTGGTTCACGACCTGAGCAGCCAGCACCGTCAGGGTACGCGCCTGCAGCGGGGTCAGGCCTTCCGGCCGGGGCTTGTAGTCGATGACGCAGAGCGACCCGACCGGGAAGCCGTCGGCGGAGACCAGCGGAGCCCCTGCGTAGAAGCGAATATGCGGCGCGCCGGTAACCAGCCCGTTGGCGGCAAAGCGGGGATCGAGGGTCGCGTCCGGCACGACCATGACGTCGTGCTCGCGCATGGCGTGGTCGCAGAACGACACATCGCGGCCGGTCTCGCAGGCGTCCAGACCGACGCGGGCCTTGAACCACTGGATATCGCTGTCGACAAGGCTGATGAGGGCGGTCGGAGTCTCGCAGATGCTGGCGGCCAGGGCGACGACATCGTCGAACCCCGCCTCCGGCGCTGTATGCATCACGCCGTAAGCATGCAGGGCGGCGAGGCGATTGGCTTCGGTCCAGTGCGGGTCGGCGTCCAAGAGATCATTCCAAGCGGGGCCATACGCCCGGTCGAAGTCTGAATGCCTGATAAGCCCGGGCGTTGCACCCTGTGATCGACACCAGACCTAGTTCGCGGGGCGACCGACCTCTTCCACGTCCATGGTAGTGACGCCGGCCGGAGGCGGCGCAGCGGCCGGCGCAGGCATCGTCAGCGGCGGGGCCTCGAACGCCTGAAGACGGGCGTTGATCGCGGCGATGTCGGCCGCCGTGGCCTGACGGCGGCCGCCGAGGCTTGCGACGCCGACGACCCGGGTCTGGCCATCGATCTCGACCGTACGCAGGTTCATCCCGCCTTCCGCCAGAACGGTGGCGTCGTCGGCGCCGACCTCGGTGGTGTCCGCCGAAGCGACGATCAGACGCGGACGCGAGAAGCGCGCCTCGTCGATGACCGGCTCGCGCCCCGCATAGGTCTGTTTGAACGAGGCCGTCTCGCCGGCCAGCCCCTTCCAGCGATAAAAGATGTGGGCCCCGATCTGGGTGATCTTGGCCAGCGTGGGCGACCACCAGGGGTGGACGTAGTCGGCATGATAGTGGGTCGCAGTCCCCACCTTGGTCGCGACGTGGCCGGACAGGGCGCGCTCTGCGACGATGCGGGCCCGGTCCCAGGCCCAGCCGACCGGCGCCTGGGCCAGGGCGCCGTCGCAGGTGAAGCTGAACTGGCAGCCGGTGGTCCGTTCGGCGCCTTCGAAGACGACGCCGCAGACGGTGTTCGGATAGTTGGGATCGCGCACGCGGTTGAGGATCACCTGGGCCACGGCTTCCTGGCCCTCGGTGCTTTCGAGCGCCGCCTCGTAATAGACACCCTGGGTGAGGCAGCGCAGGGCGCGGGCCCGGTCGGCCGTGGTCGCGGCGTTGAACGCGAAGGGCACGGCCGGGCGAAGCGCGCCCACGGCGGCGGGCATGGCCGCGTTGCGCTTCTGGGCGTCCAGGCCGTTCACGCCGAGCTCCAGCGTCGGCCGTCCCGCGAGGGTCAGGCTTTCCCAGCCGGGCGTGAGTCCCAGAAGGGTCGCGCGTCGCTCATTCGGGTCGAAGCGGATCGCCAGGGCCAGCTGGGCCGGATCCATCCGCGCGCTCAGAGCGGCGAGGCCGCGCGCGGAGAGGTCGCCCTGGGTGATGCGGGCCACGGCCTCGGCCGTGCGATCGCCGGCCGGACGCACCGTCGAGGACGCCGCCATCGCAACGCCGAGCGCCGCCACCGCCGCCGGAGCCGCGGCGGCATAGCGACGGGCCAGGGTCTTTACCCGGGTCCAGTCGACGGAGCTGAGGGACGGAAGCGGCATGGGGATCCGGGACTGCGGCGCTGAAACACCGGGAGGCGGGCTCTATCGTCCCGCATCACGGCGCTTTTCGGGCCGGTGGGTTACCGCTGGTTCAGCGACCGCCGAGGGTCGAACGCAGCATCCACGCGAACTTCTCGTGCGCGCCGAGACGCTGGGTCAGGAGATCGACCGAGACGTCGTCGCCATCGTCGTCGGCCGCCTTGAGCGCGGCGCGGCAGGTGGCGATCAGGGTCTCATGATCCTTCATGAGCTCGGTCAGCATGGCCGGGGCGTCCTGGTCGGGATCGCCGTCCTTGATGGACGTCAGGTTGGCGAAGGCGGAATGCGCCTGGGGCGCGAACTCTCCCAGCGCGCGGATTCGCTCCGCGATCTCGTCCAGCGCCGCCCAGATGTCGCGGTATTGCTGTTCCAGCAGGTTGTGAAGGGTGAAGAACTCGGGCCCCCGGACGTTCCAGTGGTAGCCGTGGGTCTTCATATAGACGGCGAAGCTGTCCGCCAGCACCTTGGACAGCTCCTGCGCCACTGCGCTGCGTTCGGCCTTCGTCAGGCCGGTGTGGATCGTTGCGGTCATGCTTGCTCCTTTGGCGGCAGTCTCTAATCGTTGGGGCAGGTAGGCGTTCCAGCCGCCCTCGCCAAGGCCTGAAACCCCGTCGGGACAAGGCTTGCCGGGGCAGGGAACGCAAGGCGTTGGAAAGCGTTGCCGTTTTTCGCGCAAACGCGCGAACCGGGGGTTTGATTGAGCGCATCCGCGTTCCGAGGCGGCATCAAGGGGACGGACGCGCTGCTGGCGCGCCTTGCGACCGTGCGCCCGCAACCCCTGTGGCGGACGGTGCTGATCGGCCTGGCGTGGACGGCGGGGTCTCTGTTGCTGCGGGCGGCGCTGTCAGGCGTCTACAGCGGCATCGCCGGGTCCACGATCCTGTTTCCCGGCATCATCCTGGCCGCGCTCATGGGCGGGCGGACAGCGGGATTCGTGGCGACGGTCGCGTCCCTGCTCGGCACCTGGCTGATCGCGGATTCCGGCGCCCTGGGTGTCGGGATCATCACGCCGACGGGTCGGGTCTCGACCGTGAGCTTCCTCGTCGTCGGCGGGTTCGTCACCATCGTCGCCTCTTCCCTGCGCAAGAGCCTGACCCGGCTGGGCGAGACAGTCGCCGCGCTGGAGAGCTCCCAGGACGCGCTGCGGCGCAACGAAGCCGAACTGACCGCCATGGTGGATCAGGCTTCAGCCGGCATCGCCCGGGTCAGCATGGAGGGCGCCGTGGTCAGCGCCAACGCCCGCTTCGCCGAGCTTCTCGGCCATTCTCCTGAGTCCGTTCTCGGCATCACGACCCGGGACGTCAGCCACCCCGACGATGTCCAGCCCACGATCGACCTTCTGGGCCGCGTGCTCGCCGGCGATAGCGAGGGCGGTCAGGTCGAGAAGCGCTACATCCGGCCCGATGGCTCGATCGTCTGGGCCCTGACCAGCCTGCGCGCCCTGCGCGACGAGGACGGGAACCAGTCCGGCTATATCGCCGTGACCGTCGACATTACCGACGCCAAGGCGGCCGAAGCAGCGCTGCGCGAGAGCGAGACCCGCTTCCGCCTGATGGCCGACACCGCGCCCTCTCCGGTCTGGCTGACCAATGCCGAGGGCGAGGTCGAGTTCGTCAACGCCGCCCTGGTGGAGTTCTACGGCAAGCCCGGCGAGACCTTCATGGGTCATGCCTGGAAGGCCTCGATCCATCCTGACGATCTCGCCGACGTCAACGCCACCCAGGCTGAGGCGCGATCCCGCTTCCTGCCCTATGCCTTCGAGTGCCGGTTCTTGCGCCACGACGATGTCTGGCGCTGGATGCGGGTGTCGGTGAACCCCCGGTTCGATGGCGACGGGGTGTTCCAGGGCTATGTCGGACTGTCGTTCGACGTCACCACGACCCGCGAGGCGCTGGACGCCCTTGCCCAGCAGGAACGCCGCCAGCGTTTCCTGCTGGAGCTGTCCGACGGCGTCCGCGAGCTGAACGATCCCGAGGCGATCATGGATCATGTCCAGAGCGTCCTGGGACGCATGCTGGGCGTGAACCGTGTCGGTCACGGAGAGCTGCGCCAGAACCACGAAGTCTTCGAAATGGCGCGGGACTGGACCGAAGGGGTCGGCAGCCTGCAGGGCGCCCATCGAATCCGGAACTTCGGCGGCGAGGTGGATCGCGAGCTGGCGGAAGGCAGGACGATCGTGGTCGACGACGTCGCGCGGGATGCCCGGACCTCCGCGGCCACGGCGGGTTTCGAGGCGGTCCAGGTCGCGGCGTTCGTCACCGTGCCGCTGGTTCGCTCGGGGTTGCTGCGCGCCTTCCTGCATGTCAACAGCGTCAAGCCACGCGTCTGGACCAGCGCCGAAATCAGCCTGATCGAGAATGTCGCCGACCGCGCCTGGTCCGAGGTCGAGCGCACCCGGGCCCAGGCCGAGGTGCTGGAGAGCGAGGCCCGATTCCGCGACATCGCGGACACGGCCCCCGTCCTGATCTGGGTCACGCAGCAGGATCGCACCCGCGCCTTCGTCAATCAGGCCTACGTCGAATACTACGGCGGGACCTACGAAGAGACCCGGTTGGCCGACTGGCGCACCGTCGTCCATCCCGACGATCAGGCCCGTATTGTCGCCGAGTCCGTCGCCGGCGAGGCCACGGGTCTGCCGTTCTCCCTGGAAGCCCGATACCTTCACAACAGCGGCGAGTACCGGTGGCTGAAGTCGTTCTCGCGGCCGCGTTTCGGCCCCGGAAGCGAGGTCATCGGCTTCGTCGGCGTGGCGTTCGATGTCACCGACGCCCGTCGGGTCGAACACGACCTGAAACGGATCAACGAACTGCTGGAAGACCGCGTCGGCGATGCCCTGGCGGAAAAGGCCAAGGCCGAGGCGGACCTGATGCACGCTCAGCGGATGGAGGCGGTCGGACGACTGACCGGCGGCGTGGCGCACGACTTCAACAACCTGCTGACCGTGGTCATCGGCGCCCTGGATCTGATCCTGAAGTCGCCGGACGACGCCGCGCGTCGCCAAAAGCTGGGCGAAGCCGCCCTGTCGGCCGCGCGACGCGGTGAGCGTCTGACGCACCAGCTTCTCGCCTTCTCAAGGCGTCAGGCCCTGCGGCCCGAGGCTGTCGACATCAACGCCCTGATCCGCGAGAGCGACCCCCTGTTGCGTCGCGCGGTCGGAGAGGCCGTCATCTACAAGCTGAAGCTTCGTCGCGGCGGCGCTCGCGTCATCGTCGATCCGGCCCAGTTCGAGGCGGCCCTGCTGAACCTCATCGTCAACGCCCGCGACGCCGTCGCCGAGCGGGGCCAGACGGAAGGCGCAGGGATCACCGTCCAGACCCAGGCCTGCGAGGTCGAGGCCGGCGACGTCGTCGAACTGGCCCCCGGCGACTATGTCTGCGTCACGGTTTCAGACACGGGTTCGGGGATGAACGCCGAGACCATGCGGCGGGTGTTCGAGCCCTTCTTCACCACCAAGGCGGTCGGCAAGGGCACCGGCCTGGGTCTAAGCCAGGTCTATGGTTTCGCTCGCCAGAGCGGCGGCGGAGTGAAGATCACGTCCACGGTCGGCGAGGGCACGGAAATCCGTGTCTACCTGCCGCCCGCCCTGGCCGACGACGATCCCCAGGAGGCCGGCCCTCGCCGCGTGCCCGGGGCTGTGAAGGCGGGCCAGACCTTGCTGCTGGTCGAGGATGACACAGGCGTCGCCGCCATCGCGATGGAACAGCTCCGGGGCATGGGTCTGCAGGTCGAGACGGCAGAGACCGCGGCCCAGGCGCTGGCTATCCTGCAGCAACGCCACTTCGACGTCATGCTGAGCGACATCGTGATGCCGGGCGGAATGACCGGCGTCGAACTGGCACGGATCTGCGCCGAACGCTGGCCGCAGATGTCGGTCATGCTGACGTCGGGCTATGCAGGCGACGATGTCGATCTGGCCCTGACCGACGCGCCGTGGCCGTTCCTGCGCAAGCCCTACTCCGGCGAACAGTTGCGTGAGGCGCTGGGCGACATCCTGGCGCCGGCCGCCCCATAAAGACTTCGGCCCGCCGCGGCATCGCGACGGGCTGAATGATCTCGTTGAAAGCGCGAAGGCCTGCGGCCTACTTGCGCGCCTTGCGAGCGGCGTACTTGGCGTCGCGAGCGGCCTTCTGTTCTTCCTTGGTGAGCTGCTTCCGCTCTTTGCGGTTTGCGCGCTTCTCGGCCTCGATGGCCTCCTCGGTTTCGCGTTCGGCTGCGCGCCGAGCCTCGTCGCGCTCGGCCTTGATGCGGCGTTCCTCGGCCTTGGCGGCCTCGTGCTGGAGGCGAATGGCCTCCTTATCGGCCGCGCGCTTTTCGGCCAGCTTGTCGAACTCGGGATCGGGCGCGGCGGCCTTGGGCTTGAACTTGGCCAGCAGGGCCTTCTTGGCCTCCTGCTGAGTGCTGATGCGGTCGTTGAAGCCGGTCTGTTTCAGATCTCTCATGCGGTCGGTCGGTCGTCCTTCGGTGGATGGGCCCTGCGCCGGATGTGACGAGGGCGGGGATCGCAACGGCGTCCGGGCGTCGGCAAAGCCGAAACGGAGCCGCAAATCAAGCGTGCGTGCCTTTTAATCGGCGAACGCGGCCGTTCTTCGGCGAACCGTCGTCGCCGGGACGCACCCGCGCAGCGATCTCCGAACTGGCCCCATAGCCTCTGACGCCGGGCGTGCGGGTCAGTGCGGGCGGGCGGCGCCGGCCGCGCCGCCGACTGCCGCGCCCACCGGGCCGGCGACCACGGCCCCGGCGATAGCGCCGGTCGCTGCGCGCTGTTCCGTGGTGTGGCCACAGGCCGAGAGGGCGGTCGCACCCAGGGCGAGGACGGCGACGGCGGCGGTCGTGGACAGGGGACGGCGCATGGGATGGATCCTGATATGGGTAAGGTCACGCTTCAACGCCGCCACGCGGCTCTCGTTCCCTGAGAGCCCTTCATCAGAGATGAATTCCGGATCTGGCAGGGGACGAATACAATAAAAGCAAGAAGGAAGAGCATGTCTCGCGGGCATCGACCGCCAGTTAAGTTTCGCTTGTGCAAACCGATACGGCATTCGTCCTCAAACCCACCGGCGTCTGCACGATGCAGGCGCGACTCATCTCTTCCAGACCTGAACGTCGGCCACAATTGCTGCGCTGCAGCGACATATTGCGAATCAACCACATTGAGGACATAAACGGGTGGCTTAAGGCCCATCCTTCGGCGGTCAGGCGTTCACCGACCTCCGATTCGCAAACCGGCCCGCGACCTCTTATGTCGCCCGGTTCTGCAGACGACCCGGGGGCGACCTTTCCGCCCTGTTGAATAGGACGACGCCTTTGTTTCAACCCTCGCAACAGCGTGCGACTTCGCATGCCGACCGTGCGGCCAGGATAAGGCCCGTGCAGGCGGCGGCGGCGTTTGGCGCGCTCGTGGGGTTGGGAATCGGCTGCGCCTATCTGGGAGGGACCGTCGCGCGTGCGACGACCGTCCGCGCCCAGGCCGAACGGCTGGAAGGCGCCACCGCCGCCGGTTTCACCGAGGAGGCGCTCGCCGCCGCCGCGGGCGGTCTGGACGCCAGCGCCCTGGCCATCGCCCGCCGTCATGATCCCTATACCGTCGCCGGCGGCGCCCAGCGCGATCGCCAGGCCGAACTGCTGACCGCGCGTCTGGAACAGCTGCGTCCGGACAATGCCCGATCCGACCTTCGCCGCGCCAGCCTGACCGACATCTCTGCCGCCGCCCGTCCCTTCCACATCAGCAACGCGCTCGACGCCTCGCGCGATCTCGAATGCCTGACCCAGGCCGCCTATTACGAGGCGCGAGGCGAAGGTTCGGACGGCATGCGCGCCGTGGTCCAGGTCGTCCTGAACCGCGCCCGCCACCCCGCCTTCCCGCGCAGTGTCTGCGGCGTCGTCTTCCAGGGTTCGGGCCGCCGCGTCGGCTGCCAGTTCAGCTTCACCTGCGACGGCTCGATGCGCGGGCCGGTCAATCGTTCCGCCTGGAACCGGGCCCGCACGGTCGCCTCGGCCGCCCTGTCGGGCGCCGTCTATGCGGGCGTCGGCAACGCCACCTTCTTCCACACGACGGGCGTCTCGCCGTCGTGGCGCAACAGCCTGTTGCGTGTCAGCCAGGTCGGCAGCCACATCTTCTATCGTTTCGGTGGACGCGCCGGTTCGTCGAACGCCTTCAGCTATGCCGCGCGCGGGTCGACGGGGTCGGACATCCAGCGCACCGTCTATGCCGGTATCGACCCGTCCGAGACGGTCCGTCAGGCCGGACAGGCCATCGCCTACACGGCGCTTCTGGCTCAGGAAAACATCAGCGGTGGAAACCCCGCTCCTGCGGCTTCGGCCGAGGCTCCCGTTCCCGCCCCGGCCGTCGCGCTCGCACCTCTCGTGACGCCCGTCTCGGCTCCGGCCGTGCCGGCGAGCGCAGACTCCGCCTCCGTCAGCGCACCTCAGGTCTGACGGACCGCCTCAGCGCTCCTGCACGTTGCGGATCGCAGTCAGGTTCTGGCTCAGGTTCCCGAACCGTCCCTGCTCATTGAGATTGACGTCGCCGTCGCCGGGCTGGTGCGACTGAACGCCGGTCATGTGATCGCGCCGATCCGAGTCCGCGGCGTCAGAAAGGCTGAGCGCGCCGTGGTCGGCGAAGCTCCGTTGTTCCTTGGGAATCTTCGGGGCCGTGGCCATGGGAATCTCCTTCTGATCTGAACAAGAAAACCCTTCCGTCCGGCTCGTTCCTCAGAAAGCGTCCAGCCCGATGTCCAGCACCGGGGCCGAGTGCGTCAGGGCGCCCACGGAAATGACGTCCACGCCGGTCCCGGCGATGCCCCGCACGGTCGTCAGATTGACCCCGCCGGACGCCTCGAGAACCACCCTCTGGCCTCCCCTGCGTTTCACCGCCTCGGCCAGTTCGGCGTTGTCGAAGTTGTCGAGCATGATGACGTCGGGTCCTTGCCCTTCCGCCACCATCGTCAGCGCCTGATCGAACTGGGCGAGGCCATCGACCTCAAGCTCGATCTTCATCAGATGCCCCGCCTGGGCCCGCGCCGCCGTCACGGCTTCGACGACGCCGCCGCAGACGACCACGTGGTTGTCCTTGATCAGGATGGCGTCATCCAGACCGAAGCGGTGATTGACCCCGCCGCCGCATCGCACGGCGTGCTTCTCCAGCGCGCGCAGGCCGGGCGTGGTCTTCCTCGTATCCGCAATCCGCGCGTTCGTGCCGACGACCGCCTCGACATAGGTCCGGGTCAGGGTGGCGATGCCGCACATCCTGCCCAGAAGGTTCAGCGCCGTCCGCTCCGCCGACAGGAAGGCGCGGGCGTCGGCCTCGACCTCGGCCAGGACCGCGCCCGCCTCGAAGGCCTCGCCGTCCTTCAGCTTCAGATCGATGGAGGCCTGCGGATCCATCTCCAGCACCGTCAGCCGGACGCAGTCTATGCCCGCCAGCACGCCCGGCTTCCTCGCCGCGAATCGCGCCCGCATGCGTGCGCCCTCGGGGATGCAGGCCTGGGCCGTGACATCGCCGGCGCGGCCCAGATCCTCGGCCAAGGCCATGCGGATGACGGGCAGGATCAGGGTGTCGGGAAGTCCGTTCATGCCGCCGCCGTCTGCAGCATGTCGCGCCGGATGCGCGTGTGGACCGGCGTCGCCGCTGTGTCGGGATAGTCCGAACGGTAGTGACCGCCCCGGCTCTCATGCCGCGCCAGCGCCGCCTCGGCGATCAGCCGCGCCGCGATCAGGGCCGGGGGCGCGCCGTGGGCGGCCTCCAGCCGATCGATCAGGGCGATCAGCCGCGTCAGGCCCGTCGCATCGCGGACCACGCCCGCGTCGGCGCTCATCGCCGCACGCAGCTCGGCATGGGCCGCCTCGGGCAGGTCGTCGATAACCGCTCCGACGGCGACAGCTCCCTTGGTCGCGACCTGCCTCGCCGCCTCGCGCCCCGTCCGTCGCCCGAAGGCCGCGGCCTCCAGCAGGGAGTTGGACGCCAGTCGGTTGGCGCCGTGGACCCCCGTCGCCGCGCATTCGCCGACCGCGTAGAGGCCTTCCAGCGAGGTGCGCCCGTCAGGATCGGCCGCGATCCCGCCCATGTGATAATGGGCCGCCGCCGCCACCGGGATCGGCGTCACGCGCGGGTCCAGACCGGCCCGCATGCAGGCCGCGAACACGGCCGGAAACTCGGTCGGGAAATGTTCGCCGATGGCCGTGCGCGCATCGAGGAAGGCGCCGCGTCCGGCGGCCCGCGCCGCATGAACCGCCCGCGCCACGACATCACGCGGTTTCAGGTCGGCGTCGTCGGCCTCGCCCAGCAGGAAGACGCCGTCCCTGTCGATCAGCCGCGCCCCCTCGCCCCGCAGGGCCTCGGTCGCCAGCGGCATGGGGTCCAGCCCGACGTCGATGGCGGTGGGGTGGAACTGAACGAACTCCGGATCGAGGATCTCCGCCCCCGCCGCCCAGGCCAGGGCCATGCCCTCGCACTTCAGCGCCACCGGCGTCGTCGTCGCACCGAACAGGCCGCCTGCACCGCCGGTCGCCAGAACCACCGCAGGCGCCAGGACCTCGACGATGCGGCCGCTCGGATGCTCGATCACGGCTCCGCGCACGCGGCCGGTCTCGTCCTGGATCAGGGCCCGCAGCCGGGCGTCCTCCCAGACCGTGATGTGCGGCGCTGCGCGGACGGAAGCCACCAGCGCCGACAGGATCGCCCGGCCCGCGCCGTCGCCGCCGACCCGAGCCACGCGCGCCATCGAATGGGCCGCCTCGAGGCTGACGGAGAACTCGCCCGCCGCATCCCGGTCGAAAGGCGCGCCGAGCGAGGCCAACCATTCGACGGTGCCCTTGCCCTCGTCGGTCAGGACCTCGGCGGCGTGGTGGTCGACCAGACCCGCCCCGGCCGCCTCCGTGTCCTTCAGGTGAAGGGCCGGGGCGTCGTTCTTCGACAGGGCCGCCGCCACCCCGCCCTGGGCCCAGGCGCTGGACGCGGCCTGCAGCAGGGGCGCCGGGCTGATGACGATCACGGGCGCCGGCGCGGCCGACAGGGCCGCCGACAGTCCCGCCAGGCCGCCGCCGATGATCAGGGGGCCGTCGTGATGAATGCGGCTCATCGGCCGATCCCGATGAAACGGGCCGCGATGTCGATCGCACCCTGGGGCGAACCCTCCGACAGGGGCAGGAGCACGCCGATGGCGGCGGCTCCGCACAGGGCGGTCGTCAGCAGGAACAGGGCCAGCGACTTGCCGGCCTCGGGCCAGGTCAGGGTCTTCTCGCCCGGCCGCCACGCGCCACGCCGTAGCGAGCCGAGCACGGCGATGGCGAGGAAGACCGCGAGGATGTACCGCCCTGTCGACACGCCCCACCACACGGCCAGCGCGCCCATGGCGATCAGCGCCGCCTTCTCGACCATCGGGTCGATGCGGGCCAGCACTGGGCCGAGCGCCTTGGAGCCGTCCAGCGGCGGCGCGGGCGCGAGGTTCACCAGATTGATCATGGCGATAAAGAAGGCTCCCAGCATCCATTCGTGGTCGCCGGTCGCGAACCAGAGCCCCACGGCCGGAAGGACGGCCAGCAGACCGAACGCCGGACCCGCCAGCGACACCAGCACCCCGTGCCACTCACTGTCCGGGTTGCGCTGTCCGCGCGCCAGCCCGCCGAGGAAGGGGATGATGTAGATTTTCGCCGGTCCCATGCCGAGGGCGTTCATCGCCAGGACGTGGCCGTACTCATGCACGAACAGGCCGAAGAGGGCGGAGACTGCGACGACCCAACTGCCTGTCGTCAGCCAGATGAAACCGCCGAGCAGAAGCGTGGAGCCGATGGCCCACGGCAGGCTCTGGCCCTTGTCGATCTGCGGCGCGCCCGGACTGGAGGCCGGCACGGCCGTCGTCGTCTGCACCGGCGCAGGCGGCGGAGCGCCGTCGCGCGATCCCCAGGGGCCGTCGGTCACCTGACGACCTTCGGGCTGAAGAGAAGACTGGCCAGCCATCCGGTCGTGCGCGGCTCCTGAACCGGTTCGGATTTCGGTTTGATGGGCAGCACGACGAAGCCGCCGAACCCGCGCGAATGAGGTGCCACGTAGTGCATCAGATCAGCTCCACCGCGACGTGGTGCTTGGCCTTGACCAGATCATAGCGCGCCGGGATCGCGGGCGGCGGCAGGTCGATCATCCGCTGAACCGCCAGCGCGGCCTTGGCAATCATCTCTTCCGGCACCGTCACTTCGAACGTCATGTCGCGCAGGCAGTCGCGGATGTTCTCCAGAGTGATCCGCTTCATGTAGGGGCACATGTTGCACGGGCCGATGAAGTTCACCTCGGGCACGTCGCCCTTGATGTTGGCGGCCATCGAGCATTCGGTGATCAGCACCACCTGTTTCGGCTTTTTCGCCATGACGTAGTCGGTCATCGCCGCCGTCGAACCGGCGAAATCGGCAGCCGCCAGGACGTCCTCGGGACACTCGGGGTGGGCCAGGATCTGGGCGCCCGGATAGGCCTCGCGCATCTCGGCGATGTCGGCGCCGGTGAAGCGCTCGTGGACGATGCAGCGGCCCTTCCAGGCGATGATGCCGACGTTCGTCTGCGCCGCCACGTTGCGGGCCAGGAACTCGTCGGGGATCAGGATGACGCGGTCGACGCCCCACTCCTTCGCCGCCCATTCCACCACCTGCACGGCGTTGGCGGAAGTGCAGCAGATGTCGGTCTCGGCCTTCACGTCGGCCGTGGTGTTCACATAGGTGACGACCGGCAGGCCCGGGTATTTCTGCTTGATCAGACGCACGTCCGCGCCCGTGATCGCCTCGGCCAGCGAGCATCCGGCCTTCAGATCCGGGATCAGGACGGTCTTCTCGGGCGACAGTATCTTCGACGTCTCGGCCATGAAGTGCACGCCCGCCTGGACGATCACCTTCGCCTTCGATTTCGCGGCCTCCTTGGCCAGCCCCAGGCTGTCGCCGACGTAGTCGCCCACGCCGTGGAAGATGTCGGGCGTCATGTAGTTGTGGGCGAGGATGACGGCGTCCCGCTCCTTCTTGAGCAGGTTGATCTCGTGGATCAGCTGGGCCTGAACCGGCCACTCCATCGGGGTGACGAACTCCTTGACCTTCTCCCAGACGGGAGCGGTCTCGCGGGCCAGTTCCGGCGACATGGCCAGCGGCTGGGCGGCGTGCGCCATCGACGTCATCTCCTCGGCGATCTCGGTCGCCTCACCCTTATGCTCAACATTAGCATAAGTGCGGACAAGATAGGCCTGTGGGCTTGGGATGCAAGGGCGGGCCACGCGGAATTCCGCGTGGCCGACCTCGGCGAAGCCCAAGGTCGGCGGACGATTTTGCGCGACTTTCTTTCCCGAATTGTTATGGCAGAGGTCGCTTCCTCCCCGAACTGCCTCGCCGTCCCCGATTCATGCAAGAAACTCTCCGTCGCATCCTCACCGCCCGTGTCTATGACGTAGCGATCGAGACGCCGCTCGATCCGCTGCCCCGCCTCGCTGTACGGCTTGGTCGGCCGGTGCTGCAGAAGCGCGAGGACCTGCAGCCGATCTTCTCGTTCAAGATCCGGGGCGCCTACAACAAGATCGCGACCCTGACGCCGGAGCAGCTGGCGCACGGCGTCATCTGCGCCTCGGCCGGCAACCATGCCCAGGGCGTCGCCTTCTCGGCCCGTAAACGCGGCGCGGTCGCGACCATCGTCATGCCGGTGACCACTCCGCCCATCAAGGTGGCTGCCGTCAGGGCGCTCGGCGGCGACGTCGTCCTGCACGGCGACGCCTTTGACGAAGCCTTCGCCGAGGCGACCCGCCGTGGGGCCGAAACCGGCGCCGTCTTCATCCATCCGTTCGACGACCCCGACGTCATCGCCGGCCAAGGCACGGTCGGGCTGGAGATCACCCGCCAGCATTCCGAACCCATCGCCGCCGTCTTCGTGCCCATCGGCGGCGGCGGCCTGGCGGCCGGCGTCGCGGCCATCGTGAAGTTCCTGCGTCCCGGCACGAAGGTGATCGGCGTCGAGCCCGTTGACGCCGCCTCGATGAAGGCCGCCATCGAGGCGGGCGAGGTCGTAACCCTGGATCAGGTCGGCCTGTTCTGCGATGGCGTCGCCGTGCGCCGGGCGGGGGCCGAGACCTTCCGCCTGTGCAAGGACCTGCTGGACGAGATCGTCACCGTCGACAACGACGCGATCTGCGCCGCCATCAAGGACATCTTCGACGACAGCCGCGCCGTGGCCGAACCGTCCGGCGCCCTCGCCCTCGCAGGCCTCAAGGTCTGGGCCGCCGCCCATCCGGAGACGGCCGGGGACGGCGCCCTGATCGCGATCAACTCCGGCTCCAACGTTAATTTCGATCGCCTGCGTCACATCGCCGAACGGGCCGAGATCGGCGAGGGAACCGAGGCCCTGCTGGCCGTCGCCATGGCCGACGACCGCGCCGTCTACAGCCGCTTCCTGTCGGCGCTCGACGGCCGGTCGGTGACCGAATTCAACTACCGCTGGTCGGGCGAAGGCCGCGCCCACATCTTCGTCGGCGTCGCCATCAAGCAAGGTCCGCACGAGAAGGACGACCTGATCGCCGCGCTCCGTTCCGACGGCTATTCCGTCGAGGACATGAGCGACAACGAGACGGCGAAACTGCATGTCCGCCACATGGTCGGCGGTCGCGCTACGGGCCTGCCTCACGAGCGTATCCTGAGGTTCGAATTCCCGGAACGGCCCGGCGCCTTCCTGCGCTTCCTGAACAGCCTGAAGCCGGCCTGGGCCCTGACCCTGTTCCACTATCGCAACCATGGCGACGACGTCGGCCGGGTGCTTGCGGGCATCTCCGTGCCGCCCGCCGAGCAGCCGGCATTGAACGCGGCGCTGGCCGATCTGGGCTATCCCTACGTCGACGAGACCGACAACCCGGCCAGCCGCCTGTTCCTCGACGGCGCCTGACCGGCGGCGGCGCTAAAGCTTGCTCAACCTCTCCCTGTCAGGGTGAGGCGTGCAGTTCTCCCGCTTCTCCCTCCTCGCTCAGGCCCTGTGGCTCGGTCTGGCCCTGTGTTGCGCCGCCGCGCCCCCGGCCCTGGCCGCTCAGGACGGCGGCGCGTCCCGACGCGACGCGGTGCGACTTGCCGAGGCCGTAGAGCGCCGCTCGGAGGCCACGAGCTTCGAGCAGCTCGAGGCTTTCGGCCTCGAAGCCATGAGCACCCCGGGCCGCGAAGGCCTGAACCGTCTGTATCACGTCACCTGGACGACGATGAACCAGGGCGATTTCGAACGCGCCGCCCTGTGGAACGGCCGCCTCGCCACAGCCGCGGCCCGCGAAGGCGACCGCCGCTACAGCGGCATCGCTCACCTCAACGCCCTGGCCATCCGCTACGACACCGGCGACGATTCTGCGGCCGAGGAGATGGCGCGCATCGCCGCCACCGAGACCGACTGGTTCGTCAAGGCGCACGCCACTCGCCTGCACGCAATCTCCCTGATGGATCAGGACCAGATCGGCGAGGCCCTCAAAAGGCTTAGCGACGTCCTGAGCCAGGTGCCCGTCGACGCCCCCTTCTCCGACACAGCCCGCGCGGGCCTGTGGGAAGTCACCGGCGTCGGCCTGATGCAGTTGAACGATATGCGCGGGGCCACCGACGCCTTCGGCCGGTTCGAGCTGGACTTCAGCCGCCACGACTACCCGCGTCCCGACTTCGACGCCGTCTACAACCTGACCCGTCTGGCGGTGCAGGTCGGGGACCAGGCGATGGCCCAGCGCCTTTTCGCCGTGCACCACCGGCTGACGGCCCGCGCCAACATCGAAAGCCTGTCGGTCTACGACGCCAACCTTTGCGCCGCCGTGGCCAACGCGCGCGGCAACTCGTCCGCCGTGCTCGACTGTCTCGCCCCCTATGGCGAAAGCCTCGGCGCCGCGGCCTTCCTGCGGGCGCGAATCCTGCCCGCCCGCGCCGTGGCTCGCGCCCGCACAGGCGATCTCGCCGGCGCCCGCCGCGACCTCTCGACCATACGCCGCCTCGTCGCCGCCGGAGAGTTTCGCGAGGAAGGCAGCTCCGAGATCATCCATGTCGAGGCCGAACTGCTGCAGGCCCAAGGCCGCTCCCGCGAGGCGTTCGAACTGCTCCGCGCCTATTCGGATCAGCAGGAGGTCCTGGCCGCCCGCCGGTTCAGCGCCGGCATCAGCCAGGTCACCTCCGAGATGCAGAACCAGTTGAGCGAACGCCGCCAGCAGTTGGAGACCGCGCGCGCCAACACCGAGCTTCAGGCCGACGTGATCGCCAGCCAGCGCTGGATCGTGGGCATCGGCGTGCTGTTCCTGATATCGGCCGCCGCCCTCCTGTTCCGCCAGTGGCGGATGACCGGCCACCTGCGTCAGGCCCGCAAGCGCTCCGAGGAGGCCAATCTCGCCAAGTCCGAGTTCCTGGCCAATATGAGCCACGAGATCCGCACGCCCCTGAACGGCGTCGTGGCCATGGCCGACGCCCTGTCCCGCCGACAGCTCGATGACGCCGAACACGAGATGGTCGAGATCATCCGGTCTTCGGGCGTGACCCTGGAACGGCTCCTCTCCGACATCCTCGACAGCGCCAAGATCGAGGCGGGTCAGGTGACGGTCGAGGCTGCGCCCTTCGCCCTCGGCCACGCAGTCAAGGACATCGCCGCCCTGTGGAGCTCAAAGGTCGAGGGTGGCCCGGTCGCCCTGGTCGTCGAGCTGGACCCGGCGCTGGAGCGGATGGTCGTCGGCGACGTCGTGCGCGTGCGCCAGATCCTGGCCAACCTCGTTTCCAACGCCCTGAAATTCACCAGCGCCGGCTCAGTGACCCTGAGGGTCGAACCCATCGGCGACGACCGCGTGCGCTTCACCGTAACCGACACGGGCGTGGGCTTCGATGCGGAACAGAAGGCGCGCATCTTCACCCGCTTCCAGCAGGCGGACGGTTCTATCACCCGTCGCTTCGGCGGCACGGGGCTGGGCCTCGCCATCTCCCGCGACCTCGCCGAACTGATGGGCGGCGAACTGGATTGCGAGTCGACGCCGGGCGAGGGTTCGCGCTTCTGGTTCGAACTGCCCCTGCCCGCCGCCGTCATCGAGGAACCGGTCGCCGGCGCGACGGACGACGTCTCGCCGGAGGGTCTGCGCATCCTGCTGGCCGACGATCACCCCGCGAACCGCAAGGTCATCGAGGTGCTTCTGGCCCCGACCGGAGCGACGCTGATCGCCGTGGAGAACGGGCAGGAAGCGCTCGACGTCTTTGCGGGCGGCGGCTTCGACCTGATCCTGATGGACATGCAGATGCCGGTCATGGACGGGCTGACCGCCACCGCCGCCATCCGCGCCCTGGAGGCCGAACGCGGCCTGACTCGCACGCCGCTCCTGATGCTGACCGCCAACGCCATGGCCGAACACGTCGAGGCCGGCCGCCGCGCCGGCGCCGACGGCCATCTGGCCAAGCCGGTGACGACCCAGACTCTCTTCGCCGCCATCGGCGCCGCACTGGATGCGGCTGAGCCGCAAGCTGAACCCGAGGAAGTCCGGGTGGCCTGACCATCTTCCATCCGGACATCCCGGCCGTCGCTGGGGCAAACGGATGACGTTCAGTGTTCAGGAATTTTTTCTTATCCCGCCTTGCGCCGACCCGAACCGGTCCCTACTTCCCGGTCAGGTCTTTGACATCACGACCGGAAACCCGCCGACTTTCGTCCGTGTGACAAACGCTTCCCGGCCAAGTCCTTGTTTTCCCGACACCAACTGGTCGTTTCGTCCCGTTTCGTCACGGTCTTTGCGTCATGACGAAACGGACGAAATGCCCTGCACAACGCATTTAAGATCGCCGCCGCCTCGTGCGCGAGCAGCCACTTCTTCCGCTCCAGCCCGCCCGCATAGCCGGTCAGGGTCCCGTTGGCACCGATCACGCGATGGCAGGGCACGATCACCGCGATCGGGTTCTGGCCGTTCGCCAACCCGGCCGCCCGCACCGCTTTCGGCGATCCGATGGCCGCCGCCAGCTGGCCGTAGCTGCGCGTCTCGCCCACCGGGATAGCCCGCAGCGCCGCCCAGATAGCCTTCTGGAAGACCGTGCCGCCGGTCTTGACCGTGAGCCCGTCCAGCCTCCGTGCGTCGCCGGCGAAATAGGCCTCGACCGCGCCGCGCACCGGCTCCGGCGCACGGCCGGAGACCAGAGCCGCACCCGGCGCATGGCGACCCAGCAGCCGCGTCATCCGCTCCTCATAGTCGGCGAAATCCAACGCCCGAACAGCGCCGTCCGCATCGGTGACCAGCAGAACCTCGCCGACCGGGGTCGCGATTCGGTCGAGGGTCAGGGTCTCAGGCTGCGCGTTTTTCATCGTCCATCTCCATCAGATCGGCCGCCGTCAGTCCCGCCATCCGCAGGTGCAGCGCCGCATAGGCCCGCCAGGGCCGCCACCGCTCCGCCCGGTCCGCGAGCGTCGCATCGTTCAGTCGGTCGCTGGGCGCGTCCTCACCGGCGTCGATCCAGTCGCCCGGCAGCCGCAACCCCGGTCGCGCCTCGATCAGAGGCTTAAGCACCGGATCGGCCGACAGGTCGCGCCCGATCGCCTCCGGATCCGCCGACAGGTCGAACACCCGCCGCACCCGGGCCAGCACGCCCGGCAGGGCCTTCAGGTCCGAGGCCTCGACGCAGATTTCCAGCCGACCCGGCTTGCCCGGCGTGGCGGTGACGAAGCCGTCGGCGCCGTCCACGTCCTTGATCAGGTCACGCGACCAGACCCGCCCCTCGACCCGATCCCCGCGCGCCGTCAGCGCCGCGAGCATCGCGTCCCAGTCATAGGGCGGGCGACAGGAGAGACTCAGCTTCACCCCGCTGCTCGCGGCCCGCTCGGCCCGACGGCGCAACTCGGACGGCGCGCGGCCGTAGAGCGCGTGGAAGGTCTCGTTGAAGCGCCGCACCGAGCCGAAGCCGGAGGCGTGGGCCACCTGGGCCATCGACAGGTCGGTCTCGTGGATCAGGGCCTTGGCCAGCAGCACGCGCCGCGTCTGGGCCACGCTGACCGGGGCCGCGCCGAGGTGCTGTTTGAACAGCCGCCGCAACTGGCGCTCGCCCACCCCCAGCCGCCCGGCCAGGGCGTCGACGTCGCCCTCATCCAGCGCCCCCGCCTCGATCAGCGCCAAGGCGCGGCTGACGGTGTTCGAGGTGCCGCGCCACGCCCCCATGTCGGGCGCCGTCTCCGGCCGGCAGCGCAGACAGGCGCGGAAGCCCACCTCCTCGGCCGCCGCCGCCGTGACGACGAAACTCATGTTCTCGCGCTTGGGCGTGCGCGCGGGACAGACCGGACGACAGTAGATGCCCGTGGTCTTTACGCAGCCGAAGAACCGCCCGTCGAACCGCACGTCACGCGTCAGAACGGCCCGGTAGCAGGCCTCCTGATCGAGAGTTCCGGCGCTTGTTTCCATGCCGCGAGGATGAGGCTTCCCGGTCGGGAAGTCTCGCGGTTTTCGGACATCGCCGTCAGGTGCGACCGATCAGCGAGGCCCGCCGCTGAGGATGGTCTCTTCCGGCGCAGCGGTGATGGTCTGCTGCCTTTCGATAAAGTCCTGCGCCTGGTTGCGTGCGACCTGGGCCTGGCTGCGGGTGCGGCAGCGGCGGTGATTGAACAGGCTCCCGGTCACCGGCCGCATCTGGCAGATCACCTGACGGGGCGGATCGCTGGCCCGCGTATTGGCGCCGCTCGCCTCGATCCCGCTATCGGCCAGCTCCTGCGTGGTCTGGGGCGCCGGAACGATGGGCGCCGTCGCCTGAGGCGTCGTTGTCGCCGCGATCAGCGCGGCCGTCACCAGGGCAGTCCACATCGCATCATCCTCCCGGCCCGTACGTGGGCGACGCAGCCTCTCATCGACCGGCGTTGGATGCAACGTCGGGCTGCACCGCGCGCCAGAGGTTGGCGGCCACCTTGAACATCAGGCTGACGGCGCTGATCGCCAAAATCCACGTCACGACCAAGGACATGGTCGAGGCCACGCCGACCAGATCCCGCTCACCTGCGCTAAACTGCCGCAGGCGGTCGAAGTCGAGCAGCAGCCAGTCGCCCGCGATCTGCGCCTGTTCTGCGCCGACGCCGAGGGTGAACCAGTGGCCGGCCTGGAAGATCGTCCAGGTCAGCCACAGGCCGACGCCGGTGATCACGATCGACAGCACGGCCCGCATCCGCACGGCCTGAGGCTGGATCAAGGTGAACAGATCGATCCCCATCTGACCTAGGGCGTACAGGAGCACCGGCGCAAACAGGCTGCCCCAGATCGGCGCTGGCGAGACCGTGACCAGGTCACCATCGATCCGCATCGAGGACAGGCCGGGGAAATGCACCAGCCCGACCCACCACAGGACGAAAAGGGCCACGGCCAGGAAGGAGAAGGCCGCCTCCGCGCCGGGGTTGCGATGGGTCCGCATCGCCCGCGTCCGCCACATGGGCCGGGCGTCCGATTGCATCCTGTCGCCCGCGCTCTTCACGCTCGCGCCCCACCAGGACGGATCGGACAGGCCGAACGCACCAAGGTCCTTGACCCGCCAGTCGGTCAGCCATTTCGGCCGGATCGCATAGTGCTCCATAATCGCCCCGGCCAGGGTCAGGGCGCCCAGAAGGGTCAGGCCAGAGCCGAAGAAGCCGTGGAACGACTGGGCGATATCCTTGCCCGCATCGGCCGTGCCGCCGATCAAGCGGATGAACAGACCGATACCCGAGACGGCCAGCAGAACGAGCAGCCCCGCCTTGGCGCCGTAAAGCCAGTAGGGGAACAGCTCCGGCCCGATCAGCGAATCCGGCCCCTTCCGGTACCGGGCGGCTACGACCAGCGGATGACCGATCTCCTTTAGGATGCCTTCGCGTTCTTCGTCGGTCAGGACGCGGCCCAGCGCCTCCTCCCTGGCCTCGACCCGGCTCAGGATCAGGTCGCGCAATTCGGCGACGATATCGTCTCGCTCCTCCGTCGACAGCTGCGCCGCGACGGCCTCCAGATAGCGTTCCACCATGTCCATGGCCAAAGCCCTCGATCTTTAAATGTCAGAGAATTTTGTCGAGCGAGGCGTTGATGCCCCGCCATTCGTCGGCGAGCCGTTCCAGCATCGCCACGCCCATCGGCGACAGGATGTAGAAGCGCTTCTTCCGCTTCTCTTCCTCGCGCCATTCGCTCAGCAGCAGGCCTTGCGACTCCAGTCGGCGGAGCAGCGGATAGAGGGTCGATTCCTCCATCTCCAGCCCGTCGGCGGCCAGGGCCTGACGCAGGGTGTAGCCGTAGCGCTCGGTCCGGAGACAGGCGAGCACCGCCAGCACCAGCGACCCGCGCCGCAGTTCCAGCCGCATGCTTTCGAAGAGTTCGGCGTCGATCGTCACCGGCTTGTCCTTCACGTCACATAGTGTGTGATACACAGTGTATGCGACATACTGTGTGAGAGAGTCAAGCTAAAGGCCGGAGAGGGTCGCGCTCCGGCCTTTCCGATCTCGTATCGCCAGTCAGTCGGCGAGGAAGAACAGCCCTTCGACCGTGGTCCCCAGCGCCCGCGCCAGCTCTAGAGCTAGCAGCGTCGAAGGCACGAAGACTCCGTTCTCGACGGTGTTGATCGTCTTGCGCGACACCCCGGCCCGTTCCGCCAGCTCGGCCTGGGTCAGGCCGGCCGCAGTGCGGACCTCCTTGAGGCGAGACCCCAGCCGGGCGTCACCCATCCTTGCCGAACTCCCTGTCCAGCCAGGCGAAGCGAATTCCGGCCGTCGCTCCGGCGGCGGACAGGACGAACGGCATGGCCGCGATCGCCAGCTCTGACCGCCACAGCCCCAGGACGAAGGCGATGGTGGAGCCCAGCATCAGGACCACAAAGGCTGCCGAGACGGCGCGGGCGCGCAGCACGCCGGTCAGTTCATCGTCGAGGAAGCGCCTGTTGACGCGCGTCTGGTGATCCCAGCCCATGGTGATCGACGCCACGACCCAGGCGTAGATGACCGGCAGGGAAGCGCTCGCGAAGTCGCCGAAAGACCCCTCCCCGGCCAGGATGTCCTGTACTGCCAGCGTCGACTGGATGAGGAAAATCAGGGTCACGATCGGGAATATCCACAACTGGCGAACGCGCTGCGCCTGCAGCCGGTCACGCTTGAGAGGCTCGGTCTCGACCCGCCAGCCATGGGCGCCCGGTCGCAGAATCCAGGCGAGGATCGCACCGCCCAGAGCGACACCGAGCCCCACGCCCGCCAGAAAGCCCCAGCCCGTCGCATCGTCGCCGGTCCGGGCGTTGCCGACGACAAAGCCAACGCCCACCATCATCGCGCCCAGCACGATCGACGCCAGCGCGCTTGCGAACTTGGTGCGCCGCCTCCGCGCTTCCTTGCGCAGTTCCCTGTCTTCCATGGCCGTCATCTCCGCCTCCGGTTCATGTCACCTTGGGGTTACATATCACCTATAGGTTACACGACGTCAACCGGTCAGATCAGCAGGGCTCCCTCGTGCCGCAGCAACCAGGTCTTGCGCTCCAGCCCACCGCCGAACCCGACCATGGCCCCGTCCGCGCCGACCACCCGATGACAGGCCAGCACCAGCGGGATGGGATTCCGGTTCAGCGCCACCCCCGCCGCCTGGGCCGCGCCCGGCTCCCCGACCCGCCGCGCCATCTCGCCGTAGGAGATGGACTGGCCCACAGGGACTTCCCACAGGGCGCGCCAGACCCGGGCCTGAAACCCGTCGCCGGCGACCGAGCCGTCCAGCGACCATTCGATCCGCATCAAGGCCGCCTGATCGCCCGCGAAATAGTCGTCGAGGGCCGCAACGACCCGCGCCGGCGTCTCGTCCTGCTCCATCGCCACACCGGGGTATTCGCGCGCCATTGTCCGCTCAAGGCCGTCGCCGAAGGACACTCCTCTCAGCCGCCCGGTCTCATCGACCGCCAGAGCCAGCGACCCGATCGGACTTTCTACTGCGGAGGCTTTCAGTTTCATCGCGTTCAATCCGCCCGTTCGAAACGATCGGCTTATCCAGACGCGGTTTCACGCTCGAGCGACATGGGGATTGTGAAGTCGGCGCCGGGAATCGCCTCTGATCCCGTCAAGCGTGCTTTGTGCGCCCGAAGATGTCTCGCGATTTTCGGCCCCGTTTCAATCGACGACGGGCAGTCCCACGCTGCCTGAGCCCCCATCCGCCCAATCGGGGACCCAGACGGCCAAAACGCGCAAGTCCTGATTTTATTTCGTTAATATTGATTCACCATTGCGGGGGTCCGCCTTGTCTGCCACTGAGGTCAGGACAAGAGGAAATCAATGTTTTCTTTAAAAAATAACAGGTTGGCGGCACTTTTGGCCGTCGGCCTCTGCGCGGCCGCGACTCCAGTGCTGGCCTCGCCGGCGACCTATACGATGGTGGTCGATGGCGCTGCCGGATCCATCAACGGCACGGCTTTCAGCGCGCGTGTCGTGACCTTGACGATCAATGCCGACACGACGGCAGTGACGACCCAGACGATGACCGGTGATGCCAACAGCCGCTGCGTCACGGGACCCGGCACGGTTTCGGTGGCGGGGGTCGCCAGCGGGACCTTCGTCAGTGGCGAAGCGTATTTCTGTACTCAGGTCGACGGCGAAACGAGCGGCTTTTACACCAGCCTTGCCCAGATCGGTTCCAACCCCGTGCATGGCGGCGCGAACGGCGACAATACCACCGGCCGGCTGACCGGCGCGCCCTTCGCGGCCCCTGGCGTGACCCTGATCGACAACTTCGGGCCTGTGTCCTACCTCGCCAACACGCATCACTCCCATGGTGCTCGCGGTTCCTTGCAGGCGGACATCCTGCTCGTCGGCGGCGGCCGCTATGCAGCGACTGCGCCCGAAGCAAGCGGCAGCACGACCGCCTCGACCCTGACCGTCACGGTCATGGCAGTGAACGCCGTCCCGACTCTTTCGGAATGGGCCATGATCCTGTTCGGAACCCTGCTCGCGGGCGCCGCCGCCCTGATCGTCCAACGCCGTCGCGCGATCTGATCTCTCAAGGCGCCCTCAGCCCGGCATCAGGTTGTTGAGGGCGCCGTAGTCCATAGCCTCGGCCGCCTGGGGCCCGGAGTCCCCGTCCGCCAGGAAGCCGCGCGTCAGCCGGTCAGCCGTCCCATAGGCGGCCGCCGAAATGTTCGACCCCGCGCTCAGCCGACGCACGCCCAGCGCCTCAATCCCCTTCGCATCCGGCAGGGTCGGCCGCGCCAGAAGGTTCAGCGGCAGACCCAGACCGACCAGCCCCCTGATCGTCTCCGCATCGGTCACGCCCGGCATGAAGAGGCCATCGGCGCCGGCCGCCTTGTAGAGCGTCGCCCGCCGCACCGCCTCCTCCAGCCGCCCCTCGACCGGCCCGAGTCCCAGCAGCCACACATCACAGCGGGCATTGATGAACAGGCCGGGGCCGACGGCCGCGCGCACGGCCGCGATCTTCTCGGCCAGCAATTCCGCCGGACCGGTGCGATCCTCGATATTGATGCCGACAGCCCCGGTCTCCCAGGTCCGGCGCACGAAGCCGGCGGCCTCTTTCGGATCGTCGGAGAAACCGCCCTCGATGTCGGCGCTGACCGGGGTGTCGCCCGCCACCCGAACCATTCGCGCCAGTGCGCCCATCAGTTCCGCCTCGGGCGGCTGTGTCGCGTCCGGCCAGCCAAGCGACCAGGCCACGCCCGCGCTCGTCGTCGCCACGGCCTTCGCCCCCGCCGCGATCGACAGAGCCGTCGAGGCGGCGTCCCAGGCGTTGGGCAGGATCAGCAGGCCGGAACCGTGCAGGGCGCGGAAGGTCTCTGAAGCCGACATCGGCGATCTCCTTTTGTTCCCGCGAAAATGCTGCGCTTCGCCGCCCGAGTCTCGCGGGAAACGGACGGCACTGGAAACCCTTGCGGAGGCCTATTTATGCGTCCATGGCCGGTTTGCGCCCGGCGTCACTCCCGCGGCCTGCTCGCGCTGGAAGCGCCCGCCGCGCGGCGGCTTCGGCCGGGCGTCGAGCTTGGCGGTCTTAAGCCGCAGGGCCTTCTGTGCGGGCGTTTCTCCGGCCGGAACGGCATCTTGCGTCTTGGCGAGGGGATCATCGTGGTCGGTCATGGTCGCAACCTAGCACAGACCGAGGGTGTCGCGCCGACTCCGGCAACCTTAACCGCCTCACGTCGTTCTCCTGACCCAGACAGGGCGAAACCGCCGGAGAAACCCCATGACACTGACCAAGACTTTCACGGCCCTCGCGGCCGGCGCCGTCGTTCTTTCGATGGCCCCTCTCGCCCAGGCCCAGACGCCCTATGGCCAGTCCGGCTCGCAGCAATCGACCGGCCAGGAAGTCTTCGGCCAGATCCTGCAGAGCCTGTTCGGCGGCCAGACCAGCGGGTCGATCGATGCAGAATGGAGCCGTGGTCGCCGTGCGCTCGGAGCTCAGCAGGTGACGTTCAACAGCCGTCTTGACACCCAGGTCCGCTCCGGGGCCCTGTCGTCCTGGTCCGCCGACCGTATTCGCACCGACTATGACGCCCTGGTCCAGCTGGAAGCCCGCTACGGGCAGGACGGGCGCTTCACCACCCAGGAGCGTCAGGACCTGACCACCCGCTACAACGCCCTGACCTCGGCGCTGGAAGATGGCGGCTACGGTGATGACATCGGCGGCTACCAGTCGGCTGCTGACGGCCGCGCGGACTTCGACGCCCGGGTCACCGCCGCGGTCAACGCCCGCACCCTGACCCGCACGGACGCGACCCGTCTGCGCAGCGACTATGCCGCGATCGTGGCGGCCGAGGCCGGCTTCCAGCGCGACGGCCTGTCCGCGCGCGAGCGTCAGGACATCGAGGCCCGCCTCGACGCCATCGATGCCCGTGTGCCGGGCGGAGCCACGACCCCGGGCGGCGGTTGGCAGCAGACGCCGCGTGATCGCCTGACCGCCATCGAACGGGCCCTCTACAACCTGCCGCGCGGCCAGCAGGACGCCATCCGCATCCAGTTCGAGGACCTCACGCGTCTCGAGGCCGCCTATTCGCGCACTCGGCCCTCCAGCGACGATAACGCCTATCTGGAACGCCGCATCGGCGAACTGGAAGTTCAGGCGCGCATCCGCCGCTAGGCCCTAACGGCACAGACGACCACTCTCCGCCTCCAGGTGGAGGTGGTCGTGGTGCAGGGCGTTGTAGTCCGGGCTCAGGGTCGTTCCGAACACCTTGCAGGCGTCGTCCCGGATACGCTTCAGGAAGGCCGCCTCGGGTCCCCCGTCGTTCCAGTCGGCGGCGACCGTGATCCTTCGCCCGTCCCGCAGCCGCACGCCCGAGAAGTCCAGCGCCGCCGCCCGCGAGTGGGCGCTCGGTCGATTGCCCGCCTGGTTGTTCACGGGCCGGCAGGCGTAGACGCCCATGTGGTCGATCTCGACCACGTCCGAGCCCAGCAGTTCCCGCGCCGCCGGCTCCACCGACTGCCGCCGCCAGATGCTGACCGCCGCCGCCAGCGCGCAGGTCATGGTCACGTCGCCCGGAGCCATCCGCGCCACGGTTCCCATGTCCGGCCCCAGCACTCCCGCAGCCGTCAGGCCGCAGGTTTCGGAGTTCACCCGGTCCGGCGTCGGGCTGAACGTCACCCGCGCCGCATCCAGCTCCGCCTCGCACTGCGCCAGGGTCCGCGTCGCCCGCTGCACGCGCCCGAGCGTCCCGCTGTCGATCGGCTGATCGATCACCCCGGCTCCCGGCGCGACATAGACTGACGGCCCGGGCAGCGGCGGCTGCGGGTTGGGCGTCGGAGAGTAGGGCGTGTAGCCGGGCGGCGGGACCATGTTCGGAATCAGACGGCCGCAGGCGGACAGGGCGACCAGCACGACGGCGACCGCGAGGCGTGACTTTCGGAGCATGGGTCGAGCCTGACAGGATTCGCCGCCCGATCCTGCTGACACCCTGCTGTCAGCAGCCGCATCGGCTTCCCGCGCGTTGACTGGCGACATCCTCCCTCGCGCACTAAGTTCCGTTCATGAACCGTTCCTCGACCCCCAAGGGCTCGGCGCCCGTCATCAAGAAGCCCGTTCACATCCCAAACCAGGGCGTGGCGGAGGCGCCGTCGGCCTTCCTGCGCGACGACAAGGCCCCACTCCCGAGGGCCATGGCCAACATGCCGATGTTCGCCCCGGTGACCGGTCCGCGCCTGACGCCCGAGGAGGCCCCGGGCAAGCCGGACGACTGGGTCCCGCACCGTCCGTCGCACGACGGCAAGAAGAAGGGCGGCCGGTTCCGGCTGGAGACCAGCTACACCCCCGCCGGCGACCAGCCCACGGCCATCGCCGAACTCGTGGCCCAGGCCGAGGCCGGCGACCGGGACCAGGTCCTTCTGGGCGTCACCGGCTCGGGCAAGACCTTCACCATGGCCAAGGTCATCGAACAGACCCAGCGCCCGGCCCTGATCCTCGCGCCCAACAAGACGCTGGCGGCCCAACTTTACAGCGAATTCAAGTCTTTCTTCCCCGATAATGCCGTCGAGTATTTCGTCAGCTACTACGACTACTATCAGCCGGAAGCTTATGTTCCGAGAACCGACACCTACATCGAGAAAGACTCGTCCATCAACGAGCAGATCGATCGAATGAGGCACTCCGCAACCCGGTCTATACTAGAGCGGGATGATGTCATTGTTGTGGCCTCGGTGTCCTGCATCTACGGCATCGGGTCAGTTGAGACCTATACGGCCATGACCTTCGACCTGAAGGTCGGGGGCCAGGTCGACGAGTCCAAGCTCCGGGCCGACCTGATCGCCCTGCAGTACAAGCGCAACGACGCGGCCTTCGAGCGGGGGATGTTCCGCAAGCGCGGCGACACGATCGAGATCTTCCCGGTGCACCAGGAGGATCGGGCGTGGCGCGTCTCCCTGTTCGGCGACGAGATCGAGTCGATCGCCGAGTTCGACCCCCTGACCGGCAAGAAGACCGCCGAGCTGGAAGAGGTCACCGTCTACGCCGCCTCCCACTACGTCACCCCGCGCCCGACGCTGAACCAGGCCGTCCACGGCATCCGGGCCGAGCTCAATGAGACGCTCGACTGGATGATCGAGAACGGCAAGCTGCTGGAGGCCCAGCGCCTCGAACAGCGGGTCCGCTTCGACCTGGAGATGATGGAGGCGACCGGCTCCTGCGCCGGGATCGAGAACTATTCCCGGTGGCTGACCGGCCGCGCGCCGGGGGAGCCGCCGCCGACCTTCTTCGAATACATCCCCGACAACGCCCTGCTGTTCGTGGACGAGAGCCACGTCACCATCGGCCAGATCAACGGCATGTTCCGGGGCGACTACCGCCGCAAGTCGACCCTGGCCGAGTACGGCTTCCGCCTGCCCTCCTGCATCGACAACCGGCCGCTCAAGTTCGACGAATGGGAGGCGATGCGGCCCCAGACCATCCACGTCTCGGCCACGCCCCAGACCTGGGAGATGGAACAGGCGGGCGGCGTCTTCGTCGAACAGGTCATCCGCCCGACCGGCCTGATCGACCCCCCGGTCGAGATCCGCCCGGTCTCGGGCCAGACCCGCAACCAGGTCGACGACGTCATCGACGAGGTCAAACAGGTCGCCCGCGACGGCTACCGCTCCCTGGTCACCGTCCTGACCAAGAAGATGGCCGAGGACCTGACGGAGTACATGCACGAACAGGGCGTCCGCGTCCGCTACATGCACTCCGACGTCGACACGATGGAGCGGATCGAGATCATCCGCGACCTGCGCCTGGGCAGTTTCGACGTCCTGATCGGCATCAACCTTCTGCGCGAGGGGCTCGACATCCCCGAGTGCGGCCTGGTCGCCATCCTCGACGCGGACAAGGAGGGCTTCCTGCGCTCCGAGACCTCGCTGATCCAGACCATCGGCCGCGCGGCCCGCAACGTCGACGGCCGCGTCATCCTCTACGCCGACCGCCTGACCGGTTCGATGGAGCGCGCCATCGCCGAGACCAACCGCCGCCGCGAACGCCAGGAGGCCTACAACGCCGAACACGGCATCACCCCGGCCAGCGTCAAGCGCGACATCAAGGAGATCCTGAACAGCCCCTACGAGAAGGATCGCGTCCTGATCCCCACGGGCGTGAAGGAGGACAGCCGCCCCTTCATCGGCAACAACTTCCAGGCCACCCTGCGCGACATGGAAGGCAAGATGCGCGAGGCCGCCTCCAACCTCGAGTTCGAGGAGGCCGGCCGCATCCGCGACGAGATCAAGAAGCTGAAACTGCTGGACCTGGAGTTCGCCAACGAGATCCTGACCGGGGACGGGCAGGACGTGGACGCGTCAGCGCCGAAACGGTGGCGCAAGGAGGCGCAGGCGGAGGCGCAGGAGCGGTTCAGGAAGGGACGGCTGTAGGGATGCGGTCCCTCCTGCTCCCGATCGTCGCCTTCGCCCTGGCCGGATGCGCCACGCCGGCCGAGGTCATCCTCGGCCCCACCTGGACCGGCCCGCGCGTCAACACCGGGGAGCGGGCCTGGTATCCGCCCGCCGCCTTGGCCGCAGACGTCAGCGGCGTCGTCATGGTCGGCTGCACCATCACCCCGGCCCACCGGACCGAAGACTGCCGCATCCTGCGCGAGACCCCGACGGGGTACGGCTTCGGCGCAGCGGCGGTCGGCATGCACCAGCACGTCGCCGTCCCGCCCACGGCCCCGCCCGGCCCCGCCTTCTTCACCGTCCCCTTTTGCACGAGCCCGGCCGCGTGTGAGGCGCAGAGCGCGATTTCGCAGGGATGGCGGAGGGAGATGCGGGCGGGTGAGGGCGGCGGGGACTGATTGACGGGTAGGCCGCCGGCACTCTCGAGTTCGAGGAGGCCGGCCGCATCCGCGACGACCCGGAGTGAGGCGGAGGGCGACGAAGCCCGCAGGGCGCAGTCAGATCAAGACGCTCAAACTGCTCGACCTGGAGTTCGCCAACGAGATCCTGACCGGCGACGGGCAGGACGTGGATGCGTCAGCGCCGAAGCGGTGGCGCAAGGAGGCGCAGGAGCGGTTCAGGAAGGGACGGTTGTAGGGAGGAAGGGCACGCGCATTGCTGCCGCTTGAATACCTCCATTCGAGTATCAAACAGTTGATGTTGCCGTTCTCAGACGATCCAAAAATTGTGGCAACGCATCATTGGGATTATCCGTATCTTCTTTGATTGCCTGAACACCCCAGCTTTCAAGTACTGCTTCCTGAACTTCATTGGGATGAGTCATAAATATATAAGACTTAGGCTTCTTGTCTGCATACCCCGTTGAACCCCATAGTTTTGACATTTTATACAAAAGTATTCTCATATTAATGTCTGATAGACTGTATCCAACAAACAGAATGCTATAGGTTAGCGCATCGCTTCTAAGTTTTATATCGAACGCAGATTCGAACTCCAACCTTTTATAATAATCTGACTCCGTCAGAACCAGAGACTCGTCGTGTTCGAAATCACCATGAAACTTTACTACTTGGGTACGAGCACCAAGCGCCTGAATGAGCTCCTTCTCGTTAGCTACTCGCTGATAGTCTTTTCCATGAAGTTTTAATGCAGTCTCAATATTCCGATCATAGTTAGTCGTGTATATCAGAGGAAAATCTAGCTCAGCGATGGCCTTGTGAACCGAAGAGGCCATGATGTCGGAGTCGCTTGGTGTCCAGGCACGGTCCATCCAACTGCGCAAAGGCCCAATCGATCCAGTTTTTATTTTGTAGAACTCCATAAGCGCTAGGTAGTCACCCGAACTCAGAAAAACATCCGGATCAAAACCAAGTTCTTCGGCGACATGCTCCACTAATCCCCGCCAGGTCGGAAGGCCAAGAGATACAGAAGCGCCCGATCCAACAAACAACATTACGCGTCGTTCTTTTATGGAATTGCAAAGCTCATTGATCATGATTTTACCCCAAGATGAAGAACGAGCCTTTCAAGGGCAATTTTTCTCATAGATATGTCATTCTTCTTAGAGCCGAGCTCGGCAAACGTCTCTGAGTACCCCTCGGGAACGAAGGCGCAGTCCCATTGGAACTTTCGATCGCCTTTAGGCGATAATGGCACCTGCCCAGCGATCTCCCCCTCAAAAAGATGTATTTTTCGGCCGTCACAGTAGGCCAATGCAGTCTTTGCGATGACGCTTCGGTTCCCAGTCGGCTCAAGAATTTCACAAAACCGATCAGCTTCTAGAGCATCCCAGAAAACTTGGGTAAGCCCACCCGGTAGATCACCGATCGCTGGCAGAAAAAGCCCCGTGTGCTCAACAAACAGAGGCCTTCCTACTCTCTTGAAGGCCTCAAGAGCCTTTCTTTTTGCTATAACTCGGATGTCGTTTGTTTGAATTTCATCTATTGCAAAATCTACGGCCACGACATTTATGCCGTGCGCACCCAAGATTGACGTCGCTTCGGCTATTTTGTCCGCATTGCGGGATAGAAAACGAAGCCGCATAGCAGCACCCCAGAGGCATCTAGTTCGCCATGCCGGCTTATTCCGACCTGCACGTTCACCTCCGCGGCACCATAAGCGAAGCTATGGTTGCAAAGCTAGGTGACCTTCACGGGATTCCCACCCCGGAGCGAGATGCCGCTCAACCTGATTCTCGCTTGACTAGCTTCGAACGGTTTCTGGACGAGTATCGAACTAGAACGAGTTGCATTCGTACTGCTCAGGACTTGGCCGACGTGGGACGGGCCTTTTTCGAACTGAGTGCTGCGGATGGCCTTTCGTACATGGAAGTACAGCTGTCGCCACAGCACTCCGAGCATTTGGGTCTAGATTTCAATCTAGAACTGGATCTGTTGTCGAGAGAAATCGATAGAATTCAAGAGTCGCACGGCATGATCGTGAAGGTGATTGCTACAGCGGTTCGCCATCTCGGACCGCGATCTGCATTTGAAACCGCCGTTGCCGTTGCCAAGGCCAAACACCCGCTGGTTGTCGGGTTTGGACTAACCGGAAATGAGATGATGTATCGGCCCAAAGAATTCGCGGATGCCTTTGCGGTCGCTAGAGATGTAGGTTTGGGGCTAACGGCTCACGTGGGGGAGTGGACCGGCCCCGATCAAATCATCGAAGCAATTTCTTCGCTCAACCTAAGCCGTTTGGGTCATGGGTTATCGGCCGCTAAGCATGAAGAGGCGCTCTCCTGCTTGGTTTCGCACCAAGTTACTGTTGAAGTCTGCATCGCGAGCAACTTGGCATTGGGACGCGTTGAAAGCGCTGAGTCTCACCCAGTGAAGGATTTTGTATCAAAGGGGGTCCCGTGCGCCTTATGCACCGACGATCCTGCGTTCTTTTTCACCTCCGTGCCCAAAGAGATCGCGCTCGCTCGACAAGCGGGCCTATCCGAAACAGAAGTCGACCGCTGCCTAGCCGCCGGAATCCTTGCTGCCTTTTGTGACGACAGCACCAGAAGCGCACTCTTAGCTGTTACGGCGTAGATGCATTAGCACTTAAGGGACTGCCGCGCAGGTTGGTCTGTCGCTGCGGGGCAAGCGGAGGCGTACCTGCTGGGCGAGTGGGAAGCCCCGGCCGGACAATCCCTGTGGCTGGCTGTTGGCCGTGCTGATGCAGGGACACACGGGGCGCGGCGCCGAAGCGGCCGCCCTGCAGGGGGCGAACTGCGGCTGATGGGGTTCCTCCGCGCCCGATGCGGCAGGACCTCGGAAAGGGCTAGCTGCATCTGAGCTACCCGCTAAGGTAGGAGGATGGTGACAAGTGCCAACCTCGGGTGGGATTCTGGCCAAGCTGGAAGACGAGCGGCCTCTGGCCGGTTGATTTAGACCGTGCCGATCTCCGTAGCTCACATTGTCGAAGCGTTGTCATCGATCGGCGGCTCAGGTCATCTCGACGAGATCGTCGCCAAGGTCGTCGAAATAGCACCGCGCCCCCATCCGGAGGACCCGGGCGCGAGCATTCGTGCCCGCATCCAAGAGCGATGCAGAGGAGCCCGAAGCTTCAAGGGAGGCGTCGATCTGTTCGAAAGCGTCTTCGGCGTGGATCAGCGGAAAGGTGTCTGGCGGCTCAAATCCGACCCCTTGGCACCCGGCAACCACGATAGCCTGCTAGATGGAGCCGAGGCCGACATCGAAGCCGAGGAGGGCCGCGCCACACTGCGTATCCATCTAAGGCGCGAGCGCTCAAGAAAGCTGATCGAGGCGTTTAAGGCTTCCTTGACCAACTTCTCGTGCGAAGCGTGCGGCCAAGACATGGAGGCCGTCTACGGCGAGCTGGGCGCCGGCTACATCGAGGCTCATCACAAGGTTCCGGTTGCCTTGATCGAAGAAGGCGAAAAGACTCGGCTCTCCGACCTGGCAGCGCTTTGCGCAAACTGTCACCGCATCATCCATCGGAATGGCCTGATGTCGGTCGAGGCTTTGACGGCCCACATCGATAGACGTCCGCCCCGTTATGCCTTTGCAGCAGAGCCCGAAGGCGCGCGCTGGGCACCAAGTATTCCCGAGGGCGAAGACTAGGCCCTACGTCCGATTCCGGCGCACCCGCGCGGTAGCCTCCTCCCCATGAGCGAACCCACCCGCCGCAAGAGCCGTCCCGAGGCCGTCTGGGCCGAGGCGCGCAAGGCGTGGGAGGACGGGGAGACGGCGCGGTCGGTGGCGAAACGCTATGACGTCGGGGTGCCGGCGCTGTGGAAGCGGCGCGAGGCGGAGGGCTGGGTCGCCGCCAACGCCTTCTGTCCCGGCTGCGGCGCGACGCCCCTGACCGCCTTCGCGGCGAACTCCCCCGTGGCCGATTTCTATTGCGGGGTCTGCGCCGAGGAATACGAACTCAAGGCCACCAGGGGCGGCATGGACGCAAAGCTGGCCCCTCTCCCGGTGGGAGAGGGCTTGAGGCTCGCAGAGCGGAGCGATGCGCCAGCCGAAAGGGTGAGGGTCGGGTTTCTCAGTCGGCGCGCGCCGTCGCCCGGGCGGCTGTGCTTCATCTTCACGCCGCCGACCCTCACCCTTTCGCGCAAGAACGACGGCTGCGCCGCCGTGTGCTCAAGCCCTCTCCCACCGGGAGAGGGGCCTTCTTCTTTCGTCATCCTCCGGCAAGCCGCCCTTCGTGGCGCAAACCGGGGGACACAGCGGCGCCGAAGGCAATTTGCTCAGGCAGGATGTCGGCCGCCGGATCGCGACAGGTTGGCTGCTACGCGCCGCCCTTCGGGTCGCGCTCGCGTGTGCCTCCCCCGGTCCGATCTTCGATCGGCCGGAGGATGACGAGGGGTCCTCCGGTCTGCGCTTCATTCCGCCGGAGGATGACGCAAGAAAGGAGCGGGGCGCTACGGAGCCTGCGTCCGATTCCGGCGCAGGGGCGTGCGACGGTCCTGTCCATGACGCTCCACCGCTTCAAGAAATTCCGGGACGACGAGACCTGGGCCCGGGTCCGGCGCGCGTGGGAGGGCGGGGAGACGGCGGCGTCGTGCGCGCGGCGGTTCGATGTCGGACTGGCCAATCTGTGGCGGCGACGGGCGGCGGAGGGGTGGGAGCGGGACCGGCCCGGGGACCCGACGCCGGAGCCGGCCGAGGGGTGGGAGCGGTATGCCCAGGATCAGGTCGACTGGTTCGAGCGTCGGCTGAGGGACGAGCGGGCGCTGGCGAAGAACCTGGCGCAGTCGATGACGGGAGGGCCGGTGGAGGATGTGCCGCTGTGGCACCTCGGCTTCGTCCTGGCGTGGCGGGCCGAACATCTGGGCGCCGAGGTCGCGGCCGGGGATCGGGAGCGGAACCGGGCGCAGCCGTGGGCAAGCGCGATCTGGGACGAGGACGGGACGATGAAGATGCTGGCGACGATGGACCGGGGCATCGTGGTCCTGCATCGCGAGGAATGGCGGAAGGAGGCGGGGCTGCCGGAGGGGGTGGCGGAGTTGTGGCCGTGACGCACGTCTCCTCCCTGTCGCGCAGCGATGGGGAGGTGGATGCGTAGCGAAGCGGAGCAGACGGAGGGGCTCTGCGTGCGGCAAGAACCCCTCCGTCAGCTCGCGAAGACGCTCGCCGCCACCTCCCCATTCGCCAAGCGGCAAACAGGGAGGAGACGGGACCTACGCCGCCGCCTGTTCCGCGGCGATCTTGCGGAGGGCTTCCTCGAAGACCGCGGCGGGCTGGCCGCCGGAGATCAGGTATTTGCCCTCGACGACCACGGCGGGGACCGAGTTGATGCCGCGCTGGCGCCACAGGGCCTGTTCGGCGCGGACCTCGGCGGCGTAGCGGCCCGAGGACAGGACCTCGGCCGCCTCGGCGCGGTCGAGGCCGGCGGCCTCGGCGGCCAGGGTCAGGACGCCGGCGTCGGCCAGGGGTCTGCCGTCGGTGAAATGGGTGCGGAACAGGGCCTGTTTCAGCGCCTTCTGGGCGTCGGGGCCCGCCTCCCCCGCCCAGGCCAGCAGGCGGTGGGCGTCGAAGGTGTTCCAGATGCGGCTGTCGGCGCTCATGTTCATGTCGAAGCCGGGCCAGGCCTCGGCCGCGCGGGCGGTGATCATGGCGCGGTTGGCGGCCGACTGTTCGGGGGTGGAGCCGTATTTGGCGGCGATGTGCTCGGCGACGTTCTCGCCCTCGGGCGCCATGCCGGGGTTGAGCTCGAACGGCTGGAAGGCGATCTCGGCGGTGATGCCCTCGTCCTTGAGCGTGTCGAGCGCGGTCTCGAGCCCGCCGAGGCCGACGACGCACCAGGGACAGACGACGTCGGAGACGAAGTCGATGTGCAGGGGTCTGGTCATGGCTTCAGTCATGGGCGGGGGCTCCGTAACGGTTCATGTTGCATATGGGGGCGGGGACGCGGGGCGCCAGTCTGGCGCGGAGATGCGGGCGGGTTATGATGGGGGATGCCTCCTCACTATGCGCGCATCATCGCCACCTTCGCCTTCATGGCCTTCGCCGTCGGCGGGGCCATCTGGCGGTTCTGGAAGCCGAAGCCGGAGCCGCTCTACGAGGAGCGGGTGCTGCTGGGGGCGGAGACGCGGGCGCGGTTGCAGGCCCTGCGCGACGAGGACAAGTTCCACGCCGACGCGACGATCTCGCCGCCCTATCCGGGGCCGAAGGGGCCGAAGAACCGGGCGACGCTGTCGGGCTGGGTGAACGGGGTCATCGACGACATCCTGAACGAGGACGACGGGCCGCTGGAGGCCTCGGACGTGGCCGGGCGGCTGGGGATCGCCATCGGGGCGGCGTCGAAACGGCCGGCGGCGGATCAGGCGCGGCTTCACGGCTATCTGATCGAGATCTGGTACATCCTCGGCTACCGCTCGGCGACGGGCTATTTCCCGGCGTCGGAGAGCGCGCCCGAGGGGTGGTCGGAGCCCCTGCCCCCGGGCTGGACCGCGCCGGACCGGCCACGCTTGCCAATCTGACGTTAACGGGTCGGGCGCAGGCTCCGCTCAGGGAAACGCCCAGGGAAGCCTGAATGTCCAGCATCATGACGTCCAGCACGCGCCGCAGCCGGGATCATTTCGAGCCCAGCGACAGCGATCCGCAGGAGCAGCGCAGGCTGCGCGGGCATCTGGAGCAGATCGACTACACCGCCTTCGTCTCGAACCGGGAGGTGATCCCGCAGGTCCTGGGGCTGGGCGCGAACCACACCGAGCCGGCGGCCTTCCAGAGGCTGGCCGTGTCCGCCGCCACGGCGCGGGCGCGCTGGATCGCCGAGGCGCTGAGACTGTCCGAGGCCGGCTACGCCATCGGCCCGGGCGAGGCGCAGAAGCTCGCCGGCATGCGCGCCGCCTACGAAGAACTGTCGGAGGCCTATGAGGGCCTGCGCCGGATGGTCGAGCGGGGCTACCTGCCCTACCGCGCGGCGGAGCGCTGAGGCTCTAGTTCAGCGGCTGGGGCGCGGTCGAGACGGGCGCGTCGGGGTTGGTCTGGGCGGGCGCGGCCGGGGTCGGCGGCTCCACGACCAGGGGCGCGGTCTCGATATAGGGCCGGGGCGCGACCTCGACCGGTGCGGGCGGAACGACCACCACGGGCGCGGTCTGGGTCGGCGAAGCGCGGCGCGGCTGGGCGGCCACGGGCGCGGCCGGGACAGGGGCGGGCGCGGCGCGGACGGGCGCGGGGCGCTCGACTGCGAGGGGAGCGTTCTCGACCACGGGCGTCTCCTCGAGCGGCGCGGCGCCGGCGGCCAGAGGGGTCGGGGCCGGGGCGACAGGCTGCGGGGCCGGCAGGGTGGCGAGCCAGATGAAGCCGCCAATGACCACGAGGGCGGCGACGCCCGCGGCGATCGGCCAGCGGTCGCCCTTGGCCACCTTCTGCATGGCGGCGCCCATGGTGGCGTAGATCGCCGGGGTCACGACCACCGACGGCAGTTCGCGCGGCTTCGCGGCCGGCTTCGCCTCGGTCGAGAGCGGCGGCGGGACGGTGACGGCAGGCTCGGCCGCCTCGGGCTCGATGATGATTTCCTGAGGTGCGGGCGACGCTGCGACGGGTTCGGCCACGGGTTCGAACGCGGCGGCGGACGGCTCGGGTTCGGGAGCGACCGGTTCAGGCTCGGGCGGCACAGCTTCGACGACGGGTTCCGGCGCAACGGGTTCCGGCGCGGGAGCCGCCGCCTCGACGACCGCCTCGACAGGAACTTCAGGCAGGACCTCGGCGACAGGCGACGCGGCCCGGGCCGGGGGAATCATGGAACCGGTCAGGATGCCGGCGCCCGACCTGCGGACAGGACGGGCGGCCGGCGCGGGAGCGGAGCGTGGCACGGGTCCGACCTGGAACACGGGCTGAGGCGGACGCGACCAGACGATCCGGCCGCGCGCGAACGGCTCGGTCGGACGGTCTTCAGCGGGGGGGCCTGAAGGGGTCTCTGACGACATGGGAGGGGTCTTAGCGGCGAACGACCGGGGCGTCCAATGACGGAACGGTCAGGTCTTCAGACGATAGCCCGTCCTGAACATCCAGCCGACGACCGCGAGGCAGGCGACGAGGAAGCCGCAGGTGGCCAGCAGGCTCCAGACGATGGGCACATCGCCGTGGCCGTAGAAGCTCCAGCGGAAGCCGGAGATCAGATAGACCACCGGGTTGAAGTGGGTGATCGTCCGCCACGGCTCGGGCAGCATGTGGATCGAGTAGAAGGAGCCGCCGAGGAAGGTCAGGGGCGTCACCACCAGCATCGGAATGAAGTTGAGCTGCTCGAAGCTCTGGGCCCAGATGCCGATGATGAAGCCGAACAGGCTGAAGGTCGTGGCGATCAGGATCAGGATGGCCAGCATCCAGACAGGGTGCAGGATCTGCAGCGGCACGAACAGGGCGGCCGTGGCGAGGATGATCAGGCCCAGCACGGCCGACTTGGTCGCGGCGGCGCCGACATAGGCGAGGACGATCTCGAACGGCGACACGGGCGCCGACAGCAGCTCGTAGATGGTGCCGGTGAATTTCGGGAAGTAGATCCCGAACGAGGCGTTGAAGATCGACTGGGTGAACAGGCTGAGCATGATCAGGCCCGGTACGATGAAGGCGCCGTAGGGGACGCCGTCGATCTCGGTCATGCGGCTGCCGATGGCCGAACCGAAGACGACGAAATAGAGAGCCGTCGTGATCACCGGGGTGACGATCGACTGCCACAGGGTGCGCAGGGCGCGCGCCATCTCGAACTTGTAGATGGCCCAGACGCCATAGCCGTTGAAGGTCATCGGGCGGCTCCGGCGTGAATGTCCTGGGCCGGTTCGCGGTGAACCAGGCTGACGAAGATGTCCTCCAGAGAACTCTGGCGGGTGTTCAGATCCTTGAAGGCGATGCCGAGGTCCGACAGGCGGCGCAGCAGGGACGGCACGCCGGTCTTCTCGGCGTTGGAGTCGAACACGAACTCCAGCTCGTTGCCCTCGGCGCGCAGGGTCAGGTCCCACTCGGCCAGTTCGGGCGGCAGGGTCTCCAGCGGATCCTGCAGATTGAGCGTCAGCGTCTTCTTGCCCAGCTTCTTCATCAGCTCGGTCTTGTCCTGGACCAGGATAAGTTCGCCCTTGAGGATCACGCCGACGCGGTCGGCCATCTCCTCGGCTTCCTCGATGTAGTGGGTGGTCAGGATGATGGTGACGCCGCTCTCGCGCAGGCGACGGACCAGGTTCCACATGTCGCGGCGCAGTTCGACGTCCACGCCGGCGGTCGGTTCGTCGAGGAACAGGATGTCGGGCTCGTGGCTGAGGGCCTTGGCGATCATGACCCGGCGCTTCATGCCGCCGGACAGGGTCATGATCTTGGAGTCCTTCTTGTCCCACAGGCTGAGGTCCTTCAGGACCTGCTCGATGTAGGCCGGGTTCGGCGCCTTTCCGAACAGACCCCGGCTCAGGGTCACCGTGGCCAGCACCGTCTCGAAGGCGTCGGTGGTCAGCTCCTGGGGCACCAGACCGATCTTCATCCGCGCCTGACGGTAGTCCTTCTTTATGTCGTGACCATCGGCGATGACGGTGCCGGTGGAGGGGGTGACGATACCGCAGATGATGGAGATCATCGTCGTCTTGCCCGCCCCGTTCGGACCCAGCAGCGCGAAGATTTCGCCCTTGCCGATCTGGAGATCGATGGGCTTAAGCGCCTGCAGCCCTGAGGCGTAGGTCTTGCTCAGGCCCTTGATGTCGATGACCGGCATGTGGCGCGTCTCCAGAAAGCGGCCGAGGCGCCGTGGCCGCAATATGGCGACGTTCGGTCGCGTCTCAAGGTGGTGGAGGCGGCCAGGTCGCCAACTGCTGACATTTAGGGCGTAGAGCAGTCTCGGTCGATGTCCGTAACCCGTCAGACCCCGGGGAAGACCTCCGCCATCGAGAGGGTCTCGGGCAGGATGTAGACGATCCCCGCTGTGTCTCTGAAGGCCGGTTCGATGGTCTCCTCGAAGAAGGCGACCGGGACGTTCACGCACCCGTAGGAAATGCGGTTGTCCTCGGAGGTCGGCGTGGTCAGGCGTTGCAGACGACGATCGGCCGCCCGACCCGTCACGACGCGATGCAGCGAGAGCGCACCGGCATAGTCGATCCAGAGCACGTTTTTTCCGGTCAGGTTATCCCCGATCCCGGCGACATACCGGCCCGACGGCGTGATGCGGTCTTCCGGCCCGATGGCGGACAGGGGCCGATCGCCGATCCCGGGCGGTGCGATGTCTCCTCGCGCCAGACCCAGAAGAACGGGTGCGTCCCCCAGCAGCAGCCCGTCGCGGCTGAAGGCGAAGACGTGGGCGTTGACCTTGTCGATGAGGACGAAGGGCAGGCCCTGATTGTCACCGGTCTCGAGAACCCATGACGTCAACTGCAGAACGGCGGGCGAGGCCCCCCGTTCTACGGCGTCCGCCGGGCCTGGTGCAGGGTACGGTCGCGCGGCCGCCGTGGAGGAAGCGGCGAAGACCAGCCCAAGAGCCAGTCCGGCGGCGACCCCTCGCCGGAGCCTACGGCTCCAGGCGAAAGAGCTACGCGTCGGCGCTGTTGTCCAAACGCCCTGGGCCGTCACAGTCAGTTTCGATCCTGTCTGGGCGGATAGTACGGAGCGCGCGGCGGAGGGGGGGGCTGCATGCTTGACGGAGGCGCAACGGGTTCGAGCGCCGGCGGCGGCGTGGGTGACGGCGCCCTTGACGAAAGCACAACGGATTCGCCCACCGGCGACGGAGGCGCCTCGTAGGCCGGCATGTGGCCGCCACCGCCGCCGTCGGCAGGCGTGCAGACCGTGCCGTCGGCGCAGTCCGAGAAGTGGACTTCCGGCGGCTCGACCATGATTTGCGACGGACGGACGATCACGTCCGGACGCTGGACGTAGATCTGGGCCGGGGCGATGCGGATCGGCGGCGCGTCGACATAGACCGGAGGTCCGTCGATGTAGATGACCGGGCCGGCGACGTTGATCGGGCGACCGATCACGCGGATGCCCGGCGACGACACGTGAATGGCGGGTCCCGGGTTGTTGATCGGCGGGCCCCACCCCCCCGGACCCGGCCAGCCGGCGCCGCCGCCGGTCCAGGGGCCGTAGAAGTCGACGACGCGCGTGCACGCGCAGGGCGCATCGCCGTAATGCGGCGTTTCGGGGCAGCCGTGGCCGTCCGCCGGCGCCGCGGCGCCGGAGATCAGCATGGCGGCGACGATAGAAGTGATCGGTTCCATTCAGTCAGCTACCATTTCAAATCCCTGCGAGACTTCACTTTTCCCCCGGCAGGCGAACCCTGGCGGGAGGTCGGCGACCCGCCTGACCACGGTTATATTAACCATTTTCGACTGTCTACCGCCCGAGTCCACGCTTGCGCCCGCGTATCCCGTGACTTCAGGCGGCGGATGACTCTCCCGGAGCGCGAGGCCTGGCGGTGGGCTGGCAGCATGGAAGCCAGCGGTCGATGGCCTTCGAGCGCTCGTCTGCTCGAACGTCCTCCACGGCTCGAGAGCCGTCTTCGCCTTGGAGACTAAAAGGAGACGTTTTTGCTCGCGCGAGGAGCAGACGCGCTGGATGTCCGCCATGGGTGGAAAGCGGACATTCAGCGAGGGTAGTCAGCGGACCCTTCGGGAGGGATGATCCAACAAGTTTGGCCAGACCCATGTGGGCGACCACGGCTCGAAGTATCCCAAATCGCGCCATCGACCGTCCGCCACGCTGATCTCAGCCAGTTCCCACTCAGGCTCAGCCCACCCCCGGGGCACTGCGAACAATCGCTTAGGGCCTACGTCGGCAACAAACCCGAACCCACCCTTCTTTGCGTGCGCAAAGTCTCCGACAAGGAACCCCTTGGATGGCCAATCCTCACGCTCTGCCCAACGCCAATCTATGCTTTCCAGCCAATGGGCTTCCATCAACCGGCGGCGATTAGAGCGGTCCAACAGGGCCGCAAAGCTCGACGGTGCGACCCACCAGAGTCCGGGGACTTCCTCTGTCATGGGTTGCATGATGGTCCGCCACCCGAAGGTCCGCAACGGGTCGGGATCGGCCATAGCGTTCCGGGCTGAAAGCGGACTTTCAATCGCCGTCAGGGAGTGGACTTTCCCAAGGGTCGGCTAGGGGTGGAAAGCGAACATTGGCCAGCTAGCTGTAGTCGGCGAACATTCTGTACAGCATCAGACCGCACAACAGACCCAACCCGATCCGGTGCAGCAGAGGGCGACTGGTCAGCATCAGCGCGGCAGGTATGCCGATACGGACTACGGTGATCGCCATTTGTCCCGTATCCGGAAAACCAAAGAGCACGACATTGTAGAGCAGCGACGCCAGGGGCGGGAGCGCCAAGGCGCCCATCAGGACGCGACTGTGGGCGCAGTAGTAGTCCTCCAGCGAAGGCCACTTGTCGTGCTGGCGCGGAAACATACCCGTGCTGACGAAGATGTATGGGAAGGCGACCGCCATTGAAATCAACAGGGTCGAAGGCTCCATCGTCAGCCCGTCCCGCGCCGACCAATAGGATACCCACTGCTGTGCCGCAGCCAGCAAGACGAAAAGGCCGAGCAAGGGCGTGGTCCAGCCGGGACCTATGTCATCCCGGCTCCGCCACATGTCAGCGAAGCCCGTCGCGACATTGGCGACCGCCAGCCCCAACAGAAGCCCATAGAATGTGAAGAGATATTCGAAGCCGCTCATCGTCCGCCCTCTGACCCGCGAAATCCTTTCACGGCGCTGGGATGCCGGCAACGGGTTGGGACCTGACAATCACACATGGCCGGTTAGGGAGACGCACCGACTGACCTTCAGAGGCGGCTCGCGGCTTGTTGCTCATCGCCGAAGCGTCAGCCTGCCGCGAACACCCGAGACGCGACCACGCCGTAGTAGACGAGTAGTGCGAGCAGGAAGATGAGGTTTAGTCGGCGGCTTTTGACGAAGGCCACCGCCAGACAAGTGGCGAGATAGGCCACGGTGAGCAGTCCTCTGGGATCGCTGTAATACTCCATTCGATCGGCAACCGTTTGGCCTGTAAACCAAGGCATGACCTCGAATGCGACGAGGTTTGCGACGATCACACCACCCATGACCCAGTGTTTGTGAGCGTCGAAGTATTCGTCAAAGTCAGGCCAGCTCTCAACGTCATCGGGGACGGTCAGGGATGCGGCAATGTAGTAGCTTCCGGCTGCGACCAATCCGATGACCAAGACCAACAGACGGATCGGCACGTCTTGCATCAATGACCACGCGCCGGTCCAGAAGCTGGAGATGTCCACCAGTACGAACGCGGAGAGAAGAGGGGTGAGCCAGCCGACGCGGACCCGTTTTCGCTGCTTCAGCACATTCGTGAAGCCGGTCAGTAGCACCGCTACCGAGAGACCGAGGAGTAGTCCGTAGAAGCTGAAGAAAAACTCGAATGGACTCACAGGCTTCTCCCGGGCCGTCTGAGCGACGGCGTCTCCAGCCAACGAGATTAGTCAGCCCGCGGATGTCCGCAACGGGTCGAGAGCGGTCATCGGCTCCGGTCTGGCAACCGGACGTCCAACCTGCGCACAATGCGGCATGGCACGAGACAGGGCCGACAGAACCTTCAGAGACGAACGGACTGCCCGTCGTCATCGGGCGCTCATGATTGCTCGTCTTCCAGCGATCATTGTTGGAGCCGGTGCGTGTTATCTGACGCAGGCTTTCTGGCCCGCCATGGTCGTGGTCGGCCTCTGGTATTTGGTCTGGCTCGTTTGGGCGGCGGGAGTTTTCGAGCGCTAGTCACGTGGGCGTCCGCTTTGGGTCGAAAGCGGACGTCAGCCCTTCGCCGAAACGGCGACGCTGATCTTGCCCCATGCACTCGGCGTCGCGAGCCGCTAAAAGGCCGCCGATGTTGCGCCTTTCAGAACTCAAGCTGCCCCTCGACCATCCGCCGGAGGCCCTGCCCGCAGCGATCGCCGCGCGCCTGGGCGTGCCTGCGCACGATCTGATCTCCTGGTCGGTGTGGAAGCGGGCGCACGATGCGCGCAAGAAGTCGGCGATCCTGAAGGTCTACATCCTCGACGTCGAACTCAGGGACGAGGCGACGGTGCTGGCGCGCTTCGCCGACGATCCGCATGTAAAGCCCACGCCGGACGTCGCCTATACACATGTCGCCGTCGCGCCGAAGGAACAGCGCCTGAGGCCCGTTGTGATCGGAGCCGGGCCGTGCGGTCTGTTCGCCGGGCTGATCCTGGCCGAGATGGGCTTCAGGCCGATCATTCTGGACCGCGGCAAGGTGGTGCGCGAGCGGACCAAGGACACCTGGGCGCTGTGGCGCAAGGGCGAGCTCCATCCCGAATCCAACGTGCAGTACGGCGAGGGCGGCGCGGGCACCTTCTCCGACGGCAAGCTCTACAGCCAGATCAAGGATCCGCGCTTCCTGGCCCGCAAGGTGCTGACCGAGTTCGTCGCGGCGGGCGCGCCGGAGGAGATCCTGACCGAGGCCCACCCGCACATCGGCACCTTCCGCCTGGTGACCATGGTCGAGGCCATGCGCGAGAAGATCGAGGCCTTGGGCGGCGAGTACCGGTTCGAGCACCGGGTCACGGACATCGAGATGGACAAGGGCGCCATCCGGGGCGTGCGCCTGCACACCGGCGAGACCATCGAGGCCGACCACGTGGTCTTCGCCATCGGCCACTCATCGCGCGACACGTTCGAGACGCTGTACGAGCGGGGCGTCCATATCGAGGCCAAGCCGTTCTCGATCGGCTTCCGCATCGAGCATCCGCAATCCTGGATCGACCGGGCGATGTTCGGCCCCTGCGCCGGACACCCCGACCTGGGCGCGGCGGCCTATACGCTGTCGCATCACTGTTCGAACGGGCGCACCGTCTACAGCTTCTGCATGTGCCCGGGCGGGACGGTGGTGGCGGCGACCAGCGAGCCCGGCCGCGTCGTCACCAACGGCATGAGCCAGTATTCGCGCAACGAGCGGAACGCCAACTCAGGCTTCGTGGTCGGCATATCGCCCGAGGACTACGGGAGCGACCATCCGCTGGCGGGCCTCGAACTGCAGCGGGAGCTGGAGAGCCGCGCCTATGTGGCCGGGGGCGGGGACTATTTCGCGCCGGGCCAGCTGGTCGGCGACTTCCTGGCGGGCCGTCCCTCGACCGAACTGGGAGAGGTCGAGCCCAGCTACAAGCCGGGGGTACGACCGACCGACCTGGCGCCGCTGATGCCCGACTATGTCATCGCCGCCATGCGCGAGGCGCTGCCCGTGTTCGGCCGCAAGATCGCCCGCTACGATGATGCCCAGGCGGTTCTCACGGGGGTCGAGACGCGCAGTTCGTCGCCGATCCGCATGACGCGCGGCGCCGACTTCCAGAGCCTGAACGTGCGCGGCCTGTTCCCGGCCGGCGAAGGCGCCGGCTATGCGGGCGGCATCCTGTCGGCAGCGGTGGACGGGATCAAGGTGGCGGAAGCGGTGGCGCGGTCGATGGTGGGTGAGTCGGCGGCGTAGGCATCTGCCGTGGGTGAAAAACGGCCGTTCGAATTTACCAAGTCGCTGGCGGTCGGCGGCAGGCATACGCGACGCTGTAGGGCTTTCCGAAACAGGAAATGAGTCCCTCCAGCACGTCGAGATTTGGCGGCCAAGCCGCCTCCGTGCCGCCAGGCGTGATCAGGCTCGGGTCGCGTGGCAATCCGGCCAGGCTATTCTTCGCAGCCTCCAGCCCTGCCAAGTCACCCTCCAAGAAGGCGATACTTCCTTCTCGATACAGCCGCTGCCACTGCGGCTCCCCCGGAAACGCAGCCTTCCGCATCAGATCCGCAGACTTGGCTGCATCACCCTTTGCCGCCAACACCTGAGCTTCGTGCCAAATCAGAAGGCTGACATTCGCAGGCGAGAGACGGGATCCGTGGAGGGAACGATACTCGGCCAGAACATCGTCGGCATGGTCAGAGCAAGCGAGGCTGGCGTCCAGCGACCGCCAGCCATCGACGCCCTGATCGAACTCGATGAATGTCATTTCAAGCATGACGTCCGCCTTCGCTTGGCAGGCATCTCCGCTGGGCTTGGCGCACGCCGCCATCCAAACGCATAAACCGGCCGCGAGAAGTATGCGGATCAAGTTTCTCACCCAGCACCTGTCGCAGACCCGCTGCCTACAACCGAAAGGTGATGCTTGTCGCCTTACGCGGCAAGAGCGGGTGGCGAATGTGCAAAGGCCACGGACTTGGAGCTTCTGCCGGGAAGACCACACGGCCCATGCTGGCCTGGTCGTGGCTGTGGTTCGGGAGCCATACGGAACCTCCGGCGTTGAACGGCCCCGCTTGTTCGAGACGACATGGCCGCTTCCTTCCCTGACCTCGCCCTCGGCCGTCTCCGCAGGGAGGCCGGTCGCCTGTTCGACCGCTTCCGCAAACGTCGGACTTGGCGCGACCAGTTTCCGCGCCTGCATGACGCGCTGGAGGCTTCGTCGCGGTTCGGCTTCGCGGCCAATGGTTTCGTCTATGTTTCGGTCGGCATCCTGATGCTGGCCACGGCGATCGGCATGAGGGGGCAGGCGGTCGATCCGCATGGCGTCCTCTACGTCCTGGCCCAGCAGCCGTTCGGTCGGCTGTGGCTGATCCTGATCGGGGCGGGCCTGTGGGCCTTCGTCGGCTGGCGGGTGCTTCAGGCCGTGTTCGACGTCGACCGCGAGGGATCGAACCTTCAGGGCTTGGTCGTGCGCGTGACGCAGGGGTTCAGTGGCATGGCCTATGCGGTGCTGGCCTCCGGGGTGTTCGAACTGCTGGACGAGGTCGGGCCCAACATGGGCGCCGAGCAGCTGGCCGAAAATCAGGAGAAGGCGTCGATCCTGCTGGGGCTTCCGTTCGGAGGCGCGGCCCTGATGATCGTCGGCCTGGTCATCGCCGGCGTCGGCGTCGGCAATGTCGTCATGGGGATCGTCAACGACTTCGGGGCGACCCTGGTCTGTTCGAAGACGGTCCGTCGCTGGGTGCTGCCGCTCGCGCGGGTGGGCTATGTCGCGCGGGGTCTGGCCTACCTGCCGCTGGCCCTGTTCGTAACGCTGGCGGGGTGGCGGGCGCAGTCGTCGCGGGTCGAGACGTTCGGCACGGCGCTCGACGCGCTGGACCGTCAGCCGGGGGGCGACCTGATGCTGGGATTGACGGCGGCGGGGCTGATCGCCTTCGGAGCCTACGCCTTCGTGGAGGCCCGCTTCCGACGCATTCGCGTGCCGAAAGATCTGGCCGCCGGATAGGCTCGCGTCGTCGCTGCGTCCGGCGACGGAACCGCGCTCGTATCTGCGGTTTTCCATCAAGCGCGAGAGTGATGCCGATGTCGATCCGAACCCTGATCCTGGCCGCCGTCGCGGTCGTCGGCGTCAGCGCCTGCGCCACCTCCATTCCCGCCGATCAGGTGCGCGCGCCCCAGCCGGCCCGCGCAGTCGACCTTGAACGATTCTACTCCGGCCGCTGGCTCGAGATCGCCCGCCTGCCCATGAGCCTGACCGACGGCTGCGTGGCCGGGGCCACCACCTATGTCGTCCAGTCGCCGACGCGGATCGGCGTGCGCGACACCTGTCAGCGCGACACGCCGCAGGGGTCGGAGAAGGCCATCGGCGCGTCGGGCACGATCCTCGACCCAGGCTTCAACGCCAAGCTCCGCGCCCGCTATCTCGGCGGCCTGATCACCTGGGAGTACTGGGTGCTGGACCACGCGGAGGACTACAGCTGGTTCATCTCGGCCGATCCGAAGTTCGAGAAGCTTTGGATCTATACCCGTGAGGTCCCCAGCGCCTCCGAACGCGCCGCCCTTGTCGAGCGCGCCCGCGCCCTCGGCTACGATGTCAGCCGCCTCGAATTCCCCGCCTTCTAGGATGCGAACCATGCGTCACGGTCCCCTCGTTATCACCGTCTGTGCGGCAGCCCTGACAATCGCGGCCTGCGGAAGCGGACCGGTCGCGCCCGAAGGCTCGACCTACGGCGCCCGGCCGACCCTGGTCGAACCGCACAGGAACCTGCTGACGCCGACGGTGAACATCGCGCCGGCCGTCGGCTGGCCCGCCGGCGTCATGCCGACCGCCCCGGCCGGCTTCCGGGTCCAGGCCTTCGCCAGCGGTCTGGATCATCCGCGCTGGCTGTATCGCCTGCCCAACGGCGACATCCTGGTGGCCGAGACCAATGCCCCGCCCAAACCCGAGGACAAGAAGGGCGGCATACGCGAGTGGGTCATGGGCTTGGTCATGAAGCGCGCGGGCGCCGCGCCTCCGAGCCCGAACCGCATCATCCTGTTGCGCGACGCCGACGGCGACGGGGTCGCGGAAACGAAGTCGATTTTCCTGCAGAACCTGATGTCGCCTTTCGGCATGGCGCTGGTCGGGGACCGGCTGTTCGTGGCCAATGCCGATGCGGTCGTCGCCTTCCCCTATCAGACGGGCCAGACGCAGATCACGGCCCCGGCGACGAAGATCGCCGACCTGCCCGCGGGCCGGAACCACCACTGGACCAAGTCGATGGTCGCGTCCGCCGACGGGACGAAGCTTTACGTCGGCGTCGGGTCGAACTCGAACATCGGCGAGAACGGCATGGACGAGGAAGAGGGCCGGGCGGCGATCCACGAGATCGATGTAGCGACGGGCGCCCAGAGAGTGTTCGCCTCGGGCCTGCGCAATCCGGTCGGGCTGGCCTGGCAGCCCGACAGCCGCGCCCTGTGGGTTTCGGTGAACGAGCGCGACGAGCTCGGCAACGATCTGGTGCCCGACTACATGACCTCGGTGCGCGACGGCGGCTTCTACGGCTGGCCGTTCAGCTACTATGGTCAGACGGTCGATGCGCGGGTGAAGCCGCAGGACCCGGCGAAGGTCGCCTCCGCCCTCGCCCCCGACTATGCGCTGGGCGCGCACACCGCGTCGCTGGGCCTGACCTTCTACGAGGGAACTGCCTTCCCCGCCGCCTACAATCACGGGGCCTTCGTGGGCCAGCACGGGTCGTGGAACCGCGAACCCAAGGCCGGCTACAAAGTCGTCTTCGTGCCCTTCGCCAACGGCGTCCCCGGCGGCGCGCCGCAGGACTTCCTGACCGGCTTCCTCAACGACCAAGGCGAGGCCATGGGGCGGCCGGTGGGGGTGCAGGTCGACAGACTGGGCGCCCTGCTGGTCGCCGACGACGTGGGCAATGTGATCTGGCGGGTCGCGCCGGCCCGCTGATCGCCGCAGACGGCAAAAAGCCCCCGGCGCGAGCCCGGGGCTTTTCTCTATTCGGCGCTGTTCAGTTCAGCGGGGCCGTCTGGATGGCCGGGGCGCGGGGCGCCGTCGTCGTCGGGGCCGGCGTCAGCGGAGACTGGACCGTCGTCTCCGACGGCGAGGCCCTGTAGGGCTGCGGACCGGTCGGTTCCGGGGCGGTCTCGACCCGGGGCGTCGTTGCCGGAGCCGGGGTGGCGCGACGGGGGGTGGCGTCCCGGCGCTGGACGGCCGGCGGCGGAGTCGGGGCCGCTTCACGGACCACGGGCGCCGGGGCGGCGGCCGGGGTCATCATAGCCGCCGGAGCGACCGAGCTTTCCAGCGGCGCGGCCACGATCGGCTGTACCGCGGGTGCGACAGGTTCCGGCTCGACCAGCGGCTGGCTTTCGGTCCCGCCGCCCAGGATCATGGCGGCTCCGCCGCCGATCAGGGCAAGCGCGCCGATAGGGGCGAGGATCATCCAGGTCCGCACACCCTTCTTCGCGCGCTTCGTGCGGGCGTAACGCGGAACGAAGGTATCGGCCTCGACCGAAGTGTTTCGAATGGCGTCGTCGGTATAGGTCACAGTCATCTGTGTTCCTCCAAGGTTAGGCCAACAAAACAACCTTCAGCTATCGAGGTTCCGAAAGAAGGCCTTCGCCCTCAAGAAACACCGTCATCGACACAAACCGGCCGCGATCCACATCGAACACGACCAAACCTTGACCATATAGGGAGCCATCGACGCCTGATCTTGAACAGGCGTCGCGTCCTTGACGCCGCCGGATCGCGCCTCGACCGGGAGTTTCCGCTACGGCGCCGACGCAATGGCGCCACGCCCCGGAGGAAACGGCGCCGACCACCGTTACGGATTCGCCTGCCGGTTGACCCCGTCCCGCCGGTTGTTCATCACCAAGTCTGACTTACGCCTGCATACGGAGCGACTGCGACCATGGGTTTGGCGGCCAACATCCGACGCGATCTCAAGTTCGCGGCCGGTCTGCGTCGGCTGCTCAAGCGCATCAAGCCGATCGCTCTCGATAGCGACGTGCTGATCTGCGACGACTTCGAGGAAGCCGTCGACAAATTCTCCGACAATGTCGCGATCGAGGACGAGCATCGGTCGCTGACCTATCGCGACCTCGACGGAATGGCGAACCGCTACGCCCACTGGGCGCGCAGCCGGAATCTCAGGCGAACCGACGTCATCGGCCTGGTGATGACCAACCGCGCCGAATACATCGCCGCCTGGATGGGGTTCTCCAAGGCCGGGATCGCCACGGCCCTGATCAATACCAACCTGACCGGCCAGGCCCTGGCCCATTGCCTCAACATCGCCGGCGTCGCCGTGGTCGTGGCCGACGAGGAGACCTGGCGGAAGTGCGAGGAGGCCCGGCCCTTCGTCTCCCGCACCATGATGCTGTGGGTTCTGGGCCTGAAGGATGCCGACGAGGTGTCCGAGCGGCGCGGCCTGGACAATGCGGTGCGCAGCGGCTCGTCGGTGCGGCCGAACCGCAGCATTCGCGACGGCATCACCAACCGCGACACAGCCCTCTATATCTACACCTCGGGCACGACCGGCCTGCCCAAGGCGGCGCGCATCCATCACGCCCGGGCGCGGACCTACATGCGAGCCTTCGCCGGCTGTACCGAGTCGACGCCGACGGACCGGATCTTCAACGTCCTGCCTCTGTACCACTCGACCGGCGGTCTCGTGGGCGTTGGTCCGGCCCTGCTCAACGGCGGCCGGCTGATCCTGCGCCGGAAATTCTCGGCCTCGAGCTTCTGGCGGGACGTGAACACGTCCGGGGCGACCATGTTCGTCTATATCGGCGAGCTGTGCCGCTATCTGGTCAACTGCCCGCCCCAGGACGGCGAGCGAGGGCACAAGATCCGTCTGGCCTACGGCAACGGCCTGCGTCCCGACGTCTGGCCGGACTTCCAGTCCCGCTTCGCCATCCCCCAGATCCTGGAGTTCTACGGATCGACCGAGGGCAACGTCTCGCTGTTCAACTTCGACGGAAAACAGGGCGCCATCGGCCGGGTGCCGAAATTCCTCAAGAAGCAGATCAATATCCGCTTGGCCGCCTTCGACGTCGACACCGAGGAGCCGATCCGCAGCGCGAACGGTTTCGTCAGCGAGGCGTCGGTCGGGGAGATCGGCGAGGCCATCGGCAAGATCAGCGACGACATTCGCCACGACTTCTCCGGCTATGCCGACAAGGCCGCCTCCGAGAAGAAAATCCTGACCGACGTCTTCGTGCGCGGCGATCGCTGGTTCCGCACCGGCGACCTGATGCGGCAGGATTCCGAGGGCTATTTCTATTTCGTCGACAGGATCGGCGACACCTTCCGCTGGAAGGGCGAGAACGTCTCGACCGCCGAGGTCGAACAGCGACTGGCCGACGCGCCGGGCGTCAAGGAAGTCATCGCCTACGGCGTCCCGGTTCCGGGCGCCGAGGGCAAGGCGGGCATGGTCACCCTGGTGGTCGAGGGTCGGTTCTCGGCCAAGGACTTCGCCGCTTGGGCCGACGAACAGCTGCCGCACTACGCCCGGCCGGTGTTCGTCCGGCTGGCCAAGACGCTGGAGACCACCGGCACCTTCAAATACCGCAAGGTGGATCTGGTCGCCGATGGCTTCAATCCGGAGAAGATCGACGGACAGGTCTACGTGCGGGGCGGCAAGTCCGGCTACACCAGGCTGACCGGCGAAGGGTTCGCCGCGATCCAGAGCGGCCATAACAGGCTGTAGCCTGATCCGGAAAAGTGTTTCGCGGTTTTCCGGTCGGATCAGGCTCCAAGTCTAAACGAGGACCTTGATTCACGGCATCAGCGGGATCGCAGCGCGATCCCTCCTCAGCCGATCAAGGTCCGGATCGCAAGCAGCGGTTAATCATTAACAGCGATATTCGGCCCCTCTCTCGGGGACGTCGGACGCCTTCATGTTTCAGATTATCGGCCTGGTGCTGCTGTTCGGCCTCGTGTTCGGCAGCTACGCGATCTCGGGCGGCAAGTTCGACGTCATCACCCATGCGGCGCCGCACGAGCTGATGGCCATCGGTGGCGCGGGTTTCGCCGCCTTCCTGATTTCCAACAGCGTGCCGGTGCTGAAGTCCTCACTGGCGGGTTTCGGCAAGGCTTTCGCGGGCCCGAAGTGGAAGAAGCAGGACTACAAGGACCTGCTCAGCCTGCTGTTCGCCCTGACCAAGACGATGAAGTCCAAGGGCGTCATCGCCCTGGAAAGCCACATCGAGAAGCCGGGCGAGTCCACGATCTTCCAGAAATATCCGAAGGTCATGAAGGACCATTTCGCCACCGACTTCATCTGCGACACCCTGCGGATGATGACGATGAACCTCGAGGATCCTCACCAGATCGAGGACGCGATGGAAAAGCAGCTCGAGAAACACCACCACGAGGCCGCCGCCGCGCCGCACGCGATCCAGAACCTGGCCGACGCCCTGCCGGCCCTGGGCATCGTCGCGGCCGTGCTGGGCGTGATCAAGACCATGGGCTCGATCACCGAGCCGCCGGAAATCCTCGGCGGCATGATCGGCGGCGCCCTGGTCGGCACCTTCATGGGCGTGTTCATGGCCTATGGCATCGTCGGCCCCCTGGCCGCGCGCCTGCAGGCGATCGTCGACGAGGAAGCGGCCTTCTACAAAATCATCCAGTCGGTGCTGGTCGCTCACCTTCACGGCAACGCGGCACAGATCTCGGTCGAGATCGGCCGGGGCGACATTCCCTCGTCCGCCCAGCCGTCGTTCGCCGAAATGGAAGAGCATCTCTCGGCGAATCCGGCAGAGGCCTGACGTCGTTTCCGACCCTCCGCCGCTCGCTCGAACGGCGTGAAAGCCCGCGACCACGAACGATCACGAACGCGTGAGATTTAACTTGCGAATCCGCTCACGATCCCGTTATCTCCGGGATGGAGGGGTCTGATGGCCCCTCCTAAAAAACCCCTAGGAGGATAACCCCATGCGCATCGTTGCCCTGATTGCCGCTTCGGCCGCCGCTCTGGCCCTGACCGCCTGCCAACCCGCCGCCGAAGACAAGGCCGCTGACGCCTCGGCTGACGCCGCTGCCGCCGCCGACACCGCCACGGACGCTGCTGCGACCGCCGACGCTGCCGCCACGGACGCTGCCGCCGCCGCTGGTGAAGCCGCTGCCGCCGCCGCTCCGGCTGCCGACGGCGCCATGGCTCCGGCCCCGGCTGCTGAAGGCGCCATGGCCCCGGCCGCCGAGAAGCCTGCTGCCCACTAAGACCTCACGGTCTCAGTATTCGGACGGAGTTCGCTTCGTCTGACGGAAAGGGATCGCCTCCGGGCGGTCCCTTTTTTCGTGCCCGCGACAGGCCGGGCCGCCTATAGACCCGGCGATGACCGATACGGATGACCGCGACCCGCAGCTGGTCTGGACCGAGGCCGGAGAGCCCAGGTCGGGCCGGTACGGCGACGTCTATTTCTCCGCCGAGGACGGGCTGGCCGAAACGCGGGCCGTGTTCCTCGCCGGGTGCGACCTGCCGGACGCCTGGGCGGGTCGGCGCGATTTCACGGTCGCCGAGCTCGGCTTCGGCAGCGGGCTGAACATCGCCGCCCTGCTCGATCTGTGGCGACAGCGCCGGCCCGAAGGCGGGCGGCTGCACATCTTCTCCGTCGAGGGCTATCCGCTGACGCGCGACGAGGCCCGCCGCGCCCTGACGGCCTGGCCAGACATCGCCGAAGCAGCCGCGGCCCTGGTCGACCGCTGGCCCGCCACGACGCCGGGCTTTCACCGCATCGATCTGCCGGAGTATCACGCCGTGCTCGATCTGGCGGTCGGCGAGGCAGAATGGGCGCTGGGCCAGTGGACGGGCCAGGCCGACGCCTGGTTCCTCGACGGGTTCGCGCCGTCCGTGAACCCGGACATGTGGTCGGAAGCCGTCTTCGACCACATCGCCGCGAAGTCGGCGCCCGATGCCCGCGTGGCGACCTTCACCGTCGCGGGAGTGGTTCGTCGTGGACTGGGCGAGCGCGGCTTCGCGGTCGAGAAACGCCCCGGACACGGCCGCAAGCGCGAGCGGCTCGAAGCGCGCCGGACCGGCGATCCCGTCCCCGGCCTCCCTCCGCGCCCGGTGATCGTGATCGGTGCGGGCATCGCCGGCGCCGCCACGGCACGCGCCCTGGCGGCTTCGGGACTGAGGCCGGTCGTGGTCGAGGCGGCCGGCGCCGGCGCCGGCGCATCCGGCTTCCCCGCCGCCCTGGTGACCCCGCGCTTCGACCTCGGCGACGAGCCGGTGGCCACCCTGTTCGCCCAGGCGCTGGAGCGGGCCGACGCCCTCTACAGCCCGTTGGCCGATGCGGTCATCGCGCGCGGCGTTCTGCAACTCGCGGGCGCCGAGCGGGATGCGCGGCGGTTCGGGCGCATCGCCGCCCAGCCCATCTGGGCCGACGGCGCGATCATGCCGGCAGACGGCGCCGAAGCTTCAGGCATCGCCGGGGAACCGGTCGAGGGGCCGGGCCTGTCCATGGCCGCCGCCTTCGTCGTTGCGCCGCAGGCGATCCTGTCGGCCTGGCTGGACCCCGACGCCGTGCGCCCCGGCGCGGCGGCGCGTGTCGAACCCTGTGCAGAGGGATGGCGCGTCCTCGATGCGACCGGCGCCGTACTGGCCGAGGCGGGGTCTGTCGTGTTCTGCGCCGGAGCGGGAAACGCCGCCCTGGCGCCGGGCCTGTCCTTGTCGCCGGTGCGCGGACAGGCCGAATGGGTGACCGCTGGCGCGGCGCCGAACGCCATGGCCTGGGGCGGCTATGTCGCGCCGACCGGGACGGGTTTCCTGTTCGGGGCGACCCACGACCGGGGCGATACCGGGACGGAAGTCCGGATGGTCGATACGGAGCGGAACCGCGCCGCCCTGGCCGCTCGGCTGCCGCATCTCGCCGCCGGCGTAAGCCCATCAGCCGTCCGCTCGCGCGCCGCGACCCGGGCGACCACCCGTGACCGCCTGCCGGTCGCCGGTCCCCTGCCCGGCCAGCCGGGCCTGTTCGTCCTCGGCGGGCTGGGCTCTCGCGGCTTCTGCCTCGCGCCCTTGCTGGGCGAGCATGTCGCCGCCCTGCTCGCGGGACAGCCCTCCCCCCTGCCGTCCGCCATCGCCGAAAGGATCACGCCCTCGCGAGCGACCCTTGCGCCCGACGCAAGGCAGGAGGACGGTCGCGGCGTCTAGTTCGAAAGAGGAGACGCCATCATGCGCCGATCGATCGCCGTTCTGATCGCCCTGTCCGCCGTCGGTGCCTGCGCGCCCACCGAGGGTTCCACGCCGGAAGCGCAGATCGCCACCCGCGACGGCGGCCCGCGTCAGTGTTTCGAGCCGGGGCGGGTGATCAACTTCCGTGAGGGCGATGCCCGGCAGGTCTATCTGCGGGTCCTCGGCGGCGGGGTGTTCGAGGTCGCCTCAACCGGTTGCCTCGATCAGGGCTCCACCAACGCGATGGCCATAAGCTCGACCATCGGCATCAACGACCGCCTGTGTGTCGGCGACAGCGCGCGCATCACGGTCCTGAGCCCCAGCACCGCCATGAGCCCCTGCGCGGCCCGGGTCGTGCGATCCCTGACCGAGGCGGAGATCGAGGCCCTGCCCGGTCGTCAGCGGCCCTGAAGCTCAGCCTTTCTGGGCGTAGCCGAGGCGCTGGTTGAGCTTCTCGATCAGGTCGATGGCCGTATCGGCGATGACCGAGCCGGGCGGGTAGACGGCGGCCGCGCCCATGTCGATCAGGGTCTGGACGTCGCCCGGCGGGATGACGCCGCCGACGGTGATCATGATGTCCGGGCGGCCCAGCTTCTCCAGCTCGGCCTTCAACGCCGGGACGAGCGTCAGGTGTCCCGCTGCAAGCGATGAGGCCCCCACGACGTGGACGTTGTTGGCGACGGCGTCGCGCGCGGCCTCCTCCGGCGTCTGGAACAGGGGACCGGCGACCGCATCGAGGCCGAGGTCGCCATAGGCGGTGGCGACGACCTTCTGGCCCCGGTCATGCCCGTCCTGACCGAGCTTGGCGATCAGGATGCGCGGCGGGCCGCCGTCGTTCTCGACGAAGGCGGCGACCATGTCGCGTGCGCGGGAGATCTTGGGGTCCTTGCCGGCCTCGCGGGCGTAGACGCCCGACACGGTCTTCACCGTGGCGACGTGGCGGCCGAAAGCGGCTTCCAGAGCGTCGGACATCTCGCCGACCGTGGCGTGGGCGCGACCGGCGCGGACGCAGAGTTCGAGCAGGTTCTCCGAACCCTTCGCGCCCTCGGTCAGGGCCGTCAGCGCAGCCTGGCATTTCGCCTCGTCTCGCTCGGCGCGCAGGCGTTTCAGCTTATCGATCTGCGCCGCCAGCACGGCCGCGTTGTCGACCTTGAGCACCGGGATGTCGTCGGGCGTATCGTTCAGATAGCGGTTCACGCCGACGACGGTCTGCTGGCCCGTGTCGATCCGGGCCTGGGTCTTCGCGGCCGCTTCCTCGATGCGCAGCTTGGGCAGGCCGGCCTCGATGGCCGCGGCCATGCCGCCCAGTTCGCGGACCTCGGCCATGTGGGCGCGGGCCCGCTCCGCGAGTTCGTGGGTCAGGCGTTCGACGAAGAAGCTGCCACCCCACGGGTCGATGACCTTGGTCAGGCCCGTCTCAAGCTGGAGCAGAAGCTGGGTGTTCCGCGCGATCCGGGCCGAGAAGTCCGTCGGCAGGGCCAGGGCCTCGTCGAGCGAATTGGTGTGCAGCGACTGGGTCTGGCCGCCGGCCGCGGCCATGGCCTCGACCATGGTGCGGGGCACGTTGTTGAACACGTCCTGGGCCGCCAGCGACCAGCCGGAGGTCTGGCAGTGGGCGCGGAGCGAGAGGCTGCGTTGGTCCTTGGGTGAGAACTCGGCCTGCACCGCCTCGGCCCACAGCAGGCGGCCGGCGCGGAGCTTCGCCACCTCCATGAAATAGTCCATGCCGATGGCCCAGAAGAAGCTCAGGCGCGGCGCGAACCGGTCGACGTCCATGCCCGCCGCGACGCCCGCGCGGATGTATTCCAGCCCGTCCGACAGGGTGTAGGCCAGTTCCAGGTCGGCGGAGGCGCCCGCCTCCTGCATGTGATAGCCGCTGATCGAGATCGAGTTGAACTTCGGCGTCTCCTGCGCCGTCCAGGCGAAGATGTCGGCGATGATCCGCATCGAGGGCCCGGGCGGGTAGATGTAGGTGTTCCGGACCATGAACTCCTTGAGGATGTCGTTCTGGATGGTCCCGGTCAGGGCCTTGTGCTCGACGCCCTGCTCCTCGGCCGCCACGACATAGAGGGCCAGGATCGGCAGGACGGCGCCGTTCATGGTCATCGACACCGACATCTGGTCGAGCGGAATGCCGTCGAACAGGGTGCGCATGTCGAGGATGGAGTCGATGGCCACGCCCGCCATTCCAACGTCGCCGGCGACGCGCAGGTGGTCCGAGTCGTAGCCCCGGTGGGTAGCGAGGTCGAAGGCGATCGACAGCCCCTTCTGACCGGCCGCGAGGTTGCGGCGATAGAAGGCGTTGGAGGCCTCGGCGGTGGAGAATCCGGCGTACTGGCGCACGGTCCAGGGGTTGGACGCGTACATGGTCGGATAGGGACCGCGCACGAAGGGCGCGAAGCCGGGCAGGCCGTCGGTGAAGGTCAGGTCGGCGATGGCCGTCGCGTGGTAGGTCGGCGCGATGTCGATGCCTTCGGGCGTGCGGACCGGCGCGCGGTCGAGGGCGCCGTCGAGGGGCGACAGGTCGAGGACGGTCCTGGTGAAATCGGGTGTGGTCATGCCGCAGCTCCCTCGAAGGCTTCGGCCCAGCGCAACGGCGGCAGGGGCGGACAGCGGTCGCCGCCGGTGCTCGGCGTGGCGGACGTCGAGGGTTCGACCGAGACGGGGCGGACGTCGGCGTCGACAAACTTGGTGACACCGATCATCTGGCCGCCGCCTTCGGACAGGGCGGCCTTGCCGGCGGCGCGGGAGGCGGCGATGCGCTGCTGGAGAGCGCCGCCGCGCAGGGAGGCGACGATTCCGCCCTCGCGCTCGATGCGCTGGAACTCGGCCCAGCCAGCCTCGGCCAGGTCGCGGGTGCGGTGGTCGAGGAACCAGGAGCCGGCGGCTGGATCGGCGACGCGGCCGATATGCGCCTCCTCCATCAGGATCAGCTGGGTGTTGCGGGCCTGGCGGCGGGCGAAGGCGTCCGGACGGCCCGAGGCGCGGCTGAAGCCGTCCAGAACCACGGCGTCGGCGCCGCCGACCGCCCCCGCGAATCCGGCGGCGGTCAGACGCAAAAGGTTGGGCCAGGGGTCCACAGCCGCCAACATGCGGCGTGAGGAGCGGGCCTCGATCCGGGCGGGTGTTTCATGGCCGAAGGCCCGGGATATGGAGCGCCAGATCAGGCGCAGGGCGCGGACCTTGGCCAGGCTGTCGAAATATTCGGCGTCGACGCTGACGCCGAGGACCGTGCCGGACAGGGCGCGGTCGAGGGGGAGGTCGGCGTCGACGGCGGCCTTGAGGTAGGCCGTGGCGGCAGCGGCGGCGAAGCCGAGTTCCTGACCCGAGGAGGCGCCGGCCTCGTGAGCGGCGCGGCCCGTGGCGAGCAAGAAGCTGGCTTCCGGATAGGCGCCGGCGTGGCGGGCGGCGGTGTTGGCGGCGAGGCTGATGTGCTCCTCGATGGTGCGGGGTGAGCCGCCGGTCGCGGCGAAGGCCGTCAGCGGATCCATGTGGAACATCAGCTTCGCGCGTGGCGAACCCTTGGCGACCACGGCCAAGGCGTTGGCGGCATCGGGGCCGGAGAGACCCGCGTCGAGGCCGACGGGGGCCAGTTCCAGCGCCACGCCGTTCAGGGCCCGGCCGAGGGGTTCGGAATCGGCCAGCACCGAGCCCGACAGAAGGACCGAGGCGGCGCCGCCTTCGAGGTCGGCGAGGACGGCGGCGTTGACGGCGTCGGGATCGTCGCCCTCGACCTGGGTGCGCAGGTCCCACGGGCGGCCGTCGGCGTCGGTGGTGCGGGGGGCGAAGACGGCGTCGGTGGCGTTGGCCCGGCCGTACAGGGGACGGGTGGTCAGGTGGTCGGCGTCGAGATGGACCAGCCCCTCGACCGGCCTGCCCTTCAGAGCCTTCTCGGCCTCGGCGCGCCAGTCGGCGGGCGACGGGATCGGGAAGGCGTTGGGCATGAGGACTCCGGAGCGAGGACGAGAGCCGCTTCTATTGCGACTCCCGCCCCCTGACGTCCAGAGGGACGCCCCATCCGGAGAGGATCAGACCTTGGCCGGCTCGTAGCGCGGCGACAGGATGTGGATGACCAGCAGGGCCACCAGATAGGCCGAGGCCGCGACCACGAAGATCGGGGTGTAACTGCCGATCTTGTCGAGCACGTAGCCGGCGTACTTGGCCATGGCCATGCCGCCGAAGCCGCCGATCATGCCGCCGATGCCCACGACCGAACCCACCGCCGAGCGCGGGAAGACGTCGCCGGGCATGGCGTAGAGGTTGGCCGAGAAGCCCTGGTGCGCCGCCGTGGCGACGCCGATGACCAGAACCGCCAGCCACATGTTGTCGATGTTGCCCGCGAACGCGACCGGCGTGACCGCGAGGGCGCAGATCAGCATGGTCAGCTTGCGGGCTGCGCCGAGGCTCATGCCGCGTTTCAGGAACTGTCCCGACAGCCAGCCTCCGCCGACCGAGCCGACGTCCGACAGCAGATAGATGGCGATCAGCGGCGGGCCGAAGGTCAGCAGGTTCAGGTCGTACTGTTTGCCGAGGAAGCCCGGCAGCCAGAACAGGAAGAACCACCAGATCGGGTCGATCAGGAACTTGCCGAGCGCATAGGCCCAGGTTTCCTTGACCGTCAGCAGCTTCAGCCAGCCGATCTTGTGCACCGGGTCCGGCGCATCCTGGGAGATCCAGTTCAGCTCGGCCGGGGTGACCTTGCTGTGCTCGCCGGGGCGCTTGTAGATCATGAACCAGACGGGAACCCACAGGAACCCGAGCGCGCCCACGATAATCAGGGCCATCCGCCAGTTCGGCTCTTCGGCGGTGCCCAGCCAGACCGAAGCGATCAGCGGAATGATCAGCGGCGTGACGATGGCGCCGATGTTGGTGCCGGCGTTGAACAGACCGACGGCGAAGGCGCGCTCCTTCTTCGGGAACCACTCGGTGACGGCCTTGATGCCGGCCGGGAAGCCGCCGCCCTCGCCGATGCCCAGCGCAACGCGGGCGATGATGGCGGTCTGCAGGCTGCGAATGCCGGCATGGGCAATGAAGGCGATCTGCCAGATGATGAAGGCGATGCCGAAGCCCCAGCGGGCTCCGATCTTGTCCACCAGTCGTCCCCACAACAGGTAGGACACGGCATAGGCCGCCTGGAACCAGAAGATGATGTCGGCGAAGTTGGTTTCGGTCCAGCCGAACTCGGCCATCAGGGTCGGCTTCAGAACGCCCAGCGCCTGACGGTCGACGTAGTTGATGACCATGGCGGCGAACAGCAGCCAGACCACCACCCAGCGATACTTGCCCGCCGGCGGCTGGATCTGGATCGGTTCGACCTTGGTCGCAGTGGCGTCTGTCATGGACCCCGTCCCTATTGTTTCCGTATCCCGACCCGCCTTGTCACCGCGGGCGCGGGGCGACGGGTTCCGTGATGGTTGATCAAGCTCCGGCCGCGACGACCGTGCAATGGATTTCGCCGACGCCCGAGAAGGCGCAGACGGAGCGGGCGCCGATCGCGACGCTGTGAACACCGGTGACCGCACCCGTGGAGATCAGGGTCCCCTCGGCGACCGGCCGTCCGCGACGGGCCAGATGCTCGATCAGGAAGCGGACCGACTCCAGAATGCCCATGGGGATCGAGGCCGCCGTGGCCGTGCCGATGACCTGGCCATCCACGGTCGTCTGGACCTCGATGCCGTCCAGACGCGCGGCCCAGTCCTCGATCTCGGCGCCCAGAACCAGACCGCCGTTGTTGCCGAAGTCGGAGGCCACCACGGCCGAGCCGAGTTCGTTGATGGTCGGAAGCGGACTGGCGGCCAGTTCGACGCCGATATGCATGGCGGCGACGGCGGCGGTCGCTTCCTCCAGCGTCCAGTCGAGCTTCAACGGATCGACCTTGCCGACGCGGGCGACGAATTCGGCCTCGACCGCAGCGAACCCGCCGGGAATGACGGGCAGCGGCGTCGGCCCGGACGAGGCGATCCAGACGTTGCGGCTGAAGATCGGGCCGGCCAGGCGATGAATCTCGAGGGTCGGCTGCTGCGCCGGCGGCACCATGCCGACCTTCCAGCCGACGATCTCGTCCGGGAACAGGCCGATGGCGGCTTCCTGCGTCGCATAGGCCGTGGCCATGTCGAGCGGGCGCTGGCCCGGATAGTCCGGCAGGGCGGTCTTCGACAGGCGCGCATCGACGAAGCGCGCGGCGATGTCCGACGCGCTGTCACCCGATCCCTGGGCGTCCGGGTCGTGGGCGTTCGCCGTGCTCATGGCGCGACCGCCGAATGATGATGAATGCCCGTCACGCGTCGTCCCGATGTTATTTGCCAGATGCCGATCTTCTCGTCGGTTGGAGGATGATTGAAGGGGAAGGTAACCGGTGTCAACGCTCTTGCCGACATCGGTGTCATCCGGTGGGGCAGGCATGGCGTCGCAGCCTGAGCAGTTGTAAGGCTGAACCGCTCACAGCAAGAGGTCGAGCTTGACCGACGACGACACGACATCCGCCCGCGCGGGGATCAAGCCCGGAAAACGGCCCACGATCAACGACGTGGCCCGCATCGCCGCGGTCTCGAAGAAGACGGTCTCGCGGGTCATCAACCAGTCGCCGTTCGTGCGCGAGGAGACCCGCGTGCGGGTCAATGCGGTCATCGACGAACTCGGCTTCACCCCGGACCTTCAGGCGCGCGGCCTCGCCTTCCGGCGGTCCTTCCTCGTCGGCCTGATCTATGACAATCCCAGCCCCAACTACGTCGTCAACATGCAGCAGGGGGTGCTGGATGCGCTGCGGGGCTCGGGGCTGGAGCTGGTCGTTCACCCCTGCGTCCGCACGTCCGAGACCGTGGTGTCCGACATCCGCACCTTCGTGGAGCGCCAGAAGCTGTTCGGCGTGATCCTGCCGCCGTCGATGTCGGAGGACGAACGGGTCATCCAGGTCCTGCGCGATCTTGACTGCCCCTATGTCCGTATCGCCTCGGTGTCTCTGGACGAGCCGGGATCCATGCTGGTCACGAACGACCATGTCGGCGCGGCGGAGGCGGGACGACACCTCGCCGACCTGGGCCACACCCGGATCGGCTTCATTTCCGGCCCCGAACTGTTCCGCTCCAGCGCGGTGCGCGGCGGCGGCTTCCGCGAGGCCCTGGCCGAAAAAGGACTGACGCTGGACGACCGCTATGTCGCCGTCGGCGCCTATACGTTCGAGTCGGGGGTGGAGGCGGCGAAGACTCTTCTGGCGCTCGACCCGCCGCCGACCGCCATCTTCACCGGCAACGACGAGATGGCGCTGGGCGTGTTCAAGGCGGCCCGCGACATGGGGCTGGAGATACCGCGGGATCTGTCGGTGGTGGGCTACGACGATCTGCCGATGGCCTCGCGGGTCTGGCCGAACCTGACCTCGGTTCGGCTGCCGATCCGCGACATGGGGCGGATGGCGGCCGAGAAGCTGCTGGCGCCGATGCGCGGGATGGACCCGGCCAAATTGAACCAGCCCGAGGTGCGGCCGTCGCTGGTCGTCAGGGATTCGGCGAAAGAACTCTGACACCCAACGTCACCTCCCCATCTGCGATGGGGAGGTGACAGCAGGCGCTTAAGCCGGTTCGGCGACCTTCGCGCCGACGAGGCCCTTGATGTAGTCGCGGATGCCGGCGTCGGTGGCGTTGGCGAAGAAGTAGTCCTGGAACTTCTCGCCGGCGACGGCGGCCTTCAACAGGTCCTGATCGACGTTTTTCAGCACGGTGAGCATGTCGTGGCATGTCACGGCCTTAAGATCCTTCAGGATGCCGCGGTTCGTGGCCATGATCTGGGCGCGCTCCTTGGGATAGCCTAGGCCGCGCTCGCCTTCGAACAGCTTGCGATAGACGTCCTGCAGGTTCAGCTCGGCGGCCCAGCCGAAGCCCTTGGCGTAGGGCATGGCGATGGCGTTGCCGTCGTTGATCTGGCCGAACAGGAAGGCGTCGGTCGGGTCGATGATCAGGCCGCAGAAGACGCCCGGCATGGCGTTGGCGGCCAGCATCGAGCCCGTGCCCGTGCCGCAGCCCGTGACGACAAAGTCGGCCGCGCCCGAGTTGAGCAGGATGCCGGTCAGCAAGCCGTTCATGACGTAGGTCAGCGAGGCCTTATCCTCGGGCGTGTACATGCCGTAGTGGAAGACTTCGTGGCCCAGCGGCACGGCGACGGCGCTCAGGGCGTCGTGGACGACCGAGCTCTTGGCGGCCTGGCTGTTCTCGATGATCAGGGCGATTTTCATGGGCTTCCTCTGGGCAAGACAATGGGGGTTGGCGAGGGCTTTACCCCTTCGTTCGATCATTTGCATCTGGTTTTGACACCGGTTACCAAGCCACTCAAACGCCGGTGGGAGGATCGCCGCATGTATCGCAAGACGTACCACGCCACCCATCCGGGTTCGATGATCGGCGCCTCGAACGACGATCTGCGCGACCGGTATCTGATCACCGACCTGTTCGCCCCGGGTGAGGTGCGGCTGAACTACACCCACTATGAGCGGATGGTCATCGGCGGCGTGGAGCCGGGCTCCGGCGCCGTCAGCCTGCCGAGACAGACCGAACCGGCCTCGGCGGCGGGCAATCCGTATCTGGAGCGCCGCGAGATGGGCGTCATCAACGTCGGCCACGCCGACGGCGTCGTCACCGTCGACGGCCAGAGCTTCACCCTGAAGCCGAAGGACGGGATCTATATCCCGATGGGCTCGGGCGAGGTCGGGTTCGCGGGGGCGACGCGGTTCTATCTGGTTTCTACGCCCGCTCATGCGGTCCACCCGCTGACGCTGATCCCGCAGGGTCAGGCGACGTCGATGGAGCGCGGCGCGCTGGAGACGTCGAACGCGCGGACCATCTATCAGTACATCGTGGCGGGGACCGTGACGTCCTGCCAGCTGGCCCTGGGCCTGACGGTGCTGAAGCCCGGCAGCGTCTGGAACACCATGCCGCCCCACACGCACGACCGGCGCTCGGAGGCCTATTTCTACTTCGATCTCGGCGAGGCCAACCGGGTGTTCCACTCCATGGGCGAGCCCGACAAGCTGCGTCACATCGTGATGGCCGACGGCGAGGCCGTGGTCAGCCCGCCGTGGTCGGTCCACATGGGCGCGGGCACGTCGAACTACGCCTTCATCTGGGCAATGGGCGGCGAGAACATCGACTATACCGACATGGACGTCCTCGACGTCAGCCAACTGAAGTAGGGACATCATGGCCAATCCGTTCAGCCTTGAAGGCAAGGTCGCCGTCGTCACCGGCGGCAACACCGGCATCGGCCAGGGCATCGCCCTGGCGCTGGCGGACGCGGGGGCGTCAATCGTCTCGGTCGCGCGCCGGGCGTCGGACGACACCGTCGGCCAGTGTCTGGCCAGGGGCGTCAAGGCCGTCTCAATCCAGGCCGACCTCGGCTCCATGGAGCCGATCGAGCGCATCGTGAAGGAAGCGACCGAGGCCTTGGGCCCCATCGACATCCTGATCAACAACGCCGGCATCATCCGTCGCAACGACGCCGTCGACTTCAGCGAGGAAGACTGGGACGCGGTCATGAACGTCAACCTGAAGTCGGTCTTCTTCCTGTCGCAGGCCGTGGTGCGCGACATGATCGCGGGCGGTCGCAAGGGCAAGATCATCAACACCGCCTCGATGCTGTCCTATCAGGGCGGAATCCGAGTGCCGTCCTACACGGCGTCCAAGTCGGGCGTCGCGGGCCTGACCAAGCTGATGGCCAACGAGTGGGCAAAACACGGCGTCAACGCCAACGCCATCGCGCCCGGCTATTTCGCCACCGACAACACCCAGGCTCTGCAGGACGACCCGGTGCGTTCGAAGGAAATCCTGGGTCGCATTCCCTCGGGTCGCTGGGGCCAGCCGTCGGACATCGGCGGGGCGGCGGTTTTCCTGTCGTCGGCGGCGTCGGACTACGTTCAGGGCATCACCCTGCCGGTCGACGGCGGCTGGCTCGCGCGCTGACGACCGGATAGCGTAGCGGCATGACGAGCAACATCACCGGCGGCCGCATCCTCTGCTTCGGCGAGATGCTGCTGCGCCTGACCCCGAACGACGGCGAGATGCTGATGCAGTCGGCGGGGCTGACTGCGCGGCCGGGCGGCGCCGAGGCCAATGTCGCGGTGTCCCTGGCCCAGTTCGGCGCGCCCGTGTCGATGGCCACGATCCTGCCCGACAACGCGCTGGGCCGCGCGGCCCGCGACGAAATCCGCAAGCACGGCGTCGACACGGCGCCGGTCAGGTTCCTGCCCGGCCGGATGGGCCTGTACTTCCTCACCCCGGGCGCCGTGCGGCGTCCGTCCGAGGTTCTGTACGACCGCGCCGGTTCGGCCTTCGTCCAGCACGTCGACGGCGCCTTCGACTGGCCCGCCTTGCTGGAGGGCGTGGAGTGGCTGCACGTTTCCGGCGTCACGCCGGCCACGGGACCGAGCGGCTCGGCCGCCGCCCTGTCCGCCATGAAGGCGGCGCGCGCCGCGGGGGTGAAGGTCAGCTACGACGGCAATTTCCGCGCGAAGCTCTGGGACCAGTGGGACGGCGAGCCGGCCGAGGTCCTGGGCGCCATGCTCTATGCCTCCAACCTCGCGTTCGCCGATGACCGCGACTTCGCCATGGTGCTGGGCCGGTCGTTCGATCACGCCGATCCGCAGGCGCGCCGGCGCGCGGCCGCGGCCGCTGCGTTCGAAGCCTTCCCCTCTCTCCAGCGCATCTGCTGCACGCTGCGCGTCAACGACAGCGTGCAGGACCAGACCCTTTCCGCCGTCATGCTGACCCGGGACGGAGAACACCACGCCCCGGCGATCGCCCTCAGCGGCGTGGTCGACCGGGTCGGCGGCGGAGACGCCTTCGCGTCAGGCGTCCTTCATGGCCTGTGGCGCGGCTGGTCCAACGATGACGCCCTGGCCTTCGGTCTGGCGGCGGCGGGGCTGAAGCATTCGGTGGCGGGGGACTTCAACCTGTTCGACGAGGCCCAGGTCCGGGCCGCCATGGTCGCCGAAGGCTTCGACATCCGGCGCTGATCCGCCTCTAGGAAACCGGTGTCATAAGTGCTTATGATCCCGTGACCGGGCGCAAGACCCGGCGCCTCTGTCCTTAGGAAACGACCCGGAGTTCCCCATGTCGCCGACCCTGTCGCGCCGCGCCGTCCTCGCCTCGGGCGCCGCCCTGATGGCGGTCGGCGGAACCGCCCCCGCCTTCGCCCAGGCCGCGCCGGACCGCGCCGCCATCCTGGCCACGATGAAGCGGGCCGCCGCCTTCATGGCCGACGAGGTCGCCGTCGGCGGCGGCTATGTCTGGAACGTCCTGCCCGACTTCTCGCGCCGCTGGGGCGAGCTCGAAGCCTCGCCGACGATGATCTGGGTCCAGCCTCCGGGCACGGCGACCGTGGGCCATGCCTATCTCGACGCCTATCACGCGACCGGCGACGAGCAGTTCTACAACGCCGCCAAGGCCGCCGCCGACGCGCTCATCGCCGGGCAGCATCCGCGCGGCGGCTGGAACTACGTCATCGACACGGCGGGCGAGGACAGCCTCAAGACCTGGTACGAGACGATCGGCGGCAACGCGTGGCGGCTGGAGGAATTCCAGCACTACTACGGCAACGCCACCTTCGACGACGCGGGCACGGCCGAGGCGTCGCAACTGCTGCTGCGGGTCTATCTGGAGAAGCGCGAGCGCAAGTATCGGGCGCCACTCGACAAGGCGATCCAGTTCGTCCTCGACGCCCAGTATCCGAACGGCGGCTGGCCCCAGCGCTTCCCGTTCGTCGAGGGCGCCGGCGGTCTGCACGGCAACCCGGACTATACGCCCTACATCACCTTCAACGACGACGTGGCGGGCGAGAACATCGAGTTCCTGCTCTACTGCCACCAAGCGCTCGGTTCGAACGACCGTCGTCTGGTCGACGCCATCCAGCGCGGCATGGACATCTTCGTCGCCACCCAGCAGCCGATGCCGCAACCGGCCTGGGGCCTGCAGCACTATCCGGATACGCTGAAGCCCGCGCCCGCCCGCACGATCGAGCCGCGCGCCTTCGCCACCCACACGACGGCGACCAACATCCGGTCGATGATCGGCTTCTACAGGCTGACGGGCGACCGGAAGTATCTGGAGCGGCTGCCCGAGGCGCTGGACTGGCTGGATCAGGTCAGGACGCCCCAGACCCTGATCGCGCCGGGACGGACCCATCCGACCTTCATCCTCGAGGGCTCGAACACTCCGGTCTATATCCACCGCCGGGGATCGAACATCAGGAACGGCCGCTACTACGCCGACGAGAACCCCAACAATCTGATCGTCCATTACGGCTCGTTCCGGAACCTGGATACGGCCGCCTTGCGCGCCGATCTGGAAGCGGCGGCCGCGCTCGACCCGGCGGCCCTGATCGCCGCCTCGCCGCTGAAGGCCCGTGCGGGGACGCTGAAGCTGCCGAAGTATTTCACCCTGCGCGACGTCAGCGTCTGGGACATGTCGACCGACGGGCGGCGTCCGCGTCCGGTGGCGGCCGGGCGCGCGGCCGAGCTGGCGGCGAGCCTCAACACGCGCGGTTACTGGCCGACGCCGTTGACCACGACCTCCAACCCCTACCGGGGCCCGTCGCCCCAGGCGGTCACCGGCGGCGAGTACCAGACGACCCGCGTCGGCGACCTGTGGGACACCTCCCCCTACAACACCGACTTCCCGGTGGAGTGCATCTCGACCGAGGCTTTCGTCCGCAACATCGGCGACCTGATCGAGGCCCTGGCCGCACCGGCCGCCTGATGCGTCTGGACCGCCGCGCCCTGCTGACCGGTCTGGCGGCGACGCCGCTGTCCGGCTGCATGTCGATGCCCCGGATATCGATGCCGAGTCTGTCGATGCCGTCGGTCCCGTTCATGCGGACGCCGCCGGTCGACCAGAAGGCCTGGGGGACGCTGGCCGACGGGCAGACGGTGACCCTGTTCACCCTGAGCAACGCCCGGGGCTCGCAGGCGCGGGTCATCACCTGGGGCGGCGTGCTTCAGTCGCTGACCCTGCCGGATCGCGACGGGCGGATGGCGGAGGTCGTCCTGGGGCTCGATACGCTGGCCGACTATGTCGAGCGGTCGCGCAACTTCGGTTCGACCGTCGGCCGCTATGCGGGGCGGATCGCCGACGGGCGGTTCGAGCTGGACGGGCGCGAGGTCCAGCTCGACGTCGGCACGGGGCCCCACTCGACGCACGGCGGCCCCGTCGGCTTCGCCAAACGCAACTGGATGGGGCGGCCCGACCTGACCGAGGAGGGACCGGGCGTGGTCCTGACACTGGTCAGCGCCGACGGCGATCAGGGCTTCCCCGGGCGGCTGACGATCTCGGTCACCTACAGGCTGACGCACGACGACCGGCTGACGATAGACTACCTGGCCCTGACCGACCGGGCGACGGTGCTGAACCCGACCAACCATTCTTATTTCAACCTGTCGGGCGATCCGGAGCGGCTGATCCTGGATCACGACCTGCAGATCGAGACCGACGCCTTCGCGGCCTATGCGTCGGACAAGATCGTCACCGGAGAGCTGGCGCCCGTCGCGGGCACGCCGTTCGATTTCCGCAACGCCAAGCCCATCGGCCGCGACCTGTCGGCGGAGAACGAACAGCTCCGCATCGGCGGCGGCTACGACCACAGTTTCGCGGTGCGGGGCCAGGGTCTGCGTCGGGCCGGACGGCTGTCGGACGGGTTCAGCGGGCGCGCGCTTGAGGTCTGGACCACCGAGCCGGCGCTGCATGTCTATACGGCGAACACGGTCGAACTGGTCGGGCGCGGTGGGGCCGCCTATCGCCCGCACTGCGGCGTGGCGCTGGAGACCCAGCACTATCAGAACAGCCCGAACCGGCCGGCGTTTCCGTCGACGGTGCTGAGGCCGGGCGAGACCTTCCGGTCGCGGACCGAGTTCCGGTTCTCGGCGGGCTAAGAAAAAGGCCCCGGCGTTTCCGCCGAGGCCCTCTTCAAAATCGCATCGGGTGAAAGGCTTACGCCTCGTCGCCCTTGTCGGCCGAGCCGGTGACCGGAACGACGGCGCCCTTGGCCGGGCGGACGGTCTGGCGCTCGGCGATACGGGCCGACTTACCGCGACGGTCGCGCAGGTAATACAGCTTGGCGCGCCGGACGACGCCGCGACGCTTCACTTCGATCGACTCGATGTTCGGCGACAGGATCGGGAAGACGCGCTCGACGCCCTCGCCGAAGGAGATTTTCCGGACGGTGAAGTTCTCGTTCACGCCGCCGCCGGCGCGGGCGATGCAGACGCCTTCGAAGGCCTGAACGCGCTCGCGCTCGCCTTCCTTGATCTTGACGTTGACGCGAAGCGTGTCGCCGGGCTGGAAGTTCGGGATCGCGCGGACGGCGACCAGACGGGCTTTTTCTTCCGCTTCGAGCGTCTGAAGGATGTTGGCCATGGTTCTATTCTCCTCGGGCTTTGGCGCCCTTTAGCTTTGATTTGGCGGAAGATTCCGCAGGTCGTGTCGCCAGATGCGCCGCCCATAGATCGGGACGCCGCTCCTGGGTCGTCGTCTCCCTTTGTGCCTGACGCCAGGCCGCCATCTTGCGATGGTCGCCGGACAACAGGATCTCCGGGATGTCGATCCCCTCGAACGTCCGCGGTCGCGTGTACTGCGGATGCTCCAGAAGACCGTCCTCGAAGCTCTCGGACGACAGGCTTTCGGCCTGGCCCAGAACGCCGGGGATCAGTCGTACGCACGCCTCGATCACCACCATCGCCGCCGCCTCGCCACCGGCGAGAACCGCGTCTCCGACGGAGACCTCCTCGAACCCCCGGGCGTCGAGCACCCGCTGGTCCACCCCCTCAAACCGGCCGCAGAGAACGACAACGCCGTCCGCTTTAGCCCACTCCTTCACTCTCGCCTGCGTCAGGGGTCGACCGCGTGCGCTCATGTACAAAAGCGGCCGGGGCGACCCCGTCAGGCTGTCTAGAGCCCGGGCCACCACGTCCGCTTTGAGTACCTGTCCGGGGCCGCCACCCGCGGGGGTGTCGTCCAGGAAGCCGCGCTTATCTTCGGAAAAACCGCGAATGTCCAGCGTTTGCAGGTCCCACAGCCCCTTCTCGCGCCAGGCCGTGCCGATCAGCGACACGCCGAGCGGCCCGGGAAAGGCCTCGGGGAACATGGTCAGGACGGTGGCGGTGAAGGGCATGGGGCGCGATCTAGCGCCCCTGCCCTCTCACGTCACGCCTTCGCGGCGATGCCCGTCTCGGCCAGCCATTCGAGGATCTTGCCCTTGGGCATGGCGCCGACCTTGAGCGAGGCCATCTGGCCGTCCTTGAACAGCATCAGGGTCGGGATGCCCTTCACGCCCAGCTTGGACGGGGTCATCGGGCTGTCGTCGATGTTGATCTTGGCGATGGTGACCTGGCCGCCGAGTTCGTCGGAGATCTGCTCCAGGGCCGGGCCGATCTGCTTGCAGGGGCCGCACCACTCCGCCCAGAAATCCACCAGCACGGGAGTGGACGATTTCAGGACGTCGGCGTCGAAGCTCTCGTCGGTGACCTTGACCGTGGCCATTGCAGTTCTCTCCTGGGGGCGGCCTAGGCGCGCCCGGTGTCATGTTGGTCGAGATGTGGGGCGATTCTGGGGGAAATCAACGGCGCGGGAGAGCCAGTGGAAACTCCCGCGCCAAAATCGGACGAGCAAGCCTTGAACAAGTGGACACCCGTGTCCACTTAATCGCTTCGATGACCCGCCCCCTCAGAAAAGACGCCGCAGACAGACGCTCCGCCCTCCTTCGCGCCGCTGCCGAGGTTTTTGCGGAGGAGGGTATCGACACGCCCCTGGACCGGATTGCCGAACGGGCCGGCGTGGGCCGGGCGACCCTCTATCGCAACTTCGCCAACCGCACCGAGATCGCCCTGGCCGTGCTGATGGACGAGGTGGATGTGCTGGGCCGACGTTTCGCCGAGCCTCAAGACGACGAGGCCTTCCTCGATTTCCTGACGGCCCTGTCTGCGACCCTGACCCGCAATACGGCGCTGGGCGGCGTCGTCCGCGCGGCTCCCTCGCCGGAGATTCTGGACCCTCTGCGTCAGGCTTTGGTCAGGGCCGCGACCCCGGCGCTGCAGGTCTCACAAGCCGCCGACATCGTGCAGGACGACATTCAGCCGTCCGACATCCGCATCCTCTCGGCCATGCTGGGCGCGGCCCTGCACAACGCCGCGCCGGCCGAAAGGAACGCCATCGCCGGTCGCACGCTGGCGCTCGTACTGGAGTCCGTGAGGGCCAAGCCGTGAGCCGCCGCAACTTCGCCCTGCCCTGGAACGCTTACGTCGAGACGCTGCAGCCGCACGAGCGGCCGATGCTGCCCGGCTCTCCGGCCACGCCTGACCATGCCCTGCGCTATCGTCTGGCCTATGCCGCCATCGGACTTTTGGTGACCGCGACCGGGGGCATCGGCGCGGCCATGGTCACCGCCAATACCCAGCAGCTGGGCGGCGCGCTCGGCGCCTCCATCGTCGAGGCCGCCTGGTTGCCCGTCGTCTTCGTGATGACCAACGCCTGCATGAACCTGCTGCTGATCAAGTTTCGCCAGCAGTACGGCCTCAGGCTCTTCGCCAAGATCTTCCTGATCGCCTACGTTGTGATCGGCATCGCCGCGTTTTTCTTCGAGACCTATGCCTCCACCCTGATCGTACGCGCTTTCGCCGGCATGGCTTCGGCGGCTCTGTCGTCACTCGGCATCCTCTATCTGATCCAGGCCTTTCCGGCGGCGCACAGGCTCAAGGGTCTGGTCATCGGCATCGGCGCCTCAAGCCTGGCCATCCCGGCGGTGCGGTTGTTCTCCAACCACCTCGTCGAGCTCAGCGAATGGCGCGGCTTTCACGCCTTCGAGCTGGGCCTGTCGCTGTTGTCGCTGGCGGCGGTCTTCGCCCTGCGCCTGCCGCCGTCGGAGAAGCTGAAGGTGTTCGACAAGCTCGACTTCGTCACCTTCGCCCTGTTCGCCCCGGGCATCGCCCTGTTGTGCGCCGTACTCGGTCTGGGCCGCATCGTCTGGTGGACGGAAGCGCCGTGGATCGGCTGGGCCCTGATCGGCTCCATTGTCCTGCTCAGCGCCGCCCTGATCGTCGAATACAATCGCGCCACGCCGCTGATAAATCTGAAATGGATGGCCGGGCCGGACATCATCCGCCTGACCCTCGCCATTGTCGGCGTCCGCATCGTCCTGTCCGAACAGACCTCGGGCGCCGTCGGCCTGATGACCCAGCTGGGCGTCGGTCCGGACCAGATGCACGGCCTGTTCCTGCTGATCCTCATAGCCACCGCCGCCGGGACCCTGACCAGCGCGTTCACGATGAATGTCGCCAAGCTGAACAAGCCGATCGCGATCGCCCTGGCGCTGATCGCCGTCGGCGCCTTCATGGACAGCCACGCCACCGTCCTGACCCGCCCGGCCCAGCTCTATGTCAGCCAGGCCCTGCTGGCCTTCGCCGCCGCCTTCTTCATCGGCCCGGCCCTGATGCAGGGCATCGTCCAGGTGCTGCAGAAAGGGGCCCAGAACCTCGTCAGCTTCATCGTCGTCTTCGGCATCGGCCAGAACGTCGGCGGCCTGCTCGGCTCGGCCATCATCGGCACGCTCGAAACCGTCCGCGAGAAATACCATTCAAGCCAGTTGTCGGAAGGCCTCACCCTCGGCGACCCTCAGGTCGTCCTGCGCCTGCAACAGCTCTCCGGCGCCTATGGCCGCGTCATCCCGGATCCCGCCCTGCGCACCGCCGAGGGCCAGATCCTGCTGCAACAGCAGATCACCCAGCAGGCCCATGTGCTGGCCTACAACGATGTCTTCCTGCTGATGTCGGCCTTTGCGGCCCTCGGCTGCGTCTGGGTCACCTTCAACCATTTCCGTCCCCGCCTGCAGGCGCGGTTGGCCGGAGGCGAAGCCGCCTCGGCCGCCGCCGCCGTCGAGTAAAGCCCCATGTCCGACACCACCGCTCCCGCCGCTCCCACCGCCGCAGTCGCTCCTGCCGCGCCCCCGCCGCCGAAGAAGCGCGTCCTGTTCACCGTCGTCCTGGTGCTGGCCGCCGTTATCGGCATCGGCCTGATCCTGTGGGCCTGGCGATTGCCGCCCTTCGCTTCGGGCGTCCAGCACACTGACAACGCCTATGTGCGCGGCCAGGTCACCGTCATCGCGCCCCAGGTCACCGGCTATGTGACCACCGTCGCGGTGCAAGACTTCCAGGCGGTGAAACAGGGCGACGTGATCGCGACCATCGACGACCGCATCTATCGCCAGCGACTGGAACAGGCCAACGCCGCCCTGCACGCCGCCGAGGCCCAGTTGTCCAACTCCGCCCAGTCGCAAACCTCCGCCCGCGGCTCCGTCGCCCAGACCGAGGCGAACATCGCCGGCGCCCAGGCCAATGTCGCCAAGGCCCAGGCCGACTTCAACCGTTCCCAGACCCTGTTCGCCGGCGGCTGGGTCGCCCAAGCCCAGGTGGACGTCGCCCGCACGGCCCTTCGCGCCGCCCAGGCCCAGCTCGCCGCCGCCCGCGCCCAGGAAGGGATCGCCCAGACCGGCGTCACCTCCGCCGTCGTCGGGCGCGGGACACTGGAAGCCCAGGTCGAGAGTGCCCGCGCCGCCGTCCACCTGGCCGAGATCGACCTGAACAACACCCGCATCCTCGCTCCGCGCGACGGGCGCCTCGGCGAGATCAGCGTGCGTCAGGGCCAGCAGGTCGCCGTCGGCACCCAGCTGACGGCCCTCGTCCCCGACGCCCTGTGGATCAACGCCAACTTCAAGGAAAACCAGCTGACCGACATCCTCCCGGGTCAGCCCGCCGAGCTGTCGGTCGACGCTCTGGGTGGACGGACCCTGACCGGCCGCGTCGAGCGTATCGCCCCGGCCACGGGCTCGGAGTTCAGCGTCATCCGGCCGGACAACGCCACCGGCAACTTCACCAAGGTGGCCCAGCGCGTGCCCGTCCGTATCCGGCTCGATCCCGGCCAACCCGGCCTCGATCGCCTGGCGCCGGGGATGTCGGTGGTGGCGCGGGTCGATACGCGGGCGCGATAGCTCACTCCGTCTGGCGCAACCCCGCCAGCGCCTCATCCATCAACCCCTGCGGCACCGGCATCAGCTTCGGCCCGTCCGTCCAGACAAGCGCCGCCTCGACCGGGCGATCCGGATACAGCCGCGCCAACACCGCGACGTATGTGGCCATCTGGGTGACGTAGGCGCTGTCGGCGTTCTCGATGCGGTCGGGGGCGGGGCGGTTGGTCTTGTAGTCGACGACGAGCACTCGCTCGGGCGTGACCACCAGCCGGTCGATGCGGCCGTTGATGACGACGCCGGGACGCAAGGAGCCCGCCCCGCCGGTCAGGGCGATCTCGGCGCGGGAGCCGGGGCCGAAGACGGCGGCGAAGCGAGCGTCGTCGAGCACGCGGAAGGCGGCGTCGATCATCTCGGCGCGCTGGGCCTCGGACAGGTCGCGTTCCTTGGCCAGCAACCGGGCGGCGGCGTCGGGGCGGTCCGGGACGGGGATCTCGGGCAGGCGTTCGAGCAGCAGGTGGATCAGGTCGCCGCGCCGGAAACGGCCGAGGGCGGCGCCCTCCGCGGTCGTCGTGACGGCCAGAGGCGACGGGGCGGCGATGCGTTTGGCGCCCTGCATCTGTGACGGGGAGACGTAGCGGGCGGACGGATCGACCGGGGGCGCCGTGCGCGCCCAGGCGGGGACATCTATAGTCGAGCGGGAGGCGGCGTCAGCGGCGCCAGGCACCTCGGGATCGACGCCGTAGCGGCGGCGGCCATCGCCTGTGTCGCGAACCTGTGCGCCGAGGCGTCCGAAGGTCTCCGTCAGGACGGCCCACCAGCTGCCGTCCTCATAGCCCTGTTTCGACCGGCCCGAGCCGCGCCCGAGGATCATGATCCGGTCACGCGCCCGAGTCAGGGCGACGTAGAGGAGACGCAGGGTCTCGTCGTCGACTCGCCGCTGACGCACGGCGCGGGCGTCGGCGGAGGCCTCGCAGTCCTCCTTCTCCGACACGGGGCACATCAGCCAGGCCTCGGTTCCGTCGACCAGCTCGACCGGCATGAGGGTCGGGCCCTGGGCCTTCGCCCTCGCCGTGGTGTCGGGCAGGATCACCACCGGCGCCTCCAGCCCCTTGGCGCCGTGGACGGTCATGACGCGGACCTCGCCGCGCGCGCCCTCGAGCTCGCGCTTCACCTCGACGTCGGCGGCCTCCAGCATCGACAGGGCCGTTTCCAGATCGAGGCCGCCCCGCTGTTCGGCCGCCAATACCTGGTTCAGGGTCTCGTCGATCGCCTCCTCCGCCTCGCGGCCGAGGCGGGACAGGATGCGGGCGCGGCCCGAACGGCCGGTCTCGTCCACTCGGTTCAGCAGGGCGGCGAAGAAGGCGAAGGGATCGCGGCCGCGTTGGGAGAGGGCGAAATCCAGCAAGGCTTTCGCGCGGGTCCATTCCGGTCGTTCGGGCGCGCGGCGTTGAAGGACGGGCCATAGTCGACTCTTGCGATGCTCGGCGCCCGCGAGGTCGAACAGGCTGTCCTCGTCCACGTCGCAGAAGGGGCTGCGCAGGACGCCGGCGAGGCTGAGGTCGTCGTCGGGGTAGAGGGCGAAGCGGGCGACGGCGATCAGGTCGTCGAAGGCGATATGCGACGACAGCTTCAGCCGGTCGGCGCCGGCGACGGGCACGCCCGCCGCCTTCAGGGCGCGGATGATCTCCTCGAAGGTCGCGTCACGACGGCGGACGAGGATGAGGAAGTCGCCGTAGCCGGACGGGCGCAGGGTTCGCGTCTTGCGGTCCTGCACAGCGACGCCGGTCTCGACCTGCCGCTTGATCTCGCGGGCGAGGTCGGCGGCCATCCGCTTGCGGGCGCTCTGGACAGGCTCCTGATCGACGGGGTCGTCCCAGGCATCGCGTTCGGGGGGCTTCTCGTCCTCGTAGAGGGGCCAGAGATCGATACAGCCCTGATCGTCGGCGCGCATGGCCTTGTGGGCCGTGATGGCGCCGACCTGTTCTCCGACGAGGGCGCGGGTGCGGTCGGGGCCTTCGAACACCGCGTCGACGAAGCCCAGCACCTCGGGCGTGGAACGGAAGGAGGTCGCCAGTTCGACACCCGTGTAGGCGAAGCCGGCGCCGCGGACGAGGGTTTCGTAGCTCTGCGCCTCGCTGTTCAGCCGCTCGGGCCGGGCGCCCTGAAAGGAATAGATCGACTGTTTCTCGTCGCCGACGGCGAAGACGGTGCGCTCGACCTTGCCGGCGCCGAAGCGACGCGATCCGGCGCCGGAGAAGAAGCCCTCGGTCAGGGCGCGAATGATGTCCCACTGTTCCGGGGCGGTGTCCTGGGCCTCGTCGATCAGGACGTGCTCGACCCCGCCGTCGAGCTTGTAGAGGACCCAGGCGGCGTTGGCGCGGACGGTCAGGAGTTCGACCGTGCGGGCGACGAGGTCGCCGAAGTCGAGGGCGCCGCGCTGGGCCTTGGCCTGATCGTAGAGGGCGCCGTGGGCCTGGGCGAGCGTGAGAACATGGACGGTGTCCTCGGCGACGCGTGCCTTGCGAACCTGACCGAGGGTCGCGACGACCTTGTCCTGCATGGCCGTCAGCCACTCGCGGGCGTGGGCAGGGGCCTGTTTGGTCGCCATCGACTTGCGCGGCGCGCCGGAGGTCAGGAAGACCGAGGCCACTTCCGGGAAGGTCCAGTCGGCGGCGTACATGCGGTCGGCGCAGCCCTGGTCCGTGACCGAGCCGGCGGACATCAATTCGGCGATCTCGAGCCATTCGTCGCGGTCGAGGAAGCGCATGAAATCGGACTGGATCGATGCGACGTCGCTGTCGGGATCGGCGCCGACGAGGGCGTGGGGACCGGGCGAGCGGCCGTCGGCGGCGCGGGCCACATAGTCGATCAGCTTGGCGCGATCCTGCTCGATCCGTGCCAGCAGGCTTTCGAAACTGGCCCAGTCGAGCTCGACGGCGAAATGGGCGTAGGCGCGGCCGATGCGACCGTCCTCGTCGGCCAGGGCGGCGCGGGCCAGGTCCTCGCGCGCGGCGTGGGACAGGACGATGGCGGCCTGATCCTCCAGCACGGTGAAGCCAGGGGTGACGCCGGCCTCCAGCGGGAAGCGACGCAGCAGTTTTTCGCAGAAGGCGTGCAGGGTCTGGATCTTCAGCCCGCCCGGCGTGTCGAGGGCCTTGGCGAAGAGCTTCCGCGCCCGCGACAGGTCGGCGTGGGACAGGGTCGCGGCGTCGCGCCCGTCGAGATCGGCCAGCGACGCCGACAGGGTGCGGTCGTCCATGACGGCCCAGGCGCCGAGCCGGTCGAACAGCCGCGCCTGCATCTCGGCGGCGGCGGCCTTGGTGTAGGTGACGCAAAGGATCTCGCCGGGCTGGACCTCCTCCAGCAGCAGACGGGCCACGCGGTCGACCAGGGTCGAGGTCTTGCCCGAGCCGGCGTTGGCGGTGACGAAGACCGACTGGCGCGGGTCCGCCGCCGCGATCTGGGCGCGGTCCGGCAGGATGCGGACGCCAGAGTCTTGGGGGATGTCGACGGCGCTCATTCGGCGTCTCCGTCGGCGCCGGCGACCGACCATTCCCAGACGCGGGCGAGGTGGTCGTAGTTGCCTCCGAAATTGCCCATGAACTGGGGCGCGACCCAGCTGAGGTAGGGGGTGGTCTGGTCGTCGAAGCGGGCGACGCGGGCCTTCAGTCCGGCCAGCGCCGACATCGACAGATCGGAGGCCTCGGCGCCGGAGGCGCGGACCGCGGCTTCGCCGGAGACCTTGCGGCCGACGACACGGACATAGGTCAGTTCCTCGGGCTCGACCGGGCCGGAGGTCTTGAGACCCGCCTCGGCCAGGATGGCGCCGGTCAGGGTCAGCTGGGGGGCGAAGCCGGACTTGACCTGTTTGGCCGAGGGCGCCGCGCCGGTCTTGAAGTCGAGAATGGACGCGCCGGTCGAGGACAGTTCGATCCGGTCCGCCTTGGCCGTCAGGGTAAAGGGTCCGGCGGGGGCGTCGAAGGTCATGGCGACCTCCTCCTCGACGCGGATCTCGATGCCGCGCGCGCGGCGGCGCATCTCGAACCCGGCCAGCCAGCGGGCGGCGTTGCGGGCCAGGGGCTGTTCGCGCGCCATAGAGGCGTCCTCGAAGCCGTGGTGGGTCAGCTCCTCGTGCAGCAGTTGGGTGATCTGGGCCTCGCAGTCGTCTGGCAGGATGTCGGGCCAGCTGAGGGTCAGCCGCTCGACCGCCTTGTGCACCGCCTGGCCGCGCGCGAGGGCCTCGGCCGACTGACCCGGCCGATCGAGCTGGCGCAGGTTCAGGACGTAGCGGGCATAGACCGCATAGGGATCACGCACCCAGCGCTCGACGCCGGTGACGGGCAACTGGCGTGGACGGCGGTCGACCGGAGGTTTCGGCGCGGGGCGTCTGGCGAGACCGCCCTGTCTGGCGACGGGGGCATCCAGCGCGCGCGCGGCGGCGAGGGTTTCGGAGGGGCGGTCGATCTCCACCCCTGCGCCTCGGGTCAGCATGTCGAGCCGCCACAGCCAGCGGGAGCGGACGGCCGGCTGGCCGCCACGTCGTTCCGAGTGGATCAGGATGGCCTCGGGCGAGCAGGCGGCCTGGACGAAATCCTGGGCCGTCTGGCCGACGCGGCGCTCGGGCGGGGGAAGGCCGAGGGTCTGGCGCATCGGACGCGAGAGGAAGGGATCGATCGGCGCGCCCTGCGGCCAGACGCCCTCCTCCAGCCCGGCGAGGATCATCCGGTCGGCGCGGACGAGCCGGGCCTCGATGGCGCCGAGGATGCGCAGGCTGGGGTGGGTCGCGCCGCCGGTGCGGACGGTGGTGTCGTGGAGCAGAGAAGCGACCAGTTCGGCGAAGTCGGTCGGGCTGACGGCGCCCAGCGACGCGCCGCCCTGGATGAGCTGGGACAGGAGCGACGCGGCCGCCTCTCCGTCCGGCCCTGCCCAGACATCGATGCCGGCGAGGGCCTCGACGAGCGTGGTCAGGTTGCGGGCGGCCTGGTCGAGCGGTGTAGCACGGCCGAGGGCGGCGGTCCCGGCGAGGGCCTGCAGCCGACCGCCGAGCGCGGTCGCCCCGGCGAGGCGGGCGAGGGTTCCCTCGGACGGCGGCTGGCCGTCGCGGCGGGTTTCGGCGGCCTTGGTCAGACGGGCCTCGATGCGGGTCCAGTCGCGGGTCCGGGGGCCCCGGAAGGCGATCTTCTCAAGCTCGGCGACGGCGTGGGGCGTGGCCTCGGAAAGGGTCGTCAGTTCGTGCTTGATCAGGGCCAGCACGGTCTGCGGTTTCAGCGGATCGGCGATGAAGCGGGCGGCGAGATCGACGAGGACACCGACCGGCATCTGGTCCAGCGTCGCACCCGAAGAGGAGTCGGCGACGACGCCCCAGCGCTCAAGCCGCGCGGCGACGCGGCGGCCGAGGGCGAGATCGGGCGTGGCCAGGGCGCAGGTCCGGGCTTTCCCATCAGGATGGGGCGTCTCCAGCGTCTCGCGCATCATCAAGGCGATGGTCGCAGCGGCGTCTTCCTCGGTGCGGGTGGCGACGACGGAAAGGCCCTGGAGGCCGAGGGCGATGGGGTCGGCGGCCTGTCCGGCGTCGGCCGCGTCGGCGCGCAGACGGGCGATCTCGGTGCGCCAGTCGGCGGTGGCTTCGGCGGGACGCAAAGCCTCGTTGACCAGTCGCTGGCGGGCCAGGCCGCGCGCCTCGACGGCGGGCTCGGCGGGACGGCGGAACCAGGGACGGACGGCGGCGCGGTCGGTCCCGGCGCGTTCGAGGAGTCGCTTCAGGGCGCTTTGCGGATGCTGTTCCTCGATGGCGTCCCAGGCGTCGGCGCTCAGATCGAGGTCGAGACCCGGGAGGACGACACAGCCCTGCGGCGCTTTCGCCACGGCCTTCAGCACGTCGGCGGCGGCCTTGACCGTGCCGGTCGATCCGGCGGCGATGACGGGACCCTGCGGCGGATGGCTGTCCCAGCGGTTGGCCAGCAGACGCAGCAACTGCGTCCGTCTCCAGGAGGCGTCGACCAGGCCGAGTTCGGCCAGCCGCTCGGGCCAGGCCTTGACCACCAGACCGAGGAAATCCGCCGACTTCTGCCAGTGTTCGGCGAAGTCCGCCTCGGCCAGATCGGCGATCCGTTCGCGGTCCTCGACCTCCTCGATGTGACAGGAATCAAGGAAGGCGCCGAGGCTGTCGGCCAGCTCCAGGGCGCGCATAGGCGACAGGGTCTCGTCGTGCCTCTCGACGATCAGCCGCGCCATCTCGAACCGGCGCGTCAGGGGGGCGATGGCGGGCGGCAGGTCGAGGCCCAGCTCGCCCGGTGTGAACGGCGACTCGTCCTCCTCCAGATCTCCGAGCGGCCGGACCTGGGGCAGAAGGACGGGACGGTCGCCGCTGAGCGTCGACAGGGCGGAAGTGAAGGCTCGCGCCGCCCGGCGGTTGGGCAGAAGGATGGTCGCGTCCGACAGGGTCTCCGGCGCCTGATCGCCCAGCCAGTCGAGAACGCCGGCGGCTAGGTCTTCGAGGAAGGGCCGATGCGCCGGGATGGCGAACCAGCGCGGGTCGTCCTTGCCGCTGCGATCGGGGAAGGGGTTGAAGGCTGTCACCCGCCCGCCCTCAAGCAGCGAGCCGCCGCGCGGCGAGGGGTAGGGCGCTTCATATGTTCAGCCGCGCCTCGGCCTCATCGCGCGCCTGTGGGTCGCCGACGTGCATCCAGTCGCCGTCCAGCACGCAGCCGTAGAGCCGCCCGGCCGCCGCCGAGGCGCGCCACAGGGGGCTCAGCGAGAACGGTCCGTCCGGCCCGCCGTCGGCATAGTCCGGCCGGGTGATGTGGACGCCCATATAGGCGAACGGCGCCGACGGAGCCTCGCCCCGGAAGGTCAGGCGGCCGTCGTCGCCGAGGAAGAAGTCGCCGTCGCCCTCGAACCCGATCGAGCCCTCGCGCCTCGCCAGCAGCAGGCAGGCGTCCATCTTCGTCGGATCCCACAGACGGATCAGTTCGACGGCCCAGTCGGCTGTGTCACCACCGGTCCAGACGCTGTCGATATTGGCCACGAAGACCGGCTCGTCGCCGAGCAGAGGGTGGGCCTTCTTGAGGCCGCCGCCGGTTTCCAGCAGTTCGGCACGCTCGTTGGAAATGGTGATCGCCGGCGCCCGACCGCGTGCGGCCAGATGCGCTTCCAGCCGGTCCGCGAACCAGTGGACATTGACCACGGCCCGCTCGACGCCCGCCTCAGCCAACCGGTCCAGGACGTGGTCGATCAGAGCCCGGCCGCCGACCTCGACAAGAGCCTTGGGCCGGTCGTCGGTCAGGGGGCGCATCCGCGTGCCGAGGCCCGCGGCGAGGACCATGGCGGTCTTGGGAGCCGTCATGCGCGCACCTCTTCCGGCACGTATTTGTCGAACCAGCGGGCGACGCCTTCGAGGCCGGGCTTCGTCAGGTTGGCGTTCAGGTGGGCCCACATGCGCGGCATGAAGGCGGCGTAGCGGGGCTTGCCGTCGCGCACGATCAGGCGGGCGAAGATGCCCAGAATGCGCGCCTCGTTCAGGGCCGCGAGACCGGCGTAGGACCGCAGGAAGGCGGCTCGGTCATCGACGCGAGCGACCTCGAAATATCGGTCGAGCGCCTCGGCCTCGAGCACGGGCGAGACGTCGCGACGGGCGTCCTGAAGCAGGGAATGCAGGTCCCACGACGGGTGGGCGCGGACGGCGTCCTGGAAGTCGATCATGCCGACGCGGGCGGGACCTTCGCGCTCGGGCAGCCAGATCAGGTTCTCGGCGTGATAGTCGCGGTGGGCGACGACCGAGGCGCCGGCCTCGCCCTCCGCGACGACGGGCGCCCAGGCGGCATGCCAGTCGGCGAGGGCGGCGGCGTCGAAGCGCAGTTCGGATTTGAGCTTCGGCATCCATTCGACGAACAGATCGGCCCCGCCTTGAAGCGCGGTCCGGTCATAGACCTGCAGCGGCCATTGGCCCGCCGCGCCGGTCAGGATCGGCGGCGTGGGTGCAGCGTGCAGTTCGGCCAGGGCATCGATGGCGGCGAGGTAGAGCGGCGTTTCGTCCTGACCGGCCTCGATGACGCGGGCGAACAGGTCGTCGCCGAAATCCTCCAGCACCGCAAGGCCGGCCTGCGCGTCGAGCGCGACGATGTCGGGCGCCGACAAACCGACACTGCGCAGGTGGGAGGCGACGGCCGCAAAGGCCTCGATCCGGCCGGCGGACAGCCGGGCGATAGCGTTCCAGCCCTCGGCCTTGCGGCGCTCCGGCGACCAGGAGGGATCGGCCGGAGGGCTCTCGGCGGCGGCGACCTGATCCATCAGCATCAGGCCCGGTCCGCTGACAGGCGTCAGCCGCTCGTAGCGGCGCGTGGAGGCGTCGCCGGGCAGAGGCGCGCGGCGGGCGTCGGCGAGGCCGACCTCCGTCAGGAAGGCGACCCGCTGGGCCTCTCGGTCGGTCACGGTCTCAGACATTCAGGCTCTTTGGCAGGCTTTCGACGACGTCATTGATCTTCTCTGCCCACGTCCCTGCGCCGGAAACGGTCGCATGCCGCCCCTCGCCGCGTTCTTCCAGGGTGATGGTCAGGCGGTCGGGGCCCAGGACGCGGGCGGGATCGTCGCCCAGTCGCTCGGGCCATTCGATCAGGGCGGCGCCGACATCCAGCGCCTCGTCCAGCCCGATCTCGAACGCCTCCTCCGGCCGGGTCAGGCGATAGAGGTCGAAATGGGCCACGGGCGGATCGGTCTCGTAGAACTGGACCAGGGTGAAAGTCGGCGAGGGGACGTCCTCGTCCTCGCCCGCCAAGGCCCGGATCAAGCCGCGCGCCAGGGTCGACTTGCCCATGCCGAGCGGGCCGTAGAGCAGGACCGCCTCGCCCGGTCCGAGACGCGGCGCCACCGCCCGGCCGAGGGCCGTGGTCGCCTCCGCGTCGGCCAGATCGATGCCGATCATCAGGCGAAATCCGCGTCGGGCTGGGACGGCAGGACCCGCTCGGTGAATGCCTTCAGCGCATAGGTGGCGCGGGTCGCGTCGATGTCGAAGCGGGTCGGCGGGATCGGCTTGCCGACGCTGAGCCGGAACGGCTTCTTCCGCTTGTTCAGCAGCTCGTGGAACAGGGTGATGTCCCGCAGTTCGGGCGACACCCGGTGGAACAGGTGGAAGAGGGTCGAGTACGGGCCGCTCACATGGATCGGGATGGTCGGCGCCTCGTATTTCCGCGCCAGCGAGGTCGCGGTGGACGCCCACTCCGGGTCGGTCAGGGCGCCGTCCTTGCCCACGCGGGAAATCCGTCCTGCCGGGAACATGACCACGCAACGTTCCGCCTCGAACGCGGCCCGGGCGGCGTCCAGGGTGACGCGGGTCTTGGCCCGCGTGCGTTTGGCGACCACCCACTCGACCGGGATGATGACCTCTTCGAGCCGGGGCGCGACGCGGACGGCGTCGGCATTGGCGAAATAGATGGCGTCGGCGCGGCGCTTCCGGATGGCGTCATAGACGGCGATCCCGTCCGCGATCCCGGTCGGATGGTTGCAGACGACGATGCAGCGACCCGTCGCCGGCAGACGGTCGAGGTTCAGGCTCGACACCTTGAGGTCCAGCAGGTTCGACACATGGTCCAGCGCCGCCTGCCCCGGGAGCGGCGCGATGGAGTCGGCCATCTCCCGTGCGGGGCCATAGCCCAGCATCGAATAGAACAGCGGGCGAACCAGCGGCCAGATGAAGGAGCCGGTCAGACGCGGCGCCCGCTCGGCGATCAGGATATCGACGACGTGATGCGACCGCCCGGCGGGGACGGCGGCAGGCTCGGTCGGGGCGGGCGGCGAAGCGGTCATCCGCGCCCCTTGTCGCCTCTGGCGGGAAAGCAGGCAAGCGTGCGGCTTGGCTCCGGGCGGTCGCGTGATAAGTCTTTCGCGAACAGGGGAGACCACCATGCGCTGGATGATCACGACAGCCGCCGCGGCGCTGATGCTGGCGGTCGCGCCGATGACGGCGTCAGCCCAGACAGCCTCCCCCTCCGGCGCCGAGGTGGCCGCCCTGCCCGGTGGTCTGTCGATGCGAGCCCTGGCGATGATGGACCGGGTGTCCGATCCGCGCGTCTCGCCGGACGGCCGGAGGGTCCTCTATTCCGTCCGCTCCACCGACTGGGACGGCAATCGCGGCGTCAGCGCCCTGTGGGTCGCGGACGTTTCGGGAGGCGAGCCGCGCAAGCTCGCCGTCTCGACCGGCGGCGCCTCGACCGGACGCTGGGCCGTCGACGGTCAGGCCATCTATTTCCTGTCGGCGCGCGGCGGGTCGAACCAGGTCTGGCGCGCGGACGCCGAGGGCAATGCGGCGGTGCAGGTCACGACCTATCCGGTCGATGTCGTCGCCTTCAAAGTTTCGCCGGACGGGCGGAACCTGATCCTCAGCCTGCCGATCTTCATCGACTGCGACACGCTCCAGTGCACCAAGGACCGGATCGAGGCGGACAACCGGTCGCCCTCGACGGTCACCGGCTATGACCGGATGCCGCTGCGCCAGTTCGACCACTGGAACGACGGTCGGCGCCAGCATCTGTTCGTCCAGGCCCTGAACGGCTCGGGTCTCGCAGACGGCACGCCGCGCGACCTGATGGCCGGGATCGACGCAGACACCCCGTCCCAGCCCCAGGGGACGGAGGATGAGTTCGTCGTCTCTCCCGACGGGCGCACGGTCGTCTTCTCGGCCCAGACCCAGGGCCGGCAGGAGGCCTTCACCAACAACTCCGACCTGTTCCGCGTCTCGATCGACGGCGCGACCGTGGCCAACATCACCGCGACGAATGTCGGTGCGGACGGATCGCCCGCCTTTTCCCCGGATGGACGCCGTCTGGCCTGGCTGGCGGGCCGTCGCGAGAACGTTGGGGGCGATCAGGCGGTAGTCATGGTGGCCGACGCCGACGGCTCGAACCCGCGCGCGCTGGTCGACGACTGGGACCGAGGCCCGGCCGGCCTGCGCTGGCGTTCGGACGGACGGTCCTTGCTGACCACGACCGCCGACAACGGCGTCCAGCGGCTCTACGAAATCGACGCGCGCAGCGGCGAGCTGGAGGCGCTGAGCGGCTCGGGGTCGGTCACCATGATGGACGAGGCGAACGGCGTCCTCGTCGTGGGCGAGGAAGACTTCTCCCTGCCGCCGGACCTCTATCTCTACGCGCCCGGCGACGCCCCCTGGCGGACGATCACGAGCCAGAACGCGACGACCATGGCCGCGATGGACCTGCCGAACGCCGAGCGGTTCGAGTTCGAGGGCTGGAACGACGAGTTCGTCCAGGGCTGGGTGTTCAAGCCGGTCGGCTATGTCGAGGGGCAAACCTATCCGGCCGTGTATCTGATCCACGGCGGACCGAAGTCGCCCTGGACCGAAAGCTGGTCCTATCGCTGGAACCCGCAGATTTACACCTCGGCCGGATATGCCGTGGTCATGGTCAACTTCCACGGCTCGCCCGGCTATGGCCAGGCCTTCACCGACGCCATCAACGATCACTGGGGCGACCGGCCGCTCGAGGATCTGCAGAAGGGCTGGGCCGCCGCGCTGGCGTCGAACAGCTTCATCGACGGTGACCGGGCCTGCGCGCTCGGCGCCTCCTACGGCGGCTATATGGTCAATCTGATCGCCGGCAAGTGGAACGGACCATGGCGTTGCCTGGTCAATCACGCGGGCGTCTTCGACGTGCCCCAGCTGATGAACGCCATGGATCTGGGCAACTTCATCTGGGAGTTCGGCGGGCCGTCGTGGGAGCGGATGGACCTGTATCGCGAGTTCAGCCCCGGCGACTTCGCCAGTGACTGGACCAAGCCCATGCTGGTCCTGCACGGCTCGCGCGATTTCCGGGTGCCGATCGACCAGGGGCTCGCGACCTTCTCGGCCCTGCAACGGCAAGGCATCCCCAGCCGGTTCGTCCAGATCCCGGACGAGAACCACTGGGTGCTCAAGCCGCGCAACTACGTCGACTGGCAGAGGGAAATCCTCGACTGGACGGCGCGCTGGACAGCGGAGGCGCCGTAGCGGTTACCAGAGGCGGGCGACCCCAAAGCTGTCGAACAGCTTCTCGTTCGACACCAAGGTCAGATCGCGCAGGATGGCCTGGGCGATCAGCATGCGGTCAAACGGGTCGCGGTGTGCATTCTCCATGCGTCCCGCCACCTGGGCCTCACGAACCGACAGCGACAGAGGTTCGAACCCTGCGGCTTCGACTTCCTCGATGAACTCGCGGGCCAGCCGGGTCGCCTCGGGCAGCTTGCCCATGCCGTGTTTCAACGCGACCTCGTACGCTGATACGGCGCTGACATAGATCGTGTTCTCGCCGGACTTGAGCGCGGCATGGGCCTCGCGACCCAAACGGCTATCGTCCGTCAGCCACCAGAGCAGGGTGTGAGTATCGAGGAGGAGCCTCACTCTTCGTCGCCTCGGCCTTCCCACAGACGCAACTCTTCCTCGGGGAGAGGATCGAAGAAGCGATCGTCGAAGGCGATAATCCCTTTGAGCCGCCCCGGTACGCGATCCGGCCGTTTCACAGGCTCTACTGGGACCAAACGAACAGCCGGCTTGTCGCCTCGCGCGATCACCACCTCCTCGCCTCGCTCGGCGGCGGCGATGAGTTTGGAGAGATGCGTCTTGGCCTCGTGAACGGTGACGGTCGTCATTGGAAGCTCCTTAGTCCCACCTACTTAGCTAACATCTGCCCAATCGGCAACTTTCGCACCCGGCCGCCCGGTGCTACGCCAGCGCCAACGAAGTCCCCAGGAGCCGTCCGATGCGTCACCGTTCCCTGCTTTCCGCCTGCGCCGCTCTGGCCATGCTAACGGCCCTGCCCGCTCTGGCCGAGGCGCCCATCACGGAGGCCGAGCCCGCACAGGCCGCCGAGCGCGCCTTCACCTATACCGACATGTTGAACGCCAACCGGCTGTCGGATCCGCGCGTCTCTCCGGACGGGACAAAGGTCGTCTACGCCGTCCGCGCCACGGACATGGAGGCCAATCGCGGCGTCTCCAGCCTGATGATCCAGAACCTCAACGGCGAAGGCGAAGCCCGCCGCCTGGCCATCTCCGACGGCGGCGCCAACACCGCGCGCTGGGGCTCGGACGGTGCCCTGTATTTCCTCTCGGGCCGGTCGGGCACGAGTCAGGTCTGGAAGACGGACAGCACCGGCGCCACGGCGACCCAGATCACCGACCTGCCGCTGGACGTGAACGCCTATGTCCTCAGCCCCGACGCCTCGAAGGTCGCCGTGTCGCTGGCCGTCTATCCGACCTGCGACGACCTTGCCTGCTCGGTTGCGCGCGGCACGGAAGCCGCGGCCCGCAAATCGACCGGTCAGGTCTATGACCGCATGTTCGTGCGCCACTGGGACACCTGGAATGACGGCACCCAGAACCACCTGTTCGTGGTCAACGCCGACGGTTCGGGCGATCCGGTCTGGGTCACCCACGGCTTCGACGGGGACACTCCCTCCAAGCCCTTCGGCGACGAGAGCGAGTTCACCTTCACGCCGCAGGGCGACGCCATCGTCTTTTCCGCGCGCGTCGCCGGCCAGACCGAGCCTTGGAGCACCAACTTCGACCTGTTCAAGACCAACGGCCTGACGGGCGAAGGCTTCACCAACCTCACCGACGCCAACGACGCCTGGGACACCGGGCCGGTCTTCTCGCCCGACGGCAAGACGATGGCCTACCGCGCCATGGCCCGTCCTGGCTTCGAGGCCGACCGCTGGCAGATCGTTCTGATGGATGTCGCCACCGGTTCGAAGCGTGAAGTCGCCGCCAACTGGGATCGCTCGGCCGACACCCTGCAATGGTCCGCCGACGGCCGCAGCCTGTTCGTCCTCGCCGGCGACGTCGGCCAGACGAAGCTGTTCCAGATCGACGCCGCCAACGGCGCGGTCGTGCCGATCACCGGCGAGGGCCACGTCTCGGCCTTCGAACAGACGCCGTCGGGCTTCGTCTTCGCCCAGGACAGCCTGACCTCGCCGTCGGAGCTCTATGTGAAGACCTTCCGCGGTCGTGAGATGCCGCGCCAGATCACCGACGTGAACCCCGAACTCGACAGCCGCCTGTTCGGCGCGGCCGAGCAGTTCAACTTCCCGGGCTGGAACGGCGAGACCGTCCACGGCTACGTCATCAAACCCGCCGGCTATGTCGAGGGCCGCAAATATCCGGTCGCCTTCCTGATCCACGGCGGACCGCAGGGCAGCTTCGGCAACTCCTGGTCCTACCGCTGGAACCCCGAGACTTATGCCGGCGCCGGCTATGCGGTGGTGATGATCGATTTCCACGGCTCGACCGGCTACGGCCAGGGCTTCACCGACGCGATCTCCGAGCACTGGGGCGACCGCCCGCTGGAAGACCTGCAGAAGGGCTGGGCCGCCGCGCAGGCGAAATACTCTTTCATCGACGGCGACAACGCCTGCGCGTTGGGCGCGTCTTATGGCGGATACATGATCAACTGGATCGCCGGCCGCTGGTCGGACGAGTTCAAATGCCTGGTCAACCACGACGGCGTGTTCGACATTCGCGGCATGGCCTATGGCACCGAGGAGCTGTGGTTCACCGAATGGGAATACGGCGGCACCCACTACGACAACCCTGAAGGCTATGAGCGTTTCAACCCGGTCAACCACGTGTCCGAGTGGAAGACGCCGATGCTGGTGGTCCAGGGTGACCGCGACTATCGCATTCCGACGTCTCAGGGCCTGTCGACCTTCACCGCCCTGCAGCGTCGCGGGATCGAGAGCCGGCTCATCGTCTTCCCGGACGAGAACCACTGGGTCCTCAAGCCGCAGAACAGCCTGCAATGGCACAACGAGGTGTTCCACTGGCTCGACGAACACCTGCAACCGGAAGACTAGACGCGTGACCCATCCCTCCCCGGAAACGCCCGACGGCTCGCTCGTCGGGCGGGTCATCGCCATGCCGGCCGACACCAACCCCGAAGGCGACATCTTCGGCGGCTGGCTGCTGGCCCAGATGGACCTGGCCGGCTCGACGCCAGCCTTCGACATCGCGCACGGGCGCTGCGCCACCATCGCGGTGGACGCTATGGTCTTCCACCAGCCGGTCTCGGTCGGCGACGAGGTGTCCCTTTACGCCACGGTCCTGAAGACCGGCCGCACCTCGATCCGGGTCAGGGTCGAGGCGTGGAAACGGCCGCGATCGACCCACGAGGTGTCGCGCGTGACCGAGGGCGTCTTCACCTATGTCGCCATCGATCAGGACCGGAAGCCGAGGCCGTTGCCGGGACAGAGCTAGGGAAGAACACGATGGACCGTATCCTGTCGGTGGTCGTCATACTCGCGTGCGGTCTGGTCGTCGTCTCGGTTCTGGTTTTGCTGCCTGAACTCGCGAAGAACTGGACGACTGAGCCGGAGGATGTGGTTGGTCCTCTGCTGCTTGCCGCGATCTCTGCAGTCGTCGCGACACTGCTGGGCCTGAAGCTGGTGGGGCGATCCAATAGGTGGACTAACCGGATAGCCCTCGTTTTGGGCGTCATCTTCGCTGCTGCAGCTCTTTTCACTCTGGCCAACGGCGGCTGGCCCACTGCCGTCATCCTGTTGTGTGCAGCGATACCCCTGCTCATAGCCGCAAAACGCCCGAAAACTTGACCCTCCTGCCCCCTGCGCCTACCTGACGGCCATGGCCATCCGACGTATCCTGACCATCGACAACGCGCCCGATCTGGCGATCCTCAAACAGGTGTCAAAGCCCGTGGAGGTCGTCGACGAGGCCATGCGCGCCCTGATGGATGACATGCTGGACACCATGTACGACGCGCCCGGCATCGGCCTGGCCGCCGTGCAGATCGGCGAACTGCATCGCGTCGTGGTCATGGATCTGGGCGACGGTCCCCTGCCGGAAGGCGCGGAGGCTCCCGCCGAGGGCGAAGAGACCCGCGTCCCCAACCCGCGTTTCTTCGTCAATCCGGAGGTCCTGTGGGCCTCGGACGAGACCTATTGCTACGAAGAGGGCTGCCTCTCGATCCCGGAGTATTTCGACGAGGTCGAACGCCCCGCCCGCGTCCGGGTCACCCATCTGGACCGCGACGGAAACCGCATCGAGGAAGAGATCGAAGGTCTCTACGCCGTCTGTTACCAGCACGAGCTGGATCACCTGAACGGCGTGCTCTTCATCGACCACCTGTCGCGCCTGCGCCGCGACCGGGCCATGTCCAAGGTCAAGAAGACCATGCGCCTGAGAGAGGACGCCTGATGACCCGTTTTCGCGATCGCATCGTCGACCGGTCCGGCCGGCGCCGCCTGACCCGCTCTGAAAAGATTGGCATAGGCTCGGTCGCTACACTGGTCGGCGTGGCCGCGCTCGGCATCATCGCCGGTGTGTTGCTGGACCGTCTGCTGGTCTTCGACGACGCGCTCGACGCCGGCGGCGAATGGGACGAGGGCGGCGGCGTCTCGACGCGCTGGCAGTAAACGCCCCCACCGTCTAAAGGCGGCCCCATGCGCCTCGCCTTCATGGGTACCCCCGAATTCGCCGTGCCGTCGCTCGCGGAGTTAATCGCTTCCGGCCACGAGATCGTCGCCGTCTATTCCCAGCCGCCGCGGCCCAGGGGACGCGGCCACAAGCTGACGCCTTCGCCCGTTCACGCCTTCGCCGAGGCCATGGGCCTGCCGGTCTTCACGCCCGAGAGCATGAAGGCCCAGGACGCCATCGACACCTTCGTCAGCCTCGATCTCGATGCCGCCTGCGTGGTCGCCTACGGCCAGATCCTTAAGCCCGCCGTGCTGGAGGCGCCGCGTCTCGGCTGTTTCAACCTGCACGGCTCCCTGCTGCCCCGCTGGCGCGGCGCGGCGCCGATCCAGCGCGCCATCATGGCCGGCGACCGCGAGACGGGCGTCCAGATCATGCGGATGTCGGAAGGTCTGGACGAGGGCGCGATCCTGCTCAGCGAAATTCTGCCGATCCAGCGCGACGACACGGCCGCCAGCCTGTCGGAACGGATGTCGACGGTCGGCGCGACCCTGTGGACCCGGGCGCTGGCCGCCATCGAACGCGGCGGCGTCACGGAGACCCCCCAGGCGGGCGAGCCCACCTATGCAAAAAAGATCACGCCGGCCGAAGCGCGCATAGACTGGACCCGTCCGGCCGCCGAACTCGACGCCCACATTCGCGGCCTGTCGCCCTTCCCCGGCGCCTGGTTCGAGGCCCTCGGCCCCGATGGTCCGATCCGGGTGAAAGCCCTGCTGTCCTGCCTGTCCAGCGACGGCGCCGGCACGCCCGGAGAATTGCTGGAAGGCGGCTTGCTCGTCGCCTGCGGGCCAGACTCTGAAGGCAGGAGGGGCGCCGTCCGCCTGCTGCGCGTCCAACGCGAGGGCAAGGCGCAACAATCGCCCGCCGATTTCCTCAACGGCTTCGCCCTGCCCGTCGGGACGATCCTGGGCTGATGCCCCGCTACCGGCTAGACATCGAATACGACGGCGGCCCCTACAACGGCTTTCAGGCCCAGGAGGGTCAGCCGACGGTCCAGGGCGCGCTAGAGACGGCGATCCACGGCTTCTGCGGCCAGACCGTCCGCATCGCCGCCGCCGGCCGCACCGACAGCGGTGTTCACGCCACCGGCCAGGTCGCTCACGCCGACCTCGACAAGGACTGGCCCGCCGCCACGGTCATGAATGCCCTCAACGCCCACCTGATCAGGGAGGGCGTCGCCATCCTCGACTGCGTGGTTGTTGCCGACGACTGGCACGCCCGCTTCTCGGCCAAGGGCCGCAAATACCTGTACCGCATCCTCAACCGCCCCGGTCGCCCGGCGCTGGAGCGCGGCAAGGTCTGGCACGTCCGTAAACCCCTCGACGCCGAGACCATGCAGGCCGGCGCGAACCACCTGATCGGCCACCACGACTTCACCACCTTCCGCGACCTCGCCTGCCAGTCGAAGTCGCCGGAGAAGACCCTCGATGTCGCCCGCGTGACCCGCGTCGGCGAGGAGGTGCACCTCGTCTTCGAGGCCCGCTCCTTCCTGCACCGCCAGGTCCGCTCCATGGCCGGCACCCTGGTCGAGGCCGGCCTCGGCCGCTGGACGCCGGACGACGTGAAGGCGGCGCTGGAAGCCCGCGACCGCACGGCCTGCGGACCGGTGGCGCCGTCGGACGGTCTCTACCTGACCGGCGTCGACTACGGTTCTTGACAAGGTTTGCCATCAGGCAGACGCTGGCGTCATGGCCACGATGAACATCTCCCTCCCCGATCCGATGAAGGCCTGGGTCGAAAACCAGGCCAAGGATGGCCGCTATTCGAACTCCAGCGACTACGTCCGTGACCTGATCCGACGTGACCAGATCAAGGCCGAGAAGATCGCCAACATGCAGCGGCTGGTCGACGAAGGGCGCGCGAGCGGCGTTTCGGATCGCACGCCTCGCCAGATTTTTGAGGCGGCCAAGGCCGAGTTTGAGCGGCGCAAGGGCGCGGCCGCGTGAGCGGAGATCGGCTGTCTGCAATGGCGGACGCTGATCTCGATGCGATCTTCTGGCAGGGTCTGGAACGGTTCGGTGTCGCTCGCACCGAACGATATCTGGAGGAGTTCGAACACGCTTTCGCGCATCTGGCCCGATTTCCGGAGGCCGCCCGGCTGAGGACCGAACTGACGCCGCCCGTCCGCGCCTATCCGCTTGAGGCGCATGTCATCATCTATGAAGTCGAAGACGATGGCGTCTTCGTCATCCGAATCCGATCCGGCCGCGAGAACTGGATGGCTTCTCCTGTGGAGGACGACCAATGACCCACCCCATCCATATCGGCATCGGCGGCTGGACCTTCGAACCTTGGCGCGGCGTCTTCTATCCGTCCGACCTGATCCAGAGGCGCGAGTTGGAGTTCGCGTCGCGCGCCGTCACCTCGATCGAGATCAACGGCACCTACTACGGCTCGTTCAAGCCGGACAGCTGGCGCAAATGGCGGGACGAGACGCCGGACGGCTTTGTCTTCTCGGTCAAGGCCAACCGCTTCTGCACAAACCGGAAAATCCTGTCGGAAGGCGGCGAGACCTTCGCCAAATTCCTCGATCAGGGCCTGACCGAACTCGGCGACAAGCTGGGCCCGATCAACTGGCAGTTCATGGGCACGAAGAAGTTCGATCCCGAGGACTTCGAGGGCTTCCTGAAGCTCTTGCCCAAGGAGAAGGACGGCGTCCGCCTGCGGCACGCGCTGGAGGTCCGCAACCCCACCTTCGCCACCCGGCAGTTCTATGATCTCGCGGCCAGATACGGCGCCGCCATCGTCTACGCCGTCGACGACGAGGAGCCGACCTGGCCGCAGATCGACGAGCCGACGGCCGACTTCACCTATGCCCGGTTGATGTCGAGCCGCGCCGACGAACCGACCGGCATGACCTCGACCGAACTGGATGCGGTGGCCGCACAGACGCGGACCTGGGCCGGACGCGGCGACGTCTTCGCCTACTTCATCTCGGGCGCGAAGGTGCGGAATCCGGCGGCGGCACAGGCGCTGATCGCCAAATTGAAATAGTCGGGGACAATTGTAACCGCAATTGATGCGAAACCCCTTGAACTGACGTCAGCCCAAACCCTTATATGCAACCGCTGCTGATGCAGTTGTAGATTTAGGGGTTTCCCAATGGCTTTCGATTCGCTCCCCGCCCGCGACGTTCCGCTCACTGACGCCGCACTGGCCCAGGTCTTCACCGAAGCCCGCACGCGCAACGGCTGGACCGACCGCCCGGTGCCGACCGAGCTGCTGCACAGGCTCTACGACCTGACCAGGTTCGGCCCGACGGCGGTGAACAACACCCCGAGCCGCTTCGTCTTCGTAACCTCGCCGGAAGCGAAGGCGCGTCTGGTCCCGCTGATGAGCGAGGGCAACCAGGCCAAGACGGCCCAGGCGCCGGTCACGGCAGTCATCGGCTACGACATGAATTTCCACGACCGGCTGCCGCATCTGTTCCCGCACGCCCCGGGCGCCCGCGACTGGTTCGGCGAAGAGAGCGGCCGTCGCGAGAGCGCTTTCCGCAACTCGTCCCTGCAAGGCGGCTACTTCCTGCTGGCCGCCCGCGCCCTGGGCCTCGACGTCGGTCCGATGTCGGGCTTCGATCCGGCCGGCGTGAAGGCGGAGTTCTTCCCCGAAGGCGACATCGAGCCGAACTTCATCGTCAACCTGGGCTACGGCAACGACGACAACCTGTTCCCGCGCAGCCCCCGGCTGACCTTCGACGAGGCGGCGAAGATCGTCTGACGGATCAAGCCGCGTAACATCGGCTTTCCGAGCAACCCGCCGCAGTCTAATGATTTCCCTGACGAAGGCCGTGCACCAGACGCGGCCGTCAGGGAAACAGGAACGTACATGGCTCGAGTGGCTCTCGTCACGGGTGGAACCCGCGGTATCGGCAAGTCGATCGTCCAGCGGCTGAAGGAGGACGGCATGTCCGTCGCCGCCGGCTATTCGGGCAATATGGAAGCGGCCGAGGCCACCGCCCGCGAGCTCGGCGTCATGGTCGTGAAGGGCAATGTCGGCTCCTACGAGGACTGCGCCCGGGCCGTCGCCGACGTGGAGGCCGAACTGGGTCCCATCGACGTCCTGATCAACAACGCCGGCATCACCCGCGACGGCTTCTTCCACAAGATGTCCTCGGACCAGTGGTCGGACGTGATCCGGGTCAACATGGACAGCGTCTTCAACATGACGCGCCAGGTGATCAACGGCATGCGGGACCGGGGCTTCGGCCGGATCGTCAACATCTCCTCGATCAACGGCCAGAAGGGCCAGATCGGCCAGACCAACTATTCGGCGGCCAAGGCCGGCATGATCGGCTTCACCAAGGCCCTCGCGCTTGAGAACGCCCGCAAGGGGGTGACCGTCAACTGTATCGCTCCCGGCTATATCGACACGGAAATGGTCGGCGCCATGGACGAAAAGGTTCTCGCCGGCATCATCGCCCAGATCCCCGTGGGCCGTCTGGGCAAAGGCGAGGAGATTGCCGACATGGTGTCCTGGCTGTCGGGCGAGCGTGCCGGATATGTCACAGGCTGCACACTGTCGCTGAACGGTGGTCAATACTTGGTCGGCTGACCTTTTCGTCGCCCAAAATCCGCCGCGGCTCCCGCGCAACGCTTTTCGTCATGAGTTCAAGGGTCAGGCACGAGACGGCGCGATCGCCGATCCCGGCGACGATGGCGTTCGCCGTCGTCGTTCTGGCGATGACGCTCGCCTCGGCCGCCCAGGCCCAGGTGCGCGGCAACGCCCAGGCCGAGCAGAACCGGGGCTTCCAGAACGACAGCGCGCCCGGCCTGCCGGCCAACGGCCTTTATGCCTCCGACGTCGGCGAGCGGTTCATTTTCGACGGCCGGGGCACGCGCCCCCTGTTCCGGTTCGAGCGTCGGGAAGAGACCTGGGTGCTGCGTTCGACGCCCGCTCCGCGCGGCGACGTCATCTATCGCAACGATGCGGGCGCCCAGATCCTGCGCGTCACGCCCGACGGCGGACTGACCCTCTACACCAGCCGGACGCCGAACGGCTCTCCGGCCTCGCGCGTCGGCCCCGCCCCGGCGCTGGAACTTCCGACGCTGGGCCCGATCCGCCTGTTCACCCTGATGAATCAGCGCGGCAGTCTCGTCAGCCAGGCCCTGGGCCGGCTGATCGTCATCAATCTGACCGGCGAACAGTCCGAGGCCCTGATGGTCGACGCCCTGATCGTGACGACCGAGGCCGTCATCCGCATGGCCCGCACCCCGACCGTCCGCGACCGGGTCAACGGGCTTCGCAGCATCACCCTGGTCGAGGGCCCTCGCAGTTCGGTGACCTTCGCGCGCGGCGACCTGCGTGTCGTCGTAGATCCGCGCCAGGGGCAGGCCGGACGCCCCTCGTCCTCCAGCATCATCCGGGCCGTCGCCCCGCGCGAATAGCGGTCACCTAGCCCGCGAACGAATCCTTCGCCGTCCGACGCCGCGCGAACTCTTCCGCGCTTCCGGCGGTCAGGAAGGGGTTGAAGGCCCGCTCGATCTTCATCGTCGTCGGCACCGTTGGCTCGCCCCGCTCGCGCGCCGCGAAGATAGCCTCGGCATGGGCCTGAATCTCGGCCCGGTCGTCGATGCTCAGGGTGAAGCGGGCGTTGGCCGCCGTGTATTCGTGCGCGCCATAGAGGACCGTCTCGTCGGGCCAGGCCAGCAGGCGGCTCAGGCTGTCCCACATCTGCCCCGGCGTGCCTTCGAACAGCCGCCCGCAGCCCAGCGGAAACAGGGTGTCGCCGGTGAAGGCGATGGCGTCGGCCGCCGAGCGGAACACGACATGGCCCAGCGTATGCCCCGGCGTCGCCGTCACATGCAGGGGCGTCTTGCCGATCATGACGAGGTCGCCCTCCTCGACGACCCGGTCCAGCGGCGCGACCTTGCGCACCTCCTCCGGGCCCCAGATGTCGCATCCGGTCTCGGCCTGAAGCCGGGCGTTCCCCTCGGTGTGATCGGGGTGCCAGTGAGTGTTGATGATCCGGTCCAGCTTCCCCCAGCCGAGGGCCGCGATTCCGTCGAGGATCACCTGGGCGTCCGGCGTGTCGATGGCCGCGACCGTCCCCGTCGCCTCGTCCCGCGCCAGGAAGGCGTAGTTGTCGGTTCGCGCCGGGAACAGATGAACGGTCAGGGGCATGGGACGTCCTTGGTTCGGTAAGCCTCCTCGCCATATAAGTCTCATCATGCGTCGCGCCATCGAAGACCTGCGATCCTTCTACGGCGAGCCGACCGGCGCGCTCGTGCGCCGCCTGCTGGCCCGCCGTCTGGAAGACGCCTGGGGCGAGGCCCCGGGTTGCGACGTGCTCGGCATCGGCTATGCGACGCCCTGGCTCGACGCCTTCGTCGGCGCCCGTCGCGTCATCGCCGCCATGCCCTCCGGACAGGGGGTCGAGATCTGGCCCGCCGTCGGCCGCAACCGCACCCTTCTGGTCGACGACAAACGCCTGCCCTTCCCGGCCGGATCGTTCGATCGCGTGCTTCTGGTCCATGCGCTCGAGGAGGCCGACGACCCGACCCAGCTGTTGACCGAAGCGGTCCGCGCCCTCGCCCCGGCCGGTCGCATCATCCTCGCCGCCGCCGCGCGGGGCGGCATGTGGGCCCGCGCGGAGAGCACCCCCTTCGGCCACGGCCGCCCCTTTACCCGGGGCCAGCTGGAGCGGCTGGTCCGCGCCGCCGGGCTGGAGCCCACGGCCTGGTCCCAGACCCTCTATGTGCCGCCCTGGACGCCGTTGCTGGGCCTCGCCGACGGCTTCGAACAGGTCGGTCGCCGCATCGCGCCGGGGGCCGCCGGGGTCATCCTGCTGGAGGCCACCCGTCAGGCCTACGCCCGGATTCGGCCGAGCGGTTCGGCCCAGCGCGTTCGCGCCGAGGCGCCCGGATTGCAGCCTCAACCGGTTACACGTGGACTGGATAGAGACGCCGAACCCGGCTAAGCGCGGGCCATGCACCGTCTGATCCTGATGCGTCACGCCAAGACCGAACGTCTGGCCGCCACCGGTCTCGACCGCGACCGCGCCCTGACGCCGCGCGGGCTGGACGACGCCGCCCTGATGGGGCGTATCCTGGCCGACAAGGGCCTGCGTCCCGACCTCGCCCTGGTGTCTTCGGCGACCCGCACACGCCAGACCTGGGAGGCGATGCACGACGCCCTCGGCGACGTCGAGGTCCGCATCGAACCGCGCCTCTACGATGCCTCGACCGACACCATTCGCCGTCTGGTCGAGGGCCTTGAGGACTCGACGGGCTGCCTCCTGATCATGGCCCACAATCCGGGCGTCCAGCTTCTGGCCATGGAATATCTGACCGAGAGCGCCGCCTCCCCGTCGGTGCTCGACCGGATGGCGGGCGGTTTCCCGACGGGCGCCGCGGCCATCTTCGAGGTCGATGTCGCCGGCCGCTGCGCCTACGACGGCTTCCTGACACCCAAGGCCTTCGGCGGCGGGGCCGAGGACTGATGCCAGACACCGTAGCGTACAAGATCATCGACGCCGCCGAATGGCGCGAGGCGGTGGCGGAATGCGCCTACGCCGGGTCCGCCGTCGATCTGGCCGACGGCTACATCCACCTGTCGACCGCCGCCCAGCTGGATGAGACCGCGCGCAAACACTATGCCGGGCGCGAGAACCTCATGCTGCTCACCGTCGATCTGACGGCGCTGGACGACACGATCGTCTGGGAGCCTTCGCGCGGCGGCGCCCTGTTCCCGCACATCTACGGCCCTCTGCCGGTGAAGGCGGTGACTGGGGCCAGGCCTTTCACGGTCCCCGCCTGATGCCCGTCCCCGACCTCGGCGCCGCGGTCCTGCGTCGGCTCGATCCGGAGACCGCGCATGGCCTCGCCATCACGGCCCTGAAGTCCGTCCCCCTGCCCGCGCCGCGCGCCGACGATCCGATCCTGGCGACGCAAATCGCGGGGCTGAGCCTGTCCAACCCGGTCGGCCTCGCCGCCGGTCTCGACAAGAACGGGGAGGCCCTGCACGGCCTCGCTCGTCTCGGTTTCGGCTTCGTCGAATGCGGCTCGGTCACCCCCCTGCCCCAGGCGGGGAATCCGAAACCCCGCCTGTTCCGCCTGTCCCGGGACCAAGCGATCATCAACCGGATGGGCTTCAACAACGCGGGCCTCGAGGCCTTCGCTGATAACCTGTCGCGCCGCCCCGACGCCGTCGTCGGCGCCAATCTGGGGGCCAACAAGGACACCGAGGATCGCGCGGCCGACTATGTCATCGGCCTGAAACGTCTCGCCGGGCTCAGCGACTATTTCACGATCAACATCTCTTCGCCCAACACGCCGGGCCTGCGCGCCCTTCAGGGCCGCGAGGCGCTCGACGACCTGCTCGGCCGCATCGCCGAGGCCCGGACCACGCCTGCTCCGGTCTTTCTGAAGATCGCCCCGGACCTGACCTCGGCCGAGATCGCCATGATCGTCGAGGCGGCCATCGCCCACCGGATCGACGCCCTGATCGTCTCCAACACCACCCTCGACCGTCCCGACAGCCTGACCTCGTCCGACCGGGACGAAGCCGGCGGCCTCAGCGGCACGCCCCTGCGCGGCAAGGCTCTGGCCGCCCTGCGCGACGCGGCGGAAGCGGCGGAGGGTCGCATCCCCCTGATCGGAGTCGGCGGCATCGCCTCGGGTCAGGACGCCTGGGAACGGCTCCGCGCCGGGGCGAGCGCCATCCAGATCTACTCCGCCTTGATCTACGACGGCCCCGGCCTGGTCGGCCGGATCAAGCGCGATCTCGCCGCCCGACTGCGCGCCGAGGGCTTTGCCAGCGTCGCCGAGGCGGTTTCTGGCGGCCCGTTGACGGAGCGTTAGGGGCGACGCGCCATAGTTCCCCGATGCGTGGCGGAGACCGCGCGTTTTGTGGGGGCGTAATGTCGGAGGCTGAGAAGAACGCGGCGCCGACATGGACGACAGCCGTGCGCCGCCGCCGCAAGGCCCTGCTGCAACGGCTCGCCATGGGCGCGGCCACCGCCATGGTCTTCAGCCCCCTGTTCGGCTGGACCTTCTCGAGCCTCTGGGTCGGCGTCTATTTCGCGGTCCAGCTGGTGGACCTGCTGATCTTCGGCCCCATCAACAGCGGCAAGGTCGAGCGGATGGGACCCGTGCGGTCAGCCGCCGGCGTGGTCATGCTGTTCCTCAACGCCGCCGCCTTCGGCAGCCTGTCGATTCCATTGTGGTTGACCGGTGGTCCGATGGGGGGGGTCTGCGCCGCCGTCCTGGCCGCTTCGGGCGCCATCTACGGCGTGATCAACTCGCCGCGCTCGAAGCAGGTGCTGGCGGTGACCATCACGCCGCACTTCCTCTATATGCTGGCTACGCCGTTCTGGATGGCCTGGTACGGTGCCCCGACCCATTTCGTGACCGCCGCCACCGTCGCCTTCGTCGTGTTCGGCGTATACTGCATCTCGACCTGGGAGCGGATGAACAAGGCCGCCGACGCCGAGATCGCCGCCCGCCTGGACGCCGATCACCGCCGGGTCGAAGCCGAGCGGATCATGGCCAGCCGGTCCGTCTTCCTGGCCACCGTGGGCCACGACCTGCGCACCCCCATCAGCGCCATCCTGACCGGCGCCGCCGAGCTGGAACGCGGCGCGACCGACGGCGCGGCCCGTGCCCAGGCCGCCCTGATCACCGACGCCGGGATCATGATGAAGGCCCTGCTCGACGATCTGCTGGACCACGCCAAGCTCGACGCAGGCCGGATGACCGTCGACAACGTCGACTTCAACCTGCGCGGCCTCCTCGCCCAGACCCTGATGTTCTGGCAGGGCGAGGCCCGCGCCAAGGGCCTGACCCTCCGTGTCGAAGGCGCCGCCAGCATTCCGCACGCGGTCAGGGGCGACCCGATGCGCCTGCGTCAGGTGCTCAACAACCTCGTCTCCAACGCCATGAAATTCACGACCGAGGGCTCGGTCACCCTGCGTCTCTCGGCCTGGTTCGAGGAGCCGTCGCACTACGCCATTCTGATCGAGGTGGCCGACACCGGCCCCGGCATGACGAACCAGCAGCTGACCCGTCTGTTCACCCCGTTCGACCAGACCGCCGAGGGCGTCAGCGCCCGCCACGGCGGCACGGGCCTGGGTCTCAGCATCAGCCGCGACCTGGCCGAACTGATGGGGGGCCGCCTGACCGCCCGCAGCCGTCCCGGCGAAGGCGCCGCCTTCACCCTGTCCCTGCTGATGCCGCGGGCCGACGCCGTCGTCCTCGCGCCCAAGGGTTTCAGCGAGGAGAGCCGGGGCGACATCGTCCGTAGCCTGGCCCCCCGCGCGCTGCGTCCGGCCGTCGTCGCGCCCGTCGTTCCCGCCCCCTCAGCGCCGGTCGTCGAGGCGCCTGTCATCGAACCCCGGATCGAGGCGGCCGCCATCGAGGGCAGCAACGATGTCGAGGGGGACGCCGACCGTCCCCTGCGCGTCCTCGTCGTCGACGACCACGACATCAACCGTCGCGCGGTGGAGCTGATCCTGGCGCCGCTGGGCTGCGACATCTCGACCGCCGCCGACGGCCTTCTGGCCCTGACCCAGTGCGAGACCTCGGCCTTCGACGTCATCTTCATGGACGTGCGGATGCCCGAGCTGGACGGCCGCGAGACCACGCGTCGCCTGCGCGCCGGCGGCGGACCGAACGCCTCGGTCCCCGTCATCGCCGTGACCGCCGACACCGCGCCCGACGACATCGCCGCCTGCATGGCCGCCGGCATGACCTATTTCGTGTCGAAGCCGCTGACCCCCGCCGCCCTGCTCGGCGCCCTCAATCACGTCCTGGCGGGCGAAGTCTCCGACGGCGAAGAGACCGAGACCGTCGCCGCCTGACGGACTTCGGCGATCAATCGATCGGCGGCGTCCGCCGCCTTCAGATCGCACTCCCAGACGGTGACCACGCGCCAGTTGTCGCTGGTCAATCTGACGACGACCTGACGATCCCTGGCGACATTTCGCGCCAGTTTGGCGGTCCAGTAGTCGGCATTGGCCTTGGGCTTTCGCGAGCCCCGCGCGCAGTCGTGCCCGTGCCAGAAACAGCCGTGCACGAAGACGACCGTCCGCCTGCCCTGCATCACGATATCCGGCTTGCCGGGCAGGCCCAGCCCACCCAGCCGGTAGCCGATCCCGGCGGCCCGCAGCATCCTGCGCACCGCGATCTCGGGCGAGGTGTCGCGCCCCTTCACCCGACGCATGACGGCGCTGCGCTTCTCGGGTGAATAGACGTCGGTGGTCATCGACACCTCGCGCTCAGCCGGCCCGCGAACGCGCGCTCAAGCCGCGAGGCTCCGCGAGCCGAACAGTAGCGCCTAGAGCTGCGCGAGCAGGTGCTCGGCCGAGGACACCTTGAACTCGCCGCCCTGTTCGATGTTCAGCTGGGTGACGACGCCGTCCTTGACCAGCATCGAATAACGCTGCGACCGGTCGCCCAGGCCGAAGCCCTTGCCGTCCAGCACCAGTCCGACCGTGCGGGTGAAGTCGCCGTTGCCGTCGGCCAGCATGACGACGTCGTCCGGCGTCAGGCTCTGGCTCTCGGCCCAGGCATTCATGACGAAGGCGTCGTTGACGGACAGACAGGCGATCACGTCCACGCCCTTCGCGGCCAGTTCGGCCTTGTTGTCGACGTAGCCCGGCAGATGGCGCGCCGAGCAGGTCGGGGTGAAGGCGCCGGGCACGGCGAACAGGGCGACCGTCTTGCCGGCGAAGAACTCATCGGTGTTGACGGGCTTGGGGCCTTCCGGCGTGCCCTGCGACAGGGTGGCCGAGGGAATGCGGTCGCCGATCTGGATCGTCATGGAAGGCTCCGGGAGGGGTTTGAACGAGGCGCGTGCGCCGACCGTCGTCAGATAGGCGGCCCCGTCGTCCGCGCCAAGCGCGAACGTGATCCGACGCCGCCTTGCGAAATGGACCGGTCGCACCGATCATTCAGTCATGGACGAATTTCAATCCCTCGCGGGCCGGCTGCTGGTGGCCATGCCCGGCATCGGCGATCCGCGCTTCGAACATGCCGTGATCCTGGTCTGCGCCCACGGGCCCGACCATGCGATGGGCGTGCGCGTCGATCGCCCGGCGCCCGGGGTCGATCTCAAGGCCGTCCTGACCAAACTGTCCGTCAACGCCCCCGACGCCTCGAAGGGCCGCCCGGTCATGGTCGGCGGTCCGGTGGAGAAGGAACGCGGCTTCGTGCTGCACACCGACGACTGGATGGTCGATGACACCTCCACGCCCTTCGGCGACGGTCTGGCCCTGACCGGGACGCGCGAGGCCCTCGCCGCCATGACCGACCCCCTGTCGGGCCCGCGCCGCTCGACCCTGATGCTCGGCTACGCCGGCTGGGGCGACGGCCAGCTGGAGGAGGAACTCGGCGAGAACGTCTGGCTGACCGCCGACGCCGATCTGGACCTGCTGTTCGACACGAACTTCGGCACCAAATGGGCCCGCGCTCTCGCCGGCCTCGGCGTCGATGCGGCCATGCTGTCGGGACAGTCGGGCCGGGCCTAGCGCCGCACCCCGACACAGGCATCCAGCATCGCCGACTGGTCCTCGGTCTGCGAACCTGCGGATGGGCTGATCGCCATGCCCAGCACATTGGGCTGCCCGTAACGACGTCCGCCCGGCTGCCGCACCAGCACCGCGAACCGATGCGACGGCCCCGAGGTGAAGGTCCCGCACCATAGATTATTATACTTGAGACCCAGGCCCGGCCTGAGGAAGTCGCGCCTGCCGTCGAGGACGAACGCCGGCGCATCGGGGCCCAAAGCCTCGCGCACCGCCTCGACCGCGTAACGCCTTGACGTCTGGATGTTGAACCAGATCAGCGACGCAATCATCGCCAGCACCAGAACCGCCGCCAGGCAGAACCGGCGGCCGTCGAACTTCGGCGGCATCAGGCCGAGCGGGCCTTCAGCGGCGCGACGCCGTCGGACAGGCTTTCGTTGAGATAGACCTCGGCCTCCTGCGCGGGCAAGGCCGGCGCATAGCCGAAGCCCTGGCCGTAGTGGCAGCTGGCGTCGAGCAGCAGGGCCGCCAGTCCGGCGTTCTCCACGCCTTCGGCCACGACTTCGAGGTTCAGGTCGCGACCCAGGTTGACGACAGACTTCACGATCTTCGCCGAGCCCTCGTCCTTGTCCATGGTCAGCACGAAATAGCGGTCGATCTTCAGCGTATCGAACGGCAGGCGCGCCAGATACGACAGCGACGAGAAGCCCGTGCCGAAGTCGTCCAGCGCCAGAGACGCCCCGACGTCCTTCAGCTTCTGCAGGATGATCGCGGCCGACGCCGTGTCCCGCATGATGTCGCCCTCGGTGACCTCCAGCTTCAGCGCGCCCTTGGGCAGGCCGGTCTCCTGAATGACCCGGGCCACGTCCTCGATCAGGTTCGGCCGCTCGATTTCGCCGACCGACAGGTTGACGCTGCAGAACAGCTTGCCGGCCGAGGGGTGGCGCTGCAGCCACTCCGCCAGCTGACGCGCCGACTGGGTCATCATCATCAGGCCCAGATCATTCATCAGGCCCATCTCGTCGGTCAGGCCCAGGAACTCGTCCGGCGGCACCAGGCCGCGCTTGGGGTGACGCCAGCGGGCCAAGGCCTCGAACCCGGCCACGGCGCCGGTGTTCAGATTCACGATCGGCTGGAAGAAGGGCTCGATCTCGCCGCGCACGAAGGCGTTGCGCAGGTCCGCCTCGAGCGCCAGCCGCGACAGGCTGTCAGACTCCATGGCACGGCCATAGGCGGCGGCCCCGCCGCGCCCGGCCTTTTTGGCGGCGCCGACGGCCAGTTCGACCCGGCGCAGCAGTTCGGCCGCGTCCGGCGCGTCCGGCCCGCCCTCGAAGGTCACCGAGCCGATCGAGACGGTCGGATAGATGTCGAAGCCCGCGACCCGCAGCGGCTGTTCCAGCGCGTCCCTGAGGCGATCGGCGGCATTGCCGACGCCGCGCGGCACCAGCACCGCGAACTCGTCCTCGCCGATGCGGGCGGGGTTGGCGTCGAACGAGAAGGCGGCAGCCATGCGCGAGCCGAGCGCCGAGATCACCATGTCGGTGCGCTCGTGGCCCAGGGCCTCGTTCAGCCGACGCAGGCGGTCGATGTCGGCGACGACCATGTCGTATTCGCCGGGCGCGGTCAGGGTCTCAGCGGCGCGTCCGAGGAAGCTCTTGCGGTCCAGCAGACCGGTCAGCAGATCCTTGTCGGACCCGGCGATCCTGGTCTCCAGCGCAACCATCCCGGCGGCGCGCAGACCGTCCTCGAGCCAGACGCCGCGCCACAGGCATGTCTCGGCCCCGCGCATGCGCAGGCGAACGGCGACCTCGGTCCCCTCGGCGGCGGGTTTCAGGATGCGTTCGGCCAGCGAGCGGTCTTGCGGCAGAGCCAGGGCGATGAAGGCGGCGCCCGAACACTCCGGAGCCAGAGGACCCAGGCCCAGCGACCGGGTCGCGCCGGTGAAGCGGATCTGATCATCGCCCGGGGTCCAGATCCACAGGGCGGAATCGGCGGCGGCCAGCGCCTCGATGGCCGTGGTCGCGTCCCAGGTCATGGTGCGTGGTCGCGGGGTCACGGGTGCAGGCGTTCCTTCAGGACACGGCGACGTCGTCCGCCACGAGGCCGAACAGAACATGATCTGCCCATGCGCCGTTAATTTTCAGATAAGCCCGCGCCTCGCCCTCTTTCACGAACCCGGCTTTTTCCAGCACCCGCCGCGATCCGAAGTTGGTCGGCAGGCACGACGCCTCCAGCCGATGCAGCCGCGCCGAGCGGAAAGCGAACCCCGTCATGGCCCGCACGGCGGCGGTCGCCACGCCCCGGCCGGCGAACGGCTGACCGACCCAGTAGCCGAGCGTTCCGGTCTCCGCGACGCCACGTCGCACGTTCGACAGGGTGATGGCGCCCATCAGGGTCCGCCCGTGCGCGTCGAACACGAAGAAGGGCCAGGCGTGGCCCAGCTCCATCTCGCGCGCATAGACCCCCAGCCTGCGCCGATAGGCCGCCCGGGTCAGGTCATCGTCGGGCCAGGACGGCTCCCAGGGCTGGAGATAGTCCCGCGAATGTTCCCGGAGATCGGCCCATGCCGAATAGTCGCCGGTCCGCGGCGGCCGCAGCAGCACGCCGGCCCCCTCGACCACGGGACCGGTCGCATCCGTCATCCAGTCCAGCAGGGCCATAAGGAAGAATAGCGCATCATTCCTCCCTCTCCCAGAGGGAGAGGGTCAGGTGGCCACCCGCTCCACGAACGCTCGTCCCGCCGGCGCCGCCGCCTTCGGCCCCAGCACCGCCGTCGCGGCCTTGCCGGACGACAGGATCCGCTCGCCGACCGCCTTCAGGTCCCCCGCCGTCGCCGCCTCCATCCGCGCCGCCGTGTCGTCCGACGGCACCGGCGCGCCGAACATCAGGGTCTGGGCCGCGTTGCGGCCCGCGCGGCTGGCCGGGCTCTCGTCCGACATCCACAGACCGCCCTTGAGCACGGCCTTGGCGCGCGACAGTTCGGCGTCGGTCGGCCCCTTGAGCGTCAGGTCGCGGATCTCGTCGGCGCAAACCTGAGCCAGTTCGACCGCCCGGTCCGCCGCGGCGCCCGCATAGATTCCCAGCACCCCGCCGTCCTCATAGGGTTCCTGATAGGCGTCGATGGCATAGGCCAGCCCCCTCTCCTCGCGCGCGCTCTGGAACAGCCGCGACGCCATCCCTCCGCCGAGAATCTCGGTGAATAGCCGCAGCGCCGGAATGCCCGTATCCCCGGCCGCCAGCGACGGCAGCTGGAACACCAGATTGGCCTGTTCGATCTTGCGCGTCAGGGCCGCCGAGCCGCCGACGAACGACGCCGGCTCCGGCGCATCGGCGGGCCTGGCCACGGCGTCGCCGAACCAGCGCTCGGCCAGGGCCAGCAGTTCGGCCTCGTCCACCGCGCCCGACACCGCCACCACCATCCGGTCGGGCGAATACAACCGCGCACGCCAGTCGCCGATGGTGGTGCGATCAACCGGCTTCAGACTGGCGATCGAGCCCAGGATCGGCCGCCCCAGAGGCTGACCGGCGAAGGCCTGGGTCTGGGCCATCTCGAACACATGGTCATCGGGCGTGTCGAACGCCTCGGCGATCTCCTGCGCCACCACGTCCTTCTCCCGCTCGATCTCGGCGGCGTCGAGCGTCGGGCGGAAGACGAGATCCGAGACGATCTGCATGGCCAGCCCCAGCGATCCGTCCAGGGCCCGGATCTCATAGCTGGTCCGCTCGTAGCCGGTGGCGGCGTTGATCGACCCGCCCTCGGCCTCGATCCGCTCGACGATGTCGCGCGCGCCCATGTCGCCGGCGCCCTTGAACACCAGATGTTCGAGAAGATGGGACCAGCCGGAGCGCGCTTCGGTCTCCCATCTCGCTCCGCCCTTCACCGCGACGGTCAGGGCCAGGGTGCGCAGGCCGGGCATGGGATCGCAGACGACGCGGACGCCGTTGGACAGGGTGTGCAAGGTTGCGGTCAGGGGATGGGCTTTCTGCGTCGGAAGAGCACGGCCACATAGAAACCCACGAGGGCCAGCGCCAGTCCGTACCAGGTCAGGGCGTAGCCGAAGTGATTGTTCGAAAAGGCCGCCGGCGGGGCCGAGGCGACCAGCGCGCCCAGCTCCGGGTTGGGCGAGGTCACGGCGAACAGGGTGAACTCCGACGGGCTCCGGGCGCCCAGTTGTGCGGCGATGGCGGCATTGTCCCGCCCGTAGAAGCGGCCGTTCTCCGGCGCAGGGGTCATGCCTCCGGGAGGCGGCGACCGCCTCAGTTCGACGACCATGGCGAGGGGCAGGGTCGATGGCAGCACGCGCGGCCGCGCCAAGATGCTGTCGGCGAGGAAGCCGCGATCGACGAGGAAGGTCTCGTTCATCCCCTCGGGCACACAGGTGGAGATGAGCCGGCTGCCCGGCTGGCCGTCATGGATCGACTGCAACTCGACGTAAGGCGCCGTCGGCAGGCCGCGACACACGACCAGCGCCTTCCTGAACTCAGGATTGGCGGCGGTCAGAACGTCGGAAAGCGGCGCGGGCGGCAGTCGGGCGGCGGCCTCGGCCTGGGCGATCAGGCCTTCCTTCCAGCCCATCCGCTGCACCTGCCAGGTCCCGAGACCGCACAGGACCACCAGACAGGCCGCGACGAACAGGGTCAGCAGGAGGGGGAAACGCATCTTCGGCTCAGTCATCTGTACGCGCCTGTCCGGCCCGGTTTCGCATCTGCAGGGCGATCATCACCCCCTTGCCCGGCCGCATCAGCCCCAGAGACAGTCCGACGACCAGCGGCAGGGCGACGACCAGCATGGCCCAGATCGGGGGCTCGTAGGCGACCTGGACGAACAGCGCCCCGAACACCACCAGACCGCCGGCGATCTGCATGATGAAGATGGCGGCCCCATCGCCGGTATTCAGCCGGGTGAAGTCGAAGCCGCAGACGGCGCAGCGATCGACGACCTTCAGAAAGCCGGAGAACAGCGGACCCTTGCCGCAGTTCGGACAGCGGCAAAGCAAACCGGCGCGGATCGGGTCGATCCGCGCCGGCGCATGATTGTCAGGTTGGAGCGGACCGCTGTCCAACGCCGTCCTTAGCCGAACGTCACATAGACGAAGGCGAACAGGAACAGCCAGACCACGTCCACGAAGTGCCAGTACCAGGCGGCGGCCTCGAAGCCGAAATGCTTCTGCGGCGTCATCTGGCCGGCCAGCAGGCGCAGCAGGCAGACGGCCAGGAAGATGGTGCCCAGCAGGACGTGGAAGCCGTGGAAGCCCGTCGCCATGAAGAAGATCGAACCGTACAGGCCCGAGTTGGCGGCTTCCTCGTTGAAGAACAGGTTCTCGTGGATGATGTGGTGGTACTCGTAGGCCTGCACGGACGTGAACAGCACGCCCAGGGCCACGGTGATGATCAGGCCCAGCTTGGCGCCCTTGCGGTCGCCGACCTGAAGGGCATGGTGCGCCCAGGTCACGGTCGTGCCCGACAGCAGCAGGATGACGGTGTTCAGCAGCGGCAGTTGCCACGGATCCAGAACCTCGACGCCCTTCGGCGGCCAGGTCGACCAGGCGGCGGCGGTGTCGGTCCAGTTGCCGATTTCCGGGATGTGGGCGCGAGCCTCGTTGAAGACCGCCATCTCGAAGAAGATCCAGAAGAAGGCGGCGAAGAACATCACTTCCGACGCGATGAACAGCACCATGCCGTAGCGCAGGCCGATCGAGACGACCGGGGTGTGATCGCCCTTGCGGCTTTCCTTGATGACGTCCGACCACCAGCCGAAGGCCGAATACAGCACGCCGGCCAGACCGGCGAAGAACAGCCACGACGTGCCTTCCGGCAGGCCGAAGAGGCCCTTCATCCAGGTCACGGCGCCGACCATCATCACGGTCGTGGCGATGGACGCCACCAGCGGATAGGGGCTGGGATCGACCAGGTGATAGTCGTGATGCGGAGCGGCGTGGGCCATGCGTCGGATCTCTGAATCGGCGAGAGAAGAAGAGTTTGAACGGGCTATAGCGTCGGTGTTCAGCCCGCGCCAGTGCCCCCGCGGGAGGCGTTCTGATTTGACGACCCGTTGTCGTCGCTCACCGGGTAGAATGTGTAGCTCAGGGTGATTTCGTTGACGCCCGCGACCTCGCGGTCGTCGACCATCTCGGGTGCGATGAAATACTGCATCGGGAACTGTTTCGTCTCCCCGGCCGCGATGGTCTGATCGTCGAAGCAGAAGCACTGCAGCTTCTGGAAATAGGCCCCGGTCTGCTCCGGCACGACGTTATAGCTGGCGCGCGCCAGGATCGGCTTGTCCGAGGTGTTGGTCACATCGAAATAGGCGATGCCGGTCTCGCCGATCTTGACCCGCTGGGTGACCTGCTCGGCCTTGAACACCATGGGCAGGCCCCGAACGTTGGTGTCGAAGCGGATGACCACTTCCCGGTCCAGGGTCTCGGTCGGAGCCTTGTCGGCCTTCATCGTCGTGCCGTTGAAGCCCGTGACCTGACAGAACATCCGGTACAGGGGCACCGCCGCGAAGGCCGCGCCGGTCATGGTGACGACCAGCCCGGCGCACAGCAGGGCGATCAGTTTTGCGGACCGGGGGGCAGCCATCAGTTGGAGGCTTCGGTCATCGGTGCGGGTTGGGCGGGCGCGGTCGCCATCGCGCGGTCCTGGGCCGTGCGGGCCGTCAGGTTCGCCTGCATGCGCAGGAAGGTCGTGGTGAAGATCAGCACGATGAAGGCCACCAGACCCAGGGCGATCCACAGGCTGCGCTTGTTGCGGGCGGCGAGTTGTTCTGGCGTCAGATAGACGGGCATGGGCTCAGGTTCCGGAGACGACGAAGCTCTCGACCAGAAGGGCCGCGAACAGCGCCATGAGATACAGGATCGAGAAGGCGAACAGGTTCCGCGCCGGTTTGGCCTCCGCGCGGACGTCATACAATGCGGCCTCTCGACCCACGGCCTCGGCCTTGTCGGGCGCATCCCCGGCCCGCGAGCGCCAAAGCCGCGCGGCCAGGGCCAGGAAGCCGAGCCCTCCGACGATCGAGACGACCTTGTAGAGGATCCCGCCCATGCCGACGAAGCCCGGCGCGACGGCGACCGGCACGAAGATCAGGCTGTAGATCAGGATCTGCAGCCGGGTCGATTTCGCGCCCCGCGCCACCGGCATCATCGGGATGCCCGCCTTGGCGTAGTCGCCGGCCGAATAGAGGGCCAGGGCCCAGCTGTGCGGCGGGGTCCACAGGAAGATGATCGCGAACAGCAGCCAGGCCTGCCACGGGGCCGAGCCCGTCGCGGCGGCCCAGCCGATCACGGGCGGGAAGGCCCCGGCGGCGCCGCCGATGACGATGTTCTGGGGCGTCCGACGCTTCAGCAGCATGGTGTAGAAGACGGCATAGTAGACGATGGTCATGGCCAGCAGACCGGCCGCGAACCAGTTGGTGTTCATGCCCAGCAGCATGACCGAGAAGACCGACAGGACGATGCCGAAGGCGATGGCGTCGTTGCGCTTCAGACGCCCCGCCGCGACCGGGCGACCCCGCGTGCGACGCATCAGGGCGTCGGTCTCGCCCTCGATAGCCATGTTCAGGGCGCCCGCCGCGCCCGCGCCGACGGCGATGCACAGGATGGCGATGGCGGCGACCAGCGGATTGATCGATCCAGGCGCGACGACCAGTCCGGTCGCGGCGGTGAACACCACCAGCGACATGACGCGCGGCTTCAGCAGCTGGAAGAAGTCTTCCGGCTGGGTGGTCGACGGGGCGTGCAGTTCAGCTTGGGTCATCAAATGAGAGGGGCCGCCTCCCGGGGTCGGAAGGCGGCCCTCATCCTAACACGGACAGGAAAGGCTTAGTGGCTGTCGTCCTTGACCACCGGCAGTTCGTTGAACTGGTGGTGGGGCGGGGGCGAGGACAGGGTCCACTCCAGGGTCGTGGCGCCTTCACCCCAAGGGTTGGCGACGCCCGGACGACGACGGATGGCGGCTTCCAGCAGCATGATCAGGAAGACGCCGACGCCGACGACCGTGATCGCGTAACCGATCGAGGAGACGTGGTTCCACAGCGAGTAGGCTTCCGGGTAGTCGATGTAGCGACGCGGCATGCCCTGCAGACCTAGGAAGTGCTGCGGGAAGAACACGATGTTCACGCCCACGAACATGATCCAGAAATGGGTCGCGCCGAGGAACTCGTTGTACTTCACGCCGAACATCTTCTCGAACCAGTAGTAGAAGCCGGCGAAGATCGCGAACACGGCGCCCAGCGACAGCACGTAGTGGAAGTGGGCCACCACGTAATAGGTGTCGTGCAGGCTGTAATCGATGCCCGCGTTGGACAGGACCACGCCGGTCACGCCGCCGACGGTGAACAGGAAGATGAAGCCGATCGCCCACAGCATGGGCGTCTTGAAGCTGATCGAACCGCCCCACATCGTCGCGATCCAGCTGAAGATCTTCACGCCCGTGGGCACGGCGATGATCATGGTCGCGGCGATGAAGTAGGCGCGCAGGTTCACGCTCATGCCGACCGTGTACATGTGGTGCGCCCACACGATGAAGCCGACGAAGCCGATGGCGACCATGGCGTAGGCCATGGCGAGATAGCCGAACACGGGCTTCTTCGAGAAGGTCGAGACGATGTGCGAGATGATTCCGAAGCCTGGCAGGATCAGGATGTACACCTCGGGGTGACCGAAGAACCAGAACAGGTGCTGGAACATGACCGGGTCGCCGCCGCCGGCGGGATCGAAGAAGTGGGTGCCGAAGTTACGGTCCGTCAGCAGCATGGTGATAGCGCCGGCCAGAACGGGCAGCGACAGCAGCAGCAGGAATGCGGTGATCAGCACCGACCAGGCGAACAGCGGCATCCGGTGCAGGGTCATGCCCGGCGCGCGCATGTTGAAGATGGTCGTGATGAAGTTGATCGCGCCCAGGATCGACGAGGCGCCCGCGACGTGCAGCGAGAAGATCGCCAGATCCATGGCCGGGCCGGTGTGGCCGACGGTCGAGAGGGGCGGATAGATGGTCCAGCCGCCGCCAAAGCCCTTGCCCGGGCCGCCGTCGACGAACATCGACATGCACAGCAGCACCCAGGCCGCGACCAGCAGCCAGAAGGAGATGTTGTTCATGCGCGGGAAGGCCATGTCCGGCGCGCCGATCATGATCGGCACGAACCAGTTGCCGAAGCCGCCGATCATGGCGGGCATGACCATGAAGAAGATCATGATCAGGGCGTGGGCGGTGACGGTGACGTTGTAGCCGTGCTTCGAGGCTTCGACGATGCCCAGCTGCTGGATCAGGCCGCCTTCGACGAAATACTGGATGCCCGGCTCGGCCAGTTCCAGACGAATCAGGCCGGACAGGAAGCCGCCGACCAGGCCCGCCATGATGGCGAACAGCAGGTAGAGCGTGCCGATGTCCTTGTGATTGGTCGACAGGAACCAGCGGGTGAAGAAGCCCGGCTTGTGGTCGTGCTCGGCGTGGGCGTCGTGGCCCGGCCCGGAGCCGTGGGTTGCGTGGGTGTCGGCGGTGATGTCGGTGGCCATGTCGGTCTCTGGCTCGCGGTTACTGGGCGGCCGGGGCGGCGGCGGCGGGAGCCGTCGCAGCGGGAGCGGTTCCGGCGGCGGGAGCCGTCGGCGTGGTTGCGGTCTGGGCGGTCGGGATCGCGGCCGGAGCCGCAGCGTCGGTCGCCGTCGTCGCGCCGGTCGTGCCGGCCGCGACCTGGGCGGTGGTGCCGCCCGGAGCTTCGGCCGCCGTCTTCGGCGTCATGGAGCCGCCCTTGGAGGCGACCCAGGCGGCGAACTCGGCCTCGGTCACGACATTGATCTGGATCGGCATGAAGGCATGGTCGACGCCGCACAGTTCCGAGCACTGGCCGTAGAAGATGCCCGTGCGCTCGGCGCGGAACCAGGTTTCGTTGACCCGGCCCGGGACGGCGTCGGTCTTCAGACCGAAGGCCGGCAGGGCGAAGGCGTGGATCACGTCGGCGGCCGTCACCAGAACGCGGACGGTCTTGCCGACCGGCACCACGATCGGATCCGTGGCGGCCAGGCGATAGGGAACGCCCTGGGCCTCGGCCTCGTCTTCCGGCAGGATGGCCGAGATGTATTCGGCGATGCCCTGGTCCGGATACTCATAGGCCCAGTTCCACTGGTTGCCGGTGGCCTTAACCGTCAGGTCGGGCGTCGGCATGTCGTGGTAGGCGAACAGCAGGCGGAACGAGAACAGCGAGATGCCGACCAGGATCATGACGGGCAGGACCGTCCAGATGATCTCGATCAGGGTGTTGTGGCTCCACTTCGCCGGCACCGGATTGGACTTGGCGTTGTAGCGGATCGCGATCCAGATGATCAGGCCCAGCACCAGCACGCAGATCGCGGTGATGATCGGCATCAGGATCGCATCGTGGAAGATGTGCGCCTCGTGCTTCAGCGGAGAGGCGGCCGGCTGCAGGCCGATCCCGCCCGGGGTCGGCTGGCCCATCAGATCCTGCGCCCACGTCGGTGTGGCGAAGAAGACGGCGAGCGATGCGGAGGCCAGAACGCCACCGGCCTTGCTCAGGGCTCGAGTGCCCAGTCCCATGCGAGAAATCCTCATCAAAGTCATCTGCATCAAGTAGTTGCGATCCACTCGCAAATACTTGGCCGGGCTCTCTGGAGACACGGCGTTTCAGCGCCGGTCCATATCGGCTCGTTTCGCGATTGCCAAGCGATCTGGGGGCGGTTCGACGTCGCGGGGGTGGAAAGAAGTGGCTGGTGACGGCTGACGGGTGGCTGGAAAGCCTCAGGACCTGCATTCCCGCCAGATCCAGAGCCCTCTGCCGGGGCCACCAACCACGAGCCGCCAGCCACCTTCCACCCCCTTCCTTAAATCGCTGTCATGTTTGGACAGCTACCTTGCGCCGCAAGATACCTTGCGATAGCCTCCGGGAATCAAAGGAGGTGTTCGGACATGCCCGAAACCATAGAGATTCAGCTGAAGAAGGGGGTGTTGGGACTGTGCGTCCTGGCGCTCCTGGCCCGCGCCGACAGCTATGCCTACGAGATCGCCAGCCGCCTGTCGGATGCGATCGACATGGGTGAAGGGACCATCTACCCGCTCATGCGCCGCATGCAGACCGACGGACTGGTCGAGACCTATCTGGTCGAATCGTCGTCGGGCCCTTCGCGCAAATACTATCGGCTCAGCCCGGCCGGCCGCGATGCGCTCGCCGCCCAATCCGCCGAATGGACCCATTTCACCCGCGCCGTGGATGCGATCGTCGCCAACGACACGCCCGCAGCGCCTGCTCCGGGAGAAGCAGCATGACGCGTTCGGAATTCCTCAGTCGCCTCAGGCAGGGCCTCGTGGGCCTGCCGATGTCCGTGGCCGCCGAGATCGTCGCCGACTACGAGACGCATTTCGAAGACGGCGCGGCCGCCGGCCGCTCGGAGGCGGAGGTGGCATCGGCCCTCGGCGACCCCGCTCGTCTGGCGCGTGAACTGCGCGCCGAGGCCGGAGCGCAGCGCTGGCAGCAGGAGAAGAACCCCTCCGCAGCCGCGGCCGCCGTCTTCGCGGTGCTTGGCCTGGGCGCCATCGACATCCTGATCCTCCTGCCCATCCTGATGGGTGTGATCGGAGCCCTGTTCGGCGTCGGCATCGCCGTCATCGCGGTCTTCGTGACCGGCGGCGGCATCATGGTCGGCGGCCCGTTCCTGGACGTGCCCGGCGGCGCCGGCGCCTCGATCCTGGCGGGTCTCGGCCTGATGGCCGGCGCGACCTCGGCCGGCGCCCTTCTGGCCGTGGTCACCATCGGCCTGGTCAACGCCATCGTCTGGTTCGCCCGTCTGCACTACCGCCTGCTCAAGCCTGCTCTCGAGCCTCAAACCACCGTCGTGGGAGACCCCGCATGATCCGGACCCTTCTCATCATCGCCGCCGCCGGCCTCGTGCTGGCCACCGCCTCCCTCGCCGGCGCCTTCGCCATCGGCGGGCGCGACATGGCCCGCCACGGCTGGGAGTGGACCTTCCATGACAAGGATGGCGACACCGTCCGCTTCGAACGCGACGACGGTACGCGCGGCCCGGACGTGACCCGGACCCTCGAATGGACCGGCGGCCAGACCCTGACCGTCGATCTGTCCGCCGACGTCGACTACGTCCATGGCGATACCCCCGGCGTCACCGTCACCGGTCCGGCCGAACTGGTCGAACGGGTCCGGCTGGTCGACGGCCGCCTGAGCTGGGCCGATCGCGACGGCCCCAACCACGAGACCGTCGTCTTCGGCCGTCGCAACGGCGGCCGGGGCGTCTGGGTCCATTCCGAAGAGGTCAGGATCGTCGTCACCGCGCCGAACATCAACACCTTCAACCTGGAGGGTTCGGCCAACCTGATGCTGCGCGACTACGATCAGGACACCTTGGCCGTCGATATCTCCGGCTCCGGCGAAGTCTCTGCGACGGGCCGCACCCGGGTTCTGGAGGTCGACATCTCCGGCTCGGGCGACGCGGATCTCGGATCGCTCGCAGCCACCGACGCCAACGTCGCCATCGCCGGATCGGGGGACGCCGTCGTCGCCCCGACCGGTAAGGCCGACATCTCCATCGCCGGCTCGGGCGACGTGGAACTGGCCACACGTCCTGCGACGGTGAACCAGCAGGTCTCGGGTTCCGGCGAGGTGGACTACGCCAGCGTGGAGCGGACCGTCACGACCACCCGCGAGATCGCTCAGGGCCCCGGCGTCTCGGTCAGCACCAGCAGGACCGAACCCGTGCGTTGAGGCGACCGGCGAGAGTTTCCTCCCCATTCGCCGCTTGGCGGATGGGGAGGTGGCAGTGAGCTCTTCGCGAACTGACGGAGGGGTTCTTGGTGCACTCAGAAAGAACCCCTCCGTCTCTCCGCTGCGCTCCGAGCCACCTCCCCATCCTCCGGACGGGGAGGAGACGTGGTGTCAGGGAGAAGACAATCGCCATCCGCCTCCCTATCTTCCCCGCATGACCCTGCACACGCCCCCGCCGCCCCTGCTCGAAACCTCGGGCGTCGATCCCGACGAAGCCCTGTCGATCCTCCGGGGCGCGCTGCACGGCGCCGACGACGGCGAACTGTTCCTCGAACGCTCCGAGTCCGAATCGCTCGTCTTCGACGACGGCCGTCTGAAGGCCGCCGCCTATGACGCCACCGAGGGCTTCGGCCTGCGCGTCGTCGCCGGAGAGACGGCCGGTTACGCCCACGCCAACGAGATTAGCGCCGCCGCCCTCCGCCGCGCCGCGGACAGCGCATCCCTCGCCAAGTCCGGCCATGCCGGCGTCACCGCCGAAGGTCCCCGCGCCACCAACCAGAAGCTCTACGACGCGGTCGATCCCCTCGCCTCGCCCGCCTTCTCCGACAAGATCGCCCTGTTGCAGGAGATCGACGCCTGGGCCCGCGCCCGCGACCCGCGTGTGGTGCAGGTCTCGGCCTCCATCGTCGGCGAGCGCCGCGCCATCGAGATCCTGCGCGCCGACGCCCTGACCGTGCGCGACGTGCGCCCGCTGGTCCGCCTCAACGTCTCCATTACGGTGGAGAAGGACGGCCGCCGGGAGACCATGTCCTCGGGCGCCGGCGGCCGCGCCGGCTTCGAAAGCTGGATCGCGCCGGACCGCTGGCAGTCCCAGGTGGACGAGGCCCTGCGCGGCGCCCTGGTCAACCTTGAGGCCGTCGACTGCCCGGCCGGAGAGATGGACGTGGTCCTCGCGGCCGGCTGGCCCGGCGTCCTGCTGCATGAGGCCATCGGTCACGGCTTCGAGGGCGACTTCCATCGCAAGGGCTCTTCCGTCTTCACCGGCATGATGGGCCAGCGCGTCGCCGCCCCCGGCGTCACCATCGTCGACGACGGCTCCATCGCGGGACGCAGAGGTTCGCTCAGCGTCGACGACGAGGGCACACCGACGTCCCGCACGGTCCTGATCGAGGACGGCATCATGGTCGGGCTGATGAACGACCGCCTCTCGGCGCGTCAGCTGGGCCAACGCGCCACCGGCAACGGCCGGCGCCAGTCCTTCGCCCACCAGCCCATGCCCCGCATGACCAACACCTTCATGGAAGGCGGCAAGGACAACCAGGCCGACATGATCGCCTCGACGAAACGTGGCCTCTATGCCGCGAACTTCGGCGGCGGCCAGGTCGACATCACCAACGGCAAGTTCGTCTTCCAGTGCACCGAGGCCTATCTGATCGAGGACGGCCGGATCACCGCTCCGGTGCGCGGTGCGACCTTGATTGGCGACGGCGCCACGGCCCTGACCAATGTCTCGATGATCGGCGACGACTTCGCCTTCGACCCCGGGGTCGGGGTCTGCGGCAAGGCGGGCCAGGGCGTCCCGGTCGGGATCGGCCAGCCCTCGCTCAAGATCGGCGGCCTGACCGTCGGCGGCACGGCGGTCTGACGTCCGAAACTGACGCAGCGACCTGCCAGGATCGCCGCTCAGGTTTTTGACATCGGCCGCCGGCAACCGACGGCCCTCATGTAGACTCTGTCGACTCTGTCGACTCGCTTTCTGGAGTCGCGCCGGGGTCAAACCCGACTCTACGGACTATCTGGACGCTTCGAATGCATCGGACGGTGTTTTGGAGTCCGGTCAGGGCTCGACCTTCCAGTCCGGCCCTCGAACCTCCAGCCCTTCCGCCTCCAGCTGGTCCAGCACCCCGCCGGGTTCGGCGAGGATGCGCAGAGCCGCAACGCCCATGGTCACGCCGGGCTGGGTCAGAGCGGTCTGCGTCGCCGCCCGCCACTGCTCGCGCTGGGCCGGCGCCACCTCGGGATCGCCCGAGGGCCAGCACAGGTCGTAGGCCTGATCCAGCGGCGTCGCGAGAACATCGACCACCCGGAGGGCACGCCAGGCCTCCAGTCGCGCCTGCGCCCCTTCCGGCCCCGCTTCGGCCGCCGCGATGGATGCGGCGATACACGGCGCGTATTGTGCGGGCGGGCCGGAGATCAGCCCCTCGACCAGTTCGTCACCCCGCACGATGCCGACGGGTTCGCCCGACAGCCCGGCGCGTCGCGCGGCGTCGCGCACGGCCGTAACGGCGCCGGACGTCCGCCGTTCGCGCCCTGCCTTCTCAAGCAGGTCGAAGCTCAAACCGACAAAACTCTTGGTGCGCCAGCCGTCGCCCTCGTCCGCCATAAGCGCCTCCAGCCGAGCCTGCAGGTCAGGCGACAGATAGTCCGCCGTCGTCGTCCCCTCGGGCAGGCGGGAGATTGTCCGGATGCGCCACAGGATCCGGAACACGTCGCTCATCGAGGCCCGCGCCTCTGTCGGATAGAGGATGCGCTGCGACCGCGCCGTCGCCGCCTCCAGCGCCTCGGGACGCCAGACGAAATCGCGCGGCACGCCGCTGATGGCGCCGACCAGGATCACGGTCGAATCGCCGCGCTCGACCGTCCACATCGGCGCTCCGGCTCGCCGCGCGGTAACCACGATGTCCTCGACCCGGTCTTCGTCCTGCACGGCGGCTGCATCCTGCGCGAAGGCCGGCGCGGCTCCCGCAAGGGTCGCGACCAGCGCCAGTCCCGTCAGCCACGTTCTCATGTTCGAATCCCTCACTGCCTGTCGCACTGGACCATCGGGAGCGGTTGTGGCCCAACCGTGGCCGTAAAGGCGGAACCGCGACGCCGCCGCCGTGTTTCGCTGACGCCTTCCTCCTCAAGGTTCCGACCGCCATGGCCGCCCATCCATTGTCCCGCACCGACGTCCGCCTGGGCATCGCCGCCGCCGTGGCCATGATCGCGGTGATCGGAACGAGCGCCTTCGTGCTGGGCGGGTCGGAGACGGGCCGGTCCTTCGGACCGGGCCTCGCCGTCGCCGTCGTCCCTCCAGTCGAGCCCGAAGTCCTGCCCGGCGAGACCATGGAGGTCGGCGCCCTCAACGACGGCTTCGACCGCGCCGCGCTGGAACGGGCCGAGCCCCCGTTCGACGACACCCTGCCGCCGCCCGCCTGGGTCGGCGACGCGTCCCTCGGCGATCCTGCTCCCCGGATGCCCATGCCGACGCCGGTCAGCGCCGCCCGCGTGATAGAGGTCACCGTACCGGCCGGCGATCCCTTGGCCGACGGGTCGCGCGCCTTCGGCTTCGACCAGCCCCGCCCGGACTACGCCGGGGAGCGGGCCCTGCGCTGGAGCCGGATGGACACGGGTGCGCCGCAAGGCGCAGCGCTCGCGTCCGGAAATGCAGGCGCGGATTCGCCACAGTAATCGCCGGAATAAGCCGCGAAGATTGCAACGCCGTAATGCTGTCGAAGATGTAATCCACCTGTCCAGCTTGTAACTGGAGATGAACGCGGCCGGTCGTCACACCTTCCCCAGCAACAAGGGGAACCCCAGGCGATGACCAAGACCATTCTTCTGGCCACCACGGCCATTCTGTTCAGCGCCGGCGGCGCCATGGCGCAGACCGCGACCGCGCCCTCCGAGGCCGCCAATCCGCCGCAGGCCGACGCCAGCCAGCAGGGCGTCCTCGTCTTCACCCCCGACTTCTTCGCCGACCAGCGGCCGAACACGGCGCTCGACATGGTCAACCGCATCCCGGGCTTCTCGGTCCAGGACGGCGACGGCTCGCGCGGCTTTGAAGGCGCAGTCGGCAACATCCTGATCAACGGCGCCCGTCCGGCCTCCAAGAATGACGCCGGATCCTCGGTCCTCAGCCGCACCCTGGTCCCCCAGGTCGAGCGTATCGAGCTGATCCGCGGCGGCGCGCCCGGCATAGACATGCAGGGCTATTCGGTCGTCGTGAACGTCATCACCAAGACCCAGTCCAGCCACGAATCGATCTTTACCGGCACCGCCTTCCTGTTCGAGGGCGGCCGCGACGCCGCCAACGGCAGCTACCAGTTCACCGCCCGCGACGGTGACCGCGTCATGGGCTTCACCCTGTCCGACGGCGTCTCGGTCAGCGACGCCAACGGCGTGGGCCGCGTCATCCGCCGCGACCGCAACGGCGTCATCCTGCGTGACGAAGGCTATTTCAACGACCAGCACGGCGGCGGCCAGGGCATCCGCGGCAACTACGCCAACGCCTTCATGGGCGGCAAGATCGACCTGACCGCCCGCATCGGCCAGAACGATTACAGCCAGTGGAGCCGTCAGGACGGCCCCGGCATCCTGCGCGAGAACTCCTATGACGAGACCGGGACCAGCGGCGAAGTCGGCGCGGTCTTCACCCGCCCGCTCCGCGACGGTCTGACCTCGGAAACCCGCTTCATTCGCGAGTGGAGCGATTTCGAGAACGCCTCGATCTCCAACAATCGCGTCGGCGCCGTCATCAGCCCCGAGCAGCGGTTCGAATCGACGGGCGAGTCCTCCGAGACCATCCTGCGCTCCCTCCTGCGCTGGGAACGGTCGTCCTCGATGACCGTCGAGGCCGGCGGCGAGCTCGCCTACAACATGCTGTCCGTCGATCAGGCCTTCCTGCAAGGCGGCGTCAACGTGCCGCTTCCGTCCGCCTCCGTCACCGTCGAGGAGACGCGCGGCGAGGCCTTCAGCAAGGTGACCTGGCGCGTCCGTCCCAACCTGACCGTCGAGGGCGGTCTGAGACTGGAAGCCTCGACCATCAGCCAGTCCGGCGACGCCGATTTGGAAAAGAGCTTCTTCTTCGCCAAGCCGCGCGTTCAGGTCACCTGGACCCCAATGCCCCAGAACCAGGTCCGCTTCCGCTTCGAACGTGAGCTGGGCCAGCTCGACTTCGGCGACTTCGCCGCCTCGGCCGAACTCAGCGACGACCAGGTCTTCGGCGGCAACGTGGACCTCGAGCCGGAACAGCGCTGGATCTCCGAACTGACTTACGAGCGCCGCTTCCTCGGCGACGGCATCGTCTCGGTCGGTTACCGCCACGACGAGATCATCGGCGTGATCGACCGCCTGCCCCTGCCCGGCAACCTGTCGGCGACCGGCAACATCGGCGACGGCACCCTGGACCAGCTGGCGGTCAACGTCGTTGTGCCGCTGGACTGGACCGGCTTCTCCGGCGGTCAGTTCGCCTTCCGCAACACATGGAACAAGACCGAGGTCGTCGATCCCACGACCGGTCTGAACCGCCCCATTTCCCAGGTCCGCCCGTCCCAGCCGGGCTTCACGATCTCGCAGGACATCACCAGCTGGAAGGTCAACTGGTCGGCGACCTATCTCGAGGGACTGCGCCAGTTCTCCTATGATCCGGACCAGACCTCGGGCTTCACCGGCAGCGACTATTTCGAGGGCTTCGTCGAATACAAGCCGACCCCGACCCTGTCGGTGATGGTCAAGGTCAACATCTGGAACGACTTCCAGGTCGAGCGCACCCAGTATGCCGACCGGACGCCCGCGCGGCCGATCGCCTTCACCGAACTGCGGCCGATCGATCCCCGCACCTTCTGGCAGATCCGCGTCCGCAAGACCTTCTAAGGCCTTCGCCACATCGTCGCCGCGATTGTTTCGGCGATGTAATCCACCTGTACCGCTTGTAACTGGAGATGAACGAGGCCGGTCGTCAGGGTCCTCTCCGGGAGAGGATTTCACATGACCAAGGCGCTCTTGCTCGCGACGACGATGCTCGTCGCGGCCCCGTTCACCGCCGCCGCGCAGACCGCGGCCCCGACGACAGCCGCCCAGGCGCCTGTCGTCGATACGGCGCAGCAGGGCGTCCTCGTTTTCGAACCGGCCTTCTTCGCGGACAGCAGCCCGAACACCGCGCTGGACATGATCGCCCGACTGCCAGGCTTCGGCTTCGACACCGGCAATACCGACACGCGGGGCTTCGCCGGCGCGGCGGGCAACGTCCTGATCGACGGGGACCGGCCATCCTCCAAGTCCGATGGTCTGGACGGAATCCTGCGTCGCATCTCCGCGGCGAGCGTGGAGAGGATCGAGCTGATCCGGGGCGGGGCTCCGGGCATCGACATGCAGGGCCGCTCGGTCGTGGCCAATGTCGTGCTGAAGCGCACGGTCCAGATCCAGACCGTTCTGGAGGCCAACACCTACGTCTATCCCGACGGTTATCTTGGGCCGCTGCTGCAGGCGTCCTGGTCGCGTCGCGAGGGCGAAAACCAGCTGGAAGCGTCGCTCAGCGCCACGACCGACCGGACTGACGGGACCGGCGACGGCTATCGTCGTCGCTACAACGCGGCCGGCGCCCTGATCCAGAACGCCGATCTCGACCGCTGGGACCGTTTCCGCAACGTGCGTGGCACGGCCGCCTGGCAGGGATTGGCCGGCGGCGGCCGCTTCAAGGTCAACGGCGTGCTCGGCTGGAACCAGGCTGAAAACTCGATCGACACCCTGATCCGCAGTGGGGCCGGCCAGAACGAAAGGGTCGAGAACGAAGGCGACGAGGTCGAGGCGGAGCTGGGCCTGAACTGGACCCGGCCCTTGAGCGAGCGCACGGAAATCGAGCTGACCGGCCTTCAGCGCTACGAGGTCGACAACGACGAATCGCGTTCCTTCTCCGGCCTGAACCGCGTCGCCTTCGGCGGCGAAGGAACCGCGGGCGAGACGATAGGCCGGGCCGTTCTGCGTTTCCGCCAGTCGGATCGCTGGGCCTTCGAAGGGGGCGGCGAGGCGGCCTACAACTTCCTCGACAGCGCCACGACCTATGCCGAGAACGGCGTGTCCATCCCCCTGCCCTCCGCCTCGGTGAAGGTCGAGGAGCTGCGCGGCGAGGTCTTCGGCCAGACGACCTGGCGGCCCAGCCCGAAACTGACCGTCGAGGCGGCCCTGCGTGTCGAAGTATCGGAGATCAGCCAGTCGGGCGACAGCGACCTGACCGAGACCTTCGTCTATCCCAAGCCGCGCCTGCAGCTGACCTGGACGCCGATCGCGGACCACCAGTTCCGCTTCCGCGTCGAGCGCGAGGTAGGCCAGCTCGACTTCGGCGACTTCGTCGCCTCGGCCGATGTCGATCTGAACCAGGTCGAGGGCGGCAATCCCGATCTGGAGCCGGCCAAGGCCTGGACGATGGAAGCCGTCTACGAGCGCCGCTTCTGGGGCGAGGGCGCCCTGACCTTTACCCTGATCCACGCGGAGTTCGAGGACCGGATCGACGTCATCCCCCTGACCGGCGGGTTCGAGGCGGTGGGTAATATCGGCAGCGGTACGTCCGATGTTCAGCAGGTGGTCCTGACCCTGCCGCTGGATCGGTTGGGCGTGCCCAACGCGCGCCTGGACGGTCGTGTAACCTTCAACCAGACCAGCGTGACCGATCCTCTGACCGGCGAGGACCGTCCGTTTTCCGGCCGGGTCGAGTTCGGCTGCGGGGTGAGTTTCCGCCAGGACCTGCGCGGCGGGCGCTGGTCTTACGGCTTCGAGCACGGCTGCAATATCGATAACCCGGTGCAGTACCGGATCCGCGAAGTCCGCTTCATCGAAGAAGAGCCGTTCGTCACCCTGTTCGCCCAGTGGAAGCCCCGCGAAGACCTGACCGTCCGCGTCGATCTGGGCAACGCCACGGACCGCGAAAGCCGGCGCGAACGATTCGTCTATTCCGGCCCGCGCAACGCCGCGCCCCTGTCGTTCCGCGAGGAACGTGGCACGCGGATGAGTCCCTGGGTCTTCATCCAGCTGCGCAAGACCCTGTAGGACGTCGATCCAGTCCGACAACCTGCTCCGGCGATGTCAAAGACCCGTCCGACAGATGGCGCCCCGTCTGAATAACGCAAGGGCGTGTTCCGAATTAATTCCTATTTGCTCGCCTGAAAAAGGGCGGCGTCCGCGAGGACGCCGCCCTTCTTTTCGTCTGACGCTCAGGCGGTTCAGCCGGTCGTGGTGGCGTCCGGGCGAGCGACGTTGCCGTCCTCGCGACCCGCGTCCGTCAAGGACGGTCCCGGATGGTTGCCCGGCTCGTTCACCCCGTTCGACCACTTCGCGATGAAGAAGCTGGCCAGGATGAAGGCGACGCCGATGCCGACGCCGACCCAGCCGAGGGTGTTGAACGACTCCAGGGAGGTGTTCAGCGCCGCTGCGGGATCCAGCACCTGGCCGCCGACCGTCTCGGTGCCCGCGGCGCCGGCGATCATGCCGCCGACGAAGTGAGCGATCGAGGAGGCCATGAACCAGACCGCCATCATGAAGCTGACGATCGCCGGCACCGAAAGCTTGGTGATCTCCGACAGACCGACAGGCGACAGGAACAGCTCGCCGGTCGAATGCAGCAGGTACAGCAGCGCCAGCAGGATCAGAGGCGTGCGGAAGGCGTCGTCCACCATGCCCGAGTTGGCGCCCCAGACGATGACCAGGAAGCCGAGGCCGACCTGAATGATGCCCAGGCCGAACTTGACCACCGGATTGGGGTCCATCTTGCGGTTGGCCAGCCAGACCCACAGCGCCGCGAAGATGGGCGCGAAGATCAGGATGAAGCCGGCGTTGAACGACTGGGTCTGGGAGGCCGACATGGAGGTGTCGATCCAGCTCCACCAGTTCGCGGTATTGATGCCCGCGGCCGCCAGCTGATCGGGCGAGCCCATGGGGATGCCCAGGAAGGTGACGGCCTGGCTGGTCAGGGCCAGATCGACGTTGCGGTCGGCGAACAGATTCAGCGACGAGCCGGCCTGTTCGAACAGGGTGAAGAAGATCACCGAGCCGAACACCAGCACCATGGCCAGCATCATCCGCTCACGCGCGACCTTGTCGCACTTGAAGATGATGAACCAGGTGATGAAGGCCAGCGACAGGACCGTCGAGATGATCAGGCCGGTGCCGACGAGATTGTGGTTCGGAACGATGAACCACAGGGCGCCAACGCCGACGATAGCCAGCAGGTAGATCAGGCTTTCGCGGTTCAGGAAGCCCATGACCGGCTGCTTGATGAGCGCCGGAACGGGCGGTTCGCCCTTGCCCTGAAGCAGGGGTTTGCCCAGCCAGAAGACGATCAGGCCGGCCAGCATGCCGATGCCGGCGAGGCCGAAGCCCCAGCTCCAGCCGAATCGCTGGCCCAGCAGGCCGCACAGCACGGCCGCCCAGAACGAGCCCAGGTTGATGCCATAGTAGTAGAGGGTGAAGCCCGAATCCCGGCGTGGATCGCCCTGCGGATACAGCTGGCCGACCAGGGTCGAGATGTTCGGCTTGAGGAAGCCGACGCCCATGATGATCAGCGACAGAGCCAGGTAGAAGACGTTGACGCCCATCGGATCGCGGGCGGCCGTCAGCTCGTAGCTGCCTTCCGCGAGCGTACCCGGGATGGCCGAATTGGCCGGCAGGTCGGTGATGGTCAGACCGCCGCCCTCGGCCGGAGTGAAGTGATAGGGCTGTCCGCCGACCACGACCTGGGAGGTCTGGGTGTCGCCACGGCCGTCGATCTGAATGTCGTAGACGGCGCCGCCATAGGCCAGGGTCTGGGTCGAGGGATTGCCCTCGAACGCCATCATGCCGTGACCGGCGACCAGCAGGATCGCCCCGAACATGATCGCCTTGCGCGTGCCGATATAACGGTCGGCCACGATGCCGCCGATCAGCGGCAGCAGGTACACGAGGGAGGCGTAGGAGCCGTACTGGCCCGAGGCGAAGCCGTCGTCGAAGAGGAAATGCTGGGTCAGATAGAAGATCAGAAGACCGCGCATGCCGTAGAAGGAGAACCGTTCCCACATCTCGGCGAAGAAGCAGACCAACAGCCCCTTGGGGTGGGTCTTGAGGATTTGCAGCAGCACCGGAAGCCCGGTCGCCAGGGTGATGATCACCCCCAGAAGGATGACGATGTTCACGCCTGACCTCCCGCGTTGCTCGTAAGTCGTCGAAGCCCGAGGGCCCCCTCTTCGGTCTGGATCAACCGCCCACTCCCTAACGCCGCGCCGAACGGGCGCGCTCAAGCCGGCATAAGCAGCACGCCGGGCAAGACCGGACAAGCCTTATGGATAATCGAACCGTCACAGGGCGGCGATGAACCGCAGGTGAATCGGTTGGGGCCGGGACTTTTCCCGCCCCCGTGGGGGAGGGTCGTCGCGCAGTGACGGGGTGGGGGCGGCGGGGCGATGCGGACGCAGGCTGTGAGGTTTGCCTTGCCGGCCCCCCATCGGCGATGCGGATGCAGGCCTGTGGTGTTTTGCCTTGCCGCCCCCACCCCGGCTTCGCCTTCGGCTCAGCCACCCTCCCCCGGAGGGGGAGGGAGACTGCCAGGCGTGCGTCATCGCTCTTCCGCTGTGAACGGGTGGGGAAGTCGACGGAGCCCGGGCGGTCGCCCGGAACCGATGTGGCCCCTGCTTTCGCGTTACGGGGACCGGATGAGAAGTTTTCGGCTCGCGCCAAGGGCTCCGTCGCGCTCGATTGGACGTGAGCAGTCGATGGTGGGCTTCGGTGCGGCCTGTCGGGTGTGGCTGTTTCGCCCCCGACGCTTGTCGCCGTTTAATCCCAGAAAGACTTAAGCCCACGACGGGCGGAGGGTTTCAGGCCCCTCCGGGCTCCGGGGTTTTACGCCCCCCGGACAGTCCCGCATCGCTTCCGGTTCGTGCCTCCGCAAGTCCAGGTTCTACGCCGGACAAGGGTCCTCGGTCGGATCCACGATGCAGTTTCCCGCTCGATCGCGCCCCACAGCACGTCCGGGTCCTGGGCCCAGGACGCCTTCCCCATGCGATGGGACATCCAGAAGTGTACGCGCGGTCAGGGAGGGGGCGCGGATAAAGGCTCTAAATAATCCCGGGCGTTGAAATCCTTGGGGTCCTGGGCGGATGTGTTGATGGGTATGGCCCGGAATCCCTCTCCCGCCGAGAGAGCGAATCTAGTGAAAATCCCGGGACCCCGGCAGGATGCGCACGTCCCTCGGATGTCGTCCGCGCGTCGGGGCGTGGCCCGATCCCGGCGTCGGATCGGTCGACAGGTGACCCAGCATCGGAGTCCAGTCGATGAGGTCCTCGACCACCAGATGGGTCACGCCCTCCTCCGATCGCTGGATCTTGCCGACGGCCAGCACCATCCGCGCCCCCATGGCCACGGGACGCAGCCGTTCGAACACGTCGGGCCAGACCACGAGGTTGGCCACCGCCGTCTCGTCCTCGAGGGTCAGGAAGACCACCCCCTTGGCCGAGCCCGGCCGCTGACGCACCAGCACCACACCGCCGACGCGGACGCGACGCCCGTCCTTCACGCTCCTGCAGGCCTCGGCGGTCACGGCGCCCGCCTTCGTCAACCGCTCACGCAGGAAGGCGACCGGATGCCCCTTCAGCGACAGCCGGATCGTCTGATAGTCACCGACCACCTCCTCGGCGTCGGTCAGGCGCGGCAGGGCCGCAGGCGGCGACCCGTCCGCCTCGTCCAGCCCCATGGCCGCAAACAGGGGCGCCGATGACGCCGGCGCCGCCCCCTTGGCCGCCCACATCCCCTGACGACGGCTGAGATCGAGCGACCCGTAGGCGTCAGCCTCGGCCAGGCGGTCGAGGGCGGAAGGGGGAAGGTCGGCGCGGATGCGCAGGTCCTCAAGGTCGCGGAAGGGGGCGAGGGCGCGCTCCGCCATGACCTTGAGCGCCCAATCCTTCTTGAACCCGTCGATGGAGCGCAAACCGAGACGCATGGCACGCTGCTCCGACGTCCGGCCCGGTTCCAAGGTCGCATCCCAGTCACTGGCGTTCAGATCGGGATGGCGCACCTCGACGCCATGCTCCCGGGCGTCTCGCACGATCTGGGCCGGGGCATAGAAGCCCATCGGCTGGCTGTTCAGCAGACAGGCTGCGAAGACGTCCGGGTAGAAGCATTTCACCCAGGCGGAGATGTAGACGAGGAAGGCGAAGGAGCAAGCATGGCTCTCGGGGAAGCCATACTCGCCGAAGCCCTTGATCTGGTTGAAGCATTTCTGGGCGAAGTCCGGGTCGTAACCTCGTCTGATCATCCCGTCCACCATCAGGACTTCGTACTCCCCGATGGTGCCCATATGCCTGAATGTCGCCATGGCCCGACGCAGGCCGTTCGCCTGTTCGCCGCTGAACTCGGCGGCGACCATGGCGATCTTCATGGCCTGTTCCTGAAACAGGGGCACGCCGAGGGTCTTTCTGAGGACGTTCGTCAGTTCGAGCGGGTCCGCTCGCGAGCCAGGCATCTCGAACCGGTAGCTGCCGCGACCATGCACCGCCTCGTGGGCGCGTCGCTCCGTGCGGCGCTTGAGATAAGGATGGACCATGTCGCCCTGGATCGGGCCTGGCCGGACGATGGCCACCTGAACGACCAGATCGTAGAAGACCCGAGGCCGCAAGCGCGGCAACATCGCCATCTGGGCCCGGCTTTCCACCTGAAAGACACCCAGCGAGTCTCCCTTGCACAGCATGTCGTAAACTTCCGGCCGTTCCGTCGGGACGGTGTCCAGCGCCAGCTGATGGTCGTAGCTTTCGCCGATCATCCGGAAGGCGCGCTTCATCGCCGTCAGCATCCCAAGCGCCAGCACATCGACCTTCATCAGATTGAGATGATCGATGTCGTCCTTGTCCCACTCGATGAAGGTGCGGTCCGGCATGGCGGCATTGCCGATGGGCACGATCTCCACCAGCGGCCCCTGGCTCAGAACGAAGCCCCCGACGTGCTGGCTGAGATGGCGCGGAAACTTGATCAGTTCGGCTGTCAGCCTCAGGGCCAGATCCATGCGAACGTCGTCGCGATCCAGACCTGTTCTGTCGACATGATCGTCCTTCACCGCGTCGCCGAAGGATCCCCAGACGGTGTCGGCCATCCGAGCGGTGACGTCATCGGTCAGACCCAGCGCCTTGCCGACATCGCGGATCGCCGAGCGTGGCCGATAGTGGATGATGGTGGCGACGATGCCGGCCCGGTCGCGGCCGTAGCGCTCATAGACATGCTGCATCACCAGTTCGCGCCGCTCATGCTCGAAATCGACGTCGATGTCCGGCGGCTCCGACCGGTTGGAGGAGATGAACCGCTCGATCAGCATGTCCTGGCTGGTCGGATTGACGTTGGTGATGCCCAGGCAGAAGCAGATGACGGAGTTGGCGGCCGAGCCCCTCCCCTGACAGAGAATGTTCCGGTCCGGATGCCGCGCCCATGCGACCACTTCGTGCACGGTCAGAAAATACGGCGCGTATCCTCGCTCCCGCACAAGCCGAAGCTCCTTGCGGATTGTCCTGACCACATGGGCCGGCACGGGCCCCTGATCACGTGGCCATTTCTCTCGCGCCCCCTTGCAGGTCAGTCGGATCAGCCAGCCCTGCGGCGACCATCCCGGCGGTACCGGTTCGTCCGGGTATTGATAGCTGAGCTCCCGCAGGGAGAACGAACACCCCCGCACCACCTCCATCGTCCGGTCCAGAGCCGCCTCGTGCCCCCGGAACAGGCGGGCCATTTCGACGGCGGGCTTGAGAGAACGCTCTCCGTTGACCTGAAGGCGCAGCCCCGCCTTGTCGATGGTCGTGCCCTCGCGGATGCAGGTCAGGACGTCCTGCATCGGGCGACGGTCGGGGTGGTGATACATCGCGGCGTTGGTGGCGATCATCGGCGCGCCGGTGCGGTTGGCCATGCCCGCCAGACGGTTCAGCCGCGCCCGGTCGTCGCCGCGCCACAGGGGGGCGGCGGCCAGATAGAGCGTGTCGGGCCAGGCACGACGCCAGGCGAGAAGGCGGGCCTCGAAGGCGGCGTCGGGAACCTCGGGTGCGACGGCGAGGGCGATCAGGCCTGCGCCGTGGGCCACGGCCTGATCGAAGGTCAGGCGGGTGTCGCCCTTGGCGGTGCGATCGGGCCTGGCGTCGTCGTCCTCGACCGGCTGGACGAGGCGGAGATGCGGGTGGGGCGAATGCGGGGGCGCATCGTCGAGGATCTCGCTCTTGCCCAGGGTCAGCAGGCGGCACAGGCGACCATAGGCCGCCCGGTCGCGGGGGAAGACGATCAGTTCCGTCCCGTCGAGGAACCCGAGCCGGACCCCGACGACCAGTCGTATGTCATAGTCCTCGGCGCCCATCAGCGCCCGGACGATGCCGGCCAGGGTATTGCGATCGGCGATCCCGACGGCGGCGAGACCCAGGGCCTTGGCCTGCATCATCATCTCGCCGGGATGGGACGCGCCCTCCAGGAAGCTGAAGTTCGTCATCGCGCCGAGCTCGGCGTATTCGCCAGACCACGCGCTCACGGGAATATCCCGTGCATCCACCAGGACGGCGCACGCTCGTCCTTCGCGCCTGTGTACTCCGATCCGTACAGCCCCTCGCGGAACAGCCAGTAGCGCAGGCCCTGATCGTCCTCGATGCGGTAGTAGTCGCGGGTGCGGGACAGACGACCATCAGGGCGCGGCCGCCACCATTCGGGCGACAGGCGTTCGGGGCCGTCGGCGCGGGTCACCTTGCGCAGCACCCGTCGCCAGGTGAACTGGGCCGGGGTTCCATCGGGCAGGTCGGCCGTAGTCTCCACCGGCTCAGGCGGATCGAGCAACATCAGAGGCCGGGCGCGCTGCGGATCACCGGCCCCCTCTTCCTTCGGCGGGGGCTTGGCGAGAGCCGGTCGCCAGCGTTCGGCGCGTTCGGGCAGCCACGAGCCAAAGGGGTCGGCGACGCGGACCGCCCCCTCTCCCAGCCGGGCCGAGAGCCGGTCGATCAGAGCGGCCAGGCCTTCGGCGTGGCGGGTCTGCTGCTCCTCGCCCATGACGACCTGGAGGGCGACCACAGGCTCGGTCAGGTCAGCGGTCAGCATCAGGGCGTCGATGCCGAAGCCGGGATCGATCCGCTCGATCCCCGTCTCTCGGAACAGCCGCATCCAGATCGACACGTCGCGGAGCGCCCGACCCATTCGGACCGACACCGCACTGGTCCGGCCGTCGACGCGGAAGGCGGTCAGGGTCAGGGCCCGCGCGCCCTGACCGTCCTCCTCCATCGACCGGGCGAGGCTTTCGGCCAGGCCCGGCAGGCGCGCCTCGATCCCGGCCGTGTCGGTCAGGGGATCGGCATAGGCTTCCCAGCCGCGATAGCGGGGAGGGGCGCGGGTCGGGATCAGGGCCTCGTTGGCGGCGCCCACGGCCTGATCCAGCCGGCGCACCAGACCGACCCCGGCGCCGTCCCGGAAGCGGCGGGCGAGGCCGGCCCGCGGCATGGGATAGAGGTCGCCGATCCGCCTGAGCCCGAACCGCTTCGTCTGTTTCAGTGCGGCGTCGGTGATGCGAAGGGATTCGACCGGAAGGGGTGCGAGGGCCTCACGAACGTCGGCGTCGGTCGCGATCCGGGTCGCGGTCCCGTAGCGCGCCAGAGCCCAAGCGGCGCCGGGCGACGGGGCCATGGCGGCGCGGGCGCGGATGCCGGCCTCGGCCAGCCGCTGCTCGATGCGGGCGATGGCCCTGTCCTCGCCGCCGAACAGATGGGTCGCGCCGGTCAGGTCGAGGAACAATCCCTCCAGCCCGCCGTCGGAGGGATCGACCGTGACGGCCGGCGACCACCGCTCGCCCCAGACGGCGAGAGCCTCCAGCGCGCGCAGATCGGCGGCGGGATCGGCGGGATGGCAGGCCAGGCGCGGAATCATGGCCAGGGCGTCGGCCTGGGTCTGGCCTCGCGACAGGTTCACGACGCGGGCGGCAGGGTTCAGGGCATGGAGGATCGCACCCCGCGCGGTGCGCAGGATCAGGGCCAGAGGGCCCGCATCGGCCGCGAACGGATCAGGCGTACCGGGGCCGGCCGATCGGACCCAGACCGTCACCGGCCAGTCGATCAGCCAGACGGAGACGATGCGTCTCATCATCCTGCTCCAGCATCCACACGCCCGGCCGCTCCATCCGGCTGCGGGTCATTTCGGCACGGATCGTCATCCGGCCCGGCGCGCGTTCGTCGAAGACGTCTCCGCCACTCGCACAGGTTGTGATGCGCCAACGCCGCCGCGCCGCGCTGAGGTCGCCGGAGCGGGCGCGCAACAGAAGACCGGAACAGCCGCCGTCACGGGCGGCGAATTCCAGCCGCCGGGTCTGGGCGAGTTCGGCGCCGTCGATGGTCCCGATCACCAGGGCGGCCCCGCCGGATCGCAACGCCTGTTCCATGGCCCACAGGGCCAGGGCCTCGGTTCTGGTCTCGACCAGGACGAAGCCTTCGCGCGCCTGAAAGTCCCGCAGGCCGGGACCATAGGGGCGGCCATTCTCCCGCAGCCAGTTCTGCGTGGCGGTCATGACGACGCCGCGCCCCGTATCCAGCGACGTGCGGCAGAGGGTGAAGGCGAACGCCGCAGCCATGTCGCGTGCGCCGGCCGCGCACACCTCTTCAAGCCCCTCCGACAGGGGAGACAGGGGCGGCGGGGCGGCTTCGGGTTCTGACGATGGATGAACGGACATGGCGGGAAAAGACTCCATGTTCATTATTTGTTCCGGTCAGGACAGAGTCAAACCAGAATCGTGGCGCTTAATGGATTTCCCATGATTTCTACCTATACGGGTTCGATCTGGCGCGCCTTGTGCAAGGAGACGCCTAGGGGGCCACTCTGTCTCGCAATGGAACCAGACGGATGACTATTTCGGTTCGACCTGTCGACGCCGGGGATACCGGCGCCATCAACGCCCTGCACCGCTCCGTGGGCTGGCCGGGCCGTTCGGAGGCGGGCTGGCGCTGGCTGGCCGACAATCCGGCGCGGCTGGAAACCGGCGCTCCGGCCGGCTGGCTGCTGGAGACCGAGGACGGCGAGGCCTGCGGCTTCACCGGAAACTTCGTCCAGCGCTTTCATCACGGCGACCAGATCGTCCACGGCGTCACCGGCTTTTCGATCATCGTCACGGACCGTGCGCGGGGCAGCAGTCGCAAACTGCTGACCGCCTTCCACAGCCAGCCGGACATGTTCGCCCTCTACACCTTCAACGCCAATCCGGTCTCGGCCCCGCTCTACAAACGCTACGGCATGGTCGCCTGGCCGCCGGAGACACACGACGTGAAACTGTCGTGGCGCGTCGACACCCTGGCCTGCGCCGGAGGGCGGTTGTGGCGAGAGATCGATCGTCGGGCCCCGCGACTGACCGAAGCCCGGGCCGAGCGATTGCTCAACCCCCGCCTTCATGAACCGGACACCCTGAACCTCCCGGCCGGGGTGTCGGTTCTGACCGATCTGGGCGACCAGTCACGGTTCGCGAATTTCTGGGACGCCCTGAAGCGCGAAGGACGCGTGATTGCGGACCGCAGTCCGGCCATGCTGCGCTGGCGACTGGCCGATCCCGATCTGACGCTGCGCCCGCTTCTGCTGGCCTTCCATCGCGGCGAGACGATCGGCGGCTATGCGATGGCCATGATGTCCAAGGGCAATCCGATCGAGCCGCCGATGCTCGAGATCATCGATCTGGTGGCGCTTGAGGGCGAGGCCGACGCCATTCCGACCCTGATGCAGGCCCTTCTCGGCAATGCCCACGGTCTGGGCGCGGCGAAACTCCGCATACAGACGGTCAGTCCGGACCTGCTTCGCCGTCTCGGCCCGCTCGCCGCCTCGGCCCGACGCGAAGGCGGCTGGGGTCACTGTCATGTGAAGTTCGGCCCCAGGTCGCCGGGCGCCGCGATCTGGTCGCCGACTCCGTTCGACGGCGACTACGGAATCTGCCTGAGGCCCGTGCCGGTGGCCATGGCGGCGCGGCGGGTGGCCTGAGGAAGGCAGTAGGCAGTAGGCAGTAGGCAGTAGGCGAAGTGATCGACCTTTAAGGCGGTCAATACCGTCGCCCGGTCCACGGCCTGCGGCGTAATGCCTAGATCTTCCGCGCCTTCAGCTCGTCGCGGATTTCGGTCAGCAGCGCCTCGGTCGGGGTCGGGGCCGGCGGAGCCGAGGGCGTCGGGTCGGCGGCTTCCGCGCGGCGCAGGCGGTTGATGCCCTTGACCATCAGGAAGACCACGAAGGCCACGATCACGAACTGGATCAGGGTGTTGATGAAGGCGCCGTACTGGATGGCGACCTCCTCGATCGCCTCCGTCGTCGGATCCTCGGGCGACAGCACCCATTTCAGTTCGGAGAAGTCGACGCGACCCAGCAACAGGCCGATCGGCGGCATCACGACCTGTTCGACCAGACTGGTGACGATCTTGCCGAATGACGCGCCGATGATGACGCCGACCGCCAGGTCGACGACATTGCCGCGCGCGGCGAACTCCTTGAACTCGCTCAGCAGGCTCACGGCTTCCCCTTCAATTTTCTGGCGTCAGACATCCGGACCTTACGGTTCAGGCGTCCCCGGAGGCATTGAGCCTCTCGCGCAACTCCTTGCCGCTCTTGAAGAAGGGCACGGACTTGGCGGGCACGTCCACGGTCTCGCCGGTGCGGGGGTTACGCCCCGCCCTCGCCGGCCGCGCTCTGACGGAGAACGCGCCGAAGCCCCGAAGCTCGACACGACCGCCCTCGGCCATGGCCTCGGTCATGCGACCGAGCACGACATTGACCACGCGCTCGACCTCCGCATGCGTGAGATGCGTATTCTCGGCCGCCAGTTTTTCGATCAACTCTGACTTGATCATATCCGGACCCCCGTCCCTTCCTGCTCAGCTTCGAGCAAATACGGGTGCAACTTCAACTCGGTTGCAAAGACATACTAGCCCTCGCCCGGCTGGCGAAAAAGGCCTGATCGTCAGTTTCCGTCAGGGAAGAGCGTTAAATGTCGATAACCGTACATCGATCGGCGAACGCCGACGCGGGTGTAACCGGTTGCAGAACCCGGATCGGTATTTTTCGCTAGCCATGAAAAAAGCGGCCGGATTACTCCGGCCGCCTTCTCGTTTCCTGTGGCCTGACGCCTGGCTCGCGGAGCCAGGCGGCTGAGGCTTCGTTTCGGTCGGAAGGATTACTCCTTGCCGGCCTTCTCGCGCAGGGCCGCACCGAGGATGTCGCCCAGCGAGGCGCCCGAGTCCGAGGACCCGAACTGATCGATGGCTTCCTTCTCGTCGGCCATTTCCAGAGCCTTGATCGAGACCGAGACGCGACGCGTGGCCTTGTCGATGCCCGTGATCTGGGCGTCGACGCGGTCGCCGACGGCGAACTTCTCGGGACGCTGCTCGTTGCGGTCGCGGCTGATGTCCGACTTGCGCACGAAGGAGGAGACCGGCGCGTCGTCGTCGCCGAACTTGACCTCGATGCCGCCCGACTCGATGGACGTGACGGTCAGGGTGACGGTCTGGCCCTTCTTGTAGGTGTCGCCGTCGCCGACCGGATCACCGCCCAGCTGCTTGATGCCGAGCGAGACGCGTTCCTTCTCGACGTCGACGTCCAGGACCTTGGCCTTGACCATCTCGCCCTTGCGGTAGCGCTGGATGGCTTCTTCACCCGAGACCGACCAGTCGAGGTCGGACAGGTGCACCATGCCGTCGATGTCGTTGTCCAGGCCGATGAACAGGCCGAACTCGGTGGCGTTCTTGACTTCGCCCTCGACGGTCGAGCCGATCGGGTTGGCGGCGACGAACGCATCCCACGGATTGTCCTGGGCCTGCTTCAGGCCCAGCGAGATGCGGCGCTTGGAGGCGTCGACATCCAGAACCACGACGTCGACTTCCTGCGAGGTCGAGACGATCTTGCCGGGGTGGACGTTCTTCTTGGTCCAGGACATTTCCGAGACGTGGACCAGGCCCTCGACGCCGGCTTCCAGCTCAACAAACGCGCCGTAGTCGGTGATGTTGGTGATGCGGCCCGTGTACTTGGCGCCCGGCGGGTATTTGGCTTCGACGCCGTCCCACGGATCGCTTTGCAGCTGCTTCATGCCCAGCGAGATGCGCTGGGTGTCCGGGTTGATCTTGACGATCTGGACCTGGACGGTGTCGCCGACGGCGAGCACCTGCGACGGGTGGGAGACGCGCTTCCACGACATGTCGGTGACGTGCAGCAGGCCGTCGATGCCGCCGAGGTCCACGAACGCGCCGTAGTCGGTGATGTTCTTGACGACGCCGTCGCGGACTTCACCCTCTTGCAGCTGGCCGACCAGCTCCGTGCGCTGTTCGGCGCGGGCTTCTTCCAGGATCGCACGACGCGAGACGACGATGTTGCCGCGCGGGCGGTCCATCTTGAGGATCTGGAACGGCTGTTCCTTGCCCATCAGCGGGCCGACGTCGCGCACCGGGCGGATGTCGACCTGCGAACCGGGCAGGAAGGCCGAGGCGCCGCCCAGGTCGACGGTGAAGCCGCCCTTGACGCGACCGACGATGGCGCCGTTGACCGGGTGACCTTCGGCGAAGACGACTTCCAGACGGGTCCAGGCTTCTTCGCGGCGAGCCTTGTCGCGGCTGATGACGGCCTCGCCCAGGGCGTTCTCGACGCGCTCCAGGTAGACTTCGACGTCATCGCCGACCTTCGGGATGACGGCGCCTTCGCCCTGACCGAACTCGCGGGCGGGGATGCGGCCTTCGGTCTTCAGACCGACGTCGATGATGATGATGTCTTTTTCGATGCCGACGACGCGGCCGTGGACGACCTGGCCTTCGCCGAGGTCGCGGCCTTGCAGCTGCTCGTCGAGCAGGGCGGAGAAGTCGTCGCGAGTGGGGTTGAGAGTATCAGACATGAAGCTCTGGTGTTTCCGATAGGGCTGTGGCGCGTGACCGGACGGCCCCGCGCGAGGTGAAGTTGGGATAGGAAGTCGGTGTTCGCGGCGAGGCTCAGCTGAACCAGAGCGCCCGCGGAAGCCGAGGATTGGAGCGTTGGATTTGCGAAGGCGGTCTAGAGACCGTGTTTCGCGCGCGCCGCCTCGACGATACGGCGGGCCGCATCGAAGGCGGCTTCTATATCCATATCGGTCGTGTCCAGCAAGATGGCGTCGTCGGCCTGGACCATGGGGGCCGAGCCGCGGCCGGCGTCGCGCTCGTCCCGACGCTGGATATCGGCCAACATGGCCTCGTAGGTGATGGGATCGCCTCGGCCGGTCAGTTGCAGCCAGCGGCGGTGGGCGCGGGTCTCGGGCGTCGCGGTGACGAACAGCTTGGCCTGGGCGTCGGGGGCGATGACGGTGCCGATGTCGCGCCCGTCGAGCACGGCCCCGCCCGCCTGACGCGCAAAGGCCTGTTGCAGATCGAGCAGGGCCGCGCGAACGCCGGGAAAGCCCGCGACGCGGCTGGCCGCCTCGCCGGCGTCGCCACTGGTCAGGGCGGCGTCGTCGGACAGCCTGTCTGTATCGAGAGCGCGAGCGGCGGCCTCGGCCGCCCTGGCGTCGCCCAGATCACCGCCGCCGGTCAGGACGTCGAGCCCCACGGCGCGGTACAGCAGGCCGGTGTCGAGGAACGGCAGGTCGTATTCGCGAGCCAGGCGCGAGGCAATCGTGCCCTTGCCCGAGGCGGCGGGCCCGTCGACGGCGATGACGAACGGCTGGGTCAGGAGGCGGTCCCTCGGGCGCGGGTGAGCACGATCATCCGTGAATCTCCGTAGAAGCCGCTCCGGCTCCGGAACACAAGCGATCAGTTAATCCCGGTAGAGACGCCGCGAGCAGGCGAACCAGATCGCCAGCCCACCGAGCGCGATCCAGATCAGCGCCGCCAGGACATTCAGCGCCAGGGTGATGTCGAACATGATCGGCCGCTCATCCTGCAACATCCAGCCATACTTGCCCCGGATGCGGCCGGTCGTCAGGCCGGTCCAGACCTGATGACCGACGCTCCAGAGACAGGCCAGACAAACTATGGCGGCGACGGACGAGGCTGACCGCCAGATCAGTTCCTCTCGCCGGGCCAGCAAGGTCACGTCCAGTGCTTCCAACGGATCAGCACCAAGAGGGCGAAGGCGGCCAACCCGAGCCAGAAGAGACTGCCCACGCCGAAGACAGCGACGGTGAAGTAATAGAACGGGTCGCCCTCGGCCCTGAAATACCGCGCGCCATGCTTGCCGGCCGCGACGCCGGTGCGGATGCAATCGATCGCCAGCCAGGTGGTGAAGCCGAAGCCGGTCAGGCAGATCAGAAGGCCGGCCAGAGCCGGGAAGCGTAGCAACAGGTCCCGCGGGCTTCTCACCCGACGTCGCCGCCCAGCCCCTGAATCATCTCGACGAAGCCGGGGAAGGAGGTGGCGATCATGTCGGGTTCGTCGACCGTGACGGCGTTCTGGGCTGCGAGGCCGAGCACCAGATGGCTCATGGCGATGCGGTGATCGTGGGCGGTGTGAACGGTCGCCGCGCCCGGAACGGAACCGCCCGTGACGATGAAACCCTCGGGCTCCTCCTCCACGGCGACGCCGCAGGCGCGCAGGCCGTCGACCATCAGGCGGATGCGGTCGCTCTCCTTGACCCGCATCTCGCCGACGCCGCGCATGACGGTCTGCCCCGAGGCGAAGGCGGCCGTGGCGGCGAGGATCGGATACTCGTCGATCATCGAGGCGGCGCGGTTTTCCGGCACGACGACGCCTTTCAGGGCGGAGTGGCGGGCGGTGATGTCGCCGACGTCCTCGCCGCCCGAGACGCGGCGGTTGGCGATGGTCAGGTCCGCGCCCATCTCGATCCAGGTGTCGAACAGGCCGGTGCGCAGGGGGTTCAGCATCACCCCTTTGACCGTGACTTCGGAACCCGGAACGATCAGACCCGCCGCGAGCGGGAAGGCGGCCGAGGACGGATCGCCCGGCACGGAGACGACGGTTCCGGACAGGGGCTGGCCGCCCTGAAGGCGAATGACCCAGCCTTCGCCGTCTTCCTCGACATCGACGGTCGCGCCGAAGGCCCGCAGCATCCGCTCGGTGTGGTCGCGGCTCTTCTCCGGTTCGGTGACGGAGGTGACCCCGGTCGCGTTCAGACCGGCCAGCATAATGGCCGACTTGACCTGGGCCGAGGCGACGGTCTGGAGGTGATCAATGGCCGACAGCTTCCCGCCCGTCAGGATCGCGGGCAACAGGCCGGGCCTGCCGCTCCAGTCGAAGGTCGCGCCCATCCGGGTCAGGTGGTCGGTGACCCGCCCCATCGGCCGGGTCCGGAGAGACGCGTCCCCATCGAACGTCACGGTGATCGGATAGCCGGCCGCCGCCCCCATCAGGAGACGGGCGCCCGTGCCGGCGTTGCCGCAGTCGATGACGCCGGCCGGAGCCCTGAGACCGCCGCGTCCCGTGATCCGCCACCTGCCGCCGCCGAGCGGCTCGACCGTCGCGCCGAAGGCCTCGGCCGCGCGGGCGGTGGCCAGGACGTCGTCGCCTTCCAGCAGGCCGTCGATCTCGGTCACGCCGGAGGCCATGGCGCCCAGGATCAGGGAGCGGTGGGAGATGGACTTGTCGCCCGGCGCCCGGACGGTTCCGCGCAGGGGGCGGCCGGGGCGCGCGGTCAGATGGGAGGCGGTGGAGGCCACGGAGGCTCCATGGAAGGCAGTGGGGGAGGGTGCGGGCGAAGGCCACGCGGAACACGGCTTTTGACAGCGCCCCCCCATAGTGGCAAGGGACGCGGCCGAAATCCCCTCCTCCATCCAAAGGTCTCCATCACCCGTGGCCGATCCCAAACTTGGCGCCAAGCAGGTCTGCCCGAACTGCCAGGCCAAATTCTACGACCTGGGCCGTCGCCCGGCTCACTGCCCGAAGTGCGACACCGAATTCGATCCTGAAGAAGCCATCAAGCTGCGCAGCCGTCGCGGCCGTCCGGGCGGCTATGCCTCCGACGACGCCGAAGATCAGGTCGTCGAGAAGAAGGTCGACGGCGACGAGGACGAAGAAGAAGAAGTCGTCACCCCCGAAATCGACCAGGAAGGCCACGAGCCGATCCTGACCCCCGACGACGAGGACGACACCGTGGCCGATCCGTCCGAAGAGGCCGGCATGGGCACGACCGACGGCGACGACGACGATGTCCTGGCCGACGACGACGATGACGACTCCGTCCCCTTCATCGAGGACGAAGACGACGACGCCTTCGACGACGACATCGCCAAGGGCGCCAAGGACGACGACTGATCGTTCCTAACCGACTGATTTCCGGGCCGGTTTCGACCGGCCCGGCATCGACCGGAAGAATGCGAAAATAAATGGCGGAACCGGGTTGATCTGAAAATCGACCCGACATAGGTTCCGCCGCCTCGCCGGGGGCCAAACCAGACCCGGCGGACCAGACCGAAGGACATCACGTTCGAGGTTCGGGGCTTTAGCTCAGCTGGTAGAGCGCTTGCATGGCATGCAAGAGGTCAGCGGTTCGACTCCGCTAAGCTCCACCAAATTCCGAGGGGCCGGCTGCATTGCAGCCGGCCCCTTTTGGTTTGCGGCCTCAGGCCCGGGCGTCGCGCCGGTCGAAGCGGTTCAGGACGTGAACTGCGGTCGACGTCGCCAGGACCAGCAACATCGCCCAGCCGATGGCATTGAGGAACAGGCCGTTCACCGACCGGGGCAGGGACACGTCCAGCAGGTCGGAGACATGCAGCAGCACCGCGAAGCCCTGAAGCCCGGTCAGCAGGATCACCCACCGATCGGGCCAGCGGAAACACATGACGCCGTAGACCACGAGGACCAGCAGGGCCTTGAGGTCCATCAGATAGAGACGGTCGTCAGGCTGGACCCCGGCGGCCAGCAGCAGGATGCCGAACACGTCCGCCGCCTGGAGCAGGCCGGCCAGGCGCTGCCGCATCGATCCGAACAGGACCGCCGCGCCGCAGACGACGAGAACGGCCCCCGTCCCGAGGAAGACGTACAGATTGTCGTAATCGCCCGGCGCCGGCGTCATGAAGCCCCCGTTTCGAGAGACGCATCATGACGCGCTTGGCAGCGTTGGAACAGCGCCGGTTCAGGCGCGCAGCGGAACGACCGTTTCGGAACGACCGGCGCGCAGGGCCGGGTAGCGGCGTTCTTCGGGGAATTCATCCTCCTTCGGATTGACCGGGCCTTCCATGACGATGCCGAGGCGGCGCTGGATGGCCGACAGCGACTTGTGTGCACCGATGATCGAGCCACGCGCCGTAGTCATGTCGCCGAGCGCCGAACAGACCGAGACGATGACGGGCTGGGACCAGGAGGCGTGCAGGCCGGCCTCGGACTGCAGGCTGGGCAGTTCGGTGACGAGGCGCGAGGTCTTGGCCATGGCGATGTCCATGGCCTGTTCGGCGTCGTTGATCATTTGGGCGACCCGCTGGGCCGCTTCGTTGCGATTGGACATGGGGGTTCCTCTGCCGCGGCGAGCGGCATGATGCAGGGTTCATCTGGAAAAAAGGGGTGGTGCTACTGAAGCGACAGTACGAGCCGCTGGAGCATGATGGCGCCGTAGAGGGCCGCCGGCGCCGCGATGGCGAGGCCGATGGCGATCCCCGCGGCGATCCCCAGGCGGATCACTCCGGGGTGAAGGCCTAGCCGTCCAGGATTTGCGGCGGCCCGACGTCCGCCAGACAGTTGGCCGATCTCAGGATCTCGAACATGACCATCTGCCCGGTCAGGAACTTCGATTGCTCCTGCAATGCGGAGACGAGATAGGGGATCATCCGTCGGTGCCTGTCCCCGACCGAGACCTGGCCAAGCGCCAGTTCCAGATCCCGATAGGTCATCGTCGGAAGCAGGGCGTCCAGGTCGTGACCCTGATGAGGGCTGGGTTGGATTGATATCAGTTGCATCGGTTGCATCGGCATCCCCGTTGTCGAGGTCCCGATAAAGCCGCTGATCCCCCGTCCCGGATATCGGGTCCGATGCCCATAGGGGATGATCCCCTATGTTCAGATGGACGCCCGCGCCGATCAGTTTGCGCACCGCGTCGTTGCGATTGTTGGCGCCCAGCTTCTTGCAGGCCCTGGCGATCTGGGCGTCCACGGTCTTGGGCGCCGTACCCAGCTGCCGCGCTATCGCCTTGCTCTGATAGTGGGCCGCGACATAGGCCATGACCTCGCGCTCGCGCTCGGACAGGCGCGCGACCCTGAATTGCGTTTCTTCCTCGGTCTCCGGCATCCATACCGTTACCTGCGGCTGAGCGCAGGAAGTCAAGAGCGACATCTTGATCCGCCGCAGAGCGCCGGGCGGCCCGTCCCTCATCCGCTGTCCCTGGACCCGGCCAAGATCGGCATCGCCTTTGTCGCCGATGCGTTAGCGCCTATAGCTCGACTTCGGCCTTCTTCGGTCGCGGCCGCAGGCCATTGGAGCTCGATCGACCCCGTGCTGGACGCCTTTCTCGGTAAACGCCCCGGATCGGAACCGCTGTTCGCGGCCCTGAGGCAATGCCGTGTCCACTTCATCGGGGCGGCGGCGTTCAGCGCCCTGGTCAATCTGCTCTATCTGACCCCGACCCTGTACATGATGCAGGTCTATGACCGGGTGGTTCCGACGGCGGGCCTGACGACCCTGGTGCTGGTCAGCGCCGTGACGATCTTCGCGCTCGGATCGCTTGCGGCGCTGGACTGGCTGCGGACACGCATCCTGATCCGGGCCGGAATCCAGCTGGATCGCGATCTGGCCGGAACGATCCTGGCCCGGGTGACCGAGGCGGGCGGGCGGACTCAAGGGGTTCAGGCCCTGCGCGACTTCGACGCCCTGCGCGGTGCCGTGTCGGGCCAGGGGGCGCTGGCCCTGTTCGACGCGCCATGGACGCCGATCTATCTGGCCTGCTGTTTCCTGCTGCACCCCGCAATCGGCGTGCTGACCCTGGTCGGCGGGATCGTCCTGGCGGTTCTGGCCTGGCTGAACGAGCGCGACACCCGTCCGCGCCTCGGCCGGGCGAGCCGCGCCGGCAACGCCGCCTACGCCGCCCAGGAAGCCCTGTCCGGTCAGTCCGAAGTGGTCCAGGCCCTCGGGATGCGCCGCGCCATCATCGGTCGCCAACTGGAGGGACGCCGCGCCGCCACCGATTCCCAGGCTGAGGCCCAGTTGACCGGCGGGCGCTATTCCGGAGCGATCAAGTTCGTGCGGCTGGCGCTGCAGTCGGCGGCGCTGGGCCTTGCCGCCTTCCTCGTGGTGAAAGGGCAGATGTCGCCGGGATCGATCATCGCCTCGTCGGTCCTGCTGAGCCGCGCGGTCATGCCGATCGAACAGCTGGTCGGCGCCTGGCCGACGCTGGTTCAGGCCCGGACCAGCTGGAAGAGCCTGATCGACCTGTTCATGAAGACCGCCGGTCATGGCCAGCCCCGGACCGCCTTGCCCGCCCCGACCGGCCATGTCTCGGTCGAAGGGATCGGCGTCCGCCTGCCGGGGACGGAAACGCCCCAGCTGCGCGCCGTCTCGGTCAAGATCGAACCGGGTCAGGTGCTGGGCGTCATCGGGGCCAGCGGATCGGGCAAGACCACCCTCGCGCGCGTGCTGGCCGGCGCCCTGATGCCGGATACCGGCTCGGTGCGTCTGGACGGCGCGGACTACGGCGCGCGCGACAGCGACGTCCTTGCCCGCCACATCGGCTATCTGCCGCAGAACCCGACCCTGTTCGCCGGCACGATCAAGGAGAACATCTCCCGCTTCGCCGCCCCCTCGCCCGAGACCGACGCGGCCGCCGTGCGCGCGGCCATATCAGCGGGCGTGCACGACCTGATCCAGCGCCTGCCCAACGGCTATGACACCGTGCTGGGGTCGCAGGGCGCCGGCCTGTCGGCGGGGCAGTCCCAGCGCATCGGCCTGGCCCGCGCCCTGTATGGCGACCCTGTCCTGCTGGTGCTGGACGAGCCCAACGCCAGCGTCGATCAGGACGGCGAGACGGCCCTGATCGGCGCCGTCGAGGCCGCTGCGGCTCGCGGCGCCGCCGTGGTCATCGTCGCCCACCGCGCGGGCGTCCTGGCCAGAGCCGATCGCCTGCTGGCCCTGCGCGACGGCGTGGTTCAGGTCGAGGGCCCGAGAGAAGACGTCCTCGCCCGGATGCGCAGTCCGCGCCCCGGCGGCCTGCACGAGGTCAAGGCGGGATGAGCGCTCGGTCCCCCATCGAAGCCGCCTCCCCCGGCGCCGGCCATGTCGCGCCCCAGACGGCCTCGCCGCGTCACGAGCTGATCCTCGGCGGCATCATCATCGCCCTGTTCTTCGTCCTGTTTCTGGGTTGGGCGGCGATCGCTCCGCTCGATTCCGGCGCCTATGCGCCGGGCCAGGTCGCCGTGACCGGCAACCGTCAGGCCGTCCAGCATCGCGAGGGCGGCACGGTGACCGCCCTGCACGTCGCCGAGGGCGACAAGGTCCGGCAGGGCCAAGTTCTGGTCGAACTGTCGACGGGAGAACTGACTGCCGCCGAGCGGGGCCTGTCCGGTCAGGTCTACGCCCTGATGGCCCAGCGGGCGCGCCTGATCGCCGAACGCGACAAACTGGCCGCTATCCCCGTTCCGGCGGAGTTCGCCAACCTGTCGCCCGAGGATCGCGCACTGGCCGACGAGGCCATCCGGCTGCAACGGCTTCAGTACGGCGCCCGCAGGGCCGGCCGGTCGACCGAGGTCGGCGTGCTGCGCCAGCGCATCGGCCAGCTGGAGGAGCGGATTCAGGGCTATCAGCGCCAGATCGAGTCCAACACCGAACAGCGTCGCCTGATCGGCGAGGAGCTGGACGGTCTGCGGTCGCTCGCGGCCCAGGGCTATGCGCCCCAGACCCGCGTGCGGGCGCTGGAACGCGACGCCGCCGGCCTGGATGGTCAGCTCGGCTCACTCCGGGCCGAGGTCGCCGGGACACAGCAGCAGATCGGCGAGACCCGGCTGCAGATGCTGACCATCAACACCGGGATGAACGAGGACGTGTCCGAGCAGCTTCGCGCGATCGAGGTCCAGTTGAACGAGACCCAGCCGCGGCTTTCTTCCCTGCGCGACCAGATCGAGCGCAGCCTGATCCGCAGCCCGGCGACCGGGCAGGTGGTGGGGCTGGCCGTCTTCACCCAGGGCGGCGTCATCCAGCCCGGCCAGGTGCTGATGGAGGTCGTGCCCGACGCGGCGACCCAGGTCATCGTGGCCGAGATCAATCCCGCCGACATCGACAACGTCCACGTCGGGCTGGAGACGGAGGTCAAATTCCCCGGCCTGCGCGAGCGCGATCCGCCGATCATCCACGGTCGGGTCACGCGTCTGTCGCCCGATACCTTCACCAACGAACAGACCGGCGCGCGCCACTATCGTGCGGAGATTTCCGTACCCCCGGCCGAGATGGAACGGCTGGGTCAGGCCGCGAGCGAGATCCGGCCGGGCTTCCCGGTCGAGGTCGTGGTGCTGCTGCGCAAGCGGACGGCACTATCGTATCTGACCGAGCCCCTGACCCGGAACCTGTGGCGGTCGGGCACCGAACAGTAGGTCAGCCGATGCGGCCGAGCTCCAGATAACGCGCGAGGTAGCGGCCGTAATCCGACCCCGCCGTCCGGGCGACGGCGGCTTCCAGCGCCGCATCGTCGATGAAGCCCATATGGTGGGCGACCTCTTCCGGACAGGCGATCTTCACGCCCTGACGCTGTTCGACCGTGCGCACGAACAGGGCGGCGTCGAGCAGGCTCTCGGGCGTGCCGGTGTCCAGCCAGGCGAAGCCCCGCCCGAGCCGCTCGACCGTCAGACGGCCGCGCTCGAGATAGGCGCGATTGACGTCGGTGATCTCGAGTTCGCCCCGCGCCGAGGGCTTCAGCCCGGCGGCGATCTCCACCACCTCGGCGTCATACAGATAGAGGCCCGTCACCGCCCAGTTGGAGCGTGGCCTGACCGGCTTCTCCTCGATCGAGGTCGCATGGCCGGCGGCATCGAAGCCGACGACGCCATACCGCTCCGCATCGCTGACCTGGTGGGCGAAGACCGTCGCGCCGCCGCCCTCGGCCGCGCGCACGGCGCTGTGCAGCCGGTCGACCAGACCGTCGCCGTGGAACAGGTTGTCGCCGAGGATCAGGGCGGACGGTCCGCCGGCCACGAAGTCGGCGCCCAGCACATAGGCCTGGGCGATGCCGCCCGGCGTCGGCTGGGCGAGGTAGGACAGCGACAGCCCCCACCGGCTTCCGTCCCCGAGCAGAGACTGGAAGGCGGGCAGGTCGCGCGGGGTGGTGACGACCAGGATTTCGCGCACCCCGGCCAGCATCAGGGTGGTCAGCGGATAGTAGATCAGCGGCTTGTCGTAGACCGGCATCAGCTGTTTCGACGTCACCGCCGTCATCGGATGCAGCCGCGTGCCCGCGCCGCCGGCCAGAACGATGCCCTTCATGGCGCGACCCTCTGCAGTTGGAGCTCGGCGACGATATCCGCGACGGCGGCCCGCCAGTCCCGCATCGTCACTCCATAATCACGCGTCAGCCGCTCGCAGGACAGGCGCGAATTGGCCGGACGCGCCGCTGGAGCCGGACGGTCGGCGGCAGGGATGGGGAGGACGGTCGTTCGCGATCCTGCGAGCTGCAGAGCCTCGGCGGCCAGTTCGGCCCAGCTGGCCTCGCCCGCATTGACGCAATGGTAGACGCCGGTGGGCGCCGCAGGGTCGGCGATCATGGCCAGGGTTAGTGCGGCGAGCGCTCCGGCCAGATCGTCGGCCGAGGTCGGGCTGCCGACCACATTGGCGACGACGGCCAGCTCCGGTCGGCTCACCGCCGCATCGAGGATGGTCCGGACGAAATTCCTGCCCCGGGCGCTGACGACCCAGGCCGTGCGCACCACGGCCGCGCGGGGATTGCCGGACAGGACGGCGACCTCCCCGGTCCGCTTCGAGGCGCCATAGACGCTGATCGGGGCCGTCGCGTCGTCCTCGGCGTAGGGTCGGTCCAGCGCGCCGTCGAAGACGCAGTCGGTCGAAATATGGACCAGAGGAATGCCCGCCCGGCGCGTCGCCTCGGACAGTCGCGCGGGGATATCGGCGTTGGCGAGGAAGGCTTCGTCCGGGTGCGTCTCCGCCTCATCCACCGCAGTGAAGGCGGCGGCGTTGATCACGGCGGCAAACGGGGTGCGGGCGAAGGCCTCGGCCAAGGCGGTCGCGCTGGTCAGGTCGAGGTCCGCGCGCGTCGGGCGGTGTAGCCGCACGTCGTCGGGCCAGGCCGCGTGGGCGAGGGCCTGACCCACCTGGCCGTGTCCGCCGGCGATCAGGATGCGGATCGGGTCAGCCACCGGCCAGTCCCCGCCGCGCCACGGCGTCGCGGTCGGCGAGGATCGCCTGCCACCAGTCACGACGTTCCAGATACCAGGCGACCGTTTCGCGGATGCCCTGTTCGAACCCGACCTGGGGCGACCAGTTCAGTTCGGCGCGCGCCTTCGACGGATCGACGGCATAGCGCCGGTCGTGGCCGGGCCGGTCCTCGACGTGGGTGATCGCCTCCGCATGGGGCCGGCCGTCGGGGCGTGGGGCGAGGTCGTCGAGGGCGGCGCAGATCGTGCGCACCAGATCGACATTGGTCCGCTCGGCCCCGCCGCCGAAGACATAGGTTTCGCCCGGTGTTCCTTGTTCGAAGGCGGCGCGGAGACCGCGGACGTGATCGTCGACATGCAGCCAGTCGCGCACGTGCAGGCCGTCGCCGTAGACCGGCAGGCTCTGGCCGCCGAGCGCGCGCAGGATCGTCAGCGGGATCAGCTTCTCCGGAAACTGGAACGGGCCGTAGTTGTTCGAGCAGTTGGTCACCAGGACGGGCAGGCCATAGGTGTGGCCCCAGGCCCGGACCAGATGATCGCCGGCCGCCTTGGTCGCCGAATAGGGGGAGCGGGGGTCGTAACGCGTCGTCTCGTCGAACGCGCCGGTCGGGCCGAGCGACCCGAACACCTCGTCGGTCGAGACCTGATGGAAGCGGAAAGCCTCCGCGGCCATTCCCGTCAGGCCGCGCCAGTGGTCCAGAGCTGCCTGCAACAGCACGAAGACCCCGACGATGTTGCTGTCGACGAACGGCCCCGGCCCGTCGATCGAACGGTCGACATGGCTCTCGGCCGCCAGATTGATGATCACGTCCGGCGCGAAACCCTCGATCGTCGAGCGCACCAGAGCCGCGTCGGAAATGCCGCCCTGCACGAAGGCGAAGCGCGGGTCCGCGCGCACGGCGCCGAGGGCGGCCGGGCTCGTGGCATAGGTCAGGCTGTCGATGACCAGAACCCGGGCGTCGGAGTTCGCCATCATCTCGCGCGTCAGGGCCGAGCCGATGAAACCCGCGCCGCCCGCGATCAGAATCCGAGATGCCGCCAAGCCCGCCCCTTTGCCCCGGATCATTCCGGTTCTCCGCCGTTTCTAAAGGGCTGCGGAGACCCCGACCAGTGGCCCCGGAGAACGGGCTTGCTCCGCACGCACCGCCTGCCCATATCGGATCATGGCCGACGCCTCGCCGATCCCGGGGGGCTTCAAGCCGCAGTCGCTTGTCGAGGACTGAACCATGACGACCCGAACCGTGCTGTTCGACAGCCCCTTTCTGTTGGGCTTCGACCAGACCCGCGCCCTGATCGACCGCGCCGCCAAGGCCGCGGCCGAGAGCTATCCGCCCTATAACGTCGAGCAGTTGGGCGACAACGCCGTGCGCATCTCGCTGGCTGTGGCCGGCTTCGCGCCCGATGACCTGGCCATCACGATCGAGGGGCGACAGCTGACGATCGCCGGCAAGCGCGAAGGCGTATCGCCGGATCAGGCCTTCCTGCATCGCGGCATCGCGGCGCGCGGCTTCGTCCGCAGCTTCGTCCTCGCCGATGGTCTGGAGGTCGAGGGCGCCCGGCTGGAACACGGCCTGCTGCATGTCGACCTGCTCCGGCCCGAGAACGTCGAGCCGATTCGGCGCATCCCGATCAGCGTCGGCTGACGACACCAGATACCCTCGCCCCATCATGACGCGGCCGCGAACTCGCGGCGCATCCGGGCGTTGTCACTCTTCAACAAGGAGGCGGTCTTTATGACGCCGATGATGACGAATAAGGATTTCGCCGGTTTCGGCGCCCCGGACCTGGTCTACGTGCGGGAGATCACCGCCGCCGACGTGATGGCCGATGCGATCTCCGACCGCCCGCTGGAAGACGCCAAGGGTCTGGTGATCGATCCCGACCAGACCCTCTACGCCGTGCACAGCGCCGACGGGGAGCGGCTGGCGGTCATGATGGATCGCGAGACGGCCTTCGCCGCCGCCGTGGCGCACGAGCTGGCTCCGGTGTCCGTGCACTAGGAAAGACATCGCGCTCAAGCAGCGAGCGACCGCGGCGCGCGCGGTAGCGCCGCAGAAAAGCGGCGGCCTTCAGGCCGCCGTCGCAGGGACCTTGTCGTCGCGGACGAAGAGGGCGTGGATGGCGTCCTCGGTCCGGGCTTGACGCAGCTGTTCGCGGAGCTCGGGCGAGCGCAGGGCGCGCGAAACGGCGGCCAAAGCCCGCAGATGTTCCGCGCCGTCTTTCGGCGGGGCGAACAGGGCGAACATCAGATCGACCGGGCGATCGTCCACGGAGTCGTAGGCGACCGGGGTGTCGAGGCGCACGAAGACGGCCTTGACGCTGTCGAGACCGGCCAGACGCGCATGCGGAACAGCCACGCCCGAACCGAGACCGGTCGAGCCCAGAGCCTCGCGCTCCATCAACGCGTCAAAGACGCGAATCTCGTCCTGGCCCAAGGCCTGGGCCGCGGCGTTGGCCAGCACATGCAGGGCCTGCCGCTTGGATGACGCGCCGCTTTTCAGGACGATCCCGTCCCGAATCAGCAGTTCACCGATGTCCATGATCGTCCCGACTCATACTCGAGGTTGTGGGCAGGCCCCTTGAGGGGCGCGCGCCGTCTAGACGGTCTGCGCGCCCCTGGGAAGTCTTATGCGCCAGAACCGTTTACAGAACCGTGTCCATTGAGGGACGCGGTGCGTTCAGGATCTATCCACCCGACATTGCCGTCCGGCCGACGATAGACGACCGACAGGCCGCCATGCGCCGCATTCCTGAACAGCACGACCGGGTAGCCGGTCATGTCGAGCTCCAGCACGGCGCGTCCGACCGTGATGGTGCGGATCTCCGAAACGCTCTCGGCGATGACCATGCCCGTGGGCGGAGGGCCGTCGTCGGCGCCGGCGGTGTCGAAAAGGGAATCCTCGACCTCGTCGTCGGGATTGCGCAGCACGATGCTGCGAGCCACGGAAGCGGCGGCCATCTCGGTCTTTTCGGGCGACAGACCCTTGGGACCGATATGGTGATCCTTGAGCCGGCGCTTGTAGCGTCGGACCCGCTTCTCCAGCTTCTCAAGGCTGTCGGTGAAGGCCGCATGGGCGTCACCGCCGAGGCCTGTCGTCACGAGCGATTGCCCGGACGCGAGGCGGACCCAACAGTCCACCTTGAAGCCGTGGCCGTCCTTGGACACCACGACCTCGGCATCCTGACCGCCGCGTTCGAAGTATTTTCCGACTCCGTCTTCGAGTTCCTGGGAGATGCGCGAGCCTAACGCTTCGCCGACATCCACGTGCTTGCCGCTGACTTGGACTTGCATAGGGATAGAACGCGACCGACCGCGAAAAGTGTCAATCGCGAACGACGATTTTACAGTCACGCTTTGTTGTTCGGTCAGCTCTGTTTCGGGCTTAAGCAGTGAGCGACCGCGTCGCGAGCGATAGCCCGACCTAAGAGACTTTCAGCATGCGCCGGCGCTCGACCGACGATGGAATTCGCAGGGCTTCCCGGTACTTGGCTACGGTGCGGCGGGCGATGTCGATACCGGCTTCCTTGAGGATCTCGACGATTCGGTCGTCGGACAAAACGTCGCCGTCCCGTCCTTCGTGGTCGATCATCGACTTGATCCGGTGACGGACGGCCTCTGCGGAGTGGGTCGCGCCGCCGTCCGTGGCCTGGATCGCGGCCGTGAAGAAGAATTTCAGCTCGAACACCCCGCGCGGGGTCGAGACGTATTTGTTCGAGGTGACCCGGCTGACCGTCGATTCATGCATGCCGATCGCGTCGGCTACAGTCTTCAGATTCAGGGGTCGAAGGAACTCGACGCCGAAGGCGAGGAAGGCGTCCTGCTGACGCACGATCTCGGACCCGACCTTGAGGATGGTCTTGGCCCGCTGGTCCAGCGACTTGACCAGCCAGTTGGCCTGGGCGGCGCAGTCGGCGACGAAGGCCTTCTCCGTCTCGGTCCGCGCGCCGGCCGAAACAGAGGCGTGATAGCGTTTGTCGACCAGCAGGCGCGGCAGGGTGTCGGAGTTCAGCTCCACCCGCCAGCCGCCGGCCGGATCGGGCCGCACATGGACGTCGGGGATCACGGTCTGGGCGATCTCGCCGGCGAAGCCCGCGCCCGGCCGGGGCGTCAGGGCCTTGAGCTCGGAAATCATCTCCGACAAGTCCTCGGCGTCGACGCCGCAGACGGCGCGCAGGGCCGACAGGTCGCGCCGGGCCAGCAGATCCAGATTGTCGAGCAGGGCGCCCATGGCCGGGTCGAACCGGTTCCGCTCGACGAGTTGCAGTTTCAGGCACTCCGGCACCGATCGCGCCATGACGCCCGTCGGCTCGAAGCCGTGACAGATCGCCAGAACGGCCTCGACCCGCTCGAGCCCGCAGCCCAGCCGGTCGGCGATCTCGGCCAGTTCGCCGCGCAGGTAGCCGCCCTCGTCCACCCCGTCGATCAGAGACAGGGCGATGGCATGGTCCGTGGCCGAGAACCCGGCCGAGGACGCCTGGTCCTGAAGATGCTCCCACAGGGTCGGGTCGTGGCGCTCGGGGCGTTCGCCGCCGTCACCATCGTTGAAGGAGCCGCCCTTGCCGGCTGCGGACCAGTCCGACAGGCCGGGCTGTTCGGCGGCCTCGTCGGACAGGCGATCCGAGGTGCGTTCGCCCGGCGTGGCGTCGCCATAGACGTCGTCCTCGCGCGCATCGACGGTAGAGGACCGATCCGACGCCTCGGCTTCGTTGAAGCTCAGCTCGGTGGAATCGGCGGGCGCTTCGCGCTCGACCTCTGCGCCGGGCTCCGCCTCCTCGCGTTGGAGCAGGGGGTTCTTTTCGAGCTCGGCCTCGACGTACTCGTCGAGCTCCTGGTTGGACAGTTGCAGCAGCTTGATCGCCTGCTGCAGCTGGGGCGTGATGACCAGCCCCTGCCCCTGCCGAACCTCGAGCCTCTGACCGATCACCCTGGAGCACTCCGCAGGGCCGTCGTGGCCCGGAACTTGCTGTCAGGATGAACGCGACCGGTTAACGCCGGCTTTCACACGTCTGGCGTCGTGGAGCCGGTGTTCCCGGACCAGTACGTCGGCGACGATGGCGTCGCCCCGGGTCCGGGCGACGTTCTGGTGGCTCGCTTCGGCGATGTCCGACAGGGTCGCGCTGCCTCGCACCTCGGCGCCGCCGGGAGCCGTAAAGGGTCCCGTCAGACGAACCGGCGACGCTGCACCATCAGCGCGGCCCCGCCGGCCAGCACCAGGCCGAACAGGATCATCGCCCACTCCGACAGGGTCGGGACGGGATTCGGTGTGGTAATGTTGAGCACGACATCGTCAATGCCGATCGCGTTGGCGCTGCCCGAGTTGGCGGGATTGCTGGTCCGGGCGCGGATACGCACGGTCTGGCCCGCATAGGCGGTGAGGTTCACGGGGGCACCGAGCGGCGCGAAAGCGCGGGTCGTGCCACGGTTGACGGAGGGCTGGATGTTGACGAGCACCACGCCGGCGGGGGTCGTCACGTCGATCCGGCGGGTTTCTGTTCCGTCGGCGGCATTGCTCCCGGTCAGGGCATACCTCATGGTCAGGGTGGCTGCCGTCGCCGAGGCCGGGATCGTGACATCCTGATACAGGTCGCAATCGACGGCGGCCTGAGCCTGATCGTTGAGGTAGCCCCAGGTGGAACCACTGTCGATAACGAGATCGGTCGCGCCGAGTATGCCGGTCGTGGCGCCTCCCGAAGCCGGGCAGCTGTAGGTCCATCCGTTGGTGTTGCCGGTCTCGAAGTCGCCGTTGGTGACGCCGTTGACCGTGGCGGCGAGAGCCGCAGTGGCCGTGACCGCCAGCATGGCGAGCGCGAGAGCGCCGCGATTGATACGTTTCATGAAAACCCCACTGCCCGGATCCCGGACCAACCGCCAAGGTACAACTCCAGCGTTCCTAACCAAGCCCCACTGACGAACTTTTCGTATGTTCTTTCAGAATAGTTGAGCCGGCGTTCGCTCTTAAGCGCCGGGGCGAGCCTCTGGCGGTCCGCACGAAGCAGGCGGCTGTATTGGCCGGGTGCGGTAGGCGGGAGACGTCCGCGAGCGAAACTCAGCCGTAAAGATCGCCCAGATAGACGCGGCGGACCTCGGGATCGTGGATGACTTCGTCTGCCGTGCCCTCGAACAGGACCGAGCCGTTCGAGATGATTGAGGCGCGGTCGATGATGTCGAGCGTCTCGCGCACATTGTGGTCGGTGATCAGGACGCCGATGCCCTCGCCGGCCAGATAGCGGATCACCTGGCGGATGTCGGCGATGGCCAGGGGGTCGATGCCGGCGAAGGGTTCGTCCAGCAGCATGAAGCTGGGCTTGCCGGCCAGCGACCGGGCGATCTCGACCCGGCGCCGCTCGCCGCCCGACAGACCGGTCGCCGGGGCGTGGCGCAGGTGGTCGATATGCAGCTCCTCGAGCAGGCGGGTCGTCTCGGTCTCGATCGCCTTGCCGGTCTCGTTGAGCTCGACGACCGCCATGATGTTCTGCTCGACCGTCATGCCGCGGAAGATCGAGGCCTCCTGCGCCAGGTAGCCCAGCCCCATGCGGGCGCGCTGGTACATCGGCTGGGCCGTGATGTCCTCGCCGTCCAGCCAGATCGAGCCCGAGTCCGCAGGGATCAGGCCCGTGATCATGTAGAAGCAGGTCGTCTTGCCGGCGCCGTTCGGGCCCAGCAGGCCCGCGACCTCGCCCCGCTGCACGGTCAGGGAGACGTCCGCGACCACCTGACGCGCGCCGAAGGCCCGGGCGATGTTGCGCACCCGCAGACCCTTTTCAGGCGCGGGTTCGGGCGCGACGGCCGGCGCCTCGCGGTCTTCCAGATTGAGGGCTGAGAGTTCCTTACGGGCCATTCAGGCTCAGTTCGACCCTTCGGGGTAGAAGACGCCGCGCACACGGCCGCCGTTGGCCGAGGTTCCACCCTGGATCCGCGCTTGGCCGGTGTCGACGTTGTAGCTCAGGCTGCCGCCGGTTAGGACGTTCTGGCCCTGGGTCAGGATGACGTCGCCGGTCACCACAACCGTGGCGTTGGAAACGGTGTAGATTGCCTGGTCGCCCCGGATCGTCTCGTTCGGGGTTACGTAATAGACCTCGCCCGAGGCCTCGATCCGCGTCAGCCCGCCCGAAGCGTCGCGCACGCCCTCGATGGCGTTGGCTCGCAGGCGAGTGTCGCCCTGGGTGATTTCGGCCCGGCCGCGCAGGGAGACGGCGGTGTTGGTGAGTTCGCCGGAGTCGGCGCCGTAGCCGATCGGCTGGTTGCTGACGCTCGATCGGCTTTGCGCGAGCGCTGCGCCGCCCAGACCAAGCGCCAAAACGCCTGCGCCGATCAGAAGGATTGGGGTCGTCTTCATGTCATTCACCGGAAGCGGGGCTGAGGGTCCCCTGCACCTTGTTATCGCCAGAGCCCCTGAACACGACCCGTTGGCCCTGTTCATGGATGGCATAGGACGTTGCCGAGATCGTTCCAAGGGGGCCGCGCCCCTCGACACCCTTGTTGCCGGTCACGACGCCGGTCGCGGTGTCGACCACGGCCTCCGGCGTCGTCAGGGTGAAGCCCGATCCGCCATCGGAAATCCGCACGTTCGGACCGATGGTCACGGTCCGTTCGGCCTCGTTGTAGATGCCGGCGTCGGCGGTCATCTCGGTGACCTTTGTGCCGCCGAGATTGAGCCTGAGGACCGGGCCGTTGAGCCGGAACCGCCCCGTCGCCGGATCGCGCACCGCGCCCTGGGCGCCGATGATGAAGGACCGGCCAGCCGCGTCCTGACCGTGGAACATCGGATTGTCGAGGCGGATTTCCTTCGACTGGCTGGCCTCGCGTTCGACGCCCGACATGACGGTGCGGAACACCGTCCAGGTCAAGGCCCCGCCCGCCAGCACAACGATCAGGATCGGCAGCAGGCGGCGATACAGCTGGACCCGACGGGAGCGCGAGCGCCAGCGCCCGGCCTGCTGGGCCAGTCTCGCCTCGTCGGCGCGCTTCCTGTCGTCGGCCGGGTCGAAGGTCATGTGTGCGCGAAGATATCCATCTCGTCCCAGCCGCGCAGGTCGAGACGGGCGCGAACGGGCAGGAAGTCGAAACAGGCCTGAGCCAGTTCCATCCGGCCCTCTCGGACCAGCATCTCGTTGAGCCGGCGCATGATGACATGCAGGTGCAGGACGTCGGATGCGGCGTATTCCAGCTGGGCCTGGGTCAGCTCCGGAGCACCCCAGTCGGACGACTGCTGCGCCTTGGACAGGTCGATGCCCGCCATCTCGCGCGCGACGTCCTTCAGCCCGTGCCGGTCGGTGTAGGTCCGGGCCAGCTTCGAGGCGATCTTGGTGCAGTAGACCGGCCGCGTCTCGACCCCGAGGTGCAGCTCGACCATGCCGATGTCGAACCGGCCAAAGTGGAAGATCTTCAGCACGTCCGGATCGGCCATCAGCCGCTTCAGGTTCGGGCAGTCGTAGCCGGGCCGGTTCAGGCGGACGACATGGGCGTCGCCGTCGCCGGCCGACAGCTGGACCACGCACAGCGGATCGCGGCGGAAACGCAGCCCCATGGTCTCGGAATCGACGGCGACTTCGGGGCCCAGGTCCAGGCCGTCCGGGAGGTCGCCTTCATGCAGATAAACGGTCATGGGCCCTCAAGTAGCTGAGCGCCGCGCGCGAGGCGATAGGGAGCTGGAAAAGACAAAGGCGCCGCATCTTGCGATGCGACGCCTTTGGAAACTGGTGCCCAGGAGAGGACTCGAACCTCCACGACATTTCTATCACTGGCACCTGAAGCCAGCGCGTCTACCAATTCCGCCACCTGGGCCCCGGAGGCTCGCGTCGAAACGCGTTCCCGACCGGAAGGCGCGGACCCTTAAGGCAGTGCACGGAGCGGGTCAACACGGTTTTCGGCGGTTTCTCGCCGCTTCCCGCCAAGCCCCGCGTTGCGAGGGCGCCGGGCATCGTCTATCCCCCGCCTGTCAGGCCCGTGCGGCCTTTCAAGACGCCGCTTCGAGGAACGCCCGATGTCCGAATCCACCACCGGCCTGGTCACCGTCTTCGGCGGCTCGGGCTTCGTCGGAACCCAGGCCGTCCGCGCCCTGGCCCGCAGAGGCTGGCGCGTCCGCGTCGCGGTACGCAAGCCCGCCCTGGCCCAGGACCTGCGCATCCTCGGCGATGTCGGTCAGATCCAGCCGGTTCGTTGCGACATCACCAGCCCTGCCGACGTGGCCGCCGCTCTGAAGGGCGCGGACGCCGCCGTGAACCTGGTCGGCATCCTGTTCGAGACCCCGGGCCGCGGCTTTGAGAAGGCCCACGTCGAAGGCAGCCGCAACATTGCCGAAGCCTGCGTCGCCGCCCGCGTCGGTCGCCTGGTCCAGATGTCGGCCATCGGCGCCGACACACAGTCCGAAGGCGAGTACGGGCGCTCCAAAGGCCAGGCCGAGGCCGCCGTCCGCGCCACAAAGCCCGACGCCGTCATCCTGCGTCCCTCGATCGTGTTCGGGAACGGCGACGGCTTCCTGAACCGCTTTGCCTCCATGGCCACGATGTCGCCAGCCCTGCCCCTGATCGGCGGCGGGGAGACGAAGTTCCAGCCCGTCTGGGTCGGCGACGTGGCCGAGGCCATCGCCCGCTCGGTCGTTCGCACCGACGCCGCCGGTCGCACCTTCGAACTGGGCGGCCCGGAAGTCTGGTCGTTCAAACAGATTCTCGAATACATCCTGCGCGAGACCGGCCGCCGTCGCCTGCTGGCGCCCCTGCCCTTCTTCGCCGCCTCGATGATCGGCTCGCTGGCCCAGATCACGGCCGTCGTCGGCATTCCGCCGGTTCTGACGAAGGATCAAGTGCTGATGCTGAAGACCGACAACGTCGTCGCCCCGGATGCCGAGGATCTGTCGGCGTTGGGCGTAGAGGCCACCGGCCTCGAAGCCATCGCCCCGTCCTACCTGTGGCGCTACCGCCGCGGCGGCCAGTTCGCCGTCAGCCCGGGCGCGGTGCAGGCCGAACCGGCGTAAGCCTCCCTCTCCCGGTGGGAGAGGGCTTGAGCGTCCAAGAGCGCCAGCGATTGGAAACGCGAAAGGGTGAGGGTCGAACCTCACCGGAAACGCACGACCCTCACCCTTTCAGCCAGGACGCATCGCTGCGCTCTGCGGGCTTCAAGCCCTCTCCCACCGGGAGAGGGGGCACTTAAAGCAACCGGATTTCCTTCAACCGCTCGGTCAAAAAGTCCTCGGCCATGATCGACTTGCTCGCATAGCGGTCCGGGTTCTCCGCCGTGATCGTCGACGGCAGGGTCTCGATCACGAAGTCCGGGTTGAAGTGCAGGAAGAAGGGCGTCGAATACCGCGCGAAGCTGGCCCTATCCGGCGACGGATTGACGACCCGGTGGCTGGTCGACGGCAGGACGTGGTTGGTCAGCCGCTGCAGCATGTCGCCGATGTTGACCACCAGGGCTCCCGGCGGCGGTGCGACCTCCAGCCACTCCCCGTCGGCATCCTTCAGCTGCAGCCCGCGCTCCTCGGCGCCCAGCAGAAGCGTGATGACGTTGATGTCCTCATGCGCCCCGGCCCGCACGCCCGCCGCGCCCGCGGCCACCGGCGGATAGTGGAGCATGCGGAGGATGGAATTCCCCAGCTGGACCTTGTCCGCGAAATAGTCGTCGCCGAGGTCCATGTAGCGGGCGATGGCCTTCAGGATTTTCGCACCCAGCTGATCCAGCGCCTCGAACATTCCGTAGAAGTGCGGCTTGAAGCCCGGGACCTCGGTCGGCCACAGATTGTCGCGCATGTATTGGCGATAGGGGTGGCCCTCGGGCAGTTCGCGCCCGACGTGCCAGAACTCCTTCAGGTCCACGGCCGCCGCGCCCTTGGCCGCCTCGACCCCGAACGGCGTCAGGCCGCGCGCCCCTCCGGTGCCCGGCTGGTGGTACTGGCGCTTCACCTCTTCCGGCAGGGCGAAGAAGGCCTTGGCGTCGTCGATGGCGGCCTTGATGACGTCCTCGTCCAGACCGTGATCCGCGATCACGGCGAAGCCATAGCGTTTGAACGAGGCGCCCAGATCGTCGCTGAAGCCCTGAAAGTCCGTGTCGTAGCGCGACATGGAGACCGGCTTGATGCCCTTGGTCTGGCCGGGTTCGGCGGCGGAGGCGGCGTCGAGGATCGAGGTCACGGGCGGGGCCTTTCGAAAGCGTGCGCGGCGATCATCAAGACCGTCGGGGGAGAGGTTCATACGCCCTGCCGTCGCAAATTGGCAGTTTCACGTCGGATGAAAGCCTCCACCCGGTTCGTTCATCCGTAAGTCAGACAGGAACCTTCACCGTAGGGTGGCGTTCCCGGCCGATACGGACGCGTACATTTTCAAGGAACTCCAATGCGTATGAACCTGATCGTCACGGGCCTCGGCGTCGCCGCCATGCTGGGCGCGACCGCCTGCACCACGATGGACCCCTATTCGTCGACGCCTCAAAGGAACAACACCGGCACGGGCGCAATCTACGGCGCCCTCGGCGGCGCGGTGCTCGGCTATCTGACCAACACCTCGGACGGCGAACAGGGCCGTCGCAACGCCCTGATCGGCGCAGGCGTCGGGGCCCTCGGCGGCGCGGCCGTCGGCAACTACATGGATCGCCAGCAGCGCGCCATGGAAGCCGAACTGTCGGGGAGCGGCGTCGGCGTGGCGCGCCAGGGCGACAACCTGGTTCTGCGCATGCCGTCCGACGTCACCTTCGCCACAAACCAGTCGAACATCGAGCCGCGCTTTGACGCGGTCCTGTCCGACGTGGCGGCCGTTCTGCAGGAGTACGACCGTTCCGTGGTGGACATCGTGGGCCACACCGATTCCTCGGGTGGCGACGCGATCAACCAACCCCTGTCGGAACGCCGCGCCCTGGCGGTGGCCGACGCCCTGATCGGTCGCGGCGTGCTGCGCGAGCGTCTTTTCGTCGCCGGCCAGTCATCGCGCGTCCCGGTCGCCTCAAACGCCACGGTCGAGGGCCGCGCCCAGAACCGTCGTGTCGAGATCCTGATCCGTCCGTTCACGGGCTGATCCCGCTCAAGCAGCGAGGGACCGCGTCCCGAGCGATCGCGCGACAGGACTGAGTTTCGCCGACGCCCGCCGGGCGTCGGCGAAATTATGTTTAACGCACACGGTTCAGTGACTTGCGCCGTGATGTCTGTTGTGGTCCCTGAGCCTGCTGACGACTCGGGGGAGCGGCATGGATCAGGACATCTGGAATCGCGACGGGGGTCATCTGGCGCAGGGCGCGAAGATGGTCGCAGCCGCCGTCGCCTCCGCCGTCCTCACCGCCACTCTCGTCATCGCCATCGGCCAGTCGATGATCGACCGCCAGCCGCCCGTCCGGCCGACCTCGGATGCCGTTCTGGTCCGCACCAGCGGCTGAGCCGCAGCTTGCGGAAATCGGCGACGCAGCGTCACCTGCGCCTGTGACCGCCCTCCCCCGCATCCCCCTGTCAGCGCCCGACATCGGACCTGCCGAACGCGCGCGCCTGCTTGAAACCTTCGACGCCGGCTGGGTCTCGTCCGCCGGTCCGGTGGTCGAGGCGTTCGAACGCGCCTTCGCCGAGGCGACAGGCTTCGCCCACGCCACGGCAGTCTCCTCAGGCACGGCGGCCCTGCATCTGGCCCTGACGATGCTGGACCTGAAGCCGGGCGACGCTGTCATCTGCCCGACCCTGACCTTCATCGGCGGCGTCAGCCCCATCGTCCATGCGGGCGCCCGGCCGATCTTCGTGGATTGCAGCTCCGTCGATTGGAACCTGGATCCCCTTCTGCTCGGACGAGCCTTCGACCGCGCTCGGGCCGAGGGCCTGACGGTCCGCGCCGTCGTCCCGGCCGACCTCTACGGCCAATGCTGCGACATCGACGCGATCCGGGCGATCGCCGACGCCCATGGCGCTCCGGTGATCCTCGACTCGGCCGAAGCCGTCGGCGCGACCCTGAACGGCAGGCACGCGGGCCACGGCGCATCGGCGGCCGCCTTCTCGTTCAACGGCAACAAGATCGTCACGACGGGCGGCGGCGGCATGCTGGCGTCCGAGGACGGGGCCCTGATCGCCCGCGCCCGCAACCTCGCCGCCGCAGCCCGCCTGCCGGCAGTCCACTACGAACACGCCGAGGTCGGCTTCAACTACCGGATGCTCAGCCTCGCTGCCGCACTGGGCCTCGCCCAGATGGAGACGCTGGAGGCCAAGGTCGCCCGCCGCCGCGCCATTTTCGATCGCTACGTGGCCCGGCTGGGTGGTCGCCACGGGGTCGCTTTCGCCCCTGAGGCTCCAGGTCGTCGTCACACGCGCTGGCTGACGGTCATGCTGGCGGACCCGAAGATCGTCGCCGGCCCTGACCGTCTCCGCCTCGCGCTCGAGGCCGCCAACATAGAGGCCCGCCCCGTCTGGAAGCCGATGCACCTGCAGCCGGTGTTCCGGGACGCCCTGGCGATCAACGACGGGGTGGCCGAGGGGCTGTTCGCCAATGGTCTGTGCCTTCCCTCGGGCAGCACCCTGACGAATACCGACATCGACCGCGTCTGCGACGTCATCGAGACGACCTTAGACGCCTGACCCGACATCGGGCCGCTCGCCCGTCGGCTGCAAAGATTGGCCCGCCGCATACGATGCTCTATGTATCTGACATGGGGTCGCCTTCCGAAACCGCGCTCGACGCGGACGAGCTGTTCCGCAGCGACGACGTCGTCGTGCGGCGCGTAACGGCGGGGCCGACCGATCGCTGGGTGGTGACCTTCGATCACTACGCTATCGGACCGGGGTTCGATCGGCCGGGGTTCGGCGAGGCCTATCTGCGATCCGAGGGCGTCTCAGCGATCCACGTCATGGGTCGCTCCGAAGACTGGTACCAGTATCCGGAGATGGCGGCCGCCCTTGCGACCGTACGGGCGGCGACGGCGGGCGCCGACCGGATCGTCACCTACGGGTCGAGCATGGGCGGCTACGCGGCCCTGCGTTTCGCCGACGCCGTCGGAGCCACCGACGCCCTGGCTCTTTCGCCGCAGTATTCGATCGATCCCAGGATCGCGCCGCAGGAGCTGCGCTGGACCCAGGATGCGAAGCGGATCCGGTGGAGGCCGGAGTTGGGTGGACCGATGTCCAGCTCGGCGCGACCCATCGTCATTTTCGACCCGACGGGTCCCGACCGCTGGCATGGCGAGCGCATCGAGCAGGACCTGGGATGCCGCGCCGTTCGCCTGCCCTACACCGCCCATCCGGTCACGACCTATCTGGCGGACGTCGCTCTTCTCGGCCCGCTTCTGAGGGATGTTCTGGCCGGTGATTTCGACGCGCGCGGCTTTCAGCGAGAGGCGCGCCGGCTCCGGGCGACGAACGGGATTTATCTCGGCGAACTCGCCGCGGCCCAGCCGCAGCGCAAGGCGTCGACAGCCCTGGCCCTGGCGAGGCGCGCCGTCGATGTCAGCCCCGGCAACTATCACGCCCAGGTCAGCCTGGCCCGCCTGCTCAGCCGCGACGGACGTCATGACGAGGCGCTGGCGATACTGGACAGCGTCGTACAGGCCAGTGACCGCGGCCTGACCTATGTGGTCGACTACGGCAACGCCCTTGTTCTGGCCGGGCGACTGGCGGAGGCGCGGGTGATCGTCGATGAGGCCATGTCACGAACCAAAGATGTGGCGCACCTGCATGCCTGGGCGGCGCATATCTGCTGGCTGAACCATGAGAAGGCCAAGGCGCGACGTCTGATCCGGCGCGCTGTGATGCTGGATCCGGGAAACACGCCGTATCTGCGAGCCCTGATCGACTACTATTTCGGCGCGCCGCTCATGACCGGGCATCGTGGCGTCAGGACAACGCCCTGGCTGCGCTTCGTTCGCTGGATGATGAAAAAGCCGCTGACGCCGAACGCGAGCGAGCGGACCATGCGATCCTTCTCTCTCCGCAGGCGAGACGATCCGGCCTCGGGCGGCGCGAGCTGACGATCAGACGCCGCCGCCACGCTGCACGATCACGCCGATCGAGGTGGTCGCAAAACCCATGAGTGCGGCGACCAGGTGGGGCTCGGCACGATAGGGCGGGACGTCGACATAGACGTCCAACGGCTTCATCCCCGGCTCGAAATCGAACACCGCGGCCTTGTGCCCGGCGGCGTTCAGTCGCTCGGCCAGACGCTCCAGATCGCTACGGCGGAACAGGACGGTGGGCAGATTGTCGATGGTCTCGGTGTTCGAACTCACGTTGAACTCGGTCGTATGGATGGCCCAGCCACCGGGTTTGAGGCAACTCACCGAGTTGACGATGAAGTCGAGACCCTTCTCGATCGACCCGAGATGCTCCAGGGCGCAGGCCGACCAGCAGAAGTCGAAATCGACCAGATCGGCCGGGATCGCGTTCATGTCGCACTGGCGCAGCGAGACATTCCGTTCGAACAGGTCGTCGGGACAGACCAGCGGACGCCGCAGCGCCTGCTTGTCCATGGCGTGCTGCGAGGACTGGGCCCAGCCCTCGGCGACGGCCGCGTCAGGGCTGAGGTCGGTGGCGACGATTTCGCAGCCCTCGGAGGCGAAGAAGGCGGGCAATGGCTCCAGGCCCACGCCGAACCCGAGGCCGCGCGCGCCGGGTCTGACGGCGCCCCGCTCCCACAAGGCCTGGCAGATGAACACGAACTCCCAGAGCTTGCGGTGATAGCGCAGCGCCTCGCCCAGACGGCCGGCCCAGAAGGAAAAATAGGGTTCCTCGAAGCTCGACTGCCGGCACAGGGTCGCGGTCGGGAAGGCGTTCTCCGCGGGATGACCCGGTACGAGCGCCGGCTGGTTTCGCCATAGCGATGCGTCGGGCAGAGACAGCGCGCCAAGCACGGTCCGCATCTCGCGTCGGTGTTCGTTGAACGCGAACCACATCGCGTCCTGATAGTGATGGATCAGCCTGAGGCGCTCCTCGGCGCGACGAAACCGCTCCGGAAGGCCCGACAAAGTCTTGAAAAAGCGAAGCATGGCGCGTTCCGAACTGAGACCTCTGCCGGCACGTTCGGCAACGCGCGGATAACCCTGAAAAGCCTTGTCCGTTTGCCGACGACCTCGACCGGCGTCAACCGCCACGACCGCTTCGGACCGTCGAAATGCGAGAGGATCGCATAAGGCAACGAGCCCGCCGATCTCGATGGAGACCGGCGGGCTCGCAGTATCTTGGTAGAAACGTCCGGGCTTTCGCCCCGCCGTCGGCGTCTTCTGTTTCGGTCTGATGGGATCCCGGTCCTTTTGGGACCGGGACCCTTGTCAGGCGTCCTAGAAGTTGATGCCGATGGTGGCGCGACGGTTCAGAGGCTCGCGAACGCCATCGGCGGTCGGACGGGCCAGGTTGGTCTCACCCTTGCCGTCGAGAGCGATCACGCCGCCGGCGACGCCTTGAGCGACCAGGGCGTCAGCCACGGTGCGCGAGCGACGGTTCGACAGACCCACGTTGTAGGCGGCCGAGCCGGAGGTGTCGGCGTAACCGACGACCAGCACGCGCGTCGGACGACCCGACTTGGCGTAGTTGGCGGCCTGGGTGACCACCGAGCGGGCTTCGGCCGTCAGGTCCGAGCGATCCCAGTCGAAGTACACCACGAACTCGCGCGCGACCGGAGCCGGCGGAGGCGGCGGCGGGGGCGGAGGAGGCGGCGGGGGCGGGGGAGGCGGCGGGGGCGGCGGGGGCGGCGGCGGCGGCGGCGGCGGGGCTTCGTCTGCGCCGAAGGCGTAACGCAGACCCAGGGTCACCGTGTGGCTCTCATCGTAGTCGCCGTCGAACGTGCCGTAGTTGTTCACCGCCAGGGCGGAGTTCGTGAAGGTCGCGAATTCCATGTCGCCCGTCAGATAACGGTACGTCAGGTCGATGTTGGCGCGGTCGCCGATGGCGTAGCTCAGGCCGGCAAGGGCTTGAGCCGCGAACTTGGTCGAGCTGTCGTCAGCGGCGATCGAGACCGTGCGCTGGCCACGGATCGTGCCCACGAACTCGGTGTTGACGCGGTTGACGCCGACGCCCAGGCCGACGAACGGACGAACGCCCCAGTACTCGCCGCCGATGTCATAGATGACATTGGCCATGAGCGTGGTCGATTCGATGTCGCCTTCCGGCGAGAAGCAGGGGCCCGTGGCCGGCGTGAAGTTACACACGCCCGACGGAACCGAAGCCGTCGAGTGACGGATGCGGCCGATGTCGCCCGAGCGGTAACCGCCTTCGAGCTCGACGCGCCAGTTCGGGTTGAACCGGTAGCCCAGACGAGCGAACGCGGCCCAGCCGTCGTTCACTTCGGCGTTCCAGTTCACGCCGTTGCCCGACGCTTCCAGGTTGATGTCGTCGATCTTGTGGTAACCGGCGTCGATCGCGCCGTACCAGCCGTCCGGCTCAGCCGAAGCAGCACCAGCGGACAGGGCGAGAGCCGCCGCCGCGCTGGAAGCCAGGAACAAGGTCTTGAAACGCATGGGTGTGAGCCCTCCGCAGCCATAATTGATCATTGCGGCGGTCTCACCGCCTTCCGGGGTCATAACAGCGTTGCCGCAGGAGGTCGATAGGTTCCGGCAGGGATCCGCCGCTCAGACTGCAAGCGTGACGTTGAAGCTACAGGAGAAATCGGCTGCCGGGGTTTCTCGAACGACGTTCGGCTGTCGGTTCGGGCGGCGCGATCGTTCCGCTATCTCGACGCGCCGAAGCCCGCTATGCCCGCGTGGCATGACGGGAACCATCAACGGATGATCCGGCCGACCAGGGCGATAGGCGTGTTCACAGCCACAAGGGCGGAGTACGGCCTGCTGCGCCCGGTGCTCGCCGCGATGGAGGCCTCAGCAATAATTCGCCCGCTTCTGATCGTCGCGGGGGCTCATCTGTCGCCCCGGCACGGCGCGACCCTGGCGGAGATCGAGGCGGACGGACGGCGACCCGCCGCTCTCGTTCCCGCGCCCATGGCCGGCGATGACGGTCTGTCGGCGGCGCGGGACATGGGTGCGACCCTGTCCGGCTGCGCCGAGGCCTATACAGCGCTGGACCTCGACGCCGTGGTGATCCTGGGCGACCGGACCGAGGCGCTGGCGGCGGCGGCGGCGGCGGTTCCGCTGGGTCTGCCCATCCTGCATCTGGAGGGCGGGCACAGGACCGCCGGCGCGGTCGACGATGCGATCCGCCATGCGATCACCAAGCTGGCGGCCCTGCATTTCACCGCCGCCGAGCCCTATCGGCGCCGCCTGCTGCAGATGGGAGAGGCGCCCGAGCGCGTCTTCACCGTCGGATCGACCGGCGTCGACAACCTGACGGCCTTCGGGCGCAGCACCCCCGCGGAGGCCTCCGCCGTCACAGGCCTGGATCTCCCGCCCGGCTTCCTGCTCGTGACCTTTCATCCCGAGACCCTGGGCGCCTTGTCGCCTCGTGGCCAGATCGACGCTTTCCTGGCCGGTCTGGCGAGCGTCGAGGACCGGGTCATCCTGATCACCTTGCCGAACGCAGACGCGGGCGCGGGGGCGATCCGGGAGGCGATCACCGCCTTCGCCGCCGCCCGGCCCGATCGCGTGCGGATCGCGGAATCGCTCGGCGCGCGCGGCTATGTCGCAGCCCTGACCGCCTGCGCCGCGGTCGTCGGCAACTCGTCGAGCGGCATGATGGAGGCGCCGGCTGCAGGCGTACCGGTCGTCAACGTCGGGGATCGACAGGCCGGGCGGTTGCGGAGCCCCGGCATCATCGATTGCCCGCTCGAGGCCGGCGCGGTGGCCGACGCCATCACCCGCGCCCTGTCGCCTACGTTCCAGGCCATGGCTCGAAGCCAGCCAGCCCTGTTCGACGATGGCCATGCCGGAGAACGGATCGTGTCGATCCTTGAAGCGACCGATCTGAAGGGGCTGGCCCGAAAGCCGTTCGTCGATCTCGACGGCGTCTAGCGGCGTACGCTGTCCAGAGGCGCGGCCACCTCGCCCCGCACATGGGGCCACAGCGCCTCGCAGACGGCGAAGTCGAAAGCCGTGTCCACGTCCCAGCCACGCTCGGGCGGCATGACATGGGCCAGGGTGTCGGGTCCGACGAAGGTGCGCCGCTCCAGCAGGATGTCCGGCCGGCCGACGTAGACCGCGCCGTTCACCACCACCGGTTCGTCGGGGCGCGGCGTGTCCGGCCGGAACAGACCGTCGTCGCTGACCCGTCCATAGAAGGTCTGCGGCTTGAGCATCGGCGAGACGCCGATGACCGCCGAGGCCCCGCTGGCGTGGCACAGCTCGACCGCCGCATCGATGTCGGCACCCAGCCGCAGCGGCGAGGTCGGCTGCAGCAGAACGACATAGTCCCAGGTCCCGCCGATCGTCTCCAGCGCATGGGCCACAGCGTCGATCACAGAGGCCCGGGCGCCCGACAGGCTGTCCGGACGGCGGAACGGCGGCGGGAAGCCCATTTCGGTCGCGACGGCGGCGACCGCCTCGTCGTCGGTGGAGACGACGACCCGGTCCAGCACACGGGCTTCACGACAGGCCTCCAGCGTCCAGGCGACCATCGGACGCCCCGCCAAGGCGCGCGCGTTCTTGCCGGGAAGTCCCTGGGATCCGGCGCGCGCGGGGACCAGGCCCAGAACCCGCCCGGCGGAAGCCCCCTCGCCGATCATGTCCGTCTCCGTGACGCGCCTGTAGCGCTCCTTTAGACTCTGATTCGGACGGTCCGGGCGCAATCACGCCGCCGGACCGCGTCCCTGCGGACGGCGGGTCTTTCGTGGACGTCGAGGCGATCAATCAAACACTCAAGGGCCGGCGGGTGCTGGTCACCGGCGCCGGCGGCTTCATCGGCAGCCGGCTGTGCGAACGTCTGGTCGAGATCGGGGCCGAGGTGCGCGCCCTGGTCCGCTACACTTCTGACGGCGAGGCCGGCTGGCTGGATCGCTCGCCGATCCGGGGCGAGATCGAGGTCCGGCGCGGCGATCTGGCCGACCGCGACAGCGTCCATGACGCGGTGAAGGACCGGGAGATCGTCTTCCACCTCGGCGCCCTGATCGCCATCCCCTATTCCTATCTCGCGCCAGAGAGCTACGTCCGGACCAACATCCTGGGCACGCTCAACGTCCTTCAGGCGGTGCGCGAGCTGGGCGTCGCCCGCCTCGTCCACACCTCGACCAGCGAGGTCTACGGCTCGGCCCAGTTCACGCCGATGACCGAAGCGCATCCGCTGGTGGGCCAGTCCCCTTACTCCGCCTCCAAGATCGCGGCCGACAAGCTGGCCGAGAGCTACCACCGCTCGTTCGGGACGCCGGTCGTGACGCTCAGGCCCTTCAACACCTTCGGCCCTCGTCAGAGCGCGCGCGCGGTGATTCCCGCGATCACGGTCCAGCTGCTGGCCGGTCGAGCGATCAAGCTCGGCGACACCCGCCCGACACGTGACTTCGTGTTCGTCGACAACACCGTCGACGCCTTCCTGAGATCTGCAGCCGTTCCCGGGATCGAGGGACTGACCATACACACGGGCGGCGGACGCGAGATCGCCATCGGCGACCTGCCGGCCATGATCGGCAAGGCCGCCGGCCTTCCGGTCGAGGTCGAGACCGATGCCCAGCGCCTGCGCCCGGCCGCGAGCGAGGTCGAGCGTCTGCATGCTGACGCCTCGCTGGCGAAGCAACGGCTGGGCTGGACGCCCTCGATCACCGTCGAGGAAGGTCTGGCCCGCACCGTCGCCTTCATCCGCGACAATCCGACCCTTTATCGCCCGGCGGAGTACGCGGTGTGATCCCGGCGGGAGACATCGCCGGGAATCTGATGGGGCCCGACGTCCCCCTGCTGGACGCCATCGCCCGGCTCGACGCGGTCCGGCGCAAGCTGATCGTCGTGGTCGACGAGGACCGCAAGCTGGTCGGCAGCGTCACCGACGGCGACATCCGGCGTGGCCTGCTGCGCCGCCTGCCGATGGACGCACCGATTCGCGAGGTCATGAACCCGGCGCCCGTCGCGCTTCAGGTCGAGGGTTCGGACGTCGTCGCCCTGCAGCGTCTGGAGGAGCGCGGCGTCACCCTCGCGCCCCTGCTGGATCGGGCTGGCCGCGTCGTCGGCCTCTATCCGGATACGGTCGGCACGCCGCGCGCGCGAAACAATCTGGTGGTCATCATGGCAGGCGGGCGAGGGGTCAGGCTGGCCCCCCTGACCCAGACCTGTCCGAAGCCGATGCTGAAGGTCGCGGGTCGTCCTTTGCTGGAGACCATCATCGAGCGGCTGCGAGCCCAGGGCTTCGGCCGTTTCCGCCTGGCCGTGAACTATCTGGCCGGGATGATCGAGGATCATTTCGGCGACGGCGCGGCGATGGGCGTCGAGATCGAGTATCTGCGAGAGGATCACCCGCGCGGCACGGCCGGCGCCCTGTCTCTGGTCCGCGATCCGATCACAAGCCCGATGCTGGTGATGAACGGCGACGTCCTGACGCGCATGGCCTTCGGCGGCCTGATCGATTTCCATGAGGAGCACGGCGCGCTCGCCACCCTGTGCCTGCGCGAACACCAGTTCCAGGCGCCCCATGGGGTGGCCGAGGTGGACGGCGTGCGGATGACGGCCCTGCGCGAAAAACCGACCTTTCGCTGGCTGGCCAACGCCGGCGTCTACTGCCTCGACGGCTCGATCCTGTCGCGGATCCCGGCGCACGGCCCCTACGACATGCCTGAGTTGCTCGCCGGCCTGGCCTCCGACGGGGAGATGGTCGGCGCCTATCCGATCCATGAATACTGGCTGGACATCGGCCGCCCGCCCGACTTCGAAAGCGCCCAGACCGATTTCGGCGCGGTGTTCGCCGCCGACTGAGGCTGGCCGTGGCCGCAGCGCATCCGCCGCCGCCTGATGACAGCGGAAGCGCGCTGGGGGCCTTGACCTCCGTTTCACCCCGGCTCATTCAGCCGCTTGCGCCGCTTGCGGCCCGGCTTGGACCGCGAGAGTAACAGGACAGATGGTTTCGAGCGCGATCTCGCGGCAAACCCGGATCATCGGCGCCCTCGTGATGCGCGAGATGACGACCCGCTACGGACGCCAGGGTCTGGGCTTCGCCTGGGTCATCGGCGAGCCGCTTGTGTTCTGTTTCGGCGTCCTGATCCTCTGGAGCTTCACCAAACCGGCCTACGAACACGGCGTGCGCCTGGCCCCGTTCGTGATGACGGGCTACATGTCCCTGATCCTGATCCGGCACTTTCTGGCCCTGTTGTCCACGGCGATCCAGGCAAACCTCGGCCTGATGTATCACCGCCAGATCGCCCCCCTGCACCTGCTGGTCTCGCGCATTCTGCTGGAGTTCGGCGGCGCGACAGCCGCCTTCATGGTCGTTTACGCCATCCTGCTGGCGCTGGGTCAGGTCTCGCTGCCGCACGACTACCTGCTACTTTATTGCGGTTGGCTGCTGCTGGCCTGGAACGCATCCGGCTTCGCCCTGGTGATGGCCGGTCTGGCGATGCGCTACGAAATCATGGAACGACTTGTTCCTGTGATCAGCTACATCCTGATCCCCATCTCAGGCGCCTTCTACATGGTGTCCTGGCTGCCCTCGGTCGCTCGCGAGTATGCGCTGTACATCCCGTTCGTGCACGGAATCGAGATGGTGCGGGCGGGGGTCTTCGGCGAATTCGTGCCGACCTTCTTCAACGCGCCCTACGCTTTGTTCACGGGCGCGATCATGAACATTATTGGTCTTTTGATCATCTCGGCCTCGCGCGATCGTATCGAAGTCGAATAAGAACATCTGCCCGGAACAAGACCCCTGAGGGGTCCAGACGGATCGAATATGGCCGAAGCTCAAATCAACTATCTGGGTCCGATACCGGAGGCCCTGACTTTCCGGGAAGAGCGTAAGCCCTGGTGGCGCCGTCTGCCGGTCGGCTTCCTCATGGTCGTCGTCCTGCCGACACTGCTTGCGGCCATCTACTATTTGATGATCGCCACCCCGCGCTATGTGTCGGAAGCGCGCTTCATCGTCCGGGCGTCGAGCCAGTCCCAGCCTTCGGCCATCGGCATGGCGCTGCAGGGCGTGGGTCTCTCGACCACGCCGTCCGACGCCTTCGCGGTCCACGAATACATCAAGTCGCGCGACGCCCTGCGCGAGCTCGGCCGGCGCTATGACATCGGCGCCATCCTGAATCCTGCCGGGGCCGACGCCTTCTCCCGCTACCCGCGACTGTGGGACAGCCGCGGCGAGGAAGGACTTTACAAGGGCTTCAACCGCTTCGTCGTGGTCGGATACGACTCGACCACCGGCATCTCGACGCTTCGGGTCGAGGCCTTCCGCGCCGAGGATGCCCGTCAGATCAACCAGGCCCTCCTTGCCTCCGGCGAACAGTTGATCAACCGCCTGAACGAGCGCGCCATGGGCGACGCGGTCTCCGAGGCCCAGACCGCACGCGACGAGGCCCGCGCCCGCGTGACGGGCGTCCAGCAGCAGCTGACCGCCTTCCGCAATCGCGAGGGCTTCATCGATCCGGAGCTGGCGGCGCGCGAGAGCTCGTCCCTGATCGGCGGGCTGATGGCCACCGTCGCCCAGTTGCGCGCCGACCGCGCCCAGCTCGTCGGCGAGGCCCCCCAGAGCCCGCAGTTGCCGATCCTCGACGGCCGCATCGCCGCCTATGAACGCCAGATCGCCGCCGAACGCGCGAAGGTCGCCGGCGCCTCGACGTCGCTGGCGCCGCGCGTCGGCATCTATACCGACCTGGAACTGCAGCGAGAACTGGCCGACCGCGAACTGGCGGAAGCGACCACCGCCCTGCTTTCCGCGCAGCAGGAGGCCCGGCGCCAGAAGTTGTACCTGGACCGCATCGTCAATCCGAACCTGCCTGACAAGCCGACGCAGCCGCATCGCTGGACCGCCATCCTGACCATCTTCGCCTCCGCCATGCTGATCTACGGCGTTGGCTGGCTGGTGTGGGCCGGCGTGCGCGAACACCGCCAGGACTGATGGCCGGCGCCAACGACATCGTCGAGGCGCCGGGCCTGCGGGTCTCGCACCTCGGCAAGACATTCCACGGGGCCACGCGGCCGGTGTTCTCGAACATCGACTTCACCCTTGGACGCAGCGGACGGCTGGCCATCCTCGGTCGCAACGGTCAGGGCAAATCGACCTTGATCAAGATGCTCGGCGGGATCCTTCCGGCCACCGAAGGCGACATCGTCTGGAACATGTCGTCGTCCTGGCCGATCGGCTTTGGCGGCGGCTTTCAGGGCAGTCTCTCGGGCCTGGACAACATCCGCTTCCTGTCCCGCCTGTATGGACGCGACTACCAGGACACCCTGGAACGCGTGGACAGCTTTGCCGAACTGGGCCGATCCCTGCGCCTGCCGGTGAAACACTATTCCTCGGGCATGCGCGCCCGTCTGGCGTTCGGCCTGTCGCTGGCCATCGAGTTCGACTGCTATCTGATCGACGAACTGGTGGCCGTCGGTGACGCCCGCTTCCAGCAGAAATGCCAGCAAGAACTGTTCACGCACCGCAAGGACCGCGCCTTCATGATGGCCTCGCACGACGTCCACATGGTCGCCCAGTATTGCGAGCGTGCGATCATAATCGAAAGCGGCAAGTGCAAGATCTTCGAGGACGTCCAGGAGGCGGTCGAGATCTATTCCTGGCTCAGGGCCGCCTGATGAGTGCTGCCGCACTCTGCGTCCTCGTCACGCCGTCCGCCGCCGGAAACGCCTGGCAGGAGGTGCTTGTCGCGCGCGCTGTGCAACTGGGCTGGCCGGTCACGGACATGGCCGCAAACCCGGATGCGCTCGCGACCACCGGTCTGGTGTTCGTCCAAAGCCACCTGGCGATGCTCGGGTTTCCGATCTCGGCCCGGGTTGTCATCGTCGACACCACCGCCACTGACACGGTGGACCCGGGTCAACCCGCTTCGCCGCACATCGTGGCGATCCGGTCTCAGGTGCTGGTCGAAGCCGAGATGGCCGCCGCCGCCGGCGCCGCTGTCCTGAACGCCGCTCGCTATGTGCTGAACGTGCCCGTCATGGGTTCGGTCGAGCGGCGCGAGGGCGCGCCCTACCGGATCCATCCGTCGGTCTCCGAATCTCCGCTCGCCTATTTCGACGACACGGCCCCCGGGACCTTCGCGAACTGGAGCCCCCGCTGGTTCGCCTATACCAACGGCTTCGAGGGCACGGAGGACGAGCCCCGCATCGACATGACCGGCCGGATGCGGCCCATGGTTCACGGCCCCTATCTCCACCTTCCTGCCGGACGCTGGAAGGTGGACCTGAACTTCACGGTCGATCCGGAAAAGGCGCACGCGCCGCTACTGTTCGAATGGGGTTCAGGCGTCGAATTCTGCCGGATCATGACCGAGATCCGGTATCGGGGAGCCTATTCCGTGAGTCTGGACCGGATCTGGGAAGAACCCGACGCGGTCCAGTTGCGCATCTGGCCGGCCCACCCTGTGTTCGAGGGTCAGTTCGGCTTCCGGGGTTGCCGCGTCACCCGCATGGCCATGGATGACCCCTCGCCGCTGACGCCGACCGACCGGATCGTCGACGCCGGCGTCATCTAGACCCGGGTCAGGCTGATCGGGCCTCCGCCCTCGTAGACGAACGGGCTGTCCAGCGCCGAAAGTGGGGGCAGGGCGGCGTCTCGCTCCGACACGACCGGACCGCCGGCCGGGAACGGCCAGTTGATCGCCAGGGCCGGGTCGTTCCAGGCCAGGCCCGCATCCGCGTCCGGATCGTAGAGGCTGGAGACCTTGTAGGCGACGACGGTGTCGTCCGTCAGGGTCATGAACCCGTGGGCGAACCCGACCGGAACGAACAGTTGCTCGCCCGCGTCCGTCAGCTCGACGGTCAGGCTGTCCCCGAAACCGGGCGATCCGACGCGAAGATCGACGACCACGTCGAGGATCTTGCCGCGCAGGCAGGATACCAGCTTGGCCTGGGCCGAGGGCGGACGCTGGAAATGCAGTCCCCGGACGGTGCCGGCCAGGCGCGACCAGGACTGGTTGTCCTGAGGAAAGTCGCAGGCGATGCCGAGGTCGCCGAGACGGCGGGCGGAATAGGTCTCGCTGAACCAGCCACGCTCATCGGAATGGCGCCGTGCCTCGATCAGGAGGACATTGGAAGAGAGTTCGGCCAATCCGCTCGAACGCAGACTATTCCGCGGCCGTCGCGGTCGGCTGGGCGGCGGGGACCGGTTCGACCGCGGTCCGGAACAGGTCATAGGCGCGGTCGAGGGCGTCGAGGCGGACGAAGGTCAGCTGTCCCGACGGACGCGCGGCGACCGGCGCGTCGTCGGATGCGCCCGGCGTCCCGCCATTCAGCGCCGCGCCGTAGAAGATATGCGCGCCGATCTGGCGCACCCGTTCCAGGCGGCGGCCCCAGCTGGGGGCCACATAGTTCGCATGATAGTTGACCGACCGGGCCGGCAGCAGGGCCTGGGCCTGTCCGCCATAGACCTGGCGCGCGATCCGCTCCGCCGTCGCCCAGGACCGGGCATTGACGCGCGTCCGGCCGATCGATCCGTCGCAGGTGTAGGAGAACTGGCAGGTCCGGGCGTTGCGTTGATAGACCACGTCGCAGACCTCGGCCGGATAGCGACCGCTGCGCGCGCGATTCAGGATCACCTCGGCCACGGCGGCCTGCCCCTCTTCGCTCTCGCTGCGGGCCTCGTAGTAGATGGCCTGGGTCAGGCAATCGACAGCATTGGTCGGCCGGGTCAGGGCCGCCGCGATGGTGCGGGACGGCGAGTCCGGAAGGGCGATCGTCCGCAGTCCCCCGGACGCAGGTGCGGATGTCGGCATCGGGATCGACGCGACCGTCGGCGTGGCGACGGCGACCGGCGTCGGCCGGGCTCCTGCCGAAGACGAGGACCGGGGCTGTGACGAGGATTGGGCCCGGCGACGCGCGGGCGGCGCGTCGGTCAATCGCGAGCCCTCTCCGGCTTCCAGCATCGCCTGGACGCGGTCGTTGAACCGTTCACGACGGTCCCGGGCGGACATCGTCGGGGGGGCGGCCACGACCGGGGCGAGGGTGTCGGACACGGGCGCGGTGGCCGGCGCGGGGGCTCCCGCCAGGCTCAGTCCGGCGCAGGCCGCGATGGCTCCGCCGATCAGAAATGGCGTCCTAAGCTTCACTTATCGTGACCCCTAACTCGCGCGACCCTTATCAGCGAACCCGTTGAAGGCCAAGGCGTCTGGCGGACACAGGGCTGTCAGCGTAAGCTCCGTCGGCGGCCGAACCGCGTGTGGAGCACTGATGCGGCGCTGGCCCAGGACTGGTTTTTCGCTGATCGAGGCCTTGGTGGTTCTTGCGATCGGCTCGATGGCGCTGGCCCTGATTTTCTCCATCGGCCGAAGCGCCAGCGACAACGGCTTCCGGCTGGGTCGCAACGCCCTGACCGCCGCCGACAACGAGATCGCCGTGGCCGACGCCCGGACGGCGATCGGCAGCCTGCTGATCCGTCCGGTCGCCGTGATCAAAAACCCGGAGCGGGAGGCCATCATGGGCACGGCGACCTCGATCGAGGGCGAGGCGGTCATGCGCCGCGCCACCGCCTGCGCGCCTCGCGGATGGCAGGGCCGGCTGCGTCTCTCGATCGAGCCGGTCGGAGGACGCCCCGCCCTGTTCTGTCACGCCGGCCGAAAGTCCGTGCGACTGATGCTTCTGGGTCCCGGCGCGGCCTTCTCCTATTCGACCGACGGCGCCCTGTGGACCCCCGCCTGGACCAACGCCCCCGCACCGGCGACCGGGGTCGTCACGGCGCCGCCGCTGGAATCGGCGTCCATCTATCTGCGGCTGAGCAATCCCGGCGGACCCGACATCATGGAAACCGCCTCGACCGGGCTTCCCCCGAGCTGGTTCATCCCCAGTGACCAGATCTAGAATGGCCTTCCACGCCCCCAGGCGATCAGGCGGGTTCGTCCTGCCCACCGTACTGGTGGTGACGAGCGTCGTGACCCTGATTTTCCTCGTCGCGATCACGGCCCTCGCCAGCCTGCAGCGGGAAGCCGGTCTGGCGCGCGCCCGCGTCGCCTTCGCCCAGGAAGCCATGACCGCCGAGGCCAGACTGACCTACCTCGGCGCGACCGAGCCGATGGCGCCGTTTGGCCTGCTGATCGACGCTCCTCCGCCGCCCGGAGAGTACGATAGCCTCAATGCGGCGCAGCAAGCGGCCTTCACCGCCAGCATGGCCAACGCCACCCAACTCCATCTCGACGGCCGGCCCTATCGTTACGGCGAGGCCGGCATCGTCCGGATGCAGGACCAGGCGGGGATGGTGAACCTGTCCCGGATCTCCCCGCCGGCCATGGGTCGCCTGCTGGCCCGGCTGAACGTCTCCGGCGCGAACGCGCGGTCCCTCGAAGCTGCGCTGGCGGATTACGCGGATCGCGACGATCTGCGCACCGCCAACGGCGCCGAGCGCTCCGACTACCCGTCCGGCGGCGATGGTCCCGCCAATCGGCCGCTTCGCCTCGTCGATGAGTTCCTGAATGTCCTCGGCGCGCGCGAAGCCGTGGACATGGCGGCCTGGCGCGAAATGAGACCTTACCTCGCCGCCGATGTCACATCGACGCAGCTCAACGTGAATACGGCCGGTCTGGAGGCCCTGCAGATCCTGTACGGCATGACCGAGGCCCAGGCCCGCACCGCGATCCGCGTTCGCCAGGTCCAGCCCTTCTATTCGCTGGAGCAGGTGGCGGCCGATACCGGCGCGGCGCTGAACACCGACCCGGAAATCGCTTCCGTTTACCCCTCCGGCCGGATCATCTACACGATGGAAGATAGCCTCTCCCGCTGGACCTATACGGGACGGCTCACCCTGACGCCGACGAATTCGGAGCGCCCTTTTTGGATCGATCGCACCGAATTCAGCGAGGCGCGCCGCACCGATCCGGAACCCGTGAATGCCCCTGAGTTTCCTGCAGCCCCGCGTTGACCGTCTCGGATCGGACGGCCGCATGGAGGTCGTCATGCAGCCGGGCGCCCTGGGTCGGCTGCGGCCGCCCGTTCTTCTGCTCGGTCGTGATCTTTGCAGCTACGCCCTGTTCGATCCCGGCGCCCTGCCTCGAAACCAGCAGCGTCGCGCGGCCCTGATCTACGCGCACACCAACGGTCCCTATCTCGAGACCGGCAGCCTCGTCTTGCCGACGGGCAAAAGCCTCGGCGTCTGGTGGTGGGATCTCGCGCGCGTCCGCGAGCCGATGACCGCCCGTTACGGACGGCTTCGCCCCGTCGTTCGCCCGGAGTCCCTGGCCGTTCACCGCGGGATCGGCTGGCGCATCCTGAGCATCGCCATGGGGTACGAGGCCCAGTTGTGGGACGGCGAAACCCTGAAGGTCTCGTCCTGGCGCAAGGGGCGCTTCGACGAACGCGCCTGGTCCGACCTCACCCGCCTGCATACGGCCCTGGAACCGGCGCCCGGGACGCCGCCTCCGCCGCAGGTCCTGCCGGTGAATATCGACGGTCAGGCGTTCGGCCTTTCCAGCGTCGAGATCTCGCGCGATCAGGCCTTGGTGCTCGGCGCGGGCGCTTTGGCCACGGCGGCCCTGGCCGCCGCCCTCTATCTGATGGGCACAGTGTTCAGCCTGAATGGCGAGACGCGCGAGGTGGCCGGCCAGACGATCGAGATCGTCGCCGCCACCCCGAACGTCACCGCCGGTTCCGGCCGGGCCGAGGATGCCCGTCTGGCCGCCTTCCAGACCGTCGCGCGCGAGACCAATCCCCTGACCGCCGCGGGCGCGGCGATCAGCGCCGCCGCCCTCTACGACCTGTCCCCCACCGCGCTCGACGCCGGGACCGACACCCTGTCGATGACCCTGCCTCCGGCGGCCGGAGACAAGCTGGACGAACTGGTGGCCGAGCTGGAGGGGTCGGGCTACTTCTCGGACATCCGCCCACGGCTCGAGCCGACGACCCGCAATCTGGTCATCGAGATGGCCGTCGTCGGCGACTAGAGTCTGATCGTTTCAGGGAGGAACCGCTGCGCGGTTCCAAGGTGAAGCGTGAATCAGGCTCTCGCTTGAATGTGGAGCCTGATTCACGGCATCAGCGGGATCGCGCAGCGATCCCGCCTCAGCCGATCAGGCTCAACGCGCCGGCAGGTAGCGAGTAAAGCGGCAGTCCGCGCCCTCGACCCGCAGACGCATGAGCGGGACGGCCTCGCGCATCAGGATCGCCTCGCCCGGTGCGCAGGCACCGGCCTCGTCGATGACCAAGGCGGGCGTCAGGGCGTAGGTCCAGCCTTCGCGCAGCGCCAGCGTCCGCTCCGTGGTGCTCGCGGGCTCGGCCCCGGCCGAGAGGACAGTGATCGCCGACCCGCTGCGGTTGGCCTCGCGGCGCAACTGCAGCACGTCGCGCTGGAATTCGAAGAAGACCGACTGGGCGATCGTCTGATCAAGCATCCGCGCGCCGTTGGGCAGGATGATCGCGGTGGCCAGGGCCATGATGGCCAGGACCACGAGAATTTCGATCAGGCTGAAACCGTCGCGGTCGATCCTAGCGCGTGGCGCTGGTGACATCGGCGTTGATCCCGTCGCCGCCCGGTGTTCCGTCCGCGCCATAGCTCATGACCTTGGGCTTGGTCTCCCCCTCCGGTCCCTGCAGAGCGGCGCCGGCGACAGCGGTGGTCGGCGCGCCGGTCGAGGCCTTCGGAGCCTCGTAGATGTAGGGCCGACCCCACGGATCGCTCGGCAGCTTCTCGCTCAGATAGGGGCCGTACCAGCCGTTGACCGTGGCCGGGTCCGCCGCCACCAGAAGGTTCAGGCCCTCCGCGGTGGTCGGCAGGCGGCCGATGTCCAGACGCATGGTCTCCAGCGCCGCTTCCAGCGACCGGATTTGCAGGCTCGCCGTCCGGGTCTTGGCGCGATCCAGCTGGGAGAACAGGCGCGGCCCGACGACGGCCACGATCATCGCGATGATCGCGAGGACGACGAGGATCTCCAGCAGGCTGTAGCCCGCCCGCGCGGCCCGGCTCTTGCTGCGACGGGCTCGCAGGCGGAGGCGTGACCTGAAATCGACATTGTGCTTGGTCATCAGGATATTCGAACTCATCAATCCGGGGACGTTCGGACGCATATGCCGTTCCAAACTCTAAGCTATTCCCCGTTTTCCATCGCTGGTATAGCGGGGCGCGAAAACATGGTCGATCCGAAAGATGCCGTTTTGGGGGCGCTGGGCGGTGCGCGATCGGCATTCACGGTAGAACCTTGGCTCTGACGATAGTCGAAACGGTCACGGTCCGGACGCGGACCTATGTCGCGGCGCTCGGCGCGCGGTTCGCCCGCACGACGCCGCGCGAGCGACTGCTGCTCGGCGCCCTGGTCGCCGGCGCGGTCCTGTATGCTCCGGTCGCCGCCCTGGAAGCTCGCGACAATGCCGAGACCGCCTATGCCGACGCGCTGGTCGCCCGCGACACGGCTCGTCGCGCGCGCGTTCAGGCCGTTCAGGCCACCAACCGCGCCGCCCACGATCTGGCGCTCCGCGACATGAGCGACTGGGGCGTCGAGGGCGGCAATCTGGACATCGTCCGGGTGCGGATCGAGCAATCCCTGATCGAGGCCGCGACCGACGCCGCCATGACGGGTGTGGCCATCGAAACGAACGAAACCGCCGAAGCCATCGGTCCGGTGACCTGGGTCTCGGCCCAGGTGCAGGGCGACCTCCGCTGGACGCCCACCTTCCGCTTGCTGGATGAGGTTTCGGGTTGGCCGGAAGGGTTCCGGGTCACCCGTTTCGCGTTCGAGAAGTCGCCTCCACCCGCTTTCGAGGGCGCGCCGCCGGCTCTGACGCCGGGCCGGGTCACCATAGGACTGGACTTCCCCACACGCACGGCGACGGCTGACGGTCCGGCGGCATGAAGATCCTGGCCTTCCTCATCCCCGCCGTCCTGATCGGCGCGCTCCTGGCCGGCCTGTGGGCGCCGGTGACCGAGCCGCAGGGCCTGACGGTCGGTCGCCGTCCGGGCGCACCGGACAGTCTGACGCTGCGTCCCGGCGAAGGCACGACCGAGGCGGTGCGGTTGTTGAGGGCGTTCCAGGCCGATCCGCCGCCCCCGCCGCCCCCTCCCCCACCGCCCCCGCCGCCTCCGCCTCCCCCGCCGCCCGATGTGGCCGTGGTGTTCGCCGCGGCGGTCCGGGGTGTGTCACGCGACCCCCGGTCGGGCGAGGTCACCGTCCTGCTCGACGGCTCGCGCCGGCTCGGCATCGGCGGCGTCTTCGCCGACGGCTGGCAGGTAAAGGAAATTTCAGGGACCAGCGTCACGCTGGCAAAAGGACGCGAGACCCGCGTCGTTCGACTTTACGGCAGGACTTGATCGATGAGCACGCTGGACGTCACCACAGCGGCCCGAGAGAACGCCGGAGCCTGGCGCTCGCGGGTTCTGCTGACCGTCTGCATCGCGCCCCTGTTGCTGACTGCGGGCTGCGCCGCCTTCCCGACGCTGTCTCCGCCGGTCGCGCGCAACGGCTATGACGTCGAGACCGGACGCCTTCTGCCCGGCGGCGCTGTCGACGGCGGATCCCAAACCGAACGTCGACAGAACGATCCCGACGTTCTGCTGATCCCCAGCGCGGCTCCGACGATCGCCACCCGCGTCCCCGCGACCGACGCCCAGATCGCAGCCCTGATTCCCGAAGGGACGGTCGACGCCGCCCTGACGCCGCAACCGATTCCGCAGTTCATCGCGACGGTCTTCGGCAATCTGCTCAACCTGCCCTATTCGGTCGGCCCCGACGTCGCGGGCCGGTCCGACCTGATCTCGGGGGGCACTGGCGGCACGATCAGCCGCCGCGACCTGTTCCGCGTGACCCAGATCGCGCTGCGCCAGTATGGCATCGAGGTTTACATCGAGGGCGGCTCGGTAACGATCGGCTCCAGCCCCTCCGCCACCGTAACCGCGGACATTTCACGCGGTCGCGTCACCGGCCCCGGCGGGCGCATCGTCCAGATCTTCCCGGTCCGGACGATCGAGGTCAACGTGCTGCAGAGCCTGCTGTCCGACCTCTACCCCGAGCTGAGCGGCGCCCGGATCACTATCGATCAGCTGTCGAACAGCCTGATCATCTCGGGCCAGAGCCGTGATGTCGCGGCCGTGACCGCAGCGCTGCGCGATCTGGACCAGCCGCGCTTCGCGGGGTCCGAAGTGTTGCGTGTCGAGCCGATCTACTGGGCCGCCGACGCCCTCGCGACATCGCTGGAACAGGTCCTGCAGACCGAAGGCTTCGTCGTTTCACGCCAGTCCGCCGCGCGGCGTTCGATCGTCATCCTGTCGTTCCAGGCCGCAAACCAGATCCTGATCTTCACCGACGACTCCGAGGTTCTCGCCCGTGTCCGCTACTGGGTGCAGGAACTGGATCGTCCGGCCGCCATGGGCGATCGCCAGACGACCTTCGTCTATCAGGTCCGCAACACCGACGCCCAGTCCCTCGGCCAGTTGGCGGCAGGCCAGGCTCCGAGCGGGTCCACCGCCCGGCCGCCGGTCGGCGTCCCCGGCAGTGCGCCGGCAATGCAGAGCAGTGAGCAGCAGATCGGCCAGCAGGCCGGCGCGGCTGGGCAGTACGGCGCGGGACGATTGATTGTCGATCCCGTCGGGAACCGGATTCTGTTCACGGGCACGGCGACCGACTATTCCCAGCTGTATTCCCTCCTGCAGGTGCTGGACACCCCGGCGCCCCAGGTTGTGATCGAGGTGATCATCGCCGAGGTCACCCTGGATGACGACACCCGTCTGGGCGTCGAGCTTTTCGGCCGCGCGACACGCGGCGACGGCGTCTGGAGCGGCGGGACGGAGGGCGGCCTCGGCATCGGCGTCGATGGCGGCAGCTTCACCTTCATCGGCCCCGACCTGCGGGCCGAGATCAACGCCTTCGCCTCCAACAACAAGGTCAACATCCTGTCGCGTCCCCGGCTGGTGACCCGCAGCGGCGGCGAGGCCAGGTTCCAGGTCGGCACCGACGTCCCGATCATCACCTCCCAGCGCGCGACCGACACGGTCAGCAATCCGGGTTCGACCGATATCCTGCAGAGCGTCCAGTACCGCCAGACCGGCGTGATCCTTGAGGTCAAACCCGTCGTCTATGGCGACCGGGTCGACATCACCATCAGCCAGGAAATCTCCGAAGTCGGCGATCCGCCGAATGCGGCCATCGCCAGCCCCACCATCCTGAACCGCAGCCTGACGACCCAGATCAATCTGGGCGACGGCTGGACGGGCGTGCTGGGCGGGTTGATCTCCAACACCTATTCGAAGGCGAACACCGGGCTGCCCTTCCTGAAGGATATTCCGGTTATCGGCTCGGCCTTCCAGACCAACACCGTCTCCGGAACCCGCACCGAGTTGCTCATCCTGCTGACGCCCGTCATCGTGCGCACCAACGACGAGATGGGCGATCTGGCGGATCGTTATGCGGCCGATATGAACGCCGCCTACCGGACGGGACGGGGCTGGTCCTATACGCTGACGCCGTTCAGCTTCCGCGGCTCGCCGGGCCTGGGTCTGGATTTGCCGCGGCCGGCTCCGCAATCGGATCGGGCGACCCCGCCTCCGCCGCCGATCGTCGAGGAACCTGTGGCCGAAGCCGCGCCGGTCCCGGAGACCCTGCCCGCGCCCCAGTCCTGATCCGGCTCTAGAACGGGGTCGTTTCCACGGAGTCCAGCCGTCGCCAGCCCATCCGTTCGATCGTCATGTCGGGAGGATTGCGCCCGCCGGGTCGTTCGATCCGGATCGTGACTTCGTACAATTGAACCTCGTAGCGCCCAGTCGCCCCCGGCCCGATATTGCGCTTCGCAGCTCCCTTGGGCGTGGCGCTCCACCGGATCGCCTCTGCGCCCGGGACGACGAACTCGCCGGTCGGTCGGTCCATGAAGTTGATGTCGCGGATCAGCGCCAGGGCGTTCTCCTGCACAGCCACCTGCTGCAACACCGCCTGCGCCCGGCGCTGGCCCTGCGCCATCTGGATCTGAAGCTGGAAGATGGCGGTCATCGTCATGGCCGCGATCGCCAGGGCCACCAGGGCCTCGATCAGGGTGAAACCCGTCCTGACCCGCGCCTGCGTCACACCACGCCTTCGTAGACGCTGGACAGGGCGAGGACGAGCGAGAGGGCCACCACACCCACGATGACCGAGATCAGGGCGATCGCCAGAGGCTCGAGAAGCGCCGTCATCTGTTTCATGCGGTCGCGCAGCCGGGCCTCGTAGTTGTCGGCCATGAAGCCGAACATCGGGCCGACGGCGCCGGACTTCTGGCCGGCGCGGATCAGACTCAGATCCATCGCCTCCAGATTCGTGTGGGAAGCCAGCGAGCTTTCCAGGGTGATGCCAGCCCGCAGGTCGCCCTCGAGCCGGTCCAGACCGACCCGGAACGGACCGGTGGGCACCGCCGCGCGCGACAGCGCCGTCGCGGACAGGATGGGCACATTGTTGGTCAGGGCGAAGGCCGTCAGCCGCGCCCAGGATGCGATCTCGCGCGACTGCAACACCGGTCCGACGACCGGCATGCCATGGGCGATCGCATAGGCCCGCGCCCGCACCGCCGGATTGGTGGCGATGACGAAGATCAGCAGGGCCAGGGCCCCAAGGCCAATGCCTACGATGGGCAGGTTGGCGTTGGCGAACTCGCCGGCGTCCAGCACCCAGCGCGACAGGGCCGGCACATTGGTCCGGTCCTCCCCGATCATGGCGCCGAACCGCGGCACCACCTGGGTGAAGATGAAGCCGACCGCCAGCGCGCCTGAGCTCAACAGGAAGGCCGGATAGGTCAGGGCGTTCTGGAAGTCCTTCCGCAGCCGGTCCTCGTAGGCCATCTGCTCGGCGGCGTCCTTCAGCACGGCGGCGATCCGGCCAGAGGCTTCGCCCACCCGCGCCATGGCGTAGACGTAGAAGGGGAAGCCCGGGACATGCTGTTCGAAGGCCTCCCCCAGGTTCTCACCCCGGCGCAGCGCGGCGATCATGGCCTGGAACTGGGCCTGTCCCTTGCGGGCGGTCATCCCCTGGGCGACCGTGTCGAGCGCCTCCAGCAGGGAGACGCCAGCCTCCAGCATCAGGGCCAGCTGGCGCAGGACCAGAACCCGTTCGGTCTGTTTCAGGCCGCGATCCTGGCCCGGCGCCCTGGCGGCCGGGGCCTCGCGGATATCCGTGACGATCAGGCCCTCGGCGGCGAGCCGTCGCATCGCCGCCCGTTCGTCGGCCGCGCTCAGCGTGCCGCGGCTGGCGGTCCCGTCGCGGGTCATGCCGCGATAGAGGAACGACCGCTGCTCGCTCATCGGCGTCGGTACGCGCAGACCATCTGGCCGCGCAGATGACCCCAGTCGCCGATCGGCTCGAAGTCCCACGGCGCCCGGTCGATGGCCCAGGCCAGGTCGTCGAGGCGATAGTGGAAGGGGTCGATGGTGTCTCGGGTGCGGACGATGCCGCCCGGCTGCAACACGGTCTCGAACAGGTCCTGGTCCGGACGACATTCAAAATAGGTCACGAAGAACCGTCCGCCGGACGCCATCTTCGGCGCCAGTTGCGCCAGGCAGCGACGCAGGTGGTTCAGCGGCAGATGGGTGAAGACCGACTGGGCGATGGCGAAATCGACGGGACTGTCCGGGTCCGGAAGATCGAAGTCGGGGCTGGCGCGGAAATGGCTCCATGGCGTCTTCGCCCGGCCCTCGTCGCTCAGTTCCAGGTCGTAGCCCGTCCGCATCAGGCTCTCGCTGATGTCGGATCCGAAATAGCGGCCGGCGTCGAGATAATCGACCGCGAGCGTGCCCAGCCTCAGGGCGCCGCAGCCGATGTCCATGAGCCGGTGGTGCGGCTGCAGCCCCTGCCCTTTGAGGAAAGCCAGCTGGTGCGGCCCCATTTCGTCCCACAGGCCACCGATCAGCTCGCGATGACGGCCGCCGGCGATCTCGGTGGCGACGATCGTGTCGTCCTCATAGACGTTGCTCGACATCGTCAGTCCTCGCCCGCCCGGGCCACGCGATAGACCTCGGCCAGGGTCGTCTCGCCCCGGCGGGCCTTGATGAAACCGTCCTCGGCGAAGCTGAGAAAGCCGTCCTCGCGCGCGATGGCGGTCAGGACGTCCTCGTCGGCACGAGTGCGCAGGGCGGAGGTCATTCTGTTCGTCGCCGGCGCGACCTCGTACAGACCCACACGCCCCCGGAAGCCGGTCTGGCCGCACTTCGGGCAACCGCGCGGCTCGCGCCAGTTGGCCGGTTCGCCCTTGACCTTCGCCTTGACCACGGCCGGCAGGGCCGCCTCGTGCACGGCGACTTCTTCGGGCGTCGAGGGGACATTGCAGACGGAGCACAGGCGACGCACGAGTCGCTGGCCGGCCACGCCGCGCAGGACGTCGGCCAGCAGATAATCCTCGATCCCGAGATCGAGCAGACGCGGCACGGCGGCGAGGGCGGAGTTGGTGTGGACGGTCGAGATCACCAGGTGGCCGGTCAGGGCCGCCTGAACGGCGATGCGCGCCGTCTCCGGGTCGCGGATTTCGCCGACCATGATGACGTCGGGGTCCTGACGCAGGATCGAGCGCAGACCGGCGGCAAACGTAAGACCGATCTCGGACCGGACACGGACCTGGATCACGCCGGGCAGATCCAGCTCGACCGGATCCTCGACGGTGATGATCTTGCGCTCGCCGTCGTTCAGATGGGTCAGCAGGCGGTAGATGGTCGTGGTCTTGCCGGAGCCCGTGGGGCCGGTGATCAGAAGCACGCCGTTCGGCTGTTCCGACAGCGACAGCAGGCTGGCTTCCTGATCGGCGCCCACGCCCAGTTCGGACAGGAGGGGCAGGCGGCTGGTCTTGCCCAGCAGACGCAGAACGAGGGATTCGCCCCACGAACATGGCAGGCTCGAGACCCGCAGATCGACCTCCTGGCCGGAGACGCGGATCGACTGACGGCCGTCCTGCGGCAGGCGGCGCTCGCCGATGTCCATGCCGGACAGCAGTTTGATACGCGACGCCACGGCGTCGAAGTTGGCGCGAGGCGCCGAGCGGGCGGTATGCAGCACGCCGTCGATCCGCATACGGACGAGGAAGCGATCCTCATAGGGTTCGACGTGGACGTCGGAGGCGCGGCGGCTCAGGGCCTCGGCGAAGACGCCGTTGACGAAGTCGATGACCGGGGCTTCCTGGGCCAGTTCGCGCAGGCGCGTCGCGTCGGCGCCGGGGCCGGCGGTCAGATCGACGGCCGGGGCGATCTGGTCGGTCAGATCGGCCAGCAGGGCGTCGATCAGGGCGCGCGGCGCCAGCAGCATCTCGACGGGATCTTCGGTCGCCTGGGCGATCCGCTCGGTCAGGCCCGGATCGAGCGGCTGCAGGGCGGCGCACAGGATGCGGCCGGGCGCCAGGGCGACGCCGTCGGGGCCGATCGGGCCGGCTTCGCGCCAGGCCACGGCGTTGCGGGCCGCCCACCAGTCGAGCGGCGAACCGACCTCGGACAGGAAGGCGAGGATGTCGTCCGGGGACGGTCCCTCTCCGGCATGCAGGACCGTCAGGCCGAGTTGTTCGGACAGGACCTCCAGCAACTGGGCCTCGGACAGGGCGCCGAGGCGAACCAGGTTCAGGCCGATGGGCTCGCCGTTCGAGGCCTGGATGGCCAGGGCGTTCTGGACGTCGGACGCCCGGACGAGGCCGCGCGCGACCAGCAGTTCGCCGAGACGGGCGCGGGTCGCCGTCGATGTCATCCGGGGAATGACGACCGCGTCGGTCAGGCCTTCAGCTCCGGCATCAGGGCTTCCAGGATAGGTCGCATGTTTGTCCGGGCCGGCATCAGAGAGCGAAGGAACATCAGTGTGTTATGGGCCGGGCCGCGAAATTCGAAGGTCACGCCGTCGAACGAGCAGTTGTTCATCATCGGCGGCACACCGCCGAGATAGAGGATCTGGGCATCCTTGAAGGCGACGTTCTCGAAGGTGTTGCCATCCAGTTCGATGGGGCCGGAGATCGTCTTGTCTTTGTGGATGGTCATGCCCGGTCCGTTCTTGAGGTGTGCGGTCGATCAGCGACCCGTTCGGAGACAGATAAAGGTCTCCGGACAAAAGAAAAAGGGGAGGACCGAAGTCCTCCCCTTCCCCAGGTATCCTCGAAGAAACGAGGTTTAGTTGACCGGCTCCGAGCCACCGCCGGTGGCGGTGCGGCCCAGCGACACTTCGGTCAGGTGACCGGCAGCGACGTTCTGGATGAAGCGGCGAGCGATCAGGGTCTGCGGTTGAGCTTCGACCGTGATGCGGATGTCGCCGCGACCGAAGTCAGCGCCGATGGCGGTTTGCAGCGAGGCGCCGGTGATGACGGCTTCGCCACCCTTGACGATGCCGGCGTTCAGCGGAACCAGCGAGGTCGAGGCGGCGACGCCGGTCGACGAGGTCAGCAGTTCGGCCGAAACCGCGCCCGACGTACCCGTACCGATGTTCGAGATACGAACGACGGTAGCGTTGCCGGTCGAGCTCGACAGGGTGCCCGAGGAAACCCACGGGATCAGGTAGGTCGTACCTTCACGCGTGATCGACTGCAGAGCCTGAGGGCCGGTCGCGGCGGGAGCCGTGTAGCCAGCAGCCAGGGTCAGGGTCGTGTCGACCGTGTAGGTCGAGGCCGGGATCGGGTTGGTGCCGCCGGCGACGGCGGTGACAACGCCAGCAGCGCCGACCGGGTTGTTGACCGAGATCAGGCCGGTGACCGGAACGGAAGCGGCGTCCAGCTTCAGCGAGGCGGCAGCGGCCGTTTGAGCGCCGACGAACTTGAAGTCAGCCTTGGTCACGTCACCGTTGACGGCGACTTGCGTCACGTCGTCGATGCCCTTGGAGTTGGCGGTCACGGAGACAACCACGGTGCCGAGAGTGACGTCAGCGGTCAGGGACTTGAAGCCCGAAGCCAGCGTGGCGGCGGTGAGGGCGGTATCCGGGGTCACGGTGACCTTGAAGGCCGGCGAGAACTTGACGATGTTGGTCAGCGAAGCCGCGCCGCCGTCGATCGAGGTGCCGAGTTCGGTCTTGAAGGTGGTCGAAACGCCCAGGGCGCTCGTGTTGTTGGCCAGCTGAACCGGGAGCTTGGCGGTGATCGGCACAGCGTTGGTGCAGCCACCCAGGCCCGAGATCAGGAACGAGACGGCCGAGTCGGTGGCGGCGCCGCCGGTCGAGATCGTCGTGGTGGGAGCGCAACCAGCGTTGGCGACGATGGCGCCCGGGGTCACGGCGGTGCCGAAGGTGTGGCCGCCGGTCAGCTGGAAGGTCAGGACCGAGTTGCCGCCCGGCAGGATCGCCGAGGCCGACGGGGTCACGGCCAGGCCGATGGAGCCCTTGGAGGTCGTGGCGGTCAGGGTGGCTTCAGAAGCCACGGTGGCGGCGGCCGAAACGGTCGAACCCGAAACGGCCTTCGAAACGACGGTGTACTGTTGAGCGTTCGCGGCGCCGGCAGCGCCGACGATCACGGTAGTCAGCGCTACTGCGCCGAGGAGAGTCTGCTTCTTCATAGGATGTCCCCCTGGGGAAATTGGTAAACTTGGTTGGTCCATGCCACGGCGGTATCTGTAGCACATGACCGCCGAAGACTGTCATGGGCATTCCAAGGCGCATCCTTCCTAGACCGTGTTGGATCACGTCGTCAACTGGACTTCGTTCGCTCGAAGGTGGCCTTATTGTGAAAGTTTTGCGGTGCTTGGCAGGATTGTCACACAAGTCCGGAGCTTGACGGGAATCTAGCGAGAGCCTTTTCGCCCCGCAGGAGACATCTTCTGCGGAACGGCGATCTCCAGTCCTTTGAACAGCGGAAGAAGGGTCTCGGTGAATTTGAGTTCGGCCTCGGCGATCACCGTCCGGTTCTCCTCGGCGGTTTCGACGACCTGACCGTCTTTGAGGGCCCGGTGTCCCACCGCCTCCAGAATTCCCCAGACCGTGTCCGCCCGTTTCGCCGGATCATGCTCACCCTGGGCCCAGGCCTTCAGGAACATTTGATCGATCCGCGAGATCGGAATGGCGCCACCCGTGACAGGCGACGCGAGGTAGCTGATGCCGTCCTGGTGCTCGTTCCGATCCATCAGCACGGCGTTGAGCCTCGTCGTCCTAGGACGCGCGGCGGCGATGTCGGCGTCCGACTGGGCGAAACCGACCTGGCCCAGTCCGCTGAGCAGCATGACCGCCTGCATCACCTGGCCGAACTCGATGTTGTTCGCACTTACGGCGATTTCGAGTTCACGGATCGAATGCGGGCGGTGATCGGCAAGGAAGTCCAGGATGGGCTCGTAGATTTCCGGCACCAGGGTGACCTGGCCGACCGGGCCTGCAGCCGCCGTGACGACGTTGGCGCGAACATTGAGCAGGACGATACGCTCGTCGCGGATGCGCTCGATCCGTTCGGCCTGGGGCATCGCGAGCCCCCCTTTCACCCAGTAGTCCTTGCGGAACTGGGTGTTGCGAATGAAGTCCTTCATCGTCTCGCGGAAGGGTTCGTTGTCTATCGTCCCCAGCCACTCCCGTTGCGGGGCGGTGAACTGGATCTCCTCGATCGCCTCCTGATAGGCGGCGCTGCAGGCGAACTGCAGCTTGGCCTCGCTCATGAGGTCCGCGATCTGGTTGAAGTACATGACGTCCCAGTTGGCGTTCATATACTCATGGCTGAGATAGCCGGGCGGCATCGACTTCATCTGTTCGAATTTCGGGAATGCCTGAAGGTTCGCCGCCTGGTAGGCAGGCTCCCGCTCGAACATCTCGCCGATAAAGTCGAGGGCTCCCGCCATCTTTTCCGCGGAACCCTTGCCCTCCCCGGCGGTCATATGGGTGTGAAGCTTCATGAGGTGACGGAGCGGCGCGGCGGTAGCCCAGCCCGGCATGACGTTGTAGCTGCAGTAGACGACGCCGCCGATGTTCAGCTTGCGATTGATGAAATCGATGATGATGGCGCGGTTCTCGGGCGACACCCAGGTCCAGACGCCATGCAGGGCGATCGAGTCGAACATCGGCAGGTCGTCGCGGCTGCAGAACTGCTCGAAGCTTTCGTCGGTCAGCACAGCATCGGCGCCGGCCGCATCATTCAGCCAGCGGGCAAACAGCACGTGGTCGGGGTTGAAGTCGTCGCCGTACCATTTCACCCCGGCCTGGGCTGCCGCATGCATGGCGATCGACATGCCCTGGCCGAAGCCCAGCTCGCAGGCGTTTCGGATCTTGGGCGGGGTATAGCCGGCGTTCAGCAGACCGATCGGGAACCGGTTAGGGTTCATCTCGGTGAAGTAGCCGATCGTGTATTCGACGTCCGCGACGTAGCCTGAAGTCCAGTCCGACACGCAATAGCCCCCAAGGGTTCAAGAAGTTCGCGACCGTCGTTAAAGGCTCGCGCCGTCGATGAAAATAGGGTTGAGCCGAACGCCCGGGCGCCACAGAGAACAGGCGACGCGTCAACGGCGTCGCCAACGGTCCGCAGGAGACATCGGGAATGAGCGTCAGGGACTTCACAGTCGAACAGGCCGCCGCCCTGGCTCCCGGAGACGGTCACTATCGCGCCTTCGTCGGCCCGACCTACCGCTACGACCTGATCGGCGCCCAGCAGTTCGCTCTCCTTTACCTTCTGGGCCTTCGCGAGACGCATCGACTGCTCGATTTCGGCTGCGGGTCGCTGCGGCTCGGTCGGATGGCCATCCCCTATCTGCTGAAGGACCGCTATTTCGGCATCGAGCCCGAACCTTGGCTGATCGAGGACGGGTTCGCGCGCGAACTGGGCGAGGACGCCCGCCAGCTGAAGGCCCCGCGCTTCGACCACAACACCGAATACCGGACCGATGTCTTCGGGACCCGGTTCGACTACATCATCGCCCAGTCGATCTTCTCGCACACGGGCGAGGACGCCTCGCGGCGCGCGCTCCAGTCCTTCAAGGGCAGCTTGGCCCCCGGCGGCCTGATCGTCGTCAACTGGATGGTCGGGGAAGAGCAGCCGCAGTTCGACCCGGACACCTCCGACTGGGTCTATCCGGAATGCGTGACCTTCCGCCCCGAACGGATCGAGCGGATCGCGGCCGAAGCGGGTCTGGCCATCCGGGCCTGCCCGTGGTGGCACCCGGGCCTGAGCTGGTACGTGCTCGGCCATTCCGAGGCGGATCTGCCAGACCCGGCCTTCCTCGCCTCCCTGGCCCTCCAGCCCCTGTCGCGCTGAGCCGGGTCGCCCCGGATCAGGCCAGAAGAAAGTCCGGCGAGGGCGGCCTGAGGCGCTCGAACGGCCGGCCCGTCCGGTCGAAATGGGGATTGAACCCGGCGTCCTTGCCGAACCGGTCGACCCACCGTTCCCTCAACAGGGCCTGGGCCGCCAGGGACGTCGTCCGGTCCTCGCCGGAGACGCTGAAGCCCCGGGTCTTGGACTCCAGATGGTACAGGGTCGCCCAGGGATCGTAGAGGACCGACAGTCCCTCGGCGCGGGCGCGATAGCAAAGATCCGCGTCATTGCCCTCCAGCGGGAAGTTGGCGGAATCGAAGCCGCCCAGCTTGCGGAACACCTCGGTCCTGACGGCCATGCAGGCGCCCGTGACCACTGGGCTGGCGTGAACCAGGGCGTGTCGACCCAGATAGCCGCCATCGGACCCCGCGACCCCGACGCCGTCGTGGATCAGGAAGTCCTTGTTGCCATCTCGGGACACGAAGCCGGCGTGCTGGATCGTGCCGTCCGCATACAACAGACGGGCCCCGACGACGCCGACCTCCGGCCGCAGCGCCTGGGACGCGAGTTCATCGAGCCAGTCGGGAGACAGGACCACCGTGTCGTTGTTGAGAAAGACCAGCACCTCGCCCGTCGCGTCGGCTGCGGCCAGGTTGTTCATCAGGGCCCAGTTGAAGACGCCCTGGAAGGGGACGATCTTCGCGTCGCCTGCTGCAGCCAGACCCTCGAGACAGGTCCGCGTCCCGGGCTCCCGGCTCTCGTGATCGATGATGATCAGCTCGAGCGCGCAGCGGTTGGCTCCACGGTGCGTCAGGATGCTGTCGATACAGGGCTTGAGAAGGTCCATGCGATCGCGTGTCGGGATGATCACCGAAACCCGCGCGTCGCCCACCGCGTGGCGGATCCGGACCGCTCCCGGGATCTTCGCTCCGAGAATATCGACCTTTGGCTCGACCTCGACCTTGCGGCCCCGGCGCGCCGATTCCCGCCGCACGCACCGCGCCCAGGCCTGACCGTCGCCATCCAGCGTTCGCGCCGCGCCGCGGGTCGCGAGCACCGAGGCGATATGACCGACGGCGCCCGGCCGGTCGCCCAGCCTCAGCACCAGATCGCAGCCGTGCAGACCTTCGCATCCGGGGTGGACGTCCAGCGCATCAAGTTCGGAGCGGCGAAACGCCAGCGTTGTCCCGACGTAGGGAAGCTGAAACAGCAGATCGTCATCGTAGCCCGGCCTCAGCACGGGATCGATATGCCGTCGACGACCGGCCTCCCCCTCGTCCTCCGGATCCAGCCGGTCCTCGTCGGCGTAGACGGCCCCGAGACCTTCCGAAGTGGCGAACGCCTCGGCGACCAGGGTCAGGGCGACGCCGCTCAGGATGACATCGGCGTCGACAAGGACGATCACGTCGCCGCCGGGCTCCGCGGACAAGGCCTCGCGAAGACGCGCGCCCGGGTCGGTTTCCTCTGTGACGATCGACGACGTAAGGCCCTGTCCGCGCCAGCCGCCCCGATTGGCGATCTCCTTCGCCTGATTGGCCAGGGACGGGTCGACGAGCATGACGAGCCGGTCGCCCGACCCCGACTGCGACTGGATGCTTCGCGCACTCCGGTCCAACGCCAAAGCGCTCGCTCCGACCGCGTCGAGGACGACGGTCAGGGCGAGATCGTCGCCATGGACCACCACGGGCCGCCGGACCCATTCCTCGAAATAGTCGCCATAGTCGGCCATCGGTCGGCCCAGGCTCGAGGTCACGACGGGAAGGGTCTGCTCGAGGCGCTCGAGCGTGGCGCGAACGGCAGCCACCTCCGCGCGCAATTGATCAAGGCCCGTCGGGGGGGCGGACGCGATCTGAATCCGGCCTTCGCCGATACGTTCGCCGGTCAAGGCGATCCGGACCTCTATCCGCAAAGGACCGGCCCCCCGCAGGTTCAGGTCCGGCCGAATCTCGAACCCTACGAGCCCGTCGCCGCCGAGCATGTCCTGAACATCGCGTCGGAAGCGGTCGGCTCGCCCGGCGGCGATGAAGACGTCCCCGGCCCAGACTTCCAGTGCCGCCGGCTCGGCATCGGGGCCCCGGCTCATGACCCAGCCCGACATGATCGACGCGTCGATACGCTCCACGCTGGCGATCCGACCGGCAAGCCCTTTCAGTCGCGCCAATGCACCGGCGGGAACCTCAAGCTCAGGAATGGCGGATTTGAAGGTGGGGTCCGACAGGAGGACGAAATAGACGCCCGGCCACGAGTCGGCCCAGGCCAGAAACGCGTCGCGCCCCTGCGTCGAAAGCGGAAGGGTCTCTATCGACCAGTCGATCAGATCCTGCGAGGGCGGCGGCGTGTCGATACCCCAGACGGTCTCGCCACGTCCTGCGCCGCCGATGACCCGGTCGACGAACTCGCCCGAAGCGAAGAAGGCCGCCGCCACGACCTCAAGATCGAGACCGACGAACGCCTCGACCACGCCGTCGGACTCCGGCTCCCGATTGTGAACGAGTCGATAGAACTGGACGACATCGCTCGAGACCGCCTGCCGGCTCGGGGAGGAGGCTTTGTCCAGGCTCATTCTCTTCTCGACGCTTGATCGGGGCGAACCTAGTCGCGGCGCGAGCCGGCGTCGATAGGCGCCCTGGCTTCCTCGGGCGGGGCGCCTTGTGCGTGACCGAACAGCCGCTATGGATCGCTGCACAGGGCGCCGTTCGCCCACGCCAGGGTTTCAAGGATGACGTCGTCTAGAAAGCTTCCCGCCCGCGACAAGGCCCAGCCCCGACAGTCGGGGAACAAGGACGTCTTCTTCGCCCTGACGGACCTCATGTCCTTCCTGTCGCAGCACGACACCCTGACCGGCATCCAGCGGGTGCAGTCCAACATCGCCAGAAGCCTGATCGAGCGACGCGGCGGCGACGCGCGTTTCATCATCGTCGACGCCCCCGTTCCGGGAGAAGATCCCAGGTTCCGCGAGCTCGACAGCGGCGACCTGGCCCAGTTGATCGACTATGTGAACGGCGAGGTCGTCGATCACGACCGGCTTCATGCGTTGCTGGCCCAATGCAGCGACGCCGCCACGCCTGTCACGCCTCGTCCCGGCAGTTCCGTCATCCTGCTGGGAAGTTTCTGGAGCCACGAGAACACCGTCGATCGCTATTTCTCGCTGAAGCGGTCCGGCGTCAGGATCGGCGTCTACATCTACGACATCATCCCGCTGACCCATCCCGAATTCTGCGACGCCTATCTGGTGCGTGATTTCTCCGCCGCATTGCTCGATCTCTGTCTGGTGGCGGACTTCTTCATGGCGATCTCCGACCACACCAACCGGGAGCTGTCGCGCTTCCTGAGCGAACACAGCCCGTACCAGCCGCCGATCCGCACCGTTCGGCTGGCGCACGCGATGACGCTGCAGCCGTCGGCCGCGGGAACTTGGCCGAGCGCGATGCAACGGCTGAAGGGACGGGAATACGTCGCCTTCGTCTCGACCATCGAGGGGCGCAAGAACCATGTATACGCCGTCAACGTATGGCGTCAGTTGATCGATGCCGGCGTGGATGTGCCCGACCTGGTACTGGCGGGCCGCAAGGGCTGGCGCATCACCGGACTGCTCGACGTGCTGCAGGGCACGGACAACCTGGATGGCCGCGTCCACCTGGTCCATGACCTCTCCGACACCGAACTGGCGGCCGTCTACGAGCACAGCCTGTTCACGATCTTCACCAGCTTCGTCGAGGGCTGGGGCCTGCCGGTCGGCGAGAGCCTGGCGGCCGGCAAGATGTGCGTGGCTTCCGACACAGCCTCGATCCCGGAAGTGGGCGGGGACTTCGTGGATTATCTCGATCCGCTGAACCTGCAGGACGGGGTCCGGGCGATCGGTCGGCTCATTCAGGACCGGGCTTATCTGACGACGCGCGAACGCAACATCGCCGATAATTTCACGGCGCGGACGTGGGATCAGGTGGCCGACGAATTCATGGCCTGCCTGGAGGATCTTCGCCACGCGCCGCCCACGCCGATCGGCCTCGCCATCCTCGATTCGGGGGTCGTCTATCGCCCGTCGGATGCCTTCCTGCCCCCCTCCCGACATCGCTGGCGTCAGGACCGTGCGACACGTTTCCTCATGGCGCACTCCTTCTACGGCCCCGAACTGATCGGGGCCTGGATGCGCGGGTCGGCGGGCGAGATGATCTTCCAGACATCCTTGCCCGAAGGCGAGGCGATCCAGGTCGACATCGCGGCCTTTTCCACCGGCATTCTTGGCGACGCCGTCGCGACCCTGATGCTCGACCCGTCCCCGGGCCAGCCGCGCCTGCGTCCCGTCGCCCTTCGTCTCCCCGTGGAGCCCGGGGCCCTGTTTCAGGTGCTGGGCCATGTCGGGGAGGGCGGCGTCTGTCGCCTGACCTTCGAAATTTCCGGCGACTATCCCCGGCCGGAGGGCGACGACAGGGATCTGGGGATGGGGTTCTCGGCCATGGGCTATGCGCCTGTCTCGGACGTGGTCGCCCGGATGGATCTGCTGGAAGGCATGATGCTCAGGGCCGCCACTCATCGCCCGACGCCGCCCGACGCCGTCGACTGACAGGGGGAAACCGATGCGAACCCGGTTCTGGCACTATCATTCACGCTTCGACGCAGTGGAGACCGTGACGCGTCACGCGATGAACCAGCCGCCGTTCAAGGCGCGCGAGGGTCGGGTGATGAACTTCCTCGGCGTCGCCATCGATCCCCGGGTCTTCCCGCCGGCGCTGGAGCCGATGACCGGAAAGATCGAGGCGGCGCCGATGCCCAACAATTGGCATGCCGACCTGGCCGAGTGGGGCGCCGCCTTCCGCGCCGTCGATCTGAGCGGCCCGCGCTTCACCATGATCGAGCTGGGCTGCGGCTGGGGCTGCTGGATGACCAACCTCGGCGTCATCGCCCGGCGGACGGGGAAATCCGTGCATGTCATCGGTGTTGAAGGCGACGCCGGCCACATCGAGATGGCGAAACAGAGCCTGGCCGAGAACGGCTTCGCCGAGAGCGAGTGGACCCTCGTCACCGGCATCGCCGCCGGCCGTTCCGGAACGGCGCTGTTTCCGACGCAGGACCAGCCCGGCGGATCCTGGGGCCTGGAGCCCCGCTTCGACGCGGGAGAGGAGGAGGCGCAGAATCTCGTCGCCAGCGGTCGCTACGTCGCCCTGCCGATGATCGCCCTGGGGGACATCGCGGCCGCGGAGCCCCGCATCGACCTGGTCCATATCGACATCCAGGGCGGCGAGGTCGGAGTGGTCGAAGCCTGCATGGAGGTCCTCGTCGAAAAGGTCGCCTATGTGCTGATCGGCACCCATAGCCGCCAGATCGAGGGGCGCCTGTTCGACCTCATGATTGCGGCCGGCTGGGAGCTGGACATGGAGCGTCCGGCCTTCCTGGACATCAATCATCCGGTTCCGATGATCTCGGTGGACGGCGTCCAGGGCTGGAGAAACCCCCGGCTCTTCTAGCGGCGGGTGGCGATCACGGTCGTGCGCGGGGTCGGCTCGGCGCCGCCTGCGAACAGCGGCACGGCCCAGGATTGCTCGAACCGCACGTCGAAGCCCAGGTTCTCGAAGACGCGGCGATAGAGACCGCGCGACAGGAAATACCAGGTGTGATCCTGCCGGGGCGCCAGGTTCAGCCAGTTCGGCCCCGCCGTCAGCGTCATATCCTCGCTGTCGACCACCGGATCGAAGGCGATGATGACCGCCTCCCGCGCCAGGACCGACAGGTTGCCGATCGCCGTCACAGGGTCGGACAGATGCTCGGTGATCGCGCCGGCCAGGACCACGTCGAATCGCCGGTCCCACGTTCCGGCAGCGTTGATTGGCGCATAGACGACGTCCGCACGGCTTCCGGTCTTGTACCAGCCGTACCAGTAGGAGTTCTTCAGCTTGCGCAGGATCTCATCCGTTTCGGTCACGAACGCCGGCCGGTCGTTCAGATAGCCGCTGTCGAGGTGCGGCACCTGCGTGAAATCGGCCCCGGAACGCGCCTCCATCGACGTCACGATCGCGCCGGCCCGTTCCGCCTCGAAGCTGAGAAACCCCGATGCCGCTCCCACGTCCAGCAAGGTCTTGCCGGTGATGTCGTAGCCACCGATGTAGCTCGGGAAATGGCCGCGGATGTCCCAGCCGCCCTTGATCACCGGCTCTCCGGCGAACTCCATCGTGTGGTAGAAAATGCAGTCGGATCGCTCGGGCTGACGCCAGGGCTGCACAGGGCGGAACATGTCCGTTGTCATGGAATGAGAGGCCCCGGCGCTGAGACCGGCGGGACGCGGGCCTCGGCGCGGAATTCTCTACAAGTCCCGCTTCCGGCAAGTCCAGTCATACAAGGCCGCCGCCCCTGCGATCGCCACGCGAGCGGGCGGGCGGAGAAGGGTTGTCTTCCGGGCGGCCCGGTTGCAAACAACGCCCTTGGGCGGACGGGACGACAGGCGAAATGGCAAAGAAATGCGCGGTCATCACGGGCGTCACCGGACAGGACGGCGCTTACCTCGCCCAACTCCTGCTTGAGAAGGACTATCGAATTCTCGGCGTCGCGCGTCGGTCCAGCCATTTCGGCGTCTCGACGCACCGGCTCGACTGGCTGGGGATCGCCGACCACATCGAAATCGTCGACGGCGACCTGCTGGACCTGGGCGGTCTGTGCCGCATCGTGAGGGACGCCCGACCTGACGAAGTCTACAATCTGGCGGCGCAGTCCTTCGTGAAGACGTCCTGGGACCAGCCCGTCCTGACCGCCCAGGTCACCGGCGTTGGCGCGCTCAACGTGCTTGAAGCGGTTCGCCTGGAGGCCCCGGAAGCGCGCGTCTACCAGGCGTCGTCGTCCGAGATGTACGGTCTCATACGGGAACCGATCCAGAGCGAGACTACCCCCTTCTATCCACGGTCTCCCTACGCCGCCGCCAAGGTTTTCGCGCACTGGTCGACGGTGAATTATCGCGAGAGCTTCGGCATGCACGCCTCTTCGGGCATCCTGTTCAATCACGAGTCCCCGCTGCGCGGGCTGGAGTTCGTGACCCGCAAGATCACCGACGCGGTCGCCCGCATCAAGCTGGGCCAGGCGAACGAGTTGAGGATGGGTAATCTGGACGCCAGGCGCGACTGGGGCCACGCCAGGGACTACGTCCGGGCGATGTGGCTGATGATGCAGCAGCCTGTGGCGGACGACTACGTCGTGGCCACCGGACGGACCACCACCGTTCGCGACTTCCTGAGCGCCGCCTTCGCTCACGTCGATCTGAACGCGGACGACTACGTCCGCATCGATCCGGCCTTCCTGCGTCCCGCCGAGGTCGAGACCCTTCATGGCGACGCCGCCAAGGCGCACCGAATTCTGGGGTGGAGCCCGCTGATCTCGCTAGAGCAGATGATCGGCGAGATGGTGGACGCGGATCTCGCCCGCCATCGCGACCGGACCTGAACCGTGGCCGCGGCGTCTTCAGAGGAGGACCTCGACCGCATTCTGGTGACCGGCGCCTCGGGCTTCGTAGGGCGACATCTGGTCCGGCGTCTGGCGACGGAGGCCTCGGTCACGGCGCTGGGCGGCCCGGACGCGCCCGGACAGGTGACGGCCGATCTGCTGGACGAGCAGGCGCTGATGCGGATCGTTTCCAAGACCCGACCCCGTACCATCGTCCATCTCGCCGCCGCCTCGTCCGTGGCCGACGCTGGCCGGGCGCCGGGCGCGACATGGGACGTGAACCTGATCGGCACGCGTAACCTTGCCCGGGCCGCGCGCCGAACGGGCGAGCCGGTGCATTTCATTTTCGCCTCCACCGCCGAGGTTTACGGGCGAGCCTTCCTCGACGGACCGTGCTCCGAGGACACCCCGGCGCAGCCGGCGTCGACCTACGGCAAAAGCAAGCTCGCGGCTGAACATCTGCTGGAAGATCTGGCGGGCGACGGCTTTTCCCTGACCCTCTTGCGCCTCTTCAACCATACGGGCGCCGGTCAGGACGAGCGGTTCGTCGTGCCCGCCTTCGCCGCCCAGATTGCGGCCGCGGAAGCGGGCGGGAATTCTGTGATCCGGGTGGGAAATCTGGAGGCGAAACGCGACTTCTCGGATGTCCAGGATATCGTCGCCGCCTATTTTGCGATCGCCCGGACTGACCCGCCGCCGGTCCCGGTCCGCTACAACGTCGGCTCCGGAAGCGTCCGTTCGATCCGCAGCATTCTGGATCTGCTGGTCGAACAGGCGCGCGTGCCTGTCCGGGTCGTCTCCGACCCCGCGCGCCTTCGGGCTTCGGATATCCCCGCGGCCCAAGGAGATTTTTCCAGGATCCGCGACGCGTTCGACTGGCGGACGACCATCCCGTTCGAAAGAACGGCAGTATCTGTTCTGGATTATCAAAGGTTAAGGCTGGCATCGTCAGATTCGGCGAGCTTGCCTGAATGACTGAAATATCGCTAAGGCTCCCGTTACCCAAGGGCTGGCAAGGGAAGCTGAACCGCATGCGAGACAAGATTGTCGGCGCCGCCCGCCGGACGGTGAAGGCCGCGACCTCGCCGGGGTCCGCCACGTCGCACAGCCTCTCCACCCTCGCCAGCGCCGCCCGCGCGCGTCAGGACTGGAACGTCGATCTCTATTATCGCCGGCTCATCTGCGAAAAGAGCCCGGAATCCTCGGGGGCGTGGCTGCAGTACGGTCACACGCTCAAGGAGACCGGATTCCACAAGCGGGCCGAGGACGCCTACAACCGGGCCCTCGCGCTCAAGCCGCTCGATCCGGAGATCATTCTTCAGCTCGGCCATCTGTCCAAGATCATGGGCCGGACACGCGCGGCCACGGCCTTCTTCCAGGAGGCCCGGCGGCTCGACCACCCGGACCAGGAAGGCATCGTTTTCGAACTGGGCTTGCTGAAGAAGACCGACAACTCCCAGATCTTCTGGGACGCGCCTCACGGGACCGAGCGCGAAGGACTCCATGTCTTCCTGTCCGTCGCCGTTGGCCGGATCGCGGAAAACGACAAATCGGCGGTTGGCGCCAGTCTCGGTGAATCCGATTATTCCTACGCCTTCGCGATGCGGGGATTCCTTCAGGCGCTGGAAGCGCTGGGCATCGACCATTCGGTCATTCACCATCCCGAATACATAGCCGACATCCAGGCGCGATCCGGCGCGGCCCACAACATCCACCTGGGCTTCTATCCGCCCGAGGGCATGCGGCTGTTGAAGGGCGCCTACAACATAGATTGCTGCGCCTGGGAGTTCGACCGGTTACGCACCCCGGCGGAGCAGACGAGCTATCACGCCTTCGCCGACCCGGTCACGATGCTCAACATCGCCGACGAGATCTGGGCGCCGTCTCAGGCCGGGGTGGATGCCATCACCCTCAGCGGCGTCACACGACCCGTCCGCCTCGTGAGCGCGCCCATGCTCGAAAACCTGGCGACCCAACCAAGGTCCCCGACCAGAACGTGGGCGCAGATCGACAAGGTCGCATCAAGGGTCGGCATCGGTCCGTGGCAGCCGATGGCCATCGTGCCCGCCATACAGCCGTCTCTCAACCTGGCCGCAGCCAGCCGCCGGTCGAGCCTGCGCGCCGTGGTCCAGAACTCCGACGCGCCGCAACCGCCGAAGATCTTCCTGAGCGTCTTCAACATCCACGACATGCGCAAGAACGCCAAGGCCATGGTTGACGCGTTCATGGCCGTGAGCGTTGACCATCCCGATGCGCTGCTGTTGCTCAAGATGTCGACGCCCCATCGGGGAGGGGAGCCGCTCAACCAGATCTTCATGAAGGAGCAGCTCTTCACTCCGGGCGACATGGTCCCTCCGGTAGTCAGCGAACGCATCTGGGTCACGGACCAGGTTCTCACGCGCGAAGAGCTGAACAATCTGTACGACCTCTCCGACTTCTATCTCTGCACGTCATACGGCGAAGGGCAGAATCTGCCGCTGATCGAGGCCATGAGCCGCGGCGTCGTCCCGGTCTCGGTGGATCATACGGCGATGGCGGACTACATCCGCGAGGACAACGCGATCGTGATCCCGTCGCGCAAGGGCGCGCTCGATCGCAAACTCACCGCCCGGTATGGCCTCTACGGCGCGACGACACACTATTGCTCGTCTGACGATGTCGCCGCTGCGATGGAGCAGGCGATCGCCTTGGGCGACGAGGCCTATGGCGACCTTTCCCGGGCCGCGATCCGGACGGTCGGGGAAACGTTTGGCGCCGGATCGTTCGACTCGGCATTGAAAGACGTCGTCGGTCGAATGGCCGCTGGAGCGGAAGCCTGATCATGCGCAAGGCTTTCCTCGAAATCGGCGCGCTTTTCGAAGCCACGTGGACCGGGATTCCGAACGTGGTGGCCGCCTTGGCCGAAGGCGCGCTGAACGATCCGGATATCGAGTGGGGTTTCGTTTTTGATACCCTTGAGGTGCCAGAGGCGTGGGTACGTGAGTTTCTCACCCGGCGATCGGGGCAGGGCGGACTGGGCAAACTGGAAGCGTTAGTCTGGGACAAGGCCTCCATCGATCCGCAGCGCGCCGCGGAGGCGGCCTGCATCTTCCCCAATATCAAGCCGGTGCGCCGGTTCTTCGGTCGTGAAGCCAGCATTATCCACGATCTCAGCCCCCTCCTGACTCCGCAGTTCCACAACCGGGACAACATCAACCATTTCGCCAACAGAATCCGTGAGGACATCGCATCCTCCGACCATCTGTTCTGCGTTTCAAATGCGACTCTTGGCGACGTTCACGCCTATTTCGGCGTTCCAAAGGACCGGCTGTCCGTCATCCGGCTCGGGGTCCAGTTCGATCCGGTGGACCTCACCGCCGCGAGTCTCAGCTTCCGGCCGGGGCTGGAAGTGGAGCCCTATATCGCCGTGCTCGGCACACTCGAGCCTCGCAAGAACGGCCGGATCGTTCTGGACTATCTCGCCGAGCAGCCGCATTTCGCCAATCGCTTCCGCACCGTGTTCGTCGGCCGCGAGGGCTGGCTCGATGGTCGTCAGAGACTGATGGACTCTCTGGCGGCTGCGGGCGTATCGCGCGACCGCGTGGTCTTCACGGGCTATGTTTCGGAGGCCGAAAAGGCGGCTTTGCTTCTGAACGCGGCCTTCTGCGTCTATCCGTCATTCTTCGAAGGCTTCGGCCTGCCGGTGCTCGAGGCCGCTGCGATGGGCGTGGTGACCGTCTGCTCCAACAGCTCCTCCATTCCCGAGGTGGCGCCCGAGAACTGCTTCTTCTTCAATCCGCAGGAAGGCTATGAATTCGCCCGGGCGATGAAGTTCGCCGAGCTTCGCGCATCCCAGACGCGGGCCTCGGCCCAGTCGCTTTCGGATCTCACCGCCCGCGCGGCTCCCTACAGCTGGAAGAACTGCTATCCGGCCGTGGCGGCCTGGATCAAGGAACAGTGATGTCGGTCATCCACTACGCCCCCGTGGTCTCCTTCTCGGCCGGGATCGTCGACGGCGCGATCGAGGGATACGCGGCGCCGGCCAGGGGGCTCCTGCCCTCCAGCGTCGCCCTGTTCGCCGGCGACACCGCGATCAGCCATGTTCGCGCCGCCCGCTTTTCGGAAGAGGCGGAAACTGCGGGCGTGCGTCTGGGCTGGTGCGGCTTCCGCCTGCCAGGCCTGGCCCAGGCCCTCGCCCTTGGGGGCCAGATTCAGGTCCGCTGCGGCGTGAGCAATGCCGTGCTGATGAAACCCGCGGTTGATGTCAGCGCGGTGGAAAAATCCTCGCGCACCGTCACCCAAGTGACTGTGGCCGAACTTCTCGCCCTCGTGAGGAGCGAGGATTCCTGCCCTGACGTCCAGCAACTGGCGGTGTTCGGCCACGATCACATGCGGCGTCATGGCAGCGTCAGCTTCCTGTTCGCAACGTACCAGACCTTGTTCGACCGGGATCCGGATTCGAGCGTTATCGAAGGATGGGGAGGAGAAACAATGACATTGATCGAGGTCGCGACCTTCCTCGGCGAGATGATGGCCAGCGAAGAGTTAGAGTCGAACGCGGTACAGGGCATCCCCGGCCCGTTCCAGACCAGATTTAAGTTTGATCGAGCCTTGCTCATCTGACATTGAGGCTGCTCCGCAGCGCGAGTGAACTCAGAATGCAGCAGCCGTTATCGAAGGACGACGCCCGAGCGCAGGTAGCTGCGGTTTACGACGGCGTTTTCCGCCGCGGGCTGGATGCGGGCGCCCAGGACAAGATTGATCGGCTCGCCGCCGGAACGAGCAGCCTGGCGGACATTCTGAGGGAAGTTCTGGGATCGGACGAGTACCATGCGTCGACGCCGCGGCAGGACCCGGCCAAACTTCTGAACGATCAGACTCAATTCGGCGAACTCGAAATCTTGTTGCAACTCTGGGTCAACACGAATGCCCGGCATCGCATCGTGGTCGACGTCGGCGCCCGCGGTCGAGAGCGGTCCAACTCCTATGATCTGATGCGCAGTTTCGGCTGGCGCGGGGTGCTATACGAGGCGAACCCCAATCTGATCGAGCCGATCAGGGCCGAGTTCGAGGGGCTGGACTATGAGCTCATCCAGGCCGCTGTATCAGACTACAATGGCGAGGCCGTTTTTCACCTGGGCGTGAACGACGATGTGTCGTCCCTGAACCCGGAAGCGGCGAGCGGGTGGGGGCCGATCACGGGCGCCGTTGCTGTCGAGGTCCGACGCCTTGGGGAATCGCTGCAGGCGCTGCGCATCCCCGCGGACTTCGATCTGATCTCGATCGATATCGAGGGCGAGGATATCAAGGTGCTGAACGACCTGGTCGGTAATTTCGACTATAGACCAAGGTGGGTGATCATTGAGGCTTCGCACGACTTCACCGTAAAAGCCCTGACCGATCTGCCGCTCTCCGAGGCTGTTCGACAGTCCTACACTCTGGTCGGCCAGACCGTGGCCAATCTGATTCTCCAGCACACCGCCGAATAGGATATCTCATGGATTCGTCCGAACTGACCGCCGACGACATTCGAGAGGGCTATCAACGTGTGCTGGGGCGTTCGGTCGAGTCGGACACGGTGATCGAACAGCAGCGAGGTGCGCATCGCACTCGCGAGTCCTTCTGGGCGGCCCTGCTGGCGAGCGACGAGTTCAACGGCAAGAGCGGCGGCATCATGGGTCAGCTGCGGCGTACGTTGATGGAGGATTTCAGTTCTATCCACCACACCGTCACACCGGACCAGCTACGCATCCTGATGGAGCGCATCCGCGAACAGTGGACGGCGCTCGGCGAGACGGAACCACACTGGTCCGTTCTGACCAGCGACGAGTTCAGGGCCGACAAGCTGGATGAGGTGGCGCTGGCTGAGTTCAACCGGTCAGGCCATGACATGGCGGTTCTGGTCGATATCTATGAGAGGCGCAGCGGCGCGTCGGCCGGGCGTGGGGTCTGTCTGGAATTGGGCTGCGGTGTGGGGCGAATCACCGCGCACCTGGCCAAGCGGTTCGAACGTGTGATCGCCGTCGATATCTCGCCTGGAAATCTCCGGCTGTGCGACGAGTACATGAAGGCTCAGGGGATCGACAACGTCGAGACCAGACTGGTCTCCGATCCCACCGACTTCGAGAACTTCCCGCCGATCGACTTCTTCTATTCGGTGCTGGTGCTCCAGCACAATTCGCCACCGGTCCAGAAATTCACCCTGAACGCCATACTTAAGCGTATACGGCCGGGCGGCGCGGCCTTCTTCCAGATTCCAACCTCGATGGCCGGATATCGTTTCGATATCGACGAATATCTGACCACCAGCCATCCCGTGATGGAACTGCACAGCCTGCCGCCGGCCGTCGTGCTGAAACTCATCTCCGACAACGGCCTGGTCCTGCGCGACATCTCCCCGGACCCGATGATCGGCATCTTCGGGTCCAACACCTTCTTCGCCACCAAACCCTGATCCGCGGCTTGTCGGCGCCGAACCAGGACGGTTCGGCGCCGGGCGCGACCTAGATCAACCAGTCGTTCAGATGGGCCGGACCGTTCCACGGGCCGTGGCCGAGGCCGAGGCCGTCCAGTTCGGTATCCGGCAGATGATCCGGACGAACGAACGCCACGGGCTGGTCCGAGACGAACGGGTTGAAATCTGCGGTCGGCATTTCGTCGTGCGACAGACCTTCCATCCAGCTCAGACGCGCCGCCGTATCATGCGTCGCCGCATCGACCGTCACAGTGGGTGCGGTGTCGATCGCCGGCCAGACGAAGGCATCGTGGTCGTTCGCAGCGTGATGATCCGCCTGCGGCGAGACCTGCGGTCCGAAGTCGGTCGACGGCTTCGTCGCGTCCTCGACCGGGGCGCCGACATACCCGTCGTAGCGGATTCCGCCGAGCCATGAGGGCCGGGTCAGATCGACATGCTCGGCGCTTTCGGAGAACAGCATCAGCATCTGGGCGCGGCTGACGCCGCTGTTCAGCTGGGCCACCCAGTTATCGTAACCGGCCTGGTCCGGATTCCGGTTCAGGCAGAACTGGTACATCTGGGTGATGAACTGGCCGTTGGACACCGTGCCGTAACGCGACTGGAACTCCGCTGAACTGGCGAAGGCCTGGGCGATCGACAGCAACGGCATCCCGTTCTGCAGGTTGGTGGTCCAGGCGGCCAGCCCGCCCGGGTCAGGCAGACGATCGAAGGTGGCGTCGTAGAGGCGCGCGATCGTCAGTGCGGCTTCGTTGGCGACCCATAGGCCCGCTTGCAGGGTCGCGCTGGTCAGGGACCGATGCTCGGCGCTCTCCGAGAAGAAGACCAGCACGCTGGTGCGGCTCGTTCCGGCGTTCAGCTGGTTGACCCAGCCGGCGACACCGTTCGGGTCGCCTTCGCGGTTCAGGCAGAAGCGGTACAGTTGCTCGACGTATTGCTGGTTGCTCAGCCCGCCGTAGCGGCCCTGGAACTCGGCCGAGGCCAGGAAGGCGCCGGCCAGGGAGTCGAGGGTCTGACCACGCTCCATCGCATCGAGCAGGGACTCGAACCCGCCCTGATCCGGCTGCCGGTCCAGGGCGGCGTCGTACAGACGCATGACCTGGGCCGCCTGGCTGTCGACGTCGAAGGTCAACGCACCATCGACGAAGACGACATTCTCGATGCTGACCAGGGTATCCGTGCCGTCGCTCCCGCCGCTGACCGAGGTCGAGCTGGCCGTGTACTGACGCCGGAGACCGCTGAAGCCTGCCGAATCCACACCCGCGCCCCCGTTCAGGGAGTCGTTGCCGGCCCCGCCGACCAGGGTGTCGTTGGCCGACCCGCCGATGATCGTGTCGTTGCCGGCCTCGCCGTAAAGGGTCGATCCCGTCAGGGTCAGGGGCACGACCGCGTGGTTGGCCACCGAGACGTGCAGCGTATAGGTGCCGCCCGCCGTCGGCGCGACGCTGGTAAAGGTGGAGCCGGAGTTCGCTTCCCACTGCCCGACCACGACATAATAGACGCCGGCTGTGGTCGCCGTGAAGGTCAGCTGGGAGTCTGTGGCCGGGCCGCCATCGGGTGTCGAGTCGTCGTTGCTGGCCAACTCGGCCCCGGCGGCGTTCAACAGCCTGAGCGTGGTGTCGAACGAGCCGTTGTCGATATCCAGGGTGATCGTCTGACCGGCCGCGACGGTGAAGGCATAGTATTCCAGGCCGCCGTGAGCGGTCGCGTTGATGGTCGCGTGAGGGATGGTGGTCGAGTTGGCGATTTCCGCGTTCGCCAGCAGGTCGAACGATCCATCCAGCCCGATCGCGGTTTCGGTCGTCGCATTGGCCGTCGCCCGCGCCTTGACGATATCGGGGGCGCCCCCCGTCTGGGCGCCAGCACCTGCGGTGATGAAATCGTCGCCGGCGCCGGCGCGGATCGTGTCGTTGCCGCCGTTGCCGTCCAGACGGTCGTTTCCGGCGCTTCCGGTAAGGGTGTCGGCGAAGGCGCTGCCGAGGACCCATTCGATGCCGGTCAGCGTGTCCGAGCCGGCTGCGCCGCTCGCCGCTCCGGTGGTCAGGTTGACCGTGACGCCGCCGCTGGCGCCCGCATAGCTGGCCTGGTCGAAGCCGTTCCCGCCGTTCAGCGTGTCATTGCCCAGGCCGCCGATCAGGAAGTCGTCGCCGTCGCCGCCCGAGATGTTGTCATCGCCCGAGCCGCCGTCCAGCGTGTCCGCGCCGCCGAGGCCGGAGAGGGTGTCGTTGCCGCCGAGGCCGTTCAGGGTGTCGGCGGACGCCGTGCCAGTCATGGTGTTGTTGAGGATGTCGCCGCTGACGTTCAGCCCGCCGGTAAAGGACGCAGCGATGGTCTGGTCGGCGAAGCGCAGGAATTCGACGTTCGAGATGGTGTCGATGCCGTCCGGGCCGCTGACCGTAGCCGTCGCGCCGTTGTAAGTGATCGTGTATTGCGAGCGATTGCCGCTGAAGACGACGGTGTCGGAGCCCAGTCCGCCGTCGATCCGGTCGTTGCCCGCCCCGCCCGTCAGGACGTTGTCGCCGGAACTGCCGAAAATCGTGTCGGCGCCCGCGCCGCCGATGGCGTTCTCGATCACCGCGCCGAGGGCGATGGAAACATTGCCGATCAGGTTGCCGACATTCGAGAAACTGCCCTGGCGCAGGTCGATGACCTGGGTGGCGCTATAACCCGAGAAGTCGAAGGTGTCGGTCCCGCCGGCGTCCCACACCGCGAAAATCAGGACCGAGGACGAGGAGGTCGCGCTGAACCACGCCTGGCCGGCGTTGGAGTTGAAGCCGTAGGTGTTGTTGCCCGTGCGGGTCGTCATATTGGCGCCGTACAGCCGCTGGGCGGCGGCGATATCGTCCATGAGCGGGGCGGAGGAATATCTGCCGACGCCAAAGCTGGCCCCGGTGTTCGTCTCCTGGAAATAGCTCATGACCGAATACTGGCGGCTGTCCTCGAAATAGCCTGCGTTGGCCGCATAGGTCAGGGAGACGCCGGGCGCCGCATTGTAGGCTGCCGGGTGCGACAGGCCGATGGCGTGGCCGATTTCGTGGGTCAGCACCTGCTGGCCGTAACCCAACAGCACCGGCGTTGCGTTGTAGGAGAAACTGTTGTTGATCCAGACGTCGCCGCTGCTGCTGCTGTCGGCCCGGGTGGCGGGCAGATAGGCGAAGGCGGCCGCGCCGTCGGAACCCGACGAATAGTTGCCGAACAGCATGGTGGCGCCGTCGGAGAAACCGTCGCCGGCGTCCACCCGCGTGAACGTGATGTTGGCCACTTCGGACCAGGACGCCAGAGCCAGCAGGGTGGCGGTGATCTGCGCATCCGTGAAGCGGGTGAAGCCGGCCGTGTCGGACGGCATCGTGGTCGGCGCGGTCGAGCGGAAGGCGAAGGTGACGGTCCCCGGCTGGCCCAGCGTCGTGGTCCAGGCCAGGTTCTGGCGCGTGATCTGCGATCCCGCGCCGGTCGTCGTCAGCGAAATCTTGCCGTTGGGACCGAAGCCGCCGCGATCGTCGGCATTGATCAGGCCCAGAGGTCCCTCGCCCCCGTCGAAGATCGCGTGGAAGCTCCCGCAGCAGCCGCAGGGCGTATAGCCGCCGACATCGCCGAAACCGCTCGGACCCTCGGTCCCGAACGAGCGGGCGTTGCCCGAGAAGAGATCCAGGTCTTGCAGCGCCAGGGCAGCGGTCATGATGTTCGCACTCTGCTTACGTGAACCGCCACCCTAGCGAATGCAGGGCCGGTCACAAGCGGAGCAGGTGGTTTATGGAACAACTCACGGTGAACCGCGTTTCGCGCCGCCTACCCGAGGCTGAGATCGGACATCCCGCGCAGCCCCTCGACACGTCCCGTCTCGGCCAGCTGACCGAAGGCCGCGGCGATATGATAGAGCGAGCTCGCCGGCGCCGGCTCGTCGATGAAACCGCCTTGCGGCAGGCGTTTGTCGCGCCACAGCCCGTCCGGCGTCAGGTACAGCCACAGCGCCCTCAGCGCTGTCGCCGCATCGTCCATCAGCCGCTGGCGTTCGCCGTCGGTCGCCGTCTCGGCCAGGATCAGCGAGGCCTTCAGCCATTCCGTCTGGGGCCACAGTCGGGCCCGGCGGCTGCGCACGGTTCCATCGTCGTTCAGCGCGTCGACGGCGATCATCGGTCGCTCTGAGATCCCGCGGCGACCCGCGGCGTACAGCCGCCGGGCCGCCTGCGTCACATCGGTCCGGCCCCGCGACCGACCGACCCGCGTCAGCAGCCAGGCCCACTCGAACTGGTGTCCGGGTTCGACCAGCCGGCCGTCCTCGCCCGCCGCCGGCGCCCAGTCGGACCCGAAGAACTCGCGCAGGAATCCGCCCTCTGCGTCGATGAATTTCGTCAGGGCCAGATCGACCACCCGGTCGGCCAGTGCGGTCCACCCGGCGTCGCCGCCCGCCTCTTCCCAGCCCAGGCAGGCCTCGAGCAGGTGCATGTGGGCGTTGGACTGGTAGGGCCGGTCCCCCGCCTCGATCAGGCCGCCGGTCGCCGGCCCGGCCGCCAGCAGGGCGTCGCGCAGCTTGACCGCCCGGTCTTCGAGGGTCGGATCGTCGACGCCCGCGCTCTTCGCCGCCGACAGGGCGAAAAGGACGAAGGCCTGGTCGTAGAGGTGGGCCGTCTCGTCCAGCGGCGCCCCCTCGGGCGTCAGGGTGGTCCGGCACAGTCCGTCGGGTCTCAGATAGTCGGTGTACAGCCGCTGGAGGCCGCGCTCGACGATGCCGCGCCACGGCCCCTGCCAGCCGTTCATCCCGGCGTTGGCGTAGACGAATATCTGACGCGCCTGCACCCGCGCCCGGCGCGGCAGCGTCAGCGCCCGCCCGTCCAGCGACAGAACCTCGGCGAAGCCCCCGTTCGCGGCCTGGCCCAGCGTCGACCAGACCGGCAGGGCTCTCAGCCGCATCCAGTCGGCGAACCGGACCGCGCCCCCGGCCAGATCCTCCTGCGGCGCCGGCGCGAAATCGAGATGGCGCGGCGAGGTCGCCCTGATCCGGTCGACCACCTTCTTGACGCCCTGCGACTGCGACAGGTCGCAGACCAGGACCGCGTCCTCCTCGACCACGATGGCCAGGTTCCGCACGCCGAGAGCGGCCACCAGGATGCCGTCGGGCGCACGGACCAGACAGCCCTCGGAGTCTTCTAGGATATGCTGGCCGGTGTCGCCCTCGCCCGAGGCGGCGATGGAATCCCACGCGCCCAGATCCGACCAGGCGAAGTCGACTTCCAGCACCGAGGCGCGGGCGGTCTTTTCCATCACCGCATAGTCGATGGAGATCTTCGGCGAGGCCGCGAAGGCCGATCCCAGCGTCTGCACGGTCCCGGATGTCTCGTCCAGCAAGGCCGACCGGACGGCGTCCAGCACCGCCGGCGCATGGGCCGTCAGTTCGTCGATCAGCGCCCCGGCGGCGACGATGAAATTGCCGCTGTTCCACAGATAGCCGGCGTCGATATACGCCTGCGCCTGGGTCCGGTCCGGCTTCTCGACGAACGAGTCGACCGCAGACAATCCGCGCCCCGACGGCTTGATGTAGCCATAGGCCTGCGACGCCTCGGAGGGCGTGACCCCGAGCGTGACGATGCGTCCCTCGGCGGCGCCGACGGCCGCGACGATCACCGCCTGGCGGAAGGCCTCATGATCGGGGATGTGGTGGTCGGAGGCGACGAAGGCGATGATCGCCTGCGGGTCGTGCCGCGCGGCCCAGGCGGCGGCGGCGGCCATGGCGGCGGCCGAATCCCGCGCTTCGGGCTCCAGCAGGACCTGGGCCTCGATCTCGAGTTCGTTCAGCTGATCGACGATCCAGTCGCGGTGACGCAGGCCTCCGACGATGATCAGCTTGCCGTCGCCGCCGGCCAGGGGGGCGACCCGCGCGACCGTTTCCTGGAACAGCGACCGGTTACCGGCCAGCGGGATGAACTGCTTCGGCCGCGATGGCCGCGACGCCGGCCACAATCGCGTCCCGGCTCCGCCGCACATGATCACAGGATAAAGCGCCATGACGGTGCTTTAGCCGGAATGCGGAGTTTGGCAAACGGCTCCGCCACGTTGTGCGACGCCCTTGACTGGGGCAAACAACGTGCCGAAGGATCAGGGGGTTAGGCGAACCATGAAGACGGCCCTGGTCGTACTGGGAATGCATCGCTCGGGCACATCGTCCGTGGCCGGAGCTTTGACCCTGTTGGGCGCCGCGGCCCCGCGCACCCTGATGGCTCCGGCCGCCGACAATCCGCGCGGCTTTTGGGAGAGCCACGTCGTCATGGTCCTCAACGACATCCTTCTGACGGAGGCCGGATCGAGCTGGAGCGACTGGCGTCGTCTTCCCCGCGCGCTTGACGCCGCCACCGCCCGCGACCGCATCGTCCGGACCATGATGGACGAGTTCGGCGACGCGCAGACCGTCGTCCTCAAGGATCCGCGCATGTGCCGCCTGTTCCCGGCCTGGCGCGGCGCGCTGGAACAGGCCGGCTACCGTCCCCTGATCGTCACACCGCTGCGTTCGCCGTCCGAGGTCGCCGCCTCGCTCCAGGCCCGCAACCCGATCTCGCGCGAGCAGGGTCTGCGCCTGTGGCTGCGGCATGTGCTGGATGCCGAGGCCGCGAGCCGGGGCCTGCCTCGCCATTTCATGCGCTGGTCGTCCTTCATGGCCGACTGGCGGGCCGAGGTCGCCCTTATCAACGCGCGTCTGGGCACGTCCCTGGCCCCGGCCGCCGACGATGGCGGCGTGGATATCGACGCCTTCCTGACTCCCGACCTGCACCGCCAGAAGACCGAAGCCCCGACCCCCGTCCTGGTCTCTCAAGCCTGGTCCATGCTCGGCGATCTGGCCCGCCACGGCGACCATCCGGACCTGCACGCGGCGCTGGACGCCCTGCGCCGGACCTTCGATCAGGCGGAAGACCTGTTCGCCGACGCGCCCTGAGACGACACCCGGGGCCCGATCCCGCGTGACACGGCGAAGCCTCGCCGGTATCAGCCCCGCCATGGACGAGAACGAGCGGCAATCCGAGGAACGCGGCTGGGCCACGGCGAAGACCCTGGCCGAGGCCCTTCCCTATATCCAGATCTACGACCGCGAGACCGTGGTCATCAAATACGGCGGCCACGCCATGGGCGAGACGGCGGTCGCGAAACAGTTCGCAGCCGACGTCGTCCTGCTGAAACTGATGGGCGTAAACCCCGTCGTCGTCCACGGCGGCGGCCCCCAGATCAGCGCCATGCTCGACAAGGCCGGGGTGAAATCCAGCTTCGTCGACGGCCTGCGCGTCACCGACAAGGACACGATGGCGGTGGCCGAGATGGTCCTGTCCGGCGCGGTGAACAAGGAGATCGCCCACTGGATCTCGGTCGCCGGCAAGGAGGCCGACGTGCGCGGCATTGGCCTGTCCGGCAAGGACGCCGGCCTGCTGACCGTCGAGAAGACCACCCGCACCAAGCGCGACCCCGACAGCCTGATCGAGCACGAGGTCGATCTCGGCTTCGTCGGCGAACCGACGAAGGTCGATCCCAAGCTGATCGCCGGTCTGATCGCCTCGGAAACCGACGACTGGGTCCCCGTCATAGCCCCCATCGGCGTCGCCGAGGACGGCCAGACCTACAACGTCAACGCCGACACCGTCGCGGGGGCCGTCGCCGGTTCGCTGAACGCCAAACGCATGCTGCTGCTGACCGACGTCAAGGGCGTGCTTGACAAGAACGGCGACATCATCCGCCAGATGACGCTGGAACAGGCGCAGGCCCTGATCGACGACGGCACGGCCTCGGGCGGCATGATCCCCAAGCTGGAGACGGCCATGGCCGCCGTCCGCGCGGGCGTCGAGGCCGTGGTCATCCTGGACGGCCGCCGTCCCCACGCCATGCTGGTCGAGCTGTTCACCGAGTACGGCGCGGGCACTTTGGTGAAGGCGTAGACTAGCACTTCTCGCTGAGAGGACGGATGTATGAGACTTGAGTACCTTCGGGATCCAGGCAGACCAGCGCAAGCTCGTCGGTCCTGCCGGTGTCGATAAACGCCAATCGCCATTCGCGAGTATCTTCGTTCTCTTCCAGAATTTCGTCCCACATCTCGACGAAGTAACGCCACGTGTTTTTGCTGATTTTCTGAGCTTTGAACCACCGATACAGAAGGGGATTGGGAATCCGAGCAACGCCGAACGCGTAGACGTCTCGAAGGATGTCGCGAAGAAGCGCCTCGTGGGATTTTTCAAGCTGTTTCATGATTTCCATATCTAAATATTTTTATCGACAAAAAATATTTAGATTGTCATTTTCTTTTACGCAAGCGAAATATCAATGCCGCTCGATTTGAGCCACATCGACGCCTGGGTCTTCGACTTGGACGACACCCTGTATCCGCCCGAGCAGGGTTTGATGGCGTTGATCCAGGCGCGCATCAACGCCTTCATGATGGCCGCCGTCGGCCTGCCGGAAGACGAGGCTCGCGTCCTCCAGCGGCAGTTCCTCAACGAGCACGGCACGACGCTCGCCGGTCTCATGGCCAACTACGCCGTCGATCCGGAGAAATTCCTGCACGAGGTTCACGACGTTCCGCTGGACTCGCTGGAGTCCAACCCGGACCTGGCCCGGACCATCGCCGCCCTGCCCGGCCGGAAATTCGTCCTGACCAACGGCGCCCGTTTTCACGCCGGCCGGGTGATCGAGCGCATCGGCCTGACGGGCCTGTTCGACGGCGTCCACGCGATCGAGGACATGGACCTGACGCCCAAGCCTGCGCCTTCGACCTACCGGCGCTTCCTCGAGAAGTTCGCCATCGATCCGACGCACGCCATCTTCTTCGACGACACCCCGAAGAACCTGACACCGGCCAGATCGCTCGGCATGACTACCGTCCTGACCGACACGCCCGAACACCTGGCCGAGCGCGGTCTGGTCGCGGGCGAAGGCATCGACGCCACCGCCCCGAACCTCCTCGATTTCCTCACCCCCTACGCCCTGAAGGACGCCGCATGACCGACCTCGCCCAGCTCGAAGCCGTCATCGAAGCCGCCTGGGAGGCCCGCGCCGACCTGTCGCCCTCGACCCACGGCGAAGTCCGCAAGGCTGTCGAAACCGCCATCGACCTGCTGGATTCCGGCCAGGCCCGTGTCGCCTCGCGCGGCGCCGACGGCGTCTGGACCACGCATCAGTGGCTCAAGAAGGCGGTGCTGCTGTCCTTCCGCCTCAACGACAACGAGATCATGCGCCCCGAGCGCGGCCTGTCGGCTCCGACCTCCAGCGGCGGCGCCCCCGGCGTCGGCCCCTGGTACGACAAGGTCCCCAACAAGTTCGCCGACTGGACCGCCAACGAGTTCAAGGAAGCGGGCTTCCGCGCCGTCCCCGGCTCGATCGTTCGCAAGGGCGCCTTCGTCGATCGGAACGTCATTCTGATGCCGTCCTTCGTGAACATCGGCGCTTATGTCGGTGAAGGTTCGATGGTCGACGGCTGGGCCACGGTCGGCTCCTGCGCCCAGATCGGCAAGAACGTCCACCTGTCCGGCGGCGTCGGCATCGGCGGCGTGCTGGAGCCGCTCCAGGCCAACCCGACCATCATCGAGGACGGCTGTTTCATCGGCGCCCGCGCCGAGGTCGCCGAGGGCGTCATCGTCCGCGAGGGCGCGGTCCTGTCCATGGGCGTCTATCTGTCGGCCTCTACAAAGATCATCGACCGCGCGACCGGCGAGATCACGCGCGGCGAGGTCCCGGCCTACAGCGTCGTCGTCCCCGGCTCCTTGCCCGACCCTGCCGGCGGCCCGTCCCTCTACTGCGTCGTCATCGTCAAACGGGTCGACGCCCAGACCCGGGCCAAGACCGGCGTCAACGAACTGCTGCGGGACTAGGTTCTACCCTCTCCCCCTGCGGGAGAGGGAGATCGCGCACGGCGGCGAAGCCGTCGTTCTGGCGCGATCGGGTGAGGGGTGACACCGGTTCTGACCGCTCATCCCGTCAGCCCTAACCTGAGTTGCGGCGTGACCCCTCATCCGTCAGCCTTCGGCTGCCACCTTCTCCCGCAAGGGGAGAAGGAAGTTCGGTGATCAACGCATCCCCCCAATCCGCCTTCAAATTCAACGCCCGGCCTTATTTAGAGACCTTATCCCAACCGCCCCGGAAAACCGTGAGACACTGTCCCCCGGTCTTTGACATCGCCATCGCGAACCCGCCGCCGGGTGGACTCTACGGACTATCCGGACTCCAATTTCCGGAGTCTGGATACCCTGCCCCGGACTCGCCGGACTCGGCGGACCGTGTTTTGGAGTCCGGACCCCACGCCCATGGATGACACCCCGGAACGGATCGGGCACAAGCCGCCGATGCTCGCCGATTCCCCCGACTCCCCGCCCGGCCTGGACGCCGCGCGCGCGACGCTGGAGCGGGTCTGGGGCCACGCCGACTTCCGGGGACTGCAGGCCCGGGTGGTCACCGAGATCATGGCCGGACGCGACGTCCTCGCCGTGCTCCCGACCGGCGGCGGCAAGAGCGTTTGCTACCAGATCCCGGCGATCCTCCGTCCCGGTCTCGGCCTCGTCATCTCACCCTTGATCGCCCTGATGACCGACCAGGTCGAGGCGCTGAAACAGCAGGGCGTCGCCGCCGCCCGTCTCGATTCCGGCCTGTCGCTGGACGAGCGCACCAGTGTGCTCCGCGCCGCCCGGTCCGGCGAGCTGGACCTGCTCTACGTCTCTCCGGAAGGCCTGGCCTCGGGCGCCCTGACCGACCGGTTGCGCGACCTGCCGCTGTCGCTGATCGCCATCGACGAAGCCCACTGCGTCTCCCAGTGGGGTCACGACTTCCGGCCCGACTACCGGACCCTGGGTCGGCTCGGCGAACTCTTCCCCGGCGTGCCGAGGATCGCGGTGACCGCCACCGCCGACGCCCGCACGCGCGACGACATCCTGGCCTCGCTGCATCTCGAACACGCCGTCGTCTTCGTCGACAGCTTCGCGCGTCCCAATCTGCAGCTCTCCGCCATCCGCAAGGAAAGCGCCTCCCGCGCCAGAACCGACGCCCACGTCATCGAACTGGTCCGCGCCCGCAAGGGCCAGTCGGGTGTCGTCTATTGCGGATCGCGCGACGGCTGCGAACGCGTCGCCGACGCCCTCAAGGCCGCAGGAACCAACGGCATCGCCTATCACGCCGGCATGTCCGGCCCCGAGCGCGACCGCCGCCTCGAGCGCTTCCTTGCCGAGGACGGCGCCGTCATGGTCGCGACCATCGCCTTCGGCATGGGGGTCGACAAGGCCGACGTCCGCTTCGTCATCCACGCCGATCCTCCCGGGTCGCTGGAAGCTTACTGGCAGGAGATCGGCCGCGCCGGACGTGACGGCGAACCGGCCGAGGGCATCACCCTGTACGGCCCCTCCGACATCGCCTGGGCTCTGAAACGTCTCGACAGCCGCCCGATGGCCGAGGAGGTGAAACAGGTCCAGACGCGCAAGGCCCGTCAGCTGTTCGCCATGCTCGACGGCGCCGTCTGCCGCCCCCAGGCCGTGCGTCGCTATTTCGGAGAGACCGACGCCGACCCCTGCGGCGTGTGCGACATCTGTACGGACCCGCCGGCCCTCTATGACGCCACCGTCCCGGCCCAGAAGGCGCTCGCGGCGGTCCAGCGCCTCGGCGGCCGCTTCGGCAAGGGCCGGATCGTCGACCACCTGCTGGGCAAGACGAAAGACGTCCAGTCGTGGGAGAGCGACCTCTCCACCTGGGGCATCGGCAAGGACATCTCGTCCAACGGCTGGCGTGACATCGTCGACCACCTGATGTTCGAGGGCCTGCTTCTGGAAGACGCCAACGACGGCAAGCCCCTGGTCGGGCTCGGCGACGCCGAACGCGTCCGCGCCGTCTATCGCGGCGAGATCGCGATAGAGGTCCGCCGCACCCCGCCCGGAATGGACGCCGGCCGATCGGCCACCCCGCGCCGCGCCCGCAACGATCGCAACGCCGCCGTCGAGGGTCTCGACGCCGACGTCCGCGCCCGCTTCGAGACCCTGCGCGCTTGGCGTCGCGACCGCGCGGCGGAACAGCACGTCCCGCCCTACGTCATCTTCCAGGACAAGACCCTGTTGGAGATCGCCCAGCGCGAGCCCGGCTCGCTCGATGCCCTGGCGGCGATTTCAGGCGTCGGCCAGACCAAGATCGATCGCTACGGCAAGGGCGTTCTGGCCGCCCTGGGCGTGCTCTAGTCCAGCGCGCAGATGTCCGGCAGGCCGCGCATCGCGCCGGCATGATCCAGCCCATAGCCGACCAGGAACCGGTTCGGCGCCTCCCACCCGACGAAGTCAGGCTCCGGCGCGCGCGGCAGGGGCCAGGGCTTCCTGGCGAAGACGCAGGTCACGACCTCCGCGGCCCCCGCCTCCTTCGCATGTCGCACCGCCTCCGCCAGCGACAGGCCGGTGTCGAACACGTCATCGAGGATCAGCACCTTGCGATCCTTCAGCGACCGCTGGAACGGCGCGTGGACGTCGATCCGCCCCCGGCTCGATTGTTCATCGCCATAGGAGGCCAGCCACAGGGCGTCGAACCGGACATTCCGCCCGATCCGAGACAGGGCGCGGGTCAGGTCGGCCGCGAACCACAGCCCGCCGGTCAACAGGACCGCGGCCACGGTCTCGTCGTCGATGACGGGGGCGACCTGTGCGGCCAGATCAGCGACGATGCGCGCGACCTCGGCTTCGGGGAGAAGGACGGTGGGCGTCGGGGGAGCTTCAGCCATGCGAGGCGGATACCGCCTCGGCCCCATGGCTGTCGATAGCCCCATGGCTTTCGGCCGCGCCATGCGCCGGTTCGGCATGCACGGGCGCCGCGTCGATGGGCTCCTCGCGCGTCGTCGGCGCCTCCTCGATCAGGGCGGGGCGCATGCCGTGCTCGTCGGGCGTCGGCAAGGGCCGGGCATGAGCCGGAGCCGCGTCTTGGCTTTCACCATGGGCGGCCGGCGTAGATCCACCCCTGGCGAAATCGACGCCGACGTCGACGCCGTGCGCGCCCGGATCCCGGATCAGGGCGGCGAACCCCTTGACCCCGCCCGGCAGGACGGGGGCCCCTTCCAGCTCGATCAGGGCGAAGCCGACCTCGGCGCCGTGCGCGTCCAGCAGGGCCACGCGCACCGGCGGGGCCACGATCTCGCGATCGCGGACGTTCCGCAGCGCCCCCGACACCATCACCATGTCCGGCCGATCAGCCACCGCCTTGCCGGTCACGGCCTCGAACTCCAGCCCGACCGCGTTCACCGGCGTACCGACCATGGCGTAGGCGGCGGCGGCGCGGGGATACAGCTCCACCACCTCGATCCGGAACAGCCAGCCTGCGCCGATCAGACCGACGAACAGGCTGGCCAGCCCGGCCCAGACGGCCCCATGGGTCGCCGCGCGGCGCAGGCGACGCTGTTGCTCGGCCCGGGCGCGGAACGCCTTGGGCAGTTCGGGCGCCGGGGTCTCGGGCGCGACCGGCGGAGCGTCTTCGAACGCTCGGGACTCGGACGCGACGGCGGGCGCACTCGCCGCCGTCAGCTCCAGCGGCTCGTCGGTCGGCATGCCGTGCCACACGTGCGCGCAGGACTGACAGCGGACCTTGCGCCCGCCGGGCGGAATGGCGCCGTCAGGGGCGAAATAGCTGGTGGCGCAGGACGGGCAGGTCAGTATCATGGTCGCTGACTGCGAGGCCGCTCGCCGGCCCCCTCCTGTCGGAACGCCACGCGCTCCGGTCCTGACGAAAAAACTAGATGCCTCAGTCGCCCCGTCGCGCCGCCGAATCCGCGCCTTCGCCCGAAACCGTCCGCCTGTCGGCGGTCAGCTTCGGCTATGCCGAATCGCCCGGCGTGCTGCGGGACGTTAACCTCATCCTGCCGCGCGGCTCTTTCCACTTCCTTACCGGCGCGTCCGGAGCGGGAAAGTCTTCGCTGCTGCGTCTTCTGACCCTTGCCGATCGCCCCACGGACGGGCGCATCACTCTCTTCGGACAGGACGTCACCGAGGTCTCGTCGAAGGATCGCCCCTTCTGGCGTCGCCGGATGGGCGTGGTCTTCCAGGACTTCCGCCTGCTGGACCATCTCAGCGTCTTCGACAACGCCGCGCTGTCGCTGCGAGTCCGGGGCGGCAAGCGCAGCGACTACGCCGCCGATGTCGAGGAGATGCTGGCCTGGGTCGGACTGGCGGATCGCGCCGCCGCCCTGCCCACCGCCCTGTCGGGCGGCGAGAAACAGCGTCTCGCCATCGCCCGCGCGGTCATGGCCAAACCCGACCTGATCCTGGCCGATGAACCGACCGGCAGCGTCGATCCGGCCATGGCCGATCGACTTCTGAAGCTGTTCCAGGCGCTCAACAGGCTGGGCGCCACCGTGCTGATCGCCAGCCACGACGAGGATCTGGCCCGGCGCTCCGGCGCGCGGCGCCTCGTTCTTCGTGACGGCCGCATCTCTGGGGCTGCGGCATGATCCGGTGGTCCAACCTGTTCGGCCCCGGCCCCCGCGTCCGACCGGCACGTCCCGAGAACGGCCTCTTGCCCCGCGACGCGGCGGGCGAGCGCTGGCTGGGCGCCGTCATCGCCGTCCTCTGTTTTCTCGCCTGCCTCGCGGCCGTCGGCGCCATCGCGGCGGACCGGGCCGCACATGGCTGGGCGCGCGAGCTTCGGGCCGAGGCCACTGTCCAGGTCCGCCCCCGCGTCGGCGAGAGCGGCGATACGGCCGCCGCCCGCGCCGCCGAGACCCTGGCCGGGGTGAACGGCGTGGCCGAAGCCGCCGCCATGGACCGCGAGACCGCCGAGGCCCTGCTGCGTCCCTGGATGGGCGAGGCGGTGCTGGCGGACCTGCCTCTGCCCTATCTGGTCACTGTCCGCCTCGACAGAAACGCGCCCGCGAGCGCCCTGACCCTCGGTCGCGCCCTGGCCGAGGCCGGGCTGGACGCGACTGTCGACGACCACAGCCTCTGGCGCGGCGAGGTCGAGCGGTCGGCGACCCTGATCACCCTCCTTGCCCTCGCCGCCTTCCTGACCACCGCCTTCGCAGCCGGGGCGGCCATCATCTACGCCGTCCGTGCGGGCATCCAGGCGCGACGCTCCGTGATCGAAACCCTCAGCCTGTCAGGGGCCACCGACGCCTCCATCGCCTGGCTGTTCCAGCGCCGGTTCGCCCTCCTCGCCCTGATCGCCGGAGCCGCCGGATCGGCGGGCGCGATCGCTCTGCTCGCCTTGCTGCGCTTCCTCGGTGGCGCCGACGGCCTGACTCCCGCCCTGCCCGTCGCCTGGGTCGACATTCTGATGCTCTCGCCATGTCCGCTGGTCGCGGCTACGGTGGCGCTTGTTGCGGCGCACCTAAGCGCCGGAAGAGAGATGGCGAGGCTTGGCGCATCCCAGGCCGGCGGCTAGGATTAAGTATGAAGTTTCTGGCGCTTGTGGGGATCGTGGCCCTGATCTGGCTGGTGGGGCTGTTTGCCTTCGCCGACCGGGTGCGCGGCTTCACGCCTGCTCCGGAGCCCCAGCGCGCCGACGGCATCGTCGCCCTTACCGGCCCTTCGGCCGAACGGGTCAACGCCGCCATCCGTCTGCTGGAACAGGACAAGGGCGAGCGCGTCCTGATCTCGGGCGTCAACCGCGAGGTGCGCCGTCAGGAGCTGAACGCGGTCACCCCCGGCTCCAGCCGCTTGTTCAACTGCTGCGTCGATCTCGGCTTCGAGGCCGAGACCACCAACGGCAATGCCCAGGAGATCGCCGCCTGGGCCCGCGCCAAGGGGTACGAAAGCCTGATCGTCGTGACCTCGGACTACCACATGCCGCGCTCGCTGCTGGAACTCCGCAGCGCCGCGCCGGATCTGGAGCTGACGCCTTATGCGGTTTCGACGCCGTCGCTGGACAACTCGCGCTGGTGGCGGGCGGCGGTGACGGCGCGCCGGATGACGCTGGAATACGTCAAATACCTCGCCGTCCTCGGTCGTGAGACCCTGCACAGGGTCACGGGGCATAACGAACGTCCCACCGTCGAGACCCCCACCGAGGAAGTCGCACCCGCGTGAAAACCGTTCGTACCTTCCTGTTCGTCGTCTGGTTCTACCTGTCGATGGCCGTGGTCGCCGTAGGCCTGTCGCCGGCCCTGCTGATGGGTCACCGTCAGGCCATGGGCGTGGTCCACATCTGGGCCAGAACGGCTCTGTGGGGCTACCGCTGGATCGCGGGCGTGAAGGTCCAGACCCTGGGTCGTGAGCATGTGCCCACCGGCGGCGCACTGGTCGCGTCCAAACATCAGGGGCTGCTGGACTTCGTGGCGCTGATCGCTGTCCTGCCGGATCCCTGCTTCGTTCTGAAGAAGGAGCTGACCCACATGCCCTTCCTCGGCTGGTTCGGCGTGAAGACGAAGATGATCGCCGTGGATCGCGACGGCCACGCCAAGGCGCTGAAGGACATGGTTCGGAACGCCCGCGACCGCCTCGCGGAAGGCCGTCAGATCATCATCTTCCCGGAAGGCACCCGCGCCGAGGTGGGCGCCAAACCCGAGTACAAGCCCGGCATCGCCGCCCTCTACCGCGAACTCGAAACGCCCTGCATTCCTGTGGCGACCGATTCAGGCGTCTGGTGGCCGGCGAAGGGGACCATCCCGCAGGGGGTGGCCACCTTCGAGTTCCTCGAGCCGATCCCCGCCGGCTTGAAGCGCGCGCCCTTTATGGTCGAGCTGGAGCAGCGGATCGAGACGGCCTCCACCGCCCTTCTCGCCTCCGACGACACGAGGCGTCGCTTCAAACCCCAGGCGTGATCAAGTCGCCGCGAACTCGCTGAGCGCGTCGATCACCGCGCGGTTCTGGTCCTCGGTGCCGACGGTGATCCGCAGGCCGTCGTGGATGCCGTAGCCCCCGACCGGGCGAACGATGATCCCCTTGGAGTTGAGATATTCGCTGGCGGCGGCGGCGTTCCGTTTCTCGTCCCTGAACAGGACCAGGACGAAGTTTCCGGCCGACTGCAGAACCTCGAAACCGAAGCCGCGGATGGCCTGGGTCAGGCGCGGACGCCAGGTCTGGACCATCTCGCGCGAGGCCTTCTGGTGCGCCTCGTCGGCGAGGGCCGCCGTCGCCGCCTCGATGCCGGGGACCGAGACGTTGAATGGCAGACGGATCCGATCGACGGCCTGTTCGACCGCCAGCGGCGCGTAGCCGAAGCCGATGCGCAGACCGCCGAGGCCGTGAATCTTGGAGAAGGTGCGGGTCACGACGATGTTCGAGGCGTCGCGCGCCAGCGGGAAGCTCGTCTCCCAGTCCGGTTCGGCGACGAACTCGGCGTAGGCCTCGTCGACGACCAGCAGAATGTGGGGCGGCAGGGCCTCGTGCAGGCGGCGGATCTCCTCGCCCGAGTTGTAGCTGCCGGTCGGGTTCGAGGGGTTGGAGACGTAGACGATCTTCGTCCGCTCATCGACCTCGGCCAGAAGGGCGTCGACCTCGGCCTTGTAGCCGGGCTCGGGCGCCAGCTTGACCTGGGCCTCGCAGCCCAGGGCGCTGATCCGGTAGGCGAGGAAGCCGTACTGACCGGTGACGATATTGTCGCCGGGCGTCAGATAGGTCTGGTTCAGCAGGGCGAAGACCTCGTCCGAGCCGTTGCCGAAGATCAGTCGCTCGGGCTCCAGACCGTGGTGCCCGGCCACGGCGGCGCGCAGCTTCACGGCGCGGCCATCCGGGTAAATGTGGATGTTCTTGACCGCCGCCTCGAAGGCCTCGCGCGCCTTCGATCCGGCGCCGAGGGCGTTCTCGTTCGACGACAGCTTCATCGGCTCGGCCACGCCGACGATCGACGACTTGCCGCCGACATAGGGGGCGATGTCGAGGATGCCGGGCTTGGGCGCGGGCGCGTTGATCTCGGTCATGGAGAGCCTTGCGGTCAGAACAGGGGAGCGGCGCCGATCACGCCCTTGAGGGCGCCGGGGGCTGCCGGGAGCCGCCCGTCTTCGGCCTGCACATAGCCCGCCAACATGAACAGCTTCAAGCCGCCTGCCGAGGCGAGCGAGCGGGCAACGAAGCCGCAGGCCGACAGGGTCTCGACGATCCGCCCGTCGGACAGGCCGGAATCGGTCACCCAGAAGGTGCGGTCCTCGCCCGTGGGGCCTGTCGGCGTGGCGGCGACCATCAGGGTGGAAGGGATGCCATGGCGATCATCGGGCAGGGCGGCGACCACCTGAAACTCGGGCCGGGCCAGCAGCTTGCCCCACCAAGGTCGTCCGGTCGCAAGGTCGATCAGGGCGCGGGCGCCGGACGCGATCCGGGCGAGGGCGGCCTCGGGATCGGCGACGGCCTGGGCCGACAGACCGAAGCGGTCGGCGGCCAGCAGCCGGGCGGCGGGGCCGGCGACGACCAGCGGAGCCCCTGTGCGAGCCTCGATCCGACCCCACAGGGCGCGGAGCATGGCGGTCTGGTGCGGGTCGTAGCTCTCGGCCAGCAGGGCGCGCAGGGCCAGGGTCGAGGCGTCGGGCGACGGGTCGGACCCGGCGGCCAGTCGATCGGTCAGGGCCTCGATCAGGGCCTGGTCGAGCACCAGCCGGTCGGTGTCGACCCTGGGCTCCTCCAGCAATGCGCCGTGTTTCCGGGCCATCGAATCGCTCAGAACAGCTTGGGCGCCGGGGCCAGGGCGAAGGGGCCGAGGAAGGTGCGGCCGTCCCGGAAGCTCAGGTCCAGCGCCATGTCGTCGTCGCCCCGCACGGCGGTCGCCGCGGCGGCTCCGGCGGCGCCGACGCGATTGACCGAGTCCGAACCCGAGCGCGCCAGACCGGCGATCGCGGCCATCGGCTTGACGGCCTGAAGCGAAACCACGCCCTGCAGACGCCCGTCGGCCGAGGCGGACAGGACGTCGCTGGACAGGGTGGCGCGGCTTTCGCCGGCCGACAGCTCGCCGCGAACGGCGGTGAACCGGCCACCCGCGCGGGTCCAGGCAGCGAAGACCCCGGCGGCGTCCGCGCCCTGAAGCTGGTCGGCGTCCTCGATCACGGTCTCGATCTGGGCGGTCAGCTTGCCGTTGCGCGCCATGCCCTCGACCGGGCCGCCCGGTCGCCCTTCGGCGTCGATCAGGCGGAACAGGAGGTCGACGCTGGTATCGACGCCCGGCGTTCCGGCCGGCGCCAGATGCGGCCGCAAATAGAGTTCGATCTTGTCGGCGCGCGAGATCGGGAAGACCTCGCTGCCGTTGTGCGAGGTGAACTCGGGATCGGCCATCTCGACCGCGACATTGGGCCAGCGCTGGGTCAGGCCGTGGACGCTGGCGCGGATGAACCGACCGCGTACGGCGACCTTGCCCTTGCCGGGACGCGTCAGGACCAGACCGTCGCCGACGATCAGCACCCATTTGTCGGGGTTCCAGGCATTGGCCTCGGCCGCCAGATCCGGCGCGGCGACCGCGAGGCCCGAGGGGGCGGTAATCGAGACGTTCTCCGCGCCAAGCCGCACCCGGAACGGCCAGCCGGACGTCCCCAGCTGGGTGTAGGTCACGTCCCAGCCGCCGGCGCGCATGGCCTCGACGCGCTGGTCCAGCTGGCTGCGGACCTGACCGGCGAGCACGAACCACCAGATCGACCAGGCGATCAGGGCGATGATGAACAGGCCGATCGGCGCGAACAGGCCGGAGCGCTTGTGGCGGGGCGGCGGGGCGTCGGTCATCGGAGCCTTTGAGCGAGAGGACGATCGAAAAACACAGTCCGGGTTGTCCGGCGAGTCCGGCGTCCGGACTCAAAAACACAGTCGACGGGTCCGGCGAGTCCGGATGGTCGTCCAGCCTGCGCGCAGAAGACGGGCGGATATGGGGCCGCGGAAGCTTCACGACAAGCAGGATGCTGCCGCCAGAATGGGATCACCAGCGTGTTACGGCCGTTCTGACGTCATCACAGAAGGGAGAAGGCCATGGAGACGCAGTCGCTGCATCGGGGTCGACTGATCGACCATATCCAGCTGGTTGTGCGCGATCTGGACGCCAGCCGGACATTCTATGACGCCGTGTTCGGGGCGCTGGGATTGCGTGTCGAGGGCGAGGGGCCGGGGTTCTTCTGGCTCGACGAACTGTTCGTCTCCGCCGCCGGATCGGTGGCGGACCAGGGCCAGCCGACAGGGCGGACCCATCTGGCGTTTCAGGCGAAAGACCGGGCGACGGTCGAGGCGGTGCATGCCGCCGGTCTCGCGGCGGGAGGCACGGACAACGGCGCGCCGGGCGAGCGGCCGTACCATCCCGGATATTACGCCGCCTTCCTGATCGACCCCGACGGCAACAATATCGAGGCGGTGTATCACGGGCCTCACCAGCGCTCGGCGGAGAGCGTGGAGGTGACGTTCGAGGGGTGATCCAAAGAACAGGCCCTCTCCCGGCGGGAGAGGGCTTGAGGCTCGCAGAGCGAAGCGATGCGTCTTCAGCCGAAAGGGTGAGGGGCACCCCCTCAACGGCAAGCGCCTGCCCCTCACCCTTTCGCGCAAGTCTGATCGCCTGACGGCTCTCAGGCGCTCAAGCCCTCTCCCACCGGGAGAGGGTTCAGGAACTCCCGCGTCACCTCGATCGCCTCGACAAGGCTCATCCGCTGCACCTCGGTTCCCGGCGGCAGGGCGGCGAACAGCCGGGTCGGCGTGGCGGCGTCCAGCATCACGAACACCCCTTTGTCGTCCGCCCGGCGGATCAAGCGCCCGAAGGCCTGGGCGATGCGGGCGCGAGCCAGGGCGTCGTCATAGCCCTTGGCGCCGAACTTCTCCCGTCGCGCCTTGTGGAGCAGGTCGGGGCGGGGCCAGGGCACGCGGTCGAAGGCCAGCAGACGCAGCGACCGACCCGGCACATCGACGCCGTCCCTCACCGCATCCGTCCCGAGCAGACAGCTGTCCTGTTCGGCGCGGAAGATGTCGACCAGGGCGCCGACCTCCAGCGGATCGACATGCTGGGCGTAGAGCGGGATCTGGGCCTTGGCGAGGTCGGGGCCGAGCCGTTCGTAGACCGCCTTCAACCGGCGGATGGCGGTGAACAGGCCGAGGCCTCCGCCGCCGGCCGCGAGAAACAGTTCGCGCATCGCCGCCGCCGTCTGGCGCGGATCGTCCTTCGCCACGTCGCCGACGACGATGACCCGGCTGTTGGAGGCGTAATCGAATGGGCTTTCGACCTTCAGCGTCCGCGCCGGTTCAATCAGGCGCGCGGCCCCTGTGCGCATCCGGGCCATGCCGAACAGGTCGCCGCCCGCCGCCTCGGCGATCGGATCGGACAGGGTCGCGCTCGTCACCAGCACGCCGTGGGCGGGCAGGATGACGGCGGCCTCCAGCGGCACGGTCGGATCGATCCAGTGACGACGCAGGGCGACGTCGTGGATGCGGCCGAACGCCGTCTCGACCGACAGCCAGTCGACGAAATCGGGATCGGCCTCGCCGCCCCCCTCCTCCAGCGCCGCCAGCATCGAGCGCCAACCCGGCAGGGTCATGCGGGCGCGACGGTCCAGACCGCGCAGGGCGCCTTCGATCCGGGCGCGCGAGGCGCCGTCCAGCTCGGAGGCCTCGTCGTCCAGAATGTCCTCCAGATGCCGGGCCAGGGCCAGCAAGGGCGCCTCGACCGCCGCGATGGCGCGAGCGGCGCCGCGTGCGGTTTCCAGCAGCGGTTCGGTCGCCGGGCGCACCGAACATTCGGTGCCGAACTCCGACGATCCGGACGAGGCCGCCTCCGACGTTCGCGCGCGAATCTGCTCCAGCGCGGCCATCAGGAACTGTTCGATCGGGCCGACGGGATTCACTTCCCCCGACGGCGGGGCGATGCGGCCGGAGATGCCTTCGCCGGGCAGGGCGGCGGCGGCGCGGACAGCGTCCTGCAAGGCCCTGGCCGCCGCCTCGTTGTCGGCGCACAGATCGCCCAGCCGCTGTTCCAGACCCCGGCCGCGCCGGCCCCTCCCCTCAGGCCCCCGGATCCAGCGGCGCAGCTCGGCCGCTTCCTGACCCGACAGGCAGGCGGAAAAGGCGCTGTCGGCCGCGTCGAACAGGTGGTGACCCTCGTCGAAGACGATGCGTTTGAGGGCGGCGGTCTCTCCGTCCTGTTTCAGGCCGCGCGCCGAGCGGGCGCCGTCGAAGGCGGCCTGGGTCATGACCAGGGCGTGGTTGGCGACGACGAGATCGGCGCGGCGGCTGGCGCGGATCGTCTTCTCGACGAAACAGGTGCGGTAGTGGGGGCAGGCGGCGTGAACGCATTCGCCGCGCCGGTCGACGAGGTTGCCCGCCGAAGCCTGCGTGCTGGCGGGCGTCGCGAACAGGCCGGGCAGCCAGCCGGGGAAGTCGCCGCCGGTCATGTCTCCGTCGCGCGTGTGCATCGCCCAGCGACTGGTCAGGGCCAGACCGATCAGGTCGCCGTTCCCCAGCTGCGCCGCCTGCACCATGTCCTGAAGGTTCAGCAGGCAGAGGTAGTTCTCGCGGCCCTTCCGGACCACGGTCTTGCGTTTGCGCTCGGCGGCGTCTGGCCACAGGGCGGCGCTCTCCCGGTCGATCTGGCGCTGCAGGGCGCGGGTGTAGGTCGAGACCCAGGCGGCGCCCTGATTGCGCTCGGCCCAGAGCGAGGCGGGGGCGAGATAACCCAGGGTCTTGCCCGTGCCGGTCCCCGCCTCGGCCAGCAGCATGCGCGGGCGGCCCTCCTCGTTGCGAGGCGAGAAGGCGTAGGCGGCCTCTGCGGCGTAGTCGGACTGGGTCGGGCGGGTCTCGTCCAGACCTGAGGCCTGAAGCAGTTTCTCCAGCCGGATCCGGGCGGATTCGGAATCGACGGGGGCGGACCCCGCCTCCCCGCGCGGCGCCTCGTCCTCCCACTCGGCCAGCCGCGACCAGGCGTCGAGGCCGGAGCCGCGATACTGGCGCTGGCGCAGCGGTCCGGCCTGTAAGGCGCCGGAGACCCGCCAGGCCCAGGACCAGCCGGCGCGACCCAGCGTCTCGGCCAGGGTGAAGGCGTCCTCGCGGTGCGGATAGGCGGGGTCGGCCAGTTCCTTTAGCAGGACAGCGGCGGCGTCGCGCAGGGCGGCGGCCTGGGCCTCCGCCCCCTTCGGTTCCGCCATGCCGAGCGCCAGGGCCAACCCGCTCGGCGAAGGCGCGCAGAAGGTCGCCGGCCGCACGAAGGCCCACAGCTCCAGCACATCGAGCAGGTCGGGCGACCGGGGCGGCGCCGAAAGGCCGAGCCTGCGCGCGGTGAGGCTGGCGTGGGCCGCCATGACCGGTCCGCCGGTGAACACGCCCTCCGCCGCACCGCGTCCAATCTTGCGCGCGCCCTCGTCGTCGCAGATCGCCCCTGCTCCGGGCGGCACGGCGAGCGCGGCCGGCAGGACGAGCCACGGCTCGGCGCCGGTCAGGCTGCGGTTGGCGATGACGGATTCGTCGGACACGTCAGTTAGATAGCGTCTGATGGGGTGAAACGGAACGGGAACATGCTATATCCCGCTCGTGACGCCGCCCGCCGCCAGTCTGCCGCCTCTGTTCGCCGACTGGTTCGCCTCGCGGGGCTGGGCGCCGCGTCGGCACCAGCTCGAGATGATCGCCGCTGCCGAGGCCGGATCGCACGCCCTGCTGGTCGCGCCGACCGGGGGCGGGAAGACGCTGGCGGGGTTTCTGCCGTCGCTGATCGATCTGGCGGAGCGGGGGCCGAGGCCGCAGCACGGGCCGGGTTCGGGCATCCATACCATCTATGTCTCGCCGCTGAAGGCGTTGACCACCGACGTGGAACGCAACCTGATGACGCCGATCCGCGAGATCGGGCTGAACATCCATGTCGAGAGCCGCACCGGCGACACAAAGCAGTCCAAGAAACAGCGCCAGCGCGAGAACCCGCCGGACATCCTGCTGACCACGCCGGAGCAGCTGGCGCTGTTCTGCGCCTGGGGCGGGGCGCGGGCCTATTTCGCCGATCTGAAATGCATCGTGCTGGACGAGGTCCACGCCATCTGGTCAGGCAAGCGGGGCGACCTGCTGAACTTGGGGCTGGCGCGGCTGCAGAGCTTTTCGCCGGGGCTGAGGCGGGTGGCGTTGTCGGCGACGATCGACGATCCGAAGCTGATCGCGGACTGGCTGGCGCCCGCCGGGGCCGAAGTGGCGATGGTCAAGGGCGATCCGGGCGCCGTGCCGATCATCGACGTGCTGGTGTCCGAGGGCCGGGTCCCGTGGGCAGGGCATACCGGACAGCATGCGATCCCCGAGGTCTATGACGCCATCAAGCGGTCGGGCCTCGCTTTGATCTTCGTCAACACCCGCTGGCAGTCGGAGTTCGTGTTCCAGCAGCTGTGGGCCATCAATGACGACAACCTGCCGATCGGCCTGCATCACGGATCGCTGGCGGCGGAGCAGCGGCGCAAGATCGAGGCCGCGATGGCGCGGGGGGAACTGCGGGCCGTGGTCTGCACCTCGACGCTGGATCTGGGCATCGACTGGGGCGACGTGGACCTGGTCATCCAGATGGCGGCGCCCAAGGGATCGTCCCGGCTGGTGCAGCGGATCGGGCGGGCCAACCACCGACTGGACGAACCCAGCCGCGCCTTGATGGTGCCCGCCAGCCGGTTCGAGCTTCTGGAATGCCAGGCGGCGAAGGAGGCCGTGGCCGACAACGCCTTCGACTGGGAGCCGCACCACATCGGCACCCTGGATACCCTGGCCCAGCACGTCATGGGGGTGGCCTGTTCGGAGCCCTTCGACCTCGACGCCCTGCACGCCGAGGTGACGAGTTGCGCCCCCTATCGCGACCTGACCTATGAGGCGTTCGAGGAGGTGGTCGATTTCGTCGCCACCGGAGGCTACGCCCTGCGCACCTATGACCGGTTCGCGCGGATCGTGCGGACGCCGGAGGGCCGGTGGACCGTCCGCAACCAGCTGATCGCCCAGCGCCACCGGATGAACGTCGGGGCGATCGTCGCGGCCGGGTCGCTGAACGTGAAGGTCGCGTCGCGGCGCGGCGGCGCCTCGAAACAGCTGATCGGCGGGCGCAAGGTCGGCGAGGCCGAGGAGTGGTACTTCGAACAACTGACCCCCGGCGACACCTTCGTCTTCGCGGGCCAGGTCTGGGCCTTTCAGGGCATCAACGGCATGGACGCCCTGGTCACCCACGCGACCGACAAGGATCCCAAGATCCCGTCCTGGGGTGGGTCTCAGTTCCCGCTGGGCACGTCGCTGGCGGCCCGGGTGCGCGACATGATCCAGGACCGCGACCACTGGCGTGTCCTGCCCGTCGATGTGCAGGAGTGGCTGGAACTGCAGGAGCAGCGCAGCCTGATCCCCGACGCCGACAGCCTGCTGATCGAGACCTTTCCGCGCGGCAGCCGGCATTTCATGGTCGCCTATCCGTTCGAGGGGCGGCTGGCGCATTCGACGCTGTGCATGCTGCTGACGCGGCGGCTGGACCGGCTGGGCATCGGACCGCTGGGGTTCGTGGTGACCGACTATTCGTTCGCCATCTGGTCGATCAAGCCGATGGACGGTCTCGACTGGGACGCCCTGTTCCAGCCCGACATGCTCGGCGACGACCTCGAAGCCTGGCTGGAGGAGTCGTTCATGATGAAGCGCACCTTCCGCAATTGCGCCCTCGTTTCCGGCTTGATCGAGCGTCGACAGCCGGGGGCCGAGAAGACGGGGCGCCAGGTGACCTTCTCCACGGACCTGATCTACGACGTGCTCCGCCGCCACCAGCCCGACCACCTGTTGCTGCGCACGGCGCGGTCTGACGCGGCGGCGGGGCTGCTCGACGTCGCGCGGCTGGGGCAGCTGCTGGCGCGGATCGCGGGACACATCCGCCATGCGCCGCTGGAGCGGGCGTCGCCATTCTGTGTGCCGGTTCTGGTCATGATCGGTCGGGAACGGGTCGGGGGCGACGCCGCCGAAATGATCCTCGACGCCTCCGCCGCTGACCTGATCGCGGAGGTCATGGAAGACGCCCCGCCCGAACTGATGGGCGCGGCGTGAACGCGGCCCTGCAGAAGACCCTGGCGCCGGCGCGGCGGCCGTGCGGGTCGCTGTCAGTCCGGGTCATGGGCGAGCTGTGCGTGCTGCGCTGTTCGGGGGCGTTGTGGCTGCCCGATCACGGGACGCTGGTTGCGGGCGACCTCCATCTGGAGAAGGGCTCGGCCTTCGCCGCGCGTGGCCAGATGCTGCCGCCCTACGACAGCCGCGCGACGCTGGACAGGCTGGAAGCGGAGATCGCCGACCTGACGCCCGAGCGGGTCGTCCTGCTCGGCGACAGCTTCCACGATTCCAGATCCATCGGCCGGATGGCGCCCGACGACCGCGAATGCCTCGACCGGCTGGCCTTCGGACGCGACTGGGTCTGGCTGGAGGGCAACCACGACCGCGAGGCCCTGACGACGGCGTACGCCGATGCCGTCTCGCGCCTGCCCGGCCGGATTGTCGGCGACATGCGTCTCGGCGCCCTGTTCCTGACCCACGAGCCGGCGCCGGAGGCCGAGGACGGCGAGATCGCGGGCCACCTGCATCCCTGCGCCCGTGTCGTAGCCCATGCGCGGATGGTGCGTCGGCCCTGCTTCGTGACGGACGGGCGCAGGCTGATCCTGCCGGCGTTCGGCGCCTTCACCGGCGGGCTGAATGTGCTGGACGCGGCCATCGCCGGACTGTTCGCGGAACGGCCGATGGCGGCGGCCCTGGGCAAGGACCGGGTCCACGCGCTGGCGTGGGGGGCGCTCGTCTAGAGCTGTTGCATGACAATGCCGAGGCTCAGCGCCGCGCCCATCGTCGCGATGATCCGCAGGTTCCGGTACCAGACCGGCGAGGGCCCGAAATCCCAGTACAGCATCCCGATCAGGCCGAAGATCAGCACCAGCAGCCGGAACTCGGCCGGCACGCCCGGGAGGAACGTCAGCCAGGCCGCGACGGGCGGCAGATTGCTCAGGATCAGAGTGGCCGGACGGGGATCGCGCTCGGCGAGCGCCTTGCCCCATCGCGTGCCCGCCAGGAACGACAGGATGATCGCGCCGTAGACGGTCAGGGGATCCACCCAGCGGCCGCCCTCGCGCGGATTCAGCAAAATCAGGGCGGCGAGGCCGATGAAGGGGATCAGCCCGGCGAGCGTCAGCGTCCACGCCGTCAGTCGGGTCCGATCCATCAGTTTCTCCTGAACACCCGGCTGGCCAGATACCCCATGCCGCCGGCCAGCAGGACGCACAGCACGCCGTAGCTCCACGGGCGTCGGTGCGCGAACTCGTAGATGTCGCGCTCGAAGCCCACCTTCTCGACCGTCAGGGTCAGGTTGGACACCCCGGCCGGCGCCCCGTCGCGGAACAGCCAGACCTCGGCGTGATACTCGCCCGTAGGCGCCGTGGCCGGCAGTTCGACCTGGGCGCGGAACAGGCCGCGATCGACGAAGCGCACGCCGTCCGGGTCGGTGTCGTACAGCGCCGCCGCCTCCTTCAGCCGGATCACCGCGCGACGCCAGTCGAGGTAGTCCTCGCCCAGGCGCGAGATGACCACGTCGCGCACGCCGTAGCGGGTGACGGTGCGGCTTTCCTCCGGCGCATCGATGCGCAGGTGATCGACCCCGACGCCCAGTCGACGCAACTGGCCGAAGCCGGCGATGTCCGGCAACGGCCGGGTCGAGGCGGTCATGTAGAAGCCGGGCGCCCCCTCGAACAGCACCGGCCGGCTGTTCAGCCAGACGCCGAGGTTGCGGGTCTTCTTGACCAGACGGATCGGGGCGTCGGGACCGCGCACGACGACGACCACGTCGGTCGGATCGTCGGTCGGGTTGAACACCGCGCCGTACAGGACGATGGACGCGCCGCGGAAGCTGGAATCGACCTGGACCCGCGCGTCGGTCAGGGCGGCGGCGACGCGCAGCTCGCCCTGGGTCCCGACGGACATCTCGGGCGCGGGCGCCTCGATCGCGGGCGGCGGAGGGGGCGGGGCCTGGATCATCGGTCGGAGATTCCGGGCGCCAGGAGGAAGATGTCCGAAGGCCGGACGAACAGCTCCAGCCCCATCTGGATGCCGACGAACAGGATCAGCAGGCCGAGCAGGGCGCGCAGCACATCGGCCCGGAACCGCCCCGCGTAACGCGCGCCCAGTTGCGCGCCGACCACACCACCAACCAGCAGAAGGCTGGACAGGACGATGTCGACCGTCTGGTTGCGGCCGGCCTGCAGGATCGTCGTGATGGCCGTGGTGATGATGATCTGGAACAGGCTGGTGCCCACGACCACCCCGGCCCGCATGCGCAGCGCATAGAGCATGGCCGGGACGAGGATGAAGCCGCCGCCGACGCCCATGATGGCCGACAAAACGCCGGCGAAGACGCCGAGGCCGAACGGCGGCAGGGCGGAGATGTAGAGGCCCGACTTCGGAAACCGCACCTTCCACGGCAGGCCGTAGAGCCAGAGCGGACGGCGGCGCTCCTTGTGCGGGACCACCTCGCCGCGATGGCGACGCAGGATCTCGGTCAGGCTCTCGCGCAGCATCAGCAGGCCGATGGCGCCGAGGAACACAAGATAGGACAGGGCCACGACCAGGTCCGCCTGACCCAGAAGACGCAGATAGCGGAACAGCTCGACGCCGCCGAGGGCGCCGACGGCGCCGCCGGCGGCCATGATGCCCCCCATCTTGAAGTCGACCGCGCCCTGGCCTGTGTAGCGGATCACGCCTGAGGTGGAGGAGGCGACGACGTGACTGGCCTGGCTGGCGACGGCCACGGTCGGGGGAATGCCCAGGAAGACCAGCACCGGCGCCATCAGGAAGCCGCCGCCGATGCCGAACAGTCCGGACACGAATCCGACCAGCGCGCCCAGCAGAACCAGGAACGGCCAGTTCACCGAAACCTCGGCGATCGGCAGATAGATCTCCAAAGGGCCGGCCTTCGGCTGGAAAGTTACGTGATACGCCGGAAGGCGAGCTGGACTGTCTTAGAGCGGGAGACGGCGCTGGGCCAGCATGTCGAACCCTGAAAGGGAGCGGCCGCAGGGGATTATCCAGACCGGTGTGCGATATCTGGCGTCAGAAGTTCATCACCACGAACACCACGAAAGCCACCACGGCACGACGAGACCTCGAGCGTGGACACATCACCGCTATCGTCGTGTTCTTTGTGAACTCGTCGTGTTCGTGGTGATGAACCTCTCGGCCACAAGCGGGATCGCTAGCCTGCGGCGCCCAGGTCAGGCCAGCGGTTCCAGGGCGAAGGCCTCGGCCTGGGCGCGAGCGGTCTGGCGGGCGGCGGCCGGCAGGGTCGGGGCCAGCCGGTCGACGGCGGCCTGGGCCTGGGGATCGCCGGCGCGGGCCGCGATCAGGTACCAGCGGTAAGCCTGGGTCGGGTTGGGGGCGATGCCCTCGTCGCCGTTCTCATAGATGCGGGCGACATTGTACTGGCTGTCGACGAGGCCGAGGTCGGCGGCCTTCTTGAGCCAGTCCAGGGCCTCGGGCCGGTTGCGTGCGCCGCCGACGCCGTCGAACAGATACATGCCGAAGGCGTGCATGCCGCGCGCGTCGCCGCCCTCGGCCGCGCGACGGGCCCACAGACGGCTTTCCCCGGCATCGACGGTCACCCCGTTCTCGCCGGACTGATAGAGGCTCGCCAGCTTCAACTGGGCCTGCGGCTCGCCGAGGTTGGCGGCGCGGGTCAGGGTCTCGACCCCGGCAGGGTCATTGCGGTCAAGCTGTTCCGTCGCCTGGGCGAACAGGGTCTGGGCCTCGGTCGCATCGGCGGGAGAGGCGTCCAGGGGCGCATCGGCGGGCGAAAGGGCCAGGGCCGCGATCGGGGTCGCTTCGGTCTCGCCGGTCGCCTGACCCAGCAACTGGCCGACGTCCATGATCTCGTAGCCCGTCAGGCGGCCGGTGGCGTAGAGGCCGCAGACCACGGCGACGCCTGTGACCGAGGCGAGGAAGGCCTTCTTGACCGTGCCGTCGCGCGAGGCCTGTTTGTCCAGACGCTCCTGAAGGCGCGACTTGCCCCCCTTCTTCAGGCCGCCCAAGCCGAAGCCGGAACGCGGGGCGACCTCGGCGGCGGCGGCCGGGGTGTTCATGGCGGCGCGGGCGGCCGAGATTGCGTCGCGGGTCGAGGCGGCGCGACCGGTCGCGGCGGCGCCGGCCAGACCGGCGCGCAGCCGGCGGGGATCGACGAACTCGGTCTCGGCCGCGAAGTCGTCGTCGCCGCCGTCGAAGGTGCGGGCCGACGGGAAGGCCTCGGCGACCGGGCCGGCGAAGGCGGGTTGCGGCGCGGCCTCGGGCGTGACCTCGGCGATGGCGTCCAGGGCGTCAGAGACGTCCGCGCCGCCGAAGCCGCCGAAGGGCTGGGCCGCAGAGCCGAACGGAGCCGGCTCGGCCGCGGTCGGTTCGAAGCGACGCGGCAGGGCGTCGAAGCTGTCGTCGGACGGCAGGTCCGGCGCGGCGAAATCGGGGGTGATGGGCTCGGGCGCGAAGGCGGGTTCCGACGGCGCCTCCGGGAAGGGCTCGATGTCGGCGGCGAGGGAATCGATCGACCAGCCGTCTTCGGGCGAGGCGAAGTCCTCGGCCGGGAATGCGGCAGCGCGCCAGTCGGGCTGCGCGAATTCGGACGCAACCGGGGCGAGCGCGGCGGCCGGCGCGACTGGAGGCAAGGGCTGGGGCGTCGGGTCGAAGGCGGCCGGCTGGACCAGACGCTGGTCGAGCGTTTCGCGCGCCTCGGCCAGCAGCCTGGCCGTGCGCTCCTCGGACAGGCGCATCCGCTCGGCCAGCTCGCCCGAGGCGCGGTCGTAGCGCTGCTCGATCCGGTCGGACCCCTCGACCATGCGGCGGCCGATGTCTTCCAGAGCCTGGGCGGACTTGCGTTCCGACTGGGCGATCCGGTCGGCGAGGCGGTCGGAGATGCGGGTGATCTCGACGCCCAGCTTCTCGATGGCGATGGCGTGCTGGTCGTCGGCGCGGGTCAGCCGGTGCTCGATAGCCTGGCCGTAGCGTCCCATGTCCGAGGCGATCTTGTCGGACATCGTCCTGGTCAGAGCCGTCTCGAACTTCTCCAGACGCGCGTCGCCGACCGTCTCCATCCGGTCGACGCGGGTGTCCAGGTTCTGGGCGATGCGCAGGACCTCGCGGCCCATGGCGTCGATGCCCTGGGCGGAGCGCTGCTCGGCCGAGCGGGCCTGTTCGCCCAGCGAGGCGATAGTCGCCTCGATGCGGGCCATGCGGCCTTCGCTCTCGGCGGTCTCCAGCCGACGCATCATCTCGGTGCGATTGGCGTCGACCTGACGCGACAGGGTCTCGGCCAGCTTCTCGAACCGGGCGGCCTCGCGCACGCCTTCCGGTTCGACCCGGGTCTCGGCGGCGCGCAGACGCTGGTCGAGACCGGCGAAGGAGCGTTCCAGATTGCGCAGCGCCTCGGTCGTCTGGCCCTGGGCGGCGTCCAGACGCTGACCGACGCGGGCCAGGATGTCGGCGCCGGCGCCCGGACCGGCGGCCTTTTCGACCGCTTCCAGTCGCGACAGGAGGGTCTGGCTGTGGGCGCGGTTACGCTCCTCCAGATCATAGAGACGGCTCGTCAGGGCGGCGACGGCGGTGTCGGTCTTGCCCCAGGCGTCGGCCTTCTCGACCCCGTCGAGACGCTGGCGCACCTCCATCAGGCCGGACCGCTGACGCTCCTCGATGTCGTAGAGCCGCCCGGCGAGACCGCCGACGGCCTGTTCGACCTTGCCGATGGTCTCGGCGGTCTTCGGGCCCGCGTCCTGTTCGAAGCGACGAAGACGCTTGTGGCCTTCCTTCAGTTCTTCCGAGATGTCGTCGATGCGGCGGCCGTAGGTACCCGTCTGCTGGTCCTGCGACTCCATGCGGCGGACGAGGCCGGCGACGGCCTGATCGACGCCCTGGATGGCGATGGTCGAGCGACGCTCGGCGGCCTCGAGGCGGGCGGCGATGGCGTCCACCGAGGCGGCGACGCGTTGCAGGGTCTCGTCGTCGCGACCATAGCCGCGACCCTCGGGCTCATAGGCGTCGTCCAGACGGCGCGCGCGGCCGCGGCGATCGAACATCTCGGCGGCGTGGGGGCGGCGCGGCAAGGGAGACACGCCGTCGTCCTCGTCGTCCATGATCATGGTGTTGAGCCACTCGCCCAGCGTCATGCCCGAGCGACGCGCCAGATCCTTGGCCACCTCGCGCGCTTTCGGGTCGATGCCCTTCACGCTCCAAGGCGCAGCGGCTGCGCTCACTGATTCGACTCCCGACCCATAGGCATCACGCTAATCGCCCATATCCGGGGTGTAAACGTGTGGTTAACCCCAACATCTTGACGTTCGGCCATTCACCTGTGGATAGGCCCCGCGTCAGCCCATTTCATCGGGCCGACATGGTTAACGCGCGGTGAAGATTAAGGCCCCGGTAAGGGTTTGCTTGCGCCGGCGGGGCGCAGCCGCCACATCGCGCCGATGTCGATGACCCTGACCCTGTCCCTGCTCGCCGGCGCCCTGATCGTGGGCGGCTTCGCCGGCTGGCGCGGCGCCCGGCCGAGCGATTTCCTCAGGCCCCGGATAGTGCCCTGGCGGTTCATCATGCTGATGGCCGGCGCGCTAGGCTTTCTGCTGTTGATCCATCTGGGGACCCTGCTGGGCGTCACGCCTCGCGGTCGCTGACGGAACGGGCGCGCGGCCCGGCGGTTATCTCCGCCGAACGCCAACCGCAGGAGCCCGACATGGCCGATACCCTCACCGCCGCCGAAGCCGAAAAAGAGTTCTGGAAGTCGCTGAAGGAGTCCAACACCGGCCTCCTCGGCCTCGACCAGCCCGGCTATCACGCCCAGCCGATGACCGCCTTCCGCGAGGCCGAGACCGGCACCATCTGGTTCTTCACCCGCGACGACACCGACCTGGCCAGGGACGCCGGGATCGGCGGCGGCCAGAGCGCCATGTTCCACTACGGCTCGAAGGACCAGAACACCTGGGCCTGTATCCACGGCGAACTGTCGGTGCAGGGCAACGACCGCGAGATCGTCGACCGCTACTGGAACCCGGTGCTGGCCGCCTGGTATCCGGACGGCAAGGAGGATCGCCACCTGACCATCCTCCGCTTCGACGCCGACGACGGCCGGGTCTGGGTGTCGAAGGGCGGCCTGCTCAAGTTCGCCTTCGAGATCGCCAAGGCCAATCTGACGAAGACCACGCCGGACGCGGGCGGTGTCGCGGACGTGAACCTGCAGTAGGCGAGGCTCGAACCTGATCGAGGGCGCCGTCTCGCGACGGCGCCCTTTTTCATGCCGGAAAGGTCAGCCCGCGAAGCACCAGGCCAGAACGGCCTTCTGGGCGTGGATCCGGTTTTCCGCCTCGTCCCAGACCAGCGATCTCGGTCCGTCGATCACCGCGTCGGTGACCTCCTCGCCGCGGTGCGCCGGCAGGCAGTGCAGGAAGACCGCGTCCGGATCGGCCAGGTCCATCAGAGCCTCGTCGACCGTGTAGCTCTCGAACGCATGCAGGCGCGCCTCGTAGTCGCTGTCGCCCATCGACACCCAGGTGTCGGTGATGACGACGTCGGCGCCCTTGACGGCGTCGCGCGGGTCCGAAGTCAGGCTGACAGCGTTCCCGCCCTTGGCCAGGTCGTGCAGGTCCGGATGATACTCGGCCGGGCAGGCCACGTTCAGGTGGAAGCCCAGTTTCGGCGCCGCATGCATGAAGCTGTGGCAGACGTTGTTCCCGTCGCCGATCCACGCCAGCGTCTTCCCCTCGATCGGGCCGCGCTGCTCCTCGATGGTCATGATGTCGGCCAGGATCTGGCACGGATGGCTGCGGTCGGTCAGGCCGTTGACCACGGGCACGGTGGCGACGCGGGCGAAGCGCTCGACGTCCTCGTGGCTGTTGGCGCGGATCATGACGGCATCGACCATGCGCGACAGAACCCTGGCCGTGTCCTCGACGGGCTCGCCGCGCCCCAGCTGCATGTCCGAGGCCGTGGCGATGATCGAGTCTCCGCCCAGCTGGCGGATCGCCGCGTCGAAGCTGAAGCGGGTGCGGGTCGAGTTCTTCTCGAAGATCATCGCCAGGACGTGGTCCTTGCCCGGCGCGTCGGCGTCGACCCAGCCTTGGGGCTTGCCCTTGCGGGCGGCCTTGCGGGCATGGGCGTCGTCCAGAATGGCGCGCAGTTCGGCCGCTTCGAGCCGGTGGATGTCGAGGAAGTGTCTGACCATCAGGCGGCCGCCTTCATCTTCGTCCGTGCGAACTCGCACGTCCGTTCCAGCCGTTCGACGGCCTCGCGGGCCTCGTCCAGCGTCAGGTTCAGGGGCGGCAGCATGCGCACGCAGTTGTCGCCGCCGCCGGCGATCAGCAGATGCTGTTCGTCGCGCGCCCAGGCCATGAAGTCGCGGTTGTTCGGAACCAGCTTCAGCCCGATCAGCAGCCCCTTGCCGCGCACGTCCACGATCACATCGGGGAAGCGTTCGGCCAGACCGTTGAGCTGCTGTTTCAGATAGGCTGCGATCTCGGCGACGTTACCGAGAATCTCCGGCGTGTTGATCGCGCCGAACGCCGCCTGACCCACGGCCATGGCCAGCGGATTGCCGCCGAAGGTCGAGCCGTGGGCGCCGACCGTCATCCCCTTGGCCGCATGGGTCGTGGCCAGGCAGGCCCCGATGGGGAAGCCGCCACCGAGCGCCTTTGCGACGGCCATGATGTCGGGCGCCATGCCGGCCCATTCGTGGGCCCACAGCTTGCCGGTCCGACCCATGCCGCACTGGACCTCGTCGAAGATGATCAGGACGCCGTGCTCGTCGCAGAGCTCCCGCAGACTGCGCAGGCAGCGCTCGGGAATGGCCCGACAGCCGCCCTCGCCCTGCACCGGCTCGACGATGATCGCGGCCGTCTCGGGCCTGGCGATGGCGGCCTTGAGCGCCTCGTGGTCGCCCCAGGTCAGCTGATGGAAGCCCTGCATCCTGGGCCCGAAACCCTCGGTGTAGTTGGGGTTGGCCGCCGCGTTGATCGCGCCGTAGGTCCGGCCGTGGAAAGCGCCGTCGAAGCCGTAGATGTCGATGCGTTCCGGCTGGCCGTTGGCCGAGTGGAACTTGCGCGCCGTCTTCAGCGCGCACTCGACGGCTTCCGTGCCCGAATTGGTGAAGAAGACCACGTCGGCGAAGCTGGCTTCCGTCAGCCTGTCCGCCAGCTCTTCCTGACCCGGGATCTTGTAGATGTTGGAGACGTGCCACAGCTTCTCGGCCTGGGCCTTCACGGCCTCGACCAGCACGGGGTGGGCGTGACCCAGGCCATTGGTCGAGATGCCCTGGACGCAGTCCAGATACTCGGTCCCGTCCTTGCCCCACAGACGCGCGCCTCGCCCGCGTTCCACTTCCAGCGGCGCGCGATTGTAGACACCCATCAAATGACCGGACACGGACTTACCTCCAAAAGAAACGAAGCCCCGGCGCGGGTGCGACGGGACTTTTCAGGAGCGGAGGTTGTCGGATGAGGCGAGGGGGGAGTCAACACACACTCCCTTTGCTTTCGTCATCCTCCGGCAAGGCGCGAAGCGGCGCAGACCGGAGGACCCAGCGGCGCCGGAGCGAAGCGAAGGCGAAATGCTTCAGCCAACTCGTTCGCGACAGGTTCGCGCTATCGCGCGCCGCTGGGTCCCCCGGTCTCGCTGCGCTCGCCGGAGGATGATGAAAGTCACGTCAGCTCTTCAGCCGCCAGCCCGACCTGAACACCTGCCAGCAGGCGATGGACATGACGACCGTCAGCACTCCGGACATCACGACTCCGATCATCAGGTTGCCCTCCGCATGGCCGATGAAGCCGTAGCGGAAGCCGTCGATCAGATAGAAGAAAGGGTTCCAGTGGCTGATGGCCGCGAACGGCTGGGGCAGGTTTTCGACCAGATAGAAGGCTCCCGACAGGAAGGTCATCGGCAGGACGACGAAATTCTGCACCGCCGCCAGCTGGTCGAACTTCTCGGACCACAGGCCGGCCAGTACCCCGATCATCCCCATCAGCAGGGACGCGATCAGGGCGAAATAGACGATGGCCGCGATATTGGTCAGGCCGAGCTTCGCGAACGGCATGACGCAGACGGCCGTGACCAGACCGACCGCGATGCCGCGCGTCGCCGCGCCCAGCGAGAAACCGATGGTCAGCTCCAGCGGGCTCAGCGGCGGCGTGAGAAAGTCGGTCGAGGTGCCCATGATCTTGGCCTGGATCAGGCTGGACGAGGCGTTGGCGAAGGCGTTGTTCAGGATCGCCATCATGATCAGGCCGGGCGCCACGAACTCGGCGAAGGGGGTGCCGTGCAGCGGCGGCCGCGCCCCCTTCAACGCCACGACGAAGACCAGCATATAGAGCAGCGTCGTCACCACCGGGGCGGCGACCGTCTGGGCCCCCACCTTCCAGAAGCGGCGAACCTCGCGCAGGTAGAGGGTCTGCACCCCGATCCAGTTGACCCCCGCGTAGTGGCGCGGGGTCGGGAGCCCGGAAGGGCGTGTCGAGGCGAGATCGGTCATGCGCCGTCAGATGCGGCCGCATGACGCGGCGCGCAAGGCCTCAGACGAGCGGGTTGGCCTTGCGCCGCGCCTCGTCCGCCTCGGCGATCAGTCGCAAGCCCGAAATCTCGGCGGCGTCGGGCGTCAGGGTAATGGCGATCTCGGGCGGATCGACCACGCGCACGCAGCCATCCCCCGCCAAGGGAGTCAAAGGCTTACGCAGGATTGGCGGGTCGGCGGGAGGCGTATCGGACATAGGTCGTCAACCCGGCGCATCGGAGCCCGTTCCGTATCGCAGCGCTCGCGACTGCTCAGCGAACACCGATTCAAGATGTAGTTCCTGTGGACGACTGATTCGCACATCTTGCGTCTGTTAAGGTCTCGTTTACGATTAGTTGTGGCTGACGAGACCCGGGAGGGGCCTCAGGCGCCAAATGTTGAATCAAAACTGTTCCCCGGAGGGTGGCATGACCGCAGGCTGGACCGAAGATCGCGTCGGCGCGCTGAAGAAGCTGTGGCTCGAGGGGCAGTCGGCCTCGCAGATCGCCAAACAGCTGGGCGGCGGCGTCACCCGCAACGCCGTCATCGGCAAGGTCCACCGCCTCGGCCTTTCGGGCCGCGCGACCCCGTCTCAGCCCGCACGCACCGCCACCACCTTCCGCCCGGCCCGCACGCGCACCACGCCCCCGGCCCAGCCGTCGGCGCCGCGTCGGATCGAAGCCGCCCAGCCCGCCCCGCGCCCGGTCGTCGCCGCCCCGTCGCTGCCGGCCGTCGCCGAGATGCCCGGCACCGCCACGGTGATGACCTTGGGCGCCCACATGTGCAAATGGCCGATCGGCGACCCGTCGTCGACCGAGTTCAGCTTCTGCGGCCGTCGCGCCTCGGAAGGCGTCTACTGCGTCGAACACGCCCGCGTCGCCTACCAGCCGGCGATGAAGCGCGGCGGCAAGGAAGAACTGGCCCGCAGCCTGCGTAGATACATTTAGGGCGCTATCGCTCGCGACGCGGTCGCTCGCTACTTGAACGCAAGTAGTGGGATGCCGCTTGCTGGTGAGCGCCTTTGTCATCCCGGCGAAAGCGGGGACGGGGCGGGGCCGCGGTTATCCGGGTTGACGCAGCCCCAACTCTTTCGACCCTCCTCCGCCCAGCGGGGGAGGGTCTTCTAATTCAGCACCCGCCCGCCTGGCACGTCCAGGCTGAAGGCCGGGATCAGCGCCTCGAACGACCGGCCGCTGGCGTCGGTCATCATATAGGCTCCCTCCATCGACCCCGACGGTGTCGGCAGGGGACATCCCGAGGCGTAGGAATAGCTGTCGCCCGGCGCGATCAGGGGCTGTTCACCGACCACGCCCGGCCCGCGCACCGTCTCCACATGGCCCGTCGCATCGGTGATGACCCAGCGTCGCGCCATCAACTGGACCGCCTCGGGTCCGTGGTTCTCGATCTCGACCTGATAGGCCCAGACCCAGCGCCCCTCGTCCGGATCGGACTGTCCGGCCAGATAGCTGGGGCGAACGCGGACGATGACGCCTTCGGTTTCAGCCACATAGGGTTGGGTGTCGTGCATGGGCCATGGTCGCCCGACGCAAGCCGCAGTTCAAGCGCGCTCAGGCAGCGGGACGCCGCGCGGACGTGCGTCCCGCGACATCAATGTGTATGGCCTTCTCCATGACTCCTGATTTCCCCACCCCCGGCATCCTGCCTGCCCAGTCCATCGAAGCCCTGATCGCCGGCGGCGCCATCACTTCCGCCACGCCGTGGGACGCCGACCAGGTCCAGCCGGCCAGCCTCGATCTGCGCCTGTCCGATCGCGCCTGGCGCGTCCGGGCGTCCTTCCTGCCCGGCAAGCGGCTGGTGTCGGAGCGGATCGCCGACGTCGAGATGCACCCGATCGACATGACGAACGGCATCGTCCTGGAAAAAGGCTGCGTCTATATCGCCGAGCTTCAGGAGCGGCTGAACCTGCCGAAAGGCCTGATCGCCCGCGCCAATCCGAAATCCTCGACCGGCCGGGTCGACGTCTTCGTGCGTCTGCTGACCGATCGCGGCGGATCGTTCGACGACGTGGACGAGGGCTATGAGGGGCCCCTGTATCTGGAGATCGCGCCCCAGACCTTCTCCATCCTGGTTCGTCCCGGCACCCGACTGAACCAATTGCGTCTCAAGGCCGGCGAGCCGCCGAAGCTGGAGACCCGCAGCGTCGGCGTCGACCTGCAGGGCGGCGACATCGTCGGCTTCCGCGGCCGCCGCCACGCCGGCGTCGTCGATCTGGACCGGATCGACGGTCATGACCCCAGGGATTTCTGGGAGCCGCTGACCCTGCGTCGCGGCGAGCTGCTGCTGGACCCGGGCGAGTTCTACATCCTGGCGTCGAACGAGGCCGTCGAGATCCCGGTCATGCAGGCCGCCGAAATGACCCCGATCGACCCGTCGGTCGGCGAGTTCCGTGTCCACTACGCCGGCTTCTTCGACCCCGGTTTCGGCACGGACGAGGCCCATGGCGCGGGCTCCAAGGGCGTGCTGGAAGTCCGCACCCACGACACGCCGTTCCTGCTGGAACACGGCCAGATCGTCGCGCGGCTGGTCTACGAACCCCTGACCGAACGCCCCTCACGCCTCTACGGCGAGGGCGGCAGCCACTACCAGCGGCAGGGGCTGAAGCTGTCCAAGCATTTCAGGGCGTGGGGTTAGGCTAGGGCTTAGGGAGCAGGTCTTCGGGCTTAGACAGGAAGTCGATCTTCTAAGCCCTAAGACGTAAGCCCTACTCACTAACGTCAAACCAGCTTGTCCGCCCTCCGCAGCCCCGGGAACAGCTTGGCCCACAGCCCCGTCGCCGCCAGCGCCCCGAAGCCGCCGAACACGGCCGCGCCGATGGGGCCGAGGAACCGCACCATCACGCCGGAATAGGCCTCGCCGAGCTCGTTCGAGGCGCCGATGAACAGCATCGAGACCGAGCTGACCCGTCCGCGCATGTGATCGGGCGTCGAGAGCTGGATCAGGGTCTGGCGGATGTTGACGCTGACCATGTCGGCCGCGCCGCCGATGAAGAGGGCCGCCGCCGAGATCCAGACGATCTTCGACAGGCCGAAGACGATGGTGCAGACGCCGAACACGGCGACCGAGGCGAACATGATCAGCCCGCCTCGTCCCGGCAGGGGATAGCGCGCCAGCACCAGCGCCATCAGGAAGGCGCCTCCGCCGAACGACGCGCGCAACAGGCCGAACCCTTCCGGCCCGACATGAAGGATGTCGCGCGCGAAGATCGGCGTCAGCAGGGCCACCCCCGCGAACAGCACCACGATCAGATCGAGCGAGATGGCGCCCAGCACGATCCTGGTGTTCCAGACGTATTTCAGCCCGTCCTTGACCGCCTCCCAGCGATCGCCCGACGCCTGGACCGGCTGCGGCTTGCCGCTGGTGCGGATGATCAGGAAACAGATCAGGGCGATGGCGAACAGGCTCAGCGACACTGCATAGGCCAGGGGCACATTCACCCCCACGATCACCCCGCCGAGCGCCGGGCCCGCGATGGCGCCGGTCTGGAAGGCGATCGACTGGGCCGCGATGGCGCGCGGCAGGGCGGCGCGGCCGACGACCATCGGCAGATAGGCCTGGCTGGCGGGGGCGAGGAAGGCCCGCGAGGCGCCGAAGCCGACCGCGACCGCCAGCAGCCCCCAGAGCGGCGGATGACCGTGGATGGCCATGGCCAGGAAGCTGACGGCGCACAGCCCTTCGGCCATGATCGACAGGATCACCGTGCGCCGCCGGTCGCGTCGGTCCGCCATCTCTCCGGCCGGCAGGGTCAGCAGCAGCAGGGGGATGAACTGGGCCAGCCCGACCAGGCCGAGATAGAGGCTGGCCTGTTCGATCGGATGGTCGCGCCGCGCAATCTCGTAGACCTGCCACAGCAGGGCCGAGGACTGGATCTGGATCGCCAGCACCGCCAGCACCCGGCCGAGCCAGATCAGGCGGAAATCCTTGATGGCCCAGGGATTGGTCCCGTGGGCGGCGAGCGCGGCTTCGGCGTTCGGCTTGGTGATCGGCTCGGGCGCCTCAGGTGCGTCGGTCATGTTTCGGGTAAGGCGTTCCGTCTCGGTGAAAATAGCGGTCGCCGCCGAGAGGCAGGACCATGTCGATGTCGGGATAGTCGGCGCCGTCGCCGCCGGGCGTGCGCGTCCCGACCTCCAGCAGAACCGCCTCGGCGTCCGAACGGTTCTCGATCTTGTGGCCGTTCGGAACACCGGCCTTGAAGCCCGCGCAGTCGCCGGCCTTCAGCACCGTCTCGCCGTCGTTCTCGACCAGGACGACCTCGCCCGACAGGACCCAGACGAACTCGTCCTCGGTCTGATGCCAGTGGCGTTGCGACGACCAGGCCCCGGCCGGAAGCCGCAGCATGTTGACCCCGAACTGATCCAGCCCCGCCGCATCGCCCAGCCGCCAGCGCCGGCGCGGCTTGCACGGTCCGGCGAATTCTTCGGGATAGGACGTCCCGTGTCCGAACGGGGCGGTCTCGATGTCGATCTTCGGCATGGCGCTCCCCTTTCCGGCTGGACGCGATCTCCCTAAAGCATAGCCGCATGGGCGCCGCATCAACTCCTGTCATCGATCCTGTCGAACTGTGCCGCGATCTGATCCGTCGGCCCTCGGTCACCCCGGCCGACGCCGGCGCGATGGACACGCTTCAGCGCGTTCTGACCGAGCTCGGCTTCACCTGCCGTCGCATGGCCTTCGAGGGTCCGGGCGGCGAAGGCAAGGAAGCGCGGATCGAGAACCTCTACGCCCGGCGCGGGACCGCCTCGCCCAACCTCTGTTTCGCCGGCCACACCGATGTGGTCCCGACGGGCGAGGCCGCCGCCTGGTCCTCCGCCCCGTTCGAGGCCGAGGTGAAGGACGGCATTCTGTTCGGCCGGGGCGCCGTGGACATGAAGGGCGGGATCGCCGCCTGGGTCGCCGCGGTGTCTCAGGTCTTGGCCGAAGGCGATGTTCCCGGCTCCCTCTCCTTCCTCATCACCGGCGACGAGGAAGGCCCGGCGCTCCACGGCACCAAGCGCGTGGTCGAAACCCTGATGGCCGAGGGCGAGGTCATCGACGCCTGCGTCGTCGGCGAACCCTCGTCCCAGCATCAGCTCGGCGACATGATCAAGATCGGCCGCCGCGGCTCGCTCAACACCTGGATCACCGTCCACGGCAAACAGGGCCACGTCGCCTATCCCGACCGGGCGGCGAATCCCGCGCCCGTGCTGGTCCGCCTGCTGGCCGCGCTCGACGCCCACAGGCTCGACACGGGCTACGAAGCCTTCCAGCCGTCCAATCTCGAGATCACCACCGTCGACATCGCCAACCCGGCGACGAACGTGATCCCGGCCGAGGCGCGCGCTCGACTGAACATCCGCTTCAACCCGGCCCAGACGGGCGACGGCCTGATCGACTGGCTCAACCGCGAGGCCGGCCGCGTCCAGGCCGAAACCGGCCTTCAGATCACACTCGAACACATGTGTTCGGGCGAGGCCTTCCTGACGCCCCACGGCGCCTTCGTCACGGCGGTTCAGGATGCCGTGCAGGCCTCGACCGGCCTGCGCCCCGAAGCCTCGACCACCGGCGGCACCTCCGACGCCCGCTTCATCCGGGCCATGTGTCCGGTGCTGGAACTGGGCCTTGTCGGTCAGACCATGCACCAGGTGGACGAACGGGTTCCGGTCGCCGAACTCGAAGCCCTGACCGCGACCTATCGCCGGGTCATCGAGGCCGTGCTCGCCGTCTAGTTCAGCGGGCCGGTCGCCTTCGCGGCGGCCAGTTCGAGTTTGGCGATGCGGCGATCCATGTCGGCGACGACCTCTTCCAGCCGCGCCTTCTCCGACGCCATGTCGACGGGCGTGCCGTCGTCGTAGGTGATCCGGGCGCCCCGCGCGATCAGGTCGAGGCGGTGGATGGCTGTCACACGCGCGGCCTTGAACCGGTCCAGTTCGGTGTTGGGGGAGCTCATCGCCCTCCCCTCGCCGCCCTTGCGTCGGAGGTCAAGCTTCAGGCGAGAACCGCGGCCGCGTGGTTCATCATCACCACCGCCCCGCCGAGGGTCGCGAGGAACGATGCGAGGAAGAAGCCGGTCTCTCGCCAGAGCTCACGTCGAGGCATCGGCTCGATGGCGGGCAGGTGAAAGTTCAGAACCCTCATGGTCGCTCTCCGGGCGTAACCTGACGAAGGTGCGCCCGGTGTGTTGAGCGTTCGTGCACGAACGTGGCGAACCCGCCGTTGACCCTATTCCCGCTCGAGGAACCTCAGCGCCGACATCGCGTGGGTCTTCACCCCTAGGACCAGAACGTCCTCGTTGACGTCGAACTGAGGCGAATGGTTCGGCGCGGTCGTCGCCGGATCGACGCCGTCGGCCGTCCCGCCGATATGATAGAAGACGCCCGGGACCTCGTTCTGGAAATACGAGAAATCCTCCGCCACCGTCGTCGGCGGGGTCGCCGGATTGACGTTCCCCTCGCCCGCCGCCTCAGTCAGGACCGGGGCGAGCCAGGCGGACAATTCCTCGTTGTTGAACACCAGGGCCGCGTTCTGGCGGATGGCGAAGTCGGCGGTCGCGCCATAGGCCTCGGCGACATGGTCGATGGCGGCCTCGGCCCGTTTCACCAGATCGTCGCGCTGGGCGACGTCGAAGGTCCGCAGCGTCCCCGACATCACCGCCTCGTCGGGGATGATGTTGTAACGGACGCCCGCGTTGACCGTGGCGATGGTGAAAACGGTGGGGGTCGTCGTCGGGTCGATGGTCCGCGCCGTCAGGGTGTTGACCGTCTGGATCACCTGACCGGCGACCGCGATCACGTCGATGCCGCGCCAGGGCCAGGCGCCGTGCGTCTGGCGCCCGTGCAGGGTGATGTCCACGCGGTCCGACGCGGCCATGAAGCCCTGCGGCCGATAGAAGACGGTGCCCGCCTTACCCGGCACGACGTGCAGGCCGAAGATGGCCTCCACCTTCGGGTTCTCCAGCGCCCCGTCCTGGATCATCAACCGGGCGCCGCCCAGCGGCTCTCCCGGAGGCGCCCCTTCCTCGGCCGGCTGGAAGATGAAGACGACGGTCCCCGAGAACCGGTCCTTCATCCCGCTGAGCACCCGTGCGGCGCCCAGCAGCATGGCGACGTGGGCGTCGTGGCCGCAGGCATGGGCGACCGGCACAGTCTGGCCCTGATAGCTCCCCGTCGCGGTGGAGGCGAACGGCAGACCCGTGGCTTCCAGCACCGGCAGGGCGTCCATGTCGGCGCGCAGGGCCACGACATGCTGGGGCCCGGAACCGGTCCCGCGCAGGACGCCGACGACACCCGTTCGCCCGACACCCTCGCGCACCTCGATGCCCATCTCGCGCAGATGTGCGGCCACGAAGGCGGCCGTGCGGGTCTCGGCCAGACCGAGTTCCGGATGCGCATGCAGGTCGCGACGCCAGGCGATGACGTCGGCCTCGACGCCCTGCGCCGCCGTGGCGACATCGGCGGCGGGCACGACCTGGGCGAAGGCGGGAGCGGCCATGAGGGTCAGGGCGGCGGCTATTGCGGCGATGCGGATCATGAAAGCTCCCGGGAAGGTCCGGGATGATGACGATGTCGCGCCCGCCGACGCAAGCGTCTTGCGCCTGTCACAGATGCAGCCGACATCTGGGCCATGGCCATCAAGACCTCGAAGACGAAATGGCGCGATGTCGTCCTGGTCTGCAAGAAGTGCCAGAAGAAGCTCGACGGCGGCTTCGGCCCGCACGGCGACAAGAGCCTGAAGAAGGCTTTGAAGAAATATCTGAAGCCCGGCGACGGCAAGGGCCGCAAGGCCGAGCTGGCCGTGATCGAGACCGGCTGTTTCGACGTCTGTCCGAAGAATGCGGTCGTCTGCGTCAACGCGGCCGAGCCCAAGGCCCTGCTGATCGTCCCCGTCGGCGCCGACCTGTTCGAGGTCAAGGCGCGGCTGTGTCTGGACGACGGGCGACGACTGAAGCCGACGTTGACGATCGTCTGACTTCCCTCTCCCCTTGCGGGAGAGGGAGATCGCGCACGGCGGCGGAGCCGTCGTCCTGGCGCGATCGGATGAGGGGTCACACCGGCTCAGACCGGCAAGCACGGCCCTCAATCCAGCCGCCCGCGTGACCCCTCATCCGTCAGCCTTCGGCTGCCACCTTCTCCCGCAGGGGGAGAAGGGAATGCGGCTGCTATGCGACCGCGTTTTCCATCGCGGCTTTGATCGCGTCAGCGCCGGCATTCATCATGGCCTCGATGCGCGCCTTGGGATCGTCGGGCAAGAAGTCGACCACCCAGACGAACCGGCACCGATCCTCGCCCTCAGGCACGATCATGTTCGAAGCGCTGTGGTGTTCGAACAGATCGGTCAGGATCGAATAGACGATCCGGCGGTGCTGATCGTCGATAGCGATCAGCCGCTCGCGCACGACGAGGCCGCCGTCGAAGGTCACGGTGCGGATGTCGCCCTCGACCACCGTATCGAGGATGAGACCCGGCGCGACCCTCGTGTGCAGGGCGCCGAAATCGCGCAGCCGGTCCCAGACGAAGTCCGCCGGCGCCGCGATGATCCGCTCGATATGGAGGGTGGCCATGTCTGTCTCCCGTTCGTCGGAGAAGGTGGCTGACTCGTCGGCCGATGTCTCGCGGGTTTCGGACGGCATCGCCAATCCTCCCCCATTGGATGAGGATTGCGCTATGCATGTGTGATGTCCCCACGCTCCCCAGCCTTCATGATCCTGTTCGTCGTCAGCCTGATCGCGACGGCGGGGAACATGGGGCTGCAGTCGGTGCTCCCGGCCATCGGGCGGGAGTTCCATCTGGCCGACACCCTCGTCGCCGGGGCCTTCGCCATCTCGGCCCTGATGTGGACGATTACCTCGCCGATCTGGGCCCGCTGGTCGGACAAGCTCGGGCGCAAGAAGGTCATCCTGATCGGCCTGATCGGGTTCGTCGTGTCGATGACGGGCTTCGGCCTGGCCGCGACCTCGGGCATCGAGGGATGGCTGGGCGCGATCGTCGCCTTCGCCCTGATGGCCACGGCGCGGACGATCTACGGCGTCTTCGGCTCGGCCTCCCCCATCGCCTCCCAGGCCTATGTCGCCGACCGCACCAGTCCCGAACAGCGCACCCAGGCCATGTCCCTGCTCGCCTCGGCCCAGGGGCTGGGCACGGTGATCGGGCCGGTGCTGTCGCCCTTCTTCATCCTGCCGCTCGTGGGGCTGGCGGGGCCGATGTACGTCTACGCCCTGTTCGGCCTGATCGTCCTGATCGTGGTGTGGCGCAAGCTGCCCAGCGGCGACGTGGTCCGTCAGCCGTCGCCGAGTGGCGACCGCGGCGACAAGGGCCTTTGGCGCGACCCCCGCGTGCGCGACTTCCTGCTTTACGGCCTGCTGATCGTCAGCGCCCAGGCCGTGAACATCTCGGTGCTCGGCTTCCATATCATCGACGAGATGGCGGCGACGGGACTGGAGGCGCGACAAGCCCAGCCCTTCATCGGGGTCGCCATGTTCGCCGGCGCCGCCGCCACCCTGATGGTCCAGTGGGGCCTGATCCCGCTGTTGAAGATGCAGCCCCGCGAACTGATGCGCTGGGGCGCCGCCCTGGCCTTGCTCGGCAATCTGATGAGCATCGTCTCACCGGGCTATTTCGGCGTCGTGGTCGGCTATGCCGTCCTGTCGATGGGCGTCGGCTTCGCACGGCCGGGCTTTACCGCCGGATCGTCCATCGCGGTCCGGCCCCACGAACAGGGCGCGGTCGCCGGGCTGATGATGTCGATCGCCGGCCTCGGCTTCCTCGTACCGCCCGTCGTGGGCGTGGGCCTCTACGAGATCGTCGAATGGGGTCCGTTCGCCGGCAACGCCCTGCTGCTGCTGGTCGCCATCGCCCTGGCCTTCCTCAGCCCGGTCCTGCGCTTCGATCCGACGCCCGGCGTCGAGGACAACCCCGCGCCGGACGCTCCGCCCGCGTCCCAGCCGGGGCCGGAGGGGAATCGCTAGACCGTCAGCCCGGCCGGGGGCTCAAGCAGTGAGCGGCCGCGCCGCGAACGATAGCCCCCACCAAAAGCAAGCCGCCTTGCTTCAAAGCGGCTGGCTTGCGAAATCACCGACCATGAACTTCAAGATCGAGAAACGCGTCGGCGTCCGCGCCCCTTCCGACAGGATCTGGGAGGTCATCGCCGACCTGCCGGGCTGGGACAGCTGGAATCCCGTCGAGACCGGCGTCAGCGGAACCATCGCCTTCGGCGGCCAGATCAACCTGACCGAAAGCATCGAGGGCCTGCCCGAACGTCAGGTCACGGGCCGCGTCGCCGACTGGCAGCCGAACGCCCAGCTGGTCTGGACCGAGAAGCGCGGCTGGCTGTTCAACGTGGTTCGCTATTACGAGATCGAGGAGCTGGAACCCGGCAGCTGCATCATCGCCAACGGCTTCATCTTCTCCGGCTTCCGGGGCGAGGGCTTCCACGACAAGCACAAGAAGACGATCCGGAACGCCTGCGAGGCGATCGGCGAGGCGCTGCGGCTGAAGCTGGACAGCCTCTAGAAGCTACCTTTCGGCGCCCTGCTCGGCGCGAGGCACGTCCCGGGCCGCGTTGGAGGCCATGGTGTCCTGGATCTTGATGATCGCCGGACCCAGGATGACGGTGAACAGCACCGGCAGGAAGAACAGGATCATCGGCACGGTCAGCTGGGCCGGCAGGGCCGCCGCCTTCTTCTCCGCCGCCGACAGCCGCAGTTCGCGGTTTTCCTTGGCCATCGTCCGCAGCGCCGATCCCAGAGGCGTGCCGTACTGTTCGGCCTGGACCATGGCGGTGGCCACGGCGCGGACGCCCGGATGGTTGGTCCGCTTGGCGAGGCCTTCGTAGGCCATGCGCCGCTCTGGCAGGTAGCTGAGCTCGGCGGACAGCAGGCTGAGTTCCTCGGCCAAGGCGATGGAGGTGGTGCCGATCTCCTGGGCCACCTTCACGATCGCCGCCTCGATCGACATGCCGGCCTCGACGCAGATCAGCATCAGGTCGAGCGCGTCGGGGAAGGCCTGCATGATCGAGGCCTTGCGCTTCGCGATCACGTTCTGGAGGAACATGTTGGGGGCGTAGAAGCCGCCCACGGCGCCCGCCATCACGATCGCCACCTTGACCATCAGCGGCTGGCCGAAGTCGTTGATGAAGAAGATGTAGATGCCGGCCAGCAGGAAGCCGACGAAGGGCGAGGCGAAACGGAAGAAGTAGAAGGTCGTCAGCGGTCGGGGGCCCCGGAAGCCGGCCTGGGCCATCTGCTCGGCGACCTTGGGATCCTCCAGCATCTTGGTCAGGTTCAGCCGGTCGACGACCGTCTTCTTGAAGCCGTCGTCGGTGTGGCGAAGCCCGCCGCTCCCGGCGGCGATGGCCTGACGCGAGCGGCGCTTCAGTTCGTCGCGACGCACGGCGACCGCCTTCATCCGGCTTTCCAGCGCCACGCCGCTGCCCATGCCGCCCAGCAGGGTCATGACGGTGGCGAAGACCAGCAGGGCGACCAGACCGCTGAGCAGGTTCACCGGCTCGACGATGGCGCGCATGATGGATTCCATGTCGCCCTCCTAGAACTTGAACGAGATCATGCGCTTCATCACGAAGATACCGATCGCCATCCACGTGCCTCCGCACAGCAGCATGATCTGGCCGCGGAAGTCGGTGAACATCAGCAGCATGTAGCTGGGGGTCGTGATCGACACGAGGATCATGACCACGGGCGGCATCGAGCCGATGATGCCGGCCGAGGCCACGGCCTCGGACGACAGGGCCTTGATCTTCTCGCCCATCATCCGGCGCGCGCGCAGCACGGTCGAAAGGTTGCCCAGCGCCTCGGCCAGGTTGCCGCCTGTCTTCTGCTGGATGGCGATGACGATGGCGAAGAACTTCAGCTCCGGCGTCGGCATGCGCTCGTACATCCGGTCCAGGGCCTGGGACAGGGTCAGACCGACGCCCAGCCCCTCGACCAGTTTCTGGAACTCGGGCCCGAGCGGCGCGGGGCTCTCCTTGCCGATGATCTTGAAGCAGTCGTGGACCGGCAGACCGGTCTTGATGCCGCGCACGATCACGTCGACGGCGTTGGGGAACTCGGCCGCGAACTTCTTCATCCGACTCTTGCCGATGAAACCCACGACCCAGCGCGGCAGGCCCAGCCCGGCCACCAGACCGGCGCCGAGGGCGACAAAGACGTTCGGCCCGAACAGGAAGGCCAGCAGGAAGACGACCACGCCGGCGCCGATGCTGATCATCGTGAATGTCTTGATCGTCATGGCCAGACCGGCGTGCTTCAGCCTGGCCGCCATGGTCATGCGGGCCTTTCGCTCCTTGCGATCGGCATCCTTGAGCTGAAGCTCGATCGCCTTGCGTCGGGCCTCAGGCGTATTGGCTTCGGCCTTGGCGGCCTTGGCGCGGGCGTTCTTTGTCGCGGGCGAGGTGAAGCCTTCGGCGCGCTTCAGGGCCTGGGAGCTGGAATCGTCGCCGCCGACGAAGGCCCAACCGAGGCCGCCGATGGTGATGAAGGCCAGCACCGCTGCGAGGATCGGAAGCATCGCGCCTACTCCGCCGCGTCGAGGGCTTCGGCCAGCTCGCGCTCCAGGCCGTAGTAGCGGGCGCGGTCCCAGAAGCGGGGACGGGCGATGCCGGTCGAGCGGTGACGGCCGACGATCTTGCCGTTCTCGTCCTCGCCCGTGATCTCGTAGACGAACAGATCCTGGGTCACGATGACGTCGCCTTCCAGCCCGACCACCTCGGTGATGTGGGTGATCCGGCGCGAACCGTCGCGCAGGCGGGCCGCCTGGATGATGACGTCGACCGAGCCGACGATCATCTCGCGGATCGTCTTGGACGGCAGGCCGTAGCCGCCCATGGTGATCATCGATTCCATCCGGCTGATGGCCTCGCGCGGGGAGTTGGCGTGCAGGGTGCCCATCGAGCCGTCGTGGCCGGTGTTCATGGCCTGCAGCAGGTCGAAGGCTTCCGGACCCCGGACCTCACCGACGATGATCCGCTCGGGACGCATCCGCAGGCAGTTCTTGACCAGGTCCCGCATGGTGATCGTGCCCTGACCCTCGAGGTTGGGCGGGCGGGTTTCCAGACGGACCACGTGCGGCTGCTGCAGCTGCAGTTCGGCGGCGTCCTCACAGGTGATGACGCGCTCGGTCGGGTCGATGAAGGCGGTCAGGGTGTTCAGCAGCGTCGTCTTGCCCGAGCCGGTGCCGCCCGAGATGACGATGTTGCAGCGGCAGGCGCCGATGACGCCCAGGACGCGGGCCCCTTCCGGACTGATGGAGGCGTACTCCACCAGGTTCTTCATCGTCAGCTTGTCTTTTTTGAACTTCCGGATCGTCAGTGTCGCGCCGTCGATGGCCAGGGGCGGGGCGATGACGTTGACGCGGCTGCCGTCGGGCAGGCGGGCGTCGCAGATGGGAGAGCTCTCGTCCACGCGGCGGCCGACCTGCGACACGATCCGCTGGCAGATGTTCATCAGCTGGGTGTTGTCGCGGAAGCGGACGTTGGTCAGCTGAACCTTGCCGTTCACCTCGATGAACACCCGCCCGGCGCCGTTGACCATGATGTCGGCGATGTCGTCGCGGCCCAGCAGCGGCTCCAGCGGGCCGTAGCCGAGGACGTCGTTGACGATGTCCTGGACCAGATGCTCCTGCTCGGCCACCGACATGGAGACATTCTTGATCGCCACCAGCTCGGCGACGATGTCGCGGATCTCTTCCGATGCGGCCTTGGTGTCCAGCTGCGCCAGCTGGGCCAGGTCGATCGTGTTCATCAGGGCGTTGAAGATCGTCGTCTTCGTGGCGTGATAGTAGTCGCTCTGCTCGCGGACGATCTCGGCGACCGCCTGGGCCTTCTTCAGCTGTTCGAAGCCGGCGGTGGCCTTGGGGCCGGGTCCGGCGTTCGGCGGAGGCGCGGCGGCGGGCTTGGGTCGGGCCGCGAGGGCGTCGAGGCGATCTGCGGCGGGAGACGGTGGAGCCGAAGCCGCACGGCCGCTGGTGTGGGCGAAACCGGTCTCGGCGGGCGGGGCGTCGGCGTTGTAGGCGAAGGCCTGGGTCTGCTGACCCTGGGCCGGCTGTGGGGGAAAGGCGTCGTCGAACGCCTCGGCCGGATGCGGCGCGGGCGCAGGCGCGGGCCGGGGCTCGACCGCCACGCCGCCGGGCTGGGATGTGCGCTTTCCGAACACCCGTCAGGTCTTCTTCTTGAACAGGCCGGAGAACATCGACTTCGATTCGCCCCCGGACGCCTTGGCGGCCTTGCCCGGCGCGGCGATCATCGGCAGTTCGCGGCGCGACACGATCTGGGCCAGGGTCTGGAAAGCCTCGGCCGCCTTCGACTTGCCCCCGGCGTCCAGAATCATCTGGCCATTGTTGGCCGCGGCGCCGAACAGCTTGGCGTCGAACGGGATCGACAGGCTGGGGTGGATGCCCAGAGCCGCGCCGAAGTCCTTGGCCGGGATCTCCGGACGTCCGGGCACGCCGACCTGGTTGAGCACCAGCCGCGGCGGCGCGTCGTTCGGGCGGCCCGAGCGGATCAGGTCGATCATGTTCTTGGCGTTGCGCAGGGAGGCGAGATCGGGCGTGGCCACGACCACGACCTCGTCCGCCGAGATCAGGGTCTTGCGCATCCAGCCGGTCCAGATGTGCGGCAGGTCCAGCACCACGAAGGGCGCCGTGCCGCGGATCTGGCTGGTCACCTCCTCGAAGGCGTCCGGCGAGATGTCCCAGTCGTTGTCCAGGGTGGCCGGCGCCGCGAACAGCGACAGTTTGTCGGTGCAGCGGACCATCATCCGGTCAAGCAGGACGGCGTCCAGCCGGTCGGGCTGGCCCAGGGCCTCGGCGATGCCGGAAAGGGGGTCCTGATTGAAGTCGAGACCGGCCGTTCCGAACGGCAGGTCGTAGTCGACGATGACGGTGTTGGCGCCGATCCGCTCGGACATCGCATAGGCGGTGTTGTGCGCGACCGAGGAGGCCCCCGCCCCGCCCCGCGCGCCGACGAAGGCGATGGAGCGGCCGACGAACGGCTGGGCCGGATCGGAGAACAGGCCGCCGATGGCGGCGATCAGCTGCAGCGGCTGGATCGGAGCGACCAGATATTCGCTGACGCCGCGCTTCATCAGCTCGCGGAACAGGATGATGTCGTTGGTCGCGCCGATGACGACGACCTTGGTGCCGGCGTCGCAGACCTCGGCCAGACGATCGACCTGCCAAAGCAAATTCTGCGGACTTTCCAGGCATTCGACGATGATCAGCGGCGGGGTCGGCTCGTGCGAATAGGCGTCGAGCGCGCCGGGGATGCCGCCGACGCGGATCTGGGTCGTGGCGCGCGACATGCGCCGGTCCTGACCGGCCCGCTCGGCGGCGGCCAGGGTGTCCTGTCGCTCGCCGAAGACGTGGATGGCGATGCGCGGAACCGTGACCTCGACCTGCAGTCCGCCCGGCTGGGGCGACAGGGCGGCGGAGGCGCCGGCGACCAGCTCGCCCACGGGATTGTAGCCGGGCGCCGGCCCCGGCCCCTGGGCCACGGGCAGGCCGGGATGGGCCACGACGGCGCCGACCGGGACCGGGACCGGCGCGCCCGGCGCGGTGAACTGCAGCGGTTCGCGCGGATTGATGTCGGCGTCCAGCGAGGGCGCGGCCGCCGGCATGAAGTCGAGATCGGCGCCGAACTCGTCGTCGAGATCGTCAAAGGGGCGCGAGGCGAATGCGTTGGTCATGTCCCGTCAGTCCACAGCATTCGAGACGCGCCCGCGATCCACGACCACCTCGCGGACGGCCGCCGTCTGCTCGCCCGCGCGATAGTGGTCGATGACGACCGAGCGCCGCGCGGCGTCCGCCGGAGTCATGGCCCGCGGCATGACGATGTCGCGCGGGTTGGCGATCTGGGCGGCGAGGTTGGCGTTGACCGAGCAACCGAAGTTGGCGCTCCCGGCGTTGTTGCCGGTCCGGGCCAGATTGCTCCACTCCTGCCCGCACCGGGGCACGACGGCGCGCACGGTGTCGAAACCGACCAGCACCGGCGCCCGGGGATCGGGGGCGACATAGGTCACGACGCGCACCTGATAGGGCGGCACGCCGGACGCCTCCAGCGCCCCCTTGATCCGCCAGGCGATGTCCGAGGCCACGGGATCGTCGCCCGACGGCGCCTCGACCGTCAGCATCGGCGCGCCCTCGGCGGCGAAGCGATTAACCATGTCGCGGAGGGCCAGGGTCTGATTGTCGGACAGGCCCGTCTCGTGCACGGCCAGGGCTACGCGATCCAGGCCCGGTTCGACCTGCAGGGAGAAGCGCGACGTCGGGGTCAGTGGCGTCGGCCCAAGCCCCTCGGCCGGGGCGCCCATGCAGCCGGACAGGGCTGCTGCGATCGCAGCGGCGGCGGCGAGAAACAGGGTGCGGGTCATGCTGGTGCTCATGGGCGCGCTCACTCGATCACATAACCCACCGGCCCCTGCCAGCCGGCGCTCGGCGAGGCGGTCGGGGCGGGCGAGCCGTAGGCCTGGTTCAGCTGGCCGAAGAAGATGGTCTGGGCGTCGGTCGCGATGCGCAGGCCGTCTGCGGGCGTCTGCAGCTGATCACGCGACACCGGCGTGACGATGAAGGGTTCGACGATGATCGCGAGCTCGGTCTCGCCGGACAGGTAGTCCCGCGAACGGAACAGCTGGCCCAGAACAGGCAGGGCGCCGATGCCGGGCAGACCGTCGATCGTCTGGCGGGTGGATTCCTGGAGCAGACCGGCGATCATCATCGACCCGCCGGAGGGAATTTCCACCGTGTTCTGGACGCGGCGGACGTTCAGCCCGGCGATGTTGAACGCGTTTTCGGTGCCGCCGCCGAGCGTGATGCCGCCGCTTTGCGTCAGTTCGGACACCTCGACCGAGATCTGCAACGAGATGCGGCCGCCGGACAGGACGACCGGCCGGAAGCCCAGGTTCACGCCGTAGGGCTTGAACTCGATGGTCACATTGCCGTCGCGGTCGCGGCCGGTCGGAACCGGGTATTCCCCGCCCGCCAGGAAGCTGGCGCTCTCGCCGTTGACCGAGGTGAGGTTGGGTTCTGCCAGGGTGCGGATCAGACCGACGCGCTCGAAGGCCTTGATCGTCGCCTCGGCGCTGTTGACCCCGTCCGAGCCCGGACCGGTGCCCGGCTGGGCCGTATCCCAGTTGGAGGCGTCGGCCGGTCCCCGGACCGTGTAGTTGCACAACACGTCGGGGGCGAAGGCGCCGCCGCACGGGCGTTGGAGCTGGAAATTCTGCGTCGTGTCGCGGCTCGATCCCAGCGAGAGACCGCCCAGCAGGCCGCCGTTGGTGGCGAAGCTGGCCGCCTGTCCCAGCAGGAACTGGGTGTTTCCGACCTGGCCCAGCACCGCCTGCGTGTCGAAGCCCAGTTGCTTGATCGCGTTGCGCTGAACCTCGACGACGCGGACGCGCAGCGTGACCTGATCGGACTGGGCGACCGTCATCATATTCAGCACCTTCTCGGGCGCCGAGACGAAAGCCCGGGCCAGGGAGACGGCGCGATCCGCCTCCGCCGCGCTGGTCACCAGGCCGGTCAGGACGATGCTGTCGTTGACGGCCTCTGCGTGAATCTGGGAGCCCGGAGCGACGCGGCTGAGGGTGTCTTGCAGGGCCGAAACGCCTGCGTCGACGCGCACGCGCAGAGTCAGGATCTGGCGGCCGGCGGCGTCCAGGAAGACCGCATCGGTCTCGCCCGGCGCGATGCCGATGACGGTGATCCGGCGCGGCGAGTGGACGTTGGCCTCGGCCACGGCCGGGTTCGAAACGATGACGTCCCGCGCATCGGCGGGCAGGTCGACGGCGAAGGAAGTGCCGCGCGGCAGGTTGACCAGTTGCGGGCCCGAGCCGGCCGCCACGGTCTGGCGTGCGCCATAGGTCTGGGCCGTCGCGGGAGCGGCGGCGCCCACGGCGACGAGGCCGGCGCAGGCCAGGGCGACGAAACGGTTCACACGAACGCTCATGGGATGCTCACCACTTCGGGCTCTCCGCCGCGGAAGACGCGCACCTGCGAGGGACGGCTGGCGACGGGTGTCCGGGCCGGCGAGCCGACGCGGCCCGAGGGTCCGGCGGTGTCGGCATAGGACCGCAGCGTCAGGGACAAGGTCCCGGCCGCCTTCGCCAGGGCCAGGGTCTCGGTGTCGTTGGGCGCGATTTCGAGGGTTGCCGTGGCGCCGACCACGGCCTGCTGGTCGTCCTCGGCGCGCGTCGACTGGTCGATGGCCAGGACCTTGACGTTCTGGAGCACCAGACGGCTGGCGAACTTGGCCTGGTTCGGGGCTTCTTCGGTGTCGCGTTCCAGTTCGACCGTCACGATCACATCGACCCGGTCGCCGGGCAGGATGAAGCCGCCGGCGGCGGTCTCGGTCGAGACGGCGATGGCCATGGCCCGCATGCCGGGCTCCAGATAGGCGGCCATATAGCCGCTGTCCCCGGCACGCACGATCTTGCGGCCGATGATCGGTTCACCGGCCAGGATCGGTTCGCGAACGACCGATCCGAAATATTCCGACTTGGCCCCGCCGCTGGTCAGTTCCTCGGCGGCGCGGGTCACCCGGGCGACCGTGCCTTCCGGCTTGGCCTCTTCTTCGGCGGGGGCGGCCGCGGCTTGCTCGCCCTCGGCGGGCGCGGCCTGCGGCACGGGGACGGAACCGTCGGTGATGAAGGCCGGATTGACCTCGTCGGCGGGCCAGTCCTTCCACTCCAGGTCGGCGTCGGTCAGACGGACCCCGGGCGCGAGATCGCGAGCGGCGACCAGAACCTTGGCCATCGGGCGCGCGGGTTCTGCGGCCGCGGCGACGGTCGCGGGCTCGCCCGAGGGCGATCCCATGGCTTTCACCACGAGGGCCAGGCCGATAGCGGCCACGGCGGCGATGCAGATGACGGCAATACGGGCGGGCTTCATCGACGGTCTCCGGCGAGACCTGCCGCGCGAATCGTGACGCTGGCGGTCTACCGTTAACGACCATGGCGGGCGCGGGTTAACGCGGCCCTAAACCCCGACGCGTGTCAGCCTGCGGCGAAGGTCGTCAGCAAGGCTGAGGACGGGAAAGCCATCAAGGCGCCGGCGCAGATGGCGATGCCGTAGGGGATGTCGCCCTTGGTCTCCAGCAGGGTGTGGACCCAGCCCGGACCGCCGACGATATGGGGCGCGACGTCGCGTCGGGCGACGATCAGGGCCAGAGACAGGAGGCCGCCGAACACGGCCGTCCAGAGAATGAACTGGAACGAGGCCGACGGACCCAGCCACAGGCAGGCCGCGGCGATCAGCTTGGCGTCGCCGCCGCCGATGACCCGCAGCGCGAACAGACCCATGCCGACCAGAAGGGCGATGACGGCCACGCCGCCGTGCAGTCCGACGACGTCGAGCGGCAGGCCGACCGCGAAGGCGGCCGGGAAAAAGCCGAGGATCAGCGATCCCGACAGCCAGTTCGGAATCCGCATCGTCGTCAGGTCCGAAAGGGCGGCCGCGATGACCAGGCCCGGAAGAACGCTCAGAAGAATGAGAGAAACGAGGTCCATGACGGCATCCTGCATGGGGCGGGTTAAGTCCGGGTTGCCGCGACGACCTGGCCCACAAAAACAAAGGGCCGGCGCGTTTCCGCGCCGGCCCCCGCTTTCAAGACCCGTGAGGGTTTAGCCGAGCTTGGCCGAGACCTTGCCGAACGTGGCCGACAGGTTGGTGCCGACCAGCTGCACGGCGCCGATGATGACGACGGCGATCAGAGCCGCGATCAGGCCATACTCGATGGCCGTGGCGCCCGACTCGTCCTTGGCGAAACGCGAAACAAACTTGGTCATGGTGTTCTTCCTTTTGAAATCTGTGAAGCGAGCTAACGATGGCTGGGAGGCTCGGTCGCCCGCTTTCCCCCAAACGCATGAGCATAATCGCCCTGATCGGTTAAAGGCGGGCTAGAAGGCGTGGTTACCCGCCCGTTTACTGTAAAAAGTTCGCATGATCCGGCCATCGCTCCAGCAAACGCCCGCCACCACTGAATAAGGCGGCGCTTCGGGTCGCTGCGGACAAGATCATCCGTTAACGCTTGTTCAGGCGTCTGAACGAAACGTGGCCGGAGGTCTCTCACTTTAGAGTTTGTAGAGGTTTCCGGCCGATCTTCGCGCCTCGCCTTCGCGCGCGCCCGTTCAGAGCTACAAGGACACATAAACCATGGCCGGATCGATCGCCGCCCGCCTGCGCCCCGCCCTCCTCGCCGGGCTGTTGCTCGTCGCAGGCGCAGCCCGGGCCCAGACCCTGAACGTCGAGATCGACCGTTCGGCCCGCATCGGCCTGACGGGGTCGGCCGCCTCGGTCATCGTCGGCAACCCGGCGATCGCCGATGTCACCGTGGTGGACGCCAACACATTGTTCGTCACCGGCAAGGGCTATGGCGTGACCGAGGTCGTCGCCGTGGACGGCGTCGGCCGCACCATCTTCCAGGGCGAGATCGTCGTCACCGGCGGATCGACCGGATCCGTGCGCGTGTGGCGCGGCGCCCAGGCGACCGAGATGGCCTGCGCCGCCTCCTGCGCCCCCAGCATTCGCAACATCGCGGGTCCCGCCTCGGCCTCGGCGTCGACCGCCGCCAGCCCGATCCCCTGATCCATGAGCCGATTCCTGTTCCGCAGGCGCGGCCGGGCCGCCGACCGCCCCCGTCGCGAAGGCGCTGCGGCGGTCGAGTTCGCCATGGTCGCCGCCCCGTTCTTCTTCATGATCTTCGCCGTGCTGGAACTGGGTCTGGTCTTCCTGATCGACTCCACGCTCGAGAACGCCGTGCTGAGCGCCAGCCGGCTGGTCCGCACCGGCCAGGCCGATTCCGGGAACATCACCGCCGCCCAGTTCAAGACCGCCCTGTGTTCCGAGATGAGCGTCTTCCAGGGCGACTGCGCCAATCGCGCCGACGTCGATGTCCGCGTCATGCCCCAGTTCACCGACGGCATCCCCCCCAGCCCGATCCGCAACGGCGTGATGAACACGGGCGATCTTCAATATAACAGAGGCCAGCCCGGCGACCTGATGCTGGTCCGGGTCTGGTATTCCCAGCCGCTGGTCACCCCCTTCATGCAGCAGGCCATGTCGCGCCTGAACTCCGGCGCCGCCGTGATCTCGGTCGCCACCGCCTTCCGCAACGAGCCTTATCGCGGGGGAACGCCTTGAGCCTGCGCCGCTCCGCCAGCCTCGGTTTCCTGCGCCGGTTCGGCCGCGACGGTTCCGGCGTGTCGGCGGTCGAATTCGCCATTCTCGCCCCCGTGCTGATCCTGATCTATTTCGGTCTCGCCGAATTCTGTCAGGCCTATATGGCCCAGCGCCGGATGGGGCACTCGACCTCCCAGGTCGCCGACATCGTGGCCCAGTACCAGACGGTGAACGCCGCCCTGATCGACGACACCTTCGCTCTCGGCGGACTGGTCCTCGCGCCCTTTCCGGACAGCGCGCTGAAGCTGCGTGTCACCGCCATCACGCGCGGAACCGACGGCGTGGCGCGGGTGAGCTGGAGCCGGGGCAAGGGCATGACCGCGCGCACCGGGTCCGTGACCGTTCCCGACGGCCTGATCGAGAACGGCGAGAGCATCATCATGAGCGAGGGGACCTACGACTATGTCTCGCCGCTCAACCAGGTCATCGGGACCAAGCAATTCTCTCACACCTACTGGCTGCGCCCGCGGCTGGTGAACACGATCACCTGCACCAACTGCTAGCCGATCAGGGCCTGCCGGATCGCGGCAATCTTGGCGTCCGTTTCCTGCAGTTCCGAAGCCGGATCGCTGTCCGCCACGATCCCTGCCCCGGCCAGGGTCCGGAAGGCCCAGGTCTCCCCCTTGCGCCAGAAGGCGATGGTCCGGATCAGCACCGAGGCCGTCAGGGAGCCGTCGTCGTCCAGCAGGAACAGGCTGCCGCACCAGGGACCGCGCGGCCCTTCGTGACCCGCGATGACCCGCATGGCTTGATGCTTGGGCGCGCCCGTGATCGATCCCGGCGGGAATGACGCCGCCAGCACCCCGGCCGGCCCGACGCCCGTCATGGCCTCGCCGGTCACGGTCGAGACGAGGTGGTGGACGGTGGCGAAGCTCTCCAGTTCGAACAGGTTTTCGACCACGACCGACCCCGGCCGCGCGATCCTCGACAGGTCGTTGCGCATCAGGTCGACGATCATCAGGTTCTCGGCCCGGTCCTTGGCGCTGGCGATCAGGTCGGCCGCGTTGGCCGCGTCGATCCCGGCGTCCGGATCGCGAGGCCGTGTGCCCTTGATCGGTCGGGTCTCGATCCGCCGGCTGGCGGGGTCGAAGGTCAGGAACAGTTCGGGCGAGTTCGACACCAGCGCCCGATCCCCGACCCGCCAGAAGGCGCTGTAGGGCGCCGTCCCCGCCGCCAGCCGGACGAACACCGCGAAGGGATCGACGTCGGGTTCGAGCGAGCCGCCCCACGACCTCGCGATATTGGCCTGGAACAGCTCCCCGGCGGCGATCCGCGCCACGACATCGGAGACGGCGGCGATGTAGTCGCGCTCCGGCCGCTCGGGTTCGAACCGCGCGGCCGGGACCTCGCCGGGCGTGACCTCCGCGGCCGCGAAAGCCATCCACACAGCGGCGGCGTCCGCCGCCTCGGCCGCCCCGGCCTCGTCTCGCCCTAGGCCGATGGCCGAGACGGTACGCGCCTCATGATCGAAGACCAGCATGGCCGGATAGCGGGCCAGCATCAGGTCCGGCCAGTCGCCCGGCGACGGTCCCCGATCTCCCGTCGCCGGGCGAGCCCCGGCATCATAGGTCGCCAGCCCGACCACGAACCGGTCCATCCCCTCCCCGGCCAGGGCGGCGAAAGGACGGTCCGCCTCCATCCGCGTCGTCGCGATCCGGTCCGGCTCGCAGGCGACCCAGGACCGCCCGCCATTGGGACCGCCGTCGGACAACAGGCACAGCGCGCCCTCCCGATGCGCCAGCCCGGCCGCGACGGCGAGAGGCTCGGCCCAGTCCAGGGTCCGGACGACGCGAACGGTCACGCCGCCAGCCGCTCCGCGATCCGGTCGCGCAGGGCCGTGTCGACGCCGAGCGCCTGTTCCAGATAGCCGTCGAGGGAGCCATACCGCTCGTCGATCGCGGCGATGGCCGCGTCCAGATAGGCGGGTTCGACTCCCATGAAGGCGACCACGGCGTCATGCGACGCGTCACGTCCGGTAAAGCCTTTCAGCTGTTCGGCGATGGCCGGGGCGCGGCCGACCAGATCGACCGCCGTATTGGTCAGCAGATAGTCCTCCATCAGGTCGTCGTGACTCACGCCCAACAGATGATGGGTCAGGGCCGCCAGCATCCCGGTCCGGTCCTTGCCCGCCGCACAGTGGATCAGCACCGGCCGGTCGGTCTCGCCCAGCGCATGGAAATAGCGGCTGGACAGGTCGATGTGGGCCGGTGCGAAAGGCAGTTCGCGATAGGTCGCGGTCATGAACCGGCGACCCGAGTCCGGGGTCAGGTCGGCGGTCTTCAGAAAGGTGATGTGCGGCGCCTCGCCGGCCTCGTCGAGGTCGCTCTCGAACACCTGGCCGGTGAAGTTCGCGGCCCGCTTCGACGGCTGTCGCCGACGCTCGACCGGCCGACGCAGGTCGACGACGACGCCGAGGTCCAGCGCCGCCAGCCGCCCCAGATCCGCCTCGGACACCGAGGCCTGATGCGCCGAGCGGAACAGCCGGCCGGTCTGCAGAGCCCGGCCTGCGGCGGTGTCATAGCCGCCGTAGTCGCGGAAATTGTCGAGCGCGTCGAAGGCGTGGATGCGGGAGGTCATGGCCTCCCTATAGGGCGTTTCAGCGCGGCCCGACCAGCCCGGCCATGGCGTCCAGATAGGCGACGAAGGCCTTCCGGCCCGGCTCGGTCATCGCGGCCTCGGTCAGGGGCTTGCGACCCACGAACCGCTTGGTCACGGCGACGAACCCGGCCTCCTCCAGCTTCCGCAAATGGACCGACAGATTGCCGTCGGTCGTCTGGAGCCGCGCCTTCAGCGTGCCGAAGTCCGCGCTGTCGACGCCGGACAGGGCCGCCATGATGCCGAGACGGACCCGTCCGTGGATGACGTCGTCGATCCGGCCGATATCGAAATCGTCCGCCATCCTCAGCCCCGTTTCGCGGCGCGCATCAGCAGGAAGCCGGGAACCGCCATGAGCAGGAACAGGCAGGCCGCATAGCCGAGGTAAAGCGACGGCTGGTTGGCCAGCAGCGCCAGAAGTGGCGCGGCGAGGAACGATGCGCCCGCCAGCCAGGTCAGAGGCTTCGACCGCGTCATCGCCGCGCTGACCGCCCAGCCCAGACCATAGAAGACCATGATGATCGACGGCGACAGCGACAACAGAACCAGGCTCTGTTCACCCACCCTCCACGCGATCAGGGCGATCGAGCCGAACAGCGTAAATATCCCCCAGCCCACGGCCGACCAGACCGAACGGGTCGCGCGATCGACCGCGGTCTTCACCCCGCCCGAGCCACGGCTGCGCTGGATGACCGCAGTCAGGACGCAGAGGAACAGGACGGTGGCGCCGATCCAGAGGAAGCTGAAGGCAGGGGGCGGTTGGTCGATCAGCCCCGAGGCCACCGTCCAGTGGGCGATGCTGGCCAGGCCGAAGATCAGACCGGCGGCCATCAGGATTCCACCGCCACCCATGGGTGTCGCAGCGCCCTCGGCGGCGAGGTTCTTCAGCCAGGCGATGTCGGCGGTGTCGTTGTTCGGATCGGTCATGGTTCGATTTCCCGTATGCGATTTCAGTGTCAGCGCGCGCGGCCGAAGGTCAGGGCGAGGCCGGGGATCAGGGCGAAGGCGACCAGACCGCAGGCATAGGCCAGGTATTGCTGCGGCGTACCGATCAGCAGGGCGACGCCGCCCGCCGCGATGAAGGCGCCCAGGGCCACGCCGGCCAGCCACTTCGGACCGCCGCGGACCGCGGCGACCAAGAAGGCGAGACCGTAGAGGGCCAGACCGATCGGCGACATCCACATCATCAGCGCCCAGTTCTTGAGCAGGACCGAGGCGATGGCCAGGGACAGGGCGGCGGCGATCTGGGCCAAGATGGCCCAGCGCGACCATGAGGCGGCGCGGATCGCGGCCTCTCCGCCCAGCCCGCGCAGGCGGCGAAGGATGATCAGAAAGGCGACCACAGCGACCGGCCAGCTCAGCGACAGCGTGGCCGGATGCAGATGCAGGACCCCGCTCATCACCCCCCACTGGAACAGGTTGGCGGCGGCGAAGATCGAGCCGGCGGCGATCAGATTGCGTCCCGCCGCGACGGCGAGCGTCGGCTGCGTGGACAGGGGAACGGGGTCGAAGGTCGTGGCGGTCATCGCAGGTCGTCCGTGGTTGATGACCCTTTGATCTCACATCTACTTTGTGATGTAAAGTTCTTTTTGACTGCCAGATGCGCACGGGCGCCGCCTCGGCTAGAACCGGCCGATGACCCCGACCTATCACAGCATCGCCTATGCCGGATTCGAGGTTGCCAACCCCGTCACGCTCGACGCTGTCTTGGCTCTCGTCGCCCGGACCGGCCTGACTGAGGGCGCGACGGCGCTTGATATCGGGGCCGGCGCGGGCGGGGTCTCGGTCGCCCTCGCGCGGGAGTTCGGCCTGCGGGTGCAGGCGATCGAACGCTATCCCGATATGGCGGACATGATCCGCGACCGCGCCGCGAACGCCGGCGTCGCCGGGAAGGTCATGGTGGTCGCGGAGGGTTCGGCCACGGCGCTCGACCGCCTCGCTCCGGCCGACCTGATCGTGGCCCTCGGCTCGACCGAACCGGCGGGGCCGGGCGTCCGCTCGGCGGTCGATATCTTCGCAGCGCTGGCCGGGCGGCTGGCGTCGCCCGGCTGGCTGCTATGGGGCGACCTGACCTGGAAGGGAGAACCGCCCGAGCCCCTGCGTCAGGTGATCGGGGCCGCGGGCGACTATGCGACCCACGACGGCTGGCTCGCCGCGGCTGAGGCTGCCGGGCTGGAAACCGTCTCGGCCGAAATCGCCCCGGACGCCGACTGGGACGCCTTCTTCGGCGGGGCGGACGCGCGGGTCCGGGACTGGCTGGACGCCAATCCGGACGACCCCGCCGCGCCCTCCATCCGCCAGCGCGCCGACCTGTCGAAGGCCACCTTCGACTTCGGTCGACCCTGGCTCAGCTTCGGCCTGTATCTGTTCCGGAAAAGATAAACCCTCTCCCGGAGCGAGGGGTTCACCGCCGCATACCCATCAACACATCCCCCGAATTCGCCTTCGGATTCAAGGGCCGGCTCTGACGATAGGCCTTTTATCCGGCGCCCCTGCCGGCACGGCTATAATGCTGACCAACCGGGCTTTCGCCCGTCGCCGGGGAAAGGAGATTTCGTCCGTTTCGTCCCGTTTCGTCACCTTGCCCTGGTCATGACGAAACGGACAAAGGTCAGCGGAACGGCGGCTCGTCGAAGGCGCGCAGTTTCCGGGAGTGCAGGCTCGCCCCCTCCCTGCGCAGGATGTCGATGGCCTGGATCCCGATCTGCAAATGCTCGGAGATCGAGCCTTCGTAGAAGCGGTTCGCCTGACCCGGCAGTTTGATCTCCCCGTGCAGCGGCTTGTCCGAGACGCACAGCAGGGTCCCGTAGGGAACGCGGAAGCGATAGCCCTGGGCGGCGATGGTGGCGCTCTCCATGTCGATGGCCACGGCCCGAGACTGGTTGAAGCGCAGCGCCGACTTGGAATAGCGCAGCTCCCAATTCCGATCGTCGGTGGTCACCACCGTGCCGGTGCGGAGGCGGCGTTTGACCTCCTCGCCCGGTGCGCCGGAGACCATCTTGGCCGCATCGTAGAGGGCGCGCTGGACCTCGGCGATCGAGGGGATCGGAATGTCCGGCGGCAGGACCGCGTCCAGCACATGGTCGTCGCGCAGATAGGCGTGGGCCAGGACGTAGTCGCCGATCGTCTGGGACGGGCGCAGGCCGCCGCAGTGGCCGATCATCATCCAGGCGTGCGGCCGGGTGACGGCCAGGTGGTCGCAGATGGTCTTGGCGTTCGACGGCCCCACCCCGATGTTGACCAGGGTGATGCCCTCATGGCCCGGTGCGGTCAGGTGATAGGCGGGCATCTGGTGCTTCTTCCAGGCCGCGTCCATCACCGCATCGGCGTCCGCCGTCTCGCGCGTGATCACCACCCCGCCGGCGCACGACAGGGTCTCGTAGATGCTGTTCGGGTCCTTCAGCTGCTCGCAGGCCCAGCGCACGAAGTCGTCGACATAGCGGTTGTAGTTGGTGAACAGCACATAGGACTGGACATGCTCGACCGGCGTCCCGGTGTAGTGCCGCAGCCGCGCCAGCGAGAAGTCGGTGCGCAGCCCGTCGAACTGCGAAAGAGGAAAGTCCTCGCTCGGGTCGAACAGGCCGTCGGAAATCTCGTCGCCGATATGGGCGAGGTCCGTGGTCGGGAAGTATCGCGCGATGGCCGCCGTCTGCGACGGGTTCAGCACGACGTCGGACCCGTCGAGCACATAGGGGAAGGGGATCTCCTGCTCCGACGGACCGACCTCGAAGGCCACGTCGTAGTCCTGCTGCAGCAGGGTCAGCTGCTCCATCAGATAGGGGCGGTACAGGTCCGGCCGGGTGATCGTGGTCGAATAGACGCCCTGGCGCGACATCCGGGCATAGGACCGGATGGGCAGGTTGGTGGGCCGATCGCCGAACCAGCTGATCTTCAGCGAGGGGTACGAGAAGAGCCCGTTCGCCCGGGCCTCGGGGTCCGCCCGCTCGCCGGTGGCGAGGAAGGTCCGGACGGCGTCCCGCAGGGCGGCGACGGATTGGGTGTAGAGGTGTTCGAGGCGATCCAGCGCCTCGGGCGCCGACAGCGCCCCGTTTTTCTGTTCTGTCATGACTTCCTCTAGCCGAGGATCATGGCGCTGGCGAGACTGTGACGCTTCATCTTGTGTGAGCGTCCGTTACCCGTTTCCGGTCGGCCTATCCCAGCTGACGGTGGAAGAAGGCGGAAACGTCGGCCAGCACCGGGGCCTTCTTACGGAACAGGGGCGAGAAGGTCGCGATCAGATCCTCATGGCTGAGACCCGGATAGAGCTTCGCCTCGCAGCGCCCGCCGAGTTCCCGCATCCGCGCCTCCAGCAGGATCGTGTCCTCGTCGTGGACGATGACGTCCGCCGTTCCATGGCCAAGCCACAGGGGCGGGGCGTCGGCGCGGGCGAAATGCAGGGGCTGGGTCTGTTCCGGATCGGGCGCCTGGCCGAAGGCGTTGATCGAGGAGGCCACGTCGAACGGCAGGAAGTCGTAGGGCCCCGCCAGCCCCGCCGCCGCCTTGATCAGGTCCGGCTTGCCGACGGCGGCCATGTAGCGCCTGTCGAGGGCGATCATCATGGCCAGGTGTGCGCCTGCCGAATGCCCGAGCACGCCCAGCCGAGCCGGATCGCCCCCGTACTGCGCCGCCACCTCGGCCACCCGGGCCGTGGCTGCGGCCGCATCCTGGATGAAGACCGGGAACAGAACCTGGGGCACAAGTCGATAGTCGGCGACGGCCACGACGAACCCCTGCGCCGCCAGAGCCTGGGCGGCCCAGCCGTAGAGATCCTTGGATCCCGAATCCCAACCGCCGCCGTAGAAAAAGACCAGCACGGGCAGGGGCGACGCCGCACCGGCGGCTTCCGGGGCATAGATGTCGAACCTCTGGCGCGGGTCGGAGCCGTATTCCAGATCGCGCGCCACGCGCCGTACGCCCCGATCGCGCGGACCCACTGCGTTGAGGACCCCTAACGGGCTGCAGGCGGCGGTCAGCGAGGCGACCACGGCGCCGAGGGCGGGGGCGAAAAGGCCTCTACGGGTCATCGGCGGTCTCTCACTGACAGATCGAGGTCAGATACGCGGCGACCCGCCGTTCGGCCTCATCGCGCATTTGCGATCAGCGAGCCGCAGTTGGCGTCCTCGGCCAGACCCGGATCGACGAAGGCGAACAGGGCGGCGAAGGGTGCGACGACTGCCGCCAGCACCCCGGTCACCCCGGCCTGGGTGATCAACTGACCTGTTTCGACGCCGACGCTGGGCGCCGACAGATGACCGCGCACATGGATCGGCGTCCACAGGCGCAGCAGACGCGGCTTCTTGGATTCGCCGTCGATCTTCAGATCCAGTGTCTCGGTTCCGAGATTGATCGATCCCGATCCTTGCGCCAGCACCACGTCGGTATCGACGACGAAGGTCTTTGCGCGAGCGACGCCGTTGGCGACGTCGAAGTCGGCCACGCCGCACCGGATCGTGCTGCGCGACTGATCGCCGCTCAACAGCTTCAACAGTCCGGCGCTGGCGTTGACGCCCAGCAGTTCGGCGAAGGCCGCGCGCATTTCGCCCTGAGGCACGACCAGGCTGATCGAGCCTTTGGACGCGGCGGCGAAACGGTGGATCGAGGCGCCCGGGCCTTCCAGCCGCGCGCGACCCAAGGCCCGGCCGGTGATCGGCGACTCGCCATTTCGGGCCGGCACGAGACTTTCCAGCGGATAGCCCGACAGGCGAAAATCGACGGCGCTGTAAGGCGTATCGCGGGTCGCGTTGATCTTCGCCGTGCCGTTCAGTTCGCCCCGGTCGAAGGCGAAGGAGACAGGGTCGAGGTCGAGAACGCCACCCTTCAGGACCGCCCCCAGATTGACCGTGCGGATATCCATCTCGTTCGCCTTCACGCTCGCCGCGCGATAGGTCAGGGTCCCGTCCATCGAGCGTAGACGATCGACCTGCAGCGTCGCATCCGGCAGCAGCATCGCCGGCCCCGCGCCAGATGCAACGACGGTCGTGTTGGTCCCCGCCTCGGTGGTGCGGGTGTCGGCTCCCAGAATCGCCGCGAGGTCGTCGATGTCCAGTCGCCGGGACGCCAACTCAGCCTCTACCTTCAGCCGCTCTCCGGCATCGACGCGCACGTCGCCGGACAGGTCGGAAGCGCCGACCCGGCCGGAGAAGTCGTTGAACGTCCAGACCGCATCGTCACGGGTCAACGCCCCGGACAGCCGATAGGGCGGGGTGTTCGGCAGGGTCACGCCGGTAAGCAGATAGAGGTCGTTCAGGTTCTGCCCCTGCAGGCTGAGCGTCGAGGTGAACTGGCCCAGATCGAACGGGCGGGTGATCGCGCCGTTCGCCACCAGTCGTGACCGCGCGCCCGCGAGCGTCGCTTCGAAACGATAGGGCCGGTCGCGGCGGATATTGATGAAGGGTCCGCCCTCGATCCGCAGCGTCAGGGGGGAGCCGTTGAGCGAGCCCTCGCCGGTCACGAGGAAGCCGCTCTCGCCGTCGGCGGCGGTAGCGGCCTCGCGCGCAGTGACGGCGGCTTCGAGGGTGACGCCCCGATCTCGCGCATCGAGAGAGACGCGACCGTCCTGGATGATCAGCTTGTTGATGAGCGGCAGCTTCATCCCCTCGCCGGTATCGGGCTTGTCCGGTTCCAGATCCCAGCTCTGCCGTCCATCCTCGGTCGAGATCAGCACCGCGTTGGGACGGGTGATTGCCAGAAGCGGCATCTCGATCTGGCCGGCGAACAGTTTTCGCAAGCGGAACCGCGCCTCGATGCGATCGACGTTGGCGGTGTCCGCCTCGCGCGCCCAGTCCGGCCCGCCGAACTTCAGGTCGTTGACGATGACCGAAGGCGTCCAGCTGAACAGGTTCACGTCCAGATCGCCCTGCAGCGCGATCTCGCGGTCGTATTTCGCCGAGGCCCAGCGACCGATCGGCCCTCTCAGCCAGTTCCAGTCGAACAGCAGCAGGAAGATCGCGACCGCCAGAATCAGCAGCAGGGTCACCGAGATCGCGATCCTTTCGGGTCGACCGGGGCGCCGGAAGGAGCCGTACACCGGATCCCTGTCGACCACCCAGTCACGCCATTCTCGCACCCTCACCCCCGCAGGAGCCAGGGCGCGCGTGCGCACATCCTGCCAGTTCGAGGGCAAATTCAGAGAGTTGGGGAGGAAGCGCTTCACGAGGGAACACAACGCGCCAGACGCTTGGAAGGGGCCAAGACCATCGCAAACCCGTTGCGAGCCACGATCAATTTCATCCGTTTGCAGCAGAGTTGTCTTATTTTCTTTACAGATACTCCGTTGCGCGCATTATTGCTCCGAACCCAGACATCTTTCGGGTCTTGAGGAGGAGCCCGCCATGAACCGTTTCACCACCCTCGCCGCCGTCGCGACCCTCGCGACGTCCGTCGCCGCCCCCACCCTGGCGCACCAGACGCGGCTTCCCACCGAGGCGCCCGCCGGCGCCCAGCGCGTAGTGATGATGTGCACGAACGACGCCGCGACCCGCAGCGCCTTCCGCCGCGAGCACGGCGCGCCCCCCACCTTCGTGACCGCCGAACAGGCCCTTCAGGCCCGCGCCACCGGTGAGACCTGGGCGACGCCGCGCTGCATGAACGCGCGCGAGCATGGCCGTCTGCAACAGACGCTGACCACCTACGCCTCGGTCCGCTGAAGTTTTTGACTAACCTTGGGCGCTGCGGATCGCCGCGGCGCCCGCCGGCGGGGCGATGACGGCCGCGAACAGCGCATAGGCCGTCAGGAGCGCAAGCGCCGACCACGGGCTCAGCCCAGCCGCCGCCCGGTCGAGCGCGCCCGACCCGAACACCACTGGCGGAATGAACAGCGGCAGGACCACCACTGCGATCAGCAGTCCGCCCCGCTTCGCGCCCAGAGCCAGGGCCGCACCCAGTGCGCCGGTGAAGGCGAACCCCAGACCTCCGATCAGAGCCGACAGCGCCGTCAGCGGAGCCAGTTCGATCGACTGACCCAGCGCCAGCGCCGCGACGGGCGCGGTCAGGGCCAGCGGCAGTCCGGTCGCCAGCCACTGGCTGACCGCCTTGATCGCGAAAACGGCCTCCAGCGGCAAGGGTCCGGTCGCCAACAGGTCCAGCGCCCCGTCCTCGAGATCCCGCTCGAACAGCCGCTCCAGCGACAGCAGGCTCGACAGCGCCAGCGCCAGCCAGGCGATCCCCGCCGCCACAGGTTTCAGCACGTTCGGATCGCCCCCCGCCGCGAGCGGCACGACCGTCGTCAGACAGGCGAAGAAGCCGCACGCCAGCAACGGTCCGCCGCCTCCGCCCCAGGCCAGGGCCAGTTCCCTGCGGAACAGGACGGACGCCGCGCTCATCGGCCTGCCCCCAGATCCAGCGCTCGCGTCGGGACGGGCAGAGGATCGTGCACCGCCGCCAGGATCAGCCCGCCCCCAGCGAGATGCCGCGCCATCATCGCCCCGACCGCCTCGCGCCATTTCGCATCGAGCGGGCTCAAGGGTTCGTCCAGCAGCCAGAGGGCACGGGGCGACCCGATCAGCCGGGCCAGCGCCAGCCTGCGTCTCTGACCGGCCGACAACTTGCGGACCTCGAGATCGAGCAACGGCTTCAGGCCCAGGGTTTCGATAGCATCCTCGATGCCGTGGTGGCTGTGCCCCAGCCACCGGGACTGAAACATCAGCTCGTCCCGCGCCGTCCGCGCACCCTTCAGTCCGTCGAGATGACCCAGCAGATGCAGCTCGTGCGCCCGCGCCAGATCCGCCTCGATCGTCTCGCCGTCGGCGTCCCGGAAGGCGATCTCTCCGGCCTCCGGACGGATGAACCCGGCCACCGCCCGAAGCAGTGATGTCTTGCCCGCACCGTTCGCCCCGGTCAGGGCCACAGCCTCTCCGGCTGCGGCGGCAAAGGACAGCCCGCGGAACAGCGTCCGCTCTCCGCGCGACAGGCTCAGGTCGGTGATGGACAGGGTCGAGATCACGCACTCAACCCGTTCATTTTGCGACCCGTTCTCAATGTCCCCACAGAGGACGTGGATACATGGACGCACCCCCCAACCACGGCTATATGCGCGGTCGCCGCAGCAGGCTGTCGCCGCGCGCGCAAGGGACCTGTGAGCCCCTGCGTAGACCGCGAGACGGCGCAACCGGATGTCCGGGCGGCTTTGACCAGAGGACCTCTCCCATGCCGTCAGTCGACAGCCTTTCCACCCGTCGCGATCTCTCCGTCGGGCGCAAGAAATACGCCTATTACAGCCTTCCCGCCGCCGAGGAAGCCGGTCTGGCCGGGATCTCGCGCCTTCCGCGCTCGATGAAGGTGCTGCTGGAGAACCTGCTGCGCAACGAGGACGGCGTCTCGGTCACCGAGGCCGACCTCAAGGCCGTCGCCGCCTGGATCGAGAACAAGGGCGCCGTCGAGCACGAGATCGCCTTCCGTCCGGCCCGCGTGCTGATGCAGGACTTCACCGGCGTTCCCGCCGTCGTCGACCTGGCCGCCATGCGCGACGCCATGTCGGCTCTCGGCGCCGATGCGTCGAAGATCAACCCGCTGGTCCCCGTCGACCTGGTCATCGACCACTCGGTCATGGTCGACAATTTCGGCACCTCGAAAGCCTTCGGCCAGAACGTCGAGCGCGAGTACGAGCGCAACATCGAGCGCTACAAGTTCCTGCGCTGGGGCTCCTCGGCCTTCAACAACTTCCGCGTCGTGCCCCCCGGCACCGGCATCTGCCACCAGGTGAACCTGGAGAACCTGGCCCAGACCGTCTGGACCCTGGCCGAAGGCAAGGCGACCGTCGCCTATCCGGACACCGTGGTCGGCACCGACAGCCACACCACCATGATCAACGGCCTGGCCGTCCTGGGCTGGGGCGTCGGCGGCATCGAGGCCGAGGCCGCCATGCTGGGCCAGCCGATCCCCATGCTGATCCCCGAAGTCATCGGCTTCAAGCTGACCGGCGCCATGCCGGAAGGCACGACGGCCACCGACCTGGTGCTGACCGTCACCCAGATGCTGCGCAAGAAGGGCGTGGTCGGCAAGTTCGTCGAGTTCTTCGGCGACGCCCTGCCGAACATGACGATCGAGGATCAGGCGACCATCGCCAACATGGCCCCGGAATACGGCGCCACCTGCGGCTTCTTCCCCGTCTCGGCCGCCACCATCGGCTACCTGACCGCCACGGGCCGCGACAAGGCGCGCGTCGCCCTGGTCGAGGCCTACGCCAAGGCGCAAGGTCTGTGGATCGACGAGACCTCGGAAGACCCGGTCTTCTCCGACGTTCTGGAGCTGGACATCTCGACCGTCGTGCCGTCGCTGGCCGGCCCCAAACGTCCGCAGGACAAGGTCGAACTGACCGTTGCCGCTCCGTCGTTCGAGACCGCCCTGAACGACGTCTTCAGCCGCGCCACCGATGCGCCGCGCTTCCCCGTCGCCGGTGAGAAGTTCGACCTCGGCGACGGCGACGTGACCATCGCCGCCATCACGTCGTGCACCAACACCTCGAACCCGTCGGTCCTGATCGCCGCCGGCCTCGTGGCCCAGAAGGCCAACAAGCTGGGTCTGAAGACCAAGCCCTGGGTCAAGACCTCGCTGGCTCCGGGCTCGCAGGTGGTCACCGACTATCTGACGGCCGCCGGCCTGCAGAAGGAACTGGACGCCCTGGGCTTCAACCTGGTCGGCTACGGCTGCACCACCTGCATCGGCAACTCGGGCCCGCTGGATCCGGCGATCTCGCAGACGATCAACGACAACGGCATCGTCGCCACCTCCGTCCTGTCGGGCAACCGCAACTTCGAAGGTCGCGTGAACCCCGACGTCCAGGCCAACTACCTGGCCTCGCCGCCGCTGGTCGTCGCCTATGCCCTGGCCGGTTCGATGCGCATCGACATCACGACCCAGCCCCTGGGCCAGGACAAGAAGGGCAAGGACGTCTTCCTGAAGGACGTCTGGCCGACGTCCGCCGAGATCGCCGCGATCCAGAAGAAGTCGGTCACCCCGGCCATGTTCGCCAAACGCTATGCGGACGTCTTCAAGGGCGACAGCCACTGGCAGAACATCTCGGTCGAAGGCGGCCAGACCTATGAGTGGGACGCCTCGTCCACCTACGTCGCCAACCCTCCGTATTTCGAGGGCCTGTCGATGGAGCCGACCCCGGTCACCGACATCGTCGAGGGCCGCGTCCTGGCCATCTTCGGCGACTCGATCACGACCGACCACATCTCCCCGGCCGGTTCGATCAAGAAGACTTCGCCCGCCGGTCAGTACCTGACCAACCGCGGCGTCGAATCCGAGGAGTTCAACTCCTACGGCGCCCGTCGCGGCCACCACGAAGTCATGATGCGCGGCACCTTCGCCAACATCCGTATCCGCAACAGGATCACGCCCGACATCGAAGGCGGTGTGACCAAACACTTCCCGTCGCAGGACACGATGTCGATCTACGACGCCGCCATGCGGTACCAGTCGGAGGGTCGTCCGCTGGTCGTCTTCGCCGGCAAGGAATACGGCACGGGCTCGTCGCGCGACTGGGCGGCCAAGGGCACCCGTCTGCTGGGCGTCCGCGCCGTCATCGCCGAGAGCTACGAGCGCATCCACCGCTCGAACCTGGTCGGAATGGGCGTCGTCCCGCTGCAGTTCAAGGCGGACGGCTGGCTGAAGCTGGGCCTGACCGGCGAGGAGATCGTCACCATCCGCGGTCTGTCCGACGTCAACATCGGCAAGCTGCGTCCGCGTCAGGACCTGTGGGTCGAGCTGTTCCGCCCGTCGGATGGCAAGATGGCCCGCTTCCCGGTCCGTTGCCGCATCGATAACCAGACCGAGCTCGACTACTTCAAGGCTGGCGGCGTCATGCCCTACGTCCTGCGGAACCTCGCGGCGGGCTGATCCATCCCGTCACACTGAACGAAGGGCCGGTCGCGAAAGCGCCGGCCCTTTTTCTTGCGCTCAATCCAGCCGCATAGCCTCCGCCAGCAGCTGCGCCTCGGCGGCCCGGCTCGAGCCGGAGCGCCAGGCGACGACGATTTCGCGGCGGGGCGCCTCGGCGGCGAAATGGCGGATGACGACCCCCTTGTCGTCGGCCAGCCCGGCGCGCACGGCCATCGCCGGCAGGAAGGACACGCCGAGCCCCGACGAGACCATCTGCACCAGGGTGTGCAGTGACGTGGCCGCGAAGACGTCCTCGCCCCGCGGCGCCTCCATATCGATCCCGGCCAAGGCCTGGTCGCGCAGACAGTGGCCGTCCTCCAGCAGGATCAGATCCTCGGCCTTCAGCGCCCCCGGCTGAATGTCTCCCGGCGCGGCCAGCGCATGCCCGACAGGAGCCACCGCCAGAATCTCGTCGTCGCCGATGCGGGCATGCTCGATGCCGGAGGCGTCATACGGCAGGGCGATGACGGCGCAATCCAGCTGCCCCGCCTTCAACCCTGCGATCAGGCGCGGCGTCAGATCCTCGCGAATGAACAGGCGCAACGCCGGATAGGCGGCCTTCAGCCCCGGCAGGGTCGCGGGCAACAGGAAGGGCGCAACGGTCGGGATGATCCCCAGACGCACCCGCCCCGACAGCGGGCGGCCCGCGTTCCGCGCCGCCTCGACCAGATCCTCGGTCCGCGCCAGCACGTCCTCGGCCCGGCGACAGGCCTCGGCCCCGACGGCCGTCAGCTGGACATTGCCGCGCGTGCGTTCGACCACGGGCGCGCCGAGAACCCGCTCGAGCTCCTGCACCCCGGACGACAGGGCGGGCTGGCTGACATGGGCCGCCTCGGCCGCCCGGCTGAAGGACCCGTGTTCGGACAAAAGCTTCAGATACTGCAGCTGGCGAAGGGTCGGGAGCATAGGCGGCCTCTCTCGAATCCATAGATATTATCTATGGTTTAAGGGCCTTCTATCGGTTGACTTTGTGCGGCGCAACCGCCATTTCGCACCTGCGGTCGGCCCTCCCCGGCGACCGCCTCAAAGACATTCTTGTTTCCTCCGGAAGGGATACCCCATGCTCGGCGTCGGCGAAAAACTGCCTGAATTCAAAATCATCGGCGTGAAGCCGGGCTTCAACAGCCACGAAGAAAACGGTGTCTCGGCGTTCGAACCGATCACCGGCGAATCCTTCGAAGGCAAGTGGAAGGTCATTTTCTTCTATCCGAAGGACTTCACCTTCGTCTGCCCGACCGAGATCGCCGAGTTCGCCTCTCTGGCCCGCGACTTCGAAGACCGCGACACCGTGGTTCTGGGCGGCTCGACCGACAACGAGTTCGTCAAGCTGGCCTGGCGCCGCGACCACGCCGACCTGTCGAAACTGCCGATCTGGCAGTTCGCCGACAACGGCGGCAAGTTCGCCCGTCAGCTGGGAATCCTGAACGAGGAAGAAGGCGTCGCCCTGCGCGCGACCTTCGTCGTCGACCCGCACAACGTCGTGCAGCACGTCTATGTCACCAACCTGAACGTAGGCCGCGCCCCGGCCGACACCCTGCGTGTCGTCGACGCCCTGCAGACCGACGAACTGTGCGCCTGCAACCGCCCCGTGGGCGGTGAAACTCTGGCCGCCTAAAGCCGGTCTTCCTGTCTGACGAACAGGGGCGGCGGCGGTCAACGCCGCCGCCCTTTTTCATTCCGAACGCTGCGAAAGAATCCCCATGTCGATTGATGCTCTCCGCGACCTGATGCCGGCCTACGCCAAGGACATCTCGCTGAACCTCGGCTCCCTCGCTTCGGAGGTCGTGCTGAACGACCAGCAGAAGTGGGGCTGTTTCCTCGCCTCGGCCCATGCCGTCGGCGTCGCTCCCGTCGTGAAGGCGATCGAGGCCGCCGCCGCCGAAAAACTGTCGCCCGAGGCGATGACCGCCGCCAAGGCCGCGGCCGCCATCATGGGCATGAACAACATCTACTACCGGTCGCTGCACCTGATGAAGAACCAGGAATACACGACCATCCCGGCGCGTCTGCGGATGAACATCCTGGGCAATCCGGGCGTGGACAAGATGGATTTCGAGCTCTGGTCGACGGCCGTCTCGGCCATCAACGGCTGCGGCGCCTGCATGGACGCCCACGAAAGCGAACTCCGGAAGCACGGCGTTCCGGCCCAGCAGGTCCAGACCGCGCTGCGCATCGCCTCGGTGGTCCACGCCGCCAGCCGCATCGCGGCCTCGGAGACCGCCCTGAAGGCTTAATCTTCGAGCTGTCTTGCGGACTATCGCTCGGCGCGCGGCGCCTCGCTGCTTGAGTCCGTCTCGCCGTAATGGAGGTGATGGACGTAGCGGCCGAAGGCCTGTTCCATCACCCCGTTCACGCCGTCGGCCATCGCGCCGAGGTCCGGCCCCTCGACCACGAAGTCCACCGAGACCAGCCAGCCCGGGCCCGGTCCGCCGATGTGGAAGGTCAGGTCGGCCCGGGTGGCCTTGCCGTTCAGCGGTCCCAGAGGCGCATTGAACACCACCGTATCGTCGGCGCTCGAGACGACGGTGGCGTGCCGGAACCCGGTCCCGTCCGCCAAGGTCTCGCACCAGCATCCGCCGGGCTCGAAAGCCAGCGACAGGTTGGCGTTGTCGCCGGTGTAGGTATGGGCGCCGTCCCACCATTCCGGCAGGTCGGACACGGTCTCGACCATGTCCTCCGGCGTCGTCTCCATGACGGACTCGAAGCGCAGGACGAACCCGTCGGCGGAACGCGAGACGACCTCCGCGCGGGCATCGGTCGTTGCGATCATGGCGGCGAGCAACGCGACGGCCCCGCATATCACGACACCCAGGGCGATCTTGGCGTTACGGATCATGAACAGTCCTCCCGACCGCATCGGGCGACCAGATCCGCGATCCGTCAAGTCAGGCCGCGTCGAAACTCAGCGGCGCGCCCCAGAACTGACTGACCATGTCCGACTGCGGCCCGGTCTTGCCCGTCGTCAGGAAGCTGCGGCGACCGCTCTCTCCCAGAGCGTATTCCGGATGCCGTTCGAAATACCGCTCCAGCGAATCCGCCACCGCCGTCGGCTGGTGGATCAGGGGGGTGCCGGCCGGCAGGTGCTTCGCGAAGATGTCCGCCACGATCTCGTAGTGGGTGCAGCCGAGGATCGCCTTGTCCGGATGGCGACCAATGCGACGGCGCAGGGCGTCGACGTGGTCGCCGATGACCACGGTCAGCTCCTCGGCCGGGGCGCCGAGCTCGATCAGGCCGGCCAGACCCGGGCAGGGTTCGGAGAAGACCGCCAGGTCCTCGCGCCGCTTGTCGATCTCGATTTCGTAGACCCGGCTGATGGCCGTGGCGGCCGTGCAGAAGACGCCGGTGATGTCGATGGCCTCGACCTTGTCGCCGCGCCGTTCGGCCTCATAGGTCCAGGGCAGACCCGTCGCCGCCTCGATGGTCGGGACGATGATGCCCAGCACGTTGACCGGCCGCCCGTGACGCTTCGACGCCTCGGGCACCCAGGTCTGCTGCAGGCGGCGCAGGGCGACGGCGGACGCCGTATTGCAGGCCAGGACGATGACGCTGGCCCCCGCCTGGAACAGCCGTTCGCAGCCGTTGCGGGTGATGTCGACGATCTCCTCGCCGGTCCTGGATCCGATCGGCGCATTGGCCTGATCCGCCAGATAGATGAAGTCCCGCTCGGGGAACCGCCGGGTCAGTTCGCGGTGGACCGTCAGCCCGCCCACGCCGCTATCGAATACGCCTATCGCCATGGCTTCGGCCTTTAGAGCCTGATCCGGAAAAGTGTAAGCGGTTTTCCGGCCAGATCAGGCTCCACTTCAGACTGGGCCTTGAAACAAGGCCCGGCCGCTTGCGTCCTCGTCCAACGGGATTACTTGCTGTTCATGTGACGGTCAGGCGACCTGCGCCTAGGGTGCCGCACAACAGAAGACCATGAACAGGAAACTCCCATGCATAGACGCCAGGTCCTTATCGGAGGCGCGAGCCTGATGGCCCTTTCCGGATGCGCCACGGCCGGCGCCGGCGCGGCTGGTTTCGTCGCCCCCGATCCCGCCTCGGTCGCCGAGGAAGCGCGGATCGCCCGCGCCGTCCTGCCCGCCCAGACGCCGCGCGCCGAACTGCTGCAGCCCTGGACCGGCCCCTACGAAGGCGTGCCGCCGTGGAACGCGATGACCGCGCCCAAACTCAAGGCGGCGATCATCGAAGGCATCGAGCTGAACCGGGCCGACATCAACGCCATCGCCAACAACCCCGAGGCCCCGACCTTCGCCAACACGATCGTGGCCATGGAACTGGCCGGCCAGCCTCTGGATCGCGCGGTCAACCTCTACGGCGTCGCCACCTCGAACATCGGCGGCGAGGCCTATGATGCGATGGACACCGAGGTCTCGCCCCTGCTGTCCGCCGCCGGCGACGAGATCACCTTCAACGCCCCCCTGTTCCAGCGCATCAAGACGGTCGCCGACAACGCCGACCGCGACGGTCTGAACGCCCAGCAGAAGCGTCTGGCCGAGCGTTCGCGCGACGCCTTCATCCGCTCGGGCGCCAATCTGGACGCCGCCGGCAAGGCCGAACTGGGCCGGATCAACACCGCCCTGTCCAACGCCTTCACCGCCTTCGGCCAGAAGGTCGTGGCCGACGAGAACACCTGGACGGTCATCGCCGGCGAATCCGGCGTCGCCGGCCTGCCTGAGTCCAACAAGGCCGCCGCCCGCGCCGCCGCGCAGTCGCGGAACCTTCAGGGCTGGGCCATCGTCAACACCCGCTCCAGTGTCGACCCGTTCCTGACCTTCGCCGACGACCGCGCCCTGCGCGAACAGGTCTGGCGCAAGTTCGTCAATCGCGGCGACAACGACGACCGCAACGACACCAATGCGACCATCGCCGAGATCGTCCGCCTGCGCGACCAGCGCGCCAAGCTGCTGGGGTATCGCAACCACGCCGAATGGCGGATGCAGGACACGATGGCCAAGACCCCGGCCGCCGCCCAGTCGCTGATGAACCGCGTGTGGGAACCGGCCAAGGCGCGCGTCGCCGAGGAAGTCGCCGACATGAAGGCGATCGCCGGCTACGACATCGAACCCTGGGACTACCTGTATTTCGCCGAGAAGGTCCGGAAGCAGAAGTACGACCTCGATCAGAACCAGCTGAAGCCCTACTTCGAGCTGCAGGCCGTGCGGAACGCCTCCTTCTACATGGCCGAGCGCCTGTACGGCTTCGTCTTCACGCCCAAGCCCCAATCGACGGCTCCGGTCTTCGAGGAAAACGTCAAGCTGTACGAGGTCACCGACAAGGCCTCGGGCCGCCTGATCGGCCTCTACTACGCAGACGACTTTGCCCGCGCCGGCAAACGGTCGGGCGCCTGGATGACCACCTACCGGTCGTTCTCGACGCTCGACGGGTCCAAGCCTGTGCTGGCCTCGAACAACAATAACTTCGTGAAGCCGGGCGCCGGCGAGCCCCTGCTGATCTCGCTGGACGACGCCGAGACCCTGTTCCACGAGTTCGGCCACGCCCTGCACTATCTGTCGTCGGTCGTGACCTACCCGAGCTACGGCAACACGCCGCGCGACTTCGTCGAGTATCCGTCGCAGGTGCACGAGCACTGGGTGCTGTCGCGCCCGATCCTCGACGGCTTCATGAAGCACTACCAGACCGGCGAGGCCATGCCTCAGGCCCTGGTCGACAAGGTCCAGGCCTCGGCCACCTTCAACCAGGGCTATGCGACGGTCAGCTACCTGTCGTCCGCCATGGTCGACATGGACCTGCACACCCAGGCCACGCCGCCGACCGACATCGACGCCTTCGAGAAGGCTTCGCTGGCCCGTCTGGGCATGCCGCATGAGATCGTGATGCGGCACCGCCTGCCGCAGTTCAACCACCTGTTCACGTCCGACGCCTACTCCGCCGGCTACTACAGCTACCTGTGGTCGGAAGTGATGGACGCCGACACCTGGGCCTATTTCGAAGCCTCGGGCGATGTGTTCGATCCGGACATCGGCGGCCGGTTCAAGTCGATCATCCTGGCGCCGGGCAACACCACCGACCGGGGCGACGCCTACCGCGCCTTCCGGGGTCGCGACCCCGACGTCGCCGCCCTGTTGCGGGTGCGGGGTTTCCCGGTCTCGTAGGCTGAAAAGCGCAAAAGATCAGGCCGCTGCAGCTCCGGCTGTGGCGGCCTTTTTGTGCGCGGCGACCGGCCCGTCCGTCATCCGCCCAATGCAAGGGTCTGCGAATTTATTCCTTGAGACCTATTGCGCCCGACACAGCGCACCCCATGTCGCTCGGAGGTCTTTGACAGGTCCCATCTCGCCACACCCTCAAGGGGCGCGACTCTGTCGACTCTGTAGAGTCGCATTTTTGGAGTCGCACCGCTGAACGGACCGGATCGACCGGGGCCGCTTTGGCCTATGCGGCCGCGGCTTTTTCCTGCGCGGGCCGTGCGTAGTCCGACAGCGCCGCCATCAGGGCGCGCGGGTCGATGGGCTTGGCCACATGACCCTGCATCCCGGCCGCGCGGCACTGCTCGATCTGTTCGGGCAGGACGTTGGCGGTCAGCGCCACAACGGGGGTGTCGTCCCCCAAGGCGCGGATCGCGCGTGTCGCGGCCGGCCCGTCCATGACGGGCATCTGCATATCCATCAGGATCAGGTCGTAGGCCGTGGTCGAAACCGCACGCACCGCATCCTCGCCGTTATCGACCATGTCCAGCGCCACATCCATGGCGCCCAGCAAGGCGGCGACGAGGGTCCGGTTGGCCGGATTGTCCTCGGCCAGCAGGACGCGGAGCGGACGGTCCAGCCCGCCGCCCGGAGCCTCGGAAGGCTGCGCCACCGCGTCGGCGGCGAGGGTCAGGGGCACGCGGAACCAGAAGGTCGAACCGGTCGCGCCGTCGCTCGACGCCCCGATCTTTCCGCCCATGATGTCCATCAGCCGGCGCGAAATGGCCAGGCCCAGGCCCGTGCCGCCGAACTTGCGCGACACCGAGCCGTCCGCCTGGGTGAAGCGGTCGAACATCTGCTCGATCTGCGCCGGATCCAGCCCGCAGCCGGTGTCGGTCACGCTGGCGACCAGCACGGCCGAGCCATCGCCGTCATCTTCCGCCGACAGAACCAGACGCACCGCCCCCGCATCCGTGAACTTCACGGCATTGCTGAGCAGGTTCAGCAGCACCTGGCGCAGACGCGTCACGTCGCCGGTCAGGCGCACGTCGTCGGCGACCTCGCAGGTCAGCTCCAGTCCCTTGTGGTCCGCCTGCTCGCGCAGCAGGGCCGTCGCCCCCTCGCCGAGGGCTGCGATCGAGAAGGGCTCGGGATCCAGCGTCAGGGCGCCGGCCTCCAGCTTGGAGAAATCGAGAATGTCGTTGACCACGGTCAGCAGGGTCTCGCCCGCGCTGCGGATCAGATCCAGATAGCCCTTGTCGCCCTCGGACAGACCGCCGCCCGCCCCGATCAGGCGCGAGAAACCGAGGATGCTGGTCAGGGGTGTCCGGAGCTCGTGGCTCATATTGGCCAGGAATTCGCTCTTGGCCCGCGACGCCGCCTCGGCCTCGATGCGAGCGGCGTGCAGTTCGGCCTCGGCCTGTTTCCGGGCCGTGATGTCGCGCACGACATCGACGATCTCGGTCATCTCGCCGGCGCCGTTGATCACCAGGCGTGGGTTGGCCTCCAGCCAGACCTGATGACCGTCCTTGTGAATGCCGCGATATTCATAGCCGTCGGTCGAGACCGTTTCGCCCCGCCTGATGCGGTCGGCGAGCAGTCCCCGGATGCGCACCACGTCCTCGGGCGCCACGAGGTCGGCGGGCGCCTTGCCGATCATCTCGGACGGCGAATAGCCCAGCACCGTGCGCGACGCCGGCGACACATAGGTCAGCCCCGCGCCGACCCGCATTCGGACCACCATGTCCGAGGTGTGGTCGGCCACGAAGCGGAAGGCGCGTTCGCCATCGATCAGGGTCTCGTCGTCGACATGGTCGGTGACGTCCATGACCATGCCGACCAGCCAGCGGCGGCCCTCGACGTCGGGCTGTTCGCGTCGCCCCCAGCTCAGATGCTGGCGCACCTCGCCCGAAGGCAGCACCGCGCGGTAGCGCAGGGTGATCGGCTCGTCGGTGTTGAACATCCTCATCAGCGAGCGCGCCGCCAGATTGGAGTCGTCAGGGTGGTAGAGGCGATACAGTTCTTCGATCGTCGGCATCCCGTCCTCGGGACGCAGGCCGAACAGGGCGTACATGCCGGGCGACCACCAAGCGGTCCGCGGGTCGAGGATCCGCCACCAGCCGGCGCCGGAGCTTTCCAGCGCCGCCAGAGCGATAGCGTCGGACGCGGTTTCGGGGGTGTGCTCGGTCATGCGGACTGCCGTGTTGAGCCGTCAGCATCGCGCCAAATCGCTTCAAACCCATAAACGGCGGGCCTTCTTCGTGAGCCGCGCCCCCGAGAGCCCGCCCGTCAGCTCTGATCGACAGGCGTCCGGGCCACGACCGGGCCGCTACGGGCGCGGGCGTAGTCCTCGCTTTGCGTCCGGGGCAGCAGGCGCATCGTCTCGGATCGGAAAGCGGTGCGGCAGCGGGAGTCGGCCAGCGGAGAGCCGGTCGCGCAGGCGGCGCGGGCGGCGCGATCGACCCTGAGGTCGAACCGGGCCGCACCCTCGCTCGACGCCAGGTCGAGGTCGCCGAAAGCGACGCGGTATTCGGAAGCCGTGGCGGCCCCGGCGGAAAGGACGGCGACGGCGATGGCGGCCGTGGCGGCGGCGAAACGGATCATCACATGCACTCCTGAGGTTCATCGCTCTTTGCGGCGACCCGTCCTCAGTGGAGCCCGATTGTTTCGCCGCCGTGAGAAAGCCGGGGCGGAAAAGCGACGCTTGATGAAATCGTAGCCATGAAGCGCGGCCGTTGCCGGGACGACGCCGTCGTCCCGGAAGGCGGGAGCGGTCAGCCGTAGAGGATCGGAACCATGGCCAGGACGCGACCGCCGCGCGCACGGGCGTAGTCGTCGCGACGGGCGGCCGGCAGCTGACGCATGACCTCGACGCGGAAGCGGGCGCGGCATCCGGCGTCCGGCATCGGGGCGCCGAAGCGACAGGCGCGGCTGGCGACCGCGTTGATGCGGGCGTCGAAGGCGGCGGCGCCTTCCAGCGAACCGAGGTCCAGGTCGCCGAAGGGAATGCGGTAGTCCTGCGCCGAGGCTGCGCCGGCGGAGACGAGAAGAGCGGCCGAAACGGCGGCGAGAGCGAACTTGTGCATGGCGGATCGTCCTGCTGAACGTCGCGGAGGAGGCGACGCCGCCCCTATGACGCCCGAGCGTGACAGGGCCGCCCGCACACGGTGACGCCGGGAAGAAACCTTTCCGACAATCCTGCCTTGAGCGTTAAATCGTGTTCACTCCGATCACGGACGAGCACGATCGTTTCAGAGCCTAGCCGCTGTTCCGCAACCCCGCCGCGACGCCGTTGATCGCCAGAAGAATGCCCTCGCGCACCAGAGGATCGTCGTCGCCGGCGCGTCTGCGGCGGATCAGCTCGATCTGCACATGGTTCAGCGGCTCGACGTAGGGCATGCGCAAGCGGATCAACCGGTCCAGCTCCGGCTGGCCGCCCAGCAGATCGGCCTGCCCCGTGATGGCCAGCACGGCCTCCCGCGTCCGATCCCACTCGGCCTGCAAGGCGCCGAAGATGGTCGCGGCCAGCGCCTGATCCGGCACGAGCGAGGCGTAGCGGCGGGCGATGGTCATGTCCGACTTGGCCATGATCATCTCCATGTTCTGCACCAGGGTCCGGAAGAATGGCCATTCCCGGGCCATGGCCTGAAGTTCGGCCATGTCCCGACCCTGAACGGCCGAGCCGAAGCCGAACCAGCCGGGCAGCATGACCCGGCTCTGCGACCAGCTCAGCACCCAGGGGATGGCGCGCAGGTCCTCGATGGCGGTCGAGGCGGTCCGCGAGGTGGGGCGCGAGCCGATCTTCAGCTCGGCGATCTCGTTGATCGGGGTGGCGGCGCGGAAATAGTCGACGAAGCCCGGCGTGTCGTAAACCAGCGCCCGGTAGGCGGCCATCGACGCGACCGACAGAGCCGAGGCCGTCGCGCCATGCCTGGCCGTCATCGCCTCGTCCGGCGGCGGCGCCAGTGAGGCGATCAGGGTCCCGGCGGTCAGGGCGTCGAGGTTCCGGCGCGCCACGTCCGGCTCGCCGTATTTGTTGGCGATGACCTCGCCCTGTTCGGTGATGCGGATCCGCCCGGCCACGGTTCCCGTCGGCTGGGACAGGACCCCGGCGAAGCTCGACCCGCCGCCCCGCCCGACCGCCCCGCCCCGGCCGTGGAACAGTTGCAGCCTCAAACCCGCCGCCTGGGTCACCGTCAGCAGGGCCCGCGACGCCTCGTGCAACTCCCAGGTCGAGGTCAGGTACGACCCGTCCTTGTTGCTGTCGGAATAGCCGATCATCACCTCCTGCACCCCGCGCGCCCTGGCGACGGCGAGAGCGGACGGCTCCTTGAACAGCCGCTCCAGCGTCGGTTTGGCGGCCCTGAGGTCGTCGATGGTCTCGAACAGGGGGGCGGCCTGGATCGGGCATTCGCCGGGCGCCTCGGGCCGGTAGAGACCGACCTCCTTGAGCAGCAGGTAGACCTCCAGCATGTCGGAGGCGGCGTCGGTCTTGGAGACGATGTGGGTGCGGATCGCCTCGGGCCCGAACCGCTCCAGCGCCTCGGCGGCGGCCTGCAGAATGGCCCGCTCCTTGAGCACCTCGGGGTCGTATTCGGCATAGGGGCTGAACAGCAGACGCGGCGCCCTGAGCTCGGCCGACAGCAGGGTCAGCCGCGCCTCTTCGTCGAGCGCCGCATAGTCGGGGCAGACCCCGGCGACGCGCAGAAGATGGGAAACGACGCGGGCATGGACGTCTGAATTCTGGCGCAGATCGAGCGTCGCCATGTGGAATCCGAACACGTCGACCGTCGCGATGAGGCGCGACAGGCCGTCGTCGGCGAAGACCGCGCCATGGCTGGCGACGAGGCTGTCGTGCAGCACGGCAAGATCGGCCCGGAACTCTCCCGGCCCGGCATAGGGCGGGGCGGCGAACGGCGACGGACGCGGGGCCGGCTGGCCGGTAAGGATCGGATGGGTCGCCGACAGCCGGGCGTAGATCTGGCTCAGCGCCCGCCGATAGGGCTCGTCGGCGCGGTGCGGCGACAAGTCTCCCGACCCGTCGGCCAGGGCCTTCAGCGCCGGACTGATCTCCGCCAGCGACCCTGACAGGCTGAGTTCGGCGCCCAAGGTGTTGGTCGCCTCCAGATAATGCCGCATCACCGCCTTGGCCGGGGTCGCGAACGCGGCCCTCAGGGCGTCGGCGTCGACGTTGGGATTGCCGTCCCGGTCGCCGCCGACCCAGGCGCCGATGCGGATGAAGGGCCTGAGCTCCGGCGCACCCAGCCGACGACGCCAGTCGATCAGCTGTTCCGGCGCGACCTTGAGGAAGACCCGCTCGAGGAAGGAGACGACGGTGTCGATCTCGTCCTGAACGACCAGCCCCGTGGTCCGGACCAGCCGGGTCGCCCACAGGATCACCGTCTGGCGACGCAGGCCGGTGATCATCACCTCGGGCGCGCAGGACAGGTCATCGCGGTCGCAGGCGTCCAGCAGATCCGACACTGCAGCGATCCGGTCGAGCACGCTCTTTCTGCGCACCTCCGACGGGTGGGCCGTCAGCACCGGAGAGATCAGCGCCTCTGACAACAGGGCCCGCGCCTCCTCGACCGTCCGCCCCGCCGTCGTCAGCCGGGCCAGCGCCCCCTCGGGCGTATCGGGCCGAGCGCCTTCGACGGTCTGGCTGCGCGCCCGGCGCTTGCCGGCGCGATCCTCGGCGACGTTGGCGAGAAGGGAGAAGACCGCGAACCCGTGCGCGAGGCCGACGGCATCCTCCAGCGACAGTTCGCTGAGCAACCGCTCCAGCTCGGCCGACCCGCGCGCCCCGGCGTGGCGATGATAGCCGACCGAGGCGACGCGCACCGCCTCGATCCGGTCGTAGAGATCCTGACCGCCCTCGTCCCGGATGACCTCGCCGAGGAGGCCGCCGAGCAGCCGCACCTCCTCGCGCAGGCGATCGTCGGCGGCGGGTTCGGCGGAAGCGGGCATGGGCGTGTCTCGGTCAGCGGGGAGGCTGGAAGCGTGACCGTATCAGCGGTTTGCCGCCGGGCCATCCGAAAGCCAACGCTGAAACGGAAAGTGCGTTCGGCCCGTCGTTTGCAAGCGTCACCTTGTCGATCTGGCGGCTGGCGCGCTCACGGAGATAAAAATCATGTCTATCTCGATGGTTAGCTCTTTCCTGAACGCCGCTTTGATGGCGGGTGGTACGGATGCGACCCGGCAGAAATCGCCTTCTGTCAGCCCCGCGCGCAGCGAGATCGACGAGATCCGCGAAAAAGGCATGGTCGCCTGGGCTCACGACAAGAAGATCGAAGAGCTGAAGAAGCGCATCGAGGACGAAATCCTCGCCCAGCGCGGCCTGACCAAGGAGGGGGTCGCCGCCCTGCCCGAGGCCGACCGCACCACGGTCGAGAACGAGATCGCTCGCCTGATCGAGGACCGGCTTCAGGAGACCCTGCAGGCCCAGGCCGAAGAGGCCGCGCAGGGCGGCAAGACCGAAGGCGTCTTGCTCAACATCATGGTCTGACGCCGCGACGGGCGCGGGACCACAGGACTGAGTCGACAAACCGCCGCTTTTCCCCCATAAGCCGCCGCTTCCGGCGCAATTGAACCTGCGTCTCCACCTGCACGACCCCGGTCCCCGCGCTCAAGCAGCGCAGCGTTAGCGCTTCAGGGATGTCCGGACGAGGCAGGCGAGAACCCTCTGCCGACGTGATCGTCGCCAGAGGTCGTTTCGCTATGGAGCACGGTTCAACCGCCCAACGAGGTAGTGAATGTTCGAGGCTCTGAACGAGCGGCTGACAGGCGTTTTCGACCGGATCACCGGTCGCGGCGCCCTGTCCGAAAAGGACGTCTCCGAGGCGATGCGCGAAGTGCGCGTGGCCCTGCTGGAGGCCGACGTCGCCCTGCCGGTCGTCAAGGATTTCATCGCCTTCGCCACCGAGAAGGCCACGGGCGAAGAGGTCATCCGTTCGGTCAAGCCGGCCGATCAGGTGGTCAAGATCGTCTATGACGGCCTGGTCGAGATGCTGGGCGGCGAGGAGCCGACTCCGCTCAATCTGAACGCCACGCCGCCCGCCGTCATCCTGATGGCCGGCCTGCAGGGCTCGGGCAAGACGACGTCCTCGGCCAAGCTGGCGCTGCGCCTGACGAAGTTCGATCGCAAGAAGGTCATGATGGCCTCGCTGGACACGCGTCGTCCGGCCGCGATGGAACAGCTGGCCCAGCTCGGCAAACAGATCGAGGTCGTGACCCTGCCGATCGTGGCGGGCGAGAGCGCGGTCCAGATCACCCGCCGGGCGCTGACCTCGGCCAAGCTGCAGGGCTTCGACGTCCTGATCCTCGACACCGCCGGCCGCATCACTCTCGATGAAGGTCTGATGGCCGAGGTCGCGGAAGTCGCCGACATCTCGAAACCCGTCGAGACCCTGCTGGTCGCCGACAGCCTGACCGGTCAGGACGCGGTCCGCACCGCCAGGGCCTTCCACGAACGCCTGCCCCTGACCGGCCTGATCCTGACCCGGGTCGACGGCGACGGTCGCGGCGGCGCCATGCTGTCGATGCGCGCCGTCACCGGTCTGCCGATCAAATACATGGGCGCGGGCGAGAAGGTCGACGCGCTCGAGGTCTTCGACGCCCGTCGCGTCGCCGGCCGCATCCTGGGTCAGGGAGACATCGTCGCCCTGGTCGAGAAGGCGTCGCAGGATCTGGACGCCTCCAAGGCCGAGGCCATGGCGCGCAAGCTGGCCAAGGGCCAGTTCGACCTCAACGACCTCGCCGCCCAGCTGCAGCAGATGAAGCGGATGGGCGGTCTTCAGGGCATCATGGGCATGCTGCCCGGCGTGGCCAAGATGAAGAACCAGATGGCCGAGAGCGGCGTCGACGACCGCATGATCCTGCGCCAGGAAGCCATCATCTCCTCGATGACCAGGGCCGAGCGCAAGAAGCCGGACCTGCTCAACGCCAGCCGCCGCAAGCGGATCGCCGCCGGCGCCGGGGTCGAGGTCCAGGACATCAACCGCCTGCTCAAACAGCACCGCCAGATGGCCGACATGGTCAAGTCCATGTCCAAGGGCGGCCCGCGCAAGATGCAGCAGATGGCCGCCATGCTGGGCGGTCTCGGCGGCGGAGCGGGCGGCATGGGCGGCGGCCCCGACCTCAACCGTTTGAAGGCCATGGGGGGCGGCAAGATGCCCGAGCCCAGCGCCGACGAAATGAAAGCCCTTCAGGACCGGCTCGCCGGACTGGGCGGCGGACAGCTTCCGGGAGGCCTTCCGGGCCTTCCCGGCCTACCCACCAAGAAATAATCCGAACCTAGAGAAAGAAGACCGAAATGCTGAAGATTCGTCTGGCCCGCGGCGGCGCCAAGAAGCGCCCCTACTACTACATCGTCGTCGCCGACTCGCATGCTCCCCGCGACGGCAAGTTCATCGAGCGCGTCGGCACCTACAACCCGATGCTGGCCAAGGACGGCGACAAGCCGCGCGTCACCCTGAAGGCCGACCGCATCTCGGAATGGCTCGCCAAGGGCGCCCAGCCGACCGACCGCGTCGCGCGCTTCATCTCGCAGAGCACCGACGAAGCCCTGACCGGCAAGGTCAAGTGGACCCAGTCGAACAACCCGAACAAGGGCGCTCCGGGCAAGAAGGCCCAGGAACGTTCGGCCGAGCGCGCCCAGCGCGAAGCCGACCGCGCCGAGGCCGAGGCCGCTGCGAAGATCGAAGCCGCCGAAGCCGCTGTGCGGGCCAAGGAAGAGGCGGCCGCTGCCGCCGAGGCCGCGAAGAACGCCCCGGCTGAAGACGTCGCCGCCGAAGAGGCTCCGGCCGCCGACACCGAAGGCTCGGCCGAGGTCAACGTCGAAGAGGCTCCGGCCGAAGGCGCCGCCGAAGAAGAGAAGACCGAGGCCTAAAGGCTTCACTGTCGCCGCTCCTTTCGCCGTCATCCTCGGGCTTGTCCCGAGGATCCATGGCGGAGGGAGCGCGCCGACGATGCCTGGTCGACCGGAACTGCTGATCCAGGCAGCATCCGGGCGGACAGATGGATCCTCGGGACAAGCCCGAGGATGACGGGATGGATGAAACGCATGACCGACCCATCTCCCTATCCCAAACTCATCCTCGTCGGCCACGTCGCCGGCGGGTTCGGGGTCAAGGGCGAGGTACGGATCACGACCTACACGGCGGACCCGCTGGCCTTGACCGCCTATGGTCCGCTGTTGCGCGGCGACGGCTCGCACGGCCTCACCCTGGTCCAGACGCGCGCGACCAAGGACGGCGTCGTCGGTCGGGCGAAGGAGATCGCCACCAAGGAAGAGGCCGACGCCCTTCGCAATCTGAAGCTCTATGTCCCGCGCGACGCCTTCCCGGCGCCCGACGAGGACGAGTTCTATCTCGCCGACCTGATCGGCGTGGAGGCCCGCGATCCCGAAGGCGTGGTGCTGGGCACGGTCAAGGCCGTGCAGAATTTCGGCGCCGACGACATACTGGAGATCACCCCGGTCGCCGGTGGTCAGACCTGGTACCTGCCGTTCACCAAGGCGGCGGTGCCGGTCCTGCATCTGTCCGACGGCTGGCTTCTGGCGGTGCGGCCCGAGGAAGTCGGCGAGCGCGAGCCGGACTGACCTGCCCCTTCTCCCCTTGCGGGAGAAGGGGGCCGAGCGCAGCGAGGTCGGATGAGGGGTAAAACACCGTCTGGCCGATGAAACACAGACCTGACGCGGGGCATGCGCCGACGCATACCCCTCATCCGTCAGCCTTCGGCTGCCACCTTCCCCCGCAAGGGGAGAAGGGACATCGCGGCCTATTCGATCTCGACGGTTTCCGCGTCGCCGACGTATTTCTTGATCGACTCGATCGCGCGCTTGGCGCCCGACTTGTCCGAGTAGCCCTCGGTCGCGAAGATGACCTCGGAATTGTATTTGAACCGGACGCGGAACTCGCCGGCCTTGTCCTTGTAGACTTCGAACTTGTGGGCCATCGGGCGCCTCCTCGTTTGTGAGGTCCGGATAAAGCCCCGCTTCCGGGCAGGCGACAACCCGACAATGTCTGACGGCGTACACAGGCGCGTGAGGCGGCGACGCGACGCCCCTTGCGGCGAACGGACCGTCACCCGACATCAGCTCGTCAGCAACCGTAACGGTGTCTCATGGCCGACCTCTCCGCCTTCCCGATCACCAAACAGTATCCGGCCAGGGATCCTTCGATCCTGCAGCTCTATTCCCTGCCGACGCCCAACGGGGTGAAGGCCTCGATCATGCTGGAGGAGATCGGCCTCCCCTATGAGGTCCACCTGGTGGACATCATGAAGAACGAGACCTGGACGCCCGACTATCTGTCGCTGAACCCCAACGGCAAGATCCCGGCCATCCTCGATCCCGACGGCCCGGGCGGAAAGCCGATGGGTCTGTGGGAGTCCGGCGCCATCCTCGTCTATCTGGCCGACAAGACGGGCAAGCTGATCCCGACCGATCCCGCCGCCCGCTACGAGACCCTGCAGTGGGTCTTCTGGCAGATGGGGGCCGTGGGGCCGATGTTCGGACAGGTCGGCTTCTTCCACAAGTTCGCGGGCAGGGACTACGAGGACAAGCGTCCGCGCGACCGTTACGTCGCTGAATCGAAACGCCTGCTGGGCGTCCTCGAGGACCGGCTCAAGGACCGGACCTTCATCATGGGAGACGACTTCACCATCGCAGATGTCGCCCTGATCGGCTGGGTCAACAACCTCGTCACCTTCTACGAGGCGGGCGAGCTGGTGGACTACGGAGCGCTGAAGGCCGTGCCCGCCTGGGTCGAGCGTTGTCTGGCCCGACCGGCCGTCGCGCGCGGACTGAAGATTCCCGCGCGCTCCTGACGCGGGATCGTACGGGCGGGTTGGGGGTTTGGTCGGGGCAAACAAGGAAAGCCCCGATGAAACTGATCCTCAAAGAGCTGTCGAAGAAGATGCGCAGCATCGACTTCACCATGCTGACGACCCGCACCGCCTCCGGCGCCCTGACCTCCCGGCCGATGAGCAACAACGGCGAGGTGGATTACGACGGCGACAGCTGGTTCTTCACCACCGAGGACGCCGCCATGGTCGCCGAGATCGCGGCCGATCCGATCGTGGGCCTGACCCTGACCGGCGACAAGGGGCTGCTGGGCAAGCCCGGCATCTTCATCTCGGTCGAGGCGCGGGCCGAACTGATCCGCGACAAGGCCCAGTTCGTGGCGCACTGGACCAAGGGTCTCGACCGCTGGTTCCCGCAGAGGGCCGAGACGCCCGGCCTTGTCCTCATCAAGGCCCACGCCTCGCGCATCGCCTACTGGGACGGTGAGGACGAGGGCGAACTGACCCTCTAGGTCCGGCGATGCCCTCCAGCGTCATCCGCTGGTTCCGCTACGAGGAACCGGGGCGCGTGTTGCGTGTCGGCTTCACCTCGGGCGAGGTCTACGACTATGAAAACGTCCCGCCGAAGGTCGTCGAAGGACTGAAGGCCGCCCCATCCAGGGGGCGGTTCTTCGGCCCCAATATCCGCGACCGCTATCCGTATCGACGGGTCACAGACGGATCGGCTCATCAGGCCAAGACTGCAAACCCTTGACGCCCGTGAACGGCAAAATCTTCGGGTCGTGAACCGCCGGGACTGCCAATTGTGCCTGTCAAAGGCGCAAAGGCCGCCGAAATCAGCCCCGCAGCTTCCGCGTCAGAGCCTCGACGTCCCGGGCGATCTGATCGTCCTGGGGCATCAGCTCCTCGATCTTGCGCACGCCGTGCAGGACCGTGGTGTGATCGCGCCCGCCGAAACGACGGCCGATGTCCGGATAGGAACGGGTCGTGTGCTGTTTGCACAGCCACATGGCGATCTGGCGCGGACGGGCCACGGCGCGGGTGCGGCGCTCGCTGAGCAGGTCGGCCTGCTTCATGTTGAAATGCTCGGCCACCGTCTTCTGGATCTCGTCCACGGTGATGCGGCGTTCGGGACCACCGCGCAGGGCTGAGCCCAGCAGGGTGAGGGTCTCCTCGACGCCGAGGGACGACAGCCGCGATCCGGCGGCGGCGGCCAGGGTGTTCACGGCGCCTTCGAGCTCGCGCACCGAACCCGGGGTGCGGTCGACGACCTGTTCCAGCACCTCGCGCGAGGCCTCGCCGGACACCACGCCCATGCGGGCGAAAGCGGCCAGACGGTTTTCGGCCACGGCGATCTTGAGGGCGCGGTCGGCGGGCTCGACCGGGCAGGTCAGGCCGGCGGCCAGATGGCTGCGCAGGCGCGGCTCGACCTCGGTCAGGGCCATCGGCGGGCGGTCGGCCGACAGGACGATCCGTTTGCCGTCCTCGATCAGGGCCGTCAGGGTCGACAGCAGCTCTTCCTGGGTCGAGGCCTTGCCGCCCACGAACTGGACGTCGTCGAGCAGCAGCATGTCGGCCGAGCGCAGGCTTTCCTTGAAGGCGGCGGTCGAGCGGTCCTGCATCGCCTTGACGAAGGTCGACAGGAAGCGTTCGGCGGTCAGGTAAACGACCTTTGCGTCGGGGCGCAGGCGCTGCGCCTCCCAGGCGATGGCGTTCAGCAGGTGGGTCTTGCCGTAGCCGTAGGGGCCGCAGAAGAAGATCGGGTTGAAGTGGCCGTCGGCCCAGCTGGCCGTCTGGCGGGCGATGGCCAGGGCGAAGGCGTTGCCCTGACCCTCCACGAAGCTGTCGAAGGTCAGACGCTCCTGCAGGCCTGCGGCGCGCACGGCGCGGGCGCCGTCGGTCACGGGACCGACGGTGGGCGCCACCGGTGTCTGGTCATGGGCTCCGGACAGGGCCTGAAGAGCCACGGCGGACGCCGGCGGAGCCGAAGTCACCTCGGCGCGGCACCGGACCTCCAGACGGCGCGACAGGCCGTCCAGGCCCAGCCACAGCTCGTTCAGACGGCGAAGCGCGTTCTTGCGCACCCAGTCGCGGGCGTAGCCGGTCGGGGTCACCAGGATCAGTTGACCGCCCCCGTCGATCCGCACCGCCGACGGCGCGATATAGGAGCTGAACGGTCCGTCGCCGATTTCGGCCCGGAGCCTCAGCGAGGCCTCGTTCCAGATCCGGTCCGGGTCCGTCATGTTCGCCAACGCCAAGCCCCCCATCGTCGTTACACCCGCCTTGAAAAAGTCATCACTCCCCGGAACCTTCTGTTCCGAGGTCCACGCCGGGTCGGTCGATCCAGGGACGCGTTCTCCTGACCTCCGAAGCGTGAGCTTCGAAAGCGGGGGCGACCTCGCGGACAGACGTCTCCCGCCGGCGCAGGGGTTCGCCCCCGCTCCGTCTTCATCCGTGTGGGGATGGAAGTGCGTTAGAGCCCAAAACTTACGCCCGACGCGGCATGGGTCAACGCTGATTCGCGAGCCGATTCGCAGTTAAATTGTTTGACTCCGCTAAAGCCAAATCAGGCCTAGGAAAATGCCGATTTCGCCTGTTCGGCGAACAGCGACAGTTGCCAATTCACTTAGCGGCGCACAGCGAAACGGCGAGGGAGCATCTGCGCCCTCGCCGTTGAAATCACATAACTTTCGTATGACAGTACGAAAAAATTCGTTCCGCACGCATCCGTCCGTCAAGCGCTGCCGTAGCGCCTGAGACCTGTGTCAGGCAGCGGACATTTTCTTCAGTTGGGCGTGCAGGCGAGACACCTTGCGCGAGCCCGTGTTCTTGTGAACCACGCCCTTGGTGACGGCGCGCATCAGCTCCGATTGGGCCTCGACGAAGGCGCCCTGGGCGGCGGCGGCGTCGCCACCCGTCACCGCTTCCTGGAACTTGCGCAGGAAGGTGCGGACGCGCGTGCGGCGCGACTTGTTCACTTCGGTACGCGCGGCGATCTTGCGGATCGCTTTCTTGGCGCCGGGATTGTTGGCCATCGTCAAACCTATCAACGGAAACGCCGCAGACACCCGTCCACGGCGCGGAAAATCTTCAAGAGCGGGCGGCTATAGCGGAAGGGGCTGTGAGGGGCAAGTGGAGTCTGCGTCCGTCCAGGAGGGCTTGGTGGGCAGGGGGTAGGGCTTGGCAAGCAAGACAAGGATGGACCGCAGCGACGGCCTACTCGCCCTAGGCCCTGAGCCCCAAGCCCCCTGCCGGTGACAGTTGACGCCGTGTGGTTACAATTGTAGCCATGTGACGACAGGTCGATCCGGAGACGCCCGATGCCCCAGCCCCCCACGCCCACCGACGCCGAGCTGGACATCCTGAAATGCTTCTGGCGCGACGGGCCCCTGAGCGCCACCGAGGTGCGGACGCGCATCGCCGACGGCCTCGGCTGGACCTCCTCGACGACCCGGACCGTGCTGGAGCGGATGTGCGCCAAGGGCTTGCTGGCCCGGCGGGAGGCGCACGGCATCGCCGTCTACAGCGCGGTCCAGCCCAAGGTGGCCGTGATCGGCGGAATGATGCGGCGCATTTCGGCGATGCTGGAGATCGATGGCCCCCTCCCGGCCTCGGCCTTCTCGGGGAGCGCCCTGCTCAACGCGGACGATATCGAGGCCCTGACCGAGGCCCTGTCCGCCGACGCGTCGGACGCGGAGGGGGCGTGATGTCGATCTCCGAACTGCTGGCCCTGTCCCTGATCCTTTCGATCGCCGCCTCGGCCCTGGTCTGGTTCGCGGGCGTCCTCGTCGAACGCGCGAGCGCCGATCCCCGGCTGAGGGACCGGGTCTGGGGCGCCGGCCTCCTGCTAAGCGCCCTTCCGCCCCTGGCCGTCGCGATCCTGCTGCTGGCCCCGGCGCCGGTGCAGGAGGTCGCGGCGCCCGCGATCGTCATGGCGCCGGTCATGGTCGCGCCGACGGTTCAGGCCGAGGCCGTCCCGACGCTCGCGGCCTTGCCCGACCTCGCGGTCTTCGCCTCGCTCTTCCTCATGGCCGCCGCGGGGATGGGTCTCGTCCGGCTCGTCTCGCTCACGGTGCGGGTCGGGCGACTGATGCGGTTGCTGCGTCATGCCGTTCCTGCGGATGCGGACCTGACGCGACGGGTCGAGGCCATCGGCGGGCGGCTCGAGATCCAGCCGCCCCGGACGGTCGTCAGCGCGACGGTCGGCGAGGCGCTCCTGTCCGGCCTCGGCCGCCCCTGCCTGATCCTGCCCCGGACCCCGGACGCGGTCGCAAGCGATGCGGTCATCGCCCACGAACTGGCCCATCTGAAGCGTGGCGATCACCGGACCCTGTGGCTGGAGGAGGCCCTCGTCGTCCTGCTGGCGATCAACCCCCTGATCCCGGCCCTGCGCGCCCGGCGGGATGCCGCGCGGGAAGAGGCCTGCGACGCCCTCGCCCTGGCCGCGGCGGAGCCGGCCGCACGACGCGCCTACGCCCAGACCCTGATCGAGGCCCTGAGGACCCGCGCCGGTCCCCGGGGCGGGGGCGACGCCGTCGCCGCCCTGACCTTCACCGGCGCCGGAAGGACCTCCGCCATGCATCGTCTGAAAGCCGTCATGACCCCGGCCGCCCCGGCCGGTCGCCGCACCCGGCTGATCGCCCTGTCGCTGACGGTCGGGCTCGCCGCGACCGTCGGAGCCGCCTCTTGGGCTGTCGCCGACCAGCGCCCTGTCAGAACCATCGTCAGCGCTGATGCCGCCGCCCCGAGTGCGGGGCCTGATCTGGCCTACGTCAGCGCCGCGTTCAATCCGGTCTATCGCGCCGCCTGGCCCGACGCCTGCGGCTTCGGTTCCGAGAGTGACGGCCGGGTCTTCGTCCTCGCCGGAGACTGCGCCACGGGCGATGGATCGAAGATCGAAATCCTGAGCCTGGCCGGGGTCGCGTTCTCGACCGAGGCCCGCGCAGCCTTCGCGGCGGTCAGGACGGCCTGTGACGCGGGACGTCTGATCGAGATCGCCTATCTTCAAAACGGCGTGCGTGATCGCGTTTCCGTCGCCTGCGTCAGCCCGGCGGTCGCCCCACCCGAGCCGGTGCGTCTCACGGTCGATCTCACCTACGATCCGGCCATCCGCATCGCCGCCGGCGACAAGCTGGAGATCGAGCTCAGGCGGAACATGGAAGGCGGAGGCACGGCCTCATCAGACATCGTGTTGAACCTCGCGCCGGGCGCTCTGCCGGGCCAAGCCTTCGCAGATCTGCGCCCGCCCCAGGTTCCGGCCGATCTCCGGAACGGCCCGATGTTCGCTCTGTCCGCCCGGATCGTCGGGACCGACGGGGCCGTGAAGGCCGTGTCCGACCGCAACCTCGGCCGCCCCCATGCGCCCTATCTGACCAGCGCCCGCGCGATTTCGACCGCGATGCGGATGCTCCCCATGAACACCTCCGCTCAGGCGGCGGCCGAAGCCCTGCCCGGCGAACCGGCCTTGACCGTGCGGATCGGCCGGTCAGACGAGCCCTTCCTTCTCGGATCGAGCCAGCTGTTGCGCGTCACCTTGCAAGGTCAGGACGGCGGGCGTGGGGCGCGTAACATCACGAGGCTGGAAATGCCGATCGCCCCGGGTCAGCCGCTGGAACGCGAGGTCCGCTTCCCCCTCAGCGACGAGCAACTTCCCACGCTCACGGCCGGCCGGACCTATGATCTGACCGCCGAGATCAGGGACGCGGACGGCCGGGTCTTCTATGCCGCCGAGCCGGTCACCGTTCGCATGGCGCCGGGATCGCGGGGGCGTCTGGCCGGGATGCGGCCCGAACTCGTGCTCGCTCGCACCGCCGCCGTTGCGCCGCCCGCCCTCGCGACCCGCGCCTATCGCGCGCGGCTCACGATCACCGAGAACGGACAGGTGGTGGCCTCCGGCCGGATGAGGCTCGTTCCGGGCGACGGCGCCGTGACCAACCTGAACGCGGACGGCCGCGACTACCAGGTCGACATGTCCATGGAGGGTCCTGAAAGCGACCCCGAAGGCAGGGGGCGTCTGACCGTGCTCGCCGACGTGGTGCGAGCCGCAGAGGCCGGCGGCTGGGAGACCCTGGCCAAACCGCGCCTGCTCATGGCCGCGGATGGCCAGGCCCGGATGACCTGGGGCGACGAAGCCGGGCTGATGTTCGAGATCGTGGTCGAGCCGGCCTGAGCTACCGCCCCGTGAACACCGGCTTCCGCTTCTCGACGAAGGCGGCCATGCCCTCCTTCTGATCCTCGAAGGCGAACAGGGAGTGGAACAGGCGGCGTTCGAACTGGACGCCCTGGGTCAGGGTCGTCTCGAGGGCGGCGTTCACCATCTCCTTGTTGGCCATGACGGCCAGAGGGCTCTGGGAGGCGATCTTCGCGGCGATCTTGCGGACCTCATCCAGCAGGGTCTCATGCGGGAAGACGCGCGAGGCCAGGCCCGCGCGCTCGGCCTCGGCGGCGTCCATCATCCGGGCGGTCAGGACCATGTCCATGGCCTTGGACTTGCCGACCAGACGCGTCAGCCGCTGGGAGCCGCCGATGCCGGGGGCGACGCCGAGGTTGATCTCGGGCTGGCCGAACTTCGCCCTGTCCGAGGCGACGATGAAGTCGCACAGCATGGCCAGCTCGCAGCCGCCGCCGAGGGCAAAGCCGTTGACCGCGGCGATGATCGGCTTCCGGAACCGGACGATCCGGTCGTGGCCCAGGGCGAAGAAATTGCCCTTGTACATGTCGGCATAGGACTGGTCCGACATCTCCTTGATGTCGGCGCCGGCCGCGAAGGCCTTGTCGCCCGAGCCGGTCAGGATCAGGCAGCGGACGCTGTCATCATGCTCGACCGCGTCGAGGAAGGCCGCCAGATCCCTGAACAGGGCCGAGTTCAGGGCGTTCAGCGCCTCGGGCCGGTTCAGGGTCACCACGGCATAGCCGTCGGCGTGCCGCTCGATCAGCAGGTTGTCGTAGGTGTCGGCCATGACGGGTCTCCGGTTCGTCTCACGCCTCCATACCGGCCGCGCCCCTGCGACGAAACCCGCATTGGCAAAGCGCACACGCAGGATAGGGTGGCGACAACCTTGGGGAGAACGCCATGCTGATCTGGTTCCTGACCGCCGCGCTCATGCTCGCTGACCTCAGCCCCGAGGCGCAGGCCAAACTCGCTCACTTCAACGCGACGGTCGCCGAGGCGCGCGCCGGAATGGCGGCGCTGGGCCCGGCGGCTTCCGACAGGGAACGACTGGAAGCCCTGCTCGCGCTGGATCAAGGCCCGTTGATGCTCGCCGCCCACTCCGACCTGTCGGACCTCCCCGAGGTCGAGCAGCGGGAGGTGCAGGGGGCGATGGACGCCGAGGTCGCGCGGCTGAGCGCCGAGAACGTTCAGACCCTGGTCGCCATGGTTCCGGCCGAGGGATGGTTCTCGACGACCGTCTACGGCGAGGAGGCCGCGACCGGCGCCTTCATGGTCGTCCAGCACGCGGACACGGCGCTGCAGAAACGCTTCCTGCCGGCCATCGAGGCCATGGCCGATCGGGGAGAGGCCAGCAAATCCTTCTACGCCCTGATGTACGACCGGGTCGCCGTCGCCGAGGGCCGGCTCCAGCGCTACGGCACCCAGATGCAGTGCGTGAACGGCCGGATGCAGCCCTTCCCCACCGAGGACCCGGAACAGCTCGAGGCCCGCCGCGCGCCGATGGGATTCCGCTGGCCCGACTACGCCGGCTATCTGGCCAACTTCGGCGCCTGCCACGGTCACTGAGGCGGGGTCACCCCTCCCACTGGAACACCTCGGTCACCGGCACGCCGAAGACGGCGGCGATCCGGAAGGCGGCCTCGAGGCTGGGCGAGTATTTGCCCTGCTCCATGGCGACGATGGTCTGGCGCGTCATGCCGATGCGCGTGGCGAGATCGGCCTGGGTCATCTCTCCGGCATGGAAGCGCAGCTCGCGGATGCGGTTCCGAATCGGCGGCGGGCCCTTGGTCACCGGCTGTGCCGCAGCAGGTTGATGAGGCCGGCGTAGCGCACCAGCATCCCGAATATGACGGCGGCCCAGACGGCGTTCGCCATCAGCACCATGCCGTTGGCCACTGTCAGCATCGTCGGCCAATCGGCCATCCGACCGGGATCCGGCGTCGGCCCCTCCATGTTGCCGGTATAGAAGTTGCCGAACCAGAAGGCGGAAAAGGCGATGCACACCAGGAGCAGCGTCGTCGTCGTGAACGCCCAGCGGGTCGCCCTCAGATCGGCCAGGGCCTCACGCTCGTCGTGCAGCCCGCGCTCGGCGGCCGGGGTCGAGAACCGCCTGGCCAGAGCGGCCACCCCGCTGACGACGACGGACCCGAACACGGCCATCCCGAACCAGGTGCCGGCATAGATGGAGAAGCCCTGCTCCGTCAGGGAGCCCCGGACCAGGACCTGTTCCCCGAACCACCAGAAGTATCGACCCCAGAGATAGCCCAGGATCAGGAACTGCGCCCAGGCGCTCTTCTCGCGAAACGACATCAGCGCAGTCCTCTCAGCAGCATCAATGTGACCCCGGCGCGAACCATCTCGGCCAGCACCAGACAGGCCAGCAGCACATTGGCCAGCAGCACCATCATCTCGCCGGTGATCGAGAAGACCGCCGCCCCGCCGACGAAGTTGTCATCGAACAGGCCCGCGAAATAGGCCCCGGCCGAGACGCAGAAGACCAGGCCGATCAGCGCCATGAGGGCGATGTGGCTGGCCTTCAGCGAGGCGAGGATTTCGCGCTCATCGCGGGTGTCGCGCTCGGACTTCGGCGTGGTCCAGGTCGCGATGATGGTCAGGACCGCCTCGATCAGGACGACCACCACGAGGCTGCCCATGAAGGCGAGGCTGACGTCGCCGGTGAAATGCTCGCTGACCAGCCGTCCCGAGACGACGTGCTGGATCAGGAACCAGAAATACCAGCCCCACACCGCCACCGAGGCGATGATGCTGATCCACAGATGCTTTTCGCGAAACGACATCAGAAGGCCCTTCCCAGGCGATAGAATGTGAGAGTCACCGATGATCGCACCAGTTCGGCGACGACCACGGCCAGCAGAATGCCGTTGGCGACGATGACGGTCGGGTCGCCACGCGAGGACAGCGACACATAGGTCATCCCCTCCACCTTCAGGGTCATGCCCAGCACGAAGGGCGTGGCGCAGGCGACGCAGAGCACCAGTCCCAGCAGAATCCCGTAGGCGATGACCGTCGCCCGGCCGGCGATGCGGGCCTCGCGTTCGTCCGCCGGAGCGCTGGCCTCTCTCAATGCGCCGATGGCGGTGGCCGCGATCAGGACGGCCTGGACGATCACGGTGAAGACGACGCACTCCACGAACAGCGCCATCTGCCACGAACCGCTGTCCCCTGAGGTCAGGGCGGGAACGACGCGCGTGAAATAGAACCCCCAGACGCCGACGGTCGTCAGCAGACTGATCCAGGCGACCTTCTCTCGAAACGTCATGGTGTCCTCCCGCCGCGACAGGCGGCGAAAGCGATGTCGCATGAGGCCGACATCATGTCTACTATTTTTTACACAAGGTCGAGTTTGGCCGACATACGCTTCAAGATCGCCCGTGCATGGCCTAGGAGAGGGACGGGCCGCCGGGAGGGAACGCGATGCACGCCGTCGAGAGCTTCGAGCTTGTGCTGACGCTTCTGGCCGTGGTGCTCGCCCTGCACTGGCTGGCGCTGAAGCTTCGGTGGCCGCCGGCGACCGTGCTTCTGATCGGCGGAGGAGGCCTGGCCTTCGTGCCGGGCCTGCCGTCGTTCTCGCTCAATCCGGAACTGGCCCTCGTCCTCTTCCTGCCGCCGATGCTGATCGGCGGCGCCTTCTATACGCCGCTGGTCCGTTTCCGGCGCCAGCTGCCCGGCATCCTGTCGCTGGCGGTCGGGGCGGTCGTCTTCACCACCCTGGCGGTCGGGGTCGTGACCCACTGGCTGATGCCGCAACTGCCGTGGGCCGCCTGCTTCGCCCTCGGAGCCATCGTCTCGCCCCCCGACGCCGTATCGGCGGGCGCGGTGCTCAAAGGAGTCAAACTGCCGCGCCGGCTGACGACCCTGCTCGAAGGCGAGAGCCTGCTGAACGACGCGACGGGTCTGATCCTGTTCCGCTTCGCCGTGGCCGCGACCCTGACCGGCGCCTTCGACGCGGGGGCGGCGGTCATGGACTTCGCCGTCCTGGCACTCGGCGGCGCGCTGGTCGGCGCGGCGGTCGGCATGGCCTGGGTGGTCCTGGCCAGACGGCTGAAGGACCGGATGCTGACGATCCTGACGATCATCCTTCTGTCCTGGGTCGCCTATCTCGCGGCCGAGGCCGTGCACGTGTCGGGCGTCATCGCCGTGGTCGTCGCCGGTCTGATCCAGAGCTGGCATCAGCACACGGTGATCCCGGCCTCCGTGCGCCTGCAGGCCCGCAGCACCAACGAGACCCTCAACTTCGTGCTCGAAGCCCTCGTCTTCATGCTGATCGGCTTCTCGCTGCGTGGCGTCGTCGACCGGGCCGGCGGGATCGAGGCGCTGGGGCCGATGGCGCTGGTGGTCCTCGCCGTGGTGGTCACGGTGACGGCGGCGCGGTTCGTCTGGATCATCGGTTCCGACAGTCTGGCGGCTCTGGCGCGACGGGCGGGATTCAGGCGGGTCTCACCGCTGGGATGGCGTCAGGGCGTCACCCTGGGCTGGGCCGGGATGCGCGGCGTCGTCACCCTGGCCATCGCCCTGACCCTGCCGCTCGACATGCCGGGCCGGGACCTGATGCTGGTCACGGCCTTCGCGGTCATCTTCGCCACCGTCATCGTGCAGGGGTCCAGCCTCGGCTGGCTGATCCGCCGGATCCGGCCGGTCGATCAGGAGCCGCCGGCTGCCGTGGCCATGGCCGGCGCCGAGTTCGCCATCACCCGCGCCCGGGCCGCCGCCGTCGAGGCCCTGGCCCACGGTCCCGACGGCGAGGTCCTGCATCCCGTGATGCTCGAGGCCTCGCGCAAACGGCTCGAGTTCATGGAGCGCTACGCCGCCGACACCGACACCGTGATGGAGGGTCTGCAGACCTCGTTCGACGTGATGCTGGAGGCGCACGCCGCCGGCCGCGCCGAACTGATCCGGCTGCATCGGTCGGGCCAGATCGAGGACGCGGTCTTGCACAATCTCGAGCGGGACCTCGACGTCGAGGAGATGGGCATCATCTTCCAGCGCGACGACCCGTGACGGAGGGTCACAGCCCGACCATCTCGCCCAGCTTCAGGACCGTGTTCCAGTTCCGGCCGGTGCCCATGCCCAGCATCCTGGGCGTCGCCTTCTTGAAGATTTCGCTCTGACCCTGGCCATGCGGGAACCAGAAATAGAGGACGCCGGCTTTCGCCTCGACCGCCTCCCCGTCGCGACAGAGGGCCTGAACGGCTTCCAGCGCGCCGGGCTTGATGCCGTCCTTCATGACCATGGCCACGACCCGGGACGGCTGGTCGGCGGCCTCTTGGGGGAAGGGATTGGCGGCGATCAACGCGGCCCACTGCTCCGGCGTGCGGACCATGGCGGCGATCTTCACGCCGAAGCGGCGCGCCATCTCCGCCTCGATCGCGGCCTCCAGCGCATCCGTCGCCATCGCGCTCTCGACCACCAGATTGCCGCTGGCCTGAAGCGTGCGCGGGTTCGCCAGCCCCATCGCTTCGGCCATCTCGCGCTGCTCGCCGACGGGGGCGCGAACGCCGCCGGTGTTCATGCCCCGGAACAGGATGACGCGGTGGGTCACGATCAGCGTTTCTGGCAGGAGGGGCAGTAGAAGGTCGATCGGCCGCCCTGCACGATCCGCTTCACCACCCCTGTGCAGCCGTCGCCGAGGCACGGTTGACCCTCGCGGCCGTAGACGTCGAACCGGTGCTGGAAATAGCCCTGGCCGCCGTCGGCGTTGGCGAAGTCCTTGAGCGTCGAGCCGCCGGCCGCAATAGCGTCGTTCAGCACGTCCCGGATGACCGAGGCCAGGGTCTCGAGCCGCGCCTTCGAGACCTTTCCCGCCGCGATCAGCGGAGAGATGCGCGCCCGGTACAGGGCCTCGCAGACATAGATGTTGCCGAGGCCGGCGACGTTGCGTTGATCCAGCAGTGACACCTTGATGGTCTGTTTCTTGCCGTCGAAGACCTCGGCCAGATGGGCGGCGGAGAAGCCGTTGCCGAGCGGCTCCGGCCCCATGCCGACGAACCACGGATGGCTCTCGACCCGGTCGGTGGGGATCAATCCCATGAAGCCGAACCGGCGAGCGTCGGCGAACCCCACCCGCGTCGCCTTGCCGCCGCGCAGGGCGCAGAAGCTCATATGCTCGTGCTTGCCGGAGATCGGCGCGGGTTCCTCGAACTCGCCCAGCTGTTCGCCGTCGACGGTGAACCGGCCGGTCATGCCCAGATGGGTCACCCAGGTCTCGCCGGTCGACAGGGACGCCAGCAGATATTTGGCCCGCCGGTCGATCCGCTCGACCGTGGCGCCCTCCAGCCGTTCGACGAACCGGTCCGGGAAAGGAAAGCGCAGGTCCGGGCGGTTCTGTCGCACCTTCGTCAGCCGCGCCCCGACCAGCACCGGCTCCAGGCCGCGTCGGACCGTCTCGACCTCGGGAAGTTCAGGCATGTCATCCGTCTAGCCCGTCCCCGCGACAGGGTGAAGCCGAAGAGGCCGTGCGGCCACGGACGGCTCTACACGCGACCGACGTCGAACCGCCATGGAAAGCCTGTGTTTCCGTGACACGCCCGCCGCACGAGTCAGCCATCCCCGCATCACGGCTCGATTGGGGGATCGATGACGGACGTCACAGCCATCGGCGAACAGGGTCGGCGCGCGCGGCGTCCGGTCAATCTCCACACCCTGCGGCGGGGCGCGACGCGGTTGCGGCTGTCGCTGGCGGCGGGCGTCCGCGCCGACGAGCCCGTGACCGTCGCCTTCGTCACCGTCGTCGCCCTGTCGCTGTATTTCGCCCTCCTGCCCGGCGTCGACATGGCGGTCAGCGCCCTGTTCTACAGCCCGGACGCGGGCTTCGTTCTGGCGGACAATCCGGTCCTGAAGGGGCTGCGCAAATCCTCGACCTGGGTGCTGGGGTTGATGCTGCTGGGCCTGATCGGGGAGGTCGTCGTATCCCTGCGCCGAAACCCGCGTCGTCTGGAGGGTTGGGGTCGTCGCGCCGTCGTTCTTCTGATCGGCCTGGTCGTCGCCTCGGGCGTCCTCGTCAACGGCATACTGAAGTCGATGTGGGGCCGCGCCCGGCCGATCCAGATCGAGGGCTTCGGCGGCGACGCCGACTTCACCCGCACCTGGCAGATATCCGACAACTGCCTGTCCAACTGTTCCTTCGTCTCGGGCGAGGGATCGTCCGCCGCCTGGATGGTGGCTGTGGTGGTTCTGATGGTTCCGGCGCCGTGGCGCCGCTGGGCCCTGCCCGCGGTCATGACCTATGCCGCCGCCCTGTCCCTGAACCGCATCGCCTTCGGAGGGCATTTCCTGTCGGACATCCTCCTGTCCTGGGCGCTGACAGGTCTGGTCGTCGCGGCCCTGCACCGGCTCGCCCTCGCCTGCCCGCGTGCGGCGCGCCAGACCCGTCGCGCCCGCCGCCGGAGCGCCGTCGCGGCCTGAGACGTGCTATGGCTCGGCCATGCCCGACCGTTTCCTGCGCTTCTGTCTTTACGTCCTGATCGCCCTCGTCCTCTCGGCGGCGGCGACCTGGGGACTGGGTCTGTTCTGGGGCGCCATCGGCGGGGGAGACCTGCCGTTGCACGGGTGGATCGCCATGGCGCTCGGGGTCGCGGGAACGGTCGGCCTGACCTGGGTCCTGATGGGCCTGGCCTTCAAGTCGCACCGCGAGGGCTGGGACGATCAGGTGGATAACAGTCTCGATCCCGGCCGAACGGAGGATCACGCCGAGCCTTGAACCCCGGCCTCGCGGCCTGCATGGTTCCGGCGAACATCGTCCGGAGTTGCCCGATGCGCCTCGCCCTTCTCGCCGTCGCCGTGATGACCCTCGGAGGCGTCGGCCTCTCCGCCTGCTCCAACCCCGGCGAGACGCCCGCTGGCGAGGCGCCTGCGGCCCCGGCCGCGCCCACGGTCCTCGGCGGCGTCGATCTCAACCAGCCGCTCCGCGCTCTCGGCACCGAGCCCTTCTGGGGCGTCGACATCACGCCGCAGACCCTGGTCTATTCCGCCGTCGACCATCCGGGCCTGACCGCGCCCAACCCCGGCCCGACGATCCAGGGCACCACGGCGGTCTATGCCGCCGCCGGTCCCGACGGCGCGACCCTGGTCGTCACCCTGATCGCCACCGAATGCTCGGACGGCATGAGCGACCGGGTCTATCCCCTGACCGCGCGCGTCGAACTGGGGTCGCAGACCCTGAACGGCTGCGCCGCCTCGGTCGCCTTCCTCGAGAGCCAGCCCCAGCCCTAGGAGTCGCCAAGCAGCGGCCCGACGCCCGGCACGCTGCGAACCGCCTCGCCCAACAGATCGCGTCCCGTCGCCGCGCGCACCCGATCGCGCGCGGCGGGCAGCAGGCGTTTGAGCGCCGCCTTGTCCACGCCCTCGTCCTTGAGCCGGTCGAGCAGGCCCATGGCCTCGGCCACAGCCGCACCGGAAACCCCGCCGGCCGAGGCCATGATCCCGCCGAACAGACCGCGCTTCGGGCGTTCGGCCGCCTTCGACCGCGCCGCCGCCTCCGCTCCCTCCACGGCGGCATAGAGGGCCGCCAGCGGTTCGCGTCCGGCGTGGCGATCCAGCAGGCCCAGCGCTCCGGTCAGGGCGGCCCTGCCCTGGGCCTCGGTCAGGCCCGCGTCGGAGGCGGCCGAGGCGGCGATGGCGTCGAAGGAAATGGCGGCTGAGGTCACGTCGAAATCTTCCATGGGTCATTTAACGGTTCTGGAACCGCGTCGGCTGCATATGGGACGGATGACCCAGCTGGAAACGCCACAGGACCTGCGTCCTCTCACCGCGCTGCGCTTCGGCGCCGCCATCTGGGTGGCCCTGTTCGCCTTCTGGCCCGACCTCGACGTCAGCTGGATGCCGAACCTGGTGGCCAAGGGCTATCTGGGGGTCGAGCTGTTCTTCGTCCTCTCGGGCTTCATCCTCTGCCACGTCTATCTGGCGGCGCACGGCGAGAAGCGGTTCAGCTATGGATCCTTTCTGTGGGCGCGGATCGCGCGGGTCTATCCGCTCCATATCGCGACACTGGTCGGCGTCGGCGTGCTCGCGTTCGGCGCGCTGGCCGCCGGGATGAGCGTCAACGGCAATATCCTCAGCTGGTCGGCCCTGCCCGCCAATATCCTGATGGTCCACGCCTGGGGCTTCGCGCCCGTGGCCGGCTGGAACCATCCGTCCTGGTCGATCTCGGCGGAGTGGTTCGCCTATCTCTGCTTCCCCGCCTTCGCCGTCGTCGCCTGGCGTCTTCGCGAGCGGCCGATCGCCGCCGTCATCGGGGCCGTGGCCTTCCTCGTCGGCCTCTACATCGTCTTCCAGATGCTGGCCGGCTTCCCACTGACCCAGGCCACCATCCTGTGGGGCGCGCTGCGGATAGTTCCCTGTTTCGCCCTCGGGTGCGCCCTCTATCTGATGCACCGCAAGATGAGCCTGCCGCGTCCCGGCTGGATCGCCGCCGGCGTCGCCGCAACCATCGCCGTCGCAGGTTCATTGTCGGCGCCGGACGCCGTGATCGTGCCCCTGTGCGGCGCCCTGATCCTGGCCCTGGCGTCCCTGCCCAACGAACGGGCCGGCTGGCTGGCGTCGAAGCCCGCCGTCTATCTCGGGGAGATCAGCTATTCGGTCTATATGGTCGTCGTGCCGTGGAAGCTGCTGGCCGTGAACGCGGCGTCGAAACTCACGGGCGGGGGCGACAAGCTTCAACTCTTCGTGTGGCTGGCCGTGTTCCTGGCCCTGCCGCTGGTCGCCGCGGTGTCCTACCATCTGGTCGAATTCCCCGCCCGGCGGGCGCTTCGCGGCATCGCACAACGACGCGCGGCCCGGGCAAAAGCGCGCACAGGCTGTCCACAGCTCGCCTGAAAAGGGGCTTTTACCCTCCGCTAACTATCGTCTAGGGATAGTGCGGGCGTAACAGTCGGAAACAATTCGAACATGACGAAACGGATCACCGCCGCGCTGGTTGCCGCTTGCCTGGGCTTTTTCGCCCTGTCTCCCGCACCTGCGAAGGCCGAGGATCCGTACTGGCAGTGCGTGACGTTCGCTCGCATGTTCTCCGGCATCAACATCTTCGGCGACGCCTGGACCTGGTGGAATCAGGCCGTTGACCGCTTCCGCACCGGCCGCGCGCCGGAAACCGGCTCGGTCCTCGTCTTCCGTCCCGAAGGCCGCATGAGCCGGGGCCACGTCGCCGTCGTCTCCGACATCCTGACCGACCGCGTGATCCGCGTGACCCACGCCAACTGGGGCGGCAGCCGCGGCCGCGTCGAGGAAAACGTCACCGTCGTCGACGTCTCGGGCCAGAACGACTGGTCCCAGGTCAAGGTCTGGTACAACCCGATCCACGACCTCGGCTCGACCGTCTATCCGACCTACGGCTTCATCTATAACGGCGCCCGCGACGCCTATGACGCCGGCCGCCAGGTCGCCGCCAACGCCACGACCAGCACGGCCCAGAACTAGCCCGGCCCCACCCACATCCGAGACCGCCCCGAATGATCCGCCTCTATCGTTCGGGCTGCGCCGCCTGCGAGGCGGTCGAGATCGACGTCATCGGCGGCTGGGATATGCCCGCCGACACCCTGTGGATCGACATGATCGAGCCCACCCACGGTGAAGACGCCGCCGTCGAGCGGGCCCTGGGCATCTCCATCCCCACCCGCGCAGAGATGAGCGAGCTCGAGGCCTCCAGCCGGCTCTATCGCGAGAACGGCGCCACCTATGTCACGGCCGACATCCTGCATCGCGGCGACGACGACCTGCCCGGCATCGACCCGGTCACCTTCGTCCTGACCAAAGGGCCGATGGTCACCATCCGCTATTTCGATCCGCGCCCCTTCACCATGTTCACCGACAAGCTCGAGCGCGAGCCGGCCCTGTGCAGCACCGGCGCCGATATGTTCCTGAACCTGATGGAGGCGATCATCGACCGCGGTTCCGACGTCCTGTCGGGGCTGGCCGCCAAGGTCGAGGGCGTCGGCACCCACGTCTTCTCCGAGGGAAAGACGGTCGGGTTCAAACATCTGGTGACCAAGCTGGGACGGGCTCACATCGCCAATTCCCGCATCGAACAGAGCCTGGCCGGTCTCAGCCGCGTCTTCGCCTTCGTCGCCGTCGACGACTGGTTCGAAGCCGCCGGCGACCCCCGAGAGCATCTGCGCTCGCTCAGTCGCGACGCCGCCAGCCTGATCGCGCACAATCAGGCGGTCGCCTCGGGCATCAATTTCCAGCTGTCGGCCGCGCTGGGACTGATCAACATCGAGCAGTCGTCAATCTTCAAGATGTTCTCGATCTTCACAGCGGTGCTGATGCCGCCGACCCTGATCGGCGCGATCTACGGCATGAATTTCGACCACATGCCCGAGCTGCGCTGGATCGAAGGCTATCCGATGGCCTTGGGTCTGATGGTGATCTCGGCCGTCGCCCCGCTTGTGTATTTCAAGCGACGGGGCTGGATCTGAAGTCGAGGGATTAGGGACTAGGGATTGGGGACTAGAAGGCGCGGGCGAGGAAATCTGATCCCAAGTCCCTAATCCCCAGTCCCTCTCCTACCACTCCGGCTTGATCGACAGCTGGAACGCCACCAGGCCTTCGGAGACGTCGTTGTCGATGCCGTGACCGGTCATCCCCTCGGCCTCGATCTCGCGATAGACGAGGCCGAACGAGCCCTGCATGTCGCCGCGACGCAGGGCCACCCCGACCGAGGCGTCGCCCAGGAAGGATCCGCTGTCGCGGCTGTAGCCGGAACGCGCATACTCTCCATCGCGATTGCGCGCGAAATTGTAGCCGACGGCCGTGCCGGATCCGGCGGCGTAGATGTACCAGCGCGCCCGCTCGCCGAAGGCCTGCGAGCCTTCCGGCAGGATACGGTCCGCCGTCGAGCCGATCCGCAGGGTCGCGCCGGCCTCGGCCGTGCCGCCCCGGTCGCCCGCGCCGATCCCGAGGTGGGGCGTCAGCGTCACCTCGAGGCCCGAGGCCGTATAGCCGCGCGCCGTGGTCCAGCCGCGCGTGTAGCTGACCTCATAGCCGTCGGCGTCGAACATCGCCTGATCCATCGGCGTCGGCGGAACGGGAGAGCCGTCGGCGCGGCGCAATTCGCCCCGAGTGCGCAGGCGCAGACGATCGCTGAACCCGTCGCCCTCGCGCCAGACGTCGCGCGTCGTGGTGGCGGCGAAGGGATTCTGCTCATCGATCGGCGCATAGTCGGTCGCGAACTCCAGCGCGGGGCCGAATTCCCGGCCCGCGGCGACATTGAAGCCGGCCTGGCGGTTCAGCTGGGCGGTGATGCTGGCGGAGGTTTCCTGCTCGGTGTCGGACCAGTTCTGGTTCACCCACGTCTGTGCGCCCGCCGGAACGGCCATGGCCGCCAGTGCGATTACGCTCAGAACAAATGACCTCAGGTAGATCAACGGTCCCCTCACAGTCCGTTAACAGGCCTTACCCTGCACCGGATCAGGACGGAGTCCAACCGCGTTTTTGCGACACCTTCCTGACATGATCGCCCAACGCGACTTTGACCGCTCAGGTTCCCCTGTCGGGCGTGTGAGGAGGGTTAAGGAGTCGAAGGGGTGGCTGGTGGTTCGTGACTGGTGGCTGGGACATCGTTGGGACGGCGAGAGCGAACCTCACCAGCCACCAGCCACCCATCACCGCGTCACTGGCAGGCCAGGCACTCTTCGTAATCGGTCGGGGCGGCCGAGAAGAGGTCGGGCTGGTTCGGATCGACCTCGGCCTCGACCTTGTCCTCGGCGCCGGCGAAGGCCGCGCGCTGCACCGACTTGGACCGCAGATAGTAGAGCGATTTCACGCCCTTCTCCCAGGCGGACCAGTGCAGCATGTGCAGGTCCCACTTGTTGACGTCGCCGGGGATGAACAGGTTGATCGACTGGGCCTGGCAGATTTCCGGCGAACGGTCGGCCGACAGTTCGACGACCCAGCGCTGGTCCAGTTCGAAGGCGGTCTTGAAGATCCCCTTCTCGTCGTCGTTCAACATGGTCAGGTGCTGGACCGAGCCCTCGTTCTCGAGGATCGAGTTCCACACCGCGTCGGTGTTGGCGCCGTAGCCCTCGAGCAGCTTCTCCAGGTACGGGTTCTTGACCGCGAACGAGCCCGACAGGGTCTTGTGCGTGTAGATATTGGCCGGGATCGGCTCGATGCCCGCCGAGGTCCCGCCGCAGATGATCGAGATCGAGGCCGTCGGTGCGATGGCCATCTTGTGGCTGAACCGCTCCATGATGCCGCGCTCGGCAGCGTCCTCGCAGGCGCCCTTCTCTTCGGCCAGCTTGACGCTGGCCTTGTCGGCCTCGCGACGCAGGTGTTTGAACAGGCGCATGTTCCACGACTTGGCCATGGCGCTCTCGAAGGCCACGCCCTGCGCCTGCAGGAAGGAGTGGAAGCCCATCAGGCCGAGACCCACCGAACGCTCGCGCTTGGCCGAATAGACGGCGGCGGCCATTTCCGGCGGCGCGCGGGTGATGAAGTCCTCCAGGACATTGTCCAGGAACCGCATCACGTCCTCGATGAAGCGGGGCTCCTCGCGCCACTCCAGGAACATCTCGGCGTTGACCGACGACAGGCAGCAGACGGCGGTCCGGTCGATGCCCAGATGGTCGGGGCCCGTGTGCAGCATGATTTCCGAGCACAGGTTCGACTGCTTCACCTTCAGCCCCAGCTCCTGCTGGTGGCGGGGCATCTGGCGGTTCACCGTGTCGGAGAAGATCAGATAGGGCTCGCCGGTCTGCAGGCGGATCTCGAGGATCTTCTGCCACAGCGAGCGGGCGTCGACGTAGCGCAGCACCTCGTCGTTCTTGGGCGAGCGCAGGCCGAACTGGGCGCCGGCCTTCACGGCCTCCATGAACTCGTCGGTGATGTTCAGGCCGTGGTGCAGGTTCAGGGACTTGCGGTTGAAGTCGCCTGAAGGCTTCCGGATTTCCAGGAACTCCTCGATCTCCGGGTGGTGCACGTCGAGATAGACCGCCGCCGAACCACGACGCAGCGAGCCTTGCGAGATCGCCAGCGTCAGGGAATCCATCACGCGGATGAAGGGGATGATGCCTGAGGTCTGGCCCGCGCCCTTGACCTTCTCGCCGATGGAGCGGACGCCGCCCCAGTAGGTGCCGATGCCGCCGCCGTTCGAGGCCAGCGAAACGTTCTCGTTCCAGACCCGCTGGATGCCGTCGAGCGAGTCCTGCACCGAGTTCAGGAAGCAGGAGATCGGCAGGCCGCGGTTCGCGCCGCCGTTCGACAGCACCGGCGTCGAGGGCATGAACCAGAGCTTCGACATATAGTCGTAGACGCGCTGGGCGTGGTCGGGGTCGTCGGCATAGGCCGTGGCGACGCGGGCGAACATGTCCTGATAGCTTTCGCCGGCCAGCAGATAGCGATCCTCGAGCGTCTTCTTGCCGAAGTCGGTCAGGAGATCGTCGCGGGTCCGGTCGAGTTCGAGGCTGCGCACCACCTTCAGATGGGGTCGATCGGACGCCGGCGCGACCGAAACCGCCCCGAATTCCGCCGTTTTCAACGCTTCGCCGCCAGCCATAATCGTCATCGCCCTGAACTAAAATCGAAGTGAAGCCGCCCGCGCCCTGACCACTGCATCTAGTGGCCGAAGCGCTCCCCGGACCAACATATGGGGCGCAGATGCCTAACCAATGGTCAACGGGCTTGACGGCCGAATTCGTCCCGAATCACCCCGTCACGGGGGATGACCCTGTGCAAAAGCAGGCGACAGCCGTGCGACGCTCCTTTGTGACAGGATTCACGAAGCCGTGATCGGGAACAGTGACCCAGCTTGACCGTTAGCGACCGATGCAATCTTCCGACCTCGTCCCTTTTCTGCGCCGTGCGATAACCGTGGCGCGCGCCGAATTCGCGGCCCTGGGCGCCCTGGCCATCGTCACCCTGGGAATCATGACCTTCGTCGAGATCGCCGACGACATGACCGAGGCCGACGGTCAGGCCTTCGACCAGATGGTCCTCCACTGGATGCAGCCGATCGCCGGCCAGCCGCGGGGTCCGTGGTGGCTTCACGAGGCGGCAGCCGACATCACCTCGCTCGGCGGCATCGCGGTCCTGACCCTGTTCGCCATCGTGGCCCTGGGGATGCTGCTGATTCTCAGGAAACGCCTGTCGGCCCTCCTGCTGGTCGTCGGCCTGGCCGGGGGCGTCGGCCTCAGCGAAGGCCTGAAGGCCCTGTTCGGGCGCGAGCGTCCGCCGGCGGCCTATCAGGCGGTCGAGACGCTGAACGCCAGCTTCCCGTCTGGCCACGCCCTGTTGTCCACGGTCTTCTATCTGACGGTCGCGGTGATGATGACGCGCGCCTTCCCGAAAAGGCGGCTCAAGGCCTATGTCCTCGGCGTCGGCATGGTCTTCGCCCTTCTGGTCGGACTGACCCGCATCTACCTCGGCGCCCACTGGGCCTCGGACGTCATGGCCGGCTGGTGCGTCGGGGCGGCCTGGGCGATGGTCCTGTGGCTGGTCAGCTATGCGGTCGAGCGCAGGCAGACCGTCCGCCACGCCCATCTGGTCGACGAAACGGCGGTCGTCGAAGCCTGAAATTTCGTTAGGCCCGCACTGGCCGAAAGGGTTAACATCCCCATCAACCGACCGCCCGGGGGCTCGCCCGCCACCCGGTCCTGCGGCAGGAGGCTTTCATGATCGGTCTGATGTTCGCCCTGCTCGCCAGCCCGGCCGTCGTCGAGACGCAGGCGATACAGGCCACGCTGCAGTCCTGCGCCGAAGAAAACGGCCGCTATGTCTGCCGCTATGCGGTGCCCGACATCATGATCGTGCCGATCGAGGGATCGAACATCGTCGCCGACGCTCCGTCAGTGGTTCTCGGCAACGGATCCAGCCCGGAGGCGCCGTCGCCCGAAACCCTTCCGCCGGCCCCGTCGTCCACCGTCATCGGGCCCGCAGCCCCTCCCGTGGCTCCGAGTGCCGCCCCGGCGGTCGCTCCCGCGACAACGGCCGCCGTCGATCCCGGCCCGATCCGGCCGATCGACGCCGGCGTCCTGACCGAGCGTGAATCCCAACTCGTCTCGCGCTGCGCCGACGCCGGCTGGGTGTCGCTGTGCCTGCCCGACGACCGCCGCGCCGCCCGCACCCTGCGGGACAGGCAGGAGGCCTATCTCGCCGTTCGCCGCGAGGTCACCCGGTTGCTGAGCGACGACGACTGCGACGCCGCGGTCAAGGCCGCGCTCGACGGCGGCTACCTCGGACTGGCCCGTGAGACGCGGGATTATTGCAGGGCGCCGGCGGCGGGCGCCGGGCTCGCCTCCGCGGCGGCCAGGCCCGCCCCGGTCGAAGCCGGCGAAGCAGTCAAGGCTGAAGAACGGGTTGAGGACTAGGCGCTTTTTACCTCGTCGCGGCCGCGGGACCGGACCAGCGACCATGGGTGGTCAGGCAATCGTTTGCGAACACGCCGGATGAGCCGGTTGAGAGGCTGCGAAGGAGACTCCGATGAACTTCTCCGATCAACGACTGGACGGGGCAGAGTTCAGAAACTGCTCTCTGGCGAACGCCATCTTCGATGACGTCAATCTCTCGGGCGCGAAGTTTACGAACGTGAACCTCTCCGGTCTCTCGATCGAGAACGCGAACATCAAGGGCTTGAAGATCTTCGGCTATGACGTTGAAGCCTGGCTCAAGGCGCAACTCGCAAAGGATGGATGCCACCTCGACTGAGCCGAGCGGCGTCAAGATCCGCAAGGGTCGATCGCAGACTGGCCACCAGCATCGCCCCAACGAAAAGGGCCCCGGCGTTTCCGCCGGGGCCCTTCGTCATTTCAGCCTGAGCCGACTTTAGTGACCCGGGGTCACCGGCGTGCAGGTGGTGCCGTCGGCGCAGTCCGAGAAGTGGACTTCCGGCGGCTCGACCAGGATTTCCGACGGACGGACGTGAACGTCCGGACGCTGGACGTAGATCTGGGCCGGCGCGATGCGGATCGGCGGCGCATCGACGTAGACCGGAGGTCCGTCGATGTAGATGGTCGGGCCGGCGACGTTGATCGGGCGACCGATCACGCGGATGCCCGGCGACGACACGTGAATGGCGGGTCCCGGGTTGTTGATCGGCGGGCCCCAGCCCCCCGGTCCCGGCCAGCCGGCGCCGCCGCCCGTCCAGGGGCCGTAGAAGTCGACGACGCGCGTGCACGAGCAGGGCACGTCGCCATAGTGCGGCGCTTCGGGACAGCCATGACCGTCCGCCGGCGCCGCGGCGCCGGAGATCAGCATGGCGGCCACGATCGATGTGATCGGATCCATGTTCAGCTCCCCTCAAGTCCTTGCGAGACCTCGCTATTTCCCCTTTCAGGCGAACTCTGAAAAAGGCGGGCGAGCCGCCTGATCACGGTTATATTAACCTTTTCCAGCTGTCTACCATCCACGGTCCCGCTTGCCGTCCGGTGTGGCGAACGCTACACGCGCCGACCATTTCTGGTGTCGCCTTGCAACCTTTTCTGACTTCGACCGTGTTGGTCGCCCTGGCGGAAATCGGGGACAAGACGATGTTGCTGGCCATTGCCCTGGCGGCGACATGGCGGCGTCCCGCTCCAATAATCCTCGGCATCCTGGCCGCTACCCTGCTGAACCACGCCTTCGCCGCCCTGGCCGGGACGCTGGCGGCCCAGTATCTCGACGGCCCCTGGATGAAGTGGATCGTCGGCGTCGCCTTCCTGGGCTTCGCGATCTGGGCCCTGATCCCCGACACCCTCGACGTCCAGGACGAACAGGGGCCGGAAAAGACCTTCACCGGCGTCTTCTGGACCACGACCGCCGCCTTCTTCCTCGTCGAGATGGGCGACAAGACCCAGATCGCGACGGCCGGCCTGGCCATCCGGTTCGAGAACCTGCCCCTGGTCGTGGCGGGCTCCACCCTCGGCATGATGCTGGTCAACGGCCCGGCGGTCCTGCTGGGCGAGGCGACCGCGAAGCGGCTGCCGCTGAAATACATCCGCATGGCGGCGGCAGCGGCCTTCGCCGCGACCGGCCTCTGGGTGCTGCTGGCCGCCTGACGGTCAGGCCTGACCAGCGGTGACGCCGGATCGTCCGGCCATCATTGCGTTAACCCCCATGTGGCATGACCAGTTGTCGTGCGGCAGGGAAAGACACGGATGCAAGGACGCTGGCGGGTTTTCCGCCATGAAGCAGGACGCGAGGCCGGCCCCCCGGCCTGGGCCTATGTGGCGCTGTTCTGCGCGAGCCTGCTCATCGGCATGTGGAGCGCGAAGACGTTCGGCGCGGTCGTCATGTGGCCCGCCAACGGCATCCTGCTGGCCGCCTTCCTCCAGCTGCGTCGCCGCAAGGCCCTCGCCGTCCTGACCGTCTGTTTCGCGATCAATCTCGTCAGCAACGTCGTGCGCGGCGACCCCATGCCCTTCCTTTGGCTCAACGCCGTCCTGAACGTCACCGAGGTCGTGATCGCCGGCATCCTGGCCCGCAGGGTCTGCGGCGCGGCCCTGGACCTGCGCCGCCCGCGTCGTCTGGCCTTCTTCGCCGTCGCCGCAGTGACCCCCGCGGTCCTGTTCTGCACCCTGGTCATCGTCGGTGTGGCGGCCATGCTGAACGACTATTCGACAAGCCTCTATGTCTTCACCGTGCAGCGCTACTTCGCGATGGAGGCCATCGGCCTGCTGACCATCACGCCGACACTGCTCCTGCTGGCGCGCCGCCACCGGTTCGCCGACACCGGCACAGTCGCGAACGCAAAAGAGACCGTCGCCCTGTTCAGCCTGCTCACCGTGGCGACCCTGGTCGTCTTCTGTCAGTCCAGCCTGCCGATCACCTATCTGATCTTCCCCACTCTCCTGCTGCTGGTCTTCCGCGTCTCGACGACGGGTTCGGCCGTGGCCGTCCTCCTGGTGACCCTGATCGGCGGCCTGGCCACGGTCACCGGCCACGGCCCCGCCACGCTCCAGAGGCTCGCCGCCGATCCGGAACTGGCTCACATTCCCGATCTGGTGCGCCAGCTGAACGTCTTCTACGGCTTCCTGCTGACCCTGATCGCCGTCGCCCTGCCGGTCTCGACGATCGTGTCCGAACGCCGGCGCATGGTCCTGCGGCTGGAGACGCGCACCCTCGCCGCCCAGGCTGCGCGACGTCAGGCGGAAGCCGCCGACGCGGCGAAGTCACGGTTCCTGGCCCTGATGAGCCATGAGATGCGGACCCCCCTGCATGGCGTCGTGGGCTATGCCGAGATCCTGTCTCGCCGATCGGGCCTGCCCCGGGAGGCCCGCCATCAGGTGGAGGAGATCCAGCGGTCCGGCGCGGCCCTGCTGACCCTGGTCGAGGACCTGCTCGAGGTTTCGCACGGAGACGCGGGCGGAGGGCCGGAGGCGATCGACCCCGCCGGTCTGCTGTTCCAGGTCGTCGCCGCCAGCCACGACAGCGCCGCCTCCAAACGCCTGCCCATCCACATTCGCGTCGAGCCGGGCGCAGAGGGTCCGCTGCTCGCCGATCAGCGCCGTCTGCGCCAGATCCTGCACCGGTTGGTGTCCAACGCCGTCAAGTTCACGGCCGGAGGCGAGATCGTCGTCAGCATCGCGCGGGAAGGCCCCCTGACCGTGTTCCGGGTCGCCGACACCGGCCCCGGCATCCACCCCGACCTGATCCCGACCCTGTTCGACGCCTTCGTCCAGGCCGACGATTCCATCAGCCGCGCCCACGTCGGCTGCGGCATCGGACTCGCCGTCGCGCGTCGTCTGACCACGGCCATGGGCGGCCGGATCGAGCTGGAGAGCACCTCGTCCGACGGCTCGACCTTCGTGGTCCGCCTGCCTCTGCCGCTGGCGGACGAGGACGCCGCGACCGACGTCGCCGGGCCGGCCGGCGCCGGGACCGGGGGCGCAGCCCGTGTCCTGATCGTAGACGACCATTCGACCAACCGCGAGGTGGCCCGGCTGATGCTGGCTCCGCTGGGGTGCGAGATCTTCGAGGCCGTCGACGGCATCGAGGCGGTGGAGATGGCCTCGGCCACACCGTTCGACCTGATCCTGATGGACGTACGCATGCCGCGCATGGACGGCCTGGCCGCCACCCGGGCGATCCGCGCCCTGGACGGGGCCTTCGCACGCACCCCCATCCTGGCGGTCACCGCCGACGCCATGCCCGAGGACGCCGCCCGCTGCATGGCCGCCGGCATGGACGGCCACGTCGCCAAGCCCCTGACCCACGCCAGCCTGTTCTCGGCCATCGACGCCGTCATGGGCGAGAACGCCCAAGCGATCGAGGAAGCGGCGGCCTAGAACCTCGCCTCAGTCGGCGTAGTCGCCCTCGAAGGCGAACCGCCTCGGCCAGAACTCCGCCAGTTCGGGAAGAGCGTCGACCCGGCGCGCCACCTCCCCCAAACGCGGCGCGACCGCGTGGAACCTCGCCCGCAGCGGCCGCCAGCGGCTGACCACGGCCACATAAAGGTCCAGCACCGACACCTCGTCGCCGAACAGGAACGGCGCGGCCGGCGTGATCTGGCTCTCCATCACCGCCCAGCAGTCGGAGATCCGGTCCAGCGTCCGCCGATCCATCTCGGCCTGCGCCCGCGGATCGTCGCCGACGAGGCGCGAAGGCACGTCGCGCACCCAGTACATCGAATAGATCGAGGCCGGTATGAAGCACATCCACCGCAGGAACTGCGCTCGACGGGGGTCGCCCGGCAGCGGCGCCAAGCGCGCCTCCGGATGCCGTTCCGCCAGCCAGATCAGGATTGCCGCGCTCTCGGTGATCGTTTCACCGTCAGGGGTGACCAGCACGGGCGTCTGCCGCATCGGATTGTGCGGAGCCATCCGCCGCCGCTCTTCCTCGGAGGCATAGGTGACGATCTCCTCCACCCGGTACGGCGCGCCGATCAGGGTCAGCGCCGCCTCGACCGGAACCGAACCCGACCCTTCCGCCCCATAGACCAGATACTCGCCCGTCACCGGCCCCTCCCGCGTTTCGGCCACCCTATACGAAGAACCCCGCCGCCCGGAGGGGGGCGGCGGGGCGAGCGGGCCATGCAGGGCGCTCAGCAAACCGAGACCCCCGACGCTCGGCCGGCTGATGGGAAAACCCCCGTTCGTCGGGTGCGGTTCCGGGTCGCGCCCCCGCATCGCCACTTGCTCGCCGGGGCGGGGCGTGAAAAAGCGATGTCGCGGCCCCCGGGGGGCGGCCGGCTTCATCGACGGAATAACATGCTGAAATCTCCGGCCATCCGCTATCTCGGCCTGTTCCTTATCCTGACCGTCGCCCTGTTCAGCGTCCTGGCGACGCCCTGGGCCGAGCGTCTGTTCGTCGGTCCGTTCACGCGCGGCCTGGTCCACGCCTGCGCCTTCCTGATCGGCCTGTTCGATCACCGGGTCGTGGCGGACGCCGCCATTCTGCGCTTCACCGACGGGCACGGGGCGGTTCAGGTTCTGGCCGGCTGCAACGCGGTCGAGGTCTGCGCCCTGCTGACCGCCGCCATTCTCGCCTTCCCGGGAAAGATCAAATACGGCCTGATCGGAGCGGTCGCCGGAGTCTTCGCGCTTCAGGCCATCAACCTCCTGCGCATCATCAGCCTGCTGTACCTGTCGCGCGGGTCGCAGGAGGTGTTCGAGTTCTTCCACAACTATGTCTGGGACGCGATGATCGGGCTCGAGGGCCTGCTGATCTTCTTCTTCTGGACCCGCTGGCAGGCGCGCCGCGAGGCCGCCGACCGGGTCGTCGAGGAGGCCGCGGCATGAGTGTTCTGTCCCGCTTCGCCGCCCGCACGCCCGAGGAGGTCGCGCGCCGCCGGTTCGGCATCTGGGCCGGCCTCGCCCTCGTCATCCTGCTGCCGCTCTGGTGGATGTGGGGCGCCGACGTCGTCGCCGGGCTTCTGCGTCCCCTGGTCGGCCTCGTGCTGCGCCTGTTCGGACTGACCGGCCGCATCGACCTGCTGGAAGACGGCGGCTGGTCCATCGGCACCCACCTGACCCAGGGCGGGGAGCCCATCAACTACGGCATGTCGAAGGAGGCGCTGCGTCGCCTGCTGCTCGGCTTCCCGTTGGCGCTGGCCTTCCTGAGCGCCCCGCCGCGCCCCGTGCGGCCCTGGCGCGCGGCGGCCATCTCGATCCCGGTTCTGTGCCTGGTCTTCTGCGTCTGCGTCGGCCTGGTCGTCTGGGGCGAGCTGGCGCCCATGCTCGAGCCCGATCTCGCGGGGGCCGCCATGACCGTCACCACCCGCCCCGACCAGCCGCCGCTGCCGGGCTTCGTCTCCCAGATCGTCATCGTCGGCCGGGCCATTTCCCTGTCCGTCGCCACCCTCATCACGGCCCTGATCCTGTGGGCCGCACTGAACCCGGCGGGCATGAAGACCCTGGTCGCCGAGATCAAGGACTAAGTCCGTCCCGGGCTCAGGACGGATCGGGCGCGACGTTGGCCGACGCCGCCGGGCACAGGATGCGGAAGGCGGCGGTCAGCACATAGCCGCCCCCTGCGCCCGAATAGTCCCGGATGTCTCCCGAGGCCCTATCCTGCCAGACCGGCATGACCTTGCCGTCCTCGGCCTCCTCGTCCCGCACCCAGAGCGCGTCGCTCCCGTCCGAGACTGTCCGGGCGATGCAGTCGGCGGTCATCCGCTCGTCCGGCTGATCGACCTTCTCGGCCGTACATTCGGCGATCGCCCCGGCCGAGGGGGTCTCGCCGCCTCTCATGTCGAGGCAGTAGTCGTAGTTGTCCTGGGCCGTGACATGGCCGGTCAGGATGGCCGAGGCGGTGTCTGCGCCCTCGACCGAGGTGATCACAGCCCGCGGCACGTGATTGCCGAAATAGAAATATGCGACCGGCGCGGCTGTCCCGGTCGGCGCCGCGGGCGCGGCCCTCCCGGGCTCCGTCGTCTCAGCGGCCGGTTTGCAGGCGGCCAGGGCCAGGACGGCGCAGGCGGCGACGAGGGCGTGTTTCATCATGGATCCCGACATCGGCCGGACGCGGCCTGACCCGACCCTCGCCCCGCTCGACCGTCCGGGTCAACCGCCCGTTTCCGACCGGTGGTCGCCGGTCGAAATCCCCGATGTTCGACAGGGGTTTAGCTTGCCTTTGCCGCGCGACTCTCATCTAACTTGAAGCGTGACCGCGTCCTGCAGGATGTCCGCACGCCGGTGGTCAGCACAGTACGGCGTCCCGCTTGTCAGTATCGCGTCTCCCGCCCGTCCCGCCGCTGGCCGTCGCCTGGTCCGTGTCCTCCGACCGCCAGACCAACGCCTTCGAAATCTATCGCGCCTCCATGCGCGACCTCTACGCGATCCGCGACGTCGCACAGACGCCCGGCGATCCGTTCTGGAACCACACCAGCGTCTTCCGCTTCGGATCCAGCGTCCTGGGTCGCGGCCAGTCCGCCGGCCAGACCTTCGAGCGGGATGCCGACCGCATCCGTCGCTCGGGGCTGGATCACGTCAGCGTGGTCGTCAATCTGTCGGACGGCGTCGGCGATTTCGACGGCCTCTCGACGACCATGGGCGCCGGCTCGGTCCAGTTCCGCGATCTGGCCCGTCCGTCCCGCTCGCGCACCAGCGAGGTCGACATCCTCAACCTCATCTGTCCGCGCGACATCGTGCCGGGCTGGCTGCTGAGCCGGTCGTTCCACGGCCTGACCCTGGCGGGCGACAGCGCCGGGGGCCGGCTGATCGCCTCCCACCTCGCGACCCTGGCCATGGTCGGCCACGAGATCAGCGAGGACCAGGGCATCGCCGCCGTGGACGCCACCTTCGTCATCGCGGAGCGGTTCATGGGCGGCGACGTCCGGCCTTCGCCGATGCAGAACGACGCCATCCAGCGCACCATCCGCCGTCGCGCTATCCAGATGTTCGACCTGGCCCTCGCCCGCGGACAGACCCCGGACGTGGGGCAGGTCGCGACCGCCGTGGGCGTCTCGCGCAGCAGCCTCTATCGCGCCTTCGCCGACATGGGCGGGGTCCAGACCTATCTGCGCAACCGTCGGCTGGACCGGCTCTACGCGGCCCTGCGCTCGGGCGAGGCGAATCCCAAAACCCTCGGCGATATCGCCCGACGCAACGGCTTTTCCTCGGTCGCCGTGTTCGAGCGCGACTTCCGCGCCCGCTTCGGCCTGGCGTCCGCAGAGGTCACGCCGTCCCGCCTCGCCCGGACCGGCTCCTCCGCCGATGGCACGGACGCCGCCCGCCTCGACTTCGCCGCCCACGATGTCTTCATCGACTGGCTGCGCGTCGGCGAGCCGCTCTGACCGGGCTGCACGGGCCTTTGAACCAACAAGTCTTTCGACGTCCCAAACTTGGGACGTCGAGGGACCATACGACGTTGACCCCCGCGGAAATGACCGTTCAGAACGTCGTGCCTCGGCGGTTGGTCAGGGCTTTCATCGCCTTGGAGGCTCACCTGTTGACCTGTTCCACCCGGAAGTCGTCGGCGACAATGCGCGCCTGGGCGCGCGCCGTTTCGATCGCCGCCGCGCTTGGCGCATGCGCCCTCCCCGGCCTGGCTCAGGCCGCGAACTACGTCGTGACGACGACGGCGGATTCCGGCGCGGGCAGCCTGCGAGCGGCCATCACCTCGGCGAACGCGGCCCCGGGCGCCGATACCATCAGCTTCGCGGCGGGCGGCCAGGGCATCATCACCCTCGCCAGCACCCTCCCTGCCATCACCGACAGCCTAGCCATCGACGGCGTCTTCGGCCTGGTCACCATCGACGGCGCCAACAGCTACCGCGCCTTCGTGATCAACGGTCCGATCACCGTCACCCTGTCCAATCTCATCATCCGGAACGTCCGGGCGGTCGGCTCCAACGGCGGCGTGGGCATGCCCTACGGCGGCGGGGGCGGGGGCGGCCTCGGCGCCGGGGCCGGCGTCGTCGTCGGGACCGGCTCTCCGACGGTCGCAATCATTTCCACGACGTTCAATACCGCCGCAGTCGTCGGCGGCAACGGCGGGTCGATCCCCGGAAGCGGCGGCAACACCGGCGGCAACGGCGGGGATTCAGGCTTTGCGGGCTCGGCCGGCGGCATCGGCGGAACGGGTTCCGGCCCCACCTCGACCGCCGGCGTCTTCGGCGGCGGCGGCGCAGGCGGCGGCTCGTCCTTCTCTCCGGGCGCGAACGGCGTGGGCGGCGGCGGCGGCGGCGGCGGCTTCAGCAATGCGGGCGGGACCTCCAGCTTCCTCGGCGGCACGGGCGGTGCTGCGAGCACCATGAGGGCGGGCGGCGGCGGGGGCGGCGGCGCGGCGGGCGCGGCCGTTTTCGCCTTCACCGGCACGGTGACTTTCACCAACAGCGGCTACTCCGGCCTCAGCGCGACCGCCGGGGCGGGCGGTACGAGCAGTTCCAACTCCGGAACGGCCGGGGCCACGGGGTCGCTGCCCAGCTACGCCGCGCCGGGCGCAACGATCACGGGATCCTTCACCGCCGGTCCGGCGACGCCGACAGCGACCGGCCCGGTCCCCGTCCCGACCCTGTCGGAATGGGCCATGATGCTATTCGGCCTGATCCTCGCAGGCGGCGCGGCCCTCTATATCCAGCGGCGTCAGATGGCGGTCTGACCGGATCACCGAAATGACAGGCGGTCCGGCGGCGTCGTGAGCCCGGACCGCCTGCTCTCGCCGGCCGGCGAGACGCATCCGTGGTCAGAAGGCGTCCAATACGCGCGATCCAGAGGCGACGCCCGAACAAAAGCCGGCCCGAGGCGGCGGGCCGTTCGGAACAGTTGCCGCTCATGCTTTTGAAGTAAAAAGTCTTTCGCCGTCCCAAACTTGGGACGTCCTGTGTACGGTCGCGGCATTGACCCATGTTCGCGGGCCGGCGCTAGGTCTCGTCTTCATGGCGTAACCCCATGACTTTTCAAACGACGTGGGGGAAACCGTGTCCAAGATACTTCATGCGCTCGCAAGGACGCTCATCGTCCTGTGTCTTACGGCCTTCGCCGCGCCGACGTTGGCTTCAAACGTCCTCGTGGTCGCTACGACATCCGACAGCACCCAGAATGCGGCGTACACACGACTGAACACACTGCTGGTCGGTCGCGGCGACACCGTCACCCAGGCCCTCACTACGCCCGCCAACCTCGCGCCCTACACCATCATCTACGATCTTCGGGTGATCGCGCCGACGAGATCGGGCGCTGAACTGACCCAGTACGTGGGATTCCTGAACGCCGCGCCGGGCAACGTTCTTTTTCTTCTCGGTGAAAACGTAGGCTACGGCGGCGCCGGCAACGCCCCTATTTCCGCATTCATCACCCAGGCCGGCGGCGGGACGGTCGCCGTCCCCGCCACCAGCACCACGGGCGCTCAAACCCTGACGCCCGCCTTCAACACGCCCAACGCCGTCGGGACGGTGCCGTTCAATCTTGCTGGCGTGGTCACTACCACGGGCACAGGCGCGTTCGGAGCCACGCTTCCGGGCGGGGTCACGGGATCGGTTCTCAGCTTCTCGCCCGGAACCCTTGCCAACGCCGCGACGGGCGCCCTTGTCGTCGTTTACGACATCAACTTTCTGTCTTCCGACGCCGCCGGATCGAACGGAGGCAGGTTCGCCCAGAACCTGGTGAACTATGTCGCCGTGGGCGCGCCTCCGGTGGCCCCGGCGGCGCCCGTTCCGACCCTGTCGGAATGGGCCATGATCCTGTTCGGCACGCTGCTGGCCGGCGGTGCGGCCCTCTACATCCAGCGTCGCCAGATGGCGATCTGACCGGATCATCGAGGTGACAGGCGGTCCGGCGGCGTCGTGAGCCCGGACCGCCTGCTCTCGCCGGCCGACGAGACGCATCCGTGGTCCTGAAGGCGTCCAACAAACGCGAGCCGGAGACGACACCCGGAGAGAGAAGCCGGCCGGTAGCCGCCGGCTGTTCCGCCTGTTCATGGACTGGTTCGGCCGGGGCGGCCGCGCCTCCTGTCGGACGCCGTTGGCAGGTCCGCGCAGACTTTTGAAATAACAAGCCTTTCCACGTCCCAAACTTGGGACGCGCAATGTACGCCGGCGACGTTGACGTTGGACCCTGGACCTGCGCCGAGACTACCGGACATGGCGACCAACCCATGTTCAACACTCGTGGGGGCCCATGATGCATACGTTCGACACGCTGATCCTTGACGTCCGGGCTTTCGCCGGGCGGATCGCGCGCACTCTCTCCTTTAAACATCTGACGGTCGTTCTCGGAGCCTCCGCCGTCCTCGGCGTGATGGCCTGCCCGGCGGAGGCCCAGGTCTCCCAGGCGGAAGCCAAGGTCCTGTCGTTCGTCGGCAGCGTGAACCAGTCGTCCGTGGTTTCGCTCACCGCGGATCCGCGCACACAGACGACGGGGTGGACGGGGGCGACCTACAGCGCCACGAACGGCGTCGTGGTCCAGGTCGCGCCGGGCACGTTCAGCGTCGGCTTCGGCTCCTTCATTCCCGGCAACTACACGGGCCCCGGCGCCCACTACCTTCATCGCGTCGTCATCACGGACCAGAACGGCGCCGTGATCATGGACGAACCCTTCGACGGCTGGACCCAGACCTCCACGACGACCACCGGAAACATCACGCGGGCGACCTACACAACGGCGTCCGGACGGGTCTGGGGCTCCTACGAGAACGCCCCGACGATCTATCAGGGCTATGGTGTCGAGTTCACCCAGGTCAACACCGGGGGCGACATCGGCATCGTCTATCCGATGGACGGTTTCGGACCGTTCTCGGTGCTGACCCGGACCGTCATCACCGTGCCTCCCGGCACGACGGAACTGCGGATCAACGTCGACTGGCGTTACAATGTGAACAACAGCAGCGGCGCCGCCCGGACCTTCACCGTCGGCTTGCGCGAAGGCGCGGCCCCGCCCGAGGACCTGTTCTCCTTCAGCGCCCCGGTCGTCCAGCCCGTCCCGACCCTGTCCGAGTGGGCGATGATCCTGTTCGGCACGCTGCTGGCCGGCGGCGCGGCCCTCTACATCCAGCGCCGCCAGATGACGGTCTGATCGACCTCGATCGCGATCGATGAAGCGGCCCCGCTGGAGACGGCGGGGTCGTTTTCATGTCGAGAATTGACCGACGTGCGGCGCGGATCGACCCAGGACGCCTTTGAATTCAATGCGCGGCTCTGACGAAAGCCTTTATCCGCGCCCTGGTCTGAAACGGGGTGACACTGTCGGCATGACCCATGCCGATGCTCGACAGCCCCGCTCCGCTGAAACCTGGAACCAGATCCGCGCCGACTTCATGGCCGGCGTCAGCGGGCCCGTGCTCGCCGAACGCTATGGCGTACCGCTACGAACATTGCGCCATCGGGCGGCGACCGATGGCTGGCGTCGTCAGGACGACGATCCGCAGACGCGTCGCGACGCCGTCGTGGAGGCCGATCCCGAGCTGGCCGAGGTGCTGGAGGACCAGGGTCTGGATCAGTTCCGTCTGCTGTTCCAGCCCCAACCGGACGTCCTGCGCCGGTTCGCCTTCCGCAAGGCGTCGGAAGAGGCGGCCATGGATCGGCCTCAGCAATCACTGGTCTGGTTGCGGGTCGCCGAACGGCTGGAGCGTTGCGGTGACCGTATCGACGCGGAAGCGCCGCTGTTCCGGGACATCGACCATCTGCGCGCCGCCTATCTGCGACGCGTCGGCGACCGCCCCGATCCCTCTTCCGAACCGCCCGATGCGGATGAGGATGACGACGACGATTGCACTGTCTTGCACTCCGAATTCGACGAACAGTGCAAAACCATCCCCCGTTCGACACAAGATGTTGATGCTGGGGATCGTTAACCATCAACCAGTAGCTTTCGGCGTGATTCTGGGGTTCAGTGGCTCCAGTCCTCTTTCCGCGCCAGTTGCCGAGCCCTCCCATGAACGCCCACACGATCATCACGCCCGCCAAAGCCGGCCTGCTGACCCCCTCGGCGGCCTACAAGCCGTTCCGCTATCCGTGGGCGTTCGACATGTGGAAGAAGCAGCAGCAGGTCCACTGGATGCCCGAAGAGGTGCCGCTGGGCGAGGACTGCAAGGACTGGGCGGCAAACCTGAACGACAAGGAGCGCAATCTGCTGACGCAGATCTTCCGCTTCTTCACCCAGTCGGACATCGAGGTCGCGGACAACTACATGGAAAAATACGGTCGGGTGTTCAAACCGACCGAGGTGAAGATGATGCTGTCGTCCTTCGCCAACATGGAGACGATCCACATCGCCGCCTACGCCCTGCTGCTCGAGACCATCGGCATGCCCGAGAGCGAGTTCGGCGCCTTCATGGAATACGAGGCCATGCGGGACAAACATAACTACATGGGCCAGTTCGGGGTCGAGACCGACGCCGACATCGCCCGGACCCTGGCCATGTTCGGCGGCTTCACCGAAGGGCTGCAGCTGTTCGCCTCTTTCGCGATGCTGATGAACTTCCCGCGCCAGAACAAGATGAAGGGCATGGGCCAGATCGTCAGTTGGTCGGTGCGCGACGAGAGCCTGCACTGCGACGGCATCATCAAGCTCTACCACGCCTTCAACGCCGAGACGGGCTGCGTCACCCCCGCGGTGGCCGACGACATCGTCCAGTGCTGCGAGACCGTGGTGGGTCTGGAAGACAAGTTCATCGACCTGGCCTTCGAGGCCGGCGACGTGAACGGCATGACCCCCGAGGACATCAAGCAATACATCCGCTTCATCGCCGACTGGCGCCTGCGCCAGCTGAAGCTGCCCGAGCTCTACGGCGTGAAGGAGAACCCTCTGCCCTGGCTGCAATCGCTGCTGTCCGGCGTCGAACACGCCAACTTCTTCGAGGCCCGCGCGACCGAATACTCCAAGGCCGCCACCACCGGCGCCTGGCATGGCGCCGAGGGTGTCTGGGGCGAGTTCGACAAGATGATGGCCCGCCGCGACATGAGCATGGTCGCGGGCTGACCGATCAGACCGGGGCGGCGCCGATCTGTTTCAGAATGCCGAGCTCGTCGGAGCTGCCCCATCGCTCGACCATCTTGCCATCCTCGAACCGGCCAATCTGCATGCCGCGCACCTTGATCGGCTTGCCCGTGGCGGCGACGCCGTTGAAGTCGCCCTTGTGGGTGCCGGTGATCTCGTAGGCGAAGGCGACCTGATCGCCCTGGGCCACCAGGGTTTGAGGCTCAACCTTCAGATCAGGGAAGGCGGCGCGCATGCCGGTGAAGAAGGTCTTGAAGCCTTCGGGACCTGGTCCCTGATCCGGAGCCGGATCGTTGTCGACGCAGCCTTCGGCGACCACCTCGGGGAAGGCGTCGAGGTCGCCCGTATTGACGATCTCGCCAAAGCGTTTGGTCGCGGCGATGTTGGGGCTGTCTGCCATGGGCCGGAGTCTCCGATAGGGGTGAGCCAGCCCAACGGCCCATCTCCTTTATCGTTCATCGCTACGCTTCAGATGCCGGCGTACCACTGGTAGCCGCGGTCTTCCCAATAGCCGCCCTTGCCGCCGCCGATGCCGTCGAAGCTTTCGACCACATCGATCCGCTTGATATATTTGGCCATCTTGTACCCAAGCTGGCGCTCCAGCCTGAGCCGGATCGGAGCCCCGTGCTTGATGGGCAAGACTTCGTCGTTCATCTCATAGGCCAGGATCGACTGCTCGTGGCGGGCCTCCGGGATGTCGATGCTCTCGTAGTAGCGGTCGCCTTCCTCGGTCTGATCCAGGGCGTCGAAACAGTGGAAGACCACGTATTTCGCCTCCGGCCTGACCCCGGCCCGGTCGAGCACCGCCGACAGCCGCGCCCCCTTCCACTTGCCGATCGACGACCAGCCCTCGACGCAGTCGTGCCTGGTGATCTGGGTGCGTGACGGCATCCGCCGGAGGTCGTCCAGCGACAGAGACAGCTCGTGCCGCACCAGTCCGGCGACGATCAGCCGGTAGTCCCGGAACCCGTTCGCCTTCAGCGCCACATAGTCGGACGCCGCCGGATCCACCGACCCGTTGGCCCGGAAGTCCCTGGAGATATCCTTCTCCTGATACTCGGGCGCCAAGCCCCCGCGCGCCAGCATCCGCTGACCCCGCTGGCTCGCCTGCTCGGCCTTCTTCAGCGTGCACTGGCCCGTGCGGCTGGCCGCCACCCGGTCGCAGCCGCCCAGCGCCAGAGCGGCGCCGGCGCCCAGGATCAGTCCGCGTCGATGGGGGATCATTCCGGCTCTTCCTTGTCGGGTTCGATCACGAACCAGCCCGTGATCATGGAGCGCATGTTGTTGGTGAAGCCGGCCACGAAGACCAGCACCACATGGACGACGACGAAGCCCACCAGCCCGCTGGCCGACAGGAAATGCAGCGTCCTCGCCGACTGGCGCCCGCCCAGGACCCACAACAGCTCGGGCAGGGCCGCATTCATCGTCGGCGACATCGCCAGTCCCGTCGCCAGCATCATCGGCAACAGGACCAGCAGCACCAGCAGGTAGGTCAGCTTCTGCAGCACATTGTACCGTCGCGCTTCCTCGCCCTTGGGGAACTTGAGCTGTGCGTGCTCGACGATGCTGTGGGGGATGTCGGCGAGGTCGGCCTTCGTCGGCCCGATCATCCGCTTCAGCCGCCCGCTGATCGTGATGGAGGCCAGATAGATCAGCCCGTTGATGACGAAGATCCAGGCGAACAGAAAATGCCATCCCCGGGCCGCCCCCAGGTCGCGCCGCATCGGAACCATCAGCCAGTCGGGCGCCAGAGGAAAGCTCATCCACGGACTGTCGAACGTCGACTTGAGCCCCCAGTACAGATGCGGGTGGGCCATCAGGATGTTGATCCCGCTCATGACCAGGATCGTCATCGCGAGAACATTCAGCCAGTGGGTCAGCCGCACCGTCAGCGGATGCCGCCAGGTGTCGATCCGCCCGCCGGACAGGGGCCGGTCCGCATGCCGGTCGGGTCGCGCGATCGCGACGCGTTCGACGTCGGTGGTTGTGTCGTCCGTCATCGCTCGCCCCTCATCCGCCCGTTCCCCTTACTGCGCCTTCACCCCGGCAATGGCCATTGCTAGGTTGAGGCCATGCCCGCCTCATCAGACGCCCCCGTCAACGTCGCCCTCGTCGGCTATGGCAATGCCGGGAAGACCTTCCACGCCCCGTTGATTACGGCCTGTCCGGGTCTCCGGTTACATTCGGTGGTGACGACCCGACCCGATGCCCTGCACGCCGACCGGCCCGACGTCCGCGCCCTTCCCGAGTTCGCCGACGTCCTCGCCGATGCCGACATCGATCTGGTCGTTCTCGCCACCCCCGACGCCCTGCATGCGCCGCAGGCCGAGGCGGCCCTGAACGCCGGCAAGGCCGTCGTCGTCGACAAACCCTTCGCCCTCAATCTCGTCGACGCCCGCCGTCTGGTCGAGCTGTCGGAGGCCAGAGGCCTGCTGCTTTCGGTCTTCCAGAACCGGCGCAGGGACGCCGACTTCCTCGCCCTTCAGGCAGAGCTCGCTTCGGGCCGCCTCGGCGATATCGTGACGGTCGAGAGCCGCTACGATCGCCACCGCCCCCTCGTTCGCGACCGCTGGCGCGAGAACGACGGGGACGGGGTCTGGCTGGACCTCGGCCCCCATCTTGTCGACCAGATGCTGGTCCTGTTCGGTCGCCCGCTGGCCATTGCCTGCGATATGGCCGTCCAGCGGCCCGGCGGCCGAACCCCCGACTGGGTCCACGCCGTCCTGCGCTATGCCGACAAGCGGGTGGTGCTGAACGCCGCCATGCTGTGCGCCGCCCCCGACGTCCGCTTTGCCGTCCACGGGACGCACGGCAGCTGGCTCAAGTCCGGCCTCGACGTTCAGGAAGACCAGTCAAAGGCCGGTCTGGCCGTCGGCGCCCCCGGCTGGGGCGTCGATCCGAAGCCCGGGACCTTCGTCGACGGCGAGACCGGCGAACGCAGCCCCGCCCCCGGCCCGGCCGGCGACTACCGCGCCTATTACTCAGGCATCGCCGCGGCCCTGCGAGACGGCGGCCCGCCGCCGGTCACGGCCCGGCAGGCCCTGTCGGTGATGGAGGTGCTGGACGCCGGCCTGCGCAGCGCCGCCGCTCGCCGGGAAGTCCCGATCGATCAGTAGCGCGGCGGGGCGCAACGGCTCCGGTCGCCGGCCTGACAGGCGCGGACATCGGCCTCCCAGCGGGCGCGTTCGGCCTGCCACCGCGCCTGATCCGCCTGCCACTGGCTCTGGGCGGCCGCGGAACGGCGAACGTCTTCCTCATAGGCCAGCTGGGCCTGGGTCGATGCGGCGACCACCTCTTCGTGCTTGGCGCGCTCGGCCTCGAACCGGGCCTGATCGGACCTTTCCTGGTTCTCGGCCAACTGGTTGCGCGAGGCGATCTCGTCGTTCAGCGCCCGGGTGGTCCGCAGTTCTTCAGGAGTCTGCTCGGAATCGTCGGCCCGGTGATAGGCCTCCCCGTCGTTCACGGGCGCCGGGTTGGCCGGCGGAGCCTGGTTCAGCAACTGGTCGGCCTGATCCGCCGGCCGGGTCTGGACTGGCGGTTTCTGCGCGTGGGCCGCGCCGGCCGCCAACGCAAAGGCCAGGGCGGCCGCCAGTGTCCGGGTCCTGATCATCATTTCATTTCCTCTCGCGATCCCGCCGTCAGATCCAGCCTGAGGAGCTTGGCCATATCAGGGCGACGCATCTGCCGGAACGTCGTTCGCGTGGAAAGGTGGCGCCGGGCCCCGTGCCGAGGTTAAATAGGGAATTCTACCCCTCCCCCGCGAGTTGCGCCCGATGATCCTCTCCACGAGTTCTGGCGACTTTCCCATTCCGGCGGACGTCGCCACCCGGCTACCGAAAGTTCCGCCCGTGCCGGACCCCACGGCGCCGCAATACCGTCAGGCCCGCCGCGCCTTCGCCGACTGGCTCGATGCCGCCCCCGGACACGCGATTGATTTCGAACGCCTGCGCCGCTGGCATCTGGTCCAGAACCAGCTCGCCGCCGCCGCCCGCGCCGAAGGCCGCACCTTCGTGGTGACGGAGGATGGGCTCGATTGAACCGGCCCGCATCCGGGCGGCCCAGACGGGAACTTCCCCGTCACGTCCTCATATCGGATATGGCGCCTGCAACCGGGTGTGATCTGACTCCTCGCCGTCGTGCGTCTATTTCACGGCGAACTCAGAAGGATTCTAATATTGAACCGCCCGGCCTATCCTTCTTCGCGTAGATTGGTTCTGGCTATGGCGGCAGCGGGATTGGGAATGTTCGCGAGCAGTGTTGTCGCCGCGCCGCGGATATCGCCCCGGAAGGCCGAGGCCGACCTCGATCGTGTCGACGCGCTGATCGCGCGCATGACGATCCAGGAGAAGGCCGGGCAGCTGAACCTGCTCGGTGACCCCTTCCGCTTCCGGCCGATGAACGTGAACCCGCTGGATGGACAGGGCGACCCGGCGCGGGTGACCCGAATGATCCGCGAGGGCCTCGTCGGCAATCTGTTCAACGGCGTCGGCGCCGAGGCAGGGCGTCGCATCCAGACCATCGCGGTCGAGGAGAGCCGGCTGGGCATTCCCCTGCTGTTCGCCGCCGACATCATCCACGGGCTGAAGACGGTCTTTCCCGTACCGCTGGCCGAGGCGGCCGCCTTCGACGCCGACCTGGCGCGGCGTACGGCGCGCGCGTCCGCGGTCGAGGGCGCCGCGTCAGGCATCCACCAGACCTACGCTCCGATGGTCGATGTGGCTCGGGACCAGCGCTGGGGTCGCGGCGTCGAGGGCGCCGGCGAGGACATCTGGCTGAACGAGGTGCTGGCCGTCGCTCGGGTGCGCGGCTTCCAGGGCGACAAGGGCCTCGCGGACCGCGACGCCCTGCTGGCCACGCCCAAGCATTTCGCCGCCTATTCCGCCGGGCTCGCCGGCATGGAATACAACACCACCGACATGTCCGAGGCGACGCTGCGCGGGACCTTCCTGCCGCCCTTCAGGGCCGCGTTCGACGCCGGCGCCCTTTCGGTCATGACCGCCTTCAACGATCTCAACGGCGTTCCGGCGTCCGGCAACCCGTATCTGCTGACCGACATCCTCCGTGACGAGTGGGGTTTCACCGGCTTCGTCGTCTCCGACTACACGGCCGAACAGGAACTGATCGCCCACGGCTTCGCCGCCGACGGGCGTGACGCGGCGCGGATCGCGCTTCTGGCCGGAATGGACATGTCGATGGTCTCGGGCCTGTTCCTCGAGCACATCCCCGATCTGGTCGAGAAGGGCGACGTGCCGCTCGCCCGCGTCGATCAGGCGGTTCGGCGCGTCCTGATGACCAAGGCGGCGCTGGGCCTGTTCGACGACCCCTATCGCGGCTGCGATCCCGTGCGCGAGCGTCAGGTCGTCGGCTCGCGCGAACACCGCGACCTGGCCCGCGAGGCCGGCGTGAAGTCCATCGTTCTGCTGAAGAACGAGGGCGGTCTGCTTCCGCTCAAGCCGACCGGCCAGAAGATCGCGCTGATCGGCCCCTTCGGCGCCGACGTCGACAACATCTTCGGGCCCTGGACGATCTGGGGCGACGAGACGCGCCGAATCTCGCTGGAAGCGGGCTTCCGCGCCGCCATGAGCGAGGACTCCGACCTCGTGGTGGTCAAGGGCTCCGAGGTGGAGGCGGCCCTGCCGGGCGGCATCGAGGCGGCGGTGCTGGCTGCGGACCAGGCGGACGTCGTCGTCCTCGCCATCGGGGAAAGCTCGCGCATGTCGGGCGAGGCGCAGTCGCGCACCGAGATCGACATCCCGGCGCCCCAGCGGGCCCTGGCCGAGGCCGTGGCCGCGACGGGCAAGCCGGTCGTCGTCCTTCTGCGCAATGGCCGCGCCATGGAACTGTCCGGCCCGATCAAGGACGCCGAAGCGATCGTCGTCACCTGGTTCCTCGGCGGAGAGATGGGCCATGCCGTCGCCGACATCGTCTTCGGCCTCGCCTCGCCGTCCGGTCGCCTGCCTGTCAGCTTCCCGCACCGTTCAGGTCAGCAGCCCTACAGCTATGACCACAAGATCACCGGCCGCCCGGCCAACAACGCCCTAGCGTCGCAGGAGTATGTGGCCCGGTATCGCGAGACAACCAACACCGCCCTCTATCCGTTCGGCCACGGCCTGACCTACGGCACGGTCAGCTACGGCGCGGTCACTCCAGCCGACGGCACGCTCGATTGGGACGGCGAGATCGAGGTCTCGGTCGATGTGACCAATGCGGGCGACCGGGCGGTGGGGGAGACGGTCCAGCTCTATATCCGCGACCGGGTCGCGGACCTGACCCAGCCGGGCCGCCGGTTGCGCGACTTCCGCAAGGTCGAACTGGCGGCGGGAGAGACGAAGACCGTGGCCTTCACCCTGCGGCGCGACCGTCTGGAGTACGTCGGCGCCGACGGTCGACAGACGGTTCAGCCCGGCGCCTTCGACATCTGGCTGACATCGTCGGCCCAGGCCGGCGACCCGGCGACGCTGATCCTCACCGCACGGTAGGCGTTCAACACCCTGCCGTCCCGGTCAGGCACGCCGGATCACGTCGATCAGGGGGCCGCCCGGCCCCTGGGTCAGGGTGGCCTCGACGCCGTAGGCGCGCCTCAGGACGTCTGGCATCAAGGCCGTCGCCGGCGGGTCGTCGGCCAGAACCCCGCCCTCTGCGAGGACGATGATACGGTCCGACATCCTCAGCGCCATCGACAGGTCGTGAAGGGTCACGATGATCCCCATGCCTTCGTCGGCCAGTCGCCGGAACAGGGTGCCGACGTCCATCTGGTGCGCCGGATCGAGGCCGGTCAGGGGCTCGTCGGCCAGTAGCCATTCGGGCTCTCCAGCCAGAGCCCGGGCGATCAGAACCCGCGCCCGCTCGCCTCCGGACAGGGTGTCGACGATCCGGTGTTCGAACGCGGCGACATTGGCCGCGGCCATCGCCCGGTCGACTGCAGCGTGGTCGTCCCTGGCCTGACCGCGCGCACCGATGAAGGGCGTTCGCCCCAGCTCGACGAGGGTCCGCGCCTCGACCGCCCAGGCGATCTCGGGCGTCTGGGGCAGGAAGGCCAGCCGCCGCGCCCGGTCGCGCGGCTTCATGCCGGTCAGGGCGATCCCGTCCAGCGAGGCCACCCCCGAGGTCGGTTGGCGCAGACCCGCGAGGCAGCTCAGCAGGGTCGATTTGCCGGCGCCGTTGGGGCCGACGATGGCGGTGACCTTGCCGGCCTCGATCGACAGGCTGACGGTCGAAAGGATCGCCTTGCCGCCGATGGCGACGTGCAGGTCCGCACAGGACAGGACGCTCATGCGATCTTCGTCCTCAGACGCAGCAGCAGGACGAGGAAGAAGGGCGCGCCCAGCGCCGCCATGGCGACCCCGAGCTTCACCTCGCCCGCCGCCGGGGTCATCCGCACCAGGATGTCGCCGGCCAGCACGATGACGGCCCCGCCAAGAAGGCTCGGGACGAGAAGGGCGCCCGGTCGTGCGCCGACCAGCGGCCTCAGCAGGTGCGGCGTCACCAGTCCGACGAACCCGATCACACCCGTGACGGCGACGCTGGCTCCCGCCGCCAGAGCCACGCCGAGCGCGAGCGTCCATCGCGTCCTGGGCATCGAAACGCCCAGCGATCGCGCCCCGATCTCCCCCAGTGTCAGCGCATCCAGAGCCCGACGGGTGGTCAGCAACAGTCCGCAGCCGACGGCGATGAAGGGCAGGGCCATCTTCACCTCCTCGAAGCTGCGGTCGGCCAGCGACCCCATCAGCCAGTCAACGATCTCGTTCACCGCCCACGGATTGGGCGCCAGAGACAGGGCCAGCGACACGCCCGCGCTGGACAGGATGTTCAGGATGGCCCCGGCCAGGACGAAGGTGACCAGGCTCGAAGCCGAGCCGGACAGCAGCATCAGGACGGCGACGCCGGCGAGCGCGCCGCTGATCGCCGCGACCGGAAGAGCCCACGGGGCGACCGCGGTCACCCCGTAGTAAAGCGTCAGCACCGCGCCCAGCGCCGCCATGGAGGACACGCCGAGCACCCCGGGATCGGCGAGCGGGTTGCGCGTATAGCCCTGAAGCACCGCGCCCGAGAGGCCGAGCGCCGCCCCCACGACGATGCCGAGAATCGTGCGCGGCAGGCGCAGTTCGAAGACGATGGCCCAGCGCGGATCGATGTCCGGCGAGACCCAGGCGCTCCACGGCACCCAGACCTTGCCCGCGATCAGGCTGACCCCGGACAGGATCAGCAGCAGGGCGATCAGGCCCGCATAGAGGAGCGGCCGGCTCACGGGCTTCATGCGGACCTCGCCAGGACGGCGTCCCGAGTGCGCGACAGGGCGGCCGCCGTCTGGATCAGGACCGGCCCGCCGCAGAACAGGAGCCGTTCGGGGAAGACGGCGCGTTCCATGCCGCCGGCGAAGCGGGCCAGAGCCGGATGCTCCATCACACGCTGGGCCCGACTGGGCAGGCCGCGCGACGGCTCGCCGGACAGCAGCAGATCCGGCGGATCGGCGATGACGAATTCCAGTGGCACATTGGCCGATCCGCGCAGGCCGTACCGGGCGATGACGTTCTCGAGGCCCGCACGTCGCATCATCTCGTCCATCAAGGTGCCGGGACCCGACGCGAAGCCACCGGGCATGAAGACGAGGGCCGACACTCTTCGCGCGCCGGGCGCCGGAGCGGCGGCGGCCAGTGCGGCTTCGATCCTGCGGACGACCGCCTCGCCGCGCTCGGGACGACCGACCAGGGCGGACACTTCCCGTACCTGCGCCAGACTGTGGGCAACGGTCTCGGGCACGCTGAACTGGAGCGTGCGGATGCCGAGGCGATCGAGGGTATCGAGCAGGACGGGCGATGACGGACGGCCCGTCAGCACCAGGTCGGGCTCAAGGGCGATGACCTCTTCGGCCGTGCCATAGGTGAACGGGAGTGTCCGGGCGATATCGGCGATGGTCGAGCCATAGCGGTCGCGGGAGTAATGGCTGAGCGCCGCGATCCGGCTCCGGTCCGCGACATGGGCCAGGATTACGTCGAGACAGGGATTGAGCGAAACGATGCACCGGGGCTCGGCCTGCGGCGGCGACGCCGGCGCGGCGCGCGCGGACCCCAGGCCGAGGCCCGCAGCCAGCCCGCCCGCGACCAGGGTGCGACGATCGGGTGCTGTCATCGATGCGTCTCCTCTCCCGGCGAGCCCGAGTGTGCGCCGCCTGTCGGGTGCAGCGCCAGAGGGCGCGAACGGACGGTCCGTTCGCGCCCGTCGCGTCGACCTAGAACCGGGCGCGGATGCCCACGAAGGTCCCGCGACCCGCGACGCCGTAGTTGGCGGTGGTCGCATAGGTCTCGTCGCCCGCGTTCTCGATCCGGCCATAGACCTCGAGCGTCTCGTTGATCGGATACGAGGCCCGCAGGTCGACCAGGGTGTAGGCGTCTAGGCGGGTGGCGTTCGAGGCGTTGTCGAAGCTGTCGCCCACGTGCTGGACGGCGACCGAGGTCGATAGGCCGAACGGCCAGACATAGCCGACGGTCAGGTTCGCGGCCTGGTCCGGACGACGCGCCAGCTGACGACCCAGGTTGGCGCCCGGCGTGCGGTTCTCGGTATTGGTCTGCGTGTAGTTGGCGTTGACCGAGAACGACCCGATCTCGTAGTCCGCCGCCAGTTCAATGCCGTCCGCCTCGGTGAGGGCGACGTTCGAATAGTAGCCGAAGCGAGGCGCCCCGTTCTTGAAGCACAGCGGCGCGGTCGCGGGCGTCGGCGCCGGGCTGAACGGGCAGGACACGAAGTCGATCTGGTTGGTCGTCTCGCGCGAGAAGTACGTCGCCGACAGGATCAGGGCGCCGTCCAGCAGATGCTGTTCCACGCCCGCGTCCCAGCCATCCGCCTCTTCCGGCAGCAGGGCCAGGTTTCCGAACTGGCTGTAGAGTTGGTACAGGCTCGGCGCCTTGAAGCCCTGGCCGAAGCTGGCGCGCAGCACGGTCGAGCCGTCGTTCAAGGTCCAGGCGACGGCCGCCTGGCCCAGGGTCTTGCCGCCGAAGGTGTCGTGCTCGTCGCGACGCACGCCGCCGGTGAGGGTCAGGCCGTCGACGACCTCGGCCTGCAGCTGGGCGTAGACGCCGTCGAGGCCGACCTCGGCCGCGTCGGGGGCGGCGGAGAACTCGGACTCCTCGTGCTCGGCGCCGAAGGTCGCGGTCCAGCCCTCGCGGACGTCGAGCACGCCCTGGTATTCATAGCGCCTGTTCAGGCCTTCGGCCTCGAAGGTGATGCCGGACCCGGCTTGATCGGGATTCAGGTTCTGGCGGTCGGTCCGGGTGTAGCCATAGGCGACGCGATTGCTCAGACGGCCGTCGAACAGGTCGAAGTTCAGGCCCGCATAGGAGACCAGCTCCTTTGTGCTCGAGGTTTCGCGGGTGTCACCGAAGGCGAAGGTCGGCGGTGCGAAGCCGTCGACATCCACCGTCCCGTCCGAATAGACGGCGCGGAGGTCGACCGAGACGCCCTCGACGATACGGATGTTGGCCCGACCGCTGAGGCCGAAATTCTCGTAGCCGTCCTCCTCGGTCCCGCGCGCGAAGGCGGAGAAGCCATCGGTCTGATAGCGGGAGGCGGCCAGTCGCCAGGTGGCGCGTTCGCCGGCGCCGCCGACGGAGCCGCGCAGATATGTCGTGCCCCGCGATCCGGCCTCGGCGTCAAGGCTCGCCTGGAAGGGGCGCGTCGGTTCGGCTGTGACGATGTTCACCACGCCGCCGATGGCCTGGGAGCCCCACAGGGTCGACTGTGCTCCGCGCAGCACCTCGATCCGCGCGACGTCGCCGATCAGCAGGTTGCCGAAATTGTAGCCGCCGCCCGTGCCCGACGGGTCGTTCAGCTTCACGCCGTCGATGATGGCGACCGTCTGGTCCGTTTCAGCGCCGCGGATGCGCACGGCCGTGACCGAGCCGACGCCGCCATTGCGCGACACCGTGACGCCCGGCGTGCGGGCCAGAAGGTCCGACACCACGACCGTCTGGCTGGACTGGATGTCCGCCGTGGTCAGGACGGTCACCGACTGACCCACGCGATCGGCGTCTTGCGCCGAACGGTTGGCGGTGACCACCACGTCGTCCAGCAGGCTGCTGTCGACGGCGGAGGTGACGGTTTGTGCGCTCGCGGCGTTGGCGGCGAGCAGGAGCGCGGCCGTGGCGGCGCTGGCGATCAGGGTCTTTTTCATTCGGGTCCAATCCCTCGTTTGACAACGAGCCGGCTCGCGAACGGCCGCGATCGGACATGGAGACACGCCCGGTCACGACCGCGCAGCGATGCGCGGCCCAACAGACGTCGTCATTCGGGAAAAGACCCGTTCCGCCCGGCACACCACGTCCGCGCGAAGGACGACCACGACGGGCAGGTCTCCTGGCTCGCGGGTCAACACCGGTGCGCGTCGCCTTCCCAGGTCCTTTGGTCGAAACCATCGGACCCAGTGGCTAGTGACGCGCGGGCTCGCCGCCTACAGTTGCGTGGGCAGCCCGGGTTTCGCACCCGAGTTCCCTTTTCATCCCCATCGCTGGGGAACCTGTCGCAGGGCGGCCCTTAGGCCATCGCGCCTGTGGCGGCAATGGTGACGCTGGTGCGCCTTCACGGCATGTCCGGGAAAAGATGGCGCACCCGAGAGGATTCGAACCTCTGACCCCTGCCTTCGGAGGGCAGTACTCTATCCAGCTGAGCTACGGGTGCATCCGTCGGCCTCGCGGCCGGACGAAGGGCCTTACAGCAGGTCGCGTTCAGCCTCAATCCCGGAACGACTTGGCGAAGGGCGCAGCCCCGCCTAGCCTGCGGCGGTTCTATCGGAGTCCGTCCATGCGTCGCCTTTTCCTCGCCGCTCTCGCCCTGCCCCTGCTGCTGGTCGCGGCCTGCGCCACCGCCCCGGCTCCCGATCCGTCCGGCGACAGTCTGGACGCCGTGGCGCGGGACTATGTCGCCTTGATCCTCGAGATCGGTGAGCGCGAGCCCGGCTATGTCGACGCCTACTACGGGCCGCCGGAATGGGCCGAGGCCGCCAAGGCGAACCCGCGCGAGGGCCCGGCCCTGATCCTGGGCGCCGCCTCCCTGACGGAGCGACTGAACGCCCTGTCGACGCGGGGCGCGGAGCCCGCCGTGGTTCAGCGCAAGGCCTATCTGCTGGCCCATGTCTCGGCGGCCTCGGCGCGTCTGCGCATGATCGGCGGGGCGCGGATGAGTTTCGCCGACGAGGCCTTCGCCCTGTTCGGGGTGCGGCCGGAGTTGAAGCCCCTGACCGCCTATGATCCCATCCTGGCCCGCATCGACGGTCTGGTTCCCGGCGAGGGACCGCTGGCCACGCGCGTCGCGACCTTCCGCGACCAGTTCGTCATTCCGACCGACCGGCTTCAGGTCGTGATGGACGCCGCCATCGCCGAGTGCCGGGCGCGGACCCTGCGTCACATCTCGCTGCCTGCGAACGAGAACTTCACCCTGGCCTTCGTTACGGACAAGCCGTGGTCGGGCTACAACTACTTCCAGGGCGGCGCTGCCTCCAAGATCGAGATCAACACCGACCAGCCGATCTTCACCGACCGGGCCATCGATCTCGGCTGCCACGAGGGTTATCCGGGCCACCACGTCTACAACGCCCTGCTGGAAAAGACCTTCGTGCGCGATCGCGGCTGGGTCGAGATGAGCGTCTATCCCTTGTATTCGCCGATGTCCTTCGTGGCCGAGGGCAGCGCCAACTACGGCATCGACCTCGCCTTCCCGGGCGACGAGGCGGAAACGTTCGAGCGCGAGGTGCTTCTGCCGCTGGCCGGTCTCCAAGGCGCTCCGGTGCACGAGAAGGACGAGCTGAACACCCTGGTGCGTCAGCTGGCGCGGGCCGAATACACCATCGCCGACGACTACCTGGCGGGCCGGGTGAACCGCGAGGACACGATCGCGAAGCTGTCGAAATATATGCTGACGACGCCCGAGCGGGCGGCTCAACGGGTGCGGTTCATCGAGACCTATCGCAGCTACATCATCAACTACGGCCTGGGTCGGGACACGGTGCAGGCCTGGGTCGAAGCGCAGGGGCCCGATCATTGGGCAGGGATGGAGACCCTGTTAGCCAGCCAGATCCTGCCGGTGGATTTGCTGTGATTCAGCCCGGCTGAGCGCGACTCCAAAAAGCGAGTCTACAGAGTCGACAGAGTCGCGCTGGCCGGGGTTCCGGGATGGCGATGTCAAAGACCGGGAGACAGTGTCTCACGGTTTTCGGGGGCGCCTGCGATAAAGCTCTAAAACACGACCGGGCGTTGATCCGATTGAGGAATTCGGACGATCCGTTGATGGGTGTGGAGGGCAAGCCCCCCTCCGCAAGGGAGAGGGGTCATGACTCACTGCGCCGTCATGCCGCCGTCGATCTTGAACTCGGCGCCGGTCACGAACTTCGCCTCGTCCGAGGCGAGGTAGAGGACGCAATACGCGACGTCGTTCGGCTCGCCGATCCGCTTCAGCGGGATGCCGCGCGCGAGGCGTTCGTGGGCCTTCTGCTCGTCGCCGCCGGCCATGGCGACGAAGGGATCCAGGATGGCGGTCTTGATGAAGACCGGGTGGACGGAGTTGACCCGCACGTTCCAGTCCATCTTCGCCGCCTCGAGGGCGACGGTCTTGGTGTACATCCACACGCCGGCCTTGGTGGCGTTGTAGGCGCCCATGCCCGGCGCCCCCGCCAGGCCCGCGATCGACGAAATGTTGACGATCGAGGCCGAACCCGAGGCCCGCAGGTGCGGCATGGCGTGCTTGCAGCCGAACATGACCGAGCGAAGGTTGATCTCGTACTGGCGCTGCCAGTTCTCGCTCGTGTCGGCCTCGGCGAACAGCAGCACATCGCCGACGCCCGCATTGTTGACCAGGATCGACAGGCCGCCCATGGCCTCCGTCGCCTCGGCGACGACCTCGACCCACCGGGCCTCGGAGGCCACGTCATGGGCGAAGCCGAAGGCGGCGCCCGGGATCTCGGCGTTGATCCGCGCGGCCAGATCGTTCGCGCCGGCGCCGTTGATGTCGGTGATGGCGACCTTCGAGCCCTCGCGCGCGAGCATCCAGGCGATGGCCTCGCCCAAGCCCTGGGCGCCGCCCGTGATCAACGCGGCCTTGCCCGCGACGCGTCCAGCCTTGCTCATGGTCATTCCCCTCCCAGGGATTTCGCGGCGGCGTCGATAAAGCGCGCCATCGTCGTATCGAGATCGGTGACGCCGCCCGCGTCGTGGGTGGTCAGAAGCACGGTGACCCGGTTGTAGACGTTCGACCATTCCGGATGATGGTCCATCGTCTCGGCCTTCAGCGCCACGCGCGTCATGAAGGCGAAGGCGGTGTTGAAGTCGGCGAAGTTCAGCGCCCGCTCGATGGCGGGACGGTCGCCCTCGTGAACCGACCAGCCGGTCAGGTCCGTCAGGGCGGCGACGGGATCGAGGGTCGGTCTGGCCATAAAAGCTCTCCTGTTCCCGGGGGTAACGATCTCGCCGGGCGCCCGCAAGGCGCCGCTGTGTCGCCTACCCGACACTAAACCAAGCCCTGGAACATCAGATCAGGCTGGGGCGTTGGGAAGCGTCGCCATACGCGGCAGGAGTTGAATATTGGACAATCTCTGGATCGCCTCGCTGAGCGCGGCCGACCGAAAGCGACTTGAGCCGCATCTGACCGAACACACCTTCACCCAAGGACAGATGCTCTACGACGCGGGGGAAGCTGTGAATCAGGTCTGGTTCCCCCTGAACGGCGTGGTCTCGCTGATGACCATTCTTCCCGAGGACAAGATGGTGGAGACGGCGGCGATCGGACGCGAAGGTCTGGTCGGGGTCACCTGCGGGCCGATGAACGCCCGGGCCTCATCGCGAGCCATCGCCCAGATTCCGGGCTCGGCGGCCTGCTGCTCCGCCGACGTCTTCTCCGACGCCCTCGGCGACAGCCCGAGCCTGCGCACCGCCCTGGCGAAATTCACCGAGAGCCTGTTCGCCCAGGTTCAACAGACGGCCGCGTGCAACGCCCAGCACAGGCTGGACGAACGCCTCGCCCGATGGCTGCTGACCCTGCACGACCGCGCCGGGTCCAACCGGTTCGACCTGACCCAGTCCGACATCGCCGGAATGCTCGGCGTGCGCCGCGCCACGGTGTCCGAAGTCGGGGGCGATCTGGAGGACAAGAAGCTGATACGACGCGGCCGCGGGTGGGTCGAGGTGCTGGATCGGCAGGCGCTCGAGGATGCCGCCTGCGGCTGCTACGGCGCCATGCGCAGCGTGATGAAGGATCTCGGCGTGCCTGCGCCCCAGGCGCCGAAGGCCTGAACCTCAGGCCGCGACGGTGACGCCCGGTGACGCGGGCTTCTCAGCGCGCTAGACCGCGGGAATGACCGCCTCTCCGCACGGCCCGCACTCGTCGGGCGACACCTCCTCCTTCGGTTTCCGCGACGTGGATGCGCGCGAGAAGGTGCGCATGGTGCGCGGCGTGTTCGACAGCGTGGCCTCCAGCTACGACCTGATGAACGACCTGATGAGCGGCGGCGTGCACCGGCTGTGGAAGGACGCGGCGGCGGCGAAGCTGAACCCCCGTCCGGGCGAGACCATCCTGGATGTCGCGGGCGGGACCGGCGACATGGCGCGGCGCTATTCGAAGATGGCGCGACGAGCGCAGGAGCGACGCGGCGGAGACGACGCCTCGGTCATCGTGCTGGACTACAATGCCGAGATGATCCTGGCCGGCGTCCACAAGGGCGGGGAGCCGGAGATGATCTGGACCGTCGGCGACGCCATGGCCCTGCCCATCCCGGACGCCTCCGTCGACGCCTATTCGATCAGTTTCGGCATCCGCAACGTGTCGGACATCGCCGTGGCCCTGAAAGAGGCGCGAAGGGTGCTGAAGCCGGGGGGGCGGTTCCTGTGTCTGGAGTTCTCGCGGCCCACGGCCGAGGTCGTGCGCAAGGCCTATGACGCCTGGTCCTTCCACGCCATTCCGCGCATCGGCGAATGGGTGGCGAAGGATCGCGACAGCTATCAGTACCTGGTCGAGAGCATCCGCCGCTTCCCCGACCAATCGACCTTCAAGGCCATGATCGAGGACGCCGGGTTCTCCCGCGTCGCCGTGACCAACCTGTCGGGCGGGGTCGCGGCGATCCACTTCGGGTGGGCGGTCTGAGCTTTCCCGCCGCATACCGGGTCGCGCCCGCGCCGCCGCCGACCGTGGCGGTGCGCGACCCGCTGGGCGCGACCTGGCGGCTGATCCGCTGGGGCGCCGCCCTGGCCCGGCACGACGCCCTGTTGCCGCGCGAGATCACGCCCCTGCTGCCCGCCTGGGCGCGCTTGCTGGCGGGGTTCGTGCATCTGTTCGCCGGGCGCGAGGGCCGCGACGGCCGACCGGGCCAGAGGCTGGGCCGGGCGTTCGAGACCCTGGGGCCCGTGGCGATCAAGCTCGGTCAGGTCATGGCCACGCGTGCCGACATCTTCGGCATCGCGTTCGCCCGCGACCTGGGCCGTCTGAAGGACAAGCTGCCGCCCTTCCCGACCGAGGAGGCGCGCCGCGAGATCGAACGGTCGCTGGGGCGACCGGTCGAGAGCCTGTTCAGCGATTTCGGCGATCCCATCGGGGCGGCGTCTCTGGCCCAGGCCCATCCGGCCTGGCTGGCCGACGGGCGCAAGGTGGCGGTCAAGGTGCTGAGGCCCGGAGTCGAGCGGCGCGTGGTCAAGGGTCTGGACGCCATGCGTCTGGCCGCCGGTCTGGTGCACCGGATGGTCCCGGCCGCGCGTCGACTGGAGCCCGAGGCCTTCGTCGAGACGGTCGCCCGGTCGATGTATCTCGAGCTCGACATGCGGCTGGAGGCGGCGGCCGCCTCCGAACTGCACGACATCATGGAGAAGGCCCGGGCCGACGGGGCACACATGTCGGCGCCCAAGGTGGTCTGGGACGGGGTCGGCAAACGGGTTCTGACGCTGGAGTGGGCGCAGGGTCTGCCGATGACCGACCCGGCGGCAGTCGAGCAGCCGGGCATGGACATCAATGCGCTCGCCGACAACGTCGTGCGCGCCTTCCTGGTCCAGGCGCTGGACTACGGGACCTTCCACGCCGACCTGCACGAGGGCAACCTGTTCGCCTCCGCGCCCGCCGAGTTGACCGCTGTCGACTTCGGCATCATCGGGCGGCTGAATCCGGGCGAGCGACGCTATCTCGCCGAGATCCTGTGGGGCTTCCTGACCCGCGACTATCCGCGCATCGCCCGGGTGCATTTCGAGGCCGGCTACGTGCCGCCGCATCACAGCGTCGAGGCCTTCGCCCAAGCCCTGCGCGCGGTCGGAGAGCCGGTGATCGGCCGGGCCGCGTCGCAGGTTTCGATGGGCCGGCTGCTGGGCCAGTTGTTCGAGATCACCGCCCTGTTCGACATGCATCTGAGACCCGAACTGATCCTGCTGCAGAAGACCATGGTCTCGGTCGAGGGGGTGGCGCGTCGGCTGAATCCCGATCACGACCTGTGGGCCGCGTCCCAGCCGGTGGTGGAGCGATGGATCACCCGCGAACTGGGACCCAAGGCCCAGGTCCGCGACGGCCTGCGCGAAATCCTGTCCGGCGCGCGCGCCCTGTCGCGGCTCGTGCAGGAACCGCCGACGAGCCAGACCGTCATCGTCGAGCGGGTGAGAACCCCGACCTGGCTGGCCGTCTGTGTCGTGATCGCGACCAGCCTTTCGGCGGCCGCCCTCATTGTGTCGCTTTGGCCCGGGATTGTGGGCTGACACCGCCGGAGTTCGCATGACCGTTTCGATCAAGACCGCCGCACTCGTTTTCGCCCTCGCGGCCGCAGGTCCCGTGCTGGCCCAGACGACGCCGACCCAGTCCCTGAACCAGAGCCGCTCCCTTGCGCCCACGGTAGGCGCCGCGACGATCCCGAACACCTTCGACGGCCCCGTCGCCCAGCCCACACCGGTCACACCCCTGCCGGCCGCGCCGGCGGCCCAGGTCACCGACACCGAGATGGCCGAGGGCGCCTTGCGCGCCGTCATCGAACAGTTCCGCGCCGCCGACATCGACGAGCGGCTGTTCACCCCCGGCGTCGCCACCCAGCTGAACGGCCAGCTGGCGGACTACTCCCGGCTCATCCGGGGCTATGGCGCGGTCCAGTCGATCGAGCCCCAGGGGGCGACGAACGGCGTCGGCCAGTTCCTGGTGATCTTCGACAACGCCGCCACCCAGTGGCAGGTCGGGCTGGAAGAGGGCGGACTGGTCGCCGCGGTCCGCTTCCGTGAGGCGCCGCCCGAATCCTCCGAGCCGGCCGCGCCCGGCGCCTGATCCTCTTTCGACCCTCACCTCCTCCCCGGAACCGAAGCATGAAGCGCCTTTCCCTCGCCGCCCTAGGCCTCGTCGTGCTGTCCAGCTGCGCCCCGGGTCCGGGAGGCCCGATGGGAGGCCCCGGCGGGCCGGGAGGCTTTGGCGGCCCTCAGGAACCGAGGCCCGGCCTGTTCGTCAGCCCCTTCGGCGAGCTGTTCTTGTCGGAACCCGGCGAGCCCTGGCCCGTCGCCGCCTGGTTCTCCGGCGCCGACGCCGACGGCGACGGCCAAGTGACGCTGGAGGAATTCACGGCCGACGGGGTCCGCCAGTTCCGTACGCTCGACGTCCGTCGCGACGACCGGCTGACCCCCGACGAGATCGCCGCCTATGAAGAGGACCTGGCCCAGGCTCGCGCCCGTCTGCCGGGCATGGAGGGGCCGCGCCGCATGCCGGGACGGCGTCTGGAAGGCTTCGGCGGCGGCATGGCCCTGGGCCTCGCCGAACCCGCCCAGCAACAGGGCAGCCGCAGCGGTCCCCGCCAGCGCGTGCCGACGGGACCGCTGGCCTATGGACCCATCGCCGCGGCCGGCTTCTTCAATTACCCGCAGCCGGTCAAGGCCGCCGACCTCGACACCAACCAGACCGTGACGGCTCAGGAATGGGCGCAGGCGACGGAGCGCTGGTTCCTCGCCCTGGACACCGACCATGACGGCGTCCTGACCCTCGCCACCCTGCCGCGCACGCCGCTGCAGCAGATGATGGATCGCGGCCCGCGTTAGGCCGCGTTCGCGGGTCCGGACGGCGCCTGGGTCGAACCGGTCTGGTGGTACAGACGCGCGGCCGCGTAGCAGGGGCCGATGGTGCAGGTCTTCATCACGAAGCGGACGGTGTAGGCGCCGTTCGCCGGCGGCGCGACGTTGATGATGGGGAAGCTGTCCGGCAGGGTGTCGCGCTCGACGATCTTGCCGGTCGCGTCCAGCAGCTCGAAGTCCATGTCGGTGCATTCGTTGTCGCAACCGCCGATGATCCGATACGTCTGGCCGCGCTGCAGCTGGACGGTCCAGGCGTGAATTTGGGTGGGTTGCAGGGCGACGACCTCGTCCTCGACGCCACTCACGGCAGTGAAGCCCCGGGTATTCTCCTCGGCCGCCTTTTCGATATAGCTCTTGGCCAGTTCACGCAGCTGGGCGCGCTGTTCCTGGCTCAGGGAGGCTTGGGGCGTGGCGTCGATCAGGGCCTGATTGCCGTTCGCCACAGGGGCCGTCGGCGCAGTCGCGACCTGGGCCGGCGTGCCGGGATTGGGCCGATCCTTCTCGGGCGTCTGGGGGCCGCACCCCGCCAGAACCACGCATCCGAAAAACGCCAGGGCGGGTATGCGCATGCCAGTACTCCGTCGGTGAGGGTCGGAGGGAAAATGGCCGAGCTTCGCAGTCGTTCCCGCAAAGCTGATGTGAACAGGCTTAATCCAGCGCCGGCTTGCCGCGTCCGTTCTTGATCGTGGCCCGTCCCGACTTGGCCTGCAGACGACGTTCTTTCGACGCCCGCGTGGGGCGGGTGGGGACGCGATAGGTCGGGGCGATCGTGGCCTTGTCGACCAGGTCCTGAAGCCGTTCGATGGCGTCGGCGCGGTTGCGTTCCTGGGTCCGGTGCCGGACGGCTGTGATCAGGATGACGCCGTCGAGCGTCAGACGACTGCCCGCCAGTTTCATCAGACGTTCGCGCACGGGCTCCCTCAGCGAGGGCGAGTTCTTCGCATCGAACCGCATCTGCACGGCGGTCGAGACCTTGTTGACGTTCTGGCCGCCCGGTCCGCCGGCGCGGTAGAAATGGAACTCCAGCTCGCTCTCGGGGATGGTGGTCATCGGGGCACGCGTTTCGCCCGAACCACGGCCTGATCGAGCGCCTGCAGGAAGGCGGAGCGATCCTTCGGCCCGAACGGGGGCGGGCCGGAGGTGGCGACACCCATGGAGCGCAGATGCTCGCCGACCATCCGGCCTGCGAGCGCAGAGCCGATGGAGTCCGCCGTGAAGGGTTGGCCGTTCGACTTCAACGCCTGGGCCCCGGACTTCAGGCAGCGGTCGGCCAGCGGGATGTCGGCGGTGATGACGATGTCGCCCGGTCCCGCACGCTCGGCGATCCAGTCGTCGGCGATGTCGGGGCCGGCATCGACGACGATTTGCTCGATCCACTTTTCGCGTGGCGTATTGATCCAGCTGTTCGAGACCACGAAAACATGCAGGCCGTAGCGGGCCGCCACGCGATAGACCTCGTCCTTCACCGGACAGGCGTCGGCGTCGATGAAGATGCGGGGGGCGGAGGATGGGGCCGGGTTCATGCCCGGCCCCATATCACTGTCCGTAGGCGACCGGCATCCCCCCGGCCTGACGTCCGCCGTTGCGATAGCGGTCGCGAAGCAGGATCTGGCGGCTGGTCAGGGACTGTTCCTGGCCGTTGATGAACTCCGCCGTCACCGACGACAGGGGCTCCAGAGGATCGCCGGACCAGACGACGACGTCGGCCGCCGCGCCCGCGCGCAGTTCGCCGAACTGGCCTTCCATGCCGAAGATGCGCGCCGGATTGACCGTCAGGGCCGCGATCGCCGCCTCGAACGGCAGGCCGTGGGACACGGCGTTGCCAGCGTTGTAGCGGGCCTCGCGGGCGCGGTGGACCGAGCCTTCGTTGCCCTTGATGGCGATGACGACGCCCGCCGCGTTCAGGGCCGCCGCGTTCTCCATCCGCGCCGCCCGCATCTCGAGATTGCCGGGCAGGTTGGAGATCGGGTTCAGCAGGACCGGGACGTCGGCGGCGGCGATGTCGGCGGCGACCAGCCAGCCCTCCTCGGCGCCGTCGAGGATCAGCTTGACCCCCTCCTCGCGACCCAGACGCAGGACCTGCTGGATGTCGGCCGCGCGGTGCACGGTGACGATCAGGGGCATTGTCCCGTTGGCGACGGGGATCAGGGCCTCAAGGTCGGCGCGCGACAGGCTGAGGTCGCGCAGGGCCGCGCGGTCGTAGGCGGCCTTGTTGCGGGCGTAGAGGCGGACCTCGGCCAAGGTTTCCTTGAACTGGGTGAACTCGGCGCCGCGCGCCCCACCGGCGACGCCCGCTCCGGCCTCGCCGAAAGGCGCGACCATGGCCACGCGCGGCTGGACCAGGATGTCGGTCCCGGCGGCCAGATGGATGACCGAGGCCGTGCCGGCGAACAGGCCGGGCGACTGGAAGCCGCTGTCGCCGGCGCCAGCGAAGTCCGAGTCGTCCTGATGCTGGTGCCCGCCCGAGCCGCCCGGATGGTTCGGCACGACGATGGCGCGGGTGATACCGCCCAGACGCGCGACCGGGATGGCGATCGACCACGGATCGAGGCCGTAGCTGACGTCGAACGAGGCCGAGATGGTGTTGGCCGAGTTGGACTGGTCATCGGACCCGTCGACGGAGGAGATCTCGGTCAGGCCGAGGCCGGAATCGACCGCGACGAAGCCCGGCGTGACCACCTTGCCGCGCGCGTCGATGACACGGGCGCCGGTCGGGGCCGCGCCGGTTCCGACCGAGACGATCCGGCCGCCGGAAATCACGACGGTGCCGTTCTCGATCACCGAGGTCCCGGTCAGGACCCGGCCGCCGGTGATGGCGGTGACCTGAGCCAGGGCGGGCATGGCCGACAGCGCGAGCGCCGCCAGCGAGATCAGTGCGAGACGACGCATCAGCGGGCTCCCTCGTTGACGGTGGCGGCGGTCAGGCCGAAGCCGGGCTGGCCCAGCTCGAAGTCGGACACAGGCTGATAGCGCGGGTCGAAGCGGTCGAAGGTCAGGGCCCCGTCGATGAAGACCTGATCGGCGCGGGCGTAGATCGAGAACGGACTGGCGCTCCAGATCACGACATCGCCGCGTTTGCCGGCCTCCAGCGAGCCGGTCTGGTCGCCGATGCCGATCGAACGCGCGGCGTTGGAGGTGATCCAGCTGATCGCGTGCTCATCGCTGATGTTCAGCCCGGCGCGACGACCGGCGGCCAGGGCGGCGGCGGCTTCCTGATTGAGGCGCTGGGTCAGTTGGGCGTCGTCGGAGTGGATGACGGCGCAGGAGCCCTCGGCCGCGTCGACGAGGGCGGCGTTCTCCTCGACCGCGTCGAGGGCCTCCATCTTGAAGCCCCACCAGCCGGTCCACATGTCGGCGCAGACACCGGCGGCGGCCAGTTGCGGCGCGATCTTGTAGGCCTCAATGGCGTGGTGGAAGGCGGTGACGCGGTAGCCGAACTCATTGGCGATATCGAGCATCACCATCATTTCGTCGGCGCGGTAGCAGTGATTCTGGACCATGATCGACCCGTCCAGCACGCCCGCCAAGGTCTCGTTCTGCAGGTTGCGGGTCGGGGGCGAGCCCTCGCCCGTCTCGCGCCACTTGTCCCATTTCTCGCGATAGTCCTGGGCGGCGATGAAGGCGGCGCGGTAGCCGGCGACATTGCCCATGCCGGTGGCCGGCGACTGGTTGCGGCCGCCATAGACGCGCGACGGGTTCTCGCCGCAGGCCATCTTCACGCCGTAGGGGGCGCCCGGGAACTTCATCCCCTGCATGGAGATCGAAGGAATGTTGCGCACGGTCACCGAGCGGCCGCCGAACAGGTTGGCGGAACCGGGCAGGATCTGGAGGGTGGTCACGCCGCCGGCGCGGGCGGTGTTGAAGCCGGGATCCTGAGGCCAGATCGAGTGCTCGGCCCAGACCTGGGCGGTGTTCGGGCTGGTCGCTTCGTTGCCGTCGCTCATGCCGCTGACGCCGGGCGAGGGATAGACGCCGAGGTGGGAGTGCACGTCGATGACGCCCGGGGTCACGTAACGGCCACGCGCATCGACGACGCGGTAGCCGGCGGGGACGGGCGTCGAGGCCGGTCCGACCGCCTCGACCTTGCCGTCCGACATCAGGACGACGCCGTTCTCGATCTTCTGGTCCGTGCCGGTCAGGACCGTGCCGCCGACGATGGCGACATTGTCACGGGGCAGGGGTTGATAGGTCGAGGGATAGGGGTCGAGGTTGGCGGCATAGTCGAGACCCCGGGCTAGGGTCCGTTCGCGGGGCGCGGAACTGGAGCCGTCGGCGGCAGGCGGGCTGGCCGTATCCGTGGTGGCGCAGCTGGCCAGCGCGAGCGCGCAGGCGACGACGGCGAGGCTGGGCCCCCGCAAGGCGTGACGGATCATGGATGGACGCTCCCCTGTCGCGCCGACGGCGCGGAACGGGGCGGATTACAAAAGCTTCAGGCGTCGCACGTCAAAGCCGGAAATATTACGGATCCGTAAGATGCTTCGGATGCTTTAGCCGAGGACAGCGATCAGCCCGACAATAACCAGCACCGCCAAGCCTATGATAGCCGAACCCTCCCAAGTGCGCGGCAAAAACGCGCCACCGATACCACGCATGAACCACCGGTGGCTTGGATTACGACGCAGCGGCATGGCGCGCTCCTGATTAAAATTCTTCGAGACGACTCAGTTTTGAGTCTTCGACAGTCGCGACCCGTTTCGCAGCGACAGGCAGTAGCCGAAGGTGACCGCCATCCCGATGATGATCGCACCGCACCCGATCACGACCGCCGCCGTCATCGTCGGCGCAAACACAAACGCCCCGGCGTAGACGAGCCCGCTGAGCACCATCGACCAAGCGGTCACGCGCTGGGCCTTCCGAGCGCCGGCGCCGGGCACGAAGGTCTTGGGAATTCGATTGCCCTGTGCGGCGATCATCAGGCCGGTGACGCCCAGCACGATGCGCAGGGTCGTCTCTTGATCCAGATAACCGAGATGACGGGCGACGCTGCAGCCGACAGCGAGGGCGACGATGCCGCCGGCCCAAGCGAGGCTGTTGATCAGGTCCTTGTTCATTTCGCAGACTCCTTTGTGGGCGTCGACGGCTCCGCGTCGAGGCCGAATGAATGGACGAAGCCCAGAAGAGCCTCCTCGAGCACCGAGAGCTTGAGGTGATAGATGACCGACTTCCCGGCCTTTTCGGCGTGGACCAGATCGGCCTCCTTGAGCACGGCGAAGTGGGCGGACATGGTCGGTTTCGAGACGTCGAACCGGTCGCTGAGGTCGCCGGCCGTCATCGGCCCCTGACGAAGAAGCTGAAGCACCCGACGGCGCGTCGGATCGGAAAGGGCCTTGAACACTGAGCTCATGAATCGATAGTTAGCTAAAGATCGAAATGAGTCAAGCAGGCATGAAAAAGGGCGCGGACCCTGCGGCCCGCGCCCTGTTCGATGTCGGTCGTGAAGCCCTAGCCCAGAGCGGCCATCAGCTCCGGAACGACGGTCTTGTAGTCGCCGACGATGCCGAAATCCGCGACCTGGAAGATCGGGGCGTCGGCGTCCTTGTTGATGGCGACGATGATCTTGGAGTCCTTCATCCCGGCCAGGTGCTGGATGGCGCCCGAGATGCCGACGGCGATGTAGAGACCCGGCGCCACGACCTTGCCGGTCTGGCCGACCTGATAATCGTTCGGGGCGTAACCGGCGTCGACGGCGGCGCGCGAGGCGCCCACGGCGGCGCCGAGCTTGTCGGCCAGGGGCTCGATCACCGCATGGAATTCCTCGGCCGAACCGAGGGCGCGACCGCCGGAGACGACGATCTTGGCGGCGCCCAGTTCGGGGCGATCCGACTTGACCATCTCCTCGCCGACGAAGGCGGCCTTGCCTGCGTCCGAACCGGCGACAGTCTCGACCGAAGCCGAGCCGCCGTCAGCGGCGGGAGCGAAGGCGGTCGGGCGAACCGTAATGACCTTCTTGGCGTCTGACGACTGGACGGTCTCCAGCGCGTTGCCGGCGTAGATGGGGCGCACGAAGGTGTCGGCCGAGACGACCTCGACGATGTCCGAGATCGGGGCGACGTCGAGCTTGGCGGCGATGCGCGGCATGAAGTTCTTGCCGTCCATGGAGGCGGGCGACAGGATCGCGTCGTAGCCGGCGGCCAGACCGACGACGGTCGCGGTCACGGCCTCGGCCAGCTGGTGACCCAGCTCTCCGCTCTCGGCCAGCAGGACCTTGCGGACGCCGGCGATCTTGGCGGCCGCATCGGCGGCGGCCTTGGCGCCAGAACCGACGACCAGAACGTCGACGTCCGAACCGAGGGCCAGGGCGGCGGTCACGGTCTTGTTGGTGCTGTCGCGGACGGTCGAGCCGTCGTGATCGGCGATGACGAGGACGGCCATGTCAGAGGGCTCCCGCGGTCTTGAGTTTGGACACCAGTTCGGCCGCGTCGGCGACCTTGATCCCGGCCGAGCGGGTCGGCGGGGCGGTCACCTTGAGCACCTTCAGACGGTCGGCGACATCGACGCCGTAGTCGGCGACCGCCTTGACGGCGATCTCCTTCTTCTTGGCCTTCATGATGTTCGGCAGGGAGGCGTAGCGCGGCGTGTTGAGGCGCAGGTCCACCGTGATCACGGCCGGCAGGGGCGCCGAAAGCGTCTGGTTGCCGCCGTCGACTTCACGCGTGACCTTGGCCGAGCCGCCGGCGATCTCGATCTTCGCGGCGAAGGTGGCCTGGGGCCAGTCGAGCAGGGCGGCCAGCATCTGGCCCACCGCATTGTTGTCGCCGTCGATGGACTGTTTGCCCATCAGGACCAGGTCCGGCTTCTCTTCGGCCACGACGGCGGCCAGCAGCTTGGCGACGGCCAGGGGCTCAAGGTCGGCGTCCGACTGGATCAGGATGCCGCGATCGGCGCCCATGGCCAGGGCCGTGCGGATGGTTTCCTGGGCCTGGGTCACGCCGATGGAGACGACGACGATCTCGGTCACCGTACCCGCGGCGTGGTGCTCCTTACCTTCCTTCAGACGAACCGCCTCTTCGACGGCGATTTCGTCGAACGGATTCATGCTCATCTTGACGTTGGCCAGATCGACGCCGGTCTGGTCCGCCTTGACGCGGGCCTTGACGTTATAGTCGATCACCCGTTTGACGGGGACGAGAACCTTCATGTGCTTGCCAGTCCTTAGGATCGCCGGAATGTTGCGGCAGGGAATGGAACGGGCGAAGGAGCCTGTCAACGTAACGCGACGTGAACTTGCACGCTCGCCGCGAGTGGAAATTCGATGAACCGCTTCCTGACCATGCGCCGCCTGTCGATCCTCTTCTTCGGGCTGTTCGCCGTCTTCGTCGCCGGAGCCTTCGCCTTCCAGCGCTTCTATGTCGCGCCGGCCGACCGGTGCGAGCAGAGCGGACGCTGGTGGTACGAAGAGGGACGCGAGTGCGTTCAGCCGATCTATCTGCCGGATATCACCAAACGTCCGGCCGGCGTGACGCGGGCCCAGGCCTCGGACGAGCAGAACCGCGAACTGCTGGCGATCGAGGATCGTCTGGCCGCCGAGAAGGCCGCCCGGACCGCCGCCACGGAACGCGACCGGGCCGACTACGCCGCCAAGACCGGCAAGTGACCTAGACGGCGGCGTCGAACAGGGCGTCGCGGGCGATATCGGGGCGCAGCATCGGGAAGAAATGAGTCCCGCCCTCGACGGTCTCGACCGTGACGAGGGGCAGGCCGCGCGGCGCGGCCTCGACCGCGCAGGTCGAATGGATCCCGGCCTTCAGGATGCGGACCGGTCGGCCGCTGTCGCGCATCGCCTTCCACGGGTCGTGGCCCTGGACCGAATAGTTGGACGCCTCCCATTCGGGTGGGCAGGTCAGGACGAACCCGTCGCCGTCCCCGGTCAGGCCGGCGCCGAGGTAATCGACCACCATGATGTCGGACCAGCCCTTGAAGGCCCCGCGCCCTCGGTAGGCGGCCAGGGCCTGTTCGCGACTGTCGAACCGGGCGCGACGCCTGAGCGCGCCCTTCACCAGCGGAATGTGGCCGGGCAGTCGACCAATAAGGGGCAGTTGCAAGGCCGCCACCATCCACCGCTTCCAGATCACCGGATCCAGAGCGACCACCTGCGACACCTGCGCTGGGCGCTCGGCGGCGGCGAGGATGGCGCTCGTCGCGCCCATCGAGTGACCGGCCAGGACCACCGGCGGGCCGTCCAGCGTCTCCAGCAGGGAGACCAGATCGTCACGGTGATCCTGCCAGCCTTTCCGGCCCTGACGGTGGGTGGGCAAGGTCGTCGCGCCATGGCCGCGCAGGTCGGGCGCCAGGATGCGCAGGGAAGAGGCCAGGGGCGCCAGGATGGAGCGGTAGGTCTGGGCGTTGAAGCCGTTGGCGTGACAGAAGATCAGATCGACCGGCCGCTTCGGATCGCCGAAATCGAGCACCGACATGTCTCCGGCGCCCCATCGGTTGTCGATGGGCACGGTCATGCGGCGGGGCGGGGAGAGCCGGGCAGCGTCCATACGCCAAACCTAGGGAGTCGCGGCTCCCGGCGCCAGCGTCATGCCGCGACGCGACACGCGGGGCATCGGCCGTGGCCCTCGATCGTGGTTCGCTCCAGCGCATAGCCGGCGGCGGTCGCGGCCTGTTGCAGGGCCTCGCCCTCTGGCGGAGTGACCTCCTCGGTCGCGCCGCAGCAGTCGCAGATCAGGAAGGCGGCGGCATGGGCCCGGTCCCCGACCGAACAGGCGACATAGGCGCTGATCGAGGCGATGCGATGCGCCATCCCCGTCTTTTCGAGAAACTCGAGCGCGCGATAGACCGTCGGCGGCTTGGCCGCGACGCCGTCGGCGCCATAGCGGGCGATCAGGTCATAGGCCTTCACGGCCTCGCCGGCCTGCAGCAGCAACTCCAGCACCCGTTTGCGCGGCGCGGTCATCCGCTCGCCCTGCTGAACGCAGCGCGCCTCGGCCGCAGCCAGGGCGCGATCGATCTCTCCGACGCTCAGGCCGGTCTCGTGGTGATCGTGGTCGCAGTGGGACGCCATGCCCCAGAGCTAGGCTGCCTTAAGCCCCATCGCAACCGTGGCCGCTTGACTGTACGTGATGTTATCTCATAACACTCACTCTCCTCCTCCCCGAGAGATCGTCATGCGTCCTGTCTGCCTGTCCCGTTCCGTCCTTCTCGCCGCCGCCTCGGCCCTCGCTCTGGGCAGCGTGGCCCATGCCCAGACCGGGACCCAAAGCGCGCCGCCGACGCAGGACGCCGACGCGGTCGAGGACGTCATCGTCACGGGCCGCCCGTTCGGCGTCACCGACAACGCCAGCCTCGTCGCCGTGGACGTGATCGATGAACAGGCCCTGGCCGTCGCCCCGGTCCAGACGCTCGGCGATCTGGTCGCCGGCCTGCCCGGCGTGCGGTCCTCCAGCTTCGCCCCGGGCGCCAGCCGTCCCGTGATCCGCGGCCTGTCCGGCCCGCGCGTTCAGGTTCTGACCAACGGCCTGGGCATGATCGACGCCTCCGCCGTCTCGCCCGACCACCAGGTCGCCGTCGACCCGGCCGAGGCCAACCGGATCGAGGTCGTGCGCGGCCCCTCGACCCTGACCTTCGGCGGCTCGGCCATCGGCGGGGTGGTCAACATCCTCGACGAACGCATCCCGACCCATGCGGTCGAGGGCGGCGTCGACGGCCATGTCTCCACCCAGTATTCGAGCGTCGACGAAGGCTATGGCCTCGGCGCGCGTCTGGCCGCCAACGCCGGTCCGTTCGTCCTGACCGTGGACGGCTTCAAGCGCGACAGTGGCGACTACGATATCCCCGGCTCGGCCATCTCGCAGCGTCTCGCAACCGCCGAGGGCATCGCGCGCGACGACGCCGGGACCGTGGTCAACTCCTTCGCCGAGATCGAACAGGTCGGCGCCGGCGTGTCGTACGTCGACGACCGCGGCTTCGTCGGGGTCTCGATCAAGAACACGCAATCGAACTACGGCACTGTGGCCGAGCCCGAGGTCACCATCGACCTCGAACAGACGCGCTACGACTTCCGGGCCAGACGCGACATCGACACGGACTGGTTCCAGTCATTCAACCTCTCGGCCGGCTACGCCGACTACGAGCACACCGAGTTCGAGGGCCCCGAGGTCGGCACCATCTTCCAGTCCTCGGGCTACGAGGGCCGGGCCGAACTGATCCAGCGCCAGCGCGACGGCTGGCAGGGCGTGGTCGGGGTCCAGGTTCTGGATCGCGACTTCGACGCCATCGGCGAGGAAGCCTTCGTCCCCGCCACGACCATCAAGGAGACGGGGCTCTACACGGTCCAGCGTCTGGATCTCGGCGGCTATGGCTTCGAAGGCGGCGTCCGCTACGACCGCCGCGAACTGTCCGCCACACCGATCGGCGGCGCGACGAACGTCGACCGCCAGTTCGACAACTGGTCCGCCTCCGGCTCGGTCTTCCTGAAACCCGCGCAGGGCCTGTTCCTGGGCCTCAGCCTGTCGTCCAGCGAGCGAGCGCCCAGCGAGGTCGAACTGTTCGCCGACGGCGTCCACGTCGCCACCGCCGCCTACGAACTCGGCGACCCGACGCTGGATTCGGAGAAGGTCCTGACCCTGGAGGGCACGGTCCACCTGTCGCGTGGTCCGCTGGACGGCGACCTGCACGTCTACCGCGCCAAATACGACGGCTTCATCGACCAGCGCCCGACCGGCGCCGATTTCGACTTCGACGGCGAGCCCTTCCCGATCTTCGCCTATGTCCAGACCGACGCCACCTTCACCGGCTTCGAGCTGGAGGGCGACTATGCCCTGTGGGAATCGGGCGAGCGCAGCCTGAAGCTCGGCGCCGCCGCCGACTATGTGAAGGCCGATACCGACCTCGGGCCCGCCGCGCGCATCCCGCCGTATTCGATCACCGGTCGCCTGACCTGGACCGATGCGAACTGGGACACGCAGCTGGAGGTCCGCCACGTCGGCGAACAGGACGAGACCGCCGCCTTCGAGTTGCCGACCGACGGCTACACCCTGGTCAATCTGTCGGGCTCGATCCGGCCGTTCGCCGACCGCAACGTCACCGTCTTCGCCGAGGTCCACAACCTGACGGACGAGGAGGCGCGGGAACACGCCTCCTTCCTCAAGGACATCGCGCCCCAGGCCGGACGGAACCTGCGGGTCGGCGTCACCTACCGGTTCTAGCTTTACAGGAGCATCGGTTTGCGGCGGCGGGCCGGTTCCGCTAGAAGGCCCGCCTTTCCGTCATTCCCAGAGCTCTCGCGTTCATGACCGACACCACTGCACCCCAAGACGCCGGCCTCGACGGCAACGTCCTGTTCTACGGCAAGCCCGAGCCGCTCTCGAGCGACCTGCACGGCAAGCTGGGCGTCAACCCGGTCGACAAGCCCTACGCCTTCGTCGCCCAGTCGCACGTCGTGCCGCTGACCGTGACCGAGTTCGCCCCGGCCGCCCTCAGCTACCCGGTCGTCTTCCTCGGCGACTCGAAGCAGCCCGTCGCCGTCATGGGCCTGCGCCAGTCCGAGAACCTGTATGTGACCGCCAAGGGCGACTTCCGCCCCGAGGCCTACATCCCGGCCTACGTCCGTCGCTATCCGTTCGTCTTCGCCAACGATCCGCAGAACCAGCGCCTGATCCTCTGCATCGACCGCGACGCCCCCTTCATCGTCGAAGGCGGCCAGGCTCCGCTGTTCGAGGACGGCAAGCCCTCGGACTACGTCAACCAGGCCATGGAGTTCTGCAACAACTTCGAGCAGGAGCGCCAGCGCACCGACAGCTTCGTCAAGCTGCTGACCGATCTGGACCTGTTCGACGTGCGCGAAGCCGTGTTCACGCCCCGCAACGAGCGTGGCGAGCCGGGTCAGCCCCAGAAGCTGGCCGACTATTTCGCCGTCTCGGAAGAGAAGCTGAAGGCCCTGCCGGCCGAGAAGCTGGTCGAACTGCGCGACAACGGCGCCCTGGGCCAGATCTACGCCCACTTGGTGTCCCTGCTCGGCTGGGACCGCCTGATCGCCCTGGCCTTCCAGCGCGCGAACGACAACGGCGAGATCGTCAACGGCGAAGTCGTCGGTAACGCTTAAGATAAGGGAATAGGGACTAGGGATCAGGAACGAGATTCTCGCCTGCTCTAGTCCCTGGTCCCCAATACCTAGCCCCCTACCTGCGAACGAACACCCCACGCGTCAGGCAGGAAAACACCAGCCGACCGCCCTCGTCGAGCAGGTCGTGCTGGGCGATGACGATGCCCTTTTCGTCGCCCACGGGGTCCTTTCCCATCACTGTCATCCGGCCCCGCAGCAGCTCGCCTGCGGGCGGATTGCGCATGAAGCGCAGGCCGTCGACGGCCAGAAGTTTGGACTGGGCCCAGCCGGCCGCCTTGTCCGACGCGAGCCGGCTCCACAACGCATAGACCAGGGCGTCGGGCGCGCCATAGGCCGCGTCCCAGCCGGGCGCGAAATGCGCCACGAACAGTTCGATCGCCGCCTCGTCCACGGCGCAGGCGCCGAGCTGAAGCACCTGACCGACCTCGAGGTCCTCGAAATGGGTGTGGAGCGGATCGCTCATCAGGCTGGTTCTTCAGAGACGCGAACGAGAAGCTTGCCGTCGTGGTCGCCGGTGAACAGACGGTTGAGAGACGTGACCGCGCCTTCCAGACCGTTGTCGACGTGGACCTTCCACTGCACCTTGCCCGAGGCCAGCCACGGCCCGACCTCGGCCACGAACTCCTTCGCGCGCGGCGAATAGTCCATGACGAGGAAGCCCTGCATGGTCATCCGGTGGGTGATCAGGCGGCTGAGGTCCGGCGAGGGCGGGCGCTTCGTCGCGTTGTAGGCCGAGACCATGCCGCAGACGGCCATGCGGGCGTGGATGTTCAGCCGGTTCCACACCGCGACCATGATGTCGCCGCCGACGTTCTCGAAATTCAGGTCGACGCCGTTGGGCGCCAGACGGTCCAGCGCCTCGCCGACATCCTCGTTCTTGTAGTCGATGGCGGCGTCGAACCCGAGTTCCCCGGTCAGCCAGCGGCATTTCTCGGGGCCGCCGGCGATGCCGATGACATGGGCGCCCTTCTGCTTGGCGATCTGGCCCGCGATCGAGCCGACGGCGCCGGCCGCGGCCGAGATGACCATGACCTGACCCGGCTCGGGCCTCAGGACGTCGGTGACGCCGGCCCAGGCGGTCAGACCCGTCATGCCCAGCACCGACATGTTCGCCGTCAGCGGCATGCCCGGCGCGCGGTGCACGCGGCTGACGCCCGTATCCGGCACCACGCCATAGTCGGACCAGCCGCCCATGGCCGTGGTGACGAGGTCGCCCTCCCTGAACCGCTCCGACTTCGACTGCTCGATGACGCCCAGCGTCAGACCGCGCATCACCTCGCCGAGACCGACGGGCGGCAGATAACCGACCGCGTCGTTCATCCAGGTCCGGTTGGTGGGATCCAGCGACAGATAGATGGTGCGGACCAGAACCTCGCCGTCCTTCAGCTCCGGCACGACGTTGGAGACCAGCTCCAGATCATCGTCCTTGATCAGACCCTGCGGCCTCTGGCGCAGCACCCACTGGCGGTTGGTCAGGGCCATGGCGTCGTCTCCGGTTGGTTTCTTTTGCAGACCCGCATCATGGCCCAGCCTGCGGCCAAGGCAAAGAAAAAGCCGATCCCGTCGGGATCGGCTTGAAGTGGCATCATCGAGAATGAGGCGTGGAGACGGCAGGACCAGCTGTGGCCGGTCCAAGTCGGGGGGGCGTCGCCGCCTCCACGGATTGAGAACGACGTCATTCGACAACCGTTCCCCGGTTCGGCGAAGTTTTTTCCTCTTTCTCGCAGCAGGCGGTCCTGACGGAACGGCCACGCTGGCCGAAGCGTTGTCGGAACCTGAGATTTCATCGTCGGAAGGCAGCGCCATGACCCATCACGATCCCCATTCCGAAGCGGCCGACGCGGTCCACGAGGGCCGACCTGTCGACGCCCAGTACGTTCGGGGTGCCCGGCCCGGAAAACGCATCCTGCTGCTGCTGATCGTGTCGGCGGGCGCGGCGGCCATCCTGTTGCTCGGCATGTGGTTCGTGTCCAACGGCGGTTTCGCGACGACCAACGCCAACAACGGCGACCAGGCCGTCGATGCGGCGGCCTTCGACAACTCCGGCCCGCCGACGCCGACGGCTCCGACCGACGCCACGGGCGCGCCCACCCCGGCTACTACGGCTCCCAACGTCAATCCGCCCGCCAACTGAGCGACCCGGACAGAAAGAAGCCCCGCCGGAGCGATCCGGCGGGGCTTTTTGCTGGTCGTAGGAGACCGCCTGAAACTCAGGCGGCTTCCTTCTGACGGGTTGGGTGGAAGAAGAGGGCCTGCGAGATCGCCGCCTTCACCGTTTCCGGCTGGAAGGGTTTGGTGATCAGGAAGGTCGGTTCGGGGCGCTCGCCGGTCAGCAGGCGCTCGGGGAAGGCGGTGATGAAGATCACCGGCACGTCGAACTTCTTGAGGATGTCCTTGACCGCATCGATGCCCGACGAGCCGTCGGCCAGCTGGATGTCGGCCAGGACCAGACCCGGACGGTGACGGGCGACCGCATCGACGGCCTCGTCATGCGTCGTCGCCGTGGCGGTGACGTTGTGACCGAGTTCGCGGACGAGGCTTTCGATATCCGCCGAAATGATGGCCTCGTCCTCGATGATCAGGACGTCCGTGGCCAGTTCGGCGTCGATTTCGGCCTGGGCGTCGCCGATCAGCCGTTCGACCGAATGGGCGTCGGCCGACAGGATCTGGGCGGCTTCGGAAGGCGTGAACCCTTCCAGAGCGGTCAGCAGGAAGGCCTGGCGCGAGCGCGGGGCGATCCGCATCAGCCGGCTGGAGGCGTCGCTCTGGCCCTCGATGCCGCTGGTGTCTTCCAGCTGGGCGCCGGTCGTGGACCAGATGGTATGAAACACATGGTACAGCGCCACCCGGGGCGTCATGTCCGGCGACAGCTGGCGTTCGCCGGCGGCCAGGGCCTCCAGGGCGACGCGCACATAGTTGTCGCCCGTCGCCTGATCGCCCGTGAGGGCCCGCGCGTAACGGCGGACGTAGGGCAGGTGCGGCGCAAGTCTGGCCAGTAGGCTCATGTTAGGTAGTCCCCGACAAATCGACGATGCGTGTCGTCCATGGCGACCCGCTTGGATGACCGAACGTATCACTACCGCCACGGTTCCCGGCCGTCTCGATTTAGCTTCACCATAAAATGAACCAGGCACGGAACCGGCGTTCGTCCGCGACGTTGACGGGGCTGAACAACAAGCCCGGTGCGTATAAAGCCGGCGCGTACCCGTGAATGAGATCAACGATTGGCGGCGCAGACATACATGATCGATTCTTCGGACTCCGGGCGAAAGCTCAAACCTGCCGGCGGCGAACCGCCGCTGGAGGAGGCGCGCCTGCGCCAGCAGGCCATCGGCGTGAAGCTGCGCCACATGTTCGATGAGGTCGTCAACGAGCCGGTCCCGGACGAGTTTCTGGAGATCCTGCGTCGCGCCGACCAGCGCGCCACCGACGAGAACAAGGCGTGAGCGTCTCCGGCCGCTCGACCGCGCCCAAGCCGCCCTCCGCCGACGACGAAGGGTTCAAGCGCGAACTCGTCCAGTTGATCCCGCATCTGCGCGCCTTCGCCCGGACATTGACGGGCGATCCGACCGCCGCCGACGATCTGGCGCAGGACGCCATGATGAAGGCCTGGGATGCCCGGGCCAGCTACCAGATGGGCACCAACATGAAGGCGTGGACCTTCATGATCCTGCGCAACCAGTTCTATTCGGAGAAGCGCCGCTCGTGGCGATCCTCCCAGCTGGACCAGGAAGCCGCCGAACGGACGCTGGTCGCGGTCGACGATCCTGAAGCTCCCGTGGCCCTGGATGAACTGCGTCAGGCCCTCAACACCCTGCCCGAGGAACAGCGCGAAGCCCTGATCCTCGTCGGCGCGGGCGGCTTCGCCTACGAAGAGGCGGCCGAGATTTGCCAGTGCGCCGTCGGCACGGTGAAGAGCCGGGTCAGCCGGGCCCGCAAGGCCCTGCAGGCCACCCTCGAACGGGGCGGCTACGGCCGTGACGGCCGTGCGGCCGGTGACGCGATGCGATCTATCCTCGCCGACGCCGACCGTCTGAGCGGCGCGCGACAACAAGGCTGATCATGGTTCCCAACGGGCCCGCGCGGGGCCGCATCGCCCGGCGCGCCGCCTCCTCTCTCGGACGATTCTGGGCGCGTGGAGTCTCGAAACCACGCGTCCAGGGGATTCGCTTCCGTCTGGGTCTGGCCATGGCCATCGCCCTGTTGCCGATCCTGCTGCTTGGCGCCTTCCAGGCCCAGGTCGAGTTCAGGCGCCAGGCCGAGGATCGCCGCGCCGACCTGCAGTTCGCCGCCGAACGCACGGCCGAGGCGGCCCGGTTCCGGCTCGACGCCGCCTCCACCCTGCTCTCGGCCTTGGCGCCAGAGTCCTCCGCTCCGGTCTGCGGCCCCCGTCTGGCCGGCCTCGTCCAGCGCCTCGACGACTACGGGGCCCTCTACCGGATCGGAACGGGCGGTCAGATTGTCTGCGACTCGCGGCCGACGCCCCTGGTCGCCAACGGCCCGGTCTTCGCCGACGAGTCCTGGTTCCAGCGGTTGAGGGGGGGCGAGACCATCGCCCTGGCGCGCGCGTCCTCCGACCTGAGCGACACCCCGGCCCTTGTCGTCGGCGTCCGGTGGGAGCGACCGCGCGGCGTGTTCGCCGGCGCCATGGCGGCTGTCCTGCCCCTCGCCGAACTGCAACCCGACATCACCGATCCCGCCCTGCCAGACGACGCCCAGGCCGCGCTGACCGACGCCGCGGGTCGCGTCCTTGTCTCCACCGACATCCGCGCCTTCACCTTCGATGAGGGTCCCGGCCTGCTGGGCTGGGTCGAACGCGCCCGCGAGGGCCAGTCTTCGGTGTTCGAGGCCGACGACGCCGCCGGCGAGCATCGCGACTATGCCGGGGCGGCTCTGGCGGGTCGCGATGTCTATGTGGTCATCTCCGCCCCTTCGCCGGGCCTTCTGTCATGGGCGCGGCTGAACCCGATCGGCGTCCTGATCCTGCCGCTGGCCGCCTGGCTCACCGCCTTCGCCGCGGTCATGCTGGTGTCCGAGCGAATCGTGGTGCGCTGGCTCGACTATCTGGAGCGGATCGCCGCCCTCTACGCCCGCGGCCGCTATTCGGTCCGGCCGGTCCAGGCCGCCCACGCCCCCGCCGAGATCCGCCTTCTGGCCCAGACGCTCGACGAACTGGCGGAGGCCATCGCCGCCCGGGATCGCTCCCTCAACGAGAGCCTGTCGGAGAAGGACGCGCTGATGCGCGAGATCCATCACCGGGTGAAGAACAATCTGCAGATCATTTCGTCCCTGCTGTCGATGCAGCAACGGGCCCTGAAGGACGAGCCGGCCAGGGCGGCGCTCGGAGACACGCGCCAGCGCATCTCGGCCCTCGCCCTGATCTATCGCACCCTCTACCAGTCCGACGACATCCGCCACGCCGACGCCCGCGAGTTCATGACCGAGCTGGTCGGTCAGATGGTGGCCTCGGAATCCGGGCGCGGCTTCACCGTCACCTCCTCGATCGACGCCGACAGCCTTGTGGTCGATCCCGACAAGCTGGCGCCGCTCGCGCTCTGGCTCGTCGAGGCCATCACGAACGCCCAGAAGCACGCCTTCGCCGGCCGCGGCGGGTCGCTTCAGGTTCGTTTCCGCGTCCACGGGGACACCTCGACGCTTGAGGTCCAGGACGACGGCCCGGGCTCGTCCGACGAGGCCGTCCGCAGCGGGGTCGGTCGCACCCTGATGGGCGCCTTCGCCAAACAGCTGCGCGGCGAGGCCGAGCTTCTGCCGGCCCCCGGCGGCGGCACGATCGCCCGCATGATCTTCGCCACGCCCGAGGCCGTGGTCCCGACCAACCCCGACGATCTGAAGCCCAGCGACGCGCCCGTCAGGCCTGGAACCCTCAGCCGCACATCGCGTTGATCTCCCATAGGACGGACCTCCTCTCCGCCCGCCAGTTTCAGGAGTTTTCCATGCGCAAGATTTTCGTACTGATCGCCGCCGCCGCCGCCCTGACCACCGCCGCCTGCAACACCATCTCGGGCGTGGGCCGCGATACCTCGGCCGCAGGCCAGGCCGTCACCGGCGCTGCCGAAGAAGCAAAGAACTGATCCTGTTTCCGGGTCGCGATCTCGTCAGAGACGCGGAACGGTGAAGAAGGCCCGCTGGTCGCCCCGTCCAGCGGGCCTTTGCTTGTCTGCGGCGCTCTTGACCGCTTGCCCTCGCGGGCCACGCCGCTAGGTTGAGCGCGAGGCGTCCGCCAGACGACGTCCGCGATCATGCAGGCGGGGAAGACGATGACTGACACGACCACCGGACATGACTCGGGCGAACCGGGTCTGAAGACCGTCGTCGCGGCCTCGGCCGCAGGCACAGCGTTCGAGTGGTACGACTTCTTCATCTTCGGCTCGCTGACGACCATCATCGCCCGCCACTTCTATGCCGATGTCGGCGAAGCGACCTCCTACATCTTGGCCCTGCTCACCTTCGGCGTCGGCTTCGTCGTGCGGCCGTTGGGGGCCCTCGTGTTCGGCTGGTTCGGCGACAAGACCGGACGCAAGACGACCTTCCTCGTCACCATCTCCCTGATGGGGGTCGCTACCGTCGCCATCGGCCTGCTGCCCGACTACGGCCAGATCGGCATCGCCGCTCCGATCCTGCTGCTGTTCATGCGGGTCCTGCAGGGGTTCGCCCTGGGCGGCGAGTATGGCGGCGCCGCGATCTATGTCGCCGAACACGCTCCGGCCAGGAAGCGCGGCTTCCTGACGGGCTGGATCCAGACCACGGCCGCGATCGGCCTGATCATGGCGCTGACCGTCATCCTGATCACCCGCTGGATTCTGGGGGCCGAGGCCTTCGACGCCTGGGGCTGGCGCATCCCCTTCCTGCTGTCGTCCCTGCTGCTGATCATCAGCCTGTGGATCCGTCTGAAACTGCACGAGAGCCCCGCCTTCAAGCGGATGGTGGCCGAAAGCACCGAGCGTCAGGCCCCGTTCAAGGAGAGCTTCGGCACCTGGAAGGTCGGCAAGTTCGTGCTGATCGCCTTGGTCGGCATCATGTTCGCCCAGGGGGCCGTCTGGTACGCGGGCTATTTCTACACGCGGTTCTTCATGGAGCGGGTGCTCAAGGTCGAGGTTTCGACCGTCGACGGCCTGATCCTGGCCATCACCGTGGCCTCGGCCTTCCTCTATGTTTTCTTCGGCTGGCTGTCGGATCGCGTGGGTCGCAAGCCCGTGATGGTCGGCGGCATGGCCCTGTTCCTTATCGCCGTCTTCCCCGGTTTCCACGCCCTGACCAACGCCGCCAACCCGGCGCTGGCCCAGGCCCAGGCGTCTGCGCCCGTTACCGTGATCGCTGACCCCGCCACCTGCGCGGTCCAGTTCGATCCGGTCGGCAAGACCGCCTTCGCCTCATCCTGCGACCTGGCCAAGAACGTCCTGTCCAACGCGGGCGTCAGCTACGACAACCTCGCCGCCGCGCCCCGGTCGCTCGCCGCCGTCCGCATCGGCACGGTCGAGATCGCCTCGGTCGAAGGCGTCGGCCTTGACGCCGCCGCCCTGAAGACCGCCCGCGCCGACGTCGATACCCGCGTCAAGGCGGCCCTGACCGAGGCCGGCTATCCGGCGAAGGCCGACCCGGAGCGCATCAACCTGCTGGCCGTCTTCGCTATCCTGATGGTCTTCATGGTCGCGGCCACCGCCGTTTACGGACCCCAGGCGGCGGCCCTGGTCGAGCTGTTCCCGACGCGGGTTCGCTATACGGCCATGAGCCTGCCCTACAACGTCGGCACCGGCTGGGTCGGAGGCCTGCTCCCGGCCGCCAGCTTCGCCCTCGTGGCCTGGTCGGGGAACATCTATTTCGGCCTCTGGTACTCGGTCGCCTTCACGGCGGTCGCGGCGGTCGTGGCCCTGCTGTTCCTCCCTGAGACGAAGGGCCGGGACCTGCATACGATCGGCGACTGAGGCGTTACTGATCCTCTCCCTCCCCTGCGGGGAGGGTGGTCGAAGCGAAGCGGAGACCGGGTGGGGGCGGCAAGACAACCCAGCCCCTATATCCGTCGTTGCATCGCCTTGTCCTGCCCACCCGGTCGCTGCGCGACCACCCTCCCCCGCAGGGGAGGGAGAACACGCCGAGGTCTCTCATGAACACCGCCGCCCGTACCGCCGGCCTCAAGCTCCTGCGTGAACACGCCTTCATCGCGGGAGAGGCGATCCCGGCCGGCACCGACGGCATCCCCGTCGACGACCCGGCGACCGGCGAGATCATCGGCCATATCCCCGATCTCGGCGCCCCCGAGACCGGGCGCGCCATCCAGGCCGCGCACGACGCCTTCCCCGACTGGTCCCGCTCCGACCCGCACAAACGCGCCAAATTCCTGCGCGACTGGGCCGCCCTCATCGACGAAAACCTCGAGGGCCTCGGCGCCCTGATGGCCATCGAAAACGGCAAGCCGTTCGAGGAGGCCAAGGGCGAGGTGACCTACGCCAACGGCTTCATCAAATGGTTCGCGGGCGAGGCCGAACGCCTTCTCGGCGAGACCCAGGACAGCCCTCTGGGCCACGTCATCCTGACCTTCCGCGAGGCGGTGGGCCCCTGCGCCCTGATCACCCCCTGGAACTTCCCAGCCGCCATGCTGACGCGCAAGCTCGGCCCGGCCTTCGCCGCGGGCTGCACCGCCGTGATCAAGCCGGCCTCCCAGACCCCCTTCACCGCCATCGCCCTGGCCGAACTGGCCTACGCCGCAGGCCTGCCGAAGGGGGCGCTCAGCGTCGTCACCGGCGACGCGGCTGCGATCGGCGGCGTCCTGACCGCCTCGCCCCTGATCCGCAAACTGTCCTTCACCGGCTCGACCCCCGTGGGCCGCAAGCTCGCCGAACAATGCGCCCCGACCCTGAAGCGGGTGTCGATGGAGCTCGGCGGCGCCGCCCCCCTGATGGTGTTCGAGGACGCCGACCTCGACCTCGCCGTGGCCGAGACGATCAAGGGCAAGTTCCGCAACTCGGGCCAGACCTGCGTCTGTCCCAACCGCGTCTATGTCCACGCCTCCGTCGCCGAGGAATACGCGACGAAACTGGCGGCCGAGGTGGCGAAGATCCCCGTCGGCCCGGCCTTCGAGGAGGGGGTAAAGGTCGGCCCCCTGATCGAGGACAAGGCCATCGCCAAGGTCGAGGACCACCTGAAGCGGGTCCAGGCCTCGGGAGGAAGGGTCCTGACCGGCGGCGCGCGCCACGCGCTGGGCGGCCGCTTCTTCCAGCCGACGGTAACGCTCGGCGGCGACGACGACCTGTTCCGCCACGAGGAGACCTTCGGCCCCCTGATCCCCGTCTTCCCGTTCGACACGGAGGAGGAGGCGCTGGTCAAGGCCAATGACTCGGAGTTCGGCCTCGCCTCCTATCTGTTCACCCGCGACCTCGACCGCGCCATGCGCATCGGCCGCCGCATCGAGGCGGGCATGATCGGCATCAACACCGGCCTGATCTCCACCGCCGTCGCTCCGTTCGGCGGGGTCAAGCAATCCGGCTACGGCCGCGAAGGCTCGACCCACGGCATCGACGAATACGTCGACATCAAACAGGTCACGCTTGCCCTGAAGTAGGGCGCTGAAATGAAGCGCCGCCAACTCAAGCCCTTCGTCTGGCCGTTCGCCCTGCTCATCGCGGGCGGCCTGACGGCGCTGCTGGCCGATGCGACGACGCGGTCTGTGGAGACCGTGACCCTCTACGGCATGGTGAAGCTGGTCAGCGATCTGGTGCTGGTCATCGGCGTCGTGTCGCTGGTCGTCGTGGCCGTTCGACTCCTGCTCGGACGCCGACCCCGTTAGGCGGGCACAGGCCAGAGCGCATCGACGGGCCGTTCCAGCACCCGGGCCGCCGCGGCGTGGAAGACCTCCGGCGCCAACCGTCCGCGGGTCGCCGCATCCATGACCCAGGCTTCCAGCGACCCGCCCTCGCGCGTCCAGCGGTCCTGTCGCAACAGGCCGTAGAAGCCTGCCGCCATCACATGGATGCCGTCGTCCGCCTTCCGCCAGCGGTCGGCCGGATTGCGCCCGACGCCGAGTTCCTCGCTGACGATCTGGTCCATCGCCTGACACAGGTCCTCGTTCAGCAGACCCTCCAGCGTCGTATAGCCCCAGCGCGGATCGTGCTCGCTGACGATGCGGGAAATCAGCGGATCGCGTCCGAAGACGTCCAGCGCGGCGAGCGCGGCCGGCCCCTCCATCGGGATCGGCGGATGCAGCAGCTCGTGCGCCGCGATCCGGACCGTCAGGGCGACGTCGTAGTCGGCCGATTGCAGGAACCGCTGGCCCCTCACCTTGATGCCGTGCGGCTTCGAGAAATACAGGACCGTGATGTCGATCTGCGGCTCGAAGGTCCGGCCGGTCATCTTCTCCTCGACCCTGATCACGTCGAAAGCCGGAAGCGCCGCGCGCAGCATGGCCAGCCCCGTCTCGATCGCCGCGCCCGCCCGCTCCTGCCGGAAGGCCGCGAAGCCGGACGCCTTCAGGTCGGCGAGAACGGCGCCGATCTGGTCCGCCCTGCCGACGAACCAGTCCCAGTCATGCGCATTCCAGTAGGGACCCGCCGCGAAGGCCGGCCGCATGGTCGCCTCCGGATCGGCCAGGGCCGCCAGCAGGTCGTCGATCGTCGCGTCCCTTTCCGCATGCGACAGGATCAGCGCGAGATTGGGCGACAGCAGGCCGACGCCGTCGTCTTCCGCCGCCTGCCACAGGGCCGGCACGGCCGCCCGCGTCGCCTCGCTCAGCCTCGGTGCGAACAGGGCGACGTCCTCCGCATAGTGGCGGGTATAGAGTTCCCGGCCCGACAGGGGGGCGAAGAAGGCGATGGCGTCCTGACCCTCGGACGGCTCCACCCGCCAGACGGTGCGCGGGGCCGGCCGCTGTTGCGCGACGGCCAGGGCGGGAAGCGCGGCGACGAGCGGCGCGGCGAGGACGGACTGAAGCAGCGAGCGACGGTTCATGCCGCCTGACTAGGTCGGAACGGCCGTCCCGGATTGTATCGACTTGACCCTGAACCGCCCCGGCGTGAGCCCGGTCAGTCCGACGACGGCCCGCGTCATATGGGCCTGATCGACAAAGCCCAGCTCCGCCGCGATCCCGGCCAGCGGGTCGGCGCCTTCGTCCAGACTGCGGACCGCCCTCAGCGCCCGCTGCTCCGCCCGATAGCGACGCGGGCTGGTCCCGAACGCCCTTGCGAACCCGCGGCTGACCGTGGCCGCGGCCAGATTCATTCCGGCGGCCCATACGCTCAGCGACAGGTCCGGATCGTCCCGCAACGCCCGGGCCAGGACGTCAGGCCAGTCCGGTGGCGCGACCGTCAGCGGCGTCGCATCCCGCACGAGCAGCGCCGCCGCCTCGGCCGGGTCACGCTCCGCCGCCCGTGCCACGGCATCAGGATCGGCGACCGTCGCCGCATCGAAATCGACACCTTCGGGCAGCGGCAGATTCAGCACCCTCGCTCCGCCCGCCGACACCGCGTTCATGTGCGCTTCCCACGCGCCGTGGATCAGCACCTGTCCCGCCCGCGCCTCGAACCACCCGCGGTCGCCCGTTTCGCGATAGCCGCCCGACAGCACCAGCGCCGCGTAGGCGTGGCTGTGCCGGTGCCGGTCGATGCGGCCGTCGGCGGTCAGGGTCTGGAAGGCGGCGTGGCGCACGGAGCGAAGTTGCGCCAGTCGTGGCGGCGGTTTTATGGCCTGGACCGGCCCCGCTCTAGACCGGCAGGGCGCCGCGCTTGACCACCGTCCGCATCGCCACGCTCGACGAGACCCGCGTCACCCCCGGAATAGTCGTCAGGGCCCTGGCGTGGACCCGCTCCAGATCATCGACGTCGCGCACCACCAGCCGCAGCAGATAGTCCGACCCGCCCGTCATCAGATAGCATTCCACGACCTCCGGCACGCCCGTGATCGCGGTCTCGAAGGCCGTCAGGGCGCTCTCGGCCTGGGACGACAGGGTCACGGTCACGAAGACGCTGATCGGCAGGCCCACGGCGCGCTCGTTGATGATGGCGGCGTAGCGGCTGATCACTCCCGCCCCCTCCAGCGCCCTCAGCCGACGCAGGCAGGCGCTCTCGGACAGGGCGACCGTCCGGGCCAGCTCGGTATTGGTCATCCGCCCGTCGGTCTGCAGCGCGCGGAGCATCTTTCTGTCGGTCGCATCGAGAGCGACGGCGGAAACGGTCTTCATGATCGGCTCCAACGCAAGTTTCTGCGAGTTTACGTCGATCACTCAGCGAAAAGAACAGGAACCTGCACAGGCGTCGTCGCTAGAAGATGCAGCCATCGCCCGCGCCGCCCGTTGGCCTCGCGGGGTCCATCGTCTGAACCGGAGAGATCTGATGCACGTCGGCGTTCCCAAGGAAATCAAGAAGAACGAACACCGGGTCGGCCTGACCCCGACAGCGGTGCGCGAATACGTCGCCCACGGCCATACCGTGACGGTCCAGACCGGCGCCGGACTGGGCGCCGGCTTCACCGATCAGGACTATGTCAAGGCCGGCGCCTCGATCGTCGCCGACGCCCCGACCATCTTCGCCAGCGCAGACATGATCGTGAAGGTGAAGGAGCCCCAGAAGGTCGAGTGGGAGATGCTGCGCGAGGACCAGATCCTCTACACCTACCTCCACCTCGCCCCCGATCCGGAACAGACCAGAGGCCTGCTGGCCTCGAAATGCGCCGCCATCGCCTATGAGACCGTCACCGACGCGCGCGGCGGCCTGCCGCTTCTGGCGCCGATGTCCGAGGTCGCCGGCCGCATCGCCGTCTTCTCGGCGGCCGAGACCCTGCTCAAGCACAACGGCGGCATGGGCCTCTTGTTCTGCGGCGTGCCCGGCGTGGCGCCGGCCCGCGTCCTGGTGCTCGGCGGCGGCGTCGTCGGCCTGAACGCGGCGCGCATGGCCATGGGTCTGGGCGCCGAGGTCGTGGTGCTCGAACGCTCGATCCCGCGCATGGCCTATATCGACGAGGTCACCAACGGCCGCGTCATCACCCGCTACTCCTCGATCGGCGCGATCGACGAAGAGGTGGTCAAGGCCGACGTCGTCATCGGCGCCGTCCTGGTCCCGGGCGCCGAGGCGCCCAAGCTGATCAAGAAGTCGCACCTGAAATCGATGAAGCCCGGTTCGGTGCTCGTCGACGTCGCCATCGACCAGGGCGGCTGCTTCGAGACCAGCCACGCCACGACCCACGAGGACCCGACCTACACCGTCGACGGCGTCGTCCACTATTGCGTCGCCAACATGCCCGGCGCCGCCCCGCGCACCTCCTCGGAAGCCCTGAACAACGCCACCCTGCCGTTCGGTCTGGCCTTGGCCGATCACGGTCTGGAGGCGCTGAAGAAGGACCCGCACCTCGCGCGCGGCCTCAACGTGCTGAAGGGCGAGATTACCTACCCGGCCGTCGCCGAAGCCATGGGCCTGAGCTGGTCCGACCCGTTCGGCGTCTGGGCGAAGGGCTGACTTCACTCACCCTCTCCCCTTGTGGGAGAGGGTGATTTCGCACGGCGGCGTAGCCGTCGTTCTGGCGAAATCGGGTGAGGGGTGACGCTGGCTCTGACCGGTTTCGCTCGACCGATTCCCGCATTCCGACCGACGGGTTTCACCCCTCACCCGCCGGCGCGAGCACGCCGATACGCTCTCGTGCGCCGCCTCCCCTCCTCGGATCGCATGCGATCCTTCGTCGACCCGCAAGGGGGAGAGGGGACTACATCAGGCCTTCACCGACGCCCCGCTGGACGCCAGCTCCGGCATCCCCGTCGGGGCGAAATCGATCGCCTTCTCCAGTTCGGCCATCTCCTTGTCGGCGGCCTTCCAGTCGTCCTTGTCCGGCGACCTGGGGTTGGCCCAGTCCGCCTTGATCTTGTCGCGGGCCTCTTTCAGCTCGCCCATCGCCATCTTCACCTGCTGGAAGAAGCCCTGGTCGTTCATCGCTGCGCCGTAGACGGCCTCGGCCCGGTCCGCCTTTTCATCGCGTCGGTCGGCGATCTCGAAGGCGGCGACATAGGCGGCCTGGGCCCGCTTCACCCCCGCATCGACCTTCGTGGTCTCAGCTTCGGGCTCGGCTTCGACGGCCTCCGCCCCGGCGTCCTTCGGTTCGGCCGGCAGGTCCTTCAGCGCCCCATCGGCCGCCTCGCGCGCGTCCTTCGCGTCCCGGCGCATCATCGCCATCTCGCCGTCGGTGACGTTCTTGCCTGCGGCGTCGACATAGTCCGTCACCGCCGCCTTCAGCTCTTTCGTCAGTTCGGCGGTCATCTTCAACGCCGCCTTCGGGTCGATCCTGACCATCAGCATCAACGCGTCACGACGCTCGCGTACGGCCTGGACCTTCTTCGCGGCCATCTCCTTCTTCATCGATTGCTGCGCGTCCCGCATGTCGGACAGGGACGGCAGGCCAAAGCCCGGCGACGCCTCCCCGGCGGAGGCGGCCTTGCCCTGCAGAGGGGTTCGCCAGAACGGCGGCGGCTGGGTCAGGACGGGCGTCAGCGAGATCATTCTGATCTCTCCATGAGTGTTCGCCCACACCCTGCCCCGGCCACGCTTTCGATCCGCTTAAGCGCCTCCGCCTGTAAATCGCCGCTCTCTTGGGCTATGGCCCCCGATCAAGCAGCCCGCGATCGCGTCAGCGCCCCGACTTAGAAATACCGATGAAGTTCCTCGACCAGGCCAAGATCTACATCCGCTCCGGCAACGGCGGCGCGGGCTCCGTCTCGTTCCGGCGCGAGAAATTCATCCCCAACGGCGGACCCGACGGCGGCGACGGCGGCAATGGCGGCAATGTCTGGGTCGAGGCGGTCGAGGGGCTGAACACCCTGATCGACTACCGCTACCAGCAGCATTTCAAGGCCCCGACCGGCACCCACGGCATGGGTCGCCAGATGCACGGAGCCAAGGGCGAGGACGTGGTCCTGCGCGTCCCTGTCGGCACCCAGATTCTGGACGAGGACAAGGAGACGGTCGTGCTCGACATGGTCGAGGTCGGCCAGAAGGAGCTGTTGCTCTCCGGCGGCAACGGCGGCTGGGGCAATGTCCGCTTCAAGGGCCCGCAGAACCAGGCCCCGCGCCACGCCAACCCCGGCCAGGAAGGCCAGGAGCGCTGGATCTGGCTGCGGCTGAAACTGATCGCCGACATCGGTCTGGCGGGCCTGCCCAACGCCGGCAAATCGACCTTCCTCGCCGCCGCCTCGGCCGCCCGGCCCAAGATCGCCGACTATCCGTTCACGACCCTGGCCCCCAACCTCGGCATGGTCGACCTGTCGCCGGGTGAGCGGTTCGTCATCGCCGACATCCCCGGCCTGATCGAGGGCGCCAGCGAAGGGGCCGGTCTGGGCACCCGCTTCCTCGGCCACGTCGAGCGCTCCGCCTCCCTGATCCACCTGATCGACGGCACCCAGGACGATGTGGCGGAGGCCTATCGCATCATCCGGGGCGAGCTCGACGCCTATGGTGAAGGCTTGGGCGACAAGCAGGAGATCCTGGCCCTGAACAAGATCGACGCCCTGACCCCCGCGGCGCGCGAGGAGAAGGCCGCCGAACTGGAGGCCGTCGCCGGTCGCCGTCCCATGCTGGTCTCCGGCGTGTCCGGCGAAGGCGTGCCCGAACTGCTCCGCGCCGCCTGGGCCGAGGTCCGCAAGACGCGCGGCGAGATCGACGAAGAGGGCGACGAGATCGAGACCTACGAAGCCGGCTGGACGCCCTGATCGGGAACCGGCCCCGCCCCCGTCCGCTGATCCTGACGAACAGGAGACAGCCATGACAGAACGAGACCAGTCCGAAGGCCGCAAAGCCAACGGCGCCCACGCTGCCGGCAAGCCGGACGCCTCCACCTCCGACGCCGCGGTCAAGCGCACCGGCGAACAGGCGCGTCGCTCCGCCGGTCCCGACGGCCCGGACGCATCGGAAATCGGCGAAACCTTCAAGAAGACCGGCGGCTGACTTCGTTCAGGCCTTCGTCCAGTCCATGATCCAGTTCCAGTCCCAGGTCGTCCCGCCGTCGCGCGAGACGCCCTGACGCCAGCGGTGCGACTGGCCGGTGATCTGGTCCCACAACCCGCGCACGATCACCGCCCCCCGATCGTCGCTGTCTTCGGAATCGAACACCCCGTCTCCTGCTATGAACCGGCCCGGCACGCCCTCGCCGCCGATCAGGCCGACCTTGCCGTTCATCCAGTAGTCGAGCCAGACGCCCGCCGCCGGATCGAGCGTTCTCAGACCCACGCCGGCGAAATCCCGCGCCGGGATGCGCAGCTCCTCGACATGGGCCCGGCCGTCGAGAATCGACCAGCAGGTCGCCTCGCCCTCGAATACGTCCCAATCGCCGGGGGCCTTCAGCCGCCGATGGGCGATCTTCCAGTCGCCGCTCAGCCAGTCGAATTGACCGGCAGCCACGGGCGTCGGCTCCACGGGCGCGCCTCCCTCGGCGTCTTGTCCGGCAGGCAGGACGGGCAGGGCCGCCATGGCGGTCAGAAGGTCGCGGCGGTCGGTCATGATCATCTTCGGGCTCCGTTGAGGTCCGCCGACGCTAGACGCCCATAGCTGACACCCGCCGTCAGGTTTCCGGCGACCCACCGAAGATCGCGCGCCATGGCGACAAGCCCGCCGCCGTCGTGTTAGCTGCGCTTCCGTTTGCTCATCCGTGAGCATAAGTCCGCCGCGAGCCCGCCCGTCTTGTCCTTCTTCCACGCCGGTCCCGCGCCCCAGGCGAGCGGCCCCCGACCGGGGGCGTTGAGGGATGGCCTGGGCCTGACCGCCGGGATGAAGGTCGGCCTCTTTGGTGGCTCCTTCAATCCGGCCCACGACGGCCACGCCCATGTGGCGGAAACGGCGGTTCAGCGCCTCGATCTTGATCGTGTGATCTGGCTCGTTTCTCCCCAGAACCCCTTGAAGGACAGTCGCCAAACCGCGCCCTTGGCCGACCGCATGGCCTCGGCCGAAGCCTTCGCGCGCGGCCCGCACATGGTCGTCTCGGACTTCGAGACCCGCGTCGGCACGACCTGGACCATCGACACCCTGCGCGCCCTCAAACGACGCCATCCGGGCGTTCACTTCGTCTGGCTCATGGGGTCGGACAATCTGGAAAATTTCCACCGCTGGCGCGGCTGGACCGACATCATGCGAATGATGCCGGTCGCCGTCATCGCCCGACCCGGCAGCCTGCTGGAAAGCCGCGCCGCCCCCGCCGCGCGTCGCTTCGCCGGCCATCGGGTCTCGTCCAACGAGGCGCGTCTGTTGCCGACGATGGAAGCCCCGGCCTGGACCTATCTGACGGCTCCCCTGAACCCCAGTTCGTCGACCGCGATCCGTGCCCGCCCGCCCTCGGGCTCAAGCAGCGAGACGCCGCGCGTCGAGCGGTAGCCCTCTCCAGAAAGGGATCAGGTGACCTTTTCGGTCACCTGTGATAGGGAACGTCTTTAGTGAACCCTCCCGGAGCCCTCCGCTGACCCCCTCGCCCGCGCACGACGCGCAAGATGAAGCCGTTTCGAACACGGCCCATGAGATGGAGCCGATCGCGCCCATCCATTCCGAAGACGGGGCCGAAGACGGTCACGACGAAGACCTTTCCGACGACTCCGCCGAGGACTTCCCGCTGTTCAGCGCGGACGACGTCGACGACGACGCCTCGAATTTCGACCGCCAGGGCGTCGTCCCGACCGGCACGACTCCGCTTGAAATCGCCCTGCTGTCCAAGCTCGACGACGACAAGGCGCAGGACATCGTCCTGATCGATCTCAGGGGCAAGTCGCCCATGGCCGACAGCATGATCGTGGCCTCGGGCCGTTCGCACCGTCACGTCGGCGCCCTCGCCGATCACCTGCTGCGCACGCTCAAGGAAAACGGCCTCGGCCGCGCCAAGGTCGAGGGTCTGCCGCACTGCGACTGGGTCCTGATCGATGCGGGCGACGTCATCGTCCACCTGTTCCGCCCCGAAGTCCGGATGTTCTACAACATCGAAAAGATCTGGGCCGTGGATAGCGCCCACCGGACGGCGAACGCATAAGGGCCGAAGGCCGTGTATTGGATCGGCGGCCGGAGGTTCTTCACCAAGGACACCAAGAGGTCACCGAGAACACGGCGGGACCTGGGCGGCTGATCCATCGACGCTCTCTTGGTGCTCTTGGTGGCCCCTTGGTGTCCTTGGTGAAGAAACCCTGCGAACGCCGACCGTCGAGATATTGAAGGCCCGCGAGCGGGCGAAGTGTGAGCGCGGTCTGTCGTGAAACTCGCCATCGCCGCCATCGGCAAGCCGGGTCGCGGACCCGAGGCGACGCTCGCCTCGGACTACGCGGCCCGCGCCACCGCCGCCGGTCGTGCGTTGGGCCTCGGCCCGCTCGACCTGATCGACCTCGAACCGCGCAAGACCGGCAAGGCGCCGGAGGCCGAGCTGCTGCTGGCGGCCGCTGAAGGCGCGCACCTGATCGCCTGCGACGAGCGCGGCAAGACGTATTCCAGCCGCGCCTTCGCCGACCATATCGCGACCCTGCGCGACCGGGGCGAGCGACGGCTGGTCTTCGTCATCGGCGGCGCGGACGGCCTGGACGCCGGCGTGCTCGCCGCCGCCGGATCGACCCTGGCCTTCGGGCCCCAGACCTGGCCGCACGCCCTGGCCCGCGTCCTGCTGGCGGAACAGCTCTATCGCGCGGTGACGATCCTGGCCGGATCACCCTATCATCGGGATTGATGAACCGCGCCGCCGCCACAGCCCTGCTGATCGCCCTGTCCGCCCTGCCCGCCGCCGCGTCGGTGCAGGACGACCTGCAATCGCTTCAGGCCCAGTACCGCGACGAACAGGTGCGCGCCCGCCGCCTGCGCGCCGACGCCCGCGACGCCCAGGCCGAGATCGTCGCCCTCGACCGCGAACTGGCTACACTGCGCACCGACCAGACCGCCGACGACATGCAGTTGTCGGCCCAGCGCCAGCGCCTGCGTGACCTGAGCCGGCGCGAGGCCGCCATCGTCGCCGAACTGGCCGAGGCCCGCGACGGCCAGGGCCGGCTCCTGTCCGCCCTGCAGATGATGAGCCGCAAGCCCCCGCCGCCCCTGCTGGTCCCTGCCGACCGGGCCGTCGACACGGTGCGCGCCGCCATCCTGATGAAGGCCATGGCCCCGGAGATGCAGCGCCGCGCCTCGGCCTTCGCCGCGCGTCAGGCCGAGGTCGCCCGCATCCGCCGCCTCGCCGTCCTGTCCTCGGAACGCCTCCTCACCACCGAGAGCGCCCAGGGCGACCGCCGTGCGGAGATCGAGGACCTGTCCGCCCGCCGCACCGCCCTTCTGGCCGTCCTCCGCGCCGACGCCGCCCGGGCCGAGCGCGCCGCCGCCGCTCTGGAAACCCGCATCCGCAACCTCGGCGGCCGCCCGGCCACGGCCACCGACGCCCCCACGCCCTCGACCCGCCTGCCCGGCGGCCGGACGCGCCTGACGGCCCCCGTCGGCGGCGCCCCGGTGAAATCGGGACAGGGCGTCCGCTGGGCCGCCCCCGCCGGCCCGGTCGCCGCGCCCGCCGGCGCCCGCGTCGACCACGCCGGCCCGCTCAGCGGCTGGGGCGAGGTGGTGATCCTCGATCTCGGCGGCGGCTGGCGCGCGGTCGTCGCGGGCCTCGACAGCGTCTCCGTCGAAACCGGCGAACGGGTCGCCGACGGCCAGGCTCTGGGCTCGGCCGAACGCGGCGGCGAGGTCTATTTCGAACTGCGACGCGATGAGCGAGCCGTGGACCCCACGCCGTACTTGTAGGGAGGGCTTGGTGAGTAGGGCTTGGGGCTTAGAAAGCCCTCGGCGGCGAAACCGCTTCCCAAGCCAGCATGACGCTGATTTTATCCTATGAACGTGGGGTCGCCACGATTTCATCATGTGATCCTGCCTCTAAGCCCTAAGACCTACTCACCAAGCCCTCCGCCCCTTGGGGCGGCCCGAAAGAGACCGAATGCGTAAACTGCTCATCGCCGGCGCCGCCGTCGCGGCCCTTGGTCTCAGCGGGATGACCGTGGCATCCCAGACGCCACGCAATGAAACCTTCCGTATGCTGCAGCTGTTCGGCGACGTGCTGGCTGTGATCGAGCAGGCCTACGTCGTTCCGGTCGACAACAAGAAGCTGATCGAGGCGGCGCTCGCGGGCATGATGACCGCGCTCGACCCCCACTCCAACTACCTGCCGCCGCAAGGGTTCGAGGACCTGCAGGAGCGGACCTCGGGCGAATATTCCGGCGTCGGCCTGACCATCACGGCCGAAGGCGGTCTGGTGAAGGTCATCTCGCCGATGGACGACAGCCCCGCCGCCAAGGCCGGGGTCCAGGCCGGCGACGTCATCTCGGCCATCGAGGGCCAGAACGCCTCGGGCCTGACCGTCACCCAGGTCTCGGAAAAGCTGCGCGGCGCCATGGGCACCTCGGTCACCGTCACCTTCCTGCGCGACGGCGAGGAGCCGCGCGAGGTGACCCTCGTCCGCGAAGTCATCAAGGTCGAAAGCGTCACCAGCCGCATGGAGGGCGACTTCGGCTACCTGCGCATCTCGACCTTCAACGAGAACACCGGCCGCGAGCTGACCGCCGCCATCGAGAAGATCAAGCGCGACCATCCGGGCGTGAAGGGCTTCGTCCTCGACCTGCGCAACAACGGCGGCGGCCTGCTGACGGCGGCCATCGACGTATCCGACACCTTCCTCGAACGTGGCGAGATCGTCAGCCAGCGGGGTCGCAAGCCCGACCAGATCGAACGCTACGCCGCCCGCCCGGGCGACCTGACCGGCGGCCTGCCCCTGGTGGTGCTGATCAACTACGGCTCGGCCTCGGCGTCCGAGATCGTCGCCGGCGCCCTGAAGGATCAGGAACGGGCCACGCTCGTGGGCCTGACCTCCTTCGGCAAGGGCTCGGTCCAGACCGTGATCCCGCTGGGCGGCGGCCGCGACGGCGCCCTGTCGATCACGACGGCGCGCTACTACACCCCGTCCGGCGCCTCGATCCAGAAGATCGGCATCGAGCCCGACCTCGAGGTCGCCCGCACCGAGGCCGAGGCCCGCATCGTGTCCCGCTCCAGCTTCATCTACTCGGAGGCCGCCTATGCGACCGCGCTGGACGCCTCCATCGGCGCCGAACGCAAGGGCGCCCACACCCCGCACGAGGCCCCGGGCGAGGACTACGACAAGGACGCCGACTACCAGCTCCAGCGCGCCCTCGACGTCCTGCGCGCTGGCGGCGACCTGACGCGTCTGGCCGCGGCGCCCGCAGGCATCGTGGTCAGCGACGGCACGACCCCGCCGGTCCAGACCGCTGACACGACCGAAGAAGAGTAGTTCGCGAAGTCTCCTCCCTGTCGCGCAGCGATGGGGAGGTGGCAGTGAGCCCTTGCGAGCTGACGGAGGGGGCGACACCGCGTTGCCGGTAGCTCTCACCTCACGCACCGTGTCGCCCCCTCCGTCACGGCCCTGAAGAAGGGCCGCGCCACCTCCCCACGCCTGCGGCGCAGGGAGGAGAACATGGCTAACGGCCCGTTAGGCTTTCTTAACCGCCGCCCGTTCATAGTCGCCTGCGATGATCGTCGTCCGGAATCCGTCCGGTCGTCAGCTTCCAGAGCGTTCGCCGTCCATGTTCGCCAAGCGTCAGTCCGCCCTCGCCGCCACGGCCGGCGCCGCCCCCACGGGCCGGCTGCCGAAGCTCGACATGAAGTCGGCCCTGGCGGTGTTCAGAAAGCCCCCGGTCGCCGTCGGCGCGGCGGGCCTGCTGCTGCTCGGCACGGTCGCCCTGTTCCTGACCGTCCTCGGCGACCCGCGCGCCGGCACGCCGACGGCCCGCGTCGCCCTCCACCGGGAAGCCCCGGTCGAGACCCCCGCCCCCACCGGTCTCGAAGCCTTCTCCATGGGCGGGTTCGCCGCCTGGCAGGGTCTCGGCGCCGATCCGACACTTGATCCCAACGGCGCGGCCGGCGGCGACGCCCTGATCACGCTGCCCGACGGCGCGACCGTCGCCGGCGGCTCGGCCATCGCCGCGCCCGCCCTGCCGGCCTCGCCCCTGCCGGAAGCCCCCATCGCCGGCCTCAGCCAGCCGGGTCCGCAAGGCGCCCTGCCCGTCATCGCCACCGACGGCCGCGTCCCGGCCCAGGCCTATGCCCGTCCCTTCCAGTCCAATGGCAAGCCGCGCGTCGCCCTGATCGTCGGCGGCCTCGGCCTCAACGCCGTCACGACCCGCGCCGCCATCGAACGCCTTCCGGCCGATGTGACCCTCAGCTTCGTGCCCTACGCCCAGGGACTCCAGGGCTGGATCGACCTCGCCCGCGCCCAAGGCCACGAGGTCATGATCGAGATCCCGATGGAGCCGACCGGCTATCCCAACAACGATCCCGGCCCCTACACCCTGCTGGCCAACGCCACCCCCGACGACGTGGCGGCGAAGATGAACTGGCTGCTGGGCCGCGCGACCGGCTATTTCGGCGTCACCAACTATCTCGGCGACCGCTTCGTGACCTCGGACGCGGGCATGGCCGCCTTCCTCGGCGTCCTGCGTCAGCGCGGCGTCGCCTTCCTCGACGACGGCATGGCCCGTCGCCGTCCGGGCGCCTGGGCCCGCGCCAGCGCCGATACGATCATCGACGAGACCCAGACCCCCGCCGCCATCATCGGCCGCCTGAACGCCCTTGAGGCCGCCGCCAAGACGCGCGGCGCGGCCCTGGGGACCGGCTTCGCCTATCCGGTCACGGTCGAGGCCGCCGCTCGCTGGACCGCCGGTCTGGACGCGCGCGGGCTGCAACTGGCCCCGGCCAGCGCGATGACGCAAAGGCCGGGGCGCTGAGGCGCAAGGGAGTAGGGCTTAGGTCTTAGGGCTTAGTCAGAAGGGCCGCGTTTACTCGCCAGGCCCCAAGCCCTACTCACTAAGCCCTCATGACCGACTTCCCCCGCCACCGCCCCAACGTCGGCGTCGTCCTGTTCAACCAGCACGGCCAGGTCTGGTTCGGCCACCGCGCCGGCCAGGAGGGCGCACACGCCTGGCAGTTTCCGCAGGGCGGCGTGGACAAGGGCGAGGACATCGAGGCCGCCGCCCGTCGCGAACTTGAAGAGGAGACCGGCGTCGTCTCCGCCGACCTCATCGGCCGCACCGAGGGCTGGATCGTCTACGACTTCCCTGAAGCCCTGAAGGCTCAACACAGGCTGAAGGGCAAGAAGCCCTGGGACGGCCAGAAACAGGTCTGGTTCGCCTTCCGCTTCACCGGCGAGGAGGCCGAGATCCGCCTCGACCGGCACGACGAGATCGAGTTCGACGCCTGGCGCTGGGGCGACCTCGACGAAGCCTGCGACCTGATCGTCCCGTTCAAGCGCCAGGCCTATGAGCAAGTCGTGGCCGCGTTCTCGAAATACGCCGCAGCCTAGGGACAAGTCTCGCGAACGATCCGCGTCGTCGAGGCCGGAAACCGCGCCAGCTTTGCCGCAGGTCGGACCGGGCGCGGGACGAAGCCGCCCCCGCAGTTGGGACAGACGCCCTTCAACGGCCCGGCCACGCAATCGGCGCAGAAGGTGCATTCGAAGGTGCAGATGCGGGCGTCGGGGCTATCGACCGGCAGGTCCCGGTCGCAGCACTCGCAGTTCGGCCTCAACTCCAGCATCCGCGCCTCCTGACAGAGCGTCAGTGCGAGGACCCGCCCGGCGCCAGACGGAAGATGACCAGACCCGCGACGACGAGCAAGGCCGCCACGACACGCATTACCGTCAGGCTCTCGCCCAACAGCACCACGCCGACGACGAAGGCTCCGACGGCCCCGATCCCGGTCCAGATTACATAGGCCGTGCCCATCGGCAGCGACTTCATGGCGAGGGACAGCAGGGCGAAGCTGACGGCCATGAAGCCGAGCGTGAACAGGCTGGGCCACAGCCGGGTGAACCCCTCGGACTGCTTCATGAAATAGGCCCAGACGATCTCGAACAGGCCGGCGATGAGAAGATAGACCCAGGCCATTGTCGACGGCCCTCCTTGCGAAAGGCCGGGCCGTCCCGGGCTTGGCCCGGCGAACCGGGGCGAGGACGTGGCCTCGTCTTGCCGTCGATATCTAGGACCGTTTCGGCCCCGATCAAGCCGCTTGGTCAGGTTGGCGAATTTGACGTCGGAGTTTGATCGGTTTGGCGACGGAAATTGACGACTTTCACGCCCCTCGGGGTCCGAACAGGATCACCCCGGCGCCGACCAGACAGATCGCCGCGCCGATCATGTCCCAGCGGTCCGGAGCCCGATGCTCGACCAGCCACAGCCACATCAGCGACGCGGCGATATAGACCCCGCCATAGGCCGCATAGGCCCGCCCCGCCGCATCCGCCTCGACCCGCGTCAGCAGCCAGGCGAACAGCATCAGCGAGGCCACGCCGGGAACCAGCCACAGCGGCGACCGGTCGAGCCTCAGCACAGCCCAGAATGCAAAACAGCCGGCGATCTCGGCGAGGGCCGCCAGCCCATAGATCACGAAGGTCATGGGGCGGCCTTCAGTGTCAGGATCACGATCTCGGGCGGGGCGCGGAACCGGACGGGCAGGATCGAGACCCCGATGCCGCCGGTGACGAACAACTTGCGACTGCCCTCGTCGTAGAGGCCGCACGGCCAGCGGCGCGATCCGGCGGAGGGCAGGATCGGCCGACCCACGAGGGGCAGGTTGACCTGACCACAGTGGGTATGGCCCGCCAGCGTCAGAGCGACCCGTCGGGGTGTCTCGGCGAAGGGGTCAGGCCAGTGGGTCAACAAAATCACCGGATCGCTCTCCGGCACGGCCGAGAGGGCCTGCGGGATCGACGGTCGTGTGCGGCGCGACACCATGTCCGCCAATCCCGCGACCCAGAACCGGCCGCTGTCGGTCTCGACCGCCACGGCGCGGTTCTCGACCACCCTGACGTTCGCCTGAGTCAGGGCCTGCTCGATGGCCGCCTCGTCGAACCAGGAATCGTGATTCCCGAGCACGCCATAGACGCCTAGCGGTGCGCGCAGCGCCTTGAAGGCCAGTACGCCCTGAAGAATTTCCGACCGATCCGGCGCGGCGCGAGCCTCCGCCGGCTCATGACCGCCGGTGTAGTCGCCCAGCAGCACGACCAGATCGGGAGCCTGCCCGTTCATGCGTTCGACGAGGCCGGCAACACGCGGCACGTCCACGTGGGGTGCAGCGACATGGGTGTCGGAGATGATGCCGATCCGAACCGGCGGCCCCACCCAGCTCGCGCTTTCGACAGTCACGTGGCGGACGGTGAGGGTCGTCGGCTCGATCAGAAACGCCCAGACCCACAACGCCCATGCGACGATCGAGACCCCGGCGATCGCGCGAGCAAGAAAAATCCGACCCTCGCTCAGCGACAGCCGGATCATCACCATGGACAGGATCGGCGCGACGACCGCCGCGACCCAGGCAAAGACCAGAACGGCGTCCGGTCCCCCCATCCCGAAATCTAGACTGCCGCGACCTCGGTCGCCGCCTCGGCCAGGATGGTCAGGCCGGCGGGGGTGACGTCGGCGAAGCCGCCGTGGACGTTGAACACGCGCTTCGACGATCCGTCGAAGACCGTGACCGCGCCTTCGCGCAGCGCGGTCATGAAGGGCGCGTGGTCGGCGAGGACGCCGAAGTCGCCCTCGACGCCCGGCGCATCGACCTGATCGACGAGGCCGTTGAAGACCTCGCGCTCAGGCGACACGAGCGAGAAGCTGAGCTTGCCGGCCATTTACGAGGCGTCCGCGGCCAGCTTGGCGGCCTTTTCGACGGCCTCTTCGATCGCGCCGACCATGTAGAAGGCGGCTTCCGGCAGGTGGTCGTACTCACCGGCCACGATGCCCTTGAACGAGCGGATCGTGTCTTCCAGCGAGACGAACTTGCCGGGCGAGTTGGTGAACTGTTCGGCCACGAAGAAGGGCTGCGACAGGAAGCGCGAGATCTTGCGGGCGCGCGAGACGACCAGCTTGTCCTCTTCCGACAGCTCGTCCATGCCCAGAATGGCGATGATGTCCTTCAGCGCCTTGTACTGCTGCAGGACTTCCTGAACCGAACGGGCGACGCGGTAGTGTTCCTCGCCGATGACCAGCGGGTCCATGATGCGCGAGGTCGAGTCGAGCGGGTCCACGGCCGGGAAGATGGCTTGGGCGGCGATGTCGCGGTTCAGCACGGTCGTCGCGTCAAGGTGGGCGAACGAGGCGGCGGGCGCGGGGTCGGTCAGGTCGTCGGCGGGAACGTAGATGGCCTGGATCGAGGTGATCGAGCCCTTCTTGGTCGAGGTGATGCGTTCCTGCAGGTTGCCCATCTCGGTGGCCAGCGTCGGCTGATAGCCTACGGCCGACGGGATACGACCCAGCAGGGCGGACATTTCCGAACCGGCCTGGGTGAAGCGGAAGATGTTGTCGATGAAGAGCAGCACGTCCTTGCCCTCTTCGTCGCGGAAGTATTCGGCCTGGGCCAGACCGGTCAGGGCCACGCGGGCGCGGGCGCCGGGAGGCTCGTTCATCTGGCCGTAGACGAGGGCGCATTTCGAGCCTTCGCCGCCGCCGGCGACGTTCACGTTGGACTCGATCATCTCGTGATACAGGTCGTTGCCCTCGCGGGTGCGCTCACCCACGCCGGCCAGCACCGAATAGCCGCCGTAGGCCTTTGCGATGTTGTTGATCAGTTCCTGCATGGTCACGGTCTTGCCCACGCCGGCGCCGCCGAACAGGCCGGTCTTGCCGCCCTTGGTGTAGGGGCAGATCAGGTCGATGACCTTGATGCCCGTGACCAGGATTTCCGACGAGGTCGACTGCTCTTCGAAGGTCGGGGCCTCGCGGTGGATCGGGCGGAACATCGTGGTCTGGATCGGACCCGCTTCGTCGATCGGCGCGCCGACGACGTTCATGATGCGGCCGAGCGTGCCCGGGCCGACCGGCGCCAGGATCGAGGTGCCGGTGTCCGTGACCGGCTGACCGCGCGTCAGGCCCTCGGTCGTGTCCATGGCGATGGTGCGGACCATGTTCTCACCCAGGTGCTGGGCGACTTCGAGAACCAGGGTGAAGGGCTCGCCCGTCTTCTGATCGACGTTCTGGGTCTGCAGGGCGTTCAGGATCGCCGGCAGTTCGCCCGCGAACTCGACGTCCACGACGGCGCCGATGACCTGGGCGACCTTGCCCACGCCGGTGCCGGCCGAATAGGCGGCGTTGCCGGTGGCGGCCGCCGGAGCGGTCTTCTTGGCCGGAGCCTTCTTGGCGGCGGGTTTCTTGGCGACGGTGTCGGTCATCGGGAGGGGTCCGTTTCGGTCTGTATCTGTCAGGATCGGAGGATCAGAGCGCTTCCGCGCCGGCGATGATCTCGATCAGTTCGGTGGTGATCTGGGCCTGGCGCTTGCGGTTGTACGTCAGCTTCAGGGCGGTGATGAGTTCGCCCGCATTGCGGGTGGCGTTGTCCATGGCGCCCATCTGGGCGCCGAAGAAGCTGGCCTGGTTTTCGTACAGCGCGGCCAGCACCTGGGTGGTGATGTTGCGCGGCAGGACGACGTCGAGGATTTCCTCTTCCGAGGGCTCGTACTCGTAGACGGCGCCGTTCAGGTCGATCGGGGCGGCGTCTCCGTCGACGACGGCCGGGATCAGCTGCTTCGGCGTCGGCACCTGAGAAATGACCGACTGGAAGCGGCTGTAGAACAGGGTCACGACATCGGCGTTGCCGGCCTCGAACTCCGAGGCGATCAGTTCGGCGATCGGCTCGGCGGCGTTCATGCCGATGACCTTGTGATCGCTCAGTTCGAAGGTCTGCACGATGCGGCTGCCGAACTGGCGGGTCAGGCCGTCGCGAACCTTGCGGCCCACGGCGATGATCCGCACATCTTTGCCAGCGGCGATCAGGGTGTTGATCCGTTCCTTGGCGGCGCGGATGACGTTGGTGTTGAATCCGCCCGCCAGACCCTTGTCGCCCGTGGCCACGACCAGCAGGTGCTTCTGATCCTTGCCGGTGCCGGCCAGGAGCTTGGGCGCGCCGTCGCCGCTGACGCCGGCCGCCAGATTGGCGATCACGGCGGCCATTTTCAGGGCATAGGGGCGCGCCGCCACAGCCTGATCCTGGGCGCGCTTCAGCTTGGCCGCAGCGACCATGTTCAGGGCTTTCGTGATCTTCTGCGTCGACTTGACGCTTTCGATCCGATTTCGCATTTCCTTAAGGCTGGCCATCGGGCGCTACTCTTTCAGCTTACCGGGTCAGACTTAGGCGAAGGTCTTGGCGAAGGCTTCGATCGCGGCCTTCAGCTCGGCTTCCAGCTCCTTGGACAGGGCCTTGGTCGACTTGATGGCGGCCAGCGTCGAGGCGTGCGCGGAGTGCATGCGGGCCAGCAGTTCGCTTTCGAAGCGGGCGATGTCGGCCACCGCGATCTTGTCGAGGTAGCCGCGCGTGCCGGCGTAGATCGACACGACCTGCTCTTCGACGGTCAGCGGCGAGTACTGCGGCTGCTTCAGCAGTTCCGTCAGGCGCGCGCCGCGGGCCAGCAGGTTCTGCGTCGAGACGTCCAGGTCCGAACCGAACTTGGCGAAGGCGGCCATTTCCCGATACTGGGCCAGCTCGCCCTTGATCGAACCGGCGACCTGTTTCATCGCCTTGATCTGGGCCGAGGAGCCCACGCGCGACACCGAGATGCCGACGTTCACGGCCGGGCGGATGCCTTGGTAGAACAGATCGGATTCCAGGAAGATCTGGCCGTCGGTGATCGAGATCACGTTGGTCGGGATGTAGGCGGAAACGTCGTTGGCCTGGGTCTCGATCAGCGGCAGGGCGGTCATCGAGCCCGATCCGTTGTCCTCATTCAGCTTGGCCGAACGTTCCAGCAGGCGGCTGTGCAGGTAGAAGACGTCGCCGGGGTAGGCTTCACGGCCCGGCGGGCGGCGCAGCAGCAGGGACATCTGGCGGTAGGCCACGGCCTGCTTGGAAAGGTCATCGTACACGATCAGGGCGTGCATGCCGTTGTCGCGGAAATACTCGCCCATGGCCGTGCCCGAGAACGGGGCCAGGAACTGAAGCGGAGCCGGCTCCGAGGCCGTGGCGGCGACGACGATGGTGTATTCCAGCGCGCCGCGCTCCTCGAGCGTCTTGACGATCTGGGCCACGGTCGAGCGCTTCTGGCCGATGGCAACGTAGATGCAGTAGAGCTTGTCGCTCTCCGAGGCACCTTCGACGTTGATCGAGCGCTGGTTCAGGATGGTGTCGACGGCCACGGCGGTCTTGCCGACCTGACGGTCGCCGATGATCAGTTCGCGCTGGCCGCGGCCGACGGGGATCAGGGTGTCGATGGCCTTCAGGCCGGTCTGCATCGGCTCGTGAACCGACTTGCGGGGGATGATGCCCGGAGCCTTCACGTCCACGCGGCGACGCTCGGTGAACTGGATCGGGCCCTTGCCGTCGATCGGCTCGCCCAGCGGGTTGACGACGCGGCCCAGCAGGCCCTTGCCGACAGGAACGTCCACGATCTCGCCCAGACGGCGGACTTCGTCGCCCTCGGCGATCTGCGCATCGGCGCCGAAGATCACGGCGCCGACGTTGTCGCGTTCCAGGTTCAGGGCCATGCCTTTGACGCCGGCCTTGGGGAACTCGATCATCTCGCCGGCCTGGACGTTGTCCAGACCGTGAATGCGGGCGATGCCGTCGCCGACCGACAGGACCTGACCGACGTCCGAGACGTCGGCTTCCACGCCGAAGTTGGCGATCTGGGACTTGAGGATGGCCGAAATCTCGGCGGCGCGGATGTCCATTTGGATCTCTCTGTCTTGGTCTTCAGGGCGGGCGATCAGACCCGCATCATTCGTGTGTGGGGCGGAGCGCTATGCGCGCTTGAGGGCGAACTTCATCTGGTCGAGCTTGGTCTTCAGCGAGGCGTCGAACAGTTTCGACCCGACCTTGACCTTGAGCCCGCCCAGGATCGACGGATCGACGCGGGCGGTCATCTCGGGGGCCTTGCCCAGCGCCTGCGACAGGGCCGAGCGAATTTTCGTGGTCTGGGTGGCCGTCAGCGGCACAGCCGAGACAACCTCGGCGGCGACGGCGCCGGTGTGGGCCGAATACAGGGCCTCGAAGCCGGTGATCACGGCGCCCAGGTCGCGTGCGCGGCCGTTCTGGGCCAGCAGGCCGAGGAAGTTCCTCGTCGTGGCCTCGAACTTCGCCTTGGTCGCGATGGCGGCGAGACCCTTCTGCTGGTCTTCGGCGGCGATGACCGGCGAGGTGGCGAGGCGGCGCAGGTCGGCGCTCTCGATCCAGGCGGCCTTCAGCGACTTCAGGTCGGCGCGAACGGCCTCCAGGCGGCCGGTTTCCAGGGCCAGGTCGAACAGCGCCTGAGCGTAGCGCGCGCCGACTTCCGTCGTTCTGAAATCGTCAGCCAAGGCCTGTCCGTCCGCTGTGCGTATCTGTTCAAACGACCGGCCGCGGGCTTCGCGCCGGTCAAAGGCTTGTAATGCTTATGGAAAGCACGCCGAGGGCCGTCTCGTCAGAAACGCCCCTTGGAAGCCGGGCGCCTGATAGCATGGGCTTTTCGCTGTCGCAACCTGAGGCGCTGGCGCGCGGGGCTTAGGGCTTGGATGGTAGGGCTTAGGGCTTGGGAGAGACGGCATGAGCAGCGCCATCGGCGGCTATCGTGGTCTTGTCGTATGGCAGAGAGCCATGACGATCGCCGAACACGTTTATGAACTGACCCGATCGTTTCCGCGCGAGGAGCAGTTTGGGCTGACGTCCCAGGCCAGAAGAGCAGCCGTCTCGATCGCCGCCAACATAGCTGAGGGATACGGACGGGGCACGAGGCCCGCCTACGCCAGCTTCGTTCGCATCGCCCAAGGCTCGCTCAAAGAGCTCGAAACCCATCTTTTGATTGCCGAGCGGGTCGGCTTCGTGGCGATGGCCGAAGTCGAGTCCGTTCTGGCCGACGCCGATGAACTGGGCCGAATGCTCAGGTCGCTGTTGAACAAACTGCGACCAAATGACCTAAGCCCTAAGCCCTAAGCCCTAAGCCCTAAGCCCTACGACCCGGATCAAATGGCCGCCTCCACCTCAAAGAACGTCATCTTCGCCGCCCTCGCCGGCAACCTGGCCATCGCCGTGACGAAACTGGGCGCGGCCCTGTTCACGGGCTCCGCGGCCATGATGTCGGAGGCCATCCATTCGGCCGTCGACACCGGCAACCAGATCATCCTGCTGATCGGACTGAAGCGGGCGGCCCGGCCCGCCAGCGAGAGCCATCCCTTCGGCCACGGGCTTCAGCTCTACTTCTACACCTTCGTCGTGGCCGTCCTGATCTTCGGCGTCGGCGCGGTCATCTCCATCACCCACGGCATCGAGCGCATCCAGTCGCCCGAGCCGATCGAGAACCCGTGGGTCAACTACGTCGTCCTCGGCCTGTCCGTCCTGTTCGAGGGCGCCTCATGGATGGTCGCGTTGAAGGCCTTCAACAAGGAGCGCGGGGGGCGGCCCTTCTTCGCCGTCATCCGCTCGTCCAAGGATCCGACCGTCTTCACCGTCCTGTTCGAGGACACCGCCGCGCTCGCAGGCCTCGTCGTCGCCCTGGTCGGCGTGGTCAGCAGCCATCTGTTCGACCTGCCTGTGCTGGACGGCGTCGCCTCGGTGATCATCGGCGTGATCCTCGCCCTGACCGCCGGCTTCCTGGCCTTCGAGAGCCAGAGCCTGCTGACCGGCGAGGCGGCCGATCCCGCGACCCGCGAGGGCATCGAGGCCATCGCCCGCGCCGAGCCCGGCGTCATGGGCCTGAACGACGCCCGCACCATGCATTTCGGCCCCAACGAAATTCTGGTCTGCCTCAGCCTCGATTTCCGCGACGAGCTGACGGCCGCCGAGGTCGAGGACACGGTCGCCCGCCTCGAACACCGCATCCGCGCCGCCTTTCCCCAGGCGGGCCGCATCTATGTCGAGGCCCAGAGTCTGGCCAGCCACGCCGCCGTCCGGGCCGCCGTGATCGCCGGCGGCGGCGCGGGCGCCTTGGTCGATCAGGTCCCGGAAGTCGTTTCGTCGCGGCCTGCGCGGTAACGTCAACTTGAACTCCGCGGCGCGGCGTGCGCTACAGGGACAAATCTTCCCTCCAGAGAGACCTTGATGTTCGACAGCATTATCCCGCTGCTTAGCGACCCCGCCGCCTGGGCCGCGCTCGTCACCCTCGTGGTGATGGAGGTCGTGCTCGGCATCGACAATCTGATCTTCATCTCGATCCTCTCGAACAAGCTGCCGCCCGAGCATCGCTCGCGGGTCCGCCGGATCGGCATCGGCCTGGCGCTCGTCATGCGTCTGGCCCTGTTGTCGATGATCGCCTGGCTGGTCGGCCTGGTTCAGCCGGTCTTCTCCGTCATGGGCAACGAGTTTTCGTGGAAGGACCTGATCCTGATCGCGGGCGGCCTGTTCCTGATCTGGAAGGCGACCAAGGAAATCCACCACACCGTGGACCCCACCCCCTCGCACGACGTCCTCGACAAAAAGGACGTGGTCATCTCGAACGCCGGCTCGGCGATCGTCCAGATCATCATCCTGGACCTGGTCTTCTCGATCGACTCGATCCTGACCGCCGTCGGCATGACCGAACACCTGCCGATCATGGTGGTGGCGGTCCTCGCCGCCGTCACCGTCATGCTGCTGGCCGCCGACCCCCTGGCCAACTTCATCGCCAAAAACCCGACCGTGGTCATGCTGGCCCTCGGCTTCCTCCTGATGATCGGCCTGGTGCTGATCGCCGACGGATTCGGCTTCCATGTGCCCAAGGGCTATATCTACGCCGCCATGGCCTTCTCGGCCGGTGTGGAGGCGCTGAACATGCTGGGACGAGCGGCGACGTCGAAACAGGAGAAGGCCAAGCTGGCGCGTCAGGCCGCTGATCAGGCGGAAGTGCGCGCCAGGGAAGCGGAGGCGGACGCCGCCGCCGACCCGGCTCACTGATGCGACGGCGGGCGTTCTTTCCGGCTGCGGCGTTCGCGGGGCTGATCGGCCTCGCCTTCGCCCCGGCCGCCTTCGCACAGACGGCGGCCGCGCCTGCGGCCCAGGCGGCGGCCCCGTCCGCGCCGGCGCCTCAACCCGTCCGCCCGCCGCGCTATGGCTATGAGGTCGTCGCCGTCTATCCGCACGATCCCGAGGCCTTCACCCAGGGGCTGGAGATCCACGACGGCCAGTTCCTGGAAAGCACCGGACGCCATCCCTCCAGCGTCCGCCGCGTCGCCATCGAGACCGGCGAGGTCCTGCAGAAGCGCGAACTCGACACCCAGTTCTTCGGCGAGGGCCTGACCGCCGTCGGCGATCGCGTCCTGACCCTGACCTGGCAGGGCGGCCACGGCTTCGTCTGGGACGCCGACGATTTGGAGCCCGCCGGGACCTTCTCCTATGCCGGCGAAGGCTGGGGCCTGACCCACGACGACACGCGCGTCATCCTGTCGGACGGGTCGGCGTCGCTGCGCTTCCTCGACCCGAACACCCTCGTCCAGACGGGCTCGGTCCCTGTCACCTATATGGGCCGGCCGCTGGAGCGGTTGAACGAGCTGGAGTTCATCGAGGGCGAGGTCTGGGCCAATGTCTGGCAGACAAACTTCATCGTCCGTATCGAACCCGCCACCGGCGTGGTCGTCGGCGTCATCGACCTGACCGGCATCCTGCCGGATCCGGTCGTCAATCCGAACGACGACGTCCTCAACGGCATCGCCTGGGACGCGGCGAACCGCCGCCTGTTCGTCACGGGCAAGAACTGGCCGAAGATGTTCGAGATCCGCCTGACCGCCCCACGCTGACCCTTCCGGTTTCCTCCCTGTCGCGTAGGACGGAGAGGAGACAGGTATTCGGAATTTATTCCTCGTCACCTATTGCGGCCGCCAGTCATCGACCCCACCTCGTCGTGCGGATCTTTGACATCCCCATCAGCACGCCGCCAAGCTAGACCAGACCAGCCGGAATTTCCGACAATGCGGAAACAGTGCAAAGCCGTCTCCTTGCCAGGTCTTTGATTTTCCTTGGCTAGGTAGCGACGATTGCACTGTCTTGCACTCCGATTTCCGAACAGTGCAAAGCCGCCTCACCGCTAGAGGAAGCTGTACGGGTCCACGTCCACGGTCAGCCGTACCGATCCGGGGACCTTCACCCGGCTCAGCCACGACCGCAGGAACCCCTGCAAGTCCACGTCCCGGTCTGCCCGGACCAGCAGCCGCTTCCTGCGCCGTCCCCGGATCAGGCCCAGCGGCGCATCGGCCGGCCCATAGACCTCCAGCCGCTCGGCATTCGGGATCGCCGCCGCCAGATCGTTGGCCACCTTCTCGACCGCCATCGCGTCGATCCCCGACAGGATGATCGCCGCCAGCCGCCCGTGCGGCGGCAGGCTTGCCGCCTCCCGCTCTGCCATCTCGGCCTCGACGAAGGCGTCCCGGTCCCCCGCCGCCAGCGCCATCAGCACCGGATGTTCGGGCGTCCAGGTCTGCAGGATCGCCCGGCCCGGCTTGTCGGCTCGCCCGGCGCGTCCCGTCGCCTGGGTCAGAAGCTGGAAGGTCCGCTCCGCCGCCCTAAGGTCCCCGCCGCGCAGGCCGAGGTCGGCATCCACCACCCCGACCAGTGTCAGGTGCGGGAAGTTATGCCCCTTGGCCGCAGCCTGGGTCGCCACCAGGATATCGATCTCTCCGTCGGTCATCCTCTGGATCAGGGCCCGCATCGCCTTGGGGTCCGGGATGGTGTCGGAGCTGAACACCGCCGTCCGCGCCTCGGGGAAGAGCTGACGCACCTCCTCCTCGACCCGCTCCACGCCGGGGCCCACCGAGACCAGACTGTCCTCGGCCCCGCACGACGGACAGAGCTTCGGCCGCACCATCGAGAAGCCGGTCAGGTGGCAGACCAGCCGCCCGGTGTAGCGATGCTCGACCAGCCAGCTGTCGGTGTCCGGAGAGGTCATCCGATGCCCGCAGGCCCGGCACAGCACCACCGGCGCATAGCCCCGCCGGTTCAGAAACAGCAGGGTCTGCTCCCCGGCCAGCAGGGTCTCCCCGATCGCCTCCCGCAGCGGCTGCGAAAGCCAGGTCTGGGGATCGGGCGGGCTCTGCCTGAGGTCCAGCAGGCTGATCTGCGGCAGCACCGCCGCTCCGTGCCGGCTCGACAGCTTCAGCCAGCCGTACCGCCCGTGGTGGGCGTTCCACAGCGTCTCCAGCGACGGCGTCGCCGAGGCCAGGACCACGACCGCCCCCTCGATCCGCGCCCGCGCCACGGCCAGGTCCCGGCCGTGATAGACGAGGCCGTCCTCCTGCTTGAAGGACCCGTCGTGCTCCTCGTCGACCACGATCAGCTTCAGGTTCGGGAAGGGCAGGAACAGCGCCGACCGCGCCCCGACCACGATGTTGCAACGGCCCGCGACCACCGCCTCCCACACCATCCGCCTACGCGGCGGAGCCACCCCGGAGTGCCACTCCGCCGGCGCCGCCCCGAACCGCTTCGCGATCCGCTCGATCAGCGCCTGGGTCAGGGCGATCTCGGGCAGCAGGATCAATATCTGGGCCGAGGGATCCCGCTTCAGCGTCCGCGCCACGGCCTCCAGATAGGCCTCGGTCTTGCCCGACCCCGTGACCCCGTCCAGCAGAAAGGGCTTGAACACACCCGCCTCCGTCGCCGTCGACAGAGCGTCCGCCGCCGCCGCCTGATCCGCGTTCAGGGTCGCCGGGTTATGCTGGGGATCGGGTCGATCGAAAGCGGCCTCCGCCTCGATCTCGATGATCTCCAGCACCCCCTCGTCGACCAGCCCCTTGACCACGGCCGCCGACACAGCCGCCGCCCGGGCCAGATCCGGGCCCCGCATCGCCCCCTCGCCCAGCGCCTCCAGCACCGCCGCCCGCGAGGCCGTCGGCCGCGTCGGCGTCCGCTCCCCGACCCGCCGCACCTTCCGCTCGGGCCGTGGCCTCGGCGCCCGCAGCCCCTTCAACGCCGTCGCCGCCATCTCGCCGGGCGGGCTCAGGGTCCACCGCGCGGCCCACTCGACGAAGTCCACCGTACCCCCCGGCAGGCGCGGATCGTCCAGCTTCGCCTCCACCGCCTTCAGCCGGCGGTTCGACCCCGTCGTCTCGCGCACCTCGGTCACGATGCCGCGCATCAGGCGCGGCCCGAGGGGCACGGCGACCTGATCGCCGCGCGCCAGTTCCATGCCTTCGGCCACCTCGTAGTCGAAGGCCTCGTGCACCGGCAAAGGAATGAGAACCGAGGCGACTTTCACCGACAGGCCCGCTCAGCTAGAACCCGCCCCATGAAACTCTTCCTCGACACCGCCGACGTCGCCGTCATCAAGGACATGCTGCCCACCGGGATGGTGGACGGCGTGACCACCAATCCCACGCTGATCGCAAAGTCCGGGCGCAACATCGCCGAGGTCATCGCCGAAATCTGCGCCCTGGTCGAGGGCCCGATCTCCGCCGAGGCCGTCGCCACCGATTTCGAGACCATGGTCAAGGAAGGCGACAAGCTCGCCGCCATCGCCCCGAACGTCGTCGTGAAGCTGCCCCTGACCTGGGACGGTCTTCGCGCCGCCCGCGCCTTCGCCGACAAGGGCGTCCAGACCAACGTCACCCTGTGCTTCTCCGCGGCCCAGGCCCTGCTCGCCGCCAAGGCCGGCGCGACCTACGTCTCCCCCTTCGTCGGCCGCCTCGACGATCACGGCGCGGTCGGCTCGGAGCTGCTGGAAGAGATCCGGGCCCTCTACGACATCCACGGTTTCGAGACCCAAATCCTCGCCGCCAGCCTGCGCCATCCGGCCCATGTCACGGCCGCCGCCCTCGCCGGTTCGGACGCCGCCACCCTGCCGGCCGACACTTTCAAGGCCCTGATCAAGCACCCGTTAACCGACAAGGGTCTTGATGCCTTCCTGGCCGACTGGGGCAAGACCGGCCAATCGATTCTGTAAGCCTGCGACCCGGCGTTCCGGGAGGAGCGCCGACGTGAAGTCAAAGGACCAGACTGCAGACCTGTTCGCAGCCAGTGAGCTTCACTGGCCCGACGTCCGCGCCTGGCTGCAGGCCAACCCCCAGACTCTGGCCGACGACCGCTCCCTGCTGGAAGAGATCGGCCTCAAGCCACACGGCCGCAACGTCGTGGAGTTCGGCCGCGCCGCCCTGACCCGGCTCGAGGAAGCCGCCGAGCGCGAGGCCGATGCCCGCAAACGCATCGAATCGGTCGCCCGCGCCAATTTCGCCGCCCAGACCCAGACCCACGTCGCGGCTCTGGACCTGATGGAAGCGCGCAACCACTCCGACCTCGCCCGCCGCCTCGACGCGGTCGCGCAAGGGCGTTTCGGCCTCGCCGGGGCCGCGATCGCCATCGAGAAGCCCGGCGGCGTGCCCTTCGGCTGGCGCGGTCTGGAAACCGGCGGCGTCGACAGCCTGCTCGGCGACCACGGCCTGACCTGGCTCGGCCCCATGTTCGACGGCCTCGACCTGTTCGGCCCCTCGGCGGAACAGGCGAAGTCCGTGGCCCTGATCCGCATGGCACCACACCTGGGCGGCGAACGCCCGGAGGAAGCCCGCCCCGCCCTCTGCGCCTTCGCCTCTCCCGAAGAAGAGGGTTTCACCCCCGGCATGGGCTGCGAACTGGTCGCCTTCATCGCCCGGGTCGTCGAACGGACGGCCGAGCGCTGGCCCATCCTCAATTGACGGCGTCGGAGGCCCTCTCCGCCTGGCTCGAGCATCTGGCGCACGAACGCCGCCTGTCGCCCCGGACGCTGGAGGCCTACGGCCACATCGGCCGACTCTACCTCGCCTTCCTCGAAGGCCATCGCGGCGAACCCCAGCGTCTCGCCGACCTCGGCACCGTCACCGCCGCCGAACTCCGCGCCCATCTGGCCGAGCGCCGCAGCGGCGCCAATTCCAGCAAGAATGGGCCCCTGAACGCCCGCTCGCTCAGCCAGACCCTGTCGGCGATCCGCACCTTCCACGTCTTTCTCGACCGCCGCTGCGACACGCCGGCCCCCCAGCTAGCCCTCGTGCGCGGCCCCAGCGTGAAGCCGTCCTTGCCCCGTCCGGTCAGCGCCGATCAGGCGCGCGGCATGCTGGCCGAGCCCGCCCTCGACCCAGACGCCGAGCCGTGGGAGGCCCTGCGTGACGCGGCCGTCCTGTCGCTGCTCTACGGCTGCGGCCTGCGAATCTCGGAGGCGCTGGGCCTGACCCGCGCCGACGCCCCGATCCCCGAAAGCCTGCGCATCACCGGCAAGGGCGGCAAGACGCGGATCGTGCCCGTCCTGCCCGCCGTCCGCTCAGCGGTCGACGCCGCCCTCGCCGCCCAGCCCTTCCCGCTGGAACCGTCCGACGCCCTGTTCCGCGCCCGGCGCGGCGGCCCGCTCAGCGCCCGCCATGTGCAGGCGACGGTGCAGAGGCTGCGCGGACGCCTCGGCCTGCCCGCCAGCGCCACGCCGCACGCCCTCAGGCACAGTTTCGCGACCCATCTGCTGGGGGCCGGGGCGGATCTACGCAGCATTCAGGAACTGCTGGGCCACGCCAGCCTGTCGACGACCCAGAAATACACCGCCGTCGACGCCGCCCACCTGCTGGGCGCCTACGCCGCGGCCCATCCGCGCGCCTAGGGGCGGATGATCACCGACGAGGGCGCAGGAGCCCGACCCGCCTCGCGTCCGACGGCGTTCGATCCGGGAACGCGGTAGTTGACGACGATCGGCGCCGGACAGCCGTTCACGCGTCGATCCAGCAGCAGATAGTGACCGACCGTGTCCTGGCCCTCGCGCCAGAGCAGGGAGTTGCCCGCATTCGGATCGTTCGCGGGCATGGCCAGCGAGGCGCAGCCCGGCTCCGGCTGGCCCAGAACGCGCATCGTGCCCTGCTCTCCGGGAATGGGCGCAGGCGGCATCGGAGGGATCGCCGACTGCGGTGAGGCGGCGAGAAGGAGCAGCATCGACAGCATCGGAATCTCCATTCTGAACGACCGATATACACCCTCCGGCTGCACTCGGACATGACCAAACGGTAACGCGGTTACGGCTAGGCGCGCCCCTGCCGCCGTCCTAGGCTCGGGCAAATGCCGCGGGGAGGCGGCCATGATCGAGCGGACAACGCAGACCAGGGACGAACCCGGGCGCGAGAGCATCGACCGCCGGCGGGTGCTGGGCGGCGGCGCCTGTCTGCTGACTGGTCTGGGCGGCGCCGCCTTCGCTCAGGACGCCGGAGCCCCCGCCCCGCCGCCGGACGCCCTCTCCCTCTCGGCGAATCTGCTGACCCGGATGGCGGCCGCCGTTCGGCTGAACGGGAGTCGCCCGCGCTTTTTCGTGCTGGACACCGGCGCCGAGCGGACCTCGATCGCCCGCGACGTCGCCGACGCCCTGGGGCTGGAGCCCGGGCCGACCGTGGTGGTCCACGGCATCACCTCGGCCCAGCCCACCCCCACGGTTCTGGTCGATCGGCTGAACTTTGGCAGCCGGCGCTTCAACCACATGGTCATGCCGGTGTTCGAGCGCTCGCTTCTGGCGGCGGACGGCCTGCTGGGTCTGGACATACTGTCGCAGTTCCGGCTGTCGATGGACCTGGCGGAGCGAACCGTCGCCCTGACGCCTTCCGGCCCCAACTTCTATGCGCACGGCGTCGCCTCTTTCATTCCAACGCGGCTGCCGGGCGGAGCAAGGGCGCGCGCGGACGCCTCCGGCCAGCTCATCCTGACCAACGCCCTGGCGGACGGCGTACCGGTTCAATCCTTCGTCGACAGCGGTGGTCAGTATTCGATCGGCAACACCGCCCTTCTTCGCGCCATCGGGGGTCAGGTCGGCTCGCGCCCCATTCCGCTCTACGGCGTCACCGGTCAGACCATGGACGCCTATGCCGGAAGCCTGAACACCCTCCAGATCGGCCGGCACCAGCTCGGACCCACGCCGCTGCTGTTCGCGGATCTGCACGCCTTCCGGACCCTGGGCCTGGGCGACCGGCCGGCGCTCCTGATCGGCGCGGACGTCCTTTATCGCTTCCGTCGGGTGGAGCTCGACTATGGCTCGCGTCGAATGGGGTTCGGCGGGCTGCAACCGCGAACGACCCCCTCGGCCGTCGAGCCGTAGCGCCCTTAAATTCCCCGGATCGCTCCGCCATCGATCCGGATCAACGAACCCGTGACATAGGCCGCCTTCGGACTGGCGAGGAAGGCCGCCACCGCGCCGAACTCGGCCGGGTCGCCCAGACGCCCGACCGGAATGCTCTCGACCGATCTGGCCCGCGCCTGCTCCAGCGTCATGCCGGTCCGGCCTGCATTGGCCTGATCCAGCTGCTGGATGCGCGGCGTATCGATACGGCCGGGCAGCAAGGTGTTGACGGTCACCCCGTCGGCCGCGACCTCGGTCGCCAGACTCTTGGCCCAGCCGGTGATCCCCGCCCGCAGGGTGTTGGACACGCCGAGCGACGGATTGGGCTCGACCGCCGAGGACGAGGCGACGTTCAGGATCCGCCCCCAGCCTGCCGCGCGCATGGCCGGCAGGACCCGGTCGGTCAGGCGGAACACCGACAGCACCATCGCCTCGAACTGGGCGCGCCAGAGCTCGGGATCCAGCCCCGCGACGCCCGAGGGCGGCGGCCCACCCGTATTGTTCAGCAGGATCTCGATCGGCCCGCCCAGCAGGCCTTCCGCCGTATCCACGGCCGCCAGCAGACCCGCGTGATCCGCCAGATCGGCCGTCACCACCACGGCCCGGCCGGTCGCCGTCGCATTGATCCCCTCGGCCACAGCCTGCAGCTTCGCCGCATCGCGCGACAGCAGGGCGACGTGGACGCCCTCCGCCGCCAGGGCCTCGGCCACCGCGCGTCCCAGGCCGCTGGACCCGCCGCAGACCAGGGCGCGCTTGCCGTTGAGCTGGAGGTCCACGCCTACGCCTGCATCGTCCAGCCTTCGACGCCCATGGCCGCCTGTTTGACGGCTTCGGAGCGGGTCGGGTGGGCGTGGCAGGTGCGCGCGATGTCTTCCGAAGACCCGCCGAAGGCCATGGCGATACAGGCCTCGCCGATCAGTTCACCCGCCGACGGGCCGAAGATGTGAACGCCCAGCACCTTGTCGGTCGTCGCATCGGCCAGGACCTTCACGAAGCCCTCGGTCTCGTGGTTGATCTTGGCGCGCGAGTTGGCGGTGAAGGGGAATTTGCCCTTCTTGAACTCGACGCCCGCGGCCTTGAGCTGTTCCTCGGTCTTGCCGACCCAGGCCACTTCCGGGCCGGTGTAGATGACGCTGGGGACCAGGTCGTAATCGACGTGGCCCGCCTTGCCGGCGATGAACTCGATGACGGCGACGGCTTCCTCTTCCGCCTTGTGGGCCAGCATCGGGCCGTGGGTCACGTCGCCGATGACCCACACGCCGTCCTTGCCGGTCTTCAGGTGGTCGTTGACCAGGAAGCCGCGCTTGTCGGTCTCGATGCCGACGCTCTCCAGACCCAGACCGGCTGTGTAGGGACGACGGCCGATGGCGACCAGCACCACATCGGCCGTCAGGGTCTCGGCCGCGCCGCCGGCGGCGGGTTCGATCGTGAGGACGACACCATCCTTGGCCGCCTTGGCCGAGGTGACCTTGGTGCCCATCCTGAAGGTCATGCCCTGTTTGGTCAGGCCGCGCTGGAAGGCGGTGGCGACCTCGGCGTCCATGCCGGCCCCGACCTTGTCGAGGAACTCGACCACGACGACCTCGGATCCCAGACGACGCCAGACCGAACCGAGCTCCAGCCCGATCACGCCCGCGCCGATGACGATCAGCTTCTTCGGAATGGCCGGCAACGACAGGGCGCCGGTGGAATCGATGATCTTGCCCTCGACGAAGTCCACGCCCGGCAGCGGCGTCGGCTCGGAGCCCGTGGCGATGACGATATCCTTGGCGGTCAGGACCGTGACGGTTCCATCTGCGGCCGTCACCTCGACCTGGCCGGTCCCGACGATCTTGCCCGTACCCTTGATCCAGTCGGCCTTGTTCTTCTTGAACAGGAACTCGATCCCCTTGGTCAGGGCCGTGACGCTCTCGGCCTTCTGCTTCATCATCTGCGGCAGGTTGACCTTGGGCGTGCCCACATCGATGCCGAGCGTGCCGAACTCCTTGTTGGCGATCTCGAACAGCTCCGAGGCATGCAGCAGAGCCTTGGACGGCATGCAGCCGACGTTCAGGCAGGTGCCGCCGAGGGTCTGACCCTTCTCGACACAGGCGACCTTCAGCCCCAGCTGGCCGGCCCGGATCGCGGCGTTGTAGCCGCCGGGTCCGCCGCCGATCACGACGACATCATAGGAAGCGGTTGCGGCGGGGGCGGGGGCGGCGTCTGCCATGGAAACCTCTGGATCGGGCGCGGACGGGGAGTCGGCCGCTGTCCTAGCGCCTGACCGTTCCGGGTCAACCGCTGGCGGGGATATGGGTGCTCCCTCCGGCCTCAAGTAGCCCAAGGGGCGATAGGCCGACGAGGAATGTTCAGACGGTGAGATGACCGGCCTGTCGCTGTCGACGCCTCCGTCGCGAGACGGCCACGATGATCAGACCCACCGCCAGCAGGACGCCGAGGATCAGCCAGGTCGGATCGACGGACAGGCCCGCCGGAGCCACCGCCTCCGCGGAACGCTGGGCGATCTCGCCGCCGCCCGCATAGGTGTCGGCCTGAATGGAGGCGCTGGCCGGTCCGCCACCGCTCGACCGGTCGATGGCCAGACGCAGCACGGCGTCCGCGAGAAAGCCGAGGAAATAGGCGATGGCCGCTCGGGGATTGCCCGCGCCCAGCATGAAGGCTGCGATCAGATAGAGGGCCACCGCGCCGATCCACAACGCCGCCTGTGGAATACCGCCCCCGGCCTCGACCATCGCCGAGGCGCGCTCCGTCGCCACCGTGGGCTCCGCGCCTTCGAAGAAGGGAGACATGAACGGCCAGGCCAGCCATCCCGCATAGCCGATGACGGCCAGCACCAGAACGAACCGCAGGATCTTCATGGCCGGGCTCCTAACGACGTGAAACGACGTTCGTTAACCTAGCATGGCCCTGCGCATAGCCAAGGCGCGGACGTCACTCAGGCGGCGGTTTCGATCCGGCCCTCGGCGGCCGGCAGGATCAGGGTCGCTTCGGCGCCCTCCCCCTCGGCGCCCGTCAGGGTCAGTGCGCCGCCGGACTGGCGGGCGAAGGCGTGCGCCTGGGCCAGGCCCAGACCCGCTGCACCGTCGCGGGTGGTGAAGAAGGGCTCCAGAGCGCGCGCCGCCGTGGCCGCATCCAGTCCCGGACCGGTGTCGCGCACCGTCAACCGCGCACCGCCGTCCGTCAGGGCCTCCAGACGCACGGCGACCGAACCGGCGCCGCCCAGGGCCTCGACCGCGTTGCGGACCAGAGCCTGAACCGCGCCTTCGAAGCCGACGGGATCGACCCGCACCGGCGCCTCGGTCGACGGGCCTTCGATCAGCAGGTCGACGCCGGGGCCGGCGAGGGCGCGCAACCGCGTCTCCATGGCGCGCAGCAGGACGCCGGAGTCCAGCACCTGGGCATGGGCGTCCTCGCCCTGCGAGAAGGCGGACAGACGCCGCGTCAGGGCCTCGCCGCGCTGACCGGCCGCGAGCGCCGCCTGACCCAGACGACGCACCCGGGCCGGGTCGTCGGCGGTCTTCAGCATCATGTCGAGTGCGCTGGTCATGACCGCGAGCAGGGCGTTGAAGTCCTGGGCCACGCCGCCGGTCAGGCGACCGACGCTCTCCAGCCGGCGCGATGTTTCGTTGCCCGTCTCGACCTGGGACAGGACCTCCGCGCGAGCCTCTTCGGCCAGGCGCGTCGCCTCCGCGCGCCCGGCTTCGACCTGGGCGCGGACGGCTTCCAGTTCGGCCTGCAGCTGCGCCTCGCGCGCCGCGGCGGCTTCGAGTTGCGGCGCGAGGTCTACGACCGGCTCGACCGATACGACGGCATCCGTTTCCGGTTCAAATGCGGGCTCCGCGAGAGCCTCGATCGCAACGACGGATTCCGTCTCGGTTTTCATCGTCGCCGCCACCGGATCGCCGGCCAGCAGCAGGGCGTCGACGGCCTCTCCGGGCGCGCTGAGAGGCAGGATGCGCCAGGCCACGCCGTGGTCGCCGCCCATCGTCGAGACGATCGGATCGGCCTCGCCCGGCTGGGCATTGATCGCGGCGCGCAGGGTCTGGCGACCCTCGACCCGCTCGGTCTCGCCCAGAAACTGATCCGCGAAATCGGCGCCGATGACGTCGGACGTGCGCCCGAACAGGGCCAGCGCCTGCGGATTGGCCTCGCGGACCACGCCGTGGGCGGAGACCACCACCAGAGCGCTGGACGCGGCCTCGAACACGCGGCGGGTCAGGTCGTCATGGGTCGCAACGGGCGCGACCTCGGGCTGGAAGGCTTCCGGCGTCGTCAGACCCTCCGTCTCCACGATGGCGGCCGTCGACCCGATGATCTGGCCGTGAGCGTCCTCGATCGGCATGGCGGTCACCGAGACCAGCATTTTCCGGCGGGTCGAGGGATTGGCGATGATGTGCTGGAATCCCTTCACCGTCTGGCCGCGCAAGGCACGCGCGCTGGGCAGCAGATCGGGCGGCACCGGACGGCCGTCGGGATAGGTGATGCCCCAGGTCGCGGAATGGAACCGCAGACCGATCAGCTCGGCGTCGCGACGGCCCATCAGCTGGTGCGCGGCCCGGTTGGCGAAGACGAACTTGCCGCCCCGGTCGGTCTGGACCAGCGCGACGGGAATGGCGTTCAGGGTTTCGTAGAGCCGCGTCTCGGCCGCCTCGCGCGCCTTGGAAACCGCGCCCAGTTCGTCCGACGTCGAGACGTGCCGGGTCCGGTTGGTGACCGCAAAGATCAACGACAGGACGGCGACGACCGAGGTCACGGCGGCGACGACGCCCAGTACGATGACCCAGTCGATGTCGCCTTCCATGAACATGTTCGGTCTTCCTGTCTTGGCACGCGTCGGAGTGTTCGGACCGACGCCTGCAAGCCCGGCGCCGCCCGGCGTCCCAAGGCGGTTAGGGCCAGACCCGGCGCGGGTCCAGTCGCTTTCGCGCGATCCCTGTGAACGACCTCTGAACGACGCAGAAGGGCCGGGCGTCGCCGCCCGGCCCTTCCCGTTTTGATACGTTTTCGAAGCCTAGAGCTTGAAGCGGACGCCCATGAAGACGTTGTAGCCGAACTTTTCGTACTCGTAGGTCCGTTCCTGCGAGCCGTAGTAGCGGACGCCGGCGCTGTCGGTCAGGTTCTTGGCTTCGCCGAACACCTCGAGCCCGTTGCCGAAGTCGTAGCTGGTGGTGAAGTCCAGCTGGCCACGACCCTCGACGTAAAGGTCCAGCCCGGCGTTGGTGGCGTTGATGGCCTCCAGGAAGTCGCCGCGATGCGTGTACGAGACGCGGGCCGAGAAGCCATAGTTCTCGTAGAACAGGGCCGCGTTGTAGGTCTCGTCCGACTGGCCCGGCAGGATGAAGGTCGTGCGACCGGCATAGGCGGTGGCGGTTTCGATCTCGGCGTCGGTCAGGGTGTAGTTGGCGAAGACGCCGAAACCCGAAGCCCAGCCCGGCAGGAACTCGAAGGTCTGCTGCCAGTTGAACTCGACGCCGGCGATATGGCCCTCGGGGGCGTTCAGGGCCTCGGTGATGTTGGCCGTCACCGTGCCCGTCGAGGTCGTGTAGGGACCGTCGTAGACCAGGGTGTAACGGAAGTCCTCGAGGTCCTTGTAGAAGGCGTTGACCGAGATCACGCCCAGCGGACGCAGGTAGTACTCCAGACCCGCGTCGACGTTGTTCGACAGGGTGGCTTCCAGGTTCGGGTTGCCGCGCGAGACGGTCGTGCGGCCGCCGTCGGTCGTTTCCAGAATCCGCGGCACGACATCGACGTAGTCGGGCCGCGAGATGGCGCGGGTCAGGGCGAAGCGACCGATCAGGGCGTCCGAGAAACCATGACGCAGGGTCAGGTTGGGGAAGAAGTCCGTCCGGTCGCGCTGCATCGCGATCGGGCTCTGGACATAGCCCTGGACGTTGCCGACGGCCGTGGTGGCGAGCGCCAGGAAGGCGCCGGCCTTGAAGTCCGTATTCTCGACCCGCAGGCCGACCAGGACATTGGTCGCGCCGATGTCGAACTGGGCCTGACCATAGCCGGCCGTGATTTCTTCGTCGGCGGTGTAGTCGGCCGTCCAGGACTGGGGGATGCGGCGCGAGGCGGCGTTGGTCGACAGGGCGCGAATCTGGTCGAGATAGTTCGAGACCAGATCATGATCGAACTTGAAGCCCAGGGCATAGCCGTAGTTGCGCGATTCACGGTCGCTGAGCAGCGGCATCAGAGCGCCGGGGTTGACCGGAGCGGTCGCGGTGCGGTCACGATAGCGCTCCTCGTCGGCGAAGACGTTGCGCGTGCTCATCTTGCCGCCGAGGCGCCAGGTCACGTCGCGTCCGCCGATGACGGTCGGCAGTTCCAGGTTGAACTTGAACGACACGTCCCGCTGTTCCGTCGTGTTCGAGCGGAAGGTGTTTTCGCGGAAGCTGTAGTTCGCCGGCGTCGAATAATAGGTCGAGGCGAAGGCGCTGTAGGTCGGTGAATAGTGGTCGGTGGTGTCGTAGCTGAGGGTCTGTGCGCCCGAGCGATAGACCAGCTCGTCCCGGTGCGGATAGGTCTGCTCCGAGCGCGCGAAGGCCAGGGTCGCGTCCAGGATCGCGCCGTTGCCGAACGTGTGCTCGGCGCCGCCGTTCAGGGTCGTGATCTGGTTGTTCTGCTCGCGATGACGCAGGGCCTTGTAGATGCGGGCGTTGGTGAAGGTCGCCGACGAGTTGGTGGCGCCCGCCGCGATGGTCCCGTCCGAATAGGTGAAGCGCAGGGTGTCGCGATATTCGTTGTCGTTGAACTCGGCGAACGAGCCGCGCACCCAGGCGCGGCTGCTGTCATTGGGACGCCATTCCAGAGCGCCGGTCAGGGCCTGGCGCGTGCGCTGGGTCTCGTAGTCCTTGAACAGGGTCTCGTCGATGACATAGCGGTTCAGCGCGGCGTTGAAATTCCAGGCGTTCTCGACGTTGTCGGGACGACGGTTCGTCTCCGAATAGCTCAGCGAGATCAGTGCGCCGAAGGTCTCGTCCGGGCCGAACAGGGTCGAGGCTGTCGCGCCCGCGCGGGTGTCCGAGCCGCCGTAGTCGTTGTAACTGCCGCCCGCGTAGGCGCTGAGGGCCAGACCGCGGCTGTCGAAGGGCGAGCGGGTGTTGATGTTGACCGCGCCGGCGATGGAGTCGGCGTCCTGTGCCGGCGACAGGGTCTTGGAGACCTCGACCGAGGAGACGATGTCGCTGGGCAGGGTGTCCAGATCGACCGCGCGGGTCGTGGGCGACACGGCCGGGATGGCCACGCCGTCGACCGAGACGGCGGTGAACGAGGACGGCGCGCCGCGCACGTTGATGTAGCGGCCTTCGCCCTGGTCGCGCTGGATGGCGATTCCCTGGACCCGCTGAAGCGATTCCGCGACGTTGGGGTCCGGGTAGCGGCCGATGGCGTCGGCCGACAGGACGTTCAGGGTGCCGGCGGCGTTGCGCTGCTGGTTCAGCGAGCGCGCGATGCCGTCGGTGATCACGCCCGTGACGACGACGTCCTCGATCTGGTCGCCGCTGGCGCCGGAGCCGACCGTGATCTCGATCGTCGTGGGGGCCCCGGCGGCGACGGTCACCGGCTGGGTGGCGGTGGGCAGGCCGAGGTAGCGAACTTCCAGCGTCGCGGAACCGGCGTTCAGCCCCGACAGGTTGAAGGCGCCCTGGGCGTCCGTGACGGCGCGACGCCCGGTCTGGACGACGACAACCTCGGCGCCGGGCAGGCCCTCGCCGTTGGCGCCGTAGACGCGGCCGTAAAGGATTTCACCCACGGGAGCTTCGGCGACCACCGCCGGAGTTTCGGCGGCCGAGGCGGCGCCGGCGAAGGCGAGCGGCGTCAGGGCGACGCTGAGAAGAAGAGCCAGTTTCATTGCATGATCCCCATGCGGGCGGGCGACGTTTCGCCTCATCCGACGGAGCGTGGCCATAGCGAGGTGCGGCAACGCGACCACGACGGTTCCGCGACGCCGGTGTCGCGATTTCGCATCACGGCTGTGACTGTCGCTCCGGGATCGGACCGACCGTCACAGGAATGACGTCGATTGATCCGGCGGCCGCCTCGCCGGTAAGCTGGCGGGATGCATAATATCGACGATGATCAGGATCTGCCGGAAGACGGCGGGGGCTTCGACGCCGACGACTGGTCACGGCTGAAGCCTTTCACGGGCCGGGTGGCGACGCTGGACGACGTCCAGGCCCGCCGGGCGGTCTTCGCCCTGGGCGACTCGGAAGACCCGCAGGTCATAGACATGGACCTGCCCCAGCCGGTGATCTGGTGGGACGACGACGGCGAACAGGGGGCTGTCGCGGTGCAGGCGGAGGTTCACGCCGGGGCCTTCGGCGAGCCGATGGAGGTCCTGGGCCTGATCCTGCCCGACGGCGATGCCGTGGTGGCCCTGCTCGACGATGTCGATCTCGTCGACGACACCGATCCGCACTGGCGCAGGCTGGTTGAGGAAGCGATCGATCCGGACGCGGCGGACGAGGATTAGGCCACCGGACAAGGCTTGCGAACTGACAAAGTCGCAGCGGACCCCGCTACTGAAAAGGCCAAACGTGCTGGGCTTTAACGGCAGCGCCGGCCAGTACCACGCAGAGAGCCCAAACGAACGCCGCCGCAGATCCAGACGCCATCCACCAAGCCCAGCGAGTTCGATCGAAATAGAGCGCGATAGGGATCAGTCCAGCAATCAACAGCCCCAGAACGAAGGCTGTCAGAGACCACCAAGCGCCTGACACGGTGGCCGCGCTCACATCCTTATCGAAGACTTTGCTTGAAATCGCTGCCAAGCCTGCACCGTGAGCAAGCCCGACCGAAAGATGGAAGCGTCGAAACCAAAACTGGCGTTGCTCCTCGCGATGTTCCGCGCGTCTTAGGGACGCGGCGTCTGCGCGCTCGTTCTCGGAGTCATCCAAGCGCTTGTCTCGAAGAATGAGCGCATCGACCTCCTTTTGTGCATTCTCTACTTCTTGGCGCGCCCAGCCGATCTGTTGGGCTGCGCCGTTGGCCCGAGGGCTGCCCTCCCGCAACCATGTTTCGAATTCGGCAACTCGCGCTTGCTTCGAGGCCAGATCGCCACGCGCTTCAGCCAAGCGCTGTTTCACTTCTTCCCGCTCAAGCGCCATTCCCAACCTTCCGCAACCTAGGATATCCAATGCAAGCTGTGATTTCGACACTACTGCTTGAGCACGCATAACGTGCTGGCGTTCCAGGGAAGAGGCTGGTCTGCGCTAACGCAGTGGCACCACCCCGCAGCCAACAATGGGCCCTAAGCACAGAAGCAAAAAGGCCCGGTCTTGCGACCGGGCCTCTTGGTTCGACTGGAGCGGGCGAAGAGATTCGAACTCTCGACCCCAACCTTGGCAAGGTTGTGCTCTACCACTGAGCTACGCCCGCACTCCGTAACGGGGCCCGGCTGGGCGATCCGTCTCGTCGAGAGCGGGGCCTATAGCGGACCCTGACGGTCCGTCGCAAGGCCCCTTTTCGATTTTTAGCGCGGCGCCATGCGGATAGCGCCGTCCAACCGGATGCACTCACCATTGATGTAGACGTTGCGGGCCAGCTCCAGCACCAGCGAGGCGTAGTCGGCGGGCTTGCCCAGGCGGCTGGGAAAGGGGATCTGGGCAGCGAGGGCGTCCTGGATCTTCTGGTCCATCCCGGCCATCATCGGGGTCCACATGATGCCGGGCAGGATGGTGTTGCAGCGGATGCCTTCCTGAGCGAGGTCGCGCGCGACCGGCAGGGTCATGGCGTAGACCCCGCCCTTGGACGCCGAATAGGCCGCCTGGCCCACCTGACCGTCCTGGGCCGCCACCGAGGCGGTGTTGACGATCAGGCCGCGCTCGCCGTCTTCCATGGGCTCCAGCGTCAGCATGCCTGCGGCCGATTGGCTCAGGACGCGGAAGGTGCCGAACAGGTTCACGCGGACGGTGCGCTCGAACTGGGCCATGTCGTGGGCCTTGATCTCGCCGGTGTCCTTCTTGCGCGATACGGTCTTCATGCCGGTGGCGATGCCGGCGCAGTTGACGGTGAGCCGCTCCTGGCCATGGGCGGCGCGGGCCTTTTCAAAGGCCGCGGCGACGGAGGCGTCGTCGGTGACGTCGACGGAACAGAAGATCCCGCCGATTTCCTTGGCGATGGCCTCGCCCTTTTCGGCGTTGAGGTCGAACAGGGCGACCTTTGCGCCCGTCGCCGCGATGGCGCGCGCCGTTCCTTCGCCGAGGCCCGAAGCCCCGCCCGTGACCACTGCCGCGATCGACCCGTCGAGTTTCATCGTAATCGTCCCTATGTTCTGATCTGAACTTCTGATTGCCGCGGGGATTTAGCCGCCATGACCGCCAAAGCCAAACCCGCCGCCGGGACGATCACCCCCGAAGATGCCATCGATCCATCGAAGGCGCTGGTCCCTTCCGTGCAGAGGGTCAACGAGGTGCGGGTCAAGACCGGCTTCTGGCCAAAGATCGGGCGCGTGGCCGCCCGCATCCCGTTCGCCGACCAGGTGGTCTCGGTCTACTACGCCGCGCGCGATCCGGAGACGCCGATGGCGGCCAAGGGGATCATGCTGGGGGCGCTCGCCTATTTCGTCATGCCGATCGACGCGATCCCGGACGTGCTGGCGGGCATCGGCTTCACCGACGACGCGGCGGTGATCACGGCGGTGATCGCGACCCTGGGCGCCAATGTACGGAAGCGGCATCGCGAGCTGGCCGAGAAGGCGCTCGACAAGCTGCGGGATCAGTAGCTCCGCGTCTCGCTGCGCGCCTGCGGTCCGATCTTCGTGTTCGACCTCAGCCAGCCGACGATCGACAGCCGGTCCTTCGCCGCGAACGAGGCGACCTGGGTTACGGCGTGACGCGTCGGGACGACGAACAGGTTCAGTGCGTTGAAGGCCGGCGCCCAGCCATGCTGGATGTGGCCGTCGTCTCCGTAGAAGACGAGATTGCCGCCCCAGTCGGCGCGCCAGTGGCGGCTGAAGTTCAGCACATAGCCGTAGAGGCGGTTCTTGCCCGGGGAGACGTCGTTGTGGGCCGTCAGCACATGGCCGGGCCGATAGCGGCTGGCCTGTGCGTCGGCCAGATCGATGCGGTCGTCGCCGGTCACCGCCCGGGCGAAGGCGATGAAGGCCTCGCTGTTGAGGAAATCCAGCACATGGTCGGCGGCGTCGCCGGCGGACGTCCCCAGCTCCCGGTCGGCGGTCAGGCGGCGGGTGTCGAAGATATATTGGGTCAGCGGACTCGACCCATCGACCGCCGCCTCGTCCAGCCAGGACTGTTTGGTCGGATCCTCGGCGACCCGGCCGTTCAGCGGCAGTTCGAGGAAGGCGCCGCCCGCCGCGACCGTGGTCTTCCAGCGCGTCTCGGCCTCCAGCACATCGGCGACCGCGTCTGCGCTGTCTGTCGCCAGTACGCCGGGGACGTGCAGGCGCTTTCCGCCCGCCTCGAAGGCCCTGGCGAGGGCGGCGGCGTCGAGATCGGGCGAGAGGCGGATCACGACTCGACGGTCACCACGACCTTGCCCATGACCGTGCGGTCCGACAGGGCCTGAATCGCCTCGTGGGCGCGTTCCAGCGGGAAGGTGCGGCTGACGCGGGGCTTGATCTTGCCCTCGGCCCACCACGCCATCAGCTGGGCCATATTGGCCTTGTGACCCTCCGGATCCCGGGCCATGCCCGCGCCCCAGAAGACGCCGACCACCGAGACTGACTTCAGCAGGGTCAGGTTCAGCGGGAAGGACGGGATGCCGGCGGGGAAGCCGACGACCAGATAGCGACCGTTCCAGTCCATCGACCGCAGAGCCGGCTCGGCGTAGTCGCCGCCGACGCCGTCATAGACCACGTCCGGCCCATCCTTGCCGCAGGCGAGCTTGAACTCGCCGGACAGCTCCTTCTGGGCCGCCTTGTCCATCGCGCCGGCCGGATAGATCAGCCCGTTGTCGGCCCCCAGCTCCAGCGCGAACTGGACCTTGTCGTTGGTGGAGGCGGCGGCGGTGACCTGGGCCCCCATGGCCTTGCCCAGTTCCACGGCGGCGGCGCCGACCCCGCCCGCGGCCCCCAGCACCAGCAGGCGTTCGCCCGCCTTCAGCTGGGCCCGGTCCTTGAGGGCGTAGTAGGAGGTGCCGTAGGTCATGACGAGGGCGGCCGCCTCCTCGAACGACATGGCGTCGGGCATCTTCGTCAGGGTCTCTGCGCGCACCGCGATCCGCTCGACCATCCCGCCCCAGCCGGGCATGGCGATGACGCGGTCGCCCTTGAACACGCCCTTCACGCCCTCGCCCACCGCCTCGACCACGCCGGAGACCTCGCCCCCGGGCGAGAAGGGGCGCTGGGGCTTGAACTGGTATCGGTCCTCGATGATCAGGGTGTCGGGGAAGTTCACCCCCACGGCCTTGACCTCGATGACGACCTCGCCCGCCTTCGGCGTCGGATCCAGCACCTCTTCGACAACGAGGCTGTCGGGGCCGCCGACGGTCTTGGACAGGACTGCGCGCATGAAGTGTCTCTCACTGTGAAAAAAGGGGCTCGGATCAGGCGTAACCGGGCGGAACCGCGTCCCGAATCCAGCCGGTGATCGACAGGCGAGGCGCGACGGCGAACGGCGCCACGAAGGTGACCGCGTGGCGTTGAGGCACGCGGAAGATGTTCAGGGCGTTGTAACTCGGCCGATAGGCCTCGGCCACATGGCCGTCATCGTCGATGAAGGCGAGCAACCCGCCCCAATCCGTACGCCAGTCCGGCGTCAGGTTCAGCACATAGGCGTAGAGACGACCCGCCGAAGGTTTCTCGTCATCGTGCTCGGTCAGGTAATGTCCCGCCGTGTAGCGCGTGGCCTGCGCATCCACGTAGGCGCAGCGAGGGTCGCCGGTCAGGCTCCGCACGAAACCGAGGAACGAAGAACCGTTCAGAAAGGCGGCGATCTGGCGCCACGCGTCGGGCAGAGGTTCGCCCTTCTCGATCGGCGTCGAGATCCGCACCGTGTCGAACATGTAGTGGAAGCCGCGTTGAGCCTCCTGGTGGGCCAGGGCGAAGACCCTGGCGCGGTCGGCGGGGGTGAGACCCTCGATCATCTCCACCGGCACGTCGGCGACGACGCCTCCGCCGATCGTCGAGCATATCCAGTCGCGTTCCGACGCCAGAAGGGCATGCAGCCGGCCGGCGGCAGCCTCGGTCAGAAAGCCCGGCACATGCAGTCGGCCGAAGCGGTCGAACGCGGCCCTGAACGGCCGGGGATCCAGCGTGGGGTCCAGCGACAACGGCCCCGGCGACGCATGCAGGCCGGCGGAGGGGCGAACAGGACTGGCGGTCATCGACAGGAACAAATTATCCGAACGGCTGCGGTGGACAGGATGCCGTCCCGCGGTGCAGGGCAGAACGCTAACGGTCCGATACGCTTTAGGGAAGACGCCATGCCCGCCCCCGCCCTCATCCTCCACGGCGGCGCCGGCGCGCGTCGCAGCCGCGACTACACCGCCGAGATCGCCCATATGCGCGAGGTGGTCGAGGCCATGCGGGCGCGACTGGAGTCCGGCGCTTCGGCCCTGGACGTGGCGGTGGAGACGACGGTGTTGCTGGAGGACTCCGGCCTCTACGTCGCCGGGCGGGGGGCGTCGCCGAACCTTGCGGGCGAATATGAGCTGGACGCCAGTCTGATGGACGGCCCGAGCCGGCGCGCCGGGGCCGTCGCCGCCTTCCAGGGCTATCGCAACCCCATCCGCGCGGCCCGCGCCGTGATGGACCACAGCCCGCATGTGCTGCTGGCCGGATCGGGCGCCGCCCGGTTCGCGGGCGAGCACGGCCTGGCCCCGATCGAGGACCCGGAGGTCTGGTTCACCCGCGCCGGTCAGGGTGAGGATAACCACCCTCCGGGACAGGGACCGGCGTTGAGTCACGGCACGGTCGGCTGCTGCGTGCTGGACGTGCAGGGACGGCTGGCGGCCGCCACCTCGACCGGCGGCGTCTTCGGCAAGCTTCCGGGCCGGGTCGGAGACACGCCGATCCCCGCCGCCGGGGTCTGGGCCACTGACCGGGTGGCGGTCTCCTGCACCGGTCAGGGCGAGTATTTCATCCGCGCCGCCGCCGCCGCCCAGATGCACTGGCGCGTCGAGGCGGGCGCGTCGATCACTCAGGCCGGAGAGGCGGTCATCGCCGGCATCGGCGACATGGGCGGCGACGGCGGGCTGATCGCGCTCGACGCGGCCGGCCATCGGGCGGACCCGTTCAACAGCCAGGGCATGAAGCGCGCCTGGCTGACCCCGGAGGGCGATATCGGCGTCGAGGTGTTCGGGAAGTAGGTGACTTGTGGCTGGTGGCTGGATCATGCCGGTCACCAACCACGAGCCACCAGCCACCCTTCACATTACACCGCCGTAACGTGCGCCGTTCGCCGACCCTGATACGGTCGTTTCACAACATCGGAGCCCCCGTCCATGAAGTCTCGCCTGAAGTCGGCCGTCGCCGCCCTCGCCATCGTCACCGCCCTCGGGGCCTTCTCGCCCGTGATGGCCCAGACTGCGCCCGCCGGAATCGAGGTGCCGCCTCTGGGCTTCGTGAAGCGGACCCTGCCCAACGGCATGGACGTCTACACCGCACGCGACACGACGACCTCGAACGTGACGGTCCAGGTCTGGTACCGCGTCGGCTCCAAGGACGACCCCCAGGACCGGTCCGGCTTCGCCCACCTGTTCGAACACCTGATGTTCAAGGCGACCAAGGACTTCCCGGACGAGACCTTCGACCGCCTGACCGAAGACGTGGGCGGCAACAACAACGCCTTCACCTCGGATGACGTCACCGCCTATCACGAGACCATCCCGGCCAATCACCTGGAGCGTCTGATCTTCGCCGAGGCCAGCCGGCTGTCGTCCCTGGTCGTCGACGAGAGCGTGTTCGAGAGCGAGCGCGACGTCGTCAAGGAAGAGTACCGCCAGGGCGTGCTGGCCAACCCCTATGGCCGCCTGTTCAGCCTGTTCGTGCCGGGCAGCATTTATCAGGAAAGCCCCTATCGCCGCTCGACCATCGGCTCGATCGAGAACCTGGACGCCGCGACCATCGAGGATGTTCGCCGCTTCCACGCTACCTACTACCGGCCCGACAATGCCATCCTGATCGTCGCCGGCAATTTCGATCAGGCCCAGCTGGACGGCTGGATCAACGAATACATGGCGCCGATCGCCAACCCCGACCGGCCGATGCCCGCGAACAACGTCACGGAGCCCGAGCCGACCGGCCCGCGCGAGCTGACCTTCTATGCGCCGAACGTCCCCCTGCCGGCCGTCGTCCTGGCTTGGCCGACCGTGGCCTATCGCGACACCGACCGCATTCCCCTGACCGTGCTGGACGGCATTCTCTCGACGGGCGAGAGCTCGCGCATGTATCGGTCGCTGGTCTATGAGCAGCAGATCGCGGCCCAGGCCTCGTCCAGCCCGGACTTCGCCCAGCAGGCCGGCTATATCAGCGCCTACGCCATCATGGCCGGCGGCGAGACGCCCGAGACCGGCATCGCCGCCATCCGCGCCGAGATCGCGAAATTCCGCGACGCGCCGGTCACCGAGGCCGAACTGACCGAAGCCAAAAACGAGATGGTCGCCAACGCCCTGCGCGAACGCGAAACCATCGACGACCGCGCCAATGTGCTCGGTTTCGCCCTGATCAACACCAATGACGCCTCGGTCGCCGATCGCGAGATCGCACGAATCCAGGCCGTCACCGCCGCCGACATCCAGCGCGTGGCCCGCCGCTATCTGACCGACCAGCGCGGCCTGACCATCCGTTATCTGAACGCCGACGACGAACACCCCGTGACGGAACAGACCATCGCTGTGACCGCCCCGGTCACCATCGCCGACCTGGCCCCGGTCGGTCAGGTCTTCACCCTGCTGCCCGAGGCCGAGCGTGCGAGCCTGCCCGCCACGACGCAGCCGGTCGCCCCGACCACGCCGCCGGTCGCCGATTTCCGCCTCGACAACGGCCTGCGCGTACTGGTGGTCGAGAAGGATGGTCTGCCGCTGGTCTCCGCCCGCCTGAACTTCAACGCCGGTTCGGGCGACGAGGCCGCCGGCAAGGCCGGGGTCGCGTCGATGACCGCCGCCCTGTTGACGCAAGGCACGACCACTCGCAGCGCCCCCGAAATCGCCACCGAGATCGAGCAGCTTGGAGCCACCATCGGCGCCGGTTCGGGTCCTGACTTCTCCAACGTCTACGCCAACGCCCCTGCCAACGTCTTCCCGCAGACGGTCGCGCTGATGGCCGATCTGGTGCGCAATCCGGCCTTCGCGCAGGAAGAGCTGGATCGTCAGCGCGACCAGACCCTGGACGGCCTTCGCGTCGCCCTGGCCACCCCCGGTCCGGTCGCCTCGCAGGCCGCCGCCCGCGTGATTTACGGCGACGCCGCCTATGGCGCGCCGGGCTCCGGCACCCTGACCAGCATCCCGGCCATCACCCGCGAGGACGTGGCCGCCTTCCACCAGCGCCGCTATCGCCCGTCGGAAGCCACACTGGTCTTCTCGGGAGCCATTACGGAAGCCGACGCTCGCGCCCTGGCGCAGTCCGCTTTCGGGAACTGGACCGAGACCGGCCCGATCGATGCGCGCGCCGCGCCGATCGGCCAGCCGCTGCCGACCCGGATCGTGGTTATCGACCAGCCGGGTGCGGGTCAGGCGGCGGTCACCGTCGCCCTGCGCGGCGTGTCCCGCACCGACGCCGACTACTTCCCGCTGACGCTGGGCAACACCCTGCTGGGCGGCAGCTTCACCTCGCGCCTCAACCAGGAAATCCGCATCAAGCGCGGCCTCAGCTACGGCACCCGCTCGTCGCTGGGCGTGCGCCGCGAGGACGGCCTGTTCACCGCCAGCGCCCAGACGCGCAACGACGCGGCGGTGGAGGTGTCCGACCTGATCCTCGCCGAGATCACCCGCCTGTCGACCACCCGGCCGACCGAGAGCGAACTGACTACCCGTCAGGCCATCCTGACGGGCGCCTTCGGCGATTCGCTGGAGACGGTGGACGGTCTGGGCGGTCTGGTCGCGGGCCTTGCCCTCTACGATCTGCCCATGAGCGAACTGGCGGCCTATGTCGGAAACGTCGAGGCCATCGACGGCGCAGCGGTCCAGGCCGCCTTCGCCGAACATCTTCCGGTCGACCGGGCCAGCCTCGTCATCGTCGGGGATGCGTCGAAATTCATCGATGCCCTGCGCGCCAAACACCCGAACGTCGAGGTCATCCCGATCTCGGAACTGAACCTCGACAACGCGGCGCTGCGGTAGGGTTTGCATGACGTCTCCTCCCTGTTCGCCGTCTGGCGAATGGGGAGGTGGCGCGGCGCTTCTTCAGCGTCGTGACGGGAGGGGACGAAACCGTGTGTCAGATGACGGCGCTCGCTCGGCAACGTCGAGCCGCCCCCTCCGTCAGCTTGCGAAAAGCTCGCCGCCCGTCGTCGGATCGCATGCGATCCTTCCTCCACCCCATCGCTGCGCGACAGGGAGAAGACCGTCGCGTTCAGTCGTCGTTCGCTTCATCGACGGCCTCGGCGTCGTCGGACACGACCACGTGCGCAGCCTGGTCGAGGGCGTACTGGGCGATCAGGCCGTAGGTAACCATCTGTTCCGGATCGTTCGCCGCCCAGGCGCCGTTCGTGACCATGCCCTGGGCGAGGATCGGGGCGGTGCGCAGGGCTTCCTGCACCTCGGGGTCGTTCAGCGCGTCGGCGACCAGGGCCTCGACATCGATATTGGCCAGAGCTTCCTGGGCAATCTGGCCGGCGTGGCGGCTGACCTCGGCGGTGAAGGCCGCGACCTCCGGCTGGTACTCGGTCCAGATGGCCGCGATCCGGGCCTCGCGCTGGGCGTCGCTCAGGCTTTCATCTTCGGACACCGCTTCGGCGCGTTCGCCGAACGCCTCCATGCGCGCCTCGAAGGCCTCGGCGGCGGCTTCGATGGCGGCCTCGGACGCAGTCTGGGGCTCTTCGGCCAGCGCAGCGGACAGGGGAAGGACGGCGAGGGCGGCGGCAAGCGAGAGAGCGCGGATCATGGCGGGCGTTCCTTGAGTTCGCACCCAAGGTCGTTCCGACGGCCCGCAGGCTCAAGTGAAATCGCGGTAAGGCGGGCCGGAGCTTCAGATTCAGGGCGCGGGGGCCGCTGTCGCCGCCTGCTCGATCTGCGTCCGGACCAGATGCGGAACCGCACGCAGTTGCGGCAGGGCCTGGGCTAGACCGGCCATCATACCCGCCCGCTCGGTCGCGGGCGCCGCGCCGGCCTGCTGGTTCATGAAGGCCTCGAATGCGGTCGCGAAAGCCTCTGCTTCAGGCTGATAGCGCGCCTCGATGGCGTCGAGCGACGTGGTTCGCCGGGCGGCGTCTGCGCCCGCATCGGCGACGGCCGCCTGCATCTCCTGCTGCATGGCCTCCATTTTCGTTCCGAAGGCCTCGGCCGTCGCCTCGAACTCGGCCTGTCCCGGCGCGGGAGCCGCGGCCGGCGTCGTCGGGGCGGTCTGTGCGATCGCGGCGGGGGCGAGAATCGAAAGGGCGGCGGCGACAACGAGGGCGCGGATCATCTGTGGACTCACGGTTTCTGGGTTTGAACCCGCCCGGCGAACGATCGTCGGACGGGCGGAACGGTCTCAGTTCGACGAAGGGGCGATCTGCGTCGGCGGCGGCAGGAGGGCGGCGGCTTCGGCGCGCGAGCGCATGGCCTGAGGCAGGGCCACCAACTCGCCGGCCCTGTTCTCGACATTGGTGCGAAGGACGGCCTGCTCGTCCTCCGGCAGGGTCACGAGTTTTTGAGCCGCGAAGCTGAAGAAGTCCTGGATGAAGGCGTCCATCTCGGCCTGGAACCCAGCCTGAAGGGCGTCGAGTTCCGCCTTGGCCGCATCGGGATCGAGCGCCGCGAGACGCGCGGCGTCCTTCATCTGGGTATCGACGGCCAGCACGCGCTGGCCGAGCGCGGCCGCGCGTTGGTTGAAAGCGGCCTCCTCGGGCGAGACAGTCTCTTCGACAGCCTCCGCCGCGGGCTCCGCCGGAGCGGTCGGTTCGGCGGTCGTGGCGGCTTCGGCGGGCGTCGCCGGCGCAGCCGCGTCCTGGGCCCGGGCCGGAGCAGCGACCGACAGGGTCGCGATCAGCAGAAGCAGGGACGGGGAAACATGGGTCATGCACGGTCTTTCGGGTTCGAACGCCGTCCCGTCTCGCGAAATCGTCGCCCGCTCACAAGTCGAAAGTGCGTGAAGACGACGGTAACCGGGGCACGGCCGCGTGCGCGCGCCCCGGGACACGGGTTTTGCCGGCGCCGGGCCACGGCGGCCGTGATGGCGGCCCGGCCCCGAGACCTGGTCGCAACCCATCACGCAAGACCGGGGTCGGTGAATCGATCTTCGAGGCGCCCTTCGTCAGACGCCTCAGGGCCTCAGGTGCGTCGGTCGCGCTTGGCCAGAACCCGCAGGCGCAGGGCGTTCAGCTTGATGAAGCCGCCGGCGTCGTTGTGGTCGTAGGCCTGGACGCCTTCCTCGAAGGTCACGAGATCCTGGTCATAGAGACTGTTGGGGCTCTCGCGGCCGATGACGGCGACATTGCCCTTGTAGAGCTTCACGCGGACCGTGCCCGAGACCTTCTGCTGCGACAGGTCGATGGCGGCCTGGAGCATCTCGCGCTCGGGCGAGAACCAGAAGCCGTTGTAGATCAGCTCCGCATACTTCGGCATCAGCTGGTCCTTCAGGTGCATGGCGCCCCCGTCCAGCGTGATCGACTCGATGCCGCGGTGGGCGGCGATCAGGATGGTCCCGCCGGGCGTCTCGTAGACGCCGCGCGACTTCATGCCGACGTAGCGGTTCTCGACCAGGTCGAGGCGGCCGATGCCGTTGTCGTGCCCCAGTTCGTTGAGCTTCGTCAGGATCGTGGCCGGCGACATGGCCACGCCGTCGATGGAGACCGCGTCGCCCTTCTCGAAACCGATGGTGATGACGGTCGCCTTGTCGGGCGCGTCCTCGGGCGCGATCGTGCGCTGGTGGACGAACTCGGGGGCCTCGACCGCCGGGTCCTCGAGGACCTTGCCCTCGGACGAGGAGTGCAGAAGGTTGGCATCGACCGAGAACGGCGCCTCGCCGCGCTTGTCCTTGGCGATCGGAATCTGGTTCTTCTCGGCGAAGTCCAGCAGGGCCTCGCGGGAGCGGTATTCCCACTCGCGCCAGGGGGCGATGACGCGGATGTCGGGCTCCAGGGCGTAGTAGCCCAGTTCGAAGCGGACCTGGTCGTTGCCCTTGCCGGTGGCGCCGTGACAGACGGCGTCGGCGCCGACCATGCGGGCGATCTCGATCTGGCGTTTGGCGATCAGCGGGCGGGCGATGGAGGTGCCCAGCAGATAGTCGCCCTCGTACTGGGCGTTGGCGCGGAACATGGGGAAGACGAAATCGCGCACGAACTCCTCGCGCAGGTCGTCGATGAAGATGTTCTCGGGCTTGATGCCCATCTTCAGGGCCTTCTCGCGCGCGGGAGCCAGTTCCTCGCCCTGGCCCAGGTCGGCGGTGAAGGTCACGACCTCGGCGCCGTATTCCGTCTGCAGCCACTTCAGGATGATCGAGGTGTCCAGGCCGCCGGAATAGGCCAGGACGACCTTCTTGAAGGGCTTGTCGGAAGCTTTGGCCATGGCGGGATCTTTCGCAGAACGGCGGGAGGAGGATTTGGCCGCGCTTAAACGGCCTGAGCGCCCGGGATGCAAGGGCGAGACTGTGGCGGCCGGTGAGCCTATCGCGACGCGGCGGTCGGGATTATGTGTCCACCCATGACCGACGCGCCCGAAACGCCCGACGAAGCCCCGCCTGAACGCATCCTCAGCGACGCCGCCAAGCGCGCCCTGGCCGAGGCCGCCGAACGCCGCGCACAGGCCGAGGCGCAGGAGCTGGCGACCGAGCACGGCGGACCGACGGGCCCGGAACCGACCCGCTACGGCGACTGGGAGAAGAAGGGCCTCGCCGTCGATTTCTGAGACGCGAACGAATCCCGGCGAACGGCGTTAACCTTTTCGTCCCGCCGGAGGATCCCATGCGCCGCCTAGCCCTGATCGCCCTCGCCGCTGTCGCTCTTCCCGGCACAGCCGCCGCCCAGACCTGGGGCCAGCCCGTCTATGCGGCCCAGCCCGCACCCTACGGCCAACCCTACGGCGGGCCGGTCGCTTATGGATACGGCTCGGGTTACGGCGATCCACGCGCCTATCGACCGCCAGCCCGGTACGGCTCCGGGCACGATCGCGGCGGCCGGTATGGATACAGCACCCACGCCTCCGGCCAGTGGACGCGGTGGTCGAGCCCGCCGGGACGCGGCTATCACGATGTCTATGGCTACAACGACGACCGCGCCCCGCGCGGCGCCGACCACGGGCGTTCTCGGGATCGCGACTGTTCTTGCGGCGTCGGGGCCTACCTCTACGACCGCTGAACCGACCTTCACGCCAGAAAAGCGAGATTTAACCACGTCTTGAGCGGATTGCTCCCGCCCTTGGAGCATCCGGAACCCTTCCGCGCGAGAAGGCCTACGGTGGCCTCGAACGTCGCGGAGTCCGCCCAGTGAAAACCCTCATCTCGATCCTGACCGCCCTCCTGTTGCTGGGCGTTTCGCCCGCGCTGGCGAGCGAAAACGGCGGCGGGAGCCAGCACGGCGGTGGCTATGGCGGCGGAGGCCACGGTGGCGGAGGTGGCTGTGGCGGCGGCTGCGGCGGAGGCGGCGGTCACCCGGGCGGGGGCGGCGGACACTACGGCGGCAACATCAATGTGAACGTGAACGCCAACGCCAATGCGAGCGCCTACGCCGGTGCGGGAGCCGGGGCCTATATCAATGCCCGGGGCTATGACGTCGGGGCGATCCGGGGCGGCGGCGGTTACGGCGGCTCGGTCATCCACGGCAGCGGCGGCGTCGACATGGGCGGAGGCTACGGCTACGGCGCCGGCTATGCCGTCGTCGTGCGCGGCCCCGGCTACGGCCCCAGCCGCCCGTTCGGCTATGTCGCCCAGGGCTTCGGCCGTCGCTATGTGACCACCGACCGCTGCTGCGCCCCGCGCCCGGCGCCCTGCTATGACAATTGCGGCGGCGGCTATCCGCCCGCTCCGCCTCCCCCGCCGCCTCCGCCGCCGTCCTGCGACTGTCAGGGCGGTCATGGCCACGGCGGCCATGACGACAACCACGGCGGCGGTTACGGCTACCAGCAGAACTATTCGGACGTTCGCGGTGGTTCGTCCTACAGCCGCTACGAGAGCTACAGCGAGAGCAGCTCGGGCGGCTATCAGGGCGGCGACCGCTATTCCCACCGTCGTGACGACGGCCCCCGCTATGCGCCCATCCCCTATCAGGCCTCGCCGCTGGAACCGGTCGCCTACGACCAGGGCGGCTACGGCCAGAGCTATGCGCCGCCTCAGGTTCAGTACCAGCCGGCCTATCCCGAGCCCGCCTATGCCGAGCCGCAGGTCTATCAGCCGGCCCCGGTCCATATCCAGGTGCCGCAGGACTACTACGGCGACCTGCCTCCGGGCGACACGGGCGAGGGCTATCCCTACCGGCAGGAGCCGGGCGAGCGCGGCTAGACTCGCCGTTGCACTGTTTCCGAAAATTCGAGTGCAAGACGGTGCAAACGAATTCCTTGTGAATCAGAGGACTACCGATTCAGCGGCCGGAACAGTGCAAGGATTATGCGAAATCGGCTGGATCACATCCAGCGTCAGCACCTTGTCGACGTGTCAAAGACCGACGCCTCAAATGGTTCGCCCGGGTCATGACGCAAGTCTTGCCCAAGAATAAATTCCTTTGGCTGTCGCTAACGAACGCCGTCCATCCCGGCGGCGATCAGAGCCGCCGCCATGACCGGGTTTTCAGCGGCGATAACCGGACGCGCCACCACCAGATGGGTCGCCCCGGCCTGCAAAGCGGCGGCCGGGGTCGCGACCCGTTGCTGGTCGCCGAGGTCGCCGCCGGCCGGACGCACGCCCGGGGTGACGATCAGGAAGTCGGGACGACCGGCCTCGATCGCGATCTCCTTCACGCGCGCAGCCTCCAGCGGGCTCGACACCACGCCGTCCACGCCGCAATCCAGCGCCTGGCGCACCCGCGCCTCGACGAGGTCGGCGGCCCGGGCCGAATAGCCGATTTCCTTGAGGTCCTCGTCCGACAGGCTGGTCATGACGGTGACGGCGAGGATCTTCGTCGTGTGTCCGCCCCGTCCCTTGACCGCCGCCCGCATGACCTGCGGCTCGGCGTGGACGGTCAGGAGATCGCAGCCGCCCTCGGCGACGGAACGCGCCGCGCCTTCGACCTGGGCCCCGATGTCGTGCAGCTTCCAGTCCTGAAAAACGAGCTTGCCCATGGCCTGCAGCTCGTGGGCGAAGGCGACGCCGCCGGGACGGGCCAGCAGGGTCAGCCCGACCTTGTAGCTCTCGACCCCGTTGCCGATCCGCTGGACCAGGGCGCGGGCCTCGTCGATCGAGGGCAGATCGAGCCCGACGATCAGGCGCGGGTCGGACAGGAGAGGCGAGGTCATCGACGGGCTCCGCGTGACCGGCTAGACCCGGCGCACAGGGGTGCGTCGGCGAACCGGCGTTCAGTGATGTAGGCTAAGGACAAGGCAATGGACGCGCTCGATCTGGGGGTCAACCTGTTCGTGACCCTGTTCGCCCTGCTGGACCCCATCGGCAATATTCCGATCTTCGCGGCGGCCACGGCCGGGGCGACCCTGAGCCAGAGGATTTCGGTCTCGGCCCTGATCTGCCTGTTCGCGGCGGTCTTCCTCGCCTTCTTCTTCTTCACCGGCCTGGGCCTGCTGCAGTTCTTCGGCATCTCGCTGGCGGCATTCCGGATCGCGGGCGGGGTGCTGTTGCTGCTGCTGGGTCTGGACATGGCGCGCGAGGACTTCCTCGCCACCTTCGCCGACAAGGATGCGGCCCTCGATCTGAAAGACGTGCGCGGTTATGCGCGGCGGCGGTTCCAGCGGCTGGTCGTGCCGTTCGCCATCCCCCTGATGATCGGTCCAGGCGCCATCTCGGCCATCATCATCCAGGCCGGAGAGGCCGAGAAGATCGGCGCGGCGGGTACGGCCGCCTCCCTGATCGCCATCGCGGCGGCGGCGGGAGTGTCCTTCGTCAGCTTCGCCCTGACCGGTCCGATCAGCCGGATTCTGGGCGACGTGGGCCTGGCCATCATCGTGCGGGTTCTGGGCCTGATTCTGTGCGCTCTCGCGATCCAGTTCATCCTCGCCGGGCTGGGCGAGGCCTTGCCCGGCATGTTCGCGACGGGGGTGACGGCGCCCTATCCGGCCGGCGGTCACTGAGCCGGGGCGTCAGCCCAGGTCGCCGTCCGTCAACTTGGTCCCCGCCGGGACCGCGCGGGCAGTCGGCCGCCCCACCACGTCCCCCTGCTTCGCCGCCGAGATGCCGTCGCCGGGACGCAGCGCGATCAGGTCGTAAGCCTCGATCGTCGCCCCCGCCGCGATGTCCCGCGCCGCGAACAGGCTTCTGCGCGCCACCACCATGATCTCGCGCTCGGCCTCGACCGGGCGTTTGATCCCGTCGCCGAGCGAGGCTTCCACCGTGCGGACGCCGGCGACCAGTCCGGCCAGTTCCCCGGGGCTCAGGGACATGGCGTGGTCGGGGCCGGGCAAGGTCTTGTCGAGGGTGAAATGCTTCTCGATCACCGTCGCCCCGCGCGCCACTGCGGCCAGGGAGACGGCGTCGCCCAGGGTGTGATCCGACCAGCCGACGGGCCGTCCGAACGCCTCGGCCAGGGTGTCCATGGCGCGCAGGTTCGCGTCCTTGGCCGGGGCCGGATAGTTGGAGACGCAGTGCAGGATGGTCAGGCCCGGATCGCCCTCGGCCGCGATCCAGCCGACCGCCTCGGCCACCTCGTCCAGCGTGCTCATTCCGGTCGACAGGACGACCTCGCCGCCGGCCGCCGCCGCCAGCCGGGCCACGCCCCTCACGAAGGGGGCGTTGGTGATCTCGCCGGACGCCAGCTTGAACCGCTTCATGCCGAGGCCGGCCAGCATCCGGGCGCTGTCGATGTCGAAGGGCGAGGACATGAACTCGATCCCGATCGTGCGGCAGTGGTCGGCGATGCGGGCGAAATCCGTATCCGGCAGCTCCAGCCGTTTCAGCATCTCGGACTGGCTGACGGCGCCATCGCGGGCCTTCTGGTACTCGGCCATGGGCGCTTCGGGGGCCGAGATGGCGCCCGACCGGAAAGTCTGGAACTTGACCGCGTCGGCGCCCGCCGCCTTGGCGACATCGACCAGTTGCAGCGCCAGGTCGAGGTCGCCGTTGTGGTTCACCCCGGCCTCGGCGATGAAGAAGACGCTCACCGGGCGATCTCCCGCGCCGGATTGCCGACCACGACGGCGCCGGGTTGGACGTCCTTGACCACCACCGCCCCCATGCCGATGACCGCCCCTTCGCCGATCATAAGGCCCTGACGAATCAGGGCGCCCGCCCCGATCTCGACCCCGTCGCCGATCCGCACCGATCCGTTGACGCAGGCGCGGGGGCCCAGGGTGACGAAATCGCCGACCACGCAGTCATGGGCCAGGCTCGAATAGACATTCGCGATCAGGTGCCGCCCGACGACCGCGTCGGCGTTGATCAGGGCGTAGGGGGCGATCAGGCCGCCGGAGGCGACGCGGGCGCTGTCGACGACGGTGGCCGACGTCGCGATCACGGTCAGGGCGCGACATCCGACGGCCTCCAGCCGCTCCGCGATGGCCCGGCGGGTCTCCGGCTTGCCGACGGCCACCGCGAACAGCCGTTCTCCATCCACGGCGGTGAACGCGTCTTCGGCCAGGACCCCATGGCCGCCGATCGCGGGCCCGGGTTCGCGATCCACGAAGACGATCCGGTCGACATCGACGCCCAGATCGGGATGGGCGGCGATATGGGCGCGGGCGAACGGCATGGTCTCGCGGCCGTGCCCGCCCACGCCGACCAGTCCGAAGATCGCCTGAGAGGTCATGGGGTCGATCCTAGCGCCTGATTTGCCCGCCGGCTCAAGCGAGGCGGATCAGATCCGCTTCAGCCGCCGCGCGTGACCGGCGACCATGTTCAGGGCCAGACCGTCGGGCAGAAGCTTCGCCAGCCCGGCCATGACGTTGTTCATGACGCCGGGCGTGACCCTCGGCCGGTCCGCCTCGCAGGCCGCATGGCCAACGCGCGCCACATGCCCGGCCGTCTGCCACATCCACGACGGATAGGCGGACGAGACCTGTTCGCGCGAGCCGTTGACGTCATGGAACTCGGTCAGGGTGTAGCCGGGGCACAGGGCCGTGACGTGGACGCCGGTCCCGCGCGTCTCCAGCCACAGACCCTGCGACGCCTTGATCAGAAACGACTTGATCGGGCCGTAAAGGGTGTCGCCGCCGGTCGCGGGCATCTGGCCGGCCAAGGAGGCGACATTGATGATCCGGCCGAAGCCGCGCTCGACCATGCCGGGGAGCAGGAGGCGGGACAGGGCGACCGGCGCCGACAGCATGACCTGAACCATCGCCGCATGCTGGGCCGGGTCGGTGGCGAGGAAGCCCGTGGTGCGCGAGAAGCCGGCGTTGTTGATCAGGCCATCGACCTGAAGCCCCCTGGCGGCGATCACCTCGACCAGTCGGGCCGGCGCCTGAGGGTCGGCCAGATCGGCGGGGATGACGGTCGCGGCGACGCCGTATCTGGTGATGATCTCGACCGCCAGCACCGTCAGGGCGGCCTCGCGCCGCGCGGTCAGGATCAGATCCCAGCCCTTCTCGGCATAGACCCGGGCCAGCGCCGCTCCGATGCCGGCGGAGGCGCCGGTGATCAGTATTCGAGGCACTGGCGTTCCAGGTTAAATGGCGGAACTGACGATGGGAGCCGGAGTGCCCAGAAGTCGAGCCTTCTGGACTTCGAACTCAGCTTCGGTGATCGCACCCTGATCTCTCAGCGCCGCAAATTTTCCAAGCTCGTCCACCGCCGACACAGAACGATGCGAACCCGCGCTGGCACTCGCATCAAGCTGTCTCATCAGATCACCGTTCTGTCCCTGGATAATGCCGGGGATCAGAAAAAGGTCGACGAGAAGCCAGATCCCTAAAGGAATGAGGAAAAGCAGGCCGATGCCTGCGGCAAGAAGGAGCAGCCACCCGAGAACAGACAAAATTAGCTGGCCGACGGCAGAGCCGGTCCTGCCCAGATAGAATCGATGCCCTCCAAAACCTCCCGTGAAGAACCACAGCAGATAGGCTACTCCGGCGGATTTCTTCGACGCCTCGAAGGCCATGAGCGCCTGAGTATCCCTACTCAGGCCCGAGTTTGCTTCGGACATATTTCCCCCTGAGAAACTAGGAAGAAAATAGTCACGAACGCCGATGGAAGATCAACCGAAAGTTTAGTCGGCCAACTTTGTCGCGAGGATCAGGCCGCCACGGCGCCGGCGGCGCGGATGGCCTCGGTGCAGGCCGGGTGTTCCTCGATCCCGTCCAGCGCAGCCGATTTCTCGGCCAGCAGGTCGGCGATGGTGATCTTCGACAGCGAGTCCGACGCGGCCTGATCGGCCAGGGTCAGGACCTTGGCGACCTGACGGGGAATATGCTCGCCGATGGGGCAACCCTTGGCGCCCTGGGGCGGCGAGCCCAGGTGGGCGCAACCGTTCACGGCCTTCAACACCTCGTCGAGACGAATGTCCTGGGGCTGACGCAGCAGCCAGGATCCGCCCGAGGCGCCGGGGCGGGTGGCGATCAGCCCGGCCTTGGACAACAGGGCGGTCACCCGGCGGATGACCACGGGGTTGGTCGGCACCGAGGCCGCCAGAATGGCGCTGGGGCAGGCGCGGGCGGCGTCGTACGCGCCCTTGTGGGCCAGATAGGCCAAGGCGTGGGCGGCGACGGGAAAGCGTTGGCTGTCTGACATTTTCGTCCGGTTCCAGACCTCAAGGTAGGCACGGGGAGCCGGATTCACAAATCCCGGTCATCGGCTTGCCGAACACGGTGCAACTGAAACCGTTTCCATGCGATTGAACCGGCCGCGGAATGAGCCTACAGGCCCTCCGCTTTGATGGGCCCGCCGACCGCGGCGCCCGGAGGATATTCATGGCAGGGGACGCATCCCCCGGCGACGGCGCTCCCCCCGCCCCGCCTGCTCAGACGACCGCCGCCCAGAACGGCTCAAGCCACGGCCACGCCGCGTCTCACGGCGTCGGCAAGGCCGGATTCTGGGCGCTCACCATCGGCGCCATCGGCGTCGTGTTCGGCGATATCGGCACGAGCCCCCTTTATGCCCTGCGTGAGGCGATCGCCCACGCCCAGTCCGGCGTCGGCGGCGAACTGGCCGTCATCGGCGTGGTTTCGCTGGCCTTCTGGGCGCTGATGGTCGTGGTGACGTTCAAATACGTCCTCTTCCTGATGCGCGCGGACAACAAGGGCGAGGGCGGGACCCTGGCCCTGATGGCCCTGGCCACCCACGCCATCGGCCGCCGCTCGGCCTGGATCTTCATTCTCGGCGTGTGCGGCGCGGCGCTCTTCTATGGTGACGGCATCATCACCCCCGCCATTTCGGTGCTGTCGGCCATCGAGGGCGTGAAGGACGCGCCCGGCGTGGGAACGCGTCTGGACGCCTTCATCGTGCCGATCGCCGCCGCCATCCTGATCGGCCTGTTCCTGGTCCAGTCGCGCGGCACGGCCAGTCTGTCGAAATGGTTCGGGCCGCTGACGGCGATCTGGTTCCTGTCGCTGGGCGCGCTCGGCCTCTATCACATCTTCGACGACCTCTCGGTGCTGCGCGCCCTGTCACCCCACTACGGCGTCCTGCTGCTGCTCAACGACGGTTTCCTGGGCTTCATCATCCTGGGCAGCGTCTTCCTGGCCGTGACCGGGGCCGAGGCGCTCTACGCCGACATGGGTCACTTCGGCAAAGCCCCGATCCGCGCCGGCTGGCTGTGCTTCGTCCTGCCGTGCCTGACCTTGAACTATCTCGGGCAGGGCGCCCTGATCCTCGACAATCCCGCCGCGGCTGGAAACCCGTTCTGGTCGATGGTGCCGGAGTTCGCCTACTGGCCGATGCTGGCTCTGGCCACCATCGCCACCGTCATCGCCTCCCAGGCCGTGATCACCGGCGCCTTCTCGGTGACGCAACAGGCCGTCCAGCTGGGCCTTCTGCCCCGCATCGACATCCGCTTCACCTCCGAGACCCAGGCCGGACAGATCTTCGTCCCGGCCGTGAACACCTTCCTGATGATCGGCGTGCTGGTCCTGCTGTTCGTGTTCCAGAGCTCGCACAACCTGACGGCCGCCTATGGCGTCGCCGTCACCGGGGTCATGCTGATCAACACCCTGATGAGCTATTCGGTCATCACCAAGAAGTGGAAATGGCCGCTGTGGGCGACGCTCGGCGCCCTCATTCCGTTCGGCTTCATCGACAGCGTCTTCCTGACCTCCAACCTGCTGAAGATTCCCGACGGGGCCTGGCTGCCGCTGGTTCTGGGCGCCTTCCTGGTGCTGATCATGTGGACCTGGACGCGGGGGTCCCAGATCCTCTCGGCCAAGTCCAAGAAGGACAGCCTGCCCCTCACCGACCTGATCGAGATGCTGCGGGCCCGTCCGCCGCACCGCTCGCCGGGCACGGCCATCTTCCTGACCTCGGACCCCGACGTCGCCCCGGTCGCCCTGATGCACAATCTCAAGCACAACAAGGTGCTGCACGAGAAGAACGTCATCCTGACCGTGCGCACCACCGACCGGCCGCGCGTGCACGAGAGCGAGCGCGTCCTGATCGAACCGATCAACGACGACTTCAAGAAGATCACCCTGAGCTACGGCTTCATGGAGAGCCCCGTCGTCCCCCGCGCGCTGAGCCAGTGCCGCAAGCAGGGGGTGAAGTTCGACATCATGTCGACGAGCTTCTTCCTGGGTCGCCGCTCGGTCGTGCCGTCGGCGTCGCAGGGGATGCCCCTGTGGCAGGACAAGCTGTACATCTTCCTGATGCGCAACGCGGCCAACCCGACCGACTTCTTCCACATCCCGCCCGGACGCGTGGTCGAGCTCGGCACCCAGGTCTCCGTGTGAGCGGGGGCACGCCCAAGGGCAAGAACTCCGGCGCGCGCGGCCGCCGCATGGCCGACAAGGCGCGCGGACCCCGCCGCGAGCCGATGGTTCGCACGGAGGAGCCGGACGGCGCGGCCGACATCGGTGTCGAGGCGCGCATCGCCGCCGGAGTGCTGCTGAACGCCGCCCTGGAGCGCCGCAACGGTCTCGACGAGGCCATGGCCCTGCCCGAGCTGAAGAGCCTGCCGGGCCCGGACCGCGCCTTCGCCCGCGCCGTCGCCATGGCCGCGCTGCGTCGTCTCGGCGAGATCGACGCCATCCTGAACCGTCGCCTGCAGAAGTCGCCGCCGGAGGCCGTCCGCACCATCCTGCGGGTGTCCCTGGCCCAGACCCTGGTGCTGGAAACGCCCGCCTTCGCCGCCGTCTCGACGGCGGTGAAGCTGGCCGAGCGCGACGCCAAGACCCGGCCCTACAAGGCCCTGGTCAACGCCGTCCTGCGCGGGATCGAGCGCGAAGGGCCCGGCATGACCACGGCCGAGTCCAACCTGCCCGACTGGATCGCCGCGCGCTGGAAACAGACCTATGGCGAGGCGGCGCTGGCCGCCATCGCGCTCGCCGCCCGCGACGAGCCGCCGACCGACCTCAGCCTCAAGCCCGGCGAGGATGCGAAGGCTCTGGCCGACGCCATCGAGGGCTCCGTCCTGCCGGGCGGGACCGTCCGGTCCGGCGTGCGTGGCGACGTCGCGACATGGTCAGGCTACGAGACCGGCGGATGGTGGGTTCAGGACGCGGCTGCGGCCATCCCCGCGCGCCTGCTCGCGCCGAGGGCCGGAGAGACGGCGCTGGACATGTGCGCCGCGCCCGGCGGCAAGACGCTTCAGCTCGCGGCCTCGGGCGCGACCGTGGTCGCCCTGGACCGGTCCGAACCCCGCCTGCGTCGCCTGCGTCAGAATCTGGAACGCACCGGTCTGACGGCCGAGATCGTCGTCACGCCCGGCGAGGACTGGAAGGACGACCGCACCTTCGACGCCGTCCTGCTGGACGCGCCGTGCACGGCGACCGGCACCCTGCGACGCAATCCGGAGGTTCTGCGGGCCACCAAGCCCGCCGAGGTCGCCAAGCTGGCCGACGTCCAGCACCGGCTGCTCGACGCCGCCGCCGGTCGCGTCGCCCCGGGCGGTCGTCTGGTCTACTGCGTCTGCTCGCTGGAGCGGGAAGAGGGCGAGACCCAGATCATCGCCTTCCTGCGCCGCAACCCGGCCTTCAGGACCGCGCCCGCCGATCCGGCGGCGATCGGCGCCCCGGCCGAGGCCCTGACGCCCGAGGGCTGGTTGCGCATCCTGCCCTCGATGTGGGCCGAACAGGGGTCGCTGGACGGCTTCTTCGTCGCGCGTCTGGACCGGATCTAGGCCGCCGCCTTCGACGACTGTTGTTCGTCGGAGCCCAGGGCGCGATTGAGCGCCTCGGCCAGAACCCGGATATCGAGCGGTTTGGTCAGGTAGTCGCGGAAGCCCGCCTCCTTGCCGCGCTTGACGTCCTGCGGCATCGCGCTGGCGCTCAGGGCCAGCACCGGCAGGCCCCTGGTCAGGGGATCGGCGTCCAGCCGCGCCTTCAGCTCGAACCCCGACAGGCCGGGCAGGTTGATGTCCAGCAGGATGATGTCCGGCCTCAGGTCGCGCGCCAGGGCCAGTCCCTCGTGCCCGTTCTCGGCCACATGCAGCTGGATCGGGCCCAGGGCGGCGATGACATGGCGCATCAGGGCGATGTTGGACGGATTGTCCTCGACATAGAGCATGGTCGCCGCCGGCAAGGATCCCGTTGGAATGGGCGAGGCGGTGACCGACTGGGCCGCCGGCCGCGCCAGCGGCAGGTGAAGGGTGAAGGTCGAGCCCGCGCCCGCCTGGCTGACCGCCTCCAGCCGTCCGTTCATGGCCTCGGCCAGACGACGCGATACGGCCAGACCGATACCGGTTCCGGCCACGTCGGAAGTTTCGCGGCCCAGGCGGTTGAAGGGCTGGAACAGCTCGGCCATCCGGTCCTCGGGGATGCCGACGCCGGTGTCATGCACAGACAGGGCCACGCCCTCGTCGGTCTGGCGGACCTCCAGCAGGACGTCGCCGCCCTCGCGATTGTATTTGATGGCGTTGGACAAGAGGTTGATCAGCACCTGACGCAGCCGGGTGCGGTCGGCGACCACCCCCAGACCCGCCGTGGGGGAGGGCGCGCGCAGGATGATCCCGGCGGCCTCGGCTTGGGGCCTCAGGGTCTCGCAGACCTGGCGCACGACCAGCTGGGGATCGACCCGCTCCATCGACATGGACAGCTTCCCGGCCTCGATGCGGGCGAGGTCCAGAACCTCCTCGATCAGGCTGAGCAGATGCTGGCCGGAGCCGAGGATCTGTTCGACGGCCTGGGACTGGCGGCGGGTCAGGGGTTCGGCGTGCTCGTTCATCCGCATCAGTTCGGCGAAACCGATGACAGCGTTCAGAGGCGTGCGCAGTTCATGGGACATGCCGGCGAGGAAGTCGGACTTGGCCTGGCTGGCGGCGGCCACCGCCTTGGCCTGCTCATCCGATGCTTCAAGCGCCAGCCGCAACTCCTGCGTGCGTTCGGTGATGCGACCTTCCAGCGAATCGTTGAGCTCGGCGAGACGGACGGCCTGCCGCCGGGCCACATACCCCAGCCTGACGCCCGCCAGGCATCCCGCCAGAGCCAGAGCGACGATAAGCAGTACGAATTCCATGACGCAACCTCCGGTATCCCGGAAGGTGCACACTTACAGGTTGCATTATCGTAAACCGGAGGTGGCCTCCGGCTCGCGATCACTCGCCGTCGGCGGGCGCGTCGGCCTTCTTGCGGGGCGCGCGACGCCTGGGCGCCGGAGCTTCGCCTTCGTCGGACGCGACCGGAGCCGGGGCCGTTGCAGGAGCGGCCGAACGGGTCAGGAAGCCGGGCAGGGCCTGGGCCGTGTCGACCTGTGCCTCTGCGCGCGGGGTGCGGGTCCGACGGGCGGGACGTTCGCCCTCCGCCGGCGCGGCCTCGACCGGAGCGGTTTCGGCGGGCGGCGCATAGCTCACCGGAGCGGTGGAGGCGATGAAGTCACCCCCCACCCGGGCATTATCGTCACGACCGCCTTCGGTGCGACCCTCGAAACGGCCCTCGGCCTCTTCATAGGTGCGGGTGTCGGGCGTGCCGCCCTCGGCCTCGAAACGGCGATTGCGTTCCTCGCGGCGACGCTCCCAGCGTTCGCGGCGGGTCTCGCGACGACCGCCTTCGCCCTGGCCTTCGCCCTCGGCGCGCGACTGGCCGTCCTGGCCGTCGCGGGACTGGTTGTCACGGTTCTGGTTGTCGCGCGGAGGACGCGGGGTCCACTCGCGATCCCGGTTCTGGCCGTCGCGGTTCTGGCCATCCCGATTTTGATTCTCTTCGCGCGGCGGACGCGGGGTCCACTCGCGTTGCTCGCGCGACTGCTGGGCGCCTTGAGCGGCCTCGGCGTCGCGGGCGTCGCTCTGCTGCTGGATGCGGTCGGCGGCCTGTTGCGCGGCGAGGAAGGCGGCGGCCTGGGCCCCGGTCTCGTCCTCGAAATCGATGTCATAGCCCTGGTTCGACAGTTCGCGTGCGGCGATCTCGGAGACCGGCCGTTGCGGTTGCAGGGCGCGCAGGACGCGGAAATAGTGTTCGGCGTGCTGGAGATAGTTCTCCGCCAGCACCCGGTCGCCCGACGAGCCGGCGTCACGGGCCAGCTGCTGATAGCGCTCGTAGACGGTCTGGGCGTTGCCGCGGACCTTGATGTTCTCGGGACCTTGAGAATCCCACGAACGGTTGGGGTTCGCCGCATTCGCGTTGCCGCCGCCGCCACCGGGTTTCCGGTTGCGGCCGCGCTGACGCTTCATGCCCTTGAAATCTCGCATCGAGGCTTACCGTGCTGGTTTGGCGTGTCCCTGCGCGACGATGGCGAGGGCAGCAGGCCGGTTGTCTGTGGTTCCGGTTCGCTTGGGGGCCAATCCCCGGCGGCGATGTTATCGGAAGGACCTTTGTCGCCCGTCGTGGTCCGCAAGCAGTGAACACCGCCGACCTTCACGCGCATCCCGGCCGAGCGTCGCTGGACCTGAAGACGGTTCAGCAAGATGCGGAAGGGAGGGAGACGACCAAGGACTTAGCGCGCGCCGGGGCGGTTTCCAAGGGGTTTGTTCGGATCGGCCGCGTCGGATCAGCTTTGACGGATCGGCGTCGTGCGCGGGTCGGGACCGTTGGTCACCACACGGTGCCGGTCGCCGAGGTCCTTGACCACCTTGACGTCGGTCAGGCCGGCGGCCTCGAACAGGGCCTTGACCGCCTCGCCCTGATCCCAGCCGATCTCGACGGCGAAGACCCCGCCGGGTTTCAGGATCCGGGCGATCTCCGGGGCGAGGTCGCGATAGGCCTGCAGACCGTCCGGCCCGCCGTCCAGCGCCAGCAACGGATCATGCTCGCGCACTTCCGGATCGAGGCCCGCGATGTCGTCGGACGGGATATAGGGCGGGTTTGACACCACCAGGTCGAAGCTGTGGTCGCCGAACCCGGCCGCCCATTCGGTCCTCAGGAAGGTGGCGCGATTGTCGAGGCCGAGGTTGGCCGCGTTCTCTTTGGCCACCGCCAAGGCTTCCGACGAGATGTCGGTGCCGACCCCGTGCGCGCCCGGCCGGTCGCCCAGAACGGCCAGCAGGATGGCGCCCGACCCGGTGCCCAGATCGATGACGCTGAAGGCCTGGGCCGGTTCGAAGGCGAGCATGGCGACGTCGAGGATGGTCTCGGTATCCGGGCGCGGGCTGAGCACGTCGGGGGTGACGTTCAGCATGATCTTCCAGAACCCCTTGCGACCCAGGATCCGCGACACCGGCTCGCGGCGCAGGCGGCGTTCGACATAGCCGGCCAGGGTCGCCGACTGCTCCGGCGTCAGGGGCCGGTGCGGGTCGGTCAGGATCTCCAGCCGGCTGGCTCCGGTCGCGGCCTCCAGCAACAGCCGGGCGTCGATGGCCGGACTGTCGATGCGGGCGGCCTTGAGCTCGCCTTGCGCGGCCTTCCAGGCGGCGACGAGAGTGGCGGGTTCGGTCATCGGATCATCTCCGCGTGGTGAGGACCACGCCAAGTGTTGGGGCGCGCCGGAACCGGCGGCAGGTCATGGAGGGCGGAAAGCGCGTGGTCGCCGCGCGTTCCCGTCGCCGGGTCAGTGCCCCACGCGCGGTTTTCAGGCAAGGTCGAGCCTGGCCGGAACGTGATCGGCACAAGGACCGTTGACCCGCCGATGAAGTTTCCCACCCTGCCCGGACGGACCCCCTCGCCACGCGGAGGCGGCGCCCCCGGGGCCTGGAAGGTGATCGCCGCGGTCGTCGGCGGGCTGGCCGCAGGGGCGGGCGCCGCCCACGTGATCTACACCCAGGGACACAAATACGGTCTCGAACTGCGGCCGGAACGCGCCGGGCCGACGCCGCCCAAGCCTCCGACGCCCGAGGATTTCGACCGCCGGCATCCGGGTCGGGGGCGGCTGGCGCGGCGTCCCGCCCATATCCCGCACAAGGGATGGATCGATATCGGCTGGCGGGTCGGCAACGGCTATTTCACCGATCAGGTGGGTTTCGTGGCCGGCGGGGTGACCTTCCTGATGCTGCTGTCGCTGTTTCCGACCCTCGCCGCCTTCGTCACCGTCTATGGCCTGTTCGCCGATCCGGCCGATGCCTCGGGGCGGGTCGCCTTCCTCTATGCACTGCTGCCGTCCAGTGTCGCGAGCTTCCTGGCCCAGGAGATGACCCGGCTGGCGGCAGGATCGACGCGGGACCTGACCTTCACCCTGATCTGGACCCTCGGCCTGTCGCTGTGGACGGCCAACAACGGGATCAAGACCCTGTTTCACGGCATCAACGTCGCCTACCACGAGGTCGAGAAGCGCGACATCGTCCAGTACAACCTGCTGTGTTTCGCCTTCACCCTGTCGGGCCTTGCGGCGGTGCTGGTCAGCGCGGCTCTCGTGGTCGGCGTGCCGATCGTTTTGGGGCTGTTCGGTCTGGCGGACGACTGGGAGCGGCTGGCCCCTCTGCGATGGCCGATGCTGTTCGCCATCTATGTCCTGACGCTGGTGGCCATGTACCGCTTCGGTCCAAGCCGGGCGAACGCGACGCTGCGGTGGCTGTTTCCCGGTGCGATCTTCGCCGCCACGCTCAGCGTGCTGATCTCGTTCACCTTCAGCTGGTACCTGACCAACTTCGTCCGCATGGACTCCTACGGCCCCCTTGCGACGTCCATGGGCTTTCTGCTGTGGGTCTGGCTGTCGGTTCAGGTCGTCCTGATGGGGGCCAAGCTGAACGCCGAGATCGAGCATCAGACGGCGATCGACACCACCGTCAGCCGGGGGGCTCCGATCGGGGCGCGAGGAGCCACCATGGCCGATACGGTGGGCGCCCCGCAGGGAAGCCGCGAGGTCGTGGCCTTCACCCGCCGACAGGCGGCGACGGTGGCGCGGACGCTGAGACGGGGTCCGAACACCTCATCCGCCTGACTCGCCTCGCAAAACCCGCCCGGCGCGCCTATCTCTACGGCCATGAGTAACAACTTTCGTCCCACGACCCTCGAACGCGCCTACGAACTCGCCCGCAGCGGCGAGTGTCGCACCGTCGGCGACATCAAGACCCGCCTGCAGCAGGAAGGCCACGAGCGCGTCCAGGATCGCCTGTACGGCGGCTCCCTGACATCCGCCCTGCGCAAGCTCTGCGTCGCCCACTACGTCGCGCCAGAGGGCGAGGAAGAGACGCCGGCCACCGCCGAATCCGAACTCGAGGATGAAGACGAGGACGGCCCGGTCCCGGCCTGAATCGCGACGAATCGAGACTCAGGTTGTGCACAGGGCGTTTTGCGCCCATATGAGGCCCGTCGATCTCTCTGCGTAACGCCCTCTCTCTTTGCGAACGCACCGAGTTTCTGGCCGATCCCATTCAGACCCGACAGGCTTCAGGCGCTATTGCCTGATGCAAACTGCTAACGGAGGTCCTTAAAATGGCTACCGGCACTGTCAAATGGTACAACTCCACTAAAGGCTACGGCTTCATCGAGCCCTCGGACGGCGGCAAGGACGTGTTCGTGCACGTTTCGGCCGTTGAAGGCGCAGGCATGAACGGCCTGAACGAAGGCCAGAAGGTCTCGTACGAAGTCGAACGCGACCGTCGCACCGGCAAGGAATCTGCCGGCCAGCTGAAGGCCGCTGAATAGTCCTTCACGGATTTTTCAAGTGACTGACGGGGTCGGGGCGAAAGCTCCGGCCCCGTTTTCGTATGCGCGACCCGGCGTACGCTTGCTCCTGCCCCGCGCGGCGCGTAATCGCGCGGACGATGTTCGGCCTCGCCAATCCCGCCCGCTTCATGAGCTTCACCCGGCCGCTGACGCCGGTGCTGTGGGCGATCGCGGCCGTGCTGCTGGCCGTCGGGACCTGGCTCAGCTTCGCGGCGCCCGGCGACTATCAGCAGGGCGACACGGTGCGGATCATGTTCGTGCATGTGCCCGCCTCGACGCTCGGCCTCGGCGCCTATGCGGCGCTGGGCGTCTCAAGCTTCTTCGCCCTGGTCTTCCGCCATCCGCTGGCCGACGCCGCCGCCCGCGCCGCCGCCCTGCCCGGCGCCGCCTTCACGGCCCTCGCCCTGATCACCGGCTCCCTGTGGGGTCAGCCGATGTGGGGGACCTGGTGGGTCTGGGACGCGCGGCTGACCAGCGTGCTGGTGCTGTTCCTCTTCTACCTCGGCTACATGGCCCTGCGCGCCTCGATCGATGACGAGGCCAAGGCCGCCCGGGCCGCCGCCGTGCTCGGTCTCGTCGGGCTTATCAACCTGCCGATCGTCAAGTTCTCGGTCGACTGGTGGAACACCCTGCACCAGCCGGCCTCCCTGCTGCGTGCCGGAGGATCGAGCCTTGACCCCGTCTTCCTCGCGCCGTTGCTGACCATGATGGCCGCCTACGGGGCGCTGTTTCTGGCCGTCTGGCTGACCTCGATCCGCACCGAGATCACCCGCCGCCGGGTCCAGACCCTGCGCGCCCGACAAGCTTTGGAAGCCTGATGCTCGATCTCGACATGAGCCCCTACGCCGCCTTTGTCTGGCCCGCCTGGGCGATCAGCGCCCTGGTGCTCGGCGCCGTCGTCGCGCGGGCTGTCTCCGCCTCAGGGACATGGAAGGCCGAACTGAAGCGGCTGGAGACTGAGGCCGAAGACACATGATGAAGCGTTGGCTCGCCATCATCCCGATCGTCGTCGTGGTCGCGCTATTCGCGCTGTTCGCCGGCTGGTCTCTGAAGCGTGATCCGGAGTTCAAGCCGGACGCTTTGGTGGGCCAGCAGGTCCCCGAGACCGTTCTGCCCATCCTCGCCGACGGCGTCGCCGGACCCCAGAACGTCGACATCCGCACCGCCGGGGTCGGCAAGCCGATGATCGTCAACGTCTTCGCCAGCTGGTGCGCCCCCTGCCGTCTCGAACACCCGCGCCTGCTGGCCCTGAAGGCGCAAGGGATCGCGGTCGTCGGCGTCGCCTACAAGGACGAGCCCGAGGCGACCCAGGCCTTCCTCGACGAGATGGGCGATCCCTTCGCCATGGTTCTGGTCGATCGCGAGGGTCGCGCGGGCCTCGACCTCGGCGTCTCGGGCGTCCCCGAGAGCTTCGCCGTCGACGCCATGGGGCGGATCGTCGCCAAGTCCGCCGGCCCGATCCTGACCGACGCCGATGTCGAGCGGCTGACTTCGGCGCTCGTCGCCCCTACGCGGCCCCTGCCGACCGCGAGGACGCTGGACGAGGCCAGGGCCCGCCGCGACGCCGCCAACTAACCGGGGCTCAAGCAGCGCGCGACCGCGTCGCGAGCGATAGACCCGAAGCTTGGCTCAAGCAGCGAGACGCCGCGCGTCGAGCGGTAGCCAACACGGAAAGCCGTTAACCCTTTTTCGACAGGTTTCGTTAACCCTGTCGGCATGAGCGCGATCCGGCCCGACCTTCCTTCGTCACTGCCCGCCACGACCCCGGCGGGTCCGTCGGCCCAGGCCAGGGCGGCGCAGGCGGCCTTCTTTCGCGCCGCGCTCAACCAGGCGCAGGCGACGCCCCAGCCCCAGGCCGCTCAAACCTCGCAGGCCGCCCCGACCGGCGCGCCGGAATCCCCCCGCCTGCCCCGTCCCGGTCAGCTTCTCGATATCCGGGTCTAGTTTCGCACCTCGAAGGTGACCCCGGGCGTCACCGGTGCTAGACGCGCGCGCATCCGCCCTCCCCCAGGATTCGCCCCATGCCCGCCGCTCCCGACTTTCCGCCCGCCCCCGACGCGGTGAAGCCCGTCCGCGCCCTGATCTCCCTGTCGGACAAGGCGGGTCTGGAGGACGCGGCGCGCGTCCTGCACCAGGCGGGCGTCGAGCTGGTCTCGACCGGCGGCACCCGCGCCGCCATCGCCGGCTTCGGCCTGCCGGTGAAGGACGTCGCGGACCTGACCGGCTTCCCCGAGATGATGGACGGCCGGGTCAAGACCCTGCACCCCGTGGTCCACGGCGGCCTGCTGGGCGTCCGCGACGCGACCGAGCACAAGGCGGCCATGGACGCGCACGGCATCGGGCCGATCGATATCGTCTGGATCGACCTCTATCCATTTGAATCAACCGTTGCTTCCGGCGCCGGCTTCGACGCCGTGATCGAGAACATCGACATCGGCGGCCCCGCCATGATCCGTTCGGGCTCGAAGAACCACGGCTATGTCGCCGTCGCCGTCGACGGCGAGAGCATCGGCCTGATCGTCGAGGCCCTGAAGGCCTCGGGTTCGACCTCGCTGGCCCTGAGGAAGCAGCTGGCCGCCCGCGCCTTCGCCCGCACCGCCGCCTATGACGCCGCCGTCTCCGGCTGGTTCGCCGGCCAGCTCGAAGACGCCGCCCCGGCGCGGAAATCCATCGCCGGAAGCCTCGCCCAGACCCTGCGCTACGGCGAGAATCCGCACCAGACGGGGGCCTTCTACCGCACCGGAGAGGCCCGCCCCGGCGTCGCCCACGCCACCCAGATACAGGGCAAGGAACTGGGCTACAACAACATCGCCGACGCCGACGCCGCCTATGAGCTGGTCGCCGAGTTCGAGAGCCCGGCCTGCGTCATCGTCAAACATGCCAATCCCTGCGGCGTGGCGGTCGGCAAGGACCTGTCGGAAGCCTACGCCCGCGCCCTCGAGTGCGACGCCGTCTCGGCCTTCGGCGGCGTCATCGCCGTTAACCGCCCCCTGAACGGCGCCGACGCCCGCTCGATCACCGGGATCTTCACCGAGGTCGTCATCGCCCCCGGCGCCGACGAGGAGGCGAAAGCCGTCTTCGCCGCCAAGAAAAACCTGCGCCTGCTGATCACCGACGGCCTGCCCGACCCGCACGGCGCGGGCGAAGTGTTCCGCTCCGTCGCCGGCGGCTTCCTGGTCCAGTCACGCGACCGTTCGCTGATCAAGCCCTCGGACCTCAGGATCGTCACGCGCCGCCAGCCGACGCCGACCGAGATCGCGGACATGCTGTTCGCCTTCACCGTAGCCAAACACGTCAAGTCCAACGCCATCGTCTATGCGAAGGACGGCCAGACCGCCGGCATCGGCGCCGGCCAGATGAACCGTCGCGACTCGGCCCGCATCGCCGCCATCCGCGCCCGCGAAGCCGGAGAGGCCAAGGGTCTGGCCCATTCGCTGGCCGAGGGTTCGGCCTGCGCGTCCGAAGCCTTCTTCCCCTTCGCCGACGGTTTGCTGGAAGCCGTCGCCGCCGGCGCCACCTCGGTGATCCAGCCGGGCGGCTCGGTGCGCGACGCGGAAGTCATCGCCGCGGCGGACGAACAGGGCATCGCCATGGCCTTCACCGGCGTGCGGGTCTTCAGGCACTAAAGAGCCCCTCTCCCCTTGCGGGAGAGGGAGAGCGCACACGGCGGCGCAGCCGTCGTTCTTGTGCGGTCGGGTGAGGGGTGAAACGCGGTCTCGCCAACGAGCCACCCGCTCGACCCTCAACATCTGAGGACACATACCCCTCATCCGGCTTCGCTTCGCTCAGCCACCTTCTCCCGCAAGGGGAGAAGGGATATGCCTCCCTCATGGACACCCTCTCCGACCGTTGGGCCAGACTCGAACCCTACGCCAGCATCGTCGGACCCGACGACGACCGGCCGCGCCCGACGGCGATCCTGTTCCACGGCTGCGGCGGCCTGCGCGGGCATCTGCCGATGTATGCAGCGGCGGCGAAGGAGGCCGGCTGGCGGGCGGTGATCGTCGATTCCTACGCCCCGCGCGGCTGGAGCCGGGAGTTCGCCATGGCCACGGTCTGCACCGGCCTGATGTTGCGCGGCTGGGAACGGGGCGGCGACGTGATGGCCTCGATCCAGGGTGTCTCGGCGCGGCCCGACGTGGATGAAACCAAGATCGCCTTGGCCGGCTGGAGCCATGGCGGCTGGGGCATCATGGAGGCCATGAGCTGCGATCCCGTTCCCGCCACGGCGCTGGGCGTGAAGGACGCGGAGACCGCCGACCTCTCCGGGGTCAGGGCGACCTATCTGGCCTACCCCTATGTCGGGGTCGCGGCCCTGAACCGGATGCGGCCCTGGCGGCATTGCCCGAAGACCCTCGCCGTCATCTCCCAGAAGGACCACCTGACCACGGTCCGGAACGCCGAGCGGGTCCACGACATGGTCCGGAACTGCGGCGCCGAGGTCGAGACCTGGGTCGCACCGGGCACCCACAGCTTCGACGAGCCGATGACGGCCCTGCCGATGAAGTACGACGCCGACCTGACCGGCGAGGCGATCCGCCGGTTTCGCGCCCTGCTGGAAGACGTGGCCGTCGCGCCGCGCCCGGTAACCGCCGCCGCCTGATGGACACTCTGGCGGAGCGCTGGGCCCGGCTGAAGCCGTCGCTCGTCATCCGCCGCCCTGACGGACCCGGCCCCTTCCCGGTCGTCCTGATCTTTCCCGGCTGCGGCGGGGTGCGCGAGCATCTTCACCGCTACGCCGAGGCGGCGGTCGAAGCCGGCTGGATGGCGGTGACGGTCGAGAGTTTCATCGCGCGCGGCTGGTCCGACGCCTTCGTCCGCACCTTCGTCTGCACGGGCCTGCTGCTGCGCGGTGGCACCCGCGCAGGCGACGTGATGGCGGCGACGACCTTTGCCGGAACCCTGCCCGACGCCGACCCGACCCGCGTCGTCCTGGCTGGCTGGAGCCACGGCGCCTGGGCCATCATGGACCTGATGACCGAAAAGCTGGAGCGACGCGGTGAGGCCATGATCGCCGATCCACAGCACGCCGACCTGTCGGGCGTCGTCGGAGCCTTCCTGCCCTACCCCTATGTCGCCCTGCCCGCCCGGAGCCGTTTCATGCGCTGGCGCCGTGCGCTGGACGCCCTGGTGATCATCCCGACGCGCGACCATCTGGCCAAACGCGCCGACTACGAGAAGGCGCTTGATCACGCCCGCGCGGCCGGATCGGACATCGAGGAATGGGTCGTCGACGCCACCCACGCCTTCGACGAACCCGGCCTGACCCATCCGAAGATCCGCCACGACCCCGAGGCGACGAAGGAGGCGATCCGCCGCTTCGTCGGCTTCCTGAAGGCCCGGGCCTGACCTAGCCGATCGTGGCCTCGACCGTGATCGTCGCCCGCACGCTGTGGGCCATCTCACAGTGATCGTGGGCCGCGTGATGCAGGCCGTCGAGTTCCTCCTGCGTGGGGGCTGGTCCGGTGAAGGCTGTGACCGGCCGCAGGGTCACCCGCGCCAGATAGCGTCGCCCCTCCGGGTTGCGATCCAGCTCGCCCGAGGCCTCGTCGAAATACCGGTCGACGACCCACCCCGCCTTGGCGGCGAAGGCCAGGAACCACAGCATGTGGCAGCTCGACAAGGAGGCGATCATCGCCTCCTCCGGATCGACCGCCGAGGCGTCAGAGTACGGCAAGGGCACGCTGGCCGGCGCCGAAGAGCCCGGCACGACCGCCCCGCCGTCGAAGCGCCAGACGTGGGCGCGGGAATATTTGTTGTCGACGAAGGCCTGATCGCCCCGCGTCCACTCGATCGCTGCGTCGTATCTCATGCCGCCCTCCCGTTATCCCAGAATCGTATAGGTCATCGGCGCGCGGACCTCGAAGCCCAGCGAGCGATAGAAGGCGATGGTCGCGTCGTGCCCGGCGAAGGCGTGCAGGAAGGCCCCTTCGCCTGACGCCAGGATCTCGCCCACGACGGCCCGCGACAGCGCCGCCGCATAGCCGCGGCCGCGATGATCCGGGTGGGTGCAGACGCCGCTCAGTTCGGTGAAGCCGTCGACCCGCAGGCGTCGCCCGGCCATGGCGACCAGCCGCCCGTCCTGTTTCACCCCTATGAACGGCCCCAGCTCTCGGGTGCGGGACCGGAAGGGCCCCGGCTTGGTCAGGGTCGCCAACGCCAGCATCTCCGGCGCATCGGTCTGGGTCAGGATCTCATGGGTGAGGTCCGGGCCGCCCGGCGTCAGAGCTGCGCAGACCATCTGGACGAGCGGAATGCGGCTGACGACCTCCACCCCCGGCAGGTCCAGCGCGTCCATGGGCCCGCCGGTCAACTCTACCATCCCGGCGCCCGGGTGGCGCAGCGCGAGGTCCGCCATGGCCTTCAGCGTCGAGGGGGCGGCATCGGCGCCCGAGACGAAGATCCCGACCTCCGGATCGATCCGCACGGCCCGGGCGTCGCTGTCGGTCGTGACGAAGCCCGACAGCCGGGTCGTCAGGGCGTTCCAAACGGCGCGATCGAGGGGATGGCTCATGGCGACGCTTTAGCGCGTGGCGGATTCCGCGTCAGCCCCGCCGACGACGCGGGGGCCGAAACCCGCGATCAGGCCTGCCAGAAGCCGACGATCTTCTTGACCTCTGCAATCACCGGATCAGCGATCTCGGCGGCGCGTTCGGCGCCGTCCTTGAGGACGCGGTCGATCTCGGCCGGATCGTTCATCAGACGGCGCATCTCGGCCGTGACCGGCGCCAGGGCCTCCACGGCCAGATCGGCCAGCGCCGGCTTGAAGGCGCCGAAGCCCTGTCCGGCGAACTGGGCGGTGACCTGTTCGCGCGTCTGGTCCGACAGGGCGGCATAGATGGCGATCAGGTTCCTGACCTCGGGCCGGTCATCCAGGCTCTCGCCGGGTGCAGGCATGACGCCCATGTCGGTCTTGGACTTGCGGATCTTGGCGGCGATCGTGTCGGCGTCGTCGGTCAGGTTGATGCGCGACTGGTCGGAAGGATCAGACTTCGACATCTTGGCCGCGCCGTCGCGCAGGGACATGACCCGCGTCGCCGGACCTTGGATCAGCGGCTCGGGCAGGGGGAAGAAGCCCGGGGCGTCGAAGTCGTTGTTGAACTTGCCGGCGATGTCGCGGGTCAGTTCCAGATGCTGTTTCTGGTCCTCGCCCACCGGCACCTCGGTCGCCTTGTAGAGCAGGATGTCGGCGGCCTGGAGCACGGGGTAGGTGTAGAGGCCGACCGAGGCCCGTTCCTTGTGCTTGCCCGACTTCTCCTTGAACTGGGTCATCCGGTCGAGCCAGCCGAGGCGGGCGACGCAGTTGAAGATCCAGGCCAATTCGGCGTGGGCGCGCACGGCCGACTGCGGGAAGATGGTCGACTTCGCCGGATCGAGGCCCGAGGCGATGTAGGCGGCGGCGATCTCGCGCGTCTGGGCGGTCAGCAGGGCCGGGTCCTGCCAGACGGTGATCGCGTGCATGTCGGCCACGAACAGGAAGCAGGGCGCGCCGGAATCCTGCAGCGCCGTGAACCGCTTCAACGCCCCCAGATAGTTGCCCAGATGCAGGGCGCCGGAGGCCTGGATGCCACTGAGGATACGGCGCGGGCCATCGTAGGCGGGAACATTCGGGGAGGCGTCAGTCATCAATCCAGTCCGGCGGGGGTGGTGGCCCCGGGTTCACGTCGCAGCGTCGCCTTCAGCTCGGACACGCTCACCGCGCGGAAAAGCACGAGGCAGACGCCATAGACAAGGGCTCCGACGCCGACGACCACCAGGACGGCGATTTCCTTGGCCAGGAACAGCCGGCTCAGGTCGCGGTAATAGAGGCTGGCCGGAACGAGGACGGCGGCCATGACGGCGCTGGCCGCCAAAACGCGGGAGAATTTCGAAACGAACCGGCCGGAGGGCGACCAGGCCTTCTCGCGCACGAGCGTTCCCATCAGCAGCCCAACATTAACCCAGGCCGAAACGCTGGTGGCGACCGCCAGACCCAGCACCCCGTCGCCGCCGATGGCCTGAAGGCCGAAGAACAGGGCCGAGCCGAGCGCCACGGTCACCGCGACCGAGGCGATGGAGAAGATCATCGGCCGTCGCGTGTCCTGGCGGGCGAAGAAGGGCGGGGTCAGGACCTTGGCCAGGACGAAGGCCGGCACGCCCCAGGCGAACTGGCGCAGCACATCGGCGGTGCGCGCCGCGTCGATACTGGTGAAGGCCCCGCGCGTCACCGTGGCGTCGATGATGAAGAACGGAATGACGAACAGGGCCACGGCCGCCGGCAGGGTGAAGGCCATCGACAGGGTGATGCCGTCATCCAGCGTCTTGCGCCCGCCCTCGTGATCACCGGACACGAAGGCCCTGGTCAGCCGCGGCACCAAGGCCAGCCCGATGGCCACGCCGACGAGGCCGAGCGGCAGCTGGTACAGGCGGTCCGCGTTATAGAGGACCGAACGGGCGCCTTCGTTGGAGCCGGTCAGAAGCTGGCTGACCAGCGAGTTCAGTTGCAGGGCGCCGCCTGCGAGAACGCCGGGGATCGCGAGTTTCAGCGTCCGCGCCACGCCCTCCGTCATCCGTGGCAGGGACAGTTTCAGCCGGATGCCCAGCCGCTGCACACCCCACCAAAGCAGTCCGGCCTGAATCAGGCCCGAGAGGCTGACCGCGATAGACACCGCGTACAGCAGGGTCGATGGGCTGATGTCGATGAAGCTGGGCGCAATCAGCGGCGCCAGGGTGCACAGGTTGAGGAAGATCGGCACGCCCGCGGACAGGGCGAACCGGCCAGAGGTGTTCAGCACGCCCGACAACAGCGATGCGATGGTCATGCAGGCCAGGTAGGGCATGGTCAGCTGGGCCGCCGTGACCGCCGCCTTCATCACCCCCGCGTCGTCCTTCCAGGCCGACAGCATGAAGGGCATCAGCCAGGGCATCGCGACCTGCGACAGGATGCAGAAGCCCGCGACCACGGCGAAGATGAAGCTAAGCGCCTCCGACGCCGTGACGGCGGCCGCCTCCTCGCCCTCCCGCGCCCGCACCCCGCCATAGATCGGCACGAAGGCCTGGGCGAAGGCGCCCTCGGCAAACAGACGGCGGAACATGTTGGGGAACATCAACGCCGTGGTGAAGGCGTCCATCATCGGCCCCTGACCGAAGCGCGCCGACAGGAACAGGTCGCGGGCGAACCCCAGGATGCGGCTGCCCAGGGTCAGGGTCGCCTGCACCAGGGCGTTACGGGCGAGGCTCACGGTCTTGGGCTCATCATTGGGTCCGGGGAGTGATCAGCGCTTAGCGCGCTTCCGGCGCGGGCGAAACGGGCTTCCTGGAGACGGGACGCGGCCGCAGATCGGAGACATCCCGGGCGCTGGCACGGGCGGCCGTGATCCGGCGGCCCTCGGGGGCCTCGGGGGCGCGGTCCAGCACGGCCTCGAGCGCGGCGTGAACGTCATCCAGCAGGCCGTCGGACTTCAGCTTCCGGCCCTTCCGGTCGGTCACATAGAAGCTGTCGACCGCCCGCTCGCCGAAGCCGGCGACATGGGCCGAGCGGATCGACAGGTCGTGGTCCGACAGGGTGCGCGACAGCTCGGCCAGCAGGCCCGGACGATCGGCGCCGGACACCTCGATCACCGTGGCGTCCGCCGACGCCGCGTTGTCGATCATCACCACCGGGCGCACATCGAACGCGGCCCGACGCGGCGAAGACTTGGGCATGGCGGGAGGCGAGACCGGCGTCTCCCCCCGCGCCGCCGCCTCGAGGGCGGCGATCAGCGACGTCAGCCGGCGCGGTTCGGCCTGGCCATAGGGCTGGTCGGCGCCGTCCTGGACCTGAAACACGTCCAGCACCGTGCCGTCGGCCGCCGTGGCGACGCGTGCGCCCGTGACGTCTGCTCCGGCGGCGGCCAGCACCGCCGCGAGATCGGCGAACAGGCCGGGCCGATCGCGGGCGGCGAGCGCGATCTCCGTCGTCTCCTCGATCCGGCCGGCGACGCAGGTCCGCGCCTCGACCGCCGCCCCGCCCTCGAGCGCCCGCGCGACCAGAGCCGCGTGTTCGGCCAGCGGGTCCGCGGTCTGGATGTCCTCGCCCCGGAACAGGGCCTCCACGGCGGCGTAGAGGCTGCGCATCAGCTGCCCCTTCCAGCTGTTCCACACCCCCGGCCCCACGGCGCGGATATCGGCCACGGTCAGGACCAGCAGCATGCGCAGCCGTTCCGGATCGCCGACGATCTCGGCGAAGGCCTGCACCGTCGCCGGATCGGAAATGTCCCGCTTCTGCGCATAGTCCGACAGCGCCAGGTGATGCCGCACCAGCCAGACCACGATCTCGATCCGCCGGGGATCGACGCCCAGCCGCTCGCAGGCCCGGCGCGCGGCGATAGCCCCGTCCTCGAGCTGCCCCCGCTCCCCGCCCTTGCCGACGTCGTGCAGCAGCATGGCCAGCATCAGGGCCTCCGGATCGGCGATCAGGTGGATCACCTCGGTGGCCAGCGGATGGTCGTCCTTGAGCTTGCCGCGCTGGATGTCGTTGATGATGCCGATGGCCTGGAGCGTGTGCTCATCGACCGTATAGGCGTGGTACATGTTGAACTGGGTCTGGCCGACGATCCGGCCCCATTCCGGCAGGAACCGGCCCAGCAGCCCAGCCTCGTTCATGATGGTCAGGACGCGATAGGGCCTCTGGCCATGCGCCAGCACATGCAGCAGGGCCGCCGTCGCGCGCGGATCGCGCCTCAGCTTCGGCGTCACCAGAGCCAGCGACCGGGTCACGGCCGAGAAGGCGTGCGGATGGACATCCAGGTCGTGCTGGTCGGCGCAGACGAACAGGGTCAGCAGCTTGACCGGGTCCTCGGCGAAGACCTCGGGCCCCGTGACCGACAGCCGCCCGCCGTCCTCGATGAAGCCGGGCACGCCGAGATTCCGCTTCCGCCCCGGGATCAGGCGCGACAGGCTCAGGGTCTTCTTCTGCTGGCGAGCTTCCAGCGTCGCGCTCATGGCCCGGGTCAGGGCGCCGACGTCGCGGGCGACGAGGAAGTATCGGCGCATGAACCGCTCGACCGCCGGCTCGTCGCCGCGCCCGCGCCAGCCCATCCGTCGCGCCACCTCGGGCTGAAGGTCGAAGGTCAGCTTCTCCTCGGCCCGCCCCGCCGCCAGATGCAGATGCGCCCGCACCCGCCACAGGAAGTCGAACGCCTCCTCGAAGGTCCGGCGTTCGCGCGGCGTCAGCAGTTCGTCGAGCACCCGCGCGCCCAGCGGACTGTCCGGCGCCAGCGACCGGGCGATCCAGAACAGGGTATTCAGGTCGCGAAGCCCGCCCTTGCCGTCCTTGATGTTCGGCTCGACCCGATAGCGGACGGCGCCGGTCCTGGAATGACGGGTTTCCCGCTCCTCCATCTTGGCGGCGATGAAGGGACGCGGATCGGCGTTGGTCACCATGCCCCGGAAGCGCCAGAGGAAGTCCTCGGTCAGCTGGGCGTCACCCGCCAGCGGCCGGGCTTCCAGCAGGGCCGTGCGGATCGTCATGTCGGAGCGGGCCAAGGACAGGGCCTCGTCCACCGACCGCGCCGAGGACCCGACCTTCAGCCCCAGATCCCAAAGGACGTAGAGCATGAACTCCGCCACCGTCTCGGTCCGGGCCGTGGTCTTCCATGGCCGCAGGAAGACGAGGTCGAGGTCGGAAAACGGCGCCAGCACGCCCCGGCCATAGCCGCCGACCGCGATCAGACTGAGCTTCTCCGCCTCGGTCGGATTGTGGGACGGATAGAGGGTCTCGGTCGTGAACCGCCAGAGAGCCGTCAGCAGCTCGTCGGCCGCCGCCGAATACAGACGGGCCACCTCGACGCCCGGCGCCCCGTTGGCCAGCTTCGTCGCGATCCTCTCGCGCGCGGCGTTGTAGTGGGCCTTCAGCACCCCCGCCACCGCCGGACGCACGCCCGAGGCGGCGACCAGGGCGTCGAGCTGGGCGTCCAGTGTCTCGCCCACTTTCGTCATCCTCCGGCGAGCGCAGCGAGACCGGGGGACCCAGCGGCGCCGAAGGCGATCTGTTCAGGCAGGATGTCGGTAGCAGCGAAGTTCGCGGCAGTTTCGCGCTCTCGCGCGCCGCTGGGTCCCCCGGTCTGCGCCGCAAGAGCGGCTGGCCGGAGGATGACGAAAGAAGAAGAGATCACCTCGCCAACCCCTTCAGCCGGTAGAGCGCCTCCAGCGCCTCGCGCGGGGTCAGCGCATCCGGATCCAAGGCCGCGACAGCTTCGTCGATCGCCGACTTCATCGGCGGAGGCGGCGGTTCGGCCATGGCGAACAAAGGCAGGTCGTCGAGCCTGCCGTGCGCCGCCTTCTCGGTCTCCAGACGGTCCAGCACGGCGCGGGCGCGGGCGACCACCGCCGGAGGCACGCCCGCCAGCTTGGCGACCTGAACCCCGTACGAGCGGTCGGCCGCGCCGGGCGCCGCCTCGTGCAGGAAGACCAGTTCGCCGTTCCACTCCCGGGCCTTCATGGACAGGTTGCAGACGTGGTCGAGCCGTTCCTCGAGCCGCGCCAGTTCGTGATAGTGGGTCGCGAACAGGGTCCGGGCCCTGTTCACATCGTGCAGGGCCTCGGCGCAGGCCCAGGCGATGGCCAGACCGTCATAGGTCGCCGTGCCCCGCCCGATCTCATCCAGCACGATGAAGCTCTGCGGCGTCGCCTGGGTCAGGATGGCGGCCGTCTCGACCATCTCCATCATGAAGGTGGACCGCCCGCGCGCCAGATCGTCCCCGGCGCCGACGCGCGAGAACAGCCGGTCGACGACGCCCAGCCGCATCGACTTCGCCGGCACGAAACAGCCGCCCTGCGCCAGCACGACCAGCAGGGCGTTCTGGCGCAGGAAGGTCGACTTGCCGGCCATGTTCGGCCCGGTGACAATGCTGAGGCGGGCGCAGCCAAGACCGTCGCCGTCCAGCTTGCAGTCGTTCGGCGTGAACGGATCGCCAGCCTTCTTCACCGCCGCCTCGACCACCGGATGACGTCCGGCTTCGACGGCGAACACCTTCGAATCGTCGACCACGGGGCGCACCGCCCCGACCTCCTCGGCCCATTCGGCGAGTGCGGCGGTGGCGTCCAGTTCGGCCAGGGCGTCGGCCACGGCCTGCAAGGGCATGGCGAGCGATTGCACGGTCTGGCGCCACAGCTCGAAGGTTTCGCCCTCCATGGCGAGCGCCCGGTGCCCGGCCTGACTGATCTTCGCGTCCAGCTCCGACAGTTCGACCGTCGTGAACCGCACCTGGGCCGCCAGGGTCTGGCGGTGGATGAAAGGGCTCTCGGGTCCGGCGCGGAACAGGGGTTCGGCGTGTTTGGCCGTGGTCTCGAGGAAATAGCCCAGCACCGCATTGTGCCTGACCTTGAACGGCACGCCGCTCTCGGCCACGGCGCGGGCCTCCAGATCGGCGACGACCCGGCGGCTGTCGTCGCGCAGGGTCCGGGCCGCGTCGAGCTCGGGCCGGAAGCCCGGCTTCACGAACCCGCCGTCACGCGCCAGGTGCGGCGGCTCCTCGGCCAGTCCCTCCGCCAGATCCAGCATCAGCCGCGCCAGATCGGGCGACAGGGTCAGACGGTCGAGGCAGCCGACGATTCGCGCAGGCGGCCCCGTCAGCGGATTCGGTGAAACCGTGAACAGGCCGGCCAGCGCCTCTGCGATGGTCAGCCCGGCGCGGATCGCGGCCAGATCGCGCGGCCCGCCGCGTCCCAGAGCCAGTCGCGACACGGCGCGAGCCACATCGGCCGAGGCCTTCAGTTCGTCGCGCAGATCCCGCCGCAACGAGCGCCGCTCCAGCAGCCATTCGACCGCGTCGAGTCCATGATTGATTTCGACCGGATTGCGCAGCGGCCGGGCGATCCGCTCGGCCAGGGCCCGCGCCCCGCCCGAGGTCACCGTCCGGTCGATGCAGGCCAGCAGCGATCCCTCGCGTTCGCCCCTCTGGGTCCGGTCGATCTCCAGCGACAACCGCGTCGCCGGATCGATGGCGAGGAAGCCGCTCTCTCCCGAACGCCTCGGCGGCGACAGGGCCGGAACCCTCCCCGCCTGCGTCGTCTCCACATAGGCGGCGATCAGGCCGAGCGCCGAGACCTCCGCCTCCTCGAACGTCCCGAACCCGTCCAGCGAGGCGACGCCGTACAGCCGCGCGACCCGGCCGCCCGCCGCCGCGGGTTCAGCGACCGCAGATGCCAGCGCCTGGACCACCCCGCCGGAGCCGTCCAGCGCCCCCTTCAACTCGGCATCGGAATAGAGTTTGTCGGTGACCAGCACCTCACTGGGCCGGAAGGCCGCCAGCGTCGCGCCCAGGTCGCCGATGTCGCAGGCGACGCAATCGACCGCCCCCGCCGACAGCTCGACCACCGCCACGGCCGCGCGACCCTTGCGGATCGCCACGGCCGCCAGCCGGTTGGCGCCCCGCGCATCGAGCAGCGAATCCTCGGTCAGGGTGCCCGGCGTCACCACCCGCACGATGTCGCGCCGGACGATCGACTTGGAGCCGCGCTTCTTCGCCTCGGCCGGGTCCTCCATCTGTTCGCAGATGGCGACGCGGAAGCCCTGCCGGATCAGGCGGGCAATGTATCCCTCGGCCGCATGGTGGGGCATGCCGCACATGGCGATGTCCTCGCCCAGATGCTTGCCCCGTTTGGTCAGGGTCAGGCCTATGGCGGCCGCCACCAGCTCCGCATCCTTGAAGAACAGCTCGTAGAAATCGCCCATGCGGAAGAACAGCACCGCATCCGGCTGCGACGCCTTGGCGGCCAGATACTGGGCCATGAAGGGCGTGACGACGCCCTGATCAGGGGCGGTCGGATCGGTCTTCGGCGGATGGGAGAGGGGAGCGTTCATGACGTGCCGTCAGGGTGACGGATCGTCGGCGTCGGCTCAAGCTATTCTAGGCCGCGACCCGCTCGCGGTAGCCGGCGCTGAGCACGGCAGGTTCCTGGAAGGCCAGTGCGTCCCAGTCCAGATCGGGGCGCGGCGCGTGGGCGGCGGCCAGAACCGCGCGCAGTTCGGCGGCCGAGGCCACGCTGGCGACCACGGCGGCGGCCGGCGGCAGGCCGAGGCAGAAGGCGAGCGCGGCCTGCATCGGGTCGATCCGCGCCTCGGCCAGACGACGGCGCGTACGCGACAGGGCGACGCCGTGACCGGCCAGATGCGGCGGCAGGTTTTCCTGATTGGTGAACAACAGGCCCCGGGCGAACACCGACGAGACATGGACATCGACGCCCAGACCCGCGACCTCGCTGAGCGTTCCCTCGGTCACCGGGCGCTGGTCGAGAATATTGCAGGGAATCTGCACGACGTCGGGCTGGAAGCGGCGCGCCAGCAGCACCGGCCCGTCCTCCATCGTCGCCATGAAGCCGATCCGCCTGTAGAGGCCGCGATCCTTGAGCGCCTGCATCCGCTCCCACAGGGCCCGGCCCTCGGCCCCGGCCAGATCGGACGCGCCCGACGCCAGCAGCACGTCGCCGCGCGGCAGGCCCATCCGTTCCAGAGACCGGCGGGCGCGGGCCTCGACCCGGTCCAGGCCTTCGGACAGGGCGACGGTTCGGACGGACACGGAGAAGGGCGACGGGAAGGGCCAGGACTGGCCCAGAATGCGTTCGCCGTCGCCGGTCGGGCGGGTGGCGATGATGCTGACGCCGGCGTCAGCGGCGGTCTGCAACAGGGTCCGCATCGCTTCTTCGCGAGCGCCGACGGGAATGGGGAGCGCGCGCTCAGGCTCGGTCACGACCGCGAGGGCCAGCTTCGCGGCCGGAGAAGGGGAAACGCCTGATTTCACCCCGGCATTCTGCACCGGCAATGCTTAAGCGATGCTGAGGGAAACCCTGCCGGTTCCTTACCGGCGGAACGCGACTCGATCAGTCGGCGCCCGGCTGCAGGTCCGGATGGGCGGCGGCGAAAGCGGGGTGGGCCAGGGCCCGATCCTCGATCGCCGTCAGCACCGGGAAGGGCGCCAGATCCACATTGAACCGCCGCGCCGAATAGAGCTGCGGGATCAGGTAGCAGTCGGCCAGCGTTGGCGCGTCGCCATGCAGCCATCCCGCGCCCTGTTTGGTCGTCAGCGCCGTCAGGGCGTCGAATCCCGGGATCATCCAGCCCCCGGCCCAGGCGTCGATCCGGGCCTGGTCCGCGCCGAACGTGCCGCGCAGCACGTTCAGCACCCGCAGATTGTTCAGCGGATGGATGTCCGAGGCGATCAGTCCGATCATGCCGCGCACCTGCGCCCGGCCGATGGCGTCGGCGGGCATCAGGGCCGGCTGGGGGAAGGTTTCGTCCAGCCATTCGAGGATGGCCGTCGACTGGGTGATGACGACTCCGTCCACTTCAAGCGCCGGCACAAGTCCCTGCGGGTTCAGCTTGAGGAAGGCCTCGGACCGCTGCGCCCCGGTACGCAGATCGATGTCGTGCTGTTCGCAGGCGACGCCTTTCAGATTGAGGGCGATCCGCGTCCGATAGGCCGCGCTGGAACGGAAATAGCCGTGCAGGATCATCGGGCCAAACGTCCCTGAACCACGAACCTCAGGGTTTCGAGACCGGCGATGGTCGCTTCGACGACATCGCCCGCGACCAGCGGCCCGACCCCTTCGGGCGTGCCGGTGAAGATCAGGTCGCCGGGCTGAAGCGCCCACAGCTCGCTGGCCTTCCCGACGATCTCGGCCGGGTTCCAGATCATTTCGGCGAGGGTCGACGACTGTTTCGTCTCGCCGTTGACGGTGATGGCGATGGTCCCCGCCGCGTCCGGCAGGGCGCCGAGCGTCAGCGGGCCGCACGGAGCGGACTGGTCGAAGGCCTTGCCGGCATCCCACGGCCGCCCCTTGGCCTTGGCCTCGGCCTGCAGGTCCCGCCGCGTCAGATCGACTCCGACGGCCCAGCCGACGATGGCTCCGCCTTCCCCGATCGCCGCGACCAGCTCGACCTCGTGGTGCAGGTTCTCCGTCGCCGACGGATAGGCCGGGTCCGCGCCGTCCGTGACGATGGCGTCGGCGGGCTTGGAGAAGAAGAAGGGCGCCTGGCGCGTCGGGTCATTGCCCATCTCACGCGCATGGGCCGCATAGTTCTGGCCTACGCAGAAGATGCGCCGCACCGGGAAGCGGCGATCGTCGCCGACGATGGGCAGGGAGACGGTCGGGGCGGGGGCGAACAGGAAGGGGGTCATGGTCGCAGGTTAGAGGGCTTAGGGCTTGGTGAGTAGGGCTTGGCTGCCGAGCCGCATGGCTTTGACCAAGCCCTAAGCCCTAATTTCCAAGCCCTCGCCGTTACGGCGATGCTGCACCGCAAAGGAACCGCCACGGCAATATGGCGTTGAGCGGACTAGGCCTGTATCAACGGCCAAGCTGACAAAACGGAGCGCGGCATCATGGCGACCTCGAAGGCACGTGAAGACATCAAGAACGACCTGAACACCCTCAAGGAGGACCTGAAGGTCGGCGCGCGCGAGGAAACCGCGCGTCTGAAAGCAAAGGCGGCCGAGACCGAGGCCCGCCTGCGCGAAAAGGCCGCCGAAGCCGACGCCCGCATCCGCGAGCGCGCCGACGAACTGCGCGATCAGGCCCGCGGCTACTACGATCAGGCCCGCGTGCGCGGCCGCGAATATTACGACGACGCCTCCGAGCGGTTCGACGAAGCCCAGCGCTATATCACCGAGCGGGTCCAGGAGCGTCCGGTCCAGTCGACCGCCATCGCGCTCGGCGTCGGCGTCGTGCTCGGCCTGCTGCTCGCGGGCCGTCGCCGCTGATGATCGGCAAGGGGCTGGTCAAGAAACTGACGGCGGCCTTCGTGGTCGCCGCCAGCGCCTTCGTGGCGATCGTCGCCCTCGGGGCGACGCTTTACTACGCGCTCGCACTGGTTCTGCCGGCGCTCGGCGCCGCCGCCATCACGGCCGGGGTCTTCGCCGTGATCGCGATCATCGTGGCGGTGGTCTTCCTGAACGCCGCGGGCGTGATGGACGAAGAGGAAGAGTACGAGGACGAAGACCTGGGTCTGGGCCGGCGTGCCTTCGCCCTGTTCCGTTCGCGTCCGATCCTCGGCACGGTCGCGGCGCTCGCCGGCGGCTGGATCTTCCTGCGCAATCCCGCGCTGGCCACCATGGTGGCGGCGGCCTTCACGGAGAAACCGCACGGCCGGGGGTATCGCCGGTAGGCGGAACGGCCACGCCTTCACGGCGTTGATCAGACAGGCGGCGTCGAGGTTTGGCGGCGCTTGTCGTCAACTCTAGCAAGGAGGGTCGTCCATGCTTCGCTGGGCCATCATTTTCCTGGTTGTCGCGCTCGTCGCCGCCGTTCTGGGCTTCGGCGGGATCGCCAACTTCTCGTTCGAAATCGCCAAGTTCGTGGCCGTCATCGCCATCATCCTGTTCGTCATCTCGCTGGTCGCGGGCGGACTTCGAGGACGCGGGACGCGCATTTAGCCGGCTCACGCCCGCTTCGCAGACAAGAGCCGCGGCCCCCGGGTCGCGGCTTTTTTCCTGGCAGCCCGTCAGCGCAGGGCGGCGGCCAGCTTGTGAGCCAGTTCGCCCTGGTCGAACGGCTTGTGCACGATCAGATCGTCCGGTGTGGCGGCCAGCGCGTCGGCGTCGGCGTAGCCCGTCGCGAACAGGATCGGCAGGCCGGGCCTGCGACCGACCAGTTCGCGGGCGACGTCGCCGCCGTTCATGCCCGGCATGGCGAAGTCGAGCACCACGGCCCGAATGTCCTGATGCCGGTCGAACACGTCCAGCGCCGCCCCGCCGCTGCCGGCCTCGACGACGACATAGCCGAGATCCGACAGGATCTCCGCCGTTACCCCCCGCACGGCGTCGTCGTCATCGACGACCAGAACCATCAGATTGTCGGACGGAGCGACGCTGGCCACGGTCGCCGACGGCGCCTCGCTGACGGGAACGGCATCGGCGCGCGGCAGGAAGACCTTGATCGTCGTTCCTTCGCCCACGACGGTCTCGATCGTCACGCCGCCGCCCGACTGTTTCGCCAGACCATAGACCTGGCTGAGCCCCAGCCCCGATCCCTTGCCCACCGCCTTGGTGGTGAAAAAGGGTTCGAAGACCTTGGCCAGCACCTCGTCGTTCATGCCCGAGCCGTTGTCGGAGACCGACACCATGACATGCTGCCCGGCCGGAGGCTCTTCGGGTTTCTCGGGGGGCGGCGTCGTCACATTGGCCGTCGCGATCCTGAGCGTGCCGCCGACATCCATGGCGTCGCGCGCGTTGATGGCCAGGTTCAGGATGACCAGTTCGATCTGGGTCGGGTCGATCATCGCCGCCCAGAGTCCCTCGGCGAGTTCGGGTTCAAGGATGCGAACGCTGCCGCCGATCGTGCTCTGCAGCAGTTCGCCCATGCTTCGAACCGTGTCGTTCAGGTCGACCGCACGGGGCTCCAGCTTCTGACGGCGCGAGAAGGCCAGCATCTGGGCGGTCAGCTGCGCCCCGCGCCGGGATGCCTCTCCCATCATCGACAGCCGCTTCTGGACCGCCGGATCGTCGGTGCGCTTCTGCAACTGTTCGACGTTGCCGATGACGACGGTCAGCAGGTTGTTGAAGTCGTGGGCGATGCCGGAGGTCAGTTGCCCGACCGCCTCCAGACGCTGCGCCTGACGCAACGCAGTCTCGGCCTTTTCCCGCTCGAGAATCTGGCTCGCCAGCTGGCGATTGACGGCTTCGAGTTCCGACGTCCTCTCCTCGACCCGGCGTTCCAGCAGGCTTTCGGCGCGGCGGATCTCCTCGATCCGTTCGCGCGCCTCGTACTGGCGGCTGCGCCCGCGCAGCGCCGTGCGCACCGCGCTGACGAGCGTGGTCGGATGAAAGGGCCGCTCCAGAAACCCGACGTTGCCGAGCGTCTGCGACAGCCTCTGGGCCACCGGATTGCGCTCCACGCTGCCGCCGCGCTGGGTCAGGATCAGGAAGGGAAAGTCGGACCAGGACGGCTGGGCGCCGATCCATTCGGACAGGCCGCTGAGATCGGCGGAGCGCAGAACGTCGTCGACGATGATCGCCAGACCGGCGCCCTCGTCCATGCGAAGCAGAAGCTCCTCGAGATCCCGACACAGAAGCGCCGGACAGTCGGCCTCGCTCAGGATGGCCGTCGCAATGGCGCCGTCCCGGCCCGAGGGCGTCAGGACCAGAGACCGTTGCGAGACGCTCCCGCCGCCACTCATGCGGACGGTTCGCCCATCAATCCCGAGCCTGGACCGACGAAGTTGGGCACCCCGCGCAGGACGCCCTGGAAGCCGATTAGCGGTTCGCCGAGGCTCAGACCGTCTTCGCCGATATTGTATTCGCGGATGCTCGTCTCGTGTTTGCCCGACCGCTTCTTGATCACCGAAACGGCGCGCCGCACATGGCCCAGGGCCTCGAAATAACGCAGCAGGATCACCGTGTCGGCCAGATAGGTGACATCCACCGGCGCCTTCATCTCGCCCACCAGCCCATGCTGGGCGACGGTCAGATAGGTCGAGGCGCCCTGGCGGTTCAGATACTGCAGCAGCTCGTGGATGTGCAGGATCAGGAACTGCTCCTGCGGCATCGCGGCCTGATAGCCGTTCAGGCTGTCGATCACGACGGTCTGGATGCCCTGGGCGGCGACGCAGTGACGGACCCGCGCGGCGAACTCGCCGGGCGACAGCTCGGCGGCGTCGACCTGTTCGATGATCAGATCGCCGTCCGCCTCCATCGACCTCAGATCGATGCCCAGCTTGGTCATGCGGTCGTAGAGAAGCCCGAGCTCCTCGTCGAAGATGAACAGGGCCGCCTTCTCCCCGCGCCTCACGGCGGCCACGGCGAAGTTGATCGTGAACAGCGACTTGCCCGTCCCTGCGGGACCGAGGATCAGTGCGCTTGAACCGCGTTCGACCCCTCCGCCCAGTAGGTCGTCCAGTTCCGCCACACCGCTCGAGAGGGCCTCGCGCGGGAAGGCCGTGTGGTGCTCCGACGCGACGATCCGGGGATAGACCTCCAACCCGCCGGTCTTGATGGTGAAATCGTGATAGCCGCCGCGGAAGCGCCGCCCGCGATATTTCAGCACCCGCACCCGCCGACGTTCTGCGCCGTACTCGGGCGCGAGTTCCTGCAACTGAACGACGCCGTGGGCAACGCTGTGCACGGTCTTGTCGTTGATGTCGGTCGTGAGATCGTCGAGCATCAGGACGGTCGCGCCGTTTTTGGCGAAATAGTGCTTCAGCGCCAGGACCTGCCGTCGATAACGCAGGGAGCTCTGGGCCAGGAGCCGGATCTCCGACAGGCTGTCGATCACGACCCGGCGCGGCCTGGTCCGCTCGACGGATTCGAAGATCATTCGCGTCGTCTCGCCGAGCTCGAGGTCGGAGGAATAGAGCAGGCTCTGCTGCTGCTGTTCGTCCAGCAGGCTCTCGGGCGGCACCAGTTCGAAGACCTCGACGCCTTCGAGCGACCATCCGTGGGTCTTCGCGGTCGTGCGCAACTCCTCCTCGGTCTCGGAGAGGGTGATATAAAGCGTCGGCTCCCCGAGCCTCGCGCCTTCCAGCAGGAACTTCATGGCGGCGGTGGTCTTGCCGGTGCCGGGCGCGCCTTCCAGCAGGTAGACGCGCTGGCGTTCAAGTCCACCCGCCAGGATGTCGTCCAGGCCCGCAATGCCGAAGGCGGCGTCCGGGCTATCGATCTCGGTGACAGGCACGTTCGCTCCACGTTCGCTGAACAGCAAAGCTGAAACGCCGTTCCGACGACCTGGTTACACTCTGTCCGGCGAAAAAGGGAAGAGTGGCGTTTAACCAGACACTTAGCGGTACGGAAAGCGACACTCCGCAGGGCGAGGCCTTCGTGCCGGTCAGACCGCCGCCGCCTCCTTCCGACCCGGCGTGGCCGGATCCGGCGCGGTCCCGGCATGGCGGGTGTCCTGACGGCGAGGCAGCTTCCAGGACTGGCTGCATTCGAAGCGCTCGCCGGTCCAGGCGATGGCGTTGATCGTGATCTGGCGCTTGTCCCAGACGATCTCGTTGAAACTGGCAGGCGTCCCACGTTCGCGGTGCGACAGGGTCCCGCAGCCGATGGCGTAGGAACAGCGGTCCGACAGGTCGATCGGCAGGGCGAAGGGCACGTGAACGTGGCCCGTGGTGATCAGATCGACCCCGGCCTCGGCAAAGATCTCGGCCGCCGCATCGCCGCGCTTCACGTCGCCGGTCATCGGCGTGCCGATCATCTCGATCAGCGGATGGTGACAGGCAAGTATCCTCAGCGCTCCGACCGGCGCCGCGCGCAGGGCCTCGGCCGCGCGCCGGGTCTGGTCGAGATCGATGACGCCCTTGGACCAGTTGGGTCGGGCCTGCCAGCCGCGCGCGGTCGTCACCCCCCGCACCATGACCGTGTCGGACACGAACTCCCCGTCGTGGGCCGGATGACCGGTCGCCGTCTCGAATGCCTTCCATGGCCAGAACAGCCGCGCCGCCACATCCCAGTAGGGCACGTCGTGATTGCCGACGATGACGAAGCGCGGCGTCGGCATGGCCTTGATCCAGGCCCCGGCGGCGGCGAACTCGTCCGGATACCCCTTCTGGGTGATGTCGCCGGTGATCAGGATCAGATCGCTGGGTGCGGCGTGGGCGTAGTCGAGAGCGGCGGCGCAGGCCCGCTTGTGTTCGACCCCGAAGTGGACGTCGGAGAACTGCAGAACCCGTCCCATACTCAGACGGCGACCTCGGCCGCCGGATCCGCCGGACTCTGGGGCTCGGGAACCAGGGCGCTGAAGGCCTTGGCGATGAAGGTGACCGTCGTGTCGTGGGGCAACAGGGTCGGCTCGCCGTCCAGCACCGCCGGAATACGCGAGCGCGCCCTGATGCGGATGCGTTTCGCCGGTTGGGTCATGACCGAAGGATCCTGACGCCAGTCGCTGAACAGGGCCGTGGCCGCCAGACGAAAAGCCTGGGCCGCGTCGGCCGGATTCATCGCTGCGGCTTCCAGCCCCACCGGTTCGTCCATGGCCTGGGAGATCATCGGACTGATCAGGACCAGGGCCTCGCTCTTGCGCGCCCTGCCGCCGTCCAGCTCGACCCGGATCTTGCCGGAGAAGGCCCGTCGCAACGCGCGCCTGCCATATGTCCAGGCGAGGGACAGCTTGCCGGTCCGCATCGCCTCACGGGCCGGGGCCCACAGGGCAGGCGAGCCGAAGATGCCGGCGCAATAGAAGGCCTGCCCCTCGACCGACCCGCCGGACACGCACCGGGACTTGCCGTGCTCCAGCGAATTCCTGAGCGCGACCTTCCAGTCGGTCGTGCCGTACAGGGCCTTGGGCAGCATGTTCATGGTCCCGCCCGGCAGGGGGGCGACGAGCGGACCCTTCGGTCCCGCCTTCGACGCGGCCGCACGCGCGGTGCCGTCGCCGGCCAGAACGAACAGGACGTCGGGCGCGGAGGCCAGAGCCGTGTTGATCTGGGCGTCCATCGTATCGCCGACCAGTTCGACGACCTCCGCCTCGCACGGGTATTCGGCCAGGATCGCCTCGACCTCGGCCGCCGCGCGCGGACCGACCGAGCCGGACAGCGGATTGACCAGCACCACCACCCGGTTGATCGAAACATACGTCGTCATCGCGCGCGGTTCGGGCGCGGCGGATTCGGGCGTCGAGGTCTCGACGTCAGGCAGAATGGTGTCGGTCATTCGCCCCGAACGCACCGCAAAGCCGGGCGTTCCGGTGAAGCTTCACTATTGCTTCTGGAGTTCCTGGGCCGTGGTGGCGGCGCCGGCCTCAAGGGCGTCTCCGGTCTTCTCGGCGGCGTCCCCGGCCTTGTCGGTGGCGACCTCGGCGGCTTCCGGGGCCTGACCGATCAATTTCTTGCCCTGATTGACCCCGGCAGTGATCCAGCCGTCCATCATCGCCCCGCCTTCGGCCAGCGACTGTTCCTTGATGCCCAGCACCGCGGTCAGCACGCCGAACAGGGCCAGCAAGGTCACGATCAGGCCGACGAAGCCGCCTCCGCCGCCGCTTCGACGCTTCGAGCGGGCCCAGACAGGGCTGGCGTGATCGTCCGCGTTCCGGACCGGTTCAGGAAAACGCATGGTAACTCCCCTCGACTGCCGATTTGCGGAGCACGCCCCTCGCGCACCCGCCCGCCAGTCATATGACATCGTTAACCGGGAGCATAGGCGCGGAACCTCTGCCATAATCCAGCGTTCTCGCTTTCGGGGCGAACATCAGGAATGAAGGACCATCCCATGAACAAGGCGATTATCGCGATCGGGGCCGCTGGCCTGCTGGCTACGGCCTGCGCAAGCGACCCTTACGGCAACGGCTCCAACGAAACTGTCCGCCAGGGCGCCATCGGCGCCGGCCTCGGCGCGGTCGCGGGCGCCATCATCGGCAACAACGTCGGCTCGGGTAACGCCGCGACCGGCGCGCTCATCGGCGGCCTCGCCGGCGGCGCCGTAGGAGCCGTCCGCGGCTCGCAAGCCGACCGCAACAACCAGCAGCGCTACCGCGATAACCGCGGAAATTACTACTATTGCTACGACAACCGTCAAAGCGAGTGCTACTGGGAAAACGGCCAGCGTCGCTACTAGGACGCTGAACCGCAAGGTTTTTCAGGGCGGCTCGTCACCCGACGGGCCGCCCTTGCCATGAAATGATCAGGGAGCGGGCGACATGACGATGCGATCCACGATTCTGGCGGCGGGACTGGCGGCGGTGGCGCTGGCGGGCTGTTCGACCATGCGGACGCCGAGCCGGGACGAGCTTGTGGCGGAACCCTCGGCCTGCGCCGCCAAACGGTTCGACATCTATTTCGCCGAGGATCAGGCGACCCTGACCGACGCGGCGCGGACGGCCATCGGCCTGACCGCGACCCAGCTTCAAAACTGTCAGATCAGGACCGTCCGCGTTCTGGGCCTGTCGTCCTCGACGGGCAGCGCGGACGCTAATCAGGCCCTGTCCGAGCAGCGCGCCCGGGCCGTGGCCGAGGCTCTGACTGCCGCCGGCTGGCCCGCGCCGGCGTTCGAACTGGCGGCCGCGGGGGACCAGGGCGCGACGACCGCGTCGGGCGTGGCCGAGCCGCTGCGCCGCCGCACCGAGGTGCTGGTGGACGCCGCGCCGCTCTAATTATCGCGCCGTCCGTGCTCGACGACGCCCAGCGCGTCGGCGAGACGGACCTTGGCCGATCCGCGTGGCAGCGGTTTGGGCTGGCTCTCGTGCGGCGCCCAGCCGGCGAGGTTGACGATCTCGAACGTCGCCGGAATACGGCCGTCCGCCTCGCCATGGCGCTCCGAATAGAGAGCCGCGGCCCGTGCGATGATCGGGCGGGTCAGCGGTCGGATCGTCCCCGCCAGCACATTGGTCTCACCCATCGCGCGCAGGTCGCGGATCAGGGCGAACAGGTCCGGATAGCGGACCGTCAGCCGGTCCACGTCCGCCACCGGCAGGGCGAAACCCGCCCGCTGCAACAGGCCCGCCCCGTCGAGCCCGTCGGCGAAGGGCGACACCCGCGCCTGGGCCCCGCCGCGCTCGGCCAGCTCGGCCTCGGTCAGCACCCCGCGGAGCTCCTTCAGCGTCCCCGCGCCCAGCAGGGTACCCAGGAACAGGCCATCCGGCTTCAAGGCGCGCCGGATCTGGCTCAGCGCGCCCGGCAGGTCGTTCGCCCAGTGAAGCGTCATCAGGGAAACGATCAGATCGGCGGACCCCGCCTCGATCTCCAGAGGCTTCGCCCCCGGTCCGGCCCGCTCCGACCGGTCCCCGACCGCACGCGGCGTCCCGACCCGACCGGCCGCGTCGCTGTCCGCCAGCGCCTCGGCGAACGGCCCCGGATGCGCCGACAGGTCGACGGCGACTGGAAACTCCCGCAATGTCGTCTCCAGACTGAGAACGGCGTTCTCGGCGGCGCGTCGGTGCAGGAAGTCGGCATCGACGAACCGGCGCGCCGACCGCATCAGGCGGGCCGCACGCCGCGTGGCGTCGAAGATCAGGGGAGGGCCGGTTTCGGTCATGGCTTTGCAGGATGGGGGCTGGGGCGAGCGTTGGGAAGACGGCCGGTCGCGGATCGGTCGCGGCCTGACGTCGTTCGGGCGCGGTCTGGCCGATCTGATCCTGCCGCCCATGGCCCACGACAGCCGCGAGGCCACGGCCGCCGCCGGCCTGACCGCCCAGGCCTGGAGCCGGGTGATCTTTCTCGAGGACCCGGTCTGCGACGGCTGCGGGGCGGCGTTCGAATACGACGGCGGCGACTTCGCCTCGGAGCGCTGTGCGGCCTGTCTCGCCCAACCCTACGCCTTCGCCCGGGCCCGCGCCGCCTGCGTCTACGACACGGCCTCGCGCGGCCTGATCCTGAAGTTCAAACATGGCGACCAGCAGCAGTTCGCCACCCTGTTCGCCCGCTGGCTGGGCCGCGCCGCCGCGCCCCTCGTGGAGGACTGCGACGCCATCGTGCCCATACCGCTGCACCCGTCACGGCTGCTGGCCCGACGTTTCAACCAGGCGGCCGAGATCGCCCGACCGATGGCGCGTTCGGCCAGGCGCGACTACCTGCCCGACGCCCTGATCCGCGTCCGCGCCACGGAAACCCAGGGCGGCCGCAGCCTCAGAGGCCGAAAACTGAACGTGAAATCCGCCTTCGCCGCCAGCGAATCGGGGGCCCGCAACGTGCGCGGCCGGCGCATTCTTCTGGTGGACGACGTCCTGACCACGGGGGCCACGGCCGAGGCCTGCGCCAGGGCTCTGCTCGAGGCCGGAGCCCGCGCCGTGGACCTCGCCGTCATCGCGAGGGTGCGAACCGCGCGGGAACTGCCTAGATAGGCGAACGGTTCGACCCACACGGCCTTTGCACCGTGCACGGCCGATCAGACTGATATTCGCGGAGATCCTGCCTTGGCCGACGTCGTCCTCTACACCAAACCCGGTTGCCCCTACTGCATCGCAGCCATGGGCCTGCTGACGCGCAAGGGCGTCGATTTCACCGAGATCGTGGCCTCCAACGATCCCGAGAAAAAAGCCGAGATGATCGAGAAGTCTGGCGGCAAGGCCACCTTCCCGCAGATCTTCATCGACGGAAAACACATCGGCGGCTCCGACGACATGAGCGCGCTGGATCGTCGCGGCCAGCTCGACGCGCTTCTGGCGGCCTGATGTCCGCAAGCCTGCCCATCGCCCTGATCCAGACCCGCACGCCGGCGACGCAGGCGGACGGGCTGGCGCATCTCGAGCCCCTGATCCGTCAGGCGGCGGCCGAGGGTGCGAAATTCATCCTGACGCCCGAGGGCTCGAACCTGCTCGAGCAACGCAAGGACCGCCGCGGCCTCGCCATCGTCAGCGAGCGACAGGACGCGGTCGTCCTGGGCCTGCGGCATCTGGCGGCCGAGCTGGGCGTCTGGATCCTGATCGGCTCGGCCATCGTCAAGTCGGAGCATGAGGGGGACGATCGGGCGGCCAACCGCTCCCTGCTGATCGACGCCAACGGAGGCCTCGTCGCCCGCTACGACAAGCTGCACGTCTTCGACGTCGATCTGCCCAACGGCGAGACTTGGCGCGAGAGTTCGACAATCCGTCCCGGCGACGGCGCGGCCGTGGCCGACACCCCCTGGGGCCGTCTGGGTCTGGCGGTCTGCTACGACATCCGCTTCCCGCACCTGTTCCGCCAGCTGGCCAAGGCCGGCGCCTGTATGATCTCGGTTCCCGCCGCCTTCACCGTTCCGACGGGCGAGGCCCACTGGGAGACCCTGTTGCGCGCCCGCGCCATCGAGACCGGCGCCTTCGTCCTGGCGCCCGCGCAAGGCGGGACGCACGAGGACGGCCGCCGGACCTGGGGCCGGTCGACCGTCGTCGGCCCCTGGGGTGAGATCGTCGCCAGACTGGATCACGACGAGCCGGGCATACTGCACGCGAAGCTGGACTTCGCCGCCGTCGAGACGGCCCGGGCCTCCGTCCCCGCCCTGCGCCATGACCGTGAGTTCGCGGCGCCCCTATGATCCGCTACGCCCTCGCCTGCGATCACGACCACCCGTTCGAGGCCTGGTTCGGCTCGTCGTCGGACTATGACGACCAGGCGGCGCGCGGCCTGGTCGAATGCCCGTTCTGCGGCTCGCATGCGGTCTCGAAACAGATCATGGCCCCGGCCGTCGCGGGCACCAGGAAACGCGACGCCGGACCCGATCTGGCCAGGGTCCAGACCATGATGATGCAGGCGGCCCGCGAGGTGCGCAGCCACGTCGAGGCGAATTTCGACTATGTCGGTGACGCCTTCGCCCGCGAGGCCCGCGACATCCACGAGGGTCGCTCCGAACATCGAGAGATCTACGGCGAGGCCACCCCCGCCGAGGTCAGGGCGCTGAAGGAGGACGGCGTCCCCTGCGCCGCCCTGCCGCCGGCCCCCGTGGATCCGGCCAAGGCGAACTGAGGCGTGGGCGAGGGGGAGCGCTACGCCGAGTTTCCGCCGCCGCCGTCCCTGGCCCCCTGGGTCAAGGTGGTGTGGACCTACGCCAATCCCGAGCCGTCCGACACCGTCCAGCGCATCGCCCCGGACGGTTGTCCCGAGCTGATCCTCGACATCGGCGCTCCCTATGAGGAGGAGGGGCCGGACGGCGTCTGGAGCCTCCAGCCCCCGGCCCTGTTCGCCGGTCAGATGACACAGCCCATCGCCATCCGGCCGGTCGGGCCGGTGGAGCTCGTCGCCGTCCGCTTCCATCCCGACGGCGCCCGCGATTGGCTGGGCGCGCCGCTGGCCACCGCAACGGACGGAAGGCTGGACATGGTCGCGCGGCTCAAGGGCGTCGCCGCTCCCGCCGGCGATCCCGAGTCTCAGGCCAGGGCCATGACCGACCGGCTGGAGGCGCTGCGGCTCGAACAGGGCTGGACCGTCGATCCGCTCGTCCGTGCCGAGGTCGAGGCGATGATGGACGACGCGCCGGCGCTCGAACGCTCGCCCGCCGACCAGCGGGCCCTGCAACGCCGCTTCCTCGACCGGGTCGGGGTCTCACCGCGCATGCTTCGGTCGGTCATGCGGTTCCGGCGGGTGTTCGATCATGTCCAGCCCGGCGGGGAATCCTCCGGCTGGCTCGAGGCGGGTCTGGGGGCGGGCTATTTTGACCAGCCCCAGATGGCGCGCGATTTCCGCCGGTTCCTCGGCTGCACGGCGACCGAATGGGCGCGCGAACAGGTCGAACTGGCCCGGGCCATCGCGTCGCAAACCTACAAGCCGGGCCCCCCGCATCTGGCCTAGCTTGCCCCCCTTGCCGCCCGACGCGGCCCCGGAGGATGAGACCATGCTGACCGCCCTGATCGCCGCCGGCCTGTTGCAGACCGCGCCCGCGACCGCAGACCTCTCGTGGATGGCCGGCTACTGGCTGGACTGCTCGCAGGGGCGGGAGGCTTCGGAGACCTGGACAGACCCGCGCGGCGGCGTCCTGGTCGGGGCGGCGGCGACGGTCGCGAACGGACGCGCCTCGTTCGAGTTCGCCCGGATCGCGCAGGTAAACGGGGTGATGTCCTATGTCGCCCAGCCGGGAGGGGCGCCGCCGACCGCCTTCGGCCTGATCGAGGCGACGGAAGGCCGCGCGGTGTTCCAGAACCTGGACAACGACTTTCCCCGGCGGGTCATCTATCAGCGGACCGGAGATGTCCTGACGGCCCGGATCGAGGGTCCTATGGGCGACCGCGAGCAGTCGATGGACTGGCGCTTCGACAAGGCCGAGCTGAACACAAGATGCCCCAACCCCTGACTTCCGGCTGGCGGTCGATGACCGAGGACGACCTGGACCGGGTCGCCGGGATCGCCGTCATCGGTTTCCCGGATCATTTCGAGGGGCGGCCGATGTTCGCCAATCGGCTGGCGCTCAATCCGGGTGGCTGTTTCGTGCTGCAGACGCCGGACGGGCTGGAGGGCTATCTGATCGCCTATCCGTGGCGGGCGGAGGCCGCGCCGACACTGAACACCCTGATCGAGGCGATCCCTGCGGATGCGGGGGTGATCTATCTGCACGACCTCGCCCTGACCCCGGCGGTCCGGGGTCAGGGCTGGTCGAAGCCGGCCGTGCGGGCGGTGGTCGATCTGGCGAAGGCGGGCGGCCGGGCGACGATCGCCCTGGTCGCCGTCAACGACGCCGTCGACTTCTGGCGCGGACACGGGTTCGACGTGAAGCAGACGCCGGAGATGGCGGCCAAACTGGCCAGCTACGGCTCCGACGCCCGCTACATGACGCGGAAGGTCTAGCTGCGGGTCCAGCCCTTGGCGGCCATGCAGTCGCGGAACGCGTCTTCGACGTGACGACCGTGGTTGTCCGCGCGGCACTGGGCGCGCGCTTCATCGAACGGCTGGGCGTTGTTGCCGTGCCAGGCGGTGTCGTCGCTGTCGGCGTCGATCACGGTGATGCAGCCCGAGGTCATCAGGGCGGCTGCGGCCGTGGCGAGAATTAGAAGGCGTTTCATTTGGGAAGGCTCCATTGCGATGACGTCTCGATGCCACCGCGCGCGGCCACAATCCCGTTACAAGTCCGACAGCTGGATGAAATCGCCGTAAGCTTGGCCTTCAGTCCCGCGTGGCCAGCATCATGAAGTTGATTCCGGCGTCGTCGCTTTCGCTCCAGCGGTCGGTCAGCGGCGAATAGTTCAGGCCGAACGGCCCCGTCACCGCCACGGGCTCTTCCGAAAGCATCATCCGGATTTCGTCCGGCTTGAGGAACTGACGCCAGTCGTGGGTTCCGGCCGGCACCCAGCGCAGCACATATTCGGCTGCGAACTTGCCCAGGGCCAGCGACTTCAGCGTCCGGTTGAGAGTAGCGACGATCATCATTCCGCCGGGTGCGACCAGACGCGAACAGGTCCGAAGGAAGGCCTTCGGATCGGCGACATGCTCGATGATCTCAAGCACCAGGACGACGTCGAACGGACCGGCGCCGCCCGCTTCCATCTGTTCGACGGTGGCGGCGCGATAGGCGATGTCGAGGCCCTGTTCGGCGGCGTGGGCGCGAGCGGTGCCGATGTTCTCGGACGAGGCGTCGACCGCGGTGACGTCGAAACCCATCCGTCGCATCGGTTCGGAGATCAGGCCGCCGCCGCAGCCGATGTCGATCAGGCTGAGGCCGGCGAAGGCATCGCGCGTTTTCGGGTCGCGGCCGAACCGCTCGGCCAGCCGCGACCGGATAAAGGCGAGGCGGGCCGGGTTGAACTTGTGCAGGGGGGCGAACGGCCCCCTGGCGTCCCACCACTCGGCCGCCTGGGCCGAGAACCGGGCCACGTCGGCGGGGTCGATGCTGGCCCCTTCTGCGATATCGGAAAAACCTTGCCCCGTTTGGGGTTTGCGCATCGGCGACGGGTCGGTAGAAGCGGCCATGGGCGCAAGGGTGAACCCCTTTTGCGGCCCTCTGGCAAGACGGGGACGAACGCCACGATGACGCGGCCGACCAACACACGACTGGTGATGAAGTTCGGCGGCACGTCCATGGGCGACCTCGAACGCATCCGCCGCGCCGCCCGCATCGTCGCCGCCGAGGTCAAGGCTGGCCATTCGGTCGCCGTCGTCGTCTCCGCCATGGCCGGCAAGACCAACGAACTGGTGGCCTGGACCGACGGCGCGGGGAGCGCGGCCGCCGGCCTGCCCCTGTCCGACGACGAGTACGATGTCGTGGTCGCCTCGGGCGAACAGGTGACCTCGGGGCTCCTCGCCATCACCCTGCGCAACATGGGTTTCAACGCCCGCAGCTGGATGGGCTGGCAGATTCCCATCCTGACCGACGAGGACCACGCCCGCGCCCGCATCGTCGATGTGCCCGGGGACAAACTGGGCGCCGCGCTGGACGCCGGAGAGATCGCCATCATCCCGGGCTTCCAGGGCGTCACGCCCGGCGGCCGGATCACCACCCTGGGCCGGGGCGGCTCGGACACCTCGGCGGTCGCCGTGGCCGCCGCTCTGGGCTGCGCCTGCGACATCTATACGGACGTGGACGGGGTCTACACGACCGACCCGCGTATCGAGAGCCGCGCCCGGCGCCTGGAAAAGGTCTCCTACGAGGAGATGCTGGAGATGGCGTCCCTGGGCGCCAAGGTGCTCCAGACGCGCTCGGTCGAGCTGGCCATGGGGATGCAGGTGCCGGTCCGGGTCCTGTCCAGCTTCATCGAACCCGACGAAAACGGCGCGCTGCCCGCCAAGTCCGGCACACTCATCTGCGACGAGGAGGAAATCGTGGAAAAACGCATCGTGTCCGGCGTAACCATGAGCCGCGACGAGGCCCGCATCACCCTGCTGGGCCTGTCCGACCGGGTCGACGCCCCGGCCGACGTCTTCACCCGCCTGGCCGAGGCCAGCGTCAATGTGGACATGATCGTCCAGTCCCAGGCCCGCACCGAGGGGGCGGTCAACCTGACCTTCACGACGGGCCGTCGCGACGCCGCCCGCGCCGCCGAGCTGATGCGCGCCGCCAAGGCCGAGATCGGCTTCGAGGAGATCCGCGTCGACGAGGACGTGGCCAAGGTGTCGGTCGTCGGCGTCGGCATGCGCAGTCACGCGGGTGTCGCCCAGACCATGTTCAAGGCGCTCGCCGACAAGGGGGTGAAGTTCCAGGCCATCTCCACCTCGGAGATCAAGATCAGCGTCCTGATCGACGCCGCCTATGCCGAACTGGCCGTCCGCGCCCTGCATTCGGCCTATGGGCTGGAAGCGGTCTAAAGGGCCTCCAGGCTGACATCTGCCGGGTGGAAGGCGGACAGGCGAAGAGCCCCGCCGTCGCCGGCAGGGCCGCTGATCGACGCCGTATCCGTGGCTCAGGCCACCGTTCGACGATACTGGATGTAAAGGGTCGCCCCACCGGCGAGCATCAGGCCGAACAGGATCATCGCCCATTCTGACAGGGTCGGAACCGGTCGCGGGCCCACCGGGGCGCCTACGGCGTTGAAGCGGGTGATGATACCCGCCCCGCTGCTGACGAACAGATCACCCGCAGTATTGAAAGCGACGCCTTGGGGTTGGGTCAGGCCCGAAGCGACGGGGGTCTTGACCCCAGCGGGTGTAACGCGTTCGACGGTGCCCGCGACCCGGTCCGACACGTAAAGGGCGCCGGCTCCATCCAGTGTGACACCATAGGCCTGACCGAAAAAGGCGACTCTGCTGACGACGGCGCCCGGAACGGTGACCGCCTCGAGTTCGCCCGAGCTGGCGACGTAGAGGCTGTTGCCCGAGTATACGAGACCCCTGGGAGAGCTTCCGACCGTGGCAAACAGGCTTGCAGCGCCACCACCCGGAGGCACCACAAGGATTGTGCCATTGAAGTTGTTGGCGACGTAAAGCTGGCCTCCGGGACCAAAGGCCATACCAAAGGTGGCGATCGTGCCTGTCGCATAGACGGAGGTCGTGACTCCGTTGTCCGTAGACCGCAGAATCCTGCTGCCGCTTTGTTCGGAAATGTAGAGAGCCCCGTCGGGGCCTCGAACGATATCATTCGGGGCGGAAAGGGTCGCGCCCCGGGTCGAAACGACCCCGCCGGGTGTGACGATGCGGATCGGCATCGAGTTCTGCGCACCGACGAGCAGATCGCCGTTGTTGTCGCGCTGGAGCAACGAATGGGAGGTGAGCCCTGTGGCAAAGGTTTGCGCCGCCGCAACGTTTGCGAACCCTGTCGTTATCAGAAAGGCCGCCGTCGCGCCGATGAAGAGCGCCCTCATTTTCAGAAACATGGAATTCCTAGATCAGTAAAAGTCGCATCTCTTCGGCAAGACGGACAATTTCGTCGGCGTCATTCCAAGATGACGCTTAACCCGAGGCCAGGAATGTCGGCAACTGGACAGATTTGATGCACTTCCGACCGGTTCTGGTCGCCGGAGTGATGCCCCCTGTGGATCGAGGCGGACAGCAAGATTGAAACGGAAATTCGACCGTCGCGGCGCTCGCGCTTCCCACCGCTTCATTCCCACACCCTATAGCCTCACCCCCCCATCCCCCCTATCTTCGGCGCGCCCTGGTTTTGGGGCTTGGGAGACCGGATGGCCGTAGCGGGCGGAGTGATGACGAGGGGGCCGCGCGTCCTCCTGCGCCAGATCCGTGAGGCTATGGCCGACGGCGGCCCGGCCCAAGGCCGGCTGGACGTCGTCGTGCGCACCATCGCCCAGTCGATGGTGGCCGAGGTCTGTTCCATCTATCTGCGCCGCGCCTCGGGCGAGCTCGAGCTGTTCGCCACCCAGGGCCTGAATCCCGAGGCCGTGCACAACACGCGGCTGAAGCCGGGCGAGGGTCTCGTCGGCGAGGTCGCGCGGCTGGCCCAGCCCATCAGCCTGTCCGACGCGCCGTCCCACCCCAGCTTCGCCTATCGGCCGGAGACGGGCGAAGATCCGTATCATGCCTTCCTCGGCGCCCCCCTGCTGCGCGGCGGCCGGGCCATCGGGGTGCTCGTCGTCCAGAACCGGGCCGAGCGCCGCTACGACCCCGACGAGGTCGAGGACATCCAGACCATCGCCATGGTCCTGGCCGAGACCGTGGCCTCGGGCGAACTGCTGGCCCAGGACGAACTGCGCGACATCGAAGTCGCGCCCCACCGACCCGAGCGCATCAAGGGCCAGAGGTTCGCGGAAGGCATCGCCTTCGGCCACGTCGTCCTGCACGAGGCCCCCCTGGCGCCCGAACGGCTGCTGGCGGAAAACCAGCAGGTCGAGGAAATCCGTCTGCGCGAGGGGCTGACGGTCCTCAAGAAATCCATCGACGCCCTGCTCGACGGCGGTCAGGGCAAGCTGGCCGGCCAGTCGTTCGAGGTGCTGGAAACCTACCGGATGTTCGCCGACGACCGGGGCTGGAACCGGTCGCTGGAGGAGGCGGTGCGCGGCGGCCTGACCGCCGAGGCCGCCGTCGACCGGGTGCGCAACGAGCACCGCGCCCGCTTCGCCCAGGCCCGCGACCCCTACATCAAGGAGCGGCTGCACGACTTCGAGGACCTCGCCAACCGGCTGTTGCGGGTGCTTGGCGGCGAGAACCCGGGCCAGCGCGAACTGCCGGACGACGCCATCCTGGTGGCGCGCAACCTCGGCCCCGCCGACCTGCTGGAATATCCGCGTCACAAGCTGAAGGGCCTGCTGATCGAGGAAGGCTCGGCGGCCAGCCACGCCGCCATCGTCGCCCGCGCGCTGCAGATCCCCTGCGTCGGCCGTCTTCAGGGCGTGCGCGACCGGCTCAGCGAGGGCGACCTCGTCATCGTCGACGGCGAGACCGGCGAAGCCCATCTGCGTCCACGCCCGGACATGCTGGAGTCCGTCCGGTCGCGCATGGCGCTGCGCGAACAGCGCCAGGCCGAGTTCGCCAAGCTGCGCGACGTGCCGGCCGTGACCGCCGACGGGACCCGCATCGCCCTGCTGACCAACGCGGGTCTGGCCGTCGACCTCGAGAACCTCGACGAGACGGGCGCCGAGGGCATCGGCCTGTTCCGCACCGAGTTCCAGTTCATGGTGTCGGAGGAACTGCCGCGCCTGAACTCCCAGACGGCCCTCTACAAACTGGTGCTCGACGCGGCGGGCGACCGGCCCGTCACCTTCCGCACCCTCGACATCGGCGGCGACAAGGTCCTGCCCTACATGGAGACCACCGAGCGCGAGGAGAATCCCGCCCTGGGACGGCGCGCCATCCGCCTGGGTCTCGATCGCCCGTCGCTTCTCCGTCTCCAGTTGCGCGCCCTGCTGGCCGCCGGGGCCGGACGCGAGCTTCGCGTCATGTTCCCGATGATCGCCACGGTCGATGAGTTCCGCGCCGCGCGGGAACTGGTCGATGTCGAATGCGAATGGGCGCGGCGGCGTGGCCGTCCCCTGCCGGCGTTGCTTCGCGTCGGCGCCATGATCGAATGCCCCAGCCTGCTCTGGCACCTGGACGCGCTTCTGCCGATGACCGACTTCGTCTCGATCGGCTCGAACGACCTGTTCCAGTACATGTACGCCGCCGACCGGACCAATCCGCTGGTCTCGGACCGCTATGACGCCCTGTCGCCGCCGGCCCTGCGCGCCCTTCAGTCGATCCAGAAGGCCTGCACCGAGACCGGGACACCCGTGTCGGTCTGCGGCGAGCTGGCCGGCCGTCCGCTGGAGGCCTTCGCTCTGATCAGCCTCGGCTTCACCCGTCTCTCGGCGCCGGCGGGCGGTGTCGGTCCGGTCAAGCGGATGATCCTGTCGACCGACCTGACCGCGGCCAAACGCGGCATGAACAACCTGCTCGGATCCTCTGCCGGATCGATCCGCAGCGAAATCGAAAGTCTGGCCCGGAAGTTGAACGTCGGTCTGTGAGCAATCCCGAAACGGGATCGATTCACGATTAACAAGACGTTGAACCGGCGGCCGAAATGGGTTATCCACAGGACGATATGCGTGTGCCTCCGGGGGGAGGCGGGGACCGTCACAGCAATGTGGTAAGCGGGCCCTGGTCGAGTACGGCGCGGCTGGAGTTCTCAGCCGGTCCGAGAGTGGGGCAAGGCGTAATGGCGCTGGATACGGGGAATGTCCCCGACGAGTTTCGGGCTCATCCGGACTGGAAGGACCCTGTGCCCTCCATCACTGACGCGGCGACTCTGGGCGACGGCCTGCGCAAGGCGCGTGAGCTGTCGGGCAAGTCCATGGCCGAACTGGCCGCCGACACCCGCGTGCACGAACGCTATCTGCGCGCGCTCGAGGAAAACAACATCTCCGCCCTGCCGTCGCGCGTCTTCGCCATCGGCTATGTGCGCGCCTATGCCGGCGCCCTGGGCTTGGATGAACAGCTGGCCGTCGAACGCTACAAGCGCGAGACGCCGGACGGCTCCGTGCCGCTCCAGGCCCCGACCGGCGTGGCCTTCGAGGAGGTCCGCCGCTATTCGCCCCGCATCATCGGCGTCGTCGTGCTGCTGGCCGTGGCCGTCATCGGCTGGAATGTCTTCCAGCGCGTCAGCCTGATCCGCGCGCCCCAGCCGTCCGACATCGCCGAGGTTCCGGAAAGCTGGAGCCTGGGTGACGTTCCGGGTCAGAGTGACCTGCGCGTCGGCGCGCCGCAGCCGGCTCCGGCCGATCAGACCACGCCTGTCCTCTACATCACGCCTGGCCTCGAGGCTCAGCTGACCGGTATCGATCCGGCCGACACCGCCGCCGTCGCCGCTGCGGCCGCCGCCAGCGCCTCGCCGGTCCAGGCCGCCTTCAACCCGCGCGGCGCCATCTACGGCGCCTCGGCCACCGCCTCCCAGGTCGTGCTTCAGGCCCGCAAGGCCGGCGCCCTGGTCGTCCGTCTGGCCGACGGCCGCGTCCTGTTCGCCCGCCAGCTGGCGGCCGGAGAGGCCTGGCGTGCCCCGGCCGACGTCGCCGCCACCATCGACGTGTCCGATCCGACCGCCTTCGACGTCTATCTGAACGGCGAGCACGGCGGCGCCCTGACCGGCGTCCTGACCCCGCTGAGCCAGCTCAACAGCCGCGCGGCCGGCCTCGCCCGCCAGACCGCCGCCCAGATGCAGGCCGAAGCCCTCGCCGCCCAGGCCGCTGCGGCCCGCGCCGCCGCCAGCACGCAGGCGGCCGTGCTGCAGACGGTGTCGACCGGACAGCAGACGCTGGGCGTCACGCGCTGATCTTTCCCTCCCCCTCGGGGGAGGGTGGTCGAAGCGCAGCGAAGACCGGGTGGGGCCGGCGAGGCAAAACCCCTCAGGCCTGCATCCGCATCGCTCCGCCGCCCCCACCCCGTCGCTACGCGACGACCCTCCCCCAGGTGGGAGGGATAACGCTATGCCGTCATGGCCTTGTCTCCCCGGCGAGCCTATATTGACCCCGTCATGAGCGACCACTCCCACATCCGTCCCTGGCGCCATATCGAGCGCCGGAAGTCCCGCCAGATCATGGTCGGCAATGTCGCGGTCGGCGGCGACGCCCCGATCAGCGTCCAGTCGATGACCAATACCCTGACCTCGGACGCCAATGCGACCATCGGTCAGATCCGCGAGCTGGAAGAGGCCGGGGCCGACATCGTCCGCGTCTCCTGCCCCGACGAGGAGTCCACCGCCGCCTTCCGCACCATCGCCCGCGAGGCGAAGGTCCCGCTCGTCGCCGACATCCATTTTCACTACAGGCGCGGCATCGAGGCCGCCGAGGCCGGCGCCGCCTGCCTGCGCATCAATCCGGGCAACATCGGCAATGCGTCCCGCGTCCGCGACGTCATCCAGGCCGCCAAGGATCACGGCTGCTCCATGCGGATCGGCGTCAACGCCGGCTCGCTGGAGAAGGAGCTGCTGGAAAAATACGGCGAGCCCTGCCCCGACGCCATGGTCGAGTCGGCGCTGAACCACGCCCGCATTCTTCAGGACCACGACTTCCACGAGTTCAAGATCTCGGTGAAGGCGTCAGATCCCTTCCTGACCGTCGCCGCCTACCAGCAGCTGGCCGAGGTCATCGACTGCCCCCTGCACCTCGGCGTCACCGAGGCGGGTCCGCTGCGCACCGGCACGATCAAATCGTCGATCGGCATGGGAAACATGCTGTGGGCCGGGATCGGCGACACCATCCGCGTCTCCCTCGCCGCCGATCCGGTCGAGGAGATCAAGGTCGGGTTCGATATCCTGAAGTCGCTCGGCCTGCGCCACCGGGGCGTCAACATCATCGCCTGCCCGTCCTGCGCCCGTCAGGGATTCAACGTCATCGAGACCGTGGGCGTGCTGGAGGAGAAGCTGGCCCACATCTCCACCCCGATGTCGCTGTCGATCATCGGCTGCGTCGTCAACGGCCCGGGCGAGGCCCTCTATACCGACGTCGGCTTCACCGGCGGCGGCAAGGGCGCGGGCATGGTCTATCTGAACGGCAAGATCGCCCACAAACTCGACAATGCGAAAATGGTCGACGAGATCGTCGAACTGGTCGAGGCCAAGGCGGCCGAATTGAACGCAGCCCGCGAAGCCGCGCTCGAAGCGGCTGAATAGAGCCTAGAAGACTTTCGCCAGCTGCAGGCCCTGGAAGCCAGCCAGTAGCAGCAGCAGGCCGCCCACCGCATAGGTCAGGGCCCGCTGCGGAATGACCTTGGTGATGTAGCCCGCGAACGGCGCGGCCAGCAGGCCGCCGACCACCAGCCCCGCCACGGCCGAGGCGTGGTTGGTCAGGGCGTCGGCATCCTTCCAGTGGCCGGTCACCAGCGCCCAGACGAAGGTCGCGGAGATGGCCACGGTCAGAAAGAACTCGGCCGTATTGGCCGTGCCGATGGCGCGGCGGGGCTCGGAGCCCGCACCCACGAGCGTCGAGGACACGGTCGGACCCCAGCCGCCGCCCCCGATGGCGTCGAAGAAGCCCCCGACGGCGCCCAGAGGCGCGACGATCCAGGCCGGGCTGATCCGGCGCGCGGGCGTGTTCCGCGTCGCCCTCCACAGGATGTAGCAGCCCATCAGGGCCAGATAGGCGACCACGAACGGTTTGATGACCTTGCCGTCGATCCCGGCCAGCACATAGGCGCCGAACACCCCGCCGATGACCCCGGCAATGGCCAGCGGGATGAACAACCGCCACTCCACGTTCTTGTGCCAGATGTGCGAACCGGCCGAGGCCGCCGTGGTGAACACCTCCGCCCCGTGCACGCTGGCCGAGGCCGTCGCGGGCGGCACGCCGAAGGCCAGCAGCACCGAAGACGAAATCACGCCATAGGCCATGCCCAGAGCGCCATCGACCGCCTGGGCGAACACGCCCACGACCAGAAACAGCAGAAAGGTTTCCATTCATCCCCCTTCGGTCCGCGCTGAGGGGAGGCGCACGGTCCGCAGACAGCAGAGCTAAAGCACGGCGACGCCAAGGGTAACGGCGATGACGCCTATTTTATCTCTCGGGGTCGATAGCTGCGCTCACATCGACAGCCGGCGGCGCGCGCGATAAGGGTCCGCCCCTCCGCATATCGAGACGTTCCGCCCTTGCGCCTGCCCCAGTCCAAGCTCGACCAGGTCCTGGACCGCTTCCATCAGGTGGAGGCCCGCATGGGCGCGGCCACCGACGGTCAGGAAATCGTGCGCCTGTCCAAGGAGCACGCCGAGATGAAGCCGGTCGCCGACGCCGTCATGGCGCTGGCGAAATCCCGCGCCGAGATCGAGGACCTGCAAGCCATGGCCGAGGACCCGGAGATGGCCGCCATGGCCGCCGACGAACTGGAGACCTTGAACGCCCGCCTGCCGGACATGGAGCGCGACGTCGCCCTGTTGCTGGCCCCGCGCGACGCCGACGAGAACGCCTCGGCCGTGCTGGAAGTCCGCGCCGGCACCGGCGGGGACGAGGCCGCCATCTTCGCCGGCGACCTGTTCCGCATGTATTCCCGCTACGCCTCCTCGCGCGGCTGGCGGGTCGAGCTCGACAGCGCCACCGAGGGCGACGCCGGCGGCTACAAGGAAATCATCGCCACCGTCACCGGCGACGGCGTGTTCGGCCGGCTGAAGTTCGAGAGCGGCGTCCACCGCGTGCAACGGGTCCCGGCCACGGAGACGCAAGGCCGCATCCATACCTCGGCCGCCACGGTCGCCGTCCTGCCGGAGGTCGAGGACGTCGAGATCGAGATTCACGACAAGGACATCCGCATCGACACCTTCCGCGCCTCCGGCTCGGGCGGCCAGCACGTCAACAAGACCGATTCCGCCGTCCGCATCACCCACTTCCCGTCCGGGATCGTGGTGACCTCGTCGGAAAAGTCCCAGCACGTAAATCGCGACAAGGCGATGAAGAACCTGCGCGTGCGTCTGTACGACATGCAGCGCCAGATGAAGGATCAGGCCCGCTCCGATACGCGCAAGTCCCAGGTCGGCTCGGGCGACCGCTCCGAGCGCATCCGCACCTACAACTATCCGCAGGGCCGGGTCAGCGACCACCGCATCAACCTGACCCTGCACAGCCTGCCCCAGATCATGGAAGGCGACCTCGATCCGTTGCTGAATGCCCTGATCGCCGAGGACCAGGCGGCGAGGCTGTCGGACCTGGAGGCGGAGTTCGCCTGATCTGTCGGAACCTGACCGCGCGCTCATATGCATTGCGGTCGGCCGGATGCCTCTATACGCAAGCTGACAGTAGTTTCCCGCCTCCCGGCGGAAACCGGGAGCATTCCATGTTCAAGCTACTTCGCTGGGCGACCCTCGCAGTCGCGTTGTCCGTCCTGTTCGGCTTCTCGGCCCCGGCCCCGGCCTCGGCCCAGACGGTCACGGTCTACGGAACCAACAGCACAGGCCATGCGGGCGGCGTCTTCGACGCGTCGGGTAATTATTTCGTTTCCCGGAACGGCTTCCTGCAGCGGGTCACCGGCAACGGCACGGTCTTCACCGACCTGCTGACGCTCGCGAACTATTCGACCGGAATGGCCGTCCGTGGCGGCAACCTCTATTATTCCGACGAGAACGCCAACGCGATCTACCGCATCGCCACCAACTGCGTCGCGCCCTGCACCCCCACCCTGGTGGCCAACACGCCGACCAACGCCCCCGAACAGATCGCGTTCGACGCCGCCGGCAACCTCTTCTACTCGAGTTTCCAGAGCTCCGACGTCTACCGGCTCGCCGCAGGCTGCGTGGAGCCCTGCACATCCATCGTCCATGCGAACGGCGGCGGCTTCCAGTTCCGGACCTTCGGCGTCGCGATCGCCGCCAATGGCGATCGTTATTTCTCGACGAGCTCCGGCCGGATCGTTCGGACCCCGGTGGGCTGCACAGAACCCTGCACAGGAACCCTCGTCACCACGGTGCCGGGCAACCAGGGAGGATCGCTGACCTTCTCGAATGGCGTGCTCTACATGAACTCGAACACCAGCATCTACGCTGTGCCGACGACCGGCGCGGCCGCCACTGTCTATGCCACCAGCCCGAGCTTCGTCTTCCCATACGGACTGGCGACGGCCCCGAACGGCGACCTGATCGTGGCCGATCTGGCCTCGGCCAACATCTTCCGCATCGCGCCCGCGGTCGTTCCCGTCCCGACCCTGTCGGAATGGGCGATGATCCTGCTGGGCCTGATCCTGGCCGGCGCCGCGACGCTGGTGATCCAGCGCCGGACCGTCTCCCTATAGAACAATCTTCAGCAGCGGCTTGAGACTGACCGCCCCGGCCCGGAACTCGGCCCACGGGTCGGGCTTCTTCAGCAGGGCGGGATAGGTCCGAAGCGTGAAGACCTTCGGGTCCAGCCCCGCCTTCACCTGCCCCCAGCTCAGCGGGAAGGCGATCCCGGCGCCCGGTCGCGCCCTCGGCGACCAGGGCGCGACCGCCGTCGCCATCCGGCCGTTGCGCAGATAGTCGAGGAAAATCTTTCCGCCCCGCGCCTTCTTGGCCAAGGTGGTGGTGAACCGGTCCGGCGCCTCCAGCCGCACCTGTTCCGACACGGCTTTCGCGAAGGCCTTGCACTGGTCCCACTCGATCCGACTGCGCGCGTCCGCCTTGATCGGCACGACGACGTGCAGCCCCTTGCCGCCGGTCGTCTTGCAGAAGGGGTTCAGCCCCAGCTTCTCCAGCCGGACCTTCATCGCCCTGGCCGCCGCGATCACATCGCCGAAATCCAGACCCTCGTCGGGATCGAGATCGAAGGTGATCTGGTCCGGCGTCTCCGGATCGCCGGGCGCACAGCCCCAGGGGTGCAGCTCCAGCCCGCCCGACTGGCCGATGGCGACCAGCCCGCCAACATCGACGACGCCGACATAGGGTTTGCGCTCCTTCACATCGATCAGCTTCAGCCGGGGGTTCGACCCCGGCATGGCGTGGCGCTGGAAGAAGACCTCACCTGCGATCCCCTCGGGCGCGCGGATGATCGACACGGGCCGGTCGGCGACATGGGGCAGGATGCGCTCCGCCGCCGCCTCGTAGAACGACACCAGCTCCAGCTTGGTGATCGCCGGATGCCCGTCGACGGCGGGCCACAGGACCCGGTCGGGGTTGGAGATGGTCAGCCCCGCCACCACCGCCCTGGCCTTGCCGGTCAGGCCGATCTTCAGCTGAGGCGGAGCCGCGACCTTGCCGCCTTTTGCGGGTTTGGCCGCCTCCTGCGGGGCCGCGTCGACCTCGGCCGCCGGCTTGTCCTCGCGCAGCCCCTTGAACGCCGCCTGCCTGAGGGATCCGCTGTCCGTGTAGCCGCCGTGCTCGATCTCGGCGACCAGCACCGGCCTGACCCAATGGGTCGTCAGCCCGCCCGCGGACGACTTCCGTGGCGCGCCCTTGCCGACGAAGGGGTTGTCTTCCGTCTCATGGGCCTGAAGCGCCGGCAGAAGCCCCTTGATCAACAGTTGACTGTAGCCGGTCCCGACCCGGCCCAGATGCCGCAACCCGCGTCCGGCCTTCGCATCGACGTCCTGCACCCCGACGATCAGCGAGCGGAACCGCGATCCCTCCGAGGTCCAGCCGCCGATGACCACCTCGTCCCGTCCCCGACACTTGGACTTGACCCAGGTCGTCGATCGGCCGGCCGAATACGGTGCGGACAGCGTCTTGGAGATGACCCCTTCGAGGTCCATCCGGCAGGCGCTCTCCAGCACCGCCTGACCGGTCGAGGCGAAATGCTCGACGAAGCGGATGCGCGACCGCGCCGCCTTGGGAATCCGGTCCATATAGGCCTGGAGCCGCGCCTTCCGGTGCGACAGCGGCAGTGTGCGCAGATCCTCCCCGCCCTCGAACAGCAGGTCGAAGGCGAAATAGATCAGATCGCCCGTCTCCCCGTCCGAGATCGCCGCCTGCAGGGCCGAGAAGTCCGGCATGTGGTCTTCGGCGAGCGCGCACAGCTCCCCGTCGAGCACAGCGTCCGGCCATTTCGCCGCGTCGGCCGCGTGCTCGGGGAACTTCTTCGACCAGTCGAGGCCGGAGCGCGTATAGAGCTTCGCCTTCCCGCCCCCGACGGCGACCTGCATGCGATAGCCGTCGAACTTGATCTCGTGCGCCCAGCCCGCGCCCGACGGCGGATGGTCGACGACCTTGCACAGCTGGATCGGCGTAAAGGCCGGCGGCTTCGTCGCGGTGCTGGCGAGGGCTTTCGACGCTCTGGGCTTCGGCGGGGCCTTCTGGCCCGTCTTCTTCGAGGCGGTCCACTGCTTCCGCCCTTCGGCGATCTCCGCCAGCGACCGGCCAGTGGTGACCGAGGCGTCGATCTCCATCAGGGCGTCGCCCTCGCCGGCGACCGCGAACTCGTCCTTCTCCTTGATCAGCAGCCAGTTCGATCGCTTCGACGGCTTGCCGCGATCGGTCCGCAGCCGGATCAGCGCCCATTTCCCGACCAGCCGCTCGCCATGCAGGACCATCTTGATCTGGCCCTTGCGGAACGCTTCTTCGAGGTCCGACTCCTGCGGCTCCCAGGTCCCCTCGTCCCACATCTGCACCGTGCCGGCGCCGTAGTTGCCGGCCGGGATGGTTCCCTCGAAGCCGCCGTAGTCCAGCGGGTGGTCCTCGACCTCGACCGCCAGCCGCTTGACCGAGACGTCGCGCGACGGCGCCTTGGTCACCGCCCAGGACTTCAGGACCCCGTCGATCTCGATGCGGAAGTCATAGTGCAGCCGCGTCGCCGCGTGCCGCTGGATCAGATAGCGGCGCGCCTTCGTCTTGCCGGCGCCTTTTCGCCCCTTGGGCTCTGGCGTCTCGTCGAACCGGCGCTTGGCCTGATAGGTCTCGAGTTCGCCGCGCGCCGCCATGCCGTTCTCCCGGCCCCAAGCGGGGCCGTGGAGTCAAACGGCTTCGTCTTCCGGCGGTTGCCAGTCGGGGTGGTCGACGTCCTCGCCCCGGGCTTTCGCTTCCTTCTTCGCCAGCTTGGCGGCGGCCTTGCGGGCGGCCTTCTCGGCGTCCGCCTTGTCGCGTTCCATACGTTCGAAGCCGTAGTTGGGTTTTCTGGCCATTGAGGTCCTTCTTGGTTCGCTATCGCTCGCCTCGCGGAGGCTCGCTGCCTGAACGCCGATGCGCTCGTCCGGATCAATGTGGGGTGGACCGGGCCGTCAGTCCACAGCGATGATTTCCACCGACTGTCCGGCGACCATCGCCTCGTCGCCGACGCCCTTGCCGATCAGGGCGCGGGTCAAGGGCGAGACGTGGCTGACCGAGCCGTTGGCCGGGTCCGCCTCGTCCTCGCCGACGATGCGCCAGGTCTGGGTCCGGCCGTCGTCGCGCTCGATCGTCACCGAGCCGCCGAAACGCACCCGACCGTCGGCCTCGGTCTCGACCAGCTGGGCGTTGGCCCGTCGCGCCGACCAGTAGCGCAGGTCGCGCGTCGCCCGCGCCATGGCCGTCCGGTCCGCCTCGATGGACCCCGACGCCTGGGCCGAGGCGTAGGCGGCCCGCGCGCTCGCGAGCGCATCCTCGATGGCGGCGAGGCCCGCAGCCGTCACCAGATTGGGATGGGTGGAGATGGGGCGGTCCGGCAGATCGGCGGCCGTGGCCTCCAGATCCTCCTCGCGCGTGAAGGCGACGCTCATGATCGGACAAGCGTATGCGGGGTTCGGACGTTCCTCCGCAAGAGTTGACGGGCTAAGGAGCGCCATGACCGATCCCGCCGACCATGCCGTCCACATCATCGGGGCCGGACCCTCAGGCCTGATGGCCGCCGAGACCCTCGCGAAGGCCGGCGCCCGCGTCGTCGTCCACGACCGCATGCCGTCGGTGGGACGCAAGCTCCTGATGGCCGGGCGCGGCGGCTTGAACCTGACCCACACCGAGCCGCAAGAGTCCTTCCTCGGCCGCTATGCGGCGGCGCAGGAGCCGATCTCGGACTGGCTCGACGCCTTCTCCCCCGATGACCTGACCGCATGGGCCAACGACCTCGGCCAGCAGACCTTCGTCGGATCCAGCGGCCGGGTCTTCCCGCGCGCCATGAAGGCCTCCCCCCTGTTGCGCGCCTGGCTGGGCCGATTGAACGACCTCAGCGTCGAGATCCGCACCCGCTCGCGCTGGACCGGCTGGCAGGGCGAGGCCCTGGTCTTCGACACCCCCGACGGCGAACGGATCGAATATCCCGCCGCAACCGTCCTCGCCATGGGCGGCGCCAGCTGGCCCCGGCTGGGTTCGGACGGCGCCTGGGTCCCGACGCTGGAGGCCGAGGGCGTCTCCGTCAGCCCTCTCGTCCCCGCCAACGCCGGCTTCGACGTCGCCTGGTCCGACATCCTGATCGAGCGCTTCGCCGGTCAGGTGCTCAAGCCCGCGACCCTGACCTTCGGCGACCAGACTGTGCGCGGCGAGGTCGTGGTCACCCGCTACGGCGTCGAGGGCGGGGCGATCTACGCCCTGTCGTCGGCCCTGCGCGCCGCCATCGCCGCCGACGGGTCCGCCACTCTCGTCGTCGACCTGCGTCCGGACCTGACCGAGACGGCCCTGGCCGAACGCCTCGGCCGTCCGCGCGGCAAGGATTCCATGACCAACCACCTGCGCAAGGCCGGCGGCCTGTCTCCCGCCGCCATCGCGGTCCTTCGCGAGATCGGCGACATCCCGCCGGGCTTCGACAAGCTGGCCAAACGGATCAAGGCCGTCCGGCTGAAGCTGACCGGCATCCAGGGACTGGAACGGGCGATCTCCACCGCCGGCGGCGTCGAGTTCCCGGCCCTGAATCCATCGTTGATGCTGACCGCCAGACCGGGCGTCTTCGTCGCCGGAGAGATGATCGACTGGGAGGCGCCCACCGGCGGCTACCTGCTTCAGGCCAGCCTCGCCTCGGGCGTCGTCGCGGCCGGGGGCGTTCTTCAGTGGCAGGCGTCGCAATCGGCGGATAAGACCCCGGCATGACCACCGCCCCCGAGATTTCCGGCCTCTGTCCGCCGCGCTTCCATGCGGTCAAGGACGCCTTCGCCGCCAACTTCACCGACGCCCCCGACGGGCTCAACGAACAGGCCGCCCGCTTCTCGGTCGTCATCGCCGGCGAGACCATCATCGACCTCTGGGCCGGCGTCGCCGATCCGCGCGAACAGACCCCCTTCACCGACCGGAGCCTGGTCCCCGTCTTCTCCTCGGGAAAGGCGATCATGGCCCTGCTGATGGCCTCGGCCGTCCAGCGCGGCAAACTGGCCTATGACGAGAAGGTCGCCCACCTGTGGCCGGCCTATGGCGCCAACGGCAAGGCCGGGGTCACCGTCGCCCAGTTGCTGTCGCATCAGGACGGCCTGCCCGGTTTCGACAGCCCCGCCGATCCCGCCATCTGGTTCGACCAGCGCGCTGTTCTGGACCGCCTCGCCGCCCAGGCCCCGATGTGGCCGCCGGGAACCGCCTCGGGCTACCACCCGGTCACCGTCGGCTTCCTCGCCAACGAGGTTCACCGTCTCGCCGACGGCCGGACGATGGGCCAGACCCTGCGTCAGGACTTCGCCGACCCCTTCGGCCTCGAGCTCTGGATCGGCTTGCCCGAGGCGGAGCACCACCGCGTCGCCGCCCTGCGCAAGCCGTCGAAAGCCCCCGACCTCGGCCCCATCGACGCCATCAAGACCGCTGCCTTCCTCGACAAAGGCTCAGCCCCCGGCGGGCGCGGCTCGGCCGAATGGCGCTCCATCGAAATCCCGTCCGCCAACCTGCACGGCACGGCCCTGGCCCTCGCCCGTGCGATGGGGGTCTTCGCCGACGACGGACAGCTCGACGGCCAGACCGTCCTCTCCCCGGCCGTCCTCGCCGAGGCGACGAAGGCGCGCATCTCAGGCCCGGACAAGGTCCTGCCCTACGACATCACCTGGGCCGCCGGCCTGATGCGGAACGAGGGCCTCAACATCTTCGGCCCCAACCCGGACGCACTGGGCCACTGCGGCTGGGGCGGCAGCTGCGTCATGGCCGACCCGGACGTGAAGCTCTCGGCCGCCTACGCCATGACCCGCCAGTCGCCGTATCTGATCGGCGACCCCCGCGCGCAACGATTGATCGAGGCCCTCTACACGGCCTTCTGAACTCCATCTTTTGGAGGCCTGGCCGGCGCGGTCAGCAGACCCACCACACCGCCGAAGATGGCGCAGGCCGCGCAGACGACCATCACAGCCTGAAACGCCCGGTGGAAGGCGGCGACCGCTCCGGCGGACAGATCGCCCTCGCCCGCCATCACGGCCCCGAGCTGGGCCCGCGCATCCACAGCATCGACGCCCGCCCCAAGGCTCGAAACGAACACCGCCGACAGCAACACGCCGAGCAAGGCGATCGCCAGCAGCCCCGCGATCCGCGCCACCGCGTTGTTGACGCCCGAGGCCACGCCCGTGTGCCCCTCCTTGACCGCCCCCATGACCGCCGCCGTCAGCGGGCCGACCGCCAGGGTCATGCCGATGGCGATCACCGTCATTCCCGCCAGAGGCCCGGCGACATAGCCCGCGTCCGGCGGCATCAGGGCCAGCAGGATCAGACCGGCCCCCGCCAGCATCGGCCCGACGCTCAGCGACAGCTTCGCCCCGAACCGGTCCGCCAGTTTCCCGGCCGCGCCCGAGAACAGCCCCATCACCGCCGCGAACGGCAGCATGGCAGACCCCGCCCCGGTCGCCGACCAGCCGTGCACCCGGATCAGCTCGAACGGCAGGAAGAACATCGCCCCGCTCAGCGCGAAGTAGAGAAGCAGGGTCAGCAGATTGATCCCGGAAAAAACCCGCGAGCCGAACAGGCCCAGCGGCATCATCGGATGCGCCTCCTTCGCCTCGGCCCACAGGAAGCCCGCCAGCAGGACGCCGCCGCCGGCCAGCCCCGCGATCACCCCCGGATGGATCCAGCCCAGATCGGGCGCCGCCGTCAGCCCCCAGATCAACGCGCCCAGCCCGCCGATGGCCAGCACCGCGCCCGGCCAGTCCAGCCCCCGGGCGCTCTCATCCCGGCTCTCCGGCACGGCCCTGAGCGCCACGACCACCGTCAGCAGGGCCAGGGGGACATTGATCCAGAAAATGAATCGCCAGTCGGCGTGATCCGCCAGCCAGCCGCCGACCAGCGGCCCGACCATGCCGAACAAGGCCCCGGCCCCGGCCCAGGCCCCGAAGGCCGCGCCGCGCTCCTTCTCCGGAAAGGTCGCGCCGATCAGGGCCAGGGCCCCCGGCGTCAGCAGGGCCGCGCCGATTCCCTGCGCCGCCCGCCCGGCGATCAACAGTTGCGCGGTGGGCGCCAGTCCACAGGCGATCGACGACAGGGCGAACACACCGACACCGATCAGGAAGACCCGACGTCGCCCGAACCGGTCGCCCGCCGCCCCGCCGATCAGGACGAGCGCGCCCAGCGTCAGCAGATAGGCGTTGGAGATCCACTGCGCCGCCGCCGGACCCGCGCCAAGGTCCCTCTGGATCGAGGGCAGGGCGACGCCGAGCGCCGATCCGTCGATGAAGGTCAGGCTCGACCCCAGCACCGTGGCGACCAGAATCCAGCGTTTTCGGCTCTTCGACAGCTCGGCCATGGCCGAAGGCTAGACCCGTTCCGGGCCGGGGCGAAGCGTCACCGCCCGGACGGGAGCGTCCTGTCCTCGGCGGGGTCGTCGAGCAGCCCGGGTTCCGGCGCGATCGGGCCGGCAGGGGCTGTGCCGCCCCGCGCGCGCCAGGCGCCCAGCGCATAGACCGCCGCCCCGGCCCAGATGAAGCCGAACGAAATCCCCCTCAGCCAGCCGAACGGCTCGCCCTGAAGCACGCCGAAGACGAACACGATCGACGGCGCGATGAACTGCAGGAAGCCCATGGTCGACAGCGGCATCCGTCGCGCGGCCCAGGCGAACAGCACCATGGGGATCACCGTGACCGGCCCGGCCGCCAGCAGCCACAGGGTCGCCTCGGTCGAGACGCCGAAATGACCCTGACCCTGCGCCCCGATCCACAACATCCAGCCGAGACCCAGGGGCGCCAGCAACAGACATTCCAGGAACAGCCCGCTCTGGGCCTCCACGGCGACGCGTTTGCGGATCACTCCATAGCCGCAGAAGCTGAAGGCCAGCAGCAGGGCCACCCACGGCAGATGCCCCAGGGCTGCGCCCTGCAGCACCACGCCGACGCCCGCCAGGCCGATGGCGACCATGCCGAAGCGCGAGATCCGCTCCCGGAACAGCCAGGCCCCGGCGGCCATGTTGAGCAGAGGGTTCAGATAGTAGCCGAGGCTGGCGTCCAGCATCCGCCCGTGGTTCACGGCGATGACATAGGCGGTCCAGTTGACGGCGATCAGGGTGGTCGACAGGGCGATCCAGCCCATGACCTTCGGGTTTCTCAGCGCCGCGACCACCTGGCCGGCCTGGCCGGCCAGCAGGACCAGCAGTCCCGCGAAGGGCACGGCCCAGGCGGTGCGGTGCGCCATGATCTCGAACGGGTCGGCCCCGGCTCTCGCCATGGCCTGGAACACCAGGGGGATGAAGCCCCACATGAAATAGCAGCCGATCCCGGCGATCAGGGCGTTGCGGGCTTCGGTGGCGGGCGGGGTGGTCATCCGTCATTTCCTTCCCTCCCCATGGGGGAGGGCTTGAGACTCGCGGGGCGCGGCCAGGGGGGCGCATGGCAGCCAAGCGTGAGGGCGCGGTGCGAACCGGTGAGGGCATGAACCCTCACCTGTCGCGTTTCCAACCGCTTCGCTCCCGGCCGCTCAAGCCCTCACCGGGAGGGGGTCACACCGTGAGCGTGCGATACCCGCTCTTGGGCTTGATCGTGCCCGTCTCGTCCAGCAGCTGAGCGATCTGGACGGCGTTCAGGGCCGCGCCCTTGCGCAGGTTGTCGGACACCACCCAGAAGACCAGGCCGTTCTCGACCGTGTGGTCCTTGCGGATGCGCGAGACGTAAACGGCATGCTCGCCGGCCGCGTCGACCGGGGTGATGTAGCCGTCGTGTTCCTGCTTATCGATGACCAGCACGCCCGGCGCCTCGCGCAGGATGGCGCGCGCCTCGTCGGGGCTGATGGGCTTTTCGAACTCGACCGTCACGGCTTCGGAATGGCCGACGAAGACCGGCACGCGGACGCAGGTGACCGTCAGCTTGATGTTCGGATCCAGCATCTTGTGGGTCTCGTCCCACATCTTGGTCTCTTCGTCGGTGTAGCCGTCCTCGTTGAACGACCCGATGAAGGGGATGACGTTGAAGGCGATCTGCTTGGGGAACTTCTTCGGCTTGGCGTCGCCCAGGCCGTAGATGGCCTTGGTCTGGTTCCACAGCTCGTCCATGCCTTCCTTGCCGGCGCCGGACACGGATTGATAGGTCGAGACCACCACCCGCTTCGCCTTCGCCGCGTCATGCAGCGGCTTCAGCGCCACGACCAGCTGGGCCGTCGAGCAGTTCGGGTTGGCGATGATGTTCTTCTTGCCGGCCAGCTTGATCGCGTCGGGGTTCACCTCGGGCACGATCAGGGGCACGTCCGGGTCCTTGCGGAAGGCCGAGGAGTTGTCGATCACCATCGGCCCCAGCTTGCCGATCTTCTCGGACCAGGCGCGCGACACGTCCCCGCCCGCCGACATCAGGACGATGTCCACCTGTGAGAAGTCGAAGCTCTCGATGTCCTGGCATTTGATGGTCTTGTCGCCCCAGGCGACATCCATCCCCTTGGATTTTCGCGAGGCCACCGCGTGCATTTCCGAAACGGGGAACTCCAGTTCCTCCAGGATGGTCAGCATTTCGCGCCCGACATTGCCGGTGGCGCCCACGATAGCGACGGAATAGCCCATTCTTGTCAGTCCTTCGGACGCGCTGACGCTCGCGACACGGTCGCTTGCTGCCTGAACGCGGTAGGGGGAGGTAGGAGACTTTATCTCCTGACGTCGCAATTAGGCGCATCCGTGTGCGAAGCAACCGCTTTTCAGGCCTGGGCAGGCCGTTTATGCCCCAGTTCCATGCCGTCACACATCGCCCGCGCTTATGCCGAACGTCTGAAATCGGGCGTGCTGACCGCCGATCCCGCCCAGAAAGGCGCGGTCGATGCCCTGACCCGGCTGGAGAAGGACCTCGGCAAGCGCGGCCTGTTCGGCGGCGTCGGCGAGGTGAAGGGCCTCTACCTCTGGGGACCTCCCGGACGCGGCAAGTCCATTCTGATGGACCTGTTCTTCGCCCACGCGCCGGAGCCGCGAAAGACCCGCGCCCATTTCCACGCCTTCATGGCCCGGATCCACGACCTGATCCGCCAGTGGCGTGAGGGCGACAGGAAGGCCCGCCAGGCCGTCTTCGGCACGCACAGGGGCGACGACCCCATCGAGCCGGTCGCCGCCCTGATCGCCTCGGAAGCCCGCCTGCTGTGTTTCGACGAGCTGCAGGTCACCGACATCGCCGACGCCATGATCCTGGGCCGGCTGTTCGACGGCCTGTTCGAGCGCAAGGTCGTGGTCTGCATCACCTCCAACCGCGCGCCGGACGCCCTCTATAAGGACGGCATCAACCGCCAGCTCTTCCTGCCCTTCATCGAACGCCTCAAGGAGCGCTGCCAGGTTCTGGAGCTGACCGGCGCCCGCGACTGGCGCCTCGACCGGATCAGAGCCTCGCGCGTCTGGTACGATCCCGGCAGGCAGGAGGGTGGCGAGACCGGCGCCCGCCGCGAGGGCTTCGAGGCCCTGTGGGAGGCGCTCAGGGGCGACATGCCCGAATGCCCGGCCCATCTGGCCGTCCTCGGCCGCGACGTGGTCATCGAGCGCACGGCCGGGGGGCTGGCCCGCGCCACCTTCGCCGAGCTCTGCGAAGCGCCGCTGGGCCCGCAGGACTACCTGGCCATCGCCGGGCGCTTCCACACCCTCTTCCTCGACGGCGTGCCCCTGATCACGCCGGACAACCGTCACTCCGCCCGCCGCTTCGTCACCCTGATCGATGCCCTGTACGAGGCGAAGACCCGGCTCGTCGCGCTCGCGGCGGGAGCCCCGGAACAGCTTTATCCCGCCGGCGACGGCGCCTTCGAGTTCGAGCGCACGGTCTCGCGCCTCAACGAGATGTCGAGCCAGTCCTGGCTGGAACAGGCCGAACACAAGGACTGAGCCCCAGCCTTGGGTTCGCCGCAAAGCCGCCTAGGGTGGCGGCATCACACGGAACACGACCATGAAATCCATCGCCCTCGCCGCCGCCCTGATGGCGCTCGCCGTCCCGGCCTTCGCCCAGACCGCGCCCGCCGCACCGGCGACCCCCGCGCCTCAGACCGCCGCGCCCGCGCGCTGGAGCGGCCTGACGGTGGCGGAGGTCACCGGCCGCCTGACCGCCGCCGGCCTGACCGTCGCCCCGCCCCAGACCAACAACGACCGGGTCTATCTGCGCGTCGAGGACGGCCCCCTGCGCTGGGTCATGACCCTGTTCTCCTGCACCAACGGCAGCTGCCCCGACGTCCAGTTCACGGCCGTCTTCTCGGGCGCCAACGCCACGCCGGACATCGTCTCGCGCTGGAACGGCGGCCGCCGCTTCGTGAAGGCCTTCCATGCCGCGCCCGAGACCGAGGGCGGCGACCCCCAGGCCGTGGCCCAGTACGACGTCCTCCTCAGCCAGGGCGCCGGCCCCCAGCAGCTCGACGACCCCATCCAGGTCTGGCGCAGCCTCGCCGTCGACCTCGGCCGCACGGTCGCGACGGAACAGCCGGCGGCCGCGACACCTCCGGCCCAGTAATCCAACAAAAGAGAAGGGCCGCGGATCGCTCCGCGGCCCTTCTCGACTCTTGCGCTCAAGCAGCGAGCGACCGCGTCGCGAGCGGTAGCGCCCCTAGGCGAGAGAAGGCTCCAGATCCTTGCAGGACTGGATCAGGCCCTGCACCGACGCGACCGACTTGGCGAACATCGCCTTCTCGTCTTCGTTGGTGGTGAACTCGACGATCTTTTCGACGCCGCCGGCGCCAAGGAGGGCCGGCACGCCGACGTAGAGGTCGGACAGGCCGTATTCGCCCGACAGCCAGACGGCGCAGGGCAGGACGCGCTTCTGGTCCAGCAGGTAGGACTTGGCCATGGCGATGGCGCTCTCGGCCGGGGCGTAGAAGGCCGAACCGGTCTTCAGCAGGGCCACGATCTCGCCGCCGCCCTTGCGGGTGCGGGTGACGATGGCGTCCAGATCGGCCTGCGACAGGAAGCCGGCCGCGACGGCGTCGGGCAGGGGCAGGCCGCCGATGGTCGAGTGGCGCACCATCGGCACCATGTCGTCGCCGTGACCGCCCAGGGTCCAGGCGTGGATGTCCTGCACCGAGACGCCGGTCTTTTCCGACAGGAAGTAGGCGAAGCGCGCCGAGTCCAGCACGCCGGCCATGCCGACGACCTTCTCGTGCGGCAGGCCCGAGAACTTCTGCAGGGCCCAGACCATCGCGTCGAGCGGGTTGGTGATGCAGATGACGAAGGCGTTCGGGGCGTGGGCCTTGATGCCCTCGCCGACGGCCTTCATGACCTTCAGGTTGATGGAGACCAGATCGTCGCGGCTCATGCCGTCCTTGCGGGGCACGCCGGCGGTGACGATGCAGACGTCGGCGCCCGCGATGTCGGCATAGGCGTTGGCGCCCTTCAGCGAGACCGACGAACCGAACACGGCGGTGGCCTCGGCGATGTCGAGCGCCTTGCCCTGGGGCGTGCCCTCGGCGATGTCGAACAGGATCACGTCGCCCAAGGCTTCGCGCGCGGCCACGTGGGCCAGGGTGCCGCCGATCATACCGGCGCCGATGAGGGCGATCTTCGCGCGAGCCATGGGAGTCTCCATTCCTGTTGGCCTATCGCGCTGAGCGCTACTTGAGGCCGGGTGTTGTTGCAGTGCGATGTCAGAAATCGTCGGCGGGCGGTCTAGACCCGGCGGGGCGGGGCTGCAAGGCTTCGGATCAGGCAACAAAACGGAGTTCCCACCATGCGTCCCGTCCTCGCCGCCCTTCTGCTTTCCGCCGCGCTCGCGTCGCCCGCTCTGGCCCAGACGCCCCCCGCCACCATCGGCCAGCAATACGTCCCCGCCCCCTGGTGGATGCGCGATCCGGTCATCGCCTCGATCGGCTATGTCCGGGTCGAGCTTCAGGCCAACCGCGCCGGCTTCTCGGCCACCTTCCAGGTCGTGGACCGCAGCGTCGCCGAAGCCTCGCGCAAGGCCGCCGACCAGGTCCGCGCCCTGAGCCAGACCCTGGCCGCCTATGGCGTCGAGACCGTCCGCGTCGAGACCAGCCTGACGACCCAGCCCTTGTACGACCAGTACCGCGACGAGAACGGGATCATGCGCGACAACACCCGCGCCGACCGCATCGAACGCTATCAAGCCCAGGCCACCGTCAGCCTCAATGTCCGAGACGTGCGCCAGCTGGAGCGGATCTACGCCACCGTCGTCGCCTCCCAGCCCAACTCGATCGGCCAGGTCTATTTCAGCCTCGAGCCCGACAATGTCGCCAAGTCCAACCTCGCCCGCGAAGCCGTCCGCGACGCCGCCAACCGCGCCCGCTCGGCCGCCGAGAGCGCCGGAGCCACCCTCGGCTCGGTCCGGGTCATCGATCCCACCGGCCGCGCCTGCCAGACCGATGTCCTCGCCGGCTGGCCCTCCTACGGCTCGGGCGCGTCGCAGGCGACCACGGTCTCGGAGGACGTCGTCGTCACGGGCAGCCGCATGAGCCGCGCCGAAATGGCCCCGCCGCCGCCGCCGGCCCCCATCGCCGGCGGCGCCCCCAGCGAGGCCCAGATCGAGGCCGCGCGACTGGCGCTTCAGCCGCCGCTTCAGGTCCTGACCGATCAGGCCTGCGTGGTCTACGGACTCGACTAGTGGCGCTGTTCACCGTCGATCCGGCCTTCACGGCCGGGTCCGTCTTCGCCGCCGACTGGCCCCTGTGTCATGTCCGGCTGCAGGACGACGCCCGCTTCCCGTGGCTGATCCTGATCCCGCGCGTCGCGGGCGCGACGGAGCTCGAGCATCTGTCGGTCTCCGACCGCACGACCCTGATGGAAGAGACCATCCGCGCCGGCGCGATCGTCCGCGCCCTCGCCGAGGCGGCGGGCCGGCCGATCGACAAGCTCAACGTCGCCGCCCTCGGCAACGTCACGGCCCAGCTGCATGTTCACGTGGTCGGTCGCCGCCGCGACGACAGCGTCTGGCCCGATCCGGTCTGGGGTCGGGGTTCGGCCCTGGCCTTTGATCCGGCCGCGAGAGCGCGCGCCCTCGATCTGATCGATCTCGGCTAGGGGTCCGGAACGGGGCGGGCTCAGCGAACCAGCGTAACCGCCCGCTCGCGTTCGCCCTGGGTCAGCGTCCCCGTCCACCCGTCGCCGGACGGCGAGAGCGACAGCCGCCCGCCGTCCAGATCCAGCACCAGAGACCCGGCCGACCGTTCCGCCCCCGTCAGCGGACCGACCTCGGCCTGGGCGTCCGCCGTGCGATAGGCGCCTTCCAGCGGCTTCGATTGGCCCTGGTCCATCAGCGACAGGGTCATCAGCGTCCGGCCTTCGCCGTCCTTCAGATGCCAGCGTCCGTCCAGCGGCCCCATCCGGGCGTCCATGGCGCGCTCGGCATTCTCGACCCCGGCGTCATAGGCGTTGTCCGCCCGCGACGGCGCATGTTCGTAGCTGCGCCGGTAGGCCTCGACCGAAACCGGGGCTGTGATGACGCGAAGCGTGCGGTCGCCCCCGCCGTCGCCTTCTTCGGTCACACGGCCGAAATTCGAGGGCGGCTCGAACGGCCGGACCACCGGCGCCTGATAGACCTGGGCCGTATAGGCGACGGGCGCCGACTGCATCGGCGAAACGGCGAGCGAAATCAGTGCGAAGACCAGCATGGCGGCGAGAGTGTCGTCTCGCGGCGGTCATGGCTAGGGCTTACCTGCAACACGCGAAATTGTGATCGGTTCCCCATGCGGCGTGAACGGCAGCGTCTCCGGGCTGTTTTGCACTGCACCCTCGCGTTGACACTGCCCCGCGACGGTTCGTAAAGCCTCTTGCAATCGCGCCTGACGCCTTGATCCGTCTCAGCTTTTTGAGAACCATTCGCATGTCGAACTCCCCCGGCAATGCGGCCGACGACCACACCGGTCGTTCCGTCGTTCAGCCCAACGGCCGTCCCCGTCCCCTGTCGCCGCATTTGCAGACCTGGCGGTGGCACATCACCATGACGGCCTCGATCGCCTTCCGCGTCACCATCGGCGCGGCCAGTGTCGGCGCGATCTTCGTGGTCGCCTGGATGGCCGCCGCCGCTTTCGGCCCGGACGCCTACGCGGCCTTCCTCGGCCTCGCCGCCTCGCCGCTCGGTCTGTTCGTCGGCTTCGGCCTGACGGTGATCCTGATCTCGCTGCTGCTGAACGGCGCCCGGCACCTGATCAACGACACGGGCCGCGCCCTGACGATCAAGCCCGCCGACCTGCTGTCCTCGATCGCCGTCTACGCGCCGATCCCGCTGGCGGTCCTCTTCTGGGTCGCCCTGTTCGCCACCGGGAGGGTTTCGCTGTGAGCGCTTCGGTCCAGTTCAAGAACGGCGTAAAGGTCTCCGAGCGCCACGGCGCCGGCGAATGGACGCTGGAAAAGATCCTTCTGGCCCTGATGATGCCGCTGGGCGTCTGGCTGCTGTCGACGGCCTTCACCCTGGCGGGCGCCGAATACGACGTCGTCCTGCAATGGTTCGCCAACCGGCTGAACGCGGGCCTGCTGATCGTCACGGCCCTGGTCTTCTTCGGCTTCTCCAGCCTGGCCTGGAAGGTGATCGTCGAGGACTACGTCCACAAGTCGGGCTCCAAGGCCCTGTTGCTGGGCCTTTTGAACCTGATCTTCCTCGCGCTGGCCGCCGCCAGCGTCTTCTTCATCGTGCGGCTGGCGCTGGGTTCGGCGCCGCTCCCCGCCGGTTTCGGGATCTGAGATGGCTGACTATCAAATCGTCGATCACGAATACGACGTCGTCGTCGTCGGCGCCGGCGGCTCGGGCCTCCGCGCCGCCCTCGGCGCCGCCCAGCAGGGCCTCAAGGTCGCCTGCGTCACCAAGGTCTTTCCGACCCGCTCCCACACCGTGGCGGCCCAAGGCGGCATCTCCGCCTCGCTCGGCAACATGGGCGAGGATTCGTGGAAGTGGCACATGTACGACACCGTCAAGGGGTCGGACTGGCTGGGCGACCAGGACGCCATCGAATACCTGGTCCGCGAGGCCCCCAAGGCCGTCTACGAGCTCGAACACTGGGGCGTGCCGTTCAGCCGCACCGACGAGGGCAAGATCTACCAGCGCGCCTTCGGCGGCATGACGAAGAACTACGGCGAGGGCCCGGTCCAGCGCACCTGCGCCGCCGCCGACCGCACCGGTCACGCCATCCTTCACACCCTCTACGGCCAGTCGGTCCGACGTGAGGTCGAGTTCTTCATCGAGTATTTCGCCCTCGACCTGATCATGCAGGATGGCGCCTGCACCGGCGTCACGGCCTGGAAGCTCGACGACGGCACGATCCACCAGTTCCGCGCCAAGCTCGTCATCCTGGCGACCGGCGGCTACGGCCGCGCCTATTTCTCGGCTACCTCGGCCCACACCTGCACCGGCGACGGCAATGCCATGGTGTTGCGCGCCGGCCTGCCGCTGCAGGACATGGAGTTCGTCCAGTTCCACCCGACCGGTATCTACGGCTCGGGCTGTCTGATCACCGAGGGCGCACGCGGCGAGGGCGGATACCTCACCAACTCCGAAGGCGAGCGGTTCATGGAACGCTACGCCCCCTCGGCCAAGGACCTGGCCTCGCGCGACGTCGTCTCGCGCTCCATGACGATGGAAATCCGTGAGGGCCGCGGCGTGGGTCCGAAGAAGGACCACATCTTCCTCCACCTCGACCATCTGGATCCGAAGATCCTGCACCAGCGCCTGCCGGGCATTTCCGAGAGCGCCAAGATCTTCGCCGGCGTCGACGTGACCAAGGAGCCGATCCCGGTCATCCCGACCGTCCACTACAATATGGGCGGCATCCCCACCAACTATCACGGCGAGGTCCTGACCAAGGTCGGCGATAACGCCGACACCGTGGTGCCCGGCCTGATGGCCGTCGGCGAGGCGGCCTGCGTCTCGGTCCACGGCGCCAACCGTCTGGGCTCGAACTCCCTGACCGATCTGGTCGTCTTCGGCCGCGCCGCCGGGCTTCGCGCGGGCGAGGTGGTCGACAAGGCCGCCCCGGTCCCGGCCGCCCCGGCCTCGGCCACCGCCGAACATCTGGCGCGTCTCGATCGCTTCCGTTTCGCTGACGGCTCCCAGTCGACGGCGAAACTGCGCAACGAGATGCAGCACGCCATGCAGTCCGACGCCGCCGTCTTCCGCACCGGCGAGACCCTGGCCGAGGGCGTGACCAAGCTGCGCGACATCGCCGCCCGCTCGGCCGACATCAAGACCACCGATCGCGGCATGATCTGGAATACGGATCTGGTCGAGGCGCTGGAGTACGACAACCTGATCAACCAGGCGCTCGTCACCATCGAGGGCGCGGCCAACCGCAAGGAAAGCCGGGGCGCCCACGCCCGCGAGGACTTCCCCGACCGTCACGACGACGAATGGATGAAGCACACCCTGGCCTGGAAGAAACCCGGCGAGGGCGTCGCGATCGATTACCGACCCGTGCACACCTACACGATGTCCAGCGACATCGAGTACATCAAGCCCAAGGCGAGGGTTTACTGAGATGGTTCAACTCACCCTCCCGCGCGGCTCGAAGCCGACGGCCGGCAAGGTCCACAAGGCCGCTCCCGGCGCGAAGAACGTCAAGACCTACAAGGTCTATCGCTACGACCCCAACGTCGACGCCGACCCCTCGTGGGACGTCTACGAGGTCTCGGCCGACGACCACGGCCCGATGCTGCTGGACGCCCTGATCCACATCAAGAACGAGATCGACCCAACCCTGTCGTTCCGGCGCTCGTGCCGCGAGGGCATCTGCGGCTCCTGCTCGATGAACATCGACGGTCGCAACACCCTGGCCTGCACCAAGGGCTGGGACGAATGCTCGTCCTCGACCATCGCCATCGGCCCCCTGCCGCACCAGGCCGTGGTCAAGGACCTCGTCACCGATCTGACCCTGTTCTACGCCCAGTACGACTCGATCAAGCCGTACCTCCAGTCCGACGATCCGGACCCCACCACCGAGCGTCTGCAGTCGCCGGAAGACCGCGCGAAGCTCGACGGACTGTACGAGTGCATCCTGTGCGCCTGCTGCTCGACCTCCTGCCCAAGCTACTGGTGGAACCAGGAAGAATACCTCGGCCCGGCGGCGCTGCTGCAGTCCTACCGCTGGATCTCGGACAGCCGCGACGACAAGACCCAGGAGCGGCTCGACGACCTCGAGGACCCGTTCAAACTCTATCGCTGCCACACGATCATGAATTGCGCCCAGGTCTGCCCCAAGGGCCTGAACCCGGCCAAGGCCATTGCCGAGACCAAGAAGCTGATGATCGCCCCCGGCCGCAAGAAGCAGGCGGCCTAGGACGTACGCAGTGGCGGAGGTCCTCCTCTTCTCCTACGGCACGCTTCAGGACCCGGCGGTCCAGCAGGCCAATTTCGGGCGTCTCCTCACCGGGACGCCCGACAGCCTCACCGGCTTCGTCCTCGGCGAGATCGAGATCACCGACCCCGAGGTCATCGCCGAAAGCGGCCTGACCCACCACCGGATCCTTCACCCCAGCGGCGACCCGGCGGACGTCATCCCCGGCATGGTCTTCCGCCTCACCGAAGACGAACTCGCCGCCGCCGACCTCTACGAGGCCGAGGACTACAAACGCGTCCTCGTCACCCTCGCCTCGGGCCTCGAGGCCTGGGTCTACGTCGCCGCCTGACCCACCCTGCGCCGGGCGATCTTGCCCGCGCCGAAACAAGCCCCTAATCCCGGTTCCATGCCCAAGGTCACCTATATCGAGCACGACGGCCGCGAACATGCCGTGGAGGTCAAGTCCGGCCTCTCCGTCATGGAGGGGGCGATCCGCAACAATGTCCCGGGCATCGACGCCGACTGCGGCGGCGCCTGCGCCTGCGCCACCTGCCACGTCTATGTCGACGAGGCCTGGCGCGAGGCGACCGGCAAGCCCAGCGCCATGGAGGAGTCCATGCTCGACTTCGCCGAAGAGGTCGAACCGAACTCCCGCCTGTCGTGCCAGATCCGCGTCTCCGACGCCCTCGACGGCCTGATCGTCTGCCTGCCCGCCAACCAGCACTGACCATGGTCGATCCGCGGCTGATCCAGGCCGTGGACGACCTGATCCGCCGCCACGCGCGGCCGGACCACATCCCCCTGATCGCCATCGCGGGCGCGCAGGGGTCCGGCAAGAGCACCCTCGCGGCCGAGGCGGCGAAACGCCTGTCCTGCGCGACCCTGTCCCTCGACGACGTCTATCTGACGAAGGCCGAACGCGCCGACCTCGCCGCCCGCGTCCATCCCCTGTTCGCCGTCAGAGGTCCGCCCGGCACGCACGACCTAGCCCTGCTGGACGAGACCCTGACATGCCTGCGTACCGCCGGACCCGACGAACGCACCCCGCTGCCCGCCTTCGACAAACTCGCCGACGACCGCCGCCCCGAGGCGGACTGGCCGGTCTTCACGGGCCGTCCCCGCGCCATCCTGCTCGAAGGCTGGTGCCTCGGCGCGACGCCCGAGGATCAGGCCGCCCTCACCACTCCGGCCAACGCTCTCGAACGCGACGAGGACCCGGACGGTCTCTGGCGGCAGGAAGTCAACCATGCACTGGGGGCCGACTACGCCCGCCTGTTCGCGACCTTCGACGCCCTGCTGTTCCTCAAGGCTCCGGATTTCGACCGCGTCCTCGACTGGCGCGCCGAACAGGAGGCGACACTGACGGGCGCCGCCGTCCCCGAGGCCCGCCGCGCCGAGCTGGCCCGCTTCATCCAGTCGTTCGAGCGCATCACCCGCCACATGCTGGCCGGCGGCGTCAGGGCGGACCTCGTCGCCGAACTGGACGAAAGCCGCATCGTGCGGCGCATCCATGAAAACGGTGGCGCCTGACGCCCTCGTCGCGCGTTGATCAGCGTGGCCCTGACCCGACCCATCGACCGCCGCCTCCAGCCCCGCTCGCCGTCGAACGCGCGCGCCATCCTCGTCGCGCCCGGGCTCGAGATCGCCTGCGTGGTCACCGACACCTCGGCCGGCGGCCTGAAAATCCGCACCGAGCGTCAGACCGCCTTGCCGCCCAGGCTCACGGTCGTCGACGTCGCCGCCGGTCTGGCCATCGAGGCCGATCTCGCCTGGCGCAAGGGCGTGGACGCCGGTCTCACGCTGAAAGGCCAGGCGCCCCTGCGCGGCCTCGTCCCCTCCCGCCTGCTCCCGGCCCGCGAGGCGTGGGTGAGGGCCGGTGGGCGCTGACGCCTCCTAATCAATGGCCGGCATGGTCCCCGCGTTGATCGCGATCCGCCCGATCAGCCCCTTCACGATCAGGTCCAGAGGCTGGCCCTCGCGATAGTCGGCAGCGGCGACGAAGTTCACCCTGTCCTCGGAGATCAGCGAATAGATTTTCTTCTGGTCCTTCTCGGAGTTCCGGGGATCGTAGACGGCGATCGAGAAGCCACCCTTGGTGTGCATCATCTTCATCGTCGGCACATCGGTGTCGCCGTCGCCGAGGAAGATCATCCGCTCGAACGGGATGGCCCGGTCCTCGTCGGCGGTGAACCGGTTGATCCGCTCGTGGTCCCAGTGGTTCAGGACCCCCTTGTTGATGCGGAACAGATACTGGGTCTTGGTCGTGTAGTTGACCCCCACCGCCGGCCAGATCGCCACCCCATGGTCGTCATAGGCGAACTTGGATGCGAACACGTGGTGGAAGGCGTCGCGGATCGGACAGCCGTCGATCATCTCCTCGAGGCCCGCCGAGATGATGTAGTGCTCGATCTCCAGCCCGTATTTCGCGCCGATCGCATCGATCCGCTCGAACCAGCCGGTGCCGGTCAGGTCCGACTTCAGCCCGTCGAACAGCTTCACGTCCTGTCCGTGCTCGGCCAGCAGCTTTTTGGTGATCGGCTGGTCGCTGTGCCGCGCCCGCTGCAGCATAAGCTGCATGTACATCAGGATGTTGTCGCCATCGGCCGACTTGGTCAGCCGGTCCGCCTCGCCCCAGAAGTCGCCGATCCCCATCCCCACCGAGGGAATGAAGGTGACCTCCTGCATATTCCCCCGCGCCAGGGTCCCGTCGAAATCGTAGATCAGGGCGGTCTTGAGCAGCTCGGCCATGCTGGCCTCCTGGGAGTAGGGCTTAGGTCTTAGGGCTTAGGGAGTCACGGGGAGCCGCTCAAGCCGTGGTCTTCCTTCTAAGCCCTAAGACCTACTCACCAAGCCCTAACCCAGCGCCAACTCCGGCGCCGCCGCCCCGCTGTCCGCCTCCAGCGGCAGGTGCAGGATGAAGGCGGCCCCCTTGCCGGGCTCGCTTTCCACCTCGGCCCAGCCGCCGTGCAGCTCGACCAGCGCCTTGACCAGGGCCAGGCCCACGCCCGGTCCGCCCCGCTCGCGCTTCACGAACCGGTCGAAGACGTGCGCCTGCAGGTGATAGGGGATGCCCCGGCCCGTATCCTCGACCCGGATGCGCAGTTCCGACCCGTTGGCCTCGGCGCGAAGCGATACCGCCCCGCCCTCCGACACCGAGCGCCCGGCATTGTCCAGCAGATGGTCGACCGCCTGGGCCAGCCTTCGCGCATCGGCCCGGATGGCCGGCAGGTTGGCGGCGGCCACGGCCTTCAGGGTCGCGCCGCGGCCCTCGATCCGGGGCCGGTGCTTCTCGACGGCGGCGGCGAACAGGTCGCGCACCCGCACGTCGCCGAGCGACAGCTCCATCTCGCCCGCATCGATCTGGGCCATGTCCAGAACGTCGTCGATCGAGCCCGTCAGCTGGGCCGCCGCGACCCGGATCGCCCCCGCGTGCTGGCGGCTGCGCTCGGGCAGGTCGCCCATCGTCTCCAGCAGTTCGGAATAGCCGACGATGGTCGTCAGCGGGGTGCGCAGCTCGTAGCTGACCGAACCCACGAACTCCCGCTTCAGCGCCTGACTTTCCTTCAGCGCCGCCTCGCGCTGGGCCAAGGCCTGTTCCAGCTCGCGCCGCGCCGTGACGTCGGAGAAGGCCACCAGGGTCGCGCCGTCGGGCAGGGGCCGTGTCTGCCAGGCGGCGGTCCGTCCGTCGGTCGTCCGCCCCTCGCCCGAGATCGGCACCCGGCTCTCGGGGTCGGGGTCGGCGACCCGCGCCTTGAGCCCCAGCCACAGGGCGGCGTCGGGCAGGGCCGCCTTGCACAGCTCGGCGATGGCGTCGAAGTCGCCCGCCTCTTCCAGACGCTCGGTCGACAGGCCCCAGAACCGCTCGAAGGCCTCGTTGTGCAGCCGCAGCCGCCCGTCCGAGCCGAACACGGCGACCGCGTCGTTGAGCTTGTCCAGCGTCGCCGTCTGCACCTGCAGCTGGGCGTTGAACCGGCTGCGCAGGCTCAGTTCGCCCGTGATGTCCGAGAACAGCAGCAGGATGCCGCCCAGCGGATGCGGCTGGCGCACGACCCGCAGCGTCCGCCCGTCGGGCAGGGACCAGCTGTCGTCGGCGGCCGCCTCGGTCGCCTCGTAGAACTCGAGCTCGCGCGCCTTCCAGCCCGCATAGTCGATGACCTCGGGCAGCATCCGGCGTTGACGCAGCCGGTCCAGCAGCTCGGCGTGGGTCGGCCGCTCGTTCAGCCAGGCGGGATCGAGATTGAACAGCACCTGGAAGGCGATGTTGTGGAAGGCCAGTTTCTTCGACGGCCCGAAGATGGCCACCGCATCGGCCAGATGGTTCAGCGTCTCGTCATGGGCCGTCACGTGACGGCGCAGGGTGTCGCGCGTCTCCTCGGCCTCGGTCATGTCGATGGCGAAGACCAGCACCGGTCCGCCGGCGCCCGCCGCGCCGCCAGAGAACAGGGGCTCGGCCAGGATTTTCCACGCCCGGCGTCGCCCGTCCCCGGCCGTCCAGCGGAAGCCTTCCTGATGCGTCCCGACCCGCCCGGCCTCGGCCGCCAGCTGGTCGGCGCCGCGATCGAAACTGGCCTGGGTCTCTCGGGCCGCCTCGACCGTCGCGCATTTGACCTCGGCCAGCCACGCCTTGTTGGCCCAGACCAGACGCCCGTCGTGATCCACGACCCAGGTCGGTGACGGCGAGGCGTCGGCGATCAACCCGGCCCCGAACCCGTGCTCGCCCGAGCCCTGCTCCACGCCCTGCCTCAAGCCTTGCAAGGCCGCCTGCGACACGGTCCGCGCCGCGGGCGACACCCTCAGCCAGGCGATGCCGTTCACCGCGCCGCCCTCGATCTTCCAGTCGTCGCCGTCGTGCGCCTCGAACGGCGTCCCCTCGGCCAGGAGGGCGTCGATCGCCTCGGGCAGGCCTGCGTGCAGGGCCTCGGCCAGGGCCGCCCCCGGTGGCCCCTGAACGTCCTTCGCGAACGCCAGCCGCACGGCCTCGATGGTCTCGTCCCGCCCCAGCACCAGCGGCGGCTCGCCCGGAATCAGGCCGAGGCGAACATCGTCGAAGGCGGACAGGGCGCCGTCGTACTGGACCCGGCTCCGGGCCGTCGCGGCGCGTTCGCGGTCAACCATGGATTCGCGCAGGCTCACGGCCCGGCGCAGACGCCACGCCCAGACGCTGATCGACAGGGCCAGCCCCGCCGCTCCCGCCGCCGCCGCAAAGGCGATATCGGCCTCCGCCATACCCGTTCACCCGCTGGATCGAATCGGAACCATAGCCGATGTCGCGGCGAGGGCGAACGGGATGGTTAAGAGGGTGGGACTGGGGACTAGGGACTAGGGACTGGGGAATGGGGTCGGCCTGCGACGCTTCCACGCTGGCGCGGACCACAACGACAGCCTACCTCCTGATCCTAATCCCTAATCCCTAGTCCCTAGTCCCTCACTTATGACCTGGACCACCCAGACCGCCCCCTCCCTCGACGACTTCGCCCGCCTCGCGCGTGAGGCCTTCGACGCCCTGCCCGAGCCGTTCAGGTCGGCGGCGGGCGACGTGGTCATCCGCGTCGACGACTTCGCCGACGCCGAGACCCTGGCCTCGGTCGATCTGGAGGATCCGTTCGACCTCACCGGCCTCTATCACGGCTTCCATGTCGGCGAGCGCGACGCCTTCGGCCCGGCCGCCGAGCCGTCGCGCGTCTTCCTCTATCGCCGCCCGATCCTCGACGAGTGGTGCGAGCGCGGCGACGTCGGCCTCGCCGAGATCATCGCCCACGTCCTGATCCACGAGATCGGCCACCACATGGGCCTCGACGACGACGACATCGACCACATCGAGGCGGAGGACTGACTTCCCTTCTCCCCTTGCGGGAGAAGGTGGCCCGCAGGGCCGGATGAGGGGTATGCGTCAGCCCATGCCGACTCTGACCGCATGGTCGCGAATGGCCTGAAACAGAACTCCCGGACTCTTCAGCACCGCCTCGTTCACGAACCGCATCACCGTCCACCCATTTGCGGTCAGCCAGGCGTCGCGGACGGCGTCGCTTTCCGCCCGCAAGACATGGACGCCGCCATCCAGTTCCACGATCAGCCGGATGGACGGACAGGCGAATCCGCGATGTATGGGCCAAGAGGCAACTGTCGCCGAAACTTCAGGCCTTCCAGCCGACGGTCTCTCAAAAACTTCCAGAAGACGGCCTCGGGCAGGGTCGGATCGCTATGTCCCTTGCGTGCGCTGGCTCTCGTGCGATCCGTCGGCTTGAGCATGATTGGATTTTAACCGGCGATCGTCGGTGTTCCACCCCTCATCCGTCCGCTTCGCGGCCACCTTCTCCCGCAAGGGGAGAAGGGAAGTCAGGCCGCCTTCTTCTTCGCCGGGGCCTTCTTCTTCGCCGCAGGCGTCTTCGCCCCGGTCGCCGACCCCTTCAGACTGTTCCGCAGCGCCGCCATCAGGTCCACGACATTGGTGTCGTCGGGCTCGGGCGCCTCGACCACCCCCTGGCCCTTCTGCTTGGCCTTGATCATGGCCTTCAGGGCCTCGTCGTAGCGGTCCTTGAACCGCGTCGGATCGAAGTCCGCCTCCTTCTGGCCGATGATCCGGGCCGCGATCTCGACCATGTCGGCGTCGGCCTTCTTCGTCGGGATGTCGTCGAAATAGTCGTCGGCGTCGCGCACCTCGTCGTGCGATCGCAACGTCCACGCCACCAGCCCCTTACCCCGCACCTCCAGGGCGATGCGCCGCTCGCGGTTCCTCAGCACCAGCGACCCGATGGCGATCTTGTTCTGCTTGTCCATCGCCTCCCGGATGACGGCGAAGGCCTCGGCCCCCACCCCCTTGTCGGGCACGACATAGAGGGGATCGGCCCAGTAGAGCCGGTCGATGTCGTCGGCGTCGACGAACTGGTCGATGTCGATCGTCCGCGTCGAGTCCAGCTTCACCTTGTCGAAGTCGGCGTTGTCGAACAGGACATACTCGTCCTTCGACACCTCGTATCCCTTGACCAGATCCGACCGCTCGACCGGCCCCGTGTCGGGATCGGTCGCGACCATGCGGATCCGGTTGTTGGTCTTGGGATTGATCAGGTGGAAGCTGACGTCGTTGGTCTTCGTCGTCGCCGTATAGAGCGCCACCGGACAGGTGACGAGCGACAGCTTCAGATGGCCTTGCCAGGTCGGACGCGCGGGCATGGGACGACTCCTCGGGACGGAGTCCAACACCCGGCGCGCCCGTTTGGTTCAGCGCCCGTCAGCCCGGGGCGCTGAGGCGTCCCTTGAGGTCGTCGATCCGCTTGGACGCCTCCGACTTGGACAGGCCCTGTTCGAAGGCCTCCGGCTGCTGGACCTCCTCGGACAGGGTCTTCAGATAGGACGCCTGCGCCCCCGTCATCGGGTCGTCGCCCGAGACCCAGTCGTCAGGGTCCTTCTCGGTATTGGTGGGCGGATTGGGATCGAGCTTGGGATTGACGTCGGACATGGCGAACTCCTGAGACTGAGTTGCCATAATGTTCCCTTCGACGCGGGGTTCCCTCAACGAACTCGACACCTGTGTCGTCCAGGGTCCGATCCCGGATGACGCGAACCCCGGCAGGGCCCCTGCCGCCAGCGAAAAGGGGGACGGCGATCGCTCGCCGTCCCCCTTCCGTCTCGATGGGACTACGTCGCCCTACTGGGCGGCCGGACGCACCTCGACCGGCAGGCCGAGCGCCTCCAGCTGCGGACGGACCACCGCGGCGTCGCCGACCACGACCCAGACGAACTGGTCGGGCTTGATGACCTGACGGGCGGCTTCGTCCATCTGGGCGGCCGTCAGCGCGCGGGTGCGGCTGGCCAGCGTCGCCTGATAGTCGTCGGGACGGCCGTACAGGGCGTTGGAGCGCAGGGCGCCCAGGATCTGGCCCGAGGTCTCGAACCCGCCGGCCAGCGACCGGGTGTTGCCGTTGATCGTCCGCTCCAGTTCGTTCGGCTGGACGCCGTCGGTTTCCAGGAAGCGGTCGTACTGGGCGATCAGGGCCGCAACGGATTCACCCGTGCGGTTGGCCTGGACCGGCGCGTTGACGATGTAGGGGACGCGGTGTTCCAGCGTGTTGACCCGGCCGTTCACCCCATAGGACCAGCCCTTGGTCTCGCGCAGGTCCGAGTTGATCCGCGACAGGAAGTCCGAGCCCAGCGTCACGTTCGCCGCGTTCAGCGCCAGCAGATCATCCGTTCCGGACACCGGCAGGACGGCTCCGCCGTAGATCAGCGACTGCGGCGACTGCGGACGGTCGATCAGGACGATGCGGTTCGTCGGCGTCGGGACGGTCGCGTCGGCGAAGTCCTTGGTCCCCTTCGGCGTCGAGGGCGCGCGCCAGTCGCCGAAGGCGGCTTCCAGCTGCGAGGTCACCTGCGCCAGCGGCAGGTCAGAGACGACGAAGATCGTCGCATTGTCCGGCCGCACCCAGGCGTCGTGCTCGGCGACCAGATCGGCCCGCGTCAGGGCGGTCAGGGTCGCCACATCGCCCGAGCCGGTGAAGGACCGGCCGTAGGGGCTGTCCGCGCCATAGATCAGCGGCGGCAGGGCGCGGGCGGCGATGGCGGCCGGCTGGGTCGCTTCGCTGGCCAGGCCCGACAGACGCGAGGCGCGGATGCGCTCGATTTCCGACGGGGCGAAGGCGGGGTTGCGGACCACGTCCGACAGCAGGGTCAGCGACGGCGCCAGATTGGCGGTCACCGCCGACAGGTCGGCCGAGGTCCGGTCCATCGAGGCCCCGACGTTGACCGAGGCGCCGAGGCGTTCCTCTTCCTCGGCCAGCTGGTTGGCGTCGCGGGTCGTGGTGCCCTCGTCCAGCAGGTCCAGCATCATGGCGTGGGCGCCGAGGCGATCGGCGCGGTCGGCGGCGAAACCGGCGTCGAAGTCGATGCCGACGCGGGTCACCGGCACGGTGTCGACGTGGGCGTAGACCACCTTGATGCCGTTCGACAGGGTGGCGCGCTCGACGGCCGGGAACTCCAGATCCGGCACCTGGCCGATCTCGGGCATGGGCGGGCGGGCGACGCGCTGGATCTCGGCGGCCGGAACCGGGGTCGCGCCCGACGGCGCGGCGGCGGCCTCGGCATAGGCCTCGCGTTCGCCCGGAGCGACGGTCAGGTCATAGACGGGACGGGTCAGCCAGCGCTGCATGACCTCGCGGACCTGGGCCGGAGTGACCGAGGCGTATTCGGCCAGCTCCTTCTTGTAGTGGTCCGGATCGCCCGCATAGAGCTGACCCTCGGCCAGGACGTTGGCCTTGCCGTTGACCTGTTCCAGGCTCTGGATGCGCTGGGACACGTACTGGGTGGCGACGCGGGCGACCTCTTCCTCGGTCGGGCCGGTCCGGATGAAGTCGGCGACGATCGCGTCCAGACGACGGCCCACCTCCGCGGCGTCCACGCCCGGCTTCACGTTCACCGAGATGTCGAAGAAGCCGACGCGGTGGAAGTCCTGCATCGAGGCCGAGACCTGCACGGCCGTCTGCTCGCCGCGGACCAGGAGGTTGTCCAGACGCGAGGACGCCAGACCGCCCAGCACTTCGGCCGCGACCGACAGGGGCACGGCGTCGTCGCTGAGCAGGCCCGGCACGGCCCAGCTGCGCATCAGGCGGGTGGTGGCGACGCGGTCATGCATGACCTGCACGACCGGAGCCGCCAGGGTCGGCACGTCGGCCTCGGCCGGGGTGTTGACCGGGCCGCGCGGGATGGCGCCGAAATACTTCTCCATCAGCGGCCGCGCGGTCGCCTCGTCGATGTCGCCGGACAGGACGACGACGGCGTTGTTCGGGCCGTAGTTCTCGCGGAACCAGTTGCGCACCGTCTCCAGGCTGGCGGCGTCCAGGTCGGCCATCGAGCCGATGGTCGAGTGGCGATACGGGTGGCCTTCGGGGAAGAGGGCTTCCAGACGCGCATACTGGACCAGACCGTAGGGCTGGTTGTCGCCCTGGCGCTTCTCGTTCTGGACCACGCCGCGCTGCAGATCGAGCACCGGCTGGCCGATCTCGCCGAGCAGGTAGCCCATGCGGTCGCTTTCGAGGAACAGGGCCTGTTCCAGCGCCGGCGTCGGGACGGTCTCGAAATAGTTGGTGCGGTCGAACCAGGTCGTGCCGTTCAGGTTCGACGGCCCGAGGTTGCGCATCCGGCCCAGATAGGACCCCGGCGCATTCTCCGACCCGCCGAACATCAGGTGTTCGAACAGGTGGGCGAAGCCGGTCGACCCGGCCGGCTCGTCCTTGGACCCGACATTGTACCAGACCGACACCGCCACCACGGGCGCCTTGCGATCCTCGTGCACGATGACCGTCAGGCCGTTGTCGAGCGTGAACCGCGTCCACGGAATATTGACCTCGGCGACCAGCTCCGACACGGGCGCGGCGGCCAGTTCGGCGGCCTGCGGGCTGGCGGCGGCCATCGGGGCGACCTGGGTCTGGGCCAGAACGGCGGCGGGGGACATCGCGACCAGAAGGGCGGCGAGCGAGACGGAGCGAAGACGCATGTAAGAAACAGTCCTTTTCCTGAAGCGCGAGACATTAACGCCAGACCGCCGGTCCGCAATCGCCCGCGCCCGAACATGGACAAAGAGTCACAAATCCCTCGCCCGCCTCACAGCCTCCACGCCCGCGGCATCACGACCCCGCCCCCGTCGATCAGCAGGTCCGTCACCGCCCAGACCAGCGCATCCGCCCGGTCAGGCGACGCGCCCCCCGCCTCCCCCATCCCCAGCAGCTCCTCCTCCAGCAGCGTCAACTCGCCGACATGGCCCACCCGCCCCTGTTCATACAGGGCCGCCACCGGCTCGGCCCGCGCCCGCTTGCCGACGCGCGCCTGCACCCGCCGCACCCGCTGCGTCACTCCCGCCCCCTTCAGCACCGCCTCGACCATGTCCCCGCCCTGGTTGCCCTCGGCCACGACCCGGACCGGACAGCCCAGCGCCGCCTCCCAGTCCCTCGCCGTCTTCGCGACCCGTGCCGCCCACCCCGCCGGCGACAGCCCCCGCACCGACCGGTCGTCCAGCACCCAGGCCGTCCCCGCCGCCCGCGCGACCACCACGATCCCGCAGGCGTCGCCGCCCTCGCCCGACAGGGTCCCGACCGGCGGATCCACCGCCACCACCGCCCTTTCGTACCCCTCCCGCGCCCCGCCGAGCATCCACGACCGCCCCAGCATCCGCGCCCGCCCCATCTCGACATGGGTGAACAGCGCCCCCTCGGCCTCCAGCACCACCCCGTCCAGCTCCTGCGCCGCCCTTCGCGTCCCGCCGTAGAGCGCCTGCATCGCCTCCAGAAACCCGTCGGCCAGATTCTCCGCATTCGCCCCCGTCGGCGCATGCGTCCGCTCGCAGTCCGCCTCCGCCAACACCCGCCGCAGCACCGGCAAAGGCTTCGGCGTCGTTGTCAGCATCAGGCGCGGAACCCATTCTTGTGGGCTACCGCTCGCGACGCGGTCGCTCGCTGCTTGAGCCGGGTTCTCCTCCCCGTCCCGAAGGGATGGGGAGGTGGCGCGGCCCCCCTTGGGGCCGTGACGGAGGGGGCGAGGCAACGTCTCCGACAAGGGCGCACCCAGCCGCACCCCCAGCCTCAACATCGCCAAGGTTTCCTCCGGCCTCTCCCACGCACAGAACTCATCCCCCCAGGCCGCGTGGAACTGCGGCCCCCTCAGCCGTTCCGGCTCGGCCGCCGACAGCATCACCCCGACCGCCCCGCCCGGAAACACCACCCGCCTCAGCGAGCTCTCCATCCGGGGCGGCGTCCGGAACGGCAGGTTCATCAGCCCGCTCGGCCCCTCGACCATGACCGAGCGCACATCGTGCATCGTCGCCCCCACCAGGGCGATCCGTCCCCCGGCCCCCAGCCGCGCCGCGACATCACTGACCCACTCCGCCCCCGCCCGCGTCTTCCCCGCCCCCCGTCCCCCCAGAAACACCCACGTCCGCCACCCGCCGGCGGGCGGCCGCTGACCTTCGTGTGCGATGCTCTCCCATGCGAAAGCGGCCCGGCCTTCGCGCGTCTCGGCGGCGTCGAGAACACGCGCGATCGTCTCCTCCCTGTCGCGCAGCGATGGGGTCGAGGAACGAGCACCGGAGGCGATCGGACGAGGGGACCGCGAAGCCGTTGAGGGGTTCTTCACCTCAGACACCGGCCTCGCCCAGTTCCCCCAGCTTCTCCAGAATGGCCGCCAGCGCCGCCTCATCCTGCGCGGACGGTCCCCCGATACCGGTCTCCGCCCCGTCTTCCCCCTCCAGCATCCGCGCCAGCTTCAGGAACTCCTGCGCCGCCTTCGGCTCCCCGTTCTCCATCGCCGCGACCGCCTTGGCCTGGGCCGCCCGCACGGCCCGCCCCAGATCGACCTCCGGCACATCCCCCGAGTCCCCCGCTCCCTGGCCGGCCTCCCGGATCGCCGCCTTCACCGCCGCCCGCCGCGTCGCCGCCCTGTCCGCCGCCTCCCGCACGGCCGCCCGCGTCTCCTCCGTCAGGCGCGCCTCGTCCTCCACCGCGTCCCAGGTCGCGTCCGCCTTCAGGGCGATGTCCCTCTTGCGCCAGGCGCCCTTCTTGGCCCGCGCGCCGATGGTCCGCACCGCCGGCCCGTATTTGACCGACAGCCATTCCGCCGTCGCCCCGGCCGAGAACTCGATCTCGATCCGTTTCCAGACCCGTTCCCCGGCCACGAAATACCCGGTCCGATGTCGCTTCTGCCCCTCCGGCCCCGGATCCTCGCTCCGGAGAGAAGTGACCACAGAGCGCCTGAGACGCCCGCTCGTCTGTGATGTGTTTTCCATCCCCGTATTATCAGGGGCCCGCATAGTAAGGCGCACTCGACCGCCTCATTTTCCCGCAAGCCCCTAAAAAGGCGAAGGTCGAGGTGCGGACATTGCGCGCACAGCCGCCCGATACCCATCAGATTGGCGGTGTTGGCGGTTGGCCGCCGGGGGAGATTGCCGTCGGCTGAGCTGAGACCATACGAGAGGACAGACCGCATTGGCTGCTAACTCGACAGGCGCTTATCCAGGAGCGCTCACTTGAAACGACAGCGTTTGTTGATCCATGGTCGGCCATCCGTGAGTGAAATCATTTGTCGGTGGGCCAAGGATTCAGAAATGGAAAATGTGACAGCTAAAGCAACTCTAGCGACCAAAAGGTCAGTCTTTGTGACGACTTTTTCGATGTTAGTTATATCCGCTGCGCTTCAGGCGTGTGGCAGGCATGAATCTTCCGTTCCGTCGACACCCGCACTGCAAGAAAGCAGTCAGACGACGGATCCCAAGCGATTTTATGAAGGCTATTGGTCGGTTCGAGAGTCGCCGATTACGATCATCGCGAAGGGGCTTCCCGGCACTGAGCCTGTTCGCCTCTTCTCCGTTCTGTCAGATGGGTCGGAGAATGCCTCGGGCGAATGGCAGATCGTTAGCGAGCGCGGCGTAACCGTCAGCGTTTCACCTGCCCAATGGGGTACGATTGCGATCGACGGCCGAAGCCTTGAGGTGCAACGGATTGGGGATGGCTACACCTATGGAAAATGGTCGGTGCCGGGCGCCGACATTCCAAACGGCTTTACCACCTACCAATGGGCGGCTTATCCCGGACGGACGTCTGTGATCGCTGACTTCGCCACCCCCAGGGTGATGGTGATCGGAATGGAAAAAGCCGATTGCGGGCAGAATGTGCGGTTTAAGATCACCGTTGATGGCTTGCCCCTGAAAAACAGCAACAACGCCGATATCTTGTTTAGCGTACCCAGCACCGTCCTGACGATCGGTAAGACGGTCAAGGTCAACGTAACGGGCACATGCGCGGGGACGCCAACCCTTCTTCACCGAGGTATTTTGAAAGTCCGGAACTGAGGGCCTGCGAGGCGTCGGTGATTCATTCGGTACTGTAACCTTGTGGAGCGGGTTCCAGCGCCCGCATGGGCGCATCCGCCTCCACGCCCGAGAGCGCCCGCGCCTTCGCGTCCGCCTCTTCCGACGTCATCGGCGGCTTTTCCGCCTTCAAGTCCCGGCGCAGCCAGCCCTCCTTGCCCGCCCGCGCATAGATTTTCCGCTCGGAGCAGCCGTAGTCGGCGGCGATGCTCTTCGCCGTCGCCCCGGCCACATAGAGGGCCTTCATCTCCGCCCACTCATCGGGGTTGTGTCGCCTGTGCGGACGTCGGTTCAGGGGCGCTTCGGTCATGCCCCGCATTGTACGCGCACAGCGACAGGGGGCGCGCCGAATGGCTCTAAATTGAGCCGAGCCTTGATTTGATTGAGGTTCCAGGCCGATCCGTTGATGGGTATCGCCAGATGTTAGTCTCGATCCAGACTAGAAACTCGGCTTGCCGTAACACGCCGACACGGAACGTTAAGCCGCTTCGAATATTTCATTCGTTGCGTTTATTTCGAATAATACATAGATAATCCGACCACTGGAGACCTCACATGACCATGACAGCCTTCGCCGAGAAACTCGGCGACCGGCTGCCGTCCGCCAACGAGAGGGCGGCGGCCAATCAACTGCGCCAGATTCTGGCGGCCCACGCCACCAGCGACACGGACCAACGCCTCCGCGTCCTCGACGATACCGGAAAGCCGGCCGAGATCATCCTCGCCCCGGCCCTGTCCGGCCTACTGATGGACCTGCTGCGCTACATCGGCCAGGGCGACGCCGTGACCCTGGTCCCGGTCAGCCAGATGCTGACGACCCAGCAGGCGGCGGACATTCTGAACGTGTCCCGCCCCTTCCTGGTGTCCCTGCTCGAAAAGGGGGACATCGACCATGTCACCGTCGGGCGGCATCGCCGCGTCAAGGCGGAGAACCTTTTCGCCTACAAGAAGGCGCGCGACGCGAAACGCAGCGACGCCCTGTCCGAACTGGCCGAGCTGGACGCGGAGCATCTGTAGGCCGTGTTCGCCAACCGCTTCACCGCGCTGATCGACGCGTGCGCCCTCGCCGGCGCGCTGAAGCGAAACCTTCTCCTGACCCTGGCGGAGGCGGAGTTCTTCCGCCTCCGTTGGTCGGACCAGATCCTCGATGAAACGGAGGCCGCCATCACGGCCATCCTGACCGGCAAGGGCGTCGAGGATGCGGCAGAGCGCGCCGCGCGCGCCCGCGCGGCCATGGTCGCCGCCTTCGAGGAAGCCTGTGTCGGCGACTTCTCCGGCATGATGGGCGCCGTCGTCGGCCTGCCGGACGATAACGACCGCCACGTCGTGGCCGCCGCGCTCAAGACCAGCGCCTCCATCATCGTCACCGACAATCTGAAGGACTTTCCCGAGCAGGTCCTGACGCCGCTGAACCTTGAGGCGCGAAGTGCCGACGCCTTCATCGCCGACACCATCGCCCTGGACCCCGGCCGAGCCGTCGCCGCCATCCGGCGGATGCGGGAACGATTGAAGAAGCCCGAGAAGACCGCCGAAATCCTGCTGCTGGACATGGAGGCGGCGGGGCTGACGGAGACGGTGGACGTTTTAAAGCCGCATGTGCTGTCGCTGTGAGGCTCCCAGCAGATTGGCAGTGTCAGCGGTGACGCCCGGAACGTTTGCAGTCGTTGGCTTTCAAGCTGGAGAGGACGGGGATTGCATTGACCGCCATCGCGACGCTCAAGCTTCATGGAAGGTTGGGGACGCCGCCCCTGCAACCCCGGATGGCATGTTGCCTGCGTCGGAAACGGGTGGCTATCTGGCAGTCGGGCCAGTTGAATATCAGCCCGGCGACTGGCGCTACCTAACAGCCAGTTGGAGCGATGATAGGGTGCCTTGGGAGATGGGCTTTGGCTGAACCACTAGCGGCGGCAGCATTGCCAGAACCCGCCAAGCTATTTCTCGACACCCCTCTTTATGAGGTGTTCACGATCCCCAACTCAGACAAGGGAAAGGGCTCAGTCCTGACCTTGGTTTGGGGTGACGTGGCCTTTGATGCGCATTGCATCCACTGCGGGAGCCACTCACCTTTCAAGACAGCGATGCGGACCTACAGAGCTCATGACGCCGACCAAGCTGTAAAAATCGGCTTTTTCGATCACACCGTCGAGTGCCAAAGAAACAAGGCCCACAAATACCGCTACTTTTTCAAAACAGCCAATATGACGCTGACCAAGATCGGCCAGTGGCCCTCACTTGAGGACGTTGCCGGTGCGGATATCGAAAAATACCGGCCTCTGCTCAAGAAGCACTTTGGTGAATTGAAGCGGGCGACCGGTTTGGCAAGCCACGGGATCGGGATTGGATCGTTTGTCTACCTTCGTCGCATCTTCGAGCGATTGATTTGGCAACATCATGACGAGCTACCAGCGCCAATCGAAGGGTTCAGCGGCCTACGTATGGACGAGAAAATCGGGGAGCTGAAAGCGGTCTTGCCGCCCGCCCTAGTGAAGCACAAAGCGACGTACGCGATACTGAGCAAGGGTCTGCACGAACTCGATGAGCAGACTTGCCTCAAATACTTCCCAGTGGTCCGGGCAGCCATTATCCAAATCCTTGAGCAAGATTTCCGGGCGCGAGAGGCCCGGCTGGCCGACGAGACCTTGGCCCGCGAGATCGCCGCAATCCATGGCGAATTGAAGGTGGGTCAGGACGCCGTAAGGAGTGTCGAATGAGCCGGGACATTCCAGTCATCGTGTGGGGGCAGCCCCATCAGGTGTCTGTGCATCAGCGTTCCCCATCGGTCTGGATCGCGAGCGGTGACTATATGGGACAAAGCCACCAAACGACCGGCCGTTCGGCCACGCAGGCCGCCAACCAGTGGAAAATCTGGGCAACGACGGTGGGCGGCTGAGCCGGATGGCTAAGAAACTTTCGGGGATTTGCGGCCTTACCGGCGACACCGGACAGTTCGTCAAATGTCATATTTTTCCAGAGGCGCTGACAAAGCACGAAGATCCCGGCCAACCGATCTTCCAAGCAGGAGAGCACAGGCGTCCTATCAAGCGAATGACCAGTTGGTATGATCCTGCGTTGGTGACCGCCGAGGGCGAAAAAATCCTGGCTGGCTATGATGACTGGGCGATCAAATTTCTACGCGACAAAAGCTTGGTTTGGAGTGGCTGGTCGGGATCAAGTCTACGGCTTAAAAATCTCGTCCACCTCGGCGAAGGCTGGAATGCTCGGGTGATCGAGTCTCAAGACTGGCAGCGGCTACGACTTTTTCTGTTGAGTCTCTTATGGCGTGTTGCGGCATCAAAGATGCCGGAGTTCTCAGAGATCGTGCTCCCGCGCGAAGACTTAGAGCGGCTTCGAGAAATGGTGGCCTCAGGCAAATCAACGCCTGAGGATTTCCTGCCTGCTACGCTTGTGCAGCTCACGACAAAAGGTCCGCGCCACAACCACACGCCCTTAGCAGGTCGGAAAATTCTAGAAGCGACGGGACCTATGCTTGAAAGGGAAGTCCGGTTCTTTCGCTTCTTCGTAGAGGGGCTCATCATCCATTTTGAACGCGATGTTCGATTGTCCGGCGGCCTCGCTGCTCTAGGGTCAATGGCAGTCGGATTCAGCCCGAAGCTTGTTGTGATGACCCACCCATTCGAGGGATCGTTCCAAGCAAAAAATCTAGGATTGATGCTTCTTGAGACTTGGGAAAATTGGCCTTCTTTCCGTCCCCAGATAGTCAGAGCGATCCAGACCTCGAAATAAAATATGCGCTGCACGACAAAAAGGGCGAGCCCGTTTCCGGACCCGCCCTCTTCATTTCAGCCTGAGCCGAGCGTCGTGGACTAGAAGTCCATGTCGCCCATGCCGCCCATGCCGCCGCCCATTCCGCCGCCGGCGCCGCCGCCCGAAGACTTCTTCGGAGCATCGGCCACGGCCGCTTCGGTCGTGATCAGGATCGAGGCCACCGAGGCGGCGTCGGTCAGGGCGGTGCGGACCACCTTGGCCGGGTCGATCACGCCCATGGCGACCAGGTCGCCGTACTCTTCCGTCTGGGCGTTGAAGCCGTAGGTGGCGGAGCTGTTTTCCAGCACCTTGCCCACGACGATCGAGCCTTCGACGCCGGCGTTTTCCACGATCTGGCGGATCGGGGCCTGGATGGCGCGACGGATGATGGCGATGCCGGCGGTCTGGTCGGCGTTGTCGCCTTTCAGACCTTCAAGCGCCATGGTGGCCTTCAGCAGGGCGATGCCGCCGCCGGGGACGATGCCTTCTTCAACCGCGGCGCGCGTGGCGTTCAGGGCGTCGTCGACGCGGTCCTTCTTCTCCTTGACCTCGACCTCGGTCGAGCCGCCGACGCGGATGACCGCGACGCCGCCGGCCAGCTTGGCCAGACGTTCCTGCAGCTTTTCCTTGTCGTAGTCGGAGGAGGTGTCCTCGATCTGCTTCTTGATCTGGCCGATGCGGGCCTCGATCTCATCCTTGCCGCCGACGCCGTCCACGATCGTGGTGTCGTCCTTGGTGATGGTGACCTTCTTGGCCTTGCCGAGCATGTCGATGGTGACGTTCTCGAGCTTGATGCCGAGGTCTTCGGAGATGACCTGGCCGCCGGTCAGGACGGAGATGTCCTCCAGCATGGCCTTGCGGCGGTCGCCGAAGCCCGGAGCCTTGACGGCGGCGACGCGCAGGCCGCCGCGCAGCTTGTTGACGACGAGCGTGGCCAGGGCCTCGCCCTCGATGTCCTCGGCGATGATCAGCAGGGGGCGACCCGACTGGACCACGGCTTCCAGGATCGGCAGCATGGCCTGGAGGGACGACAGCTTCTTCTCGAACAGCAGGATCAGGGGATCCTCGAGCTGGACCTCCATCTTGTCGGCGTTGGTGATGAAGTAGGGCGACAGGTAGCCGCGGTCGAACTGCATCCCCTCGACGACGTCCAGCTCGGTCTCGGCCGTCTTGGCCTCTTCAACCGTAATGACGCCCTCGTTGCCGACCTTCTCCATGGCCTTGGCGATCATCTCGCCGACTTCGGCGTCGCCGTTGGCGGAGATGGTGCCGACCTGGGCGATCTCGGAGTTGTTCTCGACCTTCTTGGCCGAGGCCTTGATGTCGGCGAGAACCGCCGTGACGGCCTTGTCGATGCCGCGCTTCAGATCCATCGGGTTCATGCCGGCGGCGACGGCCTTGAGGCCTTCCTGCACGATCGACTGGGCCAGGACGGTCGCGGTGGTGGTGCCGTCACCCGCCTTGTCGTTCGTCTTCGAAGCGACTTCGCGGATCATCTGGGCGCCCATGTTCTCGAAGGCGTCTTCCAGCTCGATCTCTTTGGCGACCGAGACGCCGTCCTTGGTCGAGCGCGGGGCGCCGAAGGACTTCTGGATCACGACGTTGCGGCCCTTGGGACCCAGGGTCACCTTGACGGCGTTGGCGAGGATGTTGACGCCGCGCAGCATCTTGTCGCGCGCGTCGGTGTTGAATTGAACGATTTTGGCAGCCATCCGGCAGCTCCTGTTTCTATTCGTATGTGATGGAGAAGGTGGACGTCGGGTGCTTACAGCACGCCCAGAACGTCGGATTCCTTCATGATGATCAGGTCTTCGCCTTCCAGCTTGACCTCGGTGCCCGACCATTTGCCGAACAGGATGCGGTCGCCGGCCTTCAGTTCCAGGGCGTTGACCGTGCCGCGCTCGTCACGAACGCCGGGGCCGACGGAGACGACTTCGCCTTCCTGCGGCTTTTCCTTGGCGGTGTCGGGGATGATGATCCCGCCCTTGGTTTTGGATTCTTCTTCCACGCGCTTGACCAGCACGCGGTCGCCGAGAGGACGAAACGCCATCTGTGTATTCTCCAGTGAAGACTTCAAAGTTTCCTCGTAGCCCCTCCGGGTCGGCTTTTTGGCAGCCGGGCCTCGCGAGTGCTAACGCGACGTGCAAGTAGGCGCGAGGGTGGGGAGCGTCAAGGCGGACGGCCTCGATGAACGCCAGATGAACGGGATTTCGGTTCACTCGTTCAGGTTCACAAGCCCAGCAATGGGTTTCGTCAGTCGCCGTTCGCCCGATCAAGGGGGCAAGCTTCACTGACGGCCTTGGAGGGTGGACTATGAAGATGTTTCGACTGATCGCCGTGGGCGCCGCCGCCCTGACGCTGACAGCCGTCGCCATGCCGGCAGCCGCCCAGAACTATGGTCGCGGCCATGACCGGCACGACCGTGACGACGACGGCGACGTGGTCGCTGGCCTGCTGATCGGCGCGGTCGTCGGCGGGATCGCGGGCGCGGTGATCGGCGACGGCGACGACCGCTATGTGGCCGGAGGCGCCCTGGCCGGGGCCGCCCTGGGGGCCGCGGCCGCCAGCGACGACGACGGCCGCGGTTACCGGTCCTATGGCGGGAGCAGCTACGGCTACTCCTATGCACCGTCCTATTCCTACGGCGGTTATAGCGGCGGCTACCGCTCCGATTGCGACTACTGGCGCGACGGGCGCTGCTGGCGCAATCGCGGCCACTGGGAGCGCGAGCACGGCATCAACAGCCGCGAGCGCAACTGGGACCGTCGTGATGATCGCAGGGACGACCGCCGCGACTGGCGCTCGGATCGACGTGATGATCGCAGGGACGACCGGCGCGACGATCGCCGCTGGCGCAACTACTGAGACTGGACACGGGCCCTTCGGGGCCCGTTTCTACATCAGGCGGGCGAGAAGCGAGGCGGTCGAGGGGTCCAGCGTTCCGGAGGGCCCGCCCGCAGCGAGATCCTTGAGGATCGCCTTCGCCAGCACCTTGCCCAGCTCCACACCCCACTGGTCGAAGGAGTTGATGTCCCAGATCACGCCCTCGACGAGGGTCTTATGCTCATAGAGAGCCAGCAGGGCGCCCAGCGTCTCCGGCGTCAGCCGCTCCATCACGATGGCGGTCGACGGTCGGTTGCCGGGGAAGGTCTTGTGCGTCGCCAGCCGCTCCGCCTCGGCGGCATCGGCGCCGGAGGCCAGCAGTTCAGCCCGCGCCTCTCCTGTCGTCTTGCCCAGCATCAGCGCCTGACCCTGGGCCAGGGCGTTGGACCACAGCGGCGATTCCGGCGCGTCGGCATGCGTCTTCGCCACGATGACGAATTCGGCCGGGACGACCTGCGGGCCCTGATGGATCTGCTGGAAGAAGGCGTGCTGACCGTTGGTGCCGGGCTCGCCGAAGACGACGGGACAGGTCTGGCGCGTCACGGGCGAGCCGTCGCGATGCACACGCTTGCCGTTCGACTCCATCTCCAGCTGCTGCAGGAAGGACGGCAACCGACGCAGGGCGTGGGCGTAGGGGGCGACCGTCCGTGCCGGCCGGTTCAGGCCGTCCACATTCCACACCTGGGCCAGAGCCATCAGGACGGGGGCGTTCTTATGCAGCGGGGCTGACACGAAATGGTCGTCCATCGCGGCCGCGCCCGCCAGCATGGCCTCGAACACATCCGGACCCAGGGCGATGACGCAGCTGAGGCTGACAGCCGACCACAGGGAATACCGGCCGCCGACCCAGTCCCGGAAGGCGAAGGTGCGGGCGCAGCCGAAGGCGGCGGCCTTGTCCGGCGCGGCGGTGACGCCGATGAAATGCCGATCTCGACCGGTCTCGGGCAAACCTGCGGCCAGCCAGGCCTTCGCCACCTCGGCATTGGCCAGGGTTTCCTGGGTGGTGAAGGTCTTTGACACGACCACGACCAGCGTCGTTTCAGGGTCCAGCCCGGTCAGGGCCTCGGCCATGTCGCGCGGATCGATGTTGGCGACGAAACGCAGGTCGATCTTCGGTTCGAGCGGCCGCAGCGCGTCCCAGACAACGCGGGGCCCCAGGTCCGAGCCGCCGATGCCGACGTGGACGATGGCCTTGAAGGGTTTTCCGGTCGCACCGGTCTCGACGCCGGAGCGGACGGCGGTCGCATAGGCGGCCATGTCGGCCCGGACGGCGTCGACTTCGGCGGACACGGCCTCGCCCAGGGCATGGAAGTCGGCGCCCGTCGCCGCGCGCAGGGCCGGGTGCAGGACGGCACGGCCTTCGGTGGAGTTGATCGCCTCACCGCCGAACAGCCGCGCGCGGGCCGCCTCGACCCCGGCCGATCGAGCCAGATCCAGGCAGGCTTCGAATGCCGACTTCGTCCAGCTCTGCTTCGACAGATCGAGATAGAGACCCGCCGCCTCGACCGTCATCCGGCTCATGCGATCCGGATCGGCCGCGAACTGGTCGACGATGCGCGCGTCGGCGTCCCGCGCCGCGGCGGCGTCGAAAGCGGTCCAGTTGGTCATGCGGTTGATCCCCTTAATCAAGGTCTCGTTTACGGGTCAGGCGTAGACCGGTTCAATCGCCGATTCGCGAAAAGGTCGTTCACCATGTCCTGTGGCATCGCCATCGCCGCCGCTCTCCTGTTCAGCGACCCCAATGTCGCGCTCGCGGCGGCCCAGCCGCCCGCCGTCGCCGGGGCCCCGATCTCGGTGGCGGCCGAGCCCATGTTCATCGACATCGTCACCCGCTCGACCGAGCTGAAGGCCCTGGTCGACAGCTGGAGCGGCACACCGGTCGATTTCGAAGGCTTCAAGGTCCGCGCCGCCGAACTGTCGGCCATGGACATGCAGGCGCATCTGATACTCAAGGCGCGCGGCACCGACGGCGATCTGAAATGCATCCTGCGGGGCATTTCCGAGGACATCCCGGTCAAGGTCGCGGCCGTCGAGACCGCCGCCGACGATGCGGCCCGCGCCACGGCCCTTTCGGAACTGTCCTATCTGCTGAACGACAACGTCGAGGTCATAACCTCGCCGCCCCAGCCCGACGCCCAGAGCGGCGTCCCGACCAACTAGGACGCCGCTTTCTCCAGCGCCTCGACCACGACGCCGTCCGTCAACAGTTGAGGCAGGATGCTGGGCCTGGCCTCGCCCGGTGCATAGACCAGATACAGAGGCACACCCGAGCGGCCATGACGCTCCAGTTCTCGGGCGATGGCGTCGTCACGTAACGTCCAGTCCGCCACCATCACGACAGCGTTGGTTTTCCGGATGGCTTCGGCCGTTCTGGGCGAAGCGAGCGCCGTGCGTTCGTTGAGCTTGCAGCTGACGCACCAGTCGGCAGTGAAATCCACGAATACCGGACGGCCTTCGGCTTGAGCAGCCGTGACGGCCTCGGCCGACCACGGGATAGAGGCGAGCCTTGACCCGTCCGCGGCGTCGGCGGGCTCGGGCGCCTGGATCATCGCGAGGCCGCCCATGGCGACGGCGATGACCAGGGCGATGCCGGACAGGACCGAGGCGATGACCCCGCCCCGTCCCTCGGCGCGCACCGTCTGACGACGACCGAACAGCCACAGACCGAGCGCGCCGGAGAGCCCGCCGACGAACAACAGGCCGAGGGCGTCAAGACCCTGCTGGCGTGCGAATACCCAGGCCAGCCACAGGGCCGCGCCATACATCGGGAAGGCCAGAGCACCGCGCAGCCGCTCCATCCACGGACCGGGACGCGGGAAGCGGGCTAGAAGACCCGGCGACAGGCTGATCAGCAGATAGGGCAGGGCCAGACCCAGGCCCAGCAGGACGAAGATCAGCAGGGCCGCGACCGCGGGCATGAGGAGGGCGGCGCCGAGGGCGGCGGCCATGAAGGGGGCGGTGCAGGGGGCGGCGACGACCACGGCCAGCACGCCTGTGGCGAAGGCGCCGGCCGGCCCCGAGCGTCGGGCGACCGAAGCGCCGCCGACCGACTGGAGCTTCAGGCCGATCTCGAACACGCCGGACAGGTTCAGACCGATGGCCAGCATCAGCAGGGCGAGGCCGGCGACCACGCCCGGCGACTGGAGCTGGAAGCCCCAGCCGATGGCCTGGCCTCCGGCGCGCAGGATCAGAAGCACGCCGGCCAGCAGGATGAAGGTCGTCAGCACCCCGGCGAGGAATGCGAAGCCGTCGCGACGAGCTTCGGCCGGGTCATGCGCCGAACTCGCCAGCGACGCCGCCTTCATCGCCAGCACCGGGAAGACGCAGGGCATGAGATTCAGAATCAGCCCGCCGATCAGGGCGAACAGGGCGGCGCGTCCGACCGTGAGCCAGTCGAAGCCAGGCGAGACAGGAGCCTCGGCCGTCGAGAGGCGCTCGCCGCCAGCCGCTCCGGCCAGAGGCGCGCCCGGTATGGCCCGGATCTCCCAGGCGCCTGCATCCGTGGCGAGAACGCCCGCGACCGGCTCGGCGAGGCCGCGCGAGAGGACGCCGCCGGTCGCCTGAAGCGTCAGGGTCAACCCTCGCGGGCCGGCCTCGGCCGCCAGAGGGTCACCGTGGTCGATGATGGCCGGATCGAAGGGGAAGAAGGTCGCGCGCGACAGGTCGGCGCCGACCAGGGGCCCGCCGGTCGCGGTCACGATCAGCCGTCCGTTCGACAGGCCGGCGGTCGCCTCGATCCCCGCCGGACGCGGCGCGGTCTCGACCACCGTCTGGATGGCGCGGCCGAAGCGGGCGTCCAGCGGCGCGGCGCCCGCCCGGATCGGCAGATCGAGCCGCAGCGTCAGCTCGTCGGGCACGCACATCTCGTCGCTGCAGACCAGAAACAGGGCGCGGACGGTGAGCGGCAGGGTCGTTCCCGGCCGGGCGTCGGCCGGAACCTCGATCGGGACCGGCAGGAAGACCACGCCCTCGTAGCCGAAATTGACCAGCCCCTGCAGCCGCTGGCGGCTTGGCAGTGGCCAGACGATGTCGCCGGCCGCGACGCCCGGGGGCAGGGTCCAGTCCAGGGCGGTCGCCCCCCCGGAGTCGCCGGGGTTGCGCCAATAGGTGTGCCAGCCCGGCTCGATCTGCTGCCGGACGGCGACGATGGCGGTCGATCCGGGCGCGGCCCACTGGCTCATCACGACCAGTTCGGCCTCGATACGCACCGTCCGTTGCGGACCCGACTGGGCCACGGCCGGCGCGCGGCTGACGCCCGGCGTCTGGGCCAGGGCGGGCGAGGCCGACAGCAAAAGGGCGGCGAAAAGGGCGAGGAGGCGCAGCATGGGGCTCAGGATCATCAGGCGTGCAGCCTTAGCGGCCTCCGACGGCCATCGCCACGCCCCTGACAGTCGCAGTCCGGAGCCTGTCGGTTACAGATCTAGCTGGTCGCGGCGCTCACGGCGGTCGAGACCCTGTCAAAGGTGCCCGTGGCCTTGCCGGCGAACAGGGAGACGGCGCCGACGATCACGAGGAAGATCATCGCCACGATCAACCCGTATTCGATGGCGGTGGCGCCGCTGTCGTTGTTCAGGAAGCGGCGGATCAGGCGCATCATTCGGCCCTCCGTTGGGCGAAACCTAGAGAAGGTCGCGCAACCAGGCGACCAGCGGAGCGTCTGCGGGCGGCATGGGATAGTCCGACAGCTTGTTCGGCTTCACCCAGGCCAGTGCGGCGTGCTCGCGCCTGGCGACCACGCCGGACCAGCGCCGGCACAGATACAATGGCATCAAGAGGTGAAACGATTCATAAGCGTGGCTGGCGAAGACGAACGGGGCAAGGCAGGCCTCCTGGACGTCGATGCCCAATTCCTCGTGCAGTTCGCGGATCAGGGCCGCCTCGGGCCGTTCGCCGGGCTCGACCTTGCCACCCGGAAACTCCCACAGACCGGCAAGGGCCTTTCCCTCGGGCCGCCGGGCGATCAGAACCCGGCCATCCACGTCGATCAGGGCGACGGCGACGACAAGGACGGTGGGGAGAACGGCTTCGGTCATGTCCCGCCTTAGCCGCTGAAATCACGGTCCTGCAATCATTGGTCATCCAGTGTGTCCGCCGCGTCCTTGCGGATTGGGGCGGCAATCGGGCAAGCAGACTTGCTCCTTCACCCGGTGAGATCGCCTCCGCCCGTCATGGCCCCGTCCTCCCTGTCAGACACCCTTTCGAGCCCCGAGGTTCAGGCCTTCGCCAGCGGATTCCCCGTGCTGATCGTGCACCTCATGGTGACCTTCGGCCTCCTGGCCGCGGGGGCGGTGATCTATGCCCTGCTGACACCCTGGAAAGAGATCGCCCTGATCCGCGAGGGCAACGCCGCCGCCGGCGTGGCCTTCGGCGGCGTTCTGCTGGGTCTGGCCATTCCGCTGGCCGTGTCCATGTCGGTCTCGACCTCGGTCGCGGACATCGCCCTCTGGGGTCTCGCGACCCTTGTGCTCCAGCTTCTGGCCTTCCGCATCGTCGATCTGGTTCTGACCGGCCTGCCGCAGCGGATCCAGGAAGGCGAGATTTCGGCGGCCGTGCTGCTGGTCTCGGCCAAACTGGCCACCGCCCTGATCCTCGCCGCCGCCCTGACGGGCTGAGCCCGCGCGAATGCGTTTTCCCCGTCCGCCGGACTGGCTGATCTACTCCAGCGTGGTCTTCGCCCTCGTGCTGGGCTCGCTGAGCCGGCGGGAAAACGCCGACGCACCTCCCGCCCCGCCTCCGCCCGACGAGATCGAGGGCGCTCTGCTCGGGCCCGTGACCCCTTTCGATCCGTCGGTGACCGTGACCGCGCCTGACGCGCCGTTCCAGCCGGTCGCCGGCACCGCCTTCTCCATTGCCGGACGCGGGCGCTGGCTGACCGCGCGCCACGTCGTCGACGGGTGCCGCCGACCGGCCCTGGTCGTCGGCGGCGGGCGGGCGGTGGCGGCCGACGTTCGCCTGTCGCCCCGCGCAGACATCGCCCTGTTGATCACCGCCGGCGGCCCCCCCGCCCTGCCGGTGACGACGAACACGCCCCTGCGCGTCGGCCAGCGCGCCTTTCATCCCGGTTTCCCGCAAGGCCGGCCGGGTGAGGTCACTTCACGCCTTCTGGGCCGGGAAACCCTGAAGGTCAGAGGCCGAGGGGCCCATGACGAGCCGGTCCTGGCCTGGGCCGAGGTCGGGCGGACGTCGGGGCTGGAAGGCACGCTCGCAGGACTGTCCGGCGCCCCCGTTCTGGATCGCCGCGGCCGGGTCGTGGCCCTGACCATCGCCGAAGCCCCGCGCCGGGGACGGCTCTACACCACCGCGCCCGACACCCTCGGTCCCGCCATCCGGGGCGAGCAGCAGCCCGACGAACAGCTCGAGAGCGAACCCATCACCGTCGACAACTATGGCCGCGTCGCCGACGACCTGCGCCGCGACCTGCGGGTCGCCCAGGTGGTCTGCCTGTCGACATGAGCGCCCTGCCGGTCGATCCCCATCTCTATCTCGTCTTCCTGGGCGTGATGGCCGTCATGGCCGTGACCCCGGGACCGGCGAACCTGTTCTCCATCGCCACGGGCATGGAGCGGGGGAAGAAGGCGGTGCTGATCGCGGTCGCCGGGATGAATGTCGCCACCCTGGTCTGGTTCGGCGCGGCGGCGCTGGGCCTCGGCGCCCTGGTGACGGCGTTTCCGGAGGTCTTCCGCTGGGTCGCCATCGCCGGCGCCATCTATGTCGCCTGGCTGGGCGTCTCCTCGATCCGGGGCGCCTTCAAGCCCGCGGCCGCAGGGGTCTCGACCGAGGGCCGGACCCACCTGCGCCGCCCCGCCTTCATCGACGGTTTCCTGGTCCAGATCGCCAACCCCAAGGCGGTGCTGTTCTTTACCGCAGTCCTTCCGCCCTTCATCGACATCGATCGGCCCGCTGCGCCCCAGCTGGCCCTGTTCGCGGCGGCCGTCATCGGAATGGACGTCCTGACCATGAGCGCCTACGGTCTGAGCGGCGCCGTTCTGGCGCGGCGGATGAGCGAACCTCGTTTCCGGCGCGGCTTCGGCGTCTTCGTCGGCTCCCTGCTTCTGATTGCCGCAGTCCTTATTGTCTCGCGATTATAGAGACTTGGGGAACGGTGGAACGTCGCTGTTCATGCGCCGTTCAGGTGAAATGACGAATTGTCCGCGTTCCCTCCGGAGCTCCCAATGACCCCCTCGATCAAATCCCTTCTGGTGGTCGCCGCCTCGGCCCTGACCCTGGCCGCCTGCGCCACCTCAACCGCCTACGCCCCCGCCGGCTACAACGGCCAGCGCGGCGGCTATGCAGAGCAGCGGCTCGAAAATGACCGCTACCGTGTCAGCTTCTCGGGCAACTCGGTCACCTCGCGCGAACAGGTCGAGATGGGCCTGTTGCTGCGCTCGGCGGAACTGACCGCCGAGAACGGCTACGACTGGTTCTCCACGGTCAACCGCGCCACGGATCGCGACACCCGATTCCAGACGCTCGGCGACCCGTTCTTCAACCGCTACACCCCGTTCTGGGGCCCGTCCTGGCGCTACTACGGTCCGCGCGGCTGGAGCCGGTGGAACGATCCGTTCTGGGGTCGCGACGACTTCGACGTTCGCCAGATCGACCGCTACGAGGCGACCACCGAGATCGTCATGGGCCGCGGCGCCAAGCCCGCCGGCGACGCCAACGCCTTCGACGCGCGCGAAGTGATCGCCAACATCGGCGGCAGCGTCACCCGCCCGATGTGATCCGGATCTCCGAAGCGGCGGCTCAGGCCACCGCTTCGGCCTCCGCCTTGAGCGGCGCCAGATCGTTGATCGGCGAGACATAGTCCGCCATCGCGTCGAACTCGTTCAGGAAGATCGCGCGGAGGTCGTCGGTCTCCATGATGACCTCGTGTTTGGCGTGGTCGACCTCGACATAGCGGCCGCGACCCAGTCGTTTGGCGGCCCAGCGGTTGGTCTGTTTCCAGACGCGCTCATCGTCGCCCGCCTGCACGATGGTGCAGGGGATCTGGACCGACTTCAACGCCTTGGGCTTCAGCGACCGCTCGCCCGCGTCGATACCGAACGCCAGCCAGCCCCAAGTCGGACCGCCGACGGCAAGGTGCGGGCAAGCGTAGAGTTGCTGCCGCCAGAGCTCATAGCGGGTCTCGTCGGACGTCAGGGCGTCCTTCTCGAAGGTGTGGTCGAAGGGATCGTCGGCGTCGTCCAGCACGAAGTCGCCGGCCTTGCCGTGACGCACGTTCCAGCGCACCGCCAGCTTGACCGACCACATGGATCGTTTGCCGGTCTTGATGCGCAGCATGGGGCTGGACAGGACCGCGCCGGCAAAACGGCTCTCGCCGGCCTCAAGGCACAGCAGGTTCAGCGCCCCGCCCATCGAATGGCCGACCATGATCCAGGGCTTGGGCGCTCGCGCCTCGAACGCGTCCAGCAGCCGGGCGTAGTCGTCCTGGAACTCCTCCACCGCCCGGGCGTGGCCCTTGAGCCGGTCGGGCAACAGGCGGGCCGACAGGCCTTGGCCGCGCCAGTCATGGGCCAGAACACACCAGCCGCGCGCGAGGAAATTGCCGATGACCTCGAAATACTTCTCGATCGGCTCAGTCCGGCCCGGGCTCAGCACAACGGTGCCGCGCGGTTTGTGCGCGACAAGGGCGGACGGCGTCCAGAAGGCCGCCCTCAGGCGCAGGCCCCCGGCGCCCCGGAACCATTCGCCGACCCCTCCCGGGGGGGCGGCGGCTCCTGGCACGCCCATCAGTGGGGCATTGGCGGCGAAGGCGGCGGCGCGGTTCACTCGGGCTTCCTGAACTTCAAGGTCATGCGATCGCTCTCGCCGATCGCGCGGTATTTGGCGGTGTCGAAAGTGGGGTCGGGCGCCTGGCCCTGATCCGCCGTCAGCAGGCGCGGGGGCAGGGTATCGACGCCGAACGGATGGTCCTTGGTGTCTTCCGGGTTGGCGTTGATCTCGGACGCGGCCACGAAGATGAAGCCCGCCTCGGCAGCCAGTTGTTTGACGAACGCCTCCTGGACGTATCCGTTCGCGGCGGCGGGATCCTGATCCTGATCCGGTCCCAGCCGGTGCTGCTCGATACCGAGAACGCCGCCGGGCTTCAGCGCCGCATAGGCGTCGGCAAAGGCCTTTTCGGCGATGCCCGCCGCCATCCAGGCGTGAATGTTCCTCATGAACAGGGCCATGTCGGCGGTCCCGGCAGGTGCGACCGGGCCGGTGGCGGCCCCGAAGGCGCTGAACTTCACGTCGCCGTAGAGCCTGCGGTCCGAACCGAAGCGGCGCTCGAAGTTCGCCACCAGCGCCGCCTGGGCCGGGTTCGCCCCCTCGCCCGTGACGAAGCCCGCGCCGTAATATTCGCCGCCGCCCTTGTTGAGGTAGGGGGCCAGGATCTCGGTGTACCAGCCGCTGCCGGGCCAGAACTCGACCACATGCATGGAGGGTTGCAGGCCGAAGAAGCGCAGCGTCTCCAGCGGATGACGATAGATGTCGCGCGGCCGGTCGGCGGCACGCCAAGGCCCCTGGATGGCCCATTCGAGAGAACCTTCCGGCGGTCCAGAGGGCGCGCCCGGCTCGGCGGCCTTCTCGTCCTTGCGGCCGCAGGCGGCCAGACCTGAAGCGAGACCAGAGATCAGCAGGACGCCCGCCCCGGCGAGCATGGCCCGACGCGACGGTTCCGTTCGCCCGATCCGCGCCCGATCCCGCATCAATACTCCCCAGACAGCCGCAGTCCGGAGGACGATGCCGCCCCGGACCGGCTTGGGATAGAGAGGTTCGCCAATGCCGTCAAAGCCTTGTGCTTCAGGCCGGCTTGCGGAAGCGCAGCGTCATCCGGTCGCTCTCGCCGATGGCGTCGTACTCGGCGCGTTCCGCCTCGGTCAGCGGCGTGGCGCGGTCTGTGGCGACGCCTTCGCGCGCGGCGCTGGTCCGCACCGGCGGCAGGGTCCAGACGCCGAACGGATGGTCGTGATCGTCCTTCGGATTGGCGTTCAGCTCACTACGCCCCTCCAGCACGAAGCCGGCGGCCTGGGCGGCGTGGATGACATAGGATTCCGAGACATAGCCGCTCGGCGCTGTCGTATCGGCGTTCAGTCCTTCGGCCGCACGATGCTGTTCCACGGCCAGGACGCCGCCGGGCTTCAGGGCCTTGAAGAAGGCCTGCAGGTACGGTCCTGTGCGCTGCGGGTTGGAGCGGTGCCAGTTGTGGAAGGCGCGGGCCACGACGATCATATCCGCGGACCCGTCAGCGACGCCCATGCTCTCCAGCGGGCGGTTGACGGCGACATAGGTCCCGCCCGTCGCGGCGGCGTAGGGCTGCAGGATCGCGCTCCACCAGCCGCCGCGCCCCGGTTCGATCTCGACGACGGTCGAGCCAGGCGTCAGGCCCCAGAAGGTCAGGGTCTCGAACGGGTGGCGATAGACGTCGCGCGCGACATCGGCGGCCGGGCGCGTGTCGGAGCCAATAGCGGCCTGCAGCGCCTCGTCTTCCTGCAGCACGGGCGGCGGCATGGCTTCGCGGCGGGCGGCGCGCTGGGCCGGGGTCTCGCCCAGGGTCGGCAGGGTCTGGGCGGCGGCGGCTGTCGCCGACAACAGGCCGAGGACGGCGGCGAGGGCGAATTTCGAGGCGCGCATGTTTTTCTCCCGGAGACGAGGCGGGCGCACCTTACGGACAGGCCGCCGACGGGCAAGTGACGATCCTGCAATCGTCCGGCCCTTGACGTCGCACGCGGGCATCCCACCTCTGCATCCGAGAGCGCCGATCCCGGGCTCTTGCAGACCAGGCGGGGCCCATCAGGGACCACTCGGACTGATACCCACCGCCTTCCCGGGCAAAAACGCGGGAGGGCTCAATCTTGCTGATGATCAGGAGATCGACATGCGTACCATCGACTTCACCCCCCTCTATCGATCCGCTGTGGGCTTCGACCGCCTGGCCCGCCAGCTGGAAAGCGCCGCGCGCACCAGCCAGGAGAACGGCTGGCCGCCCTACAACATCGAGACCACGGGGGAGAACGAGTACCGGATCGAGATCGCCGTCGCCGGCTTCAAGCCCGACGAGCTGACGATCGAGGCCAAAGAAAACCAGCTGACCGTCACCGGCCGCAAGACCGCCAATGACGACGCGACGCCTGAGCGCACCTATCTGCATCGGGGCCTGGCCGAGCGCGACTTCGAGCGCCGCTTCCAGCTGGCCGACTATGTCGTGGTCAGCGGCGCCGCGCTCGACAACGGCCTGCTGGCCATCAGCCTCAAGCGCGAGCTGCCCGAAGCCCTGAAGCCTCGCCGCATCGAGATCGCGACGGCTGCGCCGACAGCGGCGCTGATCGAAGGCGAAGCGGCCTAGGCCGTTTCACTTCGCGACGGAATGGAAAGGGCGGTCCTTCGGGCCGCCCTTTTTTCATCAGGCGGCGACCGCCGGTTGGCGCATGCCCGTCACACGATCGAGGCAGGCGTCCGTCAGGCTTGCGCCGTCCAGATCGGCGCCCGTTACATTGGCGCCGGACATGTCCGCCCCCGTCAGGATGGCCCTGGACATATCGGTGCGAACCAGTTCGGCGTATCGCATCCGCGCGCCGCTGAAGTTCGACGGTACGCTACGGGTTGCCCCCAGAGGCAGGGGGCTGATGTCTGCGCCGGTCAGATCGATCTTGGTCATCAGGGCTTCGCCGAACCGGGCGCCTCGCAGATCCGCCTTGGCCAGCAGAACGCCGCGGAGATCCGCCTTCTCGAAATTGGCGCCCTGCAGCTGGGCGCCACGCAGGTCTAGGCCCGCCAGACAGGCGCCCCTGGCGCTCATGGCCGACAGCTTCAGTCCTTTCAGTCGATCGCCGAGCGGGCGAAGGTCCTCGCCGTCCAGGACGGCCGGGCCTCCCAGAACGCCGCCGCTTTCAGCCCAGGCGTTGGCGTCCAGCGCCATCTGATAGAGTTCCTCGGCCCGTGCGATCGTCGCCGCGTCAGGCTCGCGGAGAGAGCCCGTCGTGTCGGTCCGGTCCAGCTTCGCCCGATTCATGGCCACGCCGGTCAGGATGGCGCCGCACAGGCGCGCTCCCGCCAGATTGGCCCCACCGACATCGGCGCCTTCCAGGAGGGCTCCCGACAAGTCCGCGTCTTTCAGATTGGCGCCGGTCAGAAGGGCGCCGCGCATCGAGCAGTCGGTGAAGTCCGCCTTGCAGGCGCTGACGCCGTCGAAACGCGAGCCGTCCAGGGTGGCCCCGGCGAACCGGGCGCCATCGGCCAGCCCCTGGCGGGTTTCATGGCGGGCCGAGGCGAGACCCTTGGTCTCGTGCGGAACGGCGATGACGCCTTCCCGGAAATCGGCCTGGGTCAGGTCGGCCTCTGACAGGTCGGCGCCCTGCAGGCAGGCGCCCCGGATATCGGCCCGCTTCAGGCAGGCCCGGGTCATGTCGGCGCCGCGCAGATCGCAGCCGAACAGGACGGCGCGCTCCAGCCGGGCGTCGGCCATGTTGCAGTTTTCCAGGATCGAGCCCGAGAAGTCGGCGTCGTCCAGAATCCGGTGCGCCATCGAGATGCCGGTCAGGTCGACGAACTTCAGCGACAGCTTGCGTCCGCCGGGCTTGCCGGTGACGAACCGTTCGTGGGCGGCGGCGAACATGTCGAAATCGCCCTGGCCGAGGCGGCGTCGGTTCATGGTCATGCCGGTTCTCCCTCCCGCTGGAGTCCGCGGACCCCGGCGAGAACCGCGTCTGTGAAATCGGCATGGCGCGTCTGGGCGCCATGCATGCTGGCCCGGGTCAGGTCCGCGCCGACAAGGACGCAGCGGCGCAGATCCGCCCCGGAGAAATCGACCGAGCGCAGTACGGCCTCGGTCAGGTCGGCGGGCAGAAGCCGCTCGGGCCCGAGCATCAACGGCCCCAGTTGCGCCTCGCGAAGGTCGGCCCCGTTGAGCCGCGCTCCGATCAGCCGCGCCCCGCGCAGATCGGAGCCGCGCAGATTGACGGACCTCAGGTCGGCGCCTTCGAGGTGCGCGCCCTGCAGCTTCACCCCCTCCATGTTCAGGCCGTAGAAGACCGCGCGCTTCGCCGAGAGCGCGGTGAGATTGAGGCCCGTGATCGAGCCCAGCCCGCGCAGATCGACGTCGTCGAACACCGACGGCTGGCCCTCGGCCCCGTCGCTTTCGCACCAGTTGGCATGTTCGTGCAGCATCTCGGCCGCCGGCAACTGGGCGACGGGCGCGCCATGCGAGCCCTTGTCGGTCAGGGCCCCATCCAGATTGGCGCCGTCGGCGCGCCAGGACGACGAGATCACCCCGACCAAGATGGCGTCACGCAGGTCGGCGCCGGTCAGGTCGGCGCCGGACATGTCGGCTCCGGCCAAGTCCGCGCCCCGGAAATTGGCCTGTTTCAGGTTCGCCCGGACCAGCTTGCAGTCCTTCATGATGGCGTCGGAAAAGTCCGCCGACTGGGCCGCGATGCCCGACAGGCGCGACCGTTGCAGATTGGCGCCGACGAGACTGGCCCCCTGGGCCTGGGTGATCTCGCGTCCCTTGGCCTCGACCACGCGGAAGCCCACCTTGCGATCGGCCGAGGCTATCGTGCCTTCGCGCAGGTCTGCCTCGAACAGGTCCGCCCCCGACAGGTCCGCGCCCCGCAGACAGGCGCCGCGGAGGTCCGCCCGGCGCAGCGAGGCCTCTATCAGGATGATGTCCTGCATGTCGGCGCCGAAGAAGGAGGCGTTATCGAGCTTGCAGCCCGTCAGGTCACACCCGATCATCGACGAGGCCGCGAAATCCGCGTCGGCGAGATTGCGGCCCCTCAGGCTGAGGCCCGACAGATCCATCCAGGCGAAGACCGCCCGCGCGCCGCCGGGGCGCGCCTGCCACAGGCGATCGTGACGCGCGCAGATCGCGTCGACCTCCTGCTGGCTGATGCGGCGTCGAAGGACGCCTTCCGGGACCGCTGACATGATCTCATCATGAGACGGCGTCGCTTAAGGAAGGTTTTCGGAAACGCCGATTTTCCGCGATATATCAGCGTGCAATCGTCGGGGCGTCACCGTGCGCGGGCCGGCGTTTCGTCCGGCGGACAGACGTAAAACACCCTGACGCGGAGACGGCGGTCTCAGGTCGTGAGCAGACCCTGTTCCGCCAGGGCATCGGCCAGTTCGCCGGGCGCGGTCCACAGCCGGGTATAGCCGGCCTCGCCCAGTCGCTTCAGCTCGGTGACCAGATCGGCGCGGGCCGACGCGGCGAACCGGGCGTCGAACCCCTTGCCGTCGGCGCTGATACGGACCATCGGCCGACCCGTCTCCAGCCGGTGCAGGAAGCCTTCGGACAGGACCGCCGCCTCGTCCCTCATCAAGCCGGTCTCGACCTCCAGCCCCGCCTGACGCAGCCGTTCGGTGCCTCGGCCCGAGGCGAACGGCGACGGATCCAGCGCCGCCACCACCACCCGCGCGATCCTGGCTTCGGCCAGGAACTGGGCGCAGGAGGCGCGGCCAGACGAGCGGGCGCCGCAAGGCTCCAGCGTCACGTAGGCGGTCGCGCCCTCGACCTCGGCGCCTGCGGCAGGCACGGCCTGTTCCTCGGCATGGGGACGGCCGCCGGGCGCGGTCGCGGACTCGGCCAGCACCTTGCCGTCCTTGACGATGACGCAGCCCACCGCCGGATTGGGCCAGGTCTCGCCCATCCGGTCCAGCGCCAGGTCGATGGCCCGGCGCATGTAGACCGCGTCGTCGGTCATGAAATCGCCGGGAGTTGGGTGGCGCGACCCGCGTCCAGATAGCGGGCCGAAACGGGCTTGAGGCCGGCGTCCAGATCGATCTCGAGCGGATTGCCGGTCGGAATCTCGACCCCGACGATCTGGTCGTCGGGCACGTCGAACAGGTGTTTGACGATGGCCCGCAGAGAATTGCCGTGGGCGGCGATCAGCACGTCCTCACCGGCCTCCAGACGCGGGGCGATGGCTTCGTTCCAGTAGGGCAGGACGCGATCCAGCGTGGTCTTCAGGCTCTCGGTGTCCGGAATGGCGTGGCCGGCGTAGCGGGCGTCCTTCGAGAAGTCCCACTCAGAGCCCGCTTCCAGCGGGGGCGGGGGGATGTCGTAGCTGCGGCGCCAGATCTTCACCTGGTCCTCGCCGTGCTTCAGGGCCGTCTCGGCCTTGTCCAGCCCGGTCAGGCCGCCGTAGTGGCGCTCGTTCAGCCGCCAGTCCTCGACCACCGGCACGTCCTTCAGGCCCGCCGACGACAGGGCCAGGGCCCCGGTCCGCTTGGCCCGCGTCAGGACGGAGGTGAACATGACGGAGGGTCTGAACCCGGCCTCGGCGATCAGTTCGCCGCCGCGCCGCGCCTGGGCCTCGCCCTCGGCGGTCAGGTCGACGTCGACCCAGCCGGTGAAGCGGTTCTCGAGGTTCCACTGGCTCTGGCCGTGGCGCAGCAGGATCAGGCGGGGCATGGGCTCTCCGAAAACAGTCTGCATCGGGTAGGGCGGGCCTCGGCGGGGGTCAAGCCGCCGGAGCTCCGCAGGCGGCGGCGCGGATCAGGTCGACCGACAGCCCCTGTCCCTGCCAGACTTCGCCGAAGGCCGTCTCGCCGTCGCTGGAATAGACGGTCAGGGCCACGCCCTTGTCGGGCAGCAGGAAGTTTCTGACCTGAACCCCGCCGATCTCGCCATAGCGCTCCACCAGACGGGTCTGGCCCAGACAGCCGCCGAGATCCGGCGAATAGGACCAGACGCCGAGCGCCGCGAACCCGGCGGCGGGGTCGCCCTTCCACATCTCGGCCCGCGACGCCCCGGACATCAGGGCGCCCTCGATCAGCGCCTGATCGATCTTCAGAAGATCGGCCGCCGAGCCGTAAAGACCGCCTGCGGGGCCCCAGCTGGCGGGATCGATCATCGGTTCGGCTCTACCCTCGGCCCGCGCCTCGGATCGGGGGCCGGACGGAACCGCCACGACGCCCAGACCCAGCGGCTCGGCCAGACGGGTGCGTACGAGGGCGTCGTAGTCCTGACCCGTCACCTGCTTCAGAACCTCGCCGAGGATCAGGTAGTCGCAGTTGTTGTAGGCGAAACCGGCGCCCGGCTCGGCCACGGCCGGATCTGAGCAGACCGCACGCCAGTCTCCTGCCTGCTGGTAGAAATCCGGCATTCCGTCGCCGTTGCCGTCGGGCAGGGCGTCAGGATTGGCCAGACCCGAGGTGTGGGTCAGCAATTGCCGAACGGTAATCCGGTCGGCGTTGACCGGAAACGCCGGCCAGTAGGTCGCCAGAGGCGCGTCGAGCGAAAGCCGGCCCTCATCGACCTGCTGCAACACGAGCACGGCGGTGACCATCTTGGTGACCGAGGCCCAGCGCCAGACGTCCTCAACCGCATGGCCTGAGGTCGCCCCGACGGCGGTCTCGCCCGCCCGGGTCACGCCGAAGACGCCGCTGTAGCCGGGCGCCTGGTCCAGCCGGGCCTGCATGGCCGCCAGCCCGTCTTCCGCCGTCTGCGCCTCCGCCGCTCCGGCTCCGCCGGACGCTAGTGCGAGCACCATCACCAACTCTCGAATCATGGCCGCCTACCCGTCATCGCCGCTTCCCGAGGCAGCGATACCACTGATCGCGCGTTGTTGTCCGCCTTCCGGCGTGCGGCTATACCGCCTCGCCGAACCCTCCTGCCTTGCAAGGACATCGCATGCTGAAGCCCCGCCAGGACCTGGTTCCGAACACCTTCGAATTCGAGACCATACCCCTGGTCAAGCCGACCGGCTTCCGCGAGTACGACGCCCGCTGGATTCTGGAGAAGGAGATCAACCTGCTGGGCATCCAGGCCCTGGGTCTCGCGCTCGCCACCTATGTCCACGAGAACGGCATCCAGCCGCGCATCGTCGTGGGCCACGACTTCCGCTCCTATTCCTCGACCGTGAAACACGCCCTGATCATCGGCCTGCTGGAAGGCGGGATGGAGGTGCTGGACGTCGGCCTGGCCCTGTCGCCCATGGCCTATTTCGGCCAGTTCGCGCTGGAGGCCCCCTGCGTCGCCATGGTCACCGCCTCGCACAACGAGAACGGCTGGACCGGGGTCAAGATGGGGACCAACCCGCCCGTCACCTTCGGGCCCGAGGAGATCGGCCGCCTCAAGGAAATCGTCCTGACCGGAACCGGCGTCGCCCGGGCCGGTGGTCGCCTCGAACGCGTCGAGAACTTCCGCGAACAGTACCTCCAGGAGGTCGTGGGCTCGATCAAGCTCAGCCGCCCGCTGAAGGTCGTCTGCGCCTGCGGCAACGGCACGGCCGGCGCCTTCGCCCCGGAGGCCCTGCGCCGGATGGGCTGCGAGGTCATCGAGATGGACTGCGACCTCGACTACACCTTCCCCAAATATAATCCGAACCCCGAAGACCACGCCATGCTGATGCAGATGGCGGCGCGGGTGAAGGAGACCGGCGCCGACCTGGCCCTGGGCTTCGACGGTGACGGCGACCGCTGCGGCGTGGTCGACGAGACGGGCGAAGAGATCTTCGCCGACAAGATCGGGCTTCTTCTGGCCCGCGACCTGTCCGCCCTGCACGCCAACGCCACCTTCGTCGTCGATGTGAAATCGACCGGCCTCTACAAGACCGACGAGGTCCTGAAGGCCAACGGCGCGACCACCGTCTACTGGAAGACCGGCCACTCCTACATCAAGCGCAAGACCGCCGAACTGGGCGCCCTGGCCGGGTTCGAGAAGTCGGGCCACTTCTTCCTCGCGAACCCGATCGGCCGTGGCTACGACGACGGCCTGGTCGCCGCCGCCGCCGTTCTGCAGATGCTGGACCGCAATCCGGGCAAGACGCTCAGCCAGCTGAAGACCGCCCTGCCGGACGCCTGGACCAGCCTGACCATGTCGCCCCACTGCGACGACGAACTGAAATACGACGTCCTCACCAGGGTCGTAGCCGAATACGAAAAACTGGCGGCCGAGGGCGGCTCGATCCTGGGCCGCAAGATCGTCGAGGTCATTACCGTGAACGGCGCCCGGGTCCATCTGGAAGACGGATCGTGGGTCCTGGTCCGCGCCTCGTCGAACAAGCCGGAGATGGTCGTGGTCGTCGAGTCGATGCGCTCGGAAGACGACATGCGCGCCCTGTTCCGCGAGGAGGTGAAGCCCCGCCTCGCCGCCCACCCGGAAGTCGGCGCCTACAACCAGGAAATCTGACCCTCCTTTCCGCTGACGCCGCGTCGGACTCAAAAACAGAGTCCGCCGGGTCCGGGGAGTCCGGATGCCCCGCGCCTATCCATGCGAAGGGGCAAGTGTAAGGGCGTTCCAAGCCCTGATGGATAAAAGACCTCTCGTTCGAGCCGGGCTTTGATTTCAAAGTCGAATTCGGACGATCCGTTGATGGGTATGGCCCCGGCTCCCGCCTCTCCTTGAGGGTGGCGCCGTTTGACCCCCGGCGCGGCGCGGTCCAGAACCGCGGCAACGGGCGGGAGGCGGCGTGGCGGGACGGATCGACAGGGTAGCCATCGTCGGCGGAGGCTTCTCCGGCTCCATGCTGGCCGCGCGACTGGCCGAGACCGGGATCGCCTCGACCCTGATCAACCGGACCCCCGACTTCGGCCTGGGCGTCGCCTATTCGACGCCGTTCGACGGGCATCTGCTCAACGTCCGCTCCTCGCGGATGAGCGCCCTGGCGACACAGCCCGACCATTTCGTACGATGGCTGGAGGCGAACGCGCCTGAGGTCTCGGACCCCGACGGGTTTGCGCCGCGTCTGATCTTCGGCCGTTACGTCCAGGCGCGACTGGCCGGGATCGAAGCCGGGCATCCCGGTCTGATCCGGCGCGTCGTCGGCGAGGTCGCGGGCATCGAGGCCGACGGCGTGACCCTGTCCGACGGACTGAAGGTCGCCGCCGACGCGGTCGTCCTGACCACCGGCAATCCCGCGCCGCGCACGGCCTCGGGAGGGTCCAGGCGCGTCATCTCCGACCCCTGGGCGCCGGGCGCGCTGGAGGTCATCGGGTCGGACGACGAGGTGCTGATCGTCGGCACGGGTCTGACCATGGTCGACATGCTGCTTTCGCTGGAGGGCCGGGGTTGGCGCGGGCGGGCGAAGGCCCTGTCCCGACGTGGGCTCCTGCCGCGGGCGCATGGCGAAAGACCCGATCCGGCCGAGCCGCCGACGCCGGCCCTGCTGGACGGAGCCCTGTCCAGCCGCATGGCCGAAGCCCGCGCGGTCTCACGCCGTTCGGGCTGGCGCGAGATGATGGAGGGTCTGCGCCCGATCACCGCCGACCTCTGGGGCCGGGCGGACACCGCCACCCGCGGCCGGATCGTGCGCCACCTGCGTCCCTGGTGGGATGTCCACCGCCACCGGCTGGCGCCGCGGATCGGGGCTCATATCGACCGCCTTCTGGCTGACGATCGGCTGACCGTCGTCTCCGGCCGGGTGAAGGCGATCACGGCCGATGCGGACGGAGTCCGCCTGGACTGGCGCCCGCGTCAGGGGCCGGCCCGGCAGCCGCTGACCGCCTGCTGGCTGATCGACTGCACCGGCCCGGGCCATGCGCCGGAAGGCGATCCCGTCACGGGCTCGCTGCTGACCGGCGGTCGGGCGCGGCTCGATCCGCTGCGGCTGGGACTGGAGCTCGACGACTCGGGCCGGGTGCTGGACGCCGATGGCCGCGCCGATCCGCGCCTGTTCGTCCTCGGCCCCCCGGCCCGCGCCGCCTTCTGGGAAACGATCGCCGTGCCGGATATCCGGAAGCGGATCGAGGATGTGGTTTCGGCGCTGACGGCGCCTGTGAAGACCTAGGACGCGGTGTCGGCTGCGTCGCCCGGCGGCTCGTCCACGGGTTGCGCGGGGCTGGTGATGGCGCCGATCAGGGTGACGCCCTTCTCGGCCAGGGCGCGCGACAGGTTTTCCTTCCGCTCGAACTCCTGTTCGGCCTTGAGGATCGCCTTCTTGCGCTCGACATCGATCATGCGGATCGGCTGATAGCGCCGGTCGCGGTGCGGCGGCAAGCGCGGCCATAACACGGTGTCGGATACCGGACGCAGCGACGTGACGGCTCCTTTTTCCGACACGCGCGTTTCGCACGCCGATGACCGATCTGACCCCTATCGCCTTCAAGGACCCCTCCATCTTGCTCTGCGGCGAGGTCGGCTACGACATGTATGACGACTTTCGCCAGAAGCTGGGCGCGGCGCCCGCGAGCGGCGTGGTCGTGGTCGAGATGACGACCTTGGGCGGCGACCCGGAAGTCGCCCGGATGATGGGCGAGGATGTCCGCTTCCATTCCCAGATCGAGCCCGAGAGGCGCTTCGTCTTTCTCGGCAAGGCGGCGGTCTATTCGGCGGGCGCGACCTTCATGGGCTTCTTCGCGCGCGAAAACCGCTATCTGACGCGCGGCGCGCGGCTGATGATCCATGAGCGAAAGCTTGAGAAGACGCTGGAGATCAACGGCCCGCTGACCACCACCCTGGCGTCGGCGCTGGCCTTGGTCCACGAGATCGAACACTCGATCCTGATCCAGAACGAGGGCTTCGAAAGCCTGATCGCCGGGTCGTCGGTGACGATGGACGAGCTGCTGAAGCGGGCGCCGTCGAACTGGTACATCGAGGCGCAGGAGGCGGTGGCGCTGGGGTTGGTTCAGGCGGTGATCTAGCCAGAGCTAGAGCCTGAGAATCTCGTAGCCTGAACGGCCGTCTTCCGATGCCCAGAACTTCGCGAACTCGATAGCCTCCTCGAATTGCTCATCAGCATGCGCCGTCGTGCAGAAAAAGCGTGCGTCAGCTTTCGAGCCGTCGCCGATCCGCAGTTCATCGATCTCGGTCTCGATCGCCTGACAGCCGGACCCGCAGACGGCGACTAGCGACACCCGATCCTTCACGCACTTTTCCACGAACGGAGGAAGCGCGGCGGGATCCGAAATCGGGAGGACGAGTACGACCGCCGGAGCGTAGGTCATTACCCCACCGCCTTCACCGCCGCCGCAACGTCCGCCACCACACGTTTGACCAAGGCCTCGTCATCGCCCTCCGCCATCACGCGGATCAGTTTTTCGGTGCCCGAGGGGCGGACCAGCAGGCGGCCCTGTCCGGCCAGCGCCGCCTCGGCCTCGGCGATCGCGGCCTTGACCTTCGCGTCGTCCAGAGGCTTGCCGCCGCTGAAGCGGACGTTCTGGAGCAGCTGGGGCACGGGCTCGAACTGGCGGGCCAGTTCGCTCATCGGCTGACCGCTCTCGACCAGAACGGCCAGCACCTGCAGCGCCGCCATCAGGCCGTCGCCGGTCGTGGCGTGGTCGTGCAGGATCAGGTGGCCGGACTGTTCGCCGCCGAGGTTGAAGCCGCCCTCGCGCATCCGCTCCATGACGTAACGGTCGCCCACCTTCGTGCGCTCCAGCGTCAGGCCGTCGCCGATCAGGGCGCGCTCTAGACCGAGGTTGGACATGACGGTGGCGACCACGCCGCCGCCCTTGAGCACGCCGCGCCGGGCCCAGTCGCGGCCGATCAGGGCCATGATCTGGTCGCCGTCGACGACCTTGCCGTTTTCGTCGCAGACGATCAGCCGGTCGGCGTCGCCGTCGAGCGCGATGCCGATATCGGCGCGGTACTGTTTGACCGCGGCGGCCAGGGTCTCGGGATGGGTCGAGCCACAGTCGGCGTTGATGTTGGTGCCGTTGGGCGACACGCCGACGGCGCAGACCTCGGCCCCCAGTTCGAACAGGGTGGTGGGCGCGACGCGGTAGCCGGCGCCGTTGGCGCAGTCGATGGCGATCCGCAGACCGGCCAGCGACAGGTGGCGCGGGAAGGCGGCCTTGGCGATCTCGATATAGCGCGGCGGGGCGTCGTCGATGCGTTTGACCCGGCCCAGCTGGTTCGACGGGGCCAGCCCCTCGTCGAGACCGGCGTCCATCATGGCCTCGATCTTCAGCTCGATCTCGTCGGAGAGCTTGTAGCCGTCGGGGCCGAACAACTTGATGCCGTTGTCGGCGTAGTCGTTGTGCGAGGCCGAGATCATGACGCCGAGGTCGGCGCGCATCGACCGGGTCATCATGGCCACGCCCGGCGTCGGAATCGGTCCGAAGGTGCGCACGTCCATGCCGACCGCGGCGAACCCGGCGACCAGGGCGGGCTCCAGCATATAGCCGGACAGGCGCGTGTCCTTGCCGATGACCACCAGATGGCGGCGGTCGTCGCCCGACATGAACAGCTTTCCGGCCGCCAGACCGACCCGCAGGGCGATCTCCGCCGTCATCGGGCTGGTGTTCGCCTTGCCGCGAATACCGTCCGTGCCGAAATATTTGCGCTCGCCCATGTGCGGCCCTCCGCCGAAACCTGCCGAAACGCCTTTTTAGGTGTCGGCGTCTTAAGGCCGTCCTAGAGCAGACCATCCCGGCCGTCATCCTCGGCCGTATGCGACCCTGCGGCTGGAGCGACCTGGAATGTGCGGCATCATCGGCATCGTCGGAACCCGGCCGGTCTCGGATCGCCTGGTCGAAAGCCTGAAGCGGCTCGAGTACCGCGGCTATGACTCGGCGGGGATCGCCGCCCAGGTCGACGGGGTTCTGGAGCGACGTCGCGCGCCCGGCAAGCTGAAGGAGCTGGAAAAGGTGCTGGCGGCCAGTCCGCTGGAGGCCACCACCGGTATCGGCCACACCCGCTGGGCCACCCACGGCGCCCCGACCGAGGCCAACGCCCACCCGCACATCGCCGGGCGCGTGGCCGTGGTCCACAACGGCATCATCGAGAATTTCGCCGAGCTGAAGGCCGAGCTGATCGCCGCCGGCCGCGTCTTCTCGTCCCAGACCGACACCGAGGTGGTCGCCCACCTGCTGGATTCCGAGCTGGCGACGGGCCTGTCGCCGCTCGACGCCTTCAAGGCGACGCTGGACCGGCTTTCAGGCGCCTTTGCGCTCTGCGTGCTGATCTCGGGTGAAGACGAGGTCATCCTCGCGGCGCGGAACGGCCCGCCCCTCGCCGTCGGTCACGGCGACGGGGAGATGTTCATCGGCTCGGACGGTCTGGCGCTGGGCCCCTTCACCAACAAGATCACCTATCTGGAAGACGGCGACTACGTCATCGCCACCCATGGCGGCGCCCGCATCTTCGACGCCTCGGGCAAGGAGGTCGCGCGCGCGGTCAAGACCGTTCCCGCCTCCGCCGTCCTGATGGAGAAGGGCAACTATCGGCACTTCATGGAGAAGGAGATCCATGATCAGCCGGAGGGGTGCCAGCACACCATCGCCGCCTATGTCGACACCCTGACGGACCGGACGAAGGTCCAGGGCGTGGACTTCGCCGCCATCGACCGGATCCAGATCGTCGCCTGCGGCACCTCCTGGATCGCCGGGATGATCGGGCGGTATCTGATCGAGGACCTGGCCGACCTTCCCGTGGACGTCGAGATCGCTTCGGAGTTCCGCTACCGGAACCCGTCGCTGCGGCCCAATGCGCTGGCCATCGCAATGTCGCAGTCGGGAGAGACCGCCGACACCCTGGCCGCCTTCCGCCACTGCGCGGAGGCCGGGATGAAGACGGCGGCCATCGTCAACGCCACGGAATCAACGATTGCCCGCGAGGCCGACGTCGTCTGGCCGATCCATTGCGGACCCGAGATCGGCGTCGCCTCGACCAAGGCCTTCACTGCCCAGGTCTCGGTCATGATCGCCATCGCCATCGCCGCCGCCAAGGCGCGCGGCCGGATCGACGACGCCGAGGAACAGCGTCTGGTCCGCGTCCTGCTGGAGGCGCCCCGCCTGATCGCCGAGGCCATCGGGCTGGAAGATGCGCTCAAGGACATCGCCGTCGAGATCGCCAAGGCCAAAGACGTCCTCTACCTCGGCCGCGGCCCGATGTCGGCGCTCGCGCTGGAAGGGGCGCTGAAGCTGAAGGAGATCAGCTACATCCACGCCGAGGGCTATGCCGCCGGCGAGCTGAAGCACGGCCCGATCGCCCTCGTCGACGAGGCGACCCCGATCATCATCCTCGCCCCGTTCGATTCCTGGTTCGAGAAATCGGCCTCGAACATGAGCGAGGTCATGGCGCGCGGCGGCCAAGTGGTCTTCATCACCGATCCCGAAGGCGCCAAACACGCGCCCGTCGGCGCCAGGGTGGTGGTCACGGCCCCGGCCTGCGATCCCCTGATCTCGGCGCTGGTCATGTCCGCCCCGATCCAGCTGCTGGCCTACCACGTGGCCGTGGTGAAGGGCGCCGACGTCGATCAGCCGCGCAATCTCGCCAAGTCGGTGACGGTCGAGTAGCGATTTTCGCGCGGATCGGGCTACGAAACCCGGCGACGTGCGTTAGGCTGGCCGTCGCTGTCTGGGAGCTTTCATGAGTTCGTCGCCATCCCGCGTCCGCAAGGCCGTCCTGCCCGTCGCCGGTCTGGGCACCCGGGTGCTGCCCGCCGCCAAGACGACGCCGAAGAACATGCTCAATGTGTTCGACCGGCCGATCCTGTCGCACATCGTCGAGGAGGCGCGCGCCGCCGGGATCGAGCACATCATCTTCGTGGTCGGGCGCGGCCAGGGCTCGATCGAGGACTATTTCGACCACGCCTACGAGATCGAGGCGATCCTGAAGGCCAAGGGCAAGGACGACATTCTGGCCTCCGTCGTCGCCGACCTGCCTCGCCCCGGCGAGATGAGCTTCGTGCGCCAGATGGCTCCGCTGGGGCTCGGCCACGCGGTCTTCTGCGCCCGAGACCTGATCGGCGACGAGCCCTTCGCCGTCATGCTGCCCGACATGCTGATGATGGCCGACACTCCGGCGCTGAAACAGGCCATCGAAGCCCACGACCGGACTGGCGGAAACGTCGTCGTCGTCGAGCCGGCCCCCGAGGGCGAGACCCACAAATACGGCATCGTCGCGCTTGACGGTCAGGACGGACGCCTGAACCGCATGACCGGCATGGTCGAGAAACCGCCGCTGGGAACCGAGCCGTCGAACCTGTTCATCTCCGGCCGCTACGTCCTGACGCCCGACATCTTCCCCCTGCTGGCCGACCAGCAGACGGGCGCGGGCGGGGAGATCCAGCTGACCGACGCCATGGCCCGGCTGATGAAGGTCAGGGATTTCCACGCCCTGGAATACGAGGGAACGACCTTCGACTGCGGCGATCCGGTGGGGCTGCTGCGGGCCAATGTCGCCTATGGGCTGAAGCACGCCGGGCTGGGCGAGGCGGCCCGTGCGGCGATAGCGCCCCTGCTCTAGCCAACCGCTCCGCTTTGCTCCGCCCCCCGGCTTCGGCTAGGCAGGGCGGAGGGGCGGAGGAAAAGACGCGATGAAGGTACTGGTTCTGGGCGGCGACGGCTTCTGCGGCTGGCCCACGGCGCTGCATCTGTCGGCGCGCGGCTGGGACGTGGTCGTCGTCGACAATCTCAGCCGCCGGAACATCGACAACGAGCTGGAGGTCCAGTCCCTGACCCCCATCCGGACCATGGGCGAGCGGATCGCCGCGTGGAAGGAAGTCAGCGGCAAGGACATCGGCTTCGTCAACATGACGGTCGGCAAGGAGTTCGACCGCCTCGTCGCCCTGATACGGGACGAGGCGCCCGACAGCGTCGTCCATTTCGCCGAACAGCGGGCCGCCCCCTATTCGATGAAGTCGGCGCGGCACAAGCTCTACACCGTCGACAACAACCTCAACGCCACCAACCACCTGCTGGCGGCCATCGTCGAGAGCGGGCTGGACGTTCATCTGGCCCACCTCGGGACCATGGGGGTCTATGGCTACACCACCGCCGGGCTGCGCATTCCGGAAGGCTATCTGAAGGTCACGGTCCAGACCGACTTCGGCCCGACCGAACAGGAGATCCTGTTCCCGCCGAACCCGGGCTCGATCTACCATATGACCAAGACCCAGGACGCGTTGCTCTTCCAGTTCTACGCCAAGAACGACGGGGTCCGGATCACCGACCTGCACCAGGGCATCGTCTGGGGCGCCCAGACCGAGGAAACCCGCAAGGACGAGCGGCTGATCAACCGGTTCGACTATGACGGCGACTACGGCACGGTGCTGAACCGGTTCCTGATGCAGGGGGCGCTCGGCTATCCGCTGACGGTGCACGGCACGGGCGGCCAGACGCGGGCCTTCATCCACATCCAGGACACGGTGCGCTGCGTGGAACTGGCCCTGAAGAACCCTCCGAAGAAGGGTGAACGGGTCAAGATCCTCAACCAGATGACCGAGAGCCGCCGCGTCCGCGACCTGGCCGCCATGGTCGCCGGAATGACGGGCGCCGAGGTCCACAATGTCGCCAACCCCCGCCTCGAGGCCGACGAAAACGAACTCGTCGTCGCCAACGACCAGTTCCGCGACCTCGGCCTGAAGCCGATCACCTTGGCCGAGGGGCTGATGGCCGACGTCACTGATATCGCCCGCCGCTACGCCGACCGCGCCGACCGTTCGAAGATTCCGTGCGTCTCCGCCTGGAACGGCAAGCGGGCCGAGGCCCTGCGCACCACGCCGGAACCGACGCCGGCCCCCACACCGGCCAAGGCGCGGGTCGGCTGATCCCGGACATGACGAAAAAGTCCCTGCTGGTTTTCGGCGCCGGCTATCTCGGCCGGGCGGTTCTGGCGGAGGCGAGGACGCGCGGACTGGCCGTTTCGGCGACCTCTCGCGACCGGGAGCGCCGGGCTGCGCTGATCGCCGATGGCGTCACCGCCGTCGATCCGGCGGACGAGGCGGCGCTGGCGGCTGCGGTCGCCGGGGCCTCCGCCATTGTGGTCACCACCCCGCCGGAGGGACGCGGCTGTCCCGGCGCCAGGGCGCTCCTGCCCGCACTGACCGGCGCCGGCGCCTATCCCGACTGGATCGGCTACGTTTCATCGACCGCCGTCTATGGCGACCGCGACGGCGGCTGGGTGTTCGAGGACGACGCCCTCAACGCCGCCAGCCTGGAGGGCGCGCGCCGCGTGCGGGCCGAGGCGGACTGGCTCGATGCCGGGCGCGGCATGGGACTGACGGTTCAGGTCTTCCGCCTGCCCGCCATCTACGGCCCCGGCCGGTCGGTGGTGGAACGTCTGCGCGACGGGACCGCCCGGATCGTCCGAAAGCCCGGCCAGATCTTCAACCGCATCTATGTCACCGATGCCGTCGAGGGGCTTTTCGCTTCGATGGCGCGGCCAAGGCCCGGCGCCGCCTACAACCTCGTCGACGACGCGCCGTCTGCGGTCGATGTGGTCATGGCCGACGCGGCCCGGCGCATGGACCTGCCCCAGCCGCCCGAGGTCGACTGGACCGACCCCTCGGTGTCGGAGGGGATGCGGCGCTTCTATCTCGACTGCAAACGCATCTCGAACGCCCGCGCCAAGGCCGAACTGGGCTGGCAGCCCGCACACCCGACCTGGCGCGAGGGGCTGGAGGCGATCCTCGCCTCCAGCTGATCAGCCGACCCGCGGGGTCTTCAGCCTGCGCTTGTTGGCATGGGTCTCCGGCGCCGTGCCCAAGGCCTCGGGGATCTCGCCCTTGAAGTAGAACCGCTGCCACGCCTCCTTGGCCGCGTCGGGGTCGCCGGAGGCCAGGCGGTTGTTGAAGTCGGTCCTCTGGCGGTTCCAGGCCTCGAACTGGCCCTTCATCACCGGGTTGGACTCCAGCGTCCGGATCACCGGCTGGACCGCCTCCATCTTGCGGTGCTCGACCAGGTGGATGAAGCAGAAGGGCTCGCCGCGCTCGAACTTCACCCGCCCGGGCCGCGTGAACAGCCAGTTCATGGTGAAGGGGAAGGGCAGCCAGTCGGTCTCGATCAGGCCGACGAGCGGCTGGATCCCGTCCTTCATGTGATTGGGCGATCCCGAACAGATCATCCCCCAGCCCGGCGGCGTGCGGAACAGATACTGGGGGTGCATGGTCAGGACCCCGCGCGAGAAATGCGAGGTGACGAAATGGTCGAGCTCGGGCTGGGGCCGTTCGGGCGTGATGGTGATGTCAGACTGCTGCGGCCCGCCGTTCCATTCGGCCGTGAAGGTGAACGGGCACAGGATCTCCCACCCCGTCGTATTGGCCATGGTCAGGGGCAGGCAGCGGTACGGATGCCGGCTGACGAAGGCGTCCATCCAGTTCCGCGACTGGCGTCCGGGCACCAGATCCGGCGGCCGGGCCGACATGGGGTAGCATTCCAGTTCCAAGGCGGCGCTCCGGCAGGTATCCAACCGGATCATACCTAGCCCGGCCCGCCCCTCTTGCTCAACATGACCGCTCAACCGCTTCACGACCGAGACAGCCTGATCGCCTGGATGGCCGACCGCGGCATCGACCAGACGACCCATGACCACCCAGCCGTCTTCACCGTCGACGAGGGCCACGCGATCAAGGCCGTCCTGCCCGGCGCCCACACCAAGAACCTGTTCCTCAAGGACAAGAAGGGCCGGCTGTGGCTGATATCGGCGCGTCAGGACACGGTCATCGACCTCAAGGCCGCACCCCGCACGGTCGGTTCGGATCGGGTGTCGTTCGGCACTGAAGTGCTGATGTATGAGACGCTCGGCGTGCGGCCGGGCTCGGTCACGGCGCTGGGCCTGATCAACGACGTCGACCGGCGGGTGACCTTCGTGATCGACAGGCGGCTGTGGGAGGCCGACATCGTCAACTTCCACCCCCTGACCAATACGGCGACGACGGCCCTGACACAGGCGGCGTTCCGACGCTTCATGAGCGAGATCGGGCGCGAGCCGCTGGTGGTGGATTTCTCGGCCGACTTGCCGCAGGCCTGATCCGCGACCATCTGAGCCCTTCCGCGTTACCAGCCACACGCTGCAAAGAGATCCGATGAGCCTCGCCGATCCCCAGACCTCGCCCGACGACCTGATCAAGGACGGCTCCGACGCCGGCTTCATGGACGACGTGATCGCCCAGTCGAAGATCCAGCCGGTCATCGTCGACTTCTGGGCCACCTGGTGCGGCCCGTGCCGGACCCTGACCCCCGCGCTGGAGAAACAGGTCCGGACGGCCGGCGGCGCGGTCAAGTTGGTGAAGATCGACGTCGACAAGAACCCCGCCTACGCCGGACAGCTGCGGGTCCAGTCGATCCCGACGGTCTACGCCTTCGTCGACGGCCAGCCCGTGGACGGCTTCCAGGGCGCGGTCCCGGAAAGCCAGATCAAGGCCTTCATCGAGAAGCTGTCGGGCGGCGCGGGCGTCAACACCGACGTCGAGCAACTGCTGGCGCTGGGCGAGGAATCGCTGGGACTGTCAGACTTCGGCGGGGCGGCCCAGGCCTTCGCCCACGTCCTGACGATGGAGCCCGAGAACCAGAAGGCTATCGCCGGCATGGCGCGCGTCTACCTGGCCGGGGGCGACGCCGATCAGGCGCGCCAGACTATCGCCATGGCTCCGCAGGATTCGACCGAGCCCTCCGTCGTCACCGTCCGCGCCCAGCTGGCCCTGTCGTCGAGCGCCCCGACCGGCGAGACCGCCGCGCTCGAGGCCAGGGTCAAGGCCGACCCCGGCGACCATCAGGCCCGCTACGACCTGGCCCTGGCCCAGGCGGCCGAGGGCGACCTGAAGGGCGCGGCCACCAGCCTGCTCGACATCGTGGCGGCCGACCGGGAGTGGAACGATCAGGCGGCCCGCAAGCATCTGCTGGTCGTGTTCGAGGCCGCCGGCCTGTCGTCCGACATCGCCAGGGACGGGCGTCGCCGCCTGTCCTCCATCCTGTTCTCGTAGGGGCGTCCGGATGGCTCAGGGCTATGTGAAGGCCGTCGACCTGCCGCAGGTGATCCCTGTCTTTCCCTTGCCGGGAGCCATACTGCTGCCGCGCGGCCAGTTGCCGCTGAACATCTTCGAGCCGCGCTATCTGAACATGATCGACGACGCCATGGCGGGCGAGCGAATGCTGGGCATGATCCAGCCCTCGGGCGGCACTGCCCAGTTGCCGAGCCTGTCCGCCGTCGGCTGCGCAGGACGGATCACCAGTTTTGCCGAGACTTCAGACGGCCGATACCTGATCACCCTGACCGGGATAGCCCGCTTCCGCATCACCACCGAACTGCCGAGCCAGACCCCCTATCGTCAGGTCCGCGCGGCCTTCGCTCCGTTCGAGTCCGACCTGACCGCTCCGCACGAGGGCGAGGCCTTCGACCGACCGGCCTTCCTCGCCGGGCTCAAACACTATCTGGAGCGTCGCCAGCTCGAGATCGACTGGGAAACCGCCGAGGCCGCGCCTCAGGAGGCCCTGATCAACAGCCTGTCGATGGCCCTGCCGTTCGAACCGGCGGAGAAACAGGCCCTGCTGGAAAGCCCCGCGCTCGACGATCGGGTCGAGGTTCTCACAGCCCTGATGCGCATCGACGCCGCCGAGACCGGCGACGGCGACACGCCGACCTCGATGCAGTAGACCTCGACCCATGTCCGACGCCTTCCACACCCCGTCATCCGTTGATCCGCGCCTTCTTGAAGTGCTCGTCTGCCCGATCACGCGCGGAAAACTGGACTACGATCGCGAGGCCAACGAACTGATCTCCAAGGGGGCCAAGCTCGCCTTCCCGATCCGCGACGGCGTGCCGATCATGCTGCCGGAAGAGGCGCGACAACTGGATTAGAACTCAGCGTCTCCTCCCCATTCGCCGCTTGGCGAATGGGGTGGTGGATGCGAGCTCTTCGCGAGCAGACGGAGGGGTTCCTCGTGCGCGGAAAGAGCCCCTCCGTCTCTCCGCTGCGCTCCGAGTCACCTCCCCATCGAAGATGGGGAGGTGACGTGGTTGCTAGACCAACTCGCCCCGGAGCAACTTCGGCAGATCCCCCGTCGCACCGCCGGCCTCGCGCATGAAGGCGCGGCGCAGAGGGCCGATGCGGTTCATCGCCGCCATGCCGAGGTCCCGCGCCAGACGCACCGGCGGAAGGTCGTTGGAGAACAACCGCACAAAGCCGTCGAACCCGGCGGCCAAGGCGACGGTGTCGAACCGCCGCCAGCGGGCGTAGCGGTCCAAAACGACAGACGAGCCGATATCCTCGCCCAGCCGCATCGCCTCGATCAGCACCTCGGCCAAGGCGGCGGCGTCCTTCAGACCCATGTTGAGGCCCTGACCCGCGACCGGATGCACGCCGTGGGCCGCGTCGCCGATGATCGCCGTCCTTGGCGCGGTCAGCGTCGTCGCCAGCTCCAACGCCAGCGGATAGACGAAACGGGGTCCTTCGGGCGTGGCGCCGTCGAGGAATTCGCCGAACCGCCGCATCAGATGCGACTGGAAGGCCTCGTCGGAACAGGTCTTCAGCGCCTCCGCCGCTTTGGTGCTCTCGGTCCAGACCAGGCTCGCGCGCTGGTCGGTCAGGGGCAGGATGGCGAAAGGGCCGCCGGGCAGGAAATATTCGTGGGCCACATTGCCGTGGTCGCGGCCCAGCCGGACCGTGGCCACGACGCCGGACTGGCCATAGCCCCAGCCGACCGTCTCGATCCCGGCGGCCTTGCGCACCCTGGATCCGCGCCCCTCGGCGCCAATCACGACGGGGGCGCTGATCACGGCACCGTCGGCGAGGGTGACAGAAGCGGCGGCGTTCGTCTGTTCGACCCCGACCACCGACCCGGGCGTGCGCAGGTCGATGTCGGTCGCCGTCACCGCCTCGGCCAGCGCCGAGCGGATGCGGCGGTTCTCGACCATGTAGCCGAGCGGTTCGCCGCCGTTGGCGTCGCCGATCTCGTCCGCGTCGAAGCGCAGGAAGGCCGGCGAGGCGGCCTTCGACGCCGCCCCGGGACGCCGGCCGTCGGTGACGAGGATGCGGTCCATCCGGCAGGCGTGCGGCCGCAGTCCTTCGCCCAGCCCCAGCGCGTCCAGCATCCGGAAGGTGGAATAGGCGATCGCCGTCGACCGCCCGTCGAAGGTCGGCGCCAGCTGGACCGAAAACGGCTGCGGATCGATCATCGCGACCCTCAGCCCCCCCCGCGCCGCCGCGAGCGCGAACGTCGCCCCCGCCATGCCGGCGCCGGCGACGATGACATCGTGAGTGTGGGGGGAGGCCATCAGCTCTTGTCGCGCTGCTGACATCGCACGTCCAGTGGCGAGAGCGTCACGGAGAGAGTGTCTGGTGTCTGGTGGCTGGAGTTTCGCCCAACCAGTCACCAGCCACCAGCCACGCCTTCGAGGTAAACAGCCCCTTAACCCTGAGCCTGCGACACTGGTCTCCAAGTCCGTCCGGAGCCTCTGCATGTCCGCAGCCCTTGCCATCAGCCAGCGCGCCCTCCTGGGCGCCCTCATGATCTGGGACGCCCCCTTCATGGTGCGGTTTCGCGGGATGCTGCAGGCCCTGCTGGCGACCCTTCTGGTCGTCGCCCTCGTCTCGTGGAACCCGGCCGATCCGAGCCTGAACGCCGCCTCCTCGACCGCCCCGACCAACTGGTTGGGAGCCAACGGCGCCTTGTTCGCCGACATCTTCATGCAGTCGCTGGGTCTCGCCGCCTGGCCGGCCGCCGCCCTGACCGTGGCCTTCGGCCTGGCCGCCGCCATCGGCGACGCGATCCAGCAGCGTCTCAAGCCCACGCCGTTGAAGGCGCTGGCCGCGTCCGGCGGCGTTCTCAGCCTGTCCGCCGCCCTGTCGGCCCTCGCCGCCCCGACCGCCTGGCCGCTGGCGGCCGGTCTCGGCGGCCTGTGGGGCGACGGGGTCATCGGCCTCGTCGCCTCCGGTTTCCGCGCCCTCGGCGTCCCCGGCGGAGAGATCATAGGCGGGGTCGCCTTCCTCGCCTTCGGCCTGTGGGCCTGCGGCTATGCCGTGGGTCTGCGTCTCAACGACTTCGCCGAAGGCGTCGCCTGGGCCTCGGGCCTGCGCCGTCCGGCCGAGCCCGCGTCGGCCGCGCGCCGTCGCCCCGTCCGGCCCGCCCCGGACGCCGAGACCACGCCGACCCGCGCCCCGCGCCGTCCGGCCCGGCTGGAGATGCCCCTCGACGATGAGGCCGAGGCCGAGGCCGAGGCCGAGGCCGACACGCCCCTGCCCTGGGACGAGCCGGTCCATACCCCGGCCTACGCCGCCCCGATCCCACGCGCGCCCGAGAACGAGATCAAGGTCGCTGCGCCCAAGCCCGCCAAGTCGTCGAAGAAGACTGTCGACGACGATCAGGCCGTGTTCGACTTCGTCCGGCCGGAAGGCGACTTCTCCCTGCCGCCGCTCGGCATGCTGGCCAAGCCCCAGGCCCGCGTCGGCATGGTTGACGAGACGGCCCTGAAGCAGAACGCCCGCATGCTCGAAGGCGTCCTGGCAGAGTTCGGGGTCAAGGGGGTGATCGACCAGATCCGTCCCGGGCCCGTCGTCACCCTGTACGAACTGGTCCCGGCCCCCGGCGTGAAGCACGGCCGCGTGGTGGCCCTGTCCGACGACATCGCCCGCTCCATGTCGGCCCGCGCCTGCCGCATCAGCGTCGTGCCGAACCGCAACGCCATCGGCATCGAACTGCCCAATCTGAAGCGCGAGACCGTCTATCTGCGCGACCTGCTGGCCTCGTCCGAATACGGCAAGCCGGCCCACATCCTGCCGCTGGCCCTGGGCGAGACCATCGGCGGCGATCCTTACGTGGCCGATCTGGCGCGGATGCCGCACCTGCTGATCGCCGGCACCACCGGCTCGGGCAAGTCGGTCGGGGTCAACGCCATGATCCTGTCGATCCTGTACCGGCTCAGCCCCGCTGAGTGCCGCTTCATCATGATCGACCCCAAGATGCTGGAGCTGTCGGTCTATGACGGCATCCCGCACCTCTTGGCCCCCGTCGTCACCGATCCGAAGAAGGCCGTCGTCGCCCTGAAATGGACGGTGCGCGAGATGGAGGACCGCTATCGCCGCATGTCCAAGCTCGGCGTGCGCAACGTCGCCAGCTACAACGAGCGCGCGGTGGAGGCCCAGAAGAAGGGCGAGCATTTCGAACGCACGGTCCAGACCGGCTTCGACGACCAGGGCCGCCCGGTGTTCGAATCCGAGAAGATCCGTCCCGAGCCCATGCCCTATCTGGTCGTGGTCATGGACGAGATGGCCGACCTGATGCTGGTCGCCGGCAAGGATGTGGAGGGCGCGGTCCAGCGCCTGGCCCAGATGGCCCGCGCCGCCGGTATCCACCTGATCATGGCCACCCAGCGCCCGTCGGTCGACGTCATCACCGGCACCATCAAGGCCAACTTCCCGACCCGGATCAGCTTCCAGGTCACCTCCAAGATCGACAGCCGCACCATCCTGGGCGAGCAGGGCGGCGAACAACTGCTGGGTCAGGGCGACATGCTCTACATGGCCGGCGGCGGCCGCATCACCCGCCTGCACGGCCCCTTCGTGACGGACCAGGAGGTCGAGGAGGTCTGCAAACACCTGCGCAGCCAGGCCGAGCCCGACTACCTCGACCTGATCACCGACGATCCGGACGGCGACGGCGACAACGCCTTCGACGAGGGCGGCGGCAACGGCGGGTCCGGCGACGACCTCTACGACCGCGCCGTGGCCGTGGTGACCCGCGACCGCAAGGCCTCGACCTCCTACGTCCAGCGCCGCCTGCAGATCGGCTACAACCGCGCCGCCTCTCTGATCGAACGCATGGAGCAGGAAGGCGTCGTCTCGGCCGCCAACCATGCCGGCAAGCGGGACATCCTGGCGGGTCCCCCGCCGATGGCGTGAGGCGCGGAGCGCTTCAGGCGGATCGACGGTCCGCCTGGGCGTTCTCTTCCAGGTTGACCTTATACACGCTCACGTCATCCTCCGGAGCGGCCCATGCGGCGGCCTTGGGAAAGATGGATGATGATCGAGTTTCTGATCGCAGCGACGCTGGCGATGTCGGCGCCGCAACCACAGCCGCAGGACATCCCGGACACCTCGACGCGGCTGGAGGATATCGAGGTTACCGGCCGGCCGCTCGAAGCCCTCATTCGAGAGTTTGTCGATGACGTCGCCGCCCCCAATGCCGGCCGCAACCTGGCGCGTTGGGACCGGGGCGTCTGCGTCGGGGCGGCCAACCTTCAGGCCGAGACCGCACAGTATCTGGTCGACCGGATTTCGACCGTAGCGGAGGACCTGGACCTGCGGCCAGGGCAGCCGGGTTGCACTCCCAACATCCTGATCATCGCCAGCGCGGACCCGACGACACTGACGGCGGAACTGATCGAACGCAGCCCGCTGTCCTTCCGGCCCGGCGGATCGGGCATGGATCGTGGCGGGGCCAGGCTCAGGGATTTCCGCGACAGCGACCGGCCCGTGCGGTGGTGGGCCGTCAGCATCCCCACCGACTCGGAGACAGGACAGCGGGCTGTCCGTCTGCCCGGCGACTGCAGCGGGAATTGCGGAAGCATCTACAACTATGCCCCGAATATTTCGGTCAGCTCGGCCTCGCGCCTGTCCACCCAGATCGTCGACGACCTGAACCGCGTGATCGTGGTGGTCGACGTCAACAAGCTGGAAGGCGTGTCCGCCCTGCAGTTGGCCGACTACGTCGCAATGGTGTCTTTGGCCCAGATCGATCCGACAGCGGATACCGAAGCCTACGCCACGATCCTGAACGTGTTCGACGCGCCGGAGACCGCCCAGACCCTGACCGACTGGGACCTGGCCTATTTGCGGGGATTGTACGGCTCCCAGCGGACCCAGGCCCTGCCCGGCGCCAACCGCTCCGAGGTCGCCTCCACCATCCGCCGCGCCCACCGCGACGCACGCCGGGACGACGCCGACTGAGGGTCCAGGAAAGGGCTCGCGCAGCGCGGGCCTACAGCCTGACCGCCGTCGTGTAGGGCGAGACTTCGCGCCAGGCGAGCGTCCGGTACAGGCGGGCGCCGTCGTCGGTGGCCACCAGAACCCCCGGACCCCAACCGTCGTGCTCGCCCTGAAGCGTGCGCATGATCCGGCCGCCCAATCCCCGGCGCCGATGCGTCTCCGCCACGGCGATACGGTCGTAGATCACATGGCCGTCGACCCGCACGGCCCGTCCGCGTGCCGCTTCGCGACCCTCCTTGTCGTCCAGCCGGGCGAAGCGGACCGGGCCTTCGGACCAGAGCTCCAGCCGATAACTCTCGTCGGTCTCGTCCACGGGCGGCATCGCGGCGTCCAGAACCATCACCGTTCCGGTCTGACGCACGTCCCAGAACGACGGCAGCAGGGGCCGAACACTTTCCGGTTCCGCGCAGACCTTGAGGAAAACGAAGGGCTCGGTGACCTCGGTCCCGCGCCGGCTGACGTCGTCGCAAAGATCCGCATAGACAAACCGCCGCAGCTGATCGGGCTGGCCGACCTCGATACGCCACGCCTCTCGATCCCGGACCGGCGCTCCGGCTTTACGGGTCAGGGCCCAGCCGCGTGCCCAGGTGGCGAAAAGTTCGGGATCGACGCTCATGGTCGGTGTTTCCCGGTTCCAACGGGCCGGCGCAATCCGCTTTCGGGAACCTTCCCGCCTGAACAGGGCTTCATCCCGCCGCCGGAATAAGGTCTAGCTGCCGTCATCGACGCGCCGCGTCCGCCTGTCAGAACGGCGACCTCGAAAACCATCCCGTCCCCCGGTCGAGCCGGAGGATGACGAAGGGAGAAAGACGATCATGACCCTGTCTCGCAGAGACCTCGGCTTCGGCCTCGCCGCCATCGCCGGACTGTCCAGCATGGGGGCCGCCCTGCCCGCGTCCGCTCAAGCCGCCCTGTCGGCTGAGGACCGCGCCACCCTGGCCACGGCCCAGACCTATCTGCAGAACCTGACGTCGGCGCAGGGCTCGTTCGTCGAGACCAGCGGCGCCCAGCGCCGGGAGGGCCGCTTCTACCTGCAGCGCCCGGGCAAGATGCGGTTCGAATACACCAATCCGGCCGGGCTTCTGGTCGTGTCGGACGGAAACAACGTCAAACGCTACGACCCGCGTCTGAACGTCTTCCGTCAGGTGCCGCTGGGCGCGACGCCGCTGTCGACCTTCCTGGCCAGAAACGTCCGTCTCGATCAGGGCGTGCGCATCGACCGGGTCACGCGGATGCAGTCGGGCGCCTTCGCCCTGACGGTGCGGGATGGCGGTCGCCCCAACGACGGTTCCGTCATTCTGGCCTTCTCCGGCAACCCTCTGCGGCTGCAGGAATGGACCATCACGGATTCGCAGGGCGGTCGCACCCGCACCCAGCTGACCACGCTCCAGCCCGCCTCAGGTCTGGCCGCCAGCCTGTTCCGCCTGACCGATCCGACCCAGCGTCCGCGTCGGAACTGACGGATTCACGAATCGTGAACCGTGTTCGGACGATCACAGGCAATCGCGCTCGACAGAGGTTTGACTATTTCCTAGGGCCGTGACACTTTGAGCACAGGACGGCGGCGGCCGTTCTTGCGCCCTCGGACTTCATCCCCTCCCGACGGCGGCGAGAGAGAAACAACCTTCACCCCCGGCGCACGGCGCCGGGGGTTTTTTGCACCTGTGTGGCGCTATCGCTCCCCGCGCGGCGGCTCTCTGCTTGAGCGCGGCCGCGCTTGCGCTAGACGAGGTCCATGCTTCGCATCGCCACCTGGAACATCAACTCCGTCCGCCTGCGCATCGACCAGGTCGCCCGCTTCGTCGCCGAGGCGAAGGTGGATGTCCTGTGCCTGCAGGAGATCAAATGTCTTGAGGACCAGTTCCCGCGGAACGCCTTCGTCGACATGGGCCTGCCGCATCTGAAGATCGCGGGTCAGAAGGGGTGGCACGGGGTCGCCATCGCCTCGCGCCTGCCCATCGAGCACTCGGACACCTTCCAGGCCTGCAAACTGGGTCACGCCCGCTGCGTCTCGGTCCGGGTCGCCGGGGTCGACATCCAGAACTTCTACATCCCGGCCGGCGGCGACGTGCCGGATCGGGAGCTGAACCCGAAGTTCGATCACAAGATGGATTTCTACGAGCAACTGACCACGACAATCACAGCCCAGGACCGGGCGTCGCGTCTGCTGATGTGCGGCGACTTCAACATCGCGCCCTCGGAGTTCGACGTCTGGAACCACCGCTACATGTCGAAGATCGTCAGCCACACTCCCCTGGAGGTCGAGACCCTGAACCGGTTGCAGGCTGCCGGAGGCTTCCACGACGTCGTCCGCGACGCCTACCCGGAGCCGCAGAAGCTGGCGTCCTGGTGGAGCTATCGCGCCCAGGACTTCCGCAAGTCTGCCCGCGGCCTGCGTCTCGACCACATCTGGACCTCGCCGGGCCTGACGCCGTCGGTCGTGCCGCGCTCGGCGATCATCCATGAGCTGGTCCGCGCCTGGGAACAGCCGTCGGACCATTGCCCGATCACGGTCGATCTGGACGTCTGATCGGCCGACTTGCGGGTTCGGCCGGCGAAGCGCATCTTTCAACCATGCCCGCCCTGTCGCCGATCGAATCCGAGTTCGCCTCGACCGAAGAGGCCGAGGCCTATGACGCCTGGTTCCGCGCCAAGGTGCAGGAAGCGTTGGATGATACACGCCCCGACATTCCGCACGATGAGGTCGTTGCCCGTGTGAAGGCGAAGATCGCCGCCCTCAGACAAGCCGGATGATCCTGCCCGTCCGGTGGTCTGCGACGGCCCTCGAAGACGTGGATGCGATGGCGACCTTCATCGCCGGCGATAATCCGATGGCGGCAGACCGCATGACGGATCTGGTTTTCGAGGCCGCCGAGAAACTGGCGGTCGGTCCCTATCACTATCGACCGGGGCGGGACCCAAGCACCCGAGAAGCGGTTGTCCACCCCAACTACATCCTCGTTTACGCGGTGCAGACAGACGCGATCCGCGTCCTGCGCCTGCTGCACGCCCGCCAGCAGTACCCCTAAGGCTGCAGGCGGTACCCGCCCGCGTCGGTCAGGAGCAGACGCGCCTGGCCGGGCTCGGGCTCGATCTTCTGGCGCAGGCGGTAGATGTGGGTTTCCAGCGTGTGGGTCGTGACCCCGGCATTATAGCCCCAGACCTCGGTCAGCAGTTCCTCGCGCGACACCGGCTTGGCCCCGGCGCGATAGAGGTATTTCAGGATGTTGGTTTCCTTCTCCGTCAGCCTGATCTTCTTGCCCTTGGGGTCGATCAGGACCTTGCCGGCGGGGCGGAAGGAATAGGGCCCGATCTGGAAGACGGCGTCCTCGGACTGTTCGTGGCTGCGCAGATGCGCGCGGATGCGGGCCAGCAGGACGGCGAACCGGAAGGGCTTGGTCACATAGTCGTTGGCCCCCGAGTCGAGACCGAGGACCGTATCGGCGTCCGAATCCTGGGCCGTCAGCATGATGACGGGGGTCGAGACCCCGTCCTTGCGCAGCAGACGGCACGCTTCGCGGCCGTCCATGTCGGGCAGGTCGACGTCGAGCAGGATCAGGTCGGCGCGAATCTCGCGACCCAGGCGCACGCCCTCCGTGGCCGTCGAGGCCTGGACGGTCTTGAACTCCTCGTGCAGCGCCAGCTGTTCGGCCAGAGCCTCGCGCAGGTCGTCGTCGTCGTCGATGATGAGCAGGGTCTTGGCTGTGGGCATCTGTCTAGAATGGCGAGGCTTGGGCCGAACGCCAAGGCGGACAGCGAAAATGACGCGGAATCTGAGCTAAGAGGGCGCGAAAGGCGGGTTTCGTTCCCCGAACAGCGCCGATCCGACGCGCACATGGGTCGCGCCGAGCCGGATCGCGGCCTCGTAGTCGGCGCTCATCCCCATCGAAAGGACCTTCAGCCCGTTGCGTTCGGCGATCCGGGCCAGAAGCGCGAAATGCAGGATCGGCTCCTCGTCGGCGGGCGGAATCGCCATCAGACCCTTGACGATCAGACCCTCCGCGCGGGCGGCGGCGATCAGGGCGTCGGCGTCGCGCGGCGCGACTCCGGCCTTTTGGTCCTCCTCGCCGGTGTTGATCTGGACCAGCAGGCGGGGCGAGCGGCCGATCTTCTGCGAGGCTGCGGCCAGGGCGCCGATCAGTTTCGGCCGATCCAGGGTCTCGATCACGTCGAACAGGGCCACCGCGTCCTCGGCCTTGTTCGACTGAAGCGGGCCGATCAGGCGCAGTTCGAGGTTGGGCAGGGCGGCGCGTCGATCGGTCCAGCGGCCTTGCGCCTCCTGCACCCGGTTCTCGCCGAAGACACGCAGGCCCGAAGCAAGCGCGGCGTCGATCAGATCGTCCGGCTGGGTCTTGGACACGGCGGTCAGGGTGATCGCGGCCGGATCGCGGCCGGCGGCCCTCGCCGCCGTCACTATGCGCGCACGGATCGTCGCCAGGCGGACGGCGAAACCGTCATCGGTGGACGCGGCTGTCGAAGCGGGGGATGAGGCGGTCATGAACGAACCGGAGACAACGGAGGACGGGGCCCGACTGTGGGCTGTGGCTCAGGCCTTAGCCCGCACCGCCGCGAATGTCAGGGGCGGCCAGCGCTCGCGGGTCCCGCCGATGCTGCTGTTTACCGACCCTGAGCGAACCCCCTGCCCGTGGGAGATCGCGGCGCGCATGCCGGCCGGGTCAGGCGTGGTCTACCGCGCGTTTGGCGCCGGGGACTCGCTGGAGACCGCCGAACGGCTCCGCGCCGTCACGCGGGAACGCGGCATGACCCTGCTCATCGGGCTGGACGCGGACCTGGCGGATCAGGTCGGCGCCGATGGCCTGCACCTGCCGGAGCGGGCCCTGTCGGCCGGCTATGCCCTGTCGGGGCGGCGACCGGACTGGATCCTGACCGGGGCGGTCCATTCGGTGGCGGCGGCGCGAACGGCGCGCGATCTCGACGCGGTGGTGCTGTCGCCGATCTTTCCGGCCGGCGGGGTTTCCGCAGAAAAGCCGGCCCTCGGGGTCGAGGCCCTGGCCCGTGCGACAGGCGGCCGGACACGGATCATCGCTCTCGGCGGGATCACGGCCGGAAACGCAGGCGACTTGCAGGGATCAGGCGCTTCCGGCCTAGCGGCGATCGGCGGATTGGCTGAAGCGTTCGCGCCCTAGAAGCGGAAAAGCGTTTCCAGACGCACGCGCGGCTGTGCGCGGCGGTCGGTCTCGGGCGCGCGGGCCGGGTCCTGTTCGGGCGTGGCCAGGCCGGCGGCGGCGCCGACGCGCAGGCGCGGCGACAGGCGGTAGTAGGCGCCGGCTTCGACGTCGCCCCATTCGGCCTCGCGGCCGACGGGCTGGTTAAGGTTGAAATCGAGACCCCAGCGACCGTTCTGGTTCCAGCGCAGGCCGCGACGCGGCGCGACCGGGGTCGAACGCTGGGCGTTGGAGGCCTCGGCAAGGGTCACGGCCGGGGCGCGCGAACGCGATTGGGCCGAGGCTTCGCCGGCGACGCCGACAAGGGCGACCAGACCGAGAGAGGCAGCGAGGATCGCCGACAGACGCATTTCCAACCCTTCGACCCGACGTTTCTCGCCGGACCTTCGTTCCTGAACCCGGCGTTTCCGCCCTGGACCCGCCGATTAGACACCGGTGGTCCGCCCGGTCAACGCAACGGCGCCGAACGAACGCGGTTCCACAGACTCTTCCACCCGCCTGTGGCGCAAGCGTCACGGGAAGGCGGCCCGAAGGTGTTCGCCGCGTTGGAGAAATGGTCGCGCGGCCCCGGCGCCGCAAGGAACCGCCGCATACGGATCGGCCTGGCTGTGGATTGCCTTGTCATCGCCCCTTTTGGGCGTGTTATAGAGCCGCGCTTGGCGAACGGTCGGGGACCGTCGCGCTTGCGCGCCCGCCCCCGCACCGGGAGACGGCGGGTCACACCCGAGGGAGACGACGTTCGATGGGTTTTGTTCGCGGCAAGACGGTCCTGGCGACCACGATGTTGGTCACGGGCGGTCTGCTCCTCTCCGCCTGTGGCGGCCTGCCCTTCACGGGCGGCTCGAAGCCGCGCACGACGGCCCAGACGGGTATCGGCGTAAACGCCTATCTGTGGCGCGCCACCCTCGACACGCTCAGCTTCATGCCGCTTCTGACCGCCGATCCGTGGGGCGGCGTGGTGAACTATGACTGGTACGTCAATCCGCAGACGCCGAACGAACGGTTCAAGGCGACCGTCTTCATCCTCGACACCCGCCTGCGCGCCGACGCCCTGAACGTCACGGTGACCAAGGAAGTCCGTGGCGCCGGCGGCGAATGGACCGCCTCGCCCGTGGCCGCCCAGACCGAGGCCGATCTGGAAAACGCGATCCTGACCAAGGCGCGTCAGCTCAACCTTTCGAACGCCGGCTAGTCAGCCGGCCGAAGGCCTTTTTCGAGATCGGTGACGGCCCGGCTGGCCCGGGTTCGTCACCAAGGTCACCAAGGCGAGGCAAGCCACGAAGGACACCAGGAGGTTCTCTGTGTGGAAGCCTCACCGCTCCCTTGGTGTTCTTGGTGGACACTTCGTGTCCTTGGTGATGAACCTCACACCCGAAAACGCCCCCGCCTTCGCCGGGGACGATGATTGATCGAGAATCCCGTGTCCGCCTCTCCGACCCGTTACGACCCCAAGACCGCCGAGCCGCGCCAGCAGGCGCGCTGGGCCGATGCTGACGCCTTCGTCACGAAGGATACGGGCCGTCCGAAATATTATGTCCTTGAAATGTTTCCCTATCCTTCGGGGAACATTCACATGGGTCACGCCCGCAACTACGTGATGGGCGACGTGGTCGCGCGTCACAAGCGCGCCCAGGGGTTCGACGTCCTGCACCCGATGGGCTGGGACGCCTTCGGCATGCCCGCCGAGAACGCGGCGATGGAGCGCGGTATCCATCCCAAGGGCTGGACCTACGACAACATCGCCTCGATGCGCGCCCAGCTGAAGCTGCTGGGTCTGTCGCTCGACTGGTCGCGCGAGTTCGCCACCTGCGATCCGGAATACTACGGCAAGCAGCAGGCCTGGTTCCTGGAGCTGTATCGGCGCGGTCTGGTCTATCGCAAGGACGGAACGGTCAACTGGGACCCGGTCGACAACACCGTCCTGGCCAACGAACAGGTCATCGACGGGCGCGGCTGGCGCTCGGGCGCCCTGGTCGAGAAGCGCAAGCTGAACCAGTGGTTCCTGCGGATCACCGACTATGCCGACGACCTGATCGACGGGCTGAAAACCTTGGATCGCTGGCCTGAAAAGGTCCGGCTGATGCAGGAGAACTGGATCGGTAAGTCCCGGGGCGCGACCGTGTGGTGGGACATCGTCGAGGCGCCGGCCTTCCTGCCCCCCTCGCCGGAGGGCGAACCCAATCACGCCCGCGACCCGATCGAGGTCTACACGACCCGGCCCGACACCCTGTTCGGGGCCAGCTTCATCGCCTTGGCCCCTGACCATCCCCTGACCAGGGCGATCGCAGAACATCGGCCGGACGTCGCCGCCTTCGTGACGGCCTGCGCCCAGACCGGCACCTCGGAAGCCGATATCGAGAAGGCGGAGAAGTTGGGCGTCGATCTGGGCGTAACCGTCCGACACCCCTTCGATCCCGACAGGAGCCTGCCCGTCTGGGCCGCCAACTTCGTTCTGTCGACCTATGGCTCCGGCGCCATCTTCGGCTGCCCGGCCCACGACCAGCGCGACCTGGACTTCGCCCGCAAATACGACCTGCCGGTCACCCCGGTGGTCAAGCCCGACGACGCCGAAGACGTCGAGATCGGAACCGAGGCCTATGTCGGTCCGGGGCGGATCTTCAACTCCGGCTTCCTGAACGGCATGGACGTCGAGGCCGCCAAGGCCGCCGCCATCGCCAGGGTCGAAGAGGCCGGTCAGGGCAAGGGCGCGACCATCTATCGCCTGCGCGACTGGGGCGTGAGTCGCCAGCGCTACTGGGGTTGCCCGATTCCCATCGTCCACTGCCCGTCCTGTGGCGTGGTCGAGGTTCCGGCCGATCAGCTGCCGGTGGTCCTGCCCGACGACGTGACCTTCGACGTGCCCGGCAATCCGCTGGACCGGCATCCGACCTGGAAGCACGTCAAATGCCCGTCCTGCGCCACGGATGCCGTGCGCGAAACCGACACCCTGGACACCTTCGTGGACTCCAGCTGGTATTTCGCCCGCTTCACCGACCCGACGGCCGCCGAGCCGATCAATGCCGAGGCGGCGAACCGCTGGCTGGCCGTCGATCAGTATATCGGCGGGGTCGAACACGCGGTCCTCCACCTGCTCTACGCCCGCTTCATCACCCGGGCCTTGTCGGACGCCGGCATGCTGTCGGTGAAGGAGCCCTTCGCCGGCCTGTTCACGCAAGGAATGGTGGTCCACGAGACCTACCGCCGGGCCGACGGCGCCTGGGTCGAGCCGACCGACGTCGACCTGACCAACGATGCGGGCAAACGCAGCGCCCGCCAGCGCTCGACCGGCGAGACCCTGATCATCGGCGACATCGAGAAGATGTCGAAATCGAAGAAGAACGTCGTCGCGCCCCAGGAAATCCTTGACAGCCACGGCGTCGACGCCGGTCGCCTGTTCGTCCTGTCCGACAGCCCGCCCGAGCGCGACGTCCAGTGGACACCCGGCGGCGTCGAGGGCGCGAGCCGCTTCGTCCAGCGCGTCTGGACCCTGTTCGACGGCCATGACGCCGATGCAACGGGCGATGCGGCGGCCGATGCGCTTCTGCTCAAGGAAACCCACAAGACCATCAAGGCCGTGTCCGAGGGGGTCGAAGGCTTCCGCTTCAACTCCGCCATCGCCAAGCTCTACGCCTTCGTGGCTACGATCCGCGACCACGAGGGCGCATCCGGCAAGGCGCGGCGCGAAGCCCTGTCGGCCCTGGCCCGGCTGGTCGCGCCCTTCACCCCGCACGTGGCGGAAGAAGGCTGGACCCGTCTGGGCGAGACCGGGATGGTTCTGGACGCCCCATGGCCCGTCTTCGACCCGGCCCTGGCGGCCGACGACGAGGTCGTCCTGCCCATCCAGATCAACGGCAAGCGCCGCGGCGAGATCACGATGCCGCGCGGCGCCGATCCCAAGGCCGTCGAGGCCGAGGCGCTCGCCAACCCGGCCGTTCAGGCCTATCTGGAAGCCAACTCGCAATCGATCCGCAAGGTGATCGTCGTGCCCGACCGCATCGTCAACCTGGTGGCCGGCTAGGTGTCGGCCCGCAGCCTGTCAGCCCTGGCCGCCGTCTCCCTGCTGCTCGCGGGGTGCGGGTTCACGCCTCTGTACGGCGACAGCGCCGGGTCGCCGTCGCTGAGCCGGATCTCGGTGACAACCCAGGACGACCGCCTCGGCTACCGCCTGCGCGAACAGCTGGAGGACGCGCTCGGCTGGAATCGCAACGCCGCGCCCTTCTACCGGCTCGAGACCGTGGTGCAGCAGAACCGTCGCCCGCTCGGTCGCCGGATCGACGACACCGCCACCCGCTATGAGCTGACGGTGCGCGCGGCCTGGACCCTGACGCCCGTCGCCAGCGGCGCAGCCCTGACGGGAACCGAGGCCGTCACCACCACCTATGCCGCCGCAGACCAGCCCTATGCCGCGATCGCGGCCCAGCAGGACGGCGAGGACCGCGCCGCCGCCGAGCTCGCCCGGCTGATCCGCGTCGACCTGATGCGGGCGCTCTCGGCGCCATGATCCTTGCGAAGCGGCCCGAGGTGGACCGCTTCCTGGCGAAGCCCGACGCCGGGATCCGCGCCGCCGTCATCCACGGCAAGGACCGCTCCGGCGTCGCCGAGCGCGCCGAGATACTGTGCAAGGCCATCACCCCCGACCTGAACGACCCGTTCAACGTCACCCTGCTGACCGACACGGACATCGACGGCGACGAGGCGAGGCTCGAGGAAGCCTTGACGGCCCTCAGCATGATCGGCGGACGGCGGCTGGTCCGTGTCCGTCTGGGCGGCGACAAGAGTTCCGTCGACAAGATGCTGGCGGGCGCCTTGAAGAGCCACGCCGAGGGCCTGTTCAACCCCGACTGCATGCTGGTGGTCGAGGCCGGCGCGCTCGGCCGCGACTCCGCCCTGCGAAAGGCCGCCGAGGCCGGCAAGGGCTCGGTCGGCATCGCCGTCTACGAGGATGAGGCCGGCGACATCGCCCGCATGACCCGCGAGGCCCTGGCCGTCGACAAGGTGGGCCTGACCACTGACGCCCTGGCCGCCTTCGTCGCCCGCCTGCCCCGCGAGCGCGGCCTGATGCGTCAGGAGATCGAGCGACTGGCCCTCTATGTCGGCCCCGGCTCCGGCCGCACCATCGATGTCGAGGAGCTGGAGGCCCACCTCGGCGTCGAGGCGGACGCCTCCCTGTCCGACGCCGCGCTCCAGGCCTTCGGCGGTCGTCCGGCCCCGGCCCAGGGCGGCCTGCGACGCGCCCTGGCCGAGGGCGAGAGCGCCGTCATGGCCGTCCGCTCCGCCTCGATCCATCTCGGCAAGCTGCGCCGCATCAATGTGCTTCAAGCTTCGGGCGCCGGCGCCAAGGAGGCCGCCAAGGCCGCGGGCGTCTTCTGGAAGCAGGAAAACGAGATGCTGCGTCAGGCCCGGGCATGGCGGCTGGAGGAACTCGACGTCGTTCAGGACAGCGTCAACACCGCCGACGTCGCCACCAAGACGACAGGCCTGCCCGAACACCTGATTGCCGAACGTCTCCTGCTGGAAATCGCCGCCAGGGCTCGCCGGTTGGGCCTTTAGCGTCGATCGGCGCAGCGCGAATTGCCGTTTTCGGACAGATGGCCGTAGCCATTGTCGTTGAAATCGCCGGATGCCGCAGTCTTTGCGTCGTCGAAATCGCCTCGAACTAACCGCTCTGCGCTTCAGCCTGCATTGACAGCCATCAGCCCCGCTTCGACGCCTTCCTGAATGCGGGTTTGGCCAGCGCCGTATTTCTCGCGCTGACCGTCTGCTCCGGGTGTTTGCCGGGCTTGAAGGCCGGCCCGCCGGGCTGGCTGGAAGCCTTCTTGGCCGCGAGGACGCGTTTCAGGGCTTCTGCGGGGGTCTCGGGCGTGTCGGTCATGACGCCACCCTAGCACACGCCGGTCTTACTGACGCATCAACCGGCGACAGAGGTCGTCCAGCTGTTCCAGACTGGCGTAGGACAGGGTCAGTTCGCCCTTCCCTCCACGATCCGCCAGCACGATCTTCATGCCGAGGGCATCGGCGAGATCCTGTTCCAGGGCCGCGATGTCGGGCGAGGCGGACGCCTGCGCTCCCACAACCTTGCCCGCCTTCGGCTTCTGCTCGTCCTGTGACTTGCGGGCCAGGGCCTCAGCCTGACGGACGTTCAGGCCCTGGTCCACGACCTGATCGGCCAGGGCGTCGGGATCCCGGGCCGTCAGCAGGGCGCGGGCGTGACCGGCCGACAGACGTCCCTCCAGCACGTGAGTCCGGGCGCCCGGCGTCAGTTGCGTCAGGCGAAGGGTATTGGCGACGTGGCTCCGCGACTTGCCGACGATGCCTGCCACCGCGTCCTGGGTCCGCCCGAAGCGCTCCATGAGCACGCCATAGGCGGCGGCCTCCTCCAGCGGATTGAGGTCGGCGCGCTGGACGTTCTCGATGATGGCGACCTCGAGCACCTCGAGGTCGTCCATCTCCCGGACGATGATCGGCACTTCGGTCAGCCGGGCGGCCTGGGCCGCGCGCCAGCGACGTTCGCCGGCGATGATCTGCCAGACGCCGTCCTCGCCGGGTTGCTGACGCACCAGAATGGGCTGCAGAACCCCCTTGTCGCGGATCGACAGGGTCAGCTCGTCGTGGTCGGCCCTGGTGAACTGCTTGCGCGGCTGATCCGGGTTCGGCTTCAGGCTCTCGATCGGAGCCGACATCACGCCCGTGGGCAGGACGGCGCCCGGCGCGACCGACACGGGCTCGTTGACAGGCTCGCCCATCAGGGCGGACAGGCCGCGGCCCAGACCTCTTTGACGTTCAGACAAACTCTTGATTCCGTATCGTTATCAGGCGGCGAGGCGGCGGCGTTCGCGACCGACCACCTCCTTGGCGAGCTTCAGGTAGGCCTGGCTGCCGGTGCATTTCAGATCGTAGATCAGGACCGGCTTCCCGAAGGACGGCGCCTCGGACACCCGCACGTTCCGGGGGATCACGGCCTCATAGACCTTGTCGCCGAAGTGGGCCCGGACGTCCGCCGCGACCTGTCCCGACAGAGCGTTGCGGCGGTCGTACATGGTCAGGACCAGACCCTGAATCTCGAGGGTCGGATTCAATGATTGACGGACCATCTCGATGGTCTTCATCAACTGCGTCAGCCCTTCCAGGGCGAAGAACTCGCACTGGAGTGGGACCAGAACACCGTCGGCCGCGGCCATGGCGTTGAGCGTCAGCAGGTTCAGCGACGGCGGGCAGTCGATCAGCACATAGTCGTACCCGGTATGACCGTCCGTCGCCTGGCCTGCGAGGGCGTCCCGCAGGCGATAGGAGCGCCGGTCGGCCTGGCTCAACTCAATCTCGACGCCCGACATATCGGCATCGGCCGGAATGATGTGCAACCCGGGTACGGCCGTAGGCACCGCTGCGTCGTGCACGGACCGACCGTCGACGATCACGTCATAGATGGTGATCCGGCGTGTTTCACGTGGAACACCCAAGCCCGTGCTGGCATTGCCTTGCGGGTCCATGTCGACGATCAGCACCTTCTCGCCGATGGCGGCGAGGGCCGTCCCGAGGTTGATCGCGGTCGTCGTCTTGCCCACCCCGCCCTTCTGGTTGGAGACGGCGAGGACGCGTGGAGCCTTCTTCGGGGATGGCTTGGTCATACTAACCACGTTGCTGATTTCCACGGCTGCGCAGGCTCCGGACTGTAACGATGCGGCCCCTCGGATCGCTGCGCGAGACCGAAAGCTCAGCTTCGACATGCCAGGACTTCGACGCCTCCTGCAACTCGATCTCGGCCTTCTCTCCCTTGAGAAACAGACCTTGTGCACCGCGAGACAGGTAGGGCTGTGCATAACCCAGCAGCTTCTCCATCGGCGCCACGGCGCGGGCCGTGACGACATCAACCTTGAGCGCCTGCTCCTCCGCCCGACCCCAGACGACGGTGGCCGGAAGGGCCAGTTCATCCACGATCGTCTGCAGGAATCGACAACGCTTCTGCAGGGAATCGATCAGCCAGACATGGGCGTCCGGTCGTCCCTTGACGAGGATGGCCAGGACCACACCGGGGAAACCTGCGCCCGCGCCAAGGTCCGCCCATGTCCTGGCGAACCCGGCGAGATCCAGCAACTGCGCCGAATCCCAGGCGTGACGGTTCCAGAAATCCGGAATACTGTCGGGTCCGACCAGGTTCATGACTTCGTTCGCCTCGGTCAGCATCGTCCGAAACCGCTCGAGGTCGGCCATTCGCTCCGGCCAGGCGCCGGTCGCCTTCTGAAATTCGTCCGCGGTCATCAGGCTGCGATCGCCGTCTTTTTCACGTGCGACAGGAGCGCCGTCAGGGCGCCGGGGGTCACCCCCTCGATGCGACCCGCCTGACCAAGGGTGCGGGGCTGGACCAGAGACAGCTTCTCGCGGACCTCGTGCGACAAACCGCCGATGGCCGCATAGTCGAGGTTGGCCGGAAGGGTCAGGGCCTCTTCCCGACGCAGGGCCTCCGCGTCGGCGGTCTGACGGTCCAGATACCCCGCATAGCCCGCATCGATCTCGACCTGCTCGCGCACGGCCGGACTCCAGTCGCTGATCGCCGGGAAGGCCGCAGCGAAGGCCGACAGGTCCACACCCGGATAGGCGAGAAGATCCCGCATCGAGCGGCGCTGGCCGTCGGGGTTCACCGTGATGCCGAGGCCCTGAGCCTCCTTCGGCGTAAACTTCGTCTCGCGCGCAAAAGTCGTCGCCTCGAGCAGGGCCGCCGATTTGATCTCGAAGGCGCGACGACGCTCCGACGAGACAATTCCGGCCTCTACGCCAAGCGGGGTCAACCGTTGATCCGCGTTGTCGGCCCGCAGAGTCAACCGGTACTCGGCACGGCTGGTGAACATCCGGTAGGGCTCGGTCACACCGCGCGTGACCAGATCGTCGATCATGACGCCGATATAGGCCTGGTCCCGCCCCAGCACGATTTGCGGCGACCCGGCGGCCGCGCGGGCGGCGTTCAGGCCCGCGATCAATCCTTGAGCGCCCGCCTCCTCATACCCGGTCGTACCGTTGATCTGACCGGCCAGATACAGGCCCGGCCGACGCTTGACCTCCAGCGCCGGGGTCAGTTCGCGCGGATCGACGTAATCGTACTCGATCGCGTAGCCGAAGCGGAACACCTCGACCGCTTCCAGCCCCGGCATGGTGCGGAGGAAGGCCATCTGGGTCTCCGGCGAAACGGAGGTGGAAATGCCGTTCGGATAGACGGTCGGATCATCCAGACCTTCGGGCTCGAGGAAGACCTGGTGCGAAGTCTTGTCGGCGAAGCGGACGACCTTGTCCTCGATCGACGGGCAGTAGCGGGGGCCGACGCCGGTCGCCTTGCCGCCATAGACGGCACTCTCGCCGAGGTTGGCGGCGATGATGGCGTGTGTTTGCTCGGTCGTGTGGGTGATGCCGCACGCGATCTGGGGCACGTCGATCTTGCCGGTCAGGAAGCTGAAGGGCACAGGCTCGGCGTCGGCCTCCTGCATCTCCAGTCTGTCCCAGGCGATGGTGCGACCGTCGAGGCGCGCAGGCGTGCCGGTCTTGAGCCGGCCCATCTTCAGGCCCGAGCCGTAGAGGTCCGCAGCGAGGCCCGTCGACGGCGCCTCACCGTGACGTCCGGCCGGGATGCGCTCGCCGCCGCGATGGATGACGCCATTAAGGAATGTGCCGGTCGTCAGGACCACGGCGCCGGCACGCAAATCGACGCCCTCGCCCGTCGTGACACCGACCACGCGGTCGTCGTCGAGGATCAGGGCCTCCGCAGTCCCCGCCATCAGCGTCAGGTGCGGATAATCCGCCAGCTCGGCCTGCATGGCCTCGCGGTACAGACGACGGTCGATCTGGCTTCTCGGACCGCGCACGGCCGCGCCCTTGGAGCGGTTCAGCAGGCGGAACTGGATGCCGGCCTTATCGCCCAGCCTTCCCATCAGCCCGTCGAGCGCATCGATCTCCCGCACCAGATGGCCCTTGCCCAGACCGCCGATGGCCGGATTGCAGCTCATTTCGCCGATGGTCTCGAGCTTCTGGGTCAGCAGCAGGGTTCGGGCGCCGACGCGCGCCGAGGCGGCCGCGGCCTCGCAGCCGGCATGGCCGCCGCCGATCACGATGACGTCGAAGGTCGAAGGGGAGGTCATGGCGCGGGACATAGGGGAAAAGGGGTCGAAACGCCACCAATGGGCTGTTTCACGTGAAACAGCGGGCGGTCACTTTCCGATACAGAAGGTCGAGAAGACTTCATCGAGGATGTCCTCGACTCCGATCGCGCCGGTGACCCGGCCTAGTGCTTCGGCGGCGCGGCGCAGATCGTCGCCGGCGAGTTCGGGCGCGGAGATCAGATGGCTCCTCGCCGCCTGAACAGCAGAGGCCGCTTCCGACAGACGCCGCCGATGCCGCTCGCGAGTGACCGCCGGGAAGTCGGCGCCGGAAAGATCGCGAGCCAGGCGTACGGCCAGCGCATCGTGCAGATCGCGCAGACCCTCGCCGGTGAGGGCGCTGACGGCGATGCCGTCCTCAGACGACGGCGACAGATCAGCCTTGGTCCAGACGATGAAATCGTCGGGTCGGGCAAAGGCGGCGGCGTCGCCCTCGGGGTCGCCCGGTGCGCGCACCCAGAGACGGAGGTCGGCGGTTCCGGCCCGGGCGCGGGCCCGGCGGACGCCCTCGGCCTCGACCACGTCGTCGCTTTCACGCAGGCCCGCCGTATCGGACAGGGTCACGGCATAGCCGCCGATGACCAGGTCGGCGTCCAGCACGTCCCGTGTCGTGCCGGCGATGGCGGTCACGATCGCGGCCTCCCGCTCGACCAGAGCATTGAACAGGGCCGACTTGCCCGCATTGGTCTCGCCGATCAGGACGATGCGATAGCCCTCGCGCACCCGACGGCCACGATCGGCGTCAGCGAGCGCGGCGGCGAGGTCGGCGGTCAGGCGGTCGAGCACCGGCCCGGCGGAGGAAGCCAGATGGTCGGGCACGTCTTCGTCCGGGAAGTCGATCTCGGCCTCGACGAGGGCGAGGGCCGTCAGCAGGTCGCGACGGAAGCCGGCGTATGTCTGGCTCAGCGCGCCGTCGAGCTGGCCCAGGGCCTGGGCCGCCTGAGCGGAGGTCTCGGCGTCGATCAGGTCGGCGACCGCCTCGGCCTGGGCCAGGTCCATGCAGCCGTTCTCGAAGGCCCGGCGCGTAAACTCGCCGGGGTCCGCGGGACGCAGGCCCAGCGCGACAAGAGCCGACGAAACGGCGTCGATGACGGCTCTACCGCCGTGCAGGTGAAGCTCGGCGCAATCCTCGCCCGTGTATGAGTTCGGGCCGGGGAAGCGGAGGACCAGGGCCTGGTCGAGACTCTTCCCGTCGTGGCGGAGGGTGCGGAGGCACGCGAGGCGCGGCTTGAGGTCAGGCGCCCCAAGGCTCGCGAGGGCCTGATCGGTGGCGGGACCGGACAGGCGGAGGATGGCGATGGCCCCACGGCCCGGAGGAGTGGCGAGGGCGAAGACGGTGTCGGTCATTGTGTCTGTCTCCTCCCCATTTTTTGGGGAGGTGGCGGCGAGCTCTTCGCGAGCAGAGGGAGGGGTTCTGGACGGCAGCAAGAACCCCTCCGTCTCTTCGCTCCGCTCCGAGCCACCTCCCCATGCTCCGCATGGAGAGGAGACGAGGCCGTCACTTCGGCGTCGTCACCGCAGCCTGCATCAACTGACGGAACTGGTCCTGAGCCTGGAGGCCGAAGCTGGTCCAGGTCTTCATCAGCTCTTCGGGCTGCATGGCCGACATATTGGCGTCCATCCGCTTTTTCATCTCGGACACGAGGTGATCGTTGAGCGGCTCGACGTCCGGCAGACCCAGAAAGGCGCGCGCCTCGGCCGGTGTGCACTCGACTTCCACATTGACCTTCATCGCATGTCGCTCCGTGTTTCACGTGAAACATCGACCCAAAACGGTCGGCCCTCAAGCCGCTTCGAACCGCGTCCGAAGCGATAGAGCCCAACCTTATGTGTTCATCGACTGGAAGAAGTCCGCGTTGCTCTTCGACTGGCGCAGCTTGTCGAGCAGGAACTCGATCGCATCCTGCGGACCCATCGGGTTCAGGATGCGACGCAGAACGTAGGTCTTGGTCAGCTGGTCCTTCGGCGTGATCAGCTCTTCCTTGCGGGTGCCGGACTTCAGCACGTCGATGGCCGGGAAGATGCGCTTGTCGGCGACCTTGCGGTCCAGCACGATTTCCGAGTTACCCGTGCCTTTGAACTCTTCGAAGATCACTTCGTCCATGCGCGAACCCGTGTCGATCAGGGCGGTGGCGATGATGGTCAGCGAACCGCCTTCTTCCACGTTCCGCGCGGCCCCGAAGAAGCGTTTCGGCCGCTGCAGGGCGTTGGCGTCGACGCCGCCGGTCAGGACCTTGCCCGACGACGGGACGGTGGCGTTGTAGGCGCGGCCCAGACGGGTGACCGAGTCGAGCAGGATGACCACGTCCTTCTTGTGCTCGACCAGGCGCTTTGCCTTCTCGATCACCATCTCGGCGACGGCCACGTGGCGGGTGGCCGGCTCGTCGAAGGTGGAGGCCACGACCTCGCCCTTCACGGTGCGCTGCATGTCGGTGACTTCCTCGGGGCGTTCGTCGATCAGCAGGACGATCAGCGAGACCTCGGGGTGGTTGGCCTCGATCGACTTGGCGATGTTCTGCAGCATCACCGTCTTGCCGACGCGCGGCGGAGCCACGATCAGGCAGCGCTGGCCCTTGCCCAGCGGGGCCACGATGTCGATGACCCGGCCGGAGCGATCCCGCAGGGTCGGATCCTGGATTTCCATGGTCAGCCGCTCGTTCGGATAGAGCGGGGTCAGGTTGTCGAAATTGACCTTGGTGCGGACCGTCTCGGGGTCCTCGAAATTGATCGTGTCGACCTTGAGCAGGGCGAAGTAACGCTCGCCCTCGCGCGGGCCGCGCACGGCGCCGTGCACCGTGTCGCCCGAGCGCAGACCGAAACGGCGGATCTGGGACGGCGACACATAGATATCGTCCGGACCCGGAAGGTAATTGGCGTCCGGCGAGCGCAGGAAGCCGAACCCGTCGGGCAGCATCTCCAGCGTGCCGGAGGCGATGATCTCGACCTCTTCGTCGGCCAGGGTCTTGAGGATGGCGAACAACAGGTCCTGCTTGCGCAGGTTCGACGCGTTCTCGATCTCCAGCTGTTCGGCGAAGGCGACCAGCTCGACCGGGGTCTTGTCGTTCAGTTCCTGAAGGGTGATCCGGCCGGACGGGACGACGGGTTCGCCGTCTTCCTCGGCACCCTCGGCATCGTCGCCGATGTCGGCGGCCACGTCGGCGTCATTGGCCCCATCTTCCTGGGACGTGTCCGCCTGAGAGGTGTCCTCCGCGGTTTCAGGCGTCTGGCCCTCGAGCGCCTCGGCTTCGGGAGCGGTATTGTCGGTGTCGCGGACGTCGGTCATGTCGGAACTCTGGATTCACGCCGTCACGGCCCGGCGTCGATAGACGTCAGGCGGGGACGATTGGAGAAGTCTGGCCTCGCGGCCGGAGGGGGAGCGTCGGGTCCGAAGGCGGCCTAAGGCTCTGCGATCGGTCGGCGCGAAGAGAAGGGCAGCGCCGCGAACGACGCCTCACCGCCAGCGGAACCACATTCCGGGCGTCGGGGTCAAGCGGCACGCAGAAAGTCTCCGCCCTATCGCGGCTTCGCGATGGGGAGGTAGCTCGCAGCGAAGCGGAGAGACGGAGGGGGTCCGGGCGGCGGCAAGAACCCCTCCGTCAGCTCGCGAAGGAGCTCGCTGCCACCTCCCCACGCCTGCGGCGCGGAGAGGAGATGGTCAGCCGAACCGCCACTCCGTCGTCACCGACAGCACCATGATGATGGCCAGCAGGAAGGGGATTTCGTTGGTCATGCGCCAGAACCGGCTGGTGCGGGTCGAGGTCCCGGCGACGATGCGTTTGCGCTCTGCGGACAGGAAGCCATGCCAACCGAACAAGAGGACGACGCCGATCAGCTTCACCACCATCCAGGGCTCGGCGAGGAAGGCGGCGCCGCGCATCTGAATGTCGAGGTGGATCAGCCAGGCGCCGAAGAGCAGGGCCAGCGCCGCCGCCGGATTGAGGATGATCTTCAGCAGCCGAGCCTGCCAGGCCCGCAACAGCGTCCGCATCTCGGTCCGTAGAGGCTCGGCCTTGCCTGCCTGTTCGGCGTCGTAGGCATAGAGCCGGGGCAGGAACAGCAGCCCGGCCATCCAGGCGATCACCGCCAGAATATGCAGCCCGCGCGCGAGATCGTAGGCGTTCATGCAGCGGCCCTTTCAGCCTGGAAGGGACAGGCCTTCCACCGCGCCTGACACCCGGGACCAAACGGGGCCGTGCCGGTCCGACCCAAACTGTCGGTCACGGCCTGGGTCAGGGCGTCGATGAAGGTCTCTGCCACACCGACGGCGGGCGCACGCAGATAAGGGTGCAGGCCGGCCTCGTGGGCCAGCTCGCCGTACTCGATGTCGAGCTCGACCAGGGTCTCGATATGCTCGGAGACGAAGGCGATGGGAGTGACAACGACCCCGACGCCATCCGCGGCGGCCTGTCTGATCGCGTCCGGGGTCGCGGGACCCAGCCATTTCATCGGCCCGACCCGGCTCTGGTAGCAGAGGCTCCAGTCGGTCAGGCCGGCGTCCTCGGCCACAGCGGCGACGGTGCCCTCGATCTGCTCCTGATAGGGATCGCCTTGGGCGACCAGTTTCTCCGGTATGCCGTGGGCGGAGAACAGGACACGCATCGGCCGGCCGGGGTGGTCGCGGGCGGCCTCCGCCAACTTGGCGCGAATGCCTGCGGCCTGGGCCTCGATCCAGCCGGCGGCGCGGGGATAGCAGCAGACGGCGCGGGAACGGCCCGACCCTGCATAGGCGGCTTTCCAGGCCTTCAGCGACGACTGGGTCGTGGTTGTCGAGAACTGCGGATAGAGGGGCAGCAACACCACTTCGTCGGGGCCGAAGGCGGCCACATCGACGGCGGTTTCCTCGGTCAACGGATGCCAGTAGCGCATGGCGATGAAACTCTTCACCTCGTCGCCGGGCAGCATAGCCGCCAGCCGGGTGTCCAGCGCGGCCATCTGTTTACGCGTCTCGGCCTTCAGGGGCGAACCGCCGCCGGCGTCCATCATCGCATAGTTGGCCTGGGCGCTCTTCTCGCGGCGCGAGGAGATCAGCTTCGCCAGCGGCGTCCGGGCGAAGCCGGGCAGGCCGATGATGGCCGGGTCGTTGAACAGGTTGAACAGGAAGGGTCGAACCGAAGCGGCGTCATCCGGGCCCCCCAGGTTGAACAGGACGACTGCGATACGTCTGCCGGCCATCGTCGGTCCTATTGCGCGCCGAGGCGCTTGAGCACCCGTTCGACGTGGGTGATCGGCACGTCCGGCAGAATGCCGTGGCCGAGGTTGAAGATCCAGGGACCTGCTCCCCAGGCCTCGACGAGGTCGTCGACACGCTTGTCCAGCGCCTTGCCGCCGGCGCGGAGCAACAGGGGGTCGAGTGCGCCCTGGATCGGCTTGATCTTCTGCACCTCCCGTCCGCGCTCCAGCGAACAGGCGGTGTCGAGCGCCACGCCCTGGACATCGACCTCGCGCGCATAGCGTTCGGCGTGCAGGGCCGAGCCGCGTGGGAAGCCGATCAGGGGAACGGTGACGCCCAGTTCGCGCACCCGGGCGACCAGCTTCCTGTGCGGCCGCATGACCAGTCGTTCGAACAGATCGTCCGGCAGGCCCTCAGCCCAGCTCTCGAAGATCTTCAGGGCGTCGGCGCCCGCATCGGCCTGCATCTTCAGATAGCGGGCCGTGGCCTCGACCAGGACGTCCAGAACGGCGTCGACCTTTTCGGGATCGGAATAGGCGTAGGACCGGGCCTGCGCCCGTTCGCCCTTGCCGATCGTGAAGTGATGGCCGTCCAGCATATAGGTGGCGACGGTCCAGGGCGCGCCGGCGAACCCGATCAGCGCCCGCTCCGGTTCGAGCTCGGCCCTCACCCGGCTGAGCGTCTGCCCGACCTGGTGCAGATGGGCGCCGGCCTCTTCCGCCCGTTCGGCCATCGCGCCGACGGAAGGCATCAGACCCAGTTTCGGCCCCTCGCCCGTCTCGAACCAGACGTCCTGGCCCAGCGCTTGGGGGATCAGCAGGATGTCGGCGAAGACGATGGCGGCGTCGAAGCCGAACCGGCGCATCGGCTGCATCGTCGCCTCGGCAGCCATCTCCGGGTTCAGGCAGAAGGCGATGAAGTCCGGCGCCTGGGCCCGCAGAGCCCGATATTCGGGCAGATACCGCCCGGCCTGACGCATGAACCAGACGGGCGGGCGTTCCAGGGTCTCGCCCTGCAGGACCCGGATCAACGAAGGCGTGGTGCTCATGACCCCGGCTCTACGGCGATGAGCGCATCCCCTCAACCCCGCGCTTCTCCTCTTATCCTGATCAGAATCTTAGAATCTTTTGAGGAAGCAGGCAGAGGGCGGGACGACGGGGATGAATCCGCACCGATCCCCACGCCGAATGCCCTTGTCCCACGCCCGCGCCCGGGCCGTGCGACAGCCGGATGACAGCCTGTGGAAACCGGGCAAAACCCTTAACAAACCCTTAACGGCCGGGCTCCCCGGCAGGCGTTCGACCCGAGCTCGGCTTGGGGGTCGTTTACCTTTCGTTAAGCATTTCCCCAAGGGTTCGAGACGAGGTTCCCTGGCTTGGGATGATCCGGGGGCGGACGAGGGCCGCGGTCCACCGCCGTCCCCGCTCGCCGGGCGACAAGGCTCGCGCTATAGAAATCGGCGCCCCCGCCCTGCCGGGTCGGCGCCCCGCCCGATCCACAGGAATCCACGCCATTCGCACGCCCCAGATCCTGGTTTCCCCCCGCGGGGTTTCGCGGTGAGCCCGACCCGCCCCGCAGGGGCGTCGCGGCTGGCGACCTATTTCCATGTCCATCTGGTCTCGGACTCGACCGGTGAGACACTGAACGCCATGGCCAAGGCCGTGACGGCCCGCTTCGACGGGGTCATTCCGATCGAGCACATCTACGCCCTCGTGCGCTCCGACAAGCAGATGGAGCGGGTTCTGGCCGAGGTCGCGGCGGCGCCGGGCGTCGTTCTGCACACCATCGTGGATCGCGACCTGCGGGCCCAGCTGGAGGAAGGCTGCCGCGCGCTCGACATGCCGCACATCGGGGCGCTGGATCCTCTGGTCGGCGCCCTGTCCCGCTATCTGGGGGCGGCGCTGTCGACGCGGGTCGGGGCCCAGCACGCCCTCGATCACGACTATTTCAACAGGATAGGGGCCCTGGACTACGCCATGGCTCATGACGACGGTCAGGGCACAGCCGAACAGCTGGAGGGCGCGGACGTCGTTCTGGTCGGGGTGTCGAGGACGTCCAAGACCCCGACCTGCATCTATCTCGCCCATCGTGGGGTACGGGCGGCGAACGTTCCTCTGGTCCCCGGACAGGAAGACGGCGAACGTCTCGTCGGTCTGAAGAACCCGCTGATCGTCGGCCTGACGGTTTCGCCGGACCGGCTCGTGCAGATCCGGCGCAATCGTCTGGACGGACTGAACGCCACCCACGCCTCCTCCTATGTCGAGCCGGACGCCGTGCGCGAAGAGACGATCAAGGCCCGCCGCGCCTTCGAACGCCGGGGCTGGCCGACCATCGACGTCACCCGTCGTTCGATCGAGGAAACCGCGGCGGCCATCCTCAATCTGCTCAACGAACGCCGCACCCGCCGACTGGGAGCCTCATGGTGAGCGAAGAGAGACTGATCCTCGCCTCCCGCAGCGCTGCCCGACGCGCCATGCTGACCGGCGCCGGGGTCCCCTTCACCGCCTTGGACGCCGGCGTGGACGAGGATGCGATCAAGACGTCGCTGGCGGGCATCGATCCGGCCGAACTGGCGCTCGAACTGGCCCGGGCCAAGGCGCTGGCCGTCTCGCGTCACGATCCGGAGGCCTGGGTGCTGGGATCGGACCAGACGCTGGATTTCGACGGCGACATGATCTCCAAGGCGCCGAACCTGACCGTGGCGCGGCAACGACTGCACACCCTGCGCGGCCACACCCACCACCTGAACTCCGCCGCCGCCCTCGCCAACAACGGCGCAGTGGTCTGGTCCGGCGTCGATACGGCGCGGATGACGATGCGGCAGTTCTCCGACGACTTCCTCGACGCTTATCTGGAGGCGGAGGGCGAGGACCTGCTGGGCTCGGTCGGCTGCTACCGGCTGGAGGGGATGGGATCCCAGCTCTTCGACCGGGTCGAGGGGGACTATTTCACTGTCCTGGGCATGCCGCTGTGGCCCGTGCTCGACGAACTGCGCCGCGCCGGGGTGATCCGCACATGACCAGGGCCCGCATCACCGGCGCCGTGAAGGTCGGCGGCATCGTCGGCAATCCCGTCGCCCATTCGCTGAGCCCCGTGATCCACAACGCCTGGATCGAGGCCGCCGGGCTCGACGCCGCCTATGTCGCCTTCTCGCCAAAAGACCCGGCGTCGTTCGAAACCCTGGTCGCCGCCGGCCGCGCCGGCTTGTTGAGCGGCGTCAACGTCACGGCGCCTTTCAAGGAACAGGCCTTCGCCTTGGCCGACACGGCCTCGCAGACTGCGCGCGACAGCGGCTCGGCCAATATTCTGGTCTTCCGCGACGGCGGGGTCTTCGCCGACAGCACCGACGGCCTCGGACTGTTGCGGGCCTTGCAACAACAGGCTTCGAAGCTGGTCCTGGCGGGTTCGCCGGTGGTCATGCTGGGCGCCGGAGGGGCCGCGCGTGCGGCGGCCGCCACCCTGACCGGCGCCGGAGCTCAGGTGCGCATCGTCAACCGCACCCGCGACCGGGCCGAGGCGCTCGCCGCTGATCTGGGCGGATCGGTCACGGTGGCGGAGGGGCCGGCGGCCTTCGACGGTGCGGCCCTGATCGTCAATGCGCTCAGCGTCCGGCCCGAGGTCGATCTCTCGACGCTCGACCCGACCACGACGGTCATGGACATGACCTACAAGCCGGTGATCACCCCCTTCCTTCAGGCCGCGCGGGCCGCGGGTCTCGTCACCGTCGATGGACTGGCCATGCTGGTCGGCCAGGCGGGACCGTCGTTCGAAGCCATTTTCGGGGTCGCTCCGCCGGATCTGGACCCGCGTCCGATCCTGCTGGCCCATCTCGGGGAAACGGCATGATCCTGCTGGGCCTGACCGGCTCCATCGGCATGGGAAAATCGACGACCACGGCCATGTTCGCCGCGCACGGCGCCCTGGTCTGGAACGCCGACGACGCGGTCCACGCCCTCTATGCGAAAGGCGGGGCGGCGGTCGAACCGATCGGCCAGGCCTTTCCCGGCGTCGTCGTGGACGGGGCCGTCGACCGGACCCTGCTGGCCGGGACGCTCGGTCGCGACGACACGGCGTTCAAACGGCTGGAAGCGATCGTCCACCCGCTGGTCGCGGCCGGACGGCTGGCCGATCTGGAGGCCGGACGCGCCGCCGGAGTTAAATTGGCCGTGCTCGACATTCCCCTGCTGTTCGAGACCGGCGGCGACCGGGCCGTGGATGCGGTGGTTGTCGTGAGCGCCGACCCAAGCACCCAGCGCCGGCGGGTCCTCGACCGCCCCGGCATGACCGGGGAGCGGTTCGAAGCCATCCTCGCGCGCCAGACGCCGGATGCCGAAAAGCGCCGCCGCGCCGACTTCGTCGTCGATACCGGCCGGGGCCTGGACGTCGCCCGCGCCCGGGTCGCCGAAATCGTGGGGATCGTTCTGGCTCCGGGCTGGAAACGCCCGGTCCGGACTCTTCCGGAAGCGCCCGAAGCGCCCCATTAAAGGGGCATGTCCCGCGAAATCGTTCTCGACACCGAAACCACCGGCTTCGACCCTCGCACGGGCGACCGTCTGATCGAGGTCGGCTGTATCGAGATCATGGACCTGCTCCCGACGGGCCGGACCTTCCACCGCTTCGTCAATCCGGAGCGCCTGATCCCGCCGGACGCGACCCGGGTGCACGGCATCACCGACGACAAGGTGAAAGACGCACCGAAATTCGCCGAGATCGTCATCGATCTGATGGACTTCATCGGCGACGCGCCGGTGATCGCCCACAACGCCCAGTTCGACCGCAACTTCATCGACCACGAATGCGGCCGCTGCGGTCAGGCCCTGCTGCACGAGACCCGCTGGATCGACACCCTTCAGCTGGCCCAGAAGGTCTGGCCGGGCATGCCCAACTCGCTGGACGCCCTGTGCAAACGCTACAAGGTCAGTCTGGCCGACCGCTCGTTCCACGGAGCGCTGATCGACGCCCGTCTGCTGGCCGAGGTCTATCTGGAGCTGAAGGGCGGAAAGGAGCGGGTGCTGGATCTGTCCAGCCGTCGCGAGAGCCAGGCCGCCGCCGCCCATGCCGCGGCAGGCGGCTATCAGCCGCGTCCGCGACCGCTGACCCCGCGCATCCATCCTGAAGAAGCGGAAGCGCACCGCGCCTTCCTGCTGGCGACTCTGAAAGACCGGTCGCTGTGGGCCGGCTACGGGCTCGAGGTCGTCGAGCCCGCTGCGCAGTAAGACTAGGCCGCGCCGCCCTGCTGGGCCTGCTGCTGCTGGCGCGCCGTATAGATGCCGGCGAAGTCGATCGGATCCAGCATGAAGGGCGGATAGAAGCCGCCGTCCGCCGACGCGCGCGAAATGATCTCACGGGCGTAGGGGAAGAGGTAGCGCGGGCACTCGATCAGCAGCATCGGCTCGATGTCCTGCTCGGGAATGCCGGTCAGCTGAAACAGGCCGCCGTACAGCAGCTCCACCTGAAACACCTTCATCGTGTCCGTCGAGGCCTTGATCGACAGCTTGATGTCGACCTCGAACAGTCCGTCGGGACGGCCTTGGGCGTTGAGCTCGACGCCCATATCGATGGCGGGCTTGCCGTCCATGCGCAGGCTGTCGGGCGCCCTGGGGTTCTCGAACGACAGGTCGCGGACGTACTGGGCCAGGATGCGGAAGCCCGGAACGGGGGGCTGTTCGGTCGGGGCCGAGCCGTTGGCGTCGGCGGGCGAAACGTCAGTCATGAAAGCGAAGCCGTTCAAAATGGCGGAAAAGCGAGGCGCCGCGACTAGCATCCGCCTGAACGTCCCGCAACCTGACGGCTTTTCTGGTCGGGCGCTATCGTCCGGCGCGCGGCGCCCTGGCGGCTTGAGCGCGATCACGGCGGGGTGCGCGACGACGTGTTGAGGCCTGCGGCGAGACGCCCGGGGTGCGTCGCGCCTTGCGTACGCCCATATCAGACCGTAATCGTCCCGTCCGACGCGCCCGGCCCTCTTGGCCGGGATCAGGACGCCATCCAGGGATACCCCGTGCCGGTACAGTTCCAGCTCGTCATCTTCGCCGTGATCGCCGCGGTCGTCCTGTTCCAGCTCTACAATGTGCTGGGCAAGAAGGTCGGTCGCCAGCCCCAGGAAGACGCAAAGGCGCCCGTCCTGCCCGCCGCACAGGGCGCCGAGCCCCCGGCGCGCGTTCCCGCCCTCGACGCCGCGACCCTGGCGGCCGCCGCCTCGCTGCGCGCCCGCGACCCGGCCTTCGACCCCGCCAAATTCATCGAAGGGGCCCGTCAGGCCTATGAGACCATCGTGCGCGGCTACGCCTCGGGCGATCGCGCTGCGCTGAAGCCCCTGCTGACGCCCGCCGTGCTGGACTCGTTCGAGACCGGCATCGCCGCCCGCGAAGTCCGGGGCGAGACCGAACAGGTCGAGTTCCTGCACCCGCCGCGCGCCGATCTCGAACTGGCGTCCGCCGAGGGCGACCGCGCCGTGGCCAAGGTCCGCTTCCTCGCCGAAATCCGCTCGAAAATCCTCCTGCCCTCAGTCGAGGCGACCCCGGGCGCCCCGGCCGAACCCCGCATCGAGGAACGCCGCACGGCCGAACACTGGACCTTCGAACGGTCTCTGGGCGCCGCCGACCCGAACTGGGTCCTCGCCCGCGTCGAACCCGCCAACGCCTAGGGGCGGCCGCCTCTTGGGATTCGACCTGAGGCTCCTGGTGGCAGGCGCGCTCCTGCTTCTGGCGGGGTGTGCGACGTCGACGGTCGAGACGCCCGCGCCGCCAGCCGGTCCGGCCGTTCCCGTCGCGCCGCCGGCCCAGGTCTCGAACCTGCCGGGCCCTCAATCCCTGCCGGGCTGGGCCGACGAAGATCATCTGGCAGGCTTCCAGGCCTATGCCGAGACCTGCCGTGTCGCCCGTGACGCCGTCGCTGTGCGCCAGTGCGAACGGGCCCAGCACATCAGGCGGACATCGCGGCCGGTCACGCCGTCCATGGCGCGGGCCTTCTTCGAGACCGGCTTCGCGGTGGTCGAAGCCCAGCCCGCCGAGGGCCGAACACCCCTGCTCACCGCCTATTTCGCGCCCGAGTACGAGGCGCGTCGCAGCCCCGACCGGGAGTTCGACACCCCGGTGCTCGGCCGTCCCGCCGGCTGGTCGCGCGGTCAGGTGCTGGACGAGCGCGCCGTCATCGAGGCCGGTCCGCCGCCCTCGCCCCCACTCGCCTGGATGCGAGCCGAGGATCTGTTCTTCCTCCAGATCCAGGGCTCCGGCTATCTGACCTTCGAGGACGGATCGAAAGCCCGCGCCGCCTATGCCGCCGACAACGGCCGGACCTTCGTCGGCATCGCCCGGCCGATGGCCGAGCGCGGCCTTCTGCCGACGAACGGAACCTCGGGCGATGCGATCCGGGCCTGGCTGGCGGCGCATCGAGGCCCTGAGGCGCGCGCGGTCACGGCCCTGAACCCCCGCTACATCTATTTCGCCCTGGATCCTGACGACGGCGGCGATCCCGCCGGCGCGGCCGGTGTGCCACTGCCCGCCCGGCGAGCCATCGCGGTCGATCCGGCCAGCTGGACTTACGGCGACCTGGTCTGGATCTCGGCCGGCTCCGGCAATCTGGTGGGCGCGCGGCACGGCTACACCGGCCTGGTCATGGCGCTGGACACGGGCTCGGCCATTCGCGGCCCCGTCCGCGCCGACCTCTATATGGGCCGGGGCAATGCGGCGGGCGCCGAGGCTGGCGCGGTCCAACATCCGCTTCGCATGTGGCGGCTGGTCCCGAGGCCCTGAGCCGCCGCCTCGATTAGGGTTTCCGGCGGAAAGCGCCTAGATGGGCGGCGGATTCGCCGCCTGGCCATCCTCCCATGACATCCCCTACCGTTCGCACGCCGCAGCCCCTGACGGAGCGCGTTCTCGAACGCCTCGTCTATCGCAGCGATGCGGTGAATGCCTCCGAAGGCCCGGCCGACCTGTCGGAAATCGTCGCGACCTCCGTGCGCAACAACGGCCGCCGCCGGATCACCGGCGCCCTGGCCCACCAGTCCGGCACCTTCGTCCAGGTGCTGGAGGGCGATCCCGAGGCCCTGACCGCCCTGATGGCGGACATCGAGGCCGACGACCGGCATCGCAATGTGCGCGTTCTGGCCCGCTGGCCGGTCCAGGCACAGCTGTTCCTCGGCTGGGCGATGGTGCTCGTGGACACACGCAAGCTGTCGCCGCACCTGTCCAAACTGCTGTCCCAGACGGGCTCCGGCGCCCAGGTCACGACCGTGATCGCCGAGCTGGCCAACGCCCGCCTGGGTTCGATGGTCTAGACGGGCTCTTCCGGGCAAGTCAGCAACCGGTCACGGGCGGCCCGGGTCGCGCGATGGACCACGCCGTTCTGGCGGTCGACGAAGGTCGCTTCCGTCTCGACGCCGCCGATCCGCCCATAGGTGGTGTAGGTCGCCTGGCTGTCATGAGGCTGGACCAAGGGTCCCCAGTCCTGAATGTCGTCGGGGCGATAGGGGTCGAACGGTTCGCGAGGCAGGGCTTCGAGCGCCTCCGCCACCGCCGGGCACGACCGGCCGTCCAGCCAGCGGTCGACGTGGCTTTGCTGGCCGGGCACGCCGGCGATGTCGTGGGTGACATGGACCATCCAGTAGGGAGCCGTGGCCGTCGGCTCGCGCCCCTGACGGACGCGATAGAAGCGAACCGAGGTCTGGTCGCGATAGCCGAAGCCACCGGTCGTGCTCTCCAGCACATGCCACGGATAGGCGAACATGCCCGGTTCGATTCCCGGCGGATCGCCGGGATTGATCTGGATCAGCGCAGCGAGGACGACCGAAAGCATGACGATCAGCGGCGCAGACCGCCCAGGATGCCGCGCAGCAGTTCGCGGGTCAGGGTCGATCCCGCCGTGCGCAGAACCGACTTGGTCAGGGCCTCCATCGGTGTCTGCCGGTTGGACTTGCGCGGGGCCTTGGGTGCGGCGGGCGCCTTCGGAGCCGCCGGAGCACGACCCTGCGTCGCCGGTTTCGCGGCCGGCGCAGTCGCGGCCTCGGTCCGGGCATGGCGCGCGGCGAGGATTTCCTCGGCGGATTCACGGTCCACGATGGTGTCGTAGACGCCCTTCACCGGGCTGGCGGCCATGACGGCGGCGCGTTCGACGTCGGTCGCGGGACCCAGCCGGCTGTCAGGCGGACGGATCAGGGTCCGGGCGACCACGCGCGGGGCGCCTTTTTCATCGAGCGTCGAGACCAGGGCCTCCCCGGTGCCCAGCGCCTGGATCGCCTCGGCCGTATCGAAGGCCGGGTTGACCCGGAAACTGTCCGACGCCGCCTTCAGCCCGCGCTGGTCGGAGGGGGTGTAGGCGCGCAGGGCGTGCTGGATGCGGTTGCCCAGCTGGGCCAGGACGCTGTCGGGGATGTCGGCCGGGTTCTGGGTGATGAAATAGACCCCGACCCCCTTGGACCGGATCAGGCGAACGACCTGTTCGACCTTTTCCAGCAGCGGCTTGGGCGCATCCTTGAACAGCAGGTGGGCCTCGTCGAAGAAGAAGACGAGCTTCGGCTTCTCCGGATCGCCGATCTCGGGCAGTTGTTCGAACAGCTCCGACATCAGCCAGAGCAGGAAAGCGCCGTAGAGCCGCGGGCTGTTCATCAGCCGGGTCGAGTCCAGCACATTGACCTGACCGCGCCCGTCCAGCGACGTCCGCATCATGTCGGTCAGTTTCAGCGCGGGCTCGCCGAAGAAGGCGTCGCCGCCGTCCTGTTCCAGCTGCAACAGGGCGCGCTGGATCGAGGCGATCGAGGCCGGGGCGACATTGCCGACCTCGCGGCCGATGCGGGCCGCGTTCTCGGCGACATAGGTCAGCATCGACCTCAGGTCGTCGAGGTCGAGCAGCAGGAGGCCTTCCTTGTCGGCGACATGGAAGGCGACGGTCAGCACCCCCTCCTGAACGTCGTTGAGATCCAGCATCCGCGCCATCAGCAGCGGCCCGATCTCGGACACGGTCGCCCGGACCGGGTGGCCCTTCTGCCCGTACAGGTCCCAGAACACCGTCGGCGCGGCTTTCGGCTCCAGCGTCAGACCCATGCCGGCGGCGCGGGCCAGTAGTTTTTCGTTCGGCGTCCCGATCTGGCTGATGCCCGACAGGTCGCCCTTCACGTCGGCGCAGAAGACGGGGACGCCCATGTCCGAGAAGCCCTGGGCCATGATCTGCAGGGTCACGGTCTTGCCAGTGCCTGTCGCGCCCGCGATCACCCCGTGCCGGTTGGCCCGGTTCCACAGCAGGATCTCGCGCTGGGGCGTCTCCCCATCGGCGGCCCCGTTCGAGGATTGGCCCAGGAACAGGCCCAGGTTGGCGGCGGCGTCGGTCATGAAACTCTCCTTGTCCCGATGCTTAGCCGTCACCGCGATTGTCGCCAATCGACGATTGACCCGGGCGGCGACGCCCCCGACAAGTCGAGGCATGAAACCGCCGATCACTGTTCCGACATCGACCGTCGCCCGCAACGCCCTGGTGACCATCGCCGTCGTGGCCGGAGGCGCGGCTCTCTACTGGCTGCGGGACATCCTGACGCCGCTGGCCATGGCCATCTTCCTTCTGATCATGATCGACGGGGTAAAGCGCTTCATCGAGGAGCGGACCAGTCTGCCACGCCACTGGGCGGGCACGGCCGCCTTGACGTTGGTCGTGCTGGCCTTCCTCGGCGCCATCGCCTTCATCGTCAACGGAGCGGCGAGCTTCTTCTACAGCGCGTCGGGGGTGTCGAGTAACATCGGGCCCCGGATCGACGCGATCATCGCCGACGGCGCGCACCTCTTCGGCATGGATACGCCCCCGACAGCCCAGGAATTGATCGCGGGGCTGGATATCCGCAGCTATCTGACGACCCTGGCCTTCCAGGCGCAGGGCATCATGTCGGGCGCCTTCTTCGTCATGGTCTATCTGGCCTTCCTGCTGGCGGCCCAGAACGGGTTCCGAAGGAAGCTGGTCGCCCTGTTCCCCAACCGTGACGGCCGCCAGGAGGCCGGCGAGGTCTTCGAGCGGGTGCGCGGCGGGGTCGAGGGCTATCTGTGGGTCCAGACCGTCACCGGTCTGATCATCTGCGTCGCGGCCTGGATCCTGATGCGGCTGGTGGGCCTCCAGAACGCGGAGTTCTGGACCTTCGTCATCTTCGTGGTCGGTTTCATCCCGGTTCTGGGCGGTGCGATCGCGGGGCTCGCTCCGCCGCTGTTCGCCCTGGTCCAGTTCCCGACCTATTGGCCGGCCCTCATCCTGCTGATCGGACTTCAGCTGATCCTGTTCGTGGTCGGCAACGCTATCCAGCCGCGCATGCAGGGCGACAACCAGAATATCGACCCGGTCGCCGTCCTTCTCGCCCTGGCGCTGTGGGGCAAGATGTGGGGCGTGGTCGGCATGTTCCTGTCGACGCCGCTGGCGGTCATGGCCATGGCCATCCTGGCGGAGTTCAAGGGATCGATGTGGATCGCCATCCTGCTGTCGGGCGACGGCAAGCCTTATGCGGAGGAGGAGGAAGAGCCGGCCCGCAAGGCTCCGACCCGCCGTCCGGCCCGCGTCAAACGGCCACGCGCCGGCGCCGCAGAACCCTGAAACCCGACCCCTTGCGAGCCGGTTCGGTCGATCCCATCTGCCATCCAGACGTCGCGGCCCCCTCCCCTCCCCCCAGGCTGCGGCGGCATCGACCGGCGCCCGTTCCCCCTCCAGCGCCGGTTCAAGAGAGGCCGTCGGACGCCCGTCCGGCGGCCTTTTCCCTGGAAAATCATTGGTGCGATAAAGCGACACCTGCTGAATTCCCTCCGACCCGGCGCATCCGCGGGGAACGGGCCAACGTCGCTGTCGTTAGGCCCGCCGGAAGGGTTGTCACGCCGCGGTCTCGGGGCGAGTTCGACCAAGGATTGGAAATCATGATCAAGATCATCTCCGCGGCCGCTACGGCGCTGCTTCTCACGGGCGTCGCGGCCCCGGCCATGGCGCAAAGCTGGATGTCCGGCGGCGGCGCGACGACCGACTGGTCGGGCCCCTATATCGGCGTCTACGGCAGCGCCACCCAGACCAACGATCAGGACGACGAGCGGCTGCGCTTCGATCGCAACCTGGACGGAAACTTCGGCGATACGGTCACCACCCTCGCCGGCGCCGACGCTTTCAGCCCCGGCTCGTGCGGCGGCTCCGCCAAGACGGGCGTCGCGGCCGACGGTTGCGATGACGACTCCAGCGGTTCCGAGGGCGGCATTCGCGCCGGCTGGGACTTCCAGTTCGGCTCCTTCGTGGTCGGCGCGGTGGCGGAGTACTCCGGCTTCGGGGCCGCCGAGGACAGCGTGACCTCCTATTCGACCACCCCGGCCTCCTACACCTTCGAGCGCAAGCTGCAGAACCTGGCCGCCCTGCGCGCCCGTGTCGGCTATGCCTATGGCCCGGCCCTGATCTACGCCACGGGCGGCGGTGCGACCGGCGAGATGTCGAACCAGTTCTATTCGTCGAACACCCAGAACAGCTTCACCGCCACCGTGAACGACGATCAGGCTGACGGCTATCAGGCCGGCGGCGGCGTGGAGTATATGCTGGCCCCGAACCTCAGCGTGACGGGCGAGTATCTCTACACCTCGCTTGAAGCGCCCGATTTCGACATCCGCGTCGGACGCGGCGTGGCGATCGCTACCAACCCGTTCGTTCTGGCGCCCAACACCACCGGCACCGACATCCAGCGCTCCAACGACCGCTTCGGGCTGCACGCGGTGCGGATCGGCATGAACTACCGTTTCTGATCTTCCCCCCGATCAGTGAACGGTGATCAGGCGCCGGGTTCTCGCAAGAGGACCCGGCGTTTGTCGTTTCCGGCCTTCACGAGCCGCGCGGACCGGCCTATCCAACGGATCAGGGACGGGACGCGTCTCCGTGGGGATCCCACGACAACAGTCAGACGATTGCGTCCGGTCCAGACCCTGGCGGCCCTGCCGCGCCTTTCGAGACCCTGCCCATGTCCGGCGACCTTCGCACCTCCTCCCAGCCCTCCAGCCCGGAGGCGCTGCAACGGGCCTTCGCGGAGGCCGTGGGAGGCGGCGGGGGAACGGGCGAGCTGGAACGGTCCTTCGTCGCCCAGGCCTTCGAGGACTATGCCGAGGACGAGACCCCGGAACTGGCGCCGGAGGATGTGGGCGCCGTGCTGGCCGACGCCTGGCGCTGGGCGGAGCGACGCACTCCAGGCGAGACCCGCGTGGCGGTCGAGCCCCTGACGGTCGGTGGCGGTCGCACCACCCCCTATGACGTCCTGCGCATCGTCCAGGACGACCGGCCGTTCCTGGTCGACAGCGTCATGGGCGAGCTGGCCGACACCGGCGTTTCGGTCCGGGCCCTGTTCCACCCGGTCCTGAAGCTGGCCCGCCAGGCTGACGGATCGCGCAAGGCGGATGGCGGCGCGCGCGAGTCCCTGATCGTCCTGGTCATCGATCCCCTGCCGCCCGAGCGTCGCGAGGCGCTCAAGGCCGGCGTCGAACAGACCCTGGCCGACGTGCACACGGCTGTCGCCGACTACCCGGCCATGAACGAGCTGATGGCGCGCTCGATCGCCCATCTGGAAGCCTGCCCGGGGGGCATCGACCCGGCGATCGTGGCCGAGAACCTGGAGTTCCTGCGCTCGCTCAACGACGACGCCTTCGTCTTCCTGGGCGCTCGCGACTACGACTACCCACGCACCTCCGACGGCGGCTATGCGGCCGAGGCCCCGCTGGACCAGTCGGGCGCCGGCGTCGGCGTGCTGAGGGATCCGGAACGGACCGTTCTGCGCCGCACCTCCGAACCCGCCGTCCTGACCGCCCAGATGAAGCGCCAGATCGATCTGTCGGATCCGGTCACCGTGGCCAAGGCCAACCTGCGCAGCCGCGTCCACCGTCGCGCCTACATGGATTACGTCGGGGTCAAACGGTACGGCGACGACGGCCGTCCGTCGGGCGAGACCCGGTTCGTCGGCCTGTTCACCGCCGAGGCCTACGACCGGCCGCCGTCGCAGGTGCCGTTGATCCGGCGAAAGGTCGCCAACGTCCTGGCCCGGGCCGGCAAGGCGCCGGGCTCGCACAACGAGAAGCGGTTGAAGAACATCCTCGAGAACTATCCCCGGGACGAGCTTTTCCAGATCTCCGAGGACGAGCTGCTGACGACGGCTCTGGGCATCCTGCACCTGTTCGACCGGCCCCGGATCAAGACCTTCACCCGCAAGGACCCGTTCGACCGGTTCGTTTCGGTCCTCGCCTTCGTGCCGCGCGAGCGCTTTGACGCCGGCGTTCGCGAGCGGATCGGACGCATCCTCGCCCGGGCCTGGGGCGGACGTCTCTCGGCCTGGTATCCGCAGCTGTCGGACGCGCCCCTGGTGCGGATCCACTACATCATCGGCGTGACCCCGGGCGATCACCCGACCCCGGACGCCGCCGCCCTCGACGCCGAGATCATCGAGACCGGCCGCAGCTGGGTCGATCGCTTCGAAGGCGCCCTGCGCGCCGCCGAGGTCGACGACAGCCAGATCGGGGCCATGAGCGCCCGCTGGGCCGAGGCCTTCGGGCCGGGCTACCGCGATCGTTACGACGCCGCCGAGGCGGTCAAGGACCTGCAGGAGATCGATCGCCTGAACGAGACGGGCGACACCACGGTCGGCGAACCCGTTGCGGTCCGGGCCTTCCGCAACGCGGACGACAGCCCGCTCCAGTTCCGCTTCAAACTCTATCGCCGGGGCGCAGCGGTTCCGCTGTCCGACGTCCTGCCGATCTTGGCGGACATGGGCCTGAAGACACTGGAAGAGTTCGGCCACGCCATCCGTCCGGCCGGACAGACCGGCTCGGCACAGGAAATCCACGTTCACGAGTTCCTGCTGGAGGACCCGCGCGGCGCGGCGCTCGAGTTCGGCGACATCAAGGGCCCGTTCGAGGCGGGCTTCTCGGCCGTCTGGTCCGGCCAGACGGAGAGCGACGGCTTCAACCGTCTGGTGCTGGAGCTCGGCGTCGGCTGGCGCGAGGCGGCCCTGATCCGCACCCTGGCCCGCTATCGCCAGCAGACGGGTCTCGATCCGTCCCAGGCCGTGCAGGAAGAGGCGCTGCGCGACTATCCCGCCATCGCCCGCGCCCTGCTGTCGTTCTTCGCCTGCAAGTTCGATCCCGCGCACGGCGGCTCGGCCGACGACCGCGCGACCCAGGTCGCCGAGCTCAACGACAAGATCAACGCCCTCCTGATGGACGTGAAGTCGCTCGACCATGACCGGGCCCTGCGCCGCATGGCCGCCCTGATCGGCGCGATTAAACGCACCAACTACTACCAGACAGCGGCCGACGGCGGCTTCAAGCCCCACATCTCGATCAAGATCGCCTCGCGTGAGCTCGACGACTTGCCCCTGCCCAAGCCCTATCGCGAGATCTTCGTCTGGGCCCCGCACATCGAGGGCGTCCACCTGCGTTTCGGCCCGGTGGCGCGCGGTGGCCTGCGCTGGTCCGACCGTCGCGACGACTTCCGCACCGAGGTCCTGGGTCTGGTGAAGGCGCAACAGGTCAAGAACGCGGTCATCGTGCCCGTCGGCTCCAAGGGCGGGTTCTTCCCGAAACATCTGTCGGCCATCGTCCGCGCCGGCGGCGATCGCGACGCCCAGCAGGCCGAGGCCATCCGCGCCTACAAGACCTTCCTGTCAGGCCTTCTCGACATCACCGACAATATCGCCGCCGATGGCCATGTGATCCGTCCGGCCAATGTCGTGCCGTTCGAGGGCGACGATCCCTATCTGGTCGTGGCCGCCGACAAGGGCACCGCGACCTTCTCCGACATCGCCAACGGCGTTTCGGCCGACTACGGCTTCTGGCTCGACGACGCCTTCGCCTCGGGCGGGTCGGTCGGCTACGACCACAAGGCCATGGGCATCACGGCCCGCGGCGCCTGGGAGGCGGTCAAGCGCCACTTCCGCGAGATCGGCAAGGACATCCAGACCGAGCCCTTCACCGTCGTCGGCGTCGGCGACATGTCGGGCGACGTGTTCGGCAACGGCCTTCTGCTGTCGAAGGCCTCGAAACTGGTCGCCGCCTTCGATCACCGCGACATCTTCATCGATCCGACCCCGGATCCGGCCTCGTCCTGGGAAGAGCGGAACCGCATGTTCGCCCTGCCGCGTTCGTCCTGGCAGGACTACGACAAGTCCAGGATCTCGACCGGCGGCGGCGTCTTCTCGCGCGGCGCCAAGTCGATCGAGCTGACGCCTGAAATCCGCGCCGCCCTCGACATCACCGAGACGGCCCTCGACCCGGTCAGCCTGATCCGCGCCATCCTCAAGGCGCCGGCCGAGCTTCTCTATCTCGGCGGCATCGGCACCTATGTGAAGTCGACGCTCGAGACAGACGCCCAGGTCGGCGACAAGGGCACGGATGCGCTGCGCATCAACGCCGACGAGCTGCGGGTCAAGGTCGTGGGGGAGGGGGCCAATCTCGGCCTCACCCAGGCGGGCCGGATCGCCTTCGCGGCCGGTGGTGGACGGATCAACACCGACGCCATCGACAACTCCGCCGGCGTCGACACCTCCGACCATGAGGTCAACATCAAGATTCTGATCGGCGCGGCGGTGGCGCAAGGGTCACTGCCTCTGGCCGAGCGGGTGCCGCTTCTGGCTTCGATGACCGAGGAGGTCGGCCTCAAGGTTCTGGCCCACAACTACGACCAGACCCTGGCCCTGACGCTGCAGCAGGCGGAGGGCACGGGCGCCCTCGATACCCAGCAGCGGTTCATGCAGTCGCTGACCGCGCGCGGCAAGCTCGACCGCAAGGTCGAGGGCCTGCCCGGCGACGTCCGCATCGGCGAGATGAAGACGGCCGGTCTGGCCCTGACCCGGCCGGAACTGGCCGTGCTGATGGCTTATTCCAAGCTGGAACTGGCCGACGAGATCGTAGCGTCCAAAGCCCCGGAGGACCCGTTCTTCGAGGAGACCCTGGTCCGCTACTTCCCCGGACCCCTGGCCCGGTTCGAGAAGCAGATGCAGGGTCACCGGCTGCGGCGCGAGATCGTGGCGACGGTCCTGTGCAACGAAATCGTCAACATGACGGGTCCGACCTTCCCCGACCGTCTGCGGGCGGCGGCGGGCTGCGACACGACCGCCCTGGTCATCGCCTTCGAGGCCGCGCGCCGCGTCTTCCGCCTCGACGAGGCCTGGGATGCGGTCAACGCCCTGGACCTCAAGGTCCCGGCCGAGACCCAGACGGCTCTCTACACCGAAATCTCCACCGTCCTGCGGCGTCAGACCTTCTGGCTGGCCCGTCGCGCGGGCAAGGCGGGCGCGACAGTCCAGGGTCTGATTGAGGCCTATCGTCCGGCCGCCGATGCCCTGCGGGCTGCGGGCGGCGACGTCCTGTCCCGCTTCGAACAGGGCCGTCTGGCGGATCGCCTCAAGCGGTTCGGTGACATGGGGGTGGGTGAGGCGCTGGCCCAGACCATCGCCATGCTGCGTCCTCTGGTCGCCACCGCCGACATCGGGGATCTCTCCAGAGAGGCCGGCTGGTCCGAGCCCCGGATGGCGCGCCTCTACCACCAGGTCGGGGCCGCCTTCGACTTCGACCGCCTGCGGGCCGCAGCCGGCGCCGTGCCGTCGGGCGATCACTTCGACCGTCTGGCCGTGCGCCGTCTGATCGAGGACCTGATGGCCGAACAGGTCGCCCTGACCCGTGCGGTGGCTGCGGCCTCCGACCCGGCCGTGGGCGATACGGAGGCGACGGCCGAGGCCGCCGTCGACGCCTGGATCGGACCGCGTCAGACCGTCGTCGAAGGCGTCCGCGCCGCCGTGGACGAGATCGAGGCGTCGGGCACGGGCTGGACCTTCGCCAAACTGACCATCGCCAACGGCCAGATCCGTCAGGTCGCGGGCGCGCTCTGATGCCCAGAAAGTTCCTCGTCGTCGTCGATGACAGCCCCGAGTTCGAGGCGGCCCTGCGCTACGCCTCGCGCCGGGCGCGGTCGACCGGCGGGCGCGTCGCCCTGCTGCGGATCATCCCCGGCGGGTCGGACGAGCACTGGGCGGGGGTGCGCGAGGAAATCCAGCGCCAGCAGCGGGCCGAGGCCGAGCTTCTGCTGAATCGTCTGGGCGAGGAGGCGCAGGAACGTTCGGGCGCCCAACCCGTCTTCCTGATCGAGGAGGGCGAGCCCCAGGCCGCCATCCGCAAGGTCTGCGGCGACGATCCGGAGATCAAGATCCTCGTTCTGGCCGCCGGGACGGGAAGCCGGGGTCCGGGTCCGCTGGTCTCCGCCGTGTTGAAACAGGGCGCTGCCTTCGGCGGGCGCAAACTGCCGGTGACCATCGTCCCCGGCGAACTGACCGACGCCGAGATCGAGGATCTGGCGTAGTTTTACCTTCTCCCCTTGCGGGAGAAGGTGGCCGGAGCGCAGCGGAGGTCGGATGAGGGGTCACGCTGACGTCGACGGTCAGCCCTGCCAGCCCTCGTCTACCGCGGGCGTGACCCCTTGTGTGTTGGCTTTCGGCTGCCACCTTCTCCTGCAGGAGGCATGGAAATCGGCGCCATACCCATCATCACACGCCCGGATTCCACCTTTGAAAACAACGTCCGAGCCTGAAAGACAGCTTTATCTCAGGTGCCGCCGAAAACCGTGAGACACTGACGGCGATCTTTGACATCGCCAGCCCGCGCCGCTCCCCGATGTAGACTCTGTAGAGTCTATTTTTGGAGTCGCGCGGCCCTCCCCCAAGGCGACCACAGCCCTTGCGAACCGCCCCACCCGAGCGCATTTCCCGCCCATGTTCATCCAGACCGAACCGACCCCGAATCCGAACGCGCTGAAGTTCCTGCCCGGCCGTGACGTGGCGCCGGCCGGTTCGCGCGAGTTCCTGTCGATCGACCAGGCGACGGCCTCGCCCCTGGCCGAGGCCCTGTTCACGCTTGAGGACGTGTCCGGCGTCTTCTTCGGCGCCGACTATGTTTCCGTCACCAAGGCCGAGCACGGCCGCGACTGGTCGGAGATGAAGCCCGAGATCCTGTCGGTCATCATGGACCATTTCGTCTCCGGCGCGCCTCTGCTGCGCGCGGGCGAGGAGGGCGCCGATGACGGCGCCGAGGACACCGAGGTCGTGGCCGAGATCAAGGCCCTGCTCGACAGCCGCATCCGCCCGGCCGTGGCCCAGGACGGCGGCGACATCCTGTTCGACGCCTTCGACGAGGAGACCGGGGTGCTCTCGTTGCGCATGCGCGGCGCCTGCGCCGGCTGCCCGTCCTCGGCCATGACCCTGAAGGCCGGGGTCGAGCAGATGATGAAACACTACGTTCCCGAAGTGACGAGCGTCGAACAGGTCATTTAAGGGCGCTACCGCTCGCCGCGAGGCGGCTCTGCTTGAGCGCCGGGTGAAACCTTTTCGTCTCGCCTGACACCTTCCACTGGGGCACAATCCGGCATGGCCCGTTTCGCATCCGACCCGGACGCCGCCGCCCTCGGCGAGGGACTGGCTAGCCTGCGCCGTCACGCCGGCCTGAGCCAGGCCGAGGCGGGAGCCCGCATTGGCATGACCAGCCAGGGCTGGGGTCTCTACGAAAGCGGCAAACGCCCCGGCCTCTTCCGCCCCGACGTCCAGCGCCGCCTGACCGGGGCTCTGGATGCGACGCCGGAGGATTTGGCGCTGCTTCTGGCGCGAGAAGCCTCGTTGGGCTCCGCGTCCGCGACCGGCGTCGAAAGTCCCCGCCGGGCCTTCGCCCCGCCCGCTGTCCCGCAAGCAGGGCGGATTGAACGGATGCAGTTGTCCAACGACGACCTCGCCCCCTGGGCCGCTTCGGGGGTGGTTCTGGAGTTCGATCCGGGCCGCTGGCCGCGCCGGGATCAGGGCTGTGTCATCGATCTGGCGGACGGCGCGCGGCTCGTCCGTCTGTACCAGCGCGCCGACGGCGACCGCCTGTACGTGAAGGGTGGGCCGGCCGGGCTGGAGGTCGAGACCAGCCTCGATCGGGCTGCCGTCGCCCGCGTCGCGGCCGTTCGCGCGAGGCTGGAAGAATGAAACGAAAAGATTGCATTTCAGGCTGCGACATGAAACGATCCGGATGTCAGAAAAACCGGAGCCCTCATGTCTCGTTCGCCGGACGCCATCGATGCCCTGGTGGGACGCCGCATCGGCGAGCGTCGCTCGGCCATGGGCCTGTCCCAGACCGCGCTGTCGCAGCGGCTCGGCGTCAGTCCCCAGCAGGTGCAGAAATACGAGGCGGGCGCCAACCGGATTTCCGCGTCGCGTCTGAACGACATCGCGACCGCCCTCGGCATCGCGCCGGGCTCCCTGTTCCCGGACCGACCGTCAGCTGCGCCACCCGATATCGACGACCTGGCCAACCTGCGCTTCATGACCGCCACGGCGGAGGGTCGGGCCGTGGCCGCCGCCTTCCCGCTGATCCGGGACCGAGGTCTGCGTCAGGCGCTGGCTCGCATTACCGAGGCCTTGGCGCCCGCGTCCTGATCGGGGCGGCCCGATGAGGGTTCTGGTCATCGACACGGCGCTGGACGCCTGCACGGCCGCGGTGTTCGAGGACGGCCGGGCGCTGGGCGTCCGGTCGGAAGTCATGGCGCGCGGTCATTCCGAACGACTGGGCGGCTTCGTCCGCGACGCGGTCGCCGAGGCCGGCGGCGGGTTCGAGGCGCTGGACCGGATCGGTGTGACCGTCGGTCCGGGGTCCTTCACCGGCCTGCGGGTTGGACTGGCCTTCGCCCAGGGGCTGGGCGCGGCTCTGGGCGTGCCGGTGGTCGGGGTCTCGACGCTCGCGGCCCTGGCCCGCTCCGCCGATGGCGGTCAGGGGGCGACGGCGGCCGTGATCGATGCACGCCGGGGACAGGTCTACCAGCAGTTGTTCGAGGACGGCGCTCCGACGTTCGACCCCGAGGCCCTGTCGATCGAGGACGCCTCGGCGCGTCTGGCCGACCAAACATGGCGCATCACTGGCTCCGGCGCGACCCTCGTCGGAGGCGAGCTGTCCACCCTGACCGCGCCCGATCCTGCGGCGCTCGCAGCGCTGACTGTTGCGCTCGACCCTGCGACCCATCCGCCCCGGCCGCTCTATCTCCGGGCGCCGGATGCGACCCCGCCGACGCGCCTGCCGGGTCAGGCCCGGCCCGTACCCGTCGCATGAGCCCGGCGTCCGATCCTGGCGACCTGGCGCGGGGGCTTGCGGACCTGCATGCCAAGGCCTTCGACACGCCGTGGTCGGCGTCCGCCTTCGCCGACCTGCTGGATCAAGCCGGGGTGGCGCTGGAGGGCGGGAGCGACGGCTTCATCCTGATCCGCACCGTCGCCGACGAAGCGGAAATCCTGACCCTCGCGGTTCGTCCTTCCGCCCGGAAACAGGGTCTGGGCGCGCGTCTGGTCCGCGCCGCGACGGACCGCGCCGCCGCGTCCGGCGCGACCCGGATGTTCCTGGAGGTGGCCGAGGACAACGTCCCCGCCCGGGCTCTGTACGGCGCGCTCGGCTTCGAGGCGGCGGGTCGGCGGCCCCGCTATTATCCGCGTACGGAGGGTCCCGCCGTGGACGCCCTGCTTCTGGTTCGCAACTTGGCGTGACGGCTTCCCAGCGACGGTTCGCCCCTCTATCTTCCCCGCCCATGGACCGGATCGAAAAACTCTGCGCCGAGCGCGGCATGCGCATGACCGAACAGCGCCGGGTGATCGCCCGCGTTCTGGGCAGCGCGGAGGATCACCCCGACGTCGAGGAGCTGTACCGCCGCGCCTCCGCCATCGACCCGCACATCTCGATCGCCACCGTCTATCGCACCGTGCGCCTGTTCGAAGAGGCGGGTGTGGTCGAGAAGCACGACTTTGGTGACGGCCGCAGCCGCTATGAAGAGGCCGGCGACGACCATCACGACCACCTGATCGACACGAAGACCGGCGAGGTCATCGAGTTCTTCGACGCCGAGATCGAACGACTGAAGACCGAGATCGCCGAACGCCTCGGCTTCGAATTGGTCGGTCACAAGCTGGAACTCTACGGCAAGGCCATCGACGGCGCCGAGCCGTCCAAGCGCGAGGGCCTGATCTTCACGCGCAACGCCCACCGGCACGACCACTGAGTCACGACGGCGTGGCGCCTGTGGGCCGGGCAGACTAGAAGGCCCGAATGTCCGATACCCTGATCGCGCCAGAGGTCGTGACGGCCGAGGGGAGCGCGCCTCCCAGGCGGCTGTTCATCAAGACCTACGGCTGCCAGATGAACGTCTACGACAGCGAGCGCATGGCCGATGTCCTGCGTCCGCTGGGATACGCCACGACCGACCAGGTCGAGGCCGCCGACTTCGTCATCCTGAACACCTGCCATATCCGCGAGAAGGCGGCCGAGAAGATCTATTCCGAACTCGGCAAGATGCATCAGCTGCGCGAGCAGAAGATGGCGCGAGGCGAGCGCCGGATGACCATCGCCGTCGCCGGCTGCGTTGCCCAGGCCGAGGGCGAGGAGATCATGCTGCGGGCCCCCGCGGTCGACATCGTCGTCGGACCCCAAGCCTATCACCAGCTGCCGGAGCTCCTGACCCGCACCGCCCGGTCGCGCGGCGAACGAATCGGCGCCGACTTCGCGCCGAACGAAAAGTTCGACGCCATGCCTGTGGCGCGCGGCGTGAAGGGCTTCACCGCCTTCCTGACGGTGCAGGAGGGCTGCGACAAGTTCTGCAGCTTCTGCGTCGTGCCCTATACGCGCGGCGCCGAATGGTCGCGGCCGGTCGTCGACGTCCTGGCCGAGGCGCGTGGTCTGGCGGATCAGGGCGTGCGCGAGGTCACGCTGCTGGGCCAGAACGTCAACGCCTATGACGGCGAGGGCGCCGACGGCACGATCTGGACCTTGGCGAAACTGGCGCGAGCGCTGGCGGAGATCCCGGGCCTGGACCGCATCCGCTATACGACCAGCCACCCCAACGACATGTCCGACGACCTGATCGCGGCGCACGCCGAGGTCGAGGCCCTGATGCCCTATCTGCATCTGCCGGTGCAGGCGGGGTCGGACCGGATCCTGCGGCTGATGAACCGCAAGCACGGGCGTCAGAAATACATCGACCTGATCGGCCGAATCCGCGAGGCGCGGCCCGACCTCGCGCTCGCCGGCGACATGATCGTAGGCTTCCCCGGCGAGACGGATCGCGAGTTCGAGGATACGCTCGATCTGGTGCGTCAGGTGAACTATGCGGCCTGTTTCTCCTTCATGTACTCGCCGCGCCCCGGCACCCCGGCCTCGACCATGCCGGGCCAGATTCCGACGGAGGTGATGAAGGCGCGGCTAAAGGCGCTTCAGGATCTGCTGTTCGAACAGCAGGTCGCCTTCAACGCCGTACAGGTGGGGCGGACTTTGGACGTCCTGTTCGAGAAGAGGGGCCGCCACGCTGGGCAGGCCATAGGTCGATCCCCATATCTGCAGTCCGTGCATGTCGATGGCGCGGATCATCTGCTCAGCCAGATCGTTCCGGTCCGGATTGAGCAGGGCAACCAGAACAGTCTGAAAGGCAGCCTGATTGGCGCGTGAATCCGAATTCCTGGAACTTGATGATACGGCGCTCATGGCCGTCATCGGACCGAACAGTCGCCACGTCGCCCTGATCGAGGACGCCTTCAAGGTGCTGATCGAGGCGCCCGGTGGAGGCGTCTCGATCAACGGCGGATCCCGCGACCGGGCCAACGCCAAACAGGTCATCGAGGGTCTGGCGACGCGCTCGGGCAAGGGCGCCGACGTCAACGAGGCGGACGTGCGCGCCCTGATCGGCTCGGCGCGGACCGGCGTGACCGGCGGCGGTCGCCGCGTCGATCCCATGGCCTTGCCCATCGGCAAGCGCGGCGCCATCGTGCCCAAAACGGACGCGCAGGCGCGCTATCTGGATACCCTCGCGAACCACGAACTGAGCTTCGGCGTCGGACCGGCGGGGACGGGCAAGACCTTCCTGGCCGCGGCCTACGGGGCGTCTTTGCTCAGGCGCGGACAGGTGGACCGGCTGGTTATCACCCGGCCGGCGGTGGAGGCGGGCGAGAAGCTGGGCTTCCTGCCGGGCGACCTGAACGAGAAGGTCGATCCCTACCTGGCCCCGATCTGGGAAGCGCTGAACGACATCCTCGGCGCCGAGGACGTCCAGCGACGACGCGACAAGGGCGAGATCGAGGCCGCGCCCATCGCCTTCATGCGCGGCCGGACCCTGAGCCATGCCTTCGTCATCGTGGACGAGGCCCAGAACACGTCGCGGCTGCAGATGAAAATGGTCCTGACCCGGCTGGGGGAGGGGGCTCGCATGGTGGTCACGGGCGATCCGTCGCAGATCGACCTGTTGAACCCTCGTGACAGCGGCCTTGCGCATGCCCTGCGCATCCTGCGCGACGTGAAGGGGGTCGGGGTGCTGGAGTTCGAGGCCCAGGACGTTGTGCGCCACGCCATGGTCGAGCGGATCGTGCGCGCCTACGACGCTGACGCGTCGGCGGGGCGGCCGGCTCCCGACCTCGAAGACCTGGCGCGATGATCGAGATCGAGGTCGAGGCGGAGGACTGGACCGACGCCATCGACGACGTCGAGGCGGTGGTCGAGCGCGCGGCCGTGGCGAGCCTCGGAACGCAGGCGGGCGCCGTCGTCATCCTGCTGACCGACGACGAGACGGTGCGAGACCTCAACGACCGGTTCCGGGGCAAGAACAGGCCGACCAACGTCCTGTCCTTTCCGGCGGCCGGGATGCCGGGCGTCGATCCGCAGCCGCTGGGCGACATCGTGCTGGCCTACGGCATCTGTGCGGCAGAGGCTCAGGAGCAGTCCAAGACCCTGCGCAATCATCTGATGCATCTGGTTGTGCACGGCGTGCTGCACCTGCTGGGTCGGGACCACGAGGACGACGCCGAGGCCGAGGCGATGGAATGCGAGGAACGCGCCGTGCTTGCCAGCCTGGGCGTATCGGACCCATACACGCTCCCGCATGACGGCTGAGCTTCTCCGGAAATCTAGCGACGCCCTGAACCGGGCCCTGGACGGGCGTCTGGCCCGGATCGGTCTGGCCCTGGTCGCCGGGATCGCTGCGGCCCTGGCCCATCCGCCGTTCGGCATCCTGCCCGGGCTGCTGGGCTATCCCCTGCTGATGTTGCTTGCCGAACGATCGGGATCGACACGAGGCGCCTTCTGGATGGGCTGGCTGGCGGGCTTCGGCTATTTCGGCGTCGGCTGCTGGTGGGTGGCGGAGGCCTTTCTGGTCGATCCGGCCCAGGCCTGGATGGCGCCCTTCGCCGCCAGCCTCTTGCCCGCAGGTATCGGTCTGTTCTGGGGCACGGCGACGGCGCTGTATCGCCGGTTCGCGCCGGACGGGTTGCTGCGCGTCCTGTTCTTCCCCGCCTGCTTCGCCTTGCTGGAATGGCTTCGCGGCCATGTGCTGACCGGCTTCCCATGGAATCCGGCGGGCGCCAGCTGGGGTGCGGGCTCGGCCGGATCGCAGTTCGCCGCGGTTGTCGGTGTCTATGGGCTCGGCTTCGTCACCGTGGCGGCGGTCTGCGCCTTCGCGTCCCTGGCCGGGACAGGGACGCGCAAGGCCCGCGTCGGCGTCGCGTTGACGGGCGTGGTCGTGCTGGCGGCTTTGGTCATCGGTGGAACCGTGCGGTTGAACGGCGCCCAGGTGCGGGACACGGACACCCTGATCCGCATCGTTCAGGCCGACGTGCAGCAGGAATCGAAGTGGTCGCCAGAAACCTATCGCTCCATCGTAGATCGCTATGTGAACCTGACGGCGCGGCCCGGCGCGGCCCAGCCGGACGTGATCGTCTGGCCCGAGGGCGCTCTGCCGGCCAGTTTCAATGACGTCTTCGCACCGGAGTCTCCGGACGGCCCGGCCATAGCCCGGGCGGTGCAGCCGGGGCAGACCCTGCTGATGGGCCTGGCGCGCGGCGAGGCCGGCCCTGACGGAAAAGCGCGATATTACAACAGTCTGTTCGCCATGGCCGACGAGGGTGCGCTGGGGCTCACGGTCACCGCCGTCTACGACAAATACCGGCTGGTCCCCTTCGGCGAGTTCCTGCCGTTGGGCGGTCTGATGGGGGCGATCGGCGTGCGCAGTCTGGTGCATATGCCCGCTGATTTCAGCCCCGGTCCCCGCCCGTCGCCGATCGACCTGCCCAACGCGCCGAGGGTTCAGCCGCTGATCTGCTACGAGAGCCTGTACCCCGGATTCACGCCGGGCGCGGGCGGGCGGCCGGAGTGGATCGTCAATGTCTCCAACGATGCCTGGTTCGGCGCGACCTCCGGACCGGTTCAGCATCTGAATCTGGCCAGCTATCGCGCGATCGAGACCGGCCTGCCCGTCGTGAGGGCGACGCCGACGGGAATCTCGGCCATGATCGATCCCTGGGGCCGGGTCATCGACGGCCGGCGCCTGGATCCTGGCGAAAGCGGAGTCATCGACGCCCTGCTGCCGCAACCGGTCGGAATCACCCCCTATGGTCGGGTCGGCGACCTGTTCTTCTGGCTGATGGTGCTGGCCGGACTGGCTCCTGCGGCGGCGGCCTCGTTCGTGAAAACTCGACGGCCCTGAACTCGACCCGCAACGGATCAGCCAGGACTCGCCGTCAAATCGTCAAAGTGCTGAAGCCAAAGCAAATCCGGTGGCGTAATTTCCATTTCCTAGAATTCAGATGACAGCGTTGCCGGACGAGCGCATGAGGTCGCCGGTTTCAAATCCAGGACTAAATACGAGAGATGGTAAGAGGCGTCGGCGAGGATGGTCCACACCCGGTGGACCGCCATGTGGGCAGACGGGTGTGCGAGAAGCGCATCAGCCTAGGCTATAATCAAAGCGACCTGGGTCGGGCGCTGGGGCTAACCTTCCAGCAAATCCAGAAATACGAGAAAGGCGCCAATCGCATCTCGGCGTCCAAGCTCTGGGATATCGCCCGCTTCTTCAAGGTGGATGTCGGATACTTCTTCCAGGGGTTGAATGTTCAACCTGGGGTAGCCGATAGTGACGCCGGCGTGGCCGCTTTCGATCACGACTTCCCCTCGACCCGCTACTCGATCGAGATTTCGCGACTGGCTCCGCAATTGTCCGGTCGCCAGCAGAAACTGGCCCTCGACATGATCCGCGAGATGACCGGCAAGCCGGAAGAAGTCTGAGGGCTGCTTCCGTTTCCTTGTCGGGCGCTACCGCTCGACACGCGGCGGGCTCGCTGCTTGAACGCAAGAGCCGCCGCCTTTGGCGCTTCCGCCCTCAGTTCTGGGATCGCCTCTGGCCGAACGTCGGGGCGGCGGCCTTCTGTTCGGCCCAGTAGGTCGGGCCGTCGTCGGGCTTGAACATGGTCCGCGCCGTGCCGTCGCGAGCCACGACAGCGAAGGTGTTGGTCGAGGCCTGATAGAGCAGGGTGTCGCCGTTCGGCCGCGTCGCCGTCTCTGTTCCGGAAGGCGGCCGCGAGGTGAAGGCGGTGATCTTGTCGAGGAAGTCCTCGGCCGAACGCGCGTCGAAATCGGAGCCGTTTGTCTCGTAGAGACGCTTGATCTTCTCATCGACCGTCTCGCGCCGGTTGGCGGTGAGGACTGTCTTTTCGGCCGGAGCCTCAGTGGCCGGCGTTGTGGCGGCCGCCGCAGAGGTCACGCCGACGGCGCCGGCTTCGGCTGTTCGATCCCGCGTCTCGACCGCCGAATCCCCGTTTCCGCACGCCGTCACAGTCAAGATCGTCGCGACGGCGACGCCTATGGTCATCCAAGCCCTCATATCACCCTCCAGATGAAACCCGCTGAACAGACTTAGCCACAGGTTGTTTGTTCCTGCAATGTTCTTTTTCGCTGCCTCGACGTCGGGTCCGGCGGCGGCTAGACGGGCCTCATGTCCAGCGCGGCCCTGACCAACCGGAAGATCCTGCTGATCGTCTGCGGCGGCATCGCCGCCTACAAGGCGCTGGAACTGGTGCGTCTGCTGAAAAAGGCGGGCTGCCAGGTACAGGCGATACTGACGCAGAGCGGGGCGGAGTTCGTGACGCCGCTGTCGCTGGCTGCCTTGACCGGCAATCCGGTGCGGACGGGGCTGTTCCATCCGGACGAAGAGACCACGATGGGGCATATCGAGCTGTCGCGCTGGGCCGATCTGATCGTCGTGGCGCCGGCGACCGCGGGCCTGATCGCCAAGGCTGCGAACGGGATGGCGGAGGATCTGGCCTCCACGACCCTTCTGGCGACCGACAAGAAGACCCTGCTGGCCCCGGCGATGAATGTGCGCATGTGGCTGCATCCGGCGGTGCAGGCCAATGTCGCGCGGCTCAAGGGGTTCGACGGCTTCCACGGCATGGCGGTGGTTGGCCCCGACGACGGCGAAATGGCCTGTGGCGAGTTCGGCCCCGGCCGGATGGCGGAACCGGCGGCGATTCTGGCGGCGATCGAGGACCTGCTGGCCGGCCCGGACGGCCGGGCTCTGGCGGGGCGGAAGGCGGTCGTGACGGCGGGCCCGACCTTCGAACCTATCGACCCGGTGCGGGGTCTGACAAACCGGTCCAGCGGCAAGCAGGGCTATGCGATCGCGGCGGCCCTGGCGGCGCGCGGGGCCGAGGTGACGTTGATCTCCGGTCCGACCGGTCTGGCTGTGCCGGTGGGCGTGACCCGGATCGACGTCGAAACGGCGCTGGAGATGAAGGCGGCAACGGAAGGCTCGCTTCCGGCCGATATCGCGGTCCTGTCCGCCGCCGTCGCCGACTGGCGCGTGGATACGGTCGCGGGCGGAAAGATCAAAAAGGCGCCAGGCGGGCCGCCGATGCTGAGCCTGATCGAAAACCCCGACATCCTGGCCGGCATCGCCAAGCCGGGTCCGATGCGGCCGAAGCTGGTCATCGGTTTTGCCGCCGAGACGACCGATCTGGAGGCAAACGCCCGCTCGAAACTGTCGCGGAAGGGTTGCGACTGGATCGTCGGCAACGACGTCTCGGCCGATGTCTTCGGCGCGGACGGCAACACCGTGCTGCTGGTGACGAAAGACGGCGCCGACGCCTGGCCGCGCCTGTCCAAGACCGAGGTGGCGGCGCGCCTCGCCGACCGCATCGCCGACCATTTCTCCCCGAAAGCCTGAGAGCCCTTCCCTTGAGCACCCTTCGCATCCTGCGCCTGCCCCATGCCGAGGGTCTGGCCCTGCCCGCCTACGAGACCGCAGGTTCAGCGGGCATGGACCTGCGCGCCGCTGTCCCGGAGAATTCGCCGATGACGCTGGAGCCCGGCGCGCGGGCCTTGGTGCCGACGGGGCTGAAGATCGCGCTGGAGCAGGGCTGGGAGGCGCAGATCCGTCCGCGCTCGGGTCTGGCCCTGAAGCATGGGATCAGCGCGCCGAATACGCCGGGGACGATCGACAGCGACTATCGCGGCGAGGTCGGGGTCATCCTGATCAACCTGGGTCAGGAGCCGTTCGTCATCCGGCGCGGCGAGCGGATCGCCCAGATGGTCATCGCCGCGGTGGCTCAGGCGACGGTGCTCGAGGTCGAGACGCTGGATGAAACCGCGCGCGGCGCCGGCGGCTTCGGCTCCACGGGCCGATAGACTCGCATCCATTCCCGCAGACCGGCGTTAACCCTGCCGACGGCCAAGCTGGGCCGTAGCAAGCCGGAGCGTTGCGTGATGGAAGAGTTCTTCGCCCAGCTGGGCAATTTGCTGCAAGGGCTGTTCGCCCTGACCCAGAGCGGGTTCGACACCGTCAATCAGGTCGTGGGGCTGGTCATCGCCCTGATCGCCGCCTTCATGATGCCCGCCTGGCGCAGCCTGTTCAGCACGGCCCTGGGCGCGACCTTGGTCTACATTCTCGTCGGGCTGTTGAGGCCGATGATGGATGGCGGCGCCTTCGCCCTGCCGGACCTGATGAGCATGGCGTTCTGGATGACCGTCCTGGCCCTGTTCCTGGCCTTCTCGGTGATCATCGCCGTCTTCTTCTTCCTCAAGACCCTGGTGGGTGGCGGTCATCGTCATCGGGCCCACGCCCACTAGGCGCGAAAGGGCGGGCGTTCGCGTCCGCCCTTTTACTTTGCGCGATTGGGGTCTATATGGCCTCCCACATCGTTAGACCGGCGTCCAACGGCGTCGTTCAAAGCGGCGGCCGTGGAGGCCGACCGCTTTTCTTTTTGCCCGCCGTCGACCCTTGGGGCGCCGGCCACTTCAAAAGACCCCAGACCCCTTGCGCGCCAAGACCGTCGAAGACCGCCAGATCCTGGAACTGATCGATCCCGTCGCGGAATCGATCGGTCTGGACATCGTGCGCGTGCGTCTGATGGGCGGGACCCTGCGTCGTCGCCTTCAGGTCATGGCCGAGCGTCCGTCGGACAACGACATCGACGTGGGCGAATGTGCGCGTCTGAGCCGCGCCATGTCCGAGGTTCTGGACGTGGCAGACCCGATCGCCGGCGAGTATCTGCTGGAGGTGTCGTCGCCCGGCATCGACCGACCCCTGACCCGTCTGAAGGACTTCGACCTGTTCGAGGGTCTGGAAGCGCGTCTGGAAACCGATCGGATGATCGAGGGACGCAAACGCTTCAAGGGCATCGTGGCCGGAACCGACGGTGACAACATCGCGATCGACCTGGACGGCGAGGACGAGACGGCCCTGATCCCCTTCGACTGGCTGGTGGACGCCAAGCTGGTGATGAACGACGCCCTTCTGAAGCGCGGAGCCGCGATCCGCGCCGCGCGGGGCGAACCCGAAGACGACGGCCTGCCGGAAGGCGCGCCTGAAGACCAAGACAACGCAAAGACCCCAAAGACTACATCTGAGGACGACGCCTGATGGCCGTGACCGGTATTTCCGCCAATCGCCTGGAACTTCTGCAGATCGCCAATGCGGTCGCCCAGGAAAAGAACATCGACCGCGAGATCGTGATCGAGGCCCTGGAAGAAGCCATCCAGAAGGGCGCCAAGTCGCGCTACGGCGCCCATCACGACATCCGCGCCAGGATCGACCCGAAGACGGGTGAACTGGCCCTGACCCGTCACGTCACCATCGTCGAGGACGACTGGATGCCGGAAGACGAGCTGGAGGAGTTCAACGACTCGGCCATGGTCCGCCTGACCGACGCGTCGAAGCGTGACGCCGAGGCCGTGGTCGGCAAGGAATATGTCGAGGACCTGCCGCCGTTCGAATTCGGTCGCGTCCAGACCCAGATGGCTCGCCAGGTCATCACGGGCAAGGTCCGCGAGGCCGAGCGCGCCAACCAGTACGAAGAGTTCAAGGATCGTGTCGGCGAGATCGTCAACGGCACCGTCAAGCGCGTCGAATACGGCAACACCATCGTCGATCTCGGCCGGGGCGAAGGCATCATGCGCCGCGACCAGTCGATCCCGCGCGAGGTGTTCAACATCGGCGACCGGATCCGCACCTACATCTACGACGTCCGTCCCGAGGCCAAGGGCCCGCAGATCATGCTCAGCCGCGCCCATCCGGGCTTCATGGCCAAGCTGTTCGCCCAGGAAGTGCCGGAGGTCTACGACGGTGTGATCGAGATCCGCGCCGCCGCCCGCGACGCCGGCTCCCGCGCCAAGATGGCCGTGCTGTCGAACGACAGCTCCATCGACCCCGTCGGCGCCTGCGTCGGCATGCGCGGCTCGCGCGTCCAGGCAGTCGTCGCCGAACTGCAGGGCGAGAAGATCGACATCATCCAGTGGAATCCGGATGAGCCGACCTTCATCGTGAATGCGCTCGCGCCCGCCGAAGTCTCCAAGGTCGTCCTCGACGAAGAAGCCGACCGCGTCGAGGTCGTGGTGCCTGACGAACAGCTGTCGCTGGCCATCGGCCGTCGCGGCCAGAACGTGCGTCTGGCCTCCCAGCTGACCGGCTGGCAGATCGACATCATCACCGAGAGCCAGGACTCCGAGCGTCGCCAGCGCGAATTCACCGAGCGCACCCAGCTGTTCCAGGAAGCCCTGGACGTCGATGAGGTCATCGCCCAGTTGCTGGTCACCGAAGGCTTCGCCACGGTCGAGGATCTGGCCTTCGTGGAATCCTATGAAGTCGCCGAGATCGAAGGCTTCGACGAGGACACCGCCGAGGAACTGCAGGCCCGCGCCCGCGACTATCTCGAGAAGCAGTCCGCCATTCTGGACGCCAAACGGGTCGAGCTGGGCGTGCTGGACGAGGTCATGGCCGTTCCGGGCGTGACCCTGCCCATCGCCGTCGCCCTGGGCGAAGGCGGGGTCAAGACGGTCGAGGACCTGGCCGATCTGGCCACCGACGAAATCCGCGGCGGCTATGAGATGAAGAACGGCGAGCGGACCAAGGTCGCGGGGGTGCTGGAAAGCTTCAACCTGGCCCAGGAAGACGCCGAATTGCTGATCCTGCAGGCGCGCGTCGCCGCCGGCTGGATCGACGCTTCGGAACTGCCGCAGCCCGAGCCCGAGCCGGAATACGAGGAAGAGTTCGCCGAGGGCGAATACGACCCCGAAGCCGTGTTCGACGCTGCGCCTGAAGTCGCTGCCGATGACGCCGGGGTCGAAGACGACCTCGAGCCGACCCCAGACGCGTGATGAGGTGCGCCGTTCATGAGCCTTCGCGACGCGACGATCGATAGAGAGCGCCGGGACCTGGTGACCCACCAGGCCATGGATGAATCTCGACTGATCCGGTTCGTCGCCGGCCCGGACGGCGCCGTCGCTCCCGACCTGGGGCGGAAACTTCCCGGCCGCGGCATGTGGGTGGAGGCGTCGCGCGCCTCCGTCGACGCCGCCGTGAAGAAGAACCTGTTCTCCCGCTCGGCCAAGGCCCCGCTGAAGCCGACGGCCGACCTGGCCGACACGGTCGAAACCCTGCTGATCCGGCGTTGTCTGGACCAGCTGGGTCTTGCCCGGCGCGAAGGCGTGCTTATCTCCGGCTTCGAGAAATCCGCGGCGGCGATCCGCTCGGGCAAAGCCGCCTGGCTGATCGAAGCCGCTGACGGATCGTCCGATGGACGAGGAAAGCTCGCCGCTTTGGCCCGTCATCAGACGACCAAGGTCTGCGGCGCCTTCAGCGCGGATGATTTGAGTTTGGCCCTCGGGCTGGAAAATGCGATACACGGTGTCCTGCTGCGTGGCGGCAGAGCCGATCGCTGGACCATCGAGGTCGAACGACTGGCGGGATTTCGATCGCTTCGGCCTGCGGCCTGGGACCTGGATCATCCGGGCTCCACACGCGGGGACGGGTCGGACGAGGACCCGAAGGACGAGCCTGAACGGGCGGATTGACGGGCGGGGTCAGGCCTCTTTCGAGGGGCGGACGCCGCACGACTTTTTGCGTTTTCAGGCGACGAGACGATTTTTGACTAAGACGCGGCGGACTTCTCCGCCCACGAGTAAAGCGACCGGATGAGCGACGAGAACGACAAGACCAACGACGGCCAAGCTCCGCAGGCCCCCACCGGAACCCCGTCGACGACGGGACCGCGGGCGCCGCTGAGCCTGAAGCCGCGCGCCGTGGGATCGGTTTCGACCGGCACCGTGCGCCAGAGCTTCAGCCACGGCCGCACCAAGACGGTGGTGGTCGAGACCAAACGCCGTCCTGGCGCTCCGGTCGGCGGACATCAGCGTCCGACGGGCTTCGACGTCGCGCGACCGCGTTCCGACGCGCCGGCTTCGCAGGCGCCCGCGTCGCGTCCGCAGATGCAGCAGCCCGCCGGCGGCCGCCTGTCCAACGAGGAACAGGAAGCCCGTCGTCGCGCCATCGAGACAGCAACCCAGGCCCAGGCCGAACGCGCCGCCGCCCAGGCCGCCGAACAGGCGCGCCGCGACGCCGCCGCTCGCGACCAGGCCGCTGCCGCCGCCCAGGCCGCCAGCGCGGCCCAGGCCGAGGCCGCCGCCGCCCGCGCCGCCGCCGAAGCCGCTCGCGCAGAGGCCGCCAAGCTGACGGCCGCCGCGCCCGCCCCGACCGGCAAGCCCGCCGCCCGGTCGCCCCTGGCTCCCAAGCCGGTCGCTCCGACGCCCGCGCCTGCACCCGAGTCCGTCGCTCCGGTCGCCGCTGCGCCGGAACCGACCCCGGCGCCTGCCGCTCCCGCTCGCCCGGCCCCGCCGGCGCGCCCGGTGGTGAACTTTGGCCAGCGGGTGCCCAAGGCCCCGAACCCGGCGCGTGCGCCCATCGATCGTCCCGCGTTCGGTGCCCGTTCGGCGCGCGAAGAAGCCATGGGCGGCGGTGAGAAGTCCTATTCCGACCGTCCGGCCAACGCCCGTCCGACCGGCGCGCCCGCGCGCCCGGCCGAGCCCGTCCGCTATTCGGCTCTGAACCCGCGCCCGGCTCCCGGAGCAGCCCGCCCCGGCGGCGCCCGCACCGGTCCTGGCGGTCGCCCGACCCCGAACGCCCCCCCGGCCGAGGCCAATGTTCTCCGCCCGGCCCGCGCGCCCGGCGGCGGCTTCGCCAAGCCTCTGAAGCCCGAGGACGATCGCGACAAGCGTTTCTCCGACGCGGGCAAGGCCGTCTCCCGCACGCGCGGCGAGCCGAAGCGCCGCGAAGGCCGTCTGACCATCCAGTCCGTGGCCGGCGACGGCGACACGGCAGAGCGGATGCGCTCGCTGGCCTCGGTCCGCCGCGCCCGCGAACGCGAGAAAGAGAAGCGCAAGGGCGGCTCGACCGACGCGCCGAACCGTCCGCGCGAAGTGGTCATCCCCGACGTCATCACCGTGCAGGAGCTGTCCAACCGGATGGCCGTGCGCGGCGTCGACATCATCAAGTTCCTGATGAAGCAGGGCCTGATGATGAAGATCAACGACGTCATCGACACCGACACCGCAGAGCTGGTGGCCGACGAGTTCGGCATGACCGTGCGCCGCGTGTCGGAATCCGACGTCGAGGCCGGCTTCCTGTCCGATGCGATCGACGACGAGGCGGTGACGCCCCGCGCCCCGGTCGTGGCCATCATGGGCCACGTCGACCACGGCAAGACCTCGCTGCTCGACGCCCTGCGCACCACCGACGTGGCGGCGGGCGAGGCCGGTGGCATCACCCAGCACATCGGCGCCTATCAGGTGAAGACGCCGTCGGGCGAGGCCGTGACCTTCCTCGACACCCCGGGCCACGCGGCGTTCAGCGCCATGCGGACCCGCGGCGCCAACGTCACCGACATCGTCATCCTGGTGGTGGCGGCCGACGACGGCGTCATGCCGCAGACGATCGAAAGCATCCAGCACGCCAAGGCTGCGGGCGCCCCGATCATCGTGGCCGTCAACAAGGTCGACAAGCCGGACGCCGATCCTCAGAAGGTCATCAATGAGCTTCTGCAGTACGAAATCATCGGCGAGGCCCTGGGCGGCGACACCCAGATCGTCGAGGTTTCCGCCAAGGCCAAGACCAACCTGGACGGCCTGATCGAGGCCATCCTGCTGCAGGCCGAGGTCATGGACCTCAAGGCCGACCCGGAACGCTCGCCCGAAGGCGTGGTCATCGAGGCGAAGCTGGACAAGGGCCGCGGCCCGGTCGCCACCGTTCTGGTCAAGCGCGGCACCCTGCGGCGCGGCGACATCGTCGTGGCCGGCTCGGCCTGGGGCAAGGTCCGCGCCCTGCTCAACGAGCGTGGCGAACAGGTCAGCGAGGCCGGTCCTTCGGTTCCGGTCGAGATCCTGGGTCTGGACGAGGCGCCGTCGCCCGGCGAACCGCTCGCCGTGGTGGACTCCGAGGCCCGCGCCCGCGAGCTGACCGAGTACCGCGCCCGCGTGAAGCGCGAGAAGGCCACCGGCGGCATCAACCAGGTCAGCCTGGTCGACATGATGTCCAAGCTGGGATCCAAGAAGATCTCGGAACTGCCGGTCATCATCAAGTCCGACGTCCAGGGCTCGGGCGAGGCCATCCAGGGCTCGCTGGAGAAGATGGGCAACGACGAAGTCCGCGCCCGCGTCGTCTATTCAGGCGCCGGCGGCATCACGGAATCGGACGTCCAGCTGGCCAAGTCGGCCGGGGCTCCGATCCTGGGCTTCAACGTCCGCGCCTCGAAACAGGCCAAGGACCTCGCCGACCGCGAGGGCGTGGAGATCCGTTACTACGCCATCATCTACGACCTGCTGGACGACATGAAGGGCGTGCTGTCGGGCATGCTGGCGCCGCTGCAACGGGAAACCTTCCTGGGCAACGCGGCGGTGCTGCAGGTCTTCGACATCTCCAAGACCGGCAAGATCGCTGGTTGCCGGGTGTCCGAGGGCGTGGTCCGCAAGGGCGCCAAGGTCCGGATCATCCGCGACGACATCGTCGTCCTGGAACTGGGCACGCTGGCGACCCTCAAGCGCTTCAAGGACGAGGTCAACGAGGTGCCGTCGGGCCAGGAGTGCGGCATGCATTTCCAGGGCTTCCAGGACATCAAGGTCGGCGACTATATCGAGTGCTTCACCGTCGAAGAGGTCAAGCGCACGCTCTAGGTGCGCTACTCTCGCCGTGCGGCGTCTCGCCGCCTGAGCGCGAAGACATGGGAGGGGCGGTCGCAAGGCCGCCCCTTTTCGTTTGGACACGACGCCTCCCTTCCGCCTCAAGTCGCGCTATGAAGTGTCGTCATGCTTCACCGTATTTCCGCTGTCCTGATCCTGCTCGCCCTGGCCACGCCAGCGGCCGCCGATACCCGTTATCTCGCCTTCGACCCGTCCGACCGGGTCACGACCGCCCTGACGCGGGGCGTGACGCTGGAGGTCGAGCGCGGCTGGTTCGGCGCGGTCAGCGTCCGGCGCATCATCTCGACCACGGCCCGGGGTTCGGCGACCATCTCGCGGGGCGGCCCGGACGAGGCGCGACGCGCCCTGCCCGAGGGCTCCGGCGAAAGCGTCGTCTATTCCATCGCCCAGGAAGGTGACGGCCGGGGTCTGGCGCGCGCCCTGTGCCCCGGCGCCGAAGCCACCTTCCTGGTGGTCGGCCGGGTCCGGGCCGGGCGGCCGATGGTCATGCACGGTGCAGGGCGCTGGCCGGACGGGACCTTCCGCCATTGCGTGACCCTGTCCTACAATTATCGCGGCGAATGGAGCCTGCCGCCCCGCGCCCCGGTCGCCGAGAGCGACTGATGCGGATCGTGGGGGCGATACTGCTGGCGGGTCTGCTGGGACTGGTCGCCGCCCTCTGGACCTGGACACGTCCAGGCGAAGCGGTGTCGGCTTTCCCGCCCGAGGCGGGCATCACCGTCCACGTTCTCAACAATGGATTCCATACCGACCTCGCCGTGCCGCGTGCGGCGCTGGAGGCCGGCGGTGGTCCGCTGGCCGAGGCGTCACGGTCGGTCGGTGCAGGGGACTGGATCCTGATCGGCTGGGGCGATGCGAAATTTTTTGTCGACACCTCGCCGATGGAAGACCGGATTCCCGACGGCCTGCGCGCCTTCTTCCGGCCGGGCAATGCCTCGGTCGTGATGCTCGACCCGGAGCAGGGCGATCCCGCGCAGCGGTTCGCGCCCGGGAGCCGTCGCACCCTCGTCCTTTCGCCCGAGGCCTTCGCCAGTCTTCGCGGCCGAGTGCAGGACTCTCTCTCGCTGGTAGAGGGCCGGCCTCGCCTGTCCACGGCGCGGGACGGCGGCGGAGCCCATTTCTTCGCCAGTCGGGAGCATTTCTGGATTGGCTATCTGTGCAACAGCTGGACGGCCCGGGTGTTGAATGCGGCGGGCCTGCCCGTCCGTCCGCTGCGTTCGGTGACCGCCGCAGAGGTGATCGCCGCAGTAGATCGTTCTAGGCGCGCCCACGCATCGACAGCCGGAGCCCGATAAGCCGATGATCCGCACCCGCCTGACCCTCTGCACTCTCGCCCTTGTGGCCGCCTGCCAGCAACCCGCCGAACAGCCCGAGGCGCATGTTGCGCCGCGGGCCGAGACCGGGACGGCGGCGGCGACCCCCGCTCACTCCGAAGCCGACGCCTTCCAGGTCGCCTGGGGCTCGGCCGCGCCGGTGACCTATCGTGCGCCGGACGCCGCGACCGACGACGAGGCCATGACCTATTCGAAGGGAACGCTCGTACCGCTCGGCGGCGACCGGTTCGCCCTCGTGTCGGAAGGGCAGGGCGGAGAGGGCCATGTCTCGGCCGGCGCCTTGGCGATTCACTATCTGACCCGAACCCCGGCGGGCTTCACTCGCACCGGCGCCTGGCCGAACATTGTCGACGGCGGCACCTTCGGCGCGCCGCCGGAATGGACTATCCGCACCGACCTGACCCCCGCCCCCGCCCTCGTCACCAAAGCTGGCGGGACCTGGCAGGGCTACTCCTGTTCCTGGTCGAACGTCGTCGAACTGACGCCCGAACGACCGATCCTGCGCACCGACGCCATTCCGGTCGCCTATGACGACGGAGGCGCAAAAGAGGACGGCGCGGAGGAGATGGAGGGCGAACTGACCCCGGACATGAAGGGCCGCAGCTTCAGCGTCCGCTATACCGGCGACCGTACCGAAACAGTCCGCTACGCCCTCCAGGGCCAGCGCTATGAGGCCATGACGTCGCCCGATCTGCTGACCTGCTGAATTGGACACCGGCGGCGGACCGGACTAGACCCCGCGCCTTCGCTTTTCTGGCCGGGTCCGATCCCCGGCGGCGAACAGGATGACGCCATGAGCAACCGAAAATCCAAATCCACCGCCGGACTGGTCAGTCAGCGCCAGCTGCGTGCCTCCGAGATGATCCGCCACGCCCTGGTCGAGGTCATGCGCGAGAACGAGATCCGCGATCCCGCCCTGACCGGCGTGTCGGTGACGGTGACCGAAGTCCGCCTGTCCCCGGACCTGAAGCACGCCACCTGTTTCGTCGAGCCGCTGGGCGCCGGGATCGAGACCTCGGACACGGCCGGCCACATCGACGAGATCATCAAGGCGCTCAACGCCCACGCCAAATTCCTGCGTGGCGCCCTCGGCCGCCATATCGACATGCGGTTCACCCCGGATCTGCGCTTCCGCCACGACGAAAGCTTCGAGGCCGCCGAACGCCTGAACCGGCTGCTGGATGACCCGCGTGTTCGTGCCGACTCCTTCGTACCGCCCGTCGAAGACGACGAGGACTAGGCGTGGGCCGTCGCAAGAAGGGCCTGATCGTCAACGGCTGGGTGTGTCTGGACAAGCCGTTCGAGCTGGGCTCGACCGACGCCGTGTCGAAGGTTCGCCGACTGTTCGACGCCCAGAAGGCCGGGCATGCCGGGACGCTGGATCCGCTGGCCTCGGGCATCCTGCCGATCGCGCTGGGCGAGGCGACCAAGACCGTGCCCTTCATGATGGAGGCGGAGAAGGTCTATCGCTTCACCATCAACTGGGGCGTTTCGACCGACAGCGTGGACCGCGAGGGCGAGATCATCGCCCGGTCCGACGTGCGGCCCCCGGTCGAGGCCGTGCGCGCGACCCTGCCGGCCTTCGTCGGCGAGATCGACCAGACCCCGCCCCGGTTCAGCGCCATCAAGGTCGATGGCCAGCGGGCCTATGACCTGGCCCGCGAAGGCGCGGATTTCGAACTGGAGAGCCGCCGGGTCACCATCCATTCGGCCGAAGTCACCGACGCGCCCGACGCCGACCATGTCGAACTGACCATCCGCACCGGCAAGGGCGTCTATGTGCGCTCGCTGGCGCGCGATCTGGCGGTCATGCTGGGCGCCGAGGGGCATGTCTCGGCCCTGCGACGCGAGCGGGTGGGGCCGTTTTCCGTCGAGAACGCCGTCACACTGGATTTCCTGACCGATCTCGTGCATAGGGACGCCGCCTTGGAAGGCCTGCTGCCCGTTTCGACCGCCCTGGACGACATCCCGGAGCTGGCCGTCACGGAACAGGACGCCTTCTCGCTTCGTCAGGGACGACCGATCGTTCTGCTCCCCCGACAGGTCGAGACGCTCAGGAGCCGCCTTCGGGACGGCTCCAGAACCGTTTCAGCCTTTCAGGGTCAGACCCTCGTCGCTCTCGGTCAGATGCGGGCCGGCCGGCTAGAACCCGACCGCGTATTCAATCTCTAATTCTGGAGAAACACGATGTCGATTACGCCCGAGCGTAAGAACGAAGTCATCACCGAGAACGCCCGCACCGCAGGCGACACCGGTTCGGCCGAGGTCCAGGTCGCGATCCTTTCGGAACGCATCGCCAACCTCACCGAGCACTTCAAGACGCACAAGAAGGACAACCACTCGCGCCGCGGCCTGCTCAAGATGGTCTCGCAGCGTCGTCGCCTTCTGGACCACCTCGTGAAGGTCGATCGTGAGCGTTACACCGCTCTGATCACCAAGCTGAACCTGCGCCGCTAAGCGCAGCACGCGGAAACAGTTTCGAGGCGCGGGCCACGTCCGCGCCTCTTTCCGCATCCAGAGACCAGCCGCGCACCACGGTTTTCACCGGTGCAGACGCGAGGGCCAGAGCGGTCCTCTTTACTCCCGGATCGATCGTCATGGGGCGGCCGGTCCATGGATCGAAGGACTGAACGCCCGACGCATCCAGCCCCACTGATGGGACCCCGGCCGGAATACGCCGCCCGGGATACGAAAGACGAAACATGTTCGATATCAAACGCAAGACGATCGACTGGGCCGGCCGCCCGCTGACGCTGGAAACGGGCCGTATCGCCCGCCAGGCCGACGGCGCCGTTCTGGCCACCTATGGCGAGACCATCGTCCTGGCCACCGTCGTCTACGGTCGCGCGCCCAAGCCGGGCCTGGATTTCTTCCCGCTGACCGTCAACTACCAGGAAAAGACCTTCGCCGCCGGCAAGATCCCGGGTGGCTATTTCAAGCGTGAAGGCCGTCCGACCGAGAAGGAAACCCTCGTCAGCCGTCTGATCGACCGTCCGATCCGCCCGCTGTTCGTGAAGGGCTTCAAGAACGAGACCCAGGTCGTCATCACCGTGCTGCAGCACGATCTCGAGAACGATCCCGACATCGTCGGCATGGTCGCCACCTCGGCCGCCCTGACCCTGTCGGGCGTGCCTTTCATGGGTCCGATCGGCGCCGCTCGCGTCGGCTACATCGACGGCGAGTTCGTGCTCAACCCGACGCTGGACCAACTGCCCGAGTCGCAGCTGGACCTGGTCGTCGCTGGCACCAAGGACGCCCTGATGATGGTCGAGTCCGAAGCCAAGGAACTGTCCGAGCAGGTCATGCTGGACGCCCTGATGTTCGCCCACCGCGGCATGCAGCCCGTGATCGACGCCATCATCGAAATGGCCGAGCACGCCGCCAAGGATCCGTTCGACTTCACCGCCGAGGACCACTCGGGCGTCGTCACCCAGATCCAGTCGCTGGTCGGTGAAGACATCAAGGCCGCCTACACCCACCCCGGCAAACATGCCCGTCATGAAGCCGTCGGCGCCGCCAAGAAGAAGGCCTCGGCCGCTCTGGTGAAGACCGACGAGAACCCTGACGGTGTGGAGAGCGCCAAGTTCGGCGTTGCCTGGAAGGAATGCGAAGCCCACGTCCTGCGTCGCGACATCATCGACAACGCGCACCGCGTCGACGGTCGTGCGCTCGACAAGGTCCGCGACATCGTCTCGGAAGTCGGCGTCTTCCCGCGCACCCACGGTTCGGCCCTGTTCACCCGCGGTGAGACCCAGGCCATCGTGGTCGCCACCCTGGGCACCGGCGAAGATGAGCAATACGTCGACTCGCTGGCCGGCACCTACAAAGAGAAGTTCCTGCTGCACTACAACTTCCCTCCCTACTCCGTCGGTGAGACCGGTCGGATGGGCGGCGCGGGCCGTCGCGAAATCGGTCACGGCAAGCTGGCCTGGCGGGCGATCCGTCCGATGCTGCCGACCTCGGAAGAATTCCCCTACACGATCCGCATCGTGTCGGAGATCACCGAGTCCAACGGTTCGTCCTCCATGGCTTCGGTCTGCGGCGCCTCGCTGGCGCTGATGGACGCGGGCGTGCCCCTGAAGAAGCCCGTCTCGGGCATCGCCATGGGCCTGATCCTGGAGCCGTCGGGCGAGTTCGCCATCCTGTCGGACATCCTGGGTGACGAGGATCACCTGGGCGACATGGACTTCAAGGTCGCCGGCACGCGTGACGGCATCACCTCGCTGCAGATGGACATCAAGGTCGCCGGCATCACCGAGGAGATCATGAAGAAGGCCATCGCCCAGGCGTCGGCCGGTCGTCTTCACATCCTCGACGAGATGGACAAGGCCATCGACGGCGCCCGCACCGAGCTGGGCGAATACGCGCCGAAGATCGAATCCATCAAGGTTCCGGTCGACAAGATCCGCGACATCATCGGCACCGGCGGCAAGATCATCCGCGAGATCGTCGAAAAGACCGGCGCCAAGATCAACATCGAGGACGACGGCACGGTGAAGATCGCTGCCTCCGACCAGGAGAAGATCGACGCCGCCAAGAACTGGATCTCTTCGATCGTGTCCGAGCCCGAGCCCGGCATGATCTACTCCGGCAAGGTCGTGAAGGTCGTCGACTTCGGCGCCTTCGTGAACTTCTTCGGCGCCAAGGACGGCCTGGTCCACGTGTCGCAGATCAGCCTCGAACGCGTCGCCAACCCGGCCGACGTCCTGTCCGAGGGCCAGGAGGTCAAGGTCAAGTTCCTGGGCTTCGACGATCGCGGCAAGACCAAGCTGTCGATGAAGGTCGTCGATCAGTCGACGGGTGAAGACCTGACCGACAAGATCAACGCCGAGCGCGCCGAACGCGGCGAGGCCCCCCTGACCGAAGACACCGGCGGCGGCGGCAAGAAGCGTGAAGGCGGCGGCGATCGTGGCCGCAGCCGTCCGCGTCGCGACTAGGTTTCGGCGTCACCGCTGAATGAACGAGGCCCCGCTGGCAACGGCGGGGCCTTTTTCGCGTCCGGTGGTGGACAGGTTGTCGCAAGGCTTTCAATCATCGGCCCATGACCGATGTCGAACCCCAGACCTTCAGCCCGCTGGAAAAGCGGGTGACCCTGATCGCCCTGATGATCGTCTTCATGCTGTCGGCGCTGGATCAGACGATAGTTTCGACCGCCATGCCGCGTATCGTGGCCCAGTTGTCGGGGCTCGACCTCTATCCGTGGGTGACGACCGCCTATCTTCTGGCCTCGACGGTCATGGTGCCGATCTACGGCAAGCTGTCGGACATCTATGGAAGGAAGCCGATCCTGGTCATCGGCATCGTCCTGTTCATGGCCGGGTCGATGTTGTGCGGTCTGGCCGGAGAATTTGGCGACCTGCCGTTGCTCGGCGGAGGGATGGTGCAACTGATCGTGTTCCGCGCGATCCAGGGTCTGGGCGGCGCCGCCCTGATCACATCGGCCTTTGCGGTCATCGCCGACCTCTATCCGCCGAGGGAGCGCGCCAAGCTGGGCGGGCTGTTTGGCTCCACCTTCGGCCTGGCCAGCGTCATCGGTCCGTTGATCGGCGGTTTCTTCACCGACCTGCCCACCGTCAACCTGCTCGGCTATGACGTCGCGGGCTGGCGCTGGGTCTTCTACATCAACCTGCCGCTGGCGGGGCTGGCCCTGTTCATGATCCTGGTCGAGATGCCGCGCCTGACGCACAGGACGGGCGGCAAGATCGATTTCGCGGGCGCGGGCCTGCTGCTGACCACCTTCGTGCCCTTGCTGCTGGCGCTGAGCTGGGGCGGGACGGCGGGCTGGGCCGCGTCGCACATCCTCGGCCTGTTCGCGCTTTCGGCAGTATCCCTGGCCGCCTTTCTGTTCGTGGAGGCCCGGGTCGAGAACCCGATCGTTTCCCTGTCGCTGTTCCGGAACCGCACCTTCGCCACGGCCAATCTGTCGGCCTTCCTGATGTTCATGGCCTTCATGGGCATGGTCTCCTTCCTGCCGCTCTACATGCAACTGGGTCTGGGCCTGCCCGCGACGACCAGCGGCCTGGCCATGATGCCGCTGACCCTCGGTTTGATCGCGGCGGCGACGGCCTCGGGCTTCCTCGTCAACAAGCTGGGTCGCTACAAGATCGTCATGGTGTTCGGCGCGGCCCTGACGTCGCTGGCGGCCTTCCTGCTGTCGCAGACGCCGTCGGACGCCAGCCTGTTCGATCTGATGTGGCGGGTGACCCTGCTGGGTCTGGGCCTCGGTCCGGCCCAGAGCGTTTTCAACCTTGCCTCCCAGAACGCCGTGCCGCGTCACCAGCTCGGCGTCGCCACGAGCGCGGGGCAGTTCTTCCGTCAGGTGGGGTCCACGGTCGGCGTGGCGGTGTTCGGCGCCGTCCTCACGCACAATCTCGCCGCACCGATGATGCGGACCGCGGATGCTGCGCCGACGGCCCGGATCCAGGCCCTGTCGCTGGCCGATCTGGAGAAGCTGGCCCTGTCGAGCCGGACCCGCGCGACGTCGGGCGAACCGACGGCTGCGACCGTGGATCCGCGAGTGCGGGAAACGGTCACGACCGCGATCCTCGGCGTCATCTTCGCCGGCTTCCTGGTCTGTCTGCTGGGCCTGCTGTCGACCCTGCTGGTCCCGAACCTGCGGCTTCAGGACAGGAACAGGACCGATCCGCTCGATGGCCGGTCGTTGGGCGAAGCGCCCGGAGAACCGCCGGCCGATCCGGCCTGATCAGGCGGCGCACTCGGCGGGCTTCGCCTCGCCCGGGCCGTACTGGCCGCAGGAGCGGTCGATCTCGTCCTGGATCAGGGCGCAGGCGTTGGCGGGATTGCAGGGCGGGTGGCTGGCCGGGCTGACCATGGTGCAGCGTTCCGCCAGCCGGACGGCGGCGGCCTCGCCGATGCTGTCCGTGCAGGTCCGGTCTGCGGCGCCCAGAAGCTCGCCCTCGGGCACGCCTTCCTCTTCCTGCGGCGGGGCGTCTTCAGGCATGACCGGCGTCTGTGCGACTGCCGTTTCTGCGGTCGCGGCCTTCTCGGGGGCAGAAGTCGTCTCGGGCGCGTTACAGGCAGTCAGCGAGAAGGCCATCAGGCCGATGAGGGCGAGGGCGGCGGGCACACGAACCATGGCGGCGTCTCCGGGCGATCTGAAGGGCGCACGATGACGCTGTTCTGTCTCGCTGGAAAGTCCGGTTCGTCATGACGCCAAACACCGTGACGAAAGGTGACGAAACGGACGAAATCCGTCGCGACCTTTCAGGAGATCAATGGGTTGGCGTTTCGGCCCCGCTTCTCCCAAGCCAGACCGGGTGACACAAGGGACGAAATGCTCGCAGAATTTTCCAAGACCGGATTCCGAGGTGGGGCCAGGCGATCCGGCCCGCAAGGCGCGCGCAAGAATAAATTCTTACGTGCTGGCGTCGAGGATTCAGCTCTTGTCGGCGAGGGCCTGATCGACGGCCGCCTTCTGCAGGGCGAACAGCTGCTCGCAGCCGACTTCGGCCAACTGGAACAGGCGGTCGAACTCGGGGCGGGAGAAGCCGCGCTTCTCGCCGGTCGCCTGGATCTCGACGATGGTTCCGGAGCCGGTCAGGACAAAGTTGCCGTCGGCCTCCGCATTGGAATCCTCCTCGTAGTCGAGGTCCGCCACCGGGGTGTTGTCGAAGATTCCGCAGGAGATGGCCGCGACCTGATCGAGGATCGGGTCGGTCTTCAGCACGCCCTCGGCGCGCAGGTAGCCGAGCGCCGTGGCCATCGCGACCCAGGCGCCGGTGATCGAGGCGGTGCGGGTGCCGCCGTCGGCCTGGATGACGTCGCAGTCGATCAGCACCTGACGCTCGCCCAGCGCCTTCAGATCGACGACGGCGCGCAGGCTACGCCCGATCAGGCGCTGGATTTCCTGGGTGCGTCCGGTCTGTTTGCCGGCGGCGGCCTCGCGACGGCCGCGCGTATGGGTGGCGCGGGGCAGCATGCCGTATTCGGCGGTGACCCAGCCGGCGCCCTTGTTGCGCATCCAGCCGGGGACATTCTCCTCGACCGAGGCGGTGACAAGCACCTTGGTGTGGCCGAACGAGACCAGGCAGGAGCCCTCGGCATAGCGGTTGACGCCGGTCTCGAGCGTCACGGTGCGGAGCTGGTCGGGCGTGCGTTCGGAGGGGCGCATGGGGGAAGTCCTGAAAGCGAGGATCGAAATCGGTGAAGACGTTGGCGTATCGGGCCGGGCTGCTTATCGTGAAAGCGTGAGCCTGTATCCCCCCAACCCTGTCGTGAGGCTGCGTCCCGCGACGCCGGACGACGCCGCGACCCTGACGGCCTGGGATCGCGAGCCTCACGTCATCGCCTGTTCCACCGACGATCCGGAAGCGAAGGTCGCTTTCGACGACATGGACTGGCCCGAGGAGCTGGCCCGCTCGGCCTATGACCTGACCTATGTGATCGCGGAGGTCGAAAGTCGGCCGGTCGGAGTCATGGCGGTTTGCGACCCCCACACCGAACCCAGCCACTACTGGGGCGAGATCGAGCCGAATCTGAGAGCCATCGACATCTGGATCGGACCGGCCGAGTGGTTGGGCCGGAGCGTCGGGACGCAGATGATGACCGACATGATCAACCGCTGCTTCGCCGAGCCCGAGGTCACCGCCATCGTCATCGATCCGCTGAATTCGAACGCCGCCGCCCACCGCTTCTATCGGCGGCTCGGGTTCGTCGTCGAAGGGCGTCGGATGTTCGACGCGGACGACTGTCTGGTGATGCGGCTGACGCGCGCCGACTGGGCGGATCGGGCATGAAGCCGCCGCTGAGCCCCCTGCTGGCGCCCCACTACGCCGGGCTTACCGCCCTGGACCAGCGTGCGCGCGATATCTTCCGCAGCGTGGTCGAGACCTATCTGGAGACCGGAGAGCCGGTCGGGTCACGGACCGTATCGAAAGGCGGGGTGCATCTGTCGCCCGCCTCGATCCGCAACACGATGCAGGACCTGACACTGGCCGGGTTGCTGGCCGCGCCCCACACTTCGGCGGGCCGGATTCCCACTCACGCGGGCCTGCGCCTGTTCGTCGACGGACTGCTGGAGATCGGCGACGTCGGGACCGAGGAGCGGCGCGAGATCGACGCCCGGCTGATCGGGCGCGGCAAGGGTTTCGAGGAGGCGCTGAACGAGGCTTCGAGCCTGCTGTCGGGTCTGGCCGGCGGGGCGGGGATCGTCGCCTCTCCCGTCCGCGACGCGGGCGTGAAACATGTGGAGTTCGTGGCCCTGGGCTCCGGTCAGGCGCTGGCGGTGCTGGTGGCCGACGACGGCACGGTCGAGAACCGGTTGATGCCGCTGGCCGCCGGGGTGACGCCCTCGATCCTGCAGGAGGCGTCGAACTTTCTCTCGGCGCGCATGAAGGGGCGGCTGCTGTCGGAGGCGCGTCTCGAGATGGGGGCCGAGCTGGCCGCGGCGCGCAGCGAACTGGACGCCGCTGCAGCCCGGCTGGTCGAGGACGGACTGGCGGCCTGGTCGGGCGGGGCGGACCGGGAGCGGTCGCTGATCGTGCGAGGGCGCGCAAACCTGTTGCAGGACGCCGGCGCCGCCGAGGATCTGGAGAAGGTCCGGGTCCTGTTCGACGATCTGGAGCAGAAGGAACAGCTGATCGGCCTGCTCGACGGGGTCGATGCGGCCCAGGGCGTGCGCATCTTTATCGGCGCCGAAACACGACTGTTTTCGCTTTCGGGTTCCGCTGTCGTCGCGGCGCCCTATATGACGGGCCGCCAGCGGGTTCTGGGCGCCATCGGCGTGATCGGACCCGCGCGACTGAACTACGCCCGCATCATCCCGTTGGTGGACTACACCGCCCGGGTGCTGGGGCGAATCCTGGACGGACAAGACACGTGACCGATACGCAAGACCCGAACGACCTCGAAGCCCGGCTGGACGAGGCCCTGGCCAACGCCGAACACGGGCTGGACGCTGATCCGGAGAGCCTGCTGCCGCTGGACGCCGTCATCGCCGAGCGCGATGAGTGGAAGGACCGCGCCATGCGGGCCGCGGCCGAGGCCGACAATGTCCGCCGCCGCACCGAAACCCAGATGAACGACGCGCGCGCCTTCGCCATCCAGCGCTTCGCCAGGGACCTGCTGGGCGTGGCCGACAATCTGGAGCGCGCCCTGATGGCGGCGCCCAAGAACGCCGACGCGGGCGAGGCCGGTCTGGTGACGGGCCTGGAGCTGACCCAGAAGTCGCTGTTGCAGGCCTTCGAGAACAACGGCTTGAAGCGGGTCGCCCCCGGACCGGGCGACGTCTTCGACCCTCACCTGCATCAGGCGATGATGGAACAGCCCTCGGCCGAGGTTCCGGGCGGAACGGTGCTGCAGACCATGCAGGCCGGCTTCGAACTGTTCGGCCGCACCGTGCGTCCGGCGATGGTTGTGGTGGCGGCCAAGGGTTCGGGCCCGCAGGGCGCGAACCCTTATGGTTTGGCGCCCGGCGCCAATGGCGGGACGTTCGACGGCAAGGCGTGATGGAGACAGCCCGCCGCTATCAGGGTGCTGTGATCCGAGACGTATTGCGGCAAAGCGCAATAGCTTTGGGTTTCACACTCGCTCTGACACTGTGTCTGGTATTTTCGGGGCAGGCTCGGGCTATTCTCGAGCCGCTGCCGATTTCTCGGAGCGGGCACGACTATGTCGTAGTCGTCGGGTTTTTGGGCCTGTCGGCCGTGATCTTTTGGACCGTATCTGCCGGGATGCTTTTTACGACTCCGGAACAGCACGACAGAGTCACATCGAAGCGACGCCATACGGTGCCAGAGCGAACACGGCATTACCTGTGGCCGGACCCCGCGGATCCTGATTATCGCACGCCTGTTTGGCGATATTGGTTATCAAAGACCCGGTAGCGGAGAGGCTATTTCAGCCTAGCCTCGAAAAGGGCCAGTAGCCGCGCCCAGCCGTCGGCGGCTGCGGTCGGGCGGTAGGAGGCCCGATAGTCGGCGTGGAAGCCGTGCGGGGCGTCGGGATAGAGCTTGATGCCGCTTTCGGTCGCTCCGGCCGCGGTCAGGGCCGCCTGCATGGCCGCGACGGTGTCGTTGGGGATGCCCTGGTCCTGGCCGCCGTAGTTGCCGATGACCACCCCCTTGAGGTCGCCCGCCAGATCGACCGGGTAGGGGCGACCGGCCTCGACCTGTTCCGGAGTGGCGGTCGGCGACGGCGCGAGGCGGCCGTACCAGGCGACGCCGGCATCGATGGCGGTGAAGCGGGCCGCCGCCTGCCAGACCACCTTGCCGCCCCAGCAGAAGCCGGTGATCCCGACCTTGTCGACATTGGCCCAGAGCTGGCCCGAGGCCCATTCCAGCGTGGCGTCGATGTCACCCATGACCTGTTCGTAGCCGGCGGCGGCGACGATGGCCTGGATGCGCTGCATGTCCGCGAGCGGGGCCGGGTCCTCGACGCGGACGAAGAAGGCCGGAGCGATGGCGGCGTAGCCTTCCTTGGCCAGGCGGCGGCAGACGTCCTGGATATAGGCGTGCAGGCCGAAGATTTCCGACACCACGATCACGACCGGGAAGGGGCCGTCGCCCTCGGGCCGGGCGACATAGGCGGGCAGGTCGAAGCCGTCGGAGGGATAGGAGACCATGTCGGTCGCCAGGCCTTCGGCGTCCGTGGTGATCGGCCGGGCTTCCTGGGCGAGGGCGGCGACGGCATAGCCGGTGAACATGGCCCCGGCCGTCAGCCCGCCGAGAGTGCGGCGCGAGACGCGGAAATCTTCGGCGGTCTGGCCTTCGGGGCGGGTCAGGACGGTCATGGGCGTTTCCTTCTCGATTTCCGGCGGGACTGTGACGAGGCCTTTGGCATCCGTCGAGTCACTGGCCTGTGAAGGCTATGCCGCACGCCGCAGGGTCAGGTTGATCCGCCCGCCGCCGGAGACGAGTCTCGACGACCCCGCCAGCAGCCGGTCGACGCCGTGTCGGGCCAGCCGGGCGGGGCCCGTGAGGGCGCAGACGTCGCCTGAGTTCAGCTTCAGCGACCGGGTCGGCCCCTTGTCCGCTGGACCGATGCGGAAGACGGCGGTGTCGCCGAGCGAGACCGACAGGACGGGCGCGCCGAGGTCGGCCTCGTCCCTGTCCTGATGCAGGCCCATGCGGGCGTCCTCGCGGTAGAGATTGACCAGACAGGCGTCGGGCGGCTCTGGCCAGCCGGTCAGGTCGGCCCACAGGTCGAGAAGACCGGGCGGGATCGGCGGCCAGGGCCTGCCCGTGCCGGGGTGGGTCGGCTGGTAGCGGTAGCCGGCGCGGTCCGAGACCCAGCCGAGCGGACCGAGATTGCTCATCCGGACAGAGAACGGCTTTCCTCCGGGGGTCACGGGTCGGTAGAGGGGCGCGATGTCGAGGGCGGCCTCGACATCGACCAGCAGGGCGGCCTGCGCGGCCTCATCCAGCCTGCCGGGCCAGTAGCGAAAACCGGGGAGGTCGGGGAAGGGCTGCATCCCCTTCAGCCTTATCGCGTGAAGTAGTAGTCCGCGACCTGGCAGGCGTTGACGCCGCCGCGCTGCAGGGTCTGACCGTTGTCGAACTCGGCGCGCAGCGAATAGCGGCAGGCGCCCGAGCCGTCGTCGATCGTCACCACCACGCTCTGGCCCGGCGCGAGGATGCCGGACCCCAGCAGGTCGTCGCCCCAGTCCCCGCCCGCGGAGGCGTAGAGGTAGGTCATCGGCCAGCCGGTCTGGTTGTGGATGCGGACATCGCGATTGTAGGCGTCGTTCGACTGGCGAACGAGGACCCGCGTGGGGGCCGCAGCGATCCGTTTCGACGCCGATTGCGCCGCCGCCTGCGTTCCCGCCAGCCCGAGCAGGGTCAGACCCATGGCCGTGACAAGGGCGGAATGGCGGAGCTTGCGAGGCGGGGAACGCATGTCGGGGTCCTGAAGGGCGGGCCCGTGACCCGCAATCAACCCCCAGAGTGCCCGAGAGCAAGCCTCAAAGCACCTGATGACCCCTGACTCCGCCTGATTCGGACTGCGGAACGCATCAAGCCCTTGCGGGGCATGGCGACTTTCCCATATCCCGACCAGCCCGAGAGACCCCGCGATCCGTGGGGTTTCACGGTAATTGAACCCAACCTGCCGTGCTCGCGCCCCCGCGAGGCGGCGCAAACAAAACGGGGGCGGTCACGCGCGGCGCTTTCTGATAAGGCCGCCGCATCGCCCGCCAGACGGAGAAAAGACAGGCTCATGGCCAAGATTATCGGTATCGACCTCGGCACCACCAACTCCTGCGTGGCCGTCATGGACGGCAAGAACCCCAAGGTGATCGAAAACGCCGAGGGCAACCGCACCACCCCGTCGGTGGTCGCGATCCAGGACGGCGGCGAGACCCTGGTGGGTCAGCCCGCGCGTCGCCAGGCGGTGACCAACCCCGCCAATACCTTCTTCGCCATCAAGCGCCTGATCGGCCGCAATTTCGACGACCCCGTCGTGGCGAAGGACAAGGGCATGGTGCCCTACGAGATCGTCAAGGGCCCGACCGGCGACGCCTGGGTGCGCGCCAACGGCAAGGACTACTCGCCGCAGCAGATCTCGGCCTTCACCCTGATCAAGATGAAGGAGGCCGCGGAGGCCTATCTGGGCGACAAGGTCACCCAGGCCGTCATCACGGTGCCCGCCTACTTCAACGACAGCCAGCGTCAGGCGACCAAGGACGCCGGCAAGATCGCCGGCCTGGAAGTGCTGCGCATCATCAACGAGCCGACCGCGGCGGCCCTCGCCTACGGCCTGGACAAGAACGACGGCCAGAAGATCGCGGTCTATGACCTCGGCGGCGGCACCTTCGACGTTTCGATCCTGGAGATCGGCGACGGCGTGTTCGAGGTGAAGTCGACCAACGGCGACACCTTCCTGGGCGGCGAGGACTTCGACGTCCGTCTGGCCGACTATCTGGCCGACGAGTTCAAGAAGGAACAGGGCGTCGACCTGCGCCAGGACAAGCTGGCCCTGCAGCGCCTGCGCGAAGAGGCCGAAAAGGCCAAGAAGGAGCTGTCTTCGGTCGCCCAGTACGAGGTCAACCTGCCGTTCATCACCATGAACGCCTCGGGCCCGCTGCACCTGAACATCAAGCTGTCGCGCGCCAAGCTGGAAGCCCTGGTCGACGACCTGATCCAGCGCACCATCGAGCCCTGCGCCAAGGCGCTGAAGGACGCGGGCCTCAAGGCCTCGGACATCGACGAAGTGGTTCTGGTCGGCGGCATGACCCGCATGCCCAAGGTGCAGGAGGCCGTGAAGGCCTTCTTCGGCAAGGAGCCGCACAAGGGCGTGAACCCCGATGAAGTCGTGGCCCTGGGCGCCGCCGTTCAGGCCGGCGTGCTGCAAGGCGACGTCAAGGACGTGCTGCTGCTGGACGTGACCCCGCTGACCCTGGGCATCGAGACCCTCGGCGGCGTCTTCACCCCCCTGATCGAACGCAACACGACCATCCCGACCAAGAAGTCGCAGGTCTTCTCGACCGCCGACGACAACCAGTCGGCCGTGACCATCCGGGTGTTCCAGGGCGAGCGTCCGATGGCCCAGGACAACAAGATGCTGGGTCAGTTCGACCTGATGGGCATCCCGCCCTCGCCGCGCGGCATGCCGCAGATCGAGGTGGCCTTCGACATCGACGCCAACGGCATCGTCAACGTCTCGGCCAAGGACAAGGCGACCAACAAGGAACAGTCGATCCGCATCCAGGCCAACGGCGGCCTGTCGGACGCCGACATCGAGAAGATGGTCAAGGAAGCCGAGGTCAACGCCGCCGCCGACAAGATCCGCAAGGACCTGGTCGAGGCCCAGAACGCGGCCGACAGCCTGATCAACTCGACCGAGAAGGCCTTGGCCGAACACGGCGACAAGGTCGGCGCGGACGAGAAGTCGGCGATCGAGACCGGTCTGGCCGAGCTGAAGACGGCTCGCGATGGCACGGACCCGGAAGACATCCGGACCAGGACCAACACCCTGGTCCAGGCTTCGATGAAGCTGGGCGAGGCCATGTACGCCCAGAACGCCGGTCAATCCGGTGACGAAGCGCCCGCCGACGACGGCGTGGTCGACGCGGAGTTCGAGGAAGTCTCGGGCGAAGACGACGACCAGAAGAAGAGCGCCTAAACGCTGTGGTCCTCCCCTGTTCGGCGGGGGAGGACCGTGGCTTTCATGAAACTTGCATCATGCCGACCGGCGCCCATGTCTCTCATGGGTCGCCATTCCGCTTGCGCCTTGGAAAAAGAGACGTGATCGGAATGTTCGGGGTTGGCTTAGGGACGTCTGCGCATGGTGCGTGATTATTACGAGGTGCTGTCGGTCGAGCGGACCATCGACGCCGCCGGCCTGAAGAGCGCCTATCGCAAGCTCGCGATGGAGCACCATCCGGACCGCAACGGCGGCTCCGAAGAATCCATGGCCCGCTTCAAGGAAATCTCCGAGGCCTATACGGTCCTGTCGGACGACCAGAAGCGCGCCGCCTATGACCGGTTCGGCCACGCGGGCGTGAACGGCGGCGGAGGCGGTGGCGGCCAGCAGGGCTTCCACGACGTCAACGACATCTTCTCCCAGGTCTTCGGCGACGCATTCGGTGACGTCTTCGGCGGCGGCGGACGGCGCCAGTCGAACGGCCCGCGCCGCGGCTCGGACCTTCGCTACGACCTCGAGATCACCCTCGAGCAGGCCTATCAGGGCGCCGAGGTCGAGATCGCCGTGCCGACGACTGCGGCGTGCGAGACTTGCGAGGGTTCGGGGGCCAGGAACGGCGCCAAGCCGACCACCTGCTCGACCTGTCAGGGCGCGGGACGCGTGCGTCAGGCCAACGGATTCTTCCAGGTCGAGCGCACCTGCCCGTCCTGCGGCGGTCAGGGGCAGCGGCTTTCGGCGGCCGATACCTGCGGGACCTGTCACGGTCACGGTCAGGTGCGGAAGACCCGCAAGCTGTCCCTGAAGGTGCCGGCCGGCGTGGACGACGGCTCGCGCATCCGTCTGTCGGGCGAGGGCGACGCCGGAACGCGCGGCGGCCCGCGCGGCGACCTCTATGTCTTCCTGTCGGTCACCCCGCACGACCTGTTCGAGCGCGACAATCTCGACCTTCTCTGCACCGTGCCGGTGCCGATGACGGTCGCTGCGCTCGGCGGCGACATCGAGGCGCCGTGTCTGGTGTCCGAGGCCTGCGACGGCCAGTGCAAGGCCCCGGTCTCGGTCCCCGCAGGCGCCCAGACCGGCAAGACCATCCGCATTCGCGGCAAGGGCATGCCCCATCTGAACGGCCGCCAGCGCGGCGATCTGGTGGTCGAACTGTTCGTCGAGACCCCGACCGACCTGACGGCGCGCCAGAAGGAGCTGATGCAGGAGCTGGCCGCCTCCTTCGGCGACAGCCAGAACCCGCGCAATTCCTCCTTCGCCGGCAAGGCCAAGCGGTTCTGGGCCGATATTCTCGGCGCCGAGGACGACAAGGCGACGCGCGAGAACGCGCAGTGACGTGCGCCGGGGGGCCTGAGGCTTGAGCGAACTGTTCCACGTGGGGATTTCCGGCGCACGCGGCCGGATGGGTCGCGCGGTGTCCCAGGCGCTCGATGCGCGCGAGGACGTCATGGTCGCCGTCCGCTTCGACTGGGGCGAGACGCCGGACCTGAGCCTGTGCGACGTGGTCATCGATTTCTCGACGGCCGAGGCCTCCGTGACTCTGGCCCGGAACTGCGCGGAACGCGGCGGCCCGGCGCTGGTCATCGGCTCGACCGGTTTCTCGCCAGACCAGGAAGCGGCCTTGCAGGCAGCGGCGGAAAAGGTCGCCATCGTGCGCAGCGGCAACTTCTCGCTGGGCGTCAACATCCTGATCGGCCTGGTCGAGCAGGCGGCGCATCGGCTCGACGCCCGCGACTGGGACATCGAGATCACCGAGGCCCACCACAGGAAGAAGATCGACGCCCCGTCGGGCACGGCCCTGATGCTGGGCGACGCTGCCGCCTCGGGCCGGGGACACGAGCTGTCAGAGCTGCGCAGCGCCCCCTACGACGGCATCTCGGACGAGCGGAAGACCGGAACGATAGGTTTCTCCTCGGTCCGCGCGGGCGGCATCGTCGGCGAGCACACCGTCCTGTTCGCCTCGGACGCCGAGGTCCTGACCCTCAGCCACTCCGCCATCGACCGGTCCCTGTTCGCCAAGGGCGCCGTGGCCGCCGCCGCCTGGGTGCGGACGCGCAGGCCGGGGCTCTACGACATGCAGGATGTGCTGGGCTTCCGGCAGGCCTGAGGGCCGAAGGCCAATCCTGAATTCGGGGTTCGCTCCGAGGGTTCATCACCAAGAACACCACGGGATCGCGACGGTCACCACGGGGCCGCGCGCGTTGACGCATCGCCGATCCCGTCGTGCTCTTGGTGACACCATGGTGTTCGTGGTGATGAACCCTTTGATGGCAAGGTCAAGTTGGGCCTGCGGCCCGCGTCGCTAGACCCTCTCGAACTCCAGGAACAGCGGGTCGGTATCCCCCAGCCGTTTCTCCTCGTAGCGGGTCACGACGTGATCTTCGGGCGCGACCTTCCAGTCCGCCGTCTCGTCGGCCAGCCAGCGCAGGCCCGGCGTCGCCAGGAACCGCTCCAGGGCCCAGCCGGCGTAGTCCTTCCAGTCGGTGACGAACCGGAGCCGGCCGCCGGGCTTGAGCTTCGACGCCAGTTCGGCGGCGAAGGCGGACTGAATCAGGCGGCGCTTGTTGTGGCGCGCCTTGTGCCAGGGATCGGGGAACAGGATCATGATCCGGTCCAGCGAGCCGTCGGGCAGGGCCTGGACCACCGCACGGGCGTCGTCGGCGTGCAGGCGCACGTTCTTGAGCCCGCCCTCCTCGATGTGGCGCAGGGCCGAGGCCACGCCGTTGAGGAAGGGCTCGCAGCCGATCATGAGGGCGTCGGGATGGCGGGCGGCCTGGGCGGCCAGATGTTCACCGCCGCCGAAACCGATCTCCAGCCATGCTACGCTCGCCCCGGGCATCAGGGCCACGAGGTCGATCGGACCCACAGACGGGTCCGGCACCTGCACCTGGGGCATCAGGGTATCGAACAGAGCCGCCTGACGCGGCTTGATCGGTCGAGACTTGATCCGCCCGAAGGTGCGGAGGGGCGTGTCAGGGCCATGCGAGGCGGGCGGGGTCGTCATGGCGCGCCTGTAGCCCGCCACGACGACCGTTGAAAGGCGTCAGTCGCCGTTCGTGCCGGAGATGCCTTCGTTGGTGACGACCACATATTCCAGGTCGCAGAAGTTCAGGCGTTGTTCCCAGGCGTCGCCGTCGGTGAAGGTGATTTTGACGTAGTAGTCGCAGGCGTCGTCGGAATCGTAGAACCGCATGGCGACGTTGTCGCCCGATTCCAGGATGCGCGTCGGCATCCAGTCTTCGCTGTAGGTGCCGCCCGGCTCGCCGGTCTTGAACGTCAGGATGGTGTAGTCGCTCTGGTTGACCAGATCGAAAGTGAAATAGTCTCCATCGGCCTGGGCCGAGGCGGGCGCAGCGCCGGCCAGCAGAGCGAGGGCGGCCACGGCGCCCATGATCATGGTTTTCATCAGAAAGTCCCCCGGACCGGGCGGAGATCGCCGAGCCTTTGGTGACATGCCTGCAAGGCCCGGGCCGCGTCAATGTCCCGCTGGTGAGCCGTCAGGAACGGTAATTATCCGGCTGGCGGCAGGGGTCAGTTTCCAGGGCCGCAGTCGGAAACGCGGCGAGACCCGGTCATCAACCGCTTCTTCCGCGAATTTTCGAAGGTTCAGCGACGACGGCGTGACGATCAGTCGGCGCCTTGCGGTGCCCGGGCGGGTTCTGCCGCGCAGACCAGGTTGATCCGGGCGGCCAGGCGGCTGTCGTGCTCGCGCTCGGCCAAGGCCAGGGCTCCCGGGCAGTCGCCGCCGTTGATCAGGGCGGCGGCCGCGGTCGCTCGTCGCTGGCGTCGCGGGCTTTGATCGGGATCGACAGCCACTGCCGCGCCGGTCGGCAGGTCCAGCATCTCCCTGCGCATTCGCTCGGCATAGGCGCTCTGGTCCTGCAGGGCGTTGGTCGCGATCGTCTGGGATGTCTGAAACGCCATGGCCGGGAAGGCCGGGGCGAGGGCGGCGATGACGGCGAGGCTTCTTATGACCATGGTCCATCCTCCGATGTGCAAACGCATAGGATCCCCGCGCCAGGCAAACGTCAAGAATGCGACCGGGGCGGGTCGAGCCCCGCCCCGTCGGAGATCAGGCCAGCGCCTTGAGCTGGTCGACCAGATCGGTTTTTTCCCAGCTGAAGCCGCCGTCCGCGTCCGGCGTGCGGCCGAAGTGGCCGTAGGCGGAGGTGCGGGCGTAGATCGGCTTGTTCAGGCCGAGGTGCTCGCGGATCGCACGCGGCGTGGCGCCGCCGATCAGGCCCAGGATCTTGTCTTCCAGGATCGCCTCGGTGACCGAACCCTTGCCGGTGCCGTGCAGGTCGACGTGGATCGACTGGGGCTTGGCCACGCCGATGGCGTAGGAGATCTGGATGGTGCAGCGGTCGGCCAGACCGGCCGCCACGACGTTCTTGGCCAGGTAGCGGCAGGCATAGGCCGCCGACCGATCGACCTTGGTCGGGTCCTTGCCGGAGAAGGCGCCGCCGCCGTGCGGGGCCGCGCCGCCGTAGGTGTCGACGATGATCTTGCGGCCGGTCACGCCGGCGTCGCCGTCCGGTCCGCCGATCTCGAAGATGCCGGTCGGGTTGATGTGCCAGACGGTGTTCTCGTCGGTGAAGCCTTCCGGCAGCACTTCGAGGATGTAGGGTTTGACGATCTCGGCGACGTCGGCCGACGACAGGCCGGCGGCGTGCTGGGTCGACAGCACGATCGAGGTGGCGCGGACCGGCACACCGTCTTCGTACTGGATGGTGACCTGCGACTTGGCGTCGGGCTCCAGACGGGTGTCGCCACCATGACGGACCTCGGCCAGGCGCTTCAGGATGTTGTGGCTGTACTGCAGGGTGGCCGGCATCAGCTCCGGCGTCTCGTTCGACGCGTAGCCGAACATGATGCCCTGGTCGCCCGCGCCCTCGTCCTTGTTCCCGGCGGCGTCGACGCCGACCGCGATGTCGGCCGACTGGCCGTGCAGGCGGTTGATGAACTCGAACTTCTCCCAGTGGAAGCCGGCCTGCTCATAGCCGATGTCCTTGACCGCGGCGCGCACGGCGGCCTCGATCTCGGCCTCGACGCCCGGCGCCCAGTTTCCGGCCGTGTCCATCACGCCCTCGCCCCGGATCTCGCCGGCCAGCACCACCAGATTCGTCGTCGTCAGGGTTTCGCACGCCACGCGGGCATAGGGATCCTTGGACAGGAACAGGTCCACGACGGTGTCGGAGATGCGATCCGCGACCTTGTCGGGATGGCCCTCGGAAACGCTTTCAGAGGTGAAGAGGAAGGAAGAACGGGACAAGGGGGATCGCTCCGGGCAGCCGCGTAACGGCGGGGTTGGCCGGAGACATATAAAGATATGCTTATATGATCAAGAGAGAGGCGCGCGCTCGCGTCGGTTCAGTGTTGTGACCGCAGCAGAAATCGACGGTGCAGCGGCTGGACCGGACGGGTGTTGCCGGGATGCAGTCGCTCGAACGTGTCGACCTGGGCCTGCGACACGGTGATCGGGTCGCTCAGCAGGACCCAGTCGACCGTCTCGCTGCATGGCGGCGTGGTCAGGGAGCCTTCGTAGCGGAAGAAGTCGCGACCGGTGGGCAGGAAGCCGTTCGGGTCCAGGGCGGGGCCAGCCGCCGTGGCGCCCAGACTGTCGATCACGGCCTCAAGCGGGGCGCTGGCGGCGCCGACCTCGGCGAAAACGCCGAGCACGCCGAGGACGCCATCCGGTCCGGCGTGGACGAAATGGATTTCCAGCGGGAAGCGCCGGCCATCGAGCAGATGCTCGGCCGGCTGGTGAATGTGGAACTGCAGAAGGCGATAGGTCTGTCCGCCCACCGCCATGGTCGACCCCGGGGGCGCGTCCTGCTGGATCGCGTGGCCGGTATCGCGGGCCGCGGCGGGCAGGGGCGACCAGTCGATGTCCAGCGCGCCCAGATCCGCGGTGATCGCGCCCTTCAGATCGACGGGGCTTTCCTGTTGCCCCACGGCGCAGGCCGCGTTGGCGGGGTCGAGCTCGGACCAGCGCTCCGGACCGGTCGCGCCGCCATAGGTCCAGGTCCCGGCATGAGGCGCATGCTCCTGCGCCGCCGCCGGGCCGACCAGAGCGAGCGCCGCCGTCAGGATGATATGAAACCGCATGATCGAGCCCCCCCGCTGTTCGCGACGATCCTACAGGGCGGGCGATGTCCTGGGGAGAGAGTGGTGCCGCTTAGGTGACTCGAACACCTGACCCCCGCATTACGAATGCGATGCTCTACCAGCTGAGCTAAAGCGGCCTGTCGGCCGGGGCTTGGCCCCGGCGACGGAAGCGGCTCTTTATACGTTGACCCCCGGCTTGCCAAGCGCTGCCAGGAGGGCGTCTTCGGTCGGGGCGGCGGCGATGCGGATTTCCCCGAAACCCGGGACGGTCAGAGGCGCGGCGGCGGCCGGCGAGATCGCAACGGCGATCCGGCGCCCGGCGGCCTCCGTCGACAGGCCTGCGGCCAGAGCCCGGCCGGCGCGGGGGGAGTGGATCAGGACGGCGTCCCAGACGTCCGGGACTGTGGCGACGGTCTCGATCGCCTCATAGACGGCAAGGGCTGTGATCCGGGCCGCATCGCCGACGAGGTCGCCGAGGTCTCCGGCCGGTTCGGCGGCGCAGGGATGCAGGATCGACAGGCCGGCGGCCTCGGCCCGGATCAGGGCGGCGAGGGCGTGGAGGTCGCCTCCGGCGGAGCGGACGTCATGGAAGCCCGCCTCCCGCGCCGAGGCGGCGGTGGCGTCACCGACGACGAAGACCGGCACGGAGGGCAGGCGAGCGCCCTCGGCGAACACCTTCACGGCGTTGCGGCTGGTGAAGGCGAGGGCCTGAACCCCGGTCAGGTCGGGGCGGGCGTCGAGGGGGCGGATGTCCAGCAAGGGGGTCACGACGGGCGTGAAGCCGAGGGCCGAGAGCCGTTCGGCGGTGCGGTCGGCTCCGGGCCGGGCGCGGGTGACCCAGACGCGGCGGAGCTCGCTCAAGGAACCGGGACGCTCTGATCGCCCGCCGCGAGATGGACCTGATGGCCCAGCTGTTCGCCGAGGGCGCGGGCGGCGTCGAGGCCTTCGACGACGGCCATCGTCCCGGCGCGACGCCAGCGGGCCGTACCGTCGGGGGCCAGCATCTCGGTGGTCAGGGTCAGATGGTCGTTATCGAGGATCGCGTGGGCGCCGACGGCCGTACGGCAGGAGCCTTCGAGAGCGATCATGGCCCCCCGTTCGGCGGCGATGGCGAGGGCCGTGGGGCCATGGTTCAGGGCGGCGATCCAGGCATGGTCCGTGTCGCTCTCGCGGGTCTGGAGGGCCAGGGCGCCCTGCCCCGGGGCGGGCAGGAAGGTGTCGGCGGACAGGTAGCCGCGCACCGCATCCGACCGGCGCAGTCGGTTGAGGCCGGCGGCGGCCAGCAGGATGGCGTCGAATTCGCCCTCGGCGGCGCGGCGCAGCCTGGTGTCGATGTTCCCGCGCAGCATCTCGATCTGCAGGTCGGGACGGAGCGCCAAAGCCTGGGCCTGACGCCGCAGGGAGGCGGTGCCGAGGCGGGCGCCGTGGGGCAGGGCGTCGAAGCCGTCCCAGTCGCGGCTGATGAAGGCGTCGCGGGCGTCCTCGCGCTCCGGGATGGCGGCGAGGGTCAGGCCGGGAGGCTGTTCGGCGGGGACGTCCTTCATCGAGTGGACGGCGATGTCGATGCGGCCGTCGATCAGGGCCTCCTCGATCTCCTTGGTGAACAGGGCCTTGCCCCCGACCTCCATCAGGCGGCGATCCTGGATGCGATCGCCGGTGGTGACGATCTCGACCAGCACGACCTGTTCGACGGTCAGGTCCATGGCGGCGGCGATGGCGCGCTGCATCATGCCGGACTGGGCGAGCGCCAGGGCGGAACGACGGGTGCCGATGCGGATCAGGGGGGGCATGGTTGCGCGGGTCCGGCGGGGTCGCTACCTCGACCCGATGAGTATGGGCGCGGACTATAGCAGCGAGACCGGGGCGACAACCGCTCCGGCGCCGGGCGGCGACCTCACGGTGCTGGGTCTGGAGACCAGCTGCGACGAGACGGCGGCCTCGGTCGTGCGGCTCACGCCGGATGGCGTGGCGACGGTGCTGTCGTCGGTGGTGCACAGCCAGATCGACGACCACGCGGCCTTCGGCGGCGTCGTGCCCGAGATCGCGGCGCGCAGCCATGTCGAGATGATCGACGGCGTCGTCCGTCGCGCCATGGCCGATGCGGGCCTCGGCTACGGCGAACTGGACGGGGTGGCGGCCACGGCCGGGCCGGGTCTGGTGGGCGGGGTCATGGTGGGGCTGGGGTTCGGCAAGGCCGTGGCCCTGGCGCGAGGCCTGCCGCTGGTGGCTGTGAACCATCTGGAGGGGCATGCGGTTTCGGCGCGGCTGGGGGCGCAGGTGGATTATCCCTTCCTGCTGCTGCTGGTGTCGGGCGGACATTGCCAGCTGCTGGAGGTGCGCGGGATCGGCGACATGAGCCGGCTGGGCACGACCATCGACGACGCGGCGGGCGAGGCCTTCGACAAGATCGCCAAGGCCATGGGGCTGGGTTACCCCGGCGGGCCGGCGCTGGAGCGGATGGCCGAGGACGGCGACGGGTCGCGCTTCGACCTGCCGCGGGCTCTGCTGGGGCGCAAGGATTGCGATTTCTCCTTTTCGGGACTGAAGACGGCGGCCTCGCGGCTAGCCCCGACCTGCGAGACGGATCAGGACCGGGCCGATCTGGCCGATGCCGTGCAGAACGCGATCGCCCGTCAGCTTTCCGAGAGATCGGACCGGGCCATGGCCGATTATGCCGACAAGCATGACCACCGGCTGTTCGTGGTCGCGGGCGGTGTCGCGGCCAACAAAACGGTGCGACGCGTGCTGGAGGCGACGGCGGCGAAGCGCGGCTTTGATTTCCTGGCCCCGCCGATGGCCTATTGCACCGACAATGCGGCGATGATCGCCTTGGCGGGGGCGGAACGGCTTCAGCTCGGGCTGGTTTCGGATATCGATGCGCCCGCCCGCCCGCGATGGCCGCTGGACGAGGCGCGCGCGCTGGCCGATCCTGTCCATCCGACCGGGCGCAAGGGCGCGAAAGCCTAGCCTCAAGCAGCCACGCTCCGCGAGCGGGGCGTTAGGCGAGAAAAGAGTAGGGAACGCATGGCCTATCGCACCGCGGGAGTCATCGGCGCAGGAGCCTGGGGCACGGCTTTGGCCCTGGTCTGCGCCCGCGCCGGGCTGGATGTCATCCTGCAGGCGCGCGAACCCGAGGTGGTCGAGAGCGTCACGAACCGCCGCATCAACGAGGCCTTCCTGCCGGGTGTGGTGCTGGACGACCGCATATCGGTGACGGCGGAGCTGTCGGGTCTGTCGGACTGCGATCTGGTTCTGGCCGTACCGCCGGCCCAGTTCATGCGCTCGACCTTGGCGGCCTATGCCCCGCACCACCGCGACGGCGCGCCCATCGTGCTCTGCTCCAAGGGGATCGAGCGCGGCTCGCTGAAGCTGATGACCGAGGTGCTGGCCGAGACCATCCCGGATGCGCCCGCCGCCGTTCTGTCGGGGCCGAGCTTCGCCGCCGACGTGTCGAAGGGCTTGCCGACCGCGGTGACCCTGGCCTGCGCCGACGTCGCCCTGGCCGAGGCCTTGATGGAGACCCTGTCCGGTCCGGCCTTCCGACCCTATCTGGCGACCGACCTGATCGGGGCCGAAGTCGGCGGGGCGATCAAGAACGTGCTGGCCATCGCCTGCGGCCTTTCCGAGGGACGTCGGTTGGGCAAGTCGGCCCATGCGGCCCTGATCACACGCGGCTTCGCCGAGATGACGCGGCTGGGCGTGGCCCTGGGCGGTGAGCCTGAGACGGTGGCGGGGCTCTGCGGGCTCGGCGACCTCGTCCTGACCTGTTCCAGTCCGCAGTCGCGGAACATGAGCCTGGGGCTGGCGCTCGGCGAAGGTCAGACCATCGAACAGGCTCTGGCCGGAAAGCGATCCGTGGCCGAGGGTTACGAAAGCGCGCCCGCCGTGCGCGAACTGGCGCGCAAGATGGGCGTGGAGATGCCGATCTGCGAGGCCACGGCGGCGCTTCTGGCCGGCGAGACCACGGTCGATGCGATGATCGAGGGGCTGCTGTCGCGTCCGCTCAAGGCCGAGCGGGAATGAACGGCTATCAGGAACCGATCCAGGCCCCACGCGATCGGGAGCGGGTCTGGAAGACGCCGGCGAACGTGACCCTGTGCGCGCTCGAGGAAATCGCGGAGCCGGGCTCGCGCGGCTTCGTGCTTCAGATCGGCGAGGCCTTCTTTCACGGCTTCGTGGTGCGGCATTCGGGAGAGGTCCGGGGCTATATCGACCGCTGTCCGCACGTCGGGTTTCCTCTGGCGATCGAACTGGACAAGTATCTGTTGCCCGACGGATCGCTGATCCTGTGCGGTTGGCATTGCGCGGTGTTCGAGCCGTTGACCGGGGCCTGCGTCGGCGGACCGGCGGCGGGGGGCCGGCTGACGCCCTGGCCGGTCAAGGTCGAGGGCGGACTGATCCGGACCGCCGAGCCTCTTTCCTGAGCCATGAGGCGTCGGCTACCGCCGCCAGCAAGGGCGATCAACCCTGTTCGTCGCCGCCGAAGGCCTCGTCGACCTCATCTTCCGTGATCCGTTTGGACGGATCGCCGGGCTGGTTGAGGTTCTGTTCCTCGGTCCCGTCGCCCAGCATGCCGGGGTGTTTGTCATTCTCTTGGGTCTTGGGGTCGGCCATGCTCATGGCTCCTGTTGCTGACCTTGGATCAACGTGCCCCGAAACCCGGCCGTTCCCTATTTCCTGAGCCGTTTCGCATTGGCGACGGCGACCGAATGGATCGGCTTCAAAGCGTCGGCCTGGGCCTTCAGCAGTTCGGTGTTGAGTGTCAGCATCTGCCCCGCCGCACGACCCCACCAGGCGACCGCGTAGGTGTAGTGGGCGGTGGCCGCGGCCTGGGGCGAAGCGGCCGAGGCGATGGCCGAGGCGGCGCGTTGGGCGTGGCCGACCTCGTCCATCGCGGATTTCGACACCCGGGCGGCGAGGTCGCCCAGATTGCCGGCGACGGCGGCGGCCGAGGCGCTCATGGCCTCGACCTTTTCCGTGCTCATCAGATGCATCTCGGCCATGTCGGCCTTCATCGGATTGGCCAGACCCTCGGCCATGATGTTCAGCCGGGCGGCGATGACGTCCGACGCCGCCCGCATCATCTCGCCGCCGCTCGCCGCCGTGATGGCGGCGGACGTTGCGTTGCGCTGCAGGCGTTTGCCGTCGCGGATGGCCTTGTCGAGCAATGTCATGGATCGGGCTTGGGCCGCTTTCGTCAGCCGGGCAAGACTTCATCGGCGAAGGCGGCCACGTCGCGGATCAGGGCCGGCACGGCGGCGTCGATGATCCGCTGACCCTTCTCGGGAGACGCCTGCGCCGGATCGGAGCCGATACGGCCGTCAGGGAAGCGGGCACGGTAGTCGAGGGCGTCGCGGATCGGCCCGCTGGGAGCGATCTTCGGTGCGTAGTCGGCCGTCTTGATCCGATCCGGGTAGGCGGCCTGGGTCACCGCGATCTCGGACGGGGTGGCGTGCATGCCGTGGCCGGTCGGGAAGATCTGGTTGCACAGGCTGTTGATGCCCGGGAGGTCCCACCAGTTGCGCAGCTTGAGGACGAAAGGCGCGCTTTCCTCGACGAACGACCATTCGGCATAGAGCTCCGAGAAGGTCGCCTCGATGGTGGCGACATTGCCGCCGTGGCCGTTGAGGAAATATATTCGCTCGAAGCCGTGACGGCTCAGCGACGAGACCCAGTCCGTGATCGCGGCCATGAAGGTCGAGGGGCGCAGCGAGATCGTGCCCGGGAAGGCCAGGTGGTGCTGGGCCATGCCGATGTTGAAGGTCGGGGCGATGACCAGGCTGTCGTCGGTCTTCTCCGCCGCATGGGCGATGATCTCCGGGCACATCCAGTCGGTGCCCAGAAGGCCTGTCGGGCCGTGCTGTTCGTTCGAGCCGATGGGTACGATGACGGTCTTCGTCGTCTTCAGGCGCGCATCGATCTCGGGCCAGGCGGAACAGGCGATCAGCATGGGGAAGGCTCCAGAACTCGGTCTGTCCCCTCATACCTCACTTGTCCCGAGGGTCGATGGGTCGGCGAGCCTGATCCACAAGCGTGGCGGCGGGACAAGCCCGGTGAGGACGAAGGGATGGCCTAAGCCGCGAATGCCTTCAGAAACCGCTGCGCCGCCTCGCGCGCGCGGCGCGGGATTTCGGCGACCGGCGGGCCGGCGACTCCCATGAACAGCCTCAGGTGTCCGTAGCCCACGGCCAGACCCGTGAACATCTCGGCGGCGAGGTCCGGGTCGGGTACGCGCAGTACTCCCGCGCGATCCTGATCGGCCAGCCACAGCGCGAGGCGGCGCAGGCTTTCGCCGGGTCCGGCATGATAGACGGCCTCGGCCAGATCCGGGGCCTGCGGGGCCATCAGGGCGACGCCGCGCAGGGAATCGCCCGCCGACGTACCGAAGACCTTCTCCAGCATCGCCGCAGCCAGGGCCGTCAGCACGGTCTCCGGATCGGCCCCGGACCGCAACGGCGCCGTGATCAGGTCCGAACGCCGCTCCGCCAGGGCCCTGCCTATGTCCACCTTGGACGCATAGCGGTTGTAGAGCGTCTGTTTCGACACCCCGGCCCGACGGGCGATCTCCTCCATCGAGGTGGAGACGCCTTTCTCTGCGAACAGGGCGGTGGCGGCTTCGAGGATGGCCTCCGACTTCCGCGCGTCGATCTGACCTGCGACGCGTGGCATCAGTGCGCGTCCGTGACGGCGACGGACCCCGGTTTCACCGGCTGAGCGAACAGGGTGACGACGGCGGCGAAGGCGCAGCCGAGTGCCAGCATGGCGAAGGCGTCGCCGAACGCCAGGGTCGTCGCCTGACGGTTCAGCAGGCCGTAGACCGCCTTCAGCGCCGCCCCGTCGGGATCGATAGAGCCGCCGAACTGCGTCGCCATGCCGGTCAGCATGTCCTGCATCCGGGTGTCGGAGACCGGGATGGCGCTGGTCAGCTCGCCCATATGTTTGGCGGTGTTGGTCGTCAGGGAGGTGTTGAGGAAGGCCAGTCCGAAGGCGCCGCCGACGTTCCGGAACAGGTTCACCAGACCGGACGCGTTCTTCACCCGCTCGACCGGCATGGTGGACATCGTCACCTGCTGCGCCGCCAGCATGGCCAGCATGATGCCCGAGCCCCGCAGGGCCTGGATGCCTGCGAACTCCCAGAAGCCCCATTCGGTGGTCACCGCATGGGCGTCCCACATGCCCCAGGACGCCATGACGAAGCCGCCGAACATCATGATCCGGAGGTCGAGGATCCGCACCAGACGCCCTGCGATGGGCGCCGTCAGGAACATGGCCAGGCCCGACACCACAAGGGTCGTGCCGACCTCGGCCGGCGAATAGTCCCGCACTCGCGACAGGAACAGTGGCAACAGGAAACTGCCCCCGAACAGGGCCGCCCCGACGATGAAGGTCATGGTGATCCCGACGAGGAAGTTCCGGTTGTTGAACGCCCTCAGCTCCACCACCGGATTCCAGTAGGCCAGCGAGCGCCAGATGAAGGCCGGGCCTGTGATGGCCGCCACCGTCGCCAGCAGCAGGATCATGTCGTCGGCGAACCAGTCGTTCTTGGACCCTTCCTCCAGCACGAACTGCAGGCTCATCAGGAAGGTGGCCATCAGGCCCAGACCCCACCAGTCGAAGCCCTTGGACAGGCCGGGATCGCCCTTGTCGAAGTTGGCGTAGCGCCAGACGAGGAAGAAGGACAGCAGGCCGAACGGGACGTTGATGAAGAACAGCCAGTGCCAGCTCAGCGCCTCGGTCAGATGCCCGCCCAGCGTCGGGCCGATGGTGGGGGCCAGGGTCACGATCAGGCCGATGAAGACCGAGGCGGTGACCCGTTTCGAGGCCGGGAAGGCGGTGAAGGCCACGGCGAAGACGGTCGGGATCATGGCCCCGCCGACGAAGCCCTGGATGGCCCGGAAGAAGATCATCACCTCGACCGAGGTCGACAGACCCACGGCCACGCTCATGATGACGAAGCCGCCGCAACTCATCAGGAACACCTTCTGGGTGCCCCACAGCCGCGACAGATATCCCGACAGCGGGATCATCACGACCTCGGGGATCAGATAGGCGGTCTGGATCCAGCTGATCTGATCGGCCGAGGCCCCGACGCCGGACTGGATCTGGGGCAGGGACGAGGCGACGATCTGGATGTCCAGAATGGCCATGAACTGGCCGATCACCATCCCGGCGAAGCCGAGGATCAGGAAGGTCCAGTTGACCTTAGGTTCGGCGTCGGCCGGGATTTTTGCCGGCGCGCCGTCTATGACGGCCGCGGTCATTGCGCGCTCGCGGTTCCGGCGTCGGCGAGGCGGGTCGGCCCCGTGGCGGCCTCGGCGAAGGTGGCCCCGCCCTCGCTCTTCAAATCGACCTTGATCTCGACCGACAGGCCGGGCCTCAGGGCCGCGCCGCCGTCGGCGCGGTTGACCAGGATGCGCACCGGCACCCGCTGGGTGATCTTGGTGAAGTTGCCCGTCGCATTCTCGACCGGGATCAGGGCGAACTCGGAGCCGGTGGCCGGGGCGAAGCTGTCGATCCGGCCCGTCAGGTCCACACCGGGGAAGGCGTCGGCCTCGATATGGACGGTCTGGCCCAGACGCAGCCGACCCAGCTGGGTCTCCTTGAAGTTGGCCACGATATAGGTATCGCCCAGCGGCACCAGCGACAGCAGCTGTCCGCCGGGACGGACATACTGACCGGCGCGGACGCCGCGCGCGCCGACGACGCCGGCGGCGGGTGCGCGGATCACCGTGCGGTCCAGATGGATGCGCGCCTGTTCGACGGCCGAACGGGCCTGGTCGACGGCCGCGAGGCTCTGCTGGCGGGTCGAGCCGAGGACACCGGCCGTGCGCTGTTCGGCGACCAGGGCGGCCTGGGCTTGCGCGACCGAGGCAGCGGCGGTCTGGGCCCCGGCCCGTTCGGTCTCGATGCGCTGCTGGGAGACCCAGCCCTGTCGCTGCAGGGTGGTGTAGCGATTGACCTGGGACTGGGCGAGGTCGGCCTGGGCGCGAGCCTGGGCCACCCCGGCGGCGCGCGAGGCGATCATCGCCTGCTCCTGGGCCGCGCGGGCATCCACATTGTCCACGGCCGCCAGCAGGGCGGCGAGATTGGCCTCGGCCGCGGCCAGTTCGGCTTTCGCGTCGGAATCGTCGAGACGGACCAGGATCTGGCCGGCCTGGACCCTCTGGTTGTCGGTCACCAGCACCTCGGCCACGTAGCCGTCGATCTGGGGACTGACGAGGGTGACGTCGGCCTGGACGAAGGCGTTGTCGGTGGTCTCCCACCGCTGCTTGTTCTGCCACCAGACCGCCCCGCCGATGATCAGGCCGATGGCGACGACGCCTCCGACGATCAGCGGAAGGCGTTTCTTCAAAGCGGGAGCGAGGGCCATGCGTACGGGTCTCTGGGATCGGCGTCGGGGAGGACGGCTGTAAAATGGACCCAATCGTCCAGAAATCAATCCCCTTGCGACGCGGCGTGAACACGTCATGTTTCGCGCTGTTTACCAGACCCCTTTGAGCGACCCGATTTCCCTCCCCTCCTCCATCGATGTTGCCGTGATCGGCGCGGGCTCCGCAGGGCTTTCGGCCGCGCGTCGGCTGGCGCGCGCCGGGGTCGCGGTCGTCGTGCTGGAGGCGCGCGACCGGATCGGCGGGCGGGCCCACACGGTCGATCACGAGGGGATGCCGGTCGATCTCGGCTGCGGCTGGCTGCATTCGGCCGATGCGAATGTGCTGTCTGCGATCGGGCGCGAGGCGGGCTTCGCTATCGACGAGACCCCGCCGCCGTGGCGTCAGCAGGCCTTCAACCTCGGCGTCACGCCACAGGAACAGGCCGCGTTCGGCGAAGCCTGGGCCGCCTTCGACGAACGGGTGGCCGAGGCGGCCAGGGCCGGCGACGACCGCCCGGCCGCCGACCTGTTCACGCCGGGCGAGCGCTGGAACGCGCGGATGGACGCCATCTCGGGCGCCCTGAACGGGGCCAGGTTCGCCGAGGTCTCGACCCTCGACTACGACGCCTATGAGGACACGGGCGTCAACTGGCGGGTGGTCGAGGGCTACGGCACCCTGATCGCCTCGCTGGGCGAAGACGTGCCCGTGGTGCTGAACTGCCCGGTCGAGCGGATCGACCGGTCGGGCGCCCGGCTGACGATCGAGACGGCGCGCGGCGTGATCGAGGCCCGGTCCGTGATCCTGACCCTGCCGACCTCGGTGCTGGCGTCGGAGGCGGTGCGGTTCGATCCGCCCCTGCCGGACCTGATCGAGGCGGCCGCCGGCGCGCCCTTGGGTCTGGCGTCCAAGCTGCATATGGCGGTCGCGGGCTGGGAGGAGTTTCCGAAGGACAGCCAGCTGTGGGGCCGCACCGACACGGCCCAGACCGGCGGCTATCACCTGCGTCCGTTCGGGCGGCCGATCATCGAGGGCTATTTCGGCGGCGACCTGGCCTGGGGGCTGGAGGCGGAGGGCGAGGCCGCCTTCTTCGACTTCGCCTGTTCGGAACTGGCCCATCTGCTGGGGTCGAGTTTCCCGAAGCGTCTGCGGGTTCTGTCGACCTCGATGTGGGGCGCCGAGCCCTGGTCGATGGGCGCCTATTCCCACGTCCTGCCGGGGCTCGGCGACCGCGAGACCGGAGCCCGGGCGCGTCTGGCTCAGCCGATCGAGGACCGGATCTTCATCGCCGGCGAGGCGACCTCGACCGGCTTCTACGGCACCTGCCACGGCGCCTGGATGGAGGGCGAGCGCGCGGCGGTCGAGGCGATCGCGGCGCTGGGGATCGATCCGCGCCTGTCCGATCCCGAGGCGGGCTGAGTTGGCCAAACGCCCCAAGGTCACCGGCAAGCCTCCAGCCCCCGGCGGTCGCAAGCCTGGCAGCGTCATGACGGGCGCGCCGATCCCGATCTTCGCCTTCCCGCCCGACGAGGATCGCGTCGAGGACATCTTCACCCGCCTGGCCCGTGTCATGCCCGAGCCGAAGACCGAGCTGAATTTCACCGACCCCTTCACCCTGGTCGTCGCCGTCGCCCTGTCGGCCCAGGCGACCGACGTCTCGGTCAACAAGGCGACGGACAGACTCTTCGCCGTCGCCGACACGCCGGCCAAGATGCTGGCGCTGGGGGAGGAGGGGCTGGTCCCCTTCATCGCCTCGATCGGCCTCTATCGCGGCAAGGCGAAGAACGTCATCGCCCTGAGCCGGATCGTGCTGGAACGGCACGGCGGCGTGGTGCCTCTGAACCGCACGGACCTGCAGGCCTTGCCCGGGGTGGGGCGAAAGACGGCCAGCGTGGTGCTGAACGAACTCGGTATCGAGCCGGCCATCGCGGTGGACACCCACGTCTTCCGCGTCTCGCACCGGCTGGGTCTCGCCAACGCCGCGACGCCCGACAAGGTCGAGGACCAGCTGCACCGGATCGTGCCCGAGGCCTTCCTGCACAAGGCCCACCACTGGCTGATCCTGCACGGTCGCTACACCTGCACGGCGCGAAAGCCGAACTGCGGCGGGTGCGTCATCAACGACCTGTGTCCGGCGCGCGGGCTGATGGGGGCGGTCTAGACCTCCGACGACAGTCGCGCCCGAACCGCCTCGGCGAACAGGCGCCCGCCGTCGGGGGCCTGGGACAGATAGAAGTCGGGCTCGACCAGTTCGGCCTCCATCAGCAGCCATCCGTCCGCCGCCTCGACCATGTCGATGCGGGCGTAGAGCAGGGGCTCCTCGATCGCCGCCAGCACCCGTTCGGCCAGGGCGACCGCGCCCGCGGGCGGCTCGGGGACATGGGTGTAGCCGCCGCCGTACTGGACCTGGACTCGGAAATCCCCGGCCGTGGCCCGCTTCATGACCGCATGGCTGAACCGTCCGCCGAAGAAGAGGAGGGACAGTTCGCCGTTCGCCACCAGCTCCGGCAGGAAGGGCTGGATCATGGCCGCGCCGTCGGGGGCGTCGGTCAGGGGCTCGCCGCGCGAGAGTTTCACGGTCTTCCAGGCGCCGCCCGAGACGGTTGGCTTGACCACGAGGGTGTCCGTCCCGAACCGGTCGAAGGCCGCATCGACCTCGTCCTGGGTGACCTGATCGCTCCAGGCCGTCGGCGGGATCGGGATCCCGGCCGCTTCCAGCCGGCGCAGGTAGGCCTTGTCCGAATTCCAGCCGAGCACGGGGGCCGGGTTGGCGATCTTCACGCCCGCCTCGCCCCACAGTTTCGTCGCCGCCAGCCAGTCGGAGTGGCGCTCGTAATAGCCCCAGGTCAGGACGCCCAGCACCAGCGGATAGTCGGCGAGTCCCGAGGCATCCCTGACGTGGTCGGTCCAGGCGGTCGGGACCGTGGTCACGTCGACCATGGCCAGGGCTTTCGACAACCGCTCGAGCACGACGGGCCAGTGGCTCTTGTAGGCCGGGTCGTCGGCGGCGGGCGTCAGGATTGCGATCTGGGTCATGAGGTCCTCTGCCTGGCGTTCGAAGCGCCCGATCATATAAGGATGTCCTTATATGTTTTTCCGAGCGCGGGTAAAGCGGGGCTGGCGCCCGGCGGTCGCGCCCGCTATGGGGCGGCTCATGACCCAGACCACCGCCACCTATGATGTCTGCGCCGTCGGCAACGCCATCGTCGACGTCCTGAGCCCCTGCGACGAGGCCTTCCTGACCGCCCAGTCCCTGACGCCCGGCTCGATGCAGCTGGTCGACGAGACCCAGAGCGCGGCCCTCTACGACGCCATGGCGGCGGGCGTGGAGGCCTCGGGCGGCTCGGCCGGCAACACGGTCGCGGGCGTCGGTTCGTTCGGCGGTCGTGCGGCCTATGTCGGCAAGGTCGCGCCGGACACCCTGGGCGGCGTCTTCAGCCACGACATCCGCGCCTCGGGCGTCCACTTCGACACCCCGGTTCTGGAGGGCGGCGCCGGCACCGGCCGCTGCCTGATCAACGTCACCCCGGACGGCCAGCGCACCATGTGCACCTTCCTGGGCGCGGCGAACCAGCTGGGGGTCGAGGACATCGATGCCGACCTGATCGGGTCCAGCGCCATCGTCTATCTGGAAGGCTATCTGTTCGACCCGGCCCCTGCCCGCGCCGCCTTCGAGGCCGCGGCCGCCGCCGCCCACAAGGCGGGCCGCAAGGTCGCCATCACCCTGTCGGACACCTTCGTCGTCGCACGCTGGCGCGCTGAGCTGCTGGCCTTCATCGAGGCCTCGGCCGACATCGTCCTGGCCAACGAGGGCGAACTGGCCGCCCTGTTCGAGACCGAAGACTTCGACGCCGCCGCCGCGCAGCTGGCCTCGATGGTCGAGATCGCCGCCGTCACGCGCGGCGCCGAGGGTTCGGTCATCCTCTCGGGCGACGAGCGGGTGGCCGTGGCCGCCTACCCCGTCGACAAGGTCATCGACACCACTGGTGCGGGCGACCAGTACGCCGCCGGCTTCCTGCTGGGCGTCGCGCGCGGCCTGACGCTGGAACAGTCCGGCAAGCTGGGGTCGCTGGCGGCCTCGGAAGTCATCGCCCACTGGGGTCCGCGTCCGATGGTGAAGCTGGCCGACCTGGCCGCCGGGAACGGCCTGGCGCTGACGGCCTAGGCTTCGGGCGTCGCGGGCTCGTAGCCCTTGGTCCACGCGCGCAGGGCCTCGGGATCAACGAGCTCGTCGATCGGCACGGTGGCGTCCACCGACAGGCCGGACGGCAGGACGCGGGCGAAGATCACGAACCAGTCGCCCTCGCGCGCCGACAGGGCGTCGAGGAAGGGGATCGGGCCGCAGCTGGTAAAGGTGGTGTGGCGGATGCCGACCGGCTCGACCGGCAGGTCGCCCTTCAGCGCCAACGAGGGAACGAGCGTCGTGCTGTTCCCCTCGACCGATGAGTTGGTCAGCGGCACGCGATCAAAGCCCGAGGTCTGCGACAGGAAGACGGCGTCGGAGCGCGCCCAGAGCGTGGCCTGATGATTTCTGACGCGTTCCGCCATGGCCTCGTCCGTGGTCGGCGGAGCCATGACGCAGGCCAGGGTCGGGGTCGAAACGAACGCCAGAGCGGCGGCCAGAACCCAAGCGTGGCGGTGATTTGCGGTCATGGGCGTCCTCCTGACCCGGCCTAGCGCTTCAATGTGACGTAAATCGCGCCGTCGCCGCCGTGGCGCCGGTGGGCCATGGCGAAGCCGGAGACGACGCCGCGCAGGGCGTGCCCCTGAAGCCATTCGTGGATCGAGGCGCGGATGATGCCGCCGCCGCGACGCCCCTGACCGGTGACGACCAGAACCGCGCGCAGGCCCCGCGCCTGGGACTGCGACAGGAAGGCGCGCAGTTGATCCTCGGCCTCGAACCGGCCGAAGCCGTGCAGGTCGATGGAGGCCTCGATCGGATCGCGTTCGCGCGACAGGCGGCGCTGGCGGCGGGGCTCCAGCTCCTCGGGGACGGATCGAGGCGGGGTGGGCGCCGCCTTCGGGGCGGCCGGGGTGACGGACGCGGCGTTGCGGATCTTCGTCGAGGTCCTGTGCTTGCCGAGGACCGGAGGCCGGGGCGCCTTGATCGTCTCGGGTTTCAGCGGTTCGTCGGGCAGGATCGCGCCGGGCGTCACGCGGGCGGCCTTCCGCGTCTTCGGCGGGGTTACGGTGCCGGAGACCCGGGCCCAGATGCGGCGGTCCTCGGTCGTCAGGTCGGGAGGCGGTCGCCGCGCCACGACGTCAGGCGTCTTCGCCGTCGGCGTCCGGCTCGGGCGGGCCGGGCTCAAAGACCAGCAGGTCGCCCGGCTGGCAGTCCAGTTCGCGGCACAGGGCGTAGAGGGTCGAGAACCGCACGGCCCGCGCCTTGCCGGTCTTGAGGATCGACAGATTGGCCAGGGTCACGCCCACGCGATCGGCCAGCTCGGTCAGCGACATGCGTCGCTCCACGAGGATTTTGTCGAGCTGAACCCGGATGGCCATTCTAGTGGTCTTTCGGGGCGCGACGGCTCGCCCCCCGGTCCGATCTTCGATCGGCCGGAGGACCGGCTAAACGGTCGCTCGCTGCTTTAGCGCAGGGGCGTGCTCGGGCGATCATATGGTCAGCTCGGATTCTCGACGCAGACGGGCGCCTTCCTTGAACACCTCGGCCAGAACGAAGACCACCAGCACCGAGAAGACCGGGGTCAATAGCTCGCCGACGCCTTGGGAATCCATCACCCCGGGCGCGAGGCGGGCGGCGACCAGTCCCTGGACCAGCCAGACGCCGCCGGTGACGATGGCCAGGATCAGTCCGATCTGGCGCAGACGGCGCACGTTCTCGGGCCGGAACGGATCGCCGATGGTCAGGGTGCGGAAGATCATCCGCAGATTTCGCAGGATCAGCAGGAAACCGCCGAAATAGGCGCTCAGGGCCCCTACGCCGAAGAGCAGAAGGGGACGGGTCAGCGGCTGCTGGCGGCCGCCGGTGTCGTTGGAGACGGTGATGTTCAGATTGGCCAGCGGAATGAAGATCGAGGCCAGGAAGACCAGGAGCAGGACCGCGGTGATGATCATCAGCAGCACATAGGCCACATCCAGCGCGATCTTCAGCAGGCTGGAAACGGAGCCGGGTCCCAGAGTCCTCAGGAGGGGGGTCTTGAACGGCGCGCGGATGCCTCTTGGCATCTTCGGCAGGCGCAGCTCAGGCCGGGTGAGGGACATCGACAGCTCGGGAAAGAATCTGGACCGGAAGTCTGGACCGCGAGGACCGCGTGGGGTTCGGGAAAACCCCTACGCGGTCTTATACATCGCGATCTTCTTCAACGGCGAAGCCTTCTTTTGTGTTGCTACCGCTCGGCTCGCGGAGCCTCGCTGCTTGAGCAACGAAAGGTGGGTCTCTTCTCTTGACGGTCGCTCGAGCCGTGAGCGACCGCGTCCCTCATCTTCCGGCCCGATCGAAGATCGGGCCTGAGGGCGAACCTTGGCGAAACCGTCTTAGAAAGCTTGCACCAGGATGGCGACCAGGGCGGTCGGCAGGGCGGCGAGCAGGGCGGCGTTGATCAGCAGCGCGCCGACCTTGTCCATCATCAGCGAGGCGTTCATCGTGTTCATCGTTCTGTCCTTCGATCCTGAGGCAGGTCATTAATGCCCGCTTCTGTGTGCCACGGGGTTCGGATTTGCCCATCTGGGTGTTTCCGGGGAACGTTGTGGCCGCCGTTCTTGAGATCATAGATAGGACGTGCGGGTCGGCTAGTCACGTTACATATCGTTTAACGATATTAAACTTAGGCAATGAAATGTTTCACGGGCGTGATCACGGATGAAGTTAAAGCTTATCAAGGGGATGCGGCTCGTAGCCGCGACTCACAACGCCGGAAAGGCGCGCGAAATCCATGCGCTTCTGGACGGACATTACACTGTGGTCACCGCAGGGGAGTTGAATCTGCCCGAGCCGGCCGAAACCGAGACGACTTTCGTCGGCAATGCCATGCTGAAGGCGCGCCACGCGGCCCAGTTTTCGGGCGAAGTCAGCCTCGCTGACGATTCCGGCCTGTCGGTCGCGGCGCTCGACGGGGCGCCCGGCATCTTCTCCGCACGCTGGGGCGGGCCGGAGCGGGACTTCGTCTCGGCCATGAGCAAGATCGAGACGCGGCTGGAGGAGCTGGGGGCGACCGATCGCTCGGCCTGGTTCACCTCGGCCCTGGCCGTGGCCTGGCCCGACGGTCCCTGCGTGGTGGTCGAGGGGCGGGTCGACGGGGTGGTGACCTTCCCGCCGCGCGGCGACCGGGGCTTCGGCTACGACCCCATCTTCGTCCCCGAAGGCTACGACCAGACCTTCGGCGAGATGGATCCGGTGGTGAAGGAAGGCATGAGTCACCGCACCCGCGCCTTCGCCAGGGTGAAGGCGGCCCTGATTGACTGACACGGGCGACGCCATCGCCGTCTACGTCCACTGGCCCTACTGCGCCCGCATCTGCCCCTATTGCGACTTCAACGTCGTACGCGATCGGGGCTGGCGCGAGGAACAGGCCGTGCTGGTCGAGGCCATTCTGTGCGATCTGGAGGCCCAGGCGGCACTGGTCGGCCGGCGTCCGCTGGCCTCGATCTTCTTCGGCGGCGGCACCCCGTCCCTGATGCGGGCCGAGGACGTGGGGAGGGTCATCGCCCGGGCGAGAGCCCTGTTTCCCGGCGGCGATGTCGAGATCACGCTCGAGGCCAACCCCACCGACGCCGAGGCCGCCCATTTTGCGGCGCTGAGGGAAGCCGGGGTCAACCGCCTTTCGCTGGGGGTCCAGTCGCTCGACGACGCCCAGCTGACATTCCTCGGACGCAACCATTCGGCCGACGAGGCGCGACGCGCCATCGCCGTGGCGGCCGGCGTCTTCGACCGGTTGTCGATCGACCTGATCTACGCCCTGCCGGGTCAGACCGTCGCCGGCTGGACCACGGCCATGGCCGAGGCGCTGGCCATGGGGTTCGAGCACGTCTCTCCCTATCAACTGACCATTGCCGAGGGCACCGCCTTTGCCCGCGCGGCCGAGCGCGGCGGCCTGATCCCGCCCGACGAGGACACCGCCGCCGATCTCTACGAAGCGACGCAATCGGTGCTCGGGGCCGCCGGGTTCGAGGCCTACGAGGTCTCCAACCACGCGCGCGGCGTTTCCGCCCGCTCCGCCCACAACCTGCATGTCTGGCGCGGCGGAGACTATGTCGGCATCGGCCCCGGCGCCCACGGCCGCCTGACGCTGGATGGCGTTCGCACCGCCACCGTCGCCCACCGCCGCATCGGCGACTATGTCGAGGGGGTCGCCGCAGGAACGCCCTGGTCGGAACAGGAACGGCTCGATCCCCGCGCCGCCGCCGAGGAACGGTTGCTGCTGGGCCTTCGAACCGTCGAGGGCGTGGCCCTGACCGATCTGGCGGCGCTGGACCTGACCGCCCTCGTGGAGGGACTGGTCGAGGACGGCTTGCTCGCGGTCGCCGAAGAACGGGTCGTGGCCACGGCCACCGGGCGGCCCGTGCTGGACGCAGTGCTGAAGGCTCTGCTGACCTGAGCTTCGCGCGAGCCCCGGTCTGTGGCACGGAGGGATAATGAGTGACCCCGGCCCCTTTCCCCCGACCGCGCCGCCGCCCCGGCACGTGTCGCCGGGGCTCTATCTGGTCGCCACCCCGATCGGGAATCTGCGCGACATGACCTTGCGCGCGCTCGACGTCCTCGCCGCCGCCGACCTGGTCCTGGCCGAGGACACGCGCGTCACCGCCAAGCTCCTCTCGGCCTACGGGCTGAAGGCGAAACTGGAGCGCTGCGACGACCACGCCTCGGCCCGCGCCGCCGAGATCGCCATCGAACGGGTCCGCGAGGGTCAGGTCGTGGCGCTCGTCTCCGACGCCGGGACGCCGGTGATCTCGGACCCCGGGTTCGTGGTCGCGCGCGCCTTCATCGCCGCCGATCTGCCCGTCCATCCCATACCCGGCGCGTCGAGCCTTCTGGCCGCCCTGTGCATCGCGGGCCAGCCGTCCGACCGGTTTCTGTTCGCGGGCTTCCTCCCGCCGAAGTCCGGCGCGCGGAAGACGGCGCTGGCCGAGGTCAAGGCGGCGCGCCAGACCCTGGTCTTCTTCGAGAGCGGGCCGCGTCTGGCCGCCAGCCTCGCCGACATGGCCGAGGTGCTGGGACCTCGCCCCGCCGCCGTCACCCGCGAACTGACCAAGCTCTATGAGGAGGCGATCCGGGGCACGCTCGCCGAACTGGCCGTCGACCCCCGCTGCGACAGCCCCAAGGGCGAGATCGTCATTGTCATCGGCCCCGGGGAGGTCGAGACCGCCAGCGCCGCCGACGTCGACGCGGCCCTGACGGAAGCGCTGGCCCGGCTGCCGACCGGCGAGGCGGCCTCCGAGGTCGCCGCGACGTTCGATCTGCCGCGCAAGGCCCTCTACCGCCGCGCACTGGAGCTTCAGGGCAAGGGATGAAGCCGCCGAAAGTCCGCGTCGCGCTTCCGGTCAGGCCCAAGGCGGCCTGGCGTCAGGCGCTGGGCGGGCGGGCGTTTCGCGAGGGGCACGGCGCCGAATGGGTCGCCGCCGCCTTCCTGATGCTGAAAGGCTATCAGGTGCTCGGCTTCCGGTTGAAGACGCGCGGCGTCGAGATCGACATCCTCGCGCGACAGGGCAGGACGGTCGTCGTCGTCGAGGTCAAACATCGCGCCACGATCGAGGCGGCGCTGAATGCCGTTGATAATCAACAACTGGAACGGCTGCGGGCGGCGGGCGCCGCACTGTTGCGCCAAAGACCCAGCTTGGCCGGTCTTGTGTTGCGAATCGACACCGTAGCGCTGGCCCCCGGGCGAATTCCGCGCCATCGTCGCAATCTCTAGTTTTCACCGGGGGGTGAAAACGGGTCGTCGGGGGACGGGCTTTGACGCGCGAAGAGGCGGAAGTCGCACTGGAAGAAGCCGGTCGGGCCGACGACGACGCCTTTCCGTTGCTCGACGCCGCCATCGCCTGCGCCTTGCACGACTACCCGTTCCGCGATCCTTCGCCCGCCCGCCTCCTGTCTGACGCCGCCGCCGAACGGCTGGCCGAGCGGATCGGCGGCGAAAGCCCCGACGACGCCTTGGCCGAGACCATGGCCGCCGACCTGCGGCTGAACGGCGACCTGCTGCATTATGACGACCCGGCCAATACCGACGTGCTCGATGTCGCGGACCGCCGGCGCGGTCTGTCGGCGGCCCTGGCCGTCTTCTATCTCGACGCCGCCCGCCGCGCGGGGGTGAAGGCCCAGGGCGTCGACTTCCCCAACCACTTCCTGCTGCGGGTCGAGACGCCCGCCGGGCCCGTCGCGCTGGATCCGTTCAGCCAGGGTCGCGTCGTCATGCCGTCCGAGCTGACGCGCCGGGCCCTGCGCGCCGGGCTGACGCCACACGTCGCCGATCGGCTCGACGTCCTGATGGCCCCGGTCAGCGACCGCGAATGCCTGATCCGCCTGCAGAACGTCCTGTTCAGCCGCGCCATCAAGGCCGAGGACTATGTCTGCGCCGAACGCTCGGCCGTGCGCCGCGCCCTGCTGGACCCCGAGGATCACCGGCCGTGGCTCGACGTCGCCGCCGCGCGCGAGAAACAGGGCGCACTGACCGGCGCGCTCGAGGCCCTGCGCCGCGCCCGCGCCGTCGCCGGCCAGGACGACCAGATGCACCAGATCGCCGCCGACCGGCTGAGGATGCGGCTGAACTAGGGCTTGGTGAGTAGGGCTTGGTCAGGCAGCAGCCCTAAGCCCTAAGCCCTAAGCCCTAAGCCCTAAGCCCTAAGCCCTAAGCCCTAAGCCCTAAGCCCCGACCTTGCGCCCACGCGAAGCGTTGCCCATTACCCAAGGCATCTCCCGCGCAAGGTCACGCCGATGCTCAAAGTCGCCATCCAGATGGACCCCATCGAGGCGGTCAACATCGCTTCGGACACGACCTTCTTCCTGGCCATGGAGGCGCAGCAGCGCGGCCATCCGCTGTGGGTCTACGACTTCCGCACCCTGGCGCTGGAGGACGGCGCCCTGACCTGTCGCGCCCGCCCGGTGGTGATCCGCCAGGTGCACGGCGACCACGTCACCATCGGCGACGAGGTCAAACTCGATCTCGGCAAGGACGTCGACGTCATCCTGATGCGTCAGGATCCGCCGTTCGACATGGCCTATGTGACGGCCACCTATCTGCTGGAGACGGTCCATCCGCGCACCCTGGTCGTCAACGATCCGGCCGAGGTCCGCTCCGCGCCCGAGAAACTGTTCGCCACCCGGTTCGAGGGCGTCCAGCCGCCGACCCTGATCAGTTCGGACCCGGTCGCCCTCGTCGATTTCCATGAGCGGCACGGCGACGTGGTGCTCAAGCCCCTGCACGGCGCGGCCGGTTCGGGCGTCGTTCGCCTGAAGGCAGGCGATCCGAACCTCGAGGCCCTGATCGAGATCCACATGGCCGGGTCGCGCGATCCGCTCGTGATCCAGAAATTCATCCCGGCCGTGTCGAAAGGCGACAAGCGGATCATCCTGATCGACGGCGAGCCGGTCGGCGCCATCAACCGCGTCCCGGCCGAGGGTCAGGTGCGGTCGAACCTGCGCGTCGGCGGTACGGCCGCGCCCGTCGAACTGACCTCGCGCGATCTGGAAATCTGCGCCATCATCGGCCCGGAACTGAAGGCGCGCGGCCTGCTGTTCGTCGGCATCGACGTGATCGGCGATTATCTGACGGAGATCAACGTCACCTCCCCGACCGGCGCGGTGCAGCTGAAGGAGTTCACCGGCATCGACGCAGCCGCCATCCTCTGGGACGTCATCGAGGCGAAACACGTTCCGAGCGCATAACCGCGCTCTTGCAATCTGGATAAGTTCATGGTTCGTTCCCCCAAGGCGGGAGGCGGATCATGCTGGCAAGCATCGCGACGGTGGCGTTCGAGGGGGTCGACGCGCGGCGCGTCACCGTCGAGGTGCAGCTGGTCGGCCGGGACGGCGAGACCATCTTCTCCATCGTCGGCCTGCCGGACAAGGCCGTGGCCGAAAGTCGCGAGCGGGTGCGCGGGGCCTTCGCGGGGATAGGGCTGGCCCTGCCCGCCAGGCGGATCATCGCCAACCTGGCGCCCGCCGACCTGCCCAAGGAGGGCAGCCATTTCGACCTGCCCATCGCCCTGGCCCTGCTGGCGTCGCTGGGGGTGATCCAGCCGGACGCGCTGGAGGGCTGGGCCGCGCTGGGGGAACTGGGACTGGACGGGCGGATCCAGCCGGTCGGCGGCACATTGCCCGCCGCCGTCGCCGCCGCCTCGATGGGGCTGGGCCTCATCTGTCCCGAGGCCAATGGACCGGAGGCGGCCTGGGCGGGCGACGTCCGTATCCTCGCGCCGCGATCGCTGATCGGCCTGATCAACCATTTCAAGGGGACGACGATCCTGCGCGCGCCGGAACCGGGGCCGGTCCGGTCGGGCGCCGTCGTGCCCGACCTGCGCGAGGTCAAGGGTCAGGAGAGCGCCAAGCGCGCGCTGGAGGTGGCCGCCGCCGGGGGACACAACATCCTGTTCGTCGGGCCGCCGGGCTCGGGCAAGTCGATGATGGCCCAGCGCCTGCCCGGACTGTTGCCGCCGCTGACGCCGCAGGAACTGCTCGAGACCTCCATGGTCTGGTCGATGGCCGGCCTGATCGAGCGCGGCGCCCTGACCCGCGACCGGCCGTTCCGCAGCCCCCACCACTCCGCCTCCATGGCCGCCCTGACCGGCGGGGGGCATCGCGCCAGGCCGGGGGAGGCGTCCCTGGCCCACAACGGGGTCCTGTTCCTCGACGAACTGCCCGAATACTCGGCCCAGGCGCTCGACAGTCTGCGGGCCCCGCTGGAGACGGGCGAGATCGTGGTGGCACGCGCCAACGCCCACGTTCGCTATCCGGCCAGGTTCCAGCTGGTCGCGGCGATGAACCCCTGCCGCTGCGGCATCGGCGGGGCGGGGAAGGGCGCGTGCGGCAAGGCCCCGCGCTGCCAGCGCGACTATCAGAACCGCATTTCCGGCCCGATGTTCGACCGCATCGACCTGACGGTGGAGACCCCGCCCGTCACCGCCGCCGACATGGCCCTGCCCAGTCCTGCCGAGGGCACCGCCGAGGCGGCCGCCCGCGTCGCCGTCGCCCGCGCCATGCAGGAGGAACGGGTCCGGGAGGCGGGGCTCGATCCGCTACAGGCCCTCAACGCTCGCTCGTCCGGCGAGGTGCTCGAACGGTTCGCGACCCCGGACGAGGCCGGTCGCGCCCTGCTAATGCGGGCCGGGGAGGCGGGCGGCCTGACCGCGCGCGGCTGGACCCGGACGCTGCGTCTGGCCCGCACCATCGCCGATCTGGAGGGTGCGACGGGCGTCCTGCGCCGTCACATCGCCGAGGCCCTGATCTATCGCCGCACGACCGTCGGCGCCCAGGAACAGTTCGAACGCCGGCAGGACACGCGGGCCAGCCTGCCTGCGTGGTGAAAGGTTAACACCTGTTCCGGCAGACTGGTCCTCGATCTTGGGCCAGGGCGACGGCGGGCATGACGCGACGGACGAAGACGACGGCGGACAGCGAGACCGGACAGGCCGCCCGCGCGGGCGGCGCCGATCCGTTCCTGCGTCTGATGAGCCACGAGATGCGCACGCCCCTGAACGGCGTCATCGGCATGCTGGGCCTCCTGACCCGAACCCGCCTCGACGGCGCCCAGCGCGCCTATGCCGAGGCCGCGCGCGAGTCCGCCGAACACCTGCTCGGCCTCGTCAACGACCTCCTCGACTATGCCCGGCTCGAGGCCGGCAAGCTGGAGATCGATCCGGCGCCGGTCGAGCTCGAGGGTCTGGTGCGCGGCGTGGCCGAACTGCTGAGCCCCCGTGCTCACGACAAGGGGCTGGAGATCGTCTGGTCGGTCTCGCCCGATGCGCCCGACGTGCTCGCCGACGAGGGTCGCCTGCGTCAGGTCCTGTTCAATCTCGCCGGCAATGCGGTGAAGTTCACGGAAGCGGGCGGGGTCCGCATCGCCGTCGACCGCGTCGGTGGTCCCGACGACCGGCCCGAGCTGGCCTTCGTCATCGACGACACCGGCCCCGGCGTTCCGGTCGAGGCGCGCGCCCGCATCTTTGAGGAGTTCGGCCACGTCGACGCCTCCGACGCCACCCGCTACGGCGGCGCGGGGCTGGGCCTCGCCGTGGTCCAGAAACTGGCGGCGGCCATGAACGGGACCGTCCGGGTCGAGGATCGCCCGGGCCCGAAAGGGGCGCGCGGCTCCCGCTTCGTCTTTCAGGCCGCCTTCGACGCCACGCCCGACGCCGCGCCGCGCGCCCGCCCCCTGACCGATCGGGCCTTCGCCGTGCGCAGCCCCGATCCCTTCGTCCGTGAGGCCGCCGAGGCCCAGATCATCGCGTCCGGCGGCTCCTTGTGGCCCGTCGGCGGTCTGGCCTGCGTCACCCTCGTCGATCACGCCGGGGCCGTCGCCGCCGGTCTGCCGCTGGCTCCCCTGCCCGAGGGCGGGCGCAGCATCGTCCTGCTGAAGCCGTCCGAGCGTGACCTGATCGCCCGCTACAGATCAGCCGGCTTCCACGGTTATCTGATCAAGCCGCTTCGCCGCGCCTCCCTCGTCGACCGCGTTCTGGCCGCCGCCACCGCAGGCGAGGCGCAAGGGTCTCCGCGCGGCCTGCCGCCCGAGGACGACCGGGTCCTGCCCGTCCGCTTCGCCGGAACCCGAATCCTGCTGGTCGAGGACAATCCCGTCGGCGCCCTGCTGGCCCGGACCCTGCTGCGGCGCGAGGGGTGCGTGGTCGAGACCGCCGCGACTGGCGACGAGGCTGTCGCCGCCCTGAAACGCGCCCGCTACGACCTCGTCTTCATGGACATGCGGATGCCGGGCATGGACGGCCCCGCCGCGACGCGGATCATCCGCGCCGGCGGCGACCGCACCCCCATCGTCGCCCTGACCGCCAACGCCTTCGCCGAGGACCGTCAGGCCTGCCTCGAGGCGGGCATGGACGACCATCTGGTCAAGCCGCTGGAGATCGAGGCCCTGCGCGCCGCCCTCGCCCGCTGGACGGCCGGAGAGTTCCGCGCCAAGGTCGCCTTCGCATAGGGGCGTCCGGGGGGACGTCCGCGAGGAGACGCCGATCCTTATGACGCACGACACACCGCCCACCGCCCCGCCCAGTCCCGCCCCGGAAAAAGCCGCGGGCGCGATGGATGTGCTGAAGGCCCTGGGCCGCGGACGGGTTCTCATCGCCCTGGTGATCGGTTTCGGCTCGGGCCTGCCCTTCCTCCTGACCGGCGCGACCCTGAGCCTCTGGCTGCGCGAGGGCGGAGCCGAACTGGCCGCGATCGGCTTCATCTCCTGGGTCGGGCTGGCCTATTCCTTCAAGTTCCTCTGGGCGCCGGTGATCGACCGGTTCGACGTGCCGTTCCTCGGCCGCTTCGGACGGCGGCGCGGCTGGATGCTGCTGTCCCAGATCGTCGTCGGCCTGTCCCTGATCGCCATGGCCGTCGTTGGCCCAGAGGGCGGACTGACGGCGCTCGGCGTCGCGGCCCTGGTGACCGCCTTCGCCTCCGCCACCCAGGATATCGTGGTCGACGCCTGGCGCATCGAAAGCGCCGACGGCGACGAGGATCAGGCCCTTCTGACCTCGGCCTTCCAGCTCGGCTACCGGTTCGCCATCCTGGCGGGCAACGCCCTGATCCTGTTTTTCGCCGCCTGGCTGGGGTGGAACGGCGCCTATGCCGTCTGGGGCGCGGCGATGAGCCTGGCGATCGTCGCCACCCTCTTCGCCAAGGAGCCGGTAGACCGTCGCACCCTGGCCGAGGTGACCGGCCAGGTCTCGCTGCTGAGCCCGCGCGGCCTGTTCGACGCCATCGTCGGCCCGTTCCTGACCTTCCTCAAAACGCACGGCGCGGCGGCATTTCTGATGCTGGCGGCGATCAGCCTCTACCGGCTTCCCGACTTCGTCATGGGGCCGATGGTCGGGCCCTTCTATACCGACCTGGGGCTCGACAAGCCGACCATCGGCGCGATGCGACTGAGCGTCGGCCTGATCGCGGCCTTCCTCGGCATCGCTGCGGGCGGTCTGTTCGCCGTTCGGTTCGGCTTCGGCAAGACGCTGCTGGTCGGAGCCCTGATCGGACCCCTGTCCAACCTCGGCTACACGACGATGGCCGTCGTCGGCCTGTCGACACCGGTGTTCGGCAGCGTTCTGTTCGTCGAGAATTTCTCGGAGGGCTTCGCCGGCGCAGCGCTTGTCGCCTACATGGCGAGCCTGACCAGCATCGGTTACACGGCCACCCAGTATGCCCTGCTGAGTTCCTTCTATGCCTTGCTGGGCAAGTTCCTGAAGGGGTTCTCCGGCGTGGTCGTCGAGAGCCTCGAGCCGGGTCGGTCGCTGATGGAGGCCTACGCCCTGTTCTTCGCCGGCACGGCGGCGGTCGGAATCCCGGCGGTCTTCCTGTGCTGGCTGTTGCTCAAACGTCAGGAGCGGATCGCGCGGCGGGATACGCCCGCCCCGGCCTGATATTCGCGCCGTTCCGTCGGTAATGCCGTGCATCCCCGCCTTCGCGGGGATGCGAAGGCCTCCTAGACCGGCGTCGCCGCCATCGACCGTTCCGCCGCCGCGCTCGGGTGCGGCGTGACGTCCTCGTCATCGGGCTCGAACTCGACGCTGACGCCCTCTTCGTAGGCGGCGAAGGTGGCGGCCGTGATGATCTCCGAGACCGAGGCGCCCAGCGACACGATCTGGACCGACTTCTCGAGGCCGACCAGCAGCGGCCCGATCACCGTCGCCCCGCCGAGCGCCTGAACCAGCTGGGTCGAGATGGCGGCCGAGTGGAGCGCCGGCATGACCAGCACATTGGCCTCGCGGCTCAGGCGCATGAACGGATAGTTCGACCGCAGGGCCGGATCCAGCGCCAGCTCGGGCGGCATCTCGCCCTCGTACTCGAAGTCGACGCCCTTCTGGTCGAGGATACGGATGGCCTCGCGCACCTTCTCGCCGCGCTCTCCGGGCGGGTTGCCGAAGGTGGAGTAGCTGAGGAAGGCCACGCGCGGGGTGCGGCCCAGCTTCTTCACGGTCGCCGCCGCCTGGATGGCGATATCGGCGAGTTCCTCGGCCGAGGGCAGTTCGTGGATCGAGGTGTCGGCGACGAACAGGGTGCGGCCGGTGGCCAGGACGATCGACAGGCCGATCAGGCTGTCACCCTCGACGTCGAGGACGCGCCGGACCTCCTTCAGCACCATGTTGAAGTTGCGGGTCGTGCCCGTGACCATGGCGTCGGCCTGACCGCGCGCCAGCATGGCGGCGGCGAAATAGTTGCGGTCCTGGTTGATCATCCGCTGGACGTCGCGGCGCAGATAGCCGCGCCGCTGCAGCTTGTCGTAGAGGAAGTCCGTGTATTCGACGTTCCGGTCCGACACGCGGGCGTTGACGATCTCGATGCCCATGGCGTCGAAGTCGAGCCCGGCCTCGGCGGCGTTCTTGCGCACCAGATCCTCGCGGCCGATCAGGATCGGCGTGCCCAGCTCGGCCTGTTTGAAGCCCCAGGCGGCGCGGATGACCGTGGTCTCCTCGCCCTCGGCGAACACCACCCGCTTGTTGGGGGCGGCGCGCACCGCCGACGAGATCTTTTGCATCAGGGCGGCGGACGGATCGACGCGTTCGCGCAGGCTGGCGCGGTAGGCGTCCATGTCGGGGATCGCGACCCGGGCCACGCCGGTGTCCATCGCGGCCTGGGCGATGAAGGGCGGGATGTACCAGATCAGGCGCGGATCGAACGGGGTCGGGATGATGTAGTCGCGCCCGAACTTCAGCTTGCGGCCCGAATAGGCGGCGGCGACCTCGTCCGGCACATCCTCGCGGGCCAGCTGGGCCAGGGCCTGGGCGCAGGCGATCTTCATCTCGTGATTGATCTGACGCGCGCGCACGTCGAGCGCGCCCCGGAACAGATAGGGGAAGGCCAGGACGTTGTTGACCTGGTTCACATAGTCCGAGCGGCCGGTCGCGATGATGGCGTCGGTGCGGACCGACAGCACGTCTTCGGGGGTGATTTCCGGGTCCGGGTTGGCCATGGCAAAGATGATCGGATTGGGAGCCATGGAGGCCACCATCTCCTTGGTGATCGCGCCCTTGGCGGCGAGGCCCAGCACCACGTCGGCGCCGACCATGGCCTCGGCCAGGGTGCGGTGCGGGGTGTCGGTCGCATGGGCGGCCTTCCACTGGTCCATTTCGGCCCGGCCCTTGTAGACCACGCCGTCGCGGTCGACGATGACGGTATTCTCGGCCCGGACGCCCATGGCCTTCATCAGGGCGATCGAGGACAGACCCGCGGCGCCGGCGCCGGCCAGGACGACCTTCACGTCCTCCAGCTTCTTGCCGGTGATGTAGCAGGCGTTGATCAGACCGGCGGTGGAGATGATGGCCGTGCCGTGCTGGTCGTCATGGAAGACCGGGATGTCCAGCAGGTCCTGAAGCTCGCTTTCGATCACGAAGCATTCGGGGGACTTGATGTCCTCCAGATTGATGCCGCCCCAGGTGTCGCCGATGTTCTTGACGACGGTGATGAACTCGTCCGGGTCGGTGGTCTTCACCTCGACGTCGAAGCTGTCGACGTCGGCGAAGCGTTTGAACAGGACGGACTTGCCCTCCATCACCGGCTTGGACGCCATATGACCGAGGTTGCCCAGGCCCAGGATCGCCGTACCGTTCGAGATCACCGCGACCAGATTGCCCTTGGACGTATAGTCATAGGCCTTGTCCACATCGGCGGCGATCGCCAGCACGGGAATGGCCACGCCGGGGGAATAGGCCAGCGACAGGTCCCGCTGGGTCGCCATCGGCTTGGTCGGCGCCATGGAGATCTTGCCCGGGGTCGGGTGCTGGTGAAAATCCAGCGCGTCCTGGTCGGAGAAGGTCTGTTTGTCGGTCAGGTCGGGCATTATGGGTCTCGGGCGGTTCGGGCCGGACCGGTCTAGCTGCGGGTTCCCGTCGGGACAACCGCCGACCCCGTCGGAACGAGGATCAGGGCGTCTTGCCTGCCCGTTCCACGTCGGAAGATTGCAGTATGGAATAGACCACCCCGCAGAGGTCGCCAGAAGCGGTCGGCCCGTTCACACGGGAGTCGATCGCATTGTCGCGGCTGTCTCCCAAGGTGAACCAATGATCGGCGGGCACCACGACCTCCGGTCGATCATCGAGATCACCTCCCGGTCCGAAATCCCAAGTCAGATACTGCCGTCCGTTGGGGAGTGTTTCTCTGAAGGTCCATACCGATCGAGCTCCAAACGTGTCGGAGGCCGTGTCGTGTCCTAGCGATTCTCGGTGGATTCTAGAGCCGTCAACGATCAGCTCTCCAGCGACGAAAGCCACGGACTGACCTGGACCTGCCACAACCCTTCTGATCCAAGGGAACCCGTCGCGCCTCACCAACACAACGTCGCCAAGAATGGGATGTGTTGATCCGCATGCCCCCTCCGCCCTGTTCGCCACGATGATGTCGCCCTCGGAAAGTGTCGGCTCCATGGAGCTTGAGGCGATCCGATAGGGGTGGCTTCCAAGTGGCACGATCACCGGCTCTTGTCCTCCGACGAGAAGAGCCGCGAAAACACTGGCGATCACGTCAGCACGCCCGTGCGCTCGACCTCGACCGGGCCGGTCATGAAGACGTGGCCGGTTGCCTCATCCCAGTCGATGACCAGTTCGCCGCCGTCGACGACCACCGTGGCCTTGCGCCCCGTCAGTCCGCGCCGGGCGCAGGCGACCAAGGCGGCGCAGGCGCCGGTGCCGCACGCCCGTGTCAGGCCGGCGCCTCGCTCGAACACTCTCAGGCGGATGCGATCGGGGGCCAGGACGTTGGCGAAACCGACATTAACCCCTTCCGGAAACAGCGGGTGGTGTTCGATCAGGGAGCCGGTCCCGATGACGAAGGCGTCGTCCTGACGGTCGGTGAAGAAGACCACGTGCGGATTGCCCATGGAGACGGCGCCCGGCGTATGCACGACCGGATTGTCGATCGGTCCAACCTGCAGCTCGATGCCGCGCGTGTCCATTTCCTCAGCCAGAGGAATCTCGCGCCAGTCCAGCCGGGGCGGACCCATGTCGACGGTGATCCGGTCCCCATTCGCGTCCCTGGCGGCGCGCTTCGCGACAGTCTTTCCGCCAAGGGTGTCGATGGTCACCTGACCCGAGCCGTTGGCCTGCATCAGCATCCAGCCGACGCAGCGCAGGGCGTTGCCGCAGGTCTCGACCGTGCCGCCGTCGGCGTTCCAGACGCGCATGAAGGCGTCGGCGGTCTCCGACGGCTCTATGGCGATCAACTGGTCGAACCCCTCGCCGGTCTTGCGGTCGCCCAGCGCACGCACGGCGTCTGCGTCGGGCGTAAACGGCCGGTCCAGCGCATTGACCACGACGAAGTCGTTGCCGGCGCCGTTCATCTTGACGAAGGGTCTGGAGGTCGCACCAGTCATGGGCTCCATATAGTCACTTCGGACGCGGCTCCGAAATGGGGGCTCCAGGGTCGCAGTCACGCAACGCCTCCCGTCCCGGCCCGTTAGCCTGTCCCCTGAAACAGACGACGAGGCCTTCCCGATGAATCTTCCCAATGGCGCGATGGTGGCTGTCGTCGACGGCGAGAAGCTCGCCCTGTTCAGGAACACCGGCAGCGCCGGCGACGTGTCCCTGACGGCCCAGCCCGTCCCGGCGATCGAGGAGCGCGCCTCCGGCTCGGCCGGCCGTCTCTCCAGCGAGGCCAATCCCGACAACGACACCCAGGCCGAGGACGGCTTCGCCATGGGCGTGGCCGAGGTGCTCAACAAATGGGTGCTGAACGGCAAGGTCGACAAGCTGCTCGTCATCGCCGCGCCCAAGACCCTCGGCGAGCTGCGCAAGCATTGGCACAAGGAGCTGTCGTCGCGCCTCGTCGGCGAGATATCCAAGGACCTGACCGGTCACTCGACCGACCAGATCGCCGCCGCCATCGGCAAGGCCTGATCCCGTGAGGCGGTCCTCGCGCGCATCGCGTGACGGGGGCCGCCGCCCGCGCTAACCCTTGCCCATGACCGCGTCGCCCGCCCGCCATCGTCACTCTCTGCGAGCGCGCTTCCGCTTCCTCTATCACGGCAACACCACGACCGCCGTGCGCTTCCGCATCGCGGTCATCGCCATCGACCTGGCCATCATCGCCTTCTTCGTCGCCGCGCCGATCCTGAAGGACTACGGCCGGACCTTCTATGTCGTCGACTACTGTATCGCAGCCCTGCTGGCGGCCGATCTGATCGCGCGGATCACCGCCTTCTCGGACTGGAAGGACTGGTTCCGGCGGCCGATCAACTGGGTCGATCTGATCGTGCTGGGATCGCTGCTGCTGCCCTCCTGGGCCATCAACCTCGGCTTCCTGCGGATCCTGCGGCTCTGGACCCTTCTGAACTCCGACCTGTTCTGGCGCACGGTGGGCCGCAGGTTCGACGACACCCGGGTGGAGGAGGTCACCCGCGCGGTCGGCAATCTGGTCACCTTCGTCTTCGTGGTGACCGGCTTCGTCTACACCGTCTTCCGGGGCCGGCACGACGGCATCACCGGCTATGTCGATGCCCTGTATTTCACCGTCGCCACCCTGACCACGACCGGGTTCGGCGACATTACCTTGCCCGGGGTCTGGGGGCGTCTTCTGTCCATCGCCGTCATGCTGGTGGGCATCACCCTGTTCGTCCGACTGGGCCAGAGTCTGCTGAAGCCGCGCAAGGTCAGCTTCCCTTGCCCGACGTGCGCGCTTCAGAAGCACGATCCCGACGCCGTCCACTGCAAGGCCTGCGGAACCGTGCTGGCCATACCCGACAACGGCTAGACCACGCCGCATGTGACAAAACGGTAAGGTTCGCCGCCTTGCCGCCCGCCCCCTCGCGACTAAGGTGCCCCGTCCTTATTTCGGAGCGCCCCCTGCATGCGTCGTTCGCTGAGCCTCACGGCCGCCCTCCTCGCCTCCTCCATTCTTGGAACTTCCGCCCTGGCCCAAACGACTGGCATGACCGCGCACACCCCGCCCAACCCGCCGCTGGTCGAGGGCGGCTTCGCCACGACCGATGCGACCGACCCCTATCTGTGGCTCGAAGAGGTCGACGGCGAACGCGCCATGGCCTGGGTCGAGGCGCATAACACCCGCTCTCTGGGCGTGCTCCAGGGCGACCCCCGCTACGCAGGCCTGCACGAACAGGCCCTGGCCCTCGTCCAGGCCCGCGACCGCATCCCGTCGCCCGGTTTCACCCACGACGGCCATATCGACAACTTCTGGCAGGACGCGACCCATGTGCGCGGCATCTGGCGTCGTACGACGCTCGACAGCTATCGCACCGACGCGCCGGACTGGGAGACGATCCTCGACATCGACGCCCTGTCGACGGCCGAGGGCAAGAACTGGGTCTACAAGGGCTCGTCCTGCCTGCCGCCCGAAGAGCGCCTGTGCCTGATCTCCCTGTCCGACGGCGGCAAGGACGCCGTGGTCGTGCGCGAGTTCGACAGTGTGTCGCGCACCTTCGTCGAGGGCGGTTTCGAGCTGCCCGAGTCCAAGGGCGGCGCATCCTGGATCGACGCCGACACCCTGCTGATCTCGCGCGACTTCGGCCCGGGCACCCTGACGTCCTCGGGCTACCCGATGATCGTCAAGCGGCTGAAGCGCGGCCAGTCGATCGACCAGGCCGAGACGATCTTCACCGGCCAGCCCTCGGACGTCTCGGTCAGCGGCGGCGCGCTCCGTGACGCCGACGGCGTGATCAAGGCGATCCTGATCAATCGGGGCGTCAGCTTCTACGAGGGCGAAACCCATCTGCTGAATGCGGACGGAACCACGACGCAACTGCAGCTGCCGGCCAAGTCCGACATCGACGCCCTGGTCCAGGGCCAGCTGGTCGTGACCATCAAGGAAGACTGGACCGCGCCGTCGGGTCAGGCCTTCAAGACCGGGGACGTCGTCGCCTGGACCCTCGACGCCTGGCTGGCCGATCAGGCCGCACCGGCCCGGCTGATCATCCGCCCGGGCCCGCGCGAATCGGTCGAATCCGTCACCGCCACCCGCAACACGCTGGTCGTGGCCCTGTACGAAAACGTGCGCGGCGCGGCCTATGTCTATACGCCGAACCCGTCCGGCGAATGGGCCCGCACCCGTCTGGAGCTGCCCGCCAACTCGACCGTCGGTCTGGGGTCGGCCTCTGAACAGGACGACCGCATCTTCGTCAGCGTCGCCGGCTACCTCTCGCCCTCGACCCTGTCGCTGGTCGACGCCGCGACCGGCGAGATGGCCCAGGTGAAGTCGATCCCCGCCAAGTTCGACGCCTCCAACATGACCGTCGAACAGTTCGAGGCCCGCTCGGCCGACGGCACGATGATTCCCTATTTCGTCATCCACAAGAACGACATGGCGCTGGACGGCTCCAATCCGACGCTGCTGTACGGCTACGGCGGCTTCCAGGTCTCGCAGCTGCCCGGCTATTCGCCCACGGTCGGCAAGCTGTGGCTGGAGCGCGGCGGCGTCTATGTCGTCGCCAATGTGCGCGGCGGCGGCGAGTTCGGCCCGAACTGGCACGAAGCCGCCCTTCAGCAGAACCGCCAGCGCGCCCACGAAGATTTTCAGGCCGTGGCCCTGGACCTCGAGGCCCGCAACATCACGTCCCAGCCTCGCCTCGGCATCATGGGCGGATCGCAGGGCGGACTGTTCATGGGGGCGATGCTGACCCAGCGACCGGACCTGATCAACGCGGCGGTCATCCAGGTGCCCCTGTTCGACATGTTCCGCTTCCATCGCCTGCTAGCCGGCGCCTCGTGGCGTGCGGAATACGGCGACCCGGACATCCCGGAACAGCGCGCCTGGATCGGCGAATATTCGCCCTACCAGAATCTGCGCGCGGGCCAGCCCTACCCTGAGGTCTTCATCCACACCTCGACCAAGGACGACCGCGTCCACCCGGGCCACGCCCGCAAGGCGGCGGCGCGTCTGGAGGAACTGGGCTATCCGGTCCTGTTCTACGAGAACACCGACGGCGGCCACGCGGCCGGCGCCAACCTGCGCGAAACGGCCCGCCGCATCGCGCTGGAATACACCTATCTGACCCGCCGCCTCATGGACGAGCCGGCGCAGGAGTAGGCCCACCCCTTCCGTCACCCTCGGGCTTGTCCCGAGGGTCCATCGGTCACCAGACCGGGGCGGAAGGACTGGCGCACGATCTTCGGGCGTCGGGATAGCGGAACAATGGATCCTCGGGACGAGCCCGAGGATGACGGAGTATGTTTATGCGCCTGCGTCTCTCGATGCTGACCGCCGCTTCGGCGCTGATGGTCTTTGCCGCCCCCGCCATGGCCCAGACCGCTCCCCCGCCCCACTTCCCCGCCGATCTGTCGCCGGCCGGCGTGCGCGCGGCCGACGACCATCTGGCGCTCGAGGAGGTCGAGGGGACCGAGGCCATGGCCTTCGTCCGCGCCGAGAACGAGCGCTCTTTGGCCGCCCTGACCGGCGACCGACGCTACGAGACCTTCCGCTCCGAGGCCTTCGACATCCTGTCCTCCACCGCCCGCATCCCGGGACCGAGCTTCCTCGGCGACGGCATCGGGAACTTTTGGCAGGACGCGACCAATCCGAAGGGGATCTGGCGGCGCACGACGCTGGACAGCTATCGCACCGACAGCCCCGAGTGGGAGGCCCTGCTCGACATCGACGCCCTGTCCCGCGCCGAGGGGAAGGACTGGGTCTGGAAGGGCGCGGACTGTCTCGCGCCCGACGAGACCCGCTGCCTGATCTCCCTGTCGGAAGGCGGAAAGGACGCCGTCGTCGTGCGCGAGTTCGACACCACAACGAAGCGTTTTGTCGAGGACGGCTTCATCCTGCCCGAGGGCAAGCACCGGCTGGAATGGTTCGACATCGACACCCTTCTGGTCGCCACCGACTTCGGTCCGGGCACCCTGACCGAGAGCGGCTATCCCTTCATCGTCAAACGCCTGAAGCGCGGCCAGACCCTCGCCGATGCGGCCGAAATCTATCGCGGCGACATCTCCGACGGCGGCTACGGCGTCAGCCCCTCGGTCTATCGCGACGGGGCCGGTGCGGTCCTGGCGACCATCATCTCTCGCCCCCTCGACACCTACCGCGCCGAGACCTGGCGCCTCAGCGGCGGCGTCGCCATCCGCCTGAACCTGCCCGAGCGGGTCGCTATCCACGGGGTCCAGAACGGCCGACTGATCGTCGGGCTGGACGAGGCTTGGGATCGCGGCGGCTTCCCCGTCGCCGAGGGAACCCTGCTGTCCCTGTCGCTCGACGACCTGGCCCAACCGACCATGCCGCCGCCGTCGCCCGACAGCGATCCCGAGACCATCTTCAAGCCGTCCGCCCGCCAGTCGGTGCAGGATGTCGCCGTGCTGGACGACGGTCTGGTGGTCGGCGTCTCCGACAACGTCGTCGGCACGCTTCGCCGGTTCGCCTTCGGTCAGGGCGGCCGCGCGGCCTGGAGCTCGACCCCGGTCGAGGCCCCCGCCAACAGCGCCGTCGGCATCGGCGACGTCTCGCGCGGTTCGGGCCGGATGTTCGTCTCGACCCAGGGCTTCCTGACACCCCCGACCCTCAGCCTTCTGGCGGCGAACGCCGACGCGCTGACGGCGCTCAAGTCCGGCCCGGCCCTGTTCGACGCCTCGACCCATGTGGTCGAACAGTTCGAGGCGACCTCCTCGGACGGCACGAAGATCCCCTACTTCCTCGTCCGACCGAAGGACGCGCCGATGGACGGTTCGACGCCGACGATCATGTTCGGCTACGGCGGCTTCCAGGTCTCCTACCCGCCCGCCTACAAGCCCGAGCTGGGCAAGCTGTGGCTCGAGAACGGCGGCGCCTATGTCGTCGCCAACATCCGGGGCGGCGGCGAGTTCGGCCCGGCCTGGCATCAGGCGGCCCTGCGAGAACACCGCCAGCTCGCCTTCGACGATTTCGCCGCCGTGGCCCGCGATCTGGAGACGCGCGGGGTCACCTCGCCGCGCCGTCTCGGCATCTACGGTCGCTCCAACGGCGGGGTCCTGACCTCGGTGTCGATCACCCAGCATCCGGAGCTCTACAACGCCGCCGTGATCGAGAGCCCCCTGATCGACATGCTGCGCTATCAGGACCTGCCGGCCGGCGCCTCGTGGATCGGCGAATACGGCGACCCGCGGATCCCCGGCGACGCCGCCTTCATCAGCCAGTACTCGGCCTACCAGCAGCTTCGTCCGGAGGCGGAGTATCCGCGCCTCTACATCACCACCAACACCCGTGACGATCGCGTCCATCCTGGCCACGCGCGCAAGTTCGCCGCCCGCCTCGGTGATCAGGGCCACGACCACCTCTACTATGAGGAGACGTCCGGCGGTCACTCCAACGACGCCGATCCGGTCGCCAACGCGCGGCGCTGGGCGCGTCACTACGTCTATCTCTCTCAGCAGCTGATGGACTGACCGGTCACGCGAAAATGAGAAGCAGCGGCCTTCCGACCCCGCTAGGACTCCAGCCCATGAAGGTCAGGGGCATCATCGTCGCGGGCGTCGCCGCCCTCGGCCTGCTGAGCGCGGTTGGTTCGACCGCCCAGCCGGTCGCGCCGCGCCCCGTGCGTCTTGTCGCGAACACGGCCGAACCCGTGGTGGTCGAGCTCTTCACCGCCCAGGGCTGTTCCGGCTGTCCCGCCGCCAACCAGGTGGTCGAGGGTCTCTCCGAGGAACCGGGCGTCATCGCCCTGACCTACGCCGTCGACTACTGGGACTATCTCGGCTGGCCCGATACCTTCGCCAAACCCGAATTCGCCCAGCGCCAGCGCGCCTATCAGGCCGCCATGCGCCTGCGGAACGTCTACACGCCCCAGGTCGTCATCGACGGCCGCCGCCAGGTCTCCGGCGCGCAAGGCGAGGCCGTCCAGGACGCCGTCGATGAAGAGGCGGCCCGCCGCGTCTTCCCGCCTCAGGTCCAGTTCCGCGAAAGCGGCGACCAGGTCGGGGTCGGCTCGGGCCGTGCGCCGACGGGCGGCGCCGACGTCTGGGCCGTCTCCTATCGTCCGGGCACCCAGACCGTGACCGTGGCCGGCGGCGACAATCGCGGCCGCGCGGTGCGTCACGTCAACGTGGTCCAGAGCCTGACCCGGCTCGGCGAATGGACCGGTCGCCCGATCCTGCTCGACCTGCCCGAGGCCGCCGATCCGCAGGACAAGGTGGTGGTGATGGTCCAGTCGCGCGCCGACCGTCGTATCCTCAGCGCCGCCACCCACTGAGACGTCCCAGGATTGGGATGTCCGAAGCCTTGGCGCCCCTATCAGTTTCGGTCACTGTCCGCGGCGATTTGATCGTCGCTAATGGCGATCCGTCGTCCTCCCGGACGGCGTTTTCGGGGGAGCAGGGATGGTTGAGCGCGCGGGTCGGGTCGTCGGGGGACAGGCCCCTATCGCCGCCGCGCTCGCCGTCGCCGTCCTGGCCCTGGCCTTGACGGCAGCGCCGGCCGGATCTCAGGTCCGGTCGGCGCCTCCCGCTCCCGACCCCGACCTCGAAGCCCGCGCCATCACCCAGATCGTCACCGCCGCCGAGGTCGCCGACTGGGCGCGCGAGCGTCGCGACGCCAGGGCCATGATCGTCGCCGCCCGGATGCTGTCTGAAATCCGCACCCGACGCGAGAACGGCGACGAACCCTTCCTGACCCAGGCCGGCCTGCTGGAAGAGGCCGAAAGCTTCGCCGGCGGCGACCGCGATCTGCTGGACGAGATTTCGCGCGAGCGATCGCCGGACAAGGGCGTGCGCGCCTCGCCCTTCGGCGCAGGACCGATCGTCGTCGTGCGTCGCCTGCGCGCCCGCGAGACCTACAGTTTCACCATCGAGGCGCGGCGCAACGAGGTGCTCCGCGTGGCCGCCATCGGCGACGGAGACACCAATATCGACCTGGCCCTGAGGGACCAGAACGGCGCCGTCATCTGCGCCGACGGCTCGCGCGACCACTATCCGGTCTGCACCGTGGCCCGTCCCCAGGCGGGTCCGATCCGCATCGAGATCGTCAACCGCGGCGAGGTCTGGTCGCGGGTGCAGATCTTGACGAACTGAGGAAGCGGTCTCCTCCCTGTTCGCCGCTTGGCGAATGGGGAGGTGGCAGCGAGCTTTTCGCGAGCTGACGGAGGGGGCGACGCGATCTTGCCGGTTAGCCCCACCTGACACGTCACCTCGCCCCCTCCGTCACAGCGCTGAAGAAGCGCCGCGCCACCTCCCCATCCTCCGGACGGGGTGGGGTTACGCCCCCGCCTTCACCGCGAAACTCCACGCCGCCTTCGCCAGCGGGACCACCTGTTTCGCGGTTTCGATCGCGTGGGCCGAGGCGGCCGTGCCGTCGCGCACCCGTCCCGCGATGCCCTGACAGATCGCCGCCAGCCGGAACAGGTTGTAGGCCATCAGCCAGTCGAGGTTCTCCGGCGCGCCGAGACCGCTTCGCGCCGTATAGCGTTCGACCGTCTCCTCGATCGTCGGGATGCCGAGCGACGGCAGGTCCAGCCCGCCGAGGCCGTTGCGCACCGTCGGCGGCAGGACCCAGCCGATCAGCAGATAGGAAAAGTCCGCCATCGGATCGCCGAGCGTCGACAGCTCCCAGTCCAGCACGGCCCGCACCTCGGGCGCGTCGGCCGCCATCATCAGATTGTCTAGGCGGAAGTCGCCGTGGACGATCCGCGCCGGCCCCTCGGGCGGCAGACCCTGAGGCAGCCAGTCGATCAGCCGGTCCATCTCCGGGATCGGATCGATCTCGGACGCGCGGTACTGTTTTGTCCAGCGCCCGACCTGACGCGCGAAATAGTTGCCGGGCTTGCCGTAGTCGGCCAGCCCGATCTCCGCCGGATCGAATTTGTGCAGGTCGGCCAGGGCGTCGATCTGGGCCTCGAAGATGGCGCGGCGCTCGGCCGGCTCCATTCCGGGCAGTTTCAGGTCCCACAGGACCCGGCCCTCGACCTTGCCCATGACGTAGAACATCGATCCGATCACGGCGTCATCCGTGCACAGAGCATAGGGCCGGGCGACCGGATACCCCTGCTTGTAAAGAGCGGACGTCACCGCGAACTCCCGGTCCACCGCATGGGCCGAGGGCAGAAGAACGCCCGGCGGCTTCCTGCGCAGCACATAGGCCGCGCCCGGCGTGACCAGCTCATAGGTCGGGTTCGATTGTCCGCCCTTGAACTGGCGGATCGTCAGCGGCCCGGCATAGCCCTCGACGTTGGCGGCCATCCAGGCGTCCAGCGCGGCCTCGTCTAGCCGGTAGCGGGGATCGACCTCCCGTGTTCCGGAAAAGGCGGCCTGGGGATCGGTGGCGATATCGGTCATTGCGCGGCGACAATGGCGGCCTTGATCGCGCGATGCCAGCCCCCCAGCAACGCTTCGCGCTGCCCGGCCGACATGCGCGGCGTCCAGACGGCCGGCGCCTCCTCGTTCTTCGGCTCCAGATCGTCGATCAGTCCCACGCCCAGCGCCGCCAGCCTTGCGGCCCCCAGCGCGGTCATCTCCTGAAAGGCCGGTCGCTCGACCGTGACCTCGCAGATGTCGGCCACGAACTGCATGGCGAAGGCGTTGGCCGTGACCCCGCCGTCGACCTTCAGCACGCTGAACCTCGGCGCGCCGTCCCTGGCCAGGGCGTCGAGCAGGTCGCGCGTCTGATAGGCCAGGGCCTCCAGCGCGGCCCGCACGAAATGGGCCGGCTTCGTATCCCGCGTCAGGCCGATCACAGCACCCCGCGCATCCGGTTCCCACCAGGGCGCGCCCAGACCCGTGAACCCGGGAACCAGATAGACCCCGCCGTTGTCCTTCAGCCCCTGAGCCACCGCCTCGGACTGACGACTGTCGGAGATCATCCCGACCCCGTCCCTGAGCCACTGGATCGCCGACCCGGCCGAGAAGATCGACCCCTCCAGCGCATAGGCGACCGTCTCGCCAACCTGATAGCCGAGCGTGCCCAGCAAACGGCTCGAAGACGCCACCGGCTCGGCCCCCACGTTCGCCACCAGAAACGCCCCGGTCCCATAGGTGATCTTGGCGTCGCCGGGCTTCAGCGCCCCGTGCCCGACAAGGGCCGCCTGCTGGTCCCCGGCCGACCCGGCGATCGGCAGGGCGCGCCCGAACAGGCTGGCGTCGCTCTCGCCCATCACCTCGGCGCAGCCGACGATCCGGGGCAGGGCGGCCTTGGGAACCTTGAACAGGTCGCACAGGTCGTCACGCCACGCCCGCATCTTCAGATCCATCAGCGAGGTGCGGCTCGCATTGGTCGCATCGGTGACGTGGCTGGCCCCGTTCGTCAGCTTCCAGACCAGCCAGCTGTCGATGGTCCCCAGTTTCACCTCGCCCTTCGCCGCCCGCTCCCGCGCGCCCGGCACGGCGTCCAGCAGCCAGGCGAACTTGGTCGCCGAGAAATAGGGGTCGAGGATCAGGCCCGTCGCCGCCTGCACCTCCGCCTCATGCCCTTCGGCCGCCATCCGCGCCGACACATCGGCGGTGCGCCGATCCTGCCAGACGATGGCCTTGTGCAGCGGCTCCCCGGTCGCGGCGTCCCACAGCACCGAGGTCTCCCTCTGGTTGGTAATGCCGATGGCGGAGAACCGCCCGACCCCACCCGCCTTCTTGATGACCTCGCGACAGGTCTGCAACGTCGCGGCCCAGATCTCCGCCGCGTCATGCTCGACCCAGCCCGACCGGGGGAAATGCTGCTCCAGCTCGATCTGGCTGACCGCGATGGGATGCAACCCCCTGTCCTCGCGCAGCTCGAAGGCGATGGCGCGGGTCGAGGTGGTGCCCTGGTCGATGGCGAGGATGCAGGTCGTCATGGCTGTCGGCGTTTCCATCGTTTTCGCCACCTTACGCGGACGAACGGGATCGGGTTAAGTGCCTGTCATGTCCGACCGCATCGCTTCCTACGAAGGCGTCCTCGACGCCGCCCGCCAGATCGCCCCGGCGGCGGTCCGCACCCCCCTGATCGAGAGTCCGGCGCTCAACGAACGGGTCGGCGGCCAGGTCCTGCTCAAGGCCGAGACGATGCAGGTCGCCGGCGCCTTCAAATTCCGGGGCGCCTACAACCGGATCAGCCGCTTCACCGCCGACGAACTGGCGGCGGGCGTCGTCGCCTTCTCGTCCGGCAACCATGCGCAGGGCGTCGCGGCGGCGGCGAAACTGATGGGCACGCGCGCCGTCATCGTCATGCCGGCCGACAGTCCCGCCATAAAGATCGCCGGGGTGAAGTCCTTCGGCGGCGAGGTCCGCCTCTACGACCGCTGGAAAGAAAGCCGGGAGGAGATCGGCGCCCAGGTGGCGAAGGATCGCGGCTCCGTCCTCGTCCCCCCCTTCGACGATCCTTACGTCATCGAAGGTCAGGGCACCTCGGCGCTGGAACTGCTGGATCAGGCCGACGCACCCATCGACCAGCTTCTCTGCCCCTGCTCCGGCGGCGGCCTGATGGCCGGCATCGATCTGGTCATGGAGGCCCGCAGCCCGCAGACGAAGATGTGGGCCGTCGAACCCGAGCATTTCGACGACACCGCCCGGTCGCTGGCCGCCGGCAAACGGATGGGCCACCCGCAAGGACCGCCTTCGATCTGCGACGCCCTACAGACCCCGATCCCGGGCGTCCTGACCTTCCCGATCAACCAGCGCGTCCTGTCGGGCGCCCTGTCGATCAGCGACATTGAGGCGGCCGAGGCCGTCGCCTACGCCTTCCGCACCCTGAAGCTGGTCGTGGAACCCGGCGGCGCCGCAGGCCTCGCTGCGCTTCTGGCCGGCAAGCTGGACGCGAAGGGCAAGACCACCGCCGTCATCCTGTCCGGGGGCAATATCGACCCCGGCCTGTTCGCCGAAATCATCGAAGGCCGGTTCGTCCCGGCGACCCAAGAAGGAGCCGCCGCATGACCAGACCCTCAGAGCTGCAATCGCTGATCGGAACCGAGATCGGCGTCTCGAAATGGATCCTCGTCGATCAGGCCCGCATCGACGCCTTCGCCGAGATCACCGAGGACCGCCAGTTCATCCACATCGATCCGGTGGCCGCGAAGCAGACCCCGTTCGGCGGCACGATCGCCCATGGGTTCCTGACCCTCAGCCTCGCCTCGGCCATGTCCTATGACGCGGTCAGGCCGCTGGAAGGCGTGGTGATGGGGGTCAACTACGGCTTCGACAAACTGCGCTTCCTCGCCCCGGTCCCCGCCGGATCGAACGTGCGCGGCCGGTTCAAGCTGCTATCGGCCGAGGACAAGGGGGGCGGCCGGTGGCTGCTGAAACACGAGCTGACCGTCGAGATCGAGGGCGCCGACAAGCCCGCCCTGATCGCCGAATGGCTCAGCATGCAGATGGTCGGCGGCTGACGGTACGGAGGCCGGCTTGGACCACCACGGCGTCGTCTTCCTCCTCCTGGCCTATGCGGTCGCGGTCCTCGCGGGCTGGACGGCGCTCGACCTGTTCCAGAGGCTGAAGGGACGGCAGGGCCGGGACCGCGCGCCCTGGCTGGGAGCGGCCGCGCTCGCCATGGGCGGCGGCGTCTGGTCGATGCATTTCATCGCCATGCTCGGCTTCGATCCGGGCGGATCTGTCCGCTACGACCCCGGCCTGACCCTGCTGTCCTTCATCCTGGCCGTGGCGGGAACGGCCGGGGCCTTCTTCGCAGCCTCTCGCGAAAGCCTCGGAAAGGGCCGCATCCCGGTCGCCGGCGTCGTCATGGGTCTGGCCATCGCGGCCATGCACTACGTCGGTATGGCGGCCATGCGCACGACCGCCACCGTCGGCTGGCGCGTCGAACTGGTGGCGGCGTCGATCGTCATCGCCATCGCCGCCTCGATCGCCGCCCTCTGGGCCTCGCGGCGCGAGACTTCGATCGGCTGGCGCGCGGCGGCGGCGGCCATCCTCGGTCTCGCCGTGGTCGGCATGCACTACACCGGCATGGCCGCGGTCCACCTCCAGCCGATCGCGCTCACGATGGATGAGGGCGGGGCCCCGCCCCTGGCCATCGCGATCAGCATCGCCGCCGTCACCGCCGTCATCCTGTCCATCGCCCTGGCCGCCTCGATGGCCGACGACCGGTCGCGGCTGGTCTCGGTTCTGGCGGCGGCCGGCGTCGGCTACTGGGAGGTCAACCTCAAGGATCGCAGCTTCGCCCTGTCGCCGCGCGCCCGCGAACTGATCGACCTGCCCAGGGATCGGCCGGACGGGGACGTGATGAACCCGGTCTGGGTCGAGGACGACGAACATCTCGCTAGACGCAAGGCCGCGCTCGAGGCCGCCATCGCAGGCGAGGCCGACTATGACGTCGAATACCCGATCGCCGGCACGGGCCGCTGGGTCCATTCGCGCGGCAGCCTGATCCGATCCCGCTCCGGTCGCCCGCTGAAACTGGCGGGTGTGGTCTCCGACATCACCGACCGCCACCGCGCCCATGCGGCGCTGGAAACCAGCGAACGCCGCCAGAAGCTGCTGATCAACGAGCTCAATCACCGGGTGAAGAACACCCTCGCCACCCTGCAATCCATCGCCGCCTTGACCGCCCGCAAGGCCACCTCGGTCGAGGAGTTCACCGCCCAGTTCGAGGCCCGGCTGATGGCCCTGTCGGACACCCACAACCTGCTGACCGCCACGGGGTGGGAGCGGGCGATGCTGGCCGATCTGCTGACCAAGGAGCTGCGTCCCTATTCGCCCGAACAGTTCCGCCTGACCGGCCCGGACCTCCTGTTCGATTCGCCCCAGGCCCTGGCCATGGGAATGATCGTCCACGAACTGGCCACCAACGCCGCCAAGCACGGCGCGCTCAGCACCCTCGACGGCTGCGTGACCGCGACCTGGTCGGAGCCCGACACGGACGGCCGCACGACGCTCGACTGGATAGAGACCGGAGGCCCCGTCGTCGCGAAGCCGACCCGCACGGGCTTCGGCTCCCGCCTCATCGCCACCAGCCTGAAAGGCGATCTCGGCGGCTCGGCCGAGCTCGACTATGCGCCCGCGGGCCTCACCGCGCGCCTGACGTTCCGGCCGCAGGCGCGGACCTAGCCCACCGTCTGCGCCGCCTCGCCGGACGAAACCACGACCAGCTTGCGGTTCACGAACTCCTTGATGCCGACGTCGCCCAGTTCGCGGCCGTAACCCGAGCGTTTGACGCCGCCGAAGGGCAGTTCGGGCATGCTGGTGGTGGCGGTGTTGATGAACACCATCCCGGTCTCGATCCGCGTCGCCAGCGCGCGCGCCCGATCGATGTCGCCCGCGAAGATCGAACCGCCCAGGCCATAGTGGGAATCGTTGGCGAGGCGGACGATGTCGTCGTCGTCCTTCGCCACATGGACCATGGCGACGGGGCCGAAGAATTCCTGGAAATAGGCGGGGTTGTCGCGGTCGATGTCGGTCAGGATGGTCGGCTCGAAGAAGAAGCCCGGCCGATCCGGACGCTTGCCGCCGACGACCACCTTCGCCCCGGCCGCGACCGCCGCGTCCACCTGTTTCGTCAGTCCCTTCAGCGCATCCCCGGACGACAGCGGGCCCAGGGTCGTCTTCGGATCCAGCGGATCGCCGAGCACGGCCGCCGTCATGTTGGCCTTGAACGCCGCCAGGAATTCGTCGGCGATCGCCTCATGCAGGATGAAGCGCTTGGCGGCGGTGCAGACCTGGCCGGCGTTGGCCAGCCGCGCCTGGGTCCCGACCTCTGCCGCCGCCTCGATGTCGGCGTCGTCCAGCACGACGAAGACATCCGCCCCGCCCAGTTCCAGCGTGGACTTCTTGAGCTTCTCCGACGCTTTCGACGCCACCTTGCTGCCGGCGTCCTCCGACCCGGTCAGGGCCACGCCCTGGATCCGGTCGTCGCCGATCAGCTCGGCCACCTTTTCGGAGGAGACGTAGAGATTGGTGACCGCCCCCTCCGGCGCGCCTGCGTCACGGACCAGCTGCGCGAACAGTTCGGCGCAATGGGGAACGATGCCCGCGTGTTTGAACATCACCGGATTGCCGACCGCGATGGCCGGGGCGATGACTCGGATCAGCTGGTAGATCGGGAAGTTCCACGGCTCGACGGCCAGCAGCACCCCGATCGGCTGATGCTGCACCCAGGCCTCGCCCAGATCGCTCTCCACCTGTTCGGGCTTGAGGAAGGCCTCCGCGTTGGCGGCGTAATAGGCCGCGATGCCGGCGCACAACTCGATCTCGCCGGCGCCCTGTTCGACCAGCTTGCCCATCTCGGTCGCCATAGCCTCGGCCAGTTCGCCGGACCGCTCCGTCAGCAGTTCCGACATCCGCCCCAGAACCTTCAGCCGGGGTGCGATGTCGCCGCGCGACCAGTCCGACCGGAACAGGGCGTCGGCCGTGGCCAGCGCGGCCTCGACCTCGGCGTCCGTGTGCTCGGGATAGTCCTTGATCCGCTCTTCGGTGAACGGGTTCAGGGTTCTGTAGGCCATGGGGAGGGACTTTCTGTATCGCGGAGACAGCCCAACGTCGCCCGGCCGACAGGGTTCATCCCATCCGCAACAGCATCGATCACGAAACCGGCAAGGCCCTCAGCCGAACGCCGCCAGCCGCGCGTCCAGCTTCGCCCGCACCATCGGCCATTCCTCGGCGAGGATGGAGAAGATCACCGAGCTTCTCACCCGCCCGGTCCAGGTGATCTTGTCGTTCCGCATCAGTCCTTCCTCGACCGCGCCCAGCTTGGTCATGGCGGCGCGGCTGCGGGCGTTGATGGCGTCGACCTGGAACACCACCCGTCCGGCCCCGCAGGCGAATGCATGGTCGAGCAACAGCCGCTTGGCCGCCGGATTGACCGCTCCGCCGCGCGAGGACGGGCGATAGTAGGTGGTGCCGATCTCGAGCGCCCGGTTGTCCGGCTGGATGCCGATATAGGTCGAACAGCCGACCACTTCGCCGTCGTGGATCACAGCGAACGGGATGCGCGTCCCCGCCGCCTGTTGCGCCCGCAACGAGGCCCAGCCGGCGTCGAACTGATCTCCGCCCAGCGACATATAGTAGAGGGCGGGCCACAGCTCCGGATCAGCGTCGCAGGCCAGCCTCAGCGGCTCCTTGTGACGCTCCTCGAACGGCTCCAGCCGCACGAAGTTGTTCTCCAGAACCGCTGCCGTCAGCTTCATTCCCCCAGACACCTCAGGGCGACCTCGAGGTTCCGCAATCCGTCCTCGCCGGTCACCGCCGGGGTCTCGCCGGTGCGAATGGCGTGGGCGAAGGCTTCCAGCTCCTTCTTCAGCGGCTCGTTCGGCCAGCTCATCACGCCGCGCGTGGAATAGGAGCCGTCCGGCTGCTGGCCGAAATACTCGGTGACCTGGCGCGTCATCAGGTCGGCGACGACGAATTTCGACTGGGTCGCCACCTGCAGGGTGCGGGTCTTGTAAGGCGTCACCCAGTTGGTGGTGATGTGGGCGATCACCCCGTTTTCCAGCCGGAACTGCAGCAGGGCGGTGTCCTCGCGGTCGGCGCGGGTGCGGGCCAGCTGCGGCTGGACCTCGGCGATCTCCGAGCCGGTCAGGTGGCGGATGATGTCGATGTCGTGCACCGCCAGATCGATGACCACGCCCACCTCGCCCATGCGCGGCGGGAAGGGACCCACGCGGGTGATCTGGATGGAGATGACGTCCTCGCCCTCGATGGCGCGCTTGACCGCCTCCACCGCCGGGTTGAACCGCTCCACCTGACCGACCATCAGCACCCGGTCGTTGGCCCTGGCGGCGTCGATCATCCGCTGGGCGTCGGCGACGGTCGCGGCGATGGGTTTCTCGACCAGCACATGGACCCCGGCTTCCAGCAGGGCGACGCCGAGGTCGGCATGGTGCCGGTTCGGGGTGGCGATAACGGCGGCTTCCAGCCCGCCCGCGACGAAGTCGGCGGCGGTGGTCACGGCTGACGCGCCATAGGCGGAGGCGACCCCTTCGGCCACCACGGCGTCGGGATCGAACACCAGAGCCAGATCGATCTCGCGCATCTCGGACAGGACGCGGGCGTGGTTGCGTCCCATGACGCCGGCGCCGGCGACGCCGGTGCGGATGGGGGCGTGCAGGTGGGTCGGGTTCATGTCGATCAGCCCTTGTACGAAGCGACAGCGGCGACGATCCGGTCCTGGGTCGCCTCGTCCAGATCGGAATGCATCGGCAGGCTGATGACTACCTTCATCTTGGCCTCGGTCACCGGCAGACCCTGCGGTCCGCGCGGGTGCATGTCATAGGCAGGCTGCAGGTGCAGCGGGATCGGATAATAGACCGCCGACGGCACACCATGCTCGCGCAGGTGCGCGGCCAGACCATCCCGGTCCGGATGTTCGATCGTGTACTGGGCCCAGTTCGAGACATTGCCGGCGGGCGTCTGCGGAACCGAGGCGACGTGCGGCGCCAGCAGTTCGTTGTAGCGGGCCGCGATCCGGTTCCGCCATTCGATCTCCTCGCCGAAGGCCTTCAGCTTCTCGATCAGGACGGCGGCCTGGACCGTATCCAGCCGCGAGTTCATCCCGACCCGCATGTTCAGATATTTGGTGTCGTGCTCGAAGGTCCGCCCAGTTTTCTCAAAGAGGACGAGGTCCTGCGACACGGCCTTGCCGTGCACCCGGTAGCTGTCGATCAGTTCGGCCAGGGCGTCGTCATTGGTCAGCACCGCCCCGCCGTCGCCGTAGCAACCCAGAGGCTTGGCCGGGAAGAAGCTGGTCGTCGTCGCGTCCGCCCATTTCAGTGGATGCTCGCCGTTGATCGTACAGCCGAACCCCTGGGCCGAATCCGAGATCAGCTTCAGCCCGTGTCTGTCGCAGATCGCCTTGATGGCCGGATAGTCGGCGGGCTGGCCGAACAGATCGACGGCGATGACGACCTTGGGCTTCAGTTTTCCTTCGGCCAGCGTCGCCTCGATGGCGGCCTCCAGATGGCCGGGGTCAATGTTGTAGGTGGTCGCGTCGATGTCGATGAAGACCGGCGTCGCCCCGGTCCACGGCACGATTTCGGCGGTCGCGCAGAAGGTGAAGCTCGGCACGAAGACCGCATCGCCGGTCGTCACGCCCCAGGCCTTCAGCGGCAGGACCAGCGCGTCCGTCCCGTTGCCACACCCCAGGGCGTGTTTCGCTCCGCCGAACGCCGCCAGCGCGGTTTCGAACTCGCGCACCGGCGGGCCCATGACATAGGCCCCGCTCTCGACGGCGGCCATCATGGCGGACTCGATCCTGCCGCCCAGACGGCGGCGCTGCGCCTGCAGGTCGATGAAGGCGATGCTCATGGGGGAACCTCTCTCGAAACGTGGCGGCGCAGAACCCGGATCAGGGGCGGCCTTCGAAGGTGGCCGCCGTCTAACCCGCCGAGCGCCGCAACGCCAAACACAAGGGGGTCACTTCGCGTTGCGCCTTGCAACGGACGCTCCTATCCAGTGTCCCTCCGAACCGGGAGCCGACCGACTTGAACACCGCCCCGACGACCCACCCCGCCGTCTTCCTCGACCGCGACGGCGTCCTGATCCCCGACAGCGGCTATCCGCACCTGGAAGAGCACCTGGTCCTGATCCCCGGCGCGGCCGAGGCCGTCCGTCGCCTGAACAACCTCGGCTATCTGGTCGTGATCGTCACCAACCAGTCGGGCGTGGCGCGGGGGTATTTCACCGAAGCCCGGATGAACGCCTTCAACGACGCCCTGGTGCGGAAGCTCGCGGCCAAAGCGGCGCGGATCGGTGCGGTCTATGCCTGCCCGTTCCACAACGAGGCCGAGGATCCGAAATATTTCCATCCCGATCATCCGGACCGGAAGCCCAATCCCGGCATGATCCTGCGCGCCATCGCCGACCATGACATCGATCCCGCCCGATCCTTTCTGATCGGCGACCGACAGTCGGATCTGGAGGCCGCGCGCCGCGCCGGCATGCCCGGCTTCCTGTTCGAGGGCGGCGACCTCGATCATTTCGTCCGCGACCTGCTCGGCGGCTGATCGCAATTCCGCGCGTGATGAAATAGTCTCCCGACCGACGCGGGGGCGTTCTGGTCTGGGAGTGCGCCGACATGGCTGAACCGTCTCTGTATTCCGGGCGTCGCTGGACGTCCCACGACGGGCTCAGCCTGTTCGCGCGGGACTATCCGGGTGCGGACGGTCCGGCGAAACTGCCGGTCATCGCCATCCACGGCCTGACGCGAAACTCGGCCGACTTCGACGCCATCGCCCCCCTGATCGCGCGCGGCGGCCGCCGCGTGCTGGCGCTCGACGTGCGCGGGCGCGGCCAGTCGGATCGCGCCACCGACCCCATGACCTACCAGCCGCCGGTCTATGCGAAGGATGTGCTCGGCCTGCTGGAGGCCGCCGGCATCGAGCGCGCCGTCTTCCTCGGAACCTCCATGGGCGGGCTGATCACCATGGCGATCACGGCGCTGAAGACCCGCGTCGTCGCGGCCGCCATCCTCAACGACATCGGCCCGGAGGTCTCGCCCGAGGGTCTGGCCCGCATCGCCGCCTATTCCGGCCAGCCCGTCGACACCCCGACCTGGGCCGCGGCCGCCGCCTATGCGAAGCGGATCAACGAGATCGCCCTGCCGCACTACACCGACGCCGACTGGGACGCCTTCGCCCGCCGCGTCTTCCGCGAAGGGACGGAAGGGTCGCCCGTCCTCGACTACGACCCCGACATCGCCGTGCCGATCCGCGCGGCCGGGGCGAAGGCCCTGGTCCCCAACCTGTGGCCCTTCTTCCGGCGTCTGGCGAAGAAGCGCCCGACCCTGCTGATCCGGGGCGGAACCTCGGACCTGTTGAGCGCCGACATCGCCGCGAAGATGCAGAAGGCCGCGCCCGACATGCGCTACGCCGAAATCCCCGACATCGGCCATGCCCCGATGCTCGACGAGCCCGAGTCGAAAGCCGCGATCTTCGAATTCCTGCGGGACGTGCCCTGAAGCGTTTCCTCCCTGTTCGCCGCTTGGCGAATGGGGAGGTGGCAGCTCGCCTTTTCGCGAGCTGACGGAGGGGGCGAGGGAATTGCGGAAGTGAGGGTGGCGCCCACCGGAAACATCGCATCGCCCCCTCCGTCACGGCGCTGAAGACGCGCCGCGCCACCTCCCCATCCTTCGGACGGGGAGGAGAGAGATCACGCCTTCCGCACGAACTCCGTCCGCAGCACCAGACCGCGCACCTTGTCGACATTGGCCTCGATCTCGTCGGTGTCATCGGTCAGGCGGATGTTCTTGACCATTGTCCCGCGCTTCAGCGTCACCCCGCCCGATCCCTTGACCTTCAAGTCCTTAATCAGGGTCACGCTGTCGCCGTCAGACAGGATGTTGCCGTTGGAATCCTTGGTCGGGGCGTCGGTCATTCCGGCTCTCTAGGCATCCGGCACATTGGCGTCGAGCTCGTCCAGCCACACCCGCGCATTCCCGTCCGACGGCGCCCGCCAGTCGCCGCGCGGCGACAGCGACCCGCCGGTCACCACCTTCGGTCCGTTCGGCAGGGCCGACCGTTTGAACTGGCTGGTCTGGAAGAACCGCACGAGAAATTTCCGCAGCCAGAACTTGATCGTCGCCAGATCGTACGCCAGCCGATCGCCTTGCGGATGATGCGCCGGCCATTCGCCGCGCGAGGCGTCGCCCCAGGCCTGATGGCACAGGTACGCGACCTTCGACGGGCTCATGCCGAAGCGGGTGATGTGGAACAGGAAGAAGTCGTTCAGCGCATAGGGACCGACCGTCCCCTCCGTCGACTGGATCTTCCCGTCCGCCCCCGCCGGCACCAGTTCGGGCGAGATCTCCGTGTCCAGAATGGCATGCAGCACCTCGGTCGCGCCCGTCATGTCGTCGCGCCCGGCGACCCAGCGGATCAGGTGCCGGATCAGGGTCTTCGCCACCCCGCCGTTGACGTTGTAGTGGCTCATATGGTCGCCGACGCCATAGGTGGCCCAGCCCAGAGCCAGCTCCGACAGGTCGCCGGTGCCCAGCACGAAGGCCTTGTTCTGGTTCGCCAGCCGGAACAGGTAGTCGGTCCTCAGACCCGCCTGCACATTCTCGAAGGTGATGTCGTGAACGGGCTGGCCGTCCGCATACGGATGCCTGATGTCCTTCAGCATCCGCTCGGCGGCCGGGCGGATGTCGATCTCCTCGCCCGTGACACCCAGTGCATTCATCAGCGCCCACGCGTTGGACTTCGTCCCGTCCGAGGTCGCGAACCCCGGCATGGTGTAGGCGAGGATGTTCGTCCTCGGCAGCTTCAACCGGTCGAAAGCCCCGCAGGCCACCAGCAGGGCCTGGGTCGAATCCAGCCCGCCGGAAATCCCGATGCACAGCCGCTCGGCGCCCGTCGCCGTCATCCGCCGCATCAGCCCCTGTACCTGGATGTTGAAGGCCTCGTAGCAGTCCTGATCCAGCCGCTTCGGGTCGTCGGGCACGAAGGGGAAGCGGTCGAGGGGGCGGATCAGCGCGCCCGTATCCCGGTCTTCGGCGGCCTCGAACGGGATCACTGTCGCGGCCTCGCCCTCGATCCGCGCGCAATCGGCGAAGGTGCCGTTCCGCATCCGATCCAGCCCGATCCGGGCCACGTCGATATCCGCCACCGTCATGTGCGATGTCAGGGCAAACCGCTCACCCTCGGCCAGTTTCGCGCCGAGTTCATGGATCGTCGCCTGTCCGTCCCAGGCCAGGTCGGTGGTGCTCTCGCCCCAGCCCGAAGCCGTGAACACATAGGCCGACAACGTCCGTGCCGACTGGCTGGCGCACAGGACGGCCCGTTCATCGGCCTTGCCGATCACGATGTTGGACGCCGACAGGTTCAGCAGAATCCGCGCGCCGGCCAGCGCCGCCCGCGTCGAGGGCGGCAAGGGCGCCCAGAAGTCCTCGCAGATCTCGACCGCGAAGACGAAGCCCGGCCGGTTGGTCGCCTCGAAGATCAGGCCCGGTGCGAAATCCACGCTCTCGCCGCCCAGGGTAACCGCGTCCTCGCCCCGCGACGCCGCCGGGGCGAACCAGCGTTTCTCGTAATATTCGCGGTAGTTCGGCAGATAGGTCTTGGGCACGACCCCCAGCACGGCCCCGCCCCCCAGCACCACCGCGCAGTTGAACAGGGCGTCCCCGTTCCGGACCGGCGCCCCGACCACGGCGACCAGCCCCGCCACATCGGCGGCTTCCGCCACCACCTCGATCTGGCGCTCCACCTCGTCCAGCAGGGCCGTCTGCATGTGCAGGTCGTCGATCGCATAGCCGCTCAGCGACAGCTCCGGGAACACGATCAGGTCCACGCCCTGTTCGCCCGCCTGCCGGATCAGCGCCAGATGCTCTTCGGCGTTCGCCTTCGGGTCGGCGATATGCACCACCGGCGTCGCCGCCGCGACCCGGACGAAGCCGTGGGTGCGGGGCGAATGGAAGGCGTGGGTCTTGGCCAAGGCGCGGTCCTCGATCTGTTATGCTCATATAGAGCCAAAGTCGCCGTCGCCCAAACTACGCGTCGGAGGATGACGAAAGGAAAAGATGACGCCCATCCGCCGCCCCGCTAAAGCCCTCCCATGACCGATACGCCCAAGAAGGGCTGGTTCCAGCGCCTCAGCCAGGGACTGGCCCGCTCCAGCCAGCAGATGACCGAACAGGTCGTCTCCGCCTTCGTGAAGGAGCCTCTGTCCGAGGCCGCCCTCGAAGGCCTCGAGGAGCATCTGCTGGAGAGCGATCTCGGCCCCGCCGCCACCGACCGCATCGTCGCCCGCTTCCGCGACCTGCGTTTCGGCGGCGCCTCCTCCGAGCGCGAAGTGAAAGAGGCCCTGGCCGAGGCCGTCGCCGCCGAGCTTCTGCCGCGTCAGGCGACCTTCGACCCGCTCGGCCCCGCAGGCGTCGCTGGCGGGATCAAGCCGTTCGTCGTCCTGTTCGTCGGCGTCAACGGATCGGGCAAGACCACGACGCTCGGCAAGATCGCCGCCGACCTTACGGCCAAGGGCGCCAAGGTCATGATCGTCGCGGGCGACACCTTCCGCGCCGCGGCCCGCGAACAGCTCAAGGTCTGGGCCGACCGCGCCGGAGCCCATTTCGAAAGCCGCCGCGACGGCGCCGATGCCGCCGGTCTGGTCTTCGACGCCTACGCCAAGGCAAAGGCGGAAGGTTTCGACGTCGTCCTCGTCGATACCGCCGGCCGGCTGCAGAACAAGTCCGCCCTGATGGACGAGCTTCTGAAGATCGTCCGCGTGCTCAGAAAGACCGATTCGGACGCCCCTCATGAGACGCTTCTGGTGCTTGACGCCACCGTCGGCCGCAACGCCCTGGCCCAGGAACAGATCTTCGGCCGTACCGCCTTCGTCACCGGCCTGGTCATGACCAAGCTGGACGGCACGGCGCGCGGCGGGGTGCTGGTGCCTGTCGCCCAGGCGTCCGACGCCCCCATCAAGCTGATCGGGGTGGGCGAGGGGATCGACGACCTGCAACCCTTCGACGCCCGCGCCTTCTCCCGTTCGCTCGTCGGCCTCGAGGACTAGATCATGACCGACGCCCCCGAGACCCCGCACAGGAAGCCCCCGACCTGGATCCGTCAGGTCGTCGATTTCGGCGCCCTCGCCGCCTTCGCCGCGACCTTCATCTTCTTCCGCGCGCGCGGCCTGCCGGGCGACGAGGCCCTGGTCCACGCGACCTGGGGTCTGGTGGCCGGTTCGGTCGTCGCCGTGGTCGTCGGCCTGATGGTGGAGAAGCGTCTGGCCCTGATGCCGCTGCTGGTCGGCGGTTTCGCCCTGGTGTTCGGCGTCCTGACCATCGTCTTCAACGACGACCTGTTCGTGAAGCTCAAGGTGACGGTGCTCAACGCCTCGCTCGCCGTCGCCCTGCTCGGCGGTCTGTATCTCGGCAAGCAGCCGCTCAAGGCTTTGCTGGGCACGGTGATCCCGGTCAACGACGCCGCCTGGCGCGCCCTGACCTTCCGCTACGGCCTGTATTTCGGCGCCGTCGCCATCGTCAACGAGCTGGTCCGGTCCGAGGCCCTGGTCGGCTGGGCCGCGACCCGGATGGGATACGCCCACATCGATCCGGCCGATGTCTGGGTCAGCTTCCGCGGCGTCCTGTGGATCGCCTCGTCCGTCTTCGGCCTGTCGCAGGTGCCGCTGATCATGAAGAACCTGATCTCCGACGAACCCGCCGACGCCTCTGCCCCCGCAAGGCCTGACACCGCGCCCTGACGCTTGCCGACCGCGCTCAGGCAGAGAGACGCCGCGCGTCGAGCGTTAGCGCATCAAAAAAGCCGCTCAAGCAGCGAGACGCCGCGCGTCGAGCGTTAGCGCGAAAAAAGCCCGCTCAAGTCGTGAGCGACCGCGTCGCGAACATAGCGCCCAAAGGAGAACAGCGCGGCCATATCGGCCGCGCTGTCGCTAAACCGTAAAGGCCTGCTGATAACCCTCCGCATACGGCACAGGGGACAGTGGCATGGTCAAATCCGGAAAACAGGCGCGGCGTGCGGGCACGCTCGCGGAATCGCCCAGCCATCTGATGCATCGCGCCCTCCAGCTGGCGCTCGACATCTATTCGGAAGAGGCCGGCGACGGCGGTCCGACCCAGCGCCAGTTTGCGGTCATGGAGGCCGTCTCGGTCAAGGAAGGCCTGACCCAGACCGAACTCGTCCGCGCCACCGGCATCGACCGCTCGACCCTGGCCGATCTCGTCGCCCGCATGACGACCAAGGGGCTTCTGTCGCGCGAACGCTCGACGCTCGACGCCCGCGCCAAGGCCGTCCGGCTGTCGGAAGAGGGGCAGGCCCTGCTCGATCAGGCCCGCCCCCGCGTCGAGGCCGCCGACAAGCGGATCATGGGCCTCCTGCCCAAGGGCAAGCGCGACGGCTTCCTCGACATGCTGGCCGAGATCGCCGCGGCCGCCGACGCTGCCCCCGATGTCGAAAAGGCCGAGGCCAAGGCCCTGAAGAAGGCCGCCAAGGAGGCCCGCAAGGCCGAGAAGGCCGCCGAGAAAGCCGCAAAGCCGAAGAAGGCTCCCAAGCCGCCCAAGGTCAAGAAGGCCAGGGCCGTCGAACCGGCCGCCGAATAGGCCTCAGCTCGGGTCGCCCGCCGCTCCGGCCGGGCTCAGCTTCCAGCGGATCTTGGTCTCGGCGTCGGTCCGGGCCGAGCCGCGCACCACGACCTGCAGCGACCGCCGCGTCAGACCCTCGTCGACGTGGACGGACGGTTCGATCGCCACGTCCGGACCGTCGGTCCTGAACCACCAGCCGCGTCCGGAATGGCCACGCAGCAGGATCGACCGGCGATCCCGCGCCAGAGACGCCTGCACCCCCGGCTCCAGATGGAAGCGCACGGCATAGGGGGCCGCGATGACGCGGACGGTGTCGCGATTTCCCGCGGCCGGATGCAGCCGCTCCTCGGCCCTGAGTTCGTCCAGCCTCTGATCCAGATAGAGCCGGCGCTGGTGCATCAGGCCGAACGGCTGGGCCCAGGCGTCGTGCTCGACCTCCAGCCACACCGCCCCGTCGCCGTCCCGGCGCTCCGACGTCACATGATAGGGCCGCCCGTACAGACGCGGTCCCAGCAGTTCGCCCTTCCACCCGCCCAGAGGCTCGGCGAACGATTGCTCGCCCAGGGTCAGGGTCGAATGGCCGGGCGTCAGCCTCAGCCCCTGCCGGTCGGCGGCGCGGGGCGTCCAGCCGCAGCCGGTGACGATCCGGTCCTTGCCGCAGACGATCTCCAGCGCCAGCGGCTGGGCGCACGCCGCTTCGGACCAGGCGCCTCTCCCCGGCGACCCGGCGTCGGTCATTATGGTCAGCAAGGGCGAGCGGATGCGGCTCAGCCCCCCGACCGTGCCCACGGCCCCGGCCGCCGCCTCGGCATGTTCGTCATGGGCGCGCGCGGCCGCAACCCGGGCGACGCTCGACGGCCCGCCGCCCTGGAAACCCGACAACCGCCCGTCCGGCAGCACCTGCAGTCGCAAGGCGGTGGTCAGGCGGATGATCGCCCCGCCCATGGCCTCGGGCGCAGGTTCCGACAGTTGCGACAGGGTGTCGTCCAGCGTCAGCAGGTCGAGCAACAGCTCCATCCCGGCTTCCGGCGCGCGCGAGGCATGACCCCCGTCCCCCCCGACCGTGACCCTCAGCACCCCCGGCAGCCGCCCCAGGGCCGCCCGCCGCAGACCCGCCCCCGGCGGTCCCGCCAGCACGCATCCGGCCACGGCGGCGGCGACCAGCCGTTCGGCCTTGCCGGCCAGTCCGCCCGGCGGCCGCAGCAGCTGGCGCGCCTGACGCCCCAGGGTGTCGGCCAGTCTCAGCCGGTCGGCCTCGGACGCCACCGCGCCCATCTTCTTCGCCGCGCAGGCTAGATTGTAGACCCGCCGCGCCAGGATCTGCGGCTCCCAGGCGAAGGGCGACCAGCGCGAGAAGGTATCGGCCCAGCTCAGGGTCAGCCGCAGCGCCTCGCGCGCCCCCCGCTCTCCCTGCAACATCAGGCCGGGCAGCCAGGCGAAGGCGTGCAGATCGACGGCGAAGGCTCGCGACGGGCTCGGCCGGTTCCACGGATCGGCCGGCGCTTCGGCTTCCAGATTCGATCCGGCCAGGGGGAAGCGGCCGCCCAGAACCGCCTTGCCCAGATTGATATCCGCGGGGCGGAAATCGCGCGGCGTGGCGGCGAAGGTCGTCGCCTTGCTCAGCCCCAGCGTCATCGCATAGCCGGGCAGGCCATAGAGCTCGATCCACATCTGGCGGGTCAGCACCCGACCGGCCACGGCGGGCCACAGGGCCGGGCCGGTGGTCACGCCGCTGGATCGCACCGGCGTCCGGACCGGCGCCCCGCGCAGACCCGGAATGGCGCCGCCCTCGCCGACGTTGGGCGTGGACGGATTACGGTCGGCGAAGGGCCCGATCGGGTTCACCTATGCGGCCTTGATGGCGGCGATATTGGCCGCATAGGCGTCCGGCCCGCCCTTGAACACGGCGGTTCCGGCGACGAGCGCATCGGCCCCGGCTGCGACGCAGGCGCCGGCGTTGGCGGCGGTCACCCCGCCGTCGATCTGCAGATGCGCCTTCGACCCCGCCGCATCCAGAATGGCCCGCGTTTTCTCGATCTTCTTCAGGGTTGAGGGGATGAAGGACTGGCCGCCGAAGCCCGGATTGACCGACATCAGCAGGACCAGATCGACCAGATCGACCACCTCCTCCAGCACCGACAGGGGCGTGCCCGGGTTCAGGACGACGCCGGCCCTGGCGCCCAGCTGGCGGATCCGGCCGAGGGTCCGGTGCAGATGCGGCCCGCTCTCGGGATGGACGGTCAGGATGTCGGCGCCCGCCTCGCGATAGGCCTCCAGCCACGGATCGACCGGCGCGACCATCAGGTGCACGTCGAACGGCAGGCTGGTGTGCGGCCTCAGCGCCTTCACCACGTCCGGACCGATGGTGATGTTGGGCACGAAATGGCCGTCCATGACGTCGACATGGATCCAGTCCGCGCCCGCCGTCTCCAGCGCCCTTATCTCCTCGCCCAATTTGGCGAAGTCCGAGGCCAGGATGGACGGGCAGATCAGGGGCGTGTTCGGCATGATCCGGGGATACGGCGGGATGACGTCACGGGCAAGGCGGGAGGGCCCAAAAGGACTACCCGCCCCATGCCGGCGGCCAGACGTTGTTCCGTCTGCGCCCCTCCTGATCGGTGTTGTCGCCGATGGTCCAGCCGGGCGGACAAAGCCCCAGCCTTCTGTACCTGCGCGTCTGGGTAACCTCAGAGGCCCGGCGGTCCAGCGTCTGGACGTTCAGGGTCACGCTGAAGTCCTCCGGGGCGCCCTCTTTCTTCACACTGAAAAGCAGGGGTCGGCCGGCGGACGCGCAGCGCCCGATCCGCCCGCCTTCGTGCTCCACCGGCTCCCCGATCAGGACACAGGGCTGTCCGCCCACCTCCGGAAGCGGCGAGCCGAACCCCTCTCGCAGCAGGGTGTCCACGCAGATCTGAACGGGCCGGGCTTCGGCGCCAATCACCTCCACCTGCCAGAGCTCGGGCGGATCGACCTCGGCCTGCCGTTCGAGCCAGCGGTCGGTCCTGACCTCGCAACCGGTCAGCAGCGCCGTCGTCAGGACGATCAGAGAGACGAGATGGATGCGCACAAGACCCTCCGCCAAAAGACAGGGGTACATTGATTTACAATTGTAATACAGTCAACCGGTCAGGGCGCGGTGGTCGAGGCCGGCGCGTTCATCCGCACATAGAGGACGGGCGGGGCCACCGGCGCCAGAGCCTTTATCGAGGCGGGCTGGACCCTCCACGCTGTCGTCGCCGTCGCCAGCATCAGGGCGATCACGCACAGGGTCGCGGCGAGATCCGGCCGATGACAGCCCAGGCTCAGGCTCGCCATCCTCGTCGCCAGGGCGCCCGCGCCGGTCGCGCCCCAGCTGGACCCGAAGGCCGGGGCCGGCGCCGTCTCGGCCTTGAGCAGGGCCTCGGCATAGACCCGCCGCCGTCCGGACCGCATCGCCATCACCGTGGCGTCGCAGGCCAGCTCCTGATCGAACCGAAACCGGTCGGCCCCGATCTGCGCCAGCGGATTGCACCAGAAGAGACAGCGCAGCACCGCCACGACGGCATTGACCCGCAGATCGCCGCGCTCGCGATGGGCGTGCTCATGGGCGCGGACCACGGCCAGTTCCTCGGCGCTCCAGCGGGTGGCGCTGTCGGCGGGCATGATCAGACGCCCGACGAGCACGCCGGTGATCGCGGGCCCGGCCACGCCCCGGCGCGCGTGCGCCGCGAACCGCGCCTGGCCCGCGACGATCAGGCCGGCCGAGACGGTCACGCCCAACAGCCAGACGGACAGGATCAGCGTCGCCGGAACGGCCAGGGGCGCGACCGCCTCCCCGCCGACGACCGTTCGCGGCAGGCAGACGGCTGCCATCGCCACGGGCACGATCGCCCACAGACCATAGGCGGCGCGCGGTCCGAACCGATGGCGAAACGGCCGGCGGACCAGCAGCACGATCAGAACGGCGGCCGCCAAGGCCGCGTTCAGCTCCGTCAGCAGCGCCAGCATCTCAGTCGTCCATCGCGTCGATGATGGCCCTCAGACGCTCGCGGTCCTGAGGCGACAGCGACCGACGCTGCGCGAACTGGGCGACCAGCGGCGCCACCTCTCCGCCGAACAGCCGGTCCAGCAGGGTCTCGCTCTCCGAAAGGGCGAAGGCCTCCTTCTCCAGCGCGGCCTCATAGCGGTGCCGTCCGTCCGCGCGCACGGAGCGGATCGCCTCCTTCTTGATCAGCCGGTTGATCAGCGTCTTGACCGTCGCCTCGCCCCAGGTCGTGCGGCCGCGCACCTCGGCGATCAGCTGCTCCGCCGACAGGGGCCGCCCGGCCCACAGGGCGTCCATGACCTTGAACTCGGCGTCGGTGATGTTCATGCGCGGCTCCTGGAGCATATTACGCATGTAAAGTCCTGGCGACGCAACCCGGCCCGGGAATAGGGCGGAGCGTCCCCCTCAGTCCTTCGTCGGACTGACCGCGTTCGCATCGTTGTAGGTCAGGGCCAGGAAGACGTCCTCCAGGTCCGGATCCTCGGTGGTGATGTCCGAGATGGTGATCCCGGCGGCGCGCACGGCGGCCAGCACCTGTTCCACCGAAGACTGGCCCTTCTTGTAGCTGATGGCGAAGGCGCCGTTGGCCCGCGCCACGACGTCGAACCCGGCCACGGTCGGCACGCCGTCCAGCGGATGCTCGGGCGTCACCACGACGTTGCGCGTATCCAGCCGGCGCAACAGCTGCGGCGTCGGCTCGCAGGCCACGACCTCGCCCCGGTTCATGATGGCGATGGTGTCGCAGAGCTCCTGCGCCTCCTCCAGATAGTGGGTGGTCAGCAGGATGGTCACGCCCTCGGCGTTGATGCGCCGGACGTACTCCCACAGCTGGCGACGCAGCTCCACGTCCACCCCCGCGGTCGGCTCGTCCAGGATCAGGATCGGCGGATTGTGCACCAGGGCCTTGGCTACCATCAGCCGCCGCTTCATCCCGCCCGACAGGGCGCGAACATAGGCGTTGGCCTTGTCCGACAGGCCCAGCGCAGCCAGCAGCTCGTCCGAGCGGCGCTCGGACTTCGGCACGCCATAGAAGCCGGCCTGCACCTCCAGCGACTCGCGCGGGGTGAAGAAGACGTCGGCCACGATCTCCTGCGGCACGACGCCGAGCGCGGCGCGCGCGTCCCGCGGCCGCTCGTCGATGTCGCGACCCCAGATGGCTGCCGTCCCGCCGGTCTTGTTGACGATCCCCGCCAGGATGTTGATCAGGGTCGACTTGCCGGCCCCGTTCGGACCCAGCAGGCCGAACATCGACCCCCTCGGAATGACCAGATCGACCCCTCTCAGGGCCGTCTTTGGCGGCGTCTTCTTGTTGCCGGCATAGGTCTTTTCCAGCCCGCGCACCTCGATGGCGTTGACGGGCAGGGCTTCGGTCTCGGTCATCAGATTCTTTCGGCGCGCGTCCATCGACGCGCTTGGGGGCTTTCGGCGCGGGGGCAGGCCGTCTAACTAGGCGTCAGCATCCCCCGCGCCAAGACCACGGACCGATCAATGCCGCCGCGCCACCCCGATCAACTCGTCCTCCCGCCCGAGGAAATCACGGTCGCCAGCAAGCGCGTGGCCTGCGACGGCGGCGGCGTGCTCGGCCATCCGCTGGTCTATCTCGACATGGGCGGCGAGAATTTCGTCGAGTGCGGCTACTGCGACCGCCGCTTCGTTCTCTCGGCCCATCATCATTCCGAGAGCGAATACCTCGATCCCGCGGCCCGTCCGCCCGAGGCGCACTAGCAGGCCTCCGGCCCGTCCCGGAGCCGGCAAAGGCTCGGAACGGGCCGCGTGCCGGCCTCAGAGGCCCTTGGCCGAAGCAGGAGTGATGTCGCCGGGACCGGCGCGCCTCAAGGGAATTCTGGCGCGCTCGCCTCAGGCCCAGGCGAGGTCCAGCCCGTCGCGGTGGAACAGGCTCCCCGGCTCGTCGATCACAGGCGCCGGGGTCACGAACGTCAGGGCGCCGTCGTCGAGCATCGGCAGGACGACCTCCGCAAGCGGCGTCGCCATATTGCCGTCGTCGATCAGGAGCCACGGCATGACGCCCCCGTCCGGATCGGCCGGCAGCACGAAGGCGTCATGATGGGAGCCAGGCACGGTCCAGCCGTGATCCAGCCCTGCCATGGTCATCGCCCCTTCGTGCAGCGCCGGAAGAACCAGCGGGCCGGGGTCCGCCCCGTTCGACGAAGCTGGCGCAGCGTCTTCCCGCTCGTACTGCACACCGCCCAGCCACAGGTCGCGCGTCAGTGCCACGTGCTCGGCGCTTTCGGAGAAGGCGACCAGGACCTGGGCCCGGCTCGTGCCGTTGTTCAGGGCGTTGGTCCACCCGGCCACGCCCCCGGCCTCGCCCTCGCGATTGAGGGACGCGCGGTACATCTGCTCGACGAACTGCTGGTTGGTCAGGGCGCCGTAGGTGTCCTGGAACTCGGCCGAGGCGGCGAACAGGCCTGCGATCTCCGTCAGGCTCATCCCGCCCTTCAGATAGCCGGTCCAGTCGCTCAATCCGCGCCAGTCCGGCACGCGGTCGAAGGTGGCGTCGTACAGCCGCGCGATGATCAGGGCCTGGTCATCGGCGACCCACAGGCCCTGGTTCAGCACGCCTTGCGTCACCGTGCGGTGTTCGGCGCTTTCGGAGAAGGCGATCAGCACGCTGGCGCGGCTGGCGCCCGCGTTCAACTGCCCGGTCCAGGCCGCGATGCCCTGGGCATCGCCGGTGCGGTTCAGGTTGAAAAGGTACAGTTGTTCGACGAACTGCTGGTTCGTCAGGAAGCCGTACTGAGACTGGAATTCCAGTGAATTGATGAAGGCGGTCGCGAGCGCCGTCAGCGTGCCGCCGCCCTCCATGAAGTCCAGCAGGTTCTCGAACCCGCCCTGATCCGGCTGTCGGTCCAGAGCCGAGTCGTAGAGTCGCATGACCTGGGCCGCCAGGGAGTTGGGATCGAAGGTCAGGGTCCCGTCGACGAAGCGCAGCGCCTCGATCGAGATCAGGTTGTCGGTCCCGGTTGCGGGCCCGTCCCTCAGGGGGCCGCCGCTTACGCTGGACGCGGACGCGACGTACTGCCGCCGGACCCCGGCGTACTGCGCGATATCGTAGCCGTCGCCGCCATTCAGCGTGTCCCAGTTGCCGCCGCCGTCGAGGATGTCGTTCCCGGCCAGGCCCAGAATATTGTCCCGGCCGTTCCCGCCCGTCAGACGATCGGCGCCGGCGGTGCCGACGATGTCTGTCAGGGGCTGCAGGATCACCCGGCCGTCAGGTCCGACGTCGAGACGCCCGTCGACGAATTCCAGATGCTCGATGCCGGTCAGTCGATCGCGCCCCACGCCGTTGACGATGATCAGACCGTTCTCGTAGCTGAACGTGACGGCTTCGATACTGGTGGCGAACCAGGCCGTATCGTCGCCGCTTCCGCCGTCCAGATCGTCGTCGCCCGCGCCTCCGATCAGGAAGTCGTTCCCGTCGCCGCCCAGCAGCACATCATTGGCGGCCCCGCCGTCCAGACGATCGTTCCCGGCGCCGCCTTCCAGCCGGTCCAGGTCGGCCTCGCCGAACAACTGATCGTCGCCGCCGGCGCCCTGCAGCAGGTCGTTGCCGCCCCCGCCCCGGATCACATTGACCCCGCCATCGCCCTCCAGCCGGTCGGCAAAGGCGCTGCCCGTCAGATTCTCGATGGAGAAGAGCGTGGCCACGCCGGGCTGGGTCGACCCGGCTTGCCGATAAACGCCGGCCGCAAGTGAGACATCGCCTCCGGCCGTTCCAGCCAGAACAAGAGTATCGACCCCGTCCCCGCCGTCGCGCACCGCGGTCCCAAAGCCGTCGATCTGGATCGTGTCGTCGCCCGCCCCGCCGCTCAGGAAGCCGCTTCCGGTCAGGCGGTCGTTACCGGCGCCGCCATACAGGGAGCCTTCGCCACGCAGAGCGTCGTCGCCCGCATCGCCGTAACCGGTGGCGCCTCTACCGGCGTAAATGGTGTCGTTCCCGTCGTCACCGTGAGCCGTCCCGACGTACGCCCCGATATCGTCATTTCCCGCGCCTCCGCTCAGGAGCGTGTCCGCAGTGCCGGCGAAGGCCGTCAAATAGTCACGACCGTCTCCGCCGAAAAAGCGGATGGTCGTAGGCGGCGCGCTACCGAAACTACGATCGCTGTAGGTGAAATTGTTGACCTCCGCTCCGCCGTAGAGGGTGATGGTGACAGGTCCTCCGGTCTGGGTCTGGCGCGAGTTGATCTGAACCCTCTCCAGGTCGGTCATGCGCGACGCGCCAGGCATTTCGGAATTGGCCAGGGTGAAGTCGCGCACGACGCCGTCGAGTTCGATCGTCAGTTCATCCTGATCGACCGACCCGAAACCGTCCCCGCTTGTACCGCCGTCAATGAACAGGGGGGCGCCCATGATCGCCGCGGCATTGATCGTGAATTGGTCAGCGCCAGCCTCGCCGAAAACCCGATCCCCCGCGCCGACGACGATCTGATCCTCGCCCGCGCCGCTCCGGATGACGTCGGCGCCCGCGCCGCCGTCGATGATATCACGGCCTGATCCGGCGATGATCGTGTCAGCGCCTGAACCGGTGGTAATCGTTCCACCGCCACCTGTTTGCGTGATCGATATCGACCGGGTCAGGCCAGCGAGATCGAATGTTCCAAGGCCGATCAGATGCTCGATCCCGGTCGTATCGGCCACGTTCACGATGGTCGTGATGGTCGGCCCCGCAGCGTTCCCGCTTTGAATGATGACATTGTCCAGGATGATGTGCCCGCTGCCGTCGACCGTGTAGCGAAGGGTCGACGAGCCCCGAAAGGGCGAGGGAGCCGCCACGATGGAGCGCGCATCCAGGATGTCGAAGCCGGCGCCGCCGTCCACGACCGAGTTCCTGTCCAGGATGACGATCGTGTCGTCGCCGTCGCCGCCCGACAGATTGCCGTTGCCGCGGATCTGATCGTTTCCGCCGCGCCCCGTGATCGTGTCGACGCCGCCCGCGCCGTCGATGAGATCATCCCCGTCCGTCCCGACCAGATTGTCGGCGCCTGAGGTTCCCGTGATGGTCGGCATGATGCGCTCCGAGATACTATCCTGCGGGAATAGCAGAATAATACCGCGTTTTTCGAAGTTCGGCCGCCGGTAACGAAAGCGTGCGCCCTAGGCCCAGGCGAGGTCCAGCCCGTCCCGGTGGAACAGGCTCCAGGGCTCGTCGATCACGTTCGCCAGGACCACGAAGGGCAGGGCGCCGTCGTCGAGCATCGGCAGGACGACCCCCGGACCCGGCGTCGCCGTATCGCCGTCGTCGATCAGGAGCCAGGGCGTCACGCCCCCGTCCGGATCGGCCGGCAGCACGAAGGCGTCGTCGTCCTTCCCGATCAGCGTCAACCCCAGGTCCGCCGGATCGTACAGCCCGTGGTCGATCACGCCCGGCAGGATCTGGGCGTCGTCCAGTCCTTTGGCGGGGTCCTCCGGCGGGGCGCTGGTGAAGCCGGGCGTCCGGATGCCCCCGAGCCACAACGCCGCCGTCAGGGCGACATGCTCGGCGCTCTCGGAGAAGTTCAGCAGCATCTGCGCCCGGCTGGTTCCGGTGTTCAGCGCATTGACCCAGCCGGCCAGACCGCCGGCGTCCGGCGCCCGGTTCAGGCAGAACTGGTACATCTGGCGTACGAACTGTTCGTTGGTGACCGTGCCGTACCGGGCCTGGAACTCCGCCGAGCCGGCGAAGGTCGCGGCGATCTCGATCAGCGGCCGGCCGCCCTCCAGCAAAGCCGTCCAGGCCGCGAGACCGGCCACGTCGGGCAGGCGGTCGAAGGTCGCGTCGTACAGGCGCGCGATGATCTGGGCCTCGGCGTCCGGGACCCACAGACCGGCGTTCAGGGTCGCGGCCGTTCGCGTCTGATGCTCGGCGCTTTCGGAGAAGGCCACCACCATCTGGCCGCGCGTGGCCCCGCCGTTCATCACCCCGACCCAGTTGGCGATCCCGGCGGCATCGCCCTGGCGGCCCAGGGCGAAGATGTACATCTGTTCGACGAACTGCTGGTTCGACAGCGTGCCGAACCGGGCCTGGAACTCGGCCGACTGCACGAAGATATTGGCCAGGCCCAGCAGCCCGATCCGGGCCAGGCCGGCCACGTTCGACTCCAGCCCCGCCTGATCCGGAACCCGGTTCAGCGTCGCGCTGTACAGACGCATCACCTGAGCCGAAGCGCTCGTCGCGTCGAAGGTCAGGACGCCGTCGACGAAGCGGGCTTCCTCGATCCCCGTCAGGGTGTCCGTGCCCTCGGTGGCGCTGGTGACCCGGGTCGAACTGGCCGTGTACTGGCGGCGAACGCCCGAATAGAGCGCAGCGTCGAAGCCGGCGCCGCCGTCGAGCACGTCGTTGCCGGCGTCGCCGCGAAGCAGGTCGTCGCCATCTCCGCCGCTCAGCGTGTCGTTTCCGGTCCCGCCCCTCAGGGTATCGGCCCCGCCCATGCCGGACAGGATGTCATTGCCGCCGCCGCCGGACAGCATGTCCGCGAAGGCGGTGCCCGTCATGGTGTTGGCGACATAGTCGCCGCTGACCGACAGGCCGCCCGTCGCCAGGGAGGCGATCGTCACGTCATCGAAGCGGAACAGCTCGACATTGGTGACCGTGTCGCGCCCGTCCGCGCCCACGACGGTGGCGGTCTGTCCGTTCCAGGTGATGGTGTAGGCCGTGGACAGACCCCGGAACACGGCCGTGTCCGTGCCCAGTCCCCCGTCGATGATGTCGTTCCCGAGGCCGCCGGTCAGCACGTTGTTGGCCGAATTACCCTGGAGGGTGTCGGCGCCCGACCCGCCGATGGCGTTCTCGATCACCGCGCCGACGGCGATCGAGACATTGCCGATCGCGCTCACTCCCGTTGTCCAGGGCAGGCCGTCGCCGCCCACGTTGGAGAAGCTGCCCTGACGCAGGTCGATCAGCTGGTTTTCCGCATAGCCGGAGAAGTCGAAGGTATCGATCCCGCCCCCGTCCCAGACGCAGAACAGAAGGACGGTATCGGCGCTGGTCGCGGCGAACCACGCCCGGTCCGCCGTCGCGTTGAAGCCGTAGACCGTGTTCGTCGCGCGCGTGGCGAAGTTGGCGCCATACAGCCGCTGGGCTGCGGCGATGTCGTCCATCAGCGGAACCGACGAATAGGCCCCGGAGTAGCTCCCCGTGCCGTTGGGATAATAGACCGTCGACGCGCCGGTGACCGTCGCCGAGAAATAGCTCATCACCGAATACTGGCGACTGTCCTCCTGGTATTCGGCGTGGGCGTCATAGGTGATCGTCTGGCCGGCGGCGGCGTTGTAGGCGCCCGGGTGGGCCAGGCCGATCGCATGGCCGATCTCGTGCAGAAGCGCCTGGGCGCCGTAGTTCAGCGGCTGCGGGTCGACATTGTAGCTCAGCTGGCTGTTGATCCGGACGTCGCCGGACAGGGAGGTCACGCCGCGAGACCCGGGGTAGTAGGCATAGCCCGCCGAAAAGTCCCTGCCGGTCGTCCAGTTCGACAGAAGCATGGTCGCGTTGTCGGAATAGGCGGTCTCGCCTGTCGAACCCGTTCCGACCCTGGAGAAGACGATGTTGGCGACGTCGGACCATGCCGTCATGGCGTTGAGGGTCGCGGCGATCTGGGCTTCGTTGAAGCGGGTAAAGCCCTCCGCGTTCGACGCCCACGACAGGGCCGTGGACTGGAAGGCGAAGGTGACCGTCGCGGGCTGGCCGAGACCCGTCGCCCAGCTGAGGCCGGGGCGGGTGATCTGCGCCGCGGCCTGTTCGACGGTGAAGGAAGGACGGGCTCCGCCGACCACCGGCACGCCCCGGTCGTCGCCGTTCAGGAACGATTGCGGATCCAGCAGCTCGCCGTTCGGTCCATGGGTCAGACCCTGCCGGCCCTGAAAGCCGCCGTCGCCGCCGGGCTGCAGGCCTCTCGCGCAAACGATACACATGGTCGCCGTCTCCCCGCTCTTTTCGCCACCTTGCCCGCGGCCGCGCCCGACACAACCGAAAGTTTCGTGATCGCGCCGTCAGCAGGCCTGCCCCGCCGCCCAGCCCGAGCTCCACGCCCATTGGAAATTATAGCCCCCCAGCCAGCCGGTCACGTCCACCACCTCGCCGATGAAGAACAGTCCGGGTACGGACTTCGCCGCCATCGTCTGCTGGTCCAGCTGGTCCGTCGCCACCCCGCCCAGGGTGACCTCGGCCGTCCGGTACCCCTCCGACCCCACCGGCTTGACCGTCCAGGCGTTCACCGCCGCATCCAGCCGCGCCAGCACCTTGTCCCCGACCTCGGCCAGCTTGCCGTTCGCCCCCTCGCGCGCCGTCAGCACCTCGGCCAGCCGCCGCGGCACGATATGACCGAGCGCCGTGTGGACCGCCTGCTTGCCGCCGTTCTCGGCCTTCGCCGCCTTCAGCCGCGCCAGCACGTCCACGCCCGGCGCCATCTTCACCGTGATCGCCTCCCCCTCGCGCCAGTAGGAGCTGATCTGCAGGATCGCCGGTCCCGACAGCCCCCGATGCGTGAACAGCATCGCCTCATTGAACGTGGGCCTACCGCCCTTCGGGGGACTTGAGGCCGGATTGGCTGTGACGGAAACATCCACCGCCACCCCCGCCAGCGGCGTCGTCTGTTCCAGCAGCCCCGCCTCGAACGTCAGCGGCACCAGCGCCGGCCGCGTCTCCGTCACCCGCAACCCCATCTGCCGCGCGAGGTCATAGCCCCACCCCGTCGCCCCCATCTTGGGGATCGACTTGCCGCCCGTCGCCACCACGAGAGACGCACACCTCACCACCGACCCGTCCGACAGCGCCGCCTCGAACCCCTCGCCGACCCGCTCGACCCGGTCCACGCCGACGCCCAGCGACAGGACCACCCCCGCCGCCCTCATGTCGTCGGTCAGCATGCGGATGATCTGTTTGGCGCTGTCGTCACAGAACAGCTGGCCCAGGGTCTTTTCGTGCCAGGCGATCCCCGCCTGATCGACCCGCTTGACGAAATCCGCCTGCGTATACCGCCCGAGCGCAGACGCCGCGAACCGCGGGTTCTCCCCCAGGAAGTTCGCCACGCTCGTCCCGGTGTTGGTGAAGTTGCACCGCCCCCCGCCCGAGATGCGGATCTTCTCGCCCGGCGCCCGCGCGTGATCGACGACCCGCACGCGCCGCCCCCGACGTCCCGCCTCGATGGCGCACATCATCCCGGCCGCGCCCGCGCCGACGATCAGAACATCAAGGGTCTCGGTCTTCATCCGCGCCGCTTAGCATGCCACGGCCCCGGGATCAGGGTGTCCAGCGCCGCCGAGGTTCTCAGCAGTTCGCGGATATCGTCCATCCGCCCCTCCTGCGCCGCCAGCAGCACCAGCCGCGCGACCGCCTCCCGGTGCACCCGCGCGTCATGCCGGTCGATGCGAAAGCCCAGCTCCGGCCGCGCCGGCCCCGACCCCCACTGCGGCCCGCGCGGCCGCCACACCGCCCCCGCCAGATCGCATTTCCGCATCCTGTATCGTTTCGCCGCCGCCGCGATCGTCGACGGATGCACCCGATAGTCGAAGGCCAGGGCCTCGTCCGCCTCCCCGGCGTTCCTCCGGTCCAGCAACTGCCGCCAGCGTCCGGGCGTCATCCCGCTGCGGCTCTGGGCGAACACATGGTCCTCCGCCCACCCCTCGACCGGCCGCCTGCGCCGATCGACGGCCACAGGATCCCCGCCCTTCATCCGCCCGCGCCTTCGCGCCTGCCAGCAGATCGTCCCCACCGAGATCCCGTACCACCCCGCCAGGTCGGCGCGCCTCACCCCCGCCCGATCCATCCCGAACAGGGCCTCCCACTGTTCCTCGCTCAGCTTGCTCCGCTTCCCCATCCCCCCAGTCTGGGGCCGCCCCACACCAGGGCGCACAAAAACCCGCTAATCAGGGCCGCCCCTTGAAATCACAGGCCGATTCCGCCGATCCGTTGATGGATCAGAAAAGATAGGTGGCGCCCGCACAGGGGATCGCACCGCGAGCCTGCCTTCCCGCGAGGTCGATCGACATTCGCTTTTGTCATCCCGGAAATCGCGCGAGCGATTATCCGGGACGAAAGGCATCTCTGGCCCCCGGAAGACGCGAAGCGGCTGTCCGGGAGACTGCAAGGGCGCTCGAGTTGTCTCCCGGACAATCGCTGGCGCGATTTCCGGGAGTCCGAAGTCCGGAACCCGACGTCTCACAGCAGGCTGCGGACCACCCGGGTCAGGGGCGCTTCGTCGCCATTGAAGGCGGCGATCATGGCCTCGAGATACCGCTGCCGATCGATCCGGCCCACGTCGATGGCATGCCCCGCCCGTTCGGCCAGCAGCACCAGAAAGGCCTTCTGCGCCCTGCCATTCCCTTCCCGAAACGGGTGGATCACGTTCAGCTCGGACAGCACATGCGCCGCCCCGGCCGCGAACGCTTCGGCGTCCAGTCCGCGCAGATGATCGGCCCGCGCCAGATCGGCGAACAGGATATCCATCTGCCGCCCGATCTGCTCGGGATAGCAGAACATGCTCGCGTCCTTGGCGATGCGGATCGTCCGATCCTTGCCCGCCCAGCGATAGACCGGGCCGAACAGGTGCCGATGGATGGCGCGATAGTGACGGGCGTCCAGCGCGCCATCAGGCAGGGGCTCCGACGACTGGATCGTCACCATCAGCGCTTCGAATTGATCCAGTTCGCCCTGATCTCTCAGGCCTTCGCGGTTCTTCAGAACCGCCGTCCCCTTGTAGCAATAGGGATCGTCCTCAGCCGCATAGAGCGGTTCGAACGGCGTGTCGGACAGCGCCGCCTACTTCTTGAAGGCGGCGCTGATCGCGCTGCGCTGCTGCGCCGGGGTCATCCCCGACGCCTGGACATCCCGCAACAACCGGCGCGACGCCGCGTTCAGCGCCACGCCCTCGATCCCGTTCAGCCGCACGGCCGTATCCCGCCCGAGCGTCAGTGTCTCGCGCACCTTGCCGTTCGCCTGATGGACGGTCAGCACCCCGCCCTGACGCGCCAGCGCCCGCTTCGCCGCCGCCACGGCCTCGGCCCGGGTCGGGAAGATCGAGCCACCTTTCGCACCATCGCGCACAGCCCACCGGCCATCGACTTTCGCGACGGCGACGGACCCTGAACGACTGGTTGAGCTCTTGGGCATGATCGGGAGTCTATCATGGAACAGGACAGCGCCAAGACGCCGCGTCTGGCGGTGGCCTGCGCGGTCTCGACCTGACCAGCGCCGACGGCCGCTGCGGCATCAAGAGCCTCCTGGCCGAGATCGAGCGCCTCTCCCCGGGCGCTATCCTGCAACAGGCGGCCGGCATCCAGCTCAGGCGGCTGGGGTGCGTAGCGGTAACCGAAGAGTCACCCGCTTCCTAAATCTTCTATGCGGCGATACCGCGAGACGGCTCGATTACAGTCGGTATGGTGAGGGCGTCACAGAAGACCATGACTTCGCTTCCCTCGCTTCGAGTTCCAGCGCTGTATTGAATGCCAAAGGTCGTCTGTCGACGGCCAGCATAAAGCTCGCGGATGGGTTCTACATTGTCGTAGGAGACGATCCACGGCTGCTTGATCGACGAAGTCACCAGAGCGGCAATCTTCGCGTGATCGTCATGGCGGTAGTGATCTTCATACAGGCCCTTTCCCTTCACGTAATAGGGCGGGTCAAGGTATACGAGGGTGTTCTCCGGGAGGCTTGGCAAGACAGCTTTGATCAGGAGGATGGCGTCATTGTTGTAAAGGCTGATGCGCGAGTTGTAGCTGGCAATTTTCTCGATCCGCCGGGCCAAATCCTTCGAATTAAACCGGGCGTCCAACTTCCATTCGCCTAGCTGCTCCTTGCCTCCGATAACGCCGCCTTTGATTATCCCAGAACGGTTTGTGCGGTTGAGGAAGAAGGTCGAAAATCCCAAGTCGAGCGGGCTGGCGTCAGCGTCCGCCTGAACGGCCTTCTGACGCCGCCACTCGTCCATTGTCGGTACGGTGTCGCGGATCAGACCACACAGTTTGTCCGGCTCGTTCAGAACGGAGTGCCAGAAAGCATGCACGGAGCGGTTCAGGTCGTTCAGATGTATGTGGCTGGCATACTCAAGGTATAGGAGGGTAATCGCGATCCCAGCGCCCCCCGCGTAGGGCTCAACGTAATGACATCCGGTCATGCCATTGGTCTCGATCAGATCGGCCACGAACTGCGTCAGGCGACCCTTTCCGCCTGGGTACCTCAAGGGCGTATTGAACTGGTCCATCACAAATTATATCGCTGCTTAGGGGTCTTGGCCAGCGCGATGATCACGGGGTCTTGAGCGCTACGTACACGGCGCGGAGATAGGCTTCCCAGCCATCCCAACTGGCTTTGATGGTCGCCTCATCCGGCAGGACGTGGCGATTGTGGAAGTAGCTGTGAAGCATTGTGATCGAAAATGACCCTACAGCCTCTTTCTGAATAGCTTCTCGTGCTTGGACGAAAATCGAGGCTCTCTTCGTCGGGTCAATATGTAATGCGACAGCCTCAACTTTCTGAGAGAGCTTCACTCGGTAGTCTTCCCAGTTAGAGATCTGCTTCGCTCTGAGGCTTGGAGGCAGCTGAACGTTCTTCTCTTGTAGATAGTTCTCACTGCTAAGTTCGATAAACACCCGAACCAAGAACGCGGCGGCGTTCTCATTACCTTTGACCTTAATTTTCTTGCACTCGTTGTAGAGAGGCAGAAGCCTAATGCCCTCAACGGGTAGGAGCCGCGGTCCGTCAGGCGGCGCTAGCGTCTTTCTGTTCGCGTCAGCCGAGTCTCTGCGGCTTGGTGTCGGCACCTCCGAGGGTTCCGGGGCGGCTACGTCCGGCGAGGTTGAGGTATCACCTCCGGGTGTCGCGCTTGGGGGTGAAATCGGTTCAGCGCCCGGCGTGGTCTCGTCCGGACTTGGCGGCGAAGGTGATGCTGTCGGGGTGGTCCCCTGCCCGCCGTCGCTGGGTTTTGCTTTCACACTATAGTCCGCGAATTTGCGGATAAACGCGGTGCGATCCTCTATAGATTCGACATGGGCGAACTCGAAGTCGGGAGCCGCCATCGCGGTGAGGACCCGCTTCAGTAGATCCCGCCCCGCCTTTTCGTCGCCGTTCTCGAACGCAACGACGCTAGTCTTCGTGTCGATGCTCACACCCAGAACGTCTTTGAAGGGTGCCGAATTCAGGACGCGATCGACCGTGGTCCAGCGCCCATCGAGAGCCTCCAAGAGTTCCGCCCAAGCGTCGCTTTTGTCGTCCGCGAAAAGCTCGACCACGGCGAGAGACCTCGGAGCGTCTAGGCCAATGTCGCGGTTCGCGCGGCCCTTCCCGAAGGTGTTCCAGCGGTCCAAGCCTACGCCTGACCCAGCGGTCATGTGGCGCCGGCGCTTCCAGGGGGCTACATCCGCACGCTTCTCAAATAGGCGGGCATCAACCTCGCGGATTGGGTTCTCGGCATAAGCCTTTGCCAAGCGGCGAAATTGCTTCGAAACTGAAGTTCCGTCAGCCAAAGCAGGCGTCTCCAACAGCTTAAGCGCTGTTACCCGGCGGTTACCTTCCTCGACGATGTATTGCCCTCGCGTGCCCGAAGGAACGACCCACACAGGTTCGCCCGGACTGATCCCCTCCATCAGGATAATATCGCGCGCCAGTCGGACCAATTTGATCCCTTGGTCATCGATCATGGCGCGGATCGCGTCGCGCTGTGTTGCCTGCGGCCCTGTCCGATAGTTTGCTTGATCAAGTCGAAGCTGATGAAGCTTCAGCGTGACCCACTTACCCCTAGACATTCAGCCCCACCGTCGGTTGTCCCCGGCCGCGAGGCTAGACGGATGGTGGTAAATCCGCAATCAGCTCGCGAAGTGCCCAATTGAGAATTAATGCCCACCCATGCGTGCGAGTTTTTCCTTGGGGCTGACCGACGTTGAGTTAGAGGTTCTACCTGCTTGGTCGCGCGCATTGAGCTTTTGCCTTGGTCGCGCCCATGGCATTCAATCGGACGATGTTGGTCTACATTGATGAAAGCGGCGACGCAGGGTTTAGGGTCGATCACGGCAGTTCGCCTGTATTCGTGGTGGCCATGGTCATCTTCGACACCGTGGAAGCTGCGGCGGACGTTCGCCGCCTGATCGAGACATCCCCTGCGCGGCGGCTTCACAAAGGCGAGTTCAAGTTCAGCAAAAGCCGCGATGATGTCCGAGACCTGTTCTTCGCGGCTGTCTCTAACGCAGCGTTCCGCGTGCGTGCCATCGTGGTCCAGAAAGACGTAATCCGGTCCGAACATCTTCGCTCGGACAAGGAGAGCTTCTACGAGTTTTTCGTCAAACAGATGCTGAGACACGACAGCGGTCGCCTCGACAATGCGAAGGTCATTATTGATGGCTCCGGCGACCGCGAGTTCCGTCAGAAATTGTCGACGGAGATCAAACGCAAGGTGCGGGACGGGGCCGTGCGCGACTGCCGGTTTTCGGACTCGAAGAACGATCCGTTGATTCAGCTCGCAGACATGTGTGCCGGTGCGGTGGCGCGGTCGTTCAGGACGGACCGGCGCGACGCTCATCGCTGGCGCGACATGCTTCGCCCCCGGCTGGACGACGTGTGGCAATTTCATTGAATGGAGGCGCCTTCCCGGCCCCTAGTCTCGGCGGAACCGGGACACGCACGCCATACGGCGACAGTTCGGGACACGGGAAGGACTTTGCCCGCCCAATATGCTGGCCAAGAGTGAAAAGTTCAATACCAGTGAACTTCGATCTCAGCGGATCGCCCCGATCATTGTGGTGGAGTCACCTGAATGATCGGTCTCTGATCCGCGACCAATATGGTGGCTCCACCGATATGGTCGCCCACTGCCTGGGGCGAACTCGTCGCCCTGCGCTCAAGCAGCGAGCCGCCGCGCGGCGAGCGTTAGCGCCCTTCTGGGCTCATTGAGCGCCGGCTTGGGCGCTCAATGAGCCTCGTCCCAGTTCTTCGCCGCCCGCGCGTCCACCACCAGCGGCACCGTCAGCGCCACGGCGGGCTCGGCCGCGCCTTCCATCACCCGGCGGATGACGGGGATGGCCGTCTCCGCCAGCGCATCCGGGCATTCGAAGACCAGTTCGTCGTGGACCTGGAGCAGCATCTTCACGTCCGACAGGCCGGCCGCCTCCAGGGCCGCCGGCATGCGGATCATGGCGCGGCGGATGATGTCGGCGGCGGCGCCCTGGATGGGGGCGTTGATGGCGGCGCGCTCGCCGAACTGGCGTTCGGCGCCCGACTTGGAATGGATGGCCGGGATGTGGATGCGGCGGCCGAAGACGGTGGAGACGAACCCCGCCTGGCGGACCTCGGCGCGGGTCGCATCCATATAGGTGCGGATGCCGGGGAAGCGCTCGAAATAGGTCTTGATGTAGGCGCCGGCCTCGCCCTGGTCGATGCCCAGCTGGTTCGCCAGGCCGAAGGCCGAGATGCCGTAGACGATGCCGAAGTTGATGGCCTTGGCGCGGCGGCGGGTCTCGGGGTCCATCTGGTCGACGGGGACGCCGAACATCTCGGACGCCGTGGCCGTGTGGATGTCGATCCCGGCCTTGAAGGCGCGTTTCAGCTCGGGGATGTCGCCGATATGGGCCAGCAGGCGCAGCTCGATCTGGGAGTAGTCGGCGCTGATCAGGACGCAGTTGTCGCGGGCGATGAAGGCCTGGCGGATCTGGCGGCCCGTCTCGGTGCGGATCGGGATGTTCTGCAGGTTGGGGTCGGAGGAGGCGAGGCGTCCCGTCGTGGCGGCGGCCAGCTGATAGGAGGTGTGGACCCGGTCGGTGGCCTCGTCCATGGCTGCGACAAGCGCGTCGGTATAGGTGCCCTTGAGCTTGGAGAGCTGGCGCCAGTCGAGGATGGCGCGGGGCAGGGGGTGGGTCTCGGCGAGCGTTTCAAGCGTCGCGGCGCCGGTCTCCCACTGGCCCGAGGCGGTCTTCTTGCCGCCTGTCAGGTTGAGCTCGCCGAACAGCAGCTCGCCGATCTGTTTGGGGCTGCCGATCGAGAAGGGGCGGCCGGCGATTTCGTGGGCCTGGGTCTCCAGCTCGACCATGCGCAGGCCGAATTCCGACGACAGGCGGCGCAGGCGGGCGGGGTCGACGCGGACGCCCTCCAGCTCCATGTCGGCCAGCACCGCGGGCAGGGGGCGTTCCAGCGTCTCATAGACCGTCGCCAGCCCCTCGGCCGCCAGCCGGGGCTTGAGGATGCGCCAGAGACGCAGGGTCACGTCGGCGTCCTCGGCCGCGTAACAGGTCGCCGGTTTCAGCTCGACGTGTTTGAAGGATTTCTGGGATTTGCCCGTCCCCGCCACGCTCTTGAACGGGATCGGGTCGTGCCCCAGATGCAGCCGGGACAGCTCGTCCATCCCGTGCCCGTGCAGCCCGCCCTCGAGGACGTAGCTGATCAGCATGGTGTCGTCGACGGGCGCAACCCGGATCCCCCTCCGGGCCATGACCGCCAGATCGTACTTTCCGTTCTGGACGACCTTGAGGACGGATTCATCCTCAAGAATTATTTTTATCCGGGCTAAAACTGTGGCCTTGTCGAGCTGGGTCAGGGGCTCCCGGGTCTCGACCGCATCCCCGAAATCCAGCCCGCCCCCGCCCGCCTGCGGCTCGTGCTCATGGGTCAGGGGCACATAGCAGGCGTCGTTCGGCCCGATCGCCAGGCTGATCCCGCACAGCCCCGCATGGGTCGCCGACAGGGCGTCGGTCTCGGTGTCGAACCCGACCACGCCCGCCTCCGTCGCCCTCGCCAGGAAGGCGTCGAGCGCCTCCAGCGTCTGGATGCACCGGTAGGCGTCATGGTCCACCGCCTGTTTCTCGACGTCCTCCGGAATCGCCTGGGGCGCATAGCGGGGCGAGATGACCGGCGCCGTCAGGGGCGCGGGGCGGGCGGGGGCGAAGGCGGACCCGTCGTGACCCGCCAGCTTGCCGTCGCCGACGCGCTTCTGAAGGCTGCGGAACTCCATCGTCTCCAGGAAGGCCGACAGGATCGCCGGATCCGGGTCCCGCATCTTGAAGTCGTCGATGGGCTCGGGCGCCGGGGCGTCGCAGGTCAGGCGGACCAGCTGACGGCTGAGCAGGATCTGGTCCCTGAAGTTGATCAGGGTCTCGCGCCGCTTCGGCTGCTTGATCTCCCCCGCCCGCTCCAGCAGGGTGTCGAGGTCGCCGTATTCGTCCAGCAGCTGGGCCGCCGTCTTCGGCCCGATCCCGGGAGCGCCGGGCACGTTATCGACGCTGTCGCCGATCAGGGCCTGCAGGTCGATCATCTTGTCCGGCGTCACGCCGAACTTCTCCATCACCGCCTCCTCGGCCAAGCGGCGATCCTTCATCGGATCCCACATGACGACCGAGGGGCCGATCAGCTGCATCAGGTCCTTGTCGGACGAGACGATCACGCACTCCCCGCCGGCGTCCCGCACCTTGCAGGCATAGGTGGCGATCAGGTCGTCGGCCTCGTAGCCGGGCAGTTCGACGCAGTGGACGCCGAACGCCGCCGTCGCCTCGCGCACCAGCGGAAACTGGGGCACCAGATCCTCGGGCGGGGTCGACCGGTTGGCCTTGTACTGGTCGTAGAGGTCGTTGCGGAACGTCTTCTCGGAGTGGTCGAAGATGGCGGCCAGATGGGTCGGGCCATCGGCGCCCTTCATGTCCTTGAGCAGCTTCCACAGCATGTTGCAGTAGCCCTGCACCGCCCCGACCGGCAGGCCGTCGGACTTGCGCGTCAGGGGCGGCAGGGCGTGATAGGCGCGGAAGATGTAGGCCGAGGCGTCGATCAGCCAGAGCCGGACCTGAGGCCCGTCCTGCGTCAGGGGGCGGTCGGTTTCGGGGGCTTCGGGCGCGGCGATGTCGGACATGGGGCGAACATAGGCGGGCGGCCCGCCTGCGTCACCGGCCGTCGCGTCGAAAGCCGGCTTGGCTATTCGGAACAAGGACTTGAGCGTGGGGTTCTGTGGGCTCCCCCACTCCCGGAGCCTCCCCATGATCACGTCCCTCGCCTATGGCGCCAAGTCCGCCGCCGCCAGGCTGGAGCGGATGGAGATCGAGCGCGAAGGGCCAAAGGACGACGAGATCCAGATCGAGGTGATGTTCACCGGCGTCTGCCACTCCGATATCCACCAGGTGAAGAACGAGTGGAAGAACACCGTCTACCCCTGCATCCCCGGCCACGAGGTCGTCGGGCGTGTGAAGAAGGCCGGCGCCAAGACGACGCGGTTCAAGGAGGGCGACATCGTCGGGGTCGGCTGCATGATCGACAGCTGCCGTCAGTGCGAGCCGTGTCATGCCGGAGATCAGAACTACTGCGAGGGCCCGAACGGCTGGCTGGCCACCTACAACGGCCCGATGACCCCGGCGACCATGACCGAGGACGGTTCCAACATGTACGGTCGCGACAACACCTTCGGCGGCTACTCCGACACCGTGGTGGTCAGGCAGGACTTCGTCCTTTCGATCCCCGAGGGCCTCGACCCCGCTGCCGCCGCGCCGATCCTGTGCGCCGGCGTCACCACCTGGTCGCCGATGCAGCACTGGGGCGTGAAGAAGGGCGACAAGGTCGCGGTGCTGGGCTTCGGCGGCCTGGGCCACATGGCGGCGAAACTGGCCAAGGCAATCGGCGCGGAAGTCACCGTCCTGACCTCCACGCCAGAGAAGATCGCCGATGCGAAGGCGCAGGGCGCGGACGCCGCCTATGTCGAGACCGACAAGACGTCCTTGACACCCTTGGCCGGGACCTTCGACTTCATCCTGTCGACCGTGCCGGAGAAGCACGAGGTCGGCGCCCTGCTGGACCTGCTGAAACGAGACGCCAGGTTCGTGGTGGTCGGCAACCTCGACGTCATCGACGGCGTCGACAACTCCAAACTGGCGTTCCGGCGTCAGAGCGTCGCCGGTTCGCTGATCGGCAACCTGAAGGAGACGCAGGACGTACTCGATTTCTGCGCCGCGAACGGCATCGCGCCCGAGATCGAGATCGTCGACATCAAGGACATCAACGAGGTCTACACCCGCATAGAGAACGGCGAGGTCCGCTACCGCGCGGTCATCGACATGAAGTCGTTGAGCTAGAACTCCCGCCAGCTGTCGCCGGGATCACGTTCGCCCGGGCGGGCCGACTGCTGGCCCCAGGTGACCATCATGAGAAGCTTGTGGCTGCGGATGCGGTACTCGCCGATCATCGGGGAGACGGCGCCCAGCGGCGCGCCCGTGCGGGCGTCGTAGACGAACCCCGAGAACTCGGCGACGCCGACCCGGTCGCGGCGGCTGTAGAGGCTGAGTTCGGGGATCGAGACGACGTTGAGGCTCTCGTTGATCGGCAGGGCCAGCGGCGGCAGGCCGACGACCCGGCGCATCTGCTCCAGCGACAGGGCGCCGGCGCGGAGCTCGAACACCGCGTCGGCCAGGCTCTTGTCGTCGGCCAGGGCGAAACCGGCTTCCGACAGGGCCGAGCGGACGGCCGAGGTCGCATAGGCCGAGCCCTCGCCCTGCATGTACCGGTTCTCGACGAAGACGCGCGACCCCGGCGGGATCGGCAGCCGCAGCCCGTCGACGGCGATGTCGGCGGCGCGGGCCATCAGCAGCTGTTCGGTCGCGGTCCGGCCGGGGTTGGTCTCGGAGGTCGAGGCGCACCCGGCGAGCAGGACCGCGACGCCGGCCAGGATCGGACGCACGCCTACCAGGTTCCGGTGTTGGGCATCGACAGCCACGGCTCGGCGGGTTCCAGCGGCGTCCCCTCCTGCAGCAGTTCGATCGAGATGCCGTCGGGCGATCTGACGAAGGCCATGTGGCCGTCGCGGGGCGGGCGGTTGATGACCACGCCCGAGTCCATCAGCCGCTGGCAGGTCGCATGGATGTCATCGACCTTGTAGGCGAGGTGGCCGAAATTCCGGCCGCCCGTATAGGTCTCGGGGTCCCAGTTGTACGTCAACTCGACCTCGGGCGCCCGCTCGGCGGCCGAACGGTCCCTGTCCTTCGGCGCGGCCAGGAAGACGAGGGTGAACCGTCCCTTCTCGTTCTCGAGACGGCGGACCTCCTCCAGGCCCAGCTGGGTCGTCCAGAAATGCAGGGAGGCCTCCAGGTCGGCGACCCGAACCATGGTGTGCAGATAGCGCATGAGAGACCCCTCAAGCCGCGATTGGAGAAGGCCCGCCTTCTAGTCGGGAATCGTCAGCTTCCAAAGGCCGGAAAACCGCTTTAAGCGTGGCCGCTCACCGTCAGTGCGCGAATTGTCGCAGGACGGCCCGTCGGCCAGGGGGGCGGGCGGACAATCAGGGACACGCATCGCTCCATGGGATCGATCACTCGCGCCAACGCCGCCCGCGCCGGCGCCAAGGGCGCCGCCGCCAAACCGAACACCACCAAGGGACAGCAGACGGGCGACGTCAGCCTCGGCGAACGTCTGAAGTACGGCTTCGACAAGTCGATGGCCGGCGGTCCGGTCGCCCTGGTCGGCTGGCTCAGCCTGGTGACCCTGGTGGTGATCGTCTTCGCCGCGACCATCCTGGCGATCAGTCGCATGGGTCCTGACGGCGGTTTCAACTTCTTCGAGGCGGCCTGGCAGTCGCTGATGCGGACGATGGACGCCGGCACCATGGGCGGCGACTCGGGCTGGCCGTTCCGCTTCCTGACCCTGTTCGTGACCCTGATGGGCATCCTGGTCTTCTCGGCCCTGATCTCCATCATCTCGGCCGGGCTGGACGCCAAGATCGAGGAGGCCCGCAAGGGCCGCTCGCGCGTTCTGGAGAGCGATCACACCATCATCCTGAACTGGTCGGCGTCGATCTTCGACATCATCTCCGAACTGGTCATCGCCAACGAGAGCCGGAAGAATCCGCGCATCGTCATCATGGCCAACAAGGACAAGGTCGAGATGGAGGACGAGATCGCCGACAAGGTCGAGGATCTCAAGAACACCCAGATCATCTGCCGCTCGGGCGATCCGACCGACCTGTTCGATCTGTCGATCGTCAATCCCCAGGCCTGCCGCTCCATCATCGTCGTGTCGCCAGAGGGCGTCGACGATCCGGACAGCCAGGTCATCAAGACGGTCCTGGCCCTGACCAACGATCCGAAGCGTCGCGAGGAACGCTATCTGATCGCCGCAGAGCTGCGCGACGCGAAGAACGCCGAGGTCGCCCGAATCGTCGGCGGCGACGAGGTCCAGCTGGTGCTCGCCGACGACCTGATCTCGCGGATCGTGGTCCAGTCCAGCCGTCAGGCCGGTCTGTCGGCCGTCTATTCCGAGTTGCTCGATTTCGACGGTTGCGAAATCTACACGACCGAGCTGGAGGAGCTGACCGGCGTGACCTATGGCGACGCGGTCATGGGCTACGAGGACTCCGCCCTGATCGGCCTCCGCTATCCCGACGGCCGGGTGCGGATGAACCCGCCGATGGACGAAGTCATCGTCGCCGGTTCGCGCGCGATCATCATCGCCGAGGACGACGCCTCGATCAAAATGACGCCCCTGCCCGACGACGCCGTCGACGCCCCGGCGATCCGCAAGCCCAAGACCGTGCGTCGCAAGGCCGAACGCACCCTGATCATCGGCTGGAACCGTCGCGGCCCGATGATCGCCTACGAACTGTCGAAATACGTGCGCCCCGGCTCGATCCTGACCGTGGCCGGCGACACCCCCGGCTTCGCCGAGGAGATCGCCTCCATGCCCCTCGGCTCGACCAATATGAAGGTCACGGCGAAGACCATCGACACCAGCCATTCTGCCTCGATCGAGGCCCTGGATCCGGTCAGCTACGACAGCATCATGGTGCTGGGCTATTCGGACACCATGGAGGCCCAGTCGGCCGACACCCGTACGCTGATCACCCTGCTGCATCTGCGCAAACTGTCCGAGCGGCTCGGCACCCACATCTCGGTGGTCTCGGAGATGATCGACATCCGCAACCGCGAACTGGCCGAGGTCACCCGCGCCGACGACTTCGTGGTGTCCAACAAGCTGGTCAGCCTGATGCTGGCCCAGGCGTCGGAGAACGAATACCTGTCGTCGATCTTCGACGACCTGCTCGATGAGGACGGTTCGGAAATCTACATGCGTCCGGTCGGCGACTATGTGGACCTGTCCGGCCCGGTGAGCTTCTACACCATCGCCGAGGCGGCCCGTCAGCGCGGCGAAACCGCCATCGGCTATCGCCGCAAGCGCGAGAGCGAGGATGACGACGGCCGCAACATGGGCGGTGTCGTGGTCAATCCGTCCAAGTCCGAGGCGCTCGACTATCTGCCGGAAGATCGTGTCATCGTCCTGGCCGAAGACTGATTGAAGCGACAGGGGCGGGGCTGCGACACCCCGCCCCGGTTGGCGCGTTCGGACACAGGCGCCATCTGGAGCCAGACCCGTCGACTAGGAGACCGCCGTTGCCCCTTCTGATGTGCCCCAACGACAACGCCCAGATGCAGACCCTGGATCGCAACGGCGTCCAGTTCGATATGTGCCCCACCTGTCGCGGGGTCTGGCTGGATCGCGGCGAGCTGGAAAAACTGATGGAGGGCGCGGTCGCCTCCGCCGTTCCGGCCCAGCCCGCCTACGCGCCGCCGCCGCAACAGACCGCCCCCCATCAGAACGCACCCTGGGGCCAAGCGCCGCAACAGCCGCAGTACCGCGAACAGCCGCGCTATCGCGATGACGACGACTACCGTTACAAAAAGAAGAAGCGCGACAGCATCTTCGACATCTTCGACTGACCGGGCTTAAGCGACGCGCAGGCTCAAGCAGCGAGACGCCGCGCGTCGAGCGGTAGCCTGAGAGAAAGTGGGCTCAAGCAGCGAGACGCCGCGCGTCGAGCGGTAGCCTGAGAGAAAGTGGGCTCAAGCAGCGAGACGCCGCGCGTCGAGCGGTAGCCTGCTACGTCAAGCCGCCAGTCCCGCCGCCTTCATCAGTCCCTTCAGCGGCGCGATGCTTTCCGGCGCGGCGGTCAAGGCCGCCCGGGCTTCGGGCGCGCGGAAGATCTTGATCGCCTCGGCCTTGGCCCGGTCGGCCGCCGGCCCCAGGGGCGCGGTCTCGCCAGCCGCGAGCCGCAGCAGGGCCGACAATTTCTGCTGAATCGTGACCGGCGCCTTCGCCAGCTGGACCGTCAGCCTGGCCTCGGCCTCCACCACGCCACCGACATGACCGATGGCGGTCAGGATCTGTCCGGTGTCGTTTTCCGACAGGGCGGCGGCGACGACGGACCGGTTGAGCTGGGCCAGGATCTGAAGCTTCTTCGAGGCCGTGGACGTGCTGATGCGCATTTCGCTCTCGAACCGCAGAGAGGTCACGCAGGCGGCCAGCCAGCGGGCGGCCGAGCGCTTGTTTGCATTACCGGTGACGTTCTCGCACAGGCGCGTCAGTTGCTCGGCTTCGCACAGCACGGTTTCGCAGGGCACGACATAGGCCTGGACGAAGTCGGCGGTGATGAGGCTCTTGGACCGTTCGGTGAAGGCCGTCTGGACCTCCTCCAGCGTCAGCAGCCGCCCCGCCGTCGCGGTCAGGGACATGGCCAGCGTCCGCAGGATGTCGATCTCGCCCGGCGCATCGGCAGGGCGCAGCCGGCGCGGTCCCATCAGTTCGCGCAACACCATCCGGGCCAGAGACGCGGCCAGGATCGGATATTCGCCGGCCTCGAGCCGTTTGCCCAGCCGGGCCGCCGGACCGTCGACCGACGGCATCAGCAGGGCCATGCGGGGATCGTGGCCGATCAGCATGTCGATCTCGCGGGGCGCCACCATCCGCACCACGGCGGCCAGGCTCCCGCCCTGATCGAGTGCGGGCCCGAGAATTTCCGACAGATTGGTCCGCGCGCCCAGCTGTTCGCACAGGATCTGTTCGATCGCGACCATGACCATGGCGCGGGGCGCGCCCTCGCTCGGCGCCCGGTCGGCAAGGTCCATCAGCCGGTCGAGACGCGGTCGCGCGCCCCGCACACCGGCCAGGGCGCCGGCGATGACACCGCCCATGACGAAGGATCGATCCGGCGCGCCGGCCAGCTTCTGGGCCACATCGGCCAGCGACCGGTTGGCCAGATCGGGGAAGGTCCCCTTGCGCCCGGCCGCGACCACCCGTTCCATCGCCTGTTCGACGAGCTTCTGATAGTGCCGGATCAGCTCGTGCGAGGCCTGACCCGTCGCCTGGCTTTCGGGGATGGCCACCTTCTGGATCGCATGCTGCAGTTCGACCCCGGACGCTTCCAGCCGTTCGACGAGGTCCGGCCGGTGCAGAAGCTCGAAGACGGTGATCCCGTTCCGGCCCAGCCAGTCCTCCAGCACCCGCCCGATCAGCTCGCGGGCATGCGGGGCATAGAGGTCCTGCGGGCCCAGACAGTTCGAACGCTCCTCGTCCGCGCTGACCAGCCGCTTTTTCGGGGCCTCCGGCGCGCCCTTGGTCAGGACGGTGACGCTGTTGAACTCCATCGTGTCGGGATCGAGCGTCTCCTTGGTGACCCGCACCGCCACGGCGCGCTTGTCCTTCAGGATTTCCTCGGCGGTATCGACGGCGTTCTTGCGCTCCTCCGTCGCCATCATCAGCGACCACGGCGCGGGCGCCGTCTTGCGGATGTAGAGCTCGTAGTGGACGGGTCCGGCCATGGGTCGCTTTCTGCGGTCTTGCCCGAAGACTAGCCGCGAAGGCTTTAAGGTCCCGTTTCGCGCCCCGTTCTTCGAAGGAATCTGGTCAGCGCCGGACTGTGGCCGTAAAGTCACCGCGATCACGGGCGAACGGTTACGCTTGCCGTGCGTTCAGACGCTCCCGACTTCTGTCAGGGATCAGACGAGGAGACCGAATTGGCCAATATCACCCTGGTGGACGACGACGAGAACATCGTCGCCTCCGTGTCGCTGGCTCTGGAGAGCCACGGCCACAAGGTGGTCGCGTACCACGACGGGGCCACGGGCCTCGAGGCGCTGGAGGCCTCGCCGCCGGATCTGGCCATCCTCGACGTCAAGATGCCCCGGATGGACGGGATGGAGGTGCTGCGTCGCCTGCGCCAGACCTCCCAGATTCCGGTCATCATGCTGACCTCGAAAGACGAGGAGATCGACGAGATCCTTGGCTTCAACCTCGGCGCCGACGACTACATCCACAAACCGTTCTCCCAGCGCCTGCTGATCGAGCGGGTCAAGGCCCTGCTGCGCCGCTCGGGCGGCGACGGAGGCGAGCCCGAGCCTTCGGCTGAAATCAGCGGCAAGGCCATCCGTCGCGGCAAGCTGGTCATGGACCCGGCCCGTCACGAGAGCACCTGGGACGGCAAGGCGGTCAAGCTGACCGTGACCGAGTTCCTGTTACTGCAGGCCCTGGCCCAGCGCCCCGGCTTCGTGAAGAGCCGCGACAACCTGATGGACGCCGCCTACGACGATCAGGTCTATGTCGACGACCGCACGATCGACAGCCACGTCAAGCGCATGCGCAAGAAGTTCCGGGTCGTCGATAACGAGTTCGACGCGATCGAGACCCTGTATGGCGTCGGCTATCGATACCGCGAGAGCTGATCCTCCGGAATCGTCCGAGGACCTGCCGCTACGCCGCCGTCTGATCCGCTTCGGCGGGTCGCGGCTCGGCGGGCTGATCCTCGTCCTCAATCTGGCCAGCCTGCTGATCCTGCTCGGCGGGGCGCTTGCGCTCAACGAATGGCGCACAGGCCTGGTCGAGGCGCGTCAGGAATCCCTGCTGGGCCAGGCCGAGCTCCTGTCCAAGGTGCTGAGCGACGAAGACTATACGCGGGGCGAGCCTGTCCCGGAACTGAACCGCGACCAGTCGGCCAAGGTCCTGATCGACCGCTTCGTCCCGCAGGGGCAGCGCGCGCGGATCTTCGACCGGGACGGGGTGCTGCTGGTCGACAGTTTCGACGTCTCCGACACCATCGAGGGCGAGCCCCTGCCGGCGGCCCGTCCGGCCGGAACGCCTGCGCCGCCGGACACGGGGGCGGAAAAGGCGGCGGCCACGCTCGAAACCGCCAACATCGCCCTCGAAGACGAAATTCTCGCCGCCCTCGCCGGTGATCCCCAGACGACGGTCCGGCGCTCGGAGAACGGCGAGCGGGTCGTCTCCGTCTCCCTGCCCATCCGGCACGTTCAACAGGTTCTCGGCGTCCTGACGCTGGAGGCCAACGACGTCGACCAGATCCTGGACGCCCAGCGACGCGCCCTGATTCCGTTCGCCCTGGTCGCCCTGGCCGTGAACCTTCTGGCCTCGCTGCTGCTGCACCTCTTCGTCGCCCGCCCTGTCATGCGGCTGTCAGCAGCGGCGGATCAGGTCCGGCTGCAACGCGCCCGCGCCATCTCCCTCCCGGACCTCGAGGACCGGCGCGACGAGATCGGCGACCTCGCCCGGTCGCTGGAATCCATGACCGACACCCTGTCGACGCGGATGGACGCCATCGAACGGTTCGCGGCCGATGTCTCCCACGAGATCAAGAACCCCCTGACCTCGATCCGGTCGGCGCTGGAGACGCTGGATCTGGTTCAGGACAAGGACAAGCGCGACCGGCTGACGGCCGTCCTTCAACAGGATGTGCGCCGTCTGGACCGGCTGATCACCGACATCTCCAACGCCTCGCGTCTGGACGCCGAACTGTCGCGCGACCGGCCCCGCCCTGTCGACCTCTCCGCCCTGCTGACCGATATCGTCGGGGTCTATGAGACGACGTCCAAGCCGGGCGAGGCCCCGGTGACCCTGGAGGTCGCCCTCGATGCGCCGGCCCGGGTCATGGGACGCGACGGACCTCTGGGTCAGGTTTTCCGCAATCTCATCGACAACGCCCGTTCCTTCAGCCCTGACGGCGCGACGGTCCGCGTCACCGTGATCCGCGACGACATCGACGCCCTGCCCCTGCATGTGCGGGTCGAGGACGACGGACCGGGCATCCCGGCCGAGAATCTGGAAACGGTGTTCGAGCGCTTCTACACCTCCCGGCCCCGGGGCGCGGTCTTCGGGTCCAACTCCGGTCTCGGCCTGTCGATCGTGCGCCAGATCGTCGAGGCCCATGGCGGCCAGGTCACCGCCGCGAACCGGCTGGACGCCTCGGGCGCCGTCGAGGGCGCGCGGTTCGAGGTGGCCCTGCCCGCCGTCGGCCGCAGGGCTTGAGCCCGCCCGTCCACGCCACGGTCGTCGCCCGGTTCGGTCCGGGCGGCTGGCGCGGCGTGTTGCTGCGCGGCCCGTCAGGGTCGGGAAAAAGCGACCTCGCGCTGCGCCTGATCGACGCGGGCTGGCGTCTGGTCGCCGACGACTACGCCCACGTCTGGGCCTCGGGCGACGGCCTCCACGCCTGCGCGCCCGACCGCATCGCCGGACGGATCGAGGCGAGGGGGCTGGGCATTCTGGACGCGGCGACCCGGCCCGTGGCGCGGGTTTTCCTCTTGATCGACTGCGTTCAGGCCACCCCCGAAAGGCTGCCCGAACCGGCGTTCGAGATACTTGCGGGGGTAAGGCTGCCGCGTCTGGATCTGGACATCCGGCCGGCCTCCGCGATCCGGACTCTGGCCCTCGCCATCGACCGGCTTTAATCGCGCATCGGTTTGGCCTATCTAGGCCCGCTTGGACCGGAGCGGGGGCTTCCGATCCACGGCATAGGGGATACTCGGCGTTGCAGACGCTTTCCAGGATCGGCTCGGCATGATCGGCCTCGTGATCGTCACCCACGGTGGCCTTGCGTCCGAATTCCTGTCGGCGATGGAGCATGTGGTCGGCCCGCAGCGCGGGGTCGCGGCCATCTGTATCGGGCCGGAGGACGATATGGAGCGCCGTCGCCGTGACATCGTCGACGCCGCCGCCGCCGTCGACGACGGCTCGGGCGTCATCCTGCTGACGGACATGTTCGGCGGCACGCCCTCGAACCTGGCCATCTCGGTGATGGAACAGACCCACGCCGAGGTGATCGCCGGCCTCAACCTGCCCATGCTGATCAAACTGGCCAGCGTGCGCGGGCGCGAGACGCTGGAGACCTGCGTCGCCCACGCCCAGGACGCGGGTCGCAAATACATTTCCGTGGCCTCCTGGGTCCTGGCGGGCGAGAAGTAGCTTTGGGCGAGACCATGCCGACCGCGAAAGCGACCGCGAACATCTGCAACACCCGCGGCCTGCACGCCCGCGCCTCCGCGAAATTCGTGAAACTGGCCTCCAGCTTCGAGGCCGAGATCCAGGTGACCCGCGATGGCGTCACGGTCGACGCCCGCTCGATCATGGGCCTGCTGATGCTCGGCGCCGGCAACGGCTGCTCGATCGAGATCACGGCCGAAGGCTCTGACGCGCAGGAAGCCATCGACGCCCTGGGCGATCTGGTCGCCCGGAAGTTCGACGAGGACCAGTAAGGGTTAGCCCCGGTCCTGCTTCGCCCCGATGTGGGCGATCCCCAGCCGCTCCGCGATCCGCACCTGACGATCCCGCTCCAGCGCCGCCTGCCGCTGGTCTTCGGTCCGGGCGTCGTGGCACCGCTCGCAGCAGACGCCATCGACGTAGTGGGGCGAGGTCCGGCCCTCGGGACTGACCGGCATCCGGCACCCCCGGCACAGGCTGTGCGTCCCGTCGGCCAGCCCATGCCCGACCGCGACCCGCTCATCGAAGACGAAACACTCTCCCTGCCACAGGCTTTCGGCTTCGGGCACCGTCTCCAGATAGCGCAGGATGCCGCCCTGCAGGTGAAAGACGTCTGTCACTCCCTCGGCCTTCAGGAAGGCCGTCGACTTCTCGCAGCGGATTCCGCCGGTGCAGTACATGGCGACCTTCGGCGGCCCCCGTCCGTCTTCGATGCGCCGGTCGAGCAGGGCGCGCCCCTCGGTCCGGAACCACTCGGGGAAGTCCCGGAACGACCGCGTGTTCGGCTGCACCGCCCCGGCGAAGGCCCCGACATCGCCCTCGTAGTCGTTGCGCGTGTCGATCACGATCGTATCCGGATCGGAGATCAGGGCGTTCCAGTCCTCCGGCGCGACATAGGTCCCCGCATTCGTGGCCGGCTCCAGATCCGGCAACCCCAGCGTCACGATCTCCGGCTTCACCCGCACCTTCAGCCGATGAAACGGCATCCGCCCGGCGGAGGAGTATTTGACATCGGTCTCCGCGAAACCGGGTAGGGCGGTCAGCCCGTCGATGACCCGCGCGACCGCGTCCGCGGGCCCGGCGATCGTCCCGTTCACCCCCTCATGGGCGACCAGCAACGTGCCGCGAACATCATGGCCGCAGAGCTGTTCCAGGAGATCTCGCAGGGCCGCAGGGTCCGCGATGGTGGCGAAGCGGTACAGGGCCGCGAGGCGTAGCGGAGATTGAATCATCGCTTGTGTGTCAATTCTACGGGATATCCGCCAAGCCAACTGGATCAGTCCGCAGCGGCCAGATTCTGTCGAAGAAATATTTCTGTTCGACGTCTTTTTCCAGACGCCAAGCCGCTTTGAACCGAACTCGCGCGTCTTGGTTCGCGGCCCCCTTAGGCTCTCTGGACGTCGAGCCGCTGTGGCCCGGCAAGCGGAGACTTCCATGACAGAAGCTACCAATCCCGGCGACATCCAAGTTTGGGGCCAGCGCCGACAGAACAGCGGCCTGTTCCCGACCGCTGGCGGCGCTGCGGCGCCGCTGCCTTTGAACGCTCCGGCTCGCCTATGTGATGGTCCTCGACAGCTCTTCGCCGACGGGTTTCCGGATGTATGCCAACACGGTCGATACCCCTCTCGATACGGTGGGTCGTGAGGTCAACCCGCTGGCAGAGCCAGCCTGTCCCTAAAACCTAGACCGGAGGCCTGATCAGATCGCCGGTTGGGCCTCCAGCCTTCTCAAAGGCTCCGCTTGTAAACGCCCCCGGATATGAATCATCTTTGGCTAGGTTTCAGGAGTGATCAAATGCTCGCCTGCATTGCGGCGTTGTCTTTGGGATTAGCCGGTCCTGGCGGCTTCATCGCCACTCCGGCCCGGCAGATGGAGCCGCTCAGGCTAGTGACGATCGATGTGGCAGCAGATGCTGCCTATCGTGTGCAAGCTCACCAGATCCAGATCAACACGACCGCGCCAACGGGTAACCCAACAACTGAGGCTTTGGCGGAGCGTGAGTGGACGGCGACCCGGCGACAAGGAGAAAACGAGGAGACTATTTCGTCGGTCGACTGCCCTGCGTTGCGAGACGTCGCACTCTCGTTCCGCGAGCTGCCAGCTGTACCGATCCGGCCATTCGTCACTCAGGTCGGTGGTGACCTCCCGAACGGACCTACGATGAAGGACGGTTTCGTAACCTCGCTCACGTTCGACACTGTGACGACCGACAACGCGATGGTGAGCGTCCACATCTCCGGGTGGGGAATCTACCAATCCTGGGGGCACGAGAGCGTCTCGAAGCTTGTCCCGTGCTGGCGACCCGCGTGAGATACTGAACGAAGACAACTCCTCCGGCTCCGCGACCGAAAGTTTGATACTATAAGCCAACCGAGGGTGCCTGGTGGAGCCGAGGGGAGTCGAACCCCTGACCTCGTCATTGCGAACGACGCGCTCTACCAACTGAGCTACGGCCCCGTTTTCCGGGTGACAGGCGAGGGCGGGACATAGGCGGCGGCGAGGCGCGGTGTCAATCTCTCCCATAACCCTGCCTGCGACCACGCAAATCCTTGGCCTTCCTCGGTGCGACGGCTAGAACCGGCCTTCCCCCTCTCAAGGAGTTCCCCGCATGGGAATGGCGATCGTCTGGCTCATCAACGCCATCATCAGCCTGATGACCTGGTTTATCATCGGCTCGGCGATCCTCAGCTGGCTGTTCGCCTTCGATGTAATCAACCACCGGAACAGCTTCGTGAACCAGCTGGCCAACTTCCTCGACGCCGTGACCCGGCCCCTGATGGAGCCGTTCCGCCGGATCATCCCGCCGCTCGGCGGCATCGATATCTCGCCCATCGTCGTGCTGCTGCTGCTGAATTTCGCGCGGATCGCCTTCAACAATATGGCCGCCGGGCCGATCATCGCCGTCCTCGGCTAGGTTGATCGCCGTGGCCGGGGCGCCGCACCGCGTCATTCCAGCCTTGCGCCGCGCCCGGACGCTCTTAAGGTGCGCTCGCCCGGGCGAGACGCCGCTTCTGACCACGACTTCATGACCTCCACGATCAAATCAGTCGCCGTGATCGGCGCCGGGCAGATGGGCGTCGGCATCGCCCACGCCGTGGCCCTGGGCGGATATCAGGTGCGGCTGTACGACCTGGCCGCCGACCGGTTGCCCGTGGCGATCGGCGTCATCGGCGCCTCCCTCGCCCGTTCGGTCGAGCGAGGCGCGGTCACCCGGGCCCAGGCCGATGCGGCCCTCGCCAATATTTCGGGCGTCGAGACCCTGGCCGAGGCCGGCAAGGCCGATCTGGTCATCGAGGCCGCCGTCGAGGACGAAGCCACCAAGAAGGCCGTCTTCGCCGAATTGGTCCCGCACCTCGGCGCGAACACCCTTCTCGCCTCCAACACCTCCTCGATCTCGATCACCCGGCTGGCGTCGGCGACGGACCGGCCGGACCGGTTCATCGGCCTGCATTTCATGAAGCCGGCTCCGGTCATGAAGCTGGTGGAGATCATCCGCGGCATCGCCACCTCCGCCTCGACCTATGAGGCCGCCGTCGCCTTCGCCGAGAGCCTCGGCAAGACCACGACCAACGCCGAGGACTTCCCCGCCTTCATCGTCAACCGCATCCTGGTGCCGATGATCAACGAGGCGATCTATGTCCTGTACGAGGGCGTCGGGAACGTCGCCTCGATCGACAAGGCGCTGAAGCTGGGCGCCAACCATCCGATGGGCCCGCTGGAGCTGGCCGATTTCATGGGTCTGGACGTCGTCCTGGCCATCATGAACGTGCTGTACGACGGTCTGGCCGACAGCAAATACCGGCCCTGTCCGCTGCTGGTGAAATACGTCGAGGCCGGCTGGCTGGGGCGCAAGTCCGGGCGCGGCTTCTACGACTACTCCGGTGACGCTCCGGTGCCGACGCGCTGATGGCCCGCTTCGACAGCCCCGCCGACCTGCCGGGCCAGGCGCCGGTCATCTGGCGCCGTAGCGCCGCGGCGGTCCCGCTGGCCGCCCTGGCGGGCGTCATGTGGCCGCCCTTGATCCTGACCTTGCTGATCTGGCCACCCCAGAACTGGATCCCGGGCCGCGAGATCGACTGGCGATTGACCGTCCTGTTCATCGGCCTGTTCGCCGTGCCCGCCGGCCTGTGGTCGATCCGGCGCGAGCGCGACCTTCGCGGCCGTCCGGCCTCGCGCCTCGGCGTCGTCTGGCGCTTCATGCTGTATGGCGGTCTGCTGGCCGCCGCCGCCCAGACGGTGCTGGCTCTGGCCATGATGGTCTACGGCTGGGTTCAGTCGGGCGATATCGGCCAGGGTGTCGGCGCCACCGAGACGACCCTGCTCATCTACGGTGTCGCCGGACTGCCGGTCGCGATCCTCGTGGGGGTCAGCTACGCCCTGTGGGCCGGTCTCTGCGCCGCCTTCATCGCCTTCGTCCCCGCGCCGGAGAAGGTGAAGGACCGTCTGGGCGTCCTCGGCCGCTGACCCTGCGTCCATCGGACGGTTTACCCGATCCGGCTTTGCTCTAGGGTCCGTGCATCGTCTGCTTTGGGGGAAGCACATGGCCATGCCCGCACTCGAGGTTCAGCCTCTGACCGCCGCCGGAGGCCTCGCGCCGACCGGGGCGAAGGACCGCATCTTCCAGCTCGACGTGTTGCGCGGCTGGGCGATCCTGGGGATCCTGGCCGTCAACGCCATCGCCTTCGCCTGGCCCTTCGAGGTCATGATGTCCGAGGCGCCGCCCCCCGGCGCGACCAGTCCTGCCGACCTGATCGGCCTGTGGGTCGTCGACGTCTTCTTCCACGACAAGTTCCGCACCCTCTTCTCCATGCTGTTCGGCGTGTCGATCTTCCTGGTCGGCGGCGAGAAGACGGACGAGGCCCGGGGCGTCCTGCTGTGGCGGCGGCTTCTGTGGCTGGGCCTGTTCGGCATCCTGCACGGGGTCGTGCTCTGGTACGGCGACATCCTGTTCCACTATGCCTACTGCGGTCTGCTGATGATGCTGATGCGGTCGTGGAGCGCGCGGCGTCTGCTGTGGGTCGGCGGCGGGGTCACCCTGCTGTGGGCGCTCATCGCCGCCGTCGCCGCCTGGGGCATGGCCAATCTGCCGGCCGAGGTCGTGGCCCAGATGGAGGCCGGCCGGCCGCCGTCGAGCCCTGAACTCATCGCCGAAGCCGTGGCGACCTATCGCGCGGGCTGGCCGGGCGGATTGCTGGAAAACATCAAGGTCTGGGCGACCTTCCAGCTGATGGCCAGCCCGTTCCTGATCCCGGTCACGGTGCCGCTGATGATGCTGGGGCTCGGCCTGTTCAAGTCGGGCTATCTGCACGGTCGCGCGCCCCTGTGGACCTATGTCCTCGTCATCCTGATCGGCGGCGCCAATCTGGCGGCCCTGGCCATCTGGGGCTGGCAGGACACGATGGCCGGCGAGGCGGATTCGACCCGGGGCTTGGCCGCGGCTGCCGGCGGCATGGCCTTCCTGATCACCCTCTTCTACGCCAGCGTCCTGATCCTGCTGGTCCGTTTCGGCCTCAGGCCGCTGGTCGCCTGGCTGGCGCCGGTCGGGCGGATGGCCTTCACCAACTACCTGACCCAGACCCTGATCATGGTCACCCTCTATTACGGGCCTTGGGGTCCGATGTGGATGGGCGAACACGGGCCGGCCCGGATGTGGATGGTGGTCGGCGCCGTCTGGGCCGCCCAGATCGTCTGGTCGCCCCTGTGGCTCTCGGTCTTCTCGATGGGGCCGTTCGAGTGGGTCTGGCGCTGCCTGACCTACGGGCGGTGGGTCCGGCTTCGCCGGTAGGGATCAGGGATTAGGGACTAGGGACTAGGGACTAGGGACTAGGGGCGTGACGACGACGTTTGGGCAGGGCGTCCTAATCCCTAGTCCCTAATCCCTATTCCCTCTAAACACCGCGCCCATGACCGACGCCCCCGCCCCCGAACCCATCCGTCCCGAAGCCCGCGCCCCCCGGGGCTTCGCCGACCGGCGCGGACCCGAGGTCGCCCAGGAGCGCCGGATCGTCCGTCAGGTGTCGGAGGTCTACGAACGCTGGGGCTTCGAACCGCTGGAGACCGGCGCCTTCGAGTACGCCGATGCGCTGGGCAAATTCCTGCCCGACGCCGACCGTCCGAACGAGGGCGTCTTCGCCCTCCAGGACGACGATGAACAGTGGATGGCCCTGCGCTACGATCTGACCGCGCCCCTCGCCCGGTTCGCGGCCCAGTCGTGGGAGACCCTGCCCAAACCCTACCGGCGCTACGCCTTCGGACCCGTCTGGCGCAACGAGAAGCCCGGCCCGGGCCGCTTCCGCGAGTTCGTCCAGTGCGACGCCGACACGGTCGGTTCAGACCGCCCCGAGGCCGACGCCGAGATCATCGCCATGGCCTGCGAGGGCCTTCAGGCTGCCGGCCTCGCCGAGGGCCAGGCCGTCGTCCGCGTTTCCAACCGCAAGCTCTTCGACGGCCTGTTCGAGGCCGGCGGGATCACCGACCCGATCCAGCGTCTGACCGCCCTGCGCGCCATCGACAAGTTCGACCGCCTCGGCTGGGAAGGCGTCGCCGCCCTGCTGGGCGAGGGCCGTCTGGACGACAGCGGCGACTACACCAAGGGCGCCAATCTGCCCCTCGGCCTCGCCGCGACCATCGAGGCCTTCCTCGGCTCGGCCTCCGAAGGAACGCGCGCCGAGACGCTGGACGCCATCGCCCGCTCGGGCGGCCTCGGCGCCGCCGGCGACGCCGCCCTGGAGGAACTGGCCGGCATCGATCAAGCCCTGACCGCCATGCGCGTGGATCAGGCGACGGTCCGCTTCGACCCGACCATCGTGCGCGGGCTGGAGTACTATACCGGGGCCGTGTTCGAGGCCGAGCTGCTGCTCGACACCACCGACGACAAGGGTCGCCCCGTCCGCTTCGGCTCCATCGGCGGCGGCGGCCGCTACGACGATCTGGTCGCCCGGTTCACCGGCCAGTCTACCCCGGCCACCGGCTTCTCCTTCGGTGTCTCGCGTCTGGCCTCGGCGCTTCGGGCGGCCGGGCGGGCGGGCGAGGTCGCGCGCGGCCCCGTGGTCGTGATCGTCTTCTCCCAGGACGACATGCAGTCCTATCTCGACGCCGTCTCCGAACTGCGCGCTGCGGGGATCGCCGCAGAACTCTATCTCGGCCGCGCGGGCATGAAGGCCCAGATGAAATACGCCGACCGACGCAACGCTCCGGCCGTCGTCCTGCTGGGCGGCGACGAGATCGCGGCCGGTCAGGTCACCATCAAGGATCTCGACGCCGGTCGCGCCGCCGCCGCCGGTCTCGCCGACAACGAGGCCTGGAAGGCCGAGCGTCCGGGACAGCAGACCGTCGCCCGCGGAGACCTCGTGCGAACCATTCGCACCATTATCGAAGCTTCTTCGAGAATGTCGCCTGTTCACGGATGAGTTATCGATGTTCAGTCATGAAAGCGGCGATTTTCGCCAGTGGTTTGATTGACTTGAACCGGCCCCGGGGGCCATTTGGTCTCACTCGAACGGCGCGGCGCTGACAAGGCGCAGCCGCTGATCGGAGGCGTTTCGGGGAGGAAACGTCCGCTCCTTAGAGAGCGTGAAAGCCCGCTGCGATGTATCCCCCGCAGCGGGCTTTTTCACGTCTGGATGCCATCCTTGGTGCGCTAACGCTCGACGCGTGGCGTCTGCTGCATGATCAGCATCCTTGGCGCGCTATCGCTCGCGACGCGGTCGCTTGCTGCTTGAGCGCAGCCTATCTCACGTGAAAAAGGCCGGAGCTGTGAGCTCCGGCCTTTTGGTCACATTGGCGAATTTGATCGCCGCGGTTGGTCGGTTTGACCACACCCTACCAGATGCGAACCCGCTCTTCCGGGGTCAGGTAGTAGCGCGTGCCCGGCTGGACATCGAAGGCCTCGTACCAGGCGTCGACGTTGCGCAGCGGACCGATGACGCGGAACTCGTCGGGCGAGTGCGAGTCGGTGGCGATGCGGTTCTTCAGGGCGTCGTCGCGCGATTTCGACTGCCAGACCTGGGCCCAGCCGAGGAAGAAGCGCTGGTCGCCGGTGAAGCCGTCGATGACCGGGGCCTCCGCGCCGTTCAGCGACAGGTGATAGGCCTCCAGACCCACGGCCACGCCCGAGGCGTCGCCGATGTTCTCGCCCATCGTCAGGCCGGGGTTGATGAAGTGGCCGGCGATCGGCTCGTAGCTGCCGTACTGGGCTCCCAGACGGGTGGTCAGGGCGTTGAAGGCGGTCGCATCGGCCGGGGTCCACCAGTCGCGCAGAACGCCCTGACCGTCGGACTTGCGGCCCTGGTCGTCGAAACCGTGGCCGATCTCGTGACCGATGACGCCGCCGATGCCGCCGTAGTTCACGGCCGGGTCGGCCTGCGGATCGAAGAAGGGCGGCTGCAGGATCGCCGCCGGGAAGACAATCTCGTTGTTCGTGGAGTTGTAATAGGCGTTCACCGTCTGGGGCGTCATGCCCCACTCGGTCTTGTCGACAGGCGCGTTCAGGCGGGCCAGGTCGTACTCCCAGCGGAAGCGGCCGGCCCGTTCGCCGTTGCCGAACAGGTCGTCGGCGCGGATCTCCAGATCCGAATAGTCGCGCCAGCGGTCGGGATAGGCGATCTTGACGGTGAACGCCGCCAGCTTGGCCTGGGCCGCCGCCTTGGTCTCGGGGCTCATCCAGGAATAGCCCTCGATCCGGTGGCCCAGGGCGACGCGCAGGTTGGCGACCAGCTGCTCCATCTGGGCCTTGGACTCGGCCGGGAAATACTCGGCGACATACTGGCGACCGACCGCCTCGCCCAGGGCGCCGTCGGCGAAGCTGATGCCCCGCTTGTCCCGGCTGCGCTGTTCCAGGGCGCCCGACAGTTCACGCGACCGGAACTCCCACTGGGCGTCCGAGAAGCGCTGCGACAGGCGCGGCGCGGCGCGGTCGACAGTCTGGAAGGCCTGCCAGGCCTGAAGGGTCGAAACCGGCGTCTCGGCGTAGATGGCCGCGATCTTCGGCAGGGCGGTGTTCTGGCGCACGATGAGGCGGGGAATGTCGCCCAGACGCGCGGCGCTGAAATAGCCTTCCCAATCGAAGCCCGGCGCGTCGGCCGCCAGCCTCTCGATCGTGTACTCGTTATAGGTCCGGTCGCGGTCGCGGCTCTCGGCCGGGGTCCAGTGAGCCTCGGCGATCGCGGTCTCCATGGCGACGATGGCGGCGGCGTTCCCGACCGGGTCGTCCCAGCCGATCATTTCCAGCATCCGGGCGACATAGGCCTGATACTTTTCCTTCTTCTCGGCGAAGAGCGGCGACAGATAGTAGTCGCGGTTCGGCAGGCCGAGGCCCGACTGGCTGGTCGAGACGACGTAGCGGTTGGGGTCCTTCTGGTCGGTCGTGATGCCGGTGCCGAAGAAGGAGCCGCCCAGCCCGCCGATGGTGCGGCCCATATAGGCGGCCATCGTCTCATGGCTGTCGGCGGCGCGGATGGCGGTCAGGTAGGGTTGCAGCGGCTGGGCGTCGAGCGCCTCGATCCTGGCGACGTCCATGTAGGAGCGGTAGGCGTCGGCGATCTTCTGTTCGTCGGTGCCGGGCTGCAGGTCGGTGCGGGCGACCAGGGTGTCGATCATCGCCTTGACCCGGTTGTCCGACAGCTCGCGCAGCAGGCCGAACGAGATGCCGTAGCTGGAGCGGTCGGCCGGAATGATCGTGCGGGCCAGAGCCGCGCCGTTGGCGAAGCTGTTGAAATTGTCGCCCGGCAGGACCGACCGGTCCATGCCGGCGGTGTCGAAGCCCCACGTTCCGTAGTGGGGCGTTTCGGTCCCGCGATAGCCGGTGAAGGGCGCGTCGCCGTCCTGGAAGATCGACTGGATCGTGCAGGTCTCGTCGATGCAGCCGTGGTCGTGGTCTTGGGCCGATGCGGCGGCAGGCAGCAGGAGCGCAGCCGTTGCCGCGCCGATAAGCAGAGACTTCATGGGATTTCCTGGGGTTCCGGATCGTCGCCGCGCAGGTGCCGCGGGTTCAGCGCGGACCCTACGCCGGGCCTGAGGGCTGTCGCCTTAAAAAAAGTTCATGAAACCGGGCTCGGCGCTCGCCAAGCGGCGCCTTTAAGGTGACGATCAACCTTCAAGGAGATCGAATGGCGGGCGGACACGGCGGCGGCGACTACAAGGACCTGGTGGTTTTCCTGGCGGCGGCGGGGGTGGTCGTACCCCTGTTCAATCGCTGGAAGATCAGCCCCGTTCTGGGCTTCCTCGCAGCAGGCGTGCTGCTGGGCCCGGACGGGCTCGGCCGTTTCGCCCACGTCGTCCCCTGGCTGTCGTGGTTCACCATCGACGACGCCGACCAGCTGGCCCAGCTGTCGGAACTGGGCGTCGCCTTCCTCCTGTTCATGATCGGGCTGGAATTGTCGTGGGAGCGACTGAAGGCGATGCGCAAGCTCGTCTTCGGCTTCGGCATGATGCAGGTCGCCCTCTGTTCGGCCGTCCTCGCCGGCGCCTTCATGCTGCTGGGCCAGCCTCTGGCCGGCGCTGCGGTTCTGGGCATGGGCCTGGCCCTGTCGTCGACGGCGGTGGTCCTGCCCGTCATGGCCGAGCGGGGCCGGATGCGTGGCGTGGTCGGCCGGGCGACCTTCGCGGGCCTTCTCGCCCAGGATCTGGCCGTCGCCCCCATCCTGATCACGGTCACCGTGCTGACGACCCTGACGGCGGCGGGCGGAGACCTGTCGCCGCGTGTGCTGGGGCCGGCGCTCCTGACCCTCGTGCCCGCCGCGATCGGCATCGCCCTGATCGTTCTGGTCGGTCGACTTGGTTTGCGCCCGCTGTTCCGCTCCGTCGCCAAGAGCCGGACCAAGTCCAACGGCGGCAGTCAGGAGCTGTTCGTCGCCCTGTGTCTGCTGGTCGTCGTCGGCGCCGGCGTCGCGGCCCAGGCCGCGGGCCTGTCCATGAGCCTCGGCGCCCTGATCGCGGGCGTGCTGCTGGCCGAAACCGAGTATCGCCGCGAGATCGAGATCAACATCGAGCCCTTCAAGGGTCTTCTGCTCGGTGTCTTCTTCGTCGGTGTCGGCATCGGTCTGGACCTGGACGTCGTCGCCGCCGAGCCTGTGCTGGTCTTCGGCCTCGCGCTGGGCGTCATCGCCATCAAGGCGGTGCTGATATTTGGCCTGGCCCGGGCCTGGGGCCTGTCCGCCCGCGCCGCCATCGAGACGGCCCTCGTCCTGGGTCCGGCGGGGGAGTTCGCCTTCGTCATCGTCAACACCAGTCTTGTGGAAGGCGTGGCGACGCCGGCCTTCACCCAGGCCGTCCTCGTCGCCGCGACCATCAGCATGTTCGCCGTGCCCCTGGCCGCCATGCTGGGTCAGCGGCTGGCCCGTTCCACCTCCGCACCGCCTGTCGCCGCCCTGCTGCCCGACGCGGGACCGGGTTCGAAGGACGCATCAGTTCTGATCGTCGGCTTCGGCCGGGTGGGTCGTCTGGTCGCCGAGATGCTCAAGGAGCACGGCCAGACCTTCATCGCGGTCGACACCGATCCGGCCGCCGTCGCCGCCGGCCGGCGTGAGGGCTACGACGTCTCCTACGGCGACGCGGCCCGGCCCGAGATGCTGTCCCTGTGCGGCGTCGAGACGATCAAGGCCCTGGTCGTGACGATGGACGCGCCGACCAAGGTGGACGAGGTCGTGATCACGGCCCGCGCCGTGAGAGACGACCTGATCGTCATCGCCCGGGCCCGCGATGACCGCCACGCCGCGCGACTCTACGGTCTCGGCGTGACCGACGCCGTGCCGGAAACCACCGAGGCCAGCCTGCAACTGGCTGAAAACACCCTGGTCGATCTGGGCGTGCCGATGGGGCTGGTTCTCGCCTCGATCCACGAGCGCCGGGACAAGTACCGGGCGGTGTTCCAGGCGGCGATCCCCGAGGACCGGCGCAATCGCAAGACCCGGGCGCTGCGGGCCGGTCCCAAGGCTTAACCGGAAACACGACCCATTTTGGTCATCGTTCCGTGATGAAAGCCCGGCTTCCCCCCGGGGCCCGGCGTTCCACGGGTCGCTCGCTTGCGTCCGATTTCGGCGCGGTCGATCCAGCCTCAAGCCCCTTCTGTCCATCTGTTTCGCGGACCCCCGACCGTGAAGCGTCAGCTACAGAGTAATCGTGTTCATGCGTGAGTCCGCGTCGACCGCCACCCCCACAAACGATACGCAACCCCGCCTGAACCGCCGTCAGGCCGCCAAGGTGCGCACGCGCCAGAAGGTGCTGGACGCCGCTCGCGGCCTGTTCGCCGAGCGCGGCTACGAGCCCGCCACCATCCGCGACATCGCCAAGGGCGCGGGCATGTCCACGGGCGCCGTCTTCGCCAACTTCCAGGACAAGGCCGAGCTGTTTGAAGCCGTCCTGACCGAGGACATGGCCGGTCTGGCCGAGGTCATGCTGAACGGCGCGGGCGACGGCTCGACCCGCGATCGCCTCGTCAACGCCCTGACCGCCGGCTACCACGGCTCGATCGACCAACTGCCGCTGTTCCAGGCCATCGTCGCCCGCTCGTGGTTCCAGCCCGTCGCCGCCGAGACCCGCCAGCGCGCCGCGACCCAAGGCCTGACCGACGTCATCTCCGACATCCTGCGCGCCGGCATCGGCGCCGGGGAGATCAGGCAGGATGCGGACATCGCCCTGCTGACCGAACTGACTTGGGACGCCTATCTGTCCAACTACCGCCGCGCCGCCTACGACGGCTGGACCGTGGACCAGCTTGCCGACCACATCGGCCGCCAGGTCGATACCCTGCTGGCCGGCGTCAGCACGAAGTAAGACGCTCGGAAGGGCGTTTCAGCTCTTCCACTTCAGAACGGCCGGCTTGACCGGATTGGAGAAGCCGCGCTGTTCAGCGCGGCTTTTCTGCCATTCGCGCTTGAGCTGCTGGTACCATTTCGCCTGTTTGTCGGCGTCGTCGATCCAGATCAGGGCAGGGTCGTAGCGCAGCCCCTCGTTCTGCAGGTTCACCATCCCGCCGTCCTGTTTCAGGAAGGCGACGACTCCCATCCGCAGGAAGGGTTTGGCGATGCCGAACACCCAGTGGTCCGACCAGAAGATCTGGGTGATCCGCGTCTTCGTCTCGGTGACGGGTGTCAGGCAGGTCAGGGCCAGGACCTGTTTCTCTCCGACCTGGATATGCTCCCAGCGATAGCCGGGCAGGCGGAAGGTGATCTCGGTCGCGGGCGCGCCGCCGAGGATCTTGTAGGCCCGCGAGTTCGACGACGGCGCGTGCCGGACCATGGCGAAGCCCAGTTCGCGCGGCTCGAAGGCCTTGGACTTCTCGTGCATCGAATGCTCGGAGCGCCACCACCACTGCTGATGCACATAGGGGCCGTGGGCCGGGTCCATCAGGCCGACGACCGCGTGGTCGATATGGCTGTCGAAATCCATCCATTCGACCAGTTTCGCATCCCCGCCGACCACGCCGGGGAAGGTCGGGGGCGGATGGTCGGGCTCGGTCTCCGAGCGTGGATCCGAGCGCAGATAGACGAACACCATCCCCTGACTCTCGACCACCGGATAGGACCGCACCCGGACCCGTTCGACCTCGAACGGCTGGTCGTCGACCAGCGACGGAATGGCGGCGCAGACCCCGTCGGTGCGGAAGCGCCAGCCGTGATAGCAGCACTCGACCGTCTCGGGCTCCCCGGGCTTCTGCACCAGCCGACCGGCCGACAGAGGCGCGGCGCGGTGCGGACAGATGTCGCGCATCGCATAGACCTGACCGTCGCGACGGCGCCCGATCAGGACCGGCTCGCCCAGCAGTTCGTAGCGTTTCAGCGAAGCCTCGGCGACGTCGCGAGACAGGGCGGCGAAATACCAGGTGTCGAGCACGAACCCCTTGCCGAAGGCGGCGGGCGGGGCCTTGGCTTCGGGAACGGCGGCAGGGCTGTCAGCGGGGCTCATGCGACGATGATAGAGGCTGGCGTTCCGTTCGTCATGGTTCGATGAAATTCTCGCCCGTCGCCTTGCGTCCTGCATCCGATCACCCAAGCTGTGACGACCAAGGGACAGAGAGGTCGGCAACGTCCGACCGAAATCAGGAAGACGCATCATGGACAGCCAGATTCTCACCGGCCTCGTCGCCGCTCTCGGCCTTCTGGCCAACTTCGCCGGCGTCGGCGACGCCACCGCCGAAGACATGATGGAGTCCATGAGCCAGGACGGCCATGCCCAGCACGCCGACCACGGCCACCATCACGCCGACTTCGAGTCGACCCGCATGCACGTCCGCGTGGACGGCGAGGCCGGCCCGGGCGTTCGCGACATCATCCTGATCCCGGGTCTCAGTTCCTCGCCGGAGGTGTGGCAAGGCACGGTCGATCATCTGGGCAGCGGGTGGCGCGTCCACCGCATCCATATCCAGGGCTTCGCCGGCGCGCCGGTCGAGGGCAACGCGGAAGGTCCCGTCGCCGCCCCCGTCGCCGAGGAGATCGCCCGCTACATCGCCGAGAACAACCTCGACCACCCGGTCGTCGTCGGCCACTCCATGGGCGGCACGATCGGCATGATGCTGGCGGCTCGCCATCCGGACGCGGTCGGCAAGCTGATGGTCGTGGACATGGTGCCCTTCATGGGCGCGATGTTCGGCCCTCCCGGAACCACGGCCGAGAGCGTCGCCCCCATAGCCGAGCAGGTCTACCAGAGCATGGCGACCGCCGCCCCGGCCGACTATCAGACCCGCGCCGCCGCCTCCGTCACCGGGATGATCAACACCGAATCCCTACGCGCCGGCCCGCTGGAGGATACGGCGACGAGCGACCAGCAGGTTTCGTCGCGCTCCTTCCGCGAACTGATCCTGACCGACCTGCGCCCCGAACTGCCGAAGATCACCGCCCCGACCGAGGTCCTCTACGTCAAGTTCAACGACGCCCGGATGACCAACGAGATCACCGACATGGTCTACCAGGCCTCCTTCGCCGGCGTGCCGCACGTGGAGCTGAAGCGCATCGATGACAGCGCCCACTTCATCATGCTGGACCAGCCCGCGACCTTCTACGCCGACCTGGACGCCTTCCTGGCCGAATGACCCATCCGGAGACCGCCGCCGCCGACATCGTCGACCTCTATGATCGGCGGTCCGCGGACTGGATCGCCGATCGCGGCGTGGTCCTGACGGAGCCCGACCGGACCTGGCTCGACCGGTTCACGGCTCGTCTGGCTCCCGGCGATACGGTTCTCGACGTCGGCTGTGGTTCGGGGCGGCCGATGGCGGCGGAACTGCTCGAGCGGGGCTACCGCGTGACCGGCGTCGATTCCTCGGCCCGGCTGGTCGCCCACGCGGCGGCGGACTTGCCCGCGGGCCGTTTCGTCCAAGGGGATATGCGCACCCTCGACCTCGGCGAGATCTTCACCGGCATCCTCGCCTGGCACAGCCTGTTCCATCTCTCGCCGGTCGATCAGCGTATCGCCTTGCCGCGTCTTCTGGCCCATGCGGCCCCGTGCGCGACGATCGTGTTCTCGTCCGGCCCGCGCGAGGGCGACGCCGTCGGCATCTGGCGGGACGAGCCCCTCTATCATGGCAGTCTGAACCCGGAGGAGTATCAGGCTTTACTCACCTCGCAGGGGTTTCGGGTTGAATCCGGGGCCCGGGCGGACGACGGCTCGGTCTGGCTCGCCCATCGGATGGACGGGCGTTAACCCGCGCGCCATCGTTTCGGCCGAATGGCCCATCACGCTGACGTGAAGTCTTCACGCGGCGTTCACCACAAAAGCGTTTTGGTGGGGGGCGTTTTGGTGCAGGCGATGAACGGCTATGACGGCCGGGTCTTCTGAGGATGTCGATGGCCGGTCCGGGTTTCGGAAACAGAGGTGGCGGCGGTGCGGCGAAGCCTGCGCGCACGCGACTGCAGCAGGTCCTCTACTGGGGGTCGGTTCTCGCCGTCTGGGGCGTCATCTTCCTGGTCGTCTTCTTCGCCGTCTTCGCGCGCGGCCTGCCGGACACCTCGGCCCTGTACGACGTCGATCGCCAGCCCTCGATCACCTATCTGGACCGCAACGGCGTCCTGATTGCCACGCGGGGCTCCCAGCAGGCGCCGCCGGCCGATCTCGAGGCCCTGCCCGACTACGTCCCGGCCGCCTTCATCGCCATCGAGGACCAGCGCTTCTACTGGCACCCGGGCTTCGACCCGATCGGCATGACCCGGGCCATGGCCGCCAACATGCGCGCCGGCCGGATCGTTCAGGGCGGCTCGACCCTGACCCAGCAACTGGCCAAGAACCTGTTCCTGACGCCTGACCAGAACATGCGTCGCAAGGTGCAGGAGCTGATGCTGGCCGTCTGGCTGGAGATGAAGTTCTCCAAGAAAGAGATCCTCGCCCTCTATCTGAACCGTGTCTATTTCGGCGCCGGCGCCTATGGCATCGAGGCGGCCTCGCAGCGCTATTTCGACAAGTCGGCCAAGGACCTGACCGTTGGCGAGGCCGCGCTTCTGGCCGGCCTGCTGAAGGCTCCGTCTCGCTATTCGCCCGTGTCCGAGCACGAGCGGGCGGGGGTGCGCGCCACCGTCGTCCTGAACGAGATGGCCCAGTCCGGCGTCATCACGCCCGAACAGCGCGCCGCCGCCGTGCTGGAGCCGGTCCGCGTCTCCCGCACCCTGGCGACCCAGCACGCCCAGTACTTCATCGACTGGCTCGACAAGGAGATCCGCGGCCTGGTCGGTCAGCCGACCGAGGACATGATCGTCGAGACGACCCTGGATCTGACCCTGCAGACGGCGGCCGAGCGGAACGTCCGCCGCATCCTCGACCGCGACGCCTCGCGCGGCGTGGAGCAGGCGGCTCTGGTGGCCCTGGACGGCGACGGCCGGGTGCGGGCCATGATCGGCGGCGCCTCCTATGCCGACAGCCAGTTCAACCGCGCCGTCGACGCCCGCCGTCAGGCCGGTTCGGCGTGGAAGCCGTTCGTCTATCTGGCGGCCATGGAGGCCGGCTACACCCCCGAGACCCCGGTGGTCGACGAGCCGGTCCGCATCGGCAACTGGAGCCCGCGCAACTATTCCGGCACCTTCGCCGGCAACATGACCCTGGCCAACGCCGTGGCCCAGTCGACCAATACGGTCGCGGCCTATGTCGCCGACCAGATCGGCCGCGACAGTGTGGCCCGGGCCGCCCGCCGCCTCGGCATCACCTCGCGCATTGGTCTGGAGCCGGCCATGGCCCTGGGCGCCGTGGAGGTTTCGCCGATCGACATGGCCACCGCCTATGACGCCTTCGCCAACGGCGGCCGTCGGGTTGAGGCCTATGGCATCAGTCGTATCCGCACGCCCCAGGGCCGGGTGATCTACCAGCGCGGCGCCCGCGACGCGGCATCGGGTCAGGCGATCAATAATCCGTCGCTCTACTATATGAACCAGATGCTGCGGGGCGTGGTCACGGGCGGCACGGCGCGGGGCGCGGCCATCGCCGGTCGCGACATCGCGGGCAAGACGGGCACGACTTCGGACTACAAGGACGCCTGGTTCGTCGGCTACACGGGCGGCTTCGTCACCGCCGTCTGGGTCGGCAAGGACGACAACACCGCCATGCGCGGCGTGACCGGCGGCGCGGCTCCGGCGGCGATCTGGAAGGGTTTCATGGAGGCGGCCCTGCCGCGCCTGAACGTCCAGCCGATCCCCAACGGTCCGCCCATGCCCGACGGCTGGGTCGCGCCCGATCCGATCGGCGACCTGATCGGCGACGCGGAAGATCCCTACGGCGACTCCACCGTCCTGCCGGGCGGCGTCGATCCGAACCAGGGCGAACCCTACGACCCGGACACGCCTGTCGAACAGCCCCGTCGCGATCCGGCTCCGGTCGAGCGTCCGCGCCGTGACGACCCGCCGGACCAGCGACCAGAACCTGCCGCCCAGCCGGAAAAGGACAACAACCCGCTGTTCTTCTGATGCGGGTCTAGCGCCCCACGGCGTGCAACGCCGCGCCGTGGTCGCGCAGCCAGGCGCGAAACGGCCGGTGGTCGCCGACCAGCCGTTTCACCACCGACCAGTAGGCCGGGCTGTGGTCGGCGTGGACCAGATGCGCCACCTCGTGGGCCGCCAGATAGTCCAGCACCTCGGGCGGGGCCATGATCACCCGCCACGAATAGCGGATCGAGCGCGACATCGGACTGCAAGAGCCCCAGCGCGACGCCGGGTCGTTGATGGTCAGGGTCACCGGCCGCTGACCCAGCGTGCGAAGATGGAAATCGGTCCGGGTCTGGAGCGTTTCTCTCGCCGCTCTCTTGAGCAGGTTGATCACGCGCCGCGCGAAGGCCTCACCCTCGCCGCCCGAGACGATACGCAGACCGTCCGGAGCTTCGACCAGTCGCGCCGCGCCCGCGCCGCCCGTGGCCTCGAGCCGCACGGTGCCGCCGCGATAGGGAATGACCGCGCCCGGCTCGATCGCCGTCCCGCCGGGCCGCGCCGCCAGTCGCTCGGCGATCCAGGCGGATTTCGAACGCGCGAAGGCGACGGCATCGGCCAGTCGTCGCTCCGACGGGGCGATCGCCACGGCCTCACCCTTGCGGGTGTCGATGCGGATCGAGATGCGCCGCGCGCGTGGATTGACGCTCAGGCGAAGGGCGTGACCGCCCTCAAGCGGCAGCCGCTGACCGGTCTGGTACGGCGCAGAGCTTTTCATTGGCGGCGATGAAGTCCCGGGTGCGGGGGTAGATGTCCTCGCGGAACCGCCGCCCGTTGAAGACGCCGTAGTGACCGACCTGCGGCTGGACGTAAAGCACGCGACGGTCGTCGGGGATGTTCGTGCAGATCGTGTGCGCCGCCTGGGTCTGGCCGACGCCCGAGATGTCGTCCTTCTCGCCCTCGACGGTCATCAGGCCGATGTCGGTGATCCTGGTCAGATCGACCTTCTCGCCGTGATGCTCCAGCAGGCCGCGCGGCAGGAGGTGCGACTGGAAGACGATGTCGATGGTCTGGAGGTAGAATTCCTCGGTCAGATCGAGGACCGACAGATACTCGTCGTAGAATTCCTCATGCTTCTCGACTCCGTCTCCGTCGCCGGAGACCAGGTCGCGGAAATACTCCCAGTGGGCGTCCTTATGCCTCTGCTCGTTCATCGACATGAAGCTGTAGAGCTGGACGAAGCCGGGATAGACCGCGCGGCCGAAGCCCGGATAGGGCCAGGGCACGTTGTGGATCATGTTGGACTTGAACCAGGTGAAGGGCTTTTCCTCCGCCAGCTGGTTCGTGACGGTCGGCGACAGGCGCGCATCGATGGGCGAGCCCATGAAGGTCATGGAGGCCGGACGGTTCGGGTCGTTCTCGGCGGCCATCACGGCGGCGGCGGCGAGCACCGGCGGTCCGGGCTGGCAGACGCCCACGACATGGGCGCGCGGGCCGATCTGGGCCAGCATCGTCCGGACGTGGTCGATGTAGTCGTAGAAGTCGAACCGGCCTTCCAGCATCGGCACCTGACGGGCGTTGACCCAGTCGGTGACATAGACGTCGTGGTCCTGAAGGAAGGTCTCGACCGTGCCGCGTAGCAAGGTGGCGTAGTGGCCCGACAGGGGCGCGACGATCAGGACGCTCGGCGCCGCCACCGGCTTTTTGGCGCGTTTCAGGTCGCCGACGTTGCGCGCGAACCGCACCAGCCGAACCCAGGGGCTTTCCCAGATGACCTGTTCGGTCGTGCGCACCGGCTGGTCGTTGATCGTGACGACCTCCAGGCCCCAGGCGGGCTTGCCGTAGCGACGCGTGACGCTTTCGAACAGTTCGGCCGAGGCATAGGCCGTGCGGGCCACGGCCGTCTGCGACGCGGGATTGAAGGGTGAGGTCCAGAATTTGCGGGCGAATTGCGCCCCGATCCGGAAAGGTTGCGCCGATTGATAGGCGAGCTCGTGGAGTGCGTAGAGCATGAAATCCTGTGATCGGCCCCCGCCGAAGCGGTGATGCCATCATAGAACGCGCTGCACTGCAAAAGGATTTAAATTCGCCGTTCCCGATCGCTGGGAATTTCAGCCCCGCGCCATGACCCGCTTGATCAACTGGGCCGATCGCTCCGGGCCCAGATCGTGGCCCAGGGCCGATCGGAACTGCCCGTCCGGACCCATCAGATAGACGGTCAGGGAATGGTTCATCGTATAGTCCTCGCCGTCCCCGACCTTCTGGAAATAGGCGCGATAGACCTTGGCGGCGTCGGCGACCTGCTGCTGCGTACCGGTCAGGCCGATGACGCCGGGCGGGAAGCCGTCGGACGACAGATAGTCCTTCAACGCCTGCGGCGTGTCCCGCTCCGGATCGATCGAGACGAAGACGATCTGCAGGTTATCGGCGTCGGACCCCAGCAGGGTCCGCGTCGCCTCCAGCGAGGTCAGGGTGGTCGGGCAGAAGTCCGGGCAGTAGGTGAAGCCGAAAAACACCAGGCTCCACTTGCCGTCCAGCAGGGTCTGGTCGACCGTCTGGCCGTCCTGATTGACCAGCTGGAACGGCCCGCCGACGGCCGGCTGACCCGTTGCAGTCCCCTCGGCGACGGCGTCGGCGCGCTCGCGGCCGGTGACGACCACCACGGTCACGGTGGCCAGCGCCGCGGCGATGGCGATACAGGCTCCGGCGAACAGCAGGATGGAACGGCGTGGCATCATGTCTCTCCGGGCCGACAGCGGCCAGAGCTTGATCTCTGATCAAGCTCTCCTTTGTTTCGGGAGCCTGATCGTAGATCAGGCTCGGCGGGTCTATAGACGGCGGGTGAGCCAGAGCGAAGTCCGTCCCGACCCCAACGACCCCGTGTCGCAGTTCCCGCCCTCGGCGCCGAGCTGGTCCAGTCTGCCGCGCCGCAGTCGGGGGCTGTCGCTCAGGACCCTCATCATCCTGCGCTGGCTGGCCATCGTCGGTCAGACCGCGACCCTGATCGTGCTGGACACGATGTTCCACTTCCCTCTGCCGAGGTGGCAGTGCCTGCTGGTCATCCTGGCCAGCGTGATCGTCAACCTGCTGGCCATGGGCCGGTTGCAGCGCGTCGACAGCCGCCTGCCGGACGGCCGCCAGACCGGCATCCATCTGGGCTTCGACATCCTTCAGCTGTCGGCGCTTCTGGCCTTCACCGGCGGGCTGGAGAATCCGTTCTGCCTCCTGCTTGTCGCGCCGGTGACGGTGGCGGCGGCCTCTCTGCCGGGGCGTCAGGCCCTGATCCTGGGCCTGATGGTGCTGGCTTCGACCACGGCCCTTTTCTTCTGGTCCATGCCCCTGCCATGGCAACACGGCGCGGATATCGACCTGCCGGTCCTCTACAGGTTCGGCATCGGCCTGGCCCTGACGACGGGGGTGGTGTTCACCGCCGCCTATGCCTGGCGGGTCGCCGCCGACGCCGAGAAGCTCGAACTGGCCCTGGCCACGACCCAGGACGTGCTGCAGCGCGAGCAGAGGCTGGCGGCCCTCGGGGGGCTGGCTGCGGCGGCGGCGCACGAACTGGGCACGCCTCTGGCGACGATCCAAGTGGTGGCCAAGGAGCTGTTGCGGGCCTCCCCGCCCGACGGACCGATCGCCGAGGATGCGCGGCTGATGCTGCAGCAGGCCGAACGGTGTCGCGAGATTCTGAAACGCCTGTCCCAGCGGCCCGACGACGGCGACCCCCTCTATACGGAGATCGGGCTGAAGGCACTGCTGAACGAAGTGGTCGATCCGCACCTGGGGTTCGACCTCGATATTCAGGTGGCCGTACACACGCCGCGAGGCATGGAAGAGCCGCAAGTGAAACGGCTGGCCGAGGTTGTCCACGGCCTCAGCGCCCTCGTCGAGAACGCCGCCGACTTCGCCGCCTCGACCGTGCGGGTCCGGGCGACGGCGGATCGGGAATGGATCACCATCGAGATTCTGGACGACGGCCCGGGTTTCGCCCTCGACATCCTGCCCCGTCTCGGCGAGCCCTATGTGACCAGCCGCCCGCACGGTAAATCGCGTCAGGCCCTGGCGACACAGCTGGCCGCCGCTGCCGCCGCCGCACGCCCGACGCGGCGCGGAAAGGCCCCTCCGCCGCCTCCGCTGGAGCCCGACATCATTCCGAGCCAGGGCGGGATGGGGCTCGGCTTCTTCATCGCCCGGACCCTTCTGGAACGGACCGGCGGCAAGGTGCTGGTCGGGCAGGGCGAGGGCGGGCCTGGGATCAATCGGGGCGCCCGCGTCACCGTGCGCTGGGACCGCCGGGCGCTGGAACTGGTCCCGTGAGAGCGGTCTCGCCTGCGCTCCATCGCCGCACCGCTTGACCGGACGGCCCGGCAAGCCGACTTGAGGGCGAGGAGAGCAAGCCATGACGACCGCCGCCACTCTGGAAGACCGTATCGCCGGGCTTCAGGACCGTTCCCTTCTTTTGCTGGATGACGACCAGGCGCTGCGGACCCGTCTGGGCCGGGCGCTGGAATCGCGCGGCTTCCAGGTGACGACCGCCGGATCGGTGGCCGAGGCGACCGAGGCGCTGCGAACCCACCAGCCCGCCTTCGCCGTGCTGGACATGCGTCTGGACGACGGCAACGGCCTGAAGGTCGTCGAGGCCATTCGCGAGCGCCGTGACGACGCCCGCATCGTCATGCTGACCGGCTACGGCGCCATCGCCACGGCCGTCGCGGCGGTCAAGGCCGGCGCCGTCGACTATCTGTCCAAGCCCGCTGACGCCGACGACGTGGTCAAGGCCCTGCTCGCCACCGGCGACGCGCCCGAGCCGCCCGAAAACCCGATGAGCGCCGACCGCGTCCGCTGGGAGCATATTCAGCGCGTCTACGAACTGTGCGACCACAATGTCTCGGAAACGGCCCGCCGTCTGGGCATGCACCGCCGGACCCTGCAGCGCATCCTGGCCAAACGGGCGCCGCGCTAGGCTTCGCCTGTCCGGTTTCTTTTTGGCGCTACTCCCGCAGCGTCCGCATCGCCGCCAGCCGTCCGAAGGCGATGGTCAACGCCTTCCGCCTCGCCGGAGCCAGCATCGCCACCGGCGCATCCCGCACGACCGCGCCCCCGAACTGATCGGCGACGATCAGGCCCGGCTCATCCGGCAGAACGCCTTCCGGAAACTCCGGCGCTACGGCGAAGAAGAAGGCGTCGCAGAAGGGCGCGTATTCGGGCCATTTGCGGTCGACGCGATAGTCCTCGATCCCCGACTTTACCTCGACGATGACGATGTCGCCCTTGCGCCCCAGAGCCATGACGTCGGCGCGCCGCCCGTTGGGCAGGCATACTTCCAGCAACGGCGCATAGCCCATGTCCGCCAGCAGTCTCGCCGCCCCCCGCGTCACGCCGAGCGTGGTCTCCGGGCGGCTGAAGACGAGTTCGAGATGAACGGCGGCGGCGGGCATCCGCACACTATGTTCCGGTTGCGTTCCGCCTTCAAGCGAAGCGTTTGCGGTTCCCGGCCCACTCCGCCCTTGTCTGTCCCCACAGATCGACGCGAGCCGTCTCGAACGGCGCAGGCAGTCTGCCCGGCCCACGATTGACCGATCCCAGGCGCGCAGCGAGCTGCTGCGACGCGATATTGTCCGGGTCGATGGAGTGGATGACATCGTTCCAGCCGAGGACGTCGAAGGCGTAGTCCATGCTCGCCACGGCCGCCTCCAGGGCATAACCCTTGCCCATCGCATCCCTGTGCAGGCTCCAGCCCACTTCCGGCCCGGGCCAGCCGTGCGGATTCCACGGGCCGATCCGACCCAGCCACAGGCCGGTCGATTTCTCGATCACCGAGAAGAAACCCTCGCCCGTCAGGGCCCAGGCGCCGGCCACGGACATCAGGGCGCGCCAGACCTCGGCCGGGCTCTTGGCGCCGCCGATGAATCTGGTCGTCTCGGCATCGCCCTGGAAGTCGCACCAGCGTTCGAAATCCTCCATCGCCGTGGGACGCAGGATCAGGCGTTCGGTCTCGATCGTGGGGCCCAGAGGCGAAGAGTGCGCAATCACAGCGGATACTCCCGTTCCAGTTCGTAATGGCTGCCGTCGTCGCTCAGGATGCTGGAATAGAGGCCGAAGCGGTCGATCCGGATCGGCGGCGAATGCAGCAGGTTGTGGTTGGTGATCCAGGCCCCGATCCGGTCCGGATTGGTCTGGGTCTTGAGATAGGCGAGCGTCACGTGCGGCCGATAGAGGCGCGGCTCCATCGTCACGCCCGCCCGCTCGGCCGCCGACTTGCAGCGTCCGGCCAGGACATTCAGCCGTTCGGACGGCTCCAGCCCCGCCCACAGGGTGTGGCTGCGGTGCGCATCCCCGAACGCGCCCACGCCCTTCAGTTCGATGTCGAAGGCGCCGCCTGGAATGCGCGCCAGTTCGGCCGCCAGGTCGTCGGCGCGGCGCTCATCGACATCGCCATAGAAGGCCAGGGTCACATGCAAGGCCTCGGCGGACCGCCATCGCGCGCCGGGCAGGCCGGTCTGGCGCCGGCCGAGCGTCTCGGCCACCTCGAAGGGGATTGGAATGGCGGTGAACAGACGCAGCATGCGACCGTTCGTAGCGCCTGAGGCCAAAGGCGCAAAGCGGGCGGAACCCCTGCGTCGATCCATCCCTTGCATGGGTGGTCACGGACCACGATATTTCGCACTTCGGCGCAGGGTCTTTCCTGCCGCCTCAATCGGAGAAGACACTCGCGATGAGCGACTTCAGAAACGGCTACTCGACGCCGGCTCCGGCCAAGGCCGACATGGCCGTGGACGCGGGCCTGCGCAGCTTCATGCTGGGCGTCTACAACAAGCTCGCCCTCGGCCTCGTGGTCGCGGGCGCCCTGGCGTATGTCACCGGCAACGTGCCGGCGGTGCAGCAGCTGCTGTTCGCCGTAACGGCGGACGGCCGGGTCGGCCTGACCGTGCTGGGCATGATCGTCCAATTCCTGCCGCTGGTCCTGCTGTTCGGCTCGATGTTCTTCATGAAGAACCCCACGGCCGGCGGCGTGAACATGCTCTACTGGGCCGTCGTCGCCTCGATCGGCGCGGGTCTGGGCGTCCTGTTCCTGCGCTACACCGGCGGGTCCCTGGCCTCGACCTTCTTCGTGACGGCTGCCTCGTTTGGCGCGCTGAGCCTGATCGGCTACACAACCAAGAAGGACCTGACGGGCATGGGATCGTTCCTGATCATGGGCGTGATCGGCCTGATCATCGCCTCGGTCGTGAACATGTTCATGCAGTCGGGCACGCTCTACCTGATCATTTCCGGTGTGGGCGTGCTGATCTTCGCGGGCCTGATCGCCTACGACACCCAGCGTCTGAAGATGACCTACTACGCCTTGGGTGGCGACCAGCAGGCGATGGGCGTGGCCACCGGCTTCGGCGCGCTGAGCCTGTTCATCAACTTCGTGAACCTGTTCCAATTCCTGCTGGCCTTCATGGGCGGCAACCGGAACTAGGGCCTTCGCAGGCTGACGGATTGAGGGCCCCGGCGGAGACGCCGGGGCCTTTTTCGTGGTTGGTGACTGGTGGCTGGTGGCCAGAGCGCACCCAGTCCAGCCACCAGTCATGAGCCACCAGCTACCCTATTCCACCACCTGGAACTTGCGGCTGTCGAAGACGCGGAGCACCTGCGGCAGGTCGCGGCCGCGTTTCAGGACGACGCCGCCCTCGCCGATGACCGACCACTGGCCCTGACGCGTCTGCAACGCGGGGCGCTTCTCGATGCGATAGGCGGGGGCGTCGCCGGAGCGGCGGAAGACGGCGAACTCCGCCGCGTCCTTGCCGCCGACCATGGCGTAGTCGCGCCACTCGGCCTGGGCCACCATCCGCCCGTAGACCCGCAGGATCAGGTCGAGCTCGCGCCGCTCGAAGAAGACGGACGAGGGTTGTGCGCCGCTGTCGTTGGCTCCGGAATCGAACGTCATCGCGACCAATCTAGGCCCGGTTCGGACAAACGCCAGCGCCGCCGTCGGTCGAGGCCGGATGATAAATCCGCCACGACACGAAATGGCCCCGTTTCGGTCCTTCGGCGGCCCGGTTGGGCAGCGAAACAGTGACCGTCGGCCTGACGGAGTTCGGTTGCGTCCCGGATCCTGAACAGCCCCCCCAGCCCCCCTGGATGTTGCCGCAGTGGCTTCGCCAGGCCGACGCTTCCTCCAAAGCGAGACCCCCGCCCTGCCACCCTCCCCCCTCCGGCACGGCGGGGGTTTTGCTATGTGGCGCGCAGCGCCACATAGCTTTCTGGTTCAGGGCGCTACCGCTCGACGCGCGGCGTCGAGCGGCTTGAGAGCATTTCCGGGGCGCTATCGCTCGCGACGCGGTCGCTCACTGCTCGAGCGCGGGAGGCGCTCCCTCAGAAAAACAGGAAGCGCCTCTCCGGGCTGACTCAGTCCGCAGCGGCCAGGACGATCTCGACGCTCTCGTCACCGCGCTGGACGGTCAGGGTCGCGCCAGCCGTGGCCGACAGGGCCCGCGCCAGTTCCGGGAAGCTCGACACCGACATGCCGTTGGCGGCGGTGACCAGATCGCCGGCGCGCAGGTCCTGCCGGGCCGCGGTGGAACCGCCCTCGACCGCCACGACCAGGGCGCCCGAGGCGCTGATCCCGTCCGAAGGCTTCACGTCGCGGAAGTTGGCCCCATAGGCCTGGAGCGAGGTCGCGCCGAGCTGGACCGGATCGGTCGACAGGACCTCGACGTTCAGCGCCGTCGTCGCCTCATGCCCGGCGCGCATATAGACGAGGGTGATCCGGGTTCCCGGAGGCGCGATGCCGACCGTCGCCTGGACCGATCCGGCGTTGGCGACCGGGCGGTTCTGGATGCGGGTGATGATGTCGCCGCGTTGCAGACCCGCGCGCTCGGCCGGAGAGCCGGGCAGGACGTCCTCGACGATGGCGCCGCGCACGTAGCCGAGGCCGGCCTCGACCGCGCGTTCGGCGGTCAGCGAGCCCAGGGTCGCGCCGATGCGGCCGCGCGTGACCTCGCCATGGGCGCGCAGCTGCTCGACCACGAACAACAGGATGCGGGTCGGCACGGCGAAGGCGATGCCGTCGTTGCCGCCGTCAATTCCGCCCGACAGGATCGAGGTGTTGATGCCGATCAGCCGGCCCCGGCTGTCCAGCAGCGGCCCGCCGGAGTTGCCGGAGTTCACGGCGGCGTCGGTCTGGATGTAGTCCTCGACCGCGTCGCCCATGCCGGACCGGCCGAGGCCCGAGATCACGCCCATGGTCAGGGTCTGGTCGAGGCCCAGCGGATAGCCGACCGCGAAGGCCAGATCGCCGGTGCGCAGGGTGTCGGAATCGACCGTCTCGACCTGCGACAGACCCGAGGCGTTGATCTGCAGGACGGCGATGTCGGTCGCCTTGTCGGACCCGATCAGGGTGGCGTCGACCAGACGTCCGTCGGTCATGTCGACGCGAAATTTCTGGCCGTCCTCGATGACGTGGTGGTTGGTGACGATGATGCCGTTGGCCGCGTCGATGATGACGCCCGAACCGCTGGAGATCGGGGTCGGTTCGGTCTCGCCGGTGGTCGGGCCCGCCGACATGCCGAGCGTCGTGACCTGGACCACGGCCGGCAGCGACCGCTCCAGCCCGGTGGCGAAGCTGAACACGCCGCGGCGGGCATCGTAGGGCAGGGGGAAGTCGGGCGCGGTCTGGGCCTGTGCGGCGCCGGCGACGGCCCCCAGCAGCGTCAGGGCGAGGGCCGAACCGGTCAGAAGGCGAAGGCGCGTCATGGTGTATCCCCAGAATGTGAGGTCAGCCTAGCGCGAGAATCTGGCCGTGACGATGGCCCCCGGCTTCGCGTCATCAATCGTCATCCGGCCCCCGTGACGCCTCAGGATGGCCCGTACGAAGGTCAGTCCCATGCCGTGGCTGTCGGGGCTGCGCGGGGCTGTCGAGGGCGCGCCGGACATGCCCGGTCCCTGGTCGGCGACCGACAGGCACGGACCGTCTTCGCAGTCCCAGGCCCGGATCGCGACCACCCCGCCGTCGGGCGAAAACTTCACGGCGTTGTCGACCAGATTGGCCACGGCCCGTTGCAGCAATGAGCGCACGCCCAGCACCGAGACGGGTTCGCCTTCGGCGACGATCCGGATGTCGCGGATGTCGGCGATCGGCTGATAGAGTTCCACGGCCGCCTCGGCCAGGACGTCCAGACGCACGCTCTCGAACAGCCAGGCCTCGCCGTCGCGCAACGCCATGGCCTCGTTCATGGCCCGGGTGATTTCGGCGATGTCGCGTCCCGCCGCCTCACCCAGCCGCATCCGCTCGGCCGGGTCGTCGGTCTCCTTCAGCTTGTCGAGACGCGCCGAGGCGCGGGCCAGAGGGGTGCGGAAATCGTGCGCGAGCTGATCGGCGGAATCGCGCAGCCAGCTCAACAGCTCCTCCAGCCGGTCGAGCGTCCGGTTCACCTGGTTGGACAGCTGGGTCAGCTCGGGTGCGACCGCCACATCGGGTGCGCGACGCGAGAAGTCGCCCAGCGCGGCGCGATCCAGCACCAGACTGACCTCGGCGATAGCGCTGGTCAGGCGCTGACGGGCGAACATGGCCGCCGTCAGGCCCGACACCAGGATCAGGCCGCCGGTCAGGGCGACGGCCAGCACGGCCCAGCGCCAGGCCACCCCGGCGGGATCGACGACCCGTCCGACGATGATCGACAGCGACCCGATCGGGCGCTTGACCACGATCACATCGACGCCGCGCGACAGGCACAGCTGCCCCGCCTCGAGCCGGATCAGATAGACGCCTTCCCCCAGTCGCGGCAGGTGCTGGGCCCGCGCGGTCTCCAGCGCCAGCAGGCCGGCCGGCTTGCCGACGGGCGCGCGGATCAAACGCACGCCGGCGCCGCCCTGACCCGTGCGGCAGGTCTGTTCGAGCGTGGTGACGCTGCGGGTCGGCCCGTCCTGGAAGGCGCTGAGGAAGGCGGACATGTAGGCGGCGTCCCCCTCGGTCAGGGCCGAGGCGTCCATCGAGGTGTCTGCCGGAAGCTTCGAGGCAATGGCGCCGAAGTCGTCGAGCGCCGACAGGGCCGCCTGCTGCCGCTGGTCCAGCCGCGCCGCCTGGCCAGTCACCATCAGCGATCCGGTCAGGGCGAGGGCGGCCAGGACGGCCAGGCCCGAGGCGAGCTGGGTCAGGGTCCGCCGCGCCATCCAGGCCATGAGACCCTCGGGGCGGACCTTTCGCCAGATCGCGGCGAGCCGGCTCAAATGATCAGGCCGCGTCGAGGTCGCGGAAGATCAGGCTCTGGCTGCGGGCCGAGACGATCAGGGGATGCAGGTCCTCGCCCAGCTCCGGCGCCTGTTCCTTCAGCCGGCGACGCAGGGCCGAGATCCGGGCGTCGATGATGTTGACGAAGTTGTCGGGCAGGAAGGTCCATTCGACCCAGCACCTATCCCACAGCATGGTCTTCGTCACCGGCTGGCCGCGCGCGGTCATCAGCTCCGAGACGATGGCGAACTCCAGCGGCGACAGGTCGATCAGTCGCTCGGCGCCCTCGATCATCAGCTTCAGGGTCCGGGCGCCGGGCGACAGGCGGAACGGGCCGTTGATCAGGTCGGCGTTGGCGGGTCGGGCGCGACGGGCCACGCGCCTCAGCTGGGCCGCGATCCGGGCCAGCAACTCCTCGTCGCCGATGGGCTTGGACAGATAGTCGTCGGCCCCGCCCAGCAGGCCCTCGACCCGCTGACGCTCGCCGGTCAGGGCGGTCAGCATCAGGGCCGGCGCGTCCGAGGACGGGCCCGAGGAGGTGCGCAGCCGCTTCAGCGTCTCCAGACCGTCCAGCCCCTTGGTCAGCCGGTCCAGGATCAGGATGTCATAGGCATGGATCGCAGCGGCGCTCAGCGCCTGTTCGCCCGCATCGACGCAATCCACGGCCTCGAACCCGGCGCGCAGCAGACGGTCGGACACATGTTCGGCCAGGGCCGGGTCGTCTTCCAGCACCAGGGCGCGACGGCCGGCGAAGACCTCCGCCAGGGCCGCGAAGGGATCGGCTTGCGCCGCCTGTTCGATGTCCGTGCTGCTCATGCGTTCGCCCCCGACCGAAATCCGGTCCGGTATAGTCCGGGCCGGCGCCAGCACAAAACGCCCGGCCATCCGATCCTGGGGCGTTCCGCCCGCCCGCGCCGCTGATCCTTCCTGACGAGGCCCGGCTTGCCGGTCCCGGGCGGCGTGATAGCGTTCCGTCAGGCGCGATCGGGCGCCGACGGGAAGGACCGCCATGACCCTCTTCGCTCTCGCCGCCGTGCTCGCGCTCCAGGCCACCACGCCTGCCGATCCGGCCTCGGCCGAAGCCGTCGCCGTCATGGCGCCGGTTGAGGCGACCTTCGCGGCCCTCGCGGCGCGGGACGGCGCCTTGCTGGCCCCGCATTTCGACCCGGAGGCCCGGATGATCGTGGCGCTCGAACGGCCGGACGGGACCCGCGCCATCCGTCGTCTGACGGGCCTCGAGTTCGCCGCCGGCCTGCGTCCGGGCACCGAGACGTTCGAGGAGGTCATGCCCGACCCGGTCATCGCTATCGACGGAGATGTGGCAGTGGTCTTCGGGCGCTATCTGTTCAAGGTCGACGGCGCCGTCGTCCACTGCGGCGCCAACCATTTCGACCTGATCCGCAAGGACGGCGCCTGGACCATCGCCGGCATCACCTGGAGCCAGCGCACGACCGGGTGCGAGGGGTAGAGGATGTCTCGCGCCTGAATTTCCGTCATGGATAGGCCGCGGACATGCAAACGGCCCCGCTGTCGCCAACGGGGCCGTTGTCAGTCGTGGAGGCTTTCGCCTCAGACCATCATGCGCCGACGCTGGACGTAGAGCGCCGCGCTGCCCGCGAGCACGACGCCGAACAGGATCATCCCCCACTCGGACAAGGTCGGAACGGGTGCGACCGGTATGTAGGTCACCGTGACCTGGCCGTCGCCGACACGAACGCCGGCCGTCGTCGCGCCACCCGTCAGGCCTGCGCCGGCGATATAGGACGATCCGCCACCGGCTCCGCTGTGGGCGCTGGAAACGCCCCCGCCGTAGTAGCCGCCGCCGCCGCCGCCCACCCAGGGCGTGCTGGCTCCAGTCGCGCTGCCGCCGACGCCCAGGGCTCCTCCGAGGGTTCCCCCGGCGGACTGGGTTCCGCCCGTGCCGACCGATCCGCCACAGCAGACGGCGCCGTTACTGCCGACAAGACCGCCGCCATTCCCGCCCGAGGTGCCGTTAGCCGTCGCGCCCCCACCCCCGGCGGCGACGATCTTGCGATTGGCAAGGGCGGTTCCGCCCTGGCGAACGTCGCTGGCCCCGCCGCCGCCGCCGACCCAGGTCGGGACGTTGCCGTTGCTCACGCCGTTGCCGCCGCCGTTGAATCCACCGCCCATGATCACGCCATTGCCGATGGCGGCCGTACCCTGACCACCCACGTAGATCGTGAGGGTCTCGCCGGGTGTCACGGCCAGCGTCCCCGATGCCCGGCCGCCACGGCCGCCGAGAGTGGCGCCAGCGTCAAAGCCCTGGGCGCCCTGGGCGACGATATCGACCGAGGTCACCCCGGCCGGAACGACGAAGCTCTGCACGGCTCCGGTTGCGTTGTAGGTGACCGTCGTCTGGGCGGCCGCGATTCCGGCGGCCGACAGACTGAATGCGAAGACTGCGCCGGTTACGACGGCCCTGATTTTGTTGAACATATCTTACCCCCGATTGAACTGACGTCTCTGACCAGCACCAGACGAGCGGTCAACACGATTCCCCCGGGCGGCGTCACGGGAGTCAGATATCGTCAGGGTTCGGCTGCATTCATGCCCACGGGGATTCAACGCGCGGCAGGGGGCGGAGGAGGATATGGCCTCAGCCGGGAACCTGGTCCCTAGAACGCGCTCTCGCCGGTGATCGCCCGACCGAGGATCAGGGCGTGCACGTCGTGGGCCCCCTCATAGGTGTTGACGGTCTCCAGGTTCATGGCGTGGCGCATGACGTGGAGTTCGCCGGTGATCCCCGCGCCGCCGTGCATGTCGCGGGCCTCGCGGGCGATGGCCAGGGCCTTGCCGCAGTTGTTGCGCTTCATCAGGGATATGGCCTCTGGCACCCAGGCTCCCGTATCCAGCAGACGGCCGAGCGCATAGGCGCCTTCGAGCCCCAGGAAGATCTCGGTCTGCATGTCTGCCAGCTTCTTCTGCACCAGCTGACGGCTGGACAGCGGCCGCCCGAACAGCATCCGCTCTCCGACATAGTCCCGCGTCGCGTGCAGGCAGAACTCCGCCGCGCCCATCGCGCCCCAGCTGATGCCGTAACGCGCCTTGTTCAGGCAGGAGAACGGCCCGCGCAGCCCCTTCACGCCCGGCAGCAGATTGGCTTCCGGAACGAAGACGTCGTTCAGGCCGATGTCCCCGGTGATCGAGGCGCGGAGCGACAGCTTGTCGCCGATCTTGCCGGTGGTGAATCCCTCCATCCCGCGCTCGACGATGAAGCCGCGGATGACGCCGTCGAGCCTGGCCCAGACGACGGCCAGGTCGGCGATCGGCGAGTTGGTGATCCAGTATTTGCCGCCGTTCAGCGTGTAGCCGCCCTCGACCGCCACGGCGTTGGTCTTCATCGACGCCGGGTCCGACCCGCCGTCCGCCTCGGTCAGGCCGAAACAGCCGACCAGTTCGCCTGCCGCCATCCGGGGCAGGAACCGCATCTTCTGCTCCTCCGAACCGAAAGCGTAGATCGGATACATGGCCAGCGACGACTGCACCGACATGGCGCTGCGATACCCGCTGTCGACCGCCTCGATCTCGCGCGCGATCAGGCCATAGGCCACATGGCTGACGCCCGACCCGCCGTACTGTTCGGGCAGCATGGCGCCGAGGAAGCCCATCTCGCCCATCTCGGTCATGATCGTCCGATCGAAGACCTCGTCCCGGAAGGCGGCGACGACGCGGGGCAGCAGCTTCTCACGGGCATAGGTGCGGGCCGCATCGCGGATGGCGCGTTCGTCCTCCGTCAGCCGACTCTCCATGTCGAACGGATCGTCCCACTTGAAGGTCTGGGTCACGGGTGCGGCGCCGTCGGCCATGGGATGCGTCCTCGACTGTCTCACGGGCTTCTCACGCGAAGTTCACGCGCAGGCCCTGTTTCGAGCGTCCGTTTAGGACAGAATGTCATCGACGGGTAGAGACGAGGCTCGTCTCAAGCTAGGCTGGCAGGATGATCCGCGCCTTGAAACATCTGTTCGTCGACCATCCGCGCGAGGTCGAGGAGAGCTATCTGCACCACGCGGGCGTGGCGACGCGCATGGGCGTGCGGCTGGCCAGGCTGTCCGGCTGCGCCTTCATCCACGCCGTGATTCCGGGGCTGCACAAGACGACGGTTTCCGCGGACATCAGGCGGATGGCCGATGACCTCGGCTACCGGGCCGAAGTCGCGCGCGAGACCCGGATGCGGGATGCCGGCGCCTTCGATCCCGGCCTCTAGGATGACCGCGCCACAGGCTCTTGCGGGCGTCCGCGTCCTCGACCTGTCGCGCGTGCTGGCGGGGCCGTGGGCGACGCAGACCCTGGCCGATCTCGGGGCCGAGGTGATCAAGATCGAACGGCCCGGCGTCGGCGACGACACCCGCGCCTGGGGACCTCCGTTCACGACGAAGACCGACGGATCGCGTGGCGACAGCGCTTACTTTCTCTGCGCCAACCGGGGCAAGAAGTCGGTCGAGCTGGACATCGCCTCGCCCGAGGGTGCCGAGACGATCCGCAAATTGGCCGCCACCTGCGACGTCGTGGTCGAGAACTTCAAGGTCGGAGGGCTGAAGAAGTACGGCCTGGACTACGCCGCCCTGTCGGCCGCCAATCCGCGCCTCGTCTACTGTTCGATCACCGGCTTCGGCCAGTCGGGTCCGCGCGCGTCCCAAGCCGGCTACGACTACATGATCCAGGCCATGGGCGGGCTGATGAGCGTCACCGGCCAGCCCGACGGCGCGCCGGGCGCCGAGCCGATGAAAGTCGGCGTCGCCTTCGTCGACCTGGCGACCGGTCTCTATGCGTCGAACGCCATCCTCGCGGCCCTTCTGCATGCCCGCAACACCGGTCAGGGCCAGCATGTCGATATCGCCCTGTTCGACGTCCAGGCGGCCATGCTGGCCAATCAGGCGACCAATTACTTCGTCTCCGGTGTGGCTCCGACCCGGATGGGGAACGCCCACCCGAACCTCGTCCCCTACCAGCCCTTCCCCTGTTCTGACGGCATGGTGGTGATCGCGGTCGGCAACGACGGTCAATACCGGACGCTGTGCGGTGTTCTCGGCGTCGAGCATCTGGCGACCGATCCCCGTTACGCCGCCAATGCCGGGCGGATCGAACACCGCGCCGAACTGGTCGCCGCGATCTCGGCCATCACCTCGGGCTGGACCATGGGCGAGCTCATGGCGCGGCTGGAGGCGGCGGGTGTGCCCTGCGGTCCGGTCAACACCATCGACCAGGTCTTCGACGAACCCCAGGCGAAGCATCGCGGGCTCGAGATTTCGCTGGAGCGGAATGACCTGTCGGCGCCGACGAAGACGGTCGCCTCGCCGATCCGACTGTCGGAAACGCCGGTCCGCTATGACGGCGCGCCTCCGGCTCTGGGAGCGGATACCGAGGCCGTCCTGGCCGGGTTGAAGGACGGCTAGCCGAGCATCATCAGCAGGCAGCCGGCCAATGGAAAGACGACGAAGAACAGCACGACGATGAACGCTCCGGCCTTCTTGGCGTGGCTCATCACACCCGTGATCTCGGCGTCTTCCAGTTCCCCGATCCTGCCGGGGGTGGCGTCCGCCATCCATTCGCCGGTCTCGGCGTCATCGCCCGCGAATTCACCCGAGCGCATGCGGGCGATCAGCCGCCGGGCCTCGGCGATCTGGGTGTCGCGCGCGACGACACGCACGCCGCCGAGCGCGAACAGCAGGTCGGGGTTCATCGTGGCCGTATCGCGATCCGGCAGCCGCGCATCGATGCCGTGCTGGCGAAGAAACGACACCGCCAGCTCGCCTTCCGGAAGGGTCGCGAACCGGGCCACTTCCAGTTCGTCGGAAGGCCCGGCCATCCTGCCCTACAGGTCCAGCAGCGCCCGCGCCGGGTCTTCCAGCAGCTGCTTCACGCGCACCAGGAAGGTCACGGCCTCCTTGCCGTCGACGATCCGGTGGTCGTAGCTCAGGGCGATGTACATCATCGGCCGGATTTCGACCTGACCGTTCACGGCCATCGGACGCTGGACGATGTTGTGCATGCCCAGGATGCCCGACTGCGGCGCGTTCAGGATCGGCGTCGACATCAGCGAGCCGTAGGTGCCGCCGTTGGTGATGGTGAAGGTGCCGCCCTGAAGCTGGTCGAGCGTCAGGTTTCCGTCGCGGGCGTCCTTGCCCAGCGCCCCGATGCCCTTCTCGATGCCCGCCAGCGACAGCACGTCGGCGTCGCGCAGGACCGGAACGACCAGGCCCTTCTCGGTGCCGACGGCGACGCCGATGTCATAGTGGTTCTTGTAGATGATGTCCGTGCCGTCGATCTCGGCATTGACGGCCGGGATTTCCTTCAGGGCGGCGACGACGGCCTTGGTGAAGAAGGACATGAAGCCCAGCTTCACGCCGTGGGCCTTCTCGAAGGCCTCCTTGTACTGGTTCCGCAGGGCCATGACGTTGGTCATGTCCACCTCGTTGAAGGTGGTCAGCTGGGCGGCCGTATTCTGCGATTCCTTCAGGCGACGCGCGATGGTCTGGCGCAGGCGGGTCATCTTGACCCGCTCTTCCCGAGGTTGATCGGCGCGCGGCGCCGCAGGCGCAGCGGCCTGAGCCGGGGCGGCTGCAGCAGGGGCCACGGCGGCGCCGATGGCGGCGAGGGCGTCGCCCTTGGTGATGTTGCCCTTCGGACCGGTCGGGGCGATGGCCTTCGGGTCGAGGTTGTTTTCCGCGACCACGCGCTGGACGGCGGGCGACAGCGTCGCGTTGCCGACCTGGGCCGAACCGGCGTTGGCCGAGGCGCCCGGAGCCGGAGCAGCGGCGGCAGGCGCAGGGGCGGCGGCCACGCCCGACCCCGACACGGAACCGATGACCTGACCCGGGGTGACCGTCGCGCCTTCGTCGACCGAGATGGTCAGCACCCCGTCGGAGGGGGAGGCGACTTCCAGCGCGACCTTGTCGGTCTCGATCTCAACCAGGATCTCGTCCTTCCTGACCGCGTCGCCCGTCTTCTTCGACCACTTGCCGATCGCGCCTTCGGCGACGCTCTCGCCCATGACGGGGATGGTGATGTCGACGGAGGCGGATGCGGCGGCCGGTGTAGCAGCCGGGGCCGGAGCGGCGGCGGCCGGGGCAGGGGCGGCTTCAGCCTTGGCCGCAGGGGCCGGCGCGGCGGCGACCGGCTTCGCGACGGCGGCGCCTTCGGTCACGGAGCCCAGAATGGCGCCCGGGACGACCGTGTCGCCTTCGCCGAACTTGATGTCTCCGAGGGTGCCGTCGGTCGGCGAAACGACTTCCAGCGAGACCTTGTCGGTCTCCAGCTCGACCAGGACCTCGTCCTTCCGGACCGGCTCCCCGACCTTCTTGCTCCACTTGGCGATGGTCGCCTCGGAGACGGATTCGCCGAGGGCGGGGGTCAGGATGTCGGCCATGTGTCGTTTCCGGTCGGTGTCGTGCGTGGCGGTATATAGGCGAAGCTCGCCCGGTAGGGGAGCCCGCAGTTCAGTGTCATCCCGGACGCCGCAGCGCGGCGATCCGGGATGGACGGGTCAGGCGAGGGCCTCGGAGGTGAATTTCTCGAGTTCCTGCAGGTGCCGGCTCATCAGGCCGGCGGCGGTCGAGGCGGAGGCCGGACGACCGACATAGCGGGCGCGCTTGGCCTTGATGTCCATCTTGTCCAGCGTCAACTCGATCCACGGATCGACGAAGGTCCAGCCGCCCATGTTCTTCGGCTCTTCCTGGCACCAGACCAGTTCGGCGTTGGGGAAGCGGGCCAGTTCGGTCGTCAGCGACTTGATCGGCCACGGATAGAACTGTTCCAGCCGCATCAGATAGACGTCGTTGACGCCCTTCTTTTCGCGCGCGTCGAGCAGGTCGTAATAGACCTTGCCCGAGCACAGCACGACGCGGCGGATGTCCTTGTCGCCCTTGATCGTGATGCCCGAAACCTCGGGGCGGGTCTGGGCGTCGTCGTGCAGCACGCGGTGGAAGGACGAACCCTCCGCCATCTCCTTCAGGGTCGAGACCGCCTTCTTGTGACGCAGCAGCGACTTCGGCGTCATGATGATCAGCGGCTTGCGGAACGGCCGGTGCATCTGGCGACGCAGGATGTGGAAATAGTTGGCCGGGGTCGTGCAGTTGGCGACCTGCATATTGTCCTCGGCGCACTGCTGCAGGAACCGCTCGAGGCGGGCCGAGGAGTGTTCCGGACCCTGACCCTCGTAGCCGTGGGGCAGGAGCATGGTCAGGCCGCACATGCGCAGCCACTTGCGTTCGCCCGACGAGATGAACTGGTCGATGACCACCTGTGCGCCGTTCACGAAGTCGCCGAACTGGGCTTCCCACATGACCAGGGTGTTGGGGTCCGACAGGGCGTAGCCGTATTCGAAACCGAGCACGGCCTCTTCGGACAGGGCCGAGTCGATGACCTCGAAATTCTGCTGGTCGGGGTTCAGGTTGTTGAGCGGGACATAGCGGTCCTCGGTGGTTTGATCGATGATTCCCGAGTGGCGCTGGCTGAACGTGCCGCGAACCGAGTCCTGACCCGACAGACGGACCGGGAAGCCTTCGGTCAGAAGCGACCCGAAGGCCAGGCTTTCGGCCGTGGCCCAGTCGATGTTCTGGCCGGTGTTGATCGCCTCGCGACGGGCCTCGATGACCCGCTTCAGCGTCTTGTGGATATCGACCTGGTTCGGAATGGTCGTCAGGCGGTGGCCGAGATCCTTCAGCTTCGCCTCGGGCACGGCCGTGTCGCCGCGACGGTCCTCGCCCTCGGGCAGGCCGACGCCCTTCCACTGACCGTCGAGCCAGTCGGCCTTGTCGGCCTTGAAGGTCTTGCCGGCTTCGAACTGTTCGTCGAGCCAGGCTTCGAAGCGGGCCACTTCCGCGTCCACCTCGGCCTGGGTGAGGACGCCTTCCTCGACCAGCCGCTTGGCGTAGATCTCGCGCGTCGACGGCAGGGCGCGGATCTTCGAATACATGATCGGCTGGGTGAAGGTCGGATCGTCCCCTTCGTTGTGGCCGAAGCGGCGGTAGCAGAACATGTCCACCACCACGTCCTTCTTGAACTTCTGGCGGAACTCAGTGGCCACCTTGGCGGCGAAGACGACCGCTTCCGGGTCGTCGCCGTTGACGTGGAAGATCGGCGCCTGGACCATCAGGGCGACATCCGAGCAATAGGGCGTCGAGCGCGAGTTCCGCGGCGAGGTCGTGAAGCCGATCTGGTTGTTGATGACGAAATGCATCGTCCCGCCGGTGCGGTAGCCCTTCAGCCCCATCAGGGCGAAGCATTCGGCGACTACGCCCTGGCCGGCGAAGGCCGCGTCGCCGTGGATCAGGAGCGGCATGACCTTGGAGCGATCGAGCGCCCACTGGCTTTCCGGCAAACCCTTGTTGGCCTCGCGGATATCGAACGCCTGTTTCGCGCGCGCCTTGCCCAGCACGACCGGGTTGACGATCTCCAGGTGCGACGGGTTGGCGGTCAGGCTGAGGTGGACATGGTTGCCGTCGAACTCACGGTCCGACGAGGCGCCCATGTGATATTTGACGTCGCCCGAACCCTCGATGTCCGACGGCACGGACGAGCCGCCCTGGAACTCGTGGAAGATGGTCTTGTAGGGCTTGCCCATCACGGCCGCGAGCGTGTTCAGGCGGCCCCGGTGGGCCATGCCGATGACGATCTCGTCGACGCCCAGGGCGCCGCCGCGCTTGATCATCTGCTCCAGCGCCGGGACCATGGCCTCGCCGCCGTCCAGACCGAACCGCTTGGTGCCGGGGAAACGCTTGTGCAGGAAGCGCTCGAAACCCTCGGCCTCGATCAGCTTGTTGAGGATGGCGATCTTGCCTTCCCTGGTGAAGCCGTTCTTCTCGAAGGCGTCCGGCCCCTCGAACCGCTGCTGCAGCCAGGATTTCTCTTCCGGCTCGGCGATATGCATGAACTGGATGCCGATATTGCCGCAGTAGGTGCGCTTCAGGACCGCCATCACCTCGCGGATGGTGCCGGTGTCCATGCCCAGCACGCCGTCCAGATAGATCGGACGGTCCAGATCGGCCTCGGTGAAGCCGTAGAACTCGGGCGTCAGCTCGGGATTGTTGGTCGCCGCCTCGATGCCCAGCGGATCCAGCGTCGCCTGCAGGTGACCACGGACCCGATAGCTGCGGATCAGCATCAGGACGCGGATCGAATCGTGGGCGGCGGCGCGGATCTCGGCGGCGGAGGCGCCGGACGGGGCCGGGGAGGGCGCTGCGGCGGCGGCAGGGGCCGGCTTCGCTTTCGGGTCGGGCTTCGGCGCGGGCCAGCGGCCGTCGAAGACGCCGGTCTCTTCGGTGGGCTCGGCGACCTGCGACCGACCCCAGCTTCCGGCGGCCGACGAGGCCTGCACGGTCGCGGCGGTGTCGCGCAGCTGGTCGAAGAAGCCGCGCCACTCGGCCGAGACGCTGGACGGATCGACCGCCCATTTGTCGTGAAGTCCTTCGATGAAGGCGGCATTGGAGCCGTAGAGGAAGCTGGTCTCGGCAAAGACCTGATTCAGCCGACCGGCATCGTCCGCCATTGTATTCGTCGTCCCGACTCGGCCTCGGGTTTCTGAGCGGTCACATCCGCGTGAGGCCGGCGCGGATCATATAGGCGCTGTTTCCTTATGGGTCATGACCGAACCGGGGCGAATGGCGAAGAAATTCGCTGAAACGCCAAAGAAAAACGCCCCCGGCGTGAGCCGAAGGCGTCTTCCATGTCAAATCGCCGCACGAACCATGCCCAAAAGGGCCGGATTGCGCTCAGGCAGCGGGAGACCGCTCGCTGAAGGGCTTCCTAGCCCTTCAGCACTTCGACCAGGGTCTTGCCGAGGCGGGCCGGGGATTCCGACATGCGGATGCCGGCGGCCTCCATGGCGGCGATCTTGGATTCCGCATCGCCCTTGCCGCCCGAGACGACGGCGCCGGCGTGGCCCATGGTGCGGCCCTTGGGCGCCGTGCGGCCCGCGATGAAGCCGGCCATCGGCTTCTTGCGGCCCTTCCTGGCCTCGTCGATCAGGAATTGGGCGGCGTCTTCTTCCGCGCCGCCGCCGATCTCGCCGATCATGATGATCGAGGTGGTCTCGTCGTCGGCGAGGAACAGCTCCAGCATGTCGATGAACTCGGTGCCCTTGACCGGGTCGCCGCCGATGCCGACGGCCGTCGTCTGGCCGAGGCCCTCGTTGGTCGTCTGGAACACGGCCTCATAGGTCAGGGTGCCCGAACGCGACACGATGCCGACCGAGCCCTTCTTGAAGATGGAGCCCGGCATGATGCCGATCTTGCACTCGTCGGGCGTCAGGATGCCGGGGCAGTTGGGGCCCAGCAGGCGCGACTTCGAGCCTTCCAGCCGGCGCTTGACCTTGACCATGTCCAGCACCGGGATGCCTTCGGTGATGCAGGTGATGAAGGGGATCTCGGCCTCGATGGCCTCGATGATGGCGGCGGCGGCGCCCGCCGGCGGGACATAGATGACCGAAGCGTCGGCGCCCGTGGCGTCGCGGGCCTCGGCGACCGAGGCGTAGATCGGCAGGGTCTCGCCGTGCGAGCCGGTCCAGGTCTGGCCGCCCTTGACCGGGTGGACGCCGCCGACCATCTGGGTGCCGTGATAGGCCAGCGCCTGTTCCGTGTGGAACCCGCCCGTCTTGCCGGTCAGGCCCTGGACGATGATCTTGGTGTTCTTGTCGACGAGGATGGACATCAGTTTCTTCCGGGACGGGAGGATTCAGGGGTGCGCGCGACCGGTCAGTCGAGGCGGGGCAGGAAATAGATCAGGGTGGAGCCGGGGCCGGACCGCTGCAGACCCACCATGCGCATCTGATCGGTGCCGGCCATGGCGATGAAGGTGGGGTCGCGCAGGTCGCGCGTCGGGGCGCGGCCCTCGGGCGTCTGCAGCCAGGCATAGGCGTCCATGCCGAAATCGGTCACGGGGGCGAACCCCATGGCCTGGCGCAGGCGCTGGTCGAGGGCGCGGTGATCGGTCGGCCGGGCGCTGACGCCGCAGAACTCCATCGTGATCCGCTCGCGCCCCACGCGCCGGGACATTTTGCCGGTCATGACATAGGCGATATCGGCGGCGCTCGACTTCATGAAGCCCGCCGTCTCCGACGCATTGCGCAGGCTGGGAACTATCGAATCCGGCACGGGCGAAAAGCCCGCCTCCGCCGCCAGTTCGGCTGCACGTACCCGATCGCCCTGGGCCGAAATGCAGACCGCATCCAGGGTGGCGAGGAGGTCTATCGGCTCGGGCGCAACCTGGGCCGAAGACGCCGCAGTCGCGATCGAGCCGAACGCCAGGGCGGCGAGGAGGGCGAAGCGACGCATCATCAGTGAGACGCGCTGCGCGCTTCGGTGATCAGGGCCTGAAGGTCGGCCAGGGTCAGAGCGCCCAGTTCGGTCTCTGCGGGGGCCAGCAGCGCGCGATCCTCGAGACCGGTCTCCAGCGTCAGTTCGTAGCCGTCGCCCTTCGGGCTCCAGATGAACAGGCTGGAGGCGGCGACGGTGTCCGGCTTGCCGCCGAAAATGACGCCGCCGTTGCTGCAGGCGAACACCAGCCAGTTCAGACCGCCGTACTCACGCTCCAGCGGACCCGCATTGCAGGTCACCCGGACTGTCAGCGCCGGCAGCGCTGGATCCTGGCTCGCCCCGGACAGGAGCGCTGCTGCGATGAGGGCCGCCGCCAGCATCAGCCGACCGCCGCGACGATCTTCTGGGCCGCGTCGTCGAGGTCGTCCGCGGCCTGAATGGTCAGGCCCGACTCGTTCAGGATTTTCTTGCCCAGTTCGGCGTTGGTGCCTTCCAGGCGGACGACCAGCGGCACCTTCAGGCCTACTTCCTTCACGGCCGCGACCACGCCCTCGGCGATGACGTCGCACTTCATGATGCCGCCGAAGATGTTGACCAGGATGCCCTGAACGGCCGGGTCGGCGGTGATGATCTTGAAGGCCGCCGCGACCTTCTCCTTGCCGGCGCCGCCGCCGACGTCGCAGAAGTTGGCGGGTTCCTTGCCGTACAGCTTGATGATGTCCATCGTCGCCATGGCCAGACCGGCGCCGTTGACCATGCAGCCGATGTTGCCGTCGAGGGCGACATAGGCGAGGTCCCACTCGGAGGCCTCGATCTCCTTGGCGTCTTCCTCGGTCTCGTCGCGCAGCAGCTTGATGTCGTCGTGGCGGAACAGGGCGTTGCCGTCGAAGCTGACCTTGGCGTCCAGCACGCGCAGGCGGCCGTTGGTCATGACGATCAGGGGATTGACCTCCAGCATCGACATGTCGGTCTCGATGAAGGCCTTGTAGAGGATCGGGAACAGGCTCTTGCCATCCTCGGCCGCCGCGCCGTCCAGCTTGTAGGCGGCGTTAATCTTCGCGACGTCGGCGTCGGTGACGCCCGTGGCCGGATCGATGGCGATGGTCTGGATCTTCTCGGGCGTGTCGTGGGCGACGGCCTCGATGTCCATGCCGCCCTCGGTCGAAACGACGAAGGCGACGCGGCCGACTTCACGGTCGACCAGCAGCGAGCAGTACAGTTCGCGATCGATGTCGGCGCCGTCCTCGATATAGAGGCGGTTGACCTGCTTGCCGGCGTCGCCGGTCTGGGCCGTCACCAGCGTATTGCCGAGCATCTCTTTCGCATTGGCCACGACCTCTTCGATCGAGCGGGCCAGACGGACGCCGCCCTTGGCGTCGGGGCCCAGTTCCTTGAACTTGCCCTTGCCGCGCCCGCCGGCGTGGATCTGCGACTTCACGACATAAAGCGGACCGGGCAGCGAGCGCGCTGCCGCCTCGGCTTCGTCGGCCGAGGTGATGGCGACGCCCTCGGCGACCGGCGCGCCAAAGCCCTTCAGGACCTGCTTGCCCTGATATTCGTGAATGTTCATGGGGAGACCGCCGCGATCGCTGGGAAGGATTGGCCGCGCTTATAGGCGTGGCCGCTTCGCAGGTGCAACCGTCTGACGCAGCAAGCCGCGCAGTCCCACCGGTCAGGAATGCGTTCTCTGCGGTTCAGGACTGCGGGTTTCACACGGTTTGCGACGTTTGCCGTAACCGAACTCACCGAAAACCGCAGTCCATGCGTAGCCGAACTCACAGGATTTGGCGGTGAATCCGTAGCCGAAATCACCGCGAACTAGTCGATCCAGTCACGCTTCAGGGTCCGCGACGCGCCGAACAGCAGAACCGCCGCCATCAGGTAGAAGCCCATGCCGGTGTAGATGGCCCAGCGCAGGCTTTCCTCGCCGAAACGGGGCGCCAGAAGGTCGCTCATCCAGCCGAAATAGAAGAAGCCGACCGCGATCCCCAGCAGGTTGTTGAACAACAGGAAGATGGCCGAGGCGGTCGATCGCATGGGGGCGGGGGCGATGTGCTGGACCGCCGCCGTAATTGGACCCAGCCACGCCAGATTTAGCCCCGTCGGGATCAGGAAGATCAGGAAGGCGAGGATCAACTGCTGGGCGTTCGATCCGCCGCCGGGCAGGACAAGGCCGATCAGCCAGGGCGAGTTCATGGCCGCGATGAAGCAGGGGGCCGAGATGATGAAGGCGATGGCGGGGGTCAGGGGATAGGCGCCCTTGCCGCGCTTCGCCAGCTTGTCGGCGATCGCGCCGCCCAGCCAGATGCCGAGGATGCCGCCTATCAGGGCGATGCCGGAATAATACCAGCTGGTCTGGGCAAGCGTCAGGTTGAAGCTGCGCATGAAGAACAGCGGCAGCCAGCCCGCGACGCCGTAGCCGCAGACCGAGGACGATGCCGCCCCCAGCGCCAGTAGCCAGAAGCTGGGCTTGGGCATGACCACCGAGGCGGTCTTCCTGGCGATCCAGAAGGAGACGCCGATGACCATGGCCAGCAGGCCGCCGAACGCGAGGACAAGGGCGCTGCCGATCGCGACGCCGGCGAACTGGTTGAGAGCGGCCAGGATCAGGCAGCCGACGCCGAGGCCCAGCATGACCAGCGAGGCGGTGCGGCCGACCTTGTCGGAAACCGGGACGGTTTCGACCGGGGCGGCGTCGGCCGCGACCACCTTCGCGGCGTCCGTCCCGCCGCGAACGGGATCCTTGACCGTCAGGCGAAGGATGGGCGCGATCAGCAGACCCAGCAGGCCGACGGCGATGAAGGCCGTGCGCCAGCCGTAGGTCGCGGCCACCAGACCGCCGATCAGCGTGCCTGCGGCGGTGCCCAGCGGAATGCCGAAGGCGAAACCGGCCAGGGCCCGGGCGCGCTGGTTCGGGGGGAAGTAGTCGGCGATCAGGGAGTAGGCCGGGGCGACGCCGCCCGCCTCGCCCACGCCAACGCCCATGCGGAACAGGAACAGCTGGCCGAACGAACCCGCCACGCCGCACAGGGCGGTGAAGCCCGACCAGACAGCGAGGGCGCCGGTCATGATCCAGACCCGGCTGGTCTTGTCGGCGAGCGCGGCCAGGGGAATGGCGAGGGTGGAATAGACGGAGGCGAAGGCGATGCCGCCCAGCAGGCCGAACTGACTGTCGGACAGGCCGAACTCGGCCTTGAGCGGGGCGGCCAGGATGCCGATGATCTGCCGGTCCAGGAAGTTCAGCATGTAGACCAGGACCAGGATCGCCAGCACGTAGTAGCGGTATCCGGGCCGGGCCGGGACGGCTGCGGTCGCGTCGGTCATCTGGGTTTCCTCTGGACTCTCGTTCCTTGCCTGGACCGTAGGGCCTGATCAGGAAAAGTGTGAAGCGGTTTTCCGCTCGGATCAGGCTTTCGCGGAATGCGATCAGGCAGGCTGCAAAAGAAAAAGGGCGGCGGCTCCTTCGAACCGCCGCCCCAGTCGGATCATGGTTGGATCAGTACCGGACGGTGACCGACGCCGAGAAGGTGCGCGGCGGGCCGTAGAAGGCCGAGATCGAGTTGTTGAAGGTGGCCCCGGCGAAGTTGTAGCCGCCGACCTTGTACTCCTCGTCCGTCAGGTTCTTGCCGGTCAGGGCGACCTGGTAGTGGCCGCTCGGAGCGGTCCAGACCGCGGCCAGATCGACCAGGGTATAGGCGCTCTGGTCGAGGATCGGATCCGGCGCGTCGAACAGGTGGTAGTCCGAACGATACGAGATCGACGGCGTGATGTTCAGCTCGCCGCCGGCCAGATCGCCCGACCAGGTCACGCCCCAGAAGGCCGACCATTCCGGAGAGTTCTGCGGCTCGCGGGTGTTGGAGATGTCCACCGGCGTGCCGGTCACCAGCGTTACGAACTTGTCGAACTCGTTTTTCAGATAACCGACCGAGAAGTTGGAGGTCAGGTTGTCCGTCAGGAAGGCGCGGCCTTCGAACTCGAAGCCGTAGATGGTCGAGGCGCCGGCGTTGTCGACGACCGAGGCGATACCCGTGGCCGGCAGGGTCGCGACCTGCTGGGTCGTGATCTGCTGGTCCTGGTAGTCCGAGTAGAAGGCGGCCGAGGCGAACGACAGGCGGCGATCGAACGCCGTGCCCTTCAGGCCGAGCTCATAGGTGGTCACCGTCTCGGGCTGATAGCCATTGACCGTCTGGGGCACGAGGGCGGCGTCGCCACGCATGTCCCAGCCGCCGGACTTGAAGCCCTGGCTGATCGAGGCGTAGCCGGTCAGTTCCTCGGTCAGGTCATAGGAGACGCTGACGCGCGGCGTGAACTTCTCGAAGGTGTCGGCCGCCGTGTAGTTGGTCCGGGTCGCGAAGATCGGACGGGCCGTGCCGCCCGTCAGGGGCGAGCGGGTGGCGCCGAGGTAGAAGAAGCGCTGAACGCCGGCGTCCTTCTCGTCCTTGGTGTAGCGACCGCCGATCGAGGCGTGCAGGCGGTCCGAGAAGTCGTAGCTGAAGTCGGCATAGGCCGAGTAGGACGTGGTGTTGACGTAGCCCGCGGCGGCGATCGTCAGACCCAGGTTGCCGGCGATGGTGTCGAACACGCCGGAGGACTCACCGTCGAGGTAATACAGGCCCGCGACGCCCGACCAGTTGTCGCCGGAGAACAGCGCCTGGAATTCCTGGGTGAACTGTTCGTCGGCATAGACGGCCGGAACATCCAGGAACGGCAGGGGCGTCTGGTCGAAGTCGATGACGGTGGCGGTGTCGCCGCTGCGCCAGGCCGAAATCGATTTCAGGGTCAGGCTGTCGTTGACGGTGTATTCGACCGTGACCGAGGTGCCCTGTGTCTCGACTTCCTGGTTGCCCTGGATGCCGGCGTTGGTGTCGTAGATGTTGGCCGGGGGCGTGTAGCCGCCGGTGGTCGAGTTCACTTCGCGGTGGCCGTGACGCGGGGCCGAGTCATCTTCGACGCGGTCCCAGGCGAAGCGCACGAACAGCTGGTCGGTGGGGGTCCACTCGGCGCTGGCGCGATAGGCGGTGACGTCCTTGTCGTACTGTTCTTCGCCGGTGAACAGGTTGGTGCCGAAGCCGTCGCGGTCGTATTTGGCGAAGGCGCCGCCGACGGCGAAGGTGTCGCCCAGCGGCAGGGTGGCGGAGACGAGGGCGTCGCGCTGATTGTAGCTGCCGAGCGTGCCGCGACCCATGAACTCGAACTCGTCGCCGAGGCGCTTGGTCACATATTTGATCGCGCCGCCGATGGTGTTGCGGCCGTAGAGCGTACCCTGCGGACCGCGCAGCACTTCGATCCGGTTGACGTCGAAGATGTCGAGCACGGCGCCTTGCGGGCGGGCGACATAGACGTCGTCGATGTACAGGCCCACCCCCGGCTCGAAGCCCCAGAGCGGATCCTGCTGACCGACGCCGCGGATGAAGCTGATCAGGGTCGAGTTCGAACCGCGGGCGATCTGGACCGTGGCGTTCGGGGTCTGCTGCTGGAGGGCGGTGATGTCGGTCGCGCCGGTGTTTTCCAGTTGTTCGGCCGACAGGGCCGAGACGGCCACCGGCACGTCCTTCAGCTGTTCGTCGCGGCGACGGGCGGTGACGACGACGTCGTCCAGCGCGGTCTGTTCGTTCTGCGGCGCGGCGTCCTGGGCCATGGCCATCGACGAGGCGGCGCTCCAGGCGGCTCCGGCCAGCAGTACGCTCTTCATGACTCTGTTCATGCGAAACCCTTTTCCAATGATGTTTCCAGCCGTCGACGCTTTTATTCAGCGTTCGATGATTTTCTGAGAAACTGACGACCTTTGTCCCCGGTGTCAAACGGCAGCGCTTCTCCGGCGACACGTGGCGGTTCGTCTGTGGCGCCGTTGCACCGACACGATTTTTCGTGGCTAGCTTGGCGGATGAGCAAGCTGGACGTTCCGGGCCTGGTTCCCGCCACCCCCGCCAAACGCGGCCGACCGCCCAAGGTCAAGGCCGACGGCGTCGGCGGCGACACCCGCGAGTCCATTCTGGATGCGGCCGAGGATCTCTTTTCCAAGCACGGCTTCTATGGCGTCACCATCCGTGAGGTGGCGCGCGAGGCGGGCGTGGATACGGCCCTCGTCCACTACTACTTCGGCGCCAAGCGGGACCTGTTCGACGCCGTCTTCCTTCGCCGGGCCGAGGTCTGGAACAACGAACGGGTCGAGGCCATCAACCGCTATGCCCTGGCGAATGCCGGATCGTTGACGCTGGAGGGTCTGCTGCGCGCCTTCCTCGAGCCGCCTTTCCAGTGGTCGCTGAAGGGCGGGCCGGGCTGGAAACACTACTCGGCTCTGGTGGCCCAGACCAACGCCAACCCGGCCTTCGGCGGCGAGATCATGGCCCGCTATTTCGACCCGGCGATCCGGCGATTGATCGAGCTGGTCAAGGTCGTCCTTCCCGATGCGCGGGAGGTCGATCTCTACTGGGCATACCACAACCTTTCGGGAGCCCTGACCCTGACGCTGGGCGAGACCGGGAGGCTGGACCGGCTGTCCGGCGGTCTGTGTCGCTCGGGCGATCTGGAGACGGCCTGCGACTACATGGTCCGGTTCGCTGCTGCAGGGTTCAGAGCCGTCTGCCCGACACCTTCCTGATTGGCTACCGCTCGACGCGCGCCGTCTCGCTGCTTGAGTCGGGCGCCTAGCCCAGGAAGACCCGCCACATCAGCCGGCCGGGAAAGAGCGTCAGCAGCCCGGCGATCACCAGCGCGCCGACGAAAAGCCCGGTCATCCGTCGCCGGTGTTTGACGACCTCGTGCCGCCGCGCGGCATAGACACCCATCGGCAGGATGATGACGGTCCAGCCGCTCAGCAGGTGGACCAGCGACAAGGCGCCCCCGTTCAGCTCCCGCACCAAGAACGAACTGATCGCCACGGTCGCCATGGCCATAACCCATACCCACCCCAGGGTGCGGTGCAGACGGTTGCCCTTGACGCCAGCCAGAAGGACAAGGCCGATCACCAGAGCGACGACCGCCGCCGCGATGTGGATTTGCAGGATGGGCGCCTGATGGGCCAGAAGCGCCCAATCCGGTGCATGGGGCTGGAACGGCAGGCCGCCTCGTGGCCCTGCCACGAACAGAAACCAGCCCAGCACCCCGGCCGCGATCACGGGCGGAGCGAACAGGAACAGTCGGCGGGTCTGCGACAGCGGCGGTTGAACCTGGGTCACGGTGATGGCTCCCTGAAATCGAGGCCACCCTTTCCCCTCCGCCGCCCGGACCGCCAGCCCCGGTTCGCCAGCCGACGCTCCGGCTTCGCGAACGAACGCCTCAGCGCAGCCGGAAGGCCTGGGTCGCACCCGCCGCCGGCAGGTCGAAGGCCGCCCGCGCGAACGGCGGCGGTCCGAACCGCCCCCGCGCGTCGTTGGAGAAGCCGTAGGCCTCGCGCGGCAGGCCGATGGGCCATAGCGTCAGGTCGCCGTTGCCGTCCGTGTCGTGGAAGGCCGCGACCGCGTAGCGGCCGGGGGCGAGGCCGCTAATCGTCAGCGACGTGACGGCGCCGGTGCGTGAGACCAGGCGGCTGGCGACGGGGCCTTCGCCGCGTCGGAAGGCTTCGGCGTCGCGATAGACGGCCACCGCGATCCGCCCGCCCGAGCCTTGGGTCGACAGGTTCAGGATCAGGTCGGCGGCGGTTGCGGTCGACGCCAAACCGGTGAGAAAGATCGCCAAGGCGCCAGTCAAGATTGCCAACTTCATCAAAGCGCCCTTTGGTCTGCGAAAGTCCGATCCACAGTCAACGCGCCGGAGCGCTTCGTCCACCCATGACCGCGACCGCCTTGCCCCCGCGTCCGAAACGCCCGGCCACCCTGGGTCTGCTGCGCGGCGTGATCATCGCCGCGGCGGCAGGCGTGGTCCTGGCCGTGTCGGGCGCGTTCGGCAGCATCAATGCGCCGCTGTGGCTTCGGCTCGTCTACTGGGTGCCGGTCATGCTCGCCGGCGCGCTCTGGGGTCATGTCTGTTCGCGACTGATCGACCGATGGATCGACATGGACGAGCGGCCGTGGCTCGCGGTCGCCGCCCTGACCGCCGCGATCACGGGGCCGGTGTCGCTGATGGTCTGGTTCGTGACCGGGGTGGTGTTCGAGGGCGAGGCCTATCCGCTGTCGACCCTGCCTCTGATGGTCGGGCCGGTGCTGACCGTCACGGCGGTGATGAGCGCGATCAACGTCTTCCTGTCCAAGGCCCAGCCCGTCCAGACCCATGCGGGCCCCGTCGGTTCCGCGCCGGCCCGCTTCCCCGATCGGCTGCCGATGAAACTGCGCGGCGCGGCGATCCGGGCGGTGCAGGCCGAGGATCACTACCTGCGCATCCACACCGACCGGGGATCCGATCTGATCCTGATGCGGCTGTCCGATGCGCTGGAGGAGCTTGAAGGCCTCGAAGGCTCCCAGACCCACCGCAGCTGGTGGGTGGCGAAGGACGCCGTTCGCGACGTGGCCCGGGGCGACGGGCGGGCGACCCTGACGCTGGACGGTGGCGTGACCGTTCCGGTCAGCCGCCGCTACGCCCGGGCCCTGCGCGAGGCCGGCTGGTACTGACGCCCGGGGCCCGTTAGCCCCTCCAGGCCCCATGGAACCCGGCGGGCAGGGCGACGTCGGCGCGCCATGTGGCGACCGGGCCGCCCTCGACCGAGGCGACGTCGAAGACGTGCAGTTCGGTGACGCCCTCGGCCAGATTGATCGACGGCGCGACCAGCCAGGCGTCGCGCTCGGCGGAGGCGCCGGGCTTCGGAACGAAGACGGCCTCCTCCATGATCTGGTCGTCGCCGAAGTTGAAGGCGTGGCTCTGACCCGTCTTCCAGTCCTGCACCGCCAGACCGTTCGGCAGGGGGCGGCCGCCGCGCTCTCCGGCGACGTGGACGGTCAGGCTGCGCTCGATCCCGGCGCGCCGCGGGTCGCCTTTCGGGAACTCGGCGGTGACGCCTGACGAAGCCATTTCGGCGCGGCCGTCCGGACGCAAGGTGACCAGCTTCAGCACGCTGGGCTCGCCCGGAACCACGCCCCGTCCGGCGACCAGAACACGGGCGCCTTCGATGGCGAAGGAGGCGTCGCGGTTGGCGGCGACGTCGAAGCGGATCGTGCCGTCGGCCTCTTCCCACGCGTCGCCGAGATGGAAGAAGCTGAAGGTCTCGAGTTCGTAGATCCGGGTCGAGGTCAGGTCGGCCTTGTCGACGACCAGCACCTGGGTCCCCAGCTCGGGCTTCCAGGCGAATTGGGTCGAATAGGGCATGCCCCGGTGATCGAAGACCCAGGGCTGAAGCACGAAGATCAGATGGCGCTCCGTCGCCGTGAAGTCGTGCAGATAGGAGGCGCGGGGAAGGCGCAGGACCTGGGCGTGGATCAGCGAGCCGTCGCGGTTCAGATGCCAGACGATGGCCTGATCGCCCTGCATCCCCACGTTCCAGACCGTGCCGTCCGGTGCGAAGCGGGGATGAGCCTGGAACGGCATGCCCTTGAGGTCGTCGCGCAGGGTGACGAACCGGTCGGTGGCCAGGGTGGCGGCGTCCATCTCCAGCGGCGAACCGCCTTCCCATAGAGCCCAGACCTTGTCGCCCGTGACCATGACGGCGGTGTTTGCGGCGCTGGCGTCGTCGGGCGAGCCGACCCGGGCGCGGCTGTCGCCGGCGGTGCCGAAGCCGGGGGTGACGACGGCGTCGAGCTCGGTCTCGGTCCGGCGCTTGGGCGTGTCGGCGAAGCGTGCGGCGAGGGTCACGGCGCCGTCGTTCAGGGTGAAGGACCGCATCAGGCCGTCGCCGTCGAACCAGTGGGTGGCGCTGCCGCCGGCGCGGCGGAACTTGCCCGGACCGTTGCGGAACAAGGTCCCCTCCAGCCCCGCCGGCGCCCGGCCGTGGACCAGACGCATGCCGCGCGGCGCGATGTCGCCTTCGAGGTCGGCGGTGGCCAGGGCCCAGGGGGCGGCGACCTCCCGGGCGATCGCGGCGCGGACCATTTCGGGCGTGGCGACGGCGGCGGACAGGGCGGCGGCGCCCATCAGGAAATGGCGGCGGGAGGGGGTCATGTCAGGGGCTCCGGAATGGAAATCGGGCTCAAGCAGCGAGCGACCGCGTCGAGAGCGGTAGCCCACAAGAATGTGCGTTAGCGGATCGAGATGGTTTGCGAGGTCGCGCCGTCGACGGCGAACTTCGCGCGGTCCCAGCTGGCGGGGCCCATGTTGCCGACGGCGTTGTTGGAGAAGGCGTAGGGCTCGACCGGCATGCCGAAGGGGTTGGTGTTCATCCGGCCGTCGCCGTTCAGGTCGTGGAAGGCCTTCACGCCGTAGTCGCCGGCGGGGAGGCCTTCGAAGGTGACGCTGTGCTCTCCGGCGGCGACGTCGATGCGGGCGGCGCGGATCGGCTGGCCGCCGCCGTAGGAGGCCTCGTCATAGAGGGCGACCATGACCGCGCCGGTCGAGGCGCCGGTGTCGAAGGTCAGGGCGACGCTGGCCGGGTCCGAGGCGAAGGCGGGGGCGGCGGTCAGGAGGGCGGCGGCGGCGAACAGGGCGGTGCGGATCATTGGGGTGTTCCTTTGGAGCGGAAGAGGCCCGGCGGGTCTCGATGTCCCGACCCTCGGCCTGCCCCGCCCCGGCCGCCACCGGACTTGCGGCGACGGACGGCCCGGCTTCGTGAACGGCGGCCCCCGACCGCCCACGATGCGCGAACGAACACCTGTCGCGACCCTCCCGCGCCAACGGACGGGTGGCGGGCGGAGCCGTTCGGGCGCAGAATGCGTTCCGGGGCCGACCGCCCACCCGGAGACCTGCCGATGACCGCGCGTATCCTCCTTTCGTCCCTCGTTCTCGCCGCCTCCCTGGCGGCTTGCGCCGGGACGCCACGTTCCAGTCCGACCTATGGCCAGGAGCTGGACCAGCTGACCGACGACTGCGCCGAACGGGGCGGGATCCTCAGCCCGATCTCGGGCGCCCAGACGGGTCGGCCCCAGACCGACTACGCCTGCGAAATCCGGGGCGCGACCCGGCTGACGCCTCGCAACTAGGCCTTCTTGTTCTTCGCCGTGTTGTGCGCGGCGGCGGCCTGCATCAGGGCGATGAAGGCCGCCTCGTCGACCGTCTCGCCTTCCCTGAGGTCGATGGCGCGGCGCGTGCCGCCGCCGAAGCCGGCGTTGAACAGGCCCGTCGGGTCCGGCAGGGCCGCGCCGGTCATGAAGGTCAATTTGACGTAGCTCTTGTAGACCTCGCCCGTGCACAGGATGCCGTCGACCTCCCAGACCGGCACGCCGTTCGGATTGGTCGGCTTGCGCCATTTCACCGTCTCGACCACCCGGGGCAGGGCGCGACGGATCAGGGCGCGCAGGTGCGAAAGCGTCGCCCCGCGCCAGTCGCCGAGACCGGCCAGTCTGGCGTCGATCAGTTCGGAAGCGGTCTCTTCGGTCATCACATCATCTCCCCGGGCAGGGCGGCGGCCTGTGTCATCCAGTCGGTCAGTTGAACGTCGTCGAACTGCCCCTCCCGAATATCATGATAGCGGACATGGCCGACCTTCGACGGACCGGCGGGCGCGGGTGCCATCCGCGTCCCCTGGAAAAAGGTGACCCGGACGTAGGTCGTGTAGCAATGCATGGACGCGAACCAGCGGCCCTCCTCGACGCCATAGAGCGGGGTGTTCCACTTCACGGCCTTCAGCACGCCCGGAACCGTGGCGACGATCAGGGCGTCGAGACGGCGGCAGACGTCCTGCTTCCAGCCAGGGACGGCGTCGAGCCAGGCCTGCACCGGAGCGTCGCCGAAGCCTTTGGCGATCTGCGGATTGCCGCCGGACAGGAGAACGGGTTCGGTCATCGGCGGCTCCTTCCTGTGTCGGCGTCGAACCAGACCCGGAAATTCAGAGTCCAGATCGTCCACTGAGTCTCGTCGGCGTCCGGACTCGAAAACACAGTCCGCCGAGTCCGGCGAGTCCGGACAGGCCGGGCCGACGGCAGGGATCGGCGGACCGGGACAGTCTACACCCGCCGAAACGGGCGCCGCACATAAAGGCCTTCGTCAGGGTCGACCTTTGAAATCGCAGGCGGAATCCGTGCGTCCGTTGATGGCTAGGGGCCTCTGTCAGACGCCCGACAGAGGAACGGCCCGAGTCCCCGCGCCTTCCCCCTCCTCAATCCGAGGAGAGCGACATGAAGGCGTTGTGCTGGCACGGCAAGGGCGACATCCGCTGCGAGACCGTGGACGACCCCGAGATTCAGGACGGCCGCGACGCCATCATCCGGGTCACCTCCTGCGCCATCTGCGGGTCGGATCTGCACCTGTACGGCGGCTTCGTGCCGGGCATGAAGTCGGGCGACGTCATGGGCCACGAGACGATGGGCGAGGTCGTCGCCGTCGGCAAGGACAACACCAAGCTCAAGGTCGGCGACCGCGTCGTGGTGCCCTTCACCATCAGCTGCGGCGAGTGCGACTATTGCAAGCGCGGCCTGTTCTCCGTCTGCGAACGGTCAAACCCGAACGGAGCCGAACAGGCCAAGATGATCGGCTATCCGACGGCCGGCCTGTTCGGATACACCCACACCTACGGCGGCATCCCCGGTGGTCAGGCCGAATATCTGCGCGTCCCCTATGCCGACGTCGGGCCGATCGTGGTGCCCAACGGCCTGACCGACGACCAGGTCCTGTTCCTGTCCGACATCTTCCCGACCGGCTGGATGGCGGCCGAGAATGCTGACATCCAGCCGGGCCAGACGGTCCTCGTCTTCGGCTGCGGTCCCGTCGGTCAGTTCGCCATCCGCAGCGCCTTCATGATGGGCGCCGAACGCGTCATCGCCATCGATCAGGTGCCCGAGCGTCTGCAACTGGCCCGCGACGCCGGGGCCGAGACGATCGACTTCTCCGAGGGCGATCTGCAGGAGCGGATCAAGACCATGACCCACGGCGTCGGTCCCGACGCGGTGATCGAGGCCGTCGGCCTGGAAAGCCACGGCTCGGGCGGCCTGATGGAGAAGGTCCAGGAGACCGTCGTTGCGAAGATGGAGCGCCCCTACGCCCTGAACGAGGCCATCATCGCCTGCCGCCCCGGCGGCACCATCAGCCTGCCCGGCGTCTTCGTCGGCCCCGTGCCGGTGATGATGGGCGCTGTTGTCGGCAAGGGCCTGACCCTCAAGACCGGCCAGACCCATGTGCAGAAATACCTCGAGCCCCTGATGCGCCGGATCGAGGAGGGCGAGATCGACCCCAGCTTCCTGATCACCCACAAGATCAAGCTGGAAGACGGCCCGGACGCCTACAAGATGTTCGAGGAAAAGAACGACGGCTGCATCAAGGTGGTGATCAACCCGTAGGTCGGTCGCGAACGCGCGACGGCGAGGAGACCAGAGGCTCCGGCGGCGACTTCGGGGCCTCTGGTTATTCAGGGGAGACGACGGCGACGCATTGACAGCTCAAGCTAGATTTTAGCTTTCACCTTGGTCGAGTCTTCCAAAAGAATAAGCTTAGGCTTTCTTAAGGAATCGTCAGACCCGGCCTTCCAAAACTCGATCATCTCGAAGCCGCGACGAGCCCGCTCACCGGTATAGAAGCTGAGATCTAGCATAAAGGCATCGTAAACCCGCCTCTCTCGACTACGCACGGTAACCCGTGATCTCACATGATGGATAAACTTCAGATCGACTAATTCGCCCATCTGATGCTCGACTTCATCACCCAGATCTTTTTCGACCAAGAAGCAATTCGTTTCCGAATTGTCTAAGCAAAAGTCTCTTATCTTGTTAACGCTGAGCATAAATGCCGCGCGCTCATCGCTCGCCGTAGCCGTTTTCAGCTCTTCCGTTTTATTCTCATAGTATGACCCAGCTGCGCGATTGACGTCTTCAGCGCCAATCTTATCGCCGCGTGCAGTTTCTTTCCTCAAGACACGTTCTTGGGTTTCGCTTGCGGCTTTTCGAAACAGGCCCAAGAAATCACGTGCGACACCGCCTGACGCGAGCACCAATCGATCCCGAGCCCCATCTGCCAGAATGTCGCCAAGCTCGACGCCTCGGTCGGCAGAAAACTGTTCCAGCACCCTGAACAGGAAAGCCTTCGTTGTTTGGTAGCTCTCAAGCGTAACATCGAGATCAATCTGATCAACGTCATCCCCTAGTTTGACGCCGATAGGAGGATCTCCCGCCACATACCACCGCGTCCGGTGACGTATCGTTCCGATCTTAAGCCAAAGGCTCGATCCCTTAGCTACGCGGTGGAAGTAGTCGATCATCTCTGCCTGATCAGACTGCCGGATATGGTACAAATCATCTAGAAGAAGAAACGCATCTCCTCCCGAGGCAGCAGCAATATCCTGGAACATCTGCTTGTAGCGCATGATATTCCTGTGAAGCGACTCAATCTTCCGAGAGGAATACTCGGATTCCACCCTGCGATTGGTCGAGTCGTTTTCCTCGTAGCTCCCGCCGATATCGAACGAGGCTACGTCATTCCCAATCTTGCCTGCTGCCCCGACCTTCGCTGCGGCCCCCTTGGTGCGTTCGTCGGCAATCTTAGTCTTTGCCTCTTCGGGCGCGTGCAAAATGACCTCGAGTGCCGCGATTTCTGTGCGCACTCGAGCGGAGAGCCGCTCAGCGTCTGCTCGACTAAGCTTTGCTGCGGCGGCCTTTTTTTGGGTGAAAGCTTTCCAGAAACTCGTTTTCGTTGCTGGAGCGGTTGCGGCCGTGTCTACCCAATTGGCGAATTCGGTGAAGGTCTTGATGAGCACGCTCACCAAGACATCGGGATAGCTGTGCCCCTTAAACGCTTCCAAATCGACGAGCGCAGATGGCTGTCGAGCGACCAGTTGGTCAGCATAGATCTTGCCTAAAAGACTCGACTTACCCGATCCTCGCCGCCCAAAAATGATCTGGTGCCTACGGCTTTTGGCTCTGTCTAATATTCCCTCACCAGGCTGAACGAAGTATCGGACAGCCTCTTTTGTAGACCGTGTCGACTCCTCAACGAGAGTCATCAGACTCTGCACTTCGGGCGAGAAGATTGCAGCGTTGTTCGTATTAGCCATCCGACAAAGCTTCACGATTCCCGGGACACGTCAAGATTGCAGCCCTAGTGCACCCGCGCCTTCCCGATCTCCAGCCCCTCCGCCCCCGCTGACACGGCGATTACCGACCCGTCCTCCAGCTCTCCGGCCAGCAGCTTCTTGGCCATCGGGTCGACGAGGTCCTTCTGGATCACCCGCTTCAGCGGGCGGGCGCCGTAGACCGGGTCGTAGCCCTTGTCCGCCAGCCAGGCCAGGGCGCCGTCGTCGATCGACAACGTCAGTCTGCGGTCGGCCATCAGCTTTTCCAGCCGCGACAGCTGGATGTGGACGATGCCGGCCATCTGGTCGCGGCCGAGGCGGCGGAACAGGATGATCTCGTCGATGCGGTTCAGGAACTCCGGCCGGAAATGGGCGCGGACGGCCTCCATGACATAGGGGCGGACGGCCTCGACGTCTTCGCCGTCATTCTGGTTGGCCAGGGCGTCGGAGCCGAGGTTGGAGGTCATGATCAGCAGGGTGTTCTTGAAGTCGACCACCCGGCCCTGACCGTCGGTCAGGCGGCCGTCGTCCAGCACCTGGAGCAGGACGTTGAAGACGTCGGGGTGGGCCTTTTCGACCTCGTCGAACAGGACGACCTGATAGGGGCGACGGCGCACCGCCTCGGTCAGGGCGCCGCCCTCGTCATAGCCGACATAGCCCGGAGGGGCGCCGATCAGGCGGGAGACGCTGTGCTTCTCCATGTATTCCGACATGTCCATCCGGGTGATGGCGGTCTCGTCGTCGAACAGGAAGGCGGCCAGGGCCTTGGTCAGCTCTGTCTTGCCGACGCCGGTGGGGCCGAGGAACAGGAAGCTGCCCAGCGGACGATGGGGGTCGTTGAGCCCCGCGCGCGCCCGGCGGACGGCGTCGGCGACCGCTTCCAGAGCCGCGTCCTGACCTACGACGCGGCCGCGCAGGGCGTCCTCCATCGACAGCAGTTTCTCGCGCTCGCCCTCGAGCATCTTGTCGACCGGGACGCCGGTCCAGCGGGAGACGACGGCGGCGATCTGTTGCGCGTCGACGACCTCGGGGGTCAGGGGGGAGGCGGTCTTTTCGTCGGCCTCGGCCTGGGCCAGTTGCTTCTCGATCTGGGGGATCTGGCCGTAGGCGATCTCCGACGCGCGGCCGAGGTCGCCGTTGCGCTGGGCGGCGGCCAGCTCGGCGCGCAGCCGGTCGAGGGTCTCGCGCAGCTGGGCGCCTTGCCCGACCTTGTCCTTTTCGGCCTTCCAGCGGGTCGTCAGTTCGGCGGATTCGATCTCGAGGTCGCTGATCTCGTCCTCCAGTTTTTCGAGGCGCTGGACCGAGGCGTTGTCGGTCTCCTTCTTCAGGGCCTCGCGCTCGATTTTGAGCTGGACCAGGCGGCGGTCGATCTCGTCCAGCGCCTCGGGCTTGGAATCGACGGCCATGCGGACGCGCGACCCGGCCTCGTCGATCAGGTCGATGGCCTTGTCGGGCAGGAAGCGGTCGGTGATGTAGCGATTGCTCAGGGTGGCGGCGGCGACGATGGCGCTGTCGCTGATGCGGACCCCGTGGTGGACCTCGTACTTCTCCTTCAGGCCGCGCAGGATGGAGACGGTGTCCTCGACCGACGGCTCGTCGATGAAGACGGGCTGGAAGCGGCGGGCCAGGGCGGCGTCCTTCTCGACGTGCTTTCGGTACTCATCCAGCGTGGTGGCGCCGACGCAGTGCAGCTCGCCGCGCGCGAGGGCGGGCTTCAGGAGATTGGAGGCGTCCATGGCGCCGTCGCCCTTTCCGGCGCCGACCAGGGTGTGCATCTCGTCGATGAAGAGGATGATCTGGCCCTCGGCGGCCGTGACCTCGCCGAGCACGGCCTTGAGCCGTTCCTCGAACTCGCCCCGGTATTTGGCCCCGGCGATGAGGCTGCCCATGTCGAGGGCCATGACGACCTTGTCCTTCAGGCTCTCGGGCACGTCGCCGTTGACGATGCGCAGGGCCAGACCCTCGACGATGGCGGTCTTGCCGACGCCGGGCTCGCCGATCAGGACGGGGTTGTTCTTGGTGCGTCGGGCCAGGACCTGGATGGTGCGGCGGATCTCCTCGTCGCGGCCGATGACGGGGTCGATCTTCTGATCCCGCGCGGCCTGGGTCAGGTCGCGGGCGTAGCGTTTGAGGGCGTCATAGCCGTCCTCGGCGGCGGCGGAGTCGGCCGTCTTGCCCTTCCTGACATCGGCGACTGCGGCGTCGAGCTTGTCGGCCGTGACGCCTGCGGCTTTCAGGGCGTCGCCGGCGGGGCCGCCTTCACGGGCGATGGCGGCGAGGATCCGTTCGGTGGTGACGAAGGCGTCGCCGGCCTTCTTCGCCGTCTCCTCGGCATTGGCGAAGACGCGGGCGGTGGCGCCGTCGAGATAGAGCTGGCTGGTCGTGCTTTCGACCTGGGGGCGTTTCTTGAGGAGGGCCTCGGCGCCTTCTGAGGCTTTCGCAGGGTCGCCGCCGGCGGCGGTGATCAGGTTGCGGGCCAGGCCGTCGCGCTCCTCCAGCAGCACCTTCAGCAGGTGCTCGGGGGCGAACTGCTGGTGCTTGCGGGCGAGGGCCAGCGACTGGGCGGACTGGACCGCCTGTTTGGCGCGGTCGGAATAGAGGTCGAGGTTCAAGGCGTATCCCTTTGGAAGCGGATTCCGTCCGGCGCGTCCTCTGTAGCAAGCAACGCGCCGTCCGGTTGCCGTTGATCTGGGTGTGACCTGCGGACCCCACAAGGGCCGACACGAAGACGCCCGCCGCAGGGGCTGCGACGGGCGTCGGGAGGACCGGGCGACGCCCGTCAGCCGCCGGGGCCGCCGCTCGAGAAGTCGAACTGGGGCTCCTGACGGCGCGGGCCGCTGCCCAGTGTCCAGGTCAGGCCGATGTAGAAGGCGCGCAGGCTGATGTCCTGCTCTGACCGCTCGCGGAACAGAGGGGTGTCGTAGGTGGTCGCGCCATTGAAGGAGTTCAGGATGTCGCGGCCCGTGAACTGGAGCGACAGGGTGTCATTGAGCTTCCTTCGGTAGCCGAGGTTGACCATGCCGCCGCTCTCGCGCGTGCCCTGGGCCAGCAGCTGGTCGCCCTGCCAGAAGCCGGACAACTGGACGAAGTCCTTGTCGGTCGGCTGCCAGTTCAGGCTCAGGCGGCCGGAGACCAGTTCGCCCTCGCGATCGCGCGCGCCCGGGATGCCGGCGGCGTCGATCTGCTGGCGGAAGGCGTTGACGCTGGCGTTGTAGCGCAGGGTCGGATGCAGGCGGCCGCTGGCGGTCAGCTCCACACCCAGGTCGCGGCGGGCGCCGAGGTTCTCGGGCCGGGTCAGCAGGACGCCGCCGCCGATGTCGGTCGCCACGTCGGTGAAGGCGCCCGTCGTGTCGCGATAGTAGCCGGTGACCTGGTAGAAGCTCTGGCCCTGACGCATCTGCCACATGGCTTCGAAGGCGTCGGTCTCCTGCGGCTCCAGATCCGGATTGCCCGAGCTGACGCTGAACTGGTTTCCGTAGGCGACGAAGGGGTTGAGCTGGGTCGGCGAGGGCCGCTGGATGCGGCGCGAATAGCTGGCGCGCAGGGTCTGGGTTTCGCTGAGCTTGTACTGGATGTGGCCGGTCGGATAGGCGCGGAAATAGTCCTGGGAGGCGCGGACGCCGTTGGTGACGTCCTCGACGTCGATGCCGGCCTGTTCCAGACGCAGTCCGAACTGGGCCGACAGCTTGTCGCCGAACGGGCGTTCGTAGGTGGCGTAGACCGCGTGGACCGTCTGTTCGGCCTCGAACCGGTTGGTCAGGTTGGGCACCAGGACGACGCCGGCGGCGGACGGGCCGCGCCGGACGATGGTGTCCTGATCCGGGCGCTGGATGTTCAGCTCGTAGCCGAGACGCAGCTTTGAGCCGTCGTCCATGGGCCGGGTGTAGGCGCTGGTGACCCCGATCGTCTCCTGGGCGTTCAGCCATTGCTGCTGCTCGAAGAAGGTCGCTGCGGCAGGGACGGTGGAGGCGTTGGCGACCAGCGAGGTGCTGCCGCCGTCGTTGTGATCGTAGCGCAGCTCGTTCGACCATTCGTGGCCCGATGTGTCGAACTGGTGCAGGACGCGGGCGGTCGCGCCCCAGGCCTCGGAGGTGAAGCCGCTGGTCCCGTTGCGGGTGAAGGCGTTGGTGATCGCGCCAGAGGCGTTGCGAACCTCGAACGCGCCGAGACCGTCGCCGCCGACGTCGAAGCTGCTGCCGCGCAGCTCGCCGGTCAGCATGGTCTTGTCGGTCAGGCGATACTCGACCGCGATCCGGCCGAAGACCGCGTCCTGATCGGATCCGCTCTCCTGGGTGGAGGCGTTGGTCGAGGTCACGGCGCCGGTCACCGGATCAAGCTGCTCGCGCAGGCGCTGGAAGGCGAAGGTGTTCTGGTCGTAACGATAGCTGGCGTCGCCGGTGAGGGTGAGGCGATCGCGCTGCCAGGTTCCGCCCGCGCCGACGTTCCAGCGTCCGTTGTCGCCGGCGTTGATCCGGACGGAGGCGGTGCGCGTCACCGTGGCGGGCGCGCCGGGCTGGCCTGCCGCCGCGGTCGGGGTCGGCTTGGTGATCAGGTTGATGACGCCGCCCGACCCCTCGGGGCTGTAGGCGGCGGACGGGTTGGTCATGACCTCGATGCGGGCATAGCGGTCCGCCGGCAGTTGCAGGATGACGTCGCCCCGGTTCCCGCCCGACAGGATGGCCGAGGGGCGGCCGTCGACGAGGATGGTGACATTGCCGTCGCCGCGCAGGGAGACATTGCCCTGGGGGTCGACATCGACCGAGGGCACGTTGCGCAGAGCGTCGGCGAGCGTGCCGGTCGTGGCCTGGAGGTCGTCGGCCAGGCTGTAGCTGATGGAATCGATCGAGGTGCGGATGTCGTTGCGGCGCGCGGTGACGGTGACGTCGCCGACCGAGGAGGCCTCTTCCTCCGTGTCGTCCTGCGTCTCCGTCGGGGCGGGCGTGGTCGGCGGCGTTGAGGGCGCGGGCGGGGTGGGTCGGGTCGGAGCCGGGGTCTGGGGCGCGGTCTGGGCCGAGGCCGCGCCGGCGACCGCCGTGAAGGCCACGCCGACGAGAAGAAGACGCTTGAACTGGATCACGCCGGAGGCTCCGAAGGGGGGCGCGGCGAGGGAAATCCGGCCGTCAAGGACACTTGACTAACAGCCGAGCTTGGCAACCCAAAGTTACATCGAATTCACGTTCATGGCGGGAGTGGGTCGAGCCTGCATCGCGTGACGGGTCAAGGCCGCCGCTGGCCTCCGACACGGCCGCGCGCTAGCGTCGCAGGAGTCCTTCCGGAGACCGTCCATGTCGCTTCGCCTGACCCGTCGTTCCGCCCTGTTCGCCTCGGCCGGGGCCGCCGCTGTTCCCTCCGTCGGATGGAGCCAGACCGCGGCCAATGACGACGCCGGGCTGGCCGAGGCGATCGATGCCTATGTCAAGGCGGCGATGGCGGCCTGGCCCGATCAGCCGGCGCTGGGCGTGGCGGTGGTCAAGGACGGGGAGACGGTCCTGGCGCGCGGATACGGCGTCAGGGAGATGGGCAAGCCGGGTCGGGCCGACGAACACACCCTGTTCGCCATCGCCTCCAACTCCAAGAACGTCACCGCCGCCTGCCTGGCCATGCTGGTCGACGAGGGCAAGGTGAAGTGGGACGAGCCGGTGAAGACCTATCTGCCCGGCTTCACCCTGTCGGATCCCTATATTGGGGAGCACATCACGGTGCGCGATACGCTGAGCCACCGGGCGGGCTTCGGCCTCGGCGCCGGGGACCTGCTGTTCTGGCCGAACTCGAACCGGACGCGGGCGGACGTGCTGGCCCAGGTTCCGTTCGTGCCGATCGGCGACGGCCTCCGCGCCAACTACCACTACTGCAATCTGATGTTCGTGGTGGCCGGGGCGATCCTGGAGGCCGTGTCCGGGATGACGTGGGAAGACTTCGTCCAGACGCGGGTGTTCGACCCGCTGGGCATGAGCGACACCGTGCCGATGGCCAGTCTGGCGGATCCGGCCAAGTCCGCCCTGCCGCATGCGCGGGTCGGACCGCCGCTGCGGTATCAGGGGCCGATGACGAAGATCTCCGACAGTATCGTCGGCATCTGGGATTGGGATTCCGCCGCAGCCGCGGGGGGCATCTGCGCCTCGCCCGCCGATTGGGCCAAATGGATGATCCTGCGGCTCAACATGGGGGCGCTGCCTTCGGGTGAGCGGCTGTTCACCGAGGCGCGGGCGACGGAGATGTGGCGGCCCAACATCATCATCTCCGGCACGCCGGGGCCGACGGCGGAGCTGCCGGGCCGTGCCATCGCCTCGACCTATGCGATGGGTCATCAGGTGCAGGACTATCGCGGCGAGCGGATCGTCAGCCATGGCGGCGGGTCGCCCGGCGGCAACTCGTTCACCGTCATGATCCCGGGCCGCAAGGCGGGGGTGTCGGTGTTTTCGAACGCCGAGGAGAATTTCCTGCTGCGGACCCTGCGCAGCGGTCTGGTCGACATCATCATGGGCAAACAGGGCTTTGACTGGGTCGCGGATTCGAAAACGCTGGAGGCGAAGGGCAACGAGGAATCGCTGAAGGCCGCCGCCGAGATCGACGCGAAACAGGCCGTCGGCGCACCGCCGTCCGTGCCCCTGTCGGCCTTCGTGGGGACGTGGCGCGATCCTTGGTACGGCGACATCATCATCGAGGCGCGCGACGTGACCCTGTGGCTGAGGTTCACCCACAATGCGGCGCTGCAGGGCGAGCTGGAGCCCTATGACGGCGACACATTGCGCACCCGCTTCCCCGACAAACGCGAGGAGGACGCCTTCGTCACCTTCGAGATCGAAGACGGCAAGCCCGTGCGTGCGACGGTCAAGGGCGTCAGCCCGGACATCGACTTCAGTTACGACTATCAGGACCTGAGGCTGACGAAGGTCTAGGCCTTCGGGATGGTGATCGTCACGCGACGGTTCATCGCCCGGCCTTCAGGGTAGTCGTTGCCCTCCGTGCCCGCGTTCGGGGCGACGGGATCGGCCTCTCCGCGGCCCTCGGCGACGAGGCGGGAAGCGTCGATGCCGCCGGTCGTACCCAGCCAGGCGACGACGGAGGCGGCGCGGCGCTGCGACAGGGCGAGATTGTAGCCGTCCTCGCCGTGGGAGTCGGTGTAGCCGACGACCCGCACCGGGCCGGGACCGCCTTGGCGGATCAGGTCGGCGGCGCGTTGCAGCTGGGCCGGGGCTTGGGGCGACAGGTCGGACTTGTCGAAGGCGAACAGGACGTCGGCGGCCAGTTCGACGACGGTGGTCCTGGCCGTCTCGCTGACGCGGAAGGCGGTGATCTCGCCCGACAGACTGGAGACCTCGCCGATCAGGCCGCCGCCGGGTCTGGTCGGGTCGGCAGCCGGGTTCTCCGACGAAGGTGCGGCTGAGACCTGGGCAGGGGCGGACGCCTCCGGCTCGGGGCTCGAGCAGGCTGCGAGGGCCGTCAGAAGGCCGGCGGCGACGACGGCGCGCATCAGCGGGTCACCGGGACCCCGTCGAACGGGCCGACGCCGGGGATGTTGATCGACACGGTTTGCGAAGTCGCCGGCGGGGCGGGGAATTTGAACCAGACCACCTCGCTGCCGCCGCCCTGGCTCACGCCGAAACTGACGAAGTTGCTGGTGGCGTCTTGGAGCGGCGAGGCCTGCCAGCGGCCCGTCGCGTCGCGGAGCACGCCGTAGCGTTGGGCCGTCGTGTCATCGATGACGCTGACCTCCTCGACGCTGAACCGCATTCCGGCGCCGCTCGTCCCGGGGTTGGTGAAGGTGGTCTGCACGGTCAGGACGTCGCCCGTGACCTGAACCCGGTTCAGGGCGACCTGAACGCCGTCGGCGGCGGGCTGGGTCTGGATCGCGGCCGTGGTCGGGGCGGGGGCCGCGGGCGCGGTCGTCGTCGGAGACACCCGCTCGACGGTCGAGGCCGTCGTGTCGGCGGGGACGTCGGTCTCGGTCTTCGGCTGGCCGCAGGCGGCGAGGGCGAGGGTCGAGACGGCGGCGATCAGGGGGATGCGGACGATCATGGGGGCTCTCCAGCGCATGGCGTTCGTCGACTAAGCGTCAGCGAGGCGGCGGAGGTTCCCTATCGGCGCGGATCCAGCAGCACGCCCGATACGGTCGCGGCGAGGATGCGGGCGGCGAACGGCAGGCGCGCAAGCTTGCCCAGCACGTGGTCGCGGACCCAGGGCAGGGCCTGACCGTCGGCCTGATAGAAGGGGGTGAAGCCCATCGACAGGGCCTGATACAGGCGCACATGCCAGCGGCGGATGCGGGCGTAGGCGGTCAGGGCCTCGTCCAGTTCGGCGTGGGTCGCCAGCGCCTCGGCGAGGGTCAGGGCGTCAAGCAGGCCCATGTTCACCCCCTGACCCAGTTGCGGACTGGTCGAATGGGCCGCGTCGCCGACGACGGCGAGCCGGTCGGCCACCGGCAGGGGCAATGTGTGGTGGCCGTACCTCGCCAGGGTCAGGGCCTCGGGATCGGGGATGGTCTCCAGCAGGCCGGCGACCTGGGGCCAGAGGCTGCGCACCTCGGCCTTCCAGCGCTCCATCCCGGCGCGCAGCCAGTAGTCGTGATCGGCGGGTTTCAGACTCCAGAAGAAGGTGGCGAGCCGGTCGGGACTGTCGGGACGGGCGCCGACGGGCAGGACGCCAATCATGCGCGAGGCGCCGCGATAGACCTGTTCCAGCGCCGTGGCGTCGAACGGGTCTCCGGGCCACGGGACGGTGGCCCACAGGGCGCCCCATTCGAGTTCGTGCCGACGGCCGCCCTGTTTCGTCAGCAGGTCGCGGGCGATGGCGGAGCGAGCGCCCGAGGCGTCGACGATCAGGTCGAAGGCGGGGCCGGTCGCGCCGGTCGCATCGGTCAGGCGGTTGTCGGCGGCGGAGGCGATCTCGCGGCGGGTCTCGAAGGTCACGCCCTCGGCGAGGCAGGCGTCGTACAGGACCTGAAAGATGGAGGCGCGGTGGACGCCGAGCGCATTGACGCCGTCGGGGCGGGGCGACTTCAGGTCCGAGTATCTGACATCGAGGACGACGCGGCGACGGCGCGCCTCCCGACCGAAGATGTGTTCGAGCGGCTGGCCGAGGGCGGCGACCTTCCCGGTCAGGCCGAGGTGATCCAGCACATGCAGTCCGGTCGGCTGGAGCATGAAGCCGGCGCCGATCGGCTTGGGTTCGTCGAACCTTTCATGGACGACCACGCGACGCCCCTGACGCGCCAGCATCAGGGCGAGGGCCAGACCGGTCGGACCGGCGCCGACGACGGCGACCGACTTCGGCATTCAGGCAGGGACCAGTTCGATCAGGTCGAGGTTGGACTCGTTCTGGGGCCAGGGAATGACGAGGCGCCAGCGGGCGTCGCCGATCCGCTCCAGCACGGCGACGATGTCGCGGTCGGGGCGCTGGCCGTAGGAGTTGGCGGGCGCCTCGGCGGCGAGGGCGACGGAGCCCAGCATGACCATCTGGCGGCCGTCCTCGGGGAAGAGCAGGCCCGAGGGGCGCTGGGACCCGGTGGTCTTGGAGAATTTCAGGCCGCGCGGCGTCTGTTCGATGCGGCACTGGAACCAGTCGTAGACGACGAAGCCGAGGCCGGTCTCGCCGCCCTGTGAGCCCAGCTTGACCGTGCGGCAACGGTAGTTTCCGGGCGGGGGTGCGACGGTGTTTCGCGCCGCGTCGCGCTCGATCAGGTCGCCGAGGGAGCGGAGGTCGCCCGAGCCGGGCTGACGCCGCGCCTGCTCCAGCGCCAGCCGCCACGCGGCGTCACGGCGAACGTAGCGGTCGCGGTCGGTGGCGGTGATGATGCTGCGCCAATCCCGCAGCTCCGTCGTGCCAGGCCCGGACGGCGGTGGCGGAGGGGGCGGCGGCGTGCTGGCGCAGGCCGCCAGCAGCAGAAGGGTCGAAAGGGCGAGGATGCGCATGGCCGCAAGGGGCCTGACCCGCCGTCCGTCGTCAAGCTAGACGATCATCACCGTGCCGATCAGCAGGCGGGCTCCGCGCTGGCCGAGGATGATGTTGGTCGCCGATTGGAGCTGGGCGGCCAGGCGTTCCACGTTGGGCACGCCGCCGGGCAGCAGGGTGTTGGCCTCGCGCTGGACGAGGATGTTGAACACCGCCCGCATTCGGGGCTGCGACTGTTCGGCGCGGAGCTTCAGGGCGGCGTCGGGGGCGTCGACCCCGGTCTCGACCGTCATCACGCCGCGGCGGCCGTCGGCACGGATCGTGGTGGCCGTGATCGTGGGATAGCGGACGTACCCTCCGGACGATCCGCCTCCGCCGCCCGACGCGAGGGCGGGCGTGGCGGCGAGCGCGAGCGGGGCGAAGAGAAGGGCGCGACGTTTCATGCGGCCCTTGTGGCACGGGGTCGCTTAAGGTCGGGTTACGCCGCCGCCTCGACGCGCGCGGGCTCCATCGGCCTCAGGTCCAGCAGGGCGAACAGTTTCGCGTCCTCATCCTGTTCCGGGTTCGGCGTCGTCAGCAGCTTGCCGCCGACGAAGATGGAGTTGGCGCCGGCGAGGAAGCACAGCGCCTGCATCTCCGGGCTCATGGTCTCGCGACCGGCCGACAGGCGGACCATGGCGCGGGGGCAGACGAGGCGGGCGACGGCGACGGTGCGGACGAACTCGATCGGATCGATCTCGCCGGTCTTCAGGACGCGCTCGCCCAGCGGCGTGCCGGTGACGGGAACCAGCGCGTTGACCGGCAGGCTGTCGGGATGGACAGGCAGGGTGGCCAAGGCGTGCAGCAGGCCGGCGCGGTCGCGCCGGCTCTCGCCCATGCCGACGATGCCGCCGCAGCAGGTCGACATGCCGGCGTCGCGGACGTGTTCGAGCGTGTCGAGCCGGTCCTTCCAGGTCCGGGTCGTGACGACCTCGGCGTAATACTCGGGCGAAGTGTCGAGGTTGTGGTTGTAGTAGTCGAGCCCGGCGGCCTTGAGCTGTTTCGCCTGATCGGCGGTGAGCATGCCGAGCGTGGCGCAGGTCTCCAGACCCAGGGCCTTCACGCCCGAGATCATGGCGGCGAGTTTGGGCGTGTCGCGGTCCTTCAGCTCGCGCCAGGCGGCGCCCATGCAGAAGCGCGAGGCGCCCCCGGCCTTCGCGGCCATGGCCTCGGCGAGGACGGCGGTCGTGTCCATCAGCTTCTCGGCCTTCAGGCCCGTGTCGAAGCTGGCCGACTGGGAGCAGTAGCCGCAGTTCTCGGAGCAGCCGCCGGTCTTGATCGACAGCAGCTGGGACTTCTGCACTTCGCTGGGGTCGAATGACGCCCGGTGCACCGTGGCGGCGTCATAGACCAGCTCCATGAACGGGCGCGCAAACACGGCCTCGACTTCAGCGAGGGTCCAGTCGTGGCGTGGCAGGGACAGGTCGGTCATGGGCGGGTGGTGGCCCAGTCGGCGACCGGACGCAAGGGCGTCAGATCTCCAGAATCAGTTCCCCGCGCTTGAGATCGATGATCACCGTCTCGAACAGCCCCAGCACGTCGGTGCCCAGAAGCGCGGCCGGGCGGTCGGACAGGCCCCAGAGGTCGAAGGTGTGGAAGTCGCCGACGAGGACGGGGACATACTCCAGGCCGATGCCCGCGAAATGCAGGTTGCGCAGCTGCATCGGGCGGGCCTCGACGCTCAGTCCCGTGGGAGAGGAGAGCGTCCGGCTGGTCGAGCCGTCGTCGAGGACGAGCGGCGAGGCGCGCGCCGCCCGGGCGAAGGCGGTGTTGATGAGGGTGACCTCGGCGCCCGTGTCGATGATCGCCTTGGCCTGGGCCGTGCGGGACCGGGCGTCGATCATCAGGAGACCGTTGAGCCGCTCCTCGGCCGGGGTCTGGAAGCGGGCGGTCGGGCGACGCGGATCGAGGATGCTGTCGCCGACGCGGCGCGAACGGCTGATCGCGGCCAGGGCGACGCCCCGGAAGTTGAGCAGCAGCCGGTGCTCGGCCAGAAGGTCTCGCCCGATCAGGCCGTCGGCGCCGATGAGGCCGGAACGGGGCGCGAGGGCGAACCGGACCGTGTCGGCGTTCAGATCGCCGGAGCGGACATTGCGCGTGCGGACCGTCCCGACGACCTCGCGGGCGATCAGGGTGTGCATCCCGACCGGTCCGGCGGAGGGCAGAGCCAGTCGCACCGCGAGGTCGTCGGCGATCACCGAGGCGTTGGCCGCGCTGTCGACGGCGAAGTCGAACGGGCCCTGGCCGTCGATGAAGACCGGTATCGACAGCCGACCGCCGCGCAGGCGCCCGGCGCTCTCCACGGCCGGCGCGTCCTGCGCCTGCACGAGACCGGGGAGAAGGAGGGCGGGGGCGGCGGCGAGGACGGCGCGGCGGGGGAGCGTCGCGCTGTTCCTAGAGGCTCTCGTCATGGCGGTAGATCCGGCCGTCGCGCATCACGAAGCCGACGGACTTCAGCACGGTCACGTCGGCCAGGGGATCGCCTTCCACCGCGATCAGGTCGGCGCGCTTGCCGGGCTCCAGCGAACCGACCTCGGTCGACAGACCCAGCAGATCGGCGGCGTTGACGGTGGCGGCCTGGATCGCGGCCATCGGGGTCATGCCGTACTGGACCATCAGTTCGAACTCGTCGGCGTTGCGGCCGTGCAGCGAGACGCCCGCGTCGGTCCCGAAGGCGATGCGGACGCCCGCCGGGTAAGCCGCCTGAAGCGAGCGGCCGGTGATCTCGATCCGCCACAGGATCTTGGGCAGGACCTCGGGCGGATAGGCGTTGGGATCGGCGGCGAGGCGGGCGCGATAGCCGTTCACGGTCGACAGGGTCGGGACGTAGTAGGCGCCGCTTTCGCGGAACAGGCGGATGGTGTCCTCGTCGAAGAGGGTGCCGTGCTCGATGGAATCCGCGCCGAGGCGGAGCGCCAGGTCGATGCCGTCGGCGCCGTGGGCGTGGACGGCGACCTTCTTGCCGTAGAGGTGCGCCGTCTCGATCAGGGCGCGGGCCTCGTCCTCGAACATCTGGGCGCCCAGCCCCGCGCTGATGCGGCTGTTGACCCCGGCGGTGGTGGCGATCTTGATGACGTCGGCGCCGCGTCCGATCTGGATCCGCACGGCCTCGCGGCAGCTTTCGACGCCGTTACAGACGTTCTCCGGATCGCCCATCATCTCGCGCACGTCATCGGCGAGGCTGAGACGGCCGTCCATATGGCCCGAGGTGGTCGAGATGGAGTTGGCGGCGTCGATGATGCGCGGTCCTGCGATCTCGTGCCGCGCGGTGGCGTCGCGAAGGGCCAGGGTCACGCCGTGGGCGTCGCCGAGATTCCGCACCGTGGTGAAGCCCGCCATCAGGGTGTCGCGCGCGTTGCCGGCGGCCTCATAGGCGCGGGCGGGCAGGCTGTCGGTGAAGTTGGCCAGCAGGCCTGCCTGACCGGCGCGGTCGCTGGTCAGGTGCACATGGCTGTCGATCAGGCCGGGCAGGACGAACCGGTCGCGCAGATCGACGACGGTCGCGCCGGGAAACGCCTCGACGCCGACGAAGCCGTCCTGAACCGCCTCCACCTTGCCGTCGCGGATGACGACGGTCGAGGCGCCGCGCATCGCCTGTCCCGGACGATCCAGCAAATGGCCGGCCTGGACCAGGGTGACGGCGCCGGCGGCAGGGGTGGTCGTCCCGTCCTGGGCCGCCGCGACAGTTCCGGTCAGCAGGGCGAAAATGGCCCCCGCGATCACAGCCTTCATGAACTCACTCCCCGTTTTGCGGGAGTGTAGACATGACGAGGCGACGAGGGGAATGGTCGGGGCGTCAGCCGACCTTGCGGCGAAGCGCCCAGGATGGTTCGTCAAGCTGCGTCGCCAGCGCCACTGCGATCAGGCTGTCGTCGCTCTGGCGTTGTTCCACGACGACGATGTCGCCGGGCTGGAAGATCCACGCTTCGTCTTCAGGAGCCGGATCCATCGCCAGCCTGTAAGTCGTTTCGCCGAGACGTTCGGCCATCACTGGCCGCCACACGGCCGTGCCTTCGTCCAGCATGCGGACGAAGACGGTCGCGAGGTCAGTAGATGAAGCCGTCGCCGCCGACATGGATCACGTCTCCAGAGACATCTTCGATCACGACTGATCGACCCGTCTCAGGGTGAATATAGCGCGTCGCCGCCCTTCCTGTCTCCTGATTGACCGCAGCGTGGCCTTCGCCGCGATCACGGGCCTCGACGATCTGCTCTGGCGTCCAGCCTCGGGCTGCCATCTGACGGGCCAATCTGTCCGGTGACTTGACCATCTCTCGCCGCGGTCAGCTCCGGTAGTCGCCGTTGATTTCGATGTATCCCTTTGTCAGATCGCAGGTCCACACAGTAGCCGAGGCCCGGCCCGAACCGACATCGACGCTGATGTCGATCTCGGACTTCTTCATATAGGCGCTCATCTTGGCCTCGTCGTAGGTCGGGGAGACCGCGCCCTCGACGGCGGCGACGTGGGGGCCGAAGCGGATGGCCAGGTGGTCGCGGTCGACGGGCTCCTCGGTCTTGCCGACGGCCATTACGACGCGGCCCCAGTTGGCGTCCTCGCCGGCGATGGCGGTCTTGACCAAGGGGCTGTCGGCGATCGACTTGGCCAGCTTGCGGGCGGAGGCGGGGCTGGAGGCGCCGTCCACCGTGATGCGGACGAATTTGGACGCGCCCTCGCCGTCGCGGACCAGCTGATGGGCGAGGTCGAGCATCACCTTGTCGAGCGCGGCCGAGAAGTCCTTCAGGCGACGGTCGCCGACGCGGCCGATGCGCGGGGCTCCCGATGCTCCCGTGGCGAACAGCAGACAGGTGTCGTTGGTCGAGGTGTCGCCGTCCACGGTGACGCTGTTGAACGTCGTGCGGACATGCAGGCCCAGAAGGGCGCGCAGGACGGTCGGATGAATGTTGGCGTCGGTGACGATGAAGCCGAGCATGGTCGCCATGTCCGGCGCGATCATGCCCGAGCCCTTGGCGATGCCGGCGATCCGGACCTTGAAGCCGTCGATCATGGCCTCGGCGAAGGATCCCTTGGGGAAGGTGTCCGTGGTCATGATGCCGCGACCGGCGGCGGCCCATTGTTCGGTCGGCGGAACGTCGGCATCGAGCTTCGTCTCGACCTCCTGCAATTTCGCGGAAATCTTGCGGTCGTCGAGCAGGACGCCGATCACCCCGGTGGAGGCCAGCATGACGTCGCGCTGGCGGCAGCCGAACCGCTTGGCGACCTCGGAGGCCGTGCGCCGCGCCGCATCGGCGCCCGCTTTTCCAGTGAAGGCGTTGGCGCAGCCGGCATTGACGACCAGGGCGCGGACATCGAGGCCGCCACCCGGCGCGTCGAGATGGCGGCGGCACCAGTCCACCGGGGCCGAGCCGACCTTGTGGCGGGTGAAGACGCCGGCGCAGGTCGTGCCGCGCGCGAAGCGGAAGACGGTCAGGTCGTCGCGCTGGTGCTTGTAGAAGCCGGCGCGGGCGGTGGTGATCTCCACGCCGCCGATCGGCGGAATGGCCGGGAAGGGCACGGCCAGGGGCGAGATCTTCAGGCCGGGTTTGCCGGGGGCGGCCGGCGCGGGCGTCGGGGTCTGGGGCTGGGTCGCACGCTTGATGGCCGAGGTCAGCGGGTCGAAGGCCTTCTCGATGGCGTGTTCGATGGCCTTGCCGGTCGAGCCGGATTTCTTGTCATTGCTCACTGGGCGGCGGCTTTCGCTGGCGTGGCGGCAGGGGCGGGCGTCGCGACCGGCGGCGCGGCCGGAGCCGGGGCCGTCGTGGTCGGCGCGGTCGGTGTGGGGCTGGGCGCAGGGGCGGCGGACGCCGGTTCCTGGGGCGCGCCGCCTTCGGCGGCCAGAAGCACGTCGACCCTGGCCTTGCCGCGCAGTTCCTCCAGCAACTGCCGCACGCCCTCGTAGGTCAGGTAGCGGACGATCTGGGGACGGGCCTGATCGAGCGTGGGCGGGCTTTCGCGACGACGATCCTCGACGCGCAGCACGGCCCAGCCGCCCTCGGTCTGGAACGGGCCGACCGTCGAACCGGCGGCGGCGTCGCGCAACGCATTGGCATAGGCCTGGGGCATGACGTCGGCGGTGGAATAGCCGAGGTCCCCACCGGAGAAGCGGGTCGCCTCGTCGATCGACCGCTCCTGGGCCACCGCCTCGAAACTGGCGCCCTGGCCCAGAATGCCGATGACGGCGTCGGCCTCTGGCTTCGTCCGCGACAGGATCAGGCGGACGCGGATCTCCTCGGACGTCCGGGCGAGCCGCAGCTGCTCCTGATACAGGGTCTGGACGGCCTGGTCGTTGATGCGGCCGTTGACCTCGTTCTCGACCAGCATGTCGCCGAGGATCCGCTCGCGGGTGGCCTGAAGCCGGCGCTGGGCCAGCGGTGAGTTGTCCAGACCCCGGCGCTCGGCCTCGGCGGCGAGGAGTTTCTGGTCGATGACCTCATCCAGCACCCGGCGGAACAGGTCCGAGGTGACGTCGAGCGGCTCGCCCTCGCCGACCAGACCCTGCGCCACGGCCTCGCGTTTGACGTCGGAGGCCCAGATGGTCTGGTCCTGAACCTCGGCCACGGCCCGGTCGCCCGGTTCCGGCGCGCGATCGTCGCCGCCGCCGCGCCCGCAGGCCGCAACGGTGAGGATCAGCGCGAGGCCGAGGAAAACCAGAGGGTTGCGCGAATGTCGCATCGGACGCTCCGTCCCGTTTGAAGGGGTCCAAACGCCGGGCCAAAAAGCCCCTCGCGTTGACAGGGGTATGGCCGGTGCTTAAGTCCCGCCTGCGCCCAAGTCGAGGGGTTTTCGTTTCGTTGCGCGGCGGGTTTCGCCGCCTCGCCCGGCAGCCTCTCTCGCGGCGTCTCATCGCCGCCCCTTACGGGCAATTCCAGAGCTCTAGACCGCTCGACCGCCACCGGATCGCCCATGCTCGGCTTCGCCAAGAAACTCTTCGGCTCTTCCAACGACCGCAAGGTCAAGGACTTCATGGGCCGGGTTCAGAAGATCAACGCTCTGGAGCCCAAATTCGCCGCCCTGTCGGATGACGAGCTGCGCATGATGACGCAGACCTTCAAGGATAGGGTCGCGGCCGGCGAGACGCTCGACCAGATCATGAACGAGGCCTTCGCCGTCGCGCGCGAGGCTTCCAAGCGCGTCCTGGGCCAGCGTCAGTACGACGTCCAGCTGACCGGCGGCATGATCCTGCACGACGGCGGCATCGCCGAGATGCGCACGGGTGAAGGCAAGACCCTGGTCGCCGTGGCGCCGGTGTATCTGAACGCGCTCGAGGGCAAGGGCGTCCACGTCATCACCGTGAACGACTATCTGGCCCGTCGCGACGCCGAATGGATGGGTCGCGTCTATCGCTTCCTGGGTCTGGAAGTGGGCGTCATCGTCAACGGCCTGTCGTCGGGCCAGCGTCAGGCCTCCTACGCCGCCGACATCACCTACGGCACCAACAACGAATTCGGCTTCGACTATCTGCGCGACAACCTGGTCTATGACCGGCGCGAGATGGTGCAGCGTCCGCACAACTTCGCCATCGTCGACGAGGTCGACTCCATCCTGATCGACGAGGCGCGCACGCCGCTGATCATTTCGGGCCCGACCGAGGACCGTTCGGACCTGTACAAGATCTGCGACGCCCTGATCAAAGAGCTGATCAAGGACACGTCCACCTTCGACCTCGACGAAAAGCAGCGCCAGGCCCTGCTGACCGAAGAAGGCTCCGAACAGGTCGAACAGCTGCTGGAAGCCGGCGGCCATTTCGCCGACGACACGACGGGCCTCTACGACGCCGCCAACATCAGCCTGGTGCACCACGTCAACCAGGCCCTGCGCGCCAACACCCTGTACCAGAAGGACAAGGACTACATCATCAAGGGCGGCGAGGTCGTCCTGATCGATGAGTTCACCGGTCGCATGATGACCGGACGCCGCCTGTCCGAAGGCCTCCACCAGGCCATCGAGGCCAAGGAGGACGTCAAGATCATGCCCGAGAACCAGACCCTGGCCTCGGTGACGATCCAGAACTATTTCCGCCTCTACGAGAAGCTGTCGGGCATGACCGGCACGGCCGCGACCGAGGCCCAGGAATTCCTCGACATCTACAAGATGGACGTCCTGGAGGTGCCGACCAACCGCCCGGTCCAGCGCATCGACTACGACGACGAGGTCTACCGGACCTACGCCGAGAAGAACCTGGCCATCGCCAAACAGATCGCCGACTGCCGCGAGCGCGGCCAGCCCATCCTGGTCGGCACCGTCTCGATCGAGAAGTCCGAACAGCTGTCGGCCCTGCTCGACACCTACGAGCACAAGGTCGAGGTGTCGCGGACCCTGAAGAAGGAATTCGTCGGCAAGGACAAGGAGGCCGCCAAGATCGGCGACGCGGCTTACGACATCGTCTGGGAGACGAAGTTCAAGGGCATCCCGCACAACGTCCTGAACGCCCGCCAGCACGAGCAGGAAGCCTTCATCGTCGCCGACGCCGGTTTGCCGGGCGCGGTGACCATCGCCACCAATATGGCCGGCCGCGGCACCGACATCCAGCTGGGCGGCAACCTGGAAATGCGGCTGGAGAAATACCGTCTCGACCAGCGCAACCTGGCCGTAGAGGTCACGCCGGAGATGCTGGCGGCCGAAGAGGCGCGCCTGAAGGCCGATATCGCGGTCCAGAAGAAGATCGCCCTCGATGCCGGCGGCCTGTTCGTTCTCGGCACCGAGCGTCACGAAAGCCGCCGGATCGACAACCAGCTGCGCGGCCGGACCGGCCGTCAGGGCGACCCGGGCACGTCGAAATTCTACCTGTCCTGCGAAGACGACCTGCTGCGCATCTTCGCCGGCGACCGTCTGGACTCGATCATGCGCTCGTTCGGCGTGGCCGAGGGAGAGGCGATCTCGCACCCGTGGCTGAACCGCGCCGTCGAGACCGCCCAGAAGCGCGTCGAGACCCGCAACTACGACATCCGCAAGAACCTGCTGAAGTACGACGACGTCGTGAACGACCAGCGCAAGGCCGTGTTCGAACAGCGCCAGGAGTTCATGGACTCCGAGGACCTGTCCGAACTGGTCGGTGAGTTCCGCCGCGACGTGGTCACCGACCTGGTCGACCGCTTCATGCCGCCAAAGGCCTATGCCGAACAGTGGGACATCGACGGCCTCGACGAGAAGGTGAAGTCGACGCTCGGCCTTGAGCTGCCGCTGCACGACTGGGCCGCCGAGGAAGGCGTGTCGAACGAGGAGGTCGAGGAGCGCATCCAGGCCGCCGCCGACGCCCGGGCCGCCGACCGCCTGGAACAGCTGGGCGAGACCCAGACCCGGGGACTGGAGAAGCAGTTCCTGATGCAGATGATCGACATGCAGTGGCGCGAGCACCTGGTGCACCTGGACCACCTGCGCGGTGTCATCGGTCTGCGCGGCTACGGCCAGCGCGATCCGCTGAACGAGTACAAGACCGAGGCCTTCTCGCTGTTCGAGACCCTGCTGCACGAGCTGCGCCACAATGTGACGCGCTGGCTGATGACGGTGGAGTTCCGTTTCGAGGCTCCGCCGCCGATGGAAATGCCCGAGTTCCAGGAAATCCACCTGAACCCCGGCACCGGCGTCAACGAGATGGCCGATCCGTCGTCCCAGAACCCCGAGGGCCAGATGACCGGCGACGCCCGTTCGCGCCTGCCCGTCGAACTGCTGCCGGCCGGCTGGGAGCGCACGCCCCGCAACGCCGACTGCCCCTGCCATTCGGGCCGCAAATTCAAGCACTGCCACGGGGCGCTGATTTGATAGCGACCCTGTGGTAGTCTTCGCCTGACGAGGATCGCCATGGGCAAGATTGAGAAGATCACCGCCGAGATCGACGAAGACATCTATGCGGATGTCGAGGCGGCTGTCGCTTCGGGCGAGTTCGCGTCGGTCGGGGAAGCTCTGACGCTTATCGTCAGTGAATGGGCGGCTGAACGTCGAGTCGAAGAGCGTCCGGTCGAAACGCCGGAGTTCGTCGCCTATGCCAAGGCCCTGATCGAGGAGTCTCGCCGGGATGCTCGCCCAAGTATTCCTGCGGATGTCGTATTCGCCGAGCTGCGCGCTCGATACGCGGACCCTGCATGAGGGTCGAGTTGTCGGCGGAAGCTCGCGCGGACATTCAGGACATCGCCGACTTCATCGCCCGTGACAGCCGTCGGGCGGCTTTCGACTACATCGAACGGATCGAGCAGCGCTGTCGCGCGCTGAACCGCATGCCGCAGCGATTTCCGATCGCCTATCGGCTGGATCCGCCGGTGCGCCAACGCACGCTTGGCCGCCACTACATATTCTACTCGGTGCAGCGGGATCACGTCCTGATCGAACGTGTTCTGGACGCTTCGCGAGACATTTCGGCAGCGATGTTCAAACGATGACGACCTCCTACAAACACCTCTTCTCTCGCGCGCTCCAGCTCGATCCGGAACGGCTGCATTTCGCGGCGCATAGCCATCATCTGTGGCCGGACGCCTCTTTCGACGGACAGGTGCAGGCCTGGGCTGAGGCCAACCATTTCGCCGACCGGAAGTGGGACCTCGTCTTCGGCGAGGTCGTGCCCGAGGCGCAGAGGCACATCGCAAAGGAACTGGGCCTGCCGGACCCCGAGACGGTGGTCTTCGCGCCCAACACCCACGATTTCCTGATCCGCATCTTCTCGGGCTTCGAGACCAAACCCGTCCGTATCCTGACCACGGACGGAGAGTTCCACGCGTTCCGCCGTCAGGCCGAGCGCTGGGAAGAGGCCGGCGAGGCCGTCGTCACCCGCGTGCCGCTCGAGCCGTTCGAGACCTTCGATGCGCGCTTCACGGCGGCGGCGCAGGCCGGGGGGCACGACGTGATCGTGGTCAGCCAGGTCTTCTTCAAGACGGGCCAGGCCATCGGCTGCATCGACGATCTGGCGGCGCTGGCGAAGCCCGAAGGGCCGTGGGTCATCGTCGACGGCTATCACGGCTTCATGGCCACGCCGACGGACCTGTCGGCGGTGGCGGACCGGATCTTCTATGTCGGCGGCGGCTACAAATACGCCATGACGGGCGAGGGGGCCGGCTTCCTGCATGCGCCCGACGGCTTCTGCGAACGACCGGTCCTGACCGGCTGGTTCGCCGAATTCGGCAATCTGATGGGGCCGCCGGAGGGGGTCCAGTATCGGGCCAACGCGGGACGGTTCTGGGGCGCGACCTTCGAGTCGACGCCGCTCTATCGCTTCAACGGCGTGCGGCGGATGCTGGACGAACAGGGGCTGACCACGGCCCATATCTCGGCTCATGCCGACCGGCTGCAGGCGCGGTTCGCGGCTGCGCTGGCGGCAGGCGAATGCGGCGCCCTCGGCGAGGCCGAGGTGTTGAACCCGATCGCGGGCGACAACCGTCCCCGCGCGCGGTTCCTGGCTCTGAAGCACAGGGACGCCCAGCGCTGGCGGGCCGATCTGCTGGCCGCCAATGTCGTCACCGATGTGCGCGACGACACGATCCGCTTCGGGTTCGGCCTCTATCAGACCGACGAGGACGTCGAGCGTCTGATCGCCGTCTGTAAACGCCTGTTCTGACCTAGAAGAAGGTCGTGTCTTCTGACTGGGTCGGCTGAGGCGGCGGCGTCGGCTGGGTCGGGGTGCGCGGCGTCGTCGAGCGCGGCCGGGCCGTTCCCGGGGTCGCGGGCGTGGTGCCCGGCTGCGCAGGCGGTATCGCCTGACCTGCGGGCGGGATCGGCCCCAGGGTCGGATAGGGCAGGCTCTCGGGCGTGCCATCGCCCGGCGTCGGTACGGTCGGCGGGATGGCCGGGCCGGGCTCGGCGACGACGCTAGGAGCAACCACGTCAGGGGCCGAGAAGTCGTCTCGGATGAAGGCCCAGGAGCGGCTGTCGGCGCAGGCGCAGGCCTTCATGAACCCGTCCCGGTCGCGCCAGATCACCAGAGGATAGCCGGTCGGTGCGCCCGCATCGCGCAGCAGCGCGTTCAGCCGGACGACGAACTGGCGACTGGCCTCGACCACGGCGGAGCGCGCCAGGTTGCCGTCGGCCGCCGGAATGCCGGCCGCCGTCCAGTTGCGCGACGGGGTGGCGGTCCAGCGCTGGTAGAGACTCCAGTCGCGGCTCAGCCACAGCTCGGCCACGGTTGCCCGCTCGGCCGGGGTGGACTGGACCTGACCTTCGCGGTCGGGGCGGGCGTAGACGATGACGCGGGCCTCGACGCCGCCGGCGCGCAGCTTTTCCGTCTCCTCGCGCTCATAGCGCTGGGTCGAGGCGCTGTCGCGATAACCGATGACGTACAGGGGTTCGCCGCCGCCGCCGCCCGACACCCACGAGGCCTCGTCCAGCAGGCGCTGGATTTCCGCCTGGTTCCGGCTGATCGTGACCGGCTGGAACCGGGCGTAGAAATTCCAGTAGGCCCAGTAGCCCCCGCCGGCCAGGGCCAGGCCGATGACCACCGCCAGGGCGGACCAGATCAGAAAGCGACGCATGCGGGGGAGCGCTCCAGCTTCAGCATATCGGCGAGTGTAACGCTTAACACCGAATTGCGTCGCCTCGAACACCGGTCGGGGGAAAGGGGCATGGTCTCCTCCCCGTTCGCCGCTTGGCGAATGGGGAGGTGGCGCGGCGCCTCTTCGGCGCCGTGACGGAGGGGGCGAGCTAATGTGTACTGTGAGGGTGTCCGGCCGGCGAGACGGTGTCGCCCCCTCCGTCAGCTCGCAAGCGCTCGCTGCCACCTCCCCATCGCTACGCGACAGGGAGGAGACGCGGTGGTGTCACCCCATCGTCGGGATGACGAACGAGCTGTCGGCGTGTTCCAGGTCGCTGTCGGGCCAGCGGGCGGTGATGGTCTTGACCTTGGTCCAGAACTTCACGCCTTCCATGCCGTGCTGGTTGGTGTCGCCGAAGGCCGAACGCTTCCAGCCGCCGAAGGTGTGATAGGCGACCGGCACCGGGATCGGCACGTTGATCCCGACCATGCCGACGTTGACGCGGGCGGCGAAGTCGCGGGCCGCACGGCCGTTCTGGGTGAAGATGGCGACGCCGTTGCCGTACTGATGCTTCGAGGGCAGCGACAGGGCCTCCTCGAAGCTGGCGGCGCGGACGATCTGCAGCACGGGGCCGAAGATCTCTTCCTTGTAGGACTCCATCCCCGGCGTGACGTGATCGAACAGCGACGGGCCGATGAAGTAGCCCTTCTCGTGGCCCTGCAGGGTGAAGCCGCGGCCGTCGACGACCAGTTCGGCGCCGTCCTTGACGCCCTGCTCGATCCAGCCCTCGACGCGGGCCTTGTGCTGGGCCGTGACGACGGGGCCGTAGTGGGCGCCCGCGTCGGTGGAGACGCCGACCCGCATGGTCGGGATCTCGGCGACCATCCGCTCGCGCAGTTCGTCGGCGGTCTTCTTTCCGACCGGGACCACGACCGGCAGGGCCATGCAGCGCTCGCCGGCCGAGCCGTAGGCGGCGCCCGACAGGTCCTTGATCACCTGATCCATGTCGGCGTCGGGCAGGACGATGCCGTGGTTCTTGGCCCCGCCCATGGCCTGGACCCGCTTATGGTTGGCGGCCCCGACCTGGTAGACATAGTGGGCGATGTCGGACGAGCCGACGAAGCTGACGGCGTGAATCTGCGGATGGGTCAGGATGGCGTCGACGGCCGCCTTGTCGCCGTGGACGACGTTGAGGACGCCGGCGGGGGCCCCCGCCTCCATCATGAGCTCGGCCAGACGCACCGGCACCGACGGGTCACGCTCGGAGGGCTTGAGGATGAAGGTGTTGCCGACCGCGACGGCCACCCCGAACATCCACATCGGGATCATGGCCGGGAAGTTGAACGGGGTGATGCCGGACACGACGCCCAGAGGCTGGCGCATCGAATAGACGTCGATGCCGGGGCCGGCGCCCCAGGTGTATTCACCCTTCAGGGCATGGGGGATGCCGCAGGCGAACTCGATGACCTCGAGGCCGCGCTGGATGTCGCCCTTGCTGTCCGCGACGACCTTGCCATGCTCGCTGCTGAGCAGCTCGGCCAGCTCGGTCATGTTGGCCTCGACCAGCCGCTTGAACTCGAACATCACCCGCGCGCGGCGCTGGGGATTGGTCGAGGACCAGCCTTCGAAGGCGTTCTGGGCGGACTGGACCGCGCGATCCATCTCCTCGACAGAGGCCAGCTGCACCCGGGCCTGGACCTCCCCGGTGTTTGGATTGAACACGTCGGCGAACCGGCCGGAGGTCCCGGTGAAGGACGCGCCGTCGATGAAATGGTTGATGTCGCGCATGGCGGCGTTTCCCTGAAAGCAGACTGTTCTTGTTTGGCGGGCGGTTTAGACGTGCGGAGGCGCGGACGCCAGCGTCACCGGGTCCCGCCGGGGACCCATTTCACGTCGCCCGCGCCGTTGGCGTTGGCCCGCCGGGCGGCGACGAACAGATGGTCGGAGAGGCGATTCAGATAACGGACGGCCTCGGGCGTCACCGGGGTCCCGGTCTCGACCAGACGGATGGCGTCGCGCTCGGCGCGGCGCGCGACCGTGCGGGCCAGATGCAGATGCGCCGACAGGGGCGAGCCGCCGGGCAGGATGAAGCTGTCCAGCGATTTCAGGCTCTCGTTCATCCAGTCGATCTCGGCCTCCAGCCGGTCGATCTGGGACTGGACGATGCGCAGGGCCTCCCACTTCGGCGGCGGATCGAGGGGGGTGGCGAGGTCGGCCCCGAGGTCGAACAGCTCATTCTGGATCCGGCCCAGCATGGCGTCGATACGGTCGTTCTGGCCGGAATGCAGCCGGGCCACGCCGAGGACGGCGTTCAGCTCGTCGACGGTCCCGTAGGCCTGCACGCGCGGATCGGACTTGGACACCCGGGCGCCAGAGGCCAGCCCCGTGTCGCCGCCGTCGCCCGTGCGGGTGTAGATCTTGTTCAGGACGACCACGGCCTCAGCCCCCGTGCGTGGATTTCCACCACAGGCCGACCATCAGCAACACGATGGCTGTCGCCTGCAGGGCGACCCGCAGCCGCATCAGCTTGTTGGAGTTCGACCGGGCGTAGTCGCCGCCGCGATACAGGGAATAGATGCCGAACCCGAGGGTGATGGCGACCGCGCCGATGGCGATCAGGACGAGGATGTCGAAGACGTTCATGGGCTCAATCTAGGCCTCGCCGACCGTCCGCGCCAGCGAGGCGTGAACCCCGCGCTAACCCTGCCCTTCCGCGCGATCCTAACCTTTGCCGTGACATGACACCGGGATCAGGAGCCCGAATGACCGACCGCGCCTTCCGCAATCTCGATAATCTGAGGGCCTCGGCGTCCACCGCGCGGGTGCTCAACCTGCTGCGGGTCAGTCACGAGCACGGCCGCACGGACGGCTGGCGCGCCGCCCCGCTTTTCGAGAATTCGACGCTGAACCGCTGTCTGGTGATCAAGCACCGGCTGCGGCGCAACGAGATCGACGCGTTCCGGGTGCGCCGCTACGTGGCGACCAAGATCATCCTGCCCATCGACGGGTCCGACCTGCGGGTCGGGGGTCGCTATATCTTCGTCGATCAGGTCGGGTTCGACGCCATGCTGGAACAGGCCCTGGGCATCGGGCCATCGCATCCGGACCGCAAGATCCTGGCCCTGATCGACGAACTGCCCAGCCTCGATCCCTTCCTGCTGCGCGAGCAGTTGCGCCGCAACGGCCATGCGCCGGATCCCTGCTATTTCAACGTCTCCGAGGCTGACCTGATGCGGATGTCGGACTTCGTGGCCAGCGAGATCACGCCACTGGTCGATCTCAGCATCGGGCCGGACGCGGACCTGGCGGCCGAGAACCCGGTCGCGCGCCTGACCGCCAAGATCATGTCGAACTCGGCCGGCGAGGACATGAGCGCCCTGGGCCAGACCCTGATGCTGCGGCCCGAAGAGTATGAGGAGGGAGTCTTCTGCTGGAAGGGCTTCCTCTATTACAAATGGGCCCTGCAGACGATCACCGGGGACATCGGCTGGGTCGTGGACAGCGTCCGGCGGGTGAAGCCCCGGGGGCGGGTCGACACGGAGCAGCACGTCGCCATTGACCGGGCGAAGGAACAGGTGCGCCGACGCATCCTCATCACCTGCGAGGCCACGGCCGACATGCTGCGCGTCTATGACGACGCCTTCCGGGGTCTGACGCGCGAGGGCAGGCCGACGGCCTTCCGCGACTTCCTGCGCGACGCGCCGATCCTGTTCGCGCGTCTGGGCGAACGGCTGGGCGCCATCCAGCATATCGTCAGCTTCTGGAAATACCGGATGACCGGCGACCGGTCGGCGCCGGGAGCGGAGGAACTGCTGGACCTGCTGGCCGACTTCGAGACCAGCCTGTCGGGCCGCGAACGGCCGGACGTGCTCGCTCTGGCGGCCTAGACAAAAAGAAAGGCGGCGCACCTGACCGGTGCGCCGCCTTCTGTTTGATCCACCAGCGTCACGCTCAAGCAGTGAGCGACCGCTTGGCCTGTCCTCCGGCCGATGAAAGATCGGACCGGGGGCGAGCGGTAGCGCCCTGCTTAATAACGGTAGGCTTCCGGCTTGAACGGGCCTTCGGTCGGCACGCCGATGTAGGCGGCCTGTTCCTTGTTGAGCACGGTCAGCTTGGCGCCCAGCTTGGCCAGGTGCAGCATGGCGACCTTCTCGTCGAGGTGCTTGGGCAGGGTGTAGACCTGGTTCTCGTAGGCCTTGATGTTGGTCCACAGTTCGATCTGGGCCAGCGTCTGGTTGGTGAAGGACGCCGACATCACGAACGAGGGGTGACCGGTGGCGTTGCCCAGGTTCACCAGACGACCTTCGGACAGCAGGATGATCTTCTTGCCGTCCGGGAACTCGACGTGGTGGACCTGCGGCTTGATTTCGTCCCACTTGAAGTTCTTCAGGCCGGCGACCTGAATCTCGCTATCGAAGTGACCGATGTTGCAGACGATGGCGTTGTTCTTCATCGCCCGCATGTGCTCGACGGTCAGGACGTCCAGGTTGCCCGTGGCGGTGACGAAGATGTCGGCCTCATGGGCCACGTCCTCGACGGTGACGACCTCATAGCCTTCCATCGCGGCCTGCAGGGCGCAGATCGGATCGACTTCGGTGACCTTCACGCGGGCGCCGCCCTGACGCAGCGAGGCGGCCGAGCCCTTGCCCACGTCGCCGTAGCCGCAGACCACCGCGACCTTGCCCGAGAGCATGACGTCGGTGCCGCGACGGATCGCGTCGACCAGCGATTCACGGCAGCCGTACAGGTTGTCGAACTTGGACTTGGTGACGCTGTCGTTGACGTTGATGGCGGGGAACGGCAGGTCGCCCTTCTTGGCCATTTCGTACAGGCGGTGGACACCCGTGGTCGTCTCTTCCGACACGCCGCCGATGGCGTCGCGGATCGCCGAATAGAAGCCGGGCTTCTCGGCGATGTAACGCTTCATCACCTTGTAGAGGGCTTCCTCTTCTTCGTTCTGCGGGTTGTCCAGCAGGGTTCCGTCCTTCTCGGCCTTGGGACCGAGCACGCACAGCAGGGTGGCGTCGCCGCCGTCGTCCAGGATCAGGTTCGGATAGCCGCCGTCGGCCCATTCGAAGATCTTGTGGGCATAGTCCCAGTATTCTTCCAGGGTCTCGCCCTTGGTGGCGAACACCGGCGTGCCGTTGGCGGCGATGGCGGCCGCGGCGTGGTCCTGGGTCGAGAAGATGTTGCACGAGGCCCAGCGGACGTCGGCGCCCAAGGCTTCCAGAGTCTGGATCAGGACGGCGGTCTGGATCGTCATGTGCAGCGAGCCGGCGATGCGGGCGCCCTTGAGGATCTGTTGCGCGCCGAACTCTTCGCGCAGCGCCATCAGGCCCGGCATTTCCGTTTCGGCGATGGCGATCTCTTTGTTGCCGAAGGGGGCGAGCGAGATGTCGCGGACGATATAGTCGGTCATGAGGGCGGCTCCTTGAGCGCGGCAGGGTTCGAAGATTGCGCGCGCCTATAGCCCGCGAACGGGCGCAGGGCAACAATCATATAAGGATGTCTTTATATGATCGATCATGCCCCGAGGGCGAAGGATCGCTACTGCGGCGTCTGAGGCCTGACGCCCTGGGTCTGGGGAACATAGAGCCCGGTCACCGCCCGCGTGATGAACCCGCCGGCCTGATTGCGCGGGCCGAAGCGTTCGCAGGGGTCGGGTGTGGCGATGTCGCGGACCTTGCGGTCCTTGGGCGCGAAACTGTCGCCGACCTGATCGCCGAACAGTTCGGCGAACTGAAGCGCATCCCCGACCCGCGACAGCGACGGCGTGTCCATGCCCACGACATTGGCCGAACGGGCCCAAGCGAGCGCGGCCACCTGGGTTCCGCCCACGGCGACCAGCTCGGCCTCGGCGGCCAGGGTCCCGGTCGTGCCGGGCGCCCGAACGCCGATCGGACCGGGGATGAAGAAGTTGGCCACGGCCGCCGCGCCGGACGCCGTCGGTTCGGTCGGGACGATCCGCGTCACGGCGGCGCGGACGCGGGCCGCGTCGGGAGCCGGCGCGGGCACGACGGTGAAGCGCTCGCTGAGCTCGTAGCAGACCTGACGGTCCACTTCGCCCAGAACCATGGCCACATCGGCCGGCGCGATGCCGTCGGCGGCGCCGGCGGTCAGGACGGAGGGCTCGATGAAGACCCGCTCGATGGCCTGGGCCGCCGTGTCGTCGCGTCGGTCGCGAACCGAGACGCGCAGCGTCCCCTCCTTGGTCTGCAGGCCGTCATAGCTCTGCAGGAACCCGGCGTTGGCCGCCGGCGCCGTCTGGCAGGCCGCGAGGGCGAGGGCGCTGACGAGCAGGACGGGCGCGGCCCGGAGAAGGCGATGGGTCATGAGGCTGTTTCCGAGGAGAGGAAGCGCCTTAACACCGCAGCGGCCGAAAGGATCACCGGCCAATTGTCACGCCTTGCGGCGCGCCCTGGCGATGGCGGCGCTCTCGGTCTTCAGCGGCCTGGAAACCGGGCAGACCTCCTGGGCGTAGCTCGACAGGGTGTTGGCGAGGTGGTCGGGCACCAGGCTGTAGTGGACGAACTGGCCCTTCTTCTCCGAGGTCACGAGGCCGGCGTTCTCCAACACGGTCAGATGCTGGCTGACGGCGGGCTTGGAGATCTCGAACCGCGCGGCGATCTCGCCTGCCGTCAGATCGGCATGGGCCAGATAGGCGAGGATCTTGCGCCGGATCTGGCTGGACAGGGCTTCGAACACGCGTTGCATGACGGGTTATTTAAGTGATTTGCGAACGGCTTGCCAGAGGCCGCATTCAATGATTTAAGCCATTCCTTAAATACTGAAGGGATTGGCCATGCACGACCTGCTTCCTGCCCGCGATGCCGCCGCCGATCCGATCGCGCCCGATCCTGAAGCAGGGCGCATTGTCTGGGACCCGGCCGCTTCGTTGTGGAACGGGTCTATGCTGGCCATCGCCCTCAGCTTCGGAGTCCAGACATTCAGCCTGCCAAGCCTGTGTGTCTCCGTCGCGCTCGGCGCCCTGACAACCCTCGCCATGTCCGTCGGGCTCCATCGCCTGCTCGCGCACGCTGCTTTCTCTGCCGGCCCATGGACGACGCGCGTTCTGGCCTGGCTGGGCGTTCTGACAGGACTGGGCGGCCCGTTGGGGGCGGTGGGCGCGCACCACCTCAGTGACTGGGCCCAGCACCGGCCGGCGGCACATCCGTTCTTCATGCATCGAAGGAGCCTCGCGACCCACCTTGTCTGGAGAATGCACGGCCGCATCGATCTTGCGCATCCGCCGGTCTTCGACCTGTCGCGGATAGAGCGCGATCCCGTTCTGCGGTTGCTTGAGCGGACGTGGATGTTGCAACAGACTCCGGTCGCGGCCCTCCTGTTTCTCATGGGCGGATGGTCGTTTGTGGTTTGGGGCATCTGCGTCCGCGTCGCCGTGACCACAATCGGCTACTGGACGGTCGCCCATCTCGCCCACCATCCCGTGGGCCAAGCGGCGGAAAGCGAAACACCGGGTAACGACATCGCTTGGGCGGGTCTCGTCTCGATGGGCGAAGCCTGGCACCGAAACCATCACGACCACCCGACCTCCGCACGGATCGGCCTCTACCAGGGTCAGATCGACCTTGGCTGGCGGTTCATCCAGACGCTGGAGCGGCTGGGTTTGGTTTGGGACGTGCGGACGCCGGAGGCTGTCACCCCAGTGCTCCATCTCCATGCGGAGCATTGATCGATGGTGAAGTCGGCGTCATCGCTAATGTGGGCGCTGATTGCGGCCAACTTCGCCGCTGCCGCGGCGACAGGTGCGCTCGTGTTCTTGCTCGTCGTCGTCGTCTTCGCGGCGTCCCCCGGCGATGCTGGCGTTGTTGTCGTCTTGGGGGGTGTTATCCTGCTTGGCGTTCTGAGGGCCTTTGCTGGCTTCCTTATCTCGTTCCCAGTGTACCTCGTCGGCCTGATCGTCGTTGGGATACCCACATGGTGGTGCCTTGATCGTGCAGGCTGGGCGAATGCGGGAGCATTCGTCGGTGTTGCAGCGCTGGAAAGCGTGATTGCGGGCATGCTGGTGCTGCCGGAGATTTCGCCAGACGCAACGATCTTCGCGCTGGCTCTGGCGATCCCCGGCGGACTGGCCGGGTGGACGATTTGGCGAAACGGCTATTCGCGGATCAAGCCGCCGCCTGCTCGGCCTTCCTGAGCGTGCTCGCCCGGACCTTTTCGCTCTCGGACTTCAGCTGGCCGCAGGCGGCGAGGATATCCCGCCCGCGCGGGGTGCGGATCGGCGAGGCGTAGCCGGCCTTGTTCAGGATGGCGGCGAAGCGTTCGATCGTCTTCCAGTCCGAGCACTCGTAGTCCGTGCCGGGCCAGGGGTTGAACGGGATCAGGTTCACCTTGGCCGGGACGCCCTCGATCAGCTTCAACAGGGCGCGGGCCTCGTCGGGGCTGTCGTTGACGCCCTTCAGCATCACGTACTCGAACGTCACGCGGCGGGCGTTGGAGATGCCCGGATAGGCGCGGATGCCGTCCATCAGGGCTTCGAGATTGTATTTCTTGTTCAGCGGCACCAGGACGTCGCGCAGTTCGTCATTGGTCGCGTGCAGGCTGATCGCCAGCATGGCCTGGGTGCGGGTTCCCAGCGCATCCAACTGGGGCACGACGCCACTGGTCGAGACCGTGATCCGGCGGCGCGACAGGGCGATGCCCTCATTGTCCGAGATGATGTCGATCGCGTCGGAGACGTGGTCGAGATTGTACAGCGGTTCGCCCATGCCCATGAAGACGATGTTGGACAGGCGGCGGTCTTCCTTGGGCGACGGCCATTCGCCGAGGTCGTCGCGGGCGACCTGGACCTGGGCCACGATCTCGGCGGCGGTCAGGTTGCGGACCAGCTTCTGGGTGCCCGTGTGGCAGAAGGTGCAGTTCAGGGTGCAGCCGACCTGGGACGAGACGCACAGGGCCCCCGCACGACCCACGTCGGGAATGTAGACGGTCTCGATCTCGATGCCGGGCGCGGTGCGGATCAGCCATTTGCGGGTGCCATCGTTCGACACCTGGCGCTCGACGATCTCGGGGCGGGCAAGGGTGAAGGCGGCGGCCATCGCGTCCTGGGCCGTCCGGGCGATATTGGTCATCGCCGCGAAGTCGGTCACGCCGTAGTGGTGGATCCAGCTCCACACCTGGGACGCGCGCATCTTCGCCTTCTCGGGCGGGCAGATGTCGGCGTCGATCAGCGCCTGGCGCAGGCCCGCACGCGTCAGCCCGGACAGGTTGACGGGGGCCTTCGGAGCCGGGGCGGAGGTGCGCGACAGGTCGAGCGTAACGCTCACGGGCGGTGATCCTGGGTGGAGGGGAGCGCGCCTTATAGCACGGATCGGGCTGGATTTAAGGCCACCGCCGGTCGGTCAGAGAATGAACCGGCTCAGGTCCGCATTCTTCGACAGGTCGCCGACCTTCTCGCGCACGGCGTCGCCGTCGAAGGTCAGGGTCTGGCCGCCGAGGTCCGAGGCCTTGAACGAGGTCTCCTCCAGCACCCGCTCGATCACGGTGACCAGACGCCGCGCGCCGATGTTCTCGACCGTGCCGTTGGCCGCGACGGCTGCGTCGGCCATAGCCTCGACCGCGTCGGGGGTGAAGGTCAGGGTCACGTCCTCCGTCGCCAGAAGCGCCTGGTTCTGGCGGATCAGATTGGCCTCGGGCTCGGTCAGGATGCGCACGAAGTCGTCGCGGGTCAGGGCCTTCAGCTCGACACGGATCGGCAGGCGTCCCTGAAGCTCGGGCAGCAGGTCGCTGGGCTTGGCGACGTGGAAGGCGCCCGAGGCGATGAACAGCACATGGTCCGACTTCACCGGCCCGTACTTGGTCGAGACGGTCGTGCCCTCGATCAGGGGCAGCAGGTCCCGTTGCACCCCTTCGCGGGACACGTCGGCGCCGCCGCGATCCTGTCGGCCGGCGACCTTGTCGATCTCGTCGATGAAGACGATGCCCTCGTTCTCGGCCAGCAGCAGGGCCTCGCGGGTCAGGCTGTCCTGATCCAGCAGCTTGTCGCTCTCTTCGGTCACCAGAGGCGCCATCGCGTCCTTGACCGTGGTGCGGACCGATTTGGTGCGGCCGCCGCCGAGCTTGCCCAGCATGTCCGACAGGTTCAGCAGGCCGACGTTGCCGCCGCCGCCGACGTCCAGACCCTGGATCGGAGAGGCGTTGTCCGCCAGCTGGATCTCGATCTCCTTGTCGTCCATCTCGCCGGCGCGGAGCTTCTTGCGGAAGCTGTCGCGGGTGGCGGGCTGGGCGCCCGGTCCGACCAGGCCGTCGAGGATCCGCTCTTCCGCGGCCGCCTCCGCCTTGGCGCGGACGCCCGTTCGACGCGCGTCGCGCACCATTACCAGGGCGGCCTCGACCAGGTCGCGCATGATCTGGTCGACGTCGCGGCCGACGTAGCCGACCTCGGTGAACTTGGTCGCCTCGACCTTCAGGAAGGGCGAGCCGGCGAGACGGGCCAGACGGCGCGCGATCTCGGTCTTGCCGACGCCGGTCGGGCCGATCATCAGGATGTTCTTGGGTGTGACCTCGTCGCGAAGAGCGTCGGGCACGCGCTTGCGCCGCCAGCGGTTCCTCAGGGCCACGGCGACGGCGCGCTTGGCGTCGTCCTGGCCGACGATGAAGCGGTCGAGTTCGGAGACGATTTCGCGGGGAGATAGATCGGTCATGGAGGCGACATAGGGCGTCGAGGTGGGTTTCGGGAGAGGCGGTTCTTCACCAAGGGCACCAAGGGGTCACCAAGGACACGAAGAAATCAGAGAACGAGACGCCGCAAGCCGTTCTTGAGCAGGACCGAGTTGAAGTTGACGAGATAACCGAGTCTCACGCCGGAGAAGCGGAGATATGTCAGGACCTGTGCAGTATGGATCGACGCAAGGGCGTCGATCGCCTTGACCTCGACGATCACCGAGGCGGCGGGTCCGACAGGATTTGCGCGAAGACCAGCATCCAGCCCATCGTCCGCTTTTGCCACAGGTGGACGTAGTAGCCCGCACGCGGCGTCTCGTCGCGGGTCCACAGGGCGCGGCCGTAGGTCCAGACCATGTCGCCGGCGTCCGACGATCCGCCGCCGAACGGGGTGCTCAGCTCCAACCGGCGCGGCCAGGCGTCGAGGGCGGCGGGGAAGGCTCCGGCGCCGACGGCAGGGGGCAGGTGCGCGACATAGAGGCGGCCGTCGGGAGCCAATAAGGCCAGATGCGCGTGTTTCTGATCCCGCATGGCGCCGGCGGCCAGCACGGCCTCGACGGTGCGGACCTCGGACATGGCCGCGTCGGGGCTCGACGATTCCAGGATGGAGGTGGGCAGAAGCAGGGGCTGGGTCTCGGGGCCGGGCGCCTTGGCGGCCGTGGCTCCGACCCCGCCGTCATAGACCCATTTCCAGGCGCCGTCGGGCTGCCGCTTCCAGATCGTGAAATAGTGGCCGGTCCGGACGCCCCCGACCTCGACCCCGCCTGTGGTGAAGCCGAGGTCGCCGGACTTCGAGATCCCCGCCCAGTTCGGCCACCAGACCAGGGACGGCGCGTTCGGATCGAAGACGGCGTTCGGATCGAGAATGTCGTGCGCCAGTCGCGGCGCTCCGTCCGCGATCATGACGGCGTCGTCGGTCGACCACTTCCGGAAGGAGCGGTCGACGCCCATGGTCAGACCGTCGGCCGCGAAGGCGCGCTCGGCCGCCACGATGTTCGAGGCGTCGGCCGGCTGGGCCCAGGCCGGACGGGCGAAAGCCAGCAACAGGACGGCGAAAAGGATCGGACGAGGCATGGGAACTCCAGCCGTCAGTCATGCCGGGATCGGCATGGATGTCCCGTTAAATCGCCGAAACCCGGACCTCGCCCACCCTGACGGTTCCTGACTGGACATTTTTGGGGCGCTAACGCGCACGACGCGGTCGCGCGCTGCTTGAGCGGGCCTCCGGTGCGCTTCGGCCAGATCTGATGCGGCTTACAGCCGTTCCACCGTCAGGTTGCCATTGGTGTAGACGCAGATGTCAGCGGCGATGGCCATGGCCCGCCGTGCGACCGCCTCGGCGTCCAATTCGGTGTTGTCGATCAGGGCTCGCGCCGCGGCGAGCGCATAGTTGCCGCCGGAGCCGACGGCGGCGACGCCGTATTCCGGCTCCAGCACATCGCCGACGCCGGTCACGGTGAAGATGGCGTCCTTGTCCGCGACCAGCAGCATGGCCTCAAGCCGGCGCAGGTAGCGGTCGGTGCGCCAGTCCTTGGCCAGGTCGACGCAGGCCCGGGCCAGCTGGTCCGGATACTGCTCCAGCTTGGCCTCGAGCCGCTCGATCAGGGTGAAGGCGTCGGCCGTGGCGCCGGCGAAGCCCGCCAGCACCTTTCCGCCCGCCAAGGTGCGCACCTTGCGCGCCGCGCCCTTGACGATAGTGGCGCCCATCGAGACCTGACCGTCGCCCGCGATGACGGTCCGGCCATCCTTGCGCACCGCCAGAATCGTGGTGCCGTGCCAGTCGGGGAAGGTGCTCGATGTCTGGGTCATCCCGGTGAGATGGCGACCGAATTGGGGCAAGGCAAGGCGAAAGCTTTGCAAAAACAGGGCTCCACCTTGGCCATATTCTTACCCATGTAACCCGTTACATTAGCACAATCGGGCTGCCGACGATCATAAACGAGAATAAGCTTTGCTTTATCGCGTCATCATTGCCGCCGAGACGGTCGGGTCGACGGGTGTATCGACCCTGTCGATCGCGCAGATTCTCGGCGTCTCGGAACGCAATAATCGACGCGACAACATCACCAGCTGCATGATCTTCCATCAGGGCTTCTACATGCAGGTGATCGAGGGCGCGCGTGTCGACATCGACCGTCTGCTACGCCGCCTGGGCGAGGATCGCCGTCTTCAGGGCCTCAAGGTTCTGGTCGACAAGCCGGTGGCCGAACGCGCCTTCCAGGAGGGCGTGACCCTGTGCGGCGACGCCCGACCGATGCTGTCGGCCATCGGCCAGCCCTGCCTGTCCCTGCTCAGCGCCTATGAGGCCGAGCGGATGCTGGTGTTGCGTCAGGCGGCGTGACGCGAACGCCCGCTCCCCCTATCTGGAGCGGATGAGCTTTTCCGAAGACGAGGTCGAACGCTACGCCCGCCACCTGGTGCTGTCCGAGATCGGCGGGCCGGGACAGCAGAGGCTGAAGGCCGCCACCGTGGTCGTCGTCGGCGCGGGCGGGGTGGGGTCTCCGGCGGCCCTCTATCTGTCGGCCGTGGGGGTCGGGACGCTGCGGATCGTCGATGGCGACACCGTCTCCCTGTCCAACCTCCAGCGTCAGATCCTGTTCGACACGGCCGATATCGACCGACCCAAGGTCGAGGCCGCCGCCGGACGGCTGGGCGCCATCAATCCTCATGTCCGCATCGAGGCGCTGAACCGGCCGCTGACGGCGGAGAACGCGGAGTCGATCATCGCCGGGGCGGATGTGGTGCTGGACGGCACGGATGACTTCGGAACCCGGCACGCCGTCAACGCCGCCTGTGTCGCGGCCGGCATTCCTCTGGTCTCCGGCGCGCTCGGTCGCTGGACGGGTCAGGTCGGGGTATTCGCCGGAAAGCCCTGTTACCGTTGTCTGGTGCCGGAAAGCCCGCCGGATGCGGAGACCTGCGCGCGTGTCGGCGTCGTCGGGGCGCTGGCGGGCGTGATCGGCGCCATGGCGGCGCTGGAGACGATCAAGCTGATCGCGGGTTCGGGGGCGCCGCTGACCGGTCGGCTGATGCTCTACGACGGCCTCGCGGCGACCAGCCGGACCGTGACGGTCACCGCTGACCCATCCTGTCCGGTCTGCGCCTGATCGACCCGGCCGGAACGAAGAAGGGGCGCACGATGCCCGTGCGCCCCTTCCTTGTCTTCAGGTCCGAAGGCGCGCCGCGCCCTAGTCCGGACGCGTGCGCTTCTTGCGGAACGACGGGTTCAGCGTCTGCTTGCGCAGGCGGATCGACTTCGGCGTCACCTCGACCAGCTCGTCGTCAGAGATGTAGGCGATGGCCTGTTCCAGCGACATCTGGCGCGGCGGGGTCAGGCGAACGGCCTCGTCCTTGCCCGAGGCGCGGACGTTGGTCAGTTGCTTGCCCTTGATCGGGTTGACGTCAAGGTCGTCCCAGCGGGCGTTCTCGCCGATGATCATGCCCTCGTAGGTCTTCTCGCCGGCGCCGACGAACATCACGCCGCGATCCTCGAGGTTCCACAGGGCGAAGGCGGCGGTCTCGCCGTCCGAGTTCGAGATCAGCACGCCCTTCAGACGGCCGGCGATGTCCCCCTTGAACGGCTCGTAGTGGCTGAACACCCGGTTCAGCACGCCCGAACCGCGCGTGTCGGTCAGGAACTCGCCCTGATAGCCGATCAGCGAGCGCGATGGGGCCTTCAGGCTGATGCGGGTCTTGCCGGCGCCCGACGGGCCCATGTCGGTCATCTCGGCCTTGCGAGCCGACAGCTTCTCGATGACGACGCCCGAGAATTCGTCGTCGACGTCGATCATGACGTCCTCGATCGGCTCCATCTTCTCGCCGTTCGGACCTTCCTGATAGACCACGCGCGGACGCGAGATCGAGACCTCGAACCCTTCGCGGCGCATGTTCTCGATCAGCACGCCCAGCTGCAGTTCGCCGCGGCCGGCGACCTCATAGGCGTCGCCGCCTTCGGTCGTCGTGACGCGGATGGCCACGTTGGCCTCGGCTTCCTTCAGCAGGCGGTCGCGGATGACGCGCGACTGGACCTTGTCGCCTTCGCGGCCGGCCAGGGGGCTGTCGTTGACCGAGACGGTCATGGAGATGGTCGGCGGATCGATGGGTTGAGCGGGAAGCGCTTCGGTCACTTCCATGGCGCACAGGGTGTCGGCCACGGTCGCTTTGGACATGCCCGCGATGGCGACGATGTCACCGGCCTCGGCGCCCTCGTCGACGGCCTGACGCTTCAAGCCGCGGAAGGCCAGCACCTTGGTGATGCGGCCGCGTTCGATTTCCTTGCCGTCGCGATCCAGGGCGTGGATCGCCATGCCGGGAACGGCTTTGCCGCTCTCGATCCGGCCGGTCAGCAGACGGCCGAGGAAGGGGTCGGACTCGATCAGCACGTTCAGGATCTGGAACGGCTTGTCCTTGTTCTCGGCCACCTTGGGCGGGGGCACGTGCTCGACGATCAGGTCGAAGAGCGGGGCGAGGTTATCGTTGGGGACGTTCAGATCCATCGTCGCCCAGCCGTTGCGGCCCGAGGCGTAGATGTGGGGGAAGTCCAGCTGCTCGTCCGTCGCGCCGATGGCGGCGAACAGGTCGAAGGCTTCGTTGTGGACGCGGTCCGGATCGGCGTGGGCGCGGTCGACCTTGTTGATGCAGAGGATCGGACGCAGGCCCATCTTCAGGGCCTTGGTCAGCACGAACTTGGTCTGGGGCATCACGCCCTCTTCGGCATCGACCAGGATGACGCAGCCGTCCACCATGCCCAGGATACGCTCCACCTCGCCGCCGAAGTCGGCGTGACCCGGGGTGTCGATGATGTTGATGCGCGTCTCGCCCGCCTTGCCGTTCCAGAGCACCGAAGTGCACTTGGCCAGGATGGTGATCCCGCGTTCCTTCTCCTGATCGTTGGAGTCCATCGCGCGCTCGGTCTGGGCCTCATTGGCTCGGAAGACGCCGGACTGGGCCAGGAGTTGGTCCACCAGGGTCGTTTTGCCGTGGTCGACGTGTGCGATGATGGCGACGTTGCGAAGGTTCATTCTGTTTCAATGCGAATAGGCGGCCGACAATGCGGTGGCCGCTCGTTAGAGGCGTCATGCGGGGAGCGCGCGCCTCATACAGGCTGGGCGGCGGAAAGACCATAGCGACCCAAGATGGCGACCGTTTGACAGTCTCCCGGTCGAGGAGCAGCGTTCGGGCCTGACTTCAGGGAGCGGGCTTGATGAAGCGTTTGATCGTGGCGGGGGCCGTGGCCCTGATGTGCGCCGGCGGGGCGGCGGGGGCTCAAGAGGACGCGATGTCTCCGGCCGAGATCGTCGCGGCGCGTCAGGCGTCCCTGGCCATGTCGGGCGTGACCATGGGTTCGATCAAGGCCGCGCTGGACGCCGGCGCCCCGGCCCAGTCGATGGGGTTCAGCTCGGGCGCCCTGACCCGCTGGGCGCGCGCCCTGCCCGGGATGTTCCCTGCCGGGACCGGTTCGGACACGCTCGGCGCCGCGACCAAGGCCAAACCCGAGATCTGGACCGATCGCGCGGGCTTCGACGCAAAGGCCGGCGACTACGCCGCCGCCGCCGCGCGTCTGCAGGAGCTGATCGCGGCCGGCGACACCGCCGGCGCCCAGGCCCAGTTCATGGTCGTGCGGGCGTCCTGCCAGTCCTGTCACGACGCCTACCGGTCGTAGACGCTCCGGTTCCAGGCCGACAGAATCACCCAACCCGCCGCTGACTTCAGCAGGGCGCCGGGCAGGAAGGGCAGTATCCCCGCAGCGAAAGTCACCGACGGGGCGAGGCTGTGCGCCAGCCAGGCCGCGCCTGGCAGCAGGATCACGAGATGGGCGGCGCTGAGCAGGGCGATGCCCGCGACGGGACGCTTCAACCCTCCCCGCCGACCGGCCTCACCGGAGGCCCAGGCCGCCAGGACGAACCCGGCCAGATAGCCTGCCGTGGGCCCGGTCAGCGCCTCGATCCCGCTGCGCCCGTCCGACAGCACGGGCAGGCCGACGGCGGCCGCCGCGAGGTACAGCCCCATCGCCGCCACGCCCCGGCGCGGACCCAGAAAGCCACCCGCCAGAACGACCGCCAGGCTCTGAAGGGTCATCGGCACGGGCGCCATGGGCAGCTGACCTGGGCCGCCAGCGCGGTCAGGACGGCGAACAGCACGACGCCCGAGGCCTTCGCCCCGGGCGTCTTCAGCCAGTCGATTGTGGACGGCGGGCTCAGACCTTGGCCGACCGGCCGCGGATCCAGGCGTAGAGAGCGAAGGTCAGGACCGCGAAGGCCACGATCCCCGACAGCATCGCCGGCCAGGTCGAACCCTCGGGCAGCATGGCGAAGGGCGCGTCATTGCCGGTGGCGACGATGACCCCGGCGGTCATGACCAGGAACAGGCTCTCGCCCACGATCAGACCCGAGGCGAGCAGCACGCCCATGCGGCGACCGACGTCGGCGAACCGCGTGGTCTTGATCGCCTTGTCGTAAAACCAGCCGGCCACGGCGCCGATCACCAGCATCGTGGTCACGGCGGCCGGCAGATAGAAGCCGATGCCGACCGCCAGAGGCGGCAGCTTCACCTTACCCTTGGTGGAGGCGTTCAGGATGGCGTCGAGGATGATGATGACCACGCCGATCACCGCGCCGATGCCGATCAGGTCCCAGCGCAGGTCGCCGCCGATGACGCCGCGCGCCAGGGCCGAGATCAGGGTGGCCTGAGGCGCCGCCAGCGGCTCGTCGGCGATGCCCGGAGGGCCGCCCTCGAAGCCGAAGGCCTTGTTCAGCAGGTTGAGGATCAGGGGGATGACGACGGCGCCGGCGCCGACGCCGACGATCAGGGCCGTCTGCTGACGCCAGGGCGTGGCCTGGACCAGCTGACCGGTCTTGAGGTCCTGAAGGTTGTCGTTGGCGATGACGGCGACCGCGAAGACCACTGCCGTGACGATCAGGGCAAAGGCCACGACCGACGGGTCGGCGGGCAGGCCGGCGATAGCCAGGACCCCAAGCATCAGGACCGAGGCGATGACGACGGCCAGGATGCCGACGCCCGACACCGGGCTGTTCGACGACCCGATAAGGCCCGCCATGTAGCCGCAGATGGCGGCCACGGCGAAACCAATCAGGACGACATAGACCAGCCCGCCTGCGACCAGCAGCAGGGTCGAGCTGGCCAGCGTCGGGTTACCTTGGGCGAAGAAGGCCAGGATGCCACCGATGCCGATCAGGCAGGCGACCGACAGGCCGGCGACGATGTTGATCGGGATGTCCTGCTCGGTGCGGTCGAGGATCTCACCGGCGTTGCGGCGGCGATTGGCGGCGAGCGCGGACGTCAGACCGCCGATCAGCGGACCGGACAGTTTGATCAGGGTCCAGATGGCGGCGACGGCGATGACGCCCGCCCCCATGAAGCGCACCTCGCGCCTCCAGACGGTGGACGCCAGTTCCTCGGCGCCGACGCCGGCGGGCAGGGTCGTGGCGATGGAGGGGATGCCATGGGCGGTCAGCCAGGCGATGGTGTCCGGGCTGGTCAGGATCGGCACGGCGATTCCCCAGGCCAGCAGCAGGCCGAAGGCCTGGGCCAGACCCACGGTCAGGCCGATCAGGTGGCCCGCTCCCAGAAGCGCGAACTGCATGCCGAAGCCCATGCCCGTCGCGCCGCCGCCCAGAGAGGCGGGCAGCTTGATGAACTTCGCGGCTTCACCGGCGAAAACGCGGCCCGCGACCAGCAGGGCGTATCCCGCCGAGACGATCGAGCCGGTGACGACGACCCACAGGCCGGCCTTGTTCTCGCGCACGGCGCTTTCGGTCTGTTCGGCTCCGCGCGAGCCGACGGTCAGGACCTCGGCGGCGGCGACGCCTTCAGGATAGGGCAGGCCCGCCTCGACCACGAGGGCGCGGCGCAGCGGGATGGAGAAGGTGACGCCGAGCACACCCCCGAAGACGCAGATCAGCACCGACTCCCAGAACGGGAACTCGAGCCACCAGCCGACCATGACCAGGCCGGGCAGGACGAAGATGATCGAACTCATGGCCCCGCCGACCGAGGCCACGGTCTGGACGGTCATGTTTTCCCAGATGGTCGAGGTCTTGAACATCCGAAGGATGGCCATGGAGATGACCGCCGCCGGGATGGCCGAGGCGAAGGTCAGCCCGACCTTCAGGCCCAGATAGGTGTTGGCCGCGGTGAACACGACCGCCAGCAGACAGCCCAGGATCAGGGCGCGAATTGTAAGTTCGACGCGCTTCTTCGGCGCGGCGGCGGGCGTATCGGTCATAAGGCTTTCCCTCGAAGAAGCCCCAGACCTAATCCCGAAACGGCGCCGCTAGCAACGCTGCGGCGCCGAAGAGGTCAGCGTTGCACCCACTGGCCCGAGGCGTTGCGATACCACTGGCCGGTCGAGATGCGCGGCAGGAGCTGGCTCTCGAACATCCGGGCGGCCGCGACCTCGGTCGAGGTGCCGACGTCGGCGGCCGAGGCGGCATAGACCTGACGGCGGGCGCTGTTGGTCGCGGCGATGGCGGTCTGGACGTCGGGGCTGACGGAGGTGCGAACGCCCACGTAGCCGTCGGCCTGCTCGCCGACGGATCCCTGCGCCTTGGCCGCGTCGATCAGCGACTTCTGGGCGGGAGTCTGGGCGAAGGCGGCTCCGGCGGCGACGCCCAGAGCCACGACGGCGGCGCCCAGAACGAACAGCTTGCGGAATGTCATGGGAGAAGTCTTTTCCATCAGAACAGGTTGGGGTTTTCGGCGAGCAGGTTCTGCAGTTCCTGATCCAGCCGCACGCGCACGTCGGCGTCGAGCTTGGCGTAGATCTGGATCGGCGCGACCTCCAGGCGGATCGTCGGTGTGCAGGCGCCCAGCATCGCCGAAAGGCCAAGCGCCAGAAGGCCGAGGCGGGCGGCGCGGGAGGGTGGCGATAGGGTCATGCGGCGGTCTCCGGAATCTTCAACGCTCTCGTTGGGGCGATGGATGCGCCCCGGGGTGTGAACGGCCTCTGAACGGTCAAGGCTGTCGGTCGTCAGGTTCGCCGTTGCGGGCGCGGTTCACCGCCAGCAGGTCCGAGACGAGCTGGTTCAGGTTCAGGGTCGTGTCGAGCGTCAGATTGATCTCCGTACCCGACGGCAACGGCAGGGTCCGGTTCAGGAACTCCCGGCTGATCAGTTCGGACAGGCTGAGGCGCAACTCCTGACGCTGCGGCGGATCGTGGCGGCCGACGATGTGGAAGCGGACCCCCAATCGCCCTCCGTCGGCGCTGTCCACGTCGGCGGTCAGGGTGTCGAAGGCCAGATTCTCCATCGCCTGATAGGCCAGGTCCTCGACGGTGTTCGCAGGCACCTCGCCGCCGCCGCCCGCCTCCAGGTCGGACAGGGCTTCGCGCTGGATCGAAAGACGGCCCGGCTGGGCGGCGTATAGGGCGCCGCCCGCGATCCGCACGCCCGCGTCGGGGTCGGAGGTGAAGGGCAGGCGACCCGACACCACGGCGTCGAGTTTCACCCGGTCGCCGAAACCGGACCCCGCGATCAGGTCTCCGAGTTGCACCCGGTCCAGCACGATGACGCCGGAGAAGGGCCGCCGGTCGAGCGGCACGGAGAAGGGCTCGACGCTGACCGTCCCGCCCGCTGCGTGAATCTCCCCGCCGGCGACGCTGATCGCCGCCTTGTCGAGAGAGAAGGTCAGGTCGAGGTCGGTGAAGTCGTCGATCGATGCAAGCGTGGCGATGCGCAGGGTCTGGTTCAGGGCGGTGGTCAGGGGCGCGAGGTTGGTGAACTCGATCGTGCCCGACAGGCCCTTCACCGCCCCGGCCGGGCTCACGAAGTCGATCCCCGGAATGACGAGACGGCCGGAACTCGTCCCTTGGGGCAGGTCGTCACTCCAGTTCAACCGGCCGGAGAAGGAGGCCGAACCGGTCGCGGGCGACTGGACGAAGTCGGCGGCCAGAGGCGACAGATCGGCGGGTTGAAGGCCGTCCTCGGCGAAGATCAGCGACGGCGCGTCGATGACGATGCCGCCATCTCCGGTCGTCCCGTCGTGGGCCAGGGTCAGTTCGCCCAGCAAGGTGTCGTTGCGGGCCAGGTCGAAGACGCCGCTCCACGTCTCATCGTCGAGCGTCGCCGAGCCCGACGCGGTCAGCGGGTTGAACCGGCGCGGCCGGGTGGCGTCCTCGACGTTGGCGGCGGCGATGGTCGCCTCCAGACCGAGACCGGCCTGTGAGCCTGTGGCGAAAGCCGTGCCCTGGACCCCGTCGAAGGTCATGGCGAGGAAGGGCGCGGAGGCCTTCACGTCGTTCAATCGTCCGCCCGCGCGCCAGCGGCCGTTCTGGGACACGACCAGAGGCTTGCCCGAGGCGCACAGGCCGCCAGACAGGTCCATGACATCGTTCTCCTCCAGCTCCAGCCGCTCGGCGGTGAAGGTCAGGCAGTCGGAGGCGACATAGGTCAGCCGCCCGGTGTTGGTCGCCAGCACGCCCCGGGTCCGCACGTTCAGCCCGCGCGCCAGTCCGAAATCAAGCGCGGCCCGGCCGTCCAGCGTCGCCTCGAAGCCTCCCGCTGTCAGCCGCCAGTTCGGGATGGCGAAGGTCGCCTCGGGCAGACCCTGTCCGCGCGTGGCGACGACGTTCAGGGCGCCGCCGCCGCGCTCGCCCGGCCGGGCGGCGAAGATGGGCGTGGCGACGGGATTGACGGTCAGGACGCCGCCGTTGGCGGGCGTCAGCCGGGCGGAGCGGGGCAGGATCACGGCCACACCGGCGTCGCCGCTCGTCAGCCGCAGGGCCGGAACGTCGAGGGCGAAGGCCCCCAGCGCCCGCTTCATGTCCGCCAGTTCCGGCACGTCGTCGGTCGTCACGGCTCCGAACAGGGGCCAGGCGCCGCGCGCCGAAGCCAGCGACCCGGTCAGGATCAGGGCCGTCGGACGACCCGAGGCGAAGTCGAGATCGAACCGGCCGGTGGTCTGGTTGAGGGTCAGGGTGTCGAAGGTCACGCGGTCCAGACGCGCCAACATCGGACCGCTGGCCGCCACGCCGGCGCCGGCTCCGCCGAGCGCCAGTCGCGGCGAGGTGACCTCGCCGCCGGTCAGGACCAGATCCCCGGCCCGACCCGAGGCGGCGGTCAGCCGAACCGGGCCTTCATGACTCCACGACAGGCCGTCGGCGCGGCGCGACAGGGCGATGCGCGCATCCGATGCCTGGATATCCGCCGAGCGGGCGGACAGACCCGGCCCGGACAGGCTCGCGGCCCGCAGCCGTGTCGAGGTCGTCCCGTCGAAAGCCAAAGTCTCGATCCAGCCGCTGACCTCGCCGTTGGCGAGCAGGGTCAGGACGGCCCCGGTCGTCGTGGTGTCGCCGACGGCCAGCCGGCCGCCGGACAGGGTCAGGTCCAAGGCGGCCCGGCCGTCGCCGCGACGCGTCTTCAGGTCGGGGTAGGGAAGGTCTGCGGTTCCGGACAGGCGGGCGGTCTCGCCCTCGAGCCCGGGCGTCGCGAACCCCTCCGCCGCCAGATCGACACTCAGCGCCACCCGGTCGCCGGTCGTGCTCAGGTCCAGCTCGCCGCCAAGCCCCCGCGCCTCGATCTCACCGCTCTTCAGGGAGGCGGCCGGCATCCGCGCCGCCAGCCGCATGAGCTTGCCGTTGTCTATGCGGGCATCGGCCAGAAGTGAGAGCGGCCCGTACTCGGTGTCGAGCCGCAGCCGCCCGGTCTCGACGATCACGACCGGTCCCCGACTGTCGGGACGCGGGGGGCGGCCTGTGAATTCCTTGATCAGCGGATCCAGCGACCCGAACGACAGCGTCCCGTCCTTCCAGCTGGCGCGCGCCACCGGGCGGACGAGGCGGATCCGGCTGGGCGTCACGCCGAGGCCCGTCGAGGACCAGGGCAGGCCGAGGGCATAGTCGACCTCGACGCGCTGGATCGTCACGTCGGGATTGCGCTCGTTGCCGATGCGCACGCTGCCGACGAAACCGTTGAGCTCCAGACGCTCGATCTCGACATCGGCCTGGATGCCGCGCTGGTCCAGCCAGCCGACCAGAATCTCACGCGCCGCCGCCCGCCGGTTCACCCAGGCCACGGCGGCCAGGAGTGACAGAACCACCAGTCCCACCGCCAGACCGATGCCGATTGCTCGCGTCAGGCGACGCGCGCGCGACCTTCTTCTCTCAAGAGGCGTATCGCTCATGCGGGGCGCTCCGCCCTGTGCCGGACAGGGACAGACAGGTGGATGAGCATCCCCAAGGTGTTGCGATGCGAAACAGCCGTGGCAGACGCGCCACACAGAGTGGCGCCGCGGTCACCTAGAGTGAAGCCGCTGCTGCGAAGGCCTCGCAATGATTCAGGAACGACAGCAAAGGCGAGCATAGCTTGGCGATAGACTGTCCCGTGACCTGTCGGAATACCCAAAAACGCCTCGAACTACCGGCCAGCTTCACAGCGGTTAATCATTTGTAACGACCCGTCTTCCCATTATGAGGCGCGCAAGGTATAGGACGCGCTTCGTGGCCGGGGGGACTTGGGCGCGATCCTTGCTTTCAGTGTGATTGGGCGCCGCGTGGCGTCGTTTTCTGCCGGGGACCGATGGCCCAGTTCGATCCGCGACGTCAGCCGATGCGCTTCGCCCCGCACCTCCTGACCGCCGCCGCTGCCGTCACGGTGGCCATGCTCGCAGGCCGCGTCTACCAACCCGCCCAGGCGGAAGTCGTTCCCGAACTGACCGCTCTTCAGGTCGCCTCGCTGGAGGCCCGCGCGTTCGACGCCGCAGGGACCCCCGCCGGCCTGACCGCTCCCGAAGCCATTCCCGTCCAGATCCGTCGCGGCGAAACCTTTGAACAGGCCGTCCGCCGCACCGGCATCGGCGCCGCAGACGCCTCCGCCGTCGCCGCCACCCTCTCCAACGCCTTCGACCTGTCGCAGATGCGCGCCGGTCTGCGGTTCGAAACCGCCATCGCCCGTCCGCGTGGCGGCCGGGGCGACGCCCGCCTGATCGGTCTGACGATGCGGACCGGCCCGGCCAGCCAGCTGACCGTGTCGCGCAGCTTCGACGGCGCCCTGCGCCTGCGCGCGCTCGAAGAGCGCGTCACCCACGAAACCGTCGTCCTGAAGGGCGAGGTTCACGGCTCGCTGTCGTCCTCGGCCCAGCGCCTGGGCGCCGACGCCGCCATCCGCCGCAAGGCCAACCAGCTCTTCTCGCACAAGCTGGACATGGAGCGCGACGTGCGCGCCTCCGACGAGTTCACCCTGGTCTTCGGCCGCACCGTGACCGAGAACGGCCGCACCGTGGACACCGATGAGCTGCTGTACGCCGAGCTGAAGGGCGCGGTCTTCTATCGATACCAGCCCGCCGGCGCCCGCGAAGCCCAGTATTACGACGCCTCCGGCAAGAACATGCGTTCCTCGATGATGCGCACCCCGCTGGACCGGGCGACCCGCATCTCCTCGACCTTCGGGTTCCGCATTCACCCGATCTCGGGTTACCGCAAGATGCACCAGGGCATCGATTTCGCAGCCGGCACCGGCACGCCGGTCGTGGCGCCCGCCGACGGCGTCGTCGTCGAGGCGCGTCGCTGGGGCGGTTACGGCAACTGGCTGCGCATCCGCCACGCCAACGGCCTTGAGTCGGGCTACGGCCACCTGTCGCGCTACGGTTCGGGCATCCGCGCCGGGCAGCGCGTGTCCCAGGGTCAGGTCGTCGCCTACGTCGGTTCGACCGGCGCCTCTACCGGTCCGCACCTTCACTACGAAATCTGGCGCAACGGCCAGCGGATCAACCCGTCCGGAATCCGGATGGACGAATCCAGCGTCCTCGCCGGAGCGGACCTGGCCGGCTTCCGCGCCGAGAAAGCCCGGATCGACCGCATCATCGCCGCCGGCGGCGAGCGTCGCCCGACGGTGCTTCAGGCCAATGTCGAAGGCCTGCGTCCCGCCGCCCGCGCGACCTAGGACCTGAGAGTCTCCACCGCCTCGACCAGCCGCGCCAGATCGCGCGGCGCCGACAGTCGGTGGTCGCCGCCCTCGACCAGATCGAGCCGTACGTCGCCGCCGGTCAGCCGTTCGACGAGCGCCAGCGCGTGCGCCTGCGGCACCGTCTCGTCGGCGCGCCCCTGAAGGATATGCACCGACGCCGCGATCGGGAGGGGTGCGTCCAGCAGCAACCAGTCCCGCGCCTCCTCGAACATCCCCCTCGTCAGCGCGTATTCCCCGAGCCCCTCCTCGATCATCAGCGCCTCGCCGTCGCGCAGTATGGCCTGACGCACATGGTCGGGCAGGGAGGGCCACATCAGCCGCTCGGTGAAATCCTGGGCCGGATTGACGAGGACCAGACCGTGCATCCGCTCCGGTCGGGCCAGGGCCAGCAACAGGGCGACCCAGCCGCCCATCGACGATCCGACCGGTATGACCGGCCCTTCCAGACTGTCGATCAGGGCGATGGCGTCCTCGCGCCAGCGACCGATGGTGGCCTGACGCCAGTCGCCCGAGGACTCCCCGTGGGCGAAATGGTCGTACCGCAGGTAGGACCAGCCCCTCTCGCGCGCCGTCGCCTCCAGCGCCACAGCCTTGGTCCCCTCCATGTCCGACCGGAACCCGCCGATCCAGACGACGGTCGGACCGGAGCCGGCGACGCGGCGCAAGGCGATGGTTTCACCGTCGGGACGGCTCAGGCGTTCGATATCGGGGGCGGTCATGGCCGTGATCCTCTCGCGCGATGGCTCTTCGCCTGATAGCGAACGGGTCGATAGAAGCGAAAGCGAAACCGCGTGCCGTCCAACAAGGTCCTGTTCGTCACCTCCAACCGCATCGGCGACTGCGTCATCTCGTCGGGGATCATCCGCGAGATCGGCCGTCAGATCCCGGGGGCGCAGATCACCGTCGCCTGCGGCCGTCCGCCCGCGCCCTTCTTCCGCTCGGCGCCCGGCGTCGAACGGGTCATCGTCCTCGACAAGAAGAAGGCCGCCGGACACTGGGTCGACCTGTGGCGCCAGGTCGTGGGGACGCACTGGGCCTTGGTCATCGACATCCGCGGCTCGGCCCTGAGCTATCTGCTGAAGGCCGACCGCCGCGTCGTCTACAACCGCACCCACGAGACGGGTCTGGCCAAGGTCGACATGGTGACCCGGCTCATGGGCGCGCCGGCGCCGCTCGAGCCCGAACTATTCATCGACGACCGCGCCCGCGCCGAGGCCGCCGCCGTCATCGACCCGGCTCTGGCCGCCGCGCCCGGGCCGATCATGGCGCTCGCCCCCATCGCCCACCAGCCGGGCAAAAGCTGGCCCGCCGACCGCTGGGGCCAGCTGGTGGAGATGTTCAAGGCCGAACCCCGCTTCGCCGGCTGGCGCTTCATGCCCGTCGGCGGTCCCGGCGACCGCCCCCCCGCGACCCCGGCGCTGCAGGCCGCCGGACCGCTCGCCATCGACTTCGTGGGCAAGGGCGACATCCTGGCTTCGGCAGCCGCCATCGACCGCGCGGCCCTGTTCGTCGGCAACGATTCCGGCCTGATGCATGTAGCGGCTGCCGCCGGAAAGCCGACGCTCGGCCTGTTCGGCCCGACGGAGTGGTGGCTCTACGGCCCGCGCGGTCCGCGCACCACGATCGCCGCCTCCAACCCCGTCCGGGGCGAGTTCGCACCCATTGAGGCCCTGACGACCCAGCGTGTCTTCGAGGCCGTGATCGCGCTCCATGACGTCTGGATCGGGCCGGACGCCGCCGCCAAGCCTTGAAGGACGGGCGTTTCGGGCGCATATAGCCCGCCTTGGGGAACGCGGCGGAGCGCCGTGCGCTGACCCCTGCGAGACTTCGAGACTTTCAGAAACACAAGGAAACGACGCCCATTCGCCGTCCGATGAACCAGCCGCCCACCAAGGACGGCCCACCCATGAACCACGATATTCGCGCCCCGCGCGTTCTGCTCATTGACCAGAATGGCGAGAAGCAGGGGGTCATGCCGACTTCCGCCGCGCTGGAGGCCGCCGAGGAGGCGGGCATGGATCTGGTTCAGATCGTCTCGACGTCGGAGCCGCCCGTCGCCAAGATTCTCGATTACGGCAAGTTCCGTTTCCAGGAGCAGAAGAAGAAGGCCGAGGCCCGCAAGCGCCAGAAGGTCGTCGAGCTCAAGGAGATCAAGCTCCGCCCGAACATCGACACCCACGACTACGAGGTGAAGGCCAAGGCCATGCACCGCTTCTTCGACGAGGGCGACAAGGTCAAGGTGACCCTGCGCTTCCGCGGTCGTGAGATGGCCCACCCCGAACTGGGCATGAAGCTGTTGAACAAGGTCCAGGCCGACTTCGACGAGATCGCCAAGGTCGAGTACGCGCCGCGTATGGAAGGCCGCCAGATGATCATGATCCTGGCGCCGAAATAGGCAGTCAGCGCTGATTGACTATCAACGCCCCGGCATCGTCCGGGGCGTTTTCGTATCAGGCGACACCTCGTCGGGTTCGGAGTCCTGTTGATTCACGGCCGACTGAATCTGTGCTTCTCCAGACTCCGCTTGCGTTTGAGCGCCGGTTCCCCTACTAGCCGCGCCTTCGCGTACCGAACCGCCGGGCTAACAGGCATGCCTGGGCGGTTCTTAATCAGGCGACCCACCGGATCTCGATCCACGGGGCGTCCTCTAAGACAAGAGAGTGAAAATGCCGAAACTGAAGACGAAGTCGGGCGCCAAGAAGCGCTTCAAATTCACCGCGACGGGCAAGGTTAAGGCCGGGGTTGCGGGCAAGCGTCACCGCTTGATCAGCCACAACTCCAAATACATCCGCCAGAACCGCGGCACCTCGGTCATGGCCGATGCCGATGCCAAGAAGATCAAGTCCTACATGCCGTACGCCTGATCGGCGCACGCATCCCTGAACTGATCTCATCGCAAAGAATTTGAAGGACTAAATCATGGCTCGCGTGAAACGGGGCGTAACGTCCCACGCCAAACACAAGAAGGTTCTGGAGCAGGCCAAGGGCTTCTCCGGCCGCCGCAAGAACACCATCCGCACGGCCAAGGCCGCCGTCGATCGCGCCGGGCAATACGCCTACCGCGACCGTCGCACCAACAAGCGCAACTTCCGCGCCCTGTGGATCCAGCGCATCAACGCCGCCGCCCGTCAGGAAGGCTTCACCTACTCGCAGTTCATCCACGGCCTGTCGAAGGCCGGCATCGAGCTGGACCGCAAGGTTCTGGCCGCGATCGCCATGGACGGCGTCGGCTTCTCGGACATCGCCGCCAAGGTACGCGAAGCCCTGAAGTAAGACCTTTCGTCACCGACGAAATGAAGCGCCCGCTCCGGTCACCGGAGCGGGCGTTTTCGTTTGGGCGGCGCACGGCTAGGGTCGCGCCGAACGCGGAGCCGCCCATGCCGTCCAGACGCCTGATCCTCGGTCTCGCCGCCGCCCTGCTGGTCGGTTCGCCTGCGCTGGCCCAGACCCGCACCGTGGCCGTCACCTTCGACGACCTGCCCTATCAGGCGACGACGGAGGCCCTGTGCGATCCGGCCCGGACGATGGCCCTGACCCGCGACTTCCTCGCCATGCTCGAGCCGCTCGACAGCCACGCCACGGCCTTCGTCAACACCGGCAAGGTTTGCGAGGCCCAGGCGGCGACCCTGCTGCCCGCAGTGCTGAACGCCTGGCTGGATGCGGGCGTCGATCTCGGCAACCACACGGCCAACCACATCAACATCCACCGGATCACGCCCGAGGAATACCTCGCCGACGTCGATGCGGGCGCGCCCGCCCTGCGGACCGCGCTGGAGGCCCGGGGCCGGACGCTCCGCTACTTCCGCCATCCGTACCTGTTCACCGGCGACACCCGGGAGAAGCACGACGCCATCGCGGCGGGTCTGGCCGAGCGCGGCTATGTCATCGCACCGGTGACCATCGACAACGTCGACTGGATGTTCGCCGACGTCTACCGCAAGGCCGAACAGCTCGGCGACGAAGCCCTGAAGCAGCGGGTGGGCGAGGCCTACGTCGCCTTCATGACCACGGTGCTCGACCATTTCGAACCCTACAGCACCGGGATCACGGGCGGGCGCGAACCGGCCCAGATCCTGCTGCTGCACGCCTCCACCCTGAACCGCGACTGGTACCCGCAGATCGACGCCCTCTACCGGGCGCGGGGCTACAGTTTCGTCACTCTGGATCAGGCGCTGATGGACCCGATCTACAGCCACGCCGACACCTACGTCCGGCGCAACGGCATCTCCTGGCTGCATCGCTGGACTGAGACCGACGGTAAGCCGATCCGCTGGGAGCCCGACCCGCCGGCCTGGATCGTCGCCGCCAATGAGGGCACGGTCGAAGATCTGGCGGCGGCTGTCGCGGCGGGCACGGCCGGCCCCTGACGGCTTTCCCACCCGCCGGACGTGACGAATGCGCCCGAGGCCGCTAGAGCGTCCGCACCATGACCGATCTCGCCGCCCTCGAACTCGAACTGATCAACGCCATCGGCTCCACGACCACGGTCGTCGAGATCGAGGCCGTGCGTGTCTCCGCGCTCGGCAAGACGGGCGTGATCTCGGGTCTGCTCAAGGGCATGGGCGCGATGAGCCCCGACGAACGGCGCGAACAGGGGCCGATGATCAACGGCCTGCGCGACCGTGTCGCCGCCGCCATCGCCGACAGGAAGGCTGAACTCGAAGCCGCCGAACTCGACGCCCGCCTGCTGTCCGAACGCATCGACCTGACCCTGCCGGCCCGCCCGCGTCGCAAGGGCGGCGTCCATCCGACCATGCAGGTCATGGACGAGATGATCGCCCTGTTCGCCGAGATGGGCTTCGCCGTCGCCGAAGGCCCGGACATCGAGGACGACTTCCACAACTTCACCGCCCTGAACTTCCCGCCCAAGCACCCGGCGCGGGAGATGCACGACACCTTCTTCCTCAAGCCCGACCCGGAGACGGGCGAGCGCAAGGTCCTGCGCACCCACACCTCGCCGGTTCAGATCCGCACGATGCTGTCGCAGTCGCCGCCGATCCGCATCATCGCGCCCGGCCGCACCTTCCGCAAAGACAGTGACGCGACCCACACCCCGATGTTCCACCAGATCGAGGGTCTGGTGGTCGGCAAGGACATCCACATGGGTCATCTGAAGACGACCCTGGAGACCTTCGTGGCCCGCTTCTTCGAACTGGACGGCGTCGACGCCCGCTTCCGCCCGCACCACTTCCCCTTCACCGAGCCCTCGGCCGAGATGGACATCCGCTGCGACCGCTCGGGCGGCAAGCTGGTGCTCAACGAGGGGGACGACTGGCTGGAGATCCTCGGCTGCGGCATGGTCCACCCGAACGTCCTGCGCCAGTCCGGCATCGATCCGGACGAATGGCAGGGCTTCGCCTTCGGCATGGGCGTGGATCGCATGGCCATGCTGAAATACGGCGTCCCCGACCTGCGCCCGATGTTCGAGGCCGACATCCGCTGGCTGGCGCATTACGGCTTCTCCGCTTTCGCCGCCCCCAACCCGGCCTCGGGCCTGAGCTGAGTATCTGAGATGACCGACGTCCTGACCGAAGACCATGGCCGCAAGCTGGTCGCCCGCACGAGCTTCTCGAACGAAGCCGTCTGGCTGCCCATGCTCGGGGTCTACCACCTGAACGCCGGCGAGCCCCTGATCCGCGGCAAGACCTTCACCGAATGCGTGATCGAGGGGCCGGCACTGCTCGCCATCATCGACGGCGTCACGTTCGAGGGCTGCAACATGGGCGTGGCCACCGACCCGTCGTCCCTGTTCTACCAGCCCAAAGGGCCGGTCCTGATCGGCGCGGTCGCCTTCTCCGACACCAGGTTCATCCGCTGCCGCTTCGTCCAGGTCGCCTTCACCGGCCACGTCGAAAGCATCGACCAGATGGCGGCCGACCTGACCTCGGCCCGCGCCGAAGTCACCGGGACCTCGACCTGATGTCGCGCCTGCCGATTCTGCGCGAGGTGCGCATCGCCACGGACCTGTCTGCGCCGCTCATCCAGGACGTCGATCTGAACCTGTTCGACCTGCACGTCGCCAATCACGGCCACAACCTCGGCATCGTCGCGGGCCGCACCTTCCGCGGCTGCCGCATCCAGGGGCCGGCGGTCATGCTGGTCTCGGCCGGGGTGCAGTTCGACGACTGCAGCTTCGGCGATCCCGACGGCGACATGCGCAACCTGGTTCTGCGTCCTACCGGCGCCCGGGCCCTGGGCACCGTGCCGTTCCGCGACACCCTGTTCGAGGGGTGCGAGTTCTACAACGTCGGCTTCACCGGGTCGGAGGATGTCGTGAACATGCTCCTGTCCGTCGGATCCTGAGAGGCCCCGCCATGACCTTCGTCGATCCGTCCCGCCTGCCGATGACCGGCCTCGGCCGTCCGCTGAACCTCACCGACGACATCTCCAAGCGCGCCTTCGTCAACGAGGACCTGGCGCTCTACGACCTGTTCGGCCACCACCTGCGCACCGGCCGGTCGATGATCGACGGCATCACCTTCACCGGCTGCCGCATCGAAGGGCCGGCGGTGATGCTGATCCTGCCGGGCACGACCTTCGACGCGGTGAACTTCGGCGAATCCAGGGGCGACATAGGCAACCTGGTCCTGCGCCCGGTGCGCAACATGGCCATCGGGGCGATCCCGGTGATCAACTGCGCCTTCCAGAACTGCGAGTTCCACGCCCTGGGCTTCACCGGCAACGAACAGATCCTCGGCGAGATCCTCTCCATCAAGAGCGTCGGCTGATGTACGATCTCGAGACCACCGGCCCGGTTCCCGCCGACCTCGGCACGCGACTTGTGTTCGAGAAGGTCCGCATCCCGCTGGCCCAACTGGTCGATGCCATCGAAGTCGCCGGCCAGACGCTGCACGGCCGCCGCTTCATCGACTGCGTCGTCCACGGTCCCTGCGTCGTCATCCCGGCCAACGAGACGAAGTTCGACAACTGCAATCTCGGCGATGTGGCGGGCGACGTCCGCAACCTGTTCCTGCGCGCCGCCGGACCGATGATCATCGGCGGCGTGCCTCTGAACGACAGCCATTTCGACGGCTGCATCTTCATCGGCGTGGGCTTCGCGGGCGACGACGCCTTCGTCGACGCCTTCATCGACATACTGAAGCCCAGGAAAGCCTGATCCCGTGAAGTTCACCCTGTCCTGGCTCAAGGATCACCTCGAGACCGAGGCCGACGTCCATGCGATCGCCCAGGCCATGACCATGGCCGGGCTGGAGGTCGAGCACGTCGCCGATCCGGCCGCGGCCTTGGCGCCGTTCACCGCGGCGAAGATCGTTTCGGCGGCACAGCACCCGAACGCCGACCGGCTTCAGGTCTGTCAGGTCGAGACCGTCGACGGCATGAAGGAGATCGTCTGCGGCGCCCCGAATGCGCGTGCGGGCCTGACGACCATCTATGCCCCCATCGGCGCCTATGTGCCCGGCCTCGGCGTCACCCTGGTCGAGAAGCCGGTGCGCGGCGTGGTCTCGAACGGCATGCTGTGCTCGGCCTCCGAACTGAACCTGTCCGAAGAAAGCGACGGCATCCAGGAACTGCCGCCCGAGATCCCGGTCGGCACGCCGGTCGCCAAACTGTTCGGCGCCGAGCCGGTCATCGACTTCGAGGTCACTCCGAACCGCCCCGACTGGCTGGGCGTCGCCGGCATCGCTCGCGATCTGGCCGCGGCCGGCGTCGGCAAGCTGAAGCATTATGACGTCGCCACTGTGCGCGGCGCCTTCCCCTCGGCGATCTCGGTGCGGCTCGATGCGCCGGAGATGTGTCCGGTCTTCGCCGGTCGCGTGATCCGGGGCGTCAAGAACGGGCCGTCGCCGGCCTGGCTCCAGACCCGTCTGACCGCCATCGGCCTGCGCTCTATCAACCGGCTGGTCGATGTCACCAACCTGATCGCCTACGACCGCGCCCGCCCGCTGCACGTCTACGACATGGCCAAGCTGGTGGGGACCGAGATCGTCGTGCGGGGCGGTCAGTTGTCGGCCGGCAGCGAACACATCGCCGCCGGCACGCCGGAGCATCTGATCGCCCTCGACGGCAAGACCTACACTGCCGATCCGAGCATGTGCGTCGTCGCTGACGCAGGCGGCGAACGCCCCATCGGCCTCGGCGGCGTCATGGGCGGTGAAAGCACCGGCTGTTCCGACGAGACGACCGACGTCTTCCTCGAAAGCGCCTGGTTCGACCCCATCGTCACGGCCCAGACCGGCCGGACACTTACGATCAGTTCCGACGCCCAGTACCGGTTCGCGCGCGGCGTCGATCCGGCCTCGGTCGTGCCCGGCATCGAACTGGCCACCCGTCTGATCCTCGACCTCTGCGGCGGCGAGCCGTCGGAGATCGTCCTGGCCGGCGAGCATCCCGCCAATCCCGCGCCGTTCGCCTTCGACCCCGCCTACGTCAAACAACTGTCCGGCATGGAGCTGGAGGACGACCGCATCGGGACCATTCTGGGCCAGCTCGGCTTCCTGGTTCAGGCCGCACCCGCCGGTTCGGACAAACCCTGGACCGTCACCCCGCCGTCATGGCGTCGCGACGTGGAGGGCAAGGCCGATCTGGTCGAGGAGGTCGCCCGTATCCACGGCTTCCAGCACCTGCCCAACACCCCCCTGCCGGATCAGGGTTCGCCGTCGAAAGGCGTGCTGAACCCGCGTCAGGCCCGCGTCCGCACCGCGCGTCGCGCGCTCGCCTCGCTGGGCTATGCCGAGGCCGTGACCTGGTCCTTCACCAAACAGTCGACGGCGGCTCTGTTCGGCGGCGGCGACGACAGGCTGGTGCTCGAAAACCCGATCGCTTCCGACCTCGACTGCATGCGGCCCTCGGCATTGCCGAACCTGATCCAGGCGGCGGCCCGCAACGCCGCGCGCGGTCACGGCGACGTCGCCCTGTTCGAGATCGGCCCCATCTATCCGGGCGACCAGCCGAACGACCAGCGCACCGTCATCGCCGGCCTGATCTCGCCCCGGGAGGCCCGCAGCTGGACCGGCGCCGGCGACGACGCCCTGTTCACGCTCAAGGCCGATCTGATCGCCGTGCTCGACGCCATCGGCGCCCCGACCGCTTCGCTGCAACTGGCGCAAGGCCAGAACCGCGACTGGTGGCATCCGGGCCGCTCGGCGCGCCTGCAACTGGGTCCGAAGACCGTCATCGCCGAGTTCGGCGCCGTCCACCCGGGCGTGCTCAAAACGCTGGACGCCGACGGCCCGATCCTGGCGTTCGAGATCGTTCTGGACGCCGTGCCCGAGGCCCGGTCGAAACCCGGCGCGACCAAGTCGAAGGGTGTTGCCGACCTGCCCAACCTGATGCCCCTGACCCGCGACTTCGCCTTCGTGGTCGAGGACGCCAAGCCGGCGGGCGACCTCGTCCGCGCCGTACAGGGCGCCGACAAGGCCCTGATCGCCGAGGTCCGGGTGTTCGACGTCTATCGCGGCGCCGGCGTGCCCGAGGCTTTCAAGTCGGTCGCTCTGGAAGTGGTCGTCCAGCCTCGGGAGGCCACCCTGACCGACGTCGAGATCGAGGCCCTGTCGGCTAGGATCGTCGCCGCGGCCGGCAAGCTGGGCGCCACGCTTCGAAGCTAGGCCTTGATCCTGTCGCGCTCTTTCGGCCAGAACGAACGGGACTGAGGGGATCGCATGGCCAAGCCGAAACTCGAGACGACGTTCGAACGCCTGCTGTTCCGCTCACGCTGGCTGATGGCGCCCTTCTACGTGGGTCTGGCGGCGGCGCTCCTGATGCTGCTCGTCGTCTTCCTGCGCGAGCTCTTCTACTACGTGCCCCAGGCCTTCGCGGCCGGGCACGGCATGAGCTCCAACAATGCCATCCTCGCCGTCCTGTCCCTCGTCGACCTGTCGCTGGCGGGCAATCTGCTGCTGATCGTGATGTTCTCGGGCTACGAGAACTTCGTCTCCAAGCTCGATCTGGACGGGGAGACGGACCGCCCGCCGTGGATGGGCACGGTCGACTTCTCGGGCCTGAAGATGAAGCTGATCGCGTCCATCGTCGCGATCTCCGGCATCCAGCTTCTGAAATTCTTCATGCATTTCTCCGAGGGCGGAGAGATCAATCAGGTCGAGGCCCTGTGGGGCGTTGTCATCCACCTGACCTTCGTCGTCTCGGGCGTCATGCTGGCCCTGATGGACTGGCTGACGAGCAAGACGGACAAGCACTAGAACACCCCTCTCCCGCCGGGAGAGGGATCAGATGACGGCGTAGCGCTCTTCGATCCCGTCCGCCTCGAACTCATGTTGGTCGAGGCTCGCCAGAACCCGCTCGAACAAGGCCTGGACTCCGGCCTCATCCCCTGCCGCCACCGCCGGCAACAGATAGTCGGTCACCTCCGCCCGCACCGGTAGGGTCCCCACGGGCCCGGGCACGCTGATCGCCAGCCGCAGTCCCTCGGACAGCCACTGGGCCACCGTGTCGAACAGCATCGCCGACCGCAAAAAGTCCGTCCGCCGCACGATGTACAGCGTCATCTCCCCTGTCAGCAGGCCGTCCGGCCGGACGATGATCCCGCTCAGGTCCGGCCGCCACGCCTCGTCCAGCTCCACCACCCGCCAGACGCAGAACCAGGTCCGGCAGGTCTGCGGCCGCACCGCATGGACCGAACACCCGGCCCCGTCGACGCAATAGGCGCACAGGCTTCCTGTCGGCTTCGACAATTCCGGCAGGTCCAGCGGAATGAACCGGCAGCATTCGACGCAGGGTCCGCATTCGCGGCCGGGGATCAGGGGCAACTCCATCGGCCCACTATAGCGGTCAAACCGGCAACCTCTCGTTAACCTTGCCGCCCCAAGGCTGACGCAAAGCCCGGCGACTCTGAAATCAGGCTCGGGGGAACGGGCCGCACCTCTTTCGGGACACCGCCATGCACCGCCGCCACCTGATCCAGACCGGTTTCGCCGCCGCCGCGACCACCGCGCTCGGGGCCTGCGCCACGACCTCGCGCCAGCCGACGGAGCCGAACTATCCGATCGCCTCTGACGCCAACGCCCAGGCCTATACGGCTGACGAACTCGTCGCCGCCGGCTCGCGCGAGCTCGGCATCGCCGCCGAGGCCATGGGCGGCGCCATTGAACGCATCTTCCGCGACCAGGGCGACGCCCCGACCGCCTATATCGCGGGCGAGGAGGGCGCCGGCGCCGCCGTCATCGGCCTGCGCTACGGCCGCGGCGCCCTGCACATGAAGGACCACTCGGCCTCCCAGGAAGTCTTCTGGCAGGGCACCTCGATCGGCTGGGATATCGGCGGCAACGCCAGCCGGGTCTTCACCCTCGTCTATGGCCTCTATGCGCCGGACGCGATCTACCGCCGCTATCCGGGCGTGGAAGGCACGGCGTATCTGATCGGCGGCCTGGGCGTGAACTATCAGCGCGCCGACGGCATCGTCCTGGCCCCGGTCCGCACCGGCGTGGGCCTGCGCCTCGGGGCCAACGTCGGCACCATGGCCTACAGCCGCCAGCGCAACATTCTGCCGTTCTAGAGGATCAGTTCGTCCCGCGCCGGAAGGCGACCAGGGCCTGTTCGCGGACCCGGGGGTCGCCGACGGCGATGATGCGCCCGTCGCCCGACACGGCCTCGCCGCGCCAGTTGGTGACCTCGCCCCCGGCCGCCTCGACCACCGGGATCAGGGCCGACCAGTCCCACACTTTCAGCTGGGTCTCGGCGACCATGTCGATCCGGCCCATGGCCAGCATGGCGTAGGCATAGGCGTCGCAGCCGTAGCGGGCCAGCCGTGCGGCCGCCATCACCTGGGTCCAGGCGCCCAGCTCGGGCCCTGTGAAGATCTCCGGTGCGGTGGTGGCGATGACCGCGTCGGTCAGTTTTTCGCAGGACCGGACCCTGATCGGTCGGGTCTGGCCCCGGCTCATCAGGACGGCGCCCGAAGGTCCGCCCAGGAACAGTTCGCCGATGTACGGCTGGGAGATGGCGCCGACGGTGGATCGTCCACCGACCGAGAGTGCAATCAGGGTCGTCCACAACGGCAGGCCGGCGATGAAGGCGCGCGTCCCGTCGACGGGGTCCAGGATCCAGACGTGTTCTGCGTCCGGCCGGTCTTCTCCATACTCCTCGCCGATGACCCCGTGGTCGGGATATCGGGCCGCGATCAGCTTGCGGATCGCGGCTTCCGCGCCCTTGTCCGCCTCGGTGACCGGATCGAAGCCCCCGGGCCCCGCCTTGTTCTCCTCGGCGTAGTCGCCTCTGAAGAACGGCAGGGTCACCCTGGCGGCCTCGGCGGCCAGTTCGACGGCGAAGGATTCGAATTCGGTCATAGGTAGGGCTTAGGGCCTAGGGAGTAGGGCTTAGTCAAGCGCGCCCGAACTCCGTCCCCCACTAAGCCCCAAGACCTACGACCTAAGCCCTAGGAAGCGACCACGTCGCCTTCCGTATGCAGCGACTTGGCCAGGTCCAGAAGACGACGGCGCGGGCGCTCGCCGAGCTGGTAGTAGGCCTGGATCAGGTCGAGGGTTTCCTTGCGGGAAAACATTTCGCCGCCGTTGGCGCCCACCTGTTCCTTGCGCTCCATGGCTTCTGCCAAGCCGTCGTAGAAATAGCTGATCGGCGTTTCCAGAGCTTCGGCCAGCTGCCACAGGCGCGCGGCCGAGATGCGGTTCGCGCCGCATTCGTACTTCTGGATCTGCTGGAAGCGGATGCCGACCTGGATGGCCAGCTGTTGTTGCGTCAGCCCCAGCAGGCGACGACGACGGCGCAGGCGGCGCCCCAGGTGGAGGTCGATATCGGTGGCCATTGCCCAGTCCCCTTGTTCTAGCGGGCTGTGCCAAAGCGGCACGGCTCGCCTGAACCGTCGCAACGACCGTGCCGACTTCTCGTGACGGGCGAGCGATGGCGAACGCGGGTCGCCGATGTTGCGATTCACACTCAGGCAACCTTGACCGGGGCGGCGCATTATCAGGCCACATCCGCTTTGGAAGGAATGGAACTATGGGTCTCGGAATTATCGGCTGGATCGTCATCGGCATCGTCGCCGGCTGGCTCGCGGAAAAAGTCATGGGTCGTAACCATGGCCTCGTGACCAACCTTATCGTCGGCGTCATCGGCGCACTGCTCGGCGGCTTCATCGCCGGCAACCTGCTCGGCCTCGCGGTCGGCGGCTTCAACCTCGTGACCCTGCTGGTCGCGTTCGGCGGCGCCGTCCTGCTGCTGTTCCTGCTGGGTCTGGTCAAGCGTCGCGCCTGATCGTCTCTCGCAGATACAAGAAAGGGGCGGCCCGTCGGGCCGCCCCTTTTTCGTTGGGCCGCTGGCGCCTTTAGCCCTGGGGCGTCGGCGGGGTCGCGCCGTCCGGCTCGCTGGTGTCGTCCGTCGTCTCGGGCTTGGCCTCGGGTTCGCCCGGGACCGGCGCCGCGTTGGCCGTCGGGTCGCCTGCGGTCGGAGCCGTGCCGTCGGTCGTGGCGGGCGCGGTCTCCTCGACGACCGGCGCGGTGTTGAACTCGGCCGAGCTCCAGCCGACCACCACGTCGGCGCCTTGCTGGGTCAGGCCGCCCAGCGGCACGCCGCGCAGATCGCCGTCAGCCCCGCGCACCGTCAGTTCCTGTTCGCCGGCCGCATTGCTCTGCACGCCTTCGAGGGTGCCGAGCACGGTCCCGTCCGAACCCTTGACGTTCGAGCCCGGCTGAAGCTGGATCGAACCCTGGGTCTGAGCCTGTGCGGCCGGGGCCGCGGCCGGAGCGTCCTGGGCGAGGGCCGGGGCGGCGGTCAGAAGGGCTGCGGCGACGCCGGCCAGAAGAACGGTCTTGCGGATCATGTTTCTGTCGCTTGATGACACGGGACGAGAGCGCCCGCTGACAGACCTAACCACATCCGTTACCGATTGTTTCAGTCGCCCCGGAATGACCTTGGCGACGCCTGGATCGGCCAGATCACGCCGGATTCCGGCCTTCACAACATCGCGGGAATGACGCGATCCGGGGGCCGATGCCCGTTCTGATAGGTCATCACGTTCAAAATCACGCGGTCGCCCATGTCCTGACGCGCCTCCAGCGTCGCCGAGCCCAGATGAGGCAGCAACACCACGTTCGGCAGGCCGATCAGGCCGGGATGGATGGCCGGCTCGTTCTCGTAGACGTCCAGTCCCACGCCCGACAGCGACCGCCGCGCCACCGCGTCCGACAGGGCCGCCTCGTCGATCAGCTCGCCCCGCGCCGTGTTGATCAGGATCGCATGCGGCTGGAGCAGGGACAGACGCTGGGCCGACAGCAGATGATGCGTCTCCTTCGTCGCCGGGCAGTTCAGCGAGATGACGTCCATCCGCGCCAGCATCTGGTCCAGGTCGTCCCAGTAGGTCGCGCCCAGCTCCTCCTCGATACGGGGGCTGACGGCCTTGCGGTTGTGATAGTGGACCTGCATGCCGAAGGCCTTTGCCCGGCGGGCCAAGGCCTGGCCGATCCGGCCCATGCCGACGATGCCGAGCCGCTTGCTCCAGAGCTTGCGCCCGCACATCCAGGTCGGGGTCCAGCCCTCGAACTTGCCGGCGGCCACGACTTGGGCGCCTTCCACGATGCGGCGGCTGACGGCCAGGATCAGGCTCATGGCCAGGTCTGCGGTGTCCTCGGTCAGGACGCCCGGCGTATTGGTGACGATGATCTGGCGTGCGACGGCCGCGTCGATGTCGATGTGATCGACCCCTGCCCCGAAATTGGCGATCATCTTCAGCTGCGGCCCGGCCCCGGCGATCAGGTTCGCGTCGATCTCGTCGGTGATGGTGGGCACGAGAACGTCGGCGCGCTGGACCGCCGCTTCCAGCGCCGCCCGGTCCATCGGGACGTCCTTCAGGTTCAGTTCGGCGTCGAACAGCTCGCGCATGCGGGTCTCGACCGCGTCGGGCAATCTTCTGGTTAAGACGACCTTAAGCCTGGGGCTGGACATAGGGACCTTGGGTTATTCACGGGCGCCGCATGGGCGAGCCCGCGTGCGACGGGTCGACGCCAGTGACTAGCAAGTTCGGGTCTAGCAAGTCTCGCAGCCGCTTCCAAAGCCTCTCGCGTCGCATGGGCGGCGTGGCGGTGCTTCTTGGCCTCGCGGTCTTCGCCGGCGCCGGCGCCACAATGCCCGATGGTCGCCCCACCCCCACGGGGCTGGAGGTGCCGCGCTGGCTGACCCTGAAGTCCTCCGAAGTGCGCGCACGCACTGGCCCGGGCCTCGACTACAGCATCCTCTGGGAATACCGCGCCGCCGGCCTGCCGGTGCAGGTGATCGCCGAAACCCGCGAGTGGCGAAAGATCTGCGACCCTGAGGGCTCCGTCGCCTGGGTCCACCGCAGCGTGGTCTCGGCTCGTCGCGGCGCCTTCAACGCCTCGGTCGAGGAAGTTCCGATCCGCTCCGGCCGGTCAGAACAGGCGGGTTTGAAAGCCCGGTTCTCGCCCCGCTCCGTGATAGCTCTCGACGACTGCAAGGAAGGCTGGTGCGAAGTCCGCGCCCGCAAACTGAAGGGCTGGGTGTCCGAAGCCTCGATCTTCGGCGCCGGCGACCGACCCCTGTGCGACGCCTCGCGGCCGGCGGGCGAGGCGCGCTGACGTCTTCCCTCTCCCGGAGGAAGAGGGTTCAGACGCCCCCATATCCATCAACGGATCGACCCAGGACTTCAACGATTTCAACGCCCGGGACGATCTAGAGCCTTTATCGCAGGCGCCTCCCGAAACCGTGCGACACTCTTCCCCGGGTCTTTGATATCGCCGCCGACTGCTCCGCCGCCGATGTCGACTCTGTCGACTCTGTCGAGTCTATTTCTCGAGTCGCGCCCTCCCGGCGGTCCAGACCACAGCCAAGCTTGTCCCCCGTCCCCGGTTGAGCCGCTCGCTCCCCTCGTGTAACCCCGGCGCAACACCCGGGCTCGACTCTCGCCGCCGCGCGTTAGGTCAGTCAGGAAATCTGGAGTCGCAACCGCCTTGAGCACCTCGAAATATCCGTCGTCGTTCGACCACGCCGCCCTTCTGGCCTCGGGCCGGGGCGAGCTGTTCGGGCCGGGCAACGCCCAGCTGCCGGCCCCGCCGATGCTGATGTTCGACCGGATCACCCAGATCAACGGCGACGGCGGCGAGTTCGGCAAGGGCTATGTCGAGGCCGAACTGGATATCGATCCGTCGCTCTGGTTCTTCCAGTGCCACTTCATCGGCGACCCGGTCATGCCGGGCTGCCTCGGCCTCGATGCCATGTGGCAGCTGGTCGGCTTCTACCTGGGCTGGATCGGCGGCCCCGGTCGCGGGCGCGCCCTGGGCGTCGGCGAGGTCAAGTTCACGGGCCAGGTCCAGCCGGACGTGAAGAAGGTCACCTACAAGATCACCCTGAAGCGGGTCATCAACCGTCGTCTCGTCATGGGAATCGCCGACGGGGTGATGGAAGCGGACGGCGTGCCCATCTATACGGCTACGGACATGCGCGTCGGCCTGTTCCAGGCGGGCGAAGCCGCCACCGGCGCCTGAACCAGACATACAATAACCGCGGTCAACGCGGACAAGACTGACAAGAGAAGGAAACTCTTATGCGGCGTGTCGTCGTCACGGGTCTGGGTATCGTCTCCTCCATCGGCACGGGCCAGGAGGAGGTCACGGCCTCCCTGCGCAATGCGAAGTCGGGCGTCGTCTCGGCTCCCGATCACATCAAGCACGGCTTCCGGTCCCAGGTCTGGGCGCCGCCGTCGCTGGGCGTGACCGCCGAGGATTGGGCCCCGCTGGTCGACCGCCGCGCCGCGCGCTTCCTCGCCAACGGCACGGCTTGGGGTCACATCGCCTTCGAGGAGGCCCTGAAGGATTCCGGCCTGACGGCGGAAGAGATCAAGGACGACCGCATCGGCCTGATCGTCGGCGAGGGCGGTCCCTCGACCCAGGTCATCCTGCAGGCGGCCCAGACCACGATCGAGAAGGGTGCGCCCAAGCGTATCGGCCCGTTCGCCGTGCCCAAGGCCATGGCCTCAGGTCCCTCGGCGGTCCTTTCGACCTGGTTCGAGATGCGCGGCATCAACTATTCGATCTCCTCGGCCTGCGCGACCAGCGTCCACTGCATCGGCGCGGGCGCCGAACAGATCCAGTGGGGCAAGCAGGACGTGGTCTTCGCCGGCGGCTGCGAGGACATCGACTGGTCCATGTCGAACATGTTCGACGCCATGGGCGCCATGTCCTCCAACTTCAACGACACCCCTTCGGTCGCGTCCCGCGCCTATGACGCCGCCCGCGACGGCTTCGTCATCGCCGGCGGCGCCGGCATCGTGGTGCTGGAAGAATATGAGCGGGCCGTGGCGCGCGGCGCGAAGATCTACGGCGAGGTCGTCGGCTACGGCGCCAACTCGGACGGCTACGACATGGTCGCCCCGTCCGGCGAGGGCGCCCAGCGCTGCATGAAGATCGCCATGGCCGAGGCCGGCGGCCGCAAGATCGACTATCTGAACCCGCACGGCACCTCGACCCCGGTCGGCGACTCCAAGGAGATGGAAGCGATCCGCACCGTCTTCGGCGCCGACATGCCGATGATCTCCTCGACCAAGTCGCTGACGGGCCACTCGCTGGGCGCCGCCGGGGCCCAGGAGGCGATCTACTCCCTGCTGATGCTCCAGAACGGTTTCGCCTCGGAAAGCGCCCACATCGAGAACCTGGATCCCCAGTTCGAGGGCATGCCGATCCTGCGCAAGCGCTGGGACGGCGAACTGACCACGGTCATGTCCAACAGCTTCGGCTTCGGCGGCACCAACGGGACGGTGATCTTCTCCAAGGTCTAGGTCTGCGAAGTACGTTCGGCCTCACTGCTGCGAGCGTGAGGCCACCAAAGAAGGAAGATTTTCATGGCCGGTGAATCCAGCTGGAACATGCCCGCGGGCGAACTCATGAAGGGCAAGAAGGGCCTCGTCATGGGGGTCGCGAACGCCAACTCCATCGCCTGGGGCATCGCCTCCCAGCTGGCCGCCCAAGGCGCCGAGCTGGCCTTCACCTATATGGGCGAGGGGCTGGAGCGCCGCGTGCGTCCGCTGGCCGAGAGCGTCGGCGCCAAGCTACTCATCCAGGCCGACGTCACCGACGACGCCTCGATGGACGCGGCCTTCGAGCAACTGGAAGCCGAGTTCGGCACGATCGACTTCGTCGTCCACTCCGTCGCCTTCGCCAACAAGGACGAGCTCAAAGGGTCGTTCATCGACAATACCAGCCGCGACAGCTTCCTGCTGGCCATGAACATCTCCTGCTTCAGCTTCGTCGACGTCGCCCGGCGGGCCTCGAAGATCATGCCGAACGGCGGGTCGATGATCACCATGACCTATCTGGGTTCCGAGCGCGCCATCCCGAACTACAACACCATGGGCGTGGCCAAGGCGGCGCTGGAGGCAGCAACCCGCTACATCGCCCGCGACCTCGGTCCGCGCGGTATTCGCGTCAACGCCATCTCGGCCGGCGCGATGCGCACCCTGAGCCTCGCCGGCATCTCGGGCGGCCGGGGCATGATCGCCCAGGGCCGGGCCATGTCGGCCATGAAGGAGGACACCTCGATGGAGGGCGTCGCCGGCGCCGCCCTGTGGCTGTGTTCGGACCTCGGCTTCTCCACCACGGGCGAAGTCATCCACGTCGATGCGGGCTTCCACATGATGGGGCTGGCGGGAGACGAAGAGGCCTGACCTCCCGGTTGCTAGCGGCGAGCAATCCTCTAGTGTCCGTAACCAAGCAAGTTTAGGCGACGGCTGATTCAGCCGCGCCCCGGGCCCCGAGACGACATGCAACTGACCATCGAACGTTCCGCGCTCCTGAAGGCCCTCGGCCACGTTCAGAGCGTGGTCGAGCGTCGGAACACCATTCCGATCCTCTCCAACGTCCTGCTCTCGGCGGGTCGCGACAAGCTCAGCTTCGCCGCCACCGATCTCGACATGGAGATGGTCGACGAGGCCGACGCCACCGTCCAGGTCGAGGGCCAGATCACAGCCCCGGCCCACACCCTCTACGAGATCGTGCGCAAGCTCCCGGACGGAGCCGAGGTCGCCCTGATCTATAACGGCGACGATCCCCGCCTGACGGTCCAGGCGGGCCGGTCCAAGTTCAACCTGCCGGTCCTGCCGGCCGGCGACTTCCCGGTCATGTCGACCGAGAACTCGGGGACCCGCTTCACCCTGATGAAGGAAGACCTCGCGCGTCTGATCGACAAGACCCGCTTCGCCGTCTCGACCGAAGAGACCCGCTACTATCTGAACGGCCTGTATCTCCACACGGTGGCCGAGGGCGGCATCCCGCTGCTGCGCGCCGTGGCGACCGACGGCCACCGGCTGGCCCTGGCCGAGACCCCGGCGCCGGAAGGCGCGGCGGGCGGTCCCGGCGTGATCGTGCCGCGCAAGACCATCGATCAGGTGCGTCGCCTGCTCGACGACGGCTCAGGCCCGGTCGAGGTCCAGGTCTCGCCCCAGAAGATCCGTTTCGAGTTCGGTCAGGCCTCCCTGACGTCGAAGGTCATCGACGGCGCCTTCCCCGACTACATGCGCGTCATTCCCAAGGGGAACGACAAACAGGCCGATATCGACAACGCCGTCTTCGCCTCGGCCGTCGACCGGGTCGCCACCATCTCGGCCGAGAAAAGCCGCTCGGTGAAACTGGCCTTCGAGCTGGACCGCGTCACCCTGACCGTCCGCAACATGGAGGCCGGCCAGGGCGTCGAGGAGGTCGAGATCGGCTACTCCGAAGCCCCGTTCGAGATCGGTTTCAACGCCCGTTACCTGCTGGACGTCGCCGGCCAGATCACGGGCGAAAACGCGACCTTCATGTTCGCCGACCCGGCCAGCCCGACCCTCGTGCTCGATCCGGGCGATCCGGGCGTCCAGTACGTGCTGATGCCGCTGAGGGTGTAGAATCCCCCACTCCGCTCACCCCGGCGAAAGCCGGGATTGTTAGCAGATTCTGAATTGGCCTTTTCATGACCGGCGAAACCCTGACGATCCGAGAGTCGCGAGGGAAGCTGATCCTGTATCTGTTCGGCTTGGTCGTCTTTTTGACTGGGGGCGTCTGGCTTGCCGCGAACACCCCTGACATCGATACTTTCTCGAAGGTGCTTCTTTGGGGGCTTATCGCCCTTCTCGCATTTGTAGCGTTGGAGGGGCTCCGGCGAATGTTCTGGCCGTGCAAACTGATTCTTGACGCTGCCGGTTTCAGCTTCGGCCATTGGTCGAGTCGCAAGGTCGGCTGGGACGACGTGGAGCGCTTCAAGATCGTCTACATGCGGTCTCATTTTTTCTCCCGGCGCATCACCTATGAGGACAGTGGGCCGGGTCTGGCGCACGTCGCGTGGACATTGAAGTCCGGCGCACGTCATGACTTGGCTCAAAGGGCTAGTCTCGTTCTGACGGGTATCGCGGGCGTCATACCCAAGTCGATGCAGATGGGCGCTTCGGAACTTTTTCCGATAATGGAGGCGTGGCGCGTGAGACATGCTGCCTCCTCACAAGACGCGTGATCACCACCCTCACCCTTACCGACTTCCGGTCCTACGCCTCCGCCACCCTGCCCGTGGGCAGCGGACCCGTGGTGCTGCATGGGCCGAACGGGGCGGGGAAGACCAATCTGCTGGAGGCGTTGAGCCTGTTCACGCCGGGTCGGGGGCTGCGGTCGGCGACGGCGCAGGACATGGGGCGGCGCGAGCCGGGCGAGGAGGTCGGGCGGGCCTGGGCGGTGGCGCTGACGCTCGACGGCGGGGATGGCGAGGAAATCCGGCTCGGCACGGGGACGCAAGGACCGGGGGCCAGCCGGCGGATGGTGCGGATCGACGGGGAGACGGCCCAGCCGGGGCGGTTGCTGGATTATCTGCGGCCGGTCTGGGCGACGCCGGAACAGGACCGGTTGTTCTCCGATGCCCGGGCCGAGCGGCTCAAGTTCTTCGACCGGCTGGTGTTCGCCGCCGACCCCGGGCACGCGGCGGCGGTGGCGGGATACGAAAAGGCGCTGCGCGAGCGGCTGCGGCTGCTGATCGACGGGGCCGAGGGCCGGGAGGCCGATCCCCTGTGGCTCGACGCGCTGGAGGTCCGGCTGGGCGAGGCCGGGGCGCGGGCGGCGGCCGCGCGAGCCCGGGCGCTGACGGTGCTTCAGTCCGCGATCGACGCCCGGTCGGAGCGGCCTTTTCCCCAAGCGAATCTAGCCCTGGTCGGGGAGACCGAGCGGCTCGCCGGGGACGGGGCCGACGAGGAGGCGCTGGCCGGAGCGATCCGCGAGGGGATGGCGCGGGCGCGGAGCCGGGACGGGGCGGCCGGGCGATCGCTGTTCGGGCCGCATCGCGCTGACCTGACGGCGCTGCACCGCGAAAAAAATCGACCGGCGGCGGAGGGGTCTTCGGGCGAGCAGAAGGCCCTCGCACTGAACCTGATCCTGGCCCAGGTCGGCCGGCTGTCGGGCGGCGGGGCCGCACCGATCCTGCTGCTGGACGAGGCGCCGGCGCATCTCGACACGAACCGCCGCGCGGCCCTGTTCGAGGAGATCGCCGCGCTGAAGCTGCAGGCCTTCATGACCGGGACGGAGGCCGATCTCTTCGAACCCCTGCGCGGCCGCGCCGCCTTCGTGCGGGTCGAGGGCGGCGGCCTGAACGCTGACTAGCCGACTCTGGGCCGGACCTTGGGCGTCGAGTCGGGCGTCGACACGCCGACCGAGGCGGACTCCTTCGCCTCCGCCTTCGCGAGGCGCTCCGGATCGGGCGCGGCGCCCATCCGGTCGATCAGCTTGAACACGAACGGGTGCAGAGAGATCGACAGCAGGGCCCCGGCCAGGATCAGGTCGTGGGTCGTCTGGCTCATGGCCCCCAGGCTCATCCCGAGCGCCGCCAGGATGAAGCTGAACTCGCCGATCTGGGCCAGAGACGCGCCGACCGTCAGACTGGTCTTGCGGTCCAGCTTGAAGGCCGTGGTGATGATGAGCGCCGCCAGGGTCTTGCCGACGATGATGATGGCCAGCACGCCCAGCACGGCCCAGGGCTGTTCGATCAGGATCGACGGGTCGAACAGCATGCCGACGGAGACGAAGAACAGAACGGCGAAGGCGTCGCGCAGCGGCAACGACCGCTCCGCCGCATTGTGACCCAGCGGCGTGCCGTTCAGCACCAGCCCGGCCAGGAAGGCTCCGAGCGCGAACGAGTGGAACAGGTAGTAGGCGATCCAGGCGATGCCCAGCGCGATGGCCAGGACGCCGAGGGTGAACAACTCACGCGACCGGGTATGGGCGATCCGCACCAGCACCCAGGGCAGCACCCGCCCACCGATGAACAGCATGGCCAGGACGAAGGCTACGACCTTGGCCAGCGTCCAGCCGATGTTCAGGGCCAATGCGCCGGGATCGACGGCGGTCCCCTCTGGCAGGATGATCATGGGCAGCATGACCAGGGCGATGACGATGACCAGATCCTCGACGATCAGCCAGCCCACGGCGATGCGGCCGATCTCGCCCTTGTTCTGACGCCGCTCCTCCAGCGCCCGCATCAGGACGACAGTGGAGGCGACCGACAGGGCGAACCCCATCAACAGGCCTTCGACGTCCGAGAATCCGAGCACGAACCGGCCCAGGGCCCAGCCCATGATCGTGGCGGAGGCGACCTGCACGATCGCGCCGGGAATGGCGACCTTGCGGACCTTCATCAGATCGGCGGGCGAGAAATGCAGCCCGACTCCGAACATCAGCAGGATGACGCCGATCTCGGCCAACTGGGGCGCCAGGGTCGTGTCGGCGACGAAGCCCATCGTGTAGGGACCGACCGCGACGCCGGCCACGAGGTAGCCAACAAGGGGTGACAGTTTCAGCCGATTGGCCAACATTCCGAACACGAACGCCAGCACGAAGGCGGCGACCAGGGTCGTGATCAGATTGTCGGCATGCGGCATCGGCGCTCCTTAAGCGTCGCTGGTGGGGCTCACGTTCGGCGAGCCCAACATATGGGGGGCGAGCTTTGCGGGACAAGGCGGCAAAACGCCCACTTCGCTCGCTTTCCCAACGCATTTTCCTATATAAACGATGCATCCGGACGACCTGATTCAGCCGCCCGGCCAAAGACATTTCTCAGCGGGTTGGGCGGCGCACGGCGCGGTCTGCGATACCCGCGTCTCCGGACGAATGAATGACCGACGAACCCCTGAGCGCCCGCACCGAAGACACGGCTGAAGAGGCCGCCTACGGCGCCGAATCCATCAAGGTTCTCAAGGGCCTGGACGCGGTGCGCAAACGCCCCGGCATGTATATCGGCGACACCGACGACGGCTCCGGCCTGCACCACATGGTGTACGAGGTCGTCGACAACGCCATCGACGAGGCCCTGGCCGGTCACGCCGACCTGGTCGAGGTGATCCTGAACGCCGACGGCTCGGTCACCGTCACCGACAACGGACGCGGCATTCCGGTCGACATCCATGCCGAGGAGGGCGTCTCGGCGGCCGAGGTCATCATGACCCAGCTCCACGCCGGCGGGAAATTCGACCAGAACTCCTACAAGGTCTCCGGCGGTCTGCACGGCGTGGGCGTCTCCGTCGTCAACGCCCTGTCGGACTGGCTGAAGCTGGTCATCTTCCGCAACGGCCAGCGCCACGAGATGAAGTTCGAGCGGGGCGACACGGTCGAGAGCCTGCGCGTCACGGGCGAGGCTCCGATGCGCGACAACGGCAAGGTCCTCAGCGGCACCCAGGTCACCTTCTATCCATCGATCACGACCTTCGCCCACATCGACTTCGACCTGAAGACGCTGGAGCACCGCCTGCGCGAGCTGGCCTTCCTGAACTCGGGCGTGGTCATCAAGCTCTCCGACCATCGCCATGCCGAGCCCATCGAGATCATGCTGCACTACGAGGGCGGCGTGGAGGCCTTCGTGCGCCACCTCGACAAGTCCAAGACGCCGATCCTGAAGGACGTCATCGTCATTCGCGGCAAGCGCGACAACATCGAGATCGACCTGGCCCTGTGGTGGAACGACTCCTACCACGAGACCATGCTGTGCTTCACCAACAACATCCCCCAGCGGGATGGAGGCACCCACCTGTCGGCCTTCCGCACCAGCCTGACCAAGGTGATGGGGGCGTACATGGAATCCTCCGGCGCCCTGAAGAAGGAGAAAGTCGCTCCGACCGGCGAGGACGCGCGCGAAGGCCTGACCTGCGTGCTGTCGGTCAAGGTGCCGGATCCCAAGTTCAGCTCCCAGACCAAGGACAAGCTGGTCTCTTCCGAAGTGCGCCCGGCGGTCGAGGGGCTGTGCTCCGAAGGCCTGTCGCAATGGTTCGAGGAACATCCGGTCGAGGCCAAGATGATCGTCGCCAAGATCATCGAGGCGGCGTCCGCGCGCGAGGCGGCGCGCAAGGCGCGCGACCTGACGCGGCGGAAATCCGCCCTGGATATCTCCAGCCTGCCCGGCAAGCTCGCCGACTGCCAGGAACGCGATCCCGCCAAGTCCGAACTGTTCATCGTCGAGGGCGATTCCGCCGGCGGATCTGCCAAGCAGGCGCGCAATCGCGAAAACCAGGCCGTCCTGCCTCTGCGGGGCAAGATTCTGAACGTGGAGCGGGCGCGGTTCGACCGGATGCTGTCGTCGGAGCTGATCGGGACCCTGATCCTGGCGCTGGGCACAGGGATCGGGCGCGACGACTTCGACGCCGACAAGCTGCGCTATCACAAGATCATCCTGATGGCCGACGCCGACGTCGACGGCGCCCATATTCGGACCCTGCTGCTGACCTTCTTCTATCGGCAGATGCCGGAACTGATTACGCGCGGTCACGTCTACATCGCCCAGCCGCCGCTCTACAAAGTCGCCAAGGGCAAGCAGAGCCGCTACCTGAAAGACCAATCCGAGATGGACTCCTACCTGATCGAGGAAGGATCGTCGGAGGCCGAGCTGGACCTGTCGGGCGGCGAGCGTCGCATGGGACTGGACCTGCAAAATCTGGTGCGGGAGGCCAAGGCCTATAGCGCAAGCGTCGATCGCCTGAGCCAGCGTGCGCCCGCCTTCGCCATCGAACAGGCGGCCCTGGCCGGTCTGTTCGCCGACGACGCCGACATGGCGACGGCATCGGCCGCCGCCGCAGTCCGCCTCAATCTGTTCGCCGAGGAGGGCGACGGGGCCTGGTCGGGCGCGCCGGGCGAACAGGGGGCCGTGGTCTTCACCCGCTCCCGCCGCGCGGTGCAGGAGACGATCGTGCTGGAAGAGGCGCTGATCCGCTCGCTGGACGCACGTCGTCTGGCCGAACGGGCGGTCGCGTTCGAGGGCCTGTTCACGGCCCCGGCCATCTATCGCCGCAAGGACAAGTCGACGACGATCCGGGGGCCTCTGGACCTGCTGAACGCCGTGCTCGACGCGGGCAAGAAGGGTCTGTCGATCCAGCGCTACAAGGGTCTGGGCGAGATGAACCCGGAGCAGCTGTGGGAGACGACGCTGGACGTCAACGCCCGCACCCTGCTGCAGGTCAAGGTGGACCACGCCGACGACGCCGACGACCTGTTCGCCAAGCTGATGGGCGATGTGGTCGAACCGCGCCGCGAGTTCATCCAGGAGAATGCGCTGGATGCGGCGGTGGATGTCTGACGGCAGGGAAGAGGGATCAGGGACGAGGCGTCGGGATCAACGTCTCGTCGACACGGTGAATGTCGTGCTCCCAGTCCCCAGCCCCTCCTAGGGCCGGCCGGCGTCGATGTAGGCCTTCACACTGGCATAGGACGGCGGCGAAGGCCGCATGTCGTCGCAGCTGATCTCGCGGATGGCGTCGTCGAAGCTGTCGCGGGCGATCGATTCCCAGGGTTCCTCGGTCTCGAAGGCCTCCCCGGGCAAGCCGTCCTCGAACGCGTCGCTCGAGGTGACGACGTGCGACTGGCGGCCGTTGCAGCGGATTCCGAACTTGTCGACCGTGTGACTGTAGTCGCCTGCGGCCGTCTCCATGGGCACGCGGGCGACCATGACGGTCAGCTCGTCGCCGGTCCGCTCCACGCTGTGCACATCGATCAGATAGTGTTTCGCCTCGGCGCGCGAGAAGGCCCACCATTCGGGCCCGGTCGATTCCTGGACCGGCGCGGCGGTGCCGCCCAGAATCTCCTCCTGCGGCGGAGCCGTCTGGGCCTGCGCCGCAGCGCCCCACAACATGACCATGGCGGTCGCGATCGCATGTTTCCGGATAGTCATAGTCGCCTCCCCAGACGGACACCTGTCTGCCATATTTCGCGCCGTTGCGAGGCGAAGATCAAGGGTCGACCGGTCAACCCTTTGCCCATTTCGCCGTTCAGGGTCCTGACATGCTGCGCACCCTGATCCTCACCCTCGCCCTGATCCTCTGTCCGGTTGTCGCCAAGGCGCAATCGAGCGCGCCTTTCCGGTCCGACCGGATCGTCGTCACGACGCGGGGCGAAGGGCCGGACGTGATCCTGATTCCCGGCCTGGCCTCGACCAGCGAGGTGTGGTCGCGCACGGCGAACCGGCTGGACGACCACTATCGGGTGCATCTCGTCTCGGTGAGGGGTTTCGGGAGCGTGCCGGCCGGAGCCAATGTGGATGGAGCGCTCGTGGCGCCTGTGGCTGCGGAGCTGCGTCGCTATATTGCTTCGCAGGGGCTGGAACGGCCCGCGATCATCGGCCATTCGATGGGCGGGTTGGTGGCGCTGAGGGCGGCCGCCGACGCCGGGCGGGACCGGCGCGGCCCCCAGGTCGGTCGGGTCATGGTGGTCGATGCGACACCCTTCTTCCCCTCCCTGATCAGCCCGGGCGCCACGGTCGGTGACGTCGAGCCCCTGGCCCGGATCGCCTATCAGGCCCTGCTGTTCCTCGGTGACGAGGCCCTGCGGACCCAGGGGACGGCGCTCGGCGACCAGCTGGGCGGGGCGGCTGACAGCGTCTTCGGCACCCTCGGCTGGCAGGGCGGCGACCGGGCGGTTCTGGCCCAGGGGATCTATGAGGTCATGACCACGGACCTTCGCAGCCGCCTGCCTGACATCGCCGCGCCGGTGACGGTGGTCTACGGCTGGAGCGCCGACGACCGCAGCCCCCGCGCCCACCTCGACGCCCTGTTCGCCGCCGGCTACCGCAATCTGCAGAGGCCCGCCCGGTTCGAACGGATCGAGGGCGCCGAGCACATGGTCATGATCGACCAGCCGACACGGTTCCTGGCGGCGGTAGATCGGTTCCTAGGCTAGCCACTCCGCCGTCGTCTCTCTCGCCAGCATTTCCTCATACGTCGGCCGCGCCCTGACCACGGCCCAGCGGTCTCCGTCGACCAGCACCTCGGGCACCAGCGGGCGGGAGTTGTATTCGCTCGACATCACCGCCCCGTAGGCGCCGGCGCCGGTGAAGACGACGAGGTCGCCGGCCTCGATCGGGGGCAGGGACCGGCCGCGGGCGAAGGTGTCGCCAGTCTCGCAGACCGGGCCGACGATGTCATAGATGACCGGATCGCTCTCGCGCGGGATGACCGGCTTCACCTCGTGGAAGGCGTCGTACATGGCCGGACGCATCAGGTCGTTCATGGCCGCGTCCAGCACCAGGAATTTCCGTCCGTCCGCGCGCTCGGTGACCTGGATGACGCGGGTCAGGAGGACGCCGGCATTGGCGGCCAGCAGGCGGCCGGGCTCGAACGCCGCCTCGACGTTCAATCCGTCCAGCACGCGGGCGGTCATCGACGCGTAGTCGGCGGGCGAGGCTGTCTTCGCCCCGCCGGTGTAGGGCACGCCCAGACCGCCGCCGAGATCGATGCGGGTCAAGGGCAGGCCCTGCTGACGCAGGGTTTCGGTCAGTTTGCGCAACAGGCCGAAGGCGGCCTCCAGCGGGGCCAGGTCGGTGATCTGGCTGCCGATGTGGCAGGCGAGGCCGACGGGGTTCAGGTGCGGGCTGGCGGCGGCGCGGGCGTAGAGGTCCAGCGCCTCTTCGGCCGGGACACCGAACTTGTCGCCCTCTCCGCCCGTGGTGATCTTGGCGTGGCCGCCGGCGCCGATCTTGGGATTCACCCGGATGGCGATGTCGGGTCTGGCGCCTTTCGCCTCGGCGATCGCGATGAGGCGATCCAGTTCGGGCACGCTCTCGACATTGATCTGGCGCACCCCGACCTCGAGGGCGAAGGCCAGTTCGGCGTCGGTCTTGCCCACGCCCGAGAAGATGATGCGGTCGGCCGCGATGCCGGCCTTCAGCGCGCGACGGATCTCGCCCTCCGAGACCGTGTCGGCGCCGCAGCCGAGGCGGGCGAGGGTCGCCAGCACCGACAGGTTGGAGTTCGACTTGACCGCGAAGGCGATCAGGCTGTCGCCGAGCACCGAAGGATGGGCGTCGAGGGCGTCGCGCAGCACGCGGTAATGCCGCGTCAGGGTGGCGGACGAATAGACATAGGCCGGTGTGCCGACCTCGGTCGCCAGCATCGTCAGGTCGACGCCCTCGGCGTGGAGGGCGCCGTCCCGAAGTTCGAAATGATCCAAGGTCTATTGAGGCTCGCGGCCGGCGGCGGTGCCGCCCAGCAGGTTGGAGGGGCCGCCGTCGATCGGCTGCTGGCTGGACGGACGGTTGATCGTCGCCGGATCGGGCAGGGCCGGGGCGCGGGCGTCGCGCGGGGCGCGTTCGGTCTCACGCGGGGCGGGCGACTCAAGGTCGGCCATGCGCCCGCAACCGGCGGCGGCGACGGCGAGAATGGCGAGGGCGCCGAGGGTGAGGACCTTGGTCATGACAGTCGGACTTTCCAATCGGCGATGCGCGCACGGACCTGTTCCGGCGCGGTTCCCCCGAAGCTCTGGCGGCTGGCGCAGGAAGCCTCAGGGGTGAGCACCTTGTAAACGGCTTCGGTGACGCCGGGATGCAGGCTCTGCAATTCGGCGAGCGGCAGTTGCGCCAGACCCACGCCCAGCTGCTCCGCCCGCTTGACCGCAGCGCCCGTCACATGGTGCGCCTGGCGGAAGGGCAGGTCGGCCTCGCGCACGAGCCAGTCGGCCAGATCGGTGGCGGTGGAGAAGCCCCAGCCCGCCGCCTCGGCCATGCGTTCCGTGTTCGGACGGAAGGCGGAAACCATGGCCGTCATGGCGGTCAGGGCCAAGTCGAGCGCATCCATGGCCTCGAACACCGGCGGCTTGTCCTCCTGCATGTCCTTGGAATAGGCCAGCGGCAGGCCCTTCATGACCGTGGACAGGGCGACGAACGACCCCATGATCCGGCCGGTCTTGGCCCGGACCAGTTCGGCGGCGTCGGGGTTGCGTTTCTGCGGCATGATAGACGAGCCGGTGGTCAGGTCGTCGGGCAGGGTGACGAAGCCGAACATCGGCGTCATCCAGACCACGATCTCCTCGGCCAGGCGCGACAGGTGGCCCGCCGTGATCGAGGCGGCGGCCAGGGTCTCCAGCGCGAAGTCGCGGTCGGACACCGAGTCCAGCGAGTTGGCCATCGGCCGGTCGAAACCGAGGGCTGTCGCCGTCGCATGGCGGTCGATGGGGAAGGGCGAACCGGCGAGCGCGGCTGCGCCCAACGGACTCTCGTTCATCCGCGCACGGGCGTCGGCGAAGCGCCCGCCGTCGCGACCGGCCATCTCGACATAGGCCATCAGGTGGTGGCCCAGGGTCACCGGCTGGGCCGTCTGCAGATGGGTGAAGCCGGGCATCAGATCGCCCGCATGCTGTTCGGCGCGGACCAGCAGGGCGCGTTGCAGGGCCCGAAGTTGCTCTACCGACCGGTCGCAGGCGTCGCGGACCCACAGACGGAAGTCGACGGCGACCTGATCGTTGCGGCTGCGGGCCGTGTGCAGGCGACCCGACGGCTCGCCGATCAGCTCGGAAAGCCGCGCCTCCACGTTCAGGTGGATGTCCTCGTATTCGTCGCGGAAGGGGAAGGTCCCGGCCTCGATCTCGGCCTGGATGGTGTCGAGGCCGCCCAGGATCGCGGCGCCGTCGTCGGCCGTGACGATCCCCTGGTCGATCAGCATGCGGCAATGCGCTCGCGAGCCCCGCAGGTCCTGCGCCCACAGCCGCTTGTCGACGCCGATGGAGACGTTGATCGCCTGCATGATGTCGGCGGGGCGCGACGAAAAGCGTCCGCCCCACATGCCTTGACCTTCGGGCGTCGGCGCGGCCTTAGTCGGGTCTGGCTGAGTGGACTGGTCGTTCATGGACGAACCCCCGAAGAAAAAGACAGGGCGGCGCCCGGTGCTCGTGGTGGCGGTCGTGGCCGCGCTGCTTCTTGCGGGCGGGCTAGCCTACTTTATCAGCCAAACCAAGTTCGAGCTGAGGATCCAGGAGTACGGCGACGATGCGGTCGACGTTCCGCTGATCTCTGCGGCGGGTGGTGACAGCGACCTTGCTCGCTTCGCCGTCGGCCCGCTGGCGGCGCTCGACACGCCCGCCGCCCTCGTGGCCGCGCCCGACTATGTCTTCAAGACCCGCGACGGCGCCGACGTCCGCTTCGCAGACTTCCGGGGCAAGGTGGTTCTGGTCAACCTGTGGGCCATGTGGTGCGCGCCGTGCCGCACCGAGATGCCGACCCTGGCGGTCTTGGCCTCGGCCTATCCGGACGGCGATCTGATCGTGCTGCCGATCAACGTCGACACCGGGGCTGATCCCGTCGCCGATGCGAAAAGCTTCATCGACGTCCACGAGCCTTTGCCCTTCTACGGTGACCCGAAATTCCAGCTGCCGTTCGAGTTTCCGGGCAAGGGCAAGATGCCCCAGACGATCCTGCTGGACCGTCAGGGGCGTGTCCGTGCCGCCTTCGCCGGGGAGGCGGACTGGGCCAGTCCCGAGGCCAAGGCTCTCATTGATGCGGTGCTCGCCGAAGGGGCGAGCACCTAGAGCGCTATCGCTCGACGCTCGGCGTCTCTCTGCTTGAGCGCGTCGGTCAGCCGCGAGCGCTAGTGCGCCGGGGCCTGCGTAGCCGGTTGGGTCGCAGGCGTGTTGCCGCGATTGTCGGCGGCGGTTTCGGCCTTCTGCTCTTCGGCCTCGCGGGCGAGGGCGTCGGTCGCCTCGTCGATTTCCTGACCGGCCTCGCGGGCGCCCGCGGCGATGGCCGAACCGACCTGGCCGGCTTCCTCCTTCAGGGCGGAACCGGCTTCGGCGGTCGCCGCCTGGGCGTTGTCACCGGCGGCGTCGGCCTCTGCGGCGGTCTTGTCCTGTTCGGCCTCGGAGCAGGCCACGGCGCCCAGCGACAGGACGGCGATGGCGGAGATGGCCAGCAGCGACGGAATACGGATGGTCATGGTGAAGCCCTCGAACGGCGTTGAACCTTCGCCGTGAACGCCGGTCATCACGATCGGTTGCGGTATGGTGCGTTGCAGCATGAAATCGTCTATCCTTGATATCTGAAGAGGAGCCGCGATCATGGTGCTGGGCGGGCTGGTGATCGCCGTGATGCTGGTCCTCCTGATCTGGGATCTGGCGGGTCAGCCGACGGGCCGACGCTGGCGCAGGCGTCGTCGGCGGCGCGCCGGGGCTGCGACCCTTCGGCGCAAGGACTGATGCGCGGATTCGGCTTTTGGCTCAGAAACCTCGCCAGCCGGGCGTTTGCGCGGCTTCCCGCCTTCCCCTGTTGAAACCTGACAGCGGTGTCTTTGCCTGCGCGAAGCCCTTAACGCGTGCGCCGAAACTCGACATTGTAAGCCATCGACCCGCTCGACCGGGGCGATGGGAATGGGGACCACAGGGAGGCGCAGGAATGGTTCAACCCGTTCGAGCCGAGCTTCTGACCTTGATCCAGGCCAGCATCGGCTGGGCTGTCCTCGCCGCGCGGGCGGTCAATGTCGTCCCAGCACCGCCGACGGCGCCGCCGCAACCGGCCGCGCGTCAGTCGAGAGCTCCGGCCCGGGCGCCCGTTCGTCTTCGCGCCACCATCACCATCGACATCGACGTCCCCGACACCGACGAGGCGGAACAGGCGTGCGACGCCGTGCGCGGCCAGTTCGAAATCCTGAAACGGACGCATCCGGCGGCCGAACTGGCGTTCCAGCGCCGCAAGCCGCGCACGGGCCGCCGGGCTCCGCCTCCGGCCCTGGTCGTCAGCCCCTATGTCGATGACTGAGGTGATCGGTCGGCGGCGCAATACCCTGCTCGCCGGTCTGGTGCTGCTGAAGAAGCTGGCGCCGGACATCACCATTTCGGAGATGCTGGCCTTCCTCTATGTCGCCGAGAATCCCGGCGTGCGGGTCAAGGAGCTCGCTGCGTTGATGGAGACGACAGAGGCGACGGCGTCGCGGGCGTCGCGTTCCCTGCTGCACGAAGGCGATCCGGGCGCACGGTCGCCCGGTCGCGGCTGGCTCCTGATGGCGTCGAACGGGCGCGAGGCGGTGTCGCGTCATCTCTATCTGACCGAAGCCGGGGTCGCGCTGGTCCAGCGTCTGGACGCCCTTATCGAAAGCGCCAGACCCATCGGCGTCCGCGCGGCGCCGGCCGAATTGAGGATCAGGCGATAGCGGGATTGGACTGGTGGCTGGAGGCGGGATCGAACCGCCGACCTGTGGGTTATGAATCCACCGCTCTAACCATCTGAGCTACCCAGCCCAGTCCATGGGCCGTCGTCGATCGCAACCGGATGACGCGGGAGGCGTGCGTATATCGTCGCCGCCCCTCCGGTTCAAGTCGCATCGAACATCGCCTGAAACGGCAGGCGGGCTGCGACGCCGGGTCGCGGTGCGCCGGGCTCAGGAACGGCGCCGCTGTCGGGCCGTTCCCGGACTGTCCTGACACCAGACCAGATCCCGGAGACTCCATGCGCCCGATCGTCCTCGCCGCCGCCTCGTCCCTGCTCGTCCTGTCCGCCGCCTGCGGGGCCAATGGCCAGACCGCACCGACCGCGGCGCCCGGACGGCCCGTCGAGACCCTCCCCGCCAACGGTGCGACCCAGACCCCGGCCTTCGCCGGTCAGACCCGCGCGCCGGGCGTCCAGACGCAGGGAACTCTGAGGCACGCCATCGTGGCCTCCGGTCTCGCGCATCCGTGGGGCATGGCTCTGCTGCCCGACGGGAATTGGCTCGTGACCGAGCGGCCGGGCCGTCTGCGGATCGTCAGCGCAACGGGTCAGGTCGGGGAGCCGATCACGGGCCTGCCCGCCGTCGATGCGCGCGGCCAGGGCGGGCTGCTGGACGTCACCCTGTCGCCCGGCTTCGCCACCGACCGCACGATCTTCTGGAGCTATGCCGAGCCCCGGGAAGGCGGCAACGCCACATCGGTCGCGCGCGGCGTGCTGTCGGCGGACGGAACCAGCGTCGGTGACGTGCGGATCATCTTCCGCGCCCTGCCCATCTACGACGGCGACAAGCATTTCGGCTCAACCCTGGCCTTCGACCCGGCCGGCCACCTCTTCATCACGCTTGGCGAGCGGTCCGACGCCCCGATGCGACCCCAGGCCCAGCAGCTCGACAGCCATATGGGCAAGGTCATTCGCATCAACGCCGACGGCTCCGTGCCACAGGACAATCCGTTCGTCGGTCAGGCCGGCGCTCTCCCCGAGATCTGGTCACTGGGTCACCGAAACATTCAGGGCATCGCGGTCCAGCCGGGCACGGGCGCCGTCTGGACCATCGAGCACGGCACGCGCGGCGGCGACGAGTTGAACCGGCCCGAGGCGGGCAAGAACTACGGCTGGCCGATCATCGCCTACGGCGTCGAGTATCGCGGCGCCCCGATCAACGAGGGGATCACCGCGCGCGCCGGTCTGGAACAGCCGGTCTACTACTGGGATCCGGTCATCGCGCCGGGCGGCCAGACCTTCTACTCCGGGTCCATGTTCCCGGGCTGGCAGGGGAACCTGCTGATCGCCGGCCTCGCAGGCAAGTCACTGACCCGCCTGGTGCTGGAGGGCGACCGGGTCGTCGGCGAGGAGCGGCTGCTGACCGGTCTGGGCGAACGCATCCGCGACGTGGCGGTGGGACCGGACGGCGCGGTGTGGGTCATCACCGACGAGGACAACGGGAAACTGGTGAGGCTGGCGGCGGAGTAGCTGCCAACAACGCCCGGAGGCTCAAGCAGCGAGCGACCGCGTCGCGAGCGGTAGCCGCCCTCAGATGTGAATCGCGTGCCCGAGCGCCCTCAGGCTTGCCTCGTGGAAGGCCTCGCCCAGCGTGGGGTGGACGTGGATCACGCCCGCGACGTCTTCCAGCACCGCCCCCATCTCCAGCATCTGGGCGAAACTGTTCGACAGTTCGGCGACATGCTGGCCGACGGCCTGGACGCCGAGGATGCGATGGTCGGACTTCGACGCCAGAACGCGGACGAAGCCCCCGTCCTCGCCCGCCTCGATGGCCAAGGCGCGACCGATGGCGGCGAGCGGGAAGAACGAGGTGATCACGTCGTCGCGGCCCGCGACGTCGAGCGGGCCGAGACCCGCCGAGACGATCTCAGGCTCGGTGAAACAGACGGCGGCGATGGTCACCGGATCGAACCGCTTGTCGTGGCCCGCGATGATCTCGGCGACGACCTCGCCCTGGGCCGAGCCCTTGTGGGCCAGCATGGGTTCGCCGGTCAGGTCGCCGACGGCCCAGACGTTCTTCATCGAGGTCGCGCAACGGTCGTCGATCTTTACGAACGGCCCGGCCATGGCCACGCCCATGTTTTCCAGACCCCAGCCGGCTGTGCGCGGACGACGCCCCACGGTGACCAGCACCTTGTTGGCCTCGAGCGACAGGGGCTCGCCGTCCTTCGTCGTGATCGACAGTTTTCCGTCCCCGAACCCGCCGGCGCGGGCGCCGAGGTGCATCTCGACCCCGTGGTCGGTCAGCCATTTCATGACCGGGTCGGTCAGGGCCTTGTCGTAGAGGGGCAGGATGCGCTCGGCCATTTCGACGATGGCGACCTGGGCCCCCAGCTTGCGATAGGCGATGCCGAGCTCCAGCCCGATATAGCCGCCGCCGACGACGACCAGCTTGCCGGGCACCGCGTCCAGCGACAGGGCCTCGGTCGAGGAGATGACGTCGCCGCCGAACGGCAGGAAGGGCAGTTCGACCGGCTCGGATCCGGTCGCCAGAATGACGTGTTCGGCCGTGATCGTGATCGGGCCGTCCTCGGTCTCGACGCGGCAGGTCTTGGCGTCCTGGAAGGTCGCCCAGCCCTTGATGACCTTGACCTTCGCCTTCTTCAGCAGGGCCGCGACGCCGTTGTTCAGCTTACGGACGATGCCGTCCTTCCACTCGACGGTCTTGCTGAGGTCGATGGCCGGCTCCGACGCCGTGATGCCCAGGGTCCCGTCACCGGCCGCCTTCGCCACCGTCTCGAACTTGGAGGCCGCGTGGATGATGGCCTTGGACGGAATGCAGCCGACGTTCAGGCAGGTTCCGCCCAGCCCGTCCGAGCCGTCGACCAGCACGGTGTCGAGCCCCAGCTGGCCGCAGCGGATGCCCGCGACATAGCCGCCGGTGCCGGCGCCGATGATCAGGACTTTGGTCTTCAGGATTTGGGTCATGGCGCGTTACTCGGCGGGTGGCGTCAGGCGGGTGAGATAGGACTGGGTGATATCGGAACTGGCCTTCATCAGACCGAATGCGGAGGCTGTCTCGTCGAGCATGACGACGACCTCGTCGCCCACGGCCAGACCTGAGATCTCGTTATTAATCGTAGGTTGGCAGGAGGCCGCAAACCCTTCGGCACGGACGCTGATCAGATCCGGCGATGATCCGCCGCGCAGGACGCGAGTGCGCTCCACTTCCACGACGGGCGGAATCCATTCGTAGACTTCCCCGGTCCGCTGAAGCGGCTCGATGCTGGTGACCCTCCCGAGCACGATGCGGTCGGCGTTCTCGAACCATCGGTCGTGGATGAGAGTAAGCGGCATGGAGTAACGGCAGGCCTGGGCCTGACCGGCGACCGCCAGAACCGCCGCCGCCGTGAGGAACAGGACCGACGGCTTCACGACTTCAGCCCATCCACAACGTCGCGGGATGCTCGAGCAGGCCCTTGATCCGCTGTACGAAGACGGCGGCGTCGTGACCGTCGACGATGCGGTGATCGAAGCTGGACGACAGGTTCATCATCTTGCGCACGACCATCTGGCCGTTCCGGACCACGACCCGTTCCTCGATCTTGTTCGGGCCGACGATGGCGACCTCGGGATGGTTGATGATCGGGGTGTGCACCAGGCCGCCGAGCGTGCCCAGCGAGGTGATGGTGATGGTCGAGCCGGACAGCTCCTCGCGCTTGGCCGATCCGTCCTTGGCCGCCCCGGAGACGCGGGCGATCTCGGCGGCCGTGGCGTAGGGATCCAGCGATTCCGCGTGGCGGACGACCGGCACCATCAGGCCGTTCGGCGTCTGGGCGGCGATGCCCAGGTGCACGGCGGCGTGCTGGGTCAGGACCCCGGCCTCGTCGTCATAGGTCGCGTTGATCTGCGGCTGGTCGCGCAGGGCCACGACGATGGCGCGAGCGATGAAGGGCAGAACGTTGAGCTTGGCCTTGCCCGTCGTCTTCGCCTGGGCGTTCAGGTGAGCGCGCAGTTCCTCCAGCGCCGTGACGTCGATCTCCTCCACATAGGTGATGTGGGGGATGCGCCGGACGCTCTCGGCCATCTTCTCCGCGATCTTGCGGCGCAGGCCGATGATGCGGACTTCCGTCGTGCCTTCGGCCTTGGCGTAGGTCGAGCCGGTCGATACTCCGTGGTCGGACGATATGCACGCGCCGCCCGAGACGAAGGCGTCCAGATCGCCGTGCTCGATGCGGCCGGCCGGGCCGGAGCCGGGCACGAACTGCAGTTCCAGACCCAGTTCGCGGGCGCGCTTGCGCACGGCGGGCGAGGCGAGGGGGCGCATGCCGGGCGTCTGGGCCTGACGGGCGACGGGTGCGGCGGCGCGTGCCGGCGCCGGCTTTGCCTTTGGCGCTTCGGCCTTGGCGACGGGCGCGACCTTGGCAGGTGCGGTGACAGGAGCGGGGGCAGCGGGTTTCGGGGAGGCGGTGACATTGCCCGCGCCCTCGACGTCGAAGCTGACCAGGGCGCCGCCGACGGGCGAGGCCTTGCCGACTTCGCCGTGCAAGGCCGCGACGACGCCGGCGACCGGAGAGGTCAGTTCGACCGTCGCCTTGTCGGTCATGATCTCGGCGAGGAGCTGGTCCTCCTGGACCGTGTCGCCGACCGCGACGTGCCAGGCGACCAGTTCGGCCTCAGCCGTGCCTTCGCCGACGTCGGGCAATTTGAAGACGTAGTTGCCGGAGGCGGAGGTCGAAGGAATTTCGACAACCTCTTCGGCCTCGGGCGCTTCAAGAGCCGGAGCGGCTTCCGGTTCGGCTTCTACGATCGGAGCAGGCTCGACCTCGGCGGAGGCATTGCCCGCGCCCTCGACCTCGAACTCGACCAGAGGGCCGCCGACGGGCGACATGGCGCCGGGTTCGCCATGCAGGGCGGTGACCACGCCGGAAACGGGCGAGGTCAGTTCGACGGTCGCCTTGTCGGTCATGATGTCGGCGAGCAGCTGGTCCTCGGCGACGACGTCGCCGATCGCGACGTGCCAGCCGACCAGTTCGGCCTCGGCGGTGCCTTCGCCCACGTCGGGCAGTTTGAAGACGTAGCGGCCCATCAGCGCGACCCTCCGGTCATCACGGATTTCAAGGCGGTGGCGACCCGTTCCGGCCCGGGGAAATACTCCCACTCGAAGGCGTGCGGATAGGGCGTGTCCCAGCCGCAGACGCGGGTGACGGGCGCCTCGAGGTGATAGAAGCAGCGCTCCTGAACCAGGGCCGACAGCTCCCCTCCGTACCCGGACGTTTTCGGCGCCTCATGCACGATGACGCAGCGGCCGGTCTTCTTCACCGAGGCCTCGATGGTTTCGATGTCGAGCGGCACGAGCGAGCGCAGGTCGATGACTTCGGCGTCCACGCCCGCGTGTTCGGCGCCGGCCAGGGAGACCCAGACCATGGTGCCGTAGCACAGGATGGTGACGTCGTTGCCCTCGCGCATGACGCGGGCCTTGCCGATCGGCTCGACGTATTTGCCGGTCGGGACCTGGGCCAGGTCCTGGGTTTTCCACGGCGACACCGGCTTCTGGTGCCAGCCGTCGAACGGGCCGTTGTAGAGGCGTTTGGGCTCAAAGAAGACGACCGGGTCGTCGTCCTCGATGGCCGCGGTCAGCAGGCCCTTGGCGTCATAGGGGTTGGACGGAATGACGACCTTCAGGCCCGCGATATGGGTGAACAGGGCTTCCGGCGACTGCGAGTGGGTCTGGCCGCCGAAGATGCCGCCGCCGTAGGGCGAACGCACCACGATCGGCGAGGTGAACTGGCCGCCCGAGCGATAGCGCATCTTGGCCGCTTCAGAGACAATCTGGTCGTAGGCCGGATAGATGTAGTCGGCGAACTGGATCTCCACGACCGGGCGCAGGCCATAGGCTCCCATGCCGATGGCGGCGGCGACAAGGCCGCACTCCGAGATCGGGGTGTCGAAGCTGCGGGTCAGGCCGTGCTTCTGCTGCAGCTGGTCAGTGACGCGGAAGACGCCGCCGAAATAGCCGGCGTCCTCGCCGAAGCTGAGGACGTTGGGATCCTCGGCCATCTTCACATGCAGGGCCGAGTTCAGCGCCTGGATCATGTTCATCGGCTGCACCGCGCCGGCTTCGGGGGCGACCGAGGCGGGCGCTTCGGTCTGGTCGACCATGTCGGGGGCGATGCCGTCGTGCTGGTCGGCGTCGGTGAAAATCTGTTCGCTCATCGGATCAGACTCCCACTTCGCGGCGCTGTTCGGTCAGGCGCCAGTCTTCGGTCGCATAGACCTCTTCGAACATGGTCTTCACCGAGGGGCGCGACTGGCCGAGGGTGCCGATGGCCTCGGATTCCTTGCCGGCCTGGCGGACCTGGGCGACGGCGTCGGCCTCGGCTTCGGCCTGGGCCTCGTCGGACCATTCGCCGAGCGCGATCAGGTGCTGTTTCAGGCGCATCACCGGATCGCCCAGCGGCCATTTCTCGTGCTCGTCGCCGGGGCGATAGCGGCTCGGGTCGTCCGAGGTCGAGTGGGGCGCGCCGCGATAGGTGAACAGCTCGATGACCGTCGCGCCCTGGTTCGACCGGGCGCGTTCCTCGGCCCATTGGGTCGCGGCCCAGACGGCGAGGAAGTCGTTGCCGTCGACACGCAGGGCGGGGAGGCCATAGCCGATGGCCTTGGAGGCGAAGGTCGTCTCCATCCCGCCGGCGATCCCCTGGAAGGAACTGATGGCCCACTGGTTGTTGACGACGTTCAGGATCACCGGCGCGCGATAGACGGCCGCGAAAGTCAGGGCGTTGTGGAAGTCGCCCTCGGCGGTGGCGCCGTCGCCGATCCAGCTGATGGCGATCTTGTCGTCGCCCTTGTAGGCGCTGGCCATGGCCCAGCCGACGGCCTGCGGCACCTGGGTGCCGAGGTTCCCCGAGATGGTGAAGAAGCCATAGTCCTTGGCCGAATACATGATCGGCAGCTGGCGACCTTTGATCGGGTCCGAGGCGTTGGAATAGATCTGGTTCATCATGTCGACGAGCGGATAGCCGCGCGCGATCAGAAGCCCTTGCTGGCGGTAGGTCGGGAAGCCCATGTCCTCGCGCGACAGGATCATGCCCTGAGCGACCGCGATGGCCTCCTCGCCCGTGCACTTCATATAGAAGCTGGTCTTGCCCTGGCGGTGGGCGCGATGCATCCGGTCGTCGAAGGCGCGGGTCAGGATCATCGCCTTCAGACCCTTCTTCAGGGTATCGGCGTCCAGGCGCGGGTTCCACGGGCCGACGGCATTGCCCTCATCGTCCAGCACCCGGATCAGGCGGAAGGCCAGGTCCAGCATCTGGACCGGCCGCGCATCGACCGCGGGGCGGTCCACGGCGCCGGCGGCGTCGAGCTTCAGGTGGCTGAAATCCGGCGCATCGCCCGGCCGCCCCGTGGGCTCCGGCACGCGCAGGGAGAGCGGCTTGGTGTTCCTGGTCATTCCATCCTGCCGTTCGGTTGATCCGACCGCACTGTCTTTGCGGCTGGATAGCATGGGCGCGAAATCAAGGCTCGCCTATTTTCGCCTTGCGTCAAGCAGTTTTAGGGTATTTTATTGCGTCATAACGACAAATGGAGAAACGCATTGGCGGACGAACTGGATCCCATCGACGCTCGAATTCTGGACATCCTGCAGCAGGACGCCGGGTTGTCCGTCGCGGAAGTCGCGGAGCGCGTGGGTTTGTCGGCCTCGCCGTGCTGGCGCCGGATCAAGAGACTGGAAGATTCCGGCCTGATCCGCAAGCGGGTGACCCTGCTCGACGCCGCCCTGTTGGGTCTGGACTTCGAGGTCTACGCCATCGTCAAGCTCAGCCTGCCTTCGCGCGAAAATCTGGATGCGTTCGAGGCCGCCGTCGCCAACTGGCCCGAGGTTGTCCAGTGCGCGACCATCACGGGCCGCGAGGACTATGTCCTGCGCATCATCACCTCCGACATGCACGCCTTCGACAAATTCCTTCGCGACAAGCTTCTGACGCTCGGCATCGTCTCGGACTGCGAGAGCCATATCGTCACGCGCGGCGTGAAGAACGTGACCACCCTGCCGCTCGGCATCATCACCCCGCACCTGGCCTAGGCCGGACGAACCTCCAGGAGCCCGACCATGATCGAGATGGTGATCGACGCCCGCAAGAAGGACCTCGGCGGGTTCGAGGTGGGACGCATCCTGCCCTTCCATTCGCGCCGTATGGTCGGCCCCTTCATTTTTCTGGATCACATGGGACCCGCCGAGTTCGCCCCGGGCAGTGAGGCGATCAACGTCCGGCCGCACCCGCACATCGGCCTGTCGACCCTGACCTATCTGTTCGAGGGCGAGATCATGCACCGCGACAGCCTGGGCTATACCCAGGCCATCCGCCCGGGCGAGGTCAACTGGATGACGGCGGGCAAGGGCATCGTCCATTCCGAGCGCACCGATCCCCTGAAGAAGGCCCAGGGCGGCCCGATGAACGGCATGCAGGCCTGGATCGCCCTGCCGGACGAGGCCGAGGACATCGACCCGTCGTTCCAGCACTACGGCGAGGACGCCCTGCCGGCCTACGAAAGCGGGGGCCTGTTCGCCCGTCTGGTGGCGGGCGAGGCCTATGGCGCCAAGGCCAATGTGAAGACCTCGTCGCCGCTCTTCTATGTGCATTGGGAGATGCAGGAAGGCATCCGCACGGCGCCGCCTCCGGGCAAGGGCTCGGGCGGCATGTCCGAACGCGCCCTCTATGTCGCAAAGGGTTCGATCGAGGTCGGCGACCGCACCTTCCACGAAGGCCAGATGATTGTGCTGGAGCCCAACGCCGAGCCGACGGTCAAGTCCCTGACCCAGGCGACCGTCATGGCCCTCGGCGGCGAGCCGGTGGGACAGCGCCTGATCTGGTGGAACTTCGTCTCCTCGTCCCAGGCCCGTCTGGATCAGGCCAAGGAAGACTGGAAACAGGGTCGGATGAAACTGCCCGACGAGGACGATCTGGAGTTCATTCCGTTACCGGAGGATTCCGCCGTCACGACGCGGTCGGAGCCGATCAAGCCCGAACCGACGCATCCGGTCTAGTGTAACCCTCTCCCGGCGGGAGAGGGCTTGAGGCTCGCAGAGCGTAGCGAGGCGTCTTAGACGAAAGGGTGAGGGGCATCCCTCTACCGCTTAGCGCCAGCCCCTCACCCTTTCGCGTTTCCAATCGCTGCGCTCTTGGACGCTCAAGCCCTCTCCCGCCGGGAGAGGGAAAGTTCACCGTCCCCCCGTCACCCGTACGATCCAGTTCGTCACGGTCGCAATCGCCTCCGGGGCCAGGGTCTCGGTGATCGTTCCATATTCGCCGGGCAGGCCCGTCCCCGCCGTCTGCATCAGGTGATTCAGGCCGGGCAGGACGACGATTTCCGCACGCGGCTGGATGCGGGCCAGGGCCGCGGCGTTCTGGTCGGCGGGAACCTGCAGATCCTTGCCGCCATACACCGCCAGAACCGGGATGTGCAGCGCGGCCAGAGCGGGTGCGGGATCATGGGAGGCGAAGAAGCGGTACCAGGGCGAGCTCAGAACGCGCACGCCGGCGTGGGCCTGTTCGGCGGACTGGCCGGCGGCGACAAGGGCGGCCTCGACGTCCCTGGCGGCGGCTTGGCCGTCGTCCTTGTTACGGACCACGGCGGCCATGACCTCGCCTTGCACCCTTCGCGTTTCTGCGACCTGGTCGGCGGAGGCGCCGGCGGCCTCGGCGAGGCGCGCGGCCTGTTCAGTGATGATGTCCGCGCCAGTGACGGCCGGCCCCGCCAGCATGACCATGAAGGCGGCCGACGCGCCTTCGGAGACCGCCAGTGGCGCGGTCGTGCCACCCTCGCTATGGCCCATCAAGCCGATGCGGGTCGCGTCGATGTCGGGCCGGGTCCGCAGGAAGGCGATGGCCGCGGCCGCGTCCGTGGCGAAGTCTTCGGAGGTGTCATCGACCGTTCCCCCGCCCGATCCGCCCACGCCCCGGTCGTCGTAGCGCAGCACGGCGATCCCGCGCCGCGTCAGAGCGTCGGCCCAGACGGCGAAAGGCTTGTGGTCGAAGATGGTCTCGTCCCGATCCTGTGCGCCCGATCCGGTCAGCAGAACGGCCGCCGGGAACGGGCCTTCGCCTTCCGGCACAGTCAGGGTCCCGGACAAGGTGATCCCGGCGCCGTCGTTGCGGAACGTCACGTCTTCGGCGGCATAGGGAAACGGCGGGACGGGCGTCTGTGGCCGCGCCGGACCCGCAGGTTCCGCTCCCGCCGCCGCCCGCGTCAGGATCAACGGCAGGGACGCCGACCCTTGCGACCACGCCCCGGTCCAGGTCTCGCCATCCGCCGACCGGACGCCCTCGAACCGTCCGTGGGCGATGGGGACGGTGAAACGCACCACGCCGCCGGTCTCGGTCAGTTCGGTCACCGCCATACCACGGGCGTTCTGGGCCGGGCTGTCCATGAAGACCTGTCCGTCCGCCTCGACGCGGATCAGGAGGGGCAGGGATGTCCCGCCGACGTTCAGCGCGCCTTCGTAGCGACCCACCAGATCGGCGGCCTCCGCTTGGGCCGGAGCCGCCGCCATTGCCTCGATCATCACATCGCCCCCTGCTCGTCAGGGGACTAGACCAGTCCGAGGTCGTCAGGCGCAAGCCTTCGTCAGGCTGCGCGTGCGCTGTCGATGTCGCTCGCGGGAGCGTTGATCAGGTCGGTGATCTGGCCTGGCTGCATCGGCCGCCCGATCAGATAGCCCTGGGCCTGGTTGCAGCCCTCGGCCCGCAGGATGTCGAGCTGCGAGCGGGTTTCGACCCCTTCGGCCAGAACCTTGACGCCGATGGCCTCCGACAGGTCGCTGATTGCGCGAATGATCGACGAAGCGTCGCTGCGCAGGCCCAGCGGCGTGACGAAGGCCCGGTCGATCTTGATCTTGTCGATGGGGAAGCGGCCCAGATAGCTGAGGCTGGAATAGCCGGTGCCGAAGTCGTCGAGCGCGATCTGGAAACCCATCCTCCGAAGCTGTTCGAGGTTCCCCAGAACGACGGTGTCGGCCTCCAGCAGCACGCCCTCGGTGATCTCGAACTCGAAGGTGTTCGCCTTGACCCCGTGCTGGGCGAGCAGGGTCTTCACCGTGGCGATGAAGGTCGGGGAGCGCAGCTGGATCGGCGAGACGTTGATGGCGATCTTCAGCCCCGGCCACAGGGCGGAATCGGCGAAGGACCGGTCCATGGCGTAGCGGCCCAGGGCCTCGCCGAGACCCGCCGCCTCGGCCATCGGCACGAAGACGGCTGGAGGAACCTGGCCGCGCGTCGGATGGGGCCAGCGCATCAGCGCCTCGACGCCGATGGTCGCCCCGGTCTCGTTGATCTGGGGCTGATAGACCATCTGCAGTTCGCCGGCCTGAAGCGCCTGTCTCAGCTCGATCTCGAGATCCATCTGGAGGCGCTGGGCGTGATCGAGCGAGGCCTCGAAGAAGGCCAGGCCGCTGCCGCTCGCGCGCGCGGCGGAGTTGGCGAGGCGGGCCTGACGGATGGCGTCGCGCGGCGCCGTGACGGGCATGTCGACGAAATTCACCCCGATAGCGGACGGCACGATCACATCGCCGCCCGGCGTGGCGACCGGCAGATCCATCAACCGGTTGATCTGACCTCCAACGAGCGCGAGCTTGATCCCGCTGGAGGCGGGATGGAACACGGCCAGCATGTCCTCGCCGATGCGTCCTACGGAGGCGTCGTCGCCGAAGGCCGAGACCAGTCGCGCGCCGAGGTCGCGCAGGACCTCGTCGCCGCAGGACTCGCCGAGCCGGTCGTAGATGTCCTTCAGCCGGCCCAGGCTGACGCAGAGGATGGCCAGAGACCCTTCGGCGTCGTCGTTTTTCGGCGCGTAGCGGGCGAGGGCGTCGGCGAACCCTTCAGCGTTCAGCAGCTGTGTGACCGGGTCCCGAAACGCCATGTGGGCGGCGCCAGCCTGACCGGCGCGCCGGGCGTTCCAGTCCTGCTTCCACTTGCGGACCAACACCAGGCTCGACGCGATCAGACCCGCGTAGATCGCCGGCATGGCCGATGCGAGGGCCGGGCTGGAGGCCGCATGAGTGACAAGGAAGCCGACGATGAAGACCAGGGTCAGCAGGGCGACGGCGGTCAGGGCGCTCGTGGTATGCTCCACCAGCGATCGCGCCCCGGTGCGAGCGTGCTCAGGCGGTGCGCCGGGCGACGCGGGACGTTTCATGCGGTTGAGCCTTTGGCGGCGTCGTATTGCCGCACCCTGCCGGATGCACCGCTAACAAACGGCTAAGTCAGGCGACGGTTGATCCCGGGAGGCTTCCCAGGAACCCGATCAACGCGGCGTTGACTTCTTCCGGCCGCTCCTGTTGCAGCCAGTGGCCCGCGCCCGGCAGGACGGTCCGGGAGCGCAGGTCGGTCAGCCAGTCTTTCAGTCCGGCCTCATGCTGACCCGCGTAGTGCCGCACCGGGTCGCGTTCGCCGACCATGAACATCGACGGCTGGCGGATCTGTTTGCCGTGCAGGAAGGCGGTCAAAGCCCAGTTCCGGTCGATGTTCTGGTACCAGGCCAGCGGCCCCCGGAACCCGCCCGCCGAGAAGGCGGCGACATACTCCGCGTGATGCGCCTCGCTCATCCACGGCGGCAGGGTCGCGTCCTCCGTGACCTGTGACAGGAAGTTCTGGCCCGGCGGAATGAAGCCGGTCGACTGGCGATCCGGCGGCGTCGCCCCGTCGTAGGCGTAGAACCCCTTCCTCAGGCCTCCCGCCACATCGGCCTCGAAGATCCGGTGATGCTCCGGATCCTGGAACTGGACCATGTAAAGCTCGCCGAGCCCCGCGCGTTTCGCGATCGCCGCCATGGCCGCTACCGGCGGTCCCTTGGCGCGGCGCGGCTGGAACGGCACCGACAGGCCGGCGACGGCCGCGAACACGTCCGGCCGCATCAGGGCGCAGTGCCAGGCCACCGGCGCCCCCCAGTCGTGACCGACGACGGTGCAGGTCGTTTCCCCCAGCGCCCGGACAAGATCGACCATGTCTCCGACGAGGTTCAGGATCGAATAGTCCTCGACCCTTTCCGGCTTGTCGGTCCCGTCATAGCCGCGCATGTCCGGCGCCACCGCGTGATAGCCGGCCTCGGCGAGCGCGGCGACCTGCGCGCGCCAGCTGATGCCCAGTTCCGGGAAGCCGTGGATCAGCAGGACGAGCGGCCCTTCGCCGGCCTCCAGAATCTGCTGGTTCAGGCCGTCGGTCTGGATGATGCGTGTCTGCATGGGGCGGGTTCTCCGAGGAGGCCTTTGAAGCCGAACGCGACGTCGTGCATTGATGTCGCCATGACCCGCATGACCAGCTTCTCCGACGGTACGATCGTTCCGGTCCTGGGCCAAGGGACGTGGATGATCGGCGACGACCCTAAGACCCGCGACGCCGAACAGGCGGCCCTGTCGCGCGGCATCGACCTGGGCCTGACCCTGATCGACACGGCCGAACTGTATGGCGACGGGCGGGCCGAGCGGCTGGTCGGGGAGGTTATCAAGGATCGCCGCGACGAGGTCTTCCTCGTCTCCAAGATACGGCCGGAGAACGCCGGCGAGATGACCATGATGCTCCATGCGGAGAAGTCGCTGGAGCGGCTCGGCGTCGAGCGCATCGACCTTTATCTGCTGCACTGGCAGAGCCGGCACCCGCTCGAGGAGATCGTCGCGGGCTTTGAGGAGCTGATCGACGAGGGGATGATCGCCCGCTGGGGCGTGTCCAACCTCGACATCCGCACGATGAACAAGCTGGATCAGGTCGATGGCGGCGAGCGCTGCGCCACCAACCAGCTTCTCTACAATCTCGGCTCACGCGGGATCGAGTTCGACCTCCTGCCCTGGCAGCAGGAGCGACTGATGCCGGTCATGGCCTATTCGCCGCTGGGGCGGGGCGACCTGTTGAACCATCCGGCCCTGCTGGCCGTGGCCGACCGCCACGACGCCACCCCCGCCCAGATCGCGCTCGCGGCCGTCCTTCGCCAGGAGGGTGTCATCGCCATCCCCAAGGCCTCGACCGTCGCCCACGTCGAGGCCAACGCCGCGGCGCTGGAGATCGAACTGGACCACGAGGACCTCGAGGCGCTGGACCGCGCCTTCCCGCCACCCTCGACCCCTCAGCCGCTGGATATCATTTAGGACACCCTCTCCTTTTGGGAGAGGGCTTGAGGCCCGCAGAGCAAAGCGATGCGCCTTGGCCGAAAGGGTGAGGGTCGTGCCCTCACCGGGTAGCATCGAACCCTCACCCTTTCGCGCAAGTCCGATCGCCTGAAGGCTCTCGCGCGCTCAAGCCCTCTCCCACCGGGAGAGGGAAGAGGTCAGGCAGCCGCCTTCGCCCCCGTGAATTTGCCGTAGAAGGTCTCACCCTTGGCGGCCATGTCGCGCAGCAGCTGCGGGACCTTGAAACGGTCGCCGTAGCGGGCGGCGTAGTCGTCGGCCTGGGCCACGAAGGCCTTGAGCCCGATCTGGTCGATGTAGGTGATCGGGCCGCCGGTCCAGGGCGCGAAGCCCCAGGCCAGGATGGCGCCGACATCAGCCTCGCGCGGATCGTCGATGACGCCCTCTTCCCAGCAGCGCGCCACTTCCACCGCCTGGCGATAGAGCAGGCGCTGCTTCTGGTCGGCGACCAGTTCCGGCGTCGAGTCGTTGATCCTGACCGGGGCCAGTTCGGCGAGGCCCGACCACAGCTTCTTGGGCTTCACGTCGTAGTCGTAGAAGCCCTTGCCGTTCTTGCGGCCGTAGCGACCCAGATCCTCGACCATGGTGCGGATGATCTCGGCGCCGGCGAGCGGCACGTATTTGTCGCCGAGGTCCAGGGCGGTCTGTTTCGAGACCTTCATCGACAGATCGAGGGCGACGTCGTCGTGCATTTCCAGCGGGCCGCGCGGCATGCCGGTCATGCGACCGATGTTGTCGATCAGGGCGGGGGCGTAGCCTTCTTCCAGCATGGCCAGACCCTCGGCCACATAGGTGCCGAAGCAGCGCGAGGTGTAGAAGCCACGGCCGTCGTTGACGATGATCGGGGTCTTCTTGATCTTCATGACGTAGTCGAGCGTCTTGGCGATCGCCGCCTGACCCGTCTTCTCGCCCAGGATGATCTCGACCAGCATCATCTTGTCGACGGGCGAGAAGAAGTGGATGCCGATGAAGTCCTCCGGCCGCACCGAGGCCTCGGCCAGACCTGTGATCGGCAGGGTCGAGGTGTTCGATCCGAACACGGCCCCTGCCGTCAGCTGGGCCTCGGCGCGCTTGGTGACGTCGGCCTTGATCTCGCGGTTCTCGAACACCGCCTCGATCACGAGGTCCGAACCCTTGATCTGGTCGTAGTCGGTGGTGGCGACGACCGAGTCCAGCAGGGCGTCATACTTGTCCTGCGTCAGCTGACCGCGCGAAAGGCGTTTCTTCAGCAGCTCCTCGACGTGCGCCTTGCCCTTGTCGGCGGCCTCCTGATCGCGGTCGATCAGGATGGTCTGGATGCCGGCGAGCGCCTGCACATAGGCGATGCCCGCGCCCATCATGCCGGCGCCGATGACCGTGACCTTCTTGGCGTCGGAAGCCGGGATGCCGGCCGGGCGTACGGCGCCCTTGTCCAGCTCCTGCTTGGACAGGAACAGCGACCGGATCATGCCCTGGGCCTGCGGGGTCATCAAAGTCTTGATGAAGTAGCGGGTCTCGATGCGGAGAGCCGCGTCCATCGGCACCTGGATGCCTTCATAGACGGCCTTCATCAGGTTGATGACCGCCGGATAGTTTCCCCAGGACTGCTTGCGGATCATGGCGTTGCCGACCAGGAAGTTCTGGATGCCGGCCGGGTGGTAGGGGCCGCCGCCGGGCTGTTTGAAGTCTTTCGTATCCCACGGCTGCACGGCCTTGCCGCCGCCCTTGATCCAGGCCTTGGCGGCTTCGACTTCGGTCCCCTTGGCTACGACCTCGTTGACCACGCCCGCGCCCTTGGCGTCGTTCGGACGCCAGGAGGAGCCGGCGCTCATCGCCGTCATGGCCGCCTGCACGCCGATCATGCGCGGCAGGCGCTGGGTGCCGCCGCCGCCGGGGAACAGGCCGACCTTGATCTCGGGCAGACCCAGCTGGATTTTCGCGTCGTCGCCGACCACGCGGTAGTGGCAGGCCAGCGTCAGCTCAAGACCGCCCCCGAGCGCCAGACCGTTGATGGCCGCCGCGATCGGCTTGCCGCAGGTTTCCAGCGCGCGCAGCGAGCCGTTCATCTTCCAGCCCGCGTCGAACGCGGCCTGAAGGTCGCCGCCGCCGGCCAGCGAACCGCCGGCCATGTCGCCGAGATCGGCGCCCGCGCAGAAGCCCGAGGCCTTGCCCGAGGTGATGACCGCGCCCTTGATGGCGTCGTCGGTCTTGATGCGTTCGACCAGAGCGGGAAGTTCGGCCATCACGCCCGAGGTCAGGGTGTTCATCGAACGGCCCGGCACGTCGAAGGTGACCAGGGCGATGCCGTCGGCGTCGACGTCGATCTTGAAGTTTTCCATCGGTGTGATCCTCAGACGCGTTCGATGACGGTGGCGGTGCCCATGCCGCCGCCGATGCACAGGGTGATCAGGGCGGTTTCCTTGTTGGACCGCTCCAGTTCGTCGAGGGCGATCCCGGTGATCATGGCGCCGGTGGCGCCCAGCGGGTGACCCATGGAGATGCCGCCGCCGTTCACGTTCATCTTGTCGTGCGGGATGTTCAGCGCCTGCATGTAGCGCAGCACGACGGCCGCGAAGGCCTCGTTCAGCTCCCAGACGTCGATGTCGGCGACCGTCATGCCCAGCTTGCCGAGCAGCTTGTTGGTCACGAACTCCGGACCCGTCAGCATGATCGAGGGCTCGGAGCCGATCGAGGCGGCGCCCTTGATCCGGGCGCGGGGCTTCAGGCCCAGGGCCTTGCCGGCTTCCAGTGTGCCGATCAGGACGCCCGCCGAACCGTCGACGATGCCGGACGAGTTGCCGGGCGTGTGCACGTGGTTGATGCGCTCGACCTCGGGGTAGCGCTGGTTGATCACGGCGTCGAAGGCCATCTCGCCCATCATGGCGAAGGACGGGTTCAGGGCGCCGAGGGTCTGCATGTCCGTGTTCGGACGGATGGTTTCGTCA